>NZ_CM172794.1:0-3502500 GCF_057653825.1 Rhizobium sp. WSM409 | reverse complement strand
CTTACGAGCTGATGCGTGTTCTGCATACATTGTGAAGAGAAGATTGATCTGGAGGCTTCCAGGTGTCGGGTTCTGCCCTTTTGGGTTTAACTTGGCGTCCGAGCCCAGTTCTGATGATCCCATGGATGGCCTAGCCGGCCGGATATGGGTGAAGGACTGGAGGTAGGAAGGAAGCTTGTCGCTCTGGGTCGTTGTTGTTTGTGGTCTTTAGGGACTGCATCTGACGGACGACTTGATTACCGTTGCCTGACCGCGCGGTATCGGATCATATCTCGAGAAGCTGGTCTTAAGACAGGCTGCAAGCGAGCTGCTCGGCGTAGCTCCAATAAAGCAGACCTGTCGAACACGTTAATGGCATTGTTGGATTGACTGGGTTGTAAAAGGTAACCCGGTCTGTTGCCATTCCTTTGGAATGGGCAACGAGACGATGAGCATTGGCAATGAGAACGATTAAGTGTCGTAAGGGCATTTGGTGGATGCCTTGGCATGCACAGGCGATGAAGGACGTGATACGCTGCGAAAAGCCGTGGGGAGCTGCGAATGAGCTTTGATCCATGGATCTCCGAATGGGGCAACCCACCTTAAATACCTAGAAAATCATTCTGGTTGTCGGATCTTCGATCCGACATTACGGCGAACGATCGCCGACGGCCTCTGGCCTGTATGGGAGTTTCCCATGCTGTGCGGAGTGCGTCGCCGGTTGTCTGGCGTGAGTGAAAACCCGAATGGTTTCTAGGTATTGTGATAAGGTATCTACACCTGAATACATAGGGTGTAAGAAGCGAACGCAGGGAACTGAAACATCTAAGTACCTGCAGGAAAGGACATCAACCGAGACTCCGCAAGTAGTGGCGAGCGAACGCGGACCAGGCCAGTGGCAATTGTGATTAAAGTGGAACGCTCTGGAAAGTGCGGCCGTAGTGGGTGACAGCCCCGTACGCGTAGATATCATGATTGTCCTAGAGTAGGGCGGGACACGAGAAATCCTGTCTGAACATGGGGAGACCACTCTCCAAGCCTAAGTACTCGTGCATGACCGATAGCGAACAAGTACCGTGAGGGAAAGGTGAAAAGCACCCCGACAAGGGGAGTGAAATAGAACCTGAAACCGGATGCCTACAAACAGTCGGAGCCCGCAAGGGTGACGGCGTACCTTTTGTATAATGGGTCAACGACTTAGTGTAACAAGCAAGCTTAAGCCGGTAGGTGTAGGCGAAGCGAAAGCGAGTCTGAATAGGGCGATTTAGTTTGTTGCATTAGACCCGAAACCGAGTGATCTAGCCATGAGCAGGTTGAAGGTTGGGTAACACCAACTGGAGGACCGAACCCGCATCTGTTGCAATAGATTGGGATGACTTGTGGCTAGGGGTGAAAGGCCAATCAAACTCGGAAATAGCTGGTTCTCCGCGAAATCTATTTAGGTAGAGCGTCGAGCGAATACCCCCGGGGGTAGAGCACTGGATGGGCTATGGGGACTCACCGTCTTACTGATCCTAACCAAACTCCGAATACCGGGGAGTACTACTCGGCAGACACACGGCGGGTGCTAACGTCCGTCGTGAAAAGGGCAACAACCCTAACCTCCAGCTAAGGTCCCCAAGTCATGGCTAAGTGGGAAAGGATGTGAGGATCCCAAAACAACCAGGATGTTGGCTTAGAAGCAGCCATCATTTAAAGAAAGCGTAACAGCTCACTGGTCTAAATAAGGGTCTTTGCGCCGAAAATGTAACGGGGCTGAAGCCATGCACCGAAGCTGAGGATTTGCGAGTAATCGCAAGTGGTAGCGGAGCGTTCCGTAAGCTGATGAAGGGAGACCCGTGAGGGCTCCTGGAGGTATCGGAAGTGCGAATGTTGACATGAGTAACGATAAAGAGGGTGAGAGACCCTCTCGCCGAAAGACCAAGGGTTCCTGCTTAAAGTTAATCTGAGCAGGGTTAGCCGGCCCCTAAGGCGAGGCAGAAATGCGTAGTCGATGGGAACCACGTTAATATTCGTGGGCCTGGTGGTAGTGACGGATTGCACAAGTTGTTCATTCTTATTGGATTGGATGGGCAGCGGAGCGGTTCCAGGAAATAGCTCCACCGTATAGACCGTACCCGAAACCGACACAGGTGGTCAGGTAGAGTATACCAAGGCGCTTGAGAGAACTATGTTGAAGGAACTCGGCAAATTGCACGCGTAACTTCGGAAGAAGCGTGACCCCATGGTAGGCAACTATTATGGGGTGGCACAGACCAGGGGGTAGCGACTGTTTATCAAAAACACAGGGCTCTGCGAAGTCGCAAGACGACGTATAGGGTCTGACGCCTGCCCGGTGCTGGAAGGTTAAGAGGAGAGGTGCAAGCTTTGAATCGAAGCCCCAGTAAACGGCGGCCGTAACTATAACGGTCCTAAGGTAGCGAAATTCCTTGTCGGGTAAGTTCCGACCTGCACGAATGGCGTAACGACTTCCCCGCTGTCTCCAACATAGACTCAGTGAAATTGAATTCCCCGTGAAGATGCGGGGTTCCTGCGGTCAGACGGAAAGACCCCGTGCACCTTTACTATAGCTTTACACTGGCATTCGTGTCGGCATGTGTAGGATAGGTGGTAGGCTTTGAAGCGGGGACGCCAGTTTCCGTGGAGCCATCCTTGAAATACCACCCTTATCGTCATGGATGTCTAACCGCGGCCCGTCATCCGGGTCCGGGACAGTGTATGGTGGGTAGTTTGACTGGGGCGGTCGCCTCCGAAAGAGTAACGGAGGCGCGCGATGGTGGGCTCAGACCGGTCGGAAATCGGTCGTCGAGTGCAATGGCATAAGCCCGCCTGACTGCGAGACTGACAAGTCGAGCAGAGACGAAAGTCGGTCATAGTGATCCGGTGGTCCCGCGTGGAAGGGCCATCGCTCAACGGATAAAAGGTACGCCGGGGATAACAGGCTGATGACCCCCAAGAGTCCATATCGACGGGGTTGTTTGGCACCTCGATGTCGGCTCATCGCATCCTGGGGCTGGAGCAGGTCCCAAGGGTTTGGCTGTTCGCCAATTAAAGCGGTACGTGAGCTGGGTTCAGAACGTCGTGAGACAGTTCGGTCCCTATCTGCCGTGGGTGTAGGAATATTGACAGGATCTGTCCCTAGTACGAGAGGACCGGGATGGACATATCTCTGGTGGACCTGTTGTCCTGCCAAGGGCATAGCAGGGTAGCTACATATGGACGGGATAACCGCTGAAGGCATCTAAGCGGGAAACCCACCTGAAAACGAGTATTCCCTATCAGAGCCGTGGAAGACGACCACGTTGATAGGCCGGGTGTGGAAGTGCGGCAACGCATGAAGCTTACCGGTACTAATAGCTCGATTGGCTTGATCGTTCTCATTGACTATGCTCATCGAACTTCGTTCGATGTGCCAGACCTTTGTCCTGGCGCTGTCGCGGCTTTGCCGCTTCGCTCCGGACGGGCCGCGCCACAAGGCGCGACGGCCACTTGGCCTTGCGGAGCGCTGCTCCGACGCCCTCAAGAAGGTTCAAAGACGTGTTCAAAAAAAGAAAACAGGCTAACGCCTGCCAGCTTCTCAAAACATATAGTTGCGCTTTGCCGACCTGGTGGTTATGGCGGGGTGGCTGCACCCGTTCCCTTTCCGAACACGGCCGTGAAACGCCCCTGCGCCCATGGTACTTCGTCTTAAGACGCGGGAGAGTAGGTCGCTGCCAGGTCTGCAAAACGCAACTGATGTAAAACAATCTTCTCAGAACAAACTCTGCGGCCCATGCCGAACAAAAAGGGCCGCTCACAAGCGGCCTTTTGTGTTACAATACATCAGCAAATCTCAATGATTTGCTCTGGCGCGGGGTGGAGCAGCCCGGTAGCTCGTCAGGCTCATAACCTGAAGGCCGCAGGTTCAAATCCTGCCCCCGCAACCAATCCTTCCCTTAGATACTCCCAAGCCCCTGCCATGCAGGGGCTTTTTGTGTTGCCAGAAGAGAGCAATATCGCTGGCGCGAAGACTTCATCTTCGCTGGCGACGGTAGCTCCTCGTCCTGCGGACCATAACCTGAAGGCCGCAGGTTCAAATCCTGCCCCCGCAACCAAACAAATAGCCGCCTTCAGGGCGGCTTTTTGTTTGGTAACGGGTCGAGGGTTTAATGCCTAATCAGGGGCCCGCAAGAAGGCGTAGCCGACGCAGCGGGACAGAAAACTACAAATCCTGCCCCCGCAACCAAATCCTTCCTCTTAAAGATCAGCATCTACCTTCTTATCGCTGGCGGAAAAGCTTCGCTTTCCCTGGCGATGGTAGCTCCTCGTTCGCAGAGCTCACCATAACCTGAAGGGTGAGCGGTCGATCGGGCCCGCCCGATAAAACAGTCCACTGAACTGTTTAAGACCCGAACGGGGCAAAGCCTCAAACCGAAACCAAATTCCATAAAAATAATACGCAAAAGCCCCGGACCGTAAAACGGCCGGGGCTTTGTTGTTTTTGCCGAATGGCGCTGCCGACCCAAGATTTGACGTTGGAACTGCTACAGCAAATTCGGCCACCTTCCGGCAACTTTCGTCAGAGCTTGCCCGTTCGATCCACGGCGCCTTTCTGGTCGGGATACTACTGCCAGATAGCATACCGCCTCCACATCGCACTTTACAACTATATAACATAGTTGCTACGTTGCTAAAGATAGAGAGGCGGGCCCGCTGACTGGTTGTTTGGGCTGCCCTTAATGAAGGACGCTGCGACGATGCCTGGGACTTATGCTACTTTTTCCGACGATAGTTTTGCGGGCCGAACGGTCTTAATCACGGGCGCAGCGAGCGGGATGGGTCTTGAAACTGCAAGGGCCTTCGCCAGCAAGGGCGCGGAAGTCGTCATGGCCGATCGTGATGAGGCGGGGTTGAAGCGCTACGGTGCGGAGCTGCGCAATGACGGCACGGCTGTCCATACCGTGACGGTGGATGTCAGCAATCAGGAAAGCATCGACAGGGCTTTCGATTATTGCGACGCCAATCTCGCGCGCCTTGACAACGTCGTGACATGTGCGGCGATCATCACGGCCAAGCGTATATTCGAGCAGGATCGGGCGCATTGGCACCGCGTGCTCGACGTCAATCTGCTCGGCAGCTTCTTCGTCGTGCAGGGCGCAGTCAAACGCATGCTCGACAACCCCGATGGCGGCAACATCGTCTGCATCGCCTCGGATGCCGGCGTGCATGGCGGCGGCGGGCTGATTGCCGATACCGCCTATGCGGCATCGAAGGCCGGGACCCTGTCGATGGTCAAATCGGTGGCGCGGGAACTTGCGGGCAAGAAGATCCGCATTAACGCGCTGAACCCCGGGCCGACGGATTCCCCGATGCACTCCCATATCGACCAGTCGCTGAAGGACCGTATTGCCGGCAATCTGCCGATGCGGCGCATGGGGCGGCCGGAGGACATGGCGGCGGCAATCATGTTCCTGTGCTCGGATGCAGCCAGCTTTACCTACGGCGCCGCGCTCGATGTCGATGGCGGATCGATGTTCCGCTAGACGGGGAGGGGATAAACGTATGCAGCAGAGCCCGCCGTTATGCCTATTCGGCCGATATTCCCGAACTCGATGATGTCGATGTGCTCGTCATCGGGGGCGGACTATCGGGATTATCGGCCGCGGTCGCGGCGGCACGTCTTGGCGTGCGGGTACGTCTTGTGGAGCGCTACGGCTTCCTCGGCGGCAATCTCACGGCGGGCCTCGTCGGCCCCTGCATGACCTCCTATTCGCTCGATGGCAGCCAGCAACTGATCCGCGGCATCTACGAAGAATTCGTTCAGCGGATGATGGCGCTCGGCGGCGCGCTGCATCCGAGTACCATCCCGGCAGGTTCGGCCTATTGCGGCTTCATCGTCTACGGCCATGACAAGGTGACCCCTTTCCAGCCTGAGGCGGCGAAGGTCGCGGCGCAGCGTATGTGCGTCGAGGCAGGAGTGGAATTGTTGCTGCACACCATGGTCGTGGATGCCATCGTCGATGACCATGATGCGGACAATCCCCGGTGCTCGGGGTTGTTTGCGCCGGCAAGGGCTGAGGAGCGCTCGTGCGAAGGTCGTCGTCGATTGCTCGGCTGATGGCGATGTCGCCCATTATGCCGGCGTCCATACCCGTCAGGGGCGGGAAAGCGACGGCCTTTCCCAGCCGCAAACATTGTTCTTCCGCGTGCAGAATGTCGATGACCAGGTGGTGGAGGATTACATCCGCGCGCATCCGCAGGACTTTCGGCCTTTCGCCTCGATCGTCGCCAAGGCGACGGCAGAAGGCCGCTTTCCCGCGCCTCGCCGCGGCATCGGCCTCTACAAGACCATGGAACCGGGCGTCTGGCGCATCAATACCGGCCGCGTGTTGCGCCGCAATGGGGCTGACTCCCTTGAGCTCTCGCTTGCCGAGGTTGAAGGCCGCGAGCAGACAGTGGCGCTGCTCGATTTCTTCCGCGACAATCTGCCCGGCTTCGAACAGGTGGAACTGCGGGACACGGCAACCCAGATCGGCGTGCGGGAAACCCGACGGATCGATGGCGCCTACGAACTGACGCTGCAAGACTTGCATTCCGGCCGCCCCTTCGACGATGTCGTGGCATTGTGCGGCTATCCGCTCGATATTCACGACCCCACAGGCTCGGGCGGTGGTACCGGTGGCCAGGGGCTTGATGCGGCCAATATTTACCAGATACCTTACCGGGTCATGCTGCCGCGCGTTCATGAGGGCCTGTTGGTGTCCGGCCGCGCCGTTTCGGCGACGCATGAGGCGCTCAGTGCCATTCGCGTCATGCCGCCCTGTTTTGCGCTCGGCCAGGCGGCCGGTGTTGCCGCGGCACTTTCGGTCGGCAACAGGGCAAGCCCCCGGCATGTCGACTAGGCGGATTTGCGCAGGGAACTTCTGGCCCAAGGCGCTTATCTTGGCTGACGGAAGGAGAAAGCGCGGAAGCGATACCCGCGTTATCTCAAGTCAGGCCTTCAGATGAAGGGTCACCAGCACGGTGCATTCAGCGCCATCGGCAAAGCGGGTCGCAACGCGCAGCCAATTGCCGAAGGCGTTGAGCCGGGCGACGGCAACGCCGTCCTGTTCGCCAGGCATGGCGAATTCCGTTCCTTCTCGAACCCAGTGCATGCCGTCAGGCGAGATCTCCACCCAACCCTTGGGTGCAGTGCCGACGGGAGGCTTCAATGCCCGAATAAAGAACACGGCTTCATGCGCCCAGCCGGCCTCATAGGGTTCGCTCGCGGCGTCGCCGCTCCAGCGCTCATTGCGGGTTATCACCGCCGTGATGTTTTCGGGAAGCATCAAAAATCCCCTGAAATGCAGATGGAATCGACGTAGAGAAAGGCACGCTTGGCGACATCCGTCTCGGCGAACAGGCAGAAGTTCAGCATGCACCAGAGGTTTTTCATCGCCGGAATCCGGATCGACTCGAAGCCGGACACATCGAAATTCCGGTCGTTGCACTGCAAGCCGGTCGCCTTCATGGAGGCAAGGTCGAAATCGAAGCGCATATAGCTCCAGTTCACCTTCGTCGGGATCTCGTTGTAGCAGAGCCGTTGTTCACCATCCGGCAAGTCCAGCCAGCCTTCAGGCGCCAGGTGATAGTGGCTAACGGTCTTGTCTTCCCGGCCGATGGCGGTGAAGGACGTGGTCTCACGTTTGTACTGCCATTTCTGCAGGTGCTTGCCGTCGAGTGCGTTGAGAAAGCGCAGATGTGGCATAACCCGCTCGCCGTCTCCGTCGCGATCACCGCATTGCAGGTCGAACAGGAAGCCGATCGATCGCACGTCGGTTTCCGATAGTTTCAGTTCCGTCGCCTCCGGCTTGAACGTGAAGAAAATCTCGAAGCGGATCGGCCCGCGCTTGCGGAAGGTATGGCGCTTGATTGCAACGTTCTGCGCACCGGGTTTCGCCTTTGTGGCGATCTTCAGCGCATAGGACGAATCCATACCGCCGTGGGATCCTGCATCCCAATGCCCGAGCGTTGAGAGCATGGCGCTCGAGTGCTGGGCAAAGCCGGGCAGCATGACGTCGAGGCTGTCCTCGTAATTGCCGACCAACTGTGACCAGCCGCAATGCCCGCGCGAAAAATCGTCAAAGGACAGGATGCGCGGCAGAGGATCGAAACGGCTGAGCGCCGGATCTGCGCGAAGCATGGCGAGCCTCATGGCTTCCATCATGTCGGTTGTGGAAGAGGGGACTGATGTCGTCATTATGGCGTTGACCTCACTGTATGCGGAGCCGTTTGACGGCGCCCCAATCGATTTCGATGCCGAGACCCGGCCGTGTCGGCACGTCGAGCCGGCCATTCTTCTGGCGTAGGCAGCCGGGCGCCAGATCGGCCAGGTCGCGCTTGAAGGGGCTAAGATCGCATTCGCATTCCATCACCCGGAAATTCGGAAGGGCGGCCGCCAGATGCGCGCTGGCCGTCTCGCAGATAATGCCGGACATGCCGATATGCGGGGCGTAGCCCACATCGTGCAGGGCGGCATAGTCGGCCATACGCCGTGTTTCGGATATGCCGCCGGCACGCGCGACATCCGGCTGCAGAATTGAAAGGGTTCGGTTGGCGACGAGACGGTGCGCCTGATCGGCGGTAAAGTTGCTCTCTCCGGCTGCGAGCGGCACGTCGCAGCGTTTGCGAAGTTCTACGTAGCCTTGCTCGTTTTCCGGCGCCAGCGGCTCCTCGAACCAGAAGTAGCCGTTGGCCGAAAGCGCCCTGCCGACTTCGATCGCCTGGTCCAGATCATAGGCCCAGTTGGCATCGACACAGAGTTCGATATCGTCGCCGGCGCGCTTGCGCAGCCGTTCGATGCGCCGGCAGGCTTCCCTGACGGGATTGGCCATCTTGACTTTGATGCGCGGGAATCCCTCGCCGATATAGCGCTCCAGTTCCCGATCCGCCTCAGCATCGTCGACCCAGTTTACGGCGGCGGCATAGACCTCGATCGCTTCCCGGCCGATGCCGCCAAGCAGCCTGGCGATCGGCATGCCGGCGGCCTTGCCCATGATGTCCCACAGCGCAATATCGACGCCAGCGATCGCCTCGATCAGCATGCCGCCGGCGCGGCCTGACAGCGAGCGCCGCATGGATTGCCAGAGCGCGCCGATATTGCGTGCGTCCTGTCCGATCAGCCGTGGCTTTAACGAGGTTTCGATCAGTTCCGCATAAGCCTTGGGCGAAAACCGGGCCAAAACCTCCCCGACGCCGACGATGCCGGCATCAGTGCGCACCTCGACGAGAACCATCGAGACCTTGTGATAGGTGCCCCAGGACGTGACGGTCGGTTTGGGCAGCGTCTGGCTGAGCGGATGGGCGACGACATCTGAAATGAGGATCGCCTGTCCGGTCGAACGTTGCACAGAATCCATCGGCTCTTTCGTTCCCAATGTTTTGCTCGCTGCTCTTGGTTTTGCTCGCTGCTTTGGGGCGTGTCTGTTATTCCTAGCTAGATGTTGGCGACTTGGCAACTGATAAACCTAGTTGCTAAGTTGGAAACTGCCTGTTAGCTTTGTGAATATGAGGACCGAGATGACTGAAATTCCCGAAAGGAAACCCGTTTTCACCGCCAAGCCGCCCAACCCTTCGCGGTTGGCGGATGGGGTGTCCGATGCGATTGCCGCCGCACTCTTTGATGGACGCATCTCGCCTGGCGAGCCGTTGCCGCCCGAAGGGGAGATCGCCAGGGAGTTCGGTGTCTCGAAGCCGATCGCCCGCGAGGCGCTTCGCCAGCTGACGGCAGCCGGGCTGATCTTCACCCAACAAGGCAAGGTTGCCCGCGCCAAGGCGCTGAGCGGCGACTCGATGGACAAAATCTACGGCTACGCGGTGCGTTCCAGTCTCAAGCGGCTGCGCGAAGCCAATGAAATGCGCCGCGTCGTCGAGACGGGAATTGCCCGGCTCGCTGCCGAACGTCGCGATCCGGAAGGTCTGGATATCATGCGGCAGGGCTTGGCGGGCATGCTGGCTTCCGTGCAGGAGCCTTCCGGCTTTACCGCCGCCGATATCCTGTTTCACCTTGGCCTTGCCGTGACGACGGGTAATTACATGATCCGCGTGCACATGGAGAGCATGCGTTCCGTGCAGCGCGAGGTGTCGGAATTGTTTTCACGTCGCGCCAATCGCAGCGACGCTGACTGGCGGGCAACGATTGACCGGCATCAGGCGATCTACGATGCAATTGCAGTTGGTGATGCCGATCTCGCCGAGCAAAAAATCCGGGAGCATTTCGAAGCTGCCGACATTGCCTCGCTCGAGGTGGCCGACAAGTTGAAAGATGCCGAGCGATGAGCGCCGCGCGCTTCTCACTGAAAGGCCGGCGCGTGCTGGTAACCGGTGGCAGTTCCGGCATCGGCCGAGCTGTTGCGCTTGGCCTTGCGGAGCATGGAGCGGAACTGATCCTGCATCATTTCGGCAATGAGACGGGTGCGCGTGAGGTGGCCCGGGCGACCGGCGGCACAGCGCCGGTACTGGAAGCAGACTTCACCGACGGGCGTGCGACGCGGGCTTTTGCCGATGAAGTGCTGGGAACATACGGCCCGATCGATATCCTCATTGCCAATGCCGCCATCGAACATCGGCGGCCCTGGCAGGAATTGGATGAGGCGCATGTCAACGCCCATGTGGCATCGAATTTCTCGGCGCTGCTGACGCTGACGGCAAAGCTGGTTCCACCGATGGCCGAGCGGGGCTGGGGCAGGGTCGTCGCCACAGGCAGTATCATGGCGGGGCGGCCGCGGGCGGAAACGGTTGTTTATGCGTCGCTCAAGGCGGCGCAGTTGACCGCGATCAGGTCGATTGCGCGCGAAACCGGCCATCGCGGCGTCACGCTGAATGTGGTTTCGCCGGGTGCGATCGAGATCGAAGCCAATGCCGCGCGCTACGGCGACCCGGCGTTCCGCAAAGCGGTAGCCGCCAAGATCCCTATGGGCAGGCCGGGCCAGCCGCAGGACCTGGTTGGGGCGTTTGTTTTTTTGTGCAGCGATGCTGCCAGCTACATTACGGGTGCAAATATCCCGGTCGACGGAGGATGGTCGATCGGAGACGCGCCCGGGAACCTTCCGCACGCTGCCGGGTGAGCGGCCTGCGGCAAGGTTTTCGAGATCATGCGGCGGAACCATCCGCCGCAGCTTGCAGCCAAATTCCAGGCGAATGCCGTTTGCATTCAGTCGGTGAAGGCTGATTGCCGACGACCAAAAAGGGAGGAAACCATGAAGGCCGCATTAGCAGGTATCGCAGCATCCGCGTTGACATTGTGCATATCGACGTCTGCCGTCTTCGCGACGGATCTCCGCATGACGGTCTGGACCGGGAGCGAGGCGCATCTGAAGATGCTGAATGGCATTGCGGAGAGCTTCAAAGCCACACACCCCGATGTGAACGTGAAGTTCGAGACCGTGCCGGTCAGCGACTACACGCAGAAACTGACCTTCCAGATCGCCGGCGGCAATGCTCCCGACATAGCCTGGATGATGGAGGATGCCGCTCCGGCTTTCGAAAACGCCAATCTTCTGATGGATCTCGGCCCGACGCTCAAGGCGGCGGAAGGCTATGATTTCGACGATTTTTCGAAGCCGGCCATGGGCCTCTGGCAGAAGGATGAAACGGTCTACGGCATTCCGTTCTCCACCTCGCCTTTCATGATCTACTACAACAAGGACATGTTCGACAAAGCCGGGCTCGAAGATCCGCTGACGCTCGCCACCAAGGGCGAATGGAACATGGACAAGTTCCAGGAAGTCTCCAAGAAGCTCGCGGAAACCAATCCCGGCAAATGGGGCTTCGAGTTCAAGGATGGCGAAGGCTATGCCTCTCGCATGACCCATGCCCTTCTGCCGCCAATCCGCGCCTATGGTGGCGATATCTGGTCGAACAAGGAATGCGGCTTCGACAAGCCCGAAGCGGTCAAGGCGGTCAAGCAGCTGCATGACATGGTCTTCAAGGACAAGTCCATCGTTCCGCCGGGCGAACAGGGCGATTACTTTTCCGGCAATTCGGCGATGACGGTCAACCAGATTTCCCGCGCTTCGAAGATGGCGGAAGCCGGCTTCAAGTGGGGCATCGCACCGTTGCCCACCGGCCCAGGTGGTGAGTCACCCGTTATCGGCCAGGCCGGTCTTGTTGTGTTCGCCCAAGGCAAGAATACGGAAATCGCCGCGGAATTCGTGGCGCATATGACCAACAAGGAAAACGTCGCCACCATGGCGCAGTTCTTCCCGCCCGCCCGCAAGAGCGTTCTGCAGGCCGATGCATTCATCAACGGCAACAAGCTCGTGCCGCCCGAGATGATGAAGAATGTGGCTGCCGCCATAGAAAAGGGCCGGGTGGTTTCGGCTAACGAAAAAGCGCCACAGATCCTTGCCGCCATGGCGCCTCGCGTCGATGCCTTGTGGAAGCCGGATGCCGATGTCGATGCCGCCATCAAGGGCATCTGCGCGGCAATCCAACCGCTGCTTTGATCAGAACGAAGATGGCCGATACCGTTCATAACTCCATTCGAACCGGCCAAAAGACCTGGCTGACGTTGAAGATGAGAGAGATGATGGAGGCGTGGCTGTTTGTCAGCCCCACCCTCATCGGTTTCCTCATCTTCTTCCTCGGTCCGCTCTGCGCAGTGGTCTATTATTCAATGACCGAATGGAACCTGCTCAGCCAGCAGGCCACCTTCGTAGGCCTTGCCAATTTTCAGAATGCGCTCTTCGAAAACCCTGACTTTTGGCTGGTGGTACGCAATTCGGTTATTTTCGCGATCGGTCTCGTGCCGCTCAACATGGCGCTCGCGCTCGCCTTGGCGCTCGCCCTTTCCCGGCCGTTCTTCGGGGTCGTGTTCTTTCGCACGGTGTTTTTCGCTCCCGTCATCACCTCGGCCATCGCCTGGGCGATCGTCTGGAATTTTCTGCTGCAGGGAGAAGGCGGTTTCATCAACCAGGTACTGGCGCTGGTCGGGATCACCGGCCCAAACTGGCTGCGTGAACCGAGCTGGGCGATGGCAGCGGTCATCGTGACCCGCGTCATCAAAATGGTCGGCCTCAACATGATCCTCTATATTGCGGCGCTGCAGGCAATCCCGCGGGACTATGAAGAGGCAGCGCGTCTGGAGGGCGCCTCACGCCGGCAGATTTTCAGCATGATCACCTGGCCGTTGCTGGCGCCGACCACGCTGGTCATCATGGTCATCACGACGATCGGCTCTTTCAAGGTCTTCGATCACATATACCAGATGACCGGTGGCGGCCCGGAAAACGGCACATTGGTGCTTGCCTTCTACATCTACCAGCAGGGCTTCAAGTTCTTCAATGTCGGCTATGCCTCGGCGCTCGCGATGATCATGTTCGTGATGATCATGGCGCTGACCCTGGTGCAGGTGATGCTGCGGAGAAAGGGATCGGAGTGACCCAGCCCCAAATCCAGATCCTCTACCGCGCCTGCTGGACGATCGCACTCTTGATCGCCGCCATTCCTTTTGTTTTCCCATTCGTTTGGATGGTATCTGCCGGCTTCAAGAGCGTGACCGAGATATTCGGTGCACCGACGCTTATTCCGCGCGTTTGGCGCTGGCAGAATTTCGTCGAAGTGTTCACATACCAGCCGTTCGCGCGGCAGTATTTCAACTCGCTTTACATCGCGATCGTGGTGACGGCGCTCACCCTCATCATCTCGTCTCTGGCCGGTTATGCGCTGGCGCGCATGCGGTTTGCCGGTGCCGGGCTGCTTATGCTTTTTCTAATCTCGGCGCTCATGGTGCCGGAGGAAGTGACGATCATTCCGAACTTCTTCCTCATGCGCTGGTTTGGTTTGGTGGATACTCACTGGCCGCTGATCCTGCTGCCCACCTTCGGCCCTCATGGGGTGATGGCAACGTTTCTGATGCGCCAGTATTTCCTGGCCCTGCCCAAGGAGTTGGAAGAAGCCGGCAAGATGGACGGCCTCTCACGCTTCGGCGTCTGGTGGAAGATAGCGCTGCCGATGGCGCGTCCGGCCCTGGCTGCGGTTTCCATCATCACCTTTCTGTTCTCATGGAACCTGTTCCTGGAGCCGCTGATCTTTCTGAGCTCGCTCGACATGTTCACGCTGCCTTTGGCCTTGTCGAACTTCAACGACAGCTACGGCTTGCCGCTGTGGAACCTGCAGCTTGCCGCTACAAGTCTTGCAGTGGTGCCGATCCTGATCGTCTATCTGATCGCCCAGCGGCAGATCATCGAAAGTTTTGCGCTATCAGGCGTGAAGGGATGAGGAATTTTCGTTCATGAGCAGTGTATCGCTTAAAGGCATCGAAAAACGCTTCGGCGCCGTCGAGGTCATCCGCGGCGTCGATCTCAGGATCGATCCGGGCGAGTTCGTCGTATTCGTCGGTCCGTCGGGTTGCGGCAAGTCCACCTTGCTGCGGCTGATTTCGGGGCTGGAATATCTCAGCGGCGGTGAGCTTGCGATTGGCGGCCGGGTGGTCAACGAAGTGCCGGCTTCGAAACGCGGTGTTGCCATGGTCTTCCAATCCTATGCCCTCTATCCGCACCTGACCGTCCGGGACAATATGGGTTTCGGGCTGAAGGTCCGCAAAGTTCCGGCACAGGAGCGTCAGAAGCGCGTCGATGAAGCAAGCGCCACGCTGAAGCTCGAAGCATTGCTCGATCGCTACCCCCGCGAGCTTTCCGGCGGTCAGCGGCAACGCGTCGCGATCGGCCGGGCCATCGTCGGAAATCCCGACGTCTTCCTGTTCGACGAACCGCTGTCGAACCTCGATGCAGAATTGCGCGTGCACATGCGCTCTGAAATCGCCGCGCTGCACAAGCGGCTCTCCACGACGATGATCTATGTAACGCACGACCAGATCGAAGCGATGACGCTCGCCGACAAGATCGTCGTTCTGCGCGACGGCCGCGTCGAGCAGGTCGGCTCCCCCCGGGACCTATACGAGCGGCCGGCAAATACCTTCGTGGCGCAGTTCATCGGGAGCCCAAAAATGAATCTGCTGCCTGCAGATATCGCGCCTTTGCTGACAGGCGCAACGGCAATGGATGCCGCCGCCGAGACCATCGGGATAAGGCCGGAGCATCTGACGGTCGTGGAACCTCGAGACGGGACGCTACGCGGAACCGTCGGGCTTTGTGAATATACCGGGGCAGTAACGCTGCTCCACGTCAAGCTGCCGGACGGGCACGATTGCCTCGTCCTGCACGACGGTCATGACACGAAGGCGGGAATCCAAATAGGGCTCACCGCCGATGTCTCGAAGGTGCACTTTTTCAAGGGCAACGGGCAGACAATAAAGCAGACCGAACGAGGTCGGACTGCTTGAACGTACGGCCGCTCTTGGCGCGCACGAGCCGCGGAAATCTCTTAAGAGCCGGGTTCGTCTACTCGCCCTGTCGTAAGTTGCGAAGTCGGTCGAAAAGGACGGCGAGCACGATTGCGCCACCGATAAAGCAACCTTGCCAGAACGCGTTGATGCCGAGCAAACCAAGACTGTTACGGATGACCTCGATGAGTGCGGCGCCGACCAAGGCTCCAAAGGCGGTGCCGACGCCGCCCGCCAGATTGGCGCCGCCGATAACCGCGGCGGCAATGACCTGAAGTTCCATCCCGGCGCCGATGTTTGTGGTGACGGCGCCGAGCCAGCCGGTCTGAATGATGCCGGCAACCCCCGCCGACAGGGCAGAAATCATATAGACGATGACCTTGATCCTCGGCACGGGAACGCCTGTCAGTGTCGCGGCGTGCTCATTGCCGCCGATCGCAAAGACATAGCGGCCGAACTTGGTCCAGCGCAGCACGAAACCGGTAATGAGTGCCAGCACGACCATGTAAAGCACTGGATTGGCGATGCCAAAAACCCAGGCGCCGCCACCCAGCGCCAATAGTTTGTCGTGATCAGGTCCGAATTCAAAAACCACAGTGTTGTTGGATGCAACCATCGCAAGGCTGCGCGCAATCGACAACATGCCGAGCGTGACGACGAAAGGGGGGAAGCCGAGATAGGCAATCAAGACGCCGTTGAAAGCGCCGACCAAAAGAGCCGTACCGATCGAGGCGGCGATGCCGACTTCAATACTGTATCCCGCATGCATGACGACCGCCAGCACCATGCTGCACAGGCAAAGTACGGAGCCGACGGACAAATCGATGCCGCCGGTGATGATGACCAGCGTCATGCCCAGCGCGATAATTGCGACGAAGGTGACGTTGCGGGTGATGTTGTAGATGTTCTTCGCCGTCGCAAAGGAGTCCGTTGCCATCGACAGAAAAATGCAGGCTAGAATGACTGCAATCAGCACCCAGAATGTCTGGCCGCTCATGATCGTTGCAAGCCAGCTCCGTTGCTTCTGTCCGATCGTTTGGTCAAGTGTAATCGCCATCGTCGACCTTCTTCCTTCCTGTTGCAACGGATAGCATCGATCACACCTGTTCGATGGCGCCGGTGATCAGTCCCGTTACTTCCTCCGGCGAACTTGCCGCAATCTGCTTGTCGGCTACTTTTCTGCCTCGCCGCATCACGATCACACGGTCGGCGACCGAAAAGACGTCGGGCATGCGGTGGCTGATCAGGACAACGACAATGCCCCGGTCCCGCAATTGGCGGATCAGATTCAGAACCTCAGCGACCTGGCGCACGGAAATGGCTGCGGTCGGCTCGTCCATCAATACGATTTTTGCTTCCGACAGCATCGTGCGGCCGATCGCGACCGCTTGCCGCTGGCCACCTGACATTTGCTTGACGAGATCGCGCGCCCGCGTCTCGGATTTGAGCTCGCGAAATATCTCGCCGGCGCGCTTGTACATGGCCTTGTGGTCGAGGATGCGAAGAGGCCATACGCCGCGGCGCAATTCTCGTCCCAGGAACACGTTCGCTGCCGCCGTCAGATTGTTGCAGAGCGCCAAGTCCTGGTGAACGATCTCGATGCCATGCTGGCGCGCTTCCTTCGGCCGATGAAGCACGAGATCGGCGCCGTCGAGCCGCATGGTTCCATGGCTCGGCCGGAAGTTGCCGGCGATCATCTTCACCAGTGTGGACTTGCCAGCCCCGTTGTCGCCCATGAGGCCGACAACCTGCCCCGCTTCGAGTGAAAACGAAACATCGTTGACTGCCTGGATGGCACCGAAATGTTTCGAAATATTGCTGAGCTCAAGAACCGCCACCAGCCTCCTCGCCTCCCAAAACCTGCGGGCTATCCATCACACCAAACCCTGCTTGTCTTCGAGGCAAGGCTCCGGCGAGTTCTCTTTTCCAGTATCCTCCCAGGAAAAGCGATCGGGAGCATTTACGCAAAACCCTGTGACAGCGTCAACTCATTGTCCCGGCTATTGACCTTATTGTCGCAAAAATCTGTTTTGTCAGACAAATATCATTTGACGAAAGTGGCGCCCGGATATTAGCTATCAATGGGGGAGAAAGAGCATGCTGATCCTTGTGACCGGTGCGACGGGCAAGGTCGGGCGGCGCTTCATTGCTGGGCTGCTTGACGATCCGAGATTTTCCAAAGCCCGTATTCGTGCGCTTTGTCATAATCGTTTGTACGAGGCGACCGACCGTGTCGAGGTCTTCCAAGGCTCGATCGCCGATCGCGATGTCGTGGCAAAGGCGCTGGATGACGTTACCCATGTCGTGCATCTCGCCACATGCAAGGAAACGCCTGAAGACATCATGGATGTCACGGTCAAAGGTCTCTTTTGGCTGCTCGAGGAGTTCCGTGCGAGCGTCACGGCACGCCAGTTCATCCTGATCGGTGGTGATGCGGGTGTGGGACATTTCCACTATCGCCACGACGGCCCGATCACCGAGAACGCCCGCCATTGTGCCTATCCGGGAAGCTATGCGCTGTCCAAAGTCCTGGAAGAGGTGATGCTGGAGCAGTTTGGCATTCAGTATGGCCTCAATGGCTGTTGTCTGCGCGCCCCCTGGATCATGGAAAAGGACGATTTCAAGTATTCGCTGTCTTTTGGAGACGACGTCTTTGGCGGTCCGGACTGGAAGACGCTCGTTCCTGAAGACGCGGCACGACGCTATGCGGCGATGGGTACGGTGCCGCTGCTCTTGGATGCCGACGGACGTGCACTGAAACGCAATTTCGTCCATGTCGACGACCTTGTGTCGGCAATATTGGCAGCGATCGACAACCCCCGGGCGGAGCGGCAGCTCTTTAATATCTGCATGGATCGACCCGTCGACTATGCTGAAGTCGCCGCCTATCTCTTGCGCACGCGCAATCTCGGCTCTGTCGACATACCGAGCCGCTTCCATTCGAATTGGATGGACAACAGCAAGGCCAAATACCTGCTGGATTGGCAGCCAAACTACGATCTCGATATGCTTATCGACTCGGCCTGGCAATACGAGCGTTCGAAGGAGGAGCCTCGCATCGTCTGGTATCCGGGTTGATTTCGTGTGGCGGGCACGCGGTGTCCGTCTGTTTCAAGGGAGGAAACTATGAGGAAGGCATTACTACTTACAGCCGCAGTTTTAGCACTGACCGCCGGGCAGGCCTTGGCCAAGAAGCAACTTGTCATCGTCGTCAAAGGCCTCGACAATCCGTTCTTCGAAGCAATCAATCAAGGTTGCCAGAAATGGAACAAGGAGAACCCCACGGCGGAATACGAATGCTTCTACACCGGTCCGGCATCGACATCCGATGAAGCCGGCGAAGCGCAGATCGTTCAGGATATGTTGGGCAAGGCGGACACGGCTGCAATCGCAATCTCGCCGTCAAATGCAAAGCTGATCGCCCAGACCCTGAAGACGGCCAATCCGACGGTTCCGGTGATGACGCTCGATGCCGATCTTGCCGCCGAGGATGCAGCGTTGCGCAAGACCTATCTCGGCACCGACAACTATCTGATGGGCGCCCGCATCGGCGAATACATCAAGAAGGGCAAGCCGAAGGGCGGCAAGATCTGCACCATCGAAGGCAATCCGGGAGCGGACAATATTCTACGCCGCGCACAAGGAATGCGCGACACGCTTACTGGCCAGAAAGGCTTGACCGAGCTGAAAGGCGAGGGTGGCTGGACCGAGGTCGCCGGTTGCCCGGTGTTCACCAATGACGACGGTGCCAAGGGCGTTCAGGCAATGACCGATATCCTCGCGGCCAATCCCGACTTGGACGCATTCGGCATTATGGGTGGCTGGCCATTGTTCGGTGCACCGCAACCCTATCGCGACCTGTTCAAGCCGCTGGCTGACAAGATCGCCAGCAACGATTTCGTCATTGGTGCCGCCGATACGATCGGCGACGAGGTCGCCATTGCGAAGGAAGGGCTGGTGACAGCGCTCGTCGGCCAGCGGCCATTCGAGATGGGCTACAAGGCACCGTCGGTGATGATGGATCTGATTACCGGCAAGCCGGTTGAAGATCCGGTCTTCACCGGGCTCGATGAGTGCACGAAGGATACAGTCGATACCTGCATTCAAAAGTAGGTTTCACGGTTTGGCGCACCCGGTTCAAGGGTGCGCCGAACTGCCCCACGAGACGGATCGAGAGATCCGCTGGGCTTGACGCGCCCTGAATTCCGCGCTTTGTGCCGGCGTCAATCGCAGGCGACTTCCTCGTTATTACGATTGTTTTGATCATACGTGCAGACAGTCGAAAGAATGCTGAGGCAGTAGAAATAAATGCCTGACAAAAAATCGGGAAAGCCAACGGCTACGGTCGAGGTGGAGATGGTTGACCGCTCGACCACCACAAGGCGCCCAAATTCTCCCCGCATGACTGGGGCGAGTGTTCATGTGTCTTTGGCAGGCGAGATCGGTCTGCGAATCGTGCGCGGCGACTATCCGCCGGGCACAATCCTGCCAAATGAGGCAAAATGGTCGGAAGTCTTTGACGTCAGCCGATCGGCGGTGCGCGAAGCGATCAAAATGCTGATGGCCAAGGGCCTGCTTTCTTCCCGCCCGAAAATCGGCAGTTGGGTCGAACCCAAGGAACGTTGGAACCTGCTGGATCGAGATGTCTTGGGCTGGTATGCGGCATCTCCTGATCGCGAATCCTTTCTGAGGGCCGTGCAAGAACTCAGGCATATGATCGAGCCGGAAGCGACTGCGCTTGCTGCGGAGCGCCGAACTGACGAGCAGATGACCGCGATCAGTCAGGCCCTGCACGATATGGATCAGGCGACATCGCTCCAGCAGCGAACAGAATCCGATGCGCGATTTCACATCGCGATCTTGCGCGCCTCGGGAAATGATCTGTTGGTACCGCTCGGCGTATTGATCGAATCGGCGCTGAACCACCTCTTCGCCCATGTAACGCGGGAGGAAGACAACTTGCGGTACGCGCTGAAACTTCACGAAAATATTGAGAAAAACATTCGACTGCAGCGGCCGAACATGGCGCGCAATGCAGTCCGCAAGGCGTTGGCAAATACCGACGACATCATAGCCCGGTGGTCGCGATAGATTTTGCATCCTGTCAGGATGGCGCGTTGCCGACAGCTTGATGCAGGGGAATTCAACCTCCTGCGATCCTCGGTGCCTACCCAAAACCCGCGGCTTGTGCTATTTTCCTTGGCAACCTTCGGGGGCTGAGCCATGCGTGGGCTGCTTGCATCGGTGACGTTGATTTTCACAGCGACGGTGGCCGCTGCGGGGAGCCCCTTGTTCGATGCCGTTGCCACCGGCAACACCGCCGTCGTCGAGCAGGTTCTGGCTACCGGTGCCGATGTCGACAGCCGGACACGCGATCAGGCAACACCTCTCATTAACGCCGCGCTCGGAGCCCAGCTTCCCATAGCTGAATTGCTGATCGGCAAAGGCGCCGACGTCATGGCTCGGAATTCAGGCGGCTTTACGCCGCTTCATGCCGCGGCCTTTTCCGGCAGCTTGCCGATCAGCAAACTGCTTCTCCACCACGGCGCGACGCTCGACGATGCGGCCAACAAAGCGGGTGTGACGCCGCTGATGGTCGCCGGTGAGGAAAACCACGTCGCTCTCGCCACGTTTCTTCTCGCTGAGGGGGCTGACGTCGGTCATGCGGAGGTTCATGGCTACACGCCAATCACGCGAGCGATCTGGAAGGGCAACACCGACATCGTGCGGCTTTTCAAGCGGCATGGCGCGCCTTGCCCTCCGGCCAGCCGCATTGGCGAAAAAGAATACGCGAAGTGCATGGAAATTCATGATTGAATAGGAGGCGCAGATGTATGCGGGGACCATAAGCGGTGCGCGAGGAATTGGGCATTCTATGGCGGTGATCCTTCTGGCTTTGGCAGCTGTCGGTGGATCGCGGGCTTTCGCCGACGACTCGGTAAACACGGGCTACTTCGGCGGCGTGGCGATCATGGGATACGACCCCGTCGCCTATTTCACCGAAGGCAAAGCGGTGAAAGGCTCCGAGGAATTCTCCCACGAATGGCTGGGGACGCCGTGGCTTTTCGCCAATGCCAAACACCGCGAAATGTTCATCAGCGAGCCGATCAAATATGCGCCTCAGTATGGCGGTTACTGCGCGGGCGAGGTGGCTCTGGGGTCGGTGACGATCAACGTCGATCCGGAAGCGTTCAAGATCATCGACGGCAAGCTTTACCTAATCTACGACAAGGGATCGGCCGAGGGGTTTGCCGCTCATGTGGCCGAGGCAGTGCCGAAAGCCGACAGCAACTGGCCGAAGGTCGCCGCCGATCTCGAACGGGATCAGTATCACTGACCGCGGCTATTTGACGGGCGAAAAATAGAAGACCTTGGTGGAGTTCACGTAAGCATAGCTGGTTTCTGCGGGCGAGTTTGCAGGTCTGTAGACCGGGCCGCAATCGGCTCGTCCAAATGCGTTTTCACTCTGCTCGCAAAGCATGTCGCCATTGACGAAAACCGTTCCGGTGATCATCTGCGTCGCCGAGCGGAAGGCCGCCTTGCCGTCGCGTTCGATTTGCATGAGTGCAGGGCTTCCTGAGGGCTCGGTCTTGCCCCGGAGGAGTTTACCGATGACGGTGCTTGCGATTTCTTCACCGTGCAGCCGATCCTGCTCATTGCCCTTGAAACCGAACGGCCATTCCGGCAGGCCGGCCTCGCGCAGGGCATCGAGGATAAACACCAAATCCTGCTCGTTGCGGAAATGGGCATTGCTGATACGCCAGCCCGCCAGGGAATCGCGTCCAGCCACAAAGCGAATTCCTTCGGCGACAGTTGCACGAGCGTCATCGAGGCGACCGGCACGGGCATAGGCCATAGCGAGTGGGGTAACGAAATCGCCATTTCCCGGAGAACCATCGCGCGCGCGTTCGAAGCTGTCGATGGCCTTCGTGTAGTCGCGCTGCAAATAAAACACCAGGCCGGCCGTATATCGGTTGATGGCGGAGAGGTTCGGATCGTGCCTGAGCGCCGTCTCGACGGCCGCGCCGGCTTCGGCATGATTTCCGGAGAACAGTTGAACGTATGCCAACGCCATATGAGCTTCGGCATCGGCAGGCCCAAGCGATACTGCCTGCTGCGCCGAGGCGACCGCCTGCTCGTAGCGGCGGTCGACGACTTGCATGACGGCAAGCACAGCGTATGGCGATGATAGAACCGGGTCGAGAGCCAGCGCGCGGCTTGCCTTCTCGTAGGCTCTTTTTCGCGCCAACGCGCTCTGCAGAACGTCGTCGTACGCGCTTCGCCAGACATAAGCGGTCGCATGCGCGTCGGCCGCGAAGGCCTCTGCAAAACCGGGGTCGAGCGCCTCCGCCTTGTCAAAGAGCGCCAGTGCCTCGAGCAGCCGGGAACGGCGGCCGGTGCGCGTCGCCTGCTCAGCACGAAGGTAGTAGTCGTATGCCTCGAGATTGGCGGTCGGCGGACGGGTAATCCGTTCCGCCTCGGATTGAGTGAGTTTTAGGCCGAGCGCTTCGGCAATCTGCCGGCTGAGCTCATCCTGCACAGCCATGACATCTGCCGCGGCGCGATTAAATCGGTTAGCCCACAAGTGGTCACCGCTTGCGGCATCGCTCAGCTGTGCATTGACGCGGATTTGATCGCCTATCCGTTGCACGCTGCCCTCAACGATAAAACGCACGCCGAGATCGCGTCCGATGTCGGCCAAAACGAGAGGCTTGCCTTTGTATGCAAACACCGAATTATGACCGATGACGTCAAGGTCCGAAAGCATGGTCAGATCGGCAATCAGGCTGTCTGTAATGCCATCGGTGAAATAATCCTGGCCGGCGTCGCTACTCAAATTGGCGAAAGGAAGCACCGCGACAGATGGACGTTGGGGCACAAATGGCCATTGCCATGCGAGGACAATCGCAGTGGCCGCAATCAACAGTGCTGCAAGTGTGGCTAGGATGACCGCCCGGCGGCGCGGCCGACGGGAGGCGACGACCTTGCCTGCCTCGGAGGGATCTAACAGAACACGATAGACGCGAACGGGATCGGCTATGTTCTTCAGTCGCTGCTCACCAAGAGCCGAGAAGCCGACATCAGCCTTGTGTACCGTGTGATCGAATGCGGTGCCGGATATGCAAATCCCGCCGGGCTGGGCAAGGCTCTCCAGGCGCGCCGCTATGTTGACGCCGTCTCCATGAATGTCCTCTCCTTCGACGATGACATCGCCGAGATTGACGCCGATGCGGAAAAGCATTCGCTGCTCGGGCCGCAGGGCCGCATTGCGTTCCGCCTTTTGTTGCTGGATTTTGACGGCGCAGCGCAAAGCATCCACCACGCTGTGGAACTCAACCAGAATCCCGTCGCCCATGGTCTTAATCAGGCGGCCGTGATGCGTGGCGATCTTCGGTTCGAAGAGTTCGTGGAGGTCGGTGTGGAAGCGGATACGCGTTCCCTCTTCGTCGATCTCGCTCAGGCGGCTATAACCGACCACATCCGCAATCAGGACTGCTGCAAGGCGGCGCTCCATATCAGCTCTTTCCGGGTGTCCGATCCCTTACCGATATCTTACAGCAGGTGCCGTGCCGTTGCCATTACAGTTGCCCGAAGTGGCATCACGTTCGCGGGTCACATGCTCCCGTGGAGAGGGCGTGACCTGAGGCTTGTCGCGCGTCCGCCATAACATGTGCTGTTCGCCGTATCGGCTCGACAGCAGTTCCCCTCAACATAGACCAAGATCTGAACCGGTAAGTCCTGCCTTACGAAGTCCTTCCACGCGGCGGTCAAAGTCCTCGGGGTTTCGAAATGGAAGGACCCGCCGGCGGCGCTCGACAGAAAAATCAGGATTGATCCTGAGTGCCTTTTCCCAGGCCTGCCGGCTCTCCTCCGGCCGGTCGAGGTGCCCATAGCATGAGGCAAGCAGGGCGTAGGCGGTCTCCGACTGAGAGTTTTGTTGGAGCCGCTGCTCGATGGCTGCAATCGCTTGTTCATACTCGCCGAGAGAAAAGTGCGCATCGGCGCGAAATTGGAAGAGAATTTCCGGATGGTGCGGATCGAGCCGCATCGATGCATCGAGTGTTTCCAGGGCGCCGGCGGGATCGCCGGAGAATATCTGGATATGGGCCATCAGCAACAGGAGCTCGGCGGAGTTGGGCTGTAGCGCGAGGCCCTGCTGCACCTCCGCCTGCGCCCGGTCCAGTTCCCGGTTCCACATGCAAGCCATGCCCAGTGCGAAGCGGCCGTTGGGCTGTTCCTCGGCCATCTCCACGGCCTTCTGCGCGAGATCCATCCCGATCCGCAGCGAGCCTTCCGGATCGGTGCTCCAGGCGTTGACGTAGTCGAGCACGTGGGTGAAGGAAATGAGGGCCTGGGCGGCCGCATATTGCGGATCGACGGCAATGGCGTCGGCCGCCAGGCTGCGGGCGGCTCTGTTTCCGGTTCGGGTGTGGGACGACGCCTGCTCGCGGCCACGTAACAACAACTCGTAAGCGTCGACATTGAGTGCGCGCCCTTGGGCCAATCGGTCTTGGTCACCATGCGTGAGGTTCAGCCTGAGCGCGGCCACGATCTCCTGCGTGAGCTCATCCTGAACCGCGAAAATGTCGGTGAGGTCGCGATCGAACCGGCTGGCCCAGATATGTCCGCCATTGCTGGCGTCGATCAATTGGGCGGTGACACGCACTCGGTTGCCGGCCTTGCGGACGCTGCCTTCGAGGACATAGCGGACGCCGAGCGCCTTGGCCATGGCAGGCACGGAGGCCGTTACATTCTTGTAGACGAAGGATGAGTTGCGGGCGATGACGTGCAGTTCGGACAGCTTGGAGAGATCGGTGATGATGTCCTCGCTGATACCGTCGGAAAAATACTCTTGTTCGGCATCGCCGCTCATGTTGTTGAACGCCAGTACGGCGATGGACGGCTTGTCGGGAACGGCCGGAGCCGACGGCATTTCGATTGCGGGCCGCACCTGTCGTGCCGAGTTCGGCTCCGGAGTTCCGATCTGAAGTGAATAGACCTGCATCGGTTCAGCGATATTCTTGAGCTCAATTTTACCGAGATCGGTGACGGCAAGATCAAGCCGCGCTTTCACCTGGCGGTAGGCATCTTCGGAAAGACAGATGGCGCCGGGCTTGGCAATTCCTTCCAACCGCGCGGCGATATTGACGCCGTCGCCCATCAAGTCGCCGTCGTTTTCCTCGACCACATCTCCCAGATGGATCCCGACCCGGAACTCGATGCGATGCTCTGACGGCACGCCGATATTGCGCTCGACCATGGCGGTCTGCACTTCGATCGCGCAACGCACGGCGTCGACGACGCTGCGAAACTCGATGAGGCTTCCGTCTCCCGTTCGCTTGACGACCCGGCCATTGTGCACGGCAATTGTTGGATCGACCAGGTCGCTGCGCAGCGTTCTCAACCGCGCCAGGATGCGATCCTCGTCCGCACCGGCGAGGCGGCTGTAGCCGACCACATCTGCGACCAGGATCGCCGCCAGTTTTCGCGTCACGTTCGTAAGTCCCAATTCCTCGTCGGATCAAAGTAACACAGTGTGACCGACAACGCCGCCAAATCCGATTGCCTTCGCTAAGAAGCGGTCCGGTGGCCGGTTGCTTAGACTTGAAGATAGTCGGTGAACGTTATGCGATATCTGTGGCTAAGCTCCGTCTTTTAGAGAGAAGGCAAGGACGTAGTCGCCGACGTCTTTCGAATAGGGTGCGCCGCCAACCGATATCAGGACATATTGCTTGCCTGTTTTCGGTGAGACGTAGGTCATGGGCGTTGCGCTCGAGCCGACCGGCAGGGGGTATCTCCAGAGCTCGGCACCGTTCTCGGCATCATAGGCACGGATATAATAGTCCTGGAAGCCAGCGAAGAAGACGACGCCGCCGGCGGTCGCAGACGTGCCGGCGTAGCTCGGCAGGCCCATCGGCATAGGCAGTTTGGTTTTGATCTTGAACGGCCCGAGTTCTTCGGCTGTACCGGCAGGAACCTGCCACGCGATCTTGCGCGTCTTCAGATCCACTGCAGTGACGGTGCCGAAGGGCGGTTGCGTGCAGGGAACGCGGAGCCTCGATGTCCACATCTCGGTGGCCATGGCGTAAGGCGTACCGCGCTGGGGGGCGGAGGGGCCGTGCGCGGTCGTGGTGAGGGCAAAGTCGACATACTCCTCGCGTGGGATGAGTGCGAAGAGACTGGGGACGCGGATATCGTTCATGAAGACCCTGTTGTTGGGCAGATCGACCGATACGCTTCCCCAATTGAGGCCACCCAGATTTCCCGGCTGCTGGATCGCATATTGCGTGCCGATCGGGGTGAAGTCGCCGTCATAGCGCATCTTGCGGAAGGCGATGCGACATGCCAGCTGATCGAACATCGTCAGGCCCCAGGCCATCTGCTCCGTCACGCGCTCCGCACCGATTGTCGGCATGCCGACGGAGTAGGGCTGCGTTGGGGAGAGTTTCTCTTCCGGCACGCCGCCTTGCTGCGGCACCGGCTTCTCCTGAACGTCGGCAAGCGGCGTGCCGGTTCGGCGGTCGAGGAGAAAAAGCTGCCCGCGTTTGGTGGTCTGCAGCAGAGCAGGCATGGTGGCGCCATTGCCGTCAGGCAGGTCGATCAGGACCGGTTGAGCGGGCAGATCATAGTCCCAGATGTCGTGATGCACGGTCTGGAATTTCCATTTTTCCCGACCCGTCGTCACATCGAGTGCCACCAATGTCGCATTGTATTGATCGGCGAAGGGAGGGCGATTGACGCCGTAATAATCCGGCGTGGTATTGCCGAGCGGTGCATAGATAAGGCCAAGCTTGTCGTCGAATGCGGCCGTCGTCCACATGTTGGGCGTGGCCCGCGTGTAAGTCTGGCCCTTCGGCGGGAGTTTGGTGATCTCCGGGTTGCCGAGATCCCATGCCCATTCAAGCTCGCCGGTGACGACGTTGAACGCACGAATGACGCCAGAGGGTTCGCCGACCTCCTGATTGTCCGTGACCCAGCCTCCGACGACGATCAGGTTGCGGGCAATCAGCGGCGCCGATGTCTGGAAATAATAGCCCGTCTTGACTTCGCCCATGCCCTGGGAAAGCTGCACGGTGCCATTGACTCCGAAGTCCTTGCAGGGCGTGCCGGTCCTGCTGTCGATCTCCAGGAGACGGGCATCGATCGTCGTCTGCACCAGGCGCTCATTGCAAAGACCATCGGCGGACTGGGCTTCCGTCGGCATCTTGTAGTAACCGAGGCCGCGGCAGCGTTGCCAATAAGGCGCCGTCGCCTTGGGATCGAAAGCCCAGCGGGGTTTGCCGGTATCTGCATCGAGCGCTGCGATCACATCTGTCGGCGTGCAAGTGTAGACCGTATCGCCGATCTGCAGAGGCGTGTTCTGATCGGCGCCATCGCCTTTTCCGGTGCGATATGTCCAGGCGAGATCGAGCTTGGAAACATTGCCGCGGTTGATCTGATCGAATGGGGAATAACGATCTCCTGCCGTGGTGCGGCCATAGGATGGCCAGTCGGAGGGAGAGTTGTCGCCCTTGGCGGTTTTATAGGCGGTGATGTCGGCGGAGGGGCGGATGATCCCATGCGGCACGAAGCTGAGACCGAAACCCGCGACAAAGATGAGAGCGGTCACCAAGGCGCCGCCATAAAAGAGCTTCCGGTTGGCGGCCGGGGAAAGCGATGGTGCAAAGAGAAGGGCAAAGCCCGCCAGCGCGATGGGGGACATCAAGCGGGCAAACAGCGCCCAGAAATTGAGACCCGACTCCCATAGCGCCCAGGGAAGGGTGAAAACGGCGACCAGCAGGACGATGAGCCCGCCTGCCGTCTTCCGGCGCCACAGCAGAAGCGCGGCAACCAGATAGGCAAGCCCGATGATGGCGTAATAGGGCGAGCCGCCGAGGCGCAGCAGCCAGGCGCCGCCGCCGATCAGCGCCAATCCGATAAGGGCTAGAACAATACAGAACAGGGTGGCCAGAAATTTCATAGTCTCCTCATCCAATCCGCCGCCCGATCACCTGGATTCCAACTCCGACCGTCGCATGGCCCTCGGGAAGCACAGGGCCATGGGTTGATGGTCAGAGACGCGTCTTCGGGAGAGGGCTGCTCTCTCGTTCAATTTTTACCTGATGTACCTGTGGTCACTGACACGCGGCCCCGACCCGGCAATGATGCCGCCGCCGCTCTGCGGCAACGGCTTGCCATTCCAAATCGAGTCAATACTTCTGAAAGGGGCACAGATGGTTCTCGGCGAAAAGCTTGATCTAGCGAACGGGCGACCGACAGGATTCGACTATATGCGATTACTGTTAGCCTTTTCAGTGCTTTGGATACACACGGCCCGCGTCACTTATGGCGATGACCTGTTTCTTTGGGAGTCGCCATTCCGTCCTTTTATCAAATCAGTGCTGCCCATGTTCTTTGTTCTGAGCGGTTTCCTGGTGGCCGGCAGTCTTGAACGATCGAAGACATTGATCTCCTTTCTCGGTAATCGATTTATCCGGATCTACCCCGCTCTCGCGGTAGAGGTATTGTTGGCTGCCTTTATACTCGGAGCGATCTACACTGAGTATGACCTGCGTGACTATTTCACCGATCCTCAGTTCTTTACATATCTGATGAATGTCACAGGGCACATTCACTTCAATCTCCCCGGGGTATTCCTGGATAATCCTGACGCCGCAATGGTGAACGGCCAGCTCTGGACGGTGCCCTTCGAGCTTGAGTGCTATGCCGTGATCGCCGTTCTCTTCCTGCTCGGTGTGGTCAGGCGGCGGGTGATTGCCCTTATCGCCACGCCGGCTTTGATCATAGCCTTCGGTATTGCAAGATATTGGAAACATGAAAGCGATTGGGCTACTATGCCGACGACCGCGTCTGGCAATCTGCTCATTTGTTCTTTTCTTGTGGGGGTGACCTTCTATCTCTACAAGGACAAGGTTCTTTGGGATATCCGAATTTTCCTCGCCTCTGTGGCAATGATATTGTGGGCCTACTGGTTCACCTCCTTTGGGGACTTCATTGCCATTCCGGCCATGGGGTATGTCACGGTCTTCCTTGGTCTTACCTCGCCCCGCAAGCTTGGCGTCCTGCGTGGGGCCGACTACTCCTACGGCGTCTTCCTCTATGGCTATCCGATCCAACAGGCGTTCGTGGCGCTCGGCCCCTGGGCGCATAACTGGTGGTTGAACGGCATCGTCTGCAGCATTGTTGCCGCTTGCTTTGCCGCCTTCTCGTGGAGATTTATCGAAAAGCCGGCGTTGAAATTGAGGAAACAAGTTACCTGGCTGGAAAACCTCAGTCTCCAACGCGGCGTAAAACGGCAACTGGCCGGCGCGGTCTCGAAATAGGTTTGTCGATACCGGCCTCGATGCCGGCAATTCCATCGCAGGTGCTTAACCGGCAAGGACATCAGCAGGGCTTGCTATAGCGGCGGGCCTTGTTTCGTTGTTGCGTGCCGATCACCTCAGATAAATATCCGGTCGATCGTAGCGGCCGAGTTTTCCATAGGCTGCTGCGCAACCCTGATGCCGTCGATGTCACGCTTGCCGGACGAGCGTAAGCCCGATCGTTGCCAGCTCATATGCGCTCGAGCGTAAGCCTATGGCCAAATTCATCTTTTCAGAATCGACAAATGAACGTTCAGTTCGGCGAGAGAACGCCGGGATCTGCGTTGCTGGCTCCCGTATAAACCCCCGAGAGCTAAATCTTTCTGAGGGCAATATCCAAGGATTTCTTGGATTTAATCGGGAGAACGGCCCCACTGGATGAATAGTCGAATATTCTCCGGCGCTGTTCCGTCGATTTGCTGGACTGAAGTTAGCAATATTTTAACCGCAATAGATAAAATACTTTGATCGGACTTCGTTTCGACTTTGGGTTTTGTCATGTCATCGAGGGCTGACGGTGACTTGAAGGAGGTGTGAAGAGAGGATCAGAATAATGCTGAAGAGCACGCTCGTCGTGGTTGCCGTCTCTATCGCCGCCGGAGCAACCATTCGCGCCTCGGCCTTTGCAATCTTTGCATTTCTGGTGGTCACGTCCTTGGGCGGCGTGATCCTGCTGAAAGGTTCCTCCTTGGCGGAGGCGGTCGTTTCTTGCGTCGAAGTGCTTGTATTGATGGAGATATGCTATCTGGCGGGTCTATTCGCTTTCTCCTTGTGGCATATTCAGAAGCGCCGGAAAAGGAACGCCATTACTGAGCGCTCCCATCTCACAGGTAAGCGTCCTCATGGGTAATGACATGACCGAGGCGGCAGAATTCTCGGTTGCGCTATATGTCAGGTGTAAAGCGCGCCGCGATCTTTTAGATTCGCTTGCCACGCCTTGGTCTCTGGTTTTGCGTATGTCTTTATCGCAAAACCGCAACATAGTTTTATGCGACATGCTTTAGGAATCGACTTTGGGTAGCAAGGCGTGCCGGGAAAGCAGCGCCGACAGCGTTTTTGCCATGATCACGAAATCCAGCGCGAGCGTCCATTTGGACAAGTATTCAACGTCGAGGGAAATTCCGTTCCGATAGTTGACGTCGTTGTGCCCGCTGGTTTGCCAATGGCCAGTCAGGCCGGGACGAACGGCCATGTAGGCATAGGCATGTTCACCATAACGCTGCAGCTCTTCCTTGGTAATGGCGCGAGGCCCGACGAGGCTCATTTGACCCAGCAACACGTTGACCAATTGCGGAAGCTTGTCGAGGCTCGACCGCCTCAAAATATCGCCGACGACCGTGACGTGCGTGTCGGTCGTTGCGTCGGATCCTGTCGTCCGAAACTTGAGGCAACCAAACTCTTTTCCCTTATAACCGATCTTGCGATGAGAATTGAAAACAGGGCCCCAATCACTTAGCGCGACGATGACTGCCGCCGACAGAAGGAGCGGCGACAGAAAGAATAAGAAACTTGCCGCAATGATAATGTCCAATGCGCGCTTCAGAATTCTGCTGATTAGACGGGGTTGTGACGAATTGAATGGACGCCTTTCCTGTCGAGCCCTGGCGAAATCCCGCCAAGGTCCGGTTGGGTTGATGCCCTGATTTTTTCCCGCCACCCGCGTCTCCGTTAGACGAATTCCAGAAATCACAGCCAAAGCTTTGTTTTAATGCAAGGTTGAAGTCTGTGACCAAGGTCATAATCATGAATAAATTCTTTATACTCTAAAGAAATTATTATGTATATTAAAAATATTACATTTGCTTTTGGCTATATTTGGAAATGTTATTTAGTTTTATTTTAAAATTCTGTGTTGTTGTTGTACTTAGTGGATGTGTCCTGCGGATAGGCGATTGTCACAAATTGTATAAAAATTGTCATGCAGCCTCAAAGAATTGTCTGCGATAGAATTCAATATGAATTTTATGATATATAAATATGAGGATTATTCATAATAATGTATAGTTTTAACACGAAGTTTTTATTTTATTATTGTTTGACTTTCTAAGCTAACCTATTACGAATGTCGCTCCAGATAATATGTTGTTTAGTCTGCGTGGAGTTGTGCGTATGGACGGGGCGATCAGCACCAGAGATAACAGAGCTAGAGGAAACGCAGCGCGAACAAGCGAAGCGGTTACTTGCGGGCCGTGGCCTGCAGGTATTGTTTACGACGGCCGGGCGGATTTGGATCACGAGTTCCCGTTTTACCGCTCGAGTGTTCGAAAGTTTCGCCGCGGTGAGATTATTGCCGGCGCCGGCGTTGTCCTTGACATGTTCGCCCGCGTACAGCGCGGAATGGTGAGCGCAAGCACCCCGCTTGCCGATGGACGAGAGTTCATCGTGGAAATCGTTCCGAAAGGCGGCTTGATCGGCGAATTGGAGGTGCTCCGCAAGCAGTCTCTCAGCCTGGAATATCGGGCCTCGTCGGATTGCGAACTGCATTACTTCGACGGTCGGTTGCTGCGGGACCTGTGTGCGAACGATCCGCAATTTCAGGTGAAGATCCTGTCGAAGGCGCTGGCACGTGTTTCCGAACTCGAACTGCGGATCATTTCCAATGCCGGATCGAGTCTAAGGCAGAGACTTGCCCGAACGCTGCTGCGTCTTTCTGCCCTCTACAGAATGGATGCGCAAAATAGCGGCGACGAGCTGATCATCTCCCAGCATGAGCTGGCCGCGACACTGCCGGCGTCGCGTGAAAAGGTCAACCAATGCCTGCGGCGCTTGCGCGAGAGCAAAGTGGTCGACGGGACACAGGGCAAAATCCGTATTCTCAATCGGAAGGCGCTGGAGGCTTATGCCGAGGGGGCGGATCTCGCCTGAGGCGTCGCCGCGACAAAAAAACGGAATGGCAGAAAGCCTCGACAGAACCCGCCGCCGGCGGGTTTTGTGTTTGATGACAGTGCGAGTTGATAGACAGGCGGAGCAGGCTGAAAGATCAGGTTGGCGCTTGTCTTCATGCACGTCGTCCCAAAATCGCTGCGCATTTTGGCGCGGCATACTTAGACGTCGCTCTCGGAAGCATTCCTCCAGTATTTCCAGCCTTCACCCTGTATGAGCCCGCGATCGGACAGGTCCTTCCAGCTTCTGTAGGTGCCAGTATCGTCGTAGACGAAGTCATACATGTCCTTGCCTGAGGAGTATACGGTATATTCTTCCGTATGTTGGGACCGGTGTGCCGCATCGGCGACCTTGTGCACGAAGGTTGACAGGAACTTGAAATGCAGAAGGGCGCCGGATACGCCGAGCGCTCCGCGCATGTCGCCCAAATTCAGGGAGAGCGGCCAGACCTGGTGCGATGACTTGAGAAACAGACGTTCACCCGCCACATAGACGAGTGGTATCTTGTTGAGCGCGGGGCCGTCCCAGAGGCGGTCGTGGAAATAGACGCGCCCGCGAACGCCGCCCTTGATCCATATCGTCCGGTTGTGTTTGTCGAAATGCGCCACATAGCCGGAGCGGTCGAAGAGATTGCAGACCTCGAGCGGGTTGCGACCGGGTTCGCATATGTTTTCGAGAACGGGATGCGGGCTGTACATGTCGATCATGACCGAGCGGAGGGAATGGCCGCCCATGGAATCGATGTAGGAAGTCAATTGATCGATCGGCCTTGTATCGCAATGCGGATAGACCAGGAACTCGTCTGCATCGACATACAGGACCCACTTCTCCCGGCAGTGGCGGTTGATGACCTCGTTGATCCAGTCGTTTCCGAACCTCGCCGCTTTGTAGGAACCATGAGCCGAGAGAAGGGAGACATCGTCGAAGCTGGACAGCAACTCGACCGTGCCGTCGGTCGAGCCGTTGTCGATACAGATGAAGTGCTCGAAGCCGAGATCGCGATAATACTGAAGGAAGAAGGCCAACCGGTGTCCCTCGTCACGGATGACGCAGATGACGACGTGGCGCGCCTGCTTGAGCCCGCTGCGCAGCAGGTCATAGCGAACCTGCCGAGCCTTGAGCGACCGGCGCAGACGGGCTTTCATGTAATGCGAGATACTGGCGGCGGAAGCCCTATAACTCATATTCTGTCCTGAAGATTATCCATTCCTGGAATGAATGGATGAATACTTTGCGCTTCCGTCTGCAAATCCACGCCTCGACCGGCGACGCTAAGCTGAGCGCGAACATTCAAGTCGGACCAACAATACATCATCATACGGCATAGTCGCCAACCAGCAGGCTCTGGACCCTAGGATTGGATTCGTCTTTCTCAATTGCATGCTCGATGCGCGCCCGTATCGACCGGTATTTATACAGCATCTTCCGATCGAAGGTTATTCCGCGATACAGTGAGTTGTAAATCGGATGTGCTTTGCGCAGGTCTACGTATACTTGGCTTTCCTTATCGGTCCACGGAAAGAAAGTTCCATGCCATGGCTTCGGATGCGCCATATAATGGACGATCGACAAGGAGGGCATGTTCACCAGATGAAGGAACTGTTTGGGAAAGTTCCAGCGGTTGGATACCAGGATGAGCGATGAACCGCAGACATAATTCAATGCACCCTGATCATGTTTGCCCTCGCACGCCTCGGGATTTCTAGCGAAAAGCTCGAGAGCCTCCTGCCCGATCCAGCCGTTTCGATGAAATTTCAGGACGCCTGCGTTGAAATAGTGGCTGTCCTTTCCGGTGTCGAGGAAGTCATGGATCGCCGTGTAATCGCGAGCCGCGAAAAACCTGCCCTCGGGCACAGTGGCGCTTTCGAACGCACCGAGATCGCTGACGATCTGGGTATCCCCATCCAGGTAGATGATCTGGGTATAGTTGGAAGGCAGTATCTCGCAAAGGACCAGCTTGGCCATCGTGCTGACGCTGATGCGTCCCTGGAAATGCGAACTGTCGAGCTTGCCGAGCGAGTCCTGCAGCGCTTCGGTCGCATCGGTCAATATGACCCCACTCCTTGCGAGCAGGGCTTTCAGCTCTTCGAAATTGTCGAGATGTTCCGACATCAGAACGCAGACGTCGGTCGCAGGGCTTGCGAATTTGCGAGCCTGAAGCGCCGAGAGAATGGTTGGAAATGAATACTCGACATCCGTGACGTAGACGACGCACTGGTTGTTCATGTCATCACCTTTCCGATTGTGCGCAATACAAGTGAATCGGTATTGTCTTTGCGAGGCGAGGGACCAGTTGTGAATTGAGCCGACGGGTCTGTCATATGAAGGCCCTGTTCGGTATATATAGGCCAGTATCCAGTGCGCTGGTGCTGAATCGGTGTCTGGCTGTTGGCGGCTTTTGTATGTTTCATTGTTGAGATATTCACCATGAAGAGTGCCTTGCCTGTCATAAGGCTATGTTTCGACATGTTGTTTCGCGGTACGGCGAGTGGTGCCGGAACCCTTGTCGGAATGCGGAGGGAAGGGGGATTGTGATGTTGATCACCACACTCGGGGCAGCCGTGATTTCGATCGCTGCCGGGGCGTCCATCCGCGCCTGGGCTTTCGCGATTTTTGCAATCCTGGTGGCAATCGGCTTCGGCGGCGTGGCTTTTGCCGGCGGGTCGTCCGTGATCGCGGCCATGCTCTCCGGTATCGCTATCCTCGTAATCATGGAAATCGGCTATCTGGCAGGTGTGTTCCTGTCGGGGCTTCTGCGGCGCAGTGCCAAGCTGCGCGAAAACAATTCCGTTGCAGATAGCGTCGCGACCACCAGCGAGCGCCCGCAAGGCTGATGTCGGCATAAAATCTACAGCATAGCCTTCTGCGACTGACCTCCGACGGCGCTTGTTCGATGGACTGCTTTTACAGGCGATCCTTGAAAGATGCGGTGCGGCCGGCCGGCTTCGGCCCAATGCGGGCACGTCGATGGCTCGACGAGATTGCCATCCCGCGCCGTGGCGGAGTTCCAAAGCGGGCGTCATCGTGTTGAAAACATCGGCGCTCTCATCAGAGATGTCGATGTCTCCAGCGGGGTTCGATTTGCGAGCGATCGGGTCGCGCGCCGGGGGGATGTATTGGTTGCCAGGCAGCCGGCCGCCAGACCTGCCGTGGTGCTGAACAGCAAGCCGAGATCCGTGCCGCTCCCCGATATCGCCGCCGAGGCGACCTGCGCGATGGATGCCATAACAGCGGCGTTTCCGATCGTGTGCGTCTCCCGGTTGCCTGACATGTGCCGGCCGGAGGCTCTCGCAAGGCTGTACAGGAAGGCGGCGAAGAGAAGAGTGCCGGTCAATCCGACATTAGAGAGCAACGCAGCGATAAAACTCGAGGCCCGAACCGTGCCAAGCCCGGCGCCGAAGGTGGCGGTATCGACGAATGCGATCAATGCCAGCGTGTTCCAGGCAGTGCGCTCTTCGCCGGATTGCGATTGAAGCTTGTCCGACAAGGTGGTGTTGACCAGGCCGGCTATGGAATCCCAGGCATCGGGGACAAGGCTTAGCGCGGCGATCCCGCAGGGAATCAAGAACAGCGTGATCACCAGGAAAGTCACATGCGGGGTCTTGGCTGGGCCGCTGATCAGTCGTTTCAGGCAAAACAGAACGAACATGCAGACCACGGAAATGCCGGCGATATAGGCGGTTGTCGATGTGCAGAGGATGATCGTCGGACCAATGAAAAGCGTCGCAAGCCCGGCCATACGGCTTTGGACGCGCTCCAGCCAAAGCATGAGCGTGAAGGAAAAATAGGCCAATGCGACCGCGCCATAAGTGCTTGCTTCAGGGAACGGACCGACGATGCGTTTGAAGCCACTGATCGTCTCGGCCGTATGCATCGTATAATTCGCATTCCTGATGACATCGAGCAGGTAGGACTGGTCGGTCAGGAATGTTCCGATATCAGTCAACGCCAGGGTAAAACATGCGATCGAGGCGACGATTAACTGCAGTGCGATGAAACGGGCATAGCCGAGCCTTGCAAGCCCCGAGACGACGGCAAAGCAGGCGAGGTCGCCGAGCAGATAGACGGACTGGCTGAGATTGGACGAACCCGGCGACAGGGGAGCGGCCACCGTCGACATCATGCCCGTGGCGTCTCTTGCAGAGGAGTAGACGAGGGTCGCGCCTGCAAAGATGCGCGGCAAAAAGAAAGATGATGCCACGGAAAACAGGATATAGGCGGCAAACCAGAAGCCGGGACCCGGATAGGCCATGCTGGCGAGCGTCGCCTGTGTTTGAGCCGGGCGCAACAGGGCGGCCACGACGAGAAAAAGCACGAGAAGATGGCTTGGCTGGATGCTGCTGCCGCCGAGCGCGGGCAATTGCAGAGCCGCTGCCGCTCCGAAGAGCGTCGACAGGCAAAGGGTCGTGATCGCAAAACGCGCGCCGTTGACCATGCTGAGCAGGCCAAGCAGCAGAACGATGAAGCCGATCGGTTCTATCGACATGCTTCAGATCCCGATCCGGACGGAGCGGCGGAGGCATCGGGTTTGCCGAAAACCGGCATCCGCCTTTCGGGGCGCTGCTCGAGGCGGTAGTCGCCAGTTGTCGTCGATGGTCACAACCGCCCCCTAATTCGATCTCGTCTGGGATATCCAGCCGGGAGCCGCCTGATTATCGCCTGCTACATCAGACAGCGGGACGGTCGAGCTTTGCTGCTGCGGGGCGGACTGCAACTGCAGCGGAGGCGACGGCGTCTGAAGGTCCGTATTAATGCCGATTTCGACGACATCATGCGGCCGCAAGCTGGTTGTCTCGTCCGCCTCGATATTGCGATAAGTGCCATCGTCGCTGCGACGCACGATCCTGTAGTTCTTCTGCGCTCTGCCAAGACCCGGCGTGTCCATGTTCATCTGTGCGAGTTGAGCGCTGTAGCCAGCCTGTTCGCCGAGAAGCTGAGCCACCTGAATGTCGATTGCCGCCCTGCCGATCGCGAGATTGACCTGGTTGAGCAGCTCCTGGTTTTCGCTGTTCTGCCGGTTGACGATATTGATCTTCGAGCGATCGGCTTCGCTGAGTCCCTGGCGAGCCGTGGTCAAGGCGACCTCGAGATCGATCAAGGTGCCTTGTGCATCCGCAACGCCGCGGTCGACCGAGACCTGACGGGAATTACTGACCAGGCCTTTGCTCACCAGGCTGTTGACATTATCCAGTTCCTTTTGCGCGAGCTCGATCTGCCGCCTTTGCGAATTGATCTTGGCCTCGAGCGACTGGACCTGCTGGCCGTAGAGACGGGTGAGGTCGCTCGCTGCATCGATCTGGCTTTCAATATCGACACGTCGAAGCCGCATCAGGTTCAATTCCTGCGCCTTCAGCTTGTCTACATCGGGTGTTCCGGCGAGTTCGGCAGGGATATCGAAACTTTGTTCGCCGGCGATCTCGGCGCGCAATCGCGCTTGGCGCATCAGAAGATCGCGCCGGTTGAGAATGGCCGTTCGATAGGCGCCGGCAGCCTGGATCCGGTCGCGCTCGAAGATGGTATTCTCCTCGCGGTCGCGAAGGAAGCCGCCGGCGATGCTGACGGCCTTCATGACCGTCATATCGGCCTCAAAAGCATAGCGCCCGGGGGTCTGCACGGTCCCGGTCACGAAGATCGGCGCATGCTGGGCAATTTCCACGGCGATGAATGGCTTTCCCGGCAGTTCCGCCTTTTCGGCGAGCGCAGTGGCGATCGCATCGGAAACCTGTTCCGTCGTCTTCCCGATCGCCTGCACCTGGCCAGCGATCGGGACAGCCAGATTGCCGGCATCATCGACTGTATATGTCCCGCCGAGTGCTTCCCAGCTGGCATACCGGGAATCCGAAGATCGCCACTCGACGACCCGCAGTCTCACCTGATCTTCCGGCACGAGGGTATAGTTTTCGGCATGGGCGACGCTCCAGCCGGTCACGCAGGAAAATACCAGCAAGGCAAGGGCGGCGGAGATAAAGCGGTCGGACCAGGATGTGCGCTGCATTGTCAGCTATCTCCGTTTCGTTGCTATCGACGGTGAAGGCATCTCGCGGGGCGAGGGACTACCGAATTCGAGAATGCGGGACGGAGAGGCGCGCCCGATAAGTAGATCGGACAGCGCCAGCAAATTGCCGTTCAAACGTCCCCAACGGTCGATCAAGCGATCATTGAACAATAGGCCCCGCGTATTCGCCAGGATGTTACGGCCGATCTGTGCGATGGCACGGCCCTTCGACATTGTGCCCTTCCGGATCAGGTAGACAGGATTGGCAACCTGCGAATAGCCAAGTCTTCGGCCGGGCTGGCGCCCGGATCTGACGCCGAGATGCACTCCGCGGGCGCCTTCGACACGTACGGACCTGCCGTAGCGGGCGATGGACCGGCTGAAATCGACATCCTCGAGCCAGCCGTAGAGCGGCAGCTGTTCATCGAAGGCCAGCGCGTGCTCGAGAATGGGTGAAAGGCGAACCGCCATGTTGCATCCGTAGGCGTTATAGACTTCCGTCACATGCCCGGCCTCTTCGGCCGCAGTTTCAAGAACCTGCAGGGCGTTTGACATGCTGAGGCCGCCGTCGAGGATGCCATCGGCCAGAACTTCCCCGGTGGCGATCGCCACGTCAGGGTTTGCCGCAAAGACAGCTGCCATACGTGACAGGAAGGTCGCGGCGGGAATGAAGTCGTCATCCAGGAAGATCAGAACATCCGTATCGGCGGCGGCGGCCTGGATGATCCTGTTGCGCTGAGAGGTCAGGCCACGGCTGCCGACGATGACTTCCACATCAAGGCGGTCGGCGAGCCCGGCGGCGTCGTCGATCACGGGCACGCAGACGATCAGCCGCTCGGCCTGGTCCGGCAGGGCGGTGAGATAATCGACGGTCTCCTTGAGTATCGAGGGGCGGCCTGCCGAAGCAATTCCCACCGCCATTCGCAATGGGCGGCGCGCGTGGCCTGCCACGGCTTTAGCGCCGCAAGGAACAGGCGCCGGTCCGATCGGGCTGTCCTGCCTGGTTGCTGCTGCCGAAGGTGAAGTCATGACTCTATTCTTTTCGGTGCATGGTTGATGACCGCGCCGAGGATCTCCGCGCCGACATTCCGCAGGGTCTCAATGACGTGCATGGTATCGTCGATCGAGGTGTGCCCGTGCGAGGTGACCACGAGGACACCGTCCAGTTCCGGCGCGATGGCATTGGCATCCGGCGAAGCGGAGAATGCGGAAATGTCGACGAATATGGCGTCGAACTCCTTTTTCAGGTCGGCGAAACTCAACTGCGTGCGGCGGGAACTGAGGCGAATGGCGGGCGTCACCGCTTCGACTTTGCCGAGGGGTAGGAATTTCAGCGTCGGGGTGAGGGGCAATGCCGCCGTCTGGATCAGTTCGCCGTTGTCGAGAACGTCGATGAGGCCTGTGGAACTATGGGGTGCGATCGACTTGCTGAGCGACGATTTCTGTGCGGCCGCATCGATCAGCAGCGTCTGCGCTCCTGATATCGAAGAGAGCACCGCAAGTTCGCATGCGATGGTCGATGCCCCGCCGCCGGGATTGACGGCGACGATTCCAATAACGACTCGGCGTTTGCGCCGAAGACCAACGACCGTGGCGCTCAGCTCCGCCATGCCCGGAATAACAGGATAAGCGGCTACCGTGCCGCTGCTGCTGGTACCGGCGGCGAGGAAACGCGCAGAATAATCATTGCGGGTCCTCGATGTCGCCAGCAAAGTGACAAAGGGCAGCCCACCGGCATCCGCGATCTGATTGGGCCGGACGATCCGGCGATCGCCGGCGTGCCTTATCATGGCGAGTGCGAAGCCGACGCCAAGACCAACCGCCGCCGCAAAGGCGATGATGAGCGTGCTGCGTGGTCTGGCTTTCGAAAGAGGCAGGGTCGCCCGAGAGACGATCGTGGCATCCGACACCGGGTAGGTGATGCGCTGCTTGGCTTCGGTCAGCTGATTCAAGGTATTTTCATAGAGGGTGCGGCGGGCGTCAGTCGCGCTCTGCAGTTCGGCAAGCTTGAACTGATCGCGCGGATTGCTGGTGAAGCTGGCCAGGGCACTGGCAGCTTCGGCCAATCCGCGCTGCTGCTCGCTGACGAATCTGGTCAGCCATTCGCTGTATTGCCGGGACGCACTGGCCTTCATCGCGATATTCTTCTGGATATACTGCCTGGCCAGCGTGTCGGCGATGTCGACGGCCTTCTGCGGGGTCGATGCTGCAGCCGATATCTCGATGATCGTCGAACTCCCGATCCGGCGTACTCCCATCATGTTCAGCAGCGTGGCGATCGCCCGGTCATGGATCCGCCCGTCCTCGATCTGCTGTTGTGGTTGTGTGTCACGCGGTCCTGTGCCCGCCGCTTCCTGCGATGCCGTATCCGGTTCGGAAGAAACCCCCATCAACCAGTTCTTTGCCCTGACCTGCAGCGAAGGCGTCTGATCGACAAAGTCAGGATCGGTATCGAGACCAAGAGCCGTTACCGTTCCACCGACGACATCGCTGGATTTGGCGATCTCCAACTGTCCCTCGATGAACGCGTCTTCCGCGAAAGCCCGCTGTGCTTCGGAGCCGCTGACCTGGGGGAAGATCACAAGTTGCGTGTTGGCAACGAACGTCGGTTCGGCGGTCAGCACGTAACTTCCTGCCAATACGAGGAAAGCGAAAGTCGTCGCCGCAATCCACAGCCAGCGCATTCTGAGAAAGAAGAGCATATCCCGCAAGGTGAGCGGCGAATTCCCGCCGGTGGCTGCGGCAGGCAGAGATATCGGAGAAACGCCGCTGAAGATCGTGCTTGAGGTCATGTCGTCCTAATCCAAAATGGCGAGATCACGGAGTAACCAGGTAGTGGCAGCTTGGAGGGACGGGGGAGTAGTGTGTCTTCCGATTCCAGGCCTGATTGGCGGCTCTCCCCATGAATGCTCAATACGAGCCGCGCTGGGAAAACAGAGCGGGAATGGTCTTGGCAATGATGATGAAGTCCCGGCGCAGCGACCAATTGTTGAGATAGTGAACGTCGAGGGAAACCCGGTACTCGTAACTGACATCATTGCGCCCGCTGGTCTGCCAGTGACCGGTCAGGCCCGGGCGGACGGCCATGTAGGCCCATATATGCTCGCCGTAGCGCGGCAATTCCTCGGCCGTGATCGGCCGGGGGCCGACAAGGCTCATGTCGCCACGCACGATATTGATCAGTTGGGGAAGCTCGTCGATGCTCGACCGCCTAAGGATATCACCGACGGCCGTGATCCTCGGATCGTCCTTCAGCTTGCGTGTCTCTTCCCATTCGCTTCGCGCAGCCGGGTTGTTTTGCAGCAATTCGGCAAGCTGAGCACCCGCATCAGTCTTCATCGTGCGAAACTTGAGGCATCCGAACGGCGTTCCGCCGACGCCGATGCGCGTATGGGAATAGAAGATCGGGCCGCGGTCGCTTATCTTCACGATCATCGCGACGATCAACAGAAGCGGGGAAAGCAGGATCAGCGCCGTGACTGCGATGAGAAGGTCTAGCGCGCGCTTCGACGATCTGCCTGCCGCACGAGGCCGGGACGAATGGAGATCGCCGCCTTTCGCGGAACGTCCGACACGCGACCACGCCTCGAAACTATGTGCTTCCCATGTCATCGGTGGTCTCCAAAACATTCCGATTAAGAACCGTTCAAAGTTTGCTGCGCCGCACTCTGGTTGTCTGTTACCAAGGTCATAATCCTTAACAAATTCTTTATGCTACTAACGGGCAATCGAGAATTAGGATTACACCTTGATGGCCTTATTTTCATCTAAAACGACAATCTAATCTAATTCTTGGTGATTATATGCTGATGATTCTTTATTAGTTTTGATATCATCATTTCGATTATTGCTGTTTTTTATTCACTAAGCCATTTTATTAGGCAGGCATCTTCGACTGCGTGGCTGTTTTTTGGCTTAAATGAGATTTTGATCCATTTCTATGGTGTATATTTTGTTTTGAAGTTAAATATATACTTTATCTTTACGTCATATCTCCGTGATGTTATTTGACTCTCATATTAAGGCAATATAAATGATGCAGTGCAGCATTGCCTATGGTTATCGAGTGGAGTTACGCGCATGGATGGGGCGACACACGCATCAGATCGCAGGGCCGGCATCGGCAAGGCGGCGATATCAGCTAACAGCGGCATTCATCTGAACAGCCGCATCGTCATCGACGACGAATTCCTTTCCTGCCGGTCGAGCGTCCGGCGTTTCCGGCGCGGCGAGATTATCGCCGGGGCCGGCGTCCTCGTCGATACGTTCGCGCGCGTGCATTCGGGGGTGGTCAGCGCAAGCACGATGCTGCCCGACGGCAGGGAATTCATCGTTGAGATCATTCCAAAATCCGGCCTCATCGGCGAGCTCGAGGTTCTGCGCAGGCAGACGTTGAACCTCGAATACCGCGCCGGTTCCGCCTGCGAACTGCATTTCTTCGAAGGCCGGCTGCTGCGCGACATGTACGCCAGCGATCCCTGTTTTCGTGAAAAGGTCTTCTCCAGGGCGCTGGCGCGTATTTCAGAGCTTGAACTTCGGATCATTGCGAATGCGGCGTCGAGCCTGCAGTCGAGGCTGGCCAGTACGCTGCTGCGGCTCTCCATTGTTTATGGAAAAGATGCGGCAAACAGCGGCGACGAACTGATCATCTCGCAAAATGATCTGGCCGCGACGCTGCCGGCGTCCCGCGAGAAGGTCAATCAATGCCTGCGGCGCCTGCGGGAAGGCAAGATCATCGACGGGGGCCAGGGTAAGATCCGCATCCTCAACCGCAAGGCGCTGGAGGCTTGTGCCAACGGCGCAGTTTCGGCGAAGTGATGCGCCCGTCGCTTCCAGAGGTCCTGCGATCCGCCGCAAGCGTCGGCCGGTTTCCCGGCCCCGGCATGACAAAGATCGATCGCGTGGTCATCATCGACGACTATTCAGTCGCCAGAGGCGGTGCGACGGCGCTGGCCGTGCTGTCCGCCAAGCTTTTTCGGGAACTCGACATCCCCGTGACTTATATTTGCGGGGATGACGCCTCCAATGCGGAGCTTGTCGCCCTCGGAGTCTCAATGGTCGGGCTGAACAGCCGCGACCTGCTCAGCGCCGAACGTGCGAAGGCTTTCGTGACCGGCATTCACAATGGCGCCGCCGTCCGTATGGTCGCAAACTGGATTGCCGCAAACGACACTGCCAATACCGTCTACCATGTGCATGGCTGGCACCAGATTCTGTCTCCTGCAATTTTCAGGGCGTTGCTGCCGGTCGCCAGACGCTGCGTGGTGCACGCGCATGATTTCTTCACGGCCTGCCCCAACGGCGCCTTCTTCGACTATCAGGCGCAGGAAATCTGCCTTCGACGCCCGCTCGGCGGAAGCTGCATTGCGACAGCCTGCGACAAGAGAAGTTATTCGCACAAATTGTGGCGGGCTGCCCGCGGCTCCAATATCCTCCGGCTGCTGAAGGATCGGGCCGATTTCGGCCGGATCATCCTGCTGCACGAGAAGATGGCAAGCTTCCTCGTCGGCGCCGGATATCGGCCCGAACGATTGACGACGATCCGCAATCCCGTCGCTCCCCTATCCATCAAACGCATCGAGGCGGAGACCAACGACGAGTTCGTCTTCATCGGGCGGTTGGACGAGGAGAAGGGCATAGAGGACGCCGTGGCCGCCACGCGCAAAGCCGGCGTTCGGCTCTGCGTGATCGGGGACGGGCCGCTGATGCCGCTGGTTGCGGCTTCGGGGGATCACGTCAGGGCCGTCGGCTGGCAGTCGCATGCGGAGATCGGCCCGACCATCCGCAAGGCGCGTGCATTGTTGATGCCGTCTCGCTATCCCGAGCCATTCGGCCTCGTCGCTATCGAAGCGGCCAGGAGCGGTCTGCCGGTCATCATGTCGCGCAGCGCCTTTCTTGCCGAAGAAATGCAAAGAGCCGGCATGGCGATCGCCTGCGATACGGCTGACGAAAGCGCCTTTGCCGATACGTTGACGAGATTTAGCCAAATGCCGAGCCATGAGGTCCGCGCCATGAGCGAGCAGGCTTTCCTGAAGTCGCCGGATCTCGCCTCGACACACGAGGAATGGCGCGACGCGCTTCTTTCCGAATACCACAGCCTGATTTCGACGAATGTGGTTTCCCAGCTGACAGACGGTGTGGCGATACAAGGAGTATTGAGTTGACCCTTAAGGCAACAACCTCTCTTCCCGACGCGAGGGCATTTCTCGGCGATGCGCCTGTCATGGCGAAAAGACGTGTCACTGAGGCTGGAAGCGCGAGCGATACCAAGCAGCTTCGTGTCGCCATCGTGCATTATTGGCTCGTTTCGATGCGCGGCGGCGAGAAGGTCGTCGAAGAGCTGTGCCGGATGTTTCCGCAGGCCGACATCTTCACCCTCGTCTGCAACCGCGATCGCATCAGCGATTTTCTGAAGACGCGGAACATCCGCACGTCCTTCTTGCAGAAGATCCCAGGCGCGCAACGGCATTATACCAAGATGCTGCCGCTGATGCCCTTCGCGCTCGAGCAGTTCGATCTGCAAGACTACGATCTCGTGCTGTCGAGCGAATCCGGACCCGCCAAGGGCATCATCACGCGCGCTGACGCGCTGCATGTCTGCTACTGCCACTCGCCGATGCGTTACATCTGGGATCAGTTCCATGTTTACCGGCATGGCCTGCCCTGGTTGGGTCGCGCCTTGATGTCGATCACCGCGCCCATGCTGCGCGCCTGGGACGTGACGACGTCCTCGCGGGTCGATGTGTTCGTCGCCAATTCCGATTATGTCGCAAGCCGCATCCGCCGCTTCTACGACCGGGAATCCATCGTCATCCATCCGCCCGTTGCGACGGACGATTTTGCGGTGGGCAAGGGGAAAGGCGAATTCTATCTCTATGCGGGACAGCTGACCACCTACAAGCGGCCGGATATTGCCGTTCGCGCCTGCACCGAGGCCGGGCGGAAGCTGGTCGTGATCGGCGAGGGAGAACAACTGGCCTATCTGAAGTCGATCGCCGGACCGACCGTTGAGTTTCTCGGCCATCAGCCCTTCAACGTTCTGCGCGACCATCTGTCGCGATGCCGCGCCCTGTTGTTTCCGGGCACGGAGGATTTCGGCATCCTTCCGGTGGAAGCCATGGCATCAGGGCGGCCGGTCCTGGCTTTCGACGCCGGCGGCGCCCGGGAAACCGTTTCCTCCCCGCATGTCGGTTTTCGCTTCGCGCAGCAGACCACGGAAGCTCTATTGGAAACAATGGCGGCGTTCGAAGAGGTGGAGGACGATATCGATCCGCATGCCATCCGCGCGCACTCGCTGAAATTCTCTTCCGCCGTGTTCCGCGACCGTCTGTCCAGCCTGATCGAGCAACAACTATCCACCCATGGCGACCGATCCGCCGAGGTCTTCAGAAGACGGGCGGGCTGAGGGCAAGGAACGGAGCTGCCTGTCTTGCTGCTGCGCCGAAACCGTCTCAATTCGCCGACGAGGAATAGAAAATAGATCATGTCAAGCGTATCTCAGAGGACGGCGACGGCGAGTATCTGGACCATCAGCGGAAAATTCCTGGCGCGACTGCTCGATTTCGTCAGCCTTCTGATCCTCGCAAGGCTTTTGAGCCCAGCGGATTTCGGCCTTGTCGCCATCGCGACCTCGGTTCTGGTCATCGTCGAGACAATCCTGGACCTGCCACTGACGCAGGCCCTGATGCGTCAGCCGTCGCCTTCGGACGATATGTTTGCCACCGCCCTTACCCTCAGCCTGCTTCGAGGCGTGGCCATCAGCACGCTGATGATAATCGTCTCCTGGCCGATGGCTTTGATCTATGACGATTCCCGGCTTTTCTCTCTTGTCGCCGTGCTCTCCATCGCGCCTGCCATGCGCAGTGTGATCAGCCCGCGCATGGTTCTCTTCATGCAGCGGTTCGATTTCAAACGCGAGTTTGCACTCGATCTCATCACCAAGGGGTCGACACTGCTGTTCGGTGTCGGGGTGGCGGTCGCGACCGGCAGCTATTGGGGACTGGCGATCGGCGCGGTTGCAGGCCCGACCGCCGCGGCGATCACCTCCTATGTCTTTGCGCCGATGCGACCGAGGTTCAGCCTTTCCGAGTGGAAGCACTTTCAGGATATGATCAGCTGGAACACCGTGTCGCAGGTGCTGAGTTCGATCAACTGGCAACTGGACCGGCTGCTTTTGCCGCGCTTTACCGGCTTGTCGACGTTCGGCGCCTTCAGCGTCGCCGACAATATCGCCGCTATTCCATACCAGACCTTCGTCGGGCCATTGTTGCGTCCGCTGATGGCGGCATTCTCGACCGTCGATGACCGTCGTAATCTGATCGCTGCCTATCTGAAGGCGACGAACGCGATCACCTTCGTGGCAGCGCCCATCCTCATCACGCTCGCTTTTCTTGCCGAGCCGGCCGTGCGGATCATCGTCGGCGAGAAATGGGCATCCGCCGCGCCGATTCTGCAATGGCTGTGCATCGTCAGTCTGCTCGGTCTTCCCACGAACATGATGCCGCCATTGGCGATGGTCCTGAACAAAACCCGCTATCTCGCTCTCCGGATGTTTGCCGAGTTCGCCGTCAGGGTTCCGGTCACCATCCTGGGCATTGTCTATTTTCAGGTAGCCGGAGCGTTGGGCGCGCGGATCGTGGCGGTGCTTGTCGCCTATGTCGCATCGCTCATCATTACGCGGCAGCTGATCGGCGCGACGTTTGCCGCTCAGTTGTATGCCTTTTTACGGCCTCTGGCCGCGAGCTTGCCGATGATCGCTTTCCTGCTGTGGATCGAGCCGATGCTCTCCGCCATGCCTGTCGGCCTCAACCTTGTCGTCAGCCTGGCGCTTTGCGGCGGGGCGGCAGTAGCGATCTTCTGGGCCTTCGCGTTGCTGCTGTGGCAGGTTGTCGGAAGGCCCGACGGCATCGAGACCATCGTCGTCCAAAGGCTCATGCCGCGACGAAACGGAGTTCTCACCTTTTGATCGAGACAAGTGTAGTCCAACGATTGGTTTGGCGTTTTCGGAGGAGCAGAATGCGTTACGGGATATCTTCTAAGGCTCTGGGTTTGCTCATCGTTCTCGGTCTGGGGGCGTTGCCCGGCCAGCCCAGCGTGGCTCAGCAACCACTCAATATCAATGCGTATCAGCTAACGTTCGAGGAGAGTTTCGACAGTCTCGACGTCTCGGCCTGGGGAGAGAGAAGCTCCCGCTGGATCGCCCATACGCCCTGGAACGGCGATTTCGGTGACGCCCGTTTCACCGATCCGGCCCCCGGCTTTCCGTTTACCACCGATCAGGGAATTCTGAAGATCGAGGCGCGCAAGGAGGCCGATGGAACCTGGCGATCGGGCCTGTTGTCGTCGGTGAACCCGAAAGGCGAAGGGTTCTCGCAGCAATTCGGTTATTTCGAAGCACGGATGAAGCTGCCGCCGGGCAAGGGAGTCTGGCCAGCCTTCTGGCTCATCGGGCTCGATCGGTCGAAATACACCGCCGAAATCGACGTCCTGGAATATTATGGGCGCGCGCCCTACGAATTCAGCATGGGCTTCCATATCTGGCGTCAGAGCCAGGGCGGCCAGAACACAACTGGTGGCCATTGGCAAACCGTCCAGGACGGAATTCTGAACAGCGAATATCATACCTACGGCGTCGATATCCAAGCTGACAAGACGAGCTTTTATCTCGACCGTCAGTTCATCTGGAGCTTCGACACGCCGAAGGAGTTCCACATGCCGTTCTATCCGCTGGTGAACCTGGCACTCGGCTCGGGTTGGCCGATCGATGAAACGCCCAATCCTTCCATCCTGCTTGTCGACTATATTCACGTCTACCAGCGGAAGCCCACCGACGCGGCAAATTGAACAGCCGACGGGATAGCCGTTCCGTCGCTAAAGCGCGTCGCGATCTTTCAGATTCGCTCCTCGCGCTTTAGGTCCTTGTTTTTACGCATGTCGTTGTCGCAAAACCGCTGCACACTTTTGCGCGACATGCTCTAGCGGCCGCAGCTGAGGCCGGTTTGCGGGTCGAAGAGATGCATTGCTTCCTCGTCGAAAAGGAGGGTGAGCTTTTCATTGTCGCGGATTGGCGTGCGTGGTGGCAGGCAGGCCATCAGGCGCTGATTTCCGGCAAGGGCGGTGACGACGAGTTCCGGGCCGGTCAGCTCTGCGACTTCAAGGATTGCCTCGATCGACGGGCCGGTGCCGTCTGTGCGAAGCGCCTCGGGACGAATGCCGAGGATAAAGTCGCGGCCATTGCCGGCCGTCTCGCGGAAACGAGCGGGCAGGGGCAGGCTGACATCGGAGCCTGAAAGCGCCAGGCGACCGTCACGCGCCGTTGCCTTCAGCAGGTTCATCGGCGGCGCGCCGACGAAGGTCGCGACATAGAGCGTTGCCGGATGGTTGTAGATCTCCTCCGGCGTGCCCAGCTGCTCGATGCGGCCGTCGCGCATGACGGCGATGCGGCTTGCAAGCGTCATCGCCTCGATCTGGTCATGGGTGACATAGACGACCGTGGTCTTCAGCATCTGATGCAGCCGCTTGATCTCGGTGCGCATCTCCATGCGCAGCTTGGCGTCAAGGTTGGAGAGCGGCTCGTCGAAGAGGAATACCTCCGGCTTGCGCACCAGCGCACGGCCGATGGCGACGCGCTGGCGCTGGCCGCCGGAAAGCTGGCTCGGCTTGCGGTCGAGGAGGTTTTCGATCTGCAGGAGCTTTGCGGCGTCGCGCACGGCATTGTCGCGCTCCGGCGCCGGCACCTTGCGCATTTCCAGGCCGAAGCCGATGTTCCGGTGCACCGTCAGATTGGGATAGAGCGCGTAGGATTGAAAGACCATGGCGATATCGCGGTCCTTCGGATGCACGCTGAGCACCGAGCGGCCGCCGATCCTGACATCGCCGCTCGTCGCCTCGGCAAGGCCGGCGATGATGTTCAGCAGGGTGGACTTGCCGCAGCCGGAGGAGCCGAGCAGCACCAGGAATTCGCCGCTTTCCAATGAGATGTCGATGCCTTTCAGCGTCTCGACGTCGCCATAGGTCTTGCGGATATTCTGAATTTCGAGCGCGCTCATCGCACAGGCTCCTCGGGAGATGACGGGCCGTCATAGTCGCGGGGAAGGGTGGATATGGCGCGCGAGGCGACTGCGGTTCCCGCCTCCAGACAAGAAATCAGCGGCTCATCGCTTGCGAGCGCGGCAAGGAAGGCGGCGTTGAAGACATCGCCGGCGCCGATCGTATCGACGACCTCGACAACGGGTGCCGTCACCGAAACCAACAGGCCGTCCGGCCCGATCGCGAGAGCGCCGTCCGGGCCGCGCTTGACGACGATGATCGCACCCTCCGGCATATGCGACCTGATGTGACGGGCCGCCTCGACCGGATCGGCAATGCCGGCAAGTGTCGTTGATTCGACCTCGTTCAGCAGCGCGATACCGCTGCGGGAGAGCCATGCGCGTGTCGCTGCGCAATTCTCGTCTGTCCAGCCGTCGAGTGGCCAGCCGGTATCGAGCGCGACGGTGATGCCATGGCTGTCGGCCCAGTCAAAGAAGGCGTCATAATCCGCTGTCAGGTCATCGGTCAGGAACGAGCCGCAGAGAAGGGCGTAGCCGCCCTGCAGCCTGGCACCCTCGATGACGGCGAAGACATCTGCCAGGCTGAAACGCGGCAGGTGGCCTTTTGTCGTGAAGAAGGTGCGCTCGCCGTCCGGATGGGTGATGCCGACGGAGAGCGTCGTTTTCTCCGGACGTACCGGCCACTTGTCGGAACGGTGGCCGAAGGCTTCGCTCAGCCAGCGGCCGAACTGGTCACTGCCGATATTGGCGGAGATCTCGAATTCGACGCCAAGCGCTTGCCAGGCGAGCGCGCTGTTGCCGGCGGCTCCGCCAACCCGTAACTCGTCATGATCGACGATGATTTCCGTCCCGGCCTTCGGCCAGGGGGCGGCCGGTCCGAGGATGAGGTCGATGTTGACGTTGCCGATGACTGCAAGCGGCCGCATTCATTCGCTCCGGGTGATCTTGGTGGATCGGACCGGCGTTCCGGCATTTTCCACGCGGGCATCGGCAAAGGCGATCATCAGCCGCTGGGCGACCGGCAGCATGGCGAAGATCGCGGCAAGGCCGGTTGCCGGGGCAAAGCGGATCGTCACCGCGCCGGCGACCGCCGCTTCGCCCGAGGCGTCGAAAAGGATGACGGGGGCGCCGGTCTCGACGGCGGATGTCGCCATTGCCGTCACCAGGCCGGCCGTCTCGTCGAAGCCACGGAACAGCACGACGCCGATCTCCGGCCCCAGCATTTCCATCGGCCCGTGGCGCAACTGGCCGCCTTCGAGCGAGAAGCAGGGACGGCGCGACAGTTCCGTCAATCCGAGCGCCAGCCCCTCGGCGATACCCTGCAGCCGGCGGCCTGACGTGACGATGGTCGCGACATTTTCGAGGGCGGTGAGCGCGGCGGCGATGTCATGGTCTTCCGGCGTTTTGAGGGCGGCAATCGCGGCGTCTGGATCGTCACCGAGGGTGGCGAGGATTGCCAGATGCAGGGCGAAGGTCACCGTCAGGCTCCGGGTCGCGGCGAAGGCAAGCTCGGTGCCGCCGGTGCCGATGAGTGACGGGGCGGCGCTTGCGAGGAAGGAGCTGCCTTCGAGTGTCAGGCCGAAGGTCTCCTCGGTGCCGCCGGTTTCGTTGAACCAGCGCACGACCTCGGCGCTTTCGCCGGATTGCGAGGTGACGAAGATCGTCCTACCGGCGATCGGCAGCGGCTGGCCGAGCTGCTCGGACAGCGGCATGGCGACGGTATCAATGCCGAGGGCACGGTAGAGTGGCTCGACGGCGCGGTTGACGGCATGCGAACCGCCCATGCCGATGAGCAATAGCCGCCCGGTCCGCTTCAGCGAGGCGGCGGCCCTCGTGGCCATCGGCTGGGCCGCTTCATAGGAGGAGATCGCATCGGCATGCTGGCGGGCCATTTCGCGATCGATCGCGGCAAGTCCGGCCGGCCGGGGTCTTTCTGCTGTCATGTTCATCCCTTGACGCCGCCGCTGGTGAGCCCCGAAATCAGGGCGCGTTGCATGACAAGACCGATCAGCACCGGGGGCAGGGCGGCGAGCACGCCTGCCGTCGCGATCAGTCCGTAATCGGAAACGCGGCCGCCGGCGAGATCGGCGATGGCGACGGTCAGCGTCTTGGCGCGCTGGTCCGAGGTGAAGAGCAGCGCATAGAAGAATTCATCCCAGGCAAGCAGGAAGGCAAAGAGGCTCGACGTCGCCATCACGGGGGCGGCGAGCGGCAGCGTGATGATCCTCAACGTCTGGAACAGGCCGGCGCCGTCGATCATCGCCGCGGATTCGATCTCGCGCGGGATGGAATCGAAGCCCGATTTCATCAACCAGGTGGTGAAGGGCGCGAGAATTGTCAGATAGACGAGGGCGAGGCCGAAGACGTTGTTCAGCATGCCGAGATGGGAGAGGCCCATATAGAGCGGCACGGCGAGCGCCACCGGCGGCAACATGTAGGTGGCGATCACCATCGATAGCGACCAGCCGACCGAAGGTGTGCGCGACACAGCCCAGCCGGCCGGAATGGCGAGCGCGATGGCGGCGATCGTCGCCATGCCCGCCACCTCGATGCTGTTGCGCAGCGACGAGGTGAAGGCGGCGCCGGCGCTGTTTTCGATCGTCGAGAGCAGTACGCCGTAGCGAGAGAAATCCACCGTCTGCGGCCACCAGCGCAGCGGCTTTGCGGCAAGGTCGGCGGCCGGCGAGATGCTCATGATGAACAGCCACAGGATCGGCGCCAGGATGACGGCGGCAAGCAACAGCGCGCAGAGATGAATGAAGACAGAAAAGAGCGGGCTCTGGCGTTCCATCAGGCCGCACTCCCGGCGGTCTTGCGCACCAGAGCGGCGTAGGCGGCAGCAAGCAGCGTCACCAGCAGCGTGACGATCAATGCCAGCGATGCGCCCGAACCTGCCCGCTGGAAGGAGAAGGCTTCCTGATAGACGAGGATCGACAGCGTGCGCGTGCTGTTGGCCGGGCCGCCGCGGGTCATGACCCAGATGATGTCGAAGACCTTGAAGGCTTCGATCGTGCGCAGCACCAGGGCCACCATCAGCGGGCCGGCGAGATAGGGCAGGATGACGAAGCGGAAGCGAGCGAAAGCGCCGGCGCCGTCGACCAGCGAGGCGGCGGTGATGTCGCGCGGCACGGCCTGGAGGGCGGCCAGTGCGATCAGCGCCACCAGCGGGAAATTCTTCCAGCAGTCGGCGACGATGAGGGCCGCCAGCGCCGTGCCCGGTTCGCCGAGCCAGGAGCGGTAGGCCTCCAGCAGTCCGAGTTGGGTCAGCGCGGCGTTTAGCGCGCCGTATTCGGGATTGTAGATCAACCGCCAGAGTGTGGCGTTGACGACGGTCGGCAGTGCCCAGGGCAGGATCATCAGGGCGCGCAGCGCGGTGCGGCCGCGAAACTGCTGGTTCAGCAGCAGGGCTGCCAGAACGCCGATCGCCATTTCGGCGGCGACCGAGACGATCGCGAACCATGCGGTGGTGATCAGCGTGCGCTGGAAATTCGAGCCGGTGATCATCTTCGCGTAATTGTCGATGCCGACGAAGTTTCCTTCGGTGCCGACGAGCTTGGCATCGGTGAAGGAGAGGCCGACGGTATCGATCAGAGGCCAGCCGATGACTGATATCATGACCACGAGAAGCGGCAGCATCAAAAGCCACGCGCGCGTTGTCAGCCAAGTGCCCGACATCAAGGCGACCCTTCTTCATTATCGGTTTGGAGACCGGGCGACGGCGGGCGCCGCCCGGGGTTTCATGGCTTAATCAGAGGCCGCTATTGTCGGCCGCCGACTTCAGCGCATCTTCGGGAGAGGACTGGCCGAGCAGCGATTCCTGGATCGCCTGTTGCAGCGCGGTCGAGAGCTCCTGATATTTCGGCGTCGTCGGACGCGGATACATCGCGGCAAGGCCGATCTTGGCGGCGGAGATCAATTCTTCCTGACCCTTGGTGACATCAGGGTCCTCATAGGAGGACGCCCAGATCGGCAAGCTGAGCTTGGCATAGGCATTCTGCGTCGCCTGCGAGGTCATGAAGGTGATGTATTTCCAGGCCTCATCAGGATGCTTGCTGGCCGAGGTGATGCCGAGGCCCATCGAGCCGTTGACGGCCGAAGCCTCGCTTTTGCCGGCAACACCCGGCGCCGGCACGACGCCGACCTTGCCTGCGACCTTGCTGTCCTTCGGATCGTTGGCCATGTTGTACATGTAGGTCCAGTTCAGCGCGAAGGCGGCATCGCCGTTTTCGAAGACCTTACGGACGTCCTCTTCGAGGAATTCCTTGGAGTTCGGATTGGTGAGGCCCGAGGAATAGCTGGAGACCATGTATTTCAGTGCATCGAGGCCACCGCCGGTCTGGAAGGCCGGCTTGCCGTCCTTCAGGAAATCGCCGCCATAGGCGCTGACGAGCGTGGTGTAATCGCAGATCGCGGCTTCGGCCTGCGACCAGCTCCAGGCGATCGGCGTGGCGAGCAGGCCCTTGTCCTTGATGGTCTTTGCCTGTTCGGTCAGCTCGTCCCAGGTCTTGGGCGGAGTCTTGATGCCGGCCTTTTCGAGGATCTCCTTGTTGTAGAACAGGTATTTGGTGTCGAGGATCCACGGCATGCCGTAATATTTGCTATCATATTGCACGGTGGTCCAGGCTCCCGGCAGCACACCTTTCTTCATCTCGTCGGTGACGCGAGAGGAGACGTCGACCAGCACCTTGTTGCTGGCGTATTCTGCCGGCCAGATGACGTCGAAGAGGACAACGTCGTAACCGCCGCCGGAACCCTGCGCCAGCACCGTCTTGTCGTGCAGGCCTTCATAGGGAACGAATTCGAGATTGACCTTGATATCGGGGTTCGCCTTGGCGAAGGCGTCGGTCATGGCGCGCACATCGGCCTCGCTATAGGCGGCCTGGGCCATGAAAAGCGCGTTCAGCGTCGTTTCGGCGAAAGCATGCGGCGCAAGGGATGCGCCGATCAATGCCGCACCGAGAAGCGTCTTGTTAAGGGATTTCAGCATTGCAGCCTCCAGTTTTTGACATTTACGCATTGCCGAGGGCGGTTCTCCGCCATCGGTGTTCGAGCAAGCACGCGCGGAAAGCGTGCCGGTTCGTCGTCTCGGAGCGTCGTTGGAGCCGTTGCCCGCCTCCTGCGTTCCCTGGAACTCTCCGGTTCCTCATTAAGTCAAGTGTATTGACTTATTACTTCTTCAACATTCTATTGGAGTCAAGAGGGAATTGCACATGAATGACAGCCGCCCGATCCGGGCCAAGAGCGGCACCAATCACGAAGGCACCAGCGCACATAACCGGCGCGTGATGATCGATGCCCTGAGGATCAACGGCGCGCTTTCACGCGCCGATCTGGCGCGGGCGACGCGGCTGACCAAGCAGACGGTGTCCAATATCATCGAGGAACTCGAGCGCGACGGTCTCGTCAGTTCGCAGGAGGCGGTGAGAAGGGGCAGGGGCCAGCCCTCGACACCCTATGGCCTAGTGCCCGAGGGCGCCTTTGCGATCGGCCTGCAGATCGACCGGCATGTGACGCGGGCGGTCGCCGTCGATCTCGTCGGCAGTGTTCTCGTGCGTGATGAGGCCGGGCTACCACCTGGAGGTCCGTCGAATGGGACGAAGGTCATCCTCGACCTCGTCGCCGGCATACGCTCAAAGCTTGCCGGGGTCGTCCAGCAGTCGGAAAAGCGGCTGGTTGGCCTCGGCGCCGCCATGCCTGGGCCTTTCGGGGTTGCCGGCAGCGGTGACGATCCTTGGATGATGGAGGCCTGGCAGAAATTTCCGTTGTTGGAAACGCTGACCGCCGGCACCGGGCTCGATGTCGGCCTGCAGAACGATGCGGCGGCGGCGGCGACCGCCGAGCGCATGGTGGGAGTTGCCCACGGCCTCGACCACGCCGTCTGCCTCTTCGTCGGCTATGGCATCGGCGCCGGCCTCATTCTGAACGGCGAACTCTACCGCGGCACCAACGGCAATGCCGGCGAGATCGGCATGGCGCTGCTGTTTGCCGACGGCAAATCGACGCCGCTCGAACATCGCGCCTCGCTCGCCTCGCTCTATCAGCATCTATCGGTCGATCCCGCCGACCCTCATCTCCACGCACGTATCAACGATCTTGCCTTGAGAGGCGATCAAAGCATCGACGCCTGGGTTGAGGCGGCCGCTGTGGACCTGCGCTGGAGCATCCATCTCATCGAGACGCTGTTCGATCCGCAGACCGTCATCCTCTGCGGCAGCGCGCCGGAAGCGCTGGTGAACAGGTTGATTGCGGCAATCGGCCCATTGCTGCCCTCGATCGCCGAACGTAGTGGCCGGACGCTGCCGCGCCTGCAGTCCGGCATGGCCGATCCCTGGTCGGTGGCGCTTGGCGCTGCGGCCGGACCGATCAGCCGTGCGTTCGATCCGCGTTTTGCTGCAATTTTGAAGGATTCCCTTTGATTTGGAGGCTGAAACCGGGCGTTGCACAGCAGTGTAAGGGCAAAATGCGGCTGTTTTGCAAGTTTCGTTCCAGCTGCGCGCGCGAATAAAGGCGCTTCTTTCCAATATAATTGAACATTAAACGCGTTCTAAAATTGCGTTTATTTTAATGTAGATATATAGTATTTCAAATAGATTTGAAATCTATACAAAAGTTCTTTAAATATTTCCCGAAATGTTACGAATAATGATTGTATGACTGCTTTGTGACAACTGGAATTGGAACATTTCATGTCATGTAATATTCATTGGCGGCGGCAATTTCAACCAGCTAATAGGGCGTGCGCTGAAAGTGCGCGTCCTTTTACGTTCGAGGTTCTCATGCAAGCCAAGCTTCTCGGCGCCGTTGGCGCCCTTCTCGCTACAGCGTTTCTTGCTGGTCCCGCTGCCGCCGCCGATAAGACCAAGATCGACTTCTGGTTCGGCAATTCCGGGGACATCGCAAAGCGTGTCCAGGAGCAGTGCGATCGCTTCAACCAGTCGCAGGCCGACTACGAAGTCGTCTGCACCAGCCAGGGCAGCTATGACGCCTCCCTGCAGAACACCATCGCCGCCTTCCGCGCCGGCAAGCAGCCGACCATCGCCCAGGTCTCCGACGCCGGCACCCTCGACATCATGCTCTCCGGCGCCTACTACCCGGCAAACAAGCTGATGACCGACATGGGCTATACCGTCGACTGGAAGGACTATTTCTCCGGTATCTCCGGCTATTACGCGACATCGAAGGGCGAGATGTACTCCTTCCCCTTCAACTCCTCGACCGCTCTTCTCTACTGGAACAAGGACGCCTTCGCCAAGATCGGCAAGGATCATGCTCCGGCAACCTGGAAGGAAGCAGGCGAGGACCTCAAGGCTCTGAAGGATGCAGGCTATGCTTGCCCACTCGGCTTTGACATCTCCAACAATGAAGTCTGGCAGTACATCGAGCAGTTCGAAGCCGTCAACGGCGAAGCGATCGCCACGAAGAAGAACGGCTTTGAAGGTCTGGACGCCGAGCTGGTGTTCAACAAGAACCCGCTTCTCGTCAGCTACGTCAAGGATCTCAAGTCCTGGTACGACGACAAGCTTGTCGTCATCAAGAACAAGGCTGTCGGCCAGACCTTCGTCGAAGCCTTTGCCGCCGGCGATTGCCAGGTCATCCTGACCTCGGTCGGCGACCACGGCAATGTCGGCCGCACCGCCAAGCAAGGCATGAACTGGGACGTTGCCATGCTCCCGACCTACGGCGACGCAGCCCGTCACAGCTCTTACGTCGGCGGCGCTTCGCTCTGGGTTCTGCAGGGTCACTCCGACGCCGAATACAAGGCTGCCGCTGCCTTCTTCAACTTCATCGCAAAGCCGGAAGAAGCTCTTACCTGGTCGACCGTTACCGGCTACATCCCGGTTCGCAACTCCGGTTTCGAATATCTGAATAAGCAGGGCTTCTACGGCAAGGCGCCTTATGCCGGCCGCGAACTCGCCATTCAGAGCCTGACCGCTTCTCCGGCTGGCGATGCGGCTCCGCAGGGCATCCGCCTCGGTGGCCTGCTGCAGGTCCGCACCGAAATCGCCAATGGTCTGCAGGCAATCTTCGTTAACAATGCCGATGTCCAGGCTTCGCTCGACAGTGCTGCCGAACGCGGCAATACGCTGCTCCGTCGCTTCCAGCAGACCTACAAGAACGTTCAGCTCCCCTGATCGCTTGGATAATGAGCCGCACCCGGCCCGCGTTTTGCGCGCCGGGTGCGTCTTTGTAAGTCTCAAATTGTCGCGGATGCGGCCTCGCCGCGCACGCCTAAAGCGCGCCGCAATCTTTCCGGTTCGCTCCTCGCGCTTTAGATCTATATTTTGACGCATGTCGCTACAGCAAAACTGCTGCGCGACATGCTTTAAACCAAACCAGGACGAAAACGACCACTCATGGAAAAGCGCGTCACTTTCTCCTCGACGACGATCGGACTGCTCTTCGCATTTCCGATGCTGTTGCTGATCTTCGTCTTCTTCTACTGGCCGAGTGCGCAGGCGCTCTATTGGGCGTTCACGCTCGAGCAGCCATGGGGCGGCGGTAATGCCTGGGTCGGTTTCGACAATTTCAGACAGCTGCTCACCGATCCTGTTTATTGGGACTCGATCACCCGCAGCATGATCTTCGGCTTCAGCTCGACGGCCATTGCCATGGGGCTGGCGCTGATCCTGGCGCTTTTGACGGATCGGGAGCTGCGCGGCCACAAAGTCTATCGGTCAGTCTTCATCTGGCCTTATGCAATTGCCGCTCCCGCTCTCGGCCTCGCCTTCCGCTTCATCCTGGCGCCGGAGGCCGGCCTTCTGTCGGTTATCAACCACGTCTGGCCCGGCCTCTGGAACCCCGCACTCGACGGCAAGGACGCGATGATCGCCGTCATTGTCGCCTTCTCCTGGAAATATATCGGCTACAACTTCATCTTCTTCCTCTCGGCGCTGCAAGGCATTCCGCGCTCGCTGATCGAGGCCGCCGCAATGGACGGTTCGGGACCGATGCGCCGTATCTGGGATATCCAGCTGCCCCTGCTGACGCCGACGCTGTTCTTCCTGCTCGTCATCAACATCACCGAGAGCTTCCAGGATTCCTTCGGTATCGTCGACATCATGACGCAGGGCGGCCCGGCGCGTGCCACCGAGCTCATGGTCTACAAGATCTATTTCGACGGCTTCAGAGGTCTCGACTATTCGGGCGCCGCAGCGCAGTCCATCATCCTGATGGTGCTGGTTGTCCTACTCACCATCTTCCAGTTCCGCTTCATCGAGCGGCGGGTGCACTACAAGTGAGGTCGCGGACATGATCGAACGCACGCCGATATTCAACTTCATCTGCTATAGCCTTCTCGCGCTCGGTATGGTGATCGCGCTTTTGCCTTTCGCCATCGTCATCATCGCGTCGACGCTTGATCTGGAGACGGTCAATCGCGTGCCGCTGCCGCTGACGCCGGGCTCGCATTTCTGGGAAAACGCTGAGACCGCCTGGGTTCGCGCCGATCTCGGCAACAAGCTATTCCACAGCATCATCTTCGCCGCAACCGTCGGCGCCGGCAAGGTCATGCTGTCTTCCATGGCAGCCTTCTCGATCGTCTACTTCCGCTTCCGTGGCCGGTATGTGATTTTCTGGATCATCTTCATCACGCTGATGCTGCCGCTGGAAGTCCGCATCGTGCCGACCTATTCGATCGCGGCCAACGCCCTGCAGCCTTTCCAGACGATCCTCGACGTCACCGGCATAAGCTGGCTCGTTGCGCAGATCACCGGCATCCAGATCAAGCTCGAATGGGGTCTGCTGAATTCCTATCCCGGTCTCGTTTTGCCGCTGGTCGCAACCGCGACCGGTACCTTCCTCTACCGGCAGTTCTACCTGACGGTTCCGGACGAGCTTGCCGAGGCCTCGAAGATGGACGGATCAGGCCCGGTCCGGTTCTTCTGGGACATTCTTCTGCCGCTCTCTCGCCCAAATATGATCGCGCTCTTCACCATCATGTTCGTCTGGGCCTGGAACCAGTATCTCTGGCCGCTGCTGATCACCACCGATCCGAATTTCGGCATCGCCGTGACGCAGCTCAAGACCCTCATCCCGTCCGAATTCGGTCTGCCCGACTGGAACGTCGCCATGGCCGGAACCCTGATCATCATGTCGCCGCCATTGATCCTCGTCATTCTGATGCAGCGCTGGTTCGTACGCGGCCTTATCTCCACCGAGAAGTGAAGGAGTATTCCCTTGGCACCGATCTCCATTCGTGGCGTGAAGAAAAACTACGGCAAGACCCCCGTCGTTCACGGCGTCGATCTCGACATCCAGTCGGGCGAGTTCATCGTCATCCTCGGCCCATCCGGCTGCGGCAAGTCCACGCTGCTGCGCATGATCGCCGGCCTCGAGGAAATCACCGGTGGTGAAATCGCCATTGACGGCCGCGTCGTCAACCAGCTGGAGCCGCGCGAGCGCGGCTGTGCCATGGTGTTCCAGAACTATGCGCTTTATCCGCATATGAGCGTTGCCGAGAATATCGGCTACGCATTGAAGGTGGCCGGTGTCTCGAAGGCAGAGCGGAGCCGGCGCATCGGCGAGGTCGCCAAGGCGCTCAGCCTCGAACCCTTCCTCGAACGCCGGCCGGCCGCTCTTTCCGGCGGTCAGCGCCAGCGCGTCGCCATGGGCCGGGCGATGATTCGCGAGCCGAAGGTGTTTCTCTTCGACGAACCGCTGTCGAACCTTGACGCCAAGCTGCGCATTGCCATGCGCGCTGAAATCCGCCGCCTGCACCGCCGCCTCGGGGCCACTTCGATCTTCGTCACGCATGACCAGACCGAGGCGATGACGCTGGCCGATCGGCTGGTGGTAATGAACGGCGGCAGGGTGGAGCAGGTCGGCACGCCCGAAGAGGTCTATCATCATCCGGTCTCGCGCTTCGTTGCGGGCTTCGTCGGCACGCCGGCGATGAACCTGCTCGAGGGCACGATCAATGACGAGGGCGTCTTCGTCTACGATCAGAGCCGCATGGTGGCGCTGCCACGCGAGCGCGCCGCACCGCTGAAAGGCAAACGCGTCGTGCTCGGCATGCGTGCCGAGGCCGCCCGGCTGGTGGCCCCGGATGCGCCAGGCGCCTTGGTAGCAACGACCGATTTCATCGAAGAGCTCGGCGCAAGCCGCATCGTCCACGCCGATTTCGACGGGCTACCCTTTGCCGTGGCGCTGACTGAGGCCGTGAAGGTGAAGTCGGGCGATCCGATCGGCATCGCGATCGATTACGACCAGATCCACCTCTATGCCGCCGATACCGGCCGGATCATCGAGAAGCCTGTTATGAACAGCGCAGGCGTCGTCCACGCCTAAAGCGGTCTGCGACGTTCCTTTGCTATGATCTTGGCAGAGCGTTCGGCGGCTGAGGATGTCAGCCGCTTGCTCGACGGTGAATTGCTCTAACGGTGGATCGGGTCGATCCAAGCGACGTCTTCCGGCTTTTCGACCGGCTCGATGTCGAGGTTGACGACGACCGGTTCCTGACCTGATCGGACGAGCACGCATTCCAGCGTCTCGTCGCGGCTGGCGTTGATCTCCTGATGCGGCACATAGGGCGGAACATAGATGAAGTCGCCGGGGCCGGCCTCCGCGGTATACTCCAGATGCTCGCCCCAGCGCATGCGGGCCTTGCCCTTGACCACGTAGATGATGCTTTCGAGATCGCCGTGATGATGGGCGCCGGTCTTGGCGTTGGCATGGATCGTCACCGTGCCGGCCCAGATCTTCTCGGCCCCGGCGCGCGCATTGTTGATCGCGGTCGCGCGGTTCATGCCTGGCGTCTGCGCGGTGTTCGGATCGAGCGAATTGCCGGGAATGACCTTGACGCCATGTTCCCGCCAGTCGACGTGATGATGCTCGTGGTCGTCGCCCATGCCTTGCCTCCACCTTCGATCTGAGCAGTCTAGGCGGGCGTCGAGCAGCGGCCAAGTGGATTCACGGCTGCCCGGGGTTTCATGAGTGCGCCTGCAAGCGTTCTCGATGACTGCCGGATGCTGATATATCTGATTGGCACGAACATGCCGGCTGGTCGCCCCAGGCGGAATAGTTTTTGTCGAAAGTCGGAAAAGCTAGACGAAGTTGGACTGCACAATATGTCGGCACCTCGATAGCTTCTTTGCACAACGAAAGAGCCGAGCCGATGAGCCACCTCCCGCAGATCGATTACGACACCGCCTCGGAAGAGGTTCGTGCGGCGCATGACGAGGAAGTCAGGCTGCGCGGGCGCATGACCAACATGAAGCGGACGCTACTGCACTCGCCGGCCGCTCACCACATCTATGCCGAATGGTTCACGCTGCGCGCCGAGCTCGATCCCGCCATCAGCGACCGGGAAATCTGGATCTTCTCGCATGCGATCTCGAAGGCGGCGAAATCGAAGATCGCCATCACCTTCTTTCGCCGGGCGCTGATCAACAAGGGTTTCGATCCTGACGCGCTGGAGCTTTCCGAAGAGGAGGCGCTGCTGGACGCTTTCGGTAAGGCGATCGTTACCAATTCCAACGCCGTTCCCGCCGAAATCTGGGCGAAGCTGAAACAGCGCTACGAAACCAAGGTGCTCGTCGATCTCGTCGCCTTTGCCGGCATCATGCTTGCCACCGCCGTCTTCAACAATGTCGTCGAGGTCGATTTCGACCCCGAGCTTGAAGCTTTTGCCGAAGGCAACAGTTCATCCGCATCCTGAATTTCAAAGATCATTTGAGGGAGTCCATCATGTCTATCATCACCAAGCGCTCGCGCCTGCTCGGGACCGTTTTCGGTCTTGCGCTGGTTTTAGGCGCAACCGCCACACAGGCCGAGACGCCGGCCAATGTTCTCGTCGTTGCGCAGTCGATCGACGACGCCGTCAGTTTCGACCCGGCCGAAGGATTCGAGCTCACCACCGTGCAGTCCTTCAACAATCTCTATCAGCGACTCGTCCAGTCGAACCGCGAGGATGGCACCAAGATCGAGCCGGCGCTCGCTGCTTCCTGGGAAGCGGGCAGCGATGGCAAGAGCCTGACCTTCGCGCTCACTGACGCCAAGTTTTCTTCCGGCAATCCGGTGCGTCCCGAAGACGTGGTCTTCTCGCTGACTCGCGCCGTGAAGCTCAACAAGTCGCCGGCCTTCATCCTCAACGAACTCGGCTGGACGGCCGACAATGTCGATACTGCCGTCACGAAGGTCGACGACACGCATGTGAAGCTCACCTGGAGCGCCGATGTCGGTTCGGGCTTCGCGCTGTCGCTGCTGACGGCGCCGATCGCTTCCGTCGTCGACGAGAAGACAGTCGCCGCGGAAGCCAAGGACAATGATTTCGGCAATGCCTGGCTGAAGGTCAATTCGGCCGGCAGCGGTGCCTATACGATCGCCACCTACACGCCGCACGAAGCGCTCGTGCTGCAGGCGAATGCGAATTCCTCCGACAAGCCGAAGCTCGAAAGCGTCATCATCCGCAATGTGCCCGATGTCGGCGCCCGCCGCCTGCTCGTCGAGCAAGGCGATGCCGATATCGCACGCGGCCTCTCGGCCGACCAGATCGATGCGTTGAAGGGCAAGAGCGGCATCAAGGTCCTCTCGGTCCCGTCTGCCCGCACCGATTATATCCTGCTCAACAGCAAGGCGAACGAGACGCTCGGCAAGCCGGCCTTCTGGGAAGCGGCGCGTTACCTCGTCGATTACGACGGCATTACCAAGAACCTGCTGCGTGGCCAGAGCAATGTGCACCAGGCCTTCCTGCCGGTCGGCTTCCCCGGCGCGCTGACGGACAATCCGTTCAAGCTCGACGTCGAGAAGGCGAAGAAGATCCTCGCCGACGCCGGCATCAAGACGCCGTTCAAGGTTGAATTCATCGTCTTCAACGACCAGCCGTTCCTGTCAATCGCGCAGTCGCTGCAGTCGACCTTCGCCCAGGCAGGCATCGATCTCGACATCCAGCCGGGTGTTGCGAGCGACATCTATGCCCGCGGCCGTTCCGGCAAGTTCGAGATGACGCTGCGCTACTGGATCCCGGATTATTTTGATCCGCATTCCAATGCCAGCGCCTTTGCGATCAACCGCGACAACTCCACCAACACGGCCGCCAAATATGCCGGCTGGGTGATCCCGGAGCTGACCGACGAGACGCTTGCCGCCGTTAAGGAGCAGGATGCCGCCAAGCGCGTTTCGCTCTATCAGGACCTGCAGAAGAAGATCCAGGCAAGCTCGCCCTTCGTTTTCATGCTTCAGGGCAATGACCAGGTCGTGCTAAGCGACAAGGTGAAGAACTACGCCCAGGGCCTGAACGCCGATCAGGTCTATTACGACAAGGTTGAGAAATAAGTGCCGCAGACGGCAACACCTTTGACTGCCGACACCAACGACTCCCGCCAGAGCAGACGCTGGCGGGAGTTGTCTTTCGTCCGGCCACTTCTCAAGTGGCTCTGGTCCTTTGCGCTGACTCTGTTCGGCCTGGCGCTCGTCACCTTCACCATGACGCGGCTGTCGCCGATCGATCCAGCGCTGCAGCTCGTCGGCGATCACGCGAGCCAGTCGACCTACGAGGCTGCGCGTGTCGAACTCGGGCTCGATCAGCCGCTGCCGGTGCAGTTCCTGCGTTATCTCGAAACGGCACTCTCCGGCAATTTCGGCCAGTCGATCTCGACAGGCCAGCCGGTGGCGAAAGATATCGCCCGCACCTTTCCGGCGACGATTGAGCTTGCGACCGCGGCGATCATCCTTGGTGCTGCCATCGGCCTTGCGCTCGGTATTGCGGCCGCCATGCGGCAGGGCACATGGGTGGATAGCGCTGCCCGCTTCGTGTCGCTGTTCGGTTATTCCGTGCCGATCTTCTGGCTCGGGCTGCTGATGCTTCTACTCTTCTATGCCCGCCTGCACTGGGCACCAGGGCCTGGCCGGGCGGACGTCGTCTTTCAGTACACGGTCAAGCCGATCTCCGGCTTTGCGCTGATCGATACATGGATGTCCGGCAAGACAGGTGCCTTCAGGGACGCGTTGGCGCATCTGGCGCTGCCGGCGATCGTGCTCGCCTTCCATGCGCTTGCCGCGATCTCGCGGCTGACGCGGGCGGCGATCCTCACCGAGCTCGGACAGGAATATGTGACGACGGCCCGTGCCAAGGGCGCCAGCCTTAGCCGTATTACCTTCATCCACATCATGCCCAATATAGCGGGTACGCTGCTGACCGTGATCGCGCTTTCCTATGCGAGCCTGCTCGAAGGCGCGGTGCTGACCGAGACCGTCTTTGCCTGGCCGGGCATCGGCCGTTACCTCACGACGGCGATGTTTGCCGGCGACATGCCAGCGATCCTCGGCGCCACACTCGTCGTCGGCGCGTCCTTCGTGCTGCTCAATGCGCTGACCGATCTCGGCGTCTCGCGCCTCGATGCGGGGAGGCGGCGATGAGCGTGATCGTGCATGCTCCGGTCGGCGGGCCGTCCTTCCTCAAGCGCATGCTGCGCTCACCCTCGGCGGCAGCCGGTCTTGTCGTCGTTGCCGTCATCCTGCTTGCCGCACTTCTTGCGCCAGTAATCGCCCCTTACGACCCCAACCTGCAGGAAACCGCCAACCGGTTGATGCCGCCGACCTCGGCGCATTGGTTCGGCACCGATGCCTTTGGCCGGGATATACTGTCGCGGCTGATCTATGGCGCGCGGCCGACCCTGCTGCTGGTGCTTGTCGTCGTTCTGCTGATGGCGCCGCTCGGCATCGTCGTCGGCATTCTCGCCGGTTTCTTCGGCGGGCTGACCGAACGCCTGTTGATGCGCGTCACCGATATCGTCATGTCCTTCCCGCGCCTGTTGCTCGCCTTTGCCTTCGTCGCCATCATGGGACCGGGCCTGATCAACGGCGCGCTGGCGCTGGCGCTGACAAGCTGGCCCGCCTATGCCCGGCAGGCCCGCGTCGAGACAGCGGCCCTGCGGCGCAGCGATTATCTTGCCGTCGCCGAAATGGTCGGTATCAAGGGTGTCCGGCTGCTCTGGGGGCATATCCTGCCGTTGGTGCTGCCATCCGCCATCATCCGGCTGGCGCTCGATCTCTCTGGCATCATCCTCGCTGCCGCCGGCCTCGGCTTTCTTGGCCTCGGCGTGCGTCCGCCAACGGCGGAATGGGGATCTATGGTTTCGGAAGGAACGCAGGTGATCTTCGATCAATGGTGGGTGGCGGCGGTGCCGGGTCTTGCAATCTTCATCACGTCATTCGCTTTCAACCTGCTTGCCGACGGGCTGCGCGATATCCTGGATCCACGCCATGACTGAGCCGCTTCTTTCCGTCGAGGATCTGACAATTTCCTTTCCCTCCGAGGCCGGCCTTCTCCGCGTCGTCGACGGCATCTCCTTTGCCATCGGCCGCGAGGTGGTGGCGCTCGTCGGCGAATCCGGTTCCGGCAAGTCGATGACCGGCCGCGCGATCATGGGCCTGCTGCCGCGCCAGGCGGATATCCGGGCAAGGCGGCTGGAGTTCGACGGGCAGGATCTCACAGCACTTTCGCCCTCCGGCTGGAACAGGCTGCGCGGCGCCGGCATCGGCCTCATCCTGCAGGATCCGAAATATTCGTTGAATCCGGCGCATCGGATCGGCCGGCAGGTCGAGGAGGCATTGCTGCTGCATGCCCGGCTCTCGGTTGGCGAGCGGCGCGACCGCGCTCTCGACATGCTTGACAAGGTCGGACTGCCCGATCCGAAGCGGGTCTATTCGAGTTATCCCGCAGCGCTTTCCGGCGGCATGGGGCAGCGTGCGATGATCGCCGCCATGCTGATCAACCGCCCGAAGCTTTTGATCGCCGACGAACCGACTTCGGCGCTCGATCGCGGGCTGCAGGACCAGATCCTGACGTTGCTGCGCTCGCTGACGGAAGAGCTCGGCATGGGGCTGCTGCTGATCAGCCACGATCTGCAGCAGGTTTCGCGTTATGCCGACCGGGTGATGGTGATGCGGCGGGGCAGGATCGAGGAGGAGATGGCATCCGCCGATCTCGCCAATGCGAAATCGGCCTATACCAGGGCGCTCTGGGCAGCACGGCCTTCGGCCGCCACCTACGGCACGCATCTGCCAGTCTATGGAGAAGAGCCATGACCGCGCTTTCCCTGGACAATCTTTCCGTCACTTTCCATGGCCATGGCCAGGGCGGCGGCAAAGGCTTCACCGCCGTTCGCGATGTGAGCTTCACAGTTGCATCAGGCGAGACCTTCGGGCTGATCGGCCCTTCCGGCTGCGGCAAGACGACGGTGTTGCGCGCCGTTGCCGGATTGAATATCGGCTGGCAGGGTGCCATCAGCGTGTTCGGCGAGCCGCTGCATCCGGGCCGGAAGATTACCGGCGCGCTGCGCGGCAATATCCAGATGGTGTTCCAGGATCCCTATTCCTCGCTGCATCCGCGCCATCGCATCTCGCGTATCCTGGGCGAGCCGTTGTCGCTGCGCGGCATTGCCGGCGTCGAGGAGGCGGTGCGTATCGCGCTCGATCAGGTCGGCCTCTCGGCTGCGATCGCCGGCCGCTACCCGCATCAGCTTTCCGGCGGCCAGCGCCAGCGTGTTGCCATCGCGCGGGCGCTGCTGCTGAAGCCGAAGCTGTTGTTGCTCGACGAGCCGACTTCGGCGCTGGACGTCTCGGTGCAGGCGGAAATTCTCAATCTGCTCAACGATCTGAAGGCTGCACATGGCATGACCTTCGTGCTGGTCAGCCACGACCCCGGCGTCGTCGCCCATATGTGCGACCGTGCCGTCACCATGCAGGCGGGCGGCATCGAAAGCCTGCTCGACCGCGCCGCGCTGTCTGGAAACGGCTGGGTCGAGCAGTCAAGCCTTCGCTGAGTTTCAGCCAAGCGGCAGGATCAGCACGTCGCGTGGCGGCACGACGATGCCGCCGTTACTGACATAGTCGATGGGCCAGGTCGCCTTGTCCTGCGCAAGTGCCCCCCGGGCGAGTGTCACTTCGGTCTTCTGCGCCGTTCTCGTCGGATTGACGAGCCAGAGGAAGCTGCCCTTTTCCCCCTCGTGGACGCGAGCGAAGAGGGCGGTGTTCGACAGCGTCACATGCCGCTTCTTTCCACTCCATCTCAGCAGTTCGGCAAAGAATGCGCCGTTCGCCTTTCCCTGTGTGCGGTAATAGGCAACGGAGGGATTGGTGCCGATCAGCAGCGTGCGGCCCTTGCCGTAGGTATATTCGACGACGGCAAGACGGCCGTCGGTGAAGTGGCCGCGTCCCGTTCCGCCGGTCAGCCGATAAGATTGCAGGAAGCCGCCACCGTCGACCGCCGCGCCGTCCAGATCGAAATGGATGCGGTCGCCGACATCGGGCATGAATTCGACTTCCTCCTCGCGCGCGCCGAAGATCTCGTCGAGGCCCATGTTCGGCTGGACGGTGCCGACCTGACCACGATCGCCGAAATAGCCGGGGCATGCTTCGGCAATCAGCGTGCCGCCGTTTTCGACCCAGGCTTTCAGGCTCTTTGCCTGTTCTGATGTGAACATGATCGGGTAGGGGAAATAGAGGAAATCATAGGCCGCGATGTCGTCGATATGCACCCAGTCCGGCTGCACGCCATTTTCGAGGAAGGCCCGATACGCCCCCCACATGGCTTCGGGATAGGGTTTCTCCTTGCGGTCGTGGTTCAGGAGGTAATCGAACTCCTGGGTTTCGCGAACGACAAGGATGCCGACTTCGCCGCGCACCGGCTTTGCCTCCCAGAGGGCACTTTGCGCCTTGTCGTTTGCCCATTTCGCCATGGCGCTTGCCATGTCGGAGCGCGGCGTGCGCGAGCCGTCCATGCCGTAGGAGCCGAAGGCGCCGAAGAGCGGACCGTCGAGCAGCGGGCGCCAGCGCAGATTGATCACGCCGCGGGCGCCGCCGGCAAGCGAGGTCATGCTCCAGAGACGGATGTCCTCGGGCTCGGCGACGCGGCCGTCTTCCTTGTCGCGGCCGATCACCTGCGGCTGCAGCCAGAGCGGCCCGCCCTGGCGTTCGGCATGCCAGAACGGTTTGCCGCGGGCGGCGGCACGGTTGATGTCGACGCCGTACCAGTTCTTCCAGGCTTCCGACCCCTTGCGGGCCTGGATCCAGGTGAAGCCGTAAACCTCGACCTTGGATGCGGCGAGCCAGTCGTCGCAGCCGTTGGCCGCCATGTTGGGAATTGCGCCGGATATGCCGTGGGCAACGATGGTGTTCTTCTGGTCGACGGCGCGGATGGTGTCGATGCGCCATTGCATCTGGTCGTAGAAATTGTCGCGCTTGAACTGCAGCCAATCGATGCATTCGGGGTAGGGCGCCATGTGCACCGGCGGCTCGATATCGTCCCATTCGGCAAAGCTGTAGCGGTACCAGGCTTTCGCCAGGATCTTCAGGCTGCCGTACTTCTTCTCCAGCCATTTGCGAAAGGCTGATTTGGCATAGGGGCTGTAGTCGACATCGGCGGAATAGTTGCACTCGTTCCAGACGTCATAGCCATAGATCGCCGGATGATCCTTGTAGCGGGTGGCGAGCGCGGTCAAGAACTTGCCGGCGGCTTCCTTCACTTCGGGGCAGTTCAGCGTCAGGGCGCCGGCGCCGCCACCATTGTTGGAGAAGCCGCCGGTCGCCGACGAGACGCCCATATAGGAACCGAGTTTGGTGCCGTCGGCATTGACCTGCAGCGCATGAGCATATTTGCGCACTGCCCAGTCCGGCACGGCATGGATCAATTCGGCGATGACGGTCTTGATGCCGTTTGCAGCGGCAAGGTCCATCTGACGGTCGTATTCCTCCCAATCGTAGACGCCGGGGGCGGTTTCGATCGCGCTCCACATGAACCAGTGGCGGAAGATGTTGAGGCCGTCCTGCCCGGCGGTGGCGTAGTCGCGTTCCCAATCTTCGCGGGGCGGGTTGGACTTGCGGAAATAGACGGCGCCGTAGGGCAGCTGGATATCTTTGTTGAGCATTTTCCTGTCCTTCTCTATCGATGACCGGACATGGCTTCGCCGTCCGGAAAGAAGGCTCCGGCAGTCGGCAATCGAAGATGTCGTCCGGTTGTTCTAAAAAGCGTTGATCTAGCGCGGCCCTCCGGCGAGGAGTTCCAGAGTGCGGATGAGGGCGGAATGGTCGCGTTCGCCGTCGCCATTGGCGATGGCGGCATTCATCAGCTGCTGCGTGGCGGCCGTGTTCGGCAGCGACAGATCGAGTGCGCGGGCGGCATCGACGGCAAGCGTCATGTCCTTGCGGTGCAAGCGGATGCGGAAGCCGGGCTCGAAGGTCTCCTTGACCATGCGCTCGCCATGCACTTCGAGGATGCGCGAGGAGGCAAAGCCGCCCATCAGCGCGGTGCGCACCTTGGCCGGATCGGCGCCGGCACGCTTGGCAAACAGCAGCGCTTCGGCAACCGCCTCGATCGTCAGACCGACGATGATCTGGTTGGCGACCTTCGCCGTCTGGCCGTCGCCGCTACCGCCGAGATGGGTGATGTTCTTACCCATCTTTTCGAAAAGCGGCTTGGCGCGCTCGAAAACCTGCTCCTTGCCGCCAACCATGATCGTCAGCGTGGCGGCCTTGGCGCCGACCTCACCGCCGGAAACCGGGGCATCGAGATAATCACAGCCGAGCGCCTCGATGCGTTTGGCGAAAGTCTTGGTGGCGACCGGCGAGATCGAGCTCATGTCGATAACCAGCTTGCCCTGGGAAAGGCCGGCGGCGACGCCGTCTTCGCCGAACAGAACCGCCTCGACATCTGGTGTATCCGGCAGCATCAGGATGACGATGTCGGAAGCGTGCGCCACCGCCCTGGCGCTTGTTGCGGCTTTGCAGCCCTTGTCGACAAGATGCTGCGAGGTTTCCTTCACGCGGCTCAGATGCAGCGTGTGGCCGGCGTCGATCAGGTGTTCCGCCATCGGGCGGCCCATGACGCCCAGTCCGATAAATCCGATGTTCATGCTGTCCTCGCTGACTTCAGATAGGGTTTCATCCAGCCGAGGCCTTCGCTGGTGCCGGATTTCGGCTTGTACTCGCAGCCCACCCAGCCGTCGTAGCCGAGGCGATCGAGCTCGGAGAGGATGAAACCGTAGTTGATCTCACCGGTGCCGGGTTCGCCCCGGCCGGGATTGTCAGCGATCTGGACATGGGCAATCTTCTCCTTCAGCCGGATGAAGGTGGGGATCAGGTCGCCCTGCATGATCTGCATGTGGTAGAAATCATACTGGATGTAGAGATTGTCCGAGCCGACCCGGTCGAGAATGCGTTCGGCATCAGCTGTGGTCGACAGGAAGAAGCCGGGAATATCGCGCAGGTTGATCGGCTCGACCAGCAGCTTGACGCCGACGTCGGCACAACGCTTTGCTGCATATTTCAGATTGTCGACCAGCACCGTTTCCAGCGTTTGAAGGTCTGCACCCTTCGGCACCAGCCCGGAGATGACATTCACCTGCCGGCAATCGAGCGCTGCGGCATAATCGAGCGCCTGCGCGATCCCGTTGCGGAACTCCTCTACGCGGTCCGGCAGGCAGGCGATGCCACGCTCGCCGCCGGCCCAGTCGCCTGATGGCACGTTGAAGAGCGCCTGTTTCAGGCCGCTCGCCTCCAGCGCCTCGGCGACCTTCTCCTTGGGTTCGGCATAGGGGCCGAGATATTCGAGGGCGCCGAAGCCGTCCTCTGCGGCTGCCGTGAAGCGGTCGAGAAAGGGCAGGTCCTGGTAGAGGAAGGAAAGGTTTGCGGAAAATTTCGGCACGGGATCGTCCTTAAATATTGGCAGGCGCGACGAAACGATGCCGGTGCAGCATGCGCTTGTCGCGAGGGTCGGGATTGGGAACGGCGGAGATGAGGCTCTTCGTATAGGCCTCTTTGGGAGCGGTGCAGATCTGTTCGGCCTCGCCGAGTTCGACGATTTTGCCGCGATGCATGACGGCGACGCGATCGCAGAAATAACGCACGACCGAAATGTCGTGCGAGATGAAGATAAAGCTCAGGTTCAACCGTTGACGAATATCGAGCAACAGGTCGAGGATCTGGCTGCGGATCGAGACGTCGAGTGCCGACGTTGCCTCGTCGGCGATGATGATGCGCGGATCGAGTGCAAGGGCGCGGGCGATGCCGATGCGCTGGCGCTGGCCGCCGGAGAAGGCATGCGGATAACGCTCCATGCCCATCGGATCGAGGCCGACCAGGCGCATCAGTTCGGCGACGCGGTCCTCCAGCGCCTTGCCCTTGGCCAGACCGTAGACAACAAGCGGATCGCCGATCACCTCCTTGACGGTCATGCGCGGATTGAGCGAGGCGAAAGGATCCTGGAAGACCAGGCGGACTTCGCGGTGGAAGGTGCGGAGTTCGCGCTTGGTGAGTTTCGTGACGTCGATCTCGCTACCGTCCTTGCCGCGATAGCGGATGCTGCCCGATGTCGGCTCGACGGTGCGCAGGATGAGCCGGCCGAGCGTCGTCTTGCCGGAGCCGCTTTCGCCGACGATGCCGAGGTTTTCGCCGGGATAAAGATCGAAGCTGGCGTCGTCGACGGCGCGCAGCGTATTGGCCTTGCCGTGCCAACCGTAGATCTTGCCAAGGTTGCGGACGGACAGGATCGGCTGCGGCGCATCCGGCGACAGCGCCACGGCCGGCAGCCGCCCTTCGACATGGTGGGTCAGCTTGACCGTCGAGGCCAGCAGTTGGCGGGTATAGGGATGCTCGGCGGCATGGTAAATCGCATCCACCGGTCCGTGCTCGACGATGCGGCCGAAGCGCATGACGGCAACATCATCGGCCACTTCTGCGACGATCCCCATGTCATGGGTGATGAGCAGCATGGCCATCCCGCGTTCGACCTGCAAGCGCTTGATCAGGTCAAGGATTTCGGCCTGAGTGGTGACGTCGAGCGCCGTCGTCGGTTCGTCGGCGATGAGAATGTCGGGATTGCCGGCAAGCGCCATGGCGATCATGGCGCGCTGGCGCATGCCGCCAGAGAATTCGAAGGTGTAGCGGTCGGCCATCTTGTCCGGGTTCGGGATCTCGACCTGGCGCAGCAGTTCGACGGTCCTTTCGCGGGCGGCACGATGATCGAGATTGCTGTGCAGGCGCACCGCCTCGATGATCTGCGAACCGATGGTGTGAACCGGCGACAGCGAGCTCATCGGCTCCTGGAAGATCAGGCCGATGCGGCGGCCGCGTATGGCGCGCATCGCCCGGTCGGACGGCTTCAGGGCGGCGATATCGATGACCCCGTTACCCCCGGTGACCTCGTCGCCATTGCTGAGCAGGATGCGGCCGGAAACGATGCTGCCGGGGCTGTCGACGATCTGCAGCAGTGAGCGGGCGGTGACGCTCTTGCCGGAGCCGCTTTCGCCGACGAGGCAGAGCGTCTGGCCACGCTTCAGCTCGAAGCTGACATTTTCGACGGCGTGCAGGATGTGGGTGCGCAGCCTGAAATCGATCGAGAGGTTTTCGACGGAGAGAACGACGTCGTCTGAAAGATCGGTCATGGTTTCCTCCTCAATTGTCGTAAGGGTCGGCGGCATCGCGCAGGCCGTCGCCGAAGAAATTGAAGGACAGGACGGCGACGACGACTGCGAGCGACGGCCAGATCAGGAGCCACGGCGCGGTTGCGACGGTGCGGATGTTCTGGGCGTCCTGCAGCAGCACGCCCCAGCTAACGACCGGCGGCTTGAGACCGATGCCGAGGAAGGACAGCGAGGTCTCGGCGACAATCATCGTCGGCACGGCCAGCGTCACGACCGCAAGGATATGGCTCGTCAGCGACGGCAGGATGTGGCGGAAGATCAGCCGCGCTTCGCTCGATCCGTCGAGCCGGGCGGCGACGACGAAATCCTCGCTGCGCAGTGCCAGGAACCGGCCGCGCACCTCCCGCGCCAGGCTGGTCCAGCCGAGCAGCGAGACGATGATCGTTATGACGAAATAGACATTGACCGGCGACCATGTCAGCGGGATCGCCGCCGCCAGGCCGAGCCACAGCGGGATGGTCGGCATGGCGCTGACGACCTCGATGACACGCTGGATCAGCGTATCGACCCAGCCGCCGTAGAAGCCGGAGATCGAGCCGAGCACGACACCGAGGATCAGCGACATGGCGACGCCGACGAGGCCGATCGACATGGATACGCGGGTTCCGTAGACGAGCCGCGAGAAGACGTCGCGACCGAGCCGGTCGGCGCCGAGCAGGTACATCGGATCGTTCTGGTTGAGGGGGCCGATCAGGTGGCGGTTCATCGGGATCAGGCCCCAGAGATCGTAGGCCGCGCCTTTGACGAAGAAGCCGATCGGGACGACCTTGGTGTCGTCGACGACGAAGGTGCGGCGCAGCGCCACCTTGTCGATCTCGACCTTGTAGCCCTTCACGTGGAAATTGAACTCCGAGCTGCCGTCCGGTTTCTCGACGAAGAAGCTGAAGCCCTGCGGCGGGGCATAGGTATATTGCGGCCGCGAGGTCATCGGCAAAGCCGGCGCCAGGAATTCGGCGAAGAGGCCGACCAGATAGAGGAAGAGGATGATGGCGCCGGCCACCATCGCCACCTTCTGGCGAACCAGTTTGCCGGCGACCAGCCGCCAGGGGCCGATCGCGGCGGTCGAGACGGTCTTGCCCTGTTTCAGCGGGCTGATCGAGGGACCATCGGCAACGGTGTGAAGCGGACCAGCATGGGCTCCGAAGGTTTCGTGCGTGCTCATCGCATTCCCCTCAATTGAATCGGATGCGCGGATCGAGCAGCGCCAGCAGCAGATCCGACAGCAGCATGCCGACAAGGGTCAGCGCGCTCAAAAGCAGGATGAAACTGCCGGCGAGATACATGTCCTGCGAGATCAGCGCGCGGAAAAGCAGCGGACCTGCGGTCGGAAGATTCAACACGATGGCGGTGATGGTCACGCCGGAGACGAGATGCGGCAGCACCCAGCCGATCGCCGAGACGAAGGGATTGAGCGCGATTCTGACCGGATATTTGAGGATCACCTTGTATTCCGGCAGTCCCTTGGCGCGGGCGGTGACGACATAGGGCTTGTGCAGCTCGTCGGTCAGGTTGGCGCGCAGGATGCGGATCATCGCTGCCGTTCCGGATGCGCCGATGATGATGATCGGGATCCAGAGATGGGCGAGGAAATCGCCGACCTTGGCGAGGCTCCAGGGCGCCTCGGCATACTCAGGCGAGATCAGCCCGCCGACGCTCTGGCCGAGATATTTATAGGCGACGTACATCAGCGTCAGCGCCAGGATGAAGTTCGGCACGGCAAGGCCGATGAAGCCGAGAAAGGTGAAAACGTGATCGCCGATGGAGTGGCGGCGGACGGCCGAATAGATGCCGATCGGCAAAGCCACGATCCAGACGAAGAGCAGGCTCAAGAGCGAGATCACCAGCGTCGAGCCCATGCGCGCCCAGATCAGCCCGGAGACGGGCTGGCCCCACTCGAAGGAGTAGCCGAAGTCGCCGCGGCTGACGATGCCCCAGATCCATTTCAGATATTGGACATAGAAGGGGTCGTCGAAGCCGTAGATTTCCTTCAGCCGCTCGATCTGCGCGGGATCGACGGTCTGGCCGCTGTCGCTCATGGTGGCGATCATCGAGGTCAGATAGTCACCCGGCGGCAGCTGGATGATCAGGAACGAGATCAGCGACATGCCAAACAAGGTCGGGATCATGTAGAGCACGCGCTTGAAGATATAGCCAAGCATCGAAACGTTTCTCCTCCCGTCGGGAACGCTGTGACGCGCTTCCCCCGGATCTTCACCCGCCTTCGGCCCTCCAGGCCGAAAGCGCTCCTCCGTCGCATGTCATCTCATTTCCAGGTGAGATGCAGGACCTCAAGCCGATCGATACCTGGCACCTCCACCTCGGCGCGGCCATTCCCGAGGCTGAAGCTTGCGGCGCGGTCGGCAACAACGAGCCACGCCTTCGCCACCGATCGGCCCTCCGGAATCTCCACCGAAACGGTCTGCGCTGCCAGAGGGTAATTGTCGCGGATCGGGCCTTTCATCATCATCGGATTGGTGAGATTGAAGAGGCTGAGCGCCAGACCCTCACCGTTTTCGCGCAGCGCCAGATCGACGACGCCCTTGCCTTTGACGGTGACGCGCGGCGTCTTGCCGAGCGCCCAATGGACGGTGTTGGCGATGAGCCGCGCATGATCGACGGCAAAGACCTCCCAGAAGATCTCGCCGATATTCCAGGGAATATAGACCGTGCGGCCACCCTTGCCGGTCTCACGAGCGATGACGGCAGCGCCTTTCGGGGCCTCGCGCGGATAGACCTCTTCCATCGGCAGGTCGGGAAAATCGGGGATATAGAGGAAGGGCGTCTTCGCATCGGCCGACGGTTCGGCGTGGATCAGGCGGGTGCCGCCCATGATGCGTTCGGCGCCGTCGAAACCCCGATTGATCGGGTGATTGCCGGAAAGGGCGACATAGGTGTTTTTGACGATGCCGCGCGGGCCGGAAACGTATCTGGCGCCGAGCACGTCGGCCAGACCGAATTCGTCACGCTTCTTGCCAAATTCGTCACGCAGCGACGTCTCGTAAGAGGCAATCACGCTGCCGCCGCGATCGACATATGCGCGGATCGCCGCGTTCTGCGCATCCGAAAGGCAGGAGGCGTTGGCGAGAATGATCAGCTTGAAGCGGTCGAGGGTTTCCTCGGTCAGCACCTGGTCCGAGAGCAGCTCGAAGGGCAGTCGGGCTTCGACGAGGGCGTGATAGAGACCGAGATCGTGCTTCTCGGCGGAATGCCGCTCTTCCGGCGCCCAATGGCGCAGCGTCGTCGAGGGATCGACGACAGCGATTTCGGCGGTCGGCTTCATGCTTTCCAGAACGGGCTCGACGGCTGCCTGCAGGCCGAATGCGTCGGCCACCGGCTCGACCCAGCGTTTGTCGGGCACGACACCGTTGAATTTGGTGAACCAGGCGTAGAGGCCGTGGGCAGTGCCGTCGTTGATCCAAAGCTGCATCTCCTCACCCGAGGTGACGGCATCCTTCCAGCGATATTCCTCCTCCGGGCCGATCGAGGTGATCAGCACAACCGGGCGGTCGGGGAAGGTGGCGCGGATGCGCTTGCCGTTACGGCCAGCCGACCAGCCGAGCTCCAGGCCCTTGCGGCCCTGATGGTCGACGACGAGGAAGGGGCAGTGCCTGGCGATGACCGAGAGGTCGAATTCCATCAGCGACGCGCCGCCCATGTTCGGAATGAAGCTCGCATGCGGGCGGATCGCTTTGACGGCATCGTCCCATTGCGCGATCATGTCGGTGAGCACGCGGCGGCGCCATTGCACCCAAGCCTGCCAGGCCGGATCCTCGGCATCGGGTTTTACAGGCAGGGCGTGGCCGGACATATCCTTGAAGCGGCGGGCGCTGTCTTCGCTATAATCGACGCCGTGGCCCTGCCAGCGATTGGCGAAGACCGCATCGATATCGTATTTGCGGACGATCTCCTTGACCACCTCAGGCATGAAGACGCTGTTGTAGTCGCCATAGGCATTGGTCACCCAGACATCGGGATAGGCCCAGTGGCGGCGTGGCGTGCCGTCGGCATTGATCATCACCCATTCCGGATGGGCTTTGGCGGCATCATCATGGATCGCATGCGGGTCGACGCGGGCCATGACATGCATGTCGAGCTTGCGGGCGGCGTCGACGAGCGCGCCGAAGATATCCTTGTCGCCGAGATATTTGCTCACATAGTGGTAGGGCACTTCGCTCGGATAATAGGCGATATAGCCGCCTGCGCTGAGGCAGACCGCGTTCGATTTCGTGCGTTTGAAGACATCGATCCAGAATGCCGGGTCGTATTTCTCCGGGTCGTCTTCCACGAAGGTCAGCTGGGTCCAGCGGGTCGCGGTCTTGAACCAGTCCGGCGTCCTCAGCGTGTGGGTGTTCTGTTTTCTGGCGTCGAGCATCGTCTTCATCCAATCATTGGCAAAAGAAGGCCCCCGGCGCCGACCGGCTCGTCGGGCGCCTGGTATGGCTCATGAAGTTGAAGGCCATCAGGCCTTGTAGAACTGCTCCGGCATGGTCGGAGCGGGCGTCGGCCAGCCGAAAGAGTTCGGCATGATCTTCGTGACGTTTTTCATGTTGTTCTTGACGACGCCGTATCCGTCCGGCGGCAGCGAGATGCCGAAGACATAGAAATTGTCGGCGGCGCCTTGCAGGATCTGCTTCATGACCTCGCGCTGGCCTGATGCGTCGGAGGTCGCCTTCAGCTTGTCGTAGAGCGCAAGCTGGTTCTTCGTGCTTTCCGGCGGTTCCTCAGCATTGGCATTGGCGCGGTCGCGATACCAGAGCTGCCAAGCGGGGGCATACATGGCGTTGGCATCGGTCGGCACGTAATAGCGCGGGTCGAGCATGGCGGCGACGCCGCCGTTTGCGCCGAACTGGTGGGCAGTCGCATCGAAATCACGGCCCTGACGGACGCGGGTTTCCCAGAGCGAACGGTCCATCGAGCGCATCTGTGCATCGATGCCGACCGCCTGGAACATCGGGATCACCAGCTGGAAGAGATCGAGGAAGACGGCGCGCGCCTGGTCGATCTCGAAGATGATCGTCAGGCGGCGGCCCTTTTCGTCGAGGCGGAAGTTCTGGTCGTCGCGCTTCGACACGATCTGGTCGAGCATGGCATTCGCCTTGTCGACGTCATAGGCCGTGAACTGCGTGGCGAGCTGCTCGTTGTAAAGCGGATCCTCCTTCTTGATCGACGGCTGGGCGGGCGCCCCCTGACCAACGAGCACGGCATCGATCAGCGACTGCCGGTCGAGTGCTGTCGAGAGTGCCGCACGGAAATCCTTGTTCCGGAAGAGCTTCCGCTTGGTCTCGTCATTGTGGTTCAGGTTGAAGATGAAATTCATCACATTGGCTTCGGTCGAGGTCAGTGTGTAGAAATCATAGCCGCCCTGCTCACGCGCATCGTAGAGAACCGACTTGTTGTTCGGTGTGGCGATATACTGGTCCATCAGGTCGACTTCGCCCTGCATGGCCTTCAGCAATAGAACCTGCGGGTCGGCGACCATCTGGTAGACGATACGGTCCATATAGGGCAGCTGGTTGCCCTCGGTGTCGACTTTCCAATAGTAGGGATTGCGCTCGGCAACGGCGCGTTCGGTGTTTTCGCCGGGCGCTATCGTGAACATCCAGGCATGCACGCAGGGCTTCTTCGAGGAGTTGAGGAAGAAGGCGTTGTCGTCCTGGAAACCGGCGGCCGCCTGGAAGGAGGCGATCCAGCTTTCAAAGCCGCGTTGCTTGGCGAGTTCATCGGCCTTCGGATTGTGGTCGATGTGGAACTGCTCCAGATAATGCTTCGGCGTGCGCGTCGTCTGGTCATTGTTCGCCCAGGCGACCTGCAGCGGGAACAGGCCGTTCGGCTTGTCGAAGATGACCTTGAAGGTCTGTTCGTCGACGATCTCCAGCTTGGCCGGCTTGCCGCCAGACTTCCAATGATCCTGACCGACGAAGGCGACGCGCTTGTCGGTGAAAACGGTGTCGTACCAGAACTTGATGTCGGCGGTGGTGTAGGGATGGCCGTCCGACCATTTCATGCCCTTGCGCAGGCGGATCGTATAGACCTTGGAGTCGGCATCGCCCTCGAAGGACTCGGCGACGTTCAACGTCACGCCAGACCAGTCGGGCGTATAGCGCAGCAGCGGCTCGTAGGCCTGGTAGCGGAACAGCATCGACAGCGACCCGCCGCCGACCAGCGCCATGTTCCAGTCGCCGCCGTATTTGCCGACGCTTTCGACTGGTTTGACGACGAGCGGATTTTCAGGAAGCCGGTCCTTCAGACCCGGCAGGGCGCCGCTCGACACCTTCGTTTTCAGAATATCCGCTTCCTTGAAGTCAGCGGCGAAAACCGGCAGGGCCGGCAATATCAGGGCGGCCGACGTCCCGGCCAGAAACGCACGTCGTTTCAGCTTGATCATAGGGGATCTCCTCCAAAAACCGTGCCCTTATTCATTATTTTGCTATTGGGCTTGGGATGAGAGAAAGATTACATTTGGATATTGTTAGGTAAAGCGTTATGTTTTCGTTAGTGCGAAAATTTGCTTTTGGGATGCGGTTGATATAGCCAGCGTCCCATCAACCGAATGTAGGGGTGCCAGGTGGGAAGCAGAGGCCGGGTTACATTGCAGACCATCGCAAGGGAGGTCGGCCTGTCGAAATATGCAGTGTCGCGCTCGCTTGCCGGCAAGAGCGGCGTCAGCGAGGAAACGCGCGCGCTGATCCGCGAGACAGCGCAACGCCTCGGCTATACCAGGCCGTCCGGGCAGGGTGCTGGAGGCGAGGTCGCGGTTGTCTTTCACGATCTCGATGCCGTTAACAGTGAGCTCTACATGCAGGTGCAGAACGGCGTGCAGCGCGAGGCTCATCGGCTTGGCATGACGCTGCGCGTACGCTGGACCCATGATTCCAGCCAGTTGGAGGAGCTGGCGCGCGCTTGCGACGGGCTGATGCTCGTCGGTCCGCATGCCCGTGAGGCAGTGGCGGCGGCGAGTGCCACCGGCGTTCCGATCGTGCGTTTCGGCTGGGTGGATGCACTCGAACAGATCGACCATGTCGGCGGCACCGACCATGAGGCGGGGCAGGCGGTGGTGGAATATCTGGTCGGGCTCGGCCATCGGTCCATTGTTTACGTCTATGGCATGCCGGGCCTGCGGGGACGCCAAGAGCGGCACTACGGCGCCCGCGAAGTCGCCGAACGTTATCCTGACGTTGCGCTTCATGTTATGCAGTTCGACGAAGAGAATGGCTTCAGAGCGGCCTTCCGAGCGCTCGTGGAAAAAGGCATCCAGCCGACGGCTTTTTTCTGCGCCCATGACGGGCTGGCACTGACCGTGGTTTCCGAGTTGCTCGGTCAGGGATACCGCATTCCCGACGATATTTCGGTCGTCGGGTTCGGCGACTACTCGCCCGCAACGCAGATCTCGCCGGCGCTGACGACGGTGAGGATGGAGGGGCAGGAATGCGGGGCGGTCGGGCTGCGGCTCTTGCTCGAGCGCATCGAGAATCCACGCCTGCCCGGAATGCCGGCGCGGCGCATCATGATTGCCTCCCGCATTATCGAGCGCCGCTCGGCCGGACCCTGCAAGGCGGCGGCGAGCGTCGATGCCGCCGAGGTTTAACCGCCGAGCGAAGCAATCGCAGCCTTGACTGCGTCCGCGCCGGACTTGGTCGGCCGGTATTCCAGACCGACGGCGCCGTCGTAACCGTTGGCAAAGATCCAGCCGAGGCGTCGGGCAAGGTCGATATCGCCGGAGCCCGGTTCGTTGCGGCCGGGGTGATCGGCGACATGGACGTGGATGATACGGTCGAGACGGCCGTTCAGTACCTCCTCGGTGCGCTCGTCCATCACGGCGGAATGGTAGATGTCGTAGACGATACCGATCTCGGGGCGAGCGACGTCATCGATGATGTCGAGACCTTCGCGGGTCGAATCGAGGAAATAGCCGACATGGTCGATGCGGATGTTGAGCGGCTCGACGCCGAGGCGGACACCGCTGCCTTTGAGGATATCGGCGCCGGCTCTCAGCGTTTCGGTGAGTGCCCTGCGCTGTTCTTCGCGGGTCAAGCCTGGGAGATCGTCGCCCGCCTGGGCAATCAGCACTGGCGCGCCGAGACGCTTCGCGACACTGACGGATTCGGCAAGGCCTTTCAGCCAGGCCTGCCGATTGGCGGCGTCGGTCAGCGCGATCATCGGTTCGGCGACGAGGCTGGAGACGGCAAGGCCGGTTTCCTTCAGCGCCGCCTCGATCGCATCGAGATCCTTGTCGCTCCAGCGCCAGAATTCGATCGCCGTCAGGCCGGCCGCATGGGCGCGGCGGATGCGATCGGGAAAGCTGTCGCCCTCTTCGGCAAACAGCCACTCTATGCAGGCTGAATAACGTCGCATGAAAACTCCTCCCATCCTGTTGATGCAGGCATGCGACAGATTGGAGCCTGCCGCAAGAGGAGTTCAGGCGCTTGACGCCCGGGTTCATTGGCGGAACACTCGGCAATCAGGCCGGAATCTCCGGCCGTTTGCGGAGGAAGACATGGATCTCGGATTGAAGGGAAAGATTGCCGTCATAACAGGTGCGTCGGTCGGCATCGGGCTGGCAATCGCCGAGGGGCTGGCGGCTGAGGGCGCCGACCTCGTGCTGGCAGCGCGCGGCGGTGAGCGGCTCGTGGCGGAAGCCGCCCGTATCGCCGAGACGTACGGCGTCAGCGCCACCGCTGTCGCGGCCGATGTGGCGACGGTTGCGGGAACCGAGGCGATCATTACGGCGGCGGCCGAAAAAGGCGGCGCCGATATCCTCATCAACAATGCCGGCACCGGCTCGAACGAGACGGTGATGGAGGCGCCCGACCAGAAGTGGCAGGACTATTGGGACTTGCATGTGATGGCCGCCGTGCGGCTGGCGCGCGGCATCGCGCCGCAGATGAAGCAACGCGGCGGCGGTGTGATCCTGCACAATGCCTCGATCTGCGCCGTTCAGCCGCTCTGGTACGAGCCGATCTACAATGTCAGCAAGTCGGCGCTGATGATGTTTTCGAAGACGCTCTCGACCGAGCTCATCAAGGACAATATCCGCGTCAACTGCGTCAATGCCGGTCTGATCCTGACGCCCGACTGGATCAAGACCGCCAAACAATTGACGGCCGAGACCGGCGGCAACTGGGAAGGCTACCTGCAGAGCGTCGCCAACGAGCACGCCGCCTCCAAACGCTTCGGCACACCGGAAGAGCTGGCAAACGTCTTCGTCTTCCTGAGTTCGGAGCGCGCGAGCTATTGCATCGGCTCGACCTATTTCGTCGATGGCGGCATGCTGAAGACGATCTGACCGAGGCTGCAGGCAGAGCGCGCGGCGGCCGGTCTTTCTCAAGGCTGCCGGGCGTTTCTGTGGACGTTGCCGATACAAGCTATAAATAATAGCTATTTTGTTGTATGTTCACGCTTTTGACGCTATTTGCCTGCTATTGGCAGGATAAATACTGCAATTTCTACAGGGCGACGACGATGCTGACGAAAAAGGGAAAATACGGGCTGAAGGCGCTGGTCGACCTGGCACGGCTGGCGCCGGGCGAGACTGCCTTCATCAATGACATCGCGGCCCGCAACAATATCCCGAAGAAGTTTCTCGATACGATCCTGCTGGAACTGCGCAATGTCGGCATCCTGCGTTCGAAGAAGGGACCGGGCGGCGGTTATTCGCTGTCGCGGCCGGCAACCGAAATTCGCATCGGCCATGTCATCCGCACGCTCGACGGACCCTTAGCGCCGATCCGCTGCGCCAGCCGTACGGCTTACGAGGCCTGCGACGACTGTGCCGATCCGGAAACCTGTCAGGTGCGGCGCTCGATGACCGATGTTCGGGACGCGATCGCCGCCATTCTCGACAATATGACCCTCGAGCAGTTCGTCGCCGATGGCGGCAGCATCGACGGCGCGAGGGAAGAATTCCCGATCTCCGCCGCCAGCTGATTAGGCGCCGCCGACCTTCGACATATATTCGCCTGCGGTATGCACCAGCTTTTCCCGCGGCAGCGATAGCGCGTGAATGCGGGCGTTGCGCCAATGGCGGTCGAGATTGAGGCCGATGCCGGCCGATGTTTCCCCTGCAAGTTCGAATAGCGCGTTTGCGGTGTCGAGTGCCGTTTCCCCGGCAAGGATCGCGGCCGCGGAGGCGGAAAAATGCGCGTCCACCATCGCGGCCTCCACAGGATTGACCTGGGCAATGTCGAGTTTGCGGCCAGCACGTTCCAAGGTTGCCGCCGCCATTTCGATACGGATGGCGCGTTCGCCGATCCCGGGGAGGACGCTGGTGCTGCGATCGCCAATTGCGATCATCAGGTCGCTCCATGCGGCCCGCGCGATGCCCAGGCTGACGCCGGCCTTGAGCAGCAGGCCGAGCGAGATGGCGGTCGAATGTCCGGACGAGGGGGCAGGGGCAATCGCATCGGCATTGACATGAAGCGTGCCGACGATCGCCGTCGCCGAGCCATTGGTGCGCTGGCCGAAGCCGTCCCAATCGTCGACCACCTGCACGCCTTCCTCAGCGCCTGCGAGGTAGAGCGTCACCGGGCGGCTGGGCGGAGCGGTGGCGGCAGCGGCGATCCAGTCAGCGAAGAGAATGCCAGGTCCCTGCCGCGTGCGCCCGCTCAGGCGGTAGCCCGGACCTTCGGCGGTCAGTTCGGCCCCGTCGATGAAGGCGGCGCCCGCGAAGCGGTCACCGAGCAGCGCGCGGGCAAACAGCGATGCCTTCAAATCCTCGGCAGCCTGAGTGCGGAGCGTTTCCAGCGCAGAAAAATGACTTTCCAGCGCCTCGCCGATCGATGCATCGCCCTCGGCGATGATCGCAACGATTTCGGCGAGCAGGGCGTTCGACACGTCGAGCCCTTCATGGTCTGGCGGAACAGCGATTGCCGTCAGCCCCGATACCGACAGCGCGTCCAGCTCGGCAAAGGGCAGGATGCGGTTGATATCACGCTCGCTCGCCTGATGCCGGAATGCAGCGGCGAGGTCGCGGGCCGTGGATATCACCTCCTCTTCGCTTTCGATGCGATGCGCGGGAGGCCTCAGGCTCTGATGAAACTGCGATACCGTTCCCATTGGCCACTCTTTTTCGACAGATACAGGAGTGAGGGATTGCCCCTCAAATGATAAGGCCGGTTTTTCTACAAAACCAGAATGGTTTGGATTTTCTTACCAGCTTGATTGCCTTGTCCTTTACTCTACTTACGGTGACGTGGGGCTTCCTTGATCGAGAAATATGATGAGCGACTCTCGTGCTCGCAGCAGCGAGGTTTCGAAAATGGCGCGCCAGCCGAGACCGCGCCTGACGCTGGATATTGCCGCTATCCCAACCTATGCGATCGGCGATATTCACGGTCGGTACGATCTGCTTGTGAAAGCCGAAGCGGCGATCCTGCGGGATGGCGCGCGGCTGCCCGGGCGAAAGCTGATAGTCACGCTCGGCGACTATATCGACCGCGGCCCTGAATCGGCACAGGTCATCACCCATCTGATGGAGCCTCCGCCTGATGGATTCGACCGCATCTGCCTTGCCGGCAATCACGAAGTCGCCATGCTGGACTATATCGATGGCTGGATCTCCTATGACGATTGGATGCAGATGGGGTCGGCGGAGTCGCTCAAATCCTATGGCCTCGATCCGGAGCATCTACCGCTGGTCTTTCCCTCCGGCGCGAAGCTCGATGCCTTCATCCGCCAATCGCTGCCGCGTACGCATATCGATTTCATGCGGGCGATGCCTGTCCTGCTGGAGACCCCGAGCGTGATTTTCGTGCATGCCGGCATCAATCCGAAGCTGCGGCTCAGTGAGCAGACGGACGAGGATCTGGTCATCATCCGCCAGCGGTTTCTCGAAAGCCGGGTGCCGTTGCCGAAACTCTTCGTTCACGGTCATACGCCGAACGATGAACCCGACATACGGCCGAGGCGGCTCAATCTCGATACGCGCGCCTATCGCAGCGGCAAACTCACCGTCGCCCGCTTGTGGCAGGGCAAGGTGCATCTGTTTTCGACCTGACTTTTGTCACTGGTTCCCAAGCCTATGCGTCGATTCAAGGTGTTGCAGCGTCCTTTGCGCGTCTGAAAAGACGCGCGGCGCGCAGAGCCGGGTGGGATCGTCTCAGACGACCCCTTGCTCGACCGGCTCCGTCTTCGCTGGCTCTACAGTGGCCGGCCGCTTGCGGCGCCAGCCGCGCAGCACGACGTAGAAGACCGGCGTCAGAAACAGGCCAAAGATCGTCACGCCGAGCATGCCCGAGAAGACGGCGGTGCCGAGCGACTGGCGCATTTCGGCGCCGGGGCCGGTGGCGATGGCGAGCGGCAGAACACCGAAAATGAAGGCGAATGCCGTCATCAGGATCGGGCGCAGGCGAAGATGGCTGGCCTCGATGGCCGCCTCTACCGGCGATTTGCCCTCGTCCTCCGCCTGCCTGGCGAACTCGACGATCAGAATGGCGTTCTTGGCCGCAAGGCCGATCAGAACGATCAGGCCGATCTGCGTCAGGACATTGTTGTCCATTCCCCTCAGCGAGACCCCGATCAGCGCCGCGAGCACCGCAAGCGGGACGATGAGAATGATCGCGAGCGGCAGAACCCAGCTTTCATATTGCGCCGCCAGCGCCAGGAAGACGAAGACGACAGACAGGGCGAAGATGTAGATGGCGGTGTTGCCGGTGTGGGTCTCCTGATAGGCGAGCTCGGTCCATTCGAAGGTCGTCCCCTGCGGCAGGATTTTCGCCGCTAAGGCCTCCATCTTGGCGATGGCATCGCCCGTTGACGTTCCAGGCGTCGGATTGCCCTGAAGCGGCACCGAGACATACATGTTGTAGCGCTGGACAAGCGCCGGGCCGCTGGCATCCTGGATGTCCATCAAGGTTCCAAGCGGAACCAGCGCCCCGGTCGCCGACCGGACCTTCAGGGCGAGGATGTCTTCCCTGTCCATGCGGTACTGCCGGTCGGCCTGGGCGCGAACCTGATAGACGCGGCCGAACGCATTGAAATCGTTCACATAGGCGACGCCGAGATTGATGGAAAGGGCGTTGAAGATATTGGGGATCGGCACATTCAGGAAACGCGCCTTGTCGCGGTCGATCGCCAGGAAGTATTGCGGGCTGGCATCCGAAAATGTCGTAAAGACGCCGGTCAGCCCCTCGGTCGTTGCCGCCGCACCCATCATCTGCCGGGCGAGGCCGAGCACGCGAGTCATATCGGCGTTTTCGAGATCGGAAATCTGCATCTTGAAGCCGCCGGAATTGCCGACGCCACGCACGGATGGCGGTGGAATGGCGATGATGAAGGCTTCCTGGATGCTTTGCAGCTTTCCGTAAAGCTCGCCGATGATCTTGTTGGCGTTCTCGCCGCCTTCTTCACGTTCGGCAAAGGATTTGAATGGAACGAAGACGACGCCGGCATTTGAGGCATTGGTGAACGTCGCCCCGCTGAAGCCGGCAAATTGCACGGCATTGCCGACGCCGGGCACGGTGCGGGCGATATCGCCCACCTGTTTGACGACGGCGTCGGTACGCGCGAGCGAGGCTCCATCAGGAAGCTGTATGACGATGATTGCGTAACCCTGGTCCATGGTCGGAATAAAGCCCGCGGGAACTTTCGTGCCCATATACCATGTCGCTCCGAGCAGGCAGACGAACGTGACCATCGCGGCAGTCAAGCCCACCCAACTGCTGACCAGATGCCGAACGGTCCATGAATAGCCGGAGCTTAGCCGATCGAATCCATGATTGAAGCCGTCCGCAAGCCCTCTCCCCAGACGGGATGCGACATTCATGCGTTTGGTTTCGTGGTCATGGGCTTTCAGCAATATGCCTGCGAGTGCGGGCGACAGTGTGAGCGAATTCAATGCGGAAATTGCAGTGGTGACGGAGATCGTCACCGCGAACTGCCTGTAGAACTGGCCAGAGATTCCTGGAATGAAGGCTGTCGGGACGAACACGGCGATCAGCACCAGCGAGATGGCGACGACGGCGGTTCCGACTTCGTCCATCGTGACATGGGACGCCTGCTTCGGCGTCATGCCGCGCGCCAGATTGCGCTCGACGTTTTCCACCACCACGATCGCGTCATCCACGACGATCCCGATCGCTAGGACAAGGCCGAACAAAGTGAGCATGTTGAGCGAGAAGCCGAAGGCGAGCAGAACCGCGAAGGTGCCGATCAGCGATACCGGGATGGCAATGATCGGTATGATTGCGGTTCGCCAGGATTGCAGGAAGACAAGAACGACGATCGCCACCAGGATGGCCGCTTCTGCAATGGTTCTATAGACCTCGGTAATCGAATCCGAGATGAATTCGGTCGTGTCGTAGACGATACGATATTCCAGACCCGGCGGGAAATTCTGGGATATGTCCTTCATGAGCGTCTGGACTTGATGGGCCGTGTCCAGTGCGTTGGTTCCCGGCCGGGCGAAGATGCCGAGAGCCACTGCGGGATCGTTGTTGAGATAACTGTTGGTGACGTAATCCTGTGCGCCGAGTTCTATCCGGGCGACATCCTGCAACTGCACGAGGCGGCCCGATGTCGTCGATTTCACAATGACATATCGGAACTCGCGCACGTCGGAGAAGCGGCCGTCCGTTCGCACCGTATATTCGAATGCATTCTTGCCGGTGACGGGCGGGGCCCCGATCTTGCCGCCTGAAACCTGGACGTTCTGATCTCTCAACGCGGAGACGACGTCATCGGATGTCATCCCGTAAGCGGAGAGCTTTTCCGGATCCAGCCAGATTCGCATCGAATACTGGCGTTCGCCAAAAATCTGCACGTCGCCGACGCCGTCAAGGCGCACGAGAACGTCGCGGATGCGGTTGCGGGCGTAATTCGAGACGTAAAGCTGGTCATAGCGGTGCGATGGCGAAAGCAGGTGCACCACCATCATCAGATCCGGTGAGCTTTTGTCGGTGGTCACGCCAAGCCGCTGGACTTCCTCGGGAAGACGGGGAAGGGCGATGGAAACGCGGTTCTGGACGAGCACCTGGACCTTGTCGAGATCGGTGCCGAGCTTGAAGGTGATCGTCAGCGACATGGCGCCGTCGGCGCTGGAGTAGGAAGACATATAAAGCATGTCTTCGACGCCGTTGATCTGTTGTTCGAGCGGCGTCGAAACGGTATCGGCGATCGTCTGCGGGTCGGCACCCGGATAGGAGGTGCGCACGACGATGGTCGGCGGCGCTATCTCCGGATACTGCGATACCGGCAATTGCGTGTAGGCAATGCTGCCGACAACGAGAAAAAGGATCGAGATGACGGCCGCAAAGATCGGCCGGTCCACGAAAAAATGAGCAAATCTCATTGTCCGCTCTCCGCGCCGGCAGTTTCCGGCGGAGCGTCCTGCCGCTCCTGCGGCAGTTCGGTCATCTGAGGCGTGATCTTTGCGCCCGGCCGGGCGCGCATCAGGCCGTTGACGATGATCGTCTCGGTGCCATCAAGACCCTCGCGTATGACGCGGTAGCCGTAGAGGCGCGGTCCGGGCCTTACGGGCTTGGTCGAAACCGTGCCGTCTTCGGCGACGACATAAACGACGCGCTCATTCTGGTCCGAGCCGATGGCCTCGTCGGGGACGAGAATGGCCTGGTAGGTGTTGGAGGCTTCGACCTGTATTCGACCGAACAGGCCGGGCTGAAGGACGAGATCAGGATTGGGGAAGCGGGCACGCAGACGAATGGTGCCACTCTCATTGTCGACCCGGTTCTCGGCGAAATCGAGCTTTCCCTTGAACGGTTTGGCACTGGGATCCGAGATCGTGACGGACACATCAAGTCCGCCACCGCCCTGCTGCAGATCCTTGCCCAGTTTGCGCGCGGTGTCGGCGAAATTCAGCAGGCGGCGCTCGTCGACGTCGAAATAAAAATCGATCGGATCGAGCGAAACGATCGTCGTCAGCACAGTCTGGTCGGTCTGCACAAGGTTGCCGGCCGAGATCAGCCGGCGGTCGATGCGGCCGCTGAGCGGCGCCTTGATCTCGGTATATTCCATGTCGAGAGAGGCGCGGTCGGCTGCGGCCTGTGCGCCGCGGACATTGGCCTCGGCCGAATCGAATTCGCGGCGGCGATCATCCAGCGTCTGGGCTGACTGGCTGCCGCTCGAAGTTAGCGATTGCGTGCGCTTATATTGCGCGTCGGCAAAGACCAGGGCGGATTGCGCCGATTCGAGTGTGGCCTTTGCCTGATTGAGCGCGGTTACGAACGGCCGCTGATCGATGACGAAGAGCAGGTCGCCCTGCTTGACCAATGCGCCGTCCTGGAAATGAATTTCCTGCAGGTAACCACCGACGCGCGAGCGAACCGAGACCTCGTCGACCGGCTCGAAGCGGCCGATGAACTCGTCGCTGTCGACGACATCGCGAACGACCGGCTTGGCAACGGTGACGGGCGGGGGTGGTGGGGCGCTCTGGGCCAGTGCGGGGAGAGGCATGAATGCGGCAATACAGCCAAGCACCACCATCTGTCGAAGCGCGTAAGTCATACCGGTCCTCCAATCTCGACGGCCGATTCACTGCCGCCAACCTCAAGATGAAGTGATGCTGTTCATGTCTTGCTGCTTTGAACGAGGGCCTCTGCCCCCATGATTCCCCCGGCGTTCAATCCCTTGGAAAAGGAAGGCCGGCACGCAATGCACATCCGAAAAATCGTAACCCTATGGAATTGGACTATAAACGGCAGCGGCGAAAAATTGCAAATGCCAATTGGTAACGGTTCCGGAATCCATCAAAACTTCACAGAAGGCATCAGCTCTCGACGATCTCGTCTCTGCCGGGCGGCAGGGCGGCGAGTTCGGCCCAGTCGAGCTCCTGTTCCAGCATGTGAAAGACATCGTCGTCGATCTCGTCGGCGCGGCGCATCGCCGCCAGTCTGCGGCGTTTGGCGACGATGACGTTGCGGCGCTGCTTGTCGAGCCTGCTGACCTCGCGCGGGTGTTTCCCGTCAGCGGTGATTTCGCGTTCGGAAGTGTAGACGTCGCGCAGGATGCGAGTGGATTTGTCCTCGCCGCCGGCGAGTTCGGCAAGGGCCGCATCGATCAACGTGACGCGGGCCCTGGCGAGGTCGCGATCCAGGGAGGTGTCCGGATCGAATTTCAGGAAACGGATCAGCGGCCCGAGCGTCAGGCCCTGGACAATGAGCGTGCCGAGAACGACGGCGAGCGCGCAGAGCAGGATGATGTCGCGATCGGGGAAGTCGATCGGCAAAGCGAGCGCGGTCGCCAGCGTGACGAGGCCGCGCATGCCGCACCAGCCGGCAAGCAGGCTGGTCGCGAAGGTCGGAACGGCTTGTGTCGTGCGTCCGCGCGCGGCGAGAAAGTTGATGACGCGGTTATAGAAGAGCACCCAGGCCAGGCGGACGACGATGACGGTGACGAAGACCATGGCGGCGAAAGTGATCGCGAAATTCAGACGGCCGGGATCGAGGTCGAGGACGATCTGACGGGCCTGCAGGCCCATCAGCAGGAAAGCGAGCACGTTGAGCAGAAAGACTGCGGCTTCCCAGACCGAATAGGAATGAATGCGGTGGCGGGCCGTCTGCCGCTCGGGCATGTAGCGGGCAATCACCATCGCATAGACGACGATCGCCAGAATTGCCGAAAGGTGCAGCCGCTCGGCGATGATCCAGGTGCCGAAGGTGGCGACGAATTCGAGCAGGGTGCCGCCGAGCGTGCCGGCAAGCCTCAGGCCGACGACCATGTAGAGACGGCCCATGAGATAGCCGAGGATGAGGCCGCCAGGCACGGCGAGCGCCAGCTCCGCCAGGGCGCCGGCGAAGAAGGCGGGACTTGCGGCGGCTGCCACCGCAGCGCTGAAGATCAGTAGCGCCACGGCGTCGTTCAGGAGGCTTTCACCCTTCAGGATCACATAGGTTTGGCGCGGCAGGGTGAAGCGGTCGAGCATGGCGGTCGCGGCTGCCGCATCCGGCGGCGCGACGATGGCGCCGAGTGCCACGGCTGCGGCAAGCGGCAGGCCGGCCATCGTCACGCTGACGGTGGCGACGGCTGCGGCCGTCAGGATCACGGCAATGGCGGCGAGCGAGAATAACGGCAGCCAGTTGCGCCTCAACGTCCTCGGCGGCAGATCATAGGCGGCGTCGAAGAGCACGGGCGCGATCAGCAGCGCCAGCGCCAGCTCGGGATCGATCGCGACCTCCGGCGCCCAGGGCACGGCCGCGACGATGACGCCGGCGATCGCCAGCATTGTCGGATAAGGGATCCGGAACTTCCTGGAGAATTGCAGAAAGACGATCGCCACCAGCAGCAGCGTCAGCATGCTTTCGAAGAACGCCATAGAGCTCCCCAATGCGCACCTCCGGCGGAGGCTGTTCCTGCCGCAGAATTAGGGCGGAACTCGGCTGCGGCTACTGTCGGCGCCTGCAAGCGGCGAAAGGAGGAACCGTAGGATATGTTTGACCTGATCTGCGGCATTTTAGCCGCCGCTGCTGAATCTGCCGTCCATACCCTTGTGCGGCGCGCATGCTCAATATATCTACTGATATTATAAGTATGCTTATAAATAATGGTTACAGGTTTTCATGAACGCCACTCCGACCCTCGGTTTCCTTCTCCACGACGTCGCACGGCTGCTGCGCAAGCGGTTCGAGCAGCGCGCGAAGTGCCTTGGGCTGACCCGGTCGCAATGGCAGACGCTTGCCTATCTCTCGAACAATGAAGGCATCCATCAGGGCGGCCTTGCCGAAATCCTGGAAGTCGAGCCGATCACGCTGGTGCGCATTCTCGACAAGCTCGCCGAGCGCGGGCTGATCGAGCGCCGCCAGCACCCGACCGACCGGCGCATCTGGCTGCTCTATATGCGCGACGAGGCGCACCCGTTGCTCGCCGAAATGCGCGAGCTCGGCGACACCACCCGCGCAGAAGCGTTGCAAGGCGTTTCGGCCGAGCAGCGCGAGCTGCTTTTCCACATCCTATCCGTAATGAAGACGAACCTGGTTCAGGCATGCCGGAGCCCGGTTGACGAGAATGAGACGAACGATGGCTGATCAATCCCCCCTCCGCGTCGTTGCCGACGCCAAGACCAAGACCAAGACCAAGACCAAGACTCCTGTCGAAGGAAACGAAGCGAAACAGCAGGAAACGGTAGCCGAAGCGCCTTCATCCAATTCAGCGCCGGCTGCCGCCGTGGCTGCGCCTGGCGGCAACAAGGTCCGCCGCCGGCGCAGTCCCACGCGGCCGATCCTGTTTGCCCTGCTGCCGGTGGCGCTCGTCGTCGGCGGTTATTATTACGTCAATGGCGGCCAGGTGATGTCGACCGACAACGCCTATATCCAGGCCGATATGGTCGGGCTTACCACCGATGTCTCGGGCATCGTCGACCAGATCAACGTGCATGAGAACGAGGCGGTCAAGACGGGGCAGGTGCTCTTCAGCCTGCGGTCGGATTCTTTCAAGATCGCGCTCGATGGCGCCAAGGCGCAGCTCGGCGCGCAGCGCAACCAGATCATGAATCTCAAGGCCAGCTATCAGCAGTCGCTTGCCGAGATCACGCAGGCGCAAGCCGATCTGCCTTATTATCAGGATCAGTTTGACCGGCAGCAAAACCTCGTCAACAACGGCAGCGCGACGCAGTCGGCCTATGACGAAGCCAAGCACAATCTGGAAGCCGCGCAGCAGAAGGTGACCGTCGCCAAGGCGGAAGCCGCAACGACGCTCGCCCAGCTCGGCGGCAATGCCGACCAGCCGGCCGAGGAAAACCCGCTCTACCTGCAGGCCAAGTCGAATGTCGACAATGCCCAGCGCGAACTCGACCACAGCGTCGTCAAGGCGCCGTTCGACGGCATCGTCACCAATGTCAACGCGCTGCAGGTCGGCTCTTATCTGCAGGCTTCGCAGCAAGCCTTCTCGCTTGTTGCCACCGACCATCTGTGGATCGCCGCCAGCCCGAAGGAAACCGAACTCACCTACGTCAAGCCCGGCCAGACGGCCGAGATCTATATCGACACCTATCCCGGCGTGACATGGAAGGGCAAGGTCGAGAGCATCAGCCCGGCCTCCGGCTCCAGCTTCTCGCTGCTGCCGGCGCAAAACACCACGGGCAACTGGGTGAAGGTCGTGCAGCGCATTCCGATGCGCGTCAGCATCGAGGACACCGAAGGCAAGCCGCCGCTACGTGTCGGCATGAGTACGGTGGTCGATGTCGAGACCGGCCATGCCCGCGGCCTGCCTGATTTCGTCAACAAGCTTCTGGGTCGGCCTCAGGGCAAGGATCATGAGTAACGCTTCCGCTTCTCCGGTGACGCCGATTGCCAATCGCGGTGCGATCACGGCCTGCGTCATTCTCGCCGTCATCATGCAGGCGCTGGACACGACGATCGCCAACGTGGCGCTGCCCTATATCCAGGGCAGCGTGTCGGCCTCTGCCGACCAGATCAACTGGGTGCTGACTTCCTATATCGTCGCGGCGGCAATCATGACGCCGCCGTCGGGCTTTCTCGCCGCCAAGTTCGGCCGCAAACGCGTGCTGCTCGTCGCCATTGCCGGTTTCGTGGCGGCCTCCGTTCTCTGCGGCCTGGCGCAATCGCTGAACCAGATCGTCGCCTTCCGTCTGCTGCAGGGCCTGTTTGGGGCATCGCTGGTGCCGCTTTCCCAGGGCATCCTCCTCGACATCTACACGGTCGAGGAGCGCGGCTCGGCGATGGCCCTTTTCGGCGTCTCGGTCATGGTCGGGCCGGTGCTTGGGCCCGTCATCGGCGGCTGGCTGACCGACAATATCAGCTGGCGCTGGGTGTTTTATATCAACGTGCCGATCGGCGCGCTGGCCTTCATGGGCATCGTCGTCTACGTCACCGAGACCAAGAGGGATCTGCTCGCCAAACTGGACTGGTTCGGCTTCGGGATGATGAGCCTCGGCATCGCCGCGCTGCAGCTCTTCCTCGACCGCGGCGAGCAGCTCGACTGGTTCTCGTCCGGTGAGATCATGCTCGAGGCGTTGATCTGCGCCTCAGCCTTCTATCTGCTGATCGTGCATACTCTGACGGCGGAGAAATCCTTCGTGAACCCGAAGCTGTTCCTCGATCAAAACTTCTCGATCAGCATGATCTTCATCTTCGTGGTCGGCATTACCTATCTCGCCTCACTGGCGCTGATGACGCCCTATCTGCAGACGCTGATGGGCTATCCCGTTATCACAGCCGGCATCGTCATGGGGCCGCGCGGGCTCGGCACCATGCTCTGCATGTTCATCGTCGGGCGGCTGGTCGGCAAGGTCGATACGCGCGCGTTGCTGGCGCTCGGCCTGGGGCTCACCGCATGGGCGATGTACGACATGACCGGCTGGACACCCGACGTCTCGCAATGGACGATCGTCTCGGTCGGCTTCATCCAGGGCGCCGGCCTCGGCTTTCTGTTCGTGCCGCTGACGACGATCGCTTTTTCCACGCTGCCCGCCCATATGCGCGGCGACGGCACCGGTCTCTACAACCTGTCGCGAAACATCGGCTCGGCGGTCGGCATCTCGATCGTCTCGGCGCTGATCGTCGAGAACACGCAGAGCAATCATGAATCGATCGCGGCCTATGTGACGCCGTTTAACCACGCCTTCAATGCGGTGGCGGCGCAGGGGCTGAGCCCGGTGACGGCGGCCGGCCGTGCTTCGCTCAACGAGATCATCACGCTGCAAGCGACGATCATCGCCTACATGGACGATTTCAAGCTGCTGATGCTGATGTCGCTTGCGGTCATTCCGCTGGTGCTGCTGCTGCGCAAGCCGAAGGCAGCACCCGCCGTCGACCACAGCGCCGTCATGGAATGAACTCCAGATTCGCGCAATTCCGGACGAAAAACCGCTTCGCACTTTTCCTGGAATTTTCTTATAAATTAAATAGTTGGAGCATGATGTCGCGCGAAAACCGCTTACACTTTTCGGCATCATGCTCTAGCGAAACGGCTTGCTGAGAAAACGCGATCCCTGAATGCCGAAGCGCCATGGAGCTTCGGCATTTTTCGTGATGCCGATGCGTTTTCCCGAGACGATCGGCACCGGGGCCGACGGCGCGATCGCATAGGGCGGGCGATCAAGCAGCCGGTCATTGATCCCGATATCGATGCCAAGCGCCTGGCAGAGCTTGCCGGGACCGCTGCAGAGCGACGTCAGCATATCGGTGCCGCGCCGCTCCATCATCAGAGGGATTCCCGTTTCCGGCTCCAGGGCGCGGATGAGTGCAGCCGAGCCCGGATGGCAGACGAAATTCAGACACCAGTACATGCCGTAGATGCGGTAGATATAGACATTGCCCGGCTTGCCATACATGGCGCCATTGCGCTTGGTCGGGCCGCGGAAGCTGTGCGAGGCCTCGTCATCGGGGAAATAGGCTTCGGTCTCGGTGATGCGCCCGCCGACGCCATCCACGGTCAGATGGCAGCCGAGCAGGTCGCGGGAGACGGCGATCGCATCGCGTTCGAAAAACTTCCTGAGGCTTTCGCCGGTGAGCGTGCCGGCGCCGATCGCACCTGATATCGTTCCACCATCGGTCATATCAGACGCAGATAACATTCAGCGCGCTCGCCGTCATCCCGAAACCGCTTCATGTTTTTCGGCCAAAGACATCAGCGGCCGGCATTCGGATCGCGCATCGGGATCGAGGATGATGTGACCGATACCGGGTCGCTCGCCGGAAAGGAATCTTCCAGACCCTCCTCCAGCTCTTCTTCGAGCAAAGCAGGATCCTTGCTGCGCGCGCCGTCGCCATGGGCAGGTTCGATTGCCGCAGCAAGCAGGGCCTTGGCCCGCAAGACGGCGTTTTCCGAGGTCAGTTCAGGCGTGCTCCTCAGCGTCACGGCAATGCTGTCTTCGCCCTCGCCGCCGAATTCGACGACGAAGCCGTCTTCCGTCTGGTAGACGGTGATATCGTTGAGTGCCATGGCTGTTCTCCGAGGGCGCTCTTATTAGCAAGGCGTATTTTAGTGAAGCGCGTTTTCGGAATTTTGTCGAGCGAAGACCTTTACCAGCCAGTCGATGAAGACGCGCACGCGCGGCGAAAGCTGGCGGTTGCGGGGGTAGAGCAGGGAAACCGGTGTCGGAGTCAGCGGAAAATCCTGCAATACATGGATCAGCGTTCCCTCGGCCAGGTCTTTTTCAGCGTGATAGCGCGGGATCTGAATCATGCCGAGGCCCATCCTCGCCGCTGAAATATAGCTTTCGGCGGCGTTGACCGCGACGGTGGCGGGAATGGTGACGTTACGCACCGTGCCGTCGACGATGAATTCGAGCGGCAGCAGGGTGCCCGTGCTGCTGGAGCGGAAGCCGACCATGCGATGGCCGGCAAGCCGGTGGGGATGCTGCGGCAGGCCACGGGTGGCGATATAATCGGGAGAGGCGAGTGTCACCTCATCAAGCATGGCGACGCGCCGGGCGACCATGTCGCTATCCCCAGGCGTGCCGACGCGCAGCACGCAATCGATGCCTTCGCGCACGAGATCGACTAGCCGGTCGCCCTCGCTCATGTAGAATTCAATCTCAGGATAGGTCTCCAGGAAGGACGGCAGGCTCGGCAGTACGAAATGGCGAGCGAGTGTGCCGTGCACATCGACGCGCAGCAGGCCTTTTGGCTTGGCGCCGGCGAAAGCGCCTTCGGCACCCTCGATATCGGCAAGGATCGACAGGCAGCGCTGGTAATAGGCCTCGCCGTCAAGCGTCGGACTGACATGGCGTGTCGTGCGCTGGAGCAGGCGCACGCCGAGGCGGGCCTCGAGCCCCTTTACCGCATCGGTGACGGTCGAGCGCGGCAGACCGGTGTCTTCGGCGGCAAGAGTGAAGCTGCGGCGTTCCACGACACGGCAAAACACGCGCATGGCATCAAATCTGTCCATCTGTTTGTTCGTTATTCCCGGATAGTGATGCCGAAGAATGCCAGATTATCCGCAGAAGGAAAAGGCGCATCTTCTCCTCATCGAAAACGCGCTGCGGCGCAGGATGAAGGAGAAGGACAATGGCTTCCAAAGAAAACGGCAAGGTAGCACTGGTCACCGGCGCTTCCCGCGGCATTGGAGCGGTAGTCGCCCGACGCCTCGCCAAGGACGGTTTCACCGTCGTCATCAATTATTCCGGTAATGCCGCTCCGGCCGAGGAATTGGCCCAGGAGATCGAGCAGGCCGGCGGCAGGGCGCTGACGGCGAAAGCCGATGTCAGCGATGCCGAAGCCGTCCGCCGCATGTTCGATGCCGCGGAAACCGCCTTCGGCGGTGTCGATGTGCTTATCAACAATGCCGGCATCATGATGCTCTCTTCGCTTGCGGAGGCCGATGACGCCAATTTCGATCGGCAGATCGGCGTCAATCTGAAGGGCACCTTCAATACGTTGCGCGAGGCTGCCAAGCGTCTGCGTGACGGCGGCCGGGTCGTCAACTTCTCGACCTCAGTCGTCGGCCTGAAGCTCGAAACCTACGGCGTCTATGCCGCGACCAAGGCTGCCGTGGAAACGCTGACGGCGATCATGGCCAAGGAGATGCGCGGCCGCAACATCACCGTCAACGCCGTCGCGCCCGGTCCTGTCGCCACCGACCTTTTCCTCAACGGCAAGTCGGACGAAGTCATCGCCCGCACGGCGAAGATGAACCCGCTGGAACGCCTCGGCACACCGGAAGACATCGCATCTGCAGTTGCCTTCCTCGCCGGCCCGGACGGCGGCTGGATCAACGGCCAGACGCTGCGCGCCAATGGCGGCGTGATCTGACCAAGACGGCGGCTTTCGGCCGCCGCTCATTCAAATTTTCATTTCTCAATCAGGCAATCGAATCCAGAAGGACTAGGATCATGAGCAAGCAAGTCATCGTCATCACCGGCGCTTCCAGCGGTTTCGGCGCTCTCACCGCCCGCGCCCTCGCCAAGGCCGGCCATACCGTCTATGCCGGCATGCGCGGCACGGAAGGCCGCAACGCTCCGGCCGTCGCCGATGTGGCTGAATTCGCCAGGAACAACAACGTCGATCTGCGCTCGGTCGAACTCGATGTCGCCTCCGACGCGTCGGTTGTATCAGGTATCGCCAGGATCATCACCGATGTAGGCCGCCTCGATGTCATCATCCACAATGCCGGCCATATGTCCTTCGGCCCGGCCGAAGCTTTCACGCCGGAACAGTTCGCCGAGCTCTTCGACATCAACGTGCTCTCCACCCAACGCGTCAACCGCGCGGCACTTCCGTATCTGCGCAAGCAGGGCAGGGGCCTGGTGGTCTGGGTATCGTCGTCGAGCAGCCGCGGTGGCACGCCTCCCTACCTCTCGCCCTATTTCGCCGCCAAGGCGGCGATGGATTCACTTGCCGTCTCCTATGCCGGCGAGCTGACCCGCTGGGGCATCGAGACCTCGATCATCGTGCCCGGCGCCTTCACCAAAGGCACCAACCATTTCGCCCATTCCGGCTCGCCTGATGATACGGCCCGCGCCGCCGAATACAATGAAGGACCCTACAAGGGCGTGCCGGAGCAGGCGCTGCAGGGCCTGGCAGCGCTCGAACCTGCCGACGCCGATGCCGGCGCGGTTGCCGTCGCCATCGTCGATGTCGTCGGCAAGCCCTTCGGCACCCGGCCGTTCCGCGTCCACATCGATCCGTCCGAGGACGGCGCCGAGATCGTCAACGGCGTTGCCGACCGTGTCCGGGCGGAATTGTTCCGCCGCATCGGCCTCGAGGACTTGCTGAAGCCGGCCGTCGGGAATTGAAACCCGGCCCAACCGCTGCACGCGGGAACAACCGCGCGGGGGAACATGGAGCCAAGCCGTCATCGCAAATATGTGAACGCGACTGCGGAATTTTCCCTTATAATCCTGCGGAGAGTGCGTATATCTGCTTTATCGCGAGAGAATGGAATTCCCTGCCGTTCTCTTCGCGAACCTCCAGAGCCTGCCGCGCCTTTGCTACGGTGCGACAGGCTTGATGTTCAAAGTTGAAGATTGTGGCCCGTCGAAGGTTTCCCCTGCCTTCCGGGCCGTATTTGTCTTGGCGCTCAGACGTCGTTCAGTCTCGCCTCGACCAGAAGCTTCACCAGCCAGTCTACGAAGACGCGGACCTTGTTGCTGAGGTGGCGGTTCGGCGGATAGACGACATAGAGCGGCAGCGGATCGCGACGCCAATCCGGCAGCACGCGGACGAGTTCGCCCCTTGCCATCGGCTCGCGCGCCATGAAGATCGGTACCTGCGCGATGCCGAGGCCCGTCAGCGCCGCCGTCAGATAGGTGCGGCTATCGTTGACCGAGGCGATGTAACGCGGACTAGTCTCGATCACCTCGTTGTGCCGGCGGAATTCGAAGGGCAGCGTCCGGTTGTTCTGGGCGCGGAAATAGTTGACGGTGTAATGATCCGCCTCCAGATCCTCCGGCCGCTCGGGCATGCCGAATTTCTGGATGTAGCTCGGCGAAGCACAGGTGATCATTTCGACTTCGGAGACGCGCCGCGCAATCAGCGATTGGTCGGCCGGGGTGCCGGCCCGCAGGGCGCAATCGACATTTTCCGCAAGATAATCGACCGTGCGGTCGCCGACACCGAGGTCGATACGGATATCGGGATAACGCTGATAGAAATCGCAAAGCGCCGGAACGACGATCCAATCGGCGAAAGCGCCGGCCATTTCGACACGCAGTCGTCCGCTCGGCAAGCTCTGCGAATTGGAAAGGCTGCCATCGAGCTCCTCCAGTTCCGAAATGATCTGGGCGGCGCGTTCGTAATAAAGCGCGCCGTCCGTGGTCACCATGACCCGGCGCGTGGTCCGATTCAAAAGCTTGGTGCGCAAATGCGCTTCCAGGCCCTGTATGAGATTGGTCACCGTCGCCTTGGGCATGGCGAGCATGTCGGCGGCGCGGGTGAAATTGCCCGTCTCCACGACGCGAATGAAGACGCGCATTGCCGAGAGCTGATCCATCGGTTTCAAATCCGCAGTTTGCGTTGCACCATTGTTCGAGATCTGGAACAGTGTTATCGCGTTATAGCTTCTTATTCCTTGGTTGGAATAACAATATCTTTTTTGTACAAAATGCAAGCGGCAGGCGTTGTCTGCTTGTCGGCGACACAGAAGAGACCGGAAGCATGACGGTGGAATGGAAAGATATGATGCTGGATAAGGTGGCCATCGGCCCCGTTTCCGCACGCATCTACCAGGGCGCTGATTACGGCAAGGGTCCGCCGATCGTGCTTTACCTGCATGGCGGCGCTTTTCTGGATAGCGACACACACGTCGACCGGCCGGTGGCGATGAGCCTCGCCAAGGCCGGCGCCATCGTCGTTGCCGCCGATTACAGCAGCCTTTCCGGCAATCTCTTCCCAAAGGCGCTAGAAGTTTCCTTCTCCGTTTTCACCTATCTCGCCAACAAGCGCGCCGGTCTCGGCGACCGCAAGTCGCTGCTCTTCGTTGCCGGCGAAGAGGCGGGCGGCAATGTCGCCGCCGGCGTGGCGCTGAAGGCGCGCGACCAGATGCCGGACGCGCTCGACGGCCAAGTCCTGATTTCGCCGCTGCTCGATCCCTTCATGGGCACGTCCTCGATCCGCAAGGCCGAAGCCATCGGCATGCGCCAGCGCTGGACGGAGGGCTGGAGCCACTATCTGAGCGGAGGCGGTTGCCACCCTTATGCGGCGCCTTGCCTCTGTTCGCGCATATCCGGCGTCGCGCCGGCGCTGATATTCACCGCGGAGGACGATCCTCTGCACGACGAGACAATTGGTTACGGTACCCGCCTGAAGCAGGCCGGTGTCGGTGTGCGCCAGCATGTCCTTCCCGCCGGGACGGGCTGGCCCTCGATTTATGGTGGGAAATCCGACGGAGCGCCCGACTGGCAGGAAAACGTCAGCCACCATTTCGGAAGCTTCCTTCGGGACGTAAGCGTTCAACCGCAATTGCATTGAAGAAGATCTGATATTTCGGCGGCCTTGAGCCGCAAGGAGAGTACCGATGACGTCCAGAAAGAAGCGCTGGGCCCTTGTGGGCGCCGGCATAGGCCTTATTGCGTCCGTTTCCGGCGCTGCATTGTTTTTCGAACTGCCGATGAGCACGACCGCTACGGCCGCTTCCGCCCCCGCACAGGCTCCCGCTGTGCCGGTGACGGTGGCCGTCGTTGCGGCGCACGACGTGACGGCTTGGGAAAGTTTCTCCGGCCGTCTGGAAGCCGTCGACCGGGTGCAGGTGCGTTCCCGTGTTGCCGGCGCCATCCTGTCGGTGGCTTTCCGTGAAGGGGCGCTGGTCAAGCAGGGTGACCTGCTCTTCACCATCGACCCGGCCCCCTACCAGGCGAGCGTGGCGCAGGCGCAAGGCCAGGTCGCTTCGGCCGAAGCCAAGGTCAGCCTGGCGCAGACTGAACTCGACCGCGGCCGCAGGCTTTCCGACAACCGCACCATCTCCCAGAGTGATCTCGATCAGCGCCTGAGTTCGCTGGCCGAGGCTCAGGCGGGGCTGCGTTCGGCGCAGGCCGCACTGCAGTCAGCCCAGCTCGATCTCGATTATACGCAGGTGCGAGCTCCGGTTTCCGGCCGCATCGGCAAGATCGAGGTGACCGCCGGTAACCTTGTCGCCGCCGGTTCGACCTCGCCGGCGCTGACGACGCTCGTTTCCGTCGATCCGATCTATGCGAGCTTTAACGCGAGCGAAGAGATGGTGACGCGCGCGCTTGCCCAGCTTCCGCAGACGGATAGCGCCCTGCCTGCCGTCGAGCAGATCCCGGTCGAGGTCGGCACGCTGACCGACAGCGGCACGCCGATCAAAGGCAAGCTGCAGCTGATCGACAACGAGGTCGATGCATCAAGCGGCACGATCGGCGTTCGCGCCGTCTTCGATAATCCGGGCGGGCGTCTCATCCCCGGCCAGTTCGTGCGGGTGCGCATGGGCCAGCCGAAGGCCGAGAACAAGATCGTCATCAGCGACCGCGCCGTCGGCACGGACCAGGACAAGAAGTTCGTCTTCGTCGTCGATGGCGAGAACAAGGTCGCCTATCGGCAGGTCCAGCTCGGCACGCTGGCCGACGGCCAGCGGGTGGTCGAAAGCGGCCTGAACGTCGGCGAGAAGATCGTCGTCAACGGTCTGCAGCGCATCCGTCCTGGCGCAGTCGTCGCGCCTCAGATGGAAGAGAAGGTTGCGACCGCGCAGTAAAGACTTCGCCTTCCCCTCAGGGGGAGGGCCAATACCCGAAATGATATGACCCGCCGGCGGCTCCCAAACCGCCGGAGAGGGACTTTGCATCCATGTTCACCCCGGAGAGGGCTTTGATATGAACATATCCAGATTCTTTGTCGACCGCCCGGTCTTTGCCGGTGTTCTTTCGGTCCTCATCCTGGTCGCCGGCCTGATCGGCCTGCGCGCGCTGCCGATTTCCGAATATCCGGAGGTCGTGCCGCCGTCGATCGTCGTGCGCGCCACCTATCCCGGCGCCAACCCAAGCGTCATCGCCGAAACGGTGGCAACGCCGCTCGAAGAGCAGATCAACGGCGTCGAAGGCATGCTCTATATGGCTAGCCAGGCGACATCGGACGGCGTGCTCAACGTCACCGTCACCTTCAAGCTCGGCACCGACCCTGATAAGGCGCAGCAGCTCGTGCAGAACCGCGTTTCGCAGGCCGAACCGCGCCTGCCGGCGGAAGTCCGTTCGCTCGGCATCACCACAGTCAAGAGTTCGCCCAACTTCATTATGGTCGTCAACCTCGTCTCTGACGGGAACAGTCACGACATCACCTATCTCCGCAACTACGCGACCTTGAACGTCAAGGATCGGCTCGCCCGCATTGCAGGCGTCGGTCAGGTGCAGGTCTTCGGCGCCGGCGACTATTCCATGCGTGTCTGGATCGACCCGCAGAAGGCCGCCGAGCACAATCTTGCCGCCAGCGACATCAGCAGCGCGATCAGCTCCCAGAACATCCAGGCCGCCGCCGGTATCATCGGCGCATCGCCGAGCCAACCGGGTGTGGACCTGCAGCTCAACGTCAATGCCCAGGGCCGCCTGCGCACGCCTGAGGAATTTGGCAACATCATCGTCAAGACGGGCGCCAGTGGCGAGATCACCCGCCTTCGCGATGTCGCCCGCATCGAGCTCGGTGCTGCGGACTACACCCTGCGTTCGCTGCTTGACGGCAAGCCGGCCGTCGCAGTTGCTGTGCTGCAGGCGCCGGGTTCGAACGCGATCGAGATCGCGGACAATGTGAACGCGACCATGGATCAGTTGCAGCTCGCCATGCCTGAGGGCGTCAAGTACGAGATCGTCTACGATACGACGAAATTCGTGCGTGCCTCGATCGAGAAGGTCATCGACACGCTGCTCGAGGCCATTGCGCTGGTCGTCCTCGTCGTCATCCTGTTCCTGCAGACGTGGCGCGCCTCGATCATCCCGCTGATCGCGGTTCCGGTATCGATCATCGGCACCTTCGCGGTGATGTATGTCTTCGGCTTCTCGATCAACGCGCTCAGTCTGTTCGGCCTGGTGCTTGCGATCGGTATCGTCGTCGACGACGCGATCGTGGTGGTCGAAAACGTCGAGCGCAATATCGAGCATGGCCTGTCGCCGCGGGCTGCCACCTACAAGGCAATGAAGGAAGTCTCCGGTCCGATCGTCGCGATCGCGCTGGTCCTCGTCGCGGTCTTCGTGCCGCTTGCCTTCATCTCCGGCCTGTCGGGTCAGTTTTACCGCCAGTTCGCGCTGACGATCGCAATCTCGACCGTCATCTCGGCCTTCAACTCACTCACCCTGTCTCCGGCACTGGCAGCCCTTCTCCTGAAGGGCCATGATCAGCCGAAGGATTGGCTGACGCGGTTCATGGACGCCATCTTCGGCTGGTTCTTCCGCGGCTTCAACCGTGTCTTCGGCGCGGGCTCGAATGCCTACGGCAAGGGCGTGGGCGGGCTGTTGTCGCGCAAGAGCATCGTCATGGTGATCTATCTGGCACTGGTCGGTGCGACCTACAGTCTCTTCAGTACTGTTCCCGGCGGCTTCGTGCCATCGCAGGACAAGCAGTATCTGATCGGCTTCGCCCAGCTGCCGGATGCCGCAAGCCTCGACCGCACGGAAGACGTCATCAAACGGATGACCGACATCGCGCTGGCGCAGCCGGGCGTTGCCAATGCGATCGCCTTCCCGGGCCTGTCGATCAATGGCTTCACCAACTCCTCGAATGCAGGCATCGTCTTCGTGACGCTGAAGGACTTCGAGGAGCGCAAGACGCCTGATCTCTCGGGCGGCGCAATCGCCATGGCGCTGAACCAGAAGTTCGGCGTCATCCAGGATGCCTTCATCGCCATGTTCCCGCCCCCGCCGGTCAATGGTCTCGGCACGACCGGCGGCTTCAAGCTGCAGATCGAGGATCGTGCCGGCCTCGGCAACCAGGCGCTCGACGAAGCCACGAAGGCCGTGCTTGCAAAGGCCTACCAGACGCCTGAACTCGCCGGGCTGTTCTCCAGCTTCCAGATCAACGTGCCGCAGCTCTATGCCGATCTCGACCGTGCCAAGGCCGAGCAGCTCGGGGTTTCCGTCACCGACGTCTTCCAGACGCTGCAGATCTATCTCGGTTCGCTCTATGTCAACGACTTCAACGCCTTCGGCCGCACCTACAGCGTCCGTGTGCAGGCCGATGCGAAATTCCGCGCCCAGCCGGAAGATATCGGCCAGTTGAAGGTCCGTTCGGCATCGGGTGAGATGATCCCACTTTCGGCCCTTCTGAAGGTGGAGCCGAGCACCGGTCCGGAACGCGCGAACCGCTACAACGGCTTCCTTGCCGCCGATATCAACGGCGGTCCGGCACCGGGCTTTTCGTCCGGCCAGGCGCAGGCGGCAATCGAGAAGATCCTTCACGAGACCCTGCCTGCGGGCATCGACTTCGAATGGACGGATCTGACCTATCAGCAGATCCTGGCCGGCAATTCGAGCATCGTCGTCTTCCCCCTGGCACTGTTGCTCGTCTTCCTCGTGTTGGCCGCCCAGTATGAAAGCCTGACGCTGCCGCTTGCGATCATCATGATCGTGCCGATGGGCGTGCTGGCCGCGCTGACCGGCGTCTGGCTCACCGGTGGAGACAACAACATCTTCACCCAGATCGGTCTTGTGGTGCTTGTCGGTCTATCGGCGAAGAACGCGATCCTGATCGTGGAATTCGCCCGCGAACTGGAGTTCGAGGGAAGAACACCGCGGGAGGCCGCAATCGAGGCCAGCCGCCTTCGCCTTCGCCCGATCCTCATGACCTCCCTTGCCTTCATCATGGGTGTCGTGCCGCTCGTCGTCTCTACAGGCGCCGGCGCGGAAATGCGCGCGGCCATGGGTGTCGCGGTCTTCTCCGGCATGATCGGCGTGACCTTCTTCGGCATCTTCATGACGCCGGTGTTCTACGTGCTGCTACGGCGGCTGACGGGTAACCGTCCGCTCGTCCAGCACAAGCCGGACGAACACAAGGAAGAAGAGGCGGAGGTCATCCGGCTCGCGGCGGAATAAACGGAATTCAACCTTCCTTTGTCGGGTAAATCGGGCGGGAACTTCGGTTCTCGCCCGTATCGTTTTCAAGGCATGATGCCGAAGTGCGCGCGGCCTTCGGACGACGCCCTCCAGGGCATATGACAAAAATGCGTTACGTCCGTCAAAACGGTTTGCAACGATGGGCGAGGAGACTATCAAAGACGGACAACAGTTGGGAGGACTGAATGACGAGTTCGAGAGAAGGTCATGACGGCAGGCGGATCGCCTTTCTCGGCACCGGCCTGATGGGCGCGCCGATGGCTCGCCGGCTGCTGGGCGCGGGTTTTGCCGTCACCGTCTGGAATCGCGATCTCAGCAAGGCCGAGGCGCTTGCGGAAGACGGCGCGGTCTGCGCGAAAACACCTGATGATGCCGTCTCGGGCGCCGACGTCGTCATCACCATGTTGACCAACGCCGAGGCGGTGGAGGACGTGTTGTTCGACCGCGGAGCGGTCGATGCGATGACGTCTGGCACAACGGTCATCGACATGAGTTCGATTGCCCCGCATTTCGCCCGCGACCATTCTGCAAGGCTTGCCGAACGCGGCGTCGATCACGTCGATGCGCCGGTATCAGGCGGCGTCGTCGGGGCGGAAGCGGGTACGCTTGCGATCATGGCGGGCGGTGACAAGGACGTGATCGACGGGCTTGCGGATATCTTTGCGCCGATGGGGCGGGTGACCCGCGTCGGTCCGAGCGGGGCAGGCCAGCTCGCCAAGCTTGCCAACCAGCAGATCGTCGCCGTGACGATCGGCGCCGTCGCCGAAGCGATGATGCTGATCGAAGCGGGCGGCGGCTCGCAGGCCGCCTTCCGCGACGCCATTCGCGGCGGCTTTGCCGAGAGCCGTATCCTTGAGCTGCACGGCAAGCGCATGGTCGAGCGGCAGTTTACCCCAGGCGGTTCGTCCAGCAACCAGCTGAAGGATCTGAACGCCGCCATGGAGACGGCCAAGACCCTGTCGCTGACGCTGCCGCTGACGGCGGCGGTGCATGCCGAATTCAGCGAATTCGTCGCCAATGGCAATGGCGAAAAGGATCACAGTGGCCTGCTCCTCCATCTCGAAGAGAAGAATGCCCGGCCGGGAGAAAAACAGTGACGGACAGCCATTCGCCGAAGCGGCGCCTGCGTTCGCAGGACTGGTTCGACAATCCCGATCATATCGACATGGCAGCGCTCTATCTGGAGCGCTTCATGAATTACGGCATCACGCCGGAAGAACTGCGCTCCGGCAAGCCGGTCATCGGGATTGCCCAGAGCGGCAGCGATCTCACGCCTTGCAACAGAGTGCATGTCGAGCTTGCCAAGCGGGTGCGCGACGGCATCCGCGATGCCGGCGGCATTCCGATCGAGTTTCCGACGCATCCGATCTTCGAGAATTGCAAGCGCCCGACGGCCGCACTCGACCGCAATCTCGCCTATCTCGGCCTCGTCGAAATCCTCTACGGCTATCCGCTCGACGGTGTCGTGCTGACCACCGGCTGCGACAAGACCACGCCTTCAGCGATCATGGCTGCTTCGACGGTCGATATTCCGGCGATCGTGCTCTCCGGAGGGCCGATGCTCGACGGTTGGCACGAGGGGGAGCTGGCGGGCTCCGGGACGGTGATCTGGCGGATGCGGCGGAAATATGCGGCAGGCGAGATCGATCGGGAGGAATTTCTGCAGGCGGCGCTCGATTCTGCGCCTTCCGTCGGCCACTGCAATACGATGGGCACCGCTTCGACGATGAATGCGCTGGCCGAGGCGCTCGGCCTTTCGCTGACCGGCTGTGGCGCCATTCCGGCCGCTTACCGCGAACGCGGCCAGATGGCCTACCGCACCGGGCGACGCGCCGTCGAAATCGTGTTCGAGGATCTGAAGCCGTCGGATATCCTGACGCGCGAGGCTTTCCTGAATGCGATCCGCACCAATTCGGCGATCGGCGGCTCGACCAACGCGCAGCCGCATCTGGCCGCGATGGCGAAGCACGCCGGCGTCGAACTCTATCCCGACGATTGGCAGGTACATGGTTTCGATATCCCGCTGCTGGCCAATGTCCAGCCGGCGGGCGCCTATCTCGGAGAGCGCTTTCATCGTGCCGGCGGTACGCCGGCGATCATGTGGGAGTTGCTGCAGGCCGGAAAGCTCGCCGGCAACTGTCGCACGGTGACGGGCAGGACGATCGCCGAGAACCTAGAGGGCAAGGAAGCGCGCGACCGCGAGGTTATCAAGCCGTTCGCTGAGCCGCTGAAGGAGCGGGCGGGCTTCCTCGTTCTCAAAGGCAATCTCTTCGATTTCGCGATCATGAAGATGAGCGTGGTCTCGGAGGATTTCCGCCGGCGCTACCTTGAGGAACCCGGGCACGAAGGCGTCTTCGAGGGCAGGGCGGTGGTTTTCGACGGTTCCGAGGACTATCACAAGCGCATCAACGATCCCGAACTCGGTATCGACGAAAACACCATCCTCGCCATCCGCGGCGCCGGGCCGATCGGCTGGCCGGGTTCGGCTGAGGTCGTCAACATGCAGCCGCCGGATCATCTCCTGAAGCGCGGCATCAGCAGCCTGCCGACGATCGGCGACGGCCGCCAGTCGGGCACGGCGGACAGTCCCTCGATCCTCAACGCCTCGCCGGAGAGTGCAGCGGGAGGCGGCCTCGCCTGGCTTCGTACCGGCGATATCATCCGCATCGACTTCAACCACGGGCGCTGCGACATGCTGGTCGAGGACGCCGAGATCGAACGGCGCAAGGGCGACGGCATCCCGCCAGTGCCGGCGGATGCGACGCCGTGGCAGCAGATCTACCGCCGCTCGGTGACGCAATTGTCGGACGGCGCGGTGCTGGAGGGAGCGGCGGAATTCCGCCAGATCGCAAAAAACCCGCCGCGGCACAACCACTGATCTTAAAGGTGCCGCAGACTGCAAGTCCTTTGATCCAAAAGGGGAAAGTCGTAACGAACAGTTCACCTAGTCATTAGTTCGGTCATCAGCACAAGGCTTCATTAATGCCGGCTTGAGACCATATTGCCGTTATGCAAGCTTCTAAGGCTGGGACCGCGTTGCCAGAGATCAAAGCCACACGATCCGAACGGGAGTTCCAGGATCTTCTGCGTCGGCTCGAACTCGCTCTCGATGCATCCCAGATCGGTGTCTGGGAGCACAGCATCGAGCAGGACGGGATCTTGTGGGATGCACAGATGCATCGTCTCTACGAGACCGGCGAGACGTGCCGGCTGGTGCCGGCATCGCTTTGGTCGGATGCCATCCATCCCGATGATCGCGAGCGGGCCGAACGCGACTTCGAGCAGGCGATAACGACGCGCGGCGCCTATAATTCGCAATTTCGGATCGTGCTGCCGAGCGGTGAAATCCGCCATTTGCGTTCGCGCGCGCATTTCTATGTCGATGCGGAGGGTCTGCCTTCCTTCATCGGCGCCGAATGGGATGTGACGGCCGACATACTGCTCAACGCGGAACTGGCGCGGCAAAAGGTGGTGGCCGAGGCGAGGGCGCTGGCGCTCGAGGAAAGCAATGCCCGCATCGAGCATGTCGCCGATCATGACTATCTCACCGGCCTGCCGAACCGGCGCCTTCTCGACAAGCGGCTGGCGGAGTTGCCAGCCGACAAAAGCATCACGACGCTTGCCGTGCTGCATCTTGACCTCGACCAGTTCAAGCAGATTAACGACAGCCACGGTCATGCCGCTGGCGACGCCGTTCTCAGGGCCGCAGCACTTAGAATCACCGCCGCCATTCCTGCAAATGGCGTGGTCGCCCGCGTTGGCGGCGATGAATTCGTCATCGTACTGGTCAATTTCGCCGATCTCACTGAGCTGAAGCTGATCACCGAGGACGTCCAGCGTCGGCTGCGGAAGAAGATCCGCTTCGGCCAGGAGATGCTGCAATCCGGCGCCTCGATCGGCGTTTCCTGGAGCGGCGATCGGCGTGCGCGCAACCTGCTGGCCGAATCCGACCTGGCGCTCTACCAGGCCAAGAAGCTCGGGCGCAACCGCGTCGAATTCTTCACGCGGCAATTGCAGGAGGATCTGCGCTCCAAGCGTCGCCTCGCCGAAGAGTTGAAGCTTGGGCTGGAGCGCGGTGAGATCCTTCCCTATTATCAGCTGCAGCTCGACGCCCGGACGCGGGAGGTCATCGGCTTCGAGGCGCTGGCGCGCTGGAAACATCCGGAGAAGGGCGTGCTCGCTCCGGGGGTATTCCTGAAGATTGCCGATGAGCACGGACTTGCGGCGGAGATCGACGCGGCGATCCTCAAAAGCGTTCTCGAAGACCGGCTGTTCTGGCTGTTGCGCGGCCTTGCGGTTCCGCGCATCGCCGTCAATATCTCGGCGTCGCGGCTTGCCGATCCGGCACTGCTCGACAAGCTGTGGAAGCTCGATATCCCGCCCGGCGTGATCGTCTTCGAACTGGTCGAAACGATTTTCCTCGACGACAGCGACGAAAAACTGCTCGATCATATCGGCGGTATCAAGCAGATGGGCATCGACATCGAGATTGACGACTTCGGATCCGGTCATGCCTCGCTCATCGGTCTCGTCAAGCTGCGGCCGAAACGGCTGAAGATCGACCGGCAACTCGTCACCGAGGTCGTCAGCTCGGCCGAACAGCGGCGCGTGGTGGGTTCGATCGTGGAAATCGCCAAGGCACTCGATGTCGAGGTGATCGCCGAGGGCATCGAGACCGAGGCGCATGCCGTCGTGCTGGCGCAACTCGGCTGCGACGGCCTGCAGGGCTATGCGTTCGGTTATCCCGCACCGGCGGCGGAGACAGATCGTCTGTTCTCATCGATGACGAGCCGAATCGAAAAGCAGAAGACCGCGATGGGCAACTGAACGGCCGGCGACCCGTCCGCTGGCGACTGTCATCGCTCCCGGTTTTTGCCGCGTCGCGGAGGTGATTTTGGACGAACGCTTCTCTCGTCTTTCAAATTCGCAGGCGGTCTCTTTTCGGCGCGGCTTTTTATTCGCATCCGCAGGAAGATAATTGGCGTGCAAGTAATTTTCTTGAGCTTGCAACGGCATTGTTTCATGGTAATGCGGAAACGAAGCTTTCTGTATTGCATCGAAAAATGATTATACGCGTCGTCAAGTCCATGAGCGCGGCTCTCCATCGTTCGCAGGTGCAATCGGGAGCTGGGGCCCGACAATTGCTTTGCCGTTGCCGGGATGGACTTGCGGGACATTTAATCTAGGAAAGTCGCATGAATTCGGAATTTGCCGTTCGTTCGATGCGGCCCGGCGAACTGGAACTCGTGCTCGAATGGGCGCGTCAGGAAGGCTGGAACCCTGGCCTCGACGATTCGCTTGCATTCCTCGAGGCCGATCCGTCAGGATTTTTCGTCGGCTCCATCGGCGAAGTCCCCGTCGGTTCGATCTCGGTCGTCAAATATGGTGAGAGTTTCGCCTTCCTGGGCCTTTACATCGTCCATCCTGATTTTCGCGGCAAGGGTTATGGCAAGGCGATCTGGGAGACGGGCATTGCCAGCGCGGGAGACCGCACGATCGGTCTCGACGGCGTCGCCGCACAGCAGGACAACTACCGCAAGGCCGGCTTCGAGCCAGCCTATTCCACCATTCGCTACGGCGGCGTCGCCACCTCCTTGCCGGTCTCGACGCTTGTCGCGCAGCCGGTGCTGGATTCACGCCTCGAAGGCCTGCAGCGCTATGATTCGGCGATCTTTCCGCAGCCGCGGGATGCCTTCCTCACCTCCTGGTGCACCGGCCGCAGGGGCCGCCGTTCGGCGGTGGTGCGCAAGAGCGGCAAGATCCGCGGTTACGCCACGATCCGCCGCTGCTACGAGGGCTACAAGGTCGGCCCGCTCTTTGCCAATGATGCCGACAGCGCCGCGGCGTTGCTTGCCGAATTGATCCCCGAGGCGAAGGGGGCCGCGGTCTTCATCGATATTCCCGCAGAGAACCACGAGGCGGTCGCGCTTGCCGAAGGCATCGGTCTTCAACCGGTGTTCGAGACGACACGCATGTATCGCGGGTCGGCGCCGGCCATTCCGCTGAAGCACGTCTTCGGCGTGACGACGCTGGAGCTTGGTTAAAGCCTTTTCCCGACCGGGAAGGCTTTAATCCACGGGTGAGGCGGGCACGGTCGGCGACGAAGCTTTGGGACGGCCCTTTTCGGCGATGGCAATGCCGCCCAAGGTCAGTACCAGTGCGATTACATGGAAAGACTGCAGCTGCTCGCCGATCAGGGCGACGGAGAGCAGCGTTCCGAACACTGGCACGAGATTGATGAAGAGGCCGGCGCGGTTGGCGCCGATTGCGACGACGCCCTTGATATAGAGGATCTGTGCCACCAGCGAGGGGAAGATCGCCGTGTAGAGAGTGATGACCCAGCCGGCCTGGTCCGGCCACTGCGCGGCACCCCGGCCGGCCTCCCAGAGGAGCAGCGGCAGCGAGGTCAGCATGGCGCCGAGCGCCGGGACCGCCATCAGCGTGCGCCAGTCGAGCGGCGGCTTCCAGCGCAGGAAGATCGTGTAAACGGAATAGGCGGCAATGGCTATCAGCATGAGCCCGTCGCCGCGGTTGAGGCTGAGTTGCAGCAGCGTTGCGAGGTCGCCATGCGCGGCGGTCAGAGCGACGCCGATCAGCGTCATGCCGAAACCGAGACATTGCGCCAGCGAGATGCCGGTACGGAAGAACATGAAATTCAGCAGGAAGATCAGCATCGGGATGCCGGCCTGCTCGATGGCGACGTTGATCGCCGTCGTATATTGCACGGCCGAATAAAGCATAGCGTTGAAAAGGGTGTAGCCGATGACGCCGTAGAAGAGGAGCAGCGGCAGGTTCTTCCTCACCACCGGCCAGTCCTTCCGCAGTTGCGGTAGCGAAATTGCGGCGATCATCGCGACGGCAAGGAACCAGCGCAGGAAGGTTAGCATCATCGGGCTGATATGCCCGAGCGCGAGCTTGCCGGCGACGGAGTTGCCGCCCCAGCAGAGGGTGGCGATAACGAGGCAAATATAGGCCGTGGCTTGCAAGAGCGTTCTTCCCGTCTTTCCGCGATCGCCGAGCGCGGCGTTTTGTGACGGGAAATAGCCTGCCGGCTGCTGATTTGTCACGTAAAAAGCCCAATCTGCTGTGACAACAGGGTCGCTTTCCAAAAAACAAAGCTTTATAGATGCGCGGGTTTGAGCAGGTGCGCGGTTCCGCGCCGGTAACAGGAAGAGTTGGATGACGAACGTAGTCGTGGTCGGTTCGCAATGGGGTGACGAAGGCAAGGGCAAGATTGTCGACTGGCTTTCGGAGCGTGCGGATATTGTCGTGCGCTATCAGGGCGGACACAATGCCGGCCATACGCTCGTCATCGACGGCACGAGCTATAAGCTCTCGCTGCTGCCGTCCGGCGTCGTGCGCCCGGGCAAGATGGCCGTCATCGGCAACGGCGTCGTCGTCGATCCGCATGCGCTGATCGCCGAGATCGGCCGGCTGGAGGCACAGGGCGTGACGGTCACGCCTGACAATCTGCGCATTGCAGACAATGCGACGCTCATTCTTTCGCTGCATCGCGAGCTCGACGCGATGCGCGAGGATGCGGCGTCGAACAGCGGCACCAAGATCGGCACGACGCGCCGCGGCATCGGCCCGGCCTATGAAGACAAGGTCGGCCGCCGCGCCATCCGCGTCATGGATCTTGCCGATATCGAGAGTCTTTCCGGCAAGGTCGACCGTATTCTGACGCATCACAATGCGCTTCGCCGCGGCCTCGGCGTTGCCGAAGTCAGCCACCAGACGATCATGGACGAGCTGACCTCGATCGCCGATCGGGTGCTGCCTTTCCGTGATACGGTCTGGCTCTTCCTCGACAAGGAGCGCCGCAAGGGTGCTCGCATCCTCTTTGAAGGCGCGCAGGGCAGCCTGCTCGATATCGATCACGGCACCTATCCCTTCGTGACCTCCTCGAACACGGTGGCCGGCCAGGCGGCAGCCGGTTCCGGCATGGGGCCCGGCTCGCTCGGTTACATTCTCGGCATCACCAAGGCCTATACGACGCGCGTCGGCGAAGGCCCGTTCCCGACCGAGCTCACCGACGAAATTGGCCAGTTCCTGGGCGAGAAGGGGCATGAGTTCGGTACTGTGACGGGGCGTAAGCGCCGCTGCGGCTGGTTCGACGCGGCACTTGTGCGCCAGTCAGTCGCTACCAACGGCATCACGGGCATCGCGCTCACCAAGCTCGACGTGCTCGACGGTCTCGAGGAATTGAAGATCTGCGTCGGCTATATGCTCGACGGCGAACAGATTGATCATCTTCCCGCAAGCCAGGGAGCGCAAGCTAGGGTCGAACCGATCTACGTCACCCTGGAGGGATGGAAGGAATCGACCGTCGGCGCCCGCAGTTGGGCGGATCTGCCGGCACAGGCGATCAAATATGTTCGCCAGGTCGAAGAGCTGATCGGGGCACCCGTCGCGCTCCTTTCCACCAGCCCGGAGCGGGATGACACGATACTTGTGACCGATCCGTTTGAGGATTAAGCTCACGGGTCACTGTGGAGGATGGTTCGGTAGAGTACCGGACTTCTTGAGAAAGTACTGATGGCGGATTTTATTGCAGTCATTCGGCGGGCCGTCGACGGCCTGGCTGAAAATACCCCCGAGATGCGGGTGAAGGTCTACGAACGTGCCCGCGGCGCAGTGCAGCGGCAGCTCGAGAACATGAAGCCGCGTCCGCCGGAAGCCATGCTGCAACGCCAGCTCGAAAAGCTCGAGGCTGCCATCCGCGAAGTGGAAGGCGAACACTCCGAGGCGATGCCGCTCGACGAGCCGGTTGCAGCCGTCACCGCGTCGGAATCCTTCGAAGAGCAAGCGGTTCACGACGAAAGCGAACCGGCGCCGGAGACGGCAGTCGAGGAACCGGCATACGAAGCCTATGCGGAACCGCAGGCGGCCGAGGCCGCCGACGAGCCCGATCACGTGGAAGCCGCCGCACCGCAGCAGGCTGAGGAAGAGGTCGCTGCCGAGGAACCTCTTTCCCAGGAAACACTCGTTTCCCCTGAAACAGCCGCTCCCGCGGAAACCCCTGTTTCCGCCGAGACACCGGTTTCGCCGGAGACATCCGGTCCGGCCGAAACATACTGGCATCCCTCGCATGAGGAGGAAGCGCCGGCCGAGGAATGGCATGCCAGCGAGGCGCGCGACGTCGCTGCTGAAGACGTGCCGGCCGAACATGGCGGCTGGGAGCCGCCTGCCGCGCATCGCAGCGAGCAAGCCGACGAAGACCGTGCCGACGGGCAGCATGCCCTGGAAGCCGACGAGATCGCGGCCGAACCGGCGGCGGTGGAAAGCGAGGAGCCGGAGGCCGAGGAGGCTTACGAGCCCGTCGAGCCGTTGCAGCCGATCACCCGCGGCATAGATCATGCATCCAACCGCCTTGTAGAGCCGGTCGCCGATTTCGATCGTCCGCAGGAGTTCGTCGAGCACAGCCGCGAGGAGCCGTTGCAGGCCGAAGCTGCGGCGCATTTCGACCCCGTCTGGACCGAGCCCGTTGCCGAAACGCCGGCTCCGGCGCCCAAGGATGCGGAGACCGAATGGGCGGAAGAGGAACTCCGGCAATATTCGGAGACGGCGCCGGCGCCGATTACCGCCGATGCCTCGGCGCGCGCCTTCGAGGAGGTGATATCGAGCCTCGAAAAAGTGGCACCCGCCGCCATCATGCCGGCCGCCAAGGAAAGTTTTTCCTGGGAGACGGCCGCCTTCGACGATCTGCCGCCGATCGAGGCCGACAGCGGTAAGAAGACACCGGTTGCCTCTCATTTCGACGATGTCGATATTTTCGCGGAAGTGCACAACGGCAAGCCGGCGCCCGCTAGCGGCGCGCCGAGCGAGGACTGGCGAGAAGCGAAAGCGCTGCGCGGCTACGACCGCCGCGGCTCGGTCGCCGCTGACGACGATGACGCCAATCCGTCGATGGATATCGATCAGATTGTCGCCTCCAAGCTGCAGGGCAAGAGCTTCCGTATGGAACCGAAGCGCCGCCGCTTCGGCATCGGCACCGTGATCACGCTCATCTTCGCACTCATCCTGATTGGTGGCGGCGCCTATGCAGGCTGGACGAACAGAGAGGCATTGGTGGCGATGGTCGACGGGCTCGTCAGCTCGGCACCGTCGCAGGCGACCAGGAACGAGGCGGCAACGCCGCCGGACGGTTCGTCGACGCCTGCCCAGCCGGGCGCGGTGACGCCAGCCCAGCCGACCGCACCAGGAGCGCAGAATACTCCAGCGACGCCGGCACAGCCGAACCCGCAGGTAGCGTCAATGAACAATGACGGCGCTGCGGCCAATTCGAAATTCACCCAGCGGCTGCTGACTGATGGAACTGAGGTCGATAGCGGACCGGCGACCGTGCCGGGAACGCCGACCGCGGAAGGAAAATCGGTGGCCGAACAGAATGTCGCGGCAGCCGATACGCCGCCTGCCAGCGCGCAGGGTGATGCGGCACCCGCCGCCACGCCGACGCCGAACGGTGCGGCGGCATCGCCGCCGCAGGCCGCGCCCGTCGGTTCGTCGCAAAAGATGTTCCTCTATGAGGAGCGCATCGGCCAGAGCTCGCCGACGGCGATCGAGGGATCGGTCGTCTGGAGCGTGCAGCACGAGGCCGGCCAGGGCGGCCGGCAGGAGGCGACGGTGCAGGGCAATGTCACGGTTCCTGAGCGCAATCTCTCGGCTCTCGTCACCTTCAAACGCAATTCCGATCCGTCGCTGCCGGCAAGCCATCTCGTCGAGATCGTCTTCTCGGTGCCGCCGAATTTCGAAGGCGGCAGCATCGACAGTGTCCAGCGCATCTCGATGAAGCGCACGGAACAGGACCGCGGCGATGCGCTGATCGCGGTTCCGGCCAAGATCACCGACGATTTCCATATGATCGCGCTCAACGACTACCCTGATGCGCGCAAGGCCAATCTCGACCTGATGTCGACCCGCAACTGGATCGATATTCCGATCACCTACCGCAACGGCCGCCGCGCGCTGCTGACGATGGAAAAGGGCGGTACGGGAACGGACGCCTTCAATACTGCGATCAAGGAATGGACCGCGCTCGGAGATGTGTCGACGAGCCAATGAGGTGTTTACGCAATGCCAGCGCTCCCAGATCTTGATGGGGTGCTGAGGCTGCGGACAGAGATGAATGAAAAAGAAAAGGCGGGCCGCAAGGACCCGCCTTCTTCAATTGTATCACGCGGCAGGTTATGCCGTGGCTTCAACGACGCGGACGGCCTTGGCCCGTTCCAGGGCTTCCTTGCGAACCGCGTCCTGCACCTTTTCGAAGGCGCGGACCTCGATCTGGCGAACGCGTTCGCGACTGATGTCGAATTCGGTCGAAAGGTCTTCCAGTGTCACTGGATCTTCAGCGAGGCGGCGAGCCTCGAAGATGCGGCGTTCGCGCTCGTTCAGCACGCTCATCGCTTTCGCCAGCATGCGCCGGCGGGTGTCGAGCTCATCCTGTTCGATCAGCACGTCTTCCTGGCTGTCATGGTCGTCCACCAGCCAATCCTGCCATTGACCGCCGTCACCTTCGGCCGCCTTGATCGGCGCGTTCAGCGAGGCGTCGCCGGAGAGGCGGCGGTTCATCGAAATGACCTCCTCCTCCGAGACCTTCAGCTTGGTGGCGATCTCCGAGACGTGCTCCGGCTTCAGGTCGCCGTCATCGATTGCCTGGATGCGGCCTTTCAGCCGGCGCAGGTTGAAGAACAGGCGCTTCTGGTTGGCGGTCGTGCCCATCTTCACCAGCGACCACGAACGCAGGATATATTCCTGGATCGAGGCCTTGATCCACCACATGGCGTAGGTGGCGAGGCGGAAGCCGCGCTCGGCATCGAATTTCTTGACGGCCTGCATCAGTCCGACATTGCCTTCGGAGACGACTTCGCCGATCGGCAGGCCGTAGCCGCGATAACCCATCGCGATCTTCGCGACGAGGCGAAGATGGCTGGTGACGAGCTTGTGGGCGGCATCGCGGTCACCATGCTCGGCATAACGCTTGGCGAGCATGTATTCCTGCTGCGGCTCCAGCATCGGAAACTTGCGGATTTCGTCGAGGTAACGATTGAGACCGGCTTCACCGGCGGTAATGGACGGCAAGGTATTTCGGGCCATAGTGCACCCTCCTAAAGTGAATTCCGGTTCCCGATGGAAACGCATCGTCGCGTTAAAAAAAGCGAACCGGGACGTGCGGCTCTCTCCGAGCCCGCACTAAGTCAACATACAGATAAGTGTGGCGAAACGGCGGTTCAAGGTGCCGCTCACGCAGGTGTGAGTTGGGCAGGCGGCATTCGGAGCCCGGCTTTATCGCCGCAGCGCTTCGACCAGTTCGACCATATCATCCGGCAGCGGCACCTCAAAATGCATGATTTCGCCGGTGCGGGGATGCTCGAACTGCAGCATGAAGGCATGCAGCGCCTGGCGGCCGAAACCGTTGACGATCTTGCGGATCTCTTCGGGCAGGAGATTGGCCTTGGTCTTGAAGCCGGCGCCGTAAACCGTGTCGCCGAGCAGCGGATGGCCGATATGGGCCATATGGACACGGATCTGATGGGTGCGGCCGGTTTCGAGGCGGCACTCGACCAGCGAGGCGAACGCGGTCGCATCCGGCTTCTCATGGAAGCGCTCGACCACCTGGTAATGCGTGATCGCCTCGTCGGCGTCCTGACTGTCGGGGCGCTTGACGGCACGGCGCGTGCGGTCGCCGGTGGCGCGGCCAAGCGGGGCATCGACCATGCCCGACAGTGAGCGGGGCCGGCCCCAGACGACTGCCTGATAGGCCCGCTCCAGCGGCATGGTGCGGCCATGGTCGGCAAATTGCAGCGACAGGTGGCGATGGGCAATGTCGTTCTTGGCGACGACCATGACGCCTGTCGTGTCCTTGTCGAGACGGTGGACGATGCCGGGGCGGCGCACGCCGCCGATACCGGACAGCGTATTGCTGCAATGGTGGATCAGCGCGTTGACCAGCGTCCCTGTCCAGTTGCCGGCGCCGGGATGGACGACGAGACCGGAAGGCTTGGAGATGACGATGACGTCGTCATCCTCATGGAGGATATCGAGCGGGATGTCCTCGCCCTGCGGCGTCGGGTCTTCCGGCTCGGGCAGCGTGAGTTCGAAACTATCGCCGGTGCGCACCTTGCGCTGCGGGTCGGTGACGGGTTCGCCGCGCAGAAAAACCTGGCCGTCCTTGATCAGCGCCTTGATGCGGCTGCGCGAAAATTCCTCGCCCACCTGCGCCGTCAGCCAGGCGTCCAGCCGGCCTTCGGCGCTTTCATCGGCGGTCAGGACTTTTCTATTGCCGGCTGCTTGTTTAAAGGGGTCGCTCAAGACGCTTCTTCTCCGACGTATTTTTTTAGAACGGGACGCACAGATGACAGCAATCGAGCCAGACGACCAGGAAGAGAAGCCCCTTGATCCGGCGATGGAAAGTGTCCGGCGCAAGATGGTCCGCCTGCAGATCGTTTCCGGCGCCATCATGTTCGTGAGCCTTATGGCGGTCTTCGGCGCGGTTGTCTACAAGGTGATGCACAGCGAACCGAAGGAGACGGCGTCGGCTGTTGCCGCCTCCGGCGTGCCCTCGGATGCGCCGCTTGCGGCGACCGTTTCCTTGCCGCTCGGCTTCAAGGTGCAGTCCACCTCGTTTTCGGCCGGGCAGATCCTGTTCTACGGCGAAACGGCCGAGGGCAAGAATAAGGCGCTGGTTTACGATCTCAGGACCGGCCGCACCGTCGCCGACGTCACTGTTACGGGCAATTGAGGCCGGCATGGCCGCCGTCCCGATCGACATCGACAGCGCCGACGATCCGCGCGTCGCTGAATTCCGCGAGATCCGCGAGCGCGACCTGACAGGCCGAGAGAACCGCTTCATCGCCGAAGGCACGGTCGTGCTGCGCATGCTGGCCGAGGCGCATGCGGCAGGCCGCGGCTTTTTCGCCGAGAAGATCCTGCTGCTGCGCAACCGCGTCGAGGGCGTCCTGCCGATCCTGGAGCGGTTTCCGGCCGATGTGCCGGTCTATGTCGCCGGGGCCGATGTGCTCGACGGCGTTGTCGGTTTCCATCTGCATCGCGGCGTTCTCGCGCTCGGGAGGCGACAGGACCGCGGCGAGGCGGCACTTCTCGATGCGCTGCCGGAACGGGCGCTGGTGCTCGTCGGCTGCGGCATTTCCAATCACGACAATGCCGGCTCGATGTTCCGCAATGCGGCCGCCTTCCGTGCGGATGCAGTGCTGCTCGACGAAACCTCCTGTGATCCGCTCTACCGCAAGGCGTTGCGTGTCTCGGTCGGTTCTGTGCTGAGCGTTCCGCACCGTCGCGGCGGCAAGGCGCTGGATGTACTCGTGGCGCTTGCCGAACGGGGCTTTGCCATCTGGACGCTTTCTCCGCACGGCAAGACCGATATCCGCGCCATTCCCGCCTCGACGCGCATGGCGCTCGTCGTCGGCACTGAAGGCGAGGGGTTGCCGGAGGCGCTGCTTGCGCGGTTCCAGAGCGCGCGCATTCCGCAGTCGGAGGAACTCGACAGCCTCAATGCCGCGACGGCGACGGGGATCGCGTTGTTTTCCATGGCCTCGGCGATGGGCCGGGTCTAACGCACATCCTTTCATCGGAATCGATTTTCAGGTTCTGCGTCAATTCAAACATGTTGGCGCGCCGGGCGTCCTATGGCGCGCGCGGGGGATCGGCGATGATCGCGGCTGCCCTGTCGGCAAGGCTGACACGATCGTTCGCGTTCTTTTCCGCAGCTTCGACGAGCAGCGTGCGGATCGGTGAGGCGGGACCCTCGCTGAGTGCGGTCAGCGCCACCATATTGGCGGCGATCGAGGCGATCTCCTCGCGGATCGCACCGTCGCGTCCGGTTACGGCCTTTGCCTTTTGCAGGCGCTCGGCAAGGGCGGCGCTGCGCTTGCGGACATCCTCGCCGATCTCAGCCGTGATCATGGCGGTGTCGAACGTGGATGTGGTCGTGTCTTCGGCCGTCATTTCCGCCGGCAGCTCCGCGACCAACCCGGCAAGGCCGGCGTCGCGCAGCACCCGGTTGACCTTGCGGATCTCGGTGTTGGCGGCCTTCAACTGCTCCTTCAACTTGGCGATCTCCTGCTGGCGACGAGCGACCAGGTTTTCCTTTTCGGTGGCGGAAGCGCTCTCGCGCGCGGCCTTGTCCTCCAGGCGGATCACCATATGCTGCTGCTGCGTCAGTTTCTGTTCGGCATCCTTGGCGCGCTTCTGCAGCAGGCTGACGTCCTGGCGCAGCGTGTCGCGTTCGTCGCGTAGCGCGTTGACGCGGAATTTCAGGCTCTCCGCCTCGGTCTCGCGCGCGGCCAGGTCTATCCTCAGCCCATCGGCCTGTTCACCGAGTTTGCCCAGCCGCGTCCTCATCGTCGTCAGTTCGCTCTCCTTATTGGCAGCGGACTGCTCGGCAATATGCAGATTGGTCTTCAACTGGCTGATATAGTTCTCGTCCTTGCGAAGATGCGAGCGCTGGTCGGCCGCCTCGACATGCATCTCGCCGATCTGGGCCTGCAATTCGCCGATCTCGGCGGCAAACCTGCCGGCGTCGACGGCGAGGGCGTCGTGGCGAAGCTGGAGTGACAGGGATTTCTCGCGCTCACGCAGAAGGTCCTGGGCGGTGCGGGCGTTTTCGGCGGCATAGAGCGCGCGCACCATATCCTTCTGGGCGCGAACCTCCTGCGGGCTCAGCGGCATCGTCGCTTTCAGCCTGTTCTCCGTATACCAGACGATGCGGCGGTGAACGGCGGGCGAGACCAGAAAGACGAGAAAGGCCGCGGTCAGGAAGCCCAATCCGAACAAGAGAGCATATTCGATCACGGCGCGGCCATCGGTAAGAAGGTTGATACGAGGTCAGCCGCGATGATTAAGCACGCGTGACGCGCATGGCAAGGCCGCCGGTGGGGACGGCGGCAGATTCCAGCGGCCTTGAGGCCTCAGAAGGGGTTCCAGGTCGGCGCCTGGGTGATTTTGAGATAGCCGACATTGACGCCGAGGCGGGCGCCGACGCCGGTGCGGATCGGCACGACCAGCACGTCGTTGTTCTTGAGCAGCGTCATGCCGAAGCCGGCGATCACATATGCCGAGCCGCTGACGCCGCCGAAGCGGGCATAGATGCCGTTGACGGAAGGCAGGTCGTAGACCAGCATCATCACGCGCGAGCCTTGGCCACCGTAATCGAGGCCCAGCGAGGGTCCCTGCCAGTAGAGATTATGTTCGCCGGCGTTCTTGGTGTTCAATTGGCCTTCACCATAGGTAAGGCCGGCGATGAAGGCGCCGCCGCCTTCCTGTCCGAGGATATAGCCGTTCGGCAGGCCATATTTCTGGAAGGCACTCTCGACCACTTTGGCAAGTCCGCCGCTGGCGGAGCCGAAGAAGGAGTGGCCGGCGTCGACGATTTCCTGCATCGTGTACTGGCCGTTGTCCTGGGCGGCAGCCGGCCCGGCAACCATCAGCGAGGAGAAGATGAGGGCCGAAAGTAACCTGCAGAAGCCGATGAATCGGTGCGGAAATCGAGGGCGCATGGTGTCATCCGTTCGTCGTTTGGCTAGGAGCGGGCAACCGCTCGCGGCGATTGGTGCATTTTGCGCCGATGATCTTAACAATCGGTTTACCAAATATGGTGTCATTATGGCATCGAGTACGATCGCAAACTTCGCGCAATTTTGATGAAGCATATTCCGGGCGCAATGAAATTGCCGCCCATCAGGAGACAATGATGTCCAAGAACCCCAATCTCACCCTGTCCGGCCCAGATCTGGCCGCGCTTCTTTGCAGCCGAGTTTGCCACGATGTCATCTCGCCCGTCGGCGCGATCAACAACGGGCTGGAACTCCTGGATGAGGGCGGCGCCGATGCCGACGCGATGGACCTGATCCGCACCAGCGCGCTCAACGCTTCCGTCCGCCTGAAATTCGCACGTCTCGCTTTCGGCGCGTCGGGTTCCGTCGGCGCATCGATCGACACTGGCGAGGCCGAGCGTGCAGCCAAGGATTTCGCCGTCGCCGAGAAGAAGACCGAGGTGATCTGGAACGGACCGCGCGCGATCGTCGCCAAGAACCGTGTCAAGCTGCTGCTCAACCTCTTCCTCGTTGCCTATTCCGCCATTCCGCGCGGCGGCGTGCTTGAGGTAACGCTCGAAAATCCCGAGTTCGATGCCAAGTTCAAGCTCACGTCCAAAGGCAAGTTGATGCGCTTGCCGCCGAAATTCGTCGAGATATCGACCGGCACGATCGAGGAGGCGATCGATGCCCATTCGATCCAGCCCTATTACACCGTGCTTCTGGCGCAGGAGTGCGGAATGACGCTTGATCACAGCGCCAGCGCCGACGAACTGGTGTTCACGGCAGTGGCTGCGGCAGCCTGATTTCGGAGCGCAGACGTGCGTCGGCGCTCCGTCCGGTAACGATTCGTTAGCCTGATGGACCTATTCTCCAGGGTTGTAAGAGGCCTCTTGCTGCGACGAATGCGGGGGCAAAGGAGCGGCCATGCAAAGGTTCATGATCACCGATAATTCGGACATCGTCCGTAAGGTCGGCAAGCGCATTCTCTCCGAACTCGACTTTCTCGTCAGCGAAGCCTCCAACGCCGGCGAAGCGCTGCAGCGCTGCCAGGCGGAGCTGCCGGAATATCTGATCGTCGATTCCGGCATGGAAGGCGCCCTCGACCTCATCGCCGCCATCCGTGCCATGGAAGGCGGCAAAGAGGTCAAGATTTATTATTGCGTCGTCGAGGCGGATCTGAAGAAACTGATGGCGGGCAAACGGGCCGGTGCTACCGACTTCCTGCTGAAGCCGTTCGATCGTAAGATCCTGACCGCCGTTTTCGGAAACCGCGCGATCGCCGCCTGACCGGCAGATCTCTTTTCGCCGATATCGGCATCACTGGCGCATGATGCCGAGTGCAAGCGGTTTCAGCCGCCCTACGCTATTTCCTAAAGCGTCGCGATCTTTCAGATTCGCTTGCCACGCTTTAGGTCTTTGCTTTTCCGCATGTCTTTATCGCAAAACCGCTGCACACTTTTGCGAGACATGCTCTAGATCGAAATGACAGAGCATCTCAGGCCGATCCGGCCTGAGGTCATGTGTTGTGAGGGTGGGTTCTTATTGCCCGCAGGCAGAAACGAAAAATCCCGCCGAAAAGGCGGGATCTTCGTTTGTCCGACAAGGGGGATCGGAAAAAAATATCAGGCGGTTTCGGCGTATTCGGCACCATCCGGCTCGCGAAGAACGTAACCACGGCCCCAGACGGTCTCGATGTAGTTGGCGCCGCCTGCAGCGTTGGCGAGCTTCTTGCGGAGCTTGCAGATGAAGACGTCGATGATCTTCAGTTCCGGTTCGTCCATGCCGCCGTAGAGGTGGTTCAGGAACATTTCCTTGGTGAGGGTGGTGCCCTTGCGGAGCGAAAGCAGCTCCAGCATCTGATATTCCTTGCCCGTCAGGTGGACGCGCTGGCCCCCGACTTCGACCGTCTTGGCATCGAGGTTGACGATCAGTTCGCCGGTCATGATGACCGATTGGGCGTGGCCCTTGGAGCGACGGACGATGGCGTGGATGCGGGCGACGAGCTCGTCCTTATGGAACGGCTTGGTCATGTAGTCGTCAGCGCCGAAACCGAGGCCGCGAACCTTGTCTTCGATGCCGGCCATGCCCGACAGGATGAGGATCGGTGTCTTGACCTTGGACAGCCGAAGAGTGCGAAGCACTTCATATCCGGACATGTCGGGCAGGTTCAGATCGAGAAGGATGATGTCATAATCATACAGCTTGCCCAGATCGACGCCTTCTTCACCGAGATCGGTGGTATAAACATTAAAACTCTCTGATTTCAGCATCAACTCGATGCTCTGCGCCGTCGCGCTGTCATCCTCGATTAGAAGTACCCGCATAATTATCCCCTTTACCGCCGCCGAAAGGTGGTCTGGCCCCCTACACGATACCGAACACGCTACGTGATTTGAAAGCTGCCACGAAATGGTTAACAAATTCTAATTCACTCTGGCAAGGAGTATCGAATTTATTAAACAATTTTTCCATTTCTCTGTTTTCCAATAGGAATCTCAAAAAGGTGTTCCTCAACTTTAACATTAGGAAACAGCGCTAAGTGATTCATCCGACTCGCCAATGAAAAGGTTCGAACTTAATGCCGCGGCATTTACCGACCCTTAAATCATCGGGCCTATCATTAACGATGCCCGTAAACGAAAGGTTACCAGCGGTAGGTATTTGTTAATATCGCAGGAAATTTTTTAGCAAACCGTGTCAAAGCGGCGCGCAGGGCGGTTTCAAGTTGAGCCGGGGTCTCGCATCACGGGAGTAATGCGTATGAAGTCGCGAGAAAGTCTCGTTCGCCTGAAGGAATTTCAGGTGAACGAAAAACGACGTCAGTTGCAGCAGTTGCAGATGATGATGTCCGAATTCGAACGGATGACGAAGGATCTGGAGAGCCAGATCGTTGTCGAGGAAAAGAAGTCCGGTATTTCCGACCCGAATCACTTTGCTTATCCGACCTTCGCCAAGGCCGCGCGTCAGCGGGCCGACAACCTGCAGGTTTCGATCAAGGAACTGAAGATGCAGGAAGAGACGCTGGAAATGGCGCTCGAGGAGATGCAGGCGGAATATGCAAGGGCCACAGCGCTGGAAGAGCGTGACGGCGGCGCCAGAGCAAGGGCGTAACAGAAACGGCTGGGTGCCGGCTTTGGCGCCCTGGGATCGCCACTGAGAAGCCATGTATGATGGGCGCGCTGTCCGTTATACATGGCTTTTGGTGTTTGCCTTATGCGTCGCTCCCATGGGAAACGAGATTCGTCCCCCGCGGGGACGATTTGTCTTATGCATGTCCTGTCCCAAAACGCGCTGTGCGTTTTTGGGCGACATGCATTAATTCACGACATCCTTCCATTCCGTATGGCGTTGCGCCTGCGCCTTGAAGAAAGGGCAGAGCGGGATGATCTTCCAGCCGCCGGTGCGGGCTGCCTCCACGGCGTGGAGCGCCAGTGCCTGGCCGACACCTTTTCCGCGCAGCGCATCGGGAACGGCCGTGTGATCGATGATGACGAGCTTCGGCGATGTGCGTGAATAGGTCATCTCCGCCTCGTGCCCTTCGACCTCGGCCGCATAGCGGCCGCCGGAGGCGCCTTCCTCACTTCGAATGTCCATTGTCTTTCCTCGTAACGGATATTGTCTTAGCGGACCGTGACATGGCAGCGCGGTCGTGCCAAGCCGTAGAGGCAATACAGGCAGGAGACAGAGTGTTCATGCAAAATGTCGGATCGATAAGAGATTCAGGGCAATGAGTGCGCTTTCGATGGCTCGCCCCGTGCTTCTCGTGGCCGCGCCGTTCTTCCTGGCGCTCGGTCTCGTCTTGCCGCTGGTCCGTTTCGAGACGCTGTATTTTTTCGACAAGACGCCGTCGCTGATCGAAATCATCGTCTCGCTATGGCAAGGCGGGGACGGGCTGCTGGCGGCAATCGTCGCCCTGGTTTCGATCCTGCTCCCGTTTCTGAAGATGGTCGGCATCACCGTGGAGGCGATGGGGATCACCGCGGAAGCGACGGCCGCCGGCGGTGGGGCCGGCAGCCTGTTCTATCGTCGCGTCGTACCGCATCTGTCCAAGTGGTCGATGATGGATGTGCTGCTGGTCGCGATCGTCATTGCGGCGGCGAAGACGACGGGGCTGGCGGATGCATTCACGCAGCCGGGCCTTTGGTGCTACGCAGCCTCGTCAATGATTTCGGGCCTTCTTCATTCCCTAACGGGAGATGCGTCCGGCCCGAAATAAATGTCGTCAATGCTGGGGTGTGATCAGTGACGATATTGCTGGATGCGCGTGGTGCGCAGGCCGGCAAGACCGTGGCTGTTGATCGACGACTGCCAGGAGAGGAATTCTTCGACCGTGAGCGTGTAACGCTCGCAGGCCTCTTCCAAGCTCAACAAGCCACCGCGAACAGCCGCGACAACCTCTGCCTTCCGGCGAATCACCCAGCGCCGCGTATTGGGCGGCGGAAGATCCGCGATCGTCAGGGGGCTGCCATCGGGGCCGATGACATATTTTACTCGGGGACGTATCATTTCGGTCATTGGACTCTCTACACAACGCAAGACCACGAACCCCACTCTAGCCTGCCACATTTAAAAATTGCCTAAACCCATCGTAAGACTTTGATAACAAATTTAGACGCCCGCCCGGCTGGTGACGTCGGGCAGCGGCATGCTGCTACGTCAATTTGCAGCGCCTGCATGGGAGCCATGCGGAATAAATATTAGCTGATTTCCCGGGATGATCTGATACGTGCGGCAACATAAGAATGAGCGCAAGACGTCGTCTACGTTCGTCCCGCTGTATCGGTCCAGTTCGCGCTTTTGAGGCTTCGTGTCCTCGGGATGCGGCGAAGAAGCCGTCTTTGCTGATGCCCCGACCCGAACTTTTCGCCGCCGGCAGCAAGGCTGAGCCGAAGCTGGCTATACGAGGATACAAAGATGAAAAGACGTGGACGCGCAGTCGGCGACTGCGCTGAGGATGCTGCATTTTCGCCTTCGCAGGCCGATGGCGTCGGGGTTTCGTTTAACGACGGTAAGGAACGGCTCGGGGTGATGGCGAAGCTTGTGGGCTTCGATTTCTATCTGCTCTCGGCTTTCCCGCGGGGCGACCGCACGGATTTCGCCGAAAACCGGTTGATCAGCAATTGGCTGCAAAGCCTTGTCGGCTTTTATGACGCTGCCGATCTCTTCTATTGCGGCAGACTGGTGACCGCGATGAAGCGGGCGATCATGCCGGTCTTCTGCGAGGAGGGGTCTTTTGCGGGCAGCGCCGCCAATCAGGAAAACCGCAAACTCGACAGGCTCTTTCAGATGCACGGGCTGAAGAATACCTTCGCCTTCGCGCAGCATGATGCTGACCTGAAACAATACACCTTCGCCTTTTCAGGCAGCTGTCCTATGCCCACGCGAGAGCAGGCGATGGCGCTGCTCTCCGGCTGCATGGAGCTTCTGGATAAGGTTTCGCGTAGCGGCGGCGTGGAGGATGGTCCGTTGGAGACGCTCACCCGGCGCGAAATCGAATGCCTGCCACGAATTGATTTAGGGAATCACGCAGCAATTCAAAGTGCTACAGCGTCCTTTGCGCGTCTAAAAAGACGAGCGGCGCTGTCGGCAAGAGCAGCGACGAGATCGCAATCATTCTCGATCTCTCGTCGCATACGGTGGCGGGTTATCTGAAGAGCGCGATGTGCAAGCTCGATTCGGTCAGCCGCATGCAGACGGTCGCCGGAGCATTCCGGTACCGGCTGCTCTGAGGCAGCCGGTCCTTTCTCACAAAGCTAAAGCTTGGCAGCATGTCGCGCAAAGTGTGCATCGGTTTGCGCGACATGCGTGAAAACAACGACCGAAAGCGCGAGGAGCCGATCTGAAAGATCGCGACGCGCTTTAAAAGCCTTTTCCGCGGGTCAGCTCCGACACGACGGTTCCGGCAACGATGCGCATATCCATCCAGATCGAGAAATTCCCGACATAGTAGAGATCGCTGGCGATGCGGGCACGCGCCTTGGCCGGACGATCGGTCGGGCCGCGCAGGCCGCGCATCTGGGCAAGACCCGTCATGCCGGGACGCATCGCATGTCGCTGATGATATTCCGGTACGAGTTCTTCGTAGAGCACGCCGCCGGCGCGCATGCCGATCGCATGGCAGCGCGGACCGACGACCGACATGTGGCCCAGCAGCACGTTCAGCAACTGCGGCAACTCATCGACATTCGTACGGCGCAGAATGGCGCCGATGCGCGTGACGCGCGGATCGTTCATTACCGTCTGGGCAACGCCGGAGACGTCGCAGAGGTCGGTGCGCATGGAACGGAACTTGTAGACCTTGATGGCCTTGCAGTTCTTGCCCCAGCGGGTCTGCTTGAAGAGCACCGGCCCCGGGCTGTCGATCTTGATCAGCAGGGCGACGAACAGAAGGAAAGGGGCGAGGACGAGGAGGGCGCTCAACGACGAAACAATGTCGAACGCCCGCTTCAGGACCAGATCCAGCAACGGCGCCTGCGGCGCATCGCTGTGGATAACAGGGGTCTGGATCTTCAGGCTCGGCTGCTGGCGGCGGCTCGGCCGGAAGGACTCTGTCGAAATGCTGTTGTTTAGTTCCGTGATGCTCAAGGATCGTACTCTGTTGTCTTCGAGGGGGCGCGGCGGCAAAAGGCGATCAATGGTTTACCCTGTCACCAGGGCTGCACTTAGGTCTTGGTAACCCTACTAAAACGGAAAAATGCGACAATTGTGTAATGGTGTCCAGAGAAATATCGCATCGCAGCAAATCTTTCGCATTTGCGTTAAGTTGAGGCAAGCTCATGATATTTCGTTAATAATTGGAATTTTGTCAAAGTTTTTAGGCCTTTGGAGGGGTTCGCCGCAGGCTGGCGACGTGCCGATTCGACACGTGGGCCGTGGCTCTTAAGCGTATTTCTTAACGAAAGACGATGCGAAATTTTGCTGATGAAGATATCGATCATCGTCGAAGCCGTGCCGAAATGTGACAAAATCAAGGCAGGATTGATGGCGCGCGGCGTCTTGAAAAGATGCAGGGCAATGAATTCGCAGCCCGAATCGCTCAATCAGGCCCGATAACGCGAATCACTTCACAGCTAGAAATAGGATCGTGGCACGCTTTGAGGGGAGGCGGCTCGCTCAGTTGGGGTGCGCATGCATGAGGTCGACCGCGGATCGTAGCGGCGGGCCTGAACACGTGGCGGCGATGCAAAGGATTTGCCGCTTGCCGGTCTTCAGCGATTCCCGCGGGTGGTTACGCCGGTTCGAGGACGCGTTTCCTGCCGCCCCAGGAGATGAAGTTCGGGTTGGCGAAGTCGAAATCGGCGGCCGTTCCCGTTTTGCCGTAGGTCAGTGGCGTCCCGTCCAGCGTCACCGTCGAACCGCCGGCTGCGCGCAGCACCGCATCGCCGGCTGCGGTGTCCCATTCCATCGTGCGGGTGAAACGCGGATAGACGTCGGCCTTGCCTTCGGCCAGCAGGCAGAATTTCAGCGAGGAGCCGATATTGGTGCATTTGAAGATCGCTTGATCGGCGAGGAAGCTTCCAGTCTCCGGGCTGTTGTGGCGAAGGCTTGCAAGCGCCAGCCTGTCGTCCGGCTGTTCGCGCACCGTGATCGCGCTGCGTGCGCCAACCGTGAAATCGTCCATGACGACGAGCCTTTCGGCGTGGCCGCGTTCTCCGGAGAAGGCAAGCCCCAGCGCCGGCGCATAGACGATGCCGGCAATCGGGGCGCCGTTCTCGATATAGGCGATGTTGACGGTGAACTCCTGCCGTCCGTCGACGAATTCACGGGTGCCGTCGAGAGGGTCGACCAGGAAGAAGCCTCGGCCATCGATGTCGGGCACTTTGCCAGCGGCGACCGATTCTTCCGCCACGACGGGTATTTCGGGATAATCTCTGGCGAGATGCGCGAGGATGATGCGCTCGGCCTCCTCGTCGGCGACCGTGACCGGACTTGCATCCGCCTTCATGGCGACGGGGAAGCCTTCGCGCAGGACCGTGATGATGGCCCTGCCGGCTTCGAGCGCCGCCTTTTCAAATGTCCTCAGCATCGTCCTTTTGCCGTTCGCCACGCGGCGAGCACCCCGCTGTCGCTCGTCCGCAAACCATCCCTGTCACAACCAGATACTCAAGTTATATGGTGTTCCCCGTCATGCTCCGCATCCCTCAATACAAAGCCTGATGATGCTACCATAAATTTTCAGCCTTGTCAGACGAAGAAGCGGGCATCGCTCGTGAAATGGCATTCGTCAAAGAAGCTGCCTTGGGGTCTGAATTTGCTCCATTGTCCAATTCTGTGGAATAGCTTACGCAGCAAGCGGCGCAGGAAATCGACGGCGATATCTCCGGACGGTTAACCCAGTGGCGGTTTCTGGCTAAAAATAGGCCCTGCTCTGCCGTTTTTCTGTGGATTTTGGTTCAAAACGCGCCATTTAGGCCTGTTCAGACAAGAATCTGTAGAAGTAAATCCTTTTTGTCTTCACATTTCCAACGAAACCGCTATGCATTCGGCCTATGAGGTTCTCTGAAACGGAGAACTGAAGAACCAAAAAGAGATGCAGCATTTTCGGCTCGCATCCAGGGGAAAACGACATATGGAGTATTTCGTCCAGCAGCTCTTAAACGGGCTGACGCTCGGATCCATCTATGGCCTCGTGGCTATTGGCTATACGATGGTTTACGGCATTATCGGCATGATCAATTTCGCCCATGGCGACATCTTCATGCTTGGTGGTTTCGCCGCTCTTATCGTCTTCCTCGTCCTCACATCCATCTTCGCAGGTCTCCCGGTGGCCGTTCTGCTGCTGGCGATGCTTGTTGTCGCGATGCTGATGACGAGTTTGTGGAATTGGACGATCGAGCGCGTCGCATACCGTCCCCTGCGCGGTTCCTTCCGCCTGGCGCCGCTGATTACCGCGATCGGTATGTCGATCACGCTGTCCAACTTCATCCAGGTGACGCAGGGCCCGCGCAACAAGCCGATTCCACCGATGGTGAGCACGGTCTACCAGTTCGGCAACATCTCGGTGTCGCTGAAACAGATCATCATCATCGTGATCACCGCAGTGCTGCTGACAATCTTCTGGTACATCGTCAATCGCACCGCACTCGGCCGTGCCCAGCGCGCCACAGAGCAGGATCGCAAGATGGCGGCACTGCTTGGCGTCAACGTCGACCAGACGATCTCGATCACTTTCGTTATGGGTGCGGCACTCGCGGCCGTGGCCGGCACGATGTACCTGATGTATTATGGCGTCGCCTCGTTTAACGACGGCTTCACGCCTGGTGTGAAGGCCTTCACGGCAGCCGTTCTCGGCGGTATCGGTTCGTTGCCCGGCGCCGTCTTCGGCGGCCTGCTTATCGGCCTTATCGAGTCGCTGTGGTCGGCATACTTCACCATCGCCTACAAAGACGTCGCGACCTTTGCGATCCTGGCTTTCGTGTTGATCTTCAAGCCGACCGGCATCCTCGGGCGGCCGGAAGTCGAGAAGGTATAACGTCATGGCAAACATTGAAAATTCTGCAGGCAAGCCCGATGCCGGACTTGTCCGCAAAGGCCTTACCGAAGCTCTTTTCGCCGCCGTCCTGTCGTTCGGCATGTTCGTTCTCTATGTCGGCCTCAAGACCGACCAGAACATCAGCAACGAGTTGATCATCGTCCAGCGCTGGGGCCTGCTTGCGATCTTCGTTGCGGTCGCCGCCATCGGCCGCTTCGCCACGGTGGTTTTCCTGCGGCCGCATCTCGACAGCCGCAAGCTGGCAAAGGCGAGACAGGGCGAACTCGACATCTCGACAGAGAAGAGCTTCTTCCACCGGCATTTCCTGAAGATCGCGCTGATCGCGCTGCTGCTTTATCCCCTGGTGGTGGTGGCGATTAAGGGCCCTCAGGGCTCGCTGACATATGTCGACAATTTCGGCATCCAGATCCTGATCTATGTGATGCTCGCCTGGGGGCTGAATATCGTCGTCGGCCTCGCCGGCCTGCTCGATCTCGGCTATGTCGCCTTCTATGCCGTCGGCGCTTATTCCTACGCGCTGCTTTCGAGCTATTTCGGCCTATCCTTCTGGGTGCTGCTGCCGCTTTCGGGCATCTTCGCGGCACTCTGGGGCGTCATTCTCGGCTTCCCGGTGCTGCGCCTGCGCGGCGATTACCTCGCCATCGTGACGCTTGCCTTCGGTGAAATCATTCGTCTCGTCCTCATCAACTGGACTGACGTGACGAGGGGCACCTTCGGTATATCGAGCATCCCGAAGGCAACACTCTTCGGCATTCCTTTCGATGCGACGGCCGGCGGTTTTGCCAAGCTCTTTCACCTGCCGCCCTCCTCGGCCTACTACAAGATCTTCCTTTTCTATCTTATTCTGATGCTCTGCATGCTGACGGCCTATGTCACCATCCGGCTACGCCGCATGCCGATTGGACGCGCCTGGGAAGCTTTGCGCGAAGACGAGATCGCCTGCCGTTCGCTCGGCATCAACACGGTGACGACCAAGCTGACCGCCTTTGCGACGGGCGCGATGTTTGCCGGTTTCGCCGGCTCGTTCTTCGCCGCCCGGCAGGGCTTCGTCTCGCCGGAATCCTTTGTCTTCCTGGAATCGGCCGTCATTCTCGCCATCGTCGTTCTTGGCGGCATGGGTTCGTTGACCGGCATCGCGATTGCCGCGATCGTCATGGTCGGCGGCACCGAGTTGTTGCGCAGCATGGACTTCCTAAAACTCATCTTCGGACCCGACTTTACGCCGGAACTCTACCGCATGCTGATCTTCGGCCTCGCCATGGTCGTCGTCATGCTGTTCAAGCCGCGCGGCTTCGTCGGCTCGCGTGAGCCGACAGCCTTCCTCAGAGAGCGCAAGGCGATATCCGGAAGCTTCATCAAGGAGGGGCATGGTTGATGAGCCCCGTAACGAATACGATGTCTGACGACACTCTTCTCAAGGTCGAACACCTGTCGATGAAGTTCGGCGGCCTGATGGCCATCAACGACTTCTCCTTCGAAGCCAAGCGTGGCGATATCACCGCGCTGATCGGGCCGAACGGCGCCGGCAAGACCACCGTCTTCAACTGCATCACCGGCTTCTACAAGCCGACGATGGGCATGATCACGTTCAACCAGAAGAGCGGCAAGCAATACCTGCTGGAGCGCCTGCCGGACTTTCGCATCACCAGGGAAGCCAAGGTCGCACGCACCTTCCAGAACATCCGGCTGTTCTCCGGCCTGACCGTTCTCGAAAACCTTCTGGTTGCCCAGCACAACAAGCTGATGAAGGCATCGGGTTATACGATCCTCGGCCTTATCGGTGTCGGCCCCTACAGGCGGGAAGCGGCTGCGGCAATCGAACTCGCCCGTTTCTGGCTCGAGAAGGCCGATCTGATCGACCGCGCCGACGACCCCGCCGGCGATTTGCCCTACGGCGCCCAGCGGCGTCTCGAAATTGCCCGCGCCATGTGCACCGGTCCGGAGCTGCTCTGCCTCGATGAACCGGCTGCCGGCCTCAACCCACGGGAATCGGCAACGCTCAACGCACTGCTGAAGAGCATTCGCGCCGAAACCGGAACGTCGATCCTTCTGATCGAGCACGACATGTCCGTGGTCATGGAAATCTCCGACCACGTCGTCGTCCTCGAATACGGTCAGAAGATTTCCGATGGCACACCGGATCACGTGAAGAACGATCCGCGGGTCATCGCGGCCTATCTCGGTGTCGAGGATGAAGAAGTGGAAGAGGTGATCGCAGCCGTCGAGCAGCTCGAGGGAGGCGCAAACTGATGGGCGATGAAGTAATGACGGGTCAACCGCTCCTTCAGGTGAATAGCGTCGAAACCTATTACGGCAATATCCGGGCGCTGGCCGGCGTCGATGTCCACGTCAACAAGGGCGAGATCGTCAGCCTGATCGGCGCCAACGGCGCCGGCAAGTCGACACTGATGATGACGATCTGCGGCAGCCCGCAGGCCCGCACCGGTTCGGTGGTCTTCGAGGGCCGCGACATCACCCACATGCCGACGCATGAAATCGCCCGTCTGCGCATTGCACAGTCACCGGAAGGCCGCCGCATCTTCCCGCGCATGACGGTTCTGGAAAACCTTCAGATGGGCGCTGGCCTCGACAATCTGAAACACTTCGCCGAAGACGTCGAGAAGATCTTCACGCTCTTCCCGCGTCTCAAGGAACGTCACGCCCAGCGGGGCGGAACACTTTCGGGCGGTGAACAGCAGATGCTGTCGATCGGCCGCGCGCTGATGGCGCGCCCGAAGCTGCTGCTTCTCGACGAACCCTCGCTCGGTCTCGCGCCGCTGATCGTCAAGGGCATCTTCGAGGCGATCAAAAAGCTCAACGAGGCGGAGGGGCTGACCGTTTTCCTCGTCGAGCAGAACGCATTCGCCGCCCTCAGGCTTTCTCACCGCGCCTACGTGATGGTGAACGGCAAGGTGACGATGAGCGGCTCCGGCAAGGAGCTTCTTGCCAATCCCGAGGTCCGCGCCGCCTATCTCGAAGGCGGAAGACACTAGGTGGAAAGGAGAGTTTGACATGCAGGGACTTTTCTTCGAAGCGGATGCCGGCCCCCTTGTGGCGATCCGTGTCATCGTCTTGCTCTTAGGCTTTTGGACGGCCTGGCGCGCCGGCAAAGCGGTTGCCGAAGGCTGGGCCGACTATCCGTTGGTCATCGTCTATACATTCCTGCTCGCCTGGGCGATGCAGTTCCTGCATCATGCCCTGTTCAATGGGCCGATGCTCAACGCCTTCTACTATATCCTCGACTTTGTGACGCTGTTGGTGTTCTCGACGGCCGGCTTCCGTTACCGCCGCACCAATCAGATGGTTAACAACTATTACTGGCTGTACGAAAAAACTTCCGCGTTTTCGTGGAAGGACAAACATTGACAGTCCGTTGAAACTAGGCATGAATTGCCTTCCGAGTGGAACAGCTTTCCTGGCGCAGTCAATGGTGGGTAGTGCGCTGGGCCTTGGACCGGAACCCGCCCAAAAATTGGGAGTAATAATATGAAGAAGTCTCTTCTGTCGGCAGTGGCTCTGACGGCGATGGTCGCCTTCAGCGGCAACGCGTGGGCCGACGTTCTCATCGCTGTCGCTGGTCCACTGACTGGACCGAACGCCGCATTCGGCGCTCAGCTCCAGAAGGGTGCCGAACAGGCAGCCGCCGACATCAACGCGGCTGGCGGCATCAACGGCGAGCAGATCAAGATCGAGCTCGGCGACGACGTCTCCGACCCGAAGCAGGGCATTTCGGTCGCCAACAAGTTCGCCGCTGACGGCGTCAAGTTCGTCATCGGCCACTTCAACTCGGGCGTTTCGATCCCGGCTTCGGAAGTCTATGCCGAAAACGGCATCCTCGAAATCACCCCGGCCGCGACGAACCCGACCTTCACGGAACGGGGCCTCTGGAACACGTTCCGCACCTGCGGCCGTGACGACCAGCAGGGTGCCATCGCCGGCAAGTATCTTGCCGATCACTTCAAGGACGCCAAGATCGCTGTCGTTCACGACAAGACACCTTACGGTCAGGGCCTTGCCGACGAAACCAAGAAGGCTATGAACGCCGCCGGCGTCACCGAAGTCATTTACGAAGGCATCAATGTCGGCGACAAGGACTTCTCGGCACTCATCGCCAAGATGAAGGAAGCCGGCGTCTCGATCATCTATTGGGGTGGTCTGCACACCGAAGCCGGTCTCATCATCCGCCAGGCGGCCGACCAGGGCCTGAAGGCGACGCTGGTTTCGGGCGACGGTATCGTTTCGAACGAACTGGCCTCGATCGCTGGCGACGCCGTTGCCGGTACGCTGAACACCTTCGGCCCGGATCCGACGGCGAACCCTGCGAACAAGGAACTCGTCGAAAAGTTCAAGGCCGCTGGTTTCAATCCGGAAGCCTACACGCTCTATTCCTACGCTGCGATGCAGACGATCGCCGGAGCCGCCAAGGCTGCCGGTTCGCTGGATCCTGAGGCCGTTGCCAAGGCCATGAAGGAAAAGGGCCCGTTCCCGACCGTTCTCGGCGACATTTCGTTCGACGAAAAGGGCGACCCGAAGATTCCTGGCTACATCATGTACGAATGGAAGAAGGGTCCGGACGGCAAGTACAGCTACTTCCCGCAGGGCATGTAAGCCTCGCTCCCCTTTATGGGACATGATTATCGAAGCCCGGTTCCGACCGGGCTTCTTTCTTTTTGCGGGCGTTTCAATTTTCGCCTGGCTGGTCTAACTCTTGGCATCGTTTTGAAGCATCGAGCGGAACCGTCCATGTCCAAACCCCGCATTCTCGTCACCCGGCGCTGGCCAGCCACGGTGGAAACCGTCCTTGCTGAACGTTTCGATGTGACGTTCAATCGTGACGATATCCCGCTCGCTGAAAACGAGCTGCGGCTGGCGCTCTCGACCTTTGAAGCCGTATTGCCGACGGTTTCCGATCGGTTGCCCGCCGCCGTCTTCGACGGCGTGCCTGTTGTCACCAAGATCCTTGGCAATTTCGGCGTCGGCTACAATCACATCGATATATCCGCTGCCAAGGAGAGAGGCATTGCGGTCACAAACACGCCGGGCGTGCTGACCGACTGCACGGCCGATATCGCCATGCTGCTGCTGCTCTCCGTTGCCCGGCGTGGCGGTGAGGGCGAGCGGCAGCTACGCGCTGGTGAATGGAAGGGCTGGTGCCCGACGCATATGGTCGGCACCAAGGTGACGGGGAAGACGGTCGGCATTATCGGTTTCGGCCGGATCGGCAAGGCCTTCGCGCAACGCTGCCATTTCGGCTTCGGCATGGATGTGGTGTTCTTCAACCGCTCACCGATCAATCCGGCTGAGGCGGCGCGTTACGCCGCGCGGCAACTGCCGACGATCGAGGCTGTGCTCGCGGTGGCCGATTTCGTCTCGCTGCATTGCCCAGGTGGAGCAGAGAACCGGCACCTGATGAATGCGGCGCGGCTTGCGGCGATGAAGCCGGGCGCCTTTCTCATCAATACGGCGCGTGGCGACGTGGTGGATGAGGCGGCGCTGATTGCAGCGCTCGAGGCGGGCACGATCCGCGGCGCCGGGCTTGACGTCTACGAGGCGGAACCCGATGTGCCGGAGGCGCTGCGGCGGATGGAGAACGTTATGGTGCTGCCGCATCTCGGCAGCGCCACGGAAGAGACGCGGACCGCCATGGGTATGAAGGTGGTTGACAACGTGACGGCGTTTTTCGAGGGTAGAGATGTGCCGGATCGGGTGGTTTAGCGCCTAGAGCATGATGCCGAAAAGTGTGAGCGGTTTTCGGACGACATCATGCTCTAACTATTTAATTTAGAACAGGATTCAGATTTTAGGCCGAACAGGCCTAAAATCATCCTGTTCTAGCCTCCAATACCATCTTACATCTCGTACAGCACATGCGTGGCTTTCACGGCGGCCGAGGCCCGGTTCTCGACGCCGAGCTTCACGTAAATCTGTTCGAGGTGTTTGTTCACCGTCCGCGCCGACAGTCCCAATATTTCACCGATGTCGCGGTTGGCCTTGCCCTTGGCGATCCAGAGCAGCACTTCGGATTCGCGCTGGGTGAGCGAAAAGCGCTGGCGCAGCACCTCGTCGTCGCTGCGCTGACTGGCGGCGGTGAGGCGGAAGAGATATTCGTCAGGGCCGATTGCGCCGAGGAAGGCGAGCTGCAGCGCCGCCTGGCCGGCATGGGCGATCGAGATGATGCCGTCGCGCACCGCTGCGACGCGGTCGTGCATCCAGCCGGCGATATGGCGCACGACGATTTCCATGCCGTCGTCGCTGCCCATGGCGGCATTGACCAGCCGTGTCGCCTGCGGCGTTGACCAGTGGATGGCGCCGTCGCCCTTGACTGCCAGCAGATGACGGCCAGCCGCGTCCAGGGCGATGCGGGCGCTTTGGGCCGAGCGGGCATTGCGCAGATGGACGCGGATGCGGGCGCGCAGTTCATCGATGTTGATCGGTTTGCTGAGATAATCGACGCCGCCCGATTCCAGCGCGTGCACAACATGCTCGGTCTCGGTCAGGCCGGTCATGAAGACGACAGGCACCTGCGCTACTGTGGCGTTCGCCTTCAACCGGCGGCAGGTCTCGAAGCCATCCATGCTGGGCATCACCGCGTCGAGCAGGATAAGATCGGGCGTGATGCGCTCGACGATACCAAGGGCTGCCGCACCCGACGTGGCGATCAGCACGGAGAAGCCGGATTGTTCGAGCGCGTCAGTCATGAAGCCGAGTGCTTCGGCCGAGTCGTCGACGAGCAGAACGATGTCGCGGGGGAGGGCCGGCTCAGCCAATGGATTCCACCTTTTCGTCGAAGTCGTGCAGGAAGGTCATGAAGCCGGCGAGATCGAAGGCGGCGACATAGGCGCGAAGTTCCTCCGTGAATGGCTGATTTGCCTCCACCTTGGCAAGGTCCGAAAGCTTGGCTTCGATGCCTCTGATATAGCCGATCTCGCCGAGCCGCAGCAATTCCTGCACATGGGCAGCACCTGGGCTCAGCATCGGCGCTTCGATCTTGACAGGGACGGTTGGCATGGCATCGGCATAGATCCATGTCAGGCCGAGATGCAGGGCGAGCTTGTCGCGCAGCTGGCGGATGTCGACCGGCTTGCCGATCGCATCATTGTGGCTGTCGTCACTGTCGCTGAGAACGGCCGCATCACCGATATTGGCCGACAGCATCAGCACTGGCGCTGTCTGTCCGGCCTCGCGCAGACGCGAGACGAGCTGCCAGCCGTTCATGCCGGGCATCAGGATATCGACGAGGAAAAGGTCCGGCATGATGCCCTCGATCAGCGTCAGGCATTCGCCGCCGCCTGCCGCCGTCAGCACGATGAAATCGAGCGGCGCCAGGATCTCGCGCATCATCTCGCGGTGGTCCTCGTTATCATCGACGACGACGATCGTGCGGCGCGGGCCGTCATAACCGACGATGCGCTTCTCCTGCGGCGCTGCGGCCACTGCGCGCATGACGGCGGACAGCATCAGCCGGACGCGGAAGGTCGAGCCTTCCTCCTTCACGCTTGAAACCGAGATCTCGCCGCCGAGCGTGTTGGTCAGAAGCCGGGTGATGGTGAGGCCGAGGCCGAGCCCCGGCATTGGCCGCACGCTTTCGGCCTCGCCGCGCTGGAAGGGTTCGTAGATGCGGGGCAGGTCTTTCTCGGTGATGCCTCGGCCGGTATCGGCGACGGTAAAGGTCGCGACCTGGCTGCGATAGCCGACATCGAAGGTGACGCTGCCCTCGTCAGTGAACTTGATGGCATTGGAGAGCAGGTTGACGAGAATCTGGCGCAGGCGCTTTTCGTCGGTGCGGACGAATTGCGGCAAGGCCGGCGCGCGCTCATGGATGAAGGCGAGCCCCTTTGCCTGCGCCTGTGGCCGGAACATATCGACGATCTGGTCGAGGAAATCCTGGATGTTGATCTCGTTGGAATAGACCTGCAGGCGGCCGGCTTCGATCTTGGAAATATCGAGCAGGCCGTCGATCAGCCCGGAGAGGTGTTCGGCGCTGCGGCGGATGACCTTGATCGAGGACTGGCGCGGCGCCGGAATGGTCTCGTCGCGTTCGAGGATCTGGGCGTAGCCGAGCACGGCGTTCAGCGGCGTGCGTAATTCATGGCTGAGCCCGACGACATAGCGGCTCTTGGCGCGGTTGGCGGCCTCGGCCGTTTCCTTGGCGTTCTGCAGGGCAGCGTCGGTCTTCTTATGGGCGGCGATTTCCTTGAGCAGCAGCGTGTTCTGGCGTGAGGATTCCTCCTCGGCAACGACGCGGCTGTCATGGGCGAGCACATAGAACCAGCAGACGACGCCTGCGATCACCGAGAAGACGAAGAAGACGATGAAGATGGTGCGGTTGACGACCTCGGCCGTCTCAGGGGAGGCGGAGGCGACCTGATGGGCGATCATCGCCAGGATCGCGCCGATGGCGGTCAATGCCAGCACGACGGCGATGCCGTAGCGGCCGAGACGCGTCGTCAGCTTCTCGATGATGGTTTCAGACAGCAGCACCTTGGCGACGGTGCCGACTTGCGCATTGAAACGGGCGGCCGGCTTGCACATGTCGTGGCAGCGGCTGTCGAGCGAGCAGCAGAGCGAGCAGATCGGCGCGGCATAGGCCGGGCACCAGGCCATATCCTCCGGCTCGAAGGGATGCTCGCAGACCGAGCAGGTGATGTTCGTCAGGTTCTTCCAGCTCTGGCGCGGCTTGCGGGCGAGATAGAACTTGCCTTTCGTTGCCCAGGCGATGACAGGCGAGGCGACCAGCGCGACGACGAGGGTAATATAGGGAGCGAGCGAGGCGGCGATCTCGCCGAAGGCACCGAAATGGGCAATCAGCGACACCGTCGCCGATAGCGTCATGGCGCCGAGGCCGACCGGGTTGATGTCGTAGAGATGTGCGCGCTTGAACTCGATGCCGGGGGGAGCCAGCCCCAGCGGCTTGTTGATGAAGAGATCGGCGGAGATCGTGCAGAGCCAGGCCATGGCGATGATCGAGAAGATGCCGAGCGTCTCCTCCAGCAGCCGGTAGATGCCGAGTTCCATCAAAAGCAGGGCAATCGCGACGTTGAACACCAGCCAGATGACGCGGCCGGGATGGCTGTGGGTCAGCCGCGAGAAGAAGTTCGACCAGGCGAGCGAACCTGCATAGGCGTTCATCACATTGATCTTTAGCTGTGAGACGACGACGAAGGCCGCCATCAACAGCAACGCGGCATTGTGCCAGGGGACCATGTAGCCGAAGGCGGTCAGATACATCTGTGCCGGGTCGGCGGCGCGATCGAGGGGGACGCCCGAGGTGAAGGTCAGCACGACCAGAAATGAACCGGCAAGCAACTTGGGCGCGCCGATGATGACCCAGCCGGGGCCGGCGAGAAAGATCGCCAGGCGGTGGCGCCACTTGCGCTGCGGGTCCGGCGGCAGGAAGCGCAGGAAGTCGGCCTGTTCGCCGATCTGCGACATCAGCGCCAGGATGACGGCGGAGGCGGCGCCGAACTCCACGAGATCGAACTCGGCGACGGTGCCGGGCGGGCCGGAGGCATGACGGATGCCGGCAAAGGCGCGCCAGAGATCGAATTTTTCCCAATCCAGCAAGGCGATGAAGATGAAAGGCAGGATATTCAGCACGATCCAGAAGGGCTGGGTCATCAGCTGGAACTTGCTGATCAGCCGCACGCCGTGCGTCACCAGGGGGATCACCATGACGGCACTGATGATGTAGCCGATCCAGAGCGGGATGCCGAGGGTGAGCTCCAGCGCCCCGGACATGATCGAAGCCTCGATCGCAAACAGCATGAAGGTGAAGCTTGCATAGATCAGTGAGGTGATGGTCGAGCCGATATAGCCGAAGCCCGCGCCGCGCGTCAGAAGATCGATGTCGACGCCGTGGCGGATGGCGTAGCGGCTTATCGGCAGGCCGATCGCCAGCATGGCGATCGAGGCGACGATGATGGCGTAAAAGGCGTTGGTGGTGCCGTAGGAAAGCGTGATCGCGCCGCCGATCGCCTCCAGCGCCAGGAAGGAGATTGCGCCGATCGCCGTCTGTGAGATGCGCTGTGAGGAAAAATGGCGGGCGCTCTTGGCAGTGAAGCGCAGCGCATAATCTTCCAGCGTCTGGTTGGCGACCCAGCGATTATATTCGCGTCTTACCGGAATGATGCGTTGGCGCGCTGCCATGTCTTCCTTTCCGGCATTCCGGTTGGGCTCATCGTCTCTTCGGCAGTTTTGGCGGGATGGATGGGAAAGGCAAGAGGCGGGCACCAGCTGGTTCACAGAATGGCAATATTTTTGCAATTGATCTTTCACATAACAGCTCTAACTCTCCGGCGTTCGTTCAACTATTTCGGATATCACCATGTCTGTTTTAAGCTTTTTCCGCCTGAGCACCGCCCTCGTCTGCCTCCTTTCCATCGTGCCCTCGCTTGCCGGCGCCGAGCAGGCCACGGCGGCGAAAGCGCCTTATGCGCAGGCCGGAAACACCAACAAACGCGGTGACGCCTGCTTCTCGACGGTGGACACCAACGCTGCCGTTCGCCTCCTCTCCGGCTTCCTCGAAATCTGGACCCCGCGCACGCCTTTCGTCGATGCGGGTGTCGAAGCCCCGGCCAAGGATAATTGCCCGGCGGTTGCCAAGACGGATTGGGACGGCATTCCTTCCAGCAAGACCGACGGCCATATCCTCAACCAGGCCGTCCATGACGCCAACATCGCCTATGTCGTCAAAGCAACGCGGGCGCGGACGGCCGATCAGGCCGTCGCCGCCTATCTCGACGATCGGCGCGGCAAGAATGCCAGCATCGTCGATGGCCTCGGTCCGCTGACGGATGCCTGGAAGGCCGGCTCGAAGCAGACCACCACGATCACCGAGGTGGCGGCCGACGCGACGACGGCCAAATATGACGACAAGGGCAACAATCGCGGCGCCGGCAGCAAGCCGGACACGGAAAACAAGACCGATGCCAATCCCGACATGGGCCTTGCAATCGACTTCATCAACGCCGCAAGCGGTGACGGCTCGACGGAGCCCGCAAAACGCTATTTCAAATATGGCCGTCCCTACCGCTGGAGCCAGGACGTGTCGGTCGTTCCGACGCTGGAGCCCGCCAAGAGCGGCAAGCCGGTCGAGGATGGTGGTTTCCCGAGCGGGCATACGGCGGAAGCCTGGCGGGATGCGCTCGCCATGGCCTATCTCGTGCCGCAGCGCTTTCAGGAAATGATCACGCGCGCCAGCGAGCTGGGTGAAGACCGTATTCTCGCCGGCATGCATTCTCCGCTCGACGTGATGGGCGGCCGCATGCTCGGCACCGCCACGGTCGTCTACAATCTGAACAAGGCCGACAATGCGGCGCTGAAGAGCGATGCCTACGCCCAAGCGCAGTCATGGCTCGTCGCCAAATCAGGCGTTGCGGATGCGGGTGCGCTCGAGGTTGCCGCCCACGCGGCACCGCTCGCTGCAGACCGTTTCGCCGATCATGACGCCAATCGTGCCTACGTGCTGCAGCGCCTGAGCTACGGCCTGCCGACGATCCATGCGACCGATCAACCGGCGCGCGTGCCGCAGGGCGCCGAAGCGCTTCTCGAAACGCGTCTGCCCTATCTGGACGGCGAGCAGCGCCGCGATGTGCTGAAGACGACGGAGATCGCCTCCGGCTATCCGCTGCTCGACGATGCGGAAGGTTACGGCCGTCTCAACCTGTTTGCCGCCGCCGACGGTTACGGTGCGTTCGAACAGGACGTGACCGTGACGATGGACGCGGCAAAGGGCGGGTTCAATTCGATCGACACCTGGCGGAACGACATCACCGGCAGGGGCAGGCTGGTGAAGCGTGGCAACGGCATCCTCGGGCTGTCGGGCGCCAACAGCTATTCCGGCGGCACCATGCTGGAAGAGGGCGCGCTGGTGGCCCTGTCGTCGTCGGCCTTCGGTCGTGGCGGGCTGACGGTCAACGGTGGCTCGCTCGTTTTGGCGGCCGACAAGCCGTTGACCGTGAGCGGCGATTATCAGCAGCTCGCCAATGCCACGACGAAGCCGGCGCTCGGCGCAAACTGCGCGGGGACACTGGTCGTCGAGGGCAAGGCGGCGCTGGCCGGCGACCTCGCCGTGACGCTTGTCGACGGTTATGCCCCGACGCCCGGAACGAAGATCGAAATCCTCAAGGCGGGTGCCGTGACCGGCACCTTCGGCAAGGTCACCGTCTCCGGCCACAAGGCGAGCCTCTCCTATGGCCCGACATCCGTCACCTTGACGATCGACGGATAATTTCCGGTATCGAGATAGGGCATCCCTGCTGCGAGGATGCCCTTCCTTCTCTGGCCTGCCTGTTTGACCCCCGCGCCTACGTCATTTTGCGTATGTGTTTTTGCGCTGCAGCACCCGATAGTCCCTTAAGCAACAGTTAATCTCCGTTTCCGGCCTGTTGCGGAACAAGAAGAGGGGCTCAACCAGATGAATCTCAGAACTACTATTGCGGGCGCTGCACTCGGCGCCGTCATGGCGGCCTCGGCTGCCTTCAGCGGTGCGGTTGCCGCCGACGATACGATCAAGGTCGGCATTCTGCACTCGCTTTCCGGCACCATGGCCATCTCCGAGACCACGCTCAAGGACGCCATGCTGATGCTCATCGACGAGCAGAACAAGAAGGGCGGCCTTCTCGGCAAGAAGCTCGAGGCCGTCGTCGTCGACCCGGCTTCCGACTGGCCGCTATTTGCCGAAAAGGCACGTGAGCTGATCCAGAAGGACAAGGTTGCCGCCGTCTTCGGTTGCTGGACGTCCTCGTCGCGCAAGTCCGTTCTGCCGGTTTTCGAAGAGACCAACTCGATCCTCTTCTACCCGGTCCAGTATGAAGGCGAAGAGTCCTCGCGCAACATCTTCTACACCGGTGCTGCTCCGAACCAGCAGGCCATTCCTGCTGTCGACTACCTGATGGAAAAAGAAGGCGTCAAGCGCTTCGTTCTCGAAGGTACGGACTACGTTTATCCGCGCACGACCAACAAGATTCTCGAGGCATACCTGATTTCGAAGGGTATTCCGAAAGAAGACATCATGACCAACTACACGCCGTTCGGCTTCTCCGACTGGCAGACCGAAGTTTCCAAGATCAAGGAATTCGGTTCGACCGGCAAGAAGACCGCCGTCGTTTCCACGATCAACGGCGATGCCAACGTTCCGTTCTACAAGGAACTGGGCAACAAGGGCATCAAGGCAACCGACATCCCCGTCGTCGCCTTCTCGGTTGGCGAAGAAGAGCTTGCCGGCCTCGACACCAAGCCGCTCGTCGGCCATCTCGCTGCCTGGAACTACTTCGAGTCGGTCGAAAGCCCGGCGAACAAGAAGTTCATCAAGGACTGGCACGCTTTCACCAAGAACGACAAGCGCGTGACGAACGACCCGATGGAAGCTGCGTATATCGGCTTCAATGCATGGGTTAAGGCCGTCCAGGCTGCCGGCACGACCGATACCGACAAGGTTCTCGACACCATTATCGGCGTCAGCGTTCCGAACCTCTCCGGCGGTTATGCGACCGTCATGCCGAACCACCACATCACCAAGCCGGTGCTGATCGGTGAAATCCAGGCCGACGGCCAATTCGAAATCGTCCAGCAGACACCTGCCGTCGTCGGCGACGAATGGTCAGATTTCCTGCCTGACTCCAAGGATCTGATCTCCGATTGGCGCAAGCCGATGTCCTGCGGCAACTTCAACGTCGCTACGGGCAAGTGCGGTGGCAAGGGCTCCTGAGTACGACTCCGATCCGATGATTGCCTGAAGGATTCCGTCCGGGTTTGATCCCGGGCGGAAGCTCCGTCCCAGCGATTGCGCCGCGAGGCCAACACTATCAAGGGCGAGAAAGCCGATGTATCGCGCCATAAAGATTTTCCTCATCACGGTTTGCCTGACATTTTCGGGCCTGACATTTTCGGGCGTGATAATCTCGAGCGAAGTCCATGCCCAGGATGATATCCACGTGCTTATCGACGCGCTCGGCGTCGGCGACTTCCCGGAACGCGAAGAGGCCATCAAGGCGCTGGTCGCTTCCAAGGATCCGCATGTCAGCCAGATCCTGCAGCAGTTGAGCGACGGCCTTCTCTACGTCAATTCCGATGGCGGCCCGGTTCTTCTCCAGGGCGGTACCGATGACGAACCGACCTATTCCGATCCGATCACCGGCGAAGCCGCTGCCGATGTCGATCCGGATCTGATGACGAAGGTGAAGATCAACAACGCGCTTCGCGGCGTCATCGGCGCCGCCACCAGCCAGCTGACGCTGATGAGCCCGGACCGCTCCGCGCGGCTTGCCGCGGCGCAGGGCCTCCTGAAAGATGCCGATCCCGCCAATCTCGACCTGCTGAACTCGGCGCTTGCGGCCGAAAAGGACGCTGAGATCAAGAATACGATGGAAGCGGCGCGCGCAGTGCTGCTGCTCAAGACGGATGCGAGCGTCGAAGACAAGAAGGCTGCGATCGATACGATCGCGGCGCGCGGCAATCGCGATGCGCTGACCATCCTCACGACCACACTCGAAACCGCGCCTGACGACCTGAAGCCGGCGATCCAGGCGGATATCAGCTCCATCAATCGCAGCCTGGCGCTGTGGGATATCGTCCAGAACATCTGGTACGGATTGTCTCTCGGCTCGGTCCTGCTGCTTGCCGCGATCGGCCTTGCCATCACCTTCGGCGTCATGGGCGTCATCAACATGGCGCATGGCGAAATGGTGATGATCGGCGCCTACACCACCTATGTGGTGCAGGAATACATTACTTCCGCCTTTCCTGAACTTGCCGATTATTCGCTGGCCTTTGCCGTGCCTGCGGCCTTCGTCTTTACCGGCTTCGTCGGTCTGGTGATCGAGCGCGCCGTCATCCGCTATCTCTACGGCCGGCCGCTCGAAACGCTGCTCGCCACCTGGGGCGTGTCGCTGATCCTGCAGCAGGCGGTGCGCAGCAGCTTCGGCCCGACCAACCGCGAGGTCCGCAATCCGACCTGGATGTCCGGCGTCTTCGATCTCGGCGGGCTCTCCATCACGTGGAACCGACTGTGGATCATCGTCTTTTCGATGGTGGTCTTTGTGGCGCTGCTCCTGCTGCTCAAACGGTCCGCCTTCGGCCTGCAGATGCGTGCCGTTACGCAGAACCGGCGCATGGCGTCGTCGATGGGCATCCGCACCGGCTGGGTCGATGCCTTCACCTTCGCGCTCGGCTCGGGCATTGCCGGCATCGCCGGCGTGGCGCTCAGCCAGATCGACAATGTCTCGCCGAACCTCGGTCAATCCTACATCATCGACAGCTTCATGGTCGTCGTCTTCGGCGGTGTCGGCAATCTCTGGGGCACGCTGGTCGGTGCACTCTCGCTCGGCGTCGTCAACAAGTTCCTCGAGCCCTTCGCCGGCGCGGTGCTCGGCAAGATCCTGGTGCTCGTCCTCATCATTCTCTTCATCCAGAAGCGTCCCCGCGGGCTCTTCGCACTCAAAGGAAGGGCGGTGGAAGCATGATAACGGCCTTCCTTCTCCGATCACTCGATCGAAAGATCGTCATTGCCATCGCCCTCCTGCTTCTGGTCGCGGTTCTTGTGCCGGTCCTGAACCTGATGACGGGGCCGAGCAATCCGCTGCACGTGCCGACTTATATCATGTCGCTGTTCGGCAAGTATCTGACCTATGCGCTGCTGGCGCTGGCGCTTGATCTCGTCTGGGGCTTCTGCGGTATCCTCTCCCTCGGCCACGGTGCCTTCTTTGCGCTCGGCGGCTATGCGATGGGCATGTATCTGATGCGCCAGATCGGCACGCGCGGCAGCTACGGAGATCCTGTTCTGCCCGACTTCATGGTGTTCCTGAACTGGAAGGATCTGCCCTGGTTCTGGTTCGGCTTCAACCATTTCTGGTTTGCGGCGCTGATGGTGCTCGTCGTGCCCGGCCTGCTCGCCTTCGTCTTCGGCTGGTTTGCCTTCCGCTCACGCGTCAACGGCGTCTATCTCTCGATCATCACCCAGGCGATGACCTATGCGCTGCTGCTGGCCTTCTTCCGCAACGACATGGGCTTCGGCGGCAACAACGGCCTTACCGATTTCAAGGACATTATCGGTTTTAGCGTCCAGGCTGACGGCACGCGTGCAGTCCTCTTTGCGGCAACTGCGATCTTCCTGGCTCTATCGCTGCTGATCGCCTCGGCGATCGTGCGCTCGAAGTTCGGCAAGGTGCTGGTCGGCGTACGCGATGCCGAAAGCCGCACGCGCTTCCTCGGCTACCGCGTCGAGCATTTCAAGCTCTTCACTTTCGTCGTCTCGGCGATGATGGCCGGTATTGCCGGCGCGCTCTACGTGCCGCAGGTCGGCATCATCAATCCCGGCGAATTCGCGCCTGCCAATTCGATCGAAGTCGTCATCTGGACGGCGGTCGGTGGGCGGGCGACGCTGATAGGTCCGATCATCGGCGCGATCCTCGTCAACGGCGGCAAGACGATCTTCACCGGCCTCTTCCCGGAGTTCTGGCTGTTTGCGCTCGGCGGCCTCTTCGTTGCCGTCACGCTGTTCTTGCCCAAGGGGGTCGTTGGCACGATCGCCCAATATCTCGGCAAGCGGAAGGTCGTCTCCAAGGTGGCACCATCGGCGGCTGAGGAAGATGGCATCGAGCCGAAAATCCAGGCAGCGGAGTGAGCGCCATGATCCCCGACGACAAACCCACCAGCGTGCTTTACCTCAACGGCGTCTCGGTTTCCTTCGATGGCTTCAAGGCGCTGAATTCGCTGTCGATCGTCATCGAACCCGGCGAGCTTCGCGCCATCATCGGCCCGAACGGCGCCGGCAAGACGACGATGATGGATATCATAACCGGCAAGACCAGGCCCGACGAGGGCGAGGTGTTCTTCAACGGCACGATCGATCTTACCAAGAAGGACGAGGCCGATATCGCCCAGCTCGGCATCGGCCGCAAGTTCCAGAAGCCGACGGTCTTCGAGAGCCATACGGTGTGGGACAATCTGGAGCTGGCGCTGAACCGCCGTCGCGGCGTGTTCTCAACACTGTTCTACCGGCTTTCGGGCGAGGACAAGACGCGCATCGAGGAGATCCTCGAAACGGTGCGGCTGACGCATCGCCGTGACGAATTCGCCGCCAATCTCTCGCACGGGCAGAAGCAATGGCTGGAGATCGGCATGCTCTTGGCGCAGGAGCCGAAGCTGTTGCTGGTCGACGAGCCGGTGGCCGGCATGACCGATGCGGAGACGGCGGAAACCGCGATCCTGCTCAAGGATATCGCCAAAACCCGGTCGGTCGTCGTCGTCGAACATGACATGGGCTTCATCCGAGACCTCGGCGTCAAGGTGACCTGCCTTGCTGAGGGATCGGTGCTGGCAGAGGGATCGATCGATTTTGTGAGTTCGGATCCGAAGGTCATCGAGAACTATTTGGGGCGGTGAGGGATGATGGATACATCGGATGTTGATGGGTGTGTCACCCCTCCCCAACCCCTCCCCACAAGGGGGAGGGGCTTAACCCCGGCGCTCGCTCATCGCTACGATTGCCAGCTTTCCTATGATCTCCTGAGAAGTGGGACGGCGGCTCCGAGTTTGCCCCTCCCCCTTGTGGGGAGGGGTTGGGGAGGGGTCTTTTTTGGACCAGCAAAGATTCAGGAGACGGCATCATGCTGACAGTCGAAAACGCAAACCTCCACTACGGCGCCGCTCAGGCGCTGCGCGGCATCTCGATCAAAGCGGAGATGGGCAAGATTACCTGCGTGCTGGGGCGTAACGGCGTGGGGAAGAGTTCTCTTCTGCGCGCCGTTACCGGCCAGCATCCGCTGTCGGCCGGTACCGTCACCTTCAATGATACCAAGCTCAACGGCCTGCCACCCTTTGCCCGCGCCAAGCAGGGCATCGGCTATGTGCCGCAGGGACGCGAAATCTTTCCGCTGCTGACAGTCAAGGAAAATCTCGAAACCGGCTTTGCTCCGCTTGGCCGCCGCGACCGCAACATCCCCGATGACATCTTCAGTCTCTTCCCGGTGCTGAAGTCGATGTTGTCACGTCGCGGCGGCGATCTTTCCGGCGGGCAGCAGCAGCAGCTGGCGATCGGGCGGGCCATGGTGACGCGGCCGAGGATTCTCGTGCTCGACGAGCCGACCGAGGGCATTCAGCCATCGATCATCAAGGATATCGGCAGGGCGATCCGCTATTTGCGCGACTCCACAGGCATGGCGATCCTGCTCGTCGAGCAGTATCTCGATTTCTGCCGCGAGCTTGCCGACTATGTCTACATCATGGACCGCGGCGAAATCGTGCATGAAGGGCTTGCCGAGACGCTGGATACGCCGGAGGCCCGCCGCCACCTGACTGTCTGACCGGCAGATGCCGCATTTTGCAGCAAAGCGCGCGGCGCCTGGAAAACCTTCCGCCGCCGCCAAGGGTCTGCTCGGGGCGGCATAGGAATTGCTTGCTTTCCGTTATTCGCGCGCTTGAATGAAAACCAGGGGCGCGACCGAAAGGGACGATATGACGATCGCGGCGGCAGGCACGAGACCGCAAAGAGCGGAAGGGCGCGGGCATCTGGCGGCAAAGCTGTTCGATGGCCGCACGCGTATCCGTGAACTCTATCAGGAGGGGGCAGCGAAGATCCGCCTGCCCGATACCTTCGACGCCTCCATGGAAGCCGTCATCATCAATACTGCTGGCGGTTTGACGGGCGGCGATCGGATGGATTGGAGCGTTGATGCCGGCCCCGGCACGCGCATCGACGTCACCACTCAGGCTTGCGAGAAGATCTACAAGGCATCGGCCGGCATCGCCGAGGTGGCGACCAGCATCAAGGTCGGAGCCCAAGCCCGTGTCGACTGGCTGCCGCAGGAAACGATCCTCTTCGACCGGGCCGCACTTTTCCGCCGGCTGGATGTCGATCTTGACGAGAGCGCCGAATTTCTGGCTGTCGAAGCCGTGCTGCTCGGCCGCAAGGCGATGGGTGAGGCGGTGGTATCGGGGCTGTTCCGCGATCGCTGGCGGATCCGCCGCTCGGGTCAACTGATCCATGCCGAGGAACTCAGGCTTTCCGAAGGTGTGGCGGCACTGGCGGCGCGGCGGGCCGTGCTCGGCGGACAGGTGGCCTTTGCGACGCTGCTTTATGCCGGGCCGCTTTCAGAAGCCTATCTTAGCAAGGTCCGGCCGCTGGTCGAAGGATCGATGGGCGGTGCGAGCGCCTGGAATGGCAAACTCGTCGTCCGCCTTGCCGCAGCCGACGGCTTCTCACTCAGAAAAATCCTGATCCCGGTCATTTCCGCCTTGCGCAATGGTGCGCCTGTGCCGAAAGTCTGGAATCTATGAACTTCAGCATTCGATCAAGCAGATGGACAAGCGATGAACCTCACTCCGAGAGAAAAAGACAAGCTGTTGATTTCGATGGCGGCGATGGTGGCGCGGAGGCGGCTGGAGCGCGGCGTCAAACTGAACTATCCCGAAGCGATCGCGCTGATCAGCGACTTCGTCGTCGAAGGCGCCCGCGACGGCCGTCCGGTTGCCGAGCTGATGGAAGCCGGTGCCCATGTGATCGGCCGCGACCAGGTGATGGAGGGGATTGCAGAGATGATCCATGACGTGCAGGTGGAGGCAACGTTTCCCGATGGCACCAAGCTTGTCACCGTGCACGAACCGATCCGGTGAGGAGATAGGAATGTTGGAGCTCAGGCCCAATTGCGAATGCTGCGACAAGGATCTGTCGCCTGACAGCGCTGAGGCACGGATTTGCACCTACGAATGCACCTTTTGCGCCGATTGCGTGGACGGCGTGCTGAAGGGTGTCTGCCCGAACTGCGGCGGCAATCTCGTCGCGAGGCCTATTCGGCCGGCGGCCATGCTCGCCAAAAATCCGGCATCGACGAAGCGCGTACTGAAGGCCGAGGGCTGCGCGCCCAAGGCGGCTTAAGGAGGACGAGATGATTCCAGGCGAGATCATTGCCGCAAGCGGCGACATCGAACTGAATGCCGGCGCGCCGACGGTGACGCTGGAGGTTTCCAATACCGGCGATCGGCCGGTGCAGGTCGGCAGCCACTATCATTTCGCCGAGACCAATGCCGGGCTTTCCTTCGATCGCGCGGTAGCACACGGCAAGCGGCTCGATATCCCGGCGGGGACGGCGGTGCGCTTCGAGCCGGGGCAGACGCGCTCGGTGACGCTGATCCCGCTTTCCGGCAAGCGCGAGGTCTACGGTTTCCGTCAGCTAGTGATGGGCAAGCTTTAAGAACAAAATATGGGAGAAGTGCATGCGCTTGAATATCTGCCTCGTCGGGGCGGCGATGCTGCTGACGGCAGGTGCTGCCTCTGCTGAGGATATGGATTGCAACAGTCCCAAGACGCAATCGGACATGACTGCCTGCGAGGCGGCGCGTCATGAGGCCGCCGACAAGGCTTTGAATGCGCAATACAAGAAGACCCGCGCCGTCCTGACAGCGATCGACAAGGACCTGGATGGCGACAGGAAGGGTGCAGAGCAGGCGCTGGTCAAGGCGCAGCGCGCCTGGATCGATTATCGCGACGCCGAATGCGACGCCTTCGGCTTTCAGGCCCGCGGCGGCACGATGGAGCCGATGCTGGTCGCCGGGTGTCTCGCCAACATCACGGACAAACGCACGAAAGAGCTGAAAGAGCTCGAAGATACGATGAGCAACTAGGGTGATCAGGAAAATCATGATCGTCGGCAATGGCGACATTGAGGAGGGCGGGGCTGGCATCATCGATGCCGCCGATTTCGTCATCCGCTTCAATGATTGCCGCTCCTATGGCGCCGGCGGCAGCCGCACGGATGCCGTCGCGGTCTGCAATACCGGCAGACCGGCAAAGGCGATGCTCGGCTCGCGTGAGTGGCGCACCCATCCGGGCGTGGTGTCGGCGGGCGAAATCTGGAGCGTGCGCGACCCGGAAAAATTCGCCGCGATGCGGGCACCGCTTGCCGTCTCGCATCCGGAACTCGACGATTTCTGCGACGACTATACGGATGAATTCAGTGTCTACTGCGCCGATACCGGCAAGAAGCACGTCGTCATCGGCAAGGCGGTTCACGAGTCCGTGGATGCCTCGCTTTCGGCGTTTTCTCCGTCGCCCTATGTCGTGCCGAGCAGCGGTATGATCGTCATTGCCGAGGTGCTGAACACATATGCCGAGGCCGAGGTGACGCTTGCCGGCTTCGGCCACGTCGGCTGGGAATGGCACCCATTTGCGGCCGAACGACAGCTTGTCGATAGTTATATTGCCGCTGGCCGCCTCAAGCGGCTCGGCGGAAAAACACTCGTCTCTTCCTCCCAAGGAGCCTGATAGATGCCCTACAAGATCTCGCGCGCCGCCTATGCCGGCATGTTCGGACCGACCACCGGCGACAAGGTGCGCCTTGCCGATACGGAGCTCTTCATCGAGATCGAGAAGGATTTCACCACCTATGGTGAGGAGGTGAAGTTCGGCGGCGGCAAGGTGATCCGCGACGGCATGGGCCAGAGCCAGGTGACGCGGGCGGATGGCGCGGTCGATACGGTCATCACCAATGCGGTGATCGTCGATCATTCGGGTATCTACAAGGCCGATATCGGGCTCAAGGATGGGCGCATCGTCGCGATCGGCAAGGCCGGTAATCCCGACATGCAGCCGGGTGTCAACATCATCGTCGGCCCCGGCACGGAGGCGATCGCCGCCGAAGGCAAGATCGTCACCGCTGGCGGCATGGACAGCCATATCCATTTCATCGCGCCGCAGCAGATCGAGGAAGCGCTGATGAGCGGCATGACCTGCATGCTCGGCGGCGGCACCGGACCGGCACACGGCACGCTTGCCACCACCTGCACGCCCGGTCCCTGGCATCTGGCGCGCATGATTGAAGCCGCGGACGCCTTTCCGATGAACCTTGCCTTTGCCGGCAAGGGCAATGCCTCGCTGCCGGGGGCGCTGACCGAAATGGTGCTGGCCGGCGCCACCTCGCTGAAGCTGCACGAGGATTGGGGTACGACGCCAGGCGCCATCGACTGCTGCCTGTCGGTTGCCGACGAATACGACGTGCAGGTGATGATCCATACCGACACGCTGAACGAAAGCGGCTTCGTCGAGGATACGATTGGCGCCATCAAGGGCCGCACCATCCATGCCTTCCATACGGAAGGGGCGGGCGGCGGGCACGCGCCTGACATCATCAAGATCTGCGGCCAGCCGAATGTCATTCCGTCGTCGACCAATCCGACGCGTCCCTATACGGTCAATACCATTGCCGAGCATCTCGACATGCTGATGGTCTGCCATCACCTGTCGTCGTCGATCCCCGAAGATATCGCCTTTGCCGAAAGCCGGATCCGCAAGGAGACGATCGCCGCCGAAGACATCCTGCACGATATCGGCGCCTTCTCGATCATCTCGTCCGACAGCCAGGCCATGGGCCGCGTCGGCGAGGTGGCGATCCGCACCTGGCAGACGGCTGACAAGATGAAGCGTCAGCGCGGCCGGCTGAAGGAGGAAAAGGGCGACAACGACAATTTCCGCGTCCGCCGCTATATCGCCAAATATACGATCAACCCGGCGATCGCCCATGGTCTCAGCCGTGAGATCGGCTCGGTTGAAGTCGGCAAACGTGCCGACCTCGTGCTTTGGAACCCGGCCTTCTTCGGGGTGAAGCCCGATATGGTGCTGCTCGGTGGCTCGATTGCGGCCGCCCCGATGGGCGATCCGAATGCCTCGATCCCGACGCCGCAGCCGGTACACTACCGGCCGATGTTTGCCTCTTATGGCAAGAGCCTCACCAATTCCTCCGTCACCTTCGTCAGCCAGGCCTCGCTCGATGCCGGCCTGAAGGGCCGGCTCGGCGTCGCCAAGGAGCTGGTCGCGGTGAAAAACACGCGCGGCGGCATCTCCAAGGCATCGATGATCCACAACGACCTGACACCCGAGATCGAGGTCGATCCGGAGACCTATGAGGTCAGGGCGAACGGCGAGCTGCTGACTTGCGAGCCGGCGACGGTGCTGCCGATGGCGCAGCGCTACTTCCTGTTCTAGGCCCAGGTCGGATGTGTGATGGACGGCTCCGATGAGGACAGGCATCCGCTGGTTGTTGCGGATCGTATTCCTGCTCGTGTTTTCGGCGGCCTGCGGAATCTTCATTCCCCGGCCGCTGATTGCGCCGGTCAAGGCGTCGTCTGCGGCGGTGACGCATCGGATTCTGCTGCTGTCGGGCCCGATCCATACCGATATTGCCATTCCGCTCGACGCGGAAACGCGGGCTGCCTTTTCCTTCCTTGACGATACCGGTTTTCCGCTCGGCCATCCGAATGCGGAGTGGCTCATTATCGGCTGGGGCGGTCGGGCCTTCTATCTGGAAACTCCCACATGGGCGGAACTGAAGCCGCTGCCGGTGTTGCGCGCGCTGACAATCGACCGTTCAGTGCTGCATGTGGATCTTGCCGGTCACATCACCGAGCCGCAGCCGACTGTTGCGGCATTCAATGTCAGTGACGATCAATTGGCGCAGCTGCGCAATTTTATCTCGGACAGCTTCGTGCGCGACGCGGGCGCGGTGGTGCCGATCCCGGATGCCGGTTACGGCGAGATCGACCGTTTCTTCGAGGCCAGGGGATACTTCAACGCTCTCTTCGGCTGCAACACCTGGAGCGCCGCCGCCCTGCGTTCGGCTGGGCTTCGAACCGGCTTATGGAGCCCGATTCCACAAGCATTGCGATTGTCTGTTTCTGTCTACAATTGAAGCAGCCGTAGAGCCAGTCCGCTCTTAAAGTGAATTGTGAACAGCGCTCTCCATATGGTTGTAAAAATCAGTGGAAGAACCGATGTTTTCCCCAGCTAAACCATTCTGGAACATCTGCCCCGCAGTGATCAATAAATCTCTTTTATATCAGTAATTTAAGTGTCTCTCTGCGCTGTTCGATTCAGAGATTGGAAAACTGCACCCCCTGCTAGAAAAGTTCTATCCACCGATTCGTCCGAAACCGTTCGAATCTTAACGAGTCGATTAAGACACCCGCAGCAATTGGGCTCTTATCAATGCCTGGAAACGCCGAGCAGGAAGGTTGATTCTCATGAGAAACTGGATTTCGCTGCAGGTCGATTTCGGCGATCTTCAATACCGCAAGAACGTCTACGTCTTCGCCCTGAAGATGGCTTTTCTCGCCGTTATTCTCTCGGGAGTCATTATCGCATTGACGATGCCGTCGCTCGATCTTCTCGGGTTGCTGCCGGTGACACTCGCTCATGCAATTGGCTTCAGCGCGATCTTTTCCTGGCTGATCGGCGGTACGGTTTCCGGCATGCTGTCACTGTTCGCCGGCTTTGCCATGCGCGATCTCGCGCTCTCGCGGGCGGAATTCGAAAAGCTCAGCCGCACCGATACACTTTCCGGACTGCTCAACCGGCGGGCTTTTACCGAGGCGCTTGAGAATACTGATGGCGACGCGTCCCTGGTCATTTTTGACGTCGACCGTTTCAAGACGATCAATGACCGCTTCGGCCATGGCTGCGGCGATGCCGTTATCATTGCCGTTTCGGCCATGCTCACCTCCGCCTTCGATGAGATGTCCGTCGTCGCACGGCTGGGTGGGGAGGAGTTTGGCGTCATCGTCTCCGGGGAACCGCTGGAGGCGCGGATGGAGCGCGTCGAAGGTGTCCGAGCCCGGATCGCCGGCGGCGCCATCAAAGCCGAGGGGCACGATATCCGCATCACCGTTTCCGGCGGCGTTGCTGATCTCGTCGCCGGGCGCAACAAGCAGGCGGTCTATGCCTCCGCCGACCGGGCGCTCTATCTCGCCAAGGCGCTCGGGCGCAATCGCGTCGTACACGAGCGGGAAGGTCTGCATCACGCCTGGCACGGGCTCGTCGATAAGGGCGTCGATGGCGAGGGCGGACCGGAGAGCGACAATGTGATGCAGGCTTACGGAATATAAAAACCGGACCCGAACGAAAGACCATTGGTGCTTGCATCGGGAAGAGCTATTTTGCATGGTCGTCCTCTCAGCAAAACGGACATATCATGCAGCGCGTCACCTCCTATCTTCCTGCCGGAACCCCTTCCTCCCATCCGATCGCCCAGGTCAAGCTGCCGCATGATCTACGCCATCTGCGCCGCAAGCTGCTGCATCTGGAAAATGGCGAGATGGTCATGCTCGATCTCAAGGATCCGGTGCTTTTTGCCAATGGCGATCTGCTGGTGCGCGACGACGGCGAACTGATCGAGATCCTCGCTGCCGACGAGAAGCTCTTCGAGGTTCGCGGCCGCGACCGCACGCATCTGGTCGAGCTCGCCTGGCATCTCGGCAACCGGCATCTTGCCGCGCAGATCGAGGAAGACCGCATCGTCATCCTCCGCGATCATGTCATCCGCACCATGCTGCAGGGCCTCGGCGCCGTCGTCCTCGAGATCGACGAACCATTCCAGCCGGCGCGCGGGGCCTATCATTCCCAAGGCGGGCATTCGCATGATCACGATCACAATCATGACCACAATCATGACCACGGGCATGACCACGGCCATGACCATGATCACGAACATGGCTACGAGCACGAGCATGAACACCGCCACGATCGCGGTCATGATCATGACCACAAGCACGACTGAGCCTTGATGACCGGGGATCGCGAGCTGCAGGCATTGCTGCGCCTGACCGCATGGCTGTCACCGGCCTTTCCGATCGGCAGCTTTGCCTATTCGGGCGGGCTGGAGCGGGCGGTTGCCGACGGGCTCGTCACGGATGCTGCCTCGCTTGCGGCCTGGACCGCCACGCTGATCGGCAATGGTTCGGTCTGGAACGATGCGGTGCTTCTGGCTGAAAGCCACAGGCACCAAGTGGAAGCCGTACGCCTTGCCGAGATCGCCGTGCTTGCCGAGGCGCTTGCGGGATCACGCGAGCGCCATCAGGAAACGATGTTGCTCGGCGAGGCTTTTCTCGCAGCGGCGCGGGCCTGGCCGGACGGGGTGTTCGATCGGCTACCCGGCAAGGTCGCTTATCCCATTGCGGTCGGGGCGGTAACGGGCGCCCATGGCATAGAGCCCGAGAAGGCGCTTGCCGCCTTCCTGCATGCCTATGCCTCACAAGCGGTTTCATCAGGCATCCGCCTCGGTGTCGCGGGGCAAAGGGATGGTGTCGCCGTGCTTGCCGGTCTCGAAGACCATATCACGGAGGTCGCCCGGCGGGCGGCAGCCTCGACGCTTGACGATCTGGGTTCGGCGACGGTGCAGGCCGATATTGCCAGCCTGCGCCACGAGACGCAGGCGACGCGGCTGTTCCGTTCGTGATTGTCCGAAATTATCGCTGCGGTGAGAGCAATTCCAGCAAAAGTGCGCAGCGGTCTTGCGTCCGGAATTGCGTGAAAACCAAGAGATAGAGCGCTTCCGTGATTCGAAGAAAAACAGGCGCTCTAAGTCATTTGACGGTGGCGCGGGCGGGCGGCTTCGTTATCATCGGGGTTCGATTGGAGTAAGGCATATGAAATCAAGAAACGGACCTTTGCGTGTCGGCATCGGCGGGCCGGTCGGCTCGGGCAAGACGGCGCTGACCGAAAAGCTCTGCAAGGCGATGCGCGACGACTATTCCGTCGCCGTTGTCACCAACGATATCTACACGACAGAGGATGCCGAGGCGCTGGTGCGGATGCAAGCATTGACGTCGGACCGCATCGTCGGCGTCGAGACGGGCGGCTGCCCGCATACCGCCATCCGCGAGGATGCGACGATCAATTTGCAGGCGATCGCCGGCCTCAACCAGCGAATCCCCGATCTCGACGTTGTCTTCATCGAATCCGGTGGCGACAATCTGGCGGCGACCTTTTCGCCCGATCTTGCCGATATCACCATCTATGTCATCTCGGTTTGCCAGGGCGAGGAAATCCCGCGCAAGGGAGGCCCCGGCATCACCCGATCGGACCTGCTTGTCATCAACAAGAAGGATCTGGCGCCCTATGTCGGCGCCGATCTCGAGGTCATGGACCGGGATGCGACGCGCATGCGTGCGAGCCGCCCCTTCGTCTTCTCCGACATGAAGCGCGGCGACGGCGTCAGTTCGATCGTCAGCTTCCTCAGGGAGCAGGGCGGGCTCTAGAGCATTCCGTTTTTCTCCGAATCACGGAAATGCTCTATCTCTTTGTTTTCACGCAATTCCGGACGCAAAACCGCTACGCACTTTTGCTGGAATTGCTCTAAAGCGGGATGATTTTGGCGGTCAGACCTGCCGCAGCAGGTTGACGTCGCTGATGGCGATCGCCCGGCCGCGCACCGTGACACCTTTCGTTTTCAGCGTCGAGAAGGCGCGTGAGAGCGCCTCCGGTGCGAGGCCAAGCTTGCGGGCAAGCAGGTTTTTCGGAAAGGGCAACCGCAGCGAACCGGCCGCACCGTTCCCGGCACAGTGGGTCAGCAGATAATGCGCAACGCGCTGCGGCGCGGTCTGCATCCGGTCGCTTGCCAGGCATTCCATCGTCGAGATCAGATGCAGTGACAGGCTGCGCATGATCGCCTTGCCGATCCGCGGCCGCTCCTCCAGCAACAGCCGGACCTTGGGAATGCGGAAGCATGCCAGCACGGCATGATCCATCGCCTGCGCGCCGGTGCGATAGGTTTCGTCGGCGTGGATCAGGCATTCCGCGAAGCCGTCGCCGGGCTCGCAGATGCGGATATCGGCCTGCCTGCCGTCGCCGTTGTGGCGATAGAGCCTGACATAACCGCTGAGTACGCAATAGAAATAGGCCGCCTTGTCGCCCTCCTCGAAGAGAACGTCGTGCGGGTCGCAGAGGCGAACGGTGGCGCAGGCGCGCAGGGCTTCAGCCTCGTTGTGGTCGAGCCCGGCCATGAAGGCGGCCTTGGCGAGCACAGCGGCCTCATGGCCGTTGAATGTCAGCGTCCTGTTCATCTCCCGGTCTCCTCATATGGCCGGTCTTTCCAATTCCACGTGCATGCCAGGCAAAATACGGGAGGGAGATGGCGGTGGATTTGATTTCGGTCAATCGTCAGACATGACCAAAAAACGAAACGGGCCGGGAGATCGCTCCCCGCCCGTTCCTTTCCTGGGTCTTGCTTATTCCGCCGCGAAGGGCGGCAGGCGCAGCACGTTGGTGTCGTTGCCCTTGGCGCTCTTGCGTTTGCCTTCCGGCTTTTCGATTGCGGTCAGGCGCTCCTCCAGCGAGTCGATCTCGCTTCGGTTCTCCCGAGTGACACGGGTGAGATCCTCGCGCGACAGCGGCAGCTCCTCCTCGTCCTTCCTGCCGACCAGGCGGCCGAAAGCCCAGCCGAGCAGGCGGGACAGGTCGTCCATGATCAAGAAGAAGGAGGGCACGACGACGAGCGAGAGCACGGTCGAGACGATGATGCCGCCGATCACCGCGATCGCCATCGGCGCGCGGAACGAGCCGCCTTCGCCGACACCAAGCGCGGAAGGCAGCATGCCCGCCGACATGGCGATCGAGGTCATGATGATCGGCCGGGCGCGCTTGCGGCCGGCTTCGACCATGGCCTCGACGCGCGGCATGCCCTGATGGCGCATCTCGATTGCGAAATCGACGAGCAGGATCGCGTTCTTGGTGACGACACCCATCAGCATCAGGATGCCGATCATGACAGGCATCGACAGCGGATTGCTGGTGAGGATCAGGCCGGCTGCGACGCCGCCAATGGCGAGCGGCAGTGAGAACAGGATGGTGAAGGGCTGGATCACGTCCTTGAAGAGCAGGATCAGCACCGTCAGCACCAACAGCAGGCCCATCAACATGGCGTTGACGAAACTCTGCTGCATCTCGCTTTGCACCTTGGTGTCGCCGCTTTCGGCAAGGTGCACCGTGGCCGGGATATTGGCGTCGTTGACGATCTGACGGAAGCGGGCCGAAGCCGTGTCGAGTGCTACGCCCTGCGGCAGGTCGGAACCGATCGAGACGACGCGGTAGCGGTTGTTGCGCTTGATCGAGCTTACGCCTTCCGAATAGTCGATATTGGCGACGCTCGCGAGCGGAACGGTGCCGCCGCTGGCGGTCTGGATCTTCAATGTCCGGATGGCCGCGAGATCGCGACGCATGTCGAGTGCGGCCTGGACGCGGATCGGGATCTGGCGATCGTCGAGCGAGATCTTGGCAAGGGCGGCATCGACATCGCCGATGGTGGCGACGCGGATCGTCTCGGAGATCTGCTGCGGCGTAATGCCGAGGCGGGCCGCCTCATCCATGCGCGGGTGAACCTGCAGTTCCGGACGGGGAAGGGAGCCGTCGGCGCTGACATTGGCAAGCAGCGGATCGGCGCGCAGCTTGGATTCCAGAATACCGACGGCGTCGTTCAGGTCCTTGTCGTTCTTGGAAAGGAAGTTGAAGGAGAGGTCGCGTTCGCCGCGGTCATTGAGCTTCAGGATCCGGACGTCGGGAATATCACGCAGCTTGGCGAAGACTTCCTTTTCGATATCCCACTGCGGGCGTTCACGCCCGTGGACCTCCACCTTCGGCAGTTTCGGGCCAATGACGGGGATACGGCCGATCACGTCGTTGACCATCTTCTTGACCAGCGATTGGTCGAGCTTGTCGAGTGCCAGCGTGATGGTCGCACGGCGCAGTTCGAGATCGCCCTTCGGCGATGCGCCACCGAGGACGAAGACGCTATCGACGCCGTAGATGTCCTTGACCCTGTCATAGATCGCATCCGTCGTCTTCTCGGTGTCGTCAAGGCGTGCATTGGGCGGCAGCTCGACGGAGAGAACGATGCGTGAGGCATCTTCCGGCGGCAGGAAGCTGCCGGGAACCTGCATCAGCAACAAAACGGAGCCGACCAGGAAAGCGAACGCGACAATCAGCGTCGCATAACGCGTGTACCAGCGTCCGGTGGTGCCACGTATGAGACGGGTGTATCCCCGCATCAGCAGGCCATCATTGTCGTGATGGTCTTCCATGGCGTCTTCGGCGCGCATCAGATAAGCGGCCATCATCGGGGTGATCAGTCGCGCGACCATCAGCGAGAAGAAGACGGAGAAGGCGACGGTCAGACCGAACTGGATGAAGTACTGGCCCGGGATGCCCGGCATGAAGGAAACGGGCACGAAAACGGCGATGATGGTGAAAGTGGTGGCGATGACGGCAAGGCCGATTTCATCAGCCGCCTCGATCGCCGCTCGATAGGGCGTCTTGCCCATCTTGATGTGGCGGGCGATGTTTTCGATTTCGACGATCGCATCGTCGACAAGGATACCGGTGGCGAGCGTCAGAGCGAGGAAGCTGACGAGGTTCAGGGAGAAGCCCATCATGTCCATGATCCAGAAGGTCGGGATCGCGGACAAGGGTAGGGCGATTGCCGAAATCAGCGTCGCGCGCCAGTTCCTCAGGAACAGGAAGACGACGATGACGGCGAGCAGCGCGCCTTCGAGGAGCGTATGGATGGCGGCCTCGTAGTTGCCGTAGGTGAAATAGACCGAATCGTCGATCAGTTCGATCTTCACATTCGGATTTTCGGTCCGCACCTTGTCGAGGTTCTGCGCCACGGTTTCGGCGACGCTGACCTCGCTGGCGCCCTTGGAGCGGAAAACGCCGAAGGTAACGACTGGCGTATCGTTGAAGCGCGAGAAGGATTTCGGCTCCTCATAGGTGTCCTTGATGACGCCGAGATCGGATAGTTTGACGAAGCGGCCGTTCGGCAGGCCGATCGTCGTGTTGGCGAGGTCGGCGACGTTGCGGGCGTCGCCGAGAACACGGATGGCCTGTTCGCTTCCCGCCACCTGGCCGCGGCCTGAGCCGAGGTCGATGTTGGTGCCGCGCAGCTGCTGGTTCACGCTCGCGGCGGTGATGCCGTAGGCATTGAGCTTGTCAGGGGTAAGTTCGATGCGCACTTCGCGCTCGGCGCCGCCGTAACGGTCGACACGGCCGATGCCGGCCTGGCCCTGCAGCGAACGCTTGATCGTATCGTCGACGAACCACGAAAGTTCTTCCAGCGACATGGCAGGCGAGGAAACGGCGAAAGTCTGGATCGCCTGTCCCTCGACATCGACCTTGGAGACGATTGGTGCTTCGGCCGTAGCCGGCAGATCGCTGCGGATGCGGTCGATCGCATCCTTGGTGTCCTGCACGGCTTGTTCGGTCGGCACTTCCATCCGGAACATGACGACGGTCTGCGAGCTGCCGTCGGTCACCGTCGACTGGATTTCGTCGATGCCGGTGATGGAGGCCACCGCGTCTTCGATCTCCTTCGTCACCTGCATTTCGAGCTCGGCCGGCGAAGCGCCGCTCTGCGTCACGTTGATCGAAACGAGCGGCACGTCGATGTTCGGAAAACGCGTGATCGGCAGCGCGTTGAAGGACTGCATGCCGATGAACACCAACAGGCAGAAGGCCAGCAGTGGTGCAATGGGATTTCGGATGGACCAGGCTGAAAAATTCATCGGATGGTCTCTTTAGTTGGAAGCCGGGGGCTGTTCACGCACCGGCGTGATGTGGTCGCCGTCGCGGACGTAAGCGCCCGCCTTGGCCACGACCTCGTCGCCGGTCTTCAATCCATCGATGACCTCGACATAGGCGCCGTCCTGAATGCCGGTCTCGATCTTGGCGAATTTCACCACGCCGTCCTCGACCTTGCGGGCGGAGGAGCCTTCGTTCCCGGTGAGTACAGCGGTCAGGGGAAGCGCTACGCCTTCAGTCTCGCGCACGATGATCTCGGCGCTGCCATACATGCCTGAACGCGCCTTGCTGTCATCATCGATGGAGATATGGACGAGGCCAAGGCGGGTGACCGGATCGACGGTCGGCGAAACCAGGCGTACGGCGCCGGAAAGCTTCTCACGGCTGCCGGAAAGCGAAATCGTCGCCTTTTGGCCGGCCATGATCCTGACGACATCGCTTTCAGCGACCTCAGCGACAAGCTCGATATCACCGTCGCGGATGATGGTGAACAGCGGATCGCCGTTGCCGGCGGCAATGGCGCCGACCTTGGCGTTCTTCGCCGAGACCGTGCCGGCGACCGGCGTCTTCACGTCGGTGCGCGCCAGCTTCAAATCCGCATCGGCGATCTGGCTGTCGAAGACCTTGAGATCCGCTTCGGAGACCTCGATCGCCTGTTCGGCGGAGACGACGCGGGCATTGGCTGCGGCGGCGGTCGCATCGGCCTGTTCGACCTGGGCGGTGGAAACCGTGCCCTTCTTGACCATTTCCTGGGCGCGGGCCTGCTGCTGCCTTGCCTGTTCGGCATTGGCCTGCGCCTCGATGAGCTGGGCGCGCAGCTGGGCGAGGCTTGCCTCGCCCTTGGCCTTCGTCGCCATCATCTGGCTCTTTTCCAGGACCACTGCGTCATCGTTGAGCGTCGCCAACGTGCTTTCGGCCTGAACCTTGTCGCCGATATCGGCTTTCAGCGTGCGGATCGAGAGGCCTTCGACCTGCGGCTGGATATAGACTTCTTCGACGGGCTTGACCGTTCCGGTGCCAATGACACGGTCGACGAGGGTGCGGTTCACCGCAGTGGTGACGACGATCGCCGGCAGGTTCTGCTGCGGTTTTGCGACCGGCGCTTCCTGCGAAAATGCGGTGGATGCAGCAAGTGCCGCTGCAAAAAGAGTAGAGGCGCCTAGAATTCCAGTCGGCTTACGTACCATGCGTCTTCGTCCAATCTTATGATAAGGTTGGCCGAACTCGAGCGTCTGCCACTCAGCGCGCGATCAGGCCACTGCCCTTCCTGCATTCTCAGAGGTATCCGCCGATCCTTTGCCGCCTTCATCCCTCGCCGGCAAATTCGGCTTGTAGGTGGTATCGATTTGCTCGATCTACAAGTCCGGCAGAAAACAATTCCCCATTAGGCAATAATAATTACCATTCCGACGTCAATCAATCACCGCAAGGTTATGTCAACATTACGAAGATTGATCGCGCCTCATCCCTAAGACGTTTGACGCCCGAAAAATGCGACAGTTGCAAGGCATTTTTTTCGGTTGCTGGATGCAGATGATGTAGGCCGACTGACCGGAAATCTGAATCAGCATCCAAATCAAATAGATAGAGAATGTCGTCCGAATACCGCGGACAGTTTTTGCCATCATGCTCCAGAAAATGACGAAACGCGCGGAAATCTCCCGCGCGTTTCGCTTCGCAATCCTGCCGAAACTACTTGGAAGCGGCGTCGGTGATATCGTGCGTCCAGGCGCCCGACGGCTCCTTGCTTATGATCTTCTGGTCGAGCAGCGCCTTTGCCGTGCGGGCATAGAGCGCCTCGTCCAGCTTGCCGGAGCTGTCGCCGACCAGCTTGGCGACTTCGCCCATCATGCGCTTCTGATGGTTGTCGTCCTGGCCGCCATTATCCATGACGATCTCGGCGGCTTCGTCGGGATTCTCGGTGGCATATTTCCAGCCCTTCATCGATGCGCGGACGAACTTGACCATCTTCTCCTTGAAGGCCGGATCTTTCAGCTTGTCTTCCATCGCATAGAGGCCGTCTTCAAGAAGGTCGTTGCCCATTTCCGTGTAGTTGAAGACCGTCAGTTCTTCCGGCTTGAAGCCGGCATCGATCGCCTGCCAATATTCGTTATAGGTCATGACAGAGATGCAGTCGGCCTGCTTCTGGACAAGCGGCTGCACATCGAAGCTCTGCTTCAACACGGTGACGCCGTTCGGACCGCCTTCTGTGGACAGGCCGAGCTTGTTCATCCAGGCGAAGAAGGGATACTCGTTGCCGAAGAACCAGACGCCGAGCGTGTGGCCCTTGAAGTCGGCTTCGGTCTTGATCGGGCCGTCCTTGCGGCAGACCATTTCCAGGCCCGCCTTCTGATAGGGCTGGGCGATGTTGACGAGCGGAACGCCCTTTTCGCGGGCAACCAGGGCACCGCCCATCCAGTCTACGATGACATCGGCGCCGCCGCCGGCGATCACCTGCTCGGGGGCGATATCAGGGCCGCCCGGCTTGATGTCGACGTCGAGGCCCTCCTCCTTATAGAAGCCCTTTTCCTTGGCGACGTAATAACCGCCGAACTGGCTCTGCGTCACCCATTTCAGCTGCAGCACCACCTTGTCGGCGGCCATCGCATGGGCCGATGCAAGCGACATCGCGCTCGCCATCATTGCAACCATCAACTTTCTCATTTTCTTATCCTTACCCTCTGAAGTTATGCCCGGACCCGTTTCTGGAGCCCGTGCGCGCCTAGCCACCACGGATAGACGGATGCCAGAACGTCACCGCCCGTTCGGTCAGGGCGATGATGCCATAGAAGATCGAGCCGGCCAGCGCCGCGACGGCGATTTCCGCCCAGACCATGTCGACATTCATGCGGCCGATCTCGGTGGAGATACGGAAGCCCATGCCGACGATCGGCGTCCCGAAGAATTCCGCAACGATGGCACCAATCAGCGCCAGCGTCGAGTTGATCTTCAGTGCGTTGAATATGAAGGGCATTGCCGCCGGAAGCCTGAGCTTCAGCAGCGTCTGCCAATAGCCGGAGGCATAGGTGCGCATCAGGTCACGCTCCATGCTGCCGGAGGCGGCAAGGCCGGCTACGGTATTCACCAGCATCGGGAAGAAGGTCATGATGATGACGACGGCGGCCTTCGACGGCCAGTCGAAGCCGAACCACATGACCATGACAGGGGCGACGCCGATGATCGGCAGGGCCGAAACCATGTTGCCGATCGGCAGAAGGCCGCGGCGCAGGAAGGCGATGCGGTCGGCCAGCACCGCTACGACGAAGCCACTGAGGCAGCCGGCGATATAACCGATCAGCACTGCCTTGAAGATCGTCTGCCTGACGTCCGCGCCGAGGATCGGCAGCGATGCCATGAACCGCGCGCCGATGGCGCTCGGCGGCGGCAGCAGGATGAAGGGAACGCCGGCGCCACGCGTGACCGCCTCCCAGAGAATGAGGATCCAGGCGCCGAAAATCGCCGGAATCAGAAGCTGGAGCGCCGACTTGCCGGAAGTAGTGACGGGCTGCAGTTTCGACAGCTCGGTGACGCATCGCCAGGCAAGCAGCCAGCAGGCGAAGAGCAGCAAGAAGAAAGCCCGCGTCGCCGTGCCCTCGTTGCCGGAAAGAGCGGAAAGCAGCATCCAGGCGGCGCCATGCGCGCCGATAAACAGCACGGTGGCACGATAGGCCGGCGGCTGCGGCGCTAGAGACAGCAGGGCAGCCGCGATGACGATGATGAAAATGAGGCTTGCCGTGCCGTCAGTGAGGGGGCGCGCCGCGCCCTCGCCCAGAAGCGGCAAGGCCGTCAGTGCCCCGATGCAGAGGAGGAGGGCGACCATGGCTTGCCAGGAGAAGGTCAGATGTCTCATGCCGGCCTCCCGCCCATGGCGCGGTCGACGATCTTCGCCGCGACGCCGACAATCGCAACCAGGATGCCCGCCAGCAGCGATCCGGCGACGAGGGCGGCCCAGATATCGATGGTCTGGCTGTAATAGGAGCCGGCGAGCAGCTTCGAGCCGATACCGGCGACGGCACCCGTCGGCAGCTCGCCGACGATGGCGCCGACGAGGCTGGCGGCGATCGCGACCTTCATCGAGGTGAAGAGGAAAGGGATCGAGGCTGGAACACGCAGCTTCCAGAAAGTCTGCATCGGGCTGGCATAATAGGTGCGCATCAGGTCGAGATGCATGATCTCAGGTGAACGCAACCCTTTCACCATGCCGACGGCGACCGGAAAGAAGGAGAGGTAGGTGGAGATCAGCGCCTTCGACACGAGCCGGGAGGCGTCGGAATCGAGATTGAGGAGATGTGCAACGGCATTGTCGCCGGTCAGCACGTTATAGGAGATGATCACGATCATCGGCGCGATGGCGAGGATCGGTATGGTCTGGCTCGCCACCAGCCACGGCATCAGCGAGCGGTCCATGGCGCGGTTATGGACGATCAGCACGGCGAGAAGGATGCCGAGCAGCATGCCGAAGCCGAAGCCGAGCAGGGTGGAGGAGAGCGTTACCCAGCTGTGATAGACGAGGCTGCGATTGCTCGAAAGGCTGCGCAGGAAGGTGTTCTCGTAGACGTTCTGCGCCACCTGATGCGGCGCCGGCAGGATCGGCTTCGGCTGCGCCAGAGTCTTGCCGATGAATTCGAGGGTCGTAGGTGTAACGCCGGCGCGGCCGTCCATGTCGCGCTGGAACGGCGCGTTCATGAGGATGGCGGCGATATACCAGATGACGACGAGCGCCAGCAGGATTGTGGTGACGGGGACGATCTTGTCCTTGAAGGTGTCGGGTTTCACAGCGACTGCCCCCATTGGTTGGCGTCGAACGCGCAGCCACCCCCCTCTGCCCTGCCGGGCATCTCCCCCACAAGGGGGGAGATCGGCAGGAGGGTAGCGCCTCGCTCCGTGTTAGCTCTGCAGCGAACGGAACGGCGATCCTTGTTTGGGGAAGCCGGTGCAGCATATCGATCTCCCCCCTTGTGGGGGAGATGCCCGGTAGGGCAGAGGGGGGTGGCCCCAGGGCGCACGCTCCCGCTCCTCATGCGTGCCCCGTCCTCAACCCTTCGCGGACGCGGTGGGCAATCTCCAGGAACTCGGGGGTTTCGCGGATGTCGAGCGGGCGTTCGGCCGGCAGGGTCGAGTCGATCACATCGGTCACGCGGCCCGGGCGTGGAGACATGACCACGATCTTGGTCGAGAGGTAGACCGCCTCGGGGATGGAATGAGTGACGAAGCAGATCGTCTTGTTGGTGCGGGTCCAGAGTTTCAGCAGTTCTTCGTTCAGATGGTCGCGGACGATCTCGTCCAGGGCGCCGAAGGGCTCGTCCATCAGCAGCAGGTCGGCGTCGAAGGCGAGCGCTCGGGCGATCGAGGCGCGCTGCTGCATGCCGCCGGATAGCTGCCAGGGGAATTTCTTCTCGAAGCCCGAAAGACTGACGAGATCGAGCGCTTCGGCGATGCGCCGCGTCCGGTCAGCGCCGGAATACCCCATGATCTCCAAGGGCAGGGCGATGTTGTTTTCGATGGTGCGCCAGGGATAGAGCGCCGGCGCCTGGAAGACATAGCCGTAGGCGCGGGCCTTGCGCGCCTCCTCCGGTGTCATGCCGTTAATCGAGATCTCGCCCGAGGTGCTCTTCTCGAGATCGGCGATGACACGCAGGAAGGTGGTCTTGCCGCAGCCCGACGGGCCGATGAAAGAGACGAAATCGCCCTTGCGGACATCGAGATTGACATTGCTCAGTGCGCTCACCGGGCCATCGTTGGCCTGGTAGGTGAGACAGAGATCCTTGGCGGATACGACGGAGGGTGCTTGCATCAATGCGACCAGTCTTGTTTTCGCCGCGGGAACGCGGTTTGCGTGCTATTATTACCGCCGGTTTTATCGACGACACACTCCATGGAGGATGAGGATGGACGTGACATCAAAGCCCACCTGCCATATCGTTCGCCCCAATCATGCCTATGACGGCAAGCAGGGGCTGAGCTATTTCGCAGGCATCGCCGCCGAAACGGTCGGCGCCAAGGGCATCTGCATGCATCTGTTGACGATCCCGCCCGGCGTGCGCGCCAAGGCGCATCTGCACGAGGCGCACGAGACGGCGATCTACATGCTCTCCGGCGAGGCGCATACCTGGTACGGAGACGAACTGGAACATCACGTCATCGTCCATGCCGGCGAGTTGTTCTATATCCCAGCGGGTGTGCCACACCTGCCGGCGAACCTCAGCAGCACGCCGTGCACGGCGATCATCGCGCGCACCGATCCGAACGAGCAGGAAAGCGTCGTGCTTCTGCCGGAGTTGGACGCTTTGGTGCCGGCGTGAGGTCATTGGCATAGAGGCAGCGGTCCTCGGTTGATGGCCGTATCGTCATACGCCATCGTCATACGCCGCTTGCCGGAATGCCGCTACGCGTCACCTTGCGCGGTGCAGTGATATCCTTCCACTGGGAAAGCGCCTTGCTGACAGCCGTGACCGGCTCGCGCCTGACGAATTCGCCGTGACCCTCGCGGGTCTTGATCGCACCTTCCTCGATCGCGACGACGCCGCGCGTCAGCGTATAGCGCGGCAGGCCGGTCACTTCCTTGCCTTCGAAGACGTTGTAGTCGATCGCCGACTGCTGGGCCTTGGACGAAATGGTCTTGGAACGTTTGGGGTCCCAGACGACGATGTCGGCATCGGCGCCGACAAGGATCGCGCCCTTCTTCGGATAGATGTTGAGGATCTTGGCGATGTTGGTCGAGGTGACGGCGACGAATTCGTTCATCGTCAGCCGGCCGGTGTTGACGCCATGCGTCCACAGCATCGGCATGCGGTCTTCGAGGCCGCCGGTGCCGTTCGGGATCTTGGTGAAATCACCGACGCCGAAACGCTTCTGCGCCGTGGTGAAGGCGCAATGGTCGGTGGCGACCACCTGCAGCGAGCCGGAGGCAAGGCCTGCCCAGAGTGAATCCTGATGCTGCTTGTTGCGGAAGGGCGGCGACATCACCCGGCGGGCGGCATGATCCCAGTCGGGATTTGAATATTCGCTCTCGTCGAGCGTCAGGTGCTGGATCAGTGGTTCGCCATAGACACGCATGCCTTTGGCGCGGGCGCGGCGGATCGCCTCGTGCGCCTGTTCGCAGGAGGTATGGACGATATAGACCGGGCAGCCGGCCATGTCGGCGATCATGATGGCGCGGTTGGTGGCCTCACCTTCCACTTCGGCGGGCCGGGAATAGGCATGCGCCTCGGGGCCGTTATTGCCCTCGGCCAGCAGCTTTGACGACATCGAGGCGACGACGTCGCCGTTTTCAGCGTGCACCAGCGGCAGGGCGCCGAGTTCGGCGCAGCGTTGGAACGACGCGAACATCTCGTCATCGTCCACCATCAGCGCGCCCTTGTAGGCCATGAAGTGTTTGAAGGTGTTGATGCCCTTGTCGCGGACGATGGTCTCCATCTCCTTGAAGACCTGCTCGCTCCACCAGGTGACCGCCATGTGGAAGGAATAGTCGCAATTGGCGCGGGTCGATTTGTTGTCCCACATGGTCAGCGCCTCAAGCAGCGACTGGCCGGGGGCGGGCAGGGCGAAATCGACCACCATGGTCGTGCCGCCGGAAAGGGCGGCGCGCGTGCCGCTCTCGAAATCGTCGGAGGAGTAAGTGCCCATGAAGGGCATTTCGAGATGGGTGTGGGGATCGATGCCGCCGGGCATGATATAACAGCCGGTCGCATCCAGCGTTTCGTCGCCTGAGAGGTTCGGACCAATCTCGATGATCTTGCCGCCGTCGATTTTCACGTCAGCCTTATAGGTCAGGTCGGCGGTGACGATGGTGCCGTTCTTGATGACTGTGGTCATGATCATATCCTCAATCGTAAAACGCTAAAGCCAGGACTGCGCCGCGGCCCTTTTCAGTGCGGCGCCAATTCACGAACGCTGCGCATTCCATCAGGTCGACCCACTGTTGCGGCGCCGCATCCTTGAAATGCAGATAATTGTTGATCCGAACGGTCAGAGCTTTTCCTGGCTCGATGGTCAGTTTCGACATCCCAGCATCGGAGTCGTCGAGACAGCTCATACAGTCGATCCAGGCGTCCATGTTGCGACCGTAGAAGTCAGGAAAGCCGAACGTCTCGGCGAAGCCGTCATGAAATTTATCATGCCCGACCAGTCGAGTGCCATCCATGACGACCACCGCTTCGGTTGCGCTCACACCACGATCTCCGCCGTTTCCACCACGGCATGAAACAGCACATCGGCTCCCGCCATCGCCCATTCCTTGGAGATCTCTTCCGCCTCATTGTGCGAGAGGCCGCCGACGCAGGGGCACATGACCATCGTTGCAGGCGCGACCTGGGCGGCCCAGCAGGCGTCGTGGCCGGCGCCGGAGATGATGTTCATGTGGCTGTAGCCGAGCCGCTCGGCGGCGTCGCGCACCGACGTGACCAGTTTCGGATCGAAGGTGATCGGCTCGAAGTGGCCGATCGCCTCGATGGAACAGCCGACGCCGAGTGCATCGGTGATCTCAGGCGTTTTCGCCTCGATCTTTGCCCGCATGCGGTCGAGCTTCTCCTTGTCGGGCGAGCGGATGTCGACGGTGAAGACCACCTTGCCGGGCAGCACATTGCGGGAGTTTGGCGAGAAGAATACCTGGCCGACGCCGCCGACGGCGCCTGGCTGTTCGCCCATCGCCACGCCCTGGACCATCTCCAGGATGCGGGCCATGGCGAGGCCGGCATTGACACGCAGGTTCATCGGCGTCGATCCGGTGTGGGCTTCCTTGCCGGTCAGCGTGAATTCCAGCCACCAGAGGCCCTGGCAATGGGTGACGACGCCGATCTGCTTTTCCTCGGCTTCGAGGATCGGTCCCTGCTCGATGTGATATTCGAAATAGGCGTGCATCTTGCGCGCGCCGACCTCTTCGTCGCCGACCCAGCCGATGCGCTTCAGTTCGTCGCCGAACAGATTGCCCTCGGGGTCCCTGCGATTATAGGCAAAGTCCAGGCTGTGCACCCCGGCGAAGACGCCTGACGCCAGCATGGCGGGGGCAAAACGCGCGCCTTCCTCATTCGTCCAATTGGTCACGACGATCGGATGTTTGGTCTTGATGCCGAGATCGTTCATGGTGCGCACGACTTCGAGAGCCGCAAGCACGCCGAGCACACCGTCATATTTGCCGCCGGTCGGCTGGGTGTCGAGATGTGAGCCGACATAGACGGGCAAGGCATCGGGATCGGTGCCGGGGCGGGTGGCGAACATCGTGCCCATGCGGTCGACACCCATGGTCAAACCGGCATCGTCGCACCATTTTTTGAAAAGGCTGCGGCCCTGCGCATCGGCGTCCGTCAGCGTCTGGCGGTTGTTGCCGCCGGCTATGCCGGGGCCGATCTTCGCCATGTCCATGAGACTGTCCCAGAGGCGGTCGCCATTGACGCGCATGTTCTCGCCTGGTGCTGCCACCATTTCGTATGCCCTCACCTGTTTGCGGCAGTCATGCAAAGGGCATGCCCGCCTGTTCCCGTGGTCCTTTCCTGCGCCCCCTTATTGGTTTTGTCGAGCGCCGGAAAATCGCCAGTTGCCTTTGTTTTACATCTGGCGGATAATTTGACCGATTGGTAAACATTACAACTTCCACAGCCGGGCTCAAGACGAAAATCACGAAAATTGCCGATAAAAATACGGGCAGTTGCTCAAGAAGGCGGCGGGGCATCGCTTCCAGAAAAACTTGAGCGAAGAAGTTGAATTTCAAGGGGAAATAACAGCCTGTGACCATACCGAGAGCAGCGAAAACCCTGAGGCGGACGCGAATCCAGGAGGAGAAGGAAGAGCAGATCCTGGAAGCGGCCCTCGACGTGTTTTCGGCAAGCGGTTTCCGTGGCTCGACCATCGACCAGATCGCGGAAGTGGCCGGCATGTCGAAACCCAACCTGCTCTATTATTTCCGCACCAAGGAAGCCATGCACCGGGCGCTGATCGACCGGGTGCTCTACACTTGGCTGGAGCCGCTGCGGGCCTTTAACGCCGAAGGCAATCCGGAGGCGGAAATCCGCAGCTACATCCGCCGCAAGCTGGAGATGGCACGCGATTTTCCCCGCGAGAGCCGGCTTTTCGCGAATGAGGTGCTGCAGGGTGCGCCGCATATCGAGGACGAGTTGAAGGGGCCGCTGAAGGAACTGGTCGACGAGAAGGCGGAGGTCATCCGGGCCTGGGCGAAATCAGGCAAGATCGTCAAATGCGATCCCTACCACCTGATCTTCTCCATCTGGTCGACGACGCAGCATTACGCCGATTTCGACGTTCAGGTGCGTGCCGTGCTGGGGCAGGAACATTCGGGCGAAGGGCGCTTCGAGGATGCGGCGCGGTTTCTGGAACAGCTCTTCATCGGCGGGCTGCGACCGGATCCTCTCGGGGGGTGAGGTTTTTACCCGCTCCTGCGAAGCTGCACCCGGGCAAGAATATCCGTCACGCCTTCCATCGTATAAGGCTTCTGCAGCACGGGTGCGTCCGAGTGGCTGTTTGCCTGGGCGATGCCTTCCCCATACCCCGTGGCAAAAACGAAGGGCACGCCATCGGCTGCCAGCCGGTCGGCAATCCCGAAACTCGTCTCATCGCCAAGATTGACATCGAGAAGCGCCAGATCGAAGGACTGGCCTGCCAGAATTTCCATCGCCTCAGTGACACTTGGCGCCGTAGCGACGTCGGCGCCCAGGCGGCGCAGGATGTCCTCGCCATCCATGGCGATGATCAGATTGTTTTCCACCAGCAGCACGCTCAGGCCGGAGAGCGGCTGATCGTCGGGAATCGTCTTGCGTCCGGTTGCTCCGACCGGAGGCGGATTTGACCGTTCGCTCGTCGGGCCGACGACATGTCGCGCCGGAATGCAGAAATCGGCCTCGAGCCCATCCCTGACGTAGCGGACCTCCGCCTTGCCGCCGAGGTCATAGGGGATCGAGCGGCGGATGATGGTCGAACCGAAGCCGTGGCGGTTGGGTTCGACGACGGGCGGACCATCCTTTTCGCGCCAGCCGATGCGCAGATTGCCCTCGTCGTCGCGGTGCCAGCCAAGTTGGACCGTGCCGCTGCCGGTGCCGGAAAGGCTGCCATATTTGGCGCTGTTGGTCATCAGCTCATGGAAAACAAGGGCGGCGGTGGAAAAGGCGTGCGGTTCCAGCAGCACGTCCTCGCCGCCCATCTGGATGCGTTGCGCATTTTTCCCGAGATAGGCGGCGGTCTCTGCCAGCAGCAATTGCCGGAGCGAAGCAGGCGCCCAGTGATCGCGGGTGATCTGGTCATGGGCGCGGGCGAGCGACTGGATGCGGCCCTCGAGCTGGCGGATGTAGTCGCCAAGGCCGACCGACGTTGCCTGCGACTGGCGGATGATACCGGTGATAAGGCTCAATATGTTGCGGACGCGGTGGTTCAGCTCGGCAATCAGCAGTTCCTGGCGCTCGTTTGCCGTCTGGCGCGCCATACTGACCTCGTCGGTGAGGCGCAACACCACCTCGATCAATGTGACGCGGATCGTTTCGGCGACACGGCGCTCGGCCTCGGTGAAGGGGAGGGAGCGGCCGCGCACCAGTTCCGACCAGGCTTCGAAACTCTTGCGCGGCGTCAGCCGCGGGCCATTCGGACCGTATTCCACCGGCTTGTGCGGATCGCCGCCCCAGCGAACTGTGCGCACCAATTCCTGACGGAAAAGCACGACATAATCGCGCGGCGAACGCGAGATCGGGATGGCGAGCATGCCTGCTACAGCATCGTCGACCTCAAGATCCGGATAGGTTTCCGCGAGCCTGTCCACGGCATAGATGCGGCCGGCGGCGTTGCGGTTGAGGTGGCGGACGAGGGCTGCAAAGCCTCTCTCATTTGGCCCGTTGCCGGCAAGTGCCAGCCGGCCGTTGATCCAGACGCCGATCCCGTCGGCAGGAATGGCGTCGGCGAGCGCCTCGATCAGCCAGGCCGGATCGTCGAGCAGGCTCGCATTGTCTGCAACGGAGGTGAGAAGCCGGTCGGCGATGCGGCGCGCCTTGGTCTCGTAGTCGAGAGCCAGTCGCCGTTCGCGGCTTTCAAGGCGCGACGCAAACATCTGGCCGAAGAGTTCGGCAGTGGAGCGGCTTTGGGCCGAAGGCAGACGCGGGCCGTAGTGATGGCAGGCAAACAGGCCCCAGAGCCTACCGTCGACAACGATCGATATGGAGAGCGAAGCGCCAACGCCCATGTTTTTCAAATATTCGATGTGGATCGGCGAGACCGAACGCAAGACCGACATGGAGAGGTCAAGCGGCCGGCCGCGCTCATCGAGCGGCGGCAGGATCGGGACCGGGACGGCGTCGACATCAGCAATGATACGGAACAGGTTGCGCTGATAAAGCGCGCGCGCCTGTACCGGAATGTCGGAAGCCGGATAGTGCAGCCCGAGGAACGATCCGATGCCGGCCCGGGCGGCTTCCGCCACGACTTCGCCGGAACCGCTTTCGTCGAAACGATAGACCATGACCCGATCGAAACCGGTAAGCGCCCGCGCTTGTCTTGCACCCTCACGGAAGAAAGCTTCCAGTGTTTCCGTGTGGTCGAGGCGGGACATCATGCTGCGCATCGAGAGCGACGCGGCGTCGTGCCTGTCTTCCTGGCAGCGCTCGCCTTCGATGATGACCTCACCGCCGTTCAGGTGCACGGCAAGGTCGAACCTGTTTTGATCGTGCATCAGGGCAATGCCGAAAATGCGCTCGACGACGTCGGAACCACGCAGCGTGGTAAGCTTGTTGCGGATTGTGTGGAGTGCTTCGGGTGTAATCACAGAGAGAACGGGACGGCCGATCGCGTTGGCCTCTGTCACTCCGAGAAACTCCGCTAGGTTTGCGGAGGCGCGCATGACAATCCAGTCTGAGGACACCGCCAACAGAAAGCCGAAGGGCTGGACCGAGCCGAGCTGGTGGATCGGCTCACGGTCGCAATTGGTAAGATCGACGGGTTCGTGCTTGCCGCTCATGGGACGGCTTCCAGTTCGGCTTGCCCGGCATTGAGGAAGAGATCGAAAATATCGCGGGCGGCGGCGACCGCCGCATCGGGATCCTCCACCTTGCTCGCGTCAAGACGATCCATGAAAAGCCGCATGGCGCCCTTCAGGCCTTGCGGCTTCAGATAGCTGTTGGGCAAGTGGTCGGGCACAGCCTTGGCGAGCAGCGCGCCGCCGAGCTTGGAGCCTTCAAGAACATAGGCGGCACCCCAGACCGCTGCTTCGCAGCGCAATACCGGTTGCGGAAGCAGCACCGGCAATCGATCATCGAGTTCCCTTATGTCGGCAGCCAATAGATGCGCGCGCCTTCGGTCCGGCCAGTCCGGCAGCAGACGGCCGATTCCTCCATTCTCAAGCGCATGTTCGACTGATGGTACGACCCGGGCATGCGCGCGCAAGAAAGCCTTGTAATCCTGGATGCGTGAGAGGTCGAAACTGCCGAAGAGAGTGTCCACCGCGGTGTGGCAATCTGCAGTTTGTGCGCGGAGGGCGCTGCGAAGTGACATGCTGGCGTTTTTCCGAGTGATATGGCGGCCGCCCACAACGGACGGTGAATGAGCGGATATACTGCGGTATCGCGTTATTTCCAGAGAAAGCCGAAGAATAACATGGGTTTCTCGTCGCTCGCAGGCGCGGCGAGCGCTTCAGCCCATCATTGCCGGCAGTCTGGCGGCGAGCGTATCGATCGCGAGCCGCACCTTCGGCAGCATGACCGGGGAGCGCAGCCACACGGCATGGGCATCGAAGACATTGGCCGGTTCCTGCTTCAATACCTGAATGAGCCGGCCTGCCAGCACCTCCTCGCGGACCAGCCAGCATGGCAGCCAGGCAAGACCGCGCCCAGCGACGGCCGCATCGGAAATCGAAGCGAGGTCGTCGAGCCGTAGTCGCGCCTTTGGCACCAGCCGCCGTCCGGGATCGGCTGCGGTCGGAAAGATCCAACCCTTGTCATCATCGCCCCGCCTGTAGACGATGCCTTCATGCTGGGGAATATCGAAGACTGTCTGCGGCGCGCCATGTTTTTCCAGATAGGCGGGCGATGCGCAGACGGTCATTCGCTGGCGGGCGATCGCGCGGGCCATCAGATCCGGATTGTCCTTCAACGGCCCGTTGCGAATGACAAGATCGAAGCCGTCTTCGAGCAGGTCGACGATACGGTCGTTGAAGGAAAGGTCGAGTTCGAGGTTCGGATGTTCATCGAGCAGGCGTGCGAGGGTCGGCGCGATGCAGTGGCGGCCGAAAAGCACGGGCATCGAGATGCGCAGCCGGCCGCGCACGTCACGCCGGCCGGATTCCAGCATGGCTTCCCCAAGGCGGATTTCCTCGACCGCCCGCAGGCAGCGCTCGTAGAAGAAGCGGCCTTCCTCGGTAAGGCTCTGCATGCGTGTCGTGCGGTTGAAGAGGCGCACGCCGAGACGCTGCTCCAGACGTGCGATCGTCTTGCCGACCGCCGAACGCGTGAGATGGAGCCGCTCGGCGGCAGCCGAAAAGCCACCTGCCTCGACGGCTTCGACAAAGATCGAGATACCCTTCAGCCGTTCCATTTGTTTCCTCTTTGGAACCATTCTGGAGAATTAATATCGCAACTGGTGCGAAATATTCAACGATATCCTTGTCCTCCCTGCAATGAACAAGGAGCAAGACAATGCAGACGACACGGCAATGGCAGATCGACGCGGTTGGACCGGAGCGCCAGCTGACGATCGGCGAGCGGAGGCTCGAACCGGTTTCGGGAAACAGGGTTCTGGTCCGGACGGAAGCCGTCTCGCTCAATTTCCGCGACCGGCTGGTGCTGGAGAGCGGCATGGGGTTGCCGCTGCAATTTCCCTTCGTGCCCGCTTCCGATATGGCAGGAGTCGTCGAGGCAGTCGGACCCGAGGTCAGCCGTTTCAAGCCGGGCGATCGTGTCATCTCGACGTTTTCGCCCGACTGGATCGACGGACGCGGCTTGGGCGATGCGCGCACGCCACCTTACAAGACGCGCGGCGGCTTCTATCCCGGCGTCCTCTCGCAATACACCGTGCTTTCCGAAGAATGGTATTCGCGTGCACCTGACACGCTCGACGCGGCGCAGGCGAGCACCTTACCCTGCGCCGGGCTGACTGCCTGGTTCGCGCTGATCGAACGCGGCGGTCTGAAGGCCGGCGACAAGGTTCTGGCGCAAGGCACCGGCGGTGTGGCGCTCTTCGGTCTGCAGATCGCCAAGGCGCATGGCGCGGAGGTCTTCATCACATCAGGTAGCGCCGAGAAGCTCGGCCGCGCCGTTGCCCTCGGCGCCGATCACGCGATCAACCGCCATGAGGGCGACTGGGTTGAGCAACTCTATCAGTTGACCGGCGGCTATGGCGCCGATCACGTGCTTGAGATCGTCGGCGGCCCGCATCTCGGCCAGGCGCTGAAGGCGGTGGCGATCAATGGCCGCATTTCCGTGATCGGCGTGCTCGAGGGTTTCGAGGTTTCCGGCCCGGCCGGCCCGCTGCTGCTCAAGGCGCCGGTTGTGCAGGGCATATCCGTCGGCCATCGCCGTGCGCTGGAAGACCTCGTGCGGGCAATCGACCAGACCGGGCTGAAGCCTGTGATCGACAAGCGTTATGCCTTCAACGAATTCCCTGAGGCGCTCGATCATCTCTATCGCGGGCCCTTCGGCAAGGTGGTCGTCGAGTTCTGACGGCGGCGAATTCCCGTCTCCCCGCCGTATAATTGTAAGGGGGAGACGGGAGGCCGATCAGGCGGCAGCGGGGACGCCCTGTTCGAAGGCGAAGCCTTCATCGGCCCAGCCGGTCATGCCGCCGATCAACAGCTTGGCCTGGAGGCCAAGACTGGCGAGGCGGAAGGCAGCCTTGTCGGCGCCGTTGCAATGCGGGCCGGCGCAATAGACGACGAACAGCGTATCGCTTGCCCATGTCGACATGCGGTGTGCCGTCATCTTGCCGTGCGGCAGGTTGATCGCTCCTGGAATATGGGATTCTGCGAAGAGCTGCGGCGAGCGCACATCGAGGAGAACGAAATCGACTTTGCCGGCCGCAAAGGCGGCATGCACGTCGGAGCAATCGGTTTCGAAGGCAAGCTTGGCGGCAAAGTGAGCGACAGCGGCATCCGGAGCTGCAGCAGGTATTTGGGAAACGGGGCTTAGCATCGGTCTTCCTTTTTCTGAAGTTGCCGCCTGGTATCGCCGATGCTAGAGCTTTACGAAATTGGCCATCATGACCGACAGCGTAAAGATCATGCCAAACTCATCGCCGCAGCAGACAAAAGGACCGCTGGTCGCCGCGCTTGCCTATGACGGGCTCTGCACCTTCGAATTCGGCATCGCCTACGAGGTCTTCGGCCTGCCACGCCCTGAGATGGGCGAAGGTTGGTATCGCTTCTCGGTCTGCGGTATCGAACCGGGTCCGCTTCGCGCAGCGGGAGGGCTGACGGTCGCAGTCGACAACGGACTGGAAGTGCTTGATGAGGCGGACCTGATTGTCGTGCCCGGCTGGCGGGCAATCGATGCGCCGGTGCCGGAACCTCTCGCCGCAGCGCTCAGGGCAGCGCATCAGCGCGGCGCGCGCGTCATGTCGCTCTGCTCGGGTGTTGCGGTTCTTGCCGGATCGGGGCTGCTTGCCAACCGCAGGGCGACGACACATTGGCGTTATGTCGCCTCGATCGCCGCGCGCTATCCCGATATCGCAGTCGATGCCGACGTTCTCTACATGGACGAGGGCAGCCTGCTGACGGCGGCGGGCAGTGCTGCCGGCATCGATCTCTGCCTGCATGTGGTGCGCGGCGACTTCGGTTCGGAGGCCGCAAACAGCGTCGCCCGCCGCCTCGTCGTGCCGCCGCACCGCGAAGGCGGACAGGCGCAGTTCATTCACGCGCCGGTTCCCGAGGAACGCGAGGGCATCCGCCTCGGGCCGCTGATCGAATGGATGCGCGAAAGCTTTTCCGAGGACCAGCCGATCAGCCTGCTTGCGAAAAGAGCCGGCATGAGCATGCGCACCTTCCAGCGGCGCTTCGAAGCGACGACGGGCCTCAGCGTCGGCGAATGGCTGCTGAAGGAGAGGCTGCGCCATGCTCGCGATCTGCTGGAGAAGGAACTTGCTGTTTCGCTCGATGACATCGCCGCCGCCAGCGGCTTTGGAACACTGGCGACCATGCGGCATCACTTTCGCAGGCGACTGGGGACGAGCCCGCATGCCTATCGGAAGTCATTCGGCGGTTAGAGCATCCCATGCTTGCATTTCCTTGCCATTTCACCTAAGTGGGCGCTCTCGATGTTTCTGGAAAGGGAGCGCCACGATGACGAATATCTCAGCACGCCCCGAGAGGGTTTCGGCTTAACTCGGCCGACGGGCCGATGAATGCCGGTTGAACATCGCCGTTTTGGCGATGAAAGACCACTCATATCCAGGTTCATTATCATGGGCAATTTCATTGGGAGCGAAAGCTCCCCGATGACGTCGTCGGCACATCCGGCGGTCATCAATCGTTTCTTTTCCGGTAGCGCCTGGATCGAAGGCGCCGCTTTAGACCAACTTGACGAAATGTCCCGCCTGCCGGGTGTTATGGAAAACGCCGCCTTTCCAGATCTGCACCCCGGAAAATATGGTGCGACTGGCGTGGCATTGTTGTCGTCCCGGCTGCACCCGCTGTTGATCGGCAATGATATCGGTTGCGGCATGTCGCTCTTCGGCCTGGATCTTCCGTTGCGCAAACTGAAGATCGACAGGGCGGCGGAACGGCTTCGCCGGTTTGAAACGCAGGCGATCGGAGATGCCGCGGAACTTCTCGCGGAGGCAGGTCTGTCCACCGATCTGACACCCGGTGCGCTTGGCACGATCGGCGGCGGCAATCATTTCTGCGAGTTGCAGGCTGTGGAGGATCTCGCCGAAGGCGGATCTGCCGAGGGACTCGATGATCAGGGGCTCTATCTGCTGGTTCATTCCGGTTCGCGCTCTCTTGGTGCCACCATATTCTCGGAGATGGTGGCCGCTCATTCGGGGCTCGCAGCCGGTCTTGCTTCCGGTTCTGAGGTCGGCACCGCCTGGCTTATGCGCCATGACCAGTGCGTTGCCTGGGCATCGTTGAACCGACGACTGATCGCAGAACGGGCGGCCGCAGCGCTTCATGTCGATCTGCGTCTCATCGCCGACGTGCCGCACAATCTCATTCGCCCGTCCGATCGTGGGTTTGTGCACTACAAGGGTGCGGCAGCGGTCGTATCGGGCAAACTTGCGCCGATTGCGGGATCTCGAGCGAGCCTCAGTTATGTGGTTCGTCCGAGCGCTGGCGTTGCCCGTTCGCTGGATGGCATCTCTCACGGGGCCGGTCGCAAATATGACCGCGCCACCATGCACGGGCGTGTCGGCCGCAATCGCTCCGAACGAGAACAGCTGTTGCGCAATTCCTGGGGCGGTATCGCCATCTGCGACGATCGCTCCCTTGTCGTCGAGGAGGCGGCATCCGCATACAAGGATGCCGGGCAGGTGGTGACCGATCTGGAAAATGAGAGCCTGGTCGTGAGGCTTGCCAGCTTTCGGCCGCTTGTCACCTTCAAGAAGGCGGTTGATGAAGCGGAAGTTGAGCAGCGCCGGCGAAAACCTGAATATCGCAGGGAAGGAGGACGTGGCCATGAGCGCTATTGATCTTCTCATTACCGCAGGCAACGGCCCGGTGGAATGCCGCATGGCGCTGGCGGCGCTTCTCGGCATTCTCGAGCGGGAGGCTGTACGGCTCGGGTGCTCTTTCGAAACCAATCTTGGCCCGATGCCGGATCAGCACGGTGCAAAGTCGGCAATCGTCAGCCTCAATGGTTTCGAGGCGGAGCAGATTGCCAATGACTATTGCGGGACGATCCGTTTTACCTTCAAGAGCCAGGTGCGTCCGGGTCACAAACGGCAGAACTGGTATGTCTCGGTTCAGCGTATCGATACAAAACCGGAAGGCGGCGAGGTGACGATTGATCCAGCCGACCTGCGTTTCGAGACGCTGAGAGCCGGCGGACCGGGCGGGCAGCACCAGAATACGACCGACAGTGCGGTTCGCGTCCTGCATCGGCCTACGGGTCTTGTCGCGACCGCGCGCGATGAGCGTTCCCAGCATCGCAACAAGGCCCTGGCGCTCCGGCGTCTGGAGGCAATGCTGCGCCATCTCGAAGTGGAGAAGCAGGAGGCGGCCAAATCCGGGCGCTTCATCGCCAACCGAACCATCGAGAGAGGCAACGAAGTCAAGAGTTTCAAGCTGTGATCCGCAATCGCATGGACTGACCACAAACAGCAAACGGCGTCCTTCCGCGAAGGGCGCCGTTTTCACAGGTCACGACATGCCGCGTATTTCCGCGGCGTTGCAGATCCTTACTCCGCCGCCTGCCGGGCCATCGGGTTGTTCGGGTGCGTGGTCCAGTTGGCATAGTTCGGATCGACCACGCGGCCGGTGCGCTTGTCGAGGGCGCCGGCGGGAAGCTGCTCCATGGTGATGCAGTTCTCGACCGGGCAGACGCTGACGCAGAGATTGCAGCCGACGCACTCCTCGTCCACCACCTCGAAATGGCGAGCGCCATCGACGAAGTTGGTGATCGCCTGGTGCGAGGTATCCTCGCAGGCGATGTAGCAGCGGCCGCATTTGATGCAGGCGTCCTGGTCGATCTTCGCCTTGGCGATGTAGTTGAGGTTGAGATATTGCCAGTCGGTGACGTTGGGCACGGCGCGGCCGGTAATGTCGTCGAGGCTGCGGTGGCCCTTTTCGTCCATCCAGTCGGAGAGGCCAGTGATCATCTCCTGGACGATCTTGAAGCCGTAGGTCATCGCCGCCGTGCAGACCTGGACGTTGCCGGAGCCGAGCACGAGGAATTCGGCCGCGTCGCGCCAGGTGGTGATGCCGCCGATGCCCGAGATCGGCAGGCCGTAGGTTTCCGGATCGCGGGCGATCTCGGCCACCATGTTGAGCGCGATCGGCTTTACCGCCGGGCCGCAATAACCGCCATGGCTGCCCTTGCCGCCGACCGTCGGGTTGGGGGCGAAGTTGTCGAGATCGACGGAGACGATCGAATTGATCGTGTTGATCAGCGAGACGGCATCGGTGCCGCCGGCCTTGGCGGCGCGGGCGGGGCGGCGGATATCGCTAATGTTGGGCGTCAGCTTGGTGATGACGGGCATGCGGGTGTACTGCTTGCACCAGCGCACGACCATCTCGATATACTCAGGTACCTGGCCGACCGCCGAGCCCATGCCGCGCTCCGACATGCCGTGCGGACAGCCGAAATTGAGCTCGATACCGTCGGCGCCGGTCTCTTCGACCAAGGGCAGGATCGCCTTCCAGGCCTCTTCCTCGCAGGGTACCATGATCGAGGCGATCAGCGCCCGGTCCGGCCAGTTCATCTTCACCTGCTTCATCTCTCGCAGGTTGGTGTAGAGGTCGCGGTCGGTGATGAGCTCGATGTTGTTCAGACCGAGCAGGCGGCGGTCGGCGCCCCAGATCGCACCGTAGCGCGGGCCGTTGACGTTGACGACGGGTGGGCCTTCCTCGCCGAGTGTCTTCCAGACCACGCCGCCCCAGCCGGCCTTGAAGGCGCGCTCGACATTGTAGGCCTTGTCGGTCGGCGGCGCAGACGCCAGCCAGAACGGGTTGGGGGACTTGATGCCGACGAAATTATTGCGGAGATCAGCCATTGTTCATTCTCCCCTTCAAGCGACCGCGACAGCCGGAGCGGCTGCTGCGGTGAGGGCACGATGGATGGATTCAGCCGCATCGCGGCCATGGGCGACGGCGGAAACCGTGAGATCGTCGCCGCCGAAGACGCAGTCGCCGCCGGCCCAGACGCCGTCGAGCGAGGTATGGCCTTCGCCATCGACAGCGATGCGGCCGGATTCCATGCGCAGCGAACCGAGACCAGAAGCGTCAAAGCTCTGACCGATCGCCTTGAAAATCTGGTCGGCGGCAATCACACCGGTTTCGCCGGTGCCGACCAGGCGGCCTTCGACAATCCTTGTATATTCCACCTCGATAGCGGCGACTTTGCCGTCCTGCCACAGGATCGATTTCGGCGCCAGCCAGTGGCGGATGATGACGCCCTTGGAGCTTGCCAGATCCTGCTCGAATTCCGACGCGTTCATGTGTTCCTTGCCACGGCGGTAACAGATCGTCACCTCCTCGGCGCCGAGCAGCTTTGCCTGCACGGCAGCGTCGATCGCCGTCATGCCGCCGCCAAGGACGACGACGCGGCGGCCGATGGCGATGTCGCTCTTGTCTTCGGCCTGGCGGAGGGCGGCGATGAAATCGACGGCGTCGTCGACGCCTGCAAGGTTCTCGCCCTCGATGCGTAGCGCGTTGACGCCGGCAAGGCCGATACCGAGGAAGACGCCGTCATATTGCGCCTGCAGATCGGAAAGCGAGAAGTCGCGGCCGAGACGCTCACCGTGCCGGACCTCGATGCCGCCGATCGCGAGGACGTAGTCGACTTCCTTCTGGGCGAAATCGTCGACCGTCTTGTAGGTGGCGATGCCGTATTCGTTGAGGCCACCGGACTTTTCCCTGGCATCATAGATGACGACGGAATAACCGTTTACGGCCAGTCGATGGGCAGCGGCAAGGCCGGCCGGGCCGGCGCCGACAACGGCGATCGTCTTTCCGGTCGGTTCGGCTCTGGCATAGAACTGCCGGCCGGCCTGCATGGCGGCATCGGTCGCATAACGCTGCAGGCGGCCGATCTCGACCGGCCGCTCTTCAGCCGTGTTGCGCACACAGGCCTGTTCGCAGAGTTCTTCGGTGGGACAGACGCGGGCGCACATGCCGCCAAGGATGTTCTGGTCGAAGATCGTCTTTGCCGAGCCGATCGGATTGCCGGTCGAAATCTGGCGGATGAACAGCGGAATGTCGATCGAGGTGGGACAGGCCGTCATGCATGGCGCGTCGTAACAGAAATAACAGCGGTCAGCGGCGACCAGCGCCTCATGATTGTCGAGGCGCGGATGAAGATCGGAAAAATTAGCCTCATACTCGGTGGGCGAAAGCCGGCCGGCATGAATCCCCGTTTCCAGTCGTTCCATTGAAGTTCCCTCATTATTGGTAAACGGCCTGTGAGGGAAAGCGTAACTCAGGTTTAAAAATTTATCAAACGGTAAAATTTTGACGATTTTGTCTTGCTGTCTCGCAAGTAATCCACTGTTTTTGCTGGAAGAAATTAATCGCTCTATATCAGTGAAACGGCTGAGCGCGCGATGAAGGAAGGGCATCCGAAAAAAGATTCAAAAAAGTCGAATTTTTTTCGGATGGCAGGGAACCAAAGTTTGATGTCGTCGTTATTGCGATATCCGGATGGTGATCGCATCGACCCAACATGCGCGCCCCCAACCCACTATCCGGACGTACTCACGGTCCCCTCCCGGTGAGTGAAGACAGCCGGTGCGCCGCCCTCGCACCGGCTGTTTTTCCGTTTTTGGCTGTCTCCAAGGCTTTCACACTCGCTTGAAGATCTCGAATTCAGTTTCCGGAATGGTCAGACGATATTCGATGCGGCCGGGAACGAGGTTCAACTCCGCCTTGCCGTTGACCGAAGAAGGCACGACACGCTCCAGCACGGTGCGGCCGAAGCTGTTGTCGCTGAATTCGTGGACTTCCGACTGATCATGCAGCACTTCCGCCCAGGCGACTTCGATCGCTTTCCTGTCGTTGATCATGGCTTCGCGGCAATTCAGCGTGATGGACGCGGCGCCGCCTGATATCGCGCCAAAGGAGGCGGAGTTGACGATGAGTTCGTGGAGGGCGAGCCCGAGATGCACGGCGGCATTCGGCGTCAGATGAGCGTTGATCCCGTAGATCGGCATGGAGCCGGCCGTCTCCGGCCAATAGGGGGCAAACTGCTTTTCGGCGAGTTCGAAGAGATAGGCGCCACGCCAGCTCGAATCCGTGATCAGGTCCTGCGAGTTGGAAAGCGATTGCAGCCGTCCGCGGAACTTGAGGAGGAAGCTGTCGAGAGAGAGCGTGTTGCGCGCCGTCTGCGTGGCAATGCCCTGGATGATGGCGAGGAGGTTCTTCGAGCGGTGTGAGAGTTCGCGCAGCAGCGACTTCAGAACTTTTTCGCGATGCCGGCTTTCGGTGACTTCAGCCATGACGGACAAAAGTCCATATGCGCCGCGTTCGCCGGTGCGCTGGATCTTCAGTTCATAAGTGCGCCTTTCGCCGTCAACGTCGATCTCGACTTCGGCATTGTTGGGGATGCCGGTTTCCAGCACCTTGTGTTTCAGCGCTGTCAGATATCGCCCATGGGCGTCGCCGAAAAGGGCGGCGTCGCTGCTGCCGGGCGTAAAGAGTGCTGCAAAATGCGGCGGCAGATTTTCGGCGTAGAAAATCGACAGTCGGGCGTCCTGGCAGAGGATCGAAATCCCGGCGCTGCCGAGCGCGCGTTCCATCATTGCGGCTTTGCCTTCGAAGGTAAAAGGCATGCCGGACAATGGTTCAGTCGTATTCACTCGGCCGCCTTTCCTTGTGACATCTTGAACGTCGCTGAAGGGAGCGCCCTTACAGACACCGCCTGCCAACTCTAGAACAAAGCGCTGCAAAAAACCGTTAAAGCCACCGGAGCGTCCCGGTAGCACCGGAACGCCTGCTTTGGCGATTTGGTTCCGAAGGCCGGAAAATTGCGTCTCAGGCGGCTACTCTGGTCGATTCATTGAAGAAAAGAGCCTGGCTGATCAGTGCCTTGACCATGTCGGGATTGAACGGCTTGGTGACCAGGAAAGTCGGTTCCGGGCGCTCGCCGGTCAGAAGCCGTTCCGGGAAAGCGGTGATGAAGATCACCGGCACGCTCGACGTCTTGAGGATGTCGTTGACTGCGTCGATACCGGAGCTGCCATCGGCAAGCTGGATGTCGGCCAGCACCATGCTCGGCTTGGTCTTGTTGTAAAGCGCCACGGCCTCGGCATGCGTACGGGCAATGCCGGTGACGCGATGGCCGAGGCTCTCGACCATCTGCTCGATATCCATGGCGATCAGCGGTTCGTCTTCGATGATCATGATATCGGTTGCGACCTGACGGGAAATCTCCTGCGACGCGACGTCGAGCAGATGCATGACATCCTGTTCCTCGGTCTCCAGAATTTCGGCGATTTCGGCGACGCGGAAATTTTCCACGGAGGCGAGCAGGAAGGCCTGACGGGCGCGCGGCGAAACCTTGGAAAGGTTCAGCGTGGCGCGTTGCTCCCAGGCATAGGGCGAGGTCGGCTCTGGAATCTGGACTGCGGTGGAACCAAACAGTTGCGTGAACAGTTTGTAGAGTGCGACCCGGTCATTCGCCGTATCCGGAAAAATCGACAGATCGGCGATGATGGCTTCGAGAACGGCGGCGACATAAGCGTCGCCCGAAGTCTGAGTGCCGGTAAGGGCGCGGGAATAGCGGCGCAGATAAGGAAGGTGCGGCGCAATCCGAGTAGAAAGTGTCATTAATGGGCTCCTGCATACAGCCGGCATTGGCTTCAATGAGCGGTTAACGCCGCCTTGATAAAAAAGTTCCGGAAGGGGAGGAACTTTTTTCGTCGCGCCGCATTATTCCAGCCGACGAAGAAAGGGCGTAGCGTTTTGACCCATGCAACGGCAAATGCCAGCGACATCGACAATGGAACGTTCGATGTCGATGGTTGAAATCGTGTTTGATCCCATCCACGCCCCTAGAACAGACAACCGGCGAGAAGACGAATTGATGACTACACGCAAGAAAGAAGCAGCCGATCAGCGAAAGCTGGAGCTGCGGGCAAGCGACATCCTGGACCCGAACAACCAGATCGGCGTCAGGCTGCGGTCGCTCTATTCGGCCGCACAGGATGAGGCGATTCCCGATCGTTTTCTCGACCTTCTCGAAAAGCTCGACCATGCTGAAATGATGGCTTCTGCCAAGATGGCCGAATAGGATCGCCGCATGGAAGACAAATCGCAACCCAGCTTCAAGCGGGAACTGCTGGCGGCACTCCCAAGCCTTCGCGCCTTCGCGATCTCGCTCATCGGGCGGCACGACCGTGCCGACGATCTCGTCCAGGACACCATCATGAAAGCCTGGGCCAAGCAGGATCATTTCGAGATGGGCACCAATATGAAGGCCTGGCTCTTTACGATCCTGCGCAACGAACTCTACAGCCAGATGCGCAAGAGCGGCCGCGAAGTGCAGGACAGCGACGGGCTGTTTACCGAATCGATGGCGATGCACCCCTCGCAATATGGTGCGCTCGATCTGCAGGACTTCAAGAAGGCGCTCGACCAGCTGCCGCCGGATCAACGCGAGGCAATCATCCTCGTCGGCGCCTCGGGTTTTTCCTACGAGGAGGCGGCCGAAATCTGCGGCTGCGCCGTGGGCACCATCAAGAGCCGCGTCAACCGGGCCCGCCAGCGGCTGCAGGAGTTGCTGCAGATCTCAGGCGAGGCTGATTTTGGCCCCGACGCCACCTCGGCGCCGCTGACGTCGAAGGCTTTCGCGTTCTGACAAGAGTCATATTTGGGAGGAAAGCCGGTTGCCCTTCGGGGCGCCGGCTTTTTTGCGTTTTTCGGTTATGCCATTGATATAATTGTGTGTATTCGCCCCTCATCCGGCTGCCGCCACCTTCTCCCCGCGAGCGGGCGAAGGAACATGTCGCACCCTCACCGTTCCCACCTCGCTCTCGCAGGGCACGTCCCCTCTCCCCGTTTTTACGGGGAGAGAGTTAGGGTGAGGGGCAGCCGCTTGCTGCGCGTCTCCTCAATCAATCCTCGCGCTTTGACCCTACCAGATTGGCCGCGACGATTGCCGCCAGAACACCGGCGGTCAGGAGCGGCTGGGCGCGGATAAGACCGAGCCCCACCGTTGCCAGCGATTCGAGCGACGCACGGCGTTCACGGGCGCGGCGTGCTTCCCGGGCGTTGATGATCGACATCGCCACCAAGGCGATGATGGCGATCAGCAGCGCGCAGGCGGCCAGGAAGAGAGCAGCGCCGACCGGGCCGTAGATGCCGGCGAGCCAGATAGCGCCGGCGGTGACGGCCAGCGCGTAGGCTGTGAGGAGGAAGAGCACGGCAAGCGCAATGAAGATGCCATTGCGCTTGGCGCGCGCAACGGTCCGGTGCACGCTTGCGCCCGTCAGCAGGCTGAGGATCGGTAAGAGCATCGCGCTTCCTCAGCGCCGGGCGAGGAAGGCGATGGCAAGGCCGAAAGCGGCCGCAGCGCCGATGGTTGCCAGCGGATGCTTGCGCACGGTCTCGCGCATTTCCGTCGTTCCACGCTCATAGCCGTGCTGCAATTCGCGCAGCAGATCCTCGCTGCGGCCGAGCAGTTCCTCATAGCCGGCACCAGCCTGGCTGCGGATTTTTTCGCCCTGATGGCGTGAACTCTTGCCGACGAGGCGCGTCAGTTCGGCGAGTTCGCCGCGCAGCGCCTCGATCTGCTCCTCGATGCCGGATTCCAAATTGTGGAAGGTGCCGTTGCGGCGGCTGCGGCCGGACTGGAAGATAGAATAGCTCATGGCTGTCTCCATTGGCTGGGGCGCGCACAAGCCCGCCTGTTTCGCACGAGGGTCACCACCGTCCGTTGCATGAATGATATCGCCCGGCATTGACCCAGATCATGCCGGAAACGTGCCGGGCGATCAAAAGTTCCGCTCGCGCGGTGCTCAGGGGCGGGAAACGGCGCTATGGGCGAGTACGAAGGGCGTGCCATCTGATGGTACCTGGTTGATCCGCAGCGCGCAGCCGAACACCGAGAGCATCGTTTCGTTCGTCAGCACTTCGCCTATGCTGCCGGCAGCGGCGAGACGGCCGGATTTCATCAGCACGATGCGGTCGGCAAAGAGCGCCGTCAGGTTGAGATCGTGCATGACAGCGATGACACCGCCGCCGCGTTCGCAGAAATTGCGGGCGAGCGTCATGATGGTCAGCTGGTGGCTGATGTCGAGGCTCGAGACCGGCTCGTCGAGCAGCAGCCAGCAGGGCTTGCCGTCGACGATGGGCTCGGCGATCTGGCAGAGCACGCGGGCAAGCTGCACGCGCTGCTGCTCGCCGCCGGAGAGTTCCTGATAGAAACGGCCTTCGAAGCCGGTCAAGTCAACGGAGGCAAGCGCTGCCGTCGCCGTCTGCTCGGCCTTGTCGGGATGCAGGTTGAGGCCTGACGTCAGGCCCATGCGGACGATCTCGCGCACGGTGAAGGGAAAGGAGATGGTGCTTGCCTGCGGCAGTACCCCACGAATGGCGGCAAGCTGCCAGGGTTTCAGCGCCTGTACTTCGTCGTCGCCGATGCGCACCGAGCCGCCATAGGCAAGTTCGCCGGAGATGGCTTTCATCGTCGTCGTCTTGCCGGAGCCGTTCGGCCCGGCAATCGCCGTCAGTTCGCCGGCCTTTGCCGCAAAAGTCACGTCGCTGATGATGGTTTTGCCGGAAAGGCGCACGGAGACGCCGGAAACTTCGATCATCTCAATGTCACTCACGGGGGTCACTCACGACATCACTCACAGGGCAAGGCGCGAACGCTGCCTCAGCAGGATCCACAGGAAGAACGGCCCGCCGACCGCCGCCGTGATGATGCCGATCGGCAGCTCGGCCGGGGCGACCAGGGTGCGCGCCAAGACATCTGCGAAGATCAGCAGGGAGCCGCCGAGAAGAGCTGCGGCCGGCAGCAGGAAACGATGGTCGGGGCCGATCGCCATGCGCAGGATATGCGGCACGACGATCCCGACGAAACCGATGCCGCCGCTGACGGCGACGGACGCGCCGGTCGCCGCAGCGACACCGACGATCGCGACATTCTTCAGCCGCTGCACCGGCACGCCCATATGAAAGGCGGCCGCCTCACCGAGCGTGATGGCATTGAGGCCGCGGGCCATGAAGGGCAGGGCGGTAAAGGACAACAGGATGATCGGGCTGGCGGCGGCGATCTTCGTCCACGTGGCGCCGGCAAGCGAGCCCATGCTCCAGAAGGTCAGGTCGCGCAGCTGCTGGTCGTTGGCCATGTAGATCAGCAGTCCCGTGATGGCGAGGGCGAGCGCGCCGAGCGCGATGCCGGCAAGCAGCATCGTCGCCACCGAGGTCTGTCCGTGACGGGTGGCGATCCTGTAGAGCAGCAGCGTCGTGACGAGGCCGCCGCCGAAAGCGGCTGTCGGCAGAGCGTAGATGCCGAGAAGCGCCTCGACCGGCGCTGCGAGACCGCCACCGAGGACGATCATGGCAACCGCGCCAAAACTTGCGCCGGAGGAGACGCCGACGAGGCCGGGATCGGCCAGCGGATTGCGGAACAGGCCTTGCATCACCGTGCCGGAAACGGCCAGCGAAGCGCCGATCAGGAAACCGAGGATCGCCCTTGGCAGGCGGATATCGAAGATGATGATCCGGTCACGCGTGCTGAGCGCCGTCTCGGAACCGGCCATGTTGCTGATGACGTCGAGGATCGAGGCATCCGAGGCGCCTGTCGTCACCGAAAACAGCATCGAGAAGACCGAGCCGACGACGAGCAACGCGATCGCCAGCAAGGCGAGCCGCGTCCTGTCGCCCGCCTGCCTGATGTCGCGGATGTCCGCCATCGGGAATCGTCGCCTTTGTTCCATCATGGCTTGCGGCAGGGCCATGATCAGCCCCCGTAGATCGCCGTGTTGAGCTCACGCGCGGCGGCCGCGGTGCGCGGGCCGAAGCCGAGCAGGTAGACGCCATCCATTCGGATGATCGCTTTTTTCTCACCTGCCGGCGTCAGTGCGATCGCCGGCTGAGCCAGCAGGTCCTCGTTCTTGGTGCCGGCGCCATCGCCGCGATTCATCATCAGGATGATGTCGGGCTTGGCTTCGATGATCGCCTCGTCCGTCAGCGGCTTGTAGCCCGGGAATGCGCCGACGGCATTGATGGCGCCGGCGAGCTTGACGATGCCATCGGCGGCCGTGCCGGTGCCCGATGCCATAATCCGGCCGTTCTGGGCGCTGAGGATGAAGAGAACGCGCTTGCGCTCGGCCTCCGGGCGCTTTTCGGCATCGGCGATCGCCGCGTCGAGATCGGCCGCGACCTTTTCTTCAAGCGCCTTCGCCTTGTCGGGCACGCCCAGCAGCGTGCCGACACGGTCGATCTTGGCGATGATGCCGTCGCGGGTAAAGGCGCTCGGCACGGACTCGAAGGGCACGCTGGCATTTTTCAGCACGGAGAGCGCCTCCTGCGGGCCCGAACCTTCGACGGCGATGATCGCCGTCGGGTTCATGGCGAGGATGCCTTCCGGCGAGAGCGCGCGCATGTAACCGACATTGGGCAGCTTCAGCGCCGCCTCCGGATAGATGCTCGTCGTGTCGCGGGCGATCAGCCGGTTTTCTTCGCCGAGCGCATAGACGATCTCGGTGATGTCGCCACCGACAGAAACCAGGCGCGACGTGTCGAGCTTCTTTTCTTCGGCGTGGGCGGCGCGAACGAAGGCAAAGCCGTCGACCGCCCGCGCCGTCGGGATCAGCGGCAGCGCCATGACGGCCGCCGTCAGGGCCAGTTCCCAAGGGCGGATCCGGCGCAGATTGTTACGCGTCGTCATCGTTGCGATCCTTATGCGGCCACGCTTGCTGCCCGCGGCAGGTTTTCGATGATCTCGCGCCACTCCGCGCGTTCGTCGGAACCTTCCTGCCGCTTGCCGAAGAACTGGATGATCATCTCGCCTTCGGCATTGTAAGCTTCCAGCGAGGTGACGTGGCCGTCGGTGGTCGGCTTGCGCACGGCCCAGGTCTCGGCGATGTGATCCTGGCGCAGATGCAGGTGGAAGGTCGGATCCATGATATTGATCCACGGTCCCATCGGCTGCACGTTGAAGATCGGGCCGGAATGGATCTGGACGATGCCGTCATTGGCGACGAAGCACATGATCGGCAGGCCGGATTTCACCGAGGCATGCATCATCTCTGCCGTCGCGCTGTTGTCGAGCTTCCAGGCATAGTCGTCGCCGACGGTGCGCACGGCCGCCTGGCGGCCGATCTTCAGGCGCTTCAGCATGCCGAAGAACTGATGCGTATCGGTGAGCTTGCTCCAGTTGTCGCGCAACTCGTCACGGCTGACGTCGGTGGTCTCATCGGCGGCGTTCGAGGTTTCAGCTTCCACAAATTCCTGCGACTGGTCTTCCAGCTTCAGCTCGGCGACGATCGCGTGATAGGCCTCGATATTCGAGCTCGGGCGCAGGTGCACCTTGTGCACGGCGTTGCCGGCCTTGTCGAAATATTGCAGGCTGAGGCGCTCCTGATCGCCATCCTTCTTGGATACAGCGAAACCATGCTCCCAGCGGCTCGGGAAGATGCGCAGGTCGATATTCTCGCCGAGAACGATCGCGGCCTGCGCGCCGCTCTTGATGTTTTCGTAGACGCCGATCTTCTCGTGCACGGCACTTTCGTTGCGCGACAGCGCCATCACTTCGCCGAGGCCGGCCACGCGTTCGAGAAGCCTCAGCGCACTGCCATCGATGCGGGTCACGCTGATGCCGGTTTCGGCGGCGACGAGGGCTGCCTCGGAAATCTTCAGCTGGGCGGCGATATCGCGCTCGCGCATCTTCGGATTGTCGGCGCGAAACGCGCGGATTTCGGCTGGCGCCGGTCTTGTCTGTTCGGTCATATCCTACCCTACTTATTGAGAATGAGCTTGCCCTGACGGGTGATCTTCAGGCGATAGACCAAGCCGTCGTGTCTAATCATGATCTCGTTCGTGCCGCGGAAAAGATCCGCGCTTTCGACGATCCGGTGCTGCGCCGCAGGCTCGCTCTGCAGCGGCACGTGCTTAAAGTTATCTGGCTTTTCAACCATCATTTCGGTTGGCAATTCCATGAGGCCGGTGATCAGGGTCCCCGGTTGTGATGACAATTATCTTGACTTTCTTACTCATAGTTTTTTAAAGACGCAATAGGAGACTATTGTAGTCAAGTTTTTGAGATTGCTGATATGAGGCCGCCTGGCGGCGGTTCGCGACAATGGCGGAGAAGATGATGACGGTTAGGTTTGCGGCTGTTGCAGCCGGCATGGTGATGGCGGTTTCAAGCGTATGCCAGGCGCAGGATGCGGCAACCGCCAAGCTGGATGTCGAACTCAACGCTCTGGCGCCATCGCAAAAGGGCTGCATGATGACTTTCGTCGCCGAGAACAATCTCCAGACCCCGATCAACAAGATCTCCTTCGAGCTCGCCTTTTTCAACGACAAGAATGCCGTCGACCGCATCACCGTGCTCGACTTCCGCGATCTGCCGCAGGGCAAGAAGCGCGTGCGCCAATTCGATATGCCGAATGTGAAGTGCGAGACGGTCACCCGCATCATCATCAACGACACGCCGGTCTGTGACGGCCCGGCGGCGGGCGAATGCATGAAGGGTCTCGTCACCCGCTCGCAGATTTCCGTTCCCTTCGAGGGCTAGAGCGGTTCAGCTTTTCACGAAAGCGCAGAACCGCTCTAACCTTTTGTTTTTACGCAGTTCCGGACGGAAAACCGCTTCGCACTTTTCCTGGAATTGCTTTGAGAATACGCCGGGAATGAATCCCGGCGGGCATGGTCAGACTGTCCGAGGCATACAAATGGCAATTTCAGCGAAGACCAGATCGAGACAGGTGCTCATCGGGGAGCCGGACGCTGACGGCGGTCTGAACGACAACAACATGCATCCCGGCCACGAGCTTTCCGACCTGCGCAATGTGCAGCGGCAGCCGGCTGGCGAGGCGGTGGTCCATTATGCGCGTTTCGCGCAGATACCCTCCTTTCCCGATCATCCGGAGGCCGAACCGACAGCCTCTGTTCCTGCGCCGCCGATGGATGCAGCGGTAGAAAAGCAGGGAGACGAGAAGGCACCGGTGCGGAGACGGGTGGCGCTGACGTACATCTGCTCGCTGATCTTTCACGCGACACTGGCGGCTGTGCTGCTGATTGCTTTCCCCAAAGCGCCGGAGGAGGCAATCGAAGAAGCCGGTCAGGCGATGAGCGTCGTCATGTATGGCGATTCCGATATCGACCAGGCTGCTGCTGGCGAGACCGAAACGACCATCCAGCAGGAAATCATTCCCGAAGAAGTGCAGCCTGACACGATCCAGCCGACGCAAACGGCGGAAGTTCAACCGGAAACCGTGCAGCCGACCGAAGTTTCGCCCTTCGAAGCGCAGGATCCTATTCAGCAGGCGCCGGCACCGGAAGTGACGCGCGTTTCGCCCGAAACGGCCGCGGCCGTCGAGCCGGAGATTCTGGTGTCCGAGGTGCCGGCGGAGGAGTCCGTCGCGCAGCCAATGTCGACGGTTGTTCCCGAACAGCAGCAGGTGCCGCTCGACGCAGTGCCGCCATCCGAGGTACAGCCGACTGCGGTCCAGCCGAGCGAGGTGCAGCCTGCGGAAACCCCGGCGGAAGTCGCGGAGGAGACTCCACAGGGGGTGAAGCCCATAGAAACGGCAGAAATCCAGCCGAAACCGGAACAGCCGCCCGAGGTTGTAACGCCGACGCCAAAGCCGAAAGTGGCACAGGAGAAGCCCAAGCCGGTCGAGAAGAAGCGTCCGCCGCAGAAGGCCGCTGGCGACAAGGGGGAGGGGCAGCAGACTTCAACGCGTGGCGTTGCCGAAGGCAATTCATCGGCGCAATCCGACAACAGTTCGCAGGCCGCCAACGGCAATAACGGGGTGGGGACGGCCGCGACCGCAAACTATAAAGGCAAGGTCCGTAGCCGTATTCGGCGTGCGATCAGGAAGCCCCGAGGTGTCGAAGGCAGCGTTGTTGTCACCTTCTCAGTCAACGGCGGCGGCGGCCTGACCTCCGCTCGTGTCTCGCGTGGGTCCGGCGTTCCGGAGATCGATCAGCTTGCTCTCGATGCGGTGCGTCGTGCGGCACCCTTCAGCCCCCCGCCCGGTGGGCAGGCGATGACCATGTCAGCGCCTATCGAGATCGTGCCATGATAATATGATAAAAATAATCAACTTTATACTTTACTCTAAAAATCAAGTTTAATAAGGTCCACCCGCACACGCAGGAATCGTGTGACGATCAACGAGCGAACGGGTGGCATATGGCTCGCAAGGGCAAGAAGGGTTCGAACCGGGATGTCCGCGATAGCGTGGGCGAGGACGCTGGTCAGGCATCCCTCGGACGGTCCAAACTGGATGGCCGCAGTTTCCTCTATGTCGGTGGCCGTGACTGCCAGGTGGCGCATCTTCGCCAGATCTGCAGCAATTTCGGCGCTGAGCTCATCCACCATGATGGCGGTCTGCGCGAAGCGGTTTCCCGCATTGATACTCTGCTTCCCTCGGTCGACTGCGTCTTCTGCCCCATCGACTGTATCAGCCACGATGCCTGCCTGCGTGTGAAGACCGGCTGCAAGAAGTTCAGCAAGACCTTCATCCCGCTTCGCAACGGCAGCAAGTCCAGCCTGGAGCGTGCGCTGCAGACGATGAACGAACGAGACAATTCCCGATGAACGACCAGCGCCCCGACGGCTTCACCATGATCGGCCTGCATAAGCTCGCCGCGCAGACAGGCGAGGGCCTCGTGCCCGAACTCTACGAACTTTTCCAGCAGCATGCCGAACGCCAGCAGATCTACCAGAATGTGACGCTGTTCCCGACCTGGGAAGCGCGCATGCCCGGGGAAGCGACAACAAGACCGCTTGGCCCAGCAGCGGCAAACGGCGATAATGTTCTCGCCTTTCCCTTGCGTTCTGCAAGGGCGGGCAAGAGGAAGGCGTAGGGAGATTCCATGTATATCGCAATCAACCGCTTCAAGGTTGCAACCCGGAGCGAAGGCGATTTCGAGACGGTCTGGCGCAACCGCGATTCCAGCCTGCCCGAGGTGCCCGGTTTCGTCGAATTCCGCCTGTTGCGCGGCAAGGTCAACGACGAGGAAGGCTATACGCTCTATTCCTCGCACACGGTCTGGAAGAGCGAAGCTGATTTTCAGAACTGGACGAAGTCCGAGAGCTTTCGCGCGGCGCACCGCAATGCCGGCGATCACAAGGCGATCTACAAGGGGCCGCCGGTCTTCGAGGGCTTCAATGTGGTCGATGGGATTTGAGTTCTGTTGATGCGTTTTTCGCCCTCCTGTTTGGTGTGAAGGACAGGTGAGGCTTGCTCCCTCTTCTCCCCAGCGGGGAGAAGGTGGCCCGAAGGGCCGGATGAGGGGGCCACACGGCACAACATTCATGTTGCCCTTCACTCGCGGTCCGTGCATTCGCGGCTTTGCCGCTCACTCCCTCATCGCCTGCCGGCACCGACCGGGGTCGAGCCACGGGTCTCGACCCGTCCTTCGGACCCCCGCTGGGGAGAAGAGATGCGTGGTAACGTCTTCGCCCTCCTTCTCCGTCGAGTGAGAAGATCGGAGCTGTTCGTTGAGCAACGCTCCGAACCGTCGTCTCAAGTCCTGACGCGGAAGACAGCGCCTGCCGCAACGGCCAGCCAGCCAAGCATCATCGCCCAGCCGCCGGTCGGCGCGGCATAGGGGAAGAGGCCGGAGCCGGAAAAGCGCAGGGTGACGAGATCGCCCGCAAAAAGCAGCGTTCCGACAATCATCAGCAAACCGGCCAGCCAGGCGGTTCTGAGCCTGACGTTGCCGAGAGCCAATGCCAGCAGGGCAGGGGCGTGGGCAAGGCACATGGCAGATGCGGATGCCGCAAGATTGGCCTCGCCGCCGCCATGGGCAGCAAGGGCGGCAAGCGCCACGCCGGCTACGCCAAACAGGCCGGCAAAGAGATAGAGCACCGGCTCCAGACGCGCGTTCAAGCTCATGGTTGTTCCTTGTCGTCAGGGGCCTTGTTCTGCATGTGATAGGCGAGCCGTTCGACCGGTGCCCAGATGAGATCGCGCAGCTCCTGGCTCGATATCGTCTCGTCCAGGGCGCGGCGAAAACAGAGCAGCCACTCGTTGCGCTCGACAGGGCCGATCTCGGCGACGAAATGGCGGCTGCGCAGACGCGGATGGCCGCGCTTGTCGGTATAGAGCGGCGGGCCGCCGAGATAACCGGTCATATATTCGTAGAATTTCTCTTCGCTGCCCTCAAGGCTCGGCGGGTGCACGGCCCGCACGTTGCTCGCCTCCGGCAGCCTGTCCATCAGTTCGTAGAAGCGGTGCGTCAGTGCCCGCACGACAGGATCGCCGCCGATCGCCTGATATAAGGTGGTGACCTTCTCCGTCACGAAACCATCCCCATTGCCTCAACCATTCCCCGGCCTCTTCATGCACCGGTCGGAAAATGATCGCAACTGTCATCAAGTTGCCGCGGCATTTCGCGCATAATGCCGGCACGGCAGGGGTTGCGGCCGATTCTCCTTGACAAAACCGTCCGGACGGTATCTTTTATCTGCATGTCGAACGCTCATCATCGCAAGAAACAGCCCGTGCTCGTGCGCCAGCAGTTGCTGGAGGTCGCCGCGCGCCTTGCTGCCAGCGACGGCATGGCCGCCGTCACGCTCGATGCGGTTTCCGCTGCGTCCAGCGTCAGCAAGGGCGGGCTGCTGCATCACTTCCCGACGAAGAATGCGCTGCTCGATGCGCTGTTCGAGAGCCTGCTCGAAAAGTTCGACGCCGATATAGAGGAACTGATGCGCGGCGATCCGCTGCCGCAGGGGCGCTTCACCCGCGCTTATCTGAGGGCGGTATCCGGTCTCAAGGAGCGTCCCGACGATTCCAGGAGTTGGACGCAGGTGACGATCGCGCTTCTTGCCGAACCCCGGCTGCGTCTTCGTTGGCGCCAATGGGTGCAGGCGCGGGCGGAGGAATATATCGGCACAGACTCCTCCCTCGACGCGCAAGTCGTGCGTTTCGCCGCCGACGGTCTTTGGTTCGCAGATACGTTGGAAAGCCATGATATCAACGGCGTTGTGAGGCGGGATCTTATCGATCGCCTTGTCGAACTGACCGGCAAGTAATTCGAAAAGGAATTCGCCATGAGCCAGGCCGCCGTCTACGGGCTGCTGTTTGCAGCCATCGTGCTCGAGGTCATCGGCACGACCGCACTGCAGCTGTCGCAGCAGTTTACCCGCATCGGGCCGACGGCACTCGTCGTCGCCTGTTATGCGGCCGCCTTCTATTGCCTGTCGCTGACTCTGAAAAGCATCCCGGTCGGTATCGCCTATGCGATTTGGAGCGCTTTGGGAATCGTGCTGATTTCCTCGGTCGGCCTGGTGTTCTTCAAGCAGCGCCTCGACCTGCCGGCGATCGTCGGCCTTGGGCTGATCATATCGGGCGTTATGGTCGTCAATCTGTTCTCGAAGTCCGTTTCGCATTGATATTGCTGTGATATTGGCAGGCGGCTTCTCCGCCTTCGGCCGATAAATTTTCCCCTTTGTCAAAATACTGACAAAGGTCTATGTGTTCCTTGGACGTGGAGGAGACGAGGCGCAGCCAGCGCCGTTTTCCAAAGCGCTTTGAATCCTGCCTTCCCGCCTATCGATATTTCCAGGTTCTACAGGAGCACATCATGGCCATTCGCACCGTCGTCTGGGGAGAGAATATTCACGAGACTACCAATGAGATCGTCCGGGGGATCTATCCCGAGGGCATGCACACGACGATCGCCAATGCGCTGAACACCGATCCAAGTATCTCGGCGACGACAGCGACGCTGCAGGAGCCGGAGCACGGCCTCAGCGAAGCACGTCTTACTGAGACCGACGTCTTGACCTGGTGGGGCCACAAGGATCACGGCGCGGTCTCCGATGTGGTTGTCGAGCGTGTCGCCAAGCGCGTCTGGGAAGGCATGGGCCTGCTTGTGCTGCATTCCGGCCATTTCTCCAAGATCTTCAAGCGGCTGATGGGCACGCCCTGCGCGCTGAAGTGGCGCGAGGCGGGTGAGCGCGAGCGACTGTGGACGATCAACCAGCGCCATCCGATCGCCGCCGGTATCGGCGAGCATTTCGAGCTTGAGAACGAGGAAATGTATGGCGAGCAGTTCTCTGTGCCGGAACCGCTCGAAACGGTGTTCATCTCCTGGTTCCAGGGCGGCGAAGTGTTCCGCTCAGGCCTGACCTGGCGCCGCGGCGCCGGCAACATCTTCTATTTCCGCCCCGGCCACGAGACCTATCCGACCTATCATGACGTCAATGTCCAGAAGGTGCTGATCAACGGCGTGAAGTGGGCCTATAATCCCGAGGGTGCATTGAAGAGCATTACCGATGCTCCAAATGTGCCGGTAGAAAAAGCACTGGAGCCGATCGTCGAACGCGGCCCAAGACTGCACCAGGCCGGCGAAGCCGGTTACCGCTGAGGAGCATCCATGCGACTACTCGTTCTTGGCACGGGGGTGATGGCGAAAAACCAGCTCGCCCGCTTCCCCCTCATCGACGGCGTGACGGTGGTCGGCGCCGTCGACACCGATCCCGAGCGGCTTTCGGCCTTTGCCGACAAGTTCAACATCGAAAAGCGATTTCTTTCGCTGGAGGAGGCGATCGCCTGGGGTGAATTCGATGCGGCGACAAATGTCACGCCCGACCGCATCCATCACCCGACGACGATGGCGCTGATTGCTGCGGGCAAGCATGTGTTCTGCGAAAAGCCGCTGGCGGAGAACTATGCGAAGGCGCTGGAGATGACGGAGGCGGCCGAAAAGGCCGGCGTCATCAACATGGTCAACCTCACCTATCGCAACGTCGCGCCGCTGCAGCGCGCCCGCGAGATGGTGCTCGCCGGCGAGCTCGGCACGATCAGACACGTGGAAGCCTCCTATCTCCAGAGCTGGCTGGTGTCGCGCGCCTGGGGTGACTGGCGCACGGAATCGACCTGGCTGTGGCGGCTTTCCACCGGCCACGGTTCGAACGGCGTGCTTGGCGACGTCGGCATCCATATTCTCGATTTCGCCGCCTATGGCGCGGCGACCGACATCGATCACGTCTTTGCCCGGTTGAAGACGTTCAACAAGGCGCCGGGCGGCCAGATCGGCGAATATCTGCTCGATGCCAATGACAGCTTCACCATGTCCGTCGATTTTGCCAACGGTGCGCTCGGCGTCATCCATGCCAGCCGCTGGGCGACAGGGCATCTGAACGAGTTGAAGCTGCGCATTTATGGCGAGAGGGGCAGCCTTGAGGTCATCCATCGTCCCAGCGGTTCCGAGCTGCATGGCTGCCTCGGCGAGGATGTCGAAACCGCCACCTGGACGAAGATCGAGGTTGAACCGGTGGCGACCAACTACCAGCGTTTTGCCGAGGCCGTGGCAAGCGGCATCCAGCCGGACCCGAACTTCCGCCACGCCGCCAACCTGCAGAAGGTGCTCGACCTCGCGATGGTGACCGAACGCGAGCGCCGCGAGCTGAAGGTCTGATCCTGCGTCACTGACAAGCCGCCGTTCCGACGGCGGCTTTTGCAACGCATCAGCGCGTCATCGGCTTTCAGTTTGCGAGAGTTTCACGCTATGCTTCTGCATGGGCAGCTCGAGGCTCTCCTTCGGTCCGTTCGTTTACGATCCCGTGACAGGAAGCCTGTGGCGGGAAGGGAAGTCCGTTGCGACGGGACCACGGCCGGCGGCTCTGCTCGGCATGCTGCTGGAGGCTGAGGGCCGCGTCGTCACCAAGGCGGACCTGATGGATCGGGCCTGGCAGGGGCTTGCCGTGGAGGAAGGCAACCTCACGGTTCAGATTGCAACGCTCAGGAAGATTCTCGGTGCAAGGCCCGATGGCACGGAGTGGATCGTCACGGTTCCCAGGGTTGGTTATCGCCTGCCGCGCCAGGAGGATGGCGGGATGGCGCCTGCGGCGTCGCGCCCGCCTTCCGTCGCGGTTCTTCCCTTCGTCAATCTCGGCGGTGACGCCGACCAGGATTATTTGCCGATGGCGTGGTGACGGAGATCATCACCGCCCTTGCGCGTTTCCGCTCCTTTTCCGTTGTCTCGCGCCATTCCGCCTTCGTCTACAAGGGACGCAGCATCGATGTGCGACAAGTGGCTGGGGAACTCGGAGTGCGCTACGTGCTCGAAGGCAGCATCCGGCGGGAGGGCGGGCAGGTGCGTATCAATGTGCAACTAGTCGACGGTGTGACGGCGACCAATCTCTGGGCCGATCATTTTGAAGACGGCATAAGCCACATCTTCGCCTTCCAGGACCGTATCACTGAACGCGTCGCCTCGATCGTCGAGCCGGCGATCGAGATCGCCGAGATCCAGAGGTCACGACGCGACAGGCCGAACAGTCCTGCTGTCTACGATCTCTATCTGCGTGCCCTTGCCGCGATCATCGACGAGTCGATCGAAAACAATGCCGTCGCCTATGCCTTGCTGCAGGAGGCTCTCGCCATGGAGCCGGAAAATGCGATGCTGCTTTCGCATGCCGCCTGGGCGCTCGAACATCGCATGACCATGGGTTGGCCGCGGCTCGGGAAGGACGACAAGGCGGAATGCATCAGTCTTGCCCGTCGCGGGCTTCAGCATTCGGCAGGTGATCCCCGCGTAATGGCCCATTGCGGCATGGCATTGCTGCAGACTGGCAAGGATTATGAAGGCGGCATGGCTGTGCTGGAGGCCGCCGCTGCCGCCAATCCCAACGATCTTCTGGTCGCGGCCTGCTCCGGCATTGCGGCCTTGCACTGCGGCGATATCGAACATGCGCTCGAGCGCCTGCATCGCGCCGTGAAATTGGGACCCCGCGATCCGGATGCACGTTTCTCGCTGACCGGCATCGCCATGGCCGAAATCTTCCGCGGCAATTACGAGGCTGCAATTTCACACGCGTCACGTTCGCTGGCACTGAACGCCCATTTCGACCCGACCTACTGGATGCTGATCGCCGCACACGCGCATCTCGGCAATATGGAGCAGGCGCGCCAGTTCCTGCATGCGCTCGAGGCGATTGCACCTGATGTGACACTGGAAGGCATTCTGGCGGGTCAGCCGGCAAAGGATCCACAGCGTTTTGCGCCGGTTCTGGAAGGGCTGGCGCGCGCCGGGATGCGTCCGCGGCCATAGGCTTTTTGCAAGTTTTTGCAGCTTTTAACCGGAGCTTTAAGGACCCAGCCTCGTCGCTTCGGCCACGCTGATACCATCAATCAGGATGGAGGATCGGCTCATGCTTTCCAGCATGCATATTCTATCGCTCAAACAGGGCAAGCTTTACGGCGACCGAATTCCGATAGAGGCGCTGCCGCAGGGGGTCAAGCTGCCACAGCCCCTTGTCGTTCTGTTCTCGCTGATCGGCAGGTGGCGCGAGCGCACGAAAAAAGGCCCCGCCGAAGCGGGGCCGGAAGTTGCCGAGCCGCAACAGGCGGCTTCGGTTGCCTGATTATTCTATGACCTGCACCACACGGTGGGTGCGGGGTTCGACAATCACGCGTTGATTGTTGATGACCGTATAGGCATATTTCGGATTGTCAGGCACCGGTGTTACGACGACGTCTGCCGGAAGCGGCTTGCCGACGACGATCGGTTCCTCGACCACCACGGAGGCGGTCGGGGCCGGCTGCTGCTGGACATAGGTGACGACCTCGCGCGGCGGCGGATCCACAACGGCACCGGCGACACCGCCGGCCACGCCGCCAATGGCAGCACCCACGGGGCCGCCGACGATTGCGCCGGTGATGGCGCCACCGGCTGCACCGGTCACGGCTCCATCAGCGAGCGCATTGGTTGCAAGTGACGACAGCGCAAGGGCGCTGGAGACAAGTAGGACCTTGTACATTTTGCTTCTCCTCTGCTGGGGTTGCGTTTGGGTAACGACCACGCCAATCCGAGGTTCCAGCAGGAGAGAGTCACGCTTTGGAAGGCCGGTTCACATTATGTGAGGCGGCTGAAGCCTGAGTCGGGAGGCATTATTCCAGCCGCCGGCGGAAGAGCCAGGCGGCGGCGCTGAGCGTAACAGTGGCGATCAGCGCCAGCGGGATCGTCTGGTTCACCACCTCGCTCAGCGGAATATCCTTCAGGAAGACGCCTTTGACGATCACCAGGAAATAGCGCAGCGGATTGATCAGGGTCACCGGCTGCAACCATCCCGGCATGTTCTCGATCGGCGTCGCAAAGCCTGAGAGCAGCATGGCCGGAACCATGAAAAGGAAGGCGCCGAGGATCGCCTGCTGTTGCGTCATCGACAGCGCCGAGATGAAGAGGCCAAGGCCGGCGACCGAGCCGAGATAGAAGATCGCGCTGCCGTAAAGCAGGAAGAGCGAGCCGCGCAGCGGCACCTCGAAGAGGAAGACGGCGGCCAGGATATAGACGGTGATGTGGAAGAGGCCGATCATCATCGGTGGGATCAGTTTGCCGATCAGGATCTCGTGGATGCGCAGCGGCGAGACCATCAACTGGTCGAAGGTGCCGAGTTCGCGCTCGCGGGCGATCGACAGCGCCGTGACGATGAGACCGATCAGCAGCGCGATGCTGGCGATCAGGTTCGGCACCATGAACCATTGATAGGTCAGGTTCGGGTTGAACCAGTTGCGCGGCACTGTCGAGACGATGTCGGCGCCGGCACGTTTGCCGGCCGGCGTCTCGGCGGCAAGCGCCGCCCCGATCTGCGAGAGATAGCCCGCGACGATCTGCGAGGCGTTGGAGCGGCGGCCGTCGAGCACCACCTGCAGGTCGGCCGGCGCTCCCGCCTCAATATTGCGGGAAAAGTCCGGGCCGATCTCAACGGCCGCAATGGCCGTCTGGTTGTCGATCGCCACCCGGACCTCCGCCTGGCTTCCTGCAATCTCGATTTTCCGGAAGGTTGGCGAGCCATCGATGCGCTCGATCAGTTCCTGGCCCCAGTGACCGTTGTCGCGGTTGAGGATCATCACGTCGACATTGCGGACTTCGAGCGTCGCCGCATAGGAGAAGACGAGAAGCTGGACGATCGGCGGGCCGATCAGGATGGCGCGGCCCTTGGGATCACGCAGGACGGCGAGCAGTTCCTTGACGATCAGGGCGTAGAGCCTTGTCCACATCTCAACCGATCCTCTTTCTGGTGCTGCGGGCTGCAAGCACGAACATGATGGCGCCGATCGTCAGCATCACGCCGATCGCCTGCAGAAACATCGGCCAGATATCGCCGGCCAGGAACACCGTCTGCAGGCTGGGGATCAGGTAGCGCGCCGGCACGATGAAGGTGATCCACTGGATCACGGTCGGCATGGAATTGATCTCGAAGAGGAAGCCAGACAGCAGGAAAGCAGGCAGGAAGGCCGAGATCAGCGCCAACTGCGAGGCGAGGAACTGGTTCTTCGTTGCCGTCGAGATCAACAGGCCCTGGCCGAGCGCCGGAATCAGGAAGGCGGCCGACAGTGCATAGAGGGCTGCGACGGAGCCGCGGAACGGCACGCCGAAGAGGAAGACCGCAAGCAGCACGCAGAGCGTCATCGAGGTGAGGCCGAGCAGGAAATAGGGCAGGATCTTGCCGGCGAGCAGTTCGACCGCCGTCACCGGTGTCGCCATCATCGCTTCCATCGTACCCCGCTCCCATTCGCGGGCGACGACGAGCGAGGTCAAAAGCGTGCCGACCAGCGTCATGACGATGGCGATCGAGCCGGGCACGAGGAAATTGCGGCTGGTCAGTTCAGGATTGAACCAGAAGCGCTGTTCGACCGAAATGGCGGGACTGTGGGAGGCGACGTCCGCCTGCCTCTGCCGCTCCCAGTTGGCAACGGTGCCTTGGGCATAGTTCTGCACGAAATTCGCCGTGTTCGGTTCGGAGCCATCGACGATCACCTGGATATCGGGGCGGTTGCCGGCGGTGTAGCGCGTGGTGAAGTCGGCGGGGATGACGACGATGCCGCGCAGCTTGCCGAGCACGAGGTCTTCCTCGAACAGACGCCGGTCGCGGCCGATGGCCACATCGAAATAGCGCGAGGCCTGGAAACTGGCCGAGAGATCCTGCGTCAGCGGCGTCATCTCCTCGGTCACGAGGCCGATGCGGGTGCGGGTGGTATCGAGCGAGACGCCGTAGCCGAAGAGAAAGAGCAGGATCAGCGGCAGCACGAAGGCGATGAGGATGCTGCTCGGATCGCGGATCGCCTGGAAGCTTTCCTTGCGCACGAGGGCCAAGAGACGTCGCATCCGGCCGGAAGAGGTGCTCATGCTGCATCCTCCTTCTCGGATTGCTGCACCAGGGCGATGAAGGCATCCTCCATTGTCGGGTCAGGCAGCTCCTTGGTCGCGACGCGGGCCTTCAATTCATCGGGCGAACCAAGCGCGATCGAGCGGCCGCGATAGATCAGCGAGATGCGGTCGCAATATTCCGCCTCGTCCATGAAATGGGTGGTGACGAGCACGGTAACGCCCTTTTCGACCAGCGCGTTGATATGCGTCCAGAATTCGCGCCGGGTGATCGGATCGACGCCGGAGGTCGGTTCGTCGAGGAAGAGGGCGCGTGGCTCGTGCATGACGGCGCAGGCAAGCGCCAGGCGCTGCTTCAGGCCAAGCGGCAGGTCCTTGGCCGGCTGGCTGATATGGCGGCCGAAATCGAAGATGCCGGCCATCAGGTCAATGCGCTCGCGCCGGTGTCTTCCGCGAAGGCCATAGACGCCGGAGAAGAATTCGAGGTTCTGCATGACGGTCAGATCGCCATAGAGCGAGAATTTCTGCGCCATATAGCCAAGCTGGTTGCGGGCTTCGGCGGCATCGCGACGAAGGTCGAAACCGGCGACGCGGCCTTCGCCACCGGTCGGCTTCAGCAGGCCGCAGAGCATCTTGAAGGTGGTGGATTTGCCGGCGCCGTTCGGGCCGAGCAGGCCGAAGATTTCGCCGCGACGGATATCGAAGCTGATATTGTCGGCAGCGGTGAAATCGCCGAAGCGCTTGGTCAGCCCCTTGGCCTCGATCACCGGCCGGTCGTCATCGCCTTTCGTCGGCCCTTGGGCCTCGGCCAGTCTCGATCGGCCGCCAGGACCACCACCCAGCATGTCGATAAAGGCATCCTCAAAGCGCGGCGGGGCAGGGGTGAGCGTCGCGCCATCGCCGGCCGCGCCGATATCCGGTTTCTTGTCCCTGGCGGCGACGAGGCGGATCGCTTCGCCCTGGATCACGCCGTCGATGACGCCATCGGCCTGCAGAAGCCCGGCGAGCACCTGCCGGCGGCGCCCTGTCATGCCCGAGACGCGGAAAACCCGGTCGCTAACACGGCCGGTCATGTCATCAGGTTTTCCCGAAAACAGCAGCTTTCCCTGGTTCAAGAGCAGCACATGGTCGCAGGCTTCAGCCTCGTCGAGATAGGCGGTCGACCAAAGCACGCCGATGCCTTCCTTCGTCAGGTTCTCGACCATCTTCCGGAGGTCGCGGCGCGAGATCGGATCGACGCCGACGCCCGGCTCGTCGAGCAGCAGCAGGCGCGGCTTCTTCAGAAGCGCGCAGGCAAGACCAAGCTTTTGCTTCATGCCGCCGGAGAGCTTTCCGGCGAGCCTGCCGGTGAAACGCTTGAGGTCGGTAAAAGTGAGCAGTTCGTCGAAGGCGCTTGCGCGTTCGCTTTTCGGCAGGCCCCGCAGATCGGCATAGAGATCGAGGTTTTCCTGCACCGAAAGGTCCTCATAGAGACCGAAGCGCTGCGGCATGTAGCCGATCGCCGCCTGGATGCCGGCGGGGTTCTTGCGCGTGTCGAAGCCGAGAACCTCCATCGTTCCCGTGTCGGGCAGCATCAGGCCGGTCATCAGGCGGATCAGCGTCGTCTTGCCGGCGCCGTCAGGGCCGACGAGACCGGTGATTGCGCCGCTGCCAATCGTGCCGGAGACGGCGTCAAGGGCGGCTGGCGCATCGCCGAAGCGCTTGGTGACACCGTCGATCCGGACGAGCGGCTTGTCGCCCCGGCCGGTCTCGGCGGCGGTCATTGTCCGCCCGCCGTCGGCGTGGGAAAACGCACGGTAACCGGCATGCCCTGGCGCAGATCCGGGCCGGGCTTGTCGATGACGATCCTGAGGCGATAGACGAGGTCTGTCCTCAGTTCCGGCGTTTCCACCGATTTCGGAGTGAATTCGGCAACCGGCGAGATGAAGCCGATCGTGCCTTCATAGGGTTTGTCGGGCGCCGTATCGGAGGTGACCGCAACCTTCATGCCGGGATGGATGAGGCCGAGATCGGGTTCGGCAACATAAGTGCGCACCCAGACGGGTTCCGTCAGCGACAACACGAAGACGGTGTCGGCGGGGGAAACGATAGCGCCGTTCTCCCGCACACGGGAGAGCATGACGCCGTCGTTTGGCGCGCGCAGTTCGGTATCATCAAGCGAGGTGCGGGCCGAAGCGAGCGTTGCCTCCGCCGCCTTCAGCTGGGCGTCGGCAGCGGCGATATCCTCGACGCGGGAGCCTTCCAGCAGTAGTTTCAACGCCTCGTTGGCGGAGTCGGAGCGTGCGGCGGCCATCGCCCTTGCAGCGGTCGCCTGATCAAGGCTCGCCTCGGAAATCGTGCCCTGCGGGCGCAACTGGCGGGCGCGGTCATAGGCGAGGTTGGCATTGCGGAGATCGGCAATACTTTCGTCATAGGCGGCGCGCGCCTGGGCGATCTCGGTCGGCCGCGGACCGGCCTTCAGCTTGTCGAGCGTTGCCTGAAGGGCTGCGACATTGGCTTCGCCCGAGCGGACCGCGAATTCATAGGGTGCGGCATCGAGCTTTGCCAGAACCGTTCCAGTTTTGACGAGGTCGCCTTCGTCGGCATGGAGTTCGGCGAGGCGGCCGCTGACGCGGAAGCCGAGCGAGACCTGGCGGATATCGACATTGCCGTAAAGGACGAATTCGCGGCTGGCCTCAGGCAACCAGCCGAGCTTTTGGGGCAGCGCGTACCACCAGGCGGCGGCACCCGCAGCAACGAGAAGAAGGATGACGAGGGGAAGGACGCGTTTCATGCTGCACTTCCTTTCGGCGGGCCGATGGCATCGACCAGCTCTGCGGCAAGGCCCCGCACGGTTTCCACCTGTTCCGGGCCGACGCCGTCCCATTCCATCTGGGCGAGCACGGCTGCATGGGCGACACGAAAGACGAGGATGCTGCCGAGAAGGGTAAAGGTGCGCAGGCGCACATGTTCCGAGGCGGGATCCTCATGAAGGATGGCGCCGATCAGCCGCCGGCCCATCTCGATCATCGGCCGCATGAGGCCCTGATAGACCCGTGTGAAGGCTTCGGTCGGTTCCATCTGCTCGCGGATCAGGAAGCGCGCCCAGGATTCGGATTCCTTGCCGACGAACAGCGTCACCATGGTCTGCAAAATCTCGGTCAGGAAATGGCGAGCCTCCGCTTCACCGAGCGATTTTCCCGCCGCGTCGAGCGCCAGCAAATGCGCGCCCACGCGCGCCCTCATGTCACCGACATGCGTATTGATCCTCATCATCAGATATTCGGCGGTGGCGATGTAGAGACCTTCCTTGCTGCCGAAATAATAGGGGATTGCCTGCAGGTTGACGCCGGCCGCTTCTGTGAGCTGGCGTGTCGAGGCGCCGTCGAAACCATAGCGGCCGAAGACGTCGAGGGCGGCGGACAGCATCTTCTGGCGCGCGATATCGGCACGGGCGGAGGCCGGTGACTGGCTGTCGTGTTCTTTGATCATGACAGCTTTATAACATTGACGACAAAATAAGTCAATCGATTGATATATTCTGAGAGCAGATGTTGTCGACCGATGCCTTTGCTGATGCGAAGGTGACATCGCTCATGGCTGGATGCTTTGCCTGATTGGGGATCGAGATGTGCCGTTCAGCGGTTCAGCGTCAATTCGGACCAGGCGGTCTCAGCTGTTCTGCAATGTCCGGAAAGAAGGCAAAGAGGCCCGTGGGAACGGGCCTCTCAGGGTTCTAGGGGTAGGGAAGATGAACCAAGCCTCGGGGTCGGCTGCTAAACAGGTAGCGATACAGTATCGCTAATTTTCACGACACTAATGTGTCTGGCGCCAACCGACTGCGAAACAAAAAGCCCGCCACTTTTTCGTGATTCCTGTGACCATGTTTTGACACAAAACTGCCTTGCTCGTTCCGTATCGCCGGTTCGATGCGTATTCAGATTTATATCATCGCGCTACTGCTCAGCGCCATCATGTGGTCGATCTCGTTCGATGCGGCCCGCGAATCCTATCATGCCGCGCAAAGCGCGGGAGTGATGCCGAACCTTCATATAAACAAGAAGCTGGATCGCATTTTGTAGACTGCGATACAGCGTCCAGGTCATTGCCGATGTTGCATTCCCGGCTCGCGGCCGGGATCTATTTCCTTATGCGTTCCGAGCCCTTCCGGACAGAAAATCAAATTTCGTAAAATTTGACCGATCCGCTTAAAAGCCCTGAAAATACTGATGTGTAGAGTGGTCTCATGAAAGCGACCGAAGCGTGGACAGACGCGTCGATCGTTTGGAGCCGGGCAAACCGAACGCCCGCCGATCCGCAAACGGGGACTTCGACATGCACAGAACTTTTGCCGCCATCGCCTTGAGCCTGACCATCACTGCCGCTGCCGAGCCGGCATTCGCCATCGGCCCAGCCAGCCTTGCCCGTGACCTGATGTACACCTCCGCCATCGGCCATTCGCCCGAGGTTCCGTTGACGACCCGCGCCGGTTTCGTACGCCCCGGCGTTCCGTTCGTCCTGCGCAGCCCGGCCGAGATCGAAGGCGAGGGTTACCGGCTCAAGACCTATTCGCAGAGCCTGACCGTTGTTGTCGACTACGTGTTTTCGACGGCGGTCGAGGCGGTACAAGCGGTTGCGTTTCTGCGCTGACACCTGACTAGATTCTAGGCCGATCCGGCCTAGAATCATCCTGATCTAGGCGTCGAGTTCGCTGCGTACGTCGAGATACCAGTCGACGAAGGCCTTGACGCCGACATCCAAGGTCGTATCCGGCTTGTATCCGGTCAGCGCGACCAGCAGATCCGGGGCTGCGAAGGTGCGCGGCACGTCACCCTTCTGCATTGCCAGCATCTTGCGAATGGCAGGACGGCCGAGCGCCTTTTCCACCGTTTCGACGAAATCCATCAGGCTGACCGGCTGGCCTCCGCCAATATTGACGACACGGAAGGGCGCCTGGCGCGAGAGCGTTTCGACAGCCGTGTTTTCGAGGCGATTTTCCTCGGACGGGACGACCGCCGATAGCCTGACGATCGCCTCGATGAGATCGTCTATATAGGTGAAGTCACGGCTCATGTTGCCTTCGCCGTAGATCTCGATCGGCTGGCCTTCAAGCATGTTCTTGGTGAATTTGAACAGCGCCATGTCGGGCCGGCCCCATGGGCCATAAACGGTGAAAAAGCGAAAAGCCGTGGTCGGAATCTTGTGAAGATGGGCATAACTGTGCGCCATCAGTTCCATCGATTTCTTCGTCGCCGCATAGATGGTCAGCGGCTCGTCGGCGCGATCGGTCTCGTGAAAGGGGACGGTCGCATTGGCGCCATAGATCGATGATGTGGAGGCCAGCATCAGATGGCGGATTTCGACGCGCCGCGCAATTTCCATGATGTTCCACGAGCCTTCGACATTCGAGCGAAGATAGGCCTCTGGATTTTCCAGGCTGTAGCGCACGCCGGCCTGCGCGGCGAGATGAATCAGGATATCGGGCTTGGCCGCCAGAACCGCCGCTTCCAGCGCTGGCCGGTCCTCAAGCATTGATATGACGGGTCTGAAGGCCGGAAACTGGGAGAGTGCGGCATGGCGCATCTCCTTGAGCTTGACGTTGTAATAGGGAGTGAGTCCATCAAAGCCTGTGACGTCATGCCCTTCCTGCAGCAGGCGCCTGGCCAGATGAAAACCGATAAAGCCGGCAGTCCCTGTAATGAAGTAGCGCATTCCCACCTTTTCTCGGCTCCCTGCCGACGGCAAAGAGCCGATTCCGTATCAAGTGACCCCACTTACAAGATAAAAAGAGGCCGAGTCGATAGGCCTTTGAAAGAGAAGGCCACAGCACTGTCCCTACTGCCGGCCGCCTGTCCGCCGCTGCCTTGCCGGATGAGGACGAGACTATCGATATCGTCTGCCGGTCAGCCGCAACTCTCTGCCGTTATGCTGCGTTGCAACATGATTGCTGGCATGTTATGGCCGGCCGGTCGTCTGCAAGCAGGTCAGGATCGATGAGAGATATAGTTTATTGGATTCTCTGCGCCTTTCTGACCGTTGCCATCGCCATCGTGTCGTTACGCTATGTCACGAACTTCTGGCTTCTGTCCTTCGTCTACAGCTTTCAGGTTCACCTCGGCGTCGTGTTCGTCGCCGCCAGCCTCGTCATTCTGGCCATCAAGAGACAGATTTACGGCTTCATCCTTCTGCTTGCCTCGCTTCTTCTCGTCGCTCACGGCGTCATCATGCTGCGCGAGTTCTCGGAGGGCGACAGAGGCACCGACAGGCTGCCGCTTTTTCGTCTGATGTCGTTCAACATCGCGATCGACAACTGGAAAAACTCGACTGAAATCACCCATATGGTGATCGCGTCGAATGCCGACGTCGTCAATCTGCTCGAAGCCAAGCCGCTGACGTTCCACCTGCAGCAATTGTTCAAGGCCTATCCCTACCATATCGGTTGCGATGCCGGGAAGGATACATGCGATACGCTGGTGCTCTCCAAACGCCCATTCGTCAGCCGTCAGGTCGCAAGTATGGGTAGTCTTCGAAAAAACAGGCTTGTTATAGCAAGCGTCGACTTCGGCGGCGAAACTATCAATCTGGTTTCGGCGCACCTGACCAAACCATATTTCGACGATTTCCAGATGGCTGAATTGGAAGATCTCGGCAAAGCGCTTGGCTCGATCGACGGCCCTCTGGTGCTGTCAGGTGATTTCAACTCTTCGGCGATCGCCCCGAGCATCCAGGTTTTCCTGCGCGAGCAAAAGCTGAAAACGATCACGCCAGAACCAGCAACATGGCCGATCGGCGCCGGCGCGCTCGGGATCGCCATCGACCACATATTTGCGCGCGCGCCGCTTCAGCTGACATCGCTGAAACGTCTCGATGATAATCTCGGCTCGAACCATTCGGGCCTGGTCGCCGACTTCGTTCTCGACAAGGACGGCGAAACTTCACCGGCAAAATGATGTTGCCTGGGCACGGAAATCTTGCCGGGGCCACAAATCAGAATCTGGTTCGGCCGCCTTTTTTGTCGATCATCTGAAACCTCTTGCCGTCGGTCTTCACGTTGACGCAATCGGTCTTCTTGCTGGGGAACAGGACGCACACCTGGCCATTGGTTATCTTGTAGCCATTCTTATTGCCGTCGCGATATTCGTAGCCGTTCTTGGCTTCTTTCAGTTCGGACGTACCGGGCAGGTGCTGGCGAATTTCCGACTCGTTTGCGGTTCGCATGCTTGCCGTTTCGGCAAACGCCATTCCCGGCACCATGATTGCAAGGAATCCGGCGAGGACGGGCAAGGTACGCATCAGGGGGATATCTCCGGTCATGTCTGTCGGTACATCCATTCTACGAGAACCCCAAGAGGAAATTCAACAGTGAGGAAGGTCGCGCCGGAAAAGGCCCGACCATCGCTCCGGCTGCGATTTACGTTCTTCCAAACTCATCGACGATACGGATGATGTCGTCCTCGCCGAGATAGGAGCCCGTCTGAACCTCGATGAGCTCGAGAAGAATCTTGCCGGGGTTGGCGAGGCGGTGGACTTCGCCGAGCGGGATGTAGACGCTTTCGTTCTCGCGCAGCATCCGCACGTTCTCGCCGACCGTCACCTCAGCCGTTCCCTTGACGACGATCCAGTGTTCGGAACGATGGTGGTGTTTTTGCAGCGAGAGCTTCTTGCCCGGCGTGACGAAGATACGCTTCACCTGGAAGCGGTCGCCGTTGAAGATCGAGGTATAGCCGCCCCAGGGTCGATAGGATGTCGGATGGGTTTCGGTGAATTTCGCGGTAATGGAAGAAGACGCCAGCATCTTGACCAATTGTCCGACATTCTGGCTGTCTTTGAGCGGTCCGACATAGACGGCGTCCTCGCTGGCGATAACGGCGACATCCTCCATGCCCTGGACGGCAAGATGCACACCACGGGTCATGACGAGCGAATTGCGGGTATTGACGACGGTGGTGTTTGCGGCGGCGACATTGCCGTTGTCGTCGCGGGCGCCTGATTTCCAGACAGAATCCCAGCTGCCCATGTCCGACCATTTGAACGGCGAGGGGACGACGGCTGCCTTGGAGGTCTTTTCCATGATCGCATAATCGATGGAGATATCGGGGCTCTTGGCGAAATGGTCGGCGTCGAGACGGGTGAAATCAAGGTCGCGGCTCGCCTTCGAAACGGCCTTGCTGGCCGCCTTCAGCACATCGGGTGCATATTCCTGCAGTTCGGCGATAAGTTCCGTCACCGGGAACATGAAGATGCCCGAGTTCCAGTAGAAGCCGCCGTCGGCGAGCATCTGCTCGGCCTTCTCAAGTGCCGGCTTTTCGACAAAGCGCTTGACCTTGTGCGCACCGTTTTTGAGGGCATCGCCGATCTCGATATAGCCGTAGCCTGTCGCCGGCTCAGTCGGGTTGATGCCGAAAGTGACGAGGCTGCCGTCGGCAGCGGCATCGCGGGCGATGCGGATGCAATCGAAATAGCTCTTGTCGGCGAGAATTTCGTGATCAGAGGCGAGCATCTGGATGATGGTGCCCTTGCCGAACAGCTCGCCAGCGAGCGTTGCAGCGGCGGCCACTGCTGCGGCTGTGTTGCGGGCGACCGGTTCGAGCAGTACGGCAGCGAGCGGGATGGCAAGCTCGCGTGCCTGCTCGGCGACCAGGAAGCGGAATTCCTCATTGGTGACGACGATCGGGGCTTCATAGAGCTCGGGATCGGAAACGCGTTCAAGAGTTTCCTGAAACAACGTCTTGTCGCCGACGAACTGGATGAATTGTTTCGGTGCGGTGGCACGGGAAAGCGGCCAGAGCCGCGTGCCTTTGCCGCCGGCCATGATCACGGGAACGATTTTCTGCGTCATAGGCGGGTTCCTTGAAGTAAACGGCTTGTTGGTCGCATGTTACCGGGCGCCTGCCCAGTCTGTTATTCGATTGAGCCCTGTATTCAGCAGCTCCAGGGCTGCAGCTTCGCTGCCGGCCTCCGTGTAGCAGCGCATTTCCGGGGCATTGCCGGACGGGCGGAAATGAATGATGCCGCCATCTCTCAGCGTCACCCGAAGTCCGTCGATGTCGGATTTCGTCGCTACCTCGCCGATCGGCTGCAGGAAAGCCGAGAGATTTTCGTCCGAAGCACGCAGATGTTCCATCAGTGCGGCACTCGTCTCCAGCGGAAAATTCTCCAGGCGGTCGGCGGCGGCAAAGGGCAGCTGATAGGAGGCGGCAACGGCCGAAAGCGGCTGCTTGCGGATGGCTGCGAGCGACAGGATCGCGAGCATCGGGATAAAACAATCGCGTGTCGGCAAGGCACGCACGTTCCGGCCGTTGATATCAAAGGCGGTTGCGGTCAGCAGCCCGCCATTGGCTTCAAAGCCCATGACATGATCCTTGCCAGCCGCCACGGCCTCTTCCATGCCTGAAATGACGAAGGGTGAGCCGACGCGGGTGCGCCGCACGGCGAAAGAGCCCGCGGCCTCGATGCCGGAATTGGAGGTAACCGGTGTCACCACCGTGCCGGCGTCGAGGAAATTGGCTGCCACAAGGCCGAGAAGGTCGCCGCGCAACGGCGTGCCGGTTTCGTCTGCGACCAGCGGACGGTCGCCGTCGCCATCGGTCGAGACGATCGCATCGAACTTGTGCTCGGACACCCAGCGCTTCATCAGCGTGATCGTCTCGTCTGAAACGGCTTCGGTGTCGACGGGAATGAAACTCTCCGAACGTCCAAGAGCGGTGATCTCGGCGCCGTAATGGGCGAGAACATCAACCAGCAGGTCGCGGGCGACGCTGCTGTGCTGGTAGACACCGATCTTCATGTCGGACAGCGCGCCCTGCGGAAGCAGGGCTGCATTGCGTTCGAAAAAGAGCTGCCGGCAGATCGCTTCATGCTCCTCCGTCTCGGCTGGCGCCTGCGCCACCGTTTCACCGGTTCGCTCGATCTCGGCCGCCAATGCGGTGATAGCAACCTCGTCCGATTTGTCGATCTCACCATCCGGGCGATAAAACTTGATGCCGTTGCGGTCCGCCGGAATATGCGAGCCCGTCACCATCAGGCATGCGGCCTTGCTCTCGAGACCATAGAGGGCAAGGGCGGGTGTGGGGACGGTGCCACAGTCGAAGATCCGGAAGCCGAGGGCGGCAAGCGCACCGGCACAATTTCCCGAGATTTCAGGGCTTGAATCGCGAAAATCGCGGCCGATCAGAATGACGTCGCCGGCCCGCGCCTTGCCGGTCTGCAGCAGATATTTGCCGAACGCGGTGGCGTAGAGGGCAGAGGCGCGTCCCTTGAGGTCGACGGAAAGTCCGCGAAGGCCGCTCGTGCCGAATTTCATGGGAAGACATGGCTCCGATTTCACCATCAAAGTTCTACTCAGGCCGCCTGCCGGCGTAAATACCAAAGCCATCATATAGTTAAATACGGACGACGATGCCTCGGACAGCCTCGCAATCTTCTCTCACCGAATTCTGAGGGTGTAGACCATTGCCGAGCCGGCAGGCATTGCAGCGTAGATCGATTTTGTTAGAACCGTGTGTCCGTTGTTTCGTCATATGCGAAGGATTTTCCTAGATGAGCGATACATCCATCAGTCTCGAGGGGAGCTGGAAGGCCGCGCTGGAGGGGGAGTTTTCGAGCCCCTACATGCAACAGCTCAAATCCTTCCTCGTCACGCAGAAAGAGGTCGGCAAGCGGATTTTCCCCAAGGGCAGCGAATATTTCCGCGCCCTCGATCTGACGCCGATCTCCAACGTCAAGGCCGTCATCCTCGGCCAGGATCCCTATCATGGACTTGGGCAGGCCCATGGGCTGTGTTTCAGTGTCCGGCCGGGCGTGCGCATACCGCCCTCCCTGGTCAATATCTACAAGGAGATGGAGACGGATCTTGGCATAGCGCCGGCACGTCACGGTTTTCTCGAACATTGGGCAAAGCAGGGCGTACTCCTGCTGAACAGCGTGCTGACCGTCGAGGAAGGGCAGGCGGCTGCTCATCAGGGCAAGGGGTGGGAACGCTTCACCGACGCCGTCATCCGCAAGGTCAACGATGAATGCGAATCCGTCGTCTTCATGCTCTGGGGTTCCTATGCCCAACGCAAGGCCGCCTTCGTCGACACGACGCGGCATCTCGTGCTCAGAGCGCCGCATCCCTCGCCACTTTCGGCCCATAACGGGTTTTTCGGCTGTGGGCATTTTTCGAAGGCGAATGCCTTCCTGCAGTCGCGCGGCCGTGCGCCGATCGACTGGCAATTGCCGGCCGATCCCCATGGGGCCTAAGCGGGACGCAATCTTTCAGATTCGCTGCTGCACACTTTTGCGCGACATGCTTTAGTGTGAACACAAGTCGATGTTCGTTCACTAAAAGAAGACAATGCGTTTTGCTCTGCGGGTCTGTTATACGGGCGCTTCAGCGCGCATCTTAGCCTCATCGAAAGCCCGCAACGGCGGGCATGAAAGGGGTTTGACATGCTCGATCAGATCAAGGGTCTGCACCACGTCACGTCGATGGCGCAGGACGCCCGCACCAACAACCAGTTTTTCACCCATGCGCTCGGCCTGCGCCGCGTCAAGAAGACTGTCAATTTCGACGCGCCTGATGTCTATCACCTCTATTATGGTGACGAGACCGGTGCGCCCGGCACGGTCATGACCTATTTCCCGTTCCCGAAGATGGCGCAGGGCCGTCCCGGCACCGGAGAGGTCGGCACGACGGTGTTTTCCGTTCCCAAGGGTTCGCTCGGCTTCTGGAGCGATCGCCTTGCCGCGCTTGGTGTCGGCGGCCTGAAGGCCGAGGAAAGTTTCGGCGAAATGCGGCTGAATTTTTCCGGCCCCGATGGCGATGGCTTCGCCCTCGTCGAGGTCGAGGATGATACCCGCCAGTCCTGGACACATGGCGGCATCAGCGAGGACCATGCCATTCGTGGCTTCCACTCCGTCGCCATGCGGCTGAGGGACGAGGGCGCAACGGCCGAACTCCTGAAGTTCATGGGCTATGAGGTCGCCGAGGAAAGGGACGGCGTCAGGCGGCTGATCATGCCCTCCGGCAATGGCGCGCATCTCATCGATCTCGAGACCATGCCGAACATTGCCCGCGCGCTTCCCGGCGCCGGCTCCGTCCACCATGTCGCCTTCGCCGTCGAAAACCGCGAGAAGCAGCTCGAAGTGCGCAAGGCACTGATGGACACCGGCTATCAGGTCACGCCGGTGATCGACCGCGATTATTTCTGGGCGATCTATTTCCGCACGCCGGGCGGCGTGCTGTTCGAGGTCGCGACCAATGAACCTGGCTTCGACCGCGACGAGGATACGGCTCATCTCGGCGAAGCCCTGAAACTGCCGCAGCAGCACGCCCATCTTCGCGCGCTGCTCGAGCAGCACCTGCAGCCGCTCGAAGCGTAAGGAGAGGCGATATGACCGAAACCGGATATGTGCACCGGCTGCATGCCGGTGCACCTGATAAACCCATCCTGCTGGTGCTGCACGGCACGGGTGGCGACGAGAACCAGTTTTTCGACTTCGGTCGGCACCTGCTGCCCGAAGCGACGATTCTCTCGCCGCGCGGCGATGTTTCCGAACACGGCGCGGCGCGGTTCTTTCGCCGCACCGGGGAGGGGGTCTACGACATGCCCGACCTTTCCCGGGTGACGGAGAAGATGGCCGCCTACGTCAAGGCATTCGCGGACGAGTACCAGGCTTCCAATATTCTCGGCCTGGGTTTTTCGAATGGCGCAAATATTCTTGCCAATGTCCTGATCGAGAAGGGTATCTTCGATGCCGCGGTTCTGATGCACCCGCTCATTCCGTTTCAACCCGAAGCCCAGTCGCCGCTGGCGGGAAGAAAGGTGCTGATGACGGCCGGGCAGCGAGACCCGATTGCGCCTGTCTCCATGACCGAGGCGCTGTCCGAACATCTGAAAAACCGAGGGGCGGAGGTCAGGACGGTCTGGCATCCCGGCGGTCACGAGATTGCGCCGCTCGAGATCGATGCGGTCCGCGATTTTCTCGGCCGTTATTGACGTGTGCACCGCCGCTCGGCGGGAAAATGATTGCGGGACCGGGAATGCCGGTCCCGCATCTTTGCTGGAACAATGATCCTATCGTCGTGATCGATAGGACATTAGGGGCGAGGAGGATATTTGCCCCTGATTGCCTTCATGTAGAAATTTCCCGGTGATTCCGCCATCGTCAACCCGACGACGACGCCCTTGGGAACGCCTTCATATTCTCGCCTCTGACCGTTGGTCAGATAGACCCGTAGATGCCGGCTGTCTTCGTCGTAGGTGATCGCCTCGATAAGTTTCGAATCAACCGCAGTTTCCACTTTGCACCCCGCAGTTTTGGATCTGAGATTCCTGATCAAGAAATGTCATTCACACTCGCAACGCGCCATCATCATGCTGCGCCGCGGGGGCGTCAAGCATCATCTTCTTTAACGTTTATTTTTCCCTGATGGCTCTCGTTATGGTTGATTTTTGCAGCTTTTCCGAAGGTCTCGCCTGTGGATATCCGATACCCGTGGCTCCTCCATTTGGGGAATATTAGCCGATAACGTCGCGAGAAACGCAATAATCGCCGGTTTAACGTCGGATTAACCATCATATAGCAAACTATAGCGTAATATTAACCGCAGCACCCTCCCAAGTATGAATGATTACATCCGCAAGACCTCGCCGCTGCAACGACCAATATCGGTGTTGCCGAGTCGCAGGCGCTGCGCGCTCAAATGAAGACCACGCAGGAGACTCTTGCGCTTTCAATCGGGAGCCACAAGGATGGACGATCATCCTTGCTTGATGTGCTTGATGTGCTTGATGTGCTGGATGCGCAGCGTTCGGCCGCGACCAGTCAGACCAACCTGCCGCAGGCGGTGCAGCAAATGGCGAAGGACTATGTCACTCTGAATGTGGCAATTGGTTCCGGTTACAACTTCGGTGGGCCGCGATCAGGCCAAATTCTTATGAACACTGAGCCTCATGCCGTTGCAGCGATGATAAGAGATGGATTATTTCCGACAACCCGCCATTCGGTCGGGTCTCATAAATGGGTTCCATGTTTAACTATCTAGGGCCATGGCGACAACAGATACAGATACTGGCTGGCAACCGTAAAAAACGCGCTCGGCTGACGTTTGCCGAAGGCGAATTCGCTGCGGTCTACGCGATGAGCGATGTTCACGGCTGTTATAATGAACTCGTTGAGGCACATCGCCGCATCGAGCAGGATGCCGCGCGCATTCCGGGACCGAAACTCATCGTCATGCTCGGCGATTATGTCGATCGCGGGCCCGATTCGAGCGCGGTGCTGGAGTTCCTGAGCAAGACCCCGCCGCCGGGGTTTCAACGTCTCGTCCTGTGCGGCAATCATGACGCGGAACTGGTGAAGCTCTATCGCAAACCGGCGAGCATTCTCGAATGGCTCGGCTTTGCCGGAACGGAGACGCTGCACTCATACGGTATCGATATCGAGCATCTGCTGCAGTCGGCGGCTGGAAGCGAAACAATCGCCCGCGTCATTCGCAACATGATACCCGAACGGCATATCCAATTCCTTGAATCATTGCCGATCATGGTGCGGATGGGAAGGGTCGTCTTTGTTCATGCGGGCATCAAGCCGGGCATCGACCTCAAGAAGCAGAAGGACAGTGACCTCATGTGGATCCGTCAGCCCTTCCTGAATGAAGGGCCGCAGCTTCCTGTCCTGGTGATCCATGGGCACACCCCGGCGCGAATCCCGACATTCGGTCCGCAACGCATCGGCATCGACACTGCGGTTTCGGCGACGGGCCGGCTGACCGTGCTGACGATAAAGGGAACGCGGGTCGGAATTCTTTAAGTCGGCGAGCATGGTGTCGTCCGAAACGCTTGCACTTTCGGCATCATGCTCAAAACCAAACGCCGCGGTTTATGCTCCGCGGCGTCAGGACGATCAGATATTCAGCAGGCTATCTCAGGCGCCGGTCACGTCCTGATAAAGGTTGGTGCCGATGCCGGTATAGGTAAAGCCGTGTTTGCGGACCTCGTCGCTGCGGTAGATATTGCGCAGATCGACCAGGATCGGAGCGCGCATCGACTGCTTCAAGCGATTGAAATCGAGCGCGCGGAACTGGTTCCATTCGGTGACGATGACAAGCGCATCCGCACCAGCGGCTGCTTCATAAGGGCCGCTCGCATATTCGATGTTCTCGATCACCTTACGGGCGTTTTCCATGCCCTCGGGATCGTAGCCAACCACTTCGGCTCCGTTGTCCTGCAGGGTCTGGATGACTGCGATCGCCGGGCTGTCGCGCATATCGTCGGTGTTCGGCTTGAAGGTCAGGCCGAGGATCGCGATCTTCTTGCCGCGAATGTCTCCGCCGACGGCCGAAATGACTTTGCGTCCCATTGCCCGCTTGCGGTTGTCATTGATCGAGATCGTCGTCTCGATGAGACGCATCGGCGCGTCGTAATCCTGCGCCGTCTTGGCAAGGGCAAGCGTATCCTTGGGGAAGCACGAACCGCCGTAACCCGGGCCGGCATGCAGGAACTTGGAGCCGATACGGCCGTCGAGACCGATTCCGCGCGAAACGTCCTGGACGTTTGCGTCGACCCGTTCGCAGAGATCGGCGATCTCGTTGATGAAGGTGATCTTCATTGCGAGGAAGGCATTGGCCGCATATTTGATCAGTTCCGAGGTGCGGCGGGTGGTGAAGACCAAGGGGGCCTGGTTGAGATAGAGCGGGCGGTAGACCTCGGTCATGGTTTCGCGCGCCCGGTCGTCGTTCAGCCCGATGACGATACGGTCGGGCCGCTTGAAGTCTTCGATCGCCGCACCTTCACGCAGGAATTCCGGATTGGAAACGACGGCGACATCCGCCGCAGGATTGGTTTCGCGCATGATGCGCTCGACCTCGTCTCCCGTGCCGACCGGCACGGTCGACTTGGTGACGATGACCGTGAAGCCTTCCACATAGGTGGCAATCTCGCGTGCAGCGGCATAGACATAGGAAAGGTCTGCGTGGCCGTCGCCGCGCCGGGACGGCGTGCCGACTGCGATGAACACGACATCGGCGCTGCGGACACTTTCGCCGACATCCGTCGAAAACGACAGTCGGCCGGTGCTGGTATTTTCGGCGACCAATTGTTCCAGACCTGGCTCGTAGATCGGAATGCGGCCTTCGCGAAGGGCTTCGATCTTACTCAGATCCTTGTCGACGCAGATGACGTCGTGGCCGAAATCCGCAAAGCAAACGCCTGAAACGAGGCCGACATAGCCTGATCCAATCATCGTGATGCGCATATTTCCCTCAAATCATTAGAGTAGAACGTCATGCTGCGTCGCAGCATGAGTTCGTCATAGTTAATCTGGACGAAAAGACAATACCGAAGATCGCCTGGTACCCATATCGGAAATCGAACTCCGGGCACCGCAGCTTACCGCGCGCTGCCCCGTCGATAGCCAAAACATAGGTTTGTGTGGGCGATATGACAAGTCGAGCGGCTCGTCAGAGCAGGCTCGACTTCAATCCGGAAACTGGATCAATCAGTCTATGTCGCTGCCTCGGCTGTTATAGCCGATACCAGACGTAGGGGTCTGTTCCCGATTGAATCTTGTCCCAGCGCAGATCGGTATCGCGCCAGTTCTTGATGCTACTTTTCCGGTTGTCGAGGACGAGATCGCCCCTGTCGGTCCTGACGACGAGGACCGCATGTCCTTCACCGGAGGGCGTATATGCCGTCGCGATCCGCAAAGCGCGCGACGACCAGCCCATCGCGATTAGCCGGCTGCGCTTGGTCAACGCGAAATCTTCGCAGTCGCCGCTGCGTACATTTACCTTCCAGACGTCGCCATTCAGTTCGTTGCGGGAGTCGTTCCGGCCGACCATCGTGCGATTGACGGCGGTGTTGACGTCATTCAGTTGCAGCATTTGCTTGTCGGTCATCGCAACGACCGCCAAACCGTTGTTGTCGCGGCATTCGGTCGGGTTCTGGGCGCAGAACAGCACCTGGGCGAAAGGCGGAATGATCTTGCCTTTTTCAGAGATATAACTGACCGCCGAATTACCGGTCAGACCGCGGGCAAAACCTGCGGGACCGGCGGCAAATGCCGAGCACGCATTGCCTGCTGTAAGGGCCAGTGCCAGAAGTGTAACGAATGTTTTCTTCATCTCTTAAATCCCTGTCAGGACAACCGATTGAGATCAGGCTTGCCTTTTTTCTCGGTCAATGGCATGGCGATCTGATGATCTGCCAAGTATTGGGCGCAGAATATCTGTCCCGTTTCTGCTGCTTGGAAGGAGCATAGCCGGGCCTTGTCTCGATTGGCTTAAACCTTTCGCGACAATTTTAAACGATGTGGAATTCTGTTACACTTTAGCACGCAAGTGCTTGATGTTCAACTTATGTTAGTACGAGTAAATTAATCTCTTTGGTTGCAATGGCTTTGGTCGCTGCCTACTCTGGTAAACGAATTCACATGTTCTCCAACCTCATCAATAAGCGGGTCTTGCGAGAGGTTTTGCTTTTTGCCTTCATCGGCCTCGTTATATTGACGCTCATACCGTTCGGGAGCGTTACACCCTTTCCCTTCGCCTTCGCCGCGATCGGGATGTTTGTCCTCGCCATCATTTCGGGATTGCTGTTTAGAGAGCCGAGACAAAGCAGATGGGTTTTCAGTATCGCTTTGTTTCTACTCGTCGTCCTGGCGGGCTGGGCGTTCATCCAAACCACCGAACTGCCCGCCAATTGGTTGGCGAATCCCGCCTGGAATGCTGCGCGTGACCTTGCAGGTGCCCAGTCCGCGGCGATCTCGGTCGAACCGGCCGACACGCTCGCGTCGATCCTCTGGGTCGCGCTGCCTTTCGTCACGTTCCTGACCGGGCTTCTCTTATGCGATACCGATCAGCGCGCGAGGAAAGTGCTCACCGGGCTCGGGCTTACGGCGGGTATCATCGCTGTTTTCGGCCTGATGCAGTTTTTGCTGTTTCCCAAAATTTTGATCGTCGTCGAAAAACACGCCTACCTCGACAGCCTGACTGCGGTCTTCGTCAACCGTAATACTGCTGCGACCTTCCTCGGGCTTGGAACGCTGCTGATGCTGACCTTGGTCAGGGATATTACCCGAGCCTATTCGAAGTATCCGCCCGGCGAGCCGGGCCGAAACGCTCTCCTCTTGAGATCGTGGATCTATATCCTGTTCTTATGCGCATGCTTCACCGCGCTGATGCTGAGCCGCTCGCGCGCCGGGATATTTGCGACCTTTGTTGCCGCTCTCGTCTATTTTCCATGGCTTGTCATTAATTGGAACGGCTCGAGGCGTCATCTGAGACCGGCGCCAAGATGGCGTTCGCTGCTGAAGCTCCTCTCGGCGATTGCTTTCGTCGTACTGTTGCTGACCGTGTTTGCGGGCCAGGCGATTTTGCGTGCGCAAGAGCGGCGACTCGAGGATGACGATCGGTTTTGCATTCTGCCGGGCATATGGCGTGCCGTCTCGGATCATTGGTTGACGGGAACGGGGCTCGGAACCTTCCGGACCGTGTTTTCCGCCTACCGCGATCCGGCTTGCGGTATTTTTGGAGTCTTCGACCGTGCGCATAATTTCTATCTCGAAGGATTTCTGGGCCTCGGAATATTGTTCCCGATTGCGACAGTCCTTGCCTTGTCGGTGCTTGCCAGAGTGTTCTGGCACGGGCTCGCCCAAAGACGGCGTCTCAGGCACTATGTTCTTCTTGGCCTAGCGGCGACCGTTTTGGTCGCCCTTCATGCGGCGGTCGATTTTTCGCTGCAGATACCGGGTTTTGCTGTGTTTTACTCCGCCTTCCTGAGTGCGGTTGTCGCGATATGTCTCGGGCGTAGCAACGGAGAGGCGGACATGGCATATGAGCGGCCGTTAACCACGTAAAGTTTAAATGGATGGATTTTAATAAGATTTTCGGAAAAGATCGATTGTGCAGGTGCGAACGGTTGACTCTGAAACCCAAGAAATTTTATAGCGGGTGCAGCCTTCGGATTGTTGCGACGCAAGAAAAGTCGGGCCGAAGTCGTTTTTCGCTTCCTAAGGGGCTCGGCGTTGCCAGCCTGCCACAGTTAGGGGATTGTTAATCGGCTTTCAGTGTTATTGATCGGGGATTGTCTTGTATTTTGTCAGATCGCGGGGCAGTAGCTTCAAGGGCGTCAACACAGGGTATTCTATGGGTTGTTCTCGTATCGGTAGTACACGCGTCGCCATTGTTGTAGCGCTGACGACTATATTGGCAAGCTGCACGTCGTTACCAAGATCCGGTCCCGATCACAAAGACGTTGATCGAGATGCAGCGGTGAAAGTGACGACGAAGGAACGTCGTGTCGGTATCGACTACGCCCTGGTTGATCTCAGCAAGAACGTTCTGTCGTATTTTACCGCTCCCCAGCCGACCTCGTTCAAAGGGTTTGGTGGTGGCCGAGGCGGGGCGCCCGAAATTCCACTCGGTTACGGCGATGTCGTTTCGGTTGCCATCTTCGAAGCTCAGTCCGGCGGTCTCTTCATTCCGTCCGATGCAGGTAGCCGACCCGGCAATTACATCTCGCTGCCAGAGCAGACCATCGATAGAAACGGAACGATCACAATTCCCTATGCGGGTCGGGTTCCGGCTGCCGGTCGCCTGAAGGAGACCGTAGAGCAGGACGTCGAGGATCGCCTGGCGAGCCGCGCGATCGAACCGCAGGTAGTTATTACGACAACGACAAGCCGCTCCAGTCAGGTTGCCATCCTCGGCGATGTCAACAATCCGCAGCGCGTTGAGATCAGCCCGGCGGGTGAGCGTGTTCTCGATGTCATTTCCGCCGCGGGCGGTTTGACGACCAACAATATCGAAACGAATGTGACGCTGCAGCGCCGCGGCAAGACGGCAACCGTCGCCTACACCACGCTGTTGAAGAACCCGGCCGAAAATATCTATGTCGCACCGGATGATACGATCTCGATCGATCATGAGCGCCGTACCTTTCTTATGCTCGGCGCCGCAGGCACCAGTGGCCGCTTCGATTTCGAAGAGTCTAACCTGACCCTTGGAGAGGCAATCGCCAAGGCGGGCGGCCTGCGCGACGACCGCGCCGATCCGGCTCAGGTCTTGCTCTATCGTCTTGTCCCGAAGAAAACGGTTCAAGCGATGCACGTGGACACGACGAGATTTGCGAGTGAAATGGTTCCAGTGATCATCCGTGCGAACATGCGTGACCCGGCAACCTTGTTTGCTGTTCAGCAGTTCAAGATGGAAGACAAGGATATTATCTATATTTCCAATTCGGACTCTGTTGAACTGGTCAAGTTCCTTGACATCGTGAACTCGGTATCATCCACTGTTTCCGGAGTGACCGACGATGCGAATGATACCCGTAACGCGGTACAGGATCTTGGAAATTGATTGAAATAGGTCGCCGGCATCGGTCTGAATGATCGATGCCGGAGGCTTATAGCGGATTTGATGAAGGAAATTGTGGTTATGGCAAGATCGGCTGTTTATCGTAAGCTTGCATATAGCGGAATTGCCGTCGCGATGTATGTCGGCATGAATTCAAGCGCCTTTGCGGCAGCCTGCCTAGGACCGGCAAATCTGACATCCGTCGATATAAGCGGGTTTACGGCTAGCCCCGCCGTCCTGCTCGACATGTCCGATCCGTTGGTTCTGTCCTCGCGTGTTCGCGCGCTGGTCGGAAGCAGTAATGATGCGCTGTCGCCGGTGATCGAGCAGGCCAAGAAGGCTAACGCCGTACAGATGGCGGCGATCGGCTCCGGTCTCGGGCGGGCTGCAAACAGCTGCCAGGTGACGGATCCGCAATTCAAGCTAGCGATCGAAAAGGCTGTTGCCGACGCGGCGAGCGCTGATCCGAACCTGGCGCCGCTGCTTGCAGCCTTTGCAAAGGTCCTTGCCGAAGGCGGGACCGCGGCGCTCGGCCCGGGTGCAAGTGCCGCCGCCGCATCGGGCATTGGCAATGACGGGCAAGTTGGACAAACCGGGCCTGGAGCGGACGATGGTACGCCGTTCGACGGCGCTGCGACGACTGCGGGTACGCTGAAGGTTTCGAATGCCGGCTCGGATGATTCATCGTCGACTTCAACGACGACGATCGTCAGCACCGGAGCGGGAGGCCAGTCGTCTACCGACCCGACGGAGTCGACGAGTCAGAGTGTCCCGGTCATACAATAGCTGGAATTGCCCTTAGATCTTAGCGCTTGACGCCTTTGTTGGAGATCGAAATTGCTATCGCCAGATAAACTTACGCCGCGTATCGACCCCTCCCGCGATACCGGAAATGATGCTGATTTCATCGATTTCGACAAGCTCATCGCAATCGCCCGCCGACAGTGGCGGATGGTTGCGGCGTGCGGTTTCGCCTTTGCCATTCTCGGCATTGTGTATGTCTTGACTTCGGTGCCTGTCTACACCGCCGACACCAGCGTGCTGATCGACCGCAGCGATAGTCAGGTGATCAACCAGCTGGCGGCGTTCGGCCAGATGGACGATGACGAAGGTACTGTCCTCAGTCAGGTCGAGCTGTTGAAGTCCGACACCATCGCCTATGCTGTTGTCGACAAGCTGAAACTCGTCGACAATCCGGAGTTCATGGGACCGAAAAGCTCGCTTTTTTCTGTTTCAACGTTGAAATCCTTTATGAATTTTCGGTCGTGGTTTGCCGATGACGCAGCCGTCGCACCTGATCCGGAAATGAGGCGGCGAGGCGCTGCCGAGACTGTCGCAGGCAATATCGATGTCGAACGCGTCGGCCGCTCCTACGTCCTCGATGTCAGTTATACAGCGCAGTCGCCGGACCTAGCGCGTGATATCGCGGCTGGGATCGCCGACGTCTATCTGGTCGACAAGCTCAATTCGAAATACGAGGCGACGCGCCGGGCCGGCCAATGGCTGCAGGAGCGCATCGAAGAACTCCGGCAGCAGGCGCTGGACACCGACCTTGCGGTTCAGAAATTCCGCGGCGAGCATGGGCTTGTCGAGGCCGGATCCGGTACGCTGATCAGCGAGCAGCAGCTTTCCGAGATCAATACGCAATTGATCAATGCGCAGGCCGAGACGGCAAAGGCCGAGGCACGGTATGCGCGCGTCAAGTCGATCATCGACGCCAAGCAGACCGATGCGATCGTCACGGATGTGCTCGACAGCTCCATTTCCAACGACCTGCGCAAGAAATATCTGGAGGCTTCCAAGCTTGAGACCGAAATTGAGGCGCGGCTCGGTCCCGATCACGTCCAGGCGGTTCGGCTTCGTGCGGAAATGGAAGAATATAAAAGGCTCATGTTCGATGAGTTGAACCGCATCGCCGAGAGCTACCAAAGCGAGCTGCAGGTCGCAAAATCGCGGGAAAACTCTTTGCGCGACAGTGTTACACAGGCGACGGGCGTAGCCGCAACGGCTGGCGAAACGCAGGTACAGCTTCGCGAGCTCGAGCGCACGCGCGATACCTACAAGAATCTCTATCAGAGCTTCTTGACGCGCTACCAGGAAGCAATTCAGCAGCAGAGCTTTCCGATTACCGCTGCGCGCATCATCACGACGGCGGAGACGCCGACGAAGCCGAGCGCTCCGAAGAGAGCTCTCGTTGTTGCTTTCGCGATGTTCGTAGGATGTGCATTTGGCAGTGGTATAGCGGCCTTCCGCGAATTCCGAGATCGGTTCTTCCGCACCGGCGATGATGTCCGGGACGTGCTTGATGTCGAGTCTCTCGGGGTCATGCCGCTGATTGAAAATAACGTCGACGATCCGACGCTCGTTGATCCCAGCAATCCGCGAAGCATCGCCAGGGGCGGAAAGACGACGACCTATGTCGAGGAGCATCCACTCTCGGCATTTGCCGAGACGCTTCGAAGCGCCAAGATTGCGATCGACCTCAGTGCTGCCGATCAGCGCTGCAAGGTCATCGGCGTCGTGTCGAGCTTGCCTGGCGAGGGGAAGTCGACGACATCCATCAATTTCGCCAAGCTTCTGGCAATGCAGGGTGCGCGTTGCCTGCTTATCGATGGCGATATGCGCAATCCCGGTGCCACCCGGGCGATCGGCCGCCATGCCGAGGCCGGCTTGCTCGAGGCGATCGTCGACAGCCGTCCGCTCAAGGACCTGATCCTTCTCGATCCCAAGACAAAGCTGGCATTTTTGCCGACGGTGGCAAGGTATCGTGTTCCGCATTCGTCGGAACTGCTTGCCTCACGCGGCATGGATCAGCTTCTTGAAACGGCGCGTCAAAGCTTCGACTATATTATCGTCGACCTACCGCCCTTGGCGCCGGTCGTGGATGCGCGCGCTATCAATTCGAAACTCGATGCGGTGGTTTTCGTTATCGAGTGGGGAAAGACATCGCGCAAGGTCGTGCAGTCGACCCTGCTGTCCGAGCCGGAACTCTATGCGAAGTGCGTCGGTACTATCTTGACCAAGGTCGACCCGTCGCAGATGAAACTCTACCGGACATTCGGTTCGAGCGAATACTATTATAAGCGTTATTCGCGATACTATACCGAAAGCTGATGTTCCGCAGTCAGTCCGTTTCGATTACCAGGATCGCCTTCGTTATCGTCAGCGTCGTCTTGGTGGTGCTGGCCGGTCGAGAGCTCTACGCTTCGATAAGAACGGCCAGCATCTCGATCGTCGCCGAAAGGATCGAGCGTGGCGAGACCGTTGCGGATGATGTCGTGACCAAATATGCGTCGCGCAGTGTCGACGTCGTTGACGGACACTATTGCCGATCCGACATCGTGGCTGCTGGCGTAACCCTCGTTCTGGCGCAACTCGATCGGCAGAATGTCAATGTCAATTACGACGGCTGGGCCGCTGCGGCCTCGAGTGCGCGCCAATATCTGCGGCATGCGCTTTCGTGTATGCCGACGAACAGCAATTTTTGGCTTCGTCTTGCGGCTGTGCAGTCGACAATTGCGGAAGAGCCGGCCTCGATCGCGGGAATGATGAAGCGTTCGGTTGCGCTTGCGCCGTATGACCAGGTGATGATCCTGACGCGATTTTATTTCTGGAACGATTTCACCAATGCAACACTCGCCGCGGCAGCGCGCGCGCTCGATAGCGATCTCATGACCATGCTGAAACGGGGCGATCGTTGCAGGGTCAATGCCACGATAAGAGAGATCAGCCCACAGCTTCGCCCGATCTTCGATCGAAGCTGGACGAGCGTTGGAGAGGCCGCGACGGCGCGGTTCCGACAGCGCTGCAGCAAGTAAATCATCGAGACAGGTTTTTAAAGACTGTTCCGAGTTCGTTGCCAACAGGCTGAGCACCCATGGCTCTTTCTCTTGACGCGACTCAACTTGCACAAAACAACGCCCGCCGTCTTCGCTGCGGGCGTGTTTTTGATTGGCTATTGACGATCAGACTTCTGCGTCCGCGCCATTGATGTTGAGCGTCAGAACACCGGCGTCGGTGTGGCCTTCGCCGTCGGAGATTTTGTAGAACTGGATGGTTTCCGTGACGTGATCGCCCGGAGCAACATCTACTGCCAGATCATAGGTGAATGATCCATCCGCTTTTACATGGAACGTGCCATAGGTGCCGGCGACGTCGGTCGTTGCGCTCGGGTCGCCGTTTACGGTCGTGGTGCCGAACTGACGGAGGAAGAGATGACCATTGTCGCCGGCAATGTCGTTGTCCAGAGCGTTGCCGCCGATGGCGTCGCCTTCGGTGAAGCTGTAGTGGTCGTCGACCGCGATCGGCTTTACCTGGGTTACGCCCTGAATGTTCAGGGTGAACAGGCCGACATCGGTATGACCGCTGCCGTCGGAGATCTTGTACGCGACTTTCTCCTGGAGCAACTCACCATTGGTGAAGTTGACCTTGGCAGCATCGCTTAGCACATAGGTGTAGCTGCCATCGGGCTTAACGAAGAAGGTGCCGTAGTCGCCCTGGATCTCGGTGACCTGGCTGTTGCCGCTCTTGGCGCCTACGCTCGCGCCGTCGAAGGCGCGCAGGAACAAGTGTCCGTTATCGGATGAATCGTTGGAAAGCAGATTTCCTGAAATGGCGTCGGTTTCCAGGAATGTTGCACTATCGTCGGTTGCGTGAACAGCCATCAGTTCTCTCCTTGAATTATTCTTTGCTAAGTCAATTCTGACCTTTAGCGAGCTGGTCGATTAAGGATATCTTAATACAGAGAGTCAAGGGTGCAGTTAACAGCAAGTGAACATATTCGGGTGTATAGTACAATAATGACACACCTGTAACACGCATAAGGCGATGAAACGCATGGTAATTATTGCGTTAATAATAAGTGAAAGTGCAAATGGCAGATGCGGACCTCTGTTTCTTCAGAGGAGAAGAATGTTTATTCAGGGGCAATTTATAAGAATACGTTGCGGTTCTGATGCGCAGATGAGATGTTGATATAATCACTATGGGTTACAGCGTGAAAACTCAATCTTGCTTCGGCTCCCGCACCGGCGCCTGCTTTTCGACGAAGTAACTGGTGCCATGATTTTGTAACATTTGTTTATCAAGTAATGCTTCTCTCGAGGCGCAATTGGCGTAAACTAATACGCGATGCGTGGAGAGTAATTTTATTTACACTAGAGATATTTGGTAACATCGCACCTAACTGTGCGACGCAATTTTGTTGCAATGCAAAATATTCAAGAAATGAAGATGTTTTGTGGTCAGCTTAAGAATTATCGCGAGATAGAACGCATTTTAGTGTTCCATTTTAGCAGGCAGAGAGAGGTCCGCGGTTAAAAGATTTTCCAGTATCTTTGGGAGATCACGGCGTGACCGTCTACTATGTAAATTCGGCAACAGGATCCAATCAGAACAGTGGAGTGAGCGAGCAGTCGGCTTTCGCGACGCTTTCCGCTGTCGAATCCCTGAGGCTAAAGCCGGGAGACAGCGTGCTGCTTGCCGCCGGAAGCGTGTTTAACGAGCAATTCGACCTGAAATACTCCGGCACTGTCAGTTCTCCGATTACAATTGGCAGTTACGGCGTTGGCGATGCGCCGGTTATTCACAGCAGCAATGACGGTATCCACGGCTCGAAGGCTTCAAACATCATCGTGGAGAACATCAAGATTGCTGATACCGGGGGTGCGGCGATATATGCGGGAAATGTCTCCAACTGGACCGTCCGCAACGTCGAGGTCGAAAATACCGGACTTGCCGGCAAGCCCGGTTCCGTCAATTTCCAGAGCAGCCAGAACATTACCATCGAGAACAGCAAGATTTCCGGGGTAAATGGAGACGGCATCTGGATGGATAAAGTGATTGGCGTTACCATCGTTAATAATCTGGTCATCAACAGCCAGGGCGCTGCGGCAGACGCCGTTCAGTTGAACGACAGCAGCAATATCCTGATCAAGGGTAACCACCTAGAGCAGACGGAGACCAATAGCGCAAAGGGCGTCCTGGTGCTTGTTCGGGCTGTGGATGCAGCGGTCGAGGACAACACCGTGATCGGCGGCGGTTTCGGGATAGGTGCCAACGCGGGCACGAATATCGCCATCCACGACAACGACATCTCGGGATACGGCGGCTATAGTTGGTCCTACGGTATCGGCCTTGGCGATCAGGGCAATGCGACAAATTACGATATCAGTGGAAACTATATCCATGACGGCGTCTGGGGCGTGTCGATCAGCGCTGCAGGTTACCCAAGTTATACACGCACCGATATCGATATTTATGGTAATGTCTTTGACGACCTGTCGTCCTCGGCGCTGAAGGTCGACAGGCCTGCATCCGGCTCTTTCTATGATAATATCATCGACAGCGCGGTGTCGACGTTGACGATGCCGGTCGCAATTGTCCTCCAGAGCACCTTCTCGATCAACGACAATAAGACGCTGGAGCAAGCGCAGGCCGAAGTCGACGCTGCGACTGGCAACACCCAGTCCAACAATGAGCAGACGCCTACCACGCCGGTTGTGGAGCCGTATGTCGAACCGTCAACACCGACGCAGACAAGCACTCCGGCGCCCGCGGCCGAAGCGCAGGTTCCGACCGCACCCACCGTCGCCGTTCCCAGGATTGTCGCAGCCCATGACAGCCTGAAAATCTCCACGGACACGGGCAGCGCCTATCATGGCAACCTTCTCGAAAACGATAGCGCAATCAATGGAACCGTGCTGCTTCGTCGCTTCGGTGACAGTGCAGTGGATAAGCATGGCCTGACGCTGACCGGGAAATACGGCGTCATCCACGTGGAGAGCGATGGTGATTACACCTATACCGTCGATGCGGTGAAAATCGCCGGTCTCAGCGGAAAGGTCAGTGAATCCTTCCAATACAAGATTTCTGACGGCGCTTCTCACATCGATACCGACTCGCTCGGCGTGTATATCAATGTGGACGCGTTCCATAGCAGCCAAGCGTCGCACCTGCTGGTTTGAATCACGCCAAATTTAGAGAGCGCCGGCCCCGCTGTTCAACACTTGAAAGCTTGATGATGAAGGGGTGTCGGCGGTCGAAGGCCGGGGAGATGCGGATAAAAAAATATTTCCGCCGTTCATAGGAAAAATGAACTATAGATTGAATTTATAGTTAATGCCTCAGTAAACGTCGCCCATATGCGCGCCACGCGTTCATTCCTCTGCGCCGTTGTTGGGCAATTTGCGATTTTCACTTGCTTAGGTTGGTATATTTAGCGTAGCGTCAAGTCAGAATCCCTGAAACCGCTCGTTATAAATTGGAATTTTTGGTCACTTTTTGGTTGGATTCATGTAATAGGTCGTGGGCTTGCAAGCGGGTCCGGCGCCGTGTCGGGGTCCAAGGCAGTCGTGTCATTGATCGGGCGTGATGGACCCGGAGCTAGAGTGTGCGCGGGCATATTTGCTTTCGTGCGATGCGGTAAGAGAGGGATTACTTCGTGTTTCAGAGTTCAGCAGCTGATGTCAGCGAGCCATCCAAAGCATTGAGGAAATGCAAGGGGGGACTTGTCTTCATTGGAATAGCAAGCGCGCTTATCAATATCCTCTATCTTACAAGTTCATTTTTTATGCTTGAGGTGTATGACCGGGTCATCCCCAGCAAAAGCATACCCTCGCTGGCGGTCCTGGCAATACTTGCATTAATGCTTTACGTCTTCCAAGGAGCGTTCGAGGTTCTGCGAAGCAGGATGCTCGTGCGTGTTGCCGGCGCGCTTGACGAGATGGTAAACGGACGTGTGTTCCGGGCGCTGATCAAGGCTCCGTTGAAGGTCAAGATCGGCGGCGACGGGCTTCAGCCGCTGCGCGACTTCGACCAGATCAGAACCTTCCTGTCCGGCATGGGCCCGACGGCGATGTTCGATCTGCCCTGGTTGCCGTTTTATATCGTGATCTGCTTCCTCTTTCATCCGGCGATCGGATATATCGCGATCGGTGGATCGCTGGTTCTCGCCATTCTGACCTTCCTGACCAATCAGGGAACGCGTACGCTCTCAAAAAAGCAGTCTGACTCCGCCAATATGCGAAATGCCTTTGCGCAGACCTCGATCCGCAATTCCGAGGTCATTCACGCCATGGGCATGGCGGGTACGATGGCCGAGATCTGGGACCGCAAGAACAGTGAATACCGGACGATCACCCGGCAGGCATCGGATGTCGGCAATGGGTATGCCACCTTGTCGAAGATTTTCCGTATTGCTTTGCAATCGGGAACGCTCGCGACCGGCGCAATTCTGGTCATCCAAGGACAGGCTTCTTCGGGAATTATCATCGCCGGCTCGATATTGACCTCTCGCGCCCTGGCGCCTGTCGAAGCGGCGATCGGAAATTGGCGTGGTTTCGTTTCTGCCCAGCAGAGTTGGGCGCGGCTTTCGAGCCTGCTGAAAACCATTCCTGAGATTCCAGCCCCCCTTGCGCTCGCGGCTCCCACCAAGCAAGTCACCGTCGAGGGCTTGGCAAGCGGACCGCCAGCGGGCCAGCGCCTGGTCATCTCCGATGTCAGCTTCGGCTTACGGGCAGGGAGCGCGCTTGGGGTCATTGGTTACAGTGCCTCGGGTAAGTCGTCGCTGGCGCGGGCGATGATGGGCATCTGGCCGACAGTCAGAGGATCCATTCGCCTCGATGGCGCGGCACTCGACCAGTGGGACGGTGACGCACTTGGCCGGCATATTGGTTATCTCCCGCAGGATGTGGAGCTTTTCTCGGGGACCGTCGCGCAGAATATCTGCCGTTTCGCGAAGGAAATGTCGCCAGAGACGGTGGTTGCCGCAGCGAGGGCGGCGCGTGTTCACGATCTCATTCTTCGTCTGCCGAACGGTTATGAAACCGAAATCGGCGAAGGTGGTGCCGCGCTTTCAGCCGGCCAGAGGCAGCGTATCGCGCTTGCAAGAGCGCTTTACGGCGAACCATTCCTCGTCGTGCTCGACGAACCGAACTCCAATCTCGACGAGGAAGGCGAGCGGGCGCTGAGTGCCGCGATCATGAGCGTGCGTGCACGCGGCGGCATTGTCGTTGTCATCGCACATCGGTCCGGCGTTCTGGCGGTCTGCGACTTCGTGCTGATGATGCAGGATGGCCGCATGATCGCGTTCGGTCCCAAAGAGGAAGTTCTCGCAAGGGTCAGCCGGCCGGAAGCGGCGCGCACGCCGATTGCCGAGCGCGTGGCTCAGCTTAAAGTCGTGGTCGACGGCATGAATGCGGCCGAATAGGCCAGAGGGAAGATTGTGAATAAAGTTATCAGTGAATCGAAACGCTCCCTCAATCGGCATGTTGCCGTTGTCGGTGTGTTGTCGATAGCCCTCGTTTGCGGCATTGGCGGTTGGGCGGCGACGACAGAGCTTTCGAGCGCAGTCATCGGCGAGGGCGTGATCGTCGTCGACGGTGATGTCAAGAAGGTCCAGCACCTGACAGGCGGTATCGTGTCGGAATTGCTAGTCTCCGAAAACGACCATGTGACGGCAGGGCAGGTGCTGATACGGCTCGATGGGACGACGACAAGAGCGAACCTCTCGATTGTCGAAAGCACGCTCGCTCAGCTTTATGCACGCCGCGCCCGTCTGAAGGCGGAACGAATCGGCGCCGATTCGTTCGAGGTCGAGGAAAACATCAGCGATCTGACTTCCAGCACCTCCGCGGCGAAGCTTCTCGATGGCGAGCAGAAGTTGTTCGACAGTCGCAGGACGGCGCTTATCGGAATGAAGAGCCAGTTGGCATCGCGCAAGGACCAACTGGGCGAGCAGGTAAAGGGGTTGGTCGTTCAGATCAATGCCACCAACGATGCCTTGGGCTTGATCGAACAGGAGCTCGAGGGCATTGATACGCTCTACAAGAAGGGGCTCGTCACGCTTCAGCGTTTGAATACGCTCAAGCGCGCCCGCGCCGATCTCCAGGGCAATAGCGGCCAGGAAATCGCAGCTAAGGCGGAGGCCGAGGGTAAGGCAATCGAGATCGATCGCCAGTCGATCCAGCTGGATGAGGATCGTCGTTCGGAGATCGCAAAGGACCTGACCGACGTCGAGGCGCAGATCGCCGAATATGAAGAGCGCCGCGGAACGGCGCTCGATCAGCTGCACCGTCTCGACATTACCGCACCGTTGACGGGGCGAGTTCACGAACTTTCGGTTCACACCGTCAATGGTGTCATTGATCCCGGTCAGACGTTGATGCTCGTCGTTCCCGAAAATAACGAACTTATGGTCGAGGCGAAAGTCGCCACCCGCGATATTGACCAGGTTCACGTCGGCCAGTCCGTCGATGTGCGTTTCAGCGCTTTCGATCAACGCACGACGCCTGATGTGAGCGGTGAGATTACCTCGATCGCGCCCGATATCGTCAAGGATGAGCGCACAGGCATCAGTTACTATCCGCTGCGCGTCAAGCCGAAGGCTGAAAGCATTGCCAGGATGAAGACGATAAAGCTCTATCCGGGCATGCCGGCCGAGGTCTTTATCAAGATCGGCGACCGGACCGTAATATCCTATCTGACGAAGCCGCTGACCGATCAGATGCAGCACGTATTTCGCCAGGAGTGATTGGCGGCTGTTTCACGTCGTTAATATCCTCGGCGTCCCAAAGCAGCCATCCGCCAAGGTGAGGTTGGATAGTTTCGCCTTGCTCGAAAGGGCATGATCGGCCGTTTCACGAAATTGTCACAAGCCTGCTGCAAGGTCTCCCCATGATGTGTTTGCTGCCTTGGCGAGCCGGGCCGACTGCGAGGCGACCGGTTTATGGATTGGTTCTGTTTCTGGCGTGTCTGGTGATGTTTTCAGCGGTCAAAAGCGGCCATGCCGATAGTCCACAACCGCTGAAAATAGTGGCTTTCGGAACATCCTTGACGGCCCGCGGGGGATGGCAGTCCGCTCTTGAGACAGGGCTTTCAGCCTGCCTGCAAAGGCCCGTGAAAGTCGAGAGCGTTGCAAAGAGCGGCGAGACGTCACTATGGGGCCTTGCCCAAGTTGATCGCGTCATTGCCACGCAGCCGGATATCATCCTGATTGAACTCTATGCCAACGATGCGACATTGCATCGGTTCGTGTCGCTTGCGCAAAGCCGAAAGAATATCGGCGATATCCTCGACCAGCTCCGGCAGCGCCTGCCGCAAGCGCGGATCATTGTCATGGCCATGAATCCATTTTCAGGATTGCGTGGGCTGATCCGTCCCTTTGTCGACAGTTATGTCTCAGCCCATCAGGCAGAGGCGGAAAAACGTGGTCTGGAGTTTGTCGACCACCGGCCCAACTGGGAGCGTCTGACGCCGGATGATCTGGCCACGGCGATTCCTGATGGCGGGCATCCTCAGCCCGACATGGCCTCCAAAATCATCGCGCCTGAACTCATCAAACGTATCGCCGGCAAAAATTGCGGAGAATGAAAATATTCGCTCGTCAGCGTCAAAGTCTATGACGGCTCTTGGGGGTCAGACTGTCGTAATATAGTTTTTCAGGTAGGTGACCAGCGAAGCCCGACCGGCTTCCGACGAATCTTCGTGAGATGGGCTATCCAGCTCTTCGAGCAGATAGTTCCGGAGATCGTCATCGGTGTTTGCGACATAGATGCCCGGCCGGCCCACGAGCTGGCTCACCGTGGCGAGCTGATGATCGTTTCGGTGTTCGCCGAGAGCCGCCTGGCGAGGAACGAGAATGATCGGCTTCCCAAAACGCTTGGCCGTAAGCACAGTGCCAATTCCCGCATGAGAGACGATGACACTTGCATCGCGAAAGACGTTATCAAAGTCTTTGGGCTCGATATTCTTGATCCATTTCATATTCTGTGGCGTGTAGGTGCCCTTGCCGATCTGCGCCAGAACCGGTTTCGACAGTTCGTTTGCGAACGTGTCGACAGCCTTGACGAGGCGATCAAACGGCAGCTGCGTTCCAACGGTGACAAGGATCAAAGGACAGCTCCTGCGTAATGGGGGCCATCCGGCCTCGACAGATGTTGCCATTGCGTGAGCCAGAGCGTCGCAATATGGCCGGCCAATTTACCCGATAGGGACAGCTTCTCGACATTGGCGACGCTATCGATCCAGATCGTCCGCTTGCCCGTCAATTTGCCGGCCAGCAGGCAAAAAAGGCCGGGTGCGGCACCGGTCGAGATGATGACGTCGGGCCTCTGCTTGATGACGATGGAGAAGGCGGTGAAAAAGCACCGGATCGACATGGCAATCGAGTCGCGGCTGCAATCGGGAAGGACTAGTCCGCCCCGAATGTCGTATTTTGCAAGCAGTCCGGGGATGGTCGTTGCGAAGACGATATCGCAGCCCTCGAATGCGCCGCGCATGGCCATCAGCTGTTCCCAGTGACCGCCTCCCGACGAGGCAGCGAGAACCTTCAATTTTTTCTCAGTCATAGACAGGCATCTCCTATATTTGACCGATGGATAAGGGCGAAAGCCGTTCTGTTCGAACAGCGATTGTGTCACGATAGTTCAATAGAAGTGTACCATTTTTGGCCCGGTTGATTGAAGCCTTGAAGTTCATGGACAGCCAATCACTTGTGATGTTTCAGCTGGAAGATAATAAGGGTCAGAACTCTTCCAAGGGCGCGGGCGCTAACAATATCAGAGAGCGGCATCGGGCTTGTATTCCTGGTATGCATGTCCGAGAATCCCATTAACCATGCCCGCGCCGCGTAAAACGTGGGTGAGGGCTCGCATGCCCCAATAGGGTGAAATCAAGATCGAGGGTAGCATGAAGAGCCCAAGCATAACTCTCGAGGCGCCATAGGCGCCGCGATAGATCCGGCGCTTGAGGTTGCCATGCAGGACCTCGCTGACTGCGAAGGTATTGCCGAGGCGGTATTGTCTTTGCAATACCCATTTCCAGGTCATCCGGCTAGCCGGAACGATATCATGGACAAGCGCCTTGTCAGCCCAGAAGACCTGCATGCCCCGGCGGATGGCTTGGTTGAAGAAAAGGTAATCCGTGCCCCCGGTGAAGCGCATCTTCTCTTCAAAACGCAGATTCCATGAGCGGATCAGAGGATAGTCGAACATGACGTTGTTCGATGCCGCATAAGAAATGCGTTGACCGTCCTTGTTCTTCTTGCGCTCGAACACCCTTGCCTTGATGAAATATTCCGGCGGGTTTTCGGGATAGACCGGTTGGACGGGGCCATAGACGCAATCGGCGCGGTTTTTCTCCCGTGTCTCCAGCATCGCATCCAGCCAGCCGTCAACCGGCCATTCGTCATCGTCGAGAAAGCAGAAGAGGTCGGTGCCGGGAGGTGCCGAATCCAGTGCGCGATTGCGTGCAAAGGGTATGCCCTGGTTTTGTTCGATGACGTAGATCAGGTCGTAGGCACCTGTTTGGCCAAAACTCTCTACCGTGGCCCTTGCACTGCCGGCCGCATCATTATCCACGATCACCATGGTAAGATGATAGGGGCGACCCGGATGCCTGACCTGGCGCGTCATGACGTCAAGCAGCTTGGCAATCCCGTCGAGGCGGCGATAGGTCAGCACGCCGACGGCGATCTTCAGCGGTGCGGCGCCTGCTTCTGTGCTGACGGATGAATGCGGAAAAGTCTCTTGCTGATTCATGACTGTCCTCTCCGCAGCATATTTCCCAAACGCTTACGCGCCGCCATCAAGGCCACTTCGGTCGCGGCAGCATCGCCGAACGGACCGCCAGCCACCGTATTGCGAGCTTCGCCCCGGAGCTTCAGCAGCGACGTCGTTTCGGCAATTCCGCCGGCCACCAGGCTCTTACCTAGTGCCTGCAGCCCATCATAGCGGCGTGCCAGTTCCAGCCCTGTCGCGATCATGATCCGCGGGCGCAGCATTTTTGCTCGGCTTGTGCCGGTGTAGCGGTTCGACTCATGAATGCGCTGAAACGTCAGCGGTGTTTCGACGATGGCGCCGCGGCCGAGAAAGGCAGCAGCAAACTTGATATAATTGTCGCTGAGGACGACGTCTGTCGCGACGGACATCGGCAGTATCTGGGACAGCAGATTGCGGCGGAAGCTCAGGCCCGATGTCGGAACCGGAAGCGAGGGAAAGCCACCCCTGCGAAGCGTGTCCCGCTTGTCGAACAGCGTCACTTGCAGCTCTGCGGGAGGCTGGTCGCTTTCCTCGGTCGTCACCCGGTCGAAGCACCAGTCGATTTCGTTGCGATCGTAGATCTCGGCGATACGAGCGAGTTTGCCCGGCAAAAATGCATCATCGGCATCGAGGAGAAAGAGGATATCGCCGCTTGCGGCCGCAAAACCCGCATTGAAGCTCGAGGCCTGGCCACCATTTTCCTTCAACACCGTCAGGATCTGTTCCCCGTAGGAGGCAAGGATCTCACGGGAATCGTCCGTCGATCCGTCGTCGACCACCACCACTTCGAAGTCGGGATAGGCCTGCGACAAAACGCTGTCGATGCATGGACGCAAAAAGCGACCATAATTGAAATTGTTGACGAGCACCGAGAGTTTCAAATTACTGCCTCCTGGGCCAATCGATCACCGCGCGAGCGTCTGGGGCGCATATCGGCGAATTCCAGCACGATATCCACGCATGTAGTAATATTTCCAGATAGCCCAGAAACGCTTCTTCGATTGCGGCAAGAGATAGAGCATGGCTGCCCGAAATGCCCACTGCGCGCTTTCGATCCAGATCGGTAGCGGAACTCCGCTCAGCCTCACCCCTGCAGGCACCTCGTCGGGAAAAAGCGCCGGCATGCCATAGCCAAGCCGTTCACCTCGCTTCTGTACCCAATCCTCGGTGACACTTGATGCCGGTATCCAGTGATGAACCACGGCCTCTGCGCATCGATAGGATTTGGCGCCATTTGCGGCCAGACGAATGATGATTTCCGCATCTTCGCCCATGGCAAATATCTTTCCTGGAAGAGGGCCGATATCTTCCCGGTAGCGGACGCTCGTTCCGAGCAACTCTCGCCGAATGATCGTGTTGGGACCCCAGACTTTCGTCGGGTCACACGGTCCGCTTTGCGTTTCATCGACGATCGCAAACGTGGATCCCATGGGAATCCAATCGATAAAGCGGCCCTTCGGCTCCTTTTCCCAATCGGGGACGATTCTGCCTCCGAACACGCCATAACCCGGATGGGCGATGGCGCAGTCGACGATCGCCTGCAGCCAGTTGGGTTCCGCGCGGATGTCGTCGTCCGTAAAGACAACGAGATCGCCCTTGACCCGATCCAAAGCAAAATTCAGCGCGCCGGATTTTCCGGGCTTGCGCTGCTGCAGGATGGTGATGGGAAGCTTCTCGCTGTACGATTTCAAAAGATCAAACGTATCGTCATTGCTATTGTTGTCGACAGCAATCAATTCCCATCGATCGTGGGGAAGCTCCTGGCGCACCAAGGAATCCAAAGTGTGGCGCAGCCGGCGGCTGGCGCCATTGTAAGATGCAAAGAGCACGCTGACGAATAGATCCGACATCAGTTACCAACCCTCTTGGTGAAGTCGAAAGAGAAAAGCTTCATATTTTGACTGCCTGTGCGATGTTCGAACGATCGGCTCTTACGCGGGGTTCGACCGTGTCTTGCCGAAAAACTCGCGCCTGTGACCCTCGCCGACTACCCTCAGCTTACGAAGATTGCGCAACCACCGCCGCGGTTTGGTGAGTACGCCGCGGTTGAGGAAATACTGCCGCAGCAGGCTCGGTGCCTGACTATGCGATCCGCCATGGGCGACCCGATAGACCGCCCCGCGAAAGGGAAGCTGCGTGAGCGGTGCTCCCCGTTGCGCAAGAATATCCGCTATGCGGACGTGGCTGCCCAGCATCGACTTGATCCAGTCGAGCGAAGCATCTTCAAACCGGGTCGGCAGTTGGTAGAGATCGGCGCGAATAATCAACGAGGTACCGCAAAGATGACTGAAGTCGTCGTGGCCAAACAGGAAACTACCGCCATCGTCCCAGATATAACCATGGTCGATCGTCCATCCGTTGGCGTTTCGATTCTCGGACACGTGTTGAACGATCCGAGAGCTGACAAAATCGTCGTCATCGACAATCATGAAGAAGCGACTGTCGGTGGCGGTCAACATGCCACTTAGAACGCGACGGCCTTTGTCTGCCCGGAAGGCATCAAGGAAGTCTTCCTTGCTGCCCTTTCCAAGCTCATGCAGGTCGTTCGGCGGAAAGGTGACACGCACGGCAGAGAATTTTTCCGGCAGGTCTGGCAGATCGGCGCCTTCGTTGGCCACGATGATGCCACGCCAGTCCCCATTGGTCTGGTTGGAAATTGAGGCCACGGTCTGGGTCAGATTTGCCTTCAGCCTGCTCCAGTCGCGGGCATTGTCCTGATGTCTAACCGGGATAATGAAGGTGACAAGGGTCATCGGATTACCTCCTGATCCTGCAAGCGCGCAGCGTCTCAGTCATCCGCGAGCTCCTTGCCCGGCCTGGTGACGCGCCCATTCGATTCCATCTTCAAGCGACGTTGCCTTGTAAGAAAGGTCCGTCCCGCCGGAGAAGGCATTCATGAAGCGGCGGATCTTTCCGTAGCTGTTGTCCAATACGGCATGCGGCCGACCAAGCAGCAGCGAGCAGATATGAACGTGCAGGCGATCGGTGACGATGGCGCGGGCGCGTGAAATCTGGCTGATGCCGCGCTCGAAGCGGTTGTGCGCCGCCGCGTCCAGCTTGCGCAATGCCACTTCGCTCGGCTTCAGTGCCAGGAAAGCCGAAGCTGCCCCCAATTTCTTGGCGATATCAACCTTGCGTTTCGACTCGGTGATCCAGTCCTCCACAGGAATATCAGAAGGGATCTTGCGATCGGTGCCGCCAACCCGTTCCGCATCCTCTCGCAGCATGGCGAGGACGGAAATCTGCGTTGCCCTGTCCGGCAGCGGCCCGATGGCGAAGGCCATGTCGGGGCATAGCCGTACGGTGCAGTCGAAGTGCTTCTCGGAAAATTCCTTCGATTCTTCGTCGCGCACGAGCAGCACGAAATTCTTATGACGCGCGATTGCGCGTGCGGATTGCTCGATGCGCTCAGGTGAACTGTAGTGAATAGACTGCGGAAACTGGACGATCTGCCGATCCGGGAAACGCTCCATGATGGCTTCGCGGAAATCCTGGTGGGAAACCCAGATGTCGCCGAAATTGCCGCCACCATGAATGAAAATCGGACCGGTCGGCACGCGCTTTTTCAGCTCATCTGCGGAGAAGTCCGTCGTTCTCGAAACATAGTCCGGGCGTTTGCCGAAGCGATCCTTCAGATAGGCCATTTCGCCCATCCAGATTGCGGAGTCGCCGCAATTGCGGATGTCGGGAAAATCGAGGATCGCAAGCGGTTCATCGCGTGAGACATAGTCTTTCAGGCAATCGTGGATCATACCATTAAGTTTTGCGATCAGCTCCGTTCTGGATTGGCTGGTCATTCTGCCTCGCTTGTTGATGTTCGTTTAGCTTTTAGGCCGACTTGGGTACGGCCATACGTTTGGCTTTTGACAGGAACTTGACAAAGATACGCTGAACTTCGGTTTCCGGGCCATTTGGCTTCTTCATCGCGAGCCAAAGGACAAAGCTGGAACCGAGATAGAGAATGCCGCCGGTGACGACGAGGATGGCCAGGTGGAGTGCCAGCGCCAGCTTGTCGGTAGGGGTGTTCAGAAGATGCGACAATCCCCAGACGCCGGCAGCCATCAAGGCAACGCTGGCAAGCGCGCGGAAGTTTGCCGCGAGCTGCTGGAAGAATGGCAGATTGATCAAGCGCTTGACCAGAAGCATGTTGACTACGGTGGAAATCAGACCCGTCAACACGCGGGCATAAACGACGCCCGGAAGCCCGGCCATCATCAGACCGGCGATGATGATGGGCACGCGGACCACCAGCATCTGCGTGTCGCGGATGAACAGCATCTTGGTATGGCCCTTTGCCATGCCCAGCGGTTGGACGAGCGAACCGAGGGTCTGCAGAGCGAAAACCGATGCGAGTGCCTGTACGATGAAGATGGCGGGAACCCACTTTTCCCCCAAGGCAAGCCGCATCATCGGATCAGCTACGACTGCCATCCCGATTCCGGCCGGAAGCGCCACCGCCGCCAGAAGCGCCTGTGCACGCTGATAGGCGGCGACAAGCCGGACCGGGTCGTTGCGGACTTTCGAAAAGCCCGGGTAAATCGTCTGGTTCAACGGCGCCGTCGCCTCGCGCGTCGGCAGAGTCGAAAGGGTGTTGCCGACGGTATAATGGCCGAGCTGCGTGGCGCCCAGCATCTTGCCAATTAACAGATACTCGACCCGCCAGTTCAGGGTGTTGACGATCTGTCCGGCCGTCAGCCAGAGCGAGAACGAAAACAATTCTCGTGCATGCCGGAAGGTCACCCGTGGCCAGAATGGCAAGACGGTGTAGGAAACGATGATATTGGTAATCTGATAGGCGAGGGTACCAAGAACGAGAGCCCAGTAGCTCTGGTAGATGGCAGCGATTGCCACCGTCACGACAAAGCCAACCAGCTTTTGCGACACGTTGAGAACGAATTCTTGCCAGAAGATCAGATCACGCTGGAGCATGACGCGACGCGGATTGGCGAGACCACTCAGGAGCAAGCTGAAACTCAAAGCAAGCATGACGCTTGTCAGCCGGGGCTCGTTATAAAATTCGGCTATTGGATAGGCACTGGCGGCAAACAGCAACGCCAAGATCGCACTTCTTGTGACGCTCAACGTCCAAACCGCACTGAAATGAACCTCGCTCGGCGCCTCGTGACGAATGAGCGCCTGGTTGAGTGAGAGTTCGGTGACGGAGCTCAAGATGACCTGGATCGTCGTTGCAATGGCAACGAGACCGAAGTCGGCCGGTGCGAGGTACCAGGCGAGAACGAAGGTGCTGAGCGCCGAGAGCCCGTTGACGATGGCGCGGGATAGGCTCAGCCACATGCTGCCTTGAATCAGTCGATCGGTAACACTGCTCATGGTCGAACGGCTCCGCACGTCAAGGATACTGACCGTCTAAGCGGGCCGAGCGCCCATCCAAAGTGCTTGCCCCCCTTGCGGGAGGAGGGAGTGTTGGTGGAGTTTGAAAGGATCATGCCTTATCGCCTCGTCATGAATCCGGTTTGCATCATCACAGGACGCTTGCCGTTTTCTTGGAAAAATCCTGCTTCAGCCGATCCAGCTCCAGCAGCATTCTGTTGTGCGCATTTATCATGGACTCGTCGGAACTCAGCTGTCCTGGTTTCTCCGCCACCCGCTGCAGCGTCTTGACCGTCGACCCGAAGACATAATTGCCAGTGAGCTGACGGATGCGGCGGTGGCGGAACGTTATGTTCTTCAAAAGGTAGGTGTTTTTCCGTACCAGTGACGCTCCTGCTTCGACGAGGTTTGACGGGCCAATCGCGTCGAAGTCGATCTCGAGATCAAGCGCACTTGCCCAATCGTACCATTTGGCTCGATTCCCCGGCGCGATCGGCCGGATAGCCCGCCAGGGAACGCGCAGCGCGTCTGAGATGATGCAGCCATGCATCGCCTCGGACACCACTTTATGCGATGCGCTGATTTCGGTCAGAACCTTTTCCACCGGCCAGCGCGGATCGATATAGTGTATGCCTGCGAGTTCGCAGGCCTTATCCCAGCTGCCGTACATGGCGCTTTCGTAATGCGGCATGAAGGAGACCGGATAACGCTTCTCGATGCTTTTCGCATCCCAGCAGCTGCGCGTGAGGATGCCCGAATCGCCGATGGCGTAGCTCGGATCGATGCCGAGGATTTCGGCTGTCTTCTTTCCGCGCACGAAATAAAACGTCCAGTTGCGATCGACTTTCGGCGGGTTGGTGTAGCCGCCATAACCCGAGCCAAAGACAATCTTTTGCATGTTCGGGTCGAAATTGTCGTAGAGGATCGAGCCGATGCCGAGAAAGAGCTGACCTTCGTCGTCATCGAAGAAGCCGGGCAGCAGACGCTCCCAGAGCCAATGGTTCAGTTCGTCGCCAAAATTCTCGTGTTTCCCCCGGTAGGCAAACATCTTCATCGTGCTTCTCCAGTCGGCAAGTGCGTCACGATCTGCGAGACCGTCTCGTCTTCGCGTGCCATGCGTCCGTAACGCGAAATGATCTTGATGTCGCTGCGGATTATCTTTGCCGGATTGCCCGCGACGAGCGAGCGCGGCGGCACGCTCTTGGTCACCACCGAGCCCGAGCCGATGACGCATTCGTCGCCGATCTCGACGCCGGGCAGAATGATGCTGCGGGCGCCGATAAAGCAGCGCTTGCCGATCCTCGTGTGAAGATAGAGCCCGCGCGTGAGATCGTGGGTCAGAATCGCCGCCTCAAAGGCGACGTAAGTTTCCGCGCCGATATGCAATCCCTTCGGGTTGGTCTTGTCGAAACGCACGCTCAAGGAAAAGCTGGCCGTCGGATCGATGTCCATTCCCCAGAATTTCGTATAGTAGAGCCACTTGGCCTTCACAAATCCGTTCCGCAGTGGCCGAAATACATTCAGTCCCCACTTCGGCTTTTTTCCTGTCTGCACCATCAAGTCCGACCCCGGCTGGAAAATTCGTCTAGCACGGAACTGTAATAGTCCTCGAGCGTCCCCGTCTGACGACGTAAGTCGAAGCGTTCGGCCACCAGAAGCGGTGCCCGCGCGCTAAAGGCTGTCCACAGAGCCTGGTCGTTGAGCAGTCTTCCGACCGCCTCCGCCATTCCTGCGACATCCCGCTCCTCCACGAGATAACCAGTTTTCCCCTCTTCGATCGCTTCGCCGACGCCTCCCGAGCGAAATGCGACGACCGGAGTACCGACGGCTTCCGCCTCGAGATTTGCGAGGCCGAAAGCTTCGGCGTGACCATTGTCGAGGGTCACGCTTCCATGGAGATAAAGCTCCGCACTGGCGAGCAGATCTCTTATCTCAGTCTGCGACAGATTTTCATGGATCGTGACGCTTGGCAAGGAACGACGCGCCAGTGCTTCGATTTCCTCCTTCAAGGGACCCTGGCCGACCATGACGAATTCGACCGGAGTGCCGGCGGCGGCCACACGTGAAAGCGCATCGATCATGAAACGATGGCCCTTATAGTCGACGAAGCGGGCAATTGAAACCACGCGCCCTTTTTTTCGTGGACGAGGCTCCATTTTGAAGAGATCGAGATCGATGCCGATATGATGGCGATAGACGCGTTCGGCCGGAAAGCCGAGTGCCAGCAGCCGATCTCGGATGAAATCGGAAACGGCGATGTTCCAACTGTTCCAGCCGGCCATCTCGTTCCGGCCCTTGGCGAAGAAGCGCACCTGATTGAAGCCGCCCGGCTTTTTCGGGTCGCCGCGATAGGTGGCGTCGAAGCCGTGGAAGGTCGTGATCAGCGGCTTGCCGGCGGCCCGGGCCAACGGGCCGATGACATACCCGTTCTTGCCAAAATGGGCGTGAACGAGATCGGCTTTGCCGATCGCAGGAAAGAGGAAGGGAAGGCCGATCTGCGGGATTTTCAGTAGCAGTTCACCGGCCCGCGCAATGGGAGACCGACGGATGTCATGAACCGGAACAGTGGATTTTTTTGTATGCGCCGAAGAAATTCGCGAGCCGGCAAGAATTTCAGCTTCGAAAGAACGAAACGCTACCGCCTGGTTGAGAACAAATGCCTGGCTGGCAGGCAAAAATTTTTCCACATAAATAACGGCTTTTTTCATGAATCTGTTTGCGTCTCCGTTGTCTTGTGCATCACATCGCCTCTATTGCCCGGCGGATACCGTCGATCGCACTTCTTGGCGCATTATTTTCGTCGTAAAGATTAACGCGCTTCGTGCAAGCCGCAGCGGGATCGGCCGCTTTCTCATCGCGCTCGCCGTATTTTTCCGACATGCCCCATACTGTCACGCCTTTCAAGTCGCCATGTTCGGCCGCCACGGTGATCACGTCACTGAAAATATCGGCGTAGGATGCCGGCGTGAAGGCTTTGTCGCGGTTCAGGAAGTGGCAGGACGCGTCCAGTTCGGTGATGAAAACGCCGACACCCATGTCCTTCAGCGCCGCGCAGAAGCGCCCCATTCCTTCCGGATCGATCCGGTCGAGTCCGGGGCGGAAATGCGCCTGCAGACCCACCGCATTGATCGGCGTTTTTTTGGCGACGAGATCCTCGACGATTTTCAGGATACGCGCGCGCTTCTGTTCGAACACGTCGGATTTTTTCTCCAGATGCGTTTCGTTGAGCACCAGCGTCGCGCCGGGATTGGCCTGGTGCGCCATGTCGAAACTCATACGGATATAATCGTCGCCAAGAAGGCGTCGGAAAACACAATCCCGCAGATCCGGTGCATCATACTCCAACGGTTCGTTTACCACATCCCATGCATCGATTGAGTTCTTATAGCGAGTGACAACCTGTTTTATATGACGGTTCATGGCCGCCTGAATGGTCTTTGCGTCGTTGATGTCAGACACCCAGCCCGGGACGCGATACCAGATCAGCGTATGGCCATAAACCCTCATGTTGTTTTTGCGCGCAAATGCAACCATGCGGTCGGCGCTGCCGAAGCTGAAAACACCCGGTCTCTTTTCCGTCGAATTCCACTTCAACTCGTTTCGCGGCGTTATTGAATTGACGTTGTCGATGTAGATCTCGGCAGCGGTTGGATCGTTGATGTTTTGCAGGTCGATTGCCGATCCGAATCGGAACGACTTCCTGTCGGCAAGGACGCGCAGCCCTGCGGAGGCAGGCACCTGCGCGAGGGCCTGGCCCGCACGGACATACAACAGGGCGAGCGGAACCGAGGCGAGGAAACGTCTTCTATTCATTCTATCTCTCACTGTTAGCTTTTTTCATGTCCGCGGTGGAATTTGAAAGGCCGGGCTCGTCGGCACCGATCCATCACGGGGCCTCGCGTTCAATTCAGCAGAGTAATACAACCTCAAATATACTTTCCCGGCAGGGGATATTGTTCGCGTCTGCTAGACTTTTCAGCATATTCCAAGATATAAACCGCTCGGGGAGGGCGCTCGTGATGGAAGATTGGTCCAGCTATCTGATGAGCTATTTTCACATGGCATTTCAAAATGCCGTTTTTTTTATGGCGGCCGTTCGAAACGGTCTGTCTGTTCTCGATGACTGGCAGTTCGCAGTCCTTGTTCTCGGCATTATCGGCATCATTTTTTTCCCGTTCGCAGCGCTGGTCAGAATGTCGTGGCGGTTGCGCCGATCGGAGGTCGTCATTCGCTCGCTGAACGAAGACCTTGCGCAAGTCACGCAGGACCTCAATGTCGAGCGTGTCTGGCGTCTGGCGGGTGGGGACTGTACCGAACGGCCGAGTGCGGACAGTTTGAAAGAGCTCTACAAGATAATGGCCAGACATCACGACGATGCCAGTCACATGGCGTGATCAGCCGACGCGTGGCATGAAGCCGAAGAACCTAATGCCGATGTTCCTGACTTTCAGCCGGAGCCTGGGTATGGGGAGGCTTGGAGACTGATTCCGGTTGTGGGCTGTCGGTCTCGACTGCGGGATCCGGCAACGGCAGCCATCTTCTGCCGGAAAAATAATTTCTGGTTCTTTTCTGAGGTCCTGAAGTTGCATCCAGCGAGAGCGTGAAGTTGTAATTCCCGGGATTGAGAACCTCGCGGCTGAAGCTGATACCGGCTCCGAAGCCGTCTTCCTTGATGTCCTTCAGATTCGTGATCGCGTTCAGGGTTTCGTGAAAATCGAGCCATTGCGGCTGGCGCAGCATGATTTCGAAAATTCGCAGAATGCCGGGATCGAGCTGGCCATTTTCATCGGTCTCGGGATTGATGATTTTCACGCGCATATTGTTGATCGTGCCGGCGGCGTCGCCGCGAACGATGACGAAGATAGAGCTCGAGAGCTGATCCTTCTCGCGCTTGCCGCTCCGCTCGAAAAAGCATTCGAACGTATCGGCGTTGAAGCTCGCCGCCGCCCAATCGCTGGTTTCGATGCCGGCATTGCGCAACGCCGCACACATTGCGGCGCCGGATATCCGCCATGTCCGCAGGAAAGTCGACGCGGTCTCTACCACGGGCGGTTCGATGACATGCAATGGAAGCGTGAAGGTGGCCGGTGGTGTCGGGCGGGGAAGGGCTTTGGGGGGAGGCGGTGTGACCTCCTGGGGGAAGAGATCGAAGCCAAAATAATGGCTGACCGTCTTTAAGTGTTTCATGTTGTTGGAAAGCAGCACCGTTCCCATGATCAGCGAGAGGGAAATCGTCAGCAGCAACCAGAAGACCACGGGAATCCGCGGTTTTCCCACAGGCTGTTTCGCATATGCGGACGACGAATTATCGGGCAAGCTTGTCTTCTCCGGCGCGAGAAGGGTTTCGATCGGGCTGTCTAAATCCAGCAGTATACATTTATCCGTTAAATATCTTTGGCTTCTTGTCGGCAATTGGGCACCTTTGTGCCTCGCCATCAGGCAGGGGCTACAGATCTCGGCGCCGCCGCCGTAACACCATTTCAATCGGCAATCTCCAATGTAACTGCGGGAAATCGCAATGGCAGATAGCGGATGATCTTGCCATTCAGCCTATGAATCGTCCGCTTTTGCATAGATTTTGTTCGCTCTCATTATGGATTCCGTTGAATTTTCTAGGGTATTCCTTGGTATTATTAGGTAAAATGCCAAACTATATTATTATGTATCATGTTTATAAATAACATTAACGCAAAAGTTTTATTTTGCACTATAAAACTATAGATTATATTCTGACTATCCTTGTGATTTGGCGGATTTCAATCAAATTTTCGACGTATTCTTCGATAGGGTTGCCGCGCAATCGCCGAGGGGAGGAACATGTCCGTCGAGCTAGACGCAACCACCTATGTTCATGCCAAACCAACAACCGCGCACGCCTATATCTTGCCCGCGGTGGTCGACGTGCTGGAGAGCCATTTCGACGGTTCTCTCGAGAACGACGTCTTTGATTTGGGATGCGGTACCGGCGGGGCGGCGGCGGCTCTTGCGGGAAAAGGATATTATGTCGTCGGCGTCGATCCTTCCAGCGATGGCATCGCCAAGGCCAATGTCAATTATCCCGAATTGCCGTTGAATGTCGGCTCGGCCTATGACGACCTTTCCAGGGAATACGGCACCTTCAATGCTGTCATCAGCCTGGAAGTCGTCGAACATGTCTACGATCCGAAGGCTTTCACCTCGACGATGTACGATCTCGTCAAGCCGGGCGGCATCGCCGTGATGTCGACGCCTTATCACGGTTATCTGAAGAACCTGGCCCTGGCTGCGATGGGGAAAATGGACGATCATTTCATGCCGTTGAAGGATCATGGGCATATCAAGTTTTGGTCAAAAGACACGCTGAGCACGCTGCTGCTGGATGCCGGCTTCGACAATGTTCATTTTGAATATGTCGGAAGGATTCCCGTTTTCGCCAAGTCGATGATTGCCGTTGCGCGAAAGCCTCTTAGAGATGGCGTCGGAGCGACACTGATTTCGGAGGGCATTCGTGCGCTGCGACGGGTGCGATAGAGCACGATGCGCATCCGCGCCAGATGGTGCTGGCTACGATAATCCACAGGTTGTTTTTACTGTGTGTGCTGCTGAAAAAATTCCTTACGAAATATTTACTTTTAGTTGCATTCTTGCTTAAACTCTCCATTATACAGCCGGGCGTGCTGATAAAGCGGGAGACTTATTCACATGAAGGCTAAATCGCCGAATTCGATTGACGTTTATGTTGGCAACCGCGTGCGCGTTCGGCGAAAGACGCTCGGGATGACCCAGAACGGCTTGGCCGAACTTCTGGGCATTACCTTCCAGCAGATCCAGAAATACGAAAAGGGAACGAATAGAATAGGCGCCAGCCGTCTTCAGCGCATATCCGAGATTCTTCGCGTGCCCATCGGCTTTTTCTTCGAGAACGGCGGCGCCGGACCGATCGACGGCGCGACGAATGAATTGAACAGCTTTTTGTCCTCGAAGGAGGGGTTGGCGCTCAACAAGGCATTCATCGCCATCGAAGACCCGAATATCAGGCAAAAGCTGGTGGCGTTGGCCAAAAGCCTGGCAGTCACGGGATTGTCTGACAGCGACAATGAGTTGCAAGATTCGGTTGTGAACAGCTGAGGATGGATCGTGCTTCATCTGCAGACATTTGGCGATCTGCGGTTGATCGAGACGAATGGCGACCAGGTTCGCTATCCGATCAAGGGCCTGTTGATGATGGCCCATCTCTATGCCGGCGCGAGCCATGAGCTCAGCCGGTACGAATTGGCCCAGTTTCTGTGGAATGATGTCGAACCAGAGCTGGCGCGGCTCAATCTGCGCAAACTGCTTTCCCGCATCCGCGAGACAGACGGCGGGCGCGCCGAATTGCCCTTCGATTTCACCGCCACCACGGTTCGTCTCAACACGCAGGCAGTTTCCAGCGATCTGGATATTTTTCGCGCCGGCGGTTCGCCGCTGGAGCGGCTGAACGCAATCGCCGAATTAACCCAGCGCGGGTTCATCGGAAATATCAAACCAGCGACAAAGCTGATAGACGCCTGGATCAGGGCCCAACGGGACGCTCAGGCGCTGCAGTTGCGGCAGGCACTGCTGGACGCGTTGCCGGATGCGCAAAAGCCCGGCGCTACGCGCTCCATTTCCGGCGCCGCTCTGCAGATCCTCGAACGGGATCCGAATGACGAGCAGGTCAGAGCCTTACTGCACCGGCTATCCGGCGGTTCGTCCCTCAGCGAAAGATTGCCGAACGATGACGGCCATGCCAGGGTACAGGTGAAGCGTTCCGAGGCCGGCGGTGAGGCAACTGCCGACATCGAACGCATGTCGCCAGCGCCGCTGATCCTGCCTCGACTGGTGCTGCTTCCCCCGACATCGAAACATGCCGATGCCGGGCTTGCGCTTGCCAATGCCCTGATCGAAGACGTCACGATCGAACTCTGCGCGCTCAGAAACATTTCCATCGTAGCGCCCCATACGGCCGGCCAGATCCGCCGCGATTCCGAGAAGGCTGCTGTGGTCGCCCGTCACTCGATCGCCTATCTTCTGGATACACGGCTTTCCGAAGAGGGATTGTTCGCCCAGCTGGTTTATTTTCCCACGGACGAGATCATCTGGGCCAATCGCTTTACGATGACGCCCGATATATTGCCGCGTCAGAGACGGCTGATTGCGCAGCAGTTGACTATGTCGGTGGCCCGCGAGCTGGCTGAAAACGAGGAAGAGCGCTTACGCTTCGAAGCCAATCCTGAGGCCTATCACGCCTATCTGGTCGGCTCGAGCCTGATGAGCAAATTGACATTGCCGCATATCCGCCGGGCACGAAAAGCTTTCAAGCAGTCGCTGTCGCACAAGGCGGATTTCTCTCCGTCATTTACCGGGCTGGCGAGAACCTTCACCAGCGAGTGGCTCGTGACGGCGCAGGGTAACAATGAGCTGCTGCATCTGGCGGAGCAGAACGCGCTTCGGGCCATCGAGCGGGATCCGGCCTCGGCGGCGGGCCATCGCGAGCTTGGCGTCACCAAACTCTATCTCGGCGATGTCGATGCCAGTGTCGCCGCACTTGATCTGGCGGAACAACTCAGCCCGCATTTTGCCGATGTCATCTACAGCCATGCCGACACGCTCGTGCATGCATCCCGCCCTGGCGACGCGCTCGCCAAGATCAGAAGAGCGATTTCGCTCAATCCGATCGCGCCTGACGCCTACCTCTGGTGCGCTGCGGGAGCGAGCTTCTTCCTGGAACAGTACGAGGAGGCCATCGCCTATGTCGAGGCGATGAAAGACAAGGCGCCGGCCCATCGCATCGCCGCGGCCAGTTGCGCAATGATCGGCGATCGAAAACGGGCGCTGTTCCATCGGCAACGAGCCGAAAGCATCAACCCGGTCTTCGACGTCGAGAAGTGGCTCACCATCGTTCCCTTCAAGGAAGATTGGCAAAAAGAGCTTTATCGGGAGGGCCTGCTGAAGGCCGGTTTTTAACAATAGCTGAGGGGCGTTACATGGCAAAAGCTGTTATTATAGGAATACCTGGTGAGGCGGGTCTCTGGCTTGCCGATCTCGACGCGGGTACGGTCAAGCCTCTCAATCCGACGGGGGAATTGGCGACTGCAAACGGCCTGCGCAAGGCCGGCGGCACTTTCGTCAAGGGCGTCGACCTCGCCGTTGCGGTTTCGTCGGCGCAGGTTGCCCTTTCCGGTCACGTCGACGGCTGAGCCGGCATTCTGACGCGCCGGTCCATATATTCCGACAGGATCATGTCGCCGCGGGAAACCCTTTCCCGCGTCGAACCTCTTTTGGCCGGGTTCGGCATTACCAGGGTTGCGCGACATACCGGACTGGACGACATCGGCATCCCCGTCTGGTGCGCATACGCTCCGAATTCCCGCTCGATCGTGATTGCCCAGGGAAAGGGCCTGACCGATCTCGATGCCAAAGTCTCCACTGTCATGGAAGCCCTCGAACGGGCGGTTGCCGGCGAACCCTCCGTCGATCTCGTCCGCGGCACCTCTTCCCGTCTGCAGGAAATGGGGCACAAGACCGACACGCTGAACTGCCTCACCGCTCTTCATAAACCCGATCTCGGACCGGACGAGGAGACGGAATGGGTTGCCGGCGTCGATATCCTCACCGGCGGCGAGGTCTATATCCCCTTTGAAGCGGTGGTGCTCGACCGCACACGTGACGCGCGATACTGGATGTCGTCGGACGGCCTGGCATCGGGAAACAATGTCGAGGAGGCGATCTTCCACGGCGTCCTGGAGCGTATCGAACGTGACGCCCATGTGCTGTGGCAGGTGGGCGCGGAACCGGATCGTTATGCCGGCTGCGTCGATCCCCGCGGCTTTAAGGACGGCGCCCTGGACGGGCTGATCGACAAGATCGAAACATCGGGATTGGCGCTCAGGCTCTTCGATATCACCAGCGACATCGCGATCCCCTGTTTCACCGCCATGCTGGGCCCTGGAGATCCGATTCTGGGCCACCGGGATATTCGCCTCGTCGAGGTAACCGGCGGAACCGGCGCTCATCCGTCTCCCGTGCGCGCGGCCATTCGGGCGGTGACGGAAGCCGTGCAATCCCGGCTGACCTATATCAGTGGAGCCAGGGACGATATTTCTCCCGCAACTTTCTCACGATCGTTGCCGCCGCTGATGCGGCGGGCCTTCGATGCGGTTGCCGCACCGCCCGCTGCCGCCATCGGCAATGCCGGGGCGGCAGGACTTCGGCAACAAGATCTGGCGCACTTGCTGCAGCATGTGCTCGATGCGCTCAGAAACAGGCGGATCGCTTCGGTGATCGCCGTGCGCCTGAGCGAGGACACGCTTCCCTTCAGCGTCGTCAAGATTGTCATCCCCGAGCTCGAAAATCCGGAGGGAGCGCGCGCCCGGCGGTTTGGAACGAGGGCGCTTGCCAGGGCAATAGGGTTTTGAAGATCATTTTCGCAGGTCCCAGTCTTCCCGATGCGGCGTCGCTTGCCGGCGAGGGGATACGCATCCTGCCGCCTGCCACGCAAGGCGATGTCCTGGCTGCCGTGGAACAAGGCGCCAATGTCATCGGCCTGATTGACGGCGCCTTCGAATATGCCGCACCGGTCTGGCACAAGGAAATTCTCCATGCTCTTTCGCTGGGCGTCGCGGTTTTCGGGGCGGCAAGCATGGGCGCGCTGCGCGCTGCGGAATGCCATCCGTTCGGCATGATCGGGATCGGCCGCATTTTCGAAGATTATCGCACCGGCCGGCTGGTCGACGATGCCGCCGTCGCACTCACGCACGCGCCGAGCGCGCTGGGCAGCAAAGCGCTGACGGTACCGCTCGTCAATGTCAGCGCAACGCTCGATGTGATGGTGGATCGCGGGCTGCTGGCAAGTGGGGTGCGCCAGGAGCTCGAAGATGCCGCAAGCGCGATCTTCTTCAAGAAGCGGTCATGGCGATCGATCGTCGAGCAATGTGGAGGGCTGGCCGAGCGCGATCGTACGGATCTGCTCGCGGTACTACTGTCGAATGCCATCGATCAAAAACGCATCGATGCCTTGGCGTTGCTGAAAGCCGTGCAGGACTCCCGTGACATTCGCTCGAGTGCCGATCTGCCCTGGAAACTGCACGAAACCTCATTCCTGACGCGCCCTGCATGTGAACCATTGTGAACCGAAGCCGGCAATAGTCACCGAGGGTTGTGTCACGCTTTTTTCACGGGCTGGATCACCTCCACACGCGTATCATTTCTTCAATTCATTGGAGAAATGGGGCATGGGCGTGACATCGGTTTTCAAGATGGATGCAGACCAAGGGGCGGAAGACGGTCTGGAAGAGCTCGTCGCGTTGGCGCGAATGATCGCCTATGCGCGACAGGTCGCTCAGGATGTCAAACTGCCGTTCGCGACGAATTGCCTCGACCTTGCGCTCGAGGCCGTGAAGCAGGAGGTGGGGGAGGGTTTGACCAGGGAACTGGCTGAATTGAGCTCTCCAGTTCCGCAAGTGAGTGTGAGAAGTCATTAGTACGGCGCGTCCGATCGGACACGCCGAGAACGCTCCACCACTTCAAACCCGCGATAACCCCGAAAATCAGCTTCGATTTTCGGGGTTATGCGTGTGGTTGCGCGCAGCCAAGCAGTCGTCAATCGAACGGAGCCGTTTATTTCAATCGCCGTGAGGCAACGCGCTGAAACGGACGCCCGGTAAGGGCCTATGGTTCGGCGTTTCGTGTCAATTGTAGGTTAGGGGAGCCCGGCTCGTTTCCGGCCGCTGGCGCTTTATTCAGAAGCTGTTCGACATCCATCTCACGGATGGTTTCGAGCGAGGGGCAAGCGGCTTCACTGACGTTGCCTCCGGGCAGGGAGGCGGCGCGATTTCGCACTCAATGTCTTCTGCACGGCCAGCCTTTCGACGACCGACCCTTCATCTTAATGGGTCAGGTTGCGCTTCTGTGCCAGCAGCAGAATGTAGTCGTCGGCGATGTCTGCGATGGCCATTGCGACTTCCGCCGGATCGCATCCCTCGACCTTCGTATTTGCAATGAACTGATAGACCGCCTTCTCGATCTGCTTCCGGCAGATCATCACGCGCTCATCGTAACCAAATTCCGGAATCTGCGATGCTATATCACTCATCAGGTCGGCTCCCTCACTACTTACAGTGACCATGACACAAATTATAAGTTGAGCAAGCAAATGCTTTATGAAGGGTTAATTCGTTGGCGAGGTGCGACCATTTCGACACAGGTCGGGGTGTGAAACAGGCTATTGGCGTGTTGAATCAGGACTGACCAACTTCGCCCAAGCGTATCGGTTGTTTCGTATCGGGAGGCTCGCCAAAGGGGATAGGTATGTCCTGCGCCGCGGGTTGTGGGTCATATTTCCATTGGCGAGTGCAGGCTTATATGCCGACCTTTGAAATGACAGACCGAATGCTGTTGGCTGAATCGATCGGTACAGGTCGCGTGGAGTTGGAAAATATTTTTATTTATCAATATATTACCTTTTTATTCGGCAGTCTTGAATTGCATCGGCAGCTTTTTCCCGCGCAATCATCCCGAGATTGTTGGGCTATCGGCTGGGACAACCTCACCAATGATGAAGGCAGTTGCCGGGTCGTTGAGAGCCCCGGGGCGGGAAGTGGCTGTCGGTAGATCTTCTGTTCCGGCGTCGAAGGTAATGCCGATGCTTTTGAAACTTTAGGCACAATAAGTTTGTATCTGTAACTGACTTTAGAAAGTAAAATTTTATCAAAAGGTAAAATTATTAATTACAGATAATGGTTGTATTTAAAAATCAATTATAAGATGACTAAGGAGTTTCATCCCGATAATCATAAGAGGTATTATGCTTCCGTGTGGCATCGATACTTATGATGTTTTACCGGATGACAATCTCGACTTTATGACAATCTTTCTGTCTCTGCAATTCATTGCGGATCCGAAAACACCCCGAGATGAATTGAAGCGCCGGTCGAAATATTGACAAAAAAGAACCCGAGCTTTGACCTTCACTTGCCGATGATGGGGGATTTTCTGATCAAGCCGATCTCAACAGCATGATACCACTATCCAAGTAAGATCTAATTATGCTGATGCAGCGAGAACGGCGACCGCATTATGGCAATCAGCCGGGAAGCAAAGTTGAGGACCCGCCGGGGTGGTTGGCGGGTCCTCCAGTAGGAATGCTTGCACAGTGCGTACGTATGATTGCAGTTAAAATCGACATTGTCGAAGTTCATTATTGGGGTAATTCTTTTTTATGTAGATTACTCCATTTTTTAGCAATTACTATTCTGTTTTAATATAAAATTTTGTAGTACAAAATAGTGGAGATAGTCGTCAGGCCTCCTGCGAAATCGCCGCAGAGCATTGGCCAGACCGATCGATCTCAGACAAGCGGCTGAGCAATGCCTCCGTTCTAAAGCGAGACCAACCGCCAACCAACGGGAGAAGCGGGTCTATCTCGTCGAATTTCCTGAGATTCTTTTGCTTCTGTTCCCTCGCTGGCCAGACTTTCGATAACGCCCTGCGTGAGGCTCTGTTGGCTTTTGTAAAGATCAATCTGGTGAGGATGCAGGAGGCGAGCATTGGGCCATGATGATAAATGTGTCTGAGCGAGGTCGCAGCGCTGGACCAGTCTTTCAAAGCGGCAAATTTTGAAAATGCATAAAGATGCGCCGACGCGCGGGCGCAGCAGACGACAAAAGCTGGTAGAGTTTCATTATCGATGGCACCCATTTTACGGGGTTGTTTTCGGCACGGAGGTCGCGAGGATCGGGCCAGCAGTGCGATCGTACGGATAGAGGTTCGACCGGGCGAAGTCATTCAGGTTGCAGAATGGACGTTGGACCGGGCGTTTTGCATCGGCATGGGGCCGGCGTTGATGATCATCGATGGCGGGGCAGTTGTGCTCGACGAGGAGGGGCGGCCGGGTTTCGGGCTGCTGCAGCGATCGCTGGGCGCACCCGGCAAGAAAGCTGGCAATCACAGCTGTGCATCGATGGATACGGATCAGCTTCTTCACAGGTAGATGGTAGCCGTCTTTTTGGCGGCGCGCGTCACTTTGCACCGGCAATCTATCGACTACGAACAGCTGCTGGCTAGAAATATCTTTGTCGAATAACCATTGCTCCATTTATTGAAACTCAAACGTCCATCTTGGTGTAACTTCCTCGCGATCGTGTGGACTTCGGAGTTGAGAGCTTGAAGAAATCGGCAAGAAGTGAAGTAACTGTTGCTGTTGTAATCCCGGCCTACAACGCGGAACGAACTCTGGCTGAAACAATCAGCAGCGTTCGCAATCAAACGCATCATGCGCTCGATATCGTCGTGGTGGACGACGGTTCTAAGGACGATACCCTGGCTGTTGCGCAAGAAATCGTTAAAATTGATCCGCGCGTGCGAGTATTGAAACAAAGAAATTCCGGCGTCGCTGCTGCTCGAAATGCGGGTTGGCGCTCTACCCCTGCCGACCTAGTGGCATTCCTAGATGCTGATGACCTTTGGTCACCTGATAAAATTGAGCGACAATTGGTGGCATTGGAGACAGGCGGCCCACAAGTTGGGCTAGTCTACACGTGGTATGCGATGATCGACCACAAGAATTACGTCATTTACCGGAGCAATGAGATTTCTGTCGAGGGAGATGTGCTCGACGAAGTACTTGCCAAAAACTTCATCGGAAATGGAAGCTCGCCACTCGTACGACGGAATATCCTCGACGCGACGGGAGGATTTGACTCCTCACTCCAACAGCGCGAGGCGCAGGGATGTGAAGATTATCTCTTCTACTGCCTTGCCGCTGAACTCTCGCATTTTGTAGTGGTGCCGGATCATCTTGTCGGCTATCGCCAAACCCCCGACAACATGTCAGCCAACCTCACGCGAATGCTTCGGTCCTGGATTCTGGTCGCGGATGAAATGCTAAAAAGACACCCGGAAAGGGGCTTTGCAATCCGGGCCGGCCTACGCGGCTGCGGCCGGTGGCTCGCCCAGAGGGCGGTTGAACAAGGCCGATACCGCGCGCTCATCGGACTTGTGGCTACCATGTCGCGACATGATAAGCCAATTGCCGCCAAGATGCTTGTGGTCGACGCGAGATCAAAGGCAATGAAGAGCCTCAAGAAAAAGGCCCGGTCATGGCTGAAGCAGGAACCTTATTTCTCTCCAAATCCCAATCATCGCTTTGCTCTAGGAACAAAGTACGATGCGGGTTGGACGGTGGCCCCCCCCATTCTTGTCTCAGCCAAATAGCAGATTTGCAAACTCTGACTGGCTGATCCCGCGAAAGACCTCCTGTCTTTTCAATGCGAGCTTATCGGCATCCGCCCGCACCGTGCCACCGACGCAGCTTAACCCGATCCGGTAACCACATTGTTCGGCTATGTCCCGGATAGCGGGGTCGAAGTCGCCGTACGGATAAGCGACCGCCAGCACTTCTCGACCTAGACGTTTTTCAAGCATTGCTTTGGAGCCAGCAAGCTCTCGCAATAGGCTCTCCGGTGCCAGGGCAGATAAACGCACGTGCCGGACACCGTGGGCGCCCAGCGTCACGTCGCTGTTCGCGACTGCCGCAAGTTCCTCCCAAGTTAGCAGTGGAGCTGGCGATCCATAGGCCGAATCCCATATTGCCGAGCCGCCGACCCGATCGGTTGGGACAAAGAGTGAGGATGGGAAGCCGTATCGATGGAGCAGTGGGAGGGCATGCGTCATGAAATCGCGTGTAGCGTCGTCAAAGGTCAGAACTAATGTCTTTTCGGGCGGTTTGGCACCTTCATCGAAACAAGCAAGCAGCCGATCCAAAGTCATCCCGCGCCATCCGGCGTCGCGCAGGAAGGCCAGTTGAGTTTCGAAAGCCTCCGGAGACTGGCGGTATCGAGCAAGCTGTTCAGCACCGTCGTCCGAAACCTGATGATACATCAAGATCGGGACATCGTTCCAGTCGGCGGCCGCTTCCACAACTTGCCCCCCTCTCCAGCGTACTTGGCTGGCGACCTGAAGAGGCAAGGGCTGTGCCGTGTTTACTTCCACGCGTGTGGGCTCAAGGAAGCCCCCGAGCTCCACCTTCTCGAACCTTTGGATTCTATAGAGCGGACTCTTGGCTTCGACCGAGAGAGTTAAATCCGGATGCTGGTCAAACATCTCACCTATGCCGACCGCACCGAATTCATGCGGCCACCCAAATCCTGTCTCATGCGGCATATCAATCAGGAGGTTGGCGTGGGCAGTAACGAACCAACCACCCGTGCGAAGACTGCCCGCAATCTTATCGACTATCTGCTGGAGTTTTTCTCTGTTCTCGAAATAGTACAGAACTTCACTGCAGACGATGAGATCGTAAGGCCCTTCTAGCGCGTCGCTCAAAAGATCCAACTGCCGATAGGCTACCGCGGAACCATGGTCCTGAAGCGAGGCCGCTCGAGCGACTGCCGACGCCGAAATGTCGGTCGCCAGCAGGTTGTCGACGCGGGGGGCCAACATCCGTGTAAAGGTTCCTTCCGCGCAGGCCAGCTCAAGGCCGTTTGAAAAGCGCCGATCGTCCAACAACGAGAGTGTTTGAAGATATTTCACAGTCTCATAGTTGTTTCGGTAGTCCCAAGGGTCTACCTGGGAAAACAGCTCCTCCCAGTACGCCTCCGTATCGTATCTCGGCACCTCATCGCCCACTGGGCCGGTTTTTTTCGACGGCATCTCCATGGACATCTGCGTTGAGGCTGCAACCGCCCGCTGGCTTTCCTCTTCAACGATTCGATCGAATTCGGCGCGCCCGGCGTGCGCCATGCCTGATATCGAGTCGACACGTGTTGGTGTCGGCTCTTTCTTGCTCCACCAACCCGTTACTGTCTTTGCTTCGGCCCAATATGATACTTTCGCCATGAGCTTCAGCACCTGTTGAGCTACTCCGCTGTAGCTTGGCGCTGCCATGCTGGCGGCGGCGCGCCCGTCATCCTGATCAGAAAGATTGACGAAGCCATCTTCTGCCAACAAAGCTGCTGCTGGGTGGTTCAGATCGTCGAACTCCGGGCCGAACTCCCTCCTAAGTCGATTTCGTATAGCATCCGCTTCGATTGCTCCGAAGACAACAAACTCCAGTTGCCCCAGCAGCGTCGAACCTCGCCAGATGCAACAGCGCAACCGCTCAATGTCGGGCAAGATAAGGTCGACGATAGGTTGATCCAAATCAATTGGCTGTATCCTTGTTCTCCCGATCGTGGTGGGCACGTTGGTCGGCAGCTGGTCAGCGACCTTTCGCTCCAGTGAACGAACCAACAGGGAACCAAAAGCTTCTTGGGGAGCATGCCGATCAAGCCAAGCCTCTAGGGCCGGAAGCTTGTCCTGGATCTTCGACCAGAGTCCGGGCCAGATCGGCTCGTCGGGGAAGGCGCCGACCACAATCCCGTCTATCATTATTGCGCAGAACGCGTAGACATCGGCGTCAGGTGGGATAGGCTCTGCCACCCGGTCAAGCAGTTCGACAGGATTGTCGCCCTGACCTATTGAGGCGCCGACAAGCCAGATCGCGAGATACCAGCACGCCATTCCCAAAGCAGCTTTTGTTATTCCCTGGGCGAGCGCCGGCACCGGATAGGCAATGCGCGGATCGGAATTGTGGCCGCGCCGGATCACCTGAAGACCAAAATCGAGATGCTTAACCCTGTTTGACGACAGCGAACCGGCCGCTACGCTAACGTCAGCCATCAGGCCTTCGACCGGCGCGAATTCGGCGCCAGCTCGAGCGAGACGCTGCCACAGGTCCCAATCCTCGCACATTTTCATCTCTGGATCGAAGCCGCCGACTTCTGCAAGCCGGGACCGGCGAAGCAAGGCGGCGTGGATCGCGAAGGGGCAATAGCGCGCTGTTTCGGCAAACGGATTGTCCATTTTTACTGCGGGGTGAGACTGCCACCAGGGAGCACCATTTTTCAGACGGCGCCAACCGCAATGCAGAATGTCGGCCTGCGGCAAAGTTCGTGTGTGATTCAGCATGGTTTCGAGATGGAAGGGTGCCAGCGCGTCGTCTGAGTCGAGAAAGACGACCCAGTCGCCTTTCGCCTGTGCCAGGCCCGCATTGCGAGCAGCCGAAACGCCGCTCTGCTCCTGCCGCAGCACACGGAAGCGCGTATCCCGAGCCGCGAAACGGTCCGCGATCTCAGCGGTCTGATCGGTTGAACCATCATCAATGATGAAGCATTCCCAGTCGGGATGACTTTGCGCTATCAGGCTCTCCAAAGTCGAAGAAATCGTTGTTTCCGCTCCATGCGCCGGTGTGATGATGGAAACCATCGGCATAATTGTTGCTTCCTACGATAACGATCACGCTAGTGTACCGTGTCAGTTCGCGAGTATGATGATCTTTACTACTTTGAGGCAAGGTGTATTTAACCGGTGGCAAAAGTGAGCCGAAATGCCTGAACAGCTCAAGGATGATGCGCTTGATCGCGCGAAGCGACGGGACCAATACTGGCGCCGTGATCAGTGGAAGTCCTTGATCCACATCTGTCTGCAATGGAACGATTTGCTGTTAGAACTTCTGGCACGCGATCTGAAGATGAGATATCAACGGTCCGCAATTGGCCTCGGCTGGTCCTTGATGCGGCCATTGAGCCAGCTGCTGGTTTTTTCGCTGATCTTTCGTCACGTTCTGCCTCTAGATATTCCCCATTACACCACTTTCGTCTTTTCCGGCGTGTTGGCCTGGGGTTGGCTCAGCACTGCGGTACCCGCAGCGACGACTTCCATAACCGGCAGCAGCGAACTGGTGCGCCGGCCGGGCTTTCCGGTCGGCATACTTCCTGTTGTCGCAGTCATCACACAAGCAGTGCACCTTCTGCTCGCTCTGCCACTCCTCTTCATCATCTCGTTTATCGAGACCGGGGGCCTGACTTTGAGCGTCGTCGCACTTCCACTCGTCTTCCTTGCGCAGGCGCTATTCACGATGGGCCTGTCCTATCTTGTTGCGATTGCGCATGTCCACTTCCGGGATACTCAACATTTGGTAGGCGTAGTTTTGATGCTGGGTTTCTACCTGACACCCGTGTTCTACAGCCCACTTAAGGCGAGTGAGCCGATGGCGTTAATTCACACCTTGAACCCGATGGCCTGGATTCTCGAGGGCTACCGCGCCATTTTCGTCGAACACGCGTGGCCTCCCGTTGATATCTATTGGAAGACTGCGCTGATTTCTTTGCCGATGCTATTTGCTGGAATTTGGCTGGTCGAGCGCGGCAGCGCAAGCCTAGTGGACGAACTATGAGACAAGGCGCCATCACCGTCCACGACGTCGGCAAGCGCTACCGTGCGCAAGGGGGTGCACGCTCCACCACGTTGAAGGGTTACCTTTTGTCCGGACGGTCCGTGGTGCCGTCGAAAAGCTTTTGGGGCCTGCGCCACATCAGCTTCGCGGTTGCGCCAGGGCAAGCTGTCGGCGTGGTCGGGCTAAACGGGGCCGGGAAGTCCACTTTGCTGCGTCTGATCGGCGGCGTTGGTCGTCCCGACGAAGGGCAGATCAAGGTGATGGGTCGAATTGGCGCCTTGCTCGACATCGGGGCGGGCTTGACCGACGATTTGACGGGGCGCGAGAACATCTTCCTGCTGGGTGTTATCGCGGGAATGCGGCGGACCGAGGTTGCCGAGCGGTTTGACGAGATTGTAGCCTTCGCCGAGCTGGAGGCGGCCGTTGAGAACCCGGTTCGCAGTTATAGCACCGGGATGCGCATGCGCCTGGCATTCGCCGTGGCAGTCCATGTGCGCCCGGACATCTTGCTTATCGATGAGGCCCTCGCCGTAGGCGACCAAGCCTTCCAGCAGAAGTGCATTGCAAGAGTGAAGGAGATACTGAACGACGGCGCCACTATCTTCTTCGTGTCACACGACGTCTCGCAGGTAAGAGAAATCTGCGACTACGTGCTGTTCCTGAGAGGCGGACGCGTCGTGGGCTACGGACCAATCGACGAAATGCTCCCACTTTATACCTCGGCTGTCGAGGCGAAGGTCGCCAGTGTCCAGCACGAACCGTTCGGCGTTACAAAATTGCCCGTCGAGCTTGTGCCGCAGGTCAGCCGGTTCGGCAATGGCGAACTCCAGATCACAGCCGTAGCATTGCTGAACGAGCAAGGCATGCCGACAAGTACCATCGTTGCGGGCGACCGGCTGTCGATTTCACTGACCTATGTGGGCGCCACCAGAGATCGCAACGCCGTTATCGTCATCGGCATCTATGCGGCGGACGATACGTGCTGCTTCGAGACCGACAGCAAGTTGGCCGAATTCGCCCCTCTCGTAGATACGGACACGGTGCGCATCGAAACAACACTCAATCGTATCGACCTGGCGCCAGGCGACTATCGCGTTACGGTGGGCCTTTTTTCGGCAGACTGGCAGCAGGTTTACGATTATCATGCTGAAGTCTATCCTCTCGCCGTGACCGGCCCCGGCCCAAGAAAGGGTATGCTGAATCCCCCGACACAGTGGCAGCAGGTGCAGTCGCGCCCCACCGCGACCTCGCCGGACCACGGCTCATTGGGGCAGCACAGCTTGGATCCGAACTCCTGATGCGCCTTGCGGTCCGAGACATCGACATTCTTGACCTTCCGCCAGATTTTGGGCCGACTGGTGACTATCAGGGTGCACTTGTGCTGATCCGGGTCGCCGGTCGTCCGTGCGGCCAAGCTGTGATCGCCTTCGACACCGATGGCGGCAAGACGCCAATTAAGGATCGGATTCTGTCTGCGGCCAGTTCGTCGGTGTTCGAGGCTTGGCTGAGGCATCGGCTGGCCCTCCCTGACCCGTCGCCGACTCCAAATCAGCTGCCGAAAGCTTCCGTCGTGATCTGCACGCGCGATCGTACCGAAGATCTGGAGCGCTGCCTCACCGGGCTTTTGGCTATGCCCGATAAGGCCGATATTCTAGTCGTCGACAATGCCCCATCGAACGAGGCCACGCGAGATTTAGTCGGGCGCTTCGATACTGTGAGATATCTGCGCGAGCCGCGTCCTGGTCTTGACGTCGCGCGCAATACTGCCCTTCGCAACACAGAAGCAGACGTCGTCGCCTTCATCGACGACGATGCGGTCCCCGACCCGCTATGGCTTAGAACCTTGCTTCGCAATTTCGAGGACCCCCTGGTGCTGGCCGTAACCGGCCTTACTATGGCGTCCGAGCTGGAAACGGACTCGCAGATCGCCTTTCAACATTTTGGCGGTTTTTGCCGTGGTTTCAGGCGTCAGGTCTATGACGCCTACAACCTGGACCCTTTCACCGGATGGCATGCGGGTGCCGGTGTCAACATGGCATTGCGCCGAACGATGGTTGACGTGGTGGGGTGGTTCGACGAGGCCCTCGACGCTGGAACACTAAGTCTGGCTGGTGGCGACACAGACATGTTCCGGCGCGTGCTCGAAGCCGGGTATCGGATCATCTACGATCCCGAAGCTCTGAACTGGCACCGCCATCGTCGCTCAAGCAAGGAACTGCAGCAGCAGATGTATGGCTACGAGGCTGCATCGCTCGCCATCTTGACGAAGGCCCTCGTGTTCGAGGGAAACCCGCGTGCGCTCCCTCGCATGGTTCGTTCGTACATCAGGCTTTTTCGGCGATTGTTTCAACCTCGACGGACACACCAATTCAGCCTGCCTTACAACGACGCCTTAACCCAGTTCAGAGGGGCTGCGAGCGGCCCGGTTCGTTATCTGAGGGCGCGGGCGCGAGCAGTGAAGGCAGGGCATAAGCGTGGTTGACATCAGCGTTATCATACCAACCCATAATCGTGCTGCCATGCTGAGATCGCTTCTGGGCAAGCTCGACGCCCAGCGAGATGGGACCCCAGCGTTCGAAGTCCTGGTTGTGGCTGACGGGTGTGAGGACGACACGTCGACAATGCTCGCGTCGCTTCGTACCCGCGTTCCGCTTCGTACCCTGTCGTTGCCGGGCGTCGGTCCGGCACTCGCCCGCAATGCGGGGTCGCAGGTCGCGAGCGGCCGTTTATTGATCTTCCTTGATGACGACATTGAGCCCGGGGAAAACTTCGTTGGGGCGCACGTCGTTGAACATCAGCGCCACCCTGGGGGCGTAGTGATGGGCCCCTATCCGCCACTTCCGCACATTGCAAGGGACCGCTTCCGCCTCAGCGCGCGCGCATGGTGGACGAGGCACTTCGAGCGCGTGTCCCTCCCTGGACATCAGTTCGCCTTTACCGATGTGCTGACAGGAAACCTTTCGCTGGATGCGGAACTATTTCACGCAATGGGCGGCCTCGATCCTCAATTCGCCCGTGCACGAGAAGACTTCGAATTTGGTCTGCGTCTGATCAAAAAGGGAGTTCCAATTCGTTTTGCTCCTGACGCATTGGGCTATCATCTCGAACATCAGACGGCGACACTGACCGGAAAGATGGTGCGCAGGCATCAAGAGGGACGCTCCGATGCCTTGATGGCTCGCAAGCACCCCGACATACAGCGGCGGCTCGAGATCCATCGGTTTGCCGGAAAAAAGGGGCGGAAAAAACGTCTGCAAAGGATCATCGCTACCCGCGCCGGTTCTGTCCTTGACCCCCTCGTCAAGGCTGGCCCCCGCGTCCTCCAAATGTTGGAAAAGGCTGGCCTTCGCAGGCTCTATGAGAAGGTAGAGCGACAGCTCAATGGATATCATTATCTTCGCGGCGCCGCGGAAGTTTTGGGTGAGGATTGGCGGCTTCCGACGGATCCGACAGCTTCCGCTGACGAAATCGAGGTGCTCGAGATCAATCTGGACCAAGGCCTTGAGGCAGCCGAAGCTATGCTGGCGGAACGCCGACCCCTCGCTGCTCGTATCGTGAATGGGACGGTACCCGTCGGCGACATGGGTCACCAGATCGGCGCCGAACCGTGGGACGCACGGCATCTCCGTCCGTGGCTGAACGGCCAGGCAATACGCGGATATCTTCCTGTGGCGCTTGCCGAATGGCAGATTCAGCCGAACAACGTCCCCCCGCATTTGTCCGACTTCACATTGAACACCCTCAATAACCCCGGTTTCCGCGCGCATATAATCGAACAGCACGTCCAATGGATGCAGGCGAAACTGAGTTCAGCACTCTATGACAATACGACCAAATCGTAGCGGCCGACGCTGCTGCGGCCGAGTGCCAGGTTCAGACGCCCTACCGCGCTCATGCCGATGCGCCTGCCGTGGGGCAGTTCCGGCTGTCGAGTACGGCACGCTCGGCGAGTGCCGCCGCCGTCTCAGGCCTTTCGATTAGGCTTGTCCTACGGGAAGACCATCCGACAGGAAGACCACGAGCCCATCGGAGACCAGGAGCGAAACGGCATCACGGTGAGAGGTGGCGAGATCAAGATAGTGAATCGATATGAGAAAACTTATATCCTTCAGATCGGACGGAAGTGGTTCCCGCATCATCACTCTCTCAATCACGTCGTGAACATACGCCATCTGCACCTGGGACGAGAATCTCGAAAGTCATAGTTTATTCCGCGGCGTGCCTCATTTGGTCCCTGAACCAGTCGAGAGTCATCGCCACGCCCTGTTCGTAGGTGATGTTGCACGACCATTCGGGCATGACATAGTGCGCATTGGTCAAATCAGGCCGTCTGTTCGTGGGGTCCTGCGGTGGTGACGGCTCGAAGACGATCGGCACGCCGCCAACGAGCCTGGAGACATATTGCGCGACCTCGAGAACCGAAATCTCGCGATCATTGCCGACGTTCAGAGGCCCCTTATAGTCGGTTTCATTTATCCAGAAATATCGCGCGAAACCATCGACAACGTCATCGACATAGCCCCAACTGCGTGACTGAAGACCGTCACCGAACACGGTAATCGGGCGACCCGAAAGCGCCTGGGTGATGAAGTTGGAGACCGCGCGCCCATCGTCGGAGCGTGTCCGGGGACCATAGATATTGAAGGGGCGAACGATCTTGACGTCGAGCCCTTGGGTACGCTGCATCTCGAACAGCAGCGACTCAGTGCACCTTTTGCTTTCGTCGTAGGACGAGCGCGGTCCGGTGCAGTCGACCTGACCCTTGTAGGATTCCGGCTGCGGCGACACCAGAGGATCGCCATAGACTTCGGAAGAGGAGGTGAAACCGAAACGTCCGCCCTTCTTCAGCAAGTCGAGCAACCGGAATGCCCCGAGAAGATTGGCGGAGATCGTTCTCTTCGGCTCCTTCATGTACCACGGCGGCGATGCGGGGGATGCAAGGTGATAGATTTCGTCGAACTTATCCGAGGTCTGCAGCGTCTCGACATCAGATTTCACGAAGTGGAAACGGGGGTCGCGGATGTGCGCGATATTTTCGAAAAGCCCGGTCCAGAGGTTGTCAACAACGACTAGCTTCTGGACGTCCTTCCTCAGCAAAAGTCGATCGCACAAGTGGGATCCGATGAAGCCAGCCCCGCCAGAAATCAATACGCTTTTCATTGCTTCGTGCCTCGTGACTTGAGATTAAGCTGTTTGCTTATTAGCATCACCTGTAATGCATGACAATTATTTAGAAGAGTTCTAAGAATTACTCACTTATTAATGTCAATTGTTAAAAGTAACCACTTTAAGGTGTTTCTGACGAGCTGCGCTCGACAACGAGCAGCCGGGCCGGACCGGATGCTACAGATGTTCGTCGCGCGATCATCGTGACCTGCCCAATCTCGACCATCCGTTCCATGAGACGGCCGCGACCATTTGCGGTTCGATCGGAGGAATCGGCATGGTATCGAGAACCTCTCCAACGAGTTCCGGATCCAGGGAGCTGAGGTTGCCTGTGGAAAGGAGGGTTCCGAATGTGTGTTATATTTTCGAAAGGTCCGGTGCAAAGATTGTCAACAACAGCCAGTTTCTGGGTATCATTTTCGAAGTAGAAATCGTCGCATAAATGCGATCCAATGAAGCTGACCCCGTTTCTCACATCGTTTCGCCTCGTTACTTGAGAATATATTATTGTTATTACAGCGATCGACAGTTTAGTATGGGCACGAAGTCCGGGGGTGGATCGGACTTTGGTCTGAATTTCGCGCGCGCGGAAACGTCGTCATAGAAGTCGACAGCGCTTCTGGTTCGGGACGCTTATCTCGGCTTCCCGCCATTCGTGGTGACGCTGGGCTTGCTGTCGATTGCCCGAGCCCGGCAGGCGTTACATCGAACAACCGTCGTCTGGCGCTGGGCAAGGGGCGCTTGGTTTTTCGAGATCGCAAAGCCGGTTCTCACCGGGTCGTTCTGGCGCGGCTGACCGGCTTCGTCCGGCGTATCAAGCCTTGATGATTGAGGTCAGCCCTCCGGGGGCGACGCAAACCGGCTCGCATCGAACAGGTCTGTCGCGGCGACCGGAATGATATCCTCACCTGACGTCGCGACATTGACCTCACGATGAACCGTGCGGGGGGAAACGCGAGGCGCGTTCAATCCCATTACTTCGCCGGGAGAATGCAGCGCCCATTTCATCAGCGCCGCGTCGGACGTCGATTCAAAGAAACTTGCTTCTTCCCAGGAAGCGGTCATGGGCAGAGAGGCGATCATATCAGCGCCCTGCTTGGAGGCCTGGTGTGCAACACGGAGGGGTTCGAAGCGGGCGTAGGCCGGCAATGCAGGCGCCGGCCTGTCCGGAAGGACATCAATTGGGCCGATCGACGCAGTCTCCAGTTTGTCATCTGCGCCCGCGTCGTGCTTGAGGGCGGGCGGGCGCATCGCCGGTATCGGAATCGGCAAAGATGAAACATCCCCCGCGGACCGTTTGTCGTCCCGCTCGACCGCGCCGGTTTGCAGCGCGAGCGCATTCAATGCCCGGCTTCTGGGCGCGGGCAGAAGCGCCGTCACGAGCTTATTGTCTATGGTGTCGCCGTTCGGCCTGGCCGACGCGCTCACGTCTTCGTCTTCTCCCGCGCTGCTGGCGATCTGGATCGAGGTGGGGCCGCCGCGCTTCTTGTAGTTTGCAACCGCCTGATTGTATCCCGGCAGCGGCCTGCCATCGGCCGGGAGATGGATCGTCTGCCCATTCGGGAATATTCGAGCGAGTTCCTGCCGGGACATGCGGGGCCAGGCCCTGACATTGCCGACATCGAGATGCACGAAGGGCGATCCCGAGGTAGGGTAATATCCGACACCGCCGACCTGCATCTGCATTGCAAGCGCACGCAGCGTCGAAAGCTTCACGCCGGGAACGTAGAAGTCCATCGCCTTGCCCAGCATGTGCTGGCTCTTCTTGGCGACGCCCGTGATGCGCGAGCGGTTGCGGAGCATGTTGTTGGTGGTGGGCGAACGATAGGCGGAGACGATGTGGATGTAGTCCTTGCCGCCGCTGCGCTTGTACACCTCCCAGACCAGGTCGAGCAGCCGGGGATCCATCCGGGTCGGCTCGTTCCTTCGCCAGTCGCGCAGAAACCGATTGATCTGGGTGAGGCCCTTTGGATCGAACTTTCCGTCCCGCTTGTAGGTGATCGTGGCCCTCTCGCCTGTATGGGTAAAGAACAGCTTCAGGGCCCGATCTTCCGCCGAGGCAAATGTTGCGGAGCCGACAAGTGCGGGCAGCGCAAACAGAGCCGGCAGAATGGTCTTTGCGACGAACCGTTCCGCACGCGACAGCAGTGTGGCAATTCCGCCCAAGGCTCCGCCCGATAATCCTTGCACTGGATACTTCAACACGAACAATTCCGTCCTACACCAAACACTCGACGGTGTGCGGGAATCTCCGCATCCATCACGCTTAGTAAAGCCAGCTTATGGTCAACAAATTGCTAACGAGCGGATGCGTATGCTCAGCGAAGTGAGGATGCGCGTCATCACAAGCGCAATCGGACCCTACGCCCGCGAGAGGAGCGCATCGAGCGCATTCTGTGCTGCTCTGAAATCCCCGCCGCTCTGAAACGGTTACAACCGCTCCCAACCTTCAGTCTCCCGGAACACGCGACCTCAACTCCCGCCTAGCGGCTGACCAGAACATGCATCGACCTTAAACCCGGATCAATCAATAGGGCGGGCCAGTTGGGAATGAGGCATCCGATGCGCTGCTAACCGCCAGCCTCGTCGATCGGTAGAGACGCGACGCCTTGCCCAGAAATGCGTACCTCGGTCGGAACTGGAAAAGTTCGCTGAACAAACTCTGGCTATGTCCTTAGAAGTTTGGACTATCCTCATGGCCCTCCAACTCAGGACACCCCCTGATGTTGCCGAAACCGATCGTTCGCCGGTCGCCCGATTCATCCAGACCACTGAGCACGATGACATTGTCATCCTGCTGTATAATCTCGCTACGATAGATGCCGGCCCGAAGCGCCCGGTTTTTCGCCTGGCTTATGTTGCATTGCCCGGGCGGCGGAGTGACGTGCCAGTATCTCGTCCCTTGCCCATCCGAGTGCCATCCGCCCGAAGCTGCGAATGCTGACAGGCTGGATAGCAGTATCCCAGACGCCAATATTGCGCTGCCTAGAACCAGTTTCATGTAACCTCCGTAAGCTGCGGCAGGGCTGGTCTTCATTCTGCTTGTCCTGTTTTCAACGGACAGCCGGGTTTCCCATGGCGTCACCACATTAGGTGGCTCGCGCTAACACTGTGCTAACGCCCGCTTCGGCGGCAATTTCCGGATACTAAAAACAAAGGTTTTTTTCGACGCGGTTCGCCTTGTGCTACCGATGTCACCGCTCGGAGGAAGAGCAAGTAAAGGGAAATATTTCAATAATTTCAATGTGTTTGTGGCGCACCCGACAGGATTCGAACCTGTGACCTTTGGAATCGGAATCCAACACTCTATCCAGCTGAGCTACGGGTGCATGCCTACGGCGGTTTGAATCGCCTGTCCGATGGGTGGTTCTTAGCCTAGCTTGCGGCTGGCTTCAATCGCGAAATTCTCAGAAATACGGGTGCTTGCGCTTTGAAGGGTGTTTTTATCCGTCGGCCCGGGGAATGCTTACAGAAATCTCCGCCGGCCTTGCGGGCGGCGGAGTGTGTTTGTCGCGAGCTGTCGCTTTGTGGCGGTCAGATCTGCATGGCGCCGGGGCCGGGGATGGCCTTTGACGGTACCTTGCCGAGGATGATCATGCCGAGGACCTCGTCCTTGGTCACATCCTCGGTGCGGGCGTGGCCGACGACCTGGCCGTTCTTCATCACCGAGACGCGGTCGGCGAGGTCGAAGACGTCGTGGATGTCGTGGCTGATGAGGAAGATGCCGATGCCTTCCTTCTTCAGTTGCTTGATCAGCTCGCCAACCTGCGCCGTCTCCTGGGGGCCGAGCGCTGCCGTCGGCTCGTCCATGATCAGGATGCGGGCGTTGAAGAGGATCGCACGGGCGATCGCCACCGATTGCCGCTGGCCGCCCGAAAGCGCCTTCACCGGCTCCTTGAAGCGCTTGAAGTTGGGGTTGAGGCGCCCCATCACCTCGCGGGCCGAGGCTTCCATCGCCACGTCGTCGAGCGTGCCCCAGCGGGTCTTCAGCTCGCGGCCGAGATAGAGGTTGGCGGCGGCGTCGACATTGTCGGCGACGGCGAGCGTCTGGTAGATCGTCTCGATCCCGTATTTCTTGGCATCGCGCGGATTGCGGATATCGGCAGGCTCGCCGTTGATCAGGATCTCGCCGCCATCACGCTTGTAGGCGCCGGAGAGGATCTTGATGAGCGTCGACTTGCCGGCGCCGTTATGGCCGAGCAAGGCGACCACTTCGCCGGGGTAGAGATCGACCGAGGCATTGTCCACGGCGTGAATGCCGCCGAAGGAGATCGAGATGTTTTTCAGTTCCACGAGGGGAGTGCGTTGATCAGCCATGTCTGGGGCTCCTCTCACTTGGCACGGGCGCGGTAGACGGTGTCGAGCCAGACCGCCACGACAAGGACGGTGCCGACGACGACGCTCTGCAGCGGCGTATCGACATGCGCGAGCACCATGCCCGACTGCAGCGACTGCATGACGAGCGCGCCGAGCATTGCGCCGGCGATGGTGCCGGTACCGCCTGCCAGCGACGTTCCGCCAATGACGGCGGCGGCGATGGTGTAGAGCTCGTCGAGCGTACCCTGCGAGTTGGTCGCGGCATTGAGGCGGGCGGTGGAGATCGCCGCTGCTATGGCTGCGAGAATGCCCATCAGCGCGAAGATGCGCACGGTGACCCAGCGGGTCTTGATGCCGGCGAGCTCGGCCGCTTCGGGGTTGCCGCCGATTGCGAAGACGTAGCGGCCGAAGCGCAGCCTTGTCGCGATGAAGGTCATGATGATGCCGACGACGATGGCGATCAGCACCGGCACGGCGATACCGTAGGGGATATCCAGGCCGGTCTCGGGCCAGGGAATATTGTTGGTCTCGGCATATTTCTTGGCGATGTTGATCGGCCAGTAATAGCTGTTGGCGATCCAGACCGCGCCGAGGATGAGCACGCAGCTCAGGATGGCGAGGAAATATTCAGCCCACATCGGCCGGCGGGGGAAACCGAAGCGCCGGCGCTGCCGGCGCGAGCCGACGATGCTGGCGATGACGAAGAGGCAGGCGCAGATGCCGACAATCCAGCTCCAGGTGGCGCCGATCGAGCCTTCGGCACCGCCGCCCATGATGCGGAAGGTCTGGTCCATCGGCGCAACCGTCTGGCCGCTGGTGACGAGCCAGGTGGCGCCGCGCCAGACGAGCAGGCCGCCGAGCGTGACGATGAAGGAGGGAACGTTGAGGAAGGCGATGATGATGCCCTGGAAGGCGCCGATCAGGCAGCCTGCCGCCAATCCGACCAGCAGCGTGATCGCCCAGGTGAAGGGGCTGTCGAAACCGATATATTCCGGCAGGATCTTGGCCTGCGTCACGCCCATGATCATGCCGCAGAGGCCGAGCACGGAACCGACCGAAAGGTCGATGTTGCGGGTGACGATGATCAGCACCATGCCCGTCGTCATGACGGCGATGTCGGTCGTCTGGACCGAGAGGTTCCAGAGATTGCGCGGAGTCAGGAAGAGGCCGCCGGTGATGATGTGGAAGCCGATCCAGATGATGATCAGCGCGCCGATCATGCCGAGCAGACGCGTGTCGATCTCGGTGGCGCGGAAAAAGCGGGTCACCGGACTGGCTTCCGCCGCTCGCGGTCCGCTTGATGTTGTGGATTTTACCATTTCGGCCATGGGTTTGCCGTTCCCCCACTTTGTTTGGACGGACGCGCCGGCGTGCTAGAGGCTGCCATCGGCGTCATGCATCTGTTCTTCAACTCACCATCGCGATGCTTCCGGAAGCCGGTCGCGTGGCGTCGCGACACCCTTCCGGCAGGGAATGAAAACCCGCGATGGTGCGGCGAGGCGGAGAAAACTTCGTCGTTGGAATTCTCATCCGCATCCGGCGCCGCAACGGTGTTTCGCTGCGGCGCCGGCAATTCCAGTTTACAAGCCCTGGCTTACTTGCAGGCAGCGACGCTGTCGGCCTTGACGCCCTGGCACGCTTCCGCCTTGGAGATCCAGCCGGCGTCGATGACGACGTTCAGATTGTCCTTGGTGATCGCAAGCGGCTTCAGGAAGACCGACTGCATTTCGACGCCCTTGGGGCCGCCCTTGAAAGCCTGGGCGCCGTCGATCTTGCTCATGTCCTTGCCGCCGGCGAGGTCGAGAGCGATTTCAGCGGCGCGCTGGCCGAGTTCGCGGCTGTCCTTCCAGACGGAAACCGTCTGCGTGCCGAGAGCGATGCGGTTGAGGGCCGCCTTGTCACCGTCCTGGCCGGAAACCGGAACGGAGCCGGCGAGGCCCTGTGCGTCGAGAGCAGCGATCGCGCCACCGGCGGTGCCGTCATTCGAGGCGACGACGGCGTCAACCTTGTTGTTGTTGGCGGTCAGGAACTGCTCCATGTTGCGCTGAGCGTTCTCCGGCAGCCAGCCGTCGGTATAGGCTTCGCCGACATTCTTGATCTTGCCGGCGTCGATGGCGGCCTTCAGGACTTCCTGCTGGCCCGAGAACAGGAAGTCAGCATTCGGATCGGAAGACGAGCCCTTGATGAAGACGTAATTGCCTTCCGGCTTGGCCTTGAAAACGCCTTCAGCCTGCAGTCGGCCGACTTCCTTGTTGTCGAAGGTAATGTAGAAGGCAGCTGGGTTTTCGATCAGGCGGTCGTAGCCGACGACGGGGATGCCTTCAGCGGCGGCCTTCTCGATGGCCGGGCCGATCGCATCGGAATCCTGGGCGAGAATGATCAGCGCGTTGGCGCCCTGGGAGATCAGCGATTCGACGTCGGTAAGCTGCTTTGCGGCAGAAGACTGCGCGTCAGCGGAAATATACTTGGCGCCCTTGGCTTCGAGAGCCTTCTTGATGGCGGCTTCGTCCGTCTTCCAGCGTTCTTCCTGGAAATTCGACCAGGAAACACCGACGACGAGATCGGCAGCCATGGCAGCGGTATGCACGGAAACGAGGATGGCAGCACCTGCCATCAATTTCAAAATAGACTTCATAATGTCCTCCCGAGTGGATTGCGACCGGCCCAGCCCATGCTTCCTCCGGCCACCGCGAATAGCTGTCGAGAAAGGTTCGGATTTTTTTCTCGACAGTCGAGAAATTTAGTGTCAGAGATTTTTTCAACTGTCAACACTGCACTGCCAGCTTAATTTCCTTGCGAAACATCGGCTGGAGATGCAGTGGAAACCACGGGAAGAGCAAGCAGGAGGAGAGGGCGGCATTCATGCTGACCAAATCGAGCACGGAGCTGGTCCGGCAGAGAAACAGCGTGCTCGTGCTGTCCGTGCTGCGTCGCCACGGTGCGCTCGCGCATACCGAAATATCCGATTTCACCGGGCTGTCGTCGGCCACCATTTCGGCGATCACCACTGAGCTGGAAAAAGCCCAGATCATCGAAAAGTCGGAACATCAGCCGGCAAGCGGCCGCGGCCGGCCACGCGTGCTGCTGCGCCAGCGGCGCGATTGCGGCTATCTTATCGTCGTCATCATCTCCTCGGATGCGGTGCAATATTCGCTGGTCGATTATGCCGGCAAGCTGATCGACCGCTTCAGTGAGGAACGTTCGCATGATCCTGCAGGCGCTGCCCGCTTCGTCGCTGCGGTGCGGGCCGGGCTTTTGCGTATTCTCGATCGTTCGAAGATCAGCCAAGAAAAGGTGCTGCTGATCTCGATCAGCAGCAAGGGGCTGGTCAATTCGACGGAGCCGGTTCTGGTATGGTCGCCGATCTTCGGCAGCGACCAGATCGATTTCGAATCGGCACTCCGGCCGGAATGGCAGGCCAAGGTGATCCTCGACAACGAGACGCTGCTGGTCGCAGCCGCGCTCGGCGCGCGTGAGGAGATGGTGAAGGGCGCCGATTTCCGTTCGCTCGCCGCCCTTTCGCTCGGCCACAGCGTCGGGCTTGGCATCGTCAGGCGCGGCAACCAGACGGGCCAGGAGATATCGGCGCCGAATTTCGGGCACATGCTGCACATGGCCAACGGTGGGCTCTGCCGCTGCGGCACCCGCGGCTGCATCGAGGCCTATGCCGGTTTCTACGCGATCCTGCGCAGCGCCTTCGAAGTGCCGCTCGATACGATCCCGGCAAAGTTCGTGCCGGTGGCGGAACTGGACAAGATCGCCGCAAAGGCGCGCCAGGGCCACCGCGTCCCCGCCTTTGCCTTCCGCCAGGCGGGGCTGGCGCTCGGCAACGGGCTGTCGCGCATGCTGAGCTTGACGGAGCGCATGCCGATCGCCATCACCGGGCCGGGCACGCGTTATTACGACCTTCTTCGGCAAGGGATCGAAGAGGGTCTCGGGCAGTCGCATATTGTGCGCATGGAAGGCATGCCCGAGATCAGGGTGGTGGCCGACGAGCAGATCCTCGTCTTCGAAGGACATCTGAACCGGGCGCTGTCTGTCATCGACGAGGATATCGTTCTCTCGGGCGTTCAGGGAATCCAGGCATCGGCGATTATTCAGGAATCGGGTTGAGGGTTTCTTTGAACCGACGTGTGGTGATTGCAGCAGCAACGGGCCAGTCGGTAGTATGCGACTTTGAGGGGTGTGCCGTGCCAGCCCCCCTCTGGCCTGCCGGCCATCTCCCCCACAGGTGGGGAGATCACAAGTGGCTAAACCTTACCGCCCGTCTAGCGTTTCGTCGTTCTGTTACCCATCTATCGGCTGGACACAGGCCAGAGGGGGGCGTTGCGGCACGCCGTTCACCAAAAGATCTCTGAAACGCGAAATGGCCGGGCAAGTGCCCGGCCATCTCATGCATGGCTTCCGGCCGGGAGAGGGCCGTCAGCCGATCTTGATGAGCTTGCCTTCCTTGACGGACTGGACCGCGGCATCGGCGAGTGCCAGCGCTGCGAGGCCATCGGCGCCTGATGGAGAGATCTTGGAGCCCTTCTCGATCGCGGCGATGAAGCTGGCGATCTCGTTTGCATAGGCTTCGGTATAACGGGTCATGAAGAAGTCATGCAGCGGCGGGCGGGTGTAGCCTTCGCCGTTTGCGACTTCGATCGAGACCGGGCGCTGGTTTTCGGCCGAGACGAGGCCCTTGGAGCCGTGCGCCTCGATGCGCTGATCGTAGCCGTAGGTGGCGCGGCGGGAGTTGGAGATGATGGCCTGCTTGCCGGATTTCGTCTGCAGGATGACCGAGACGCTGTCATAGTCGCCAGCTTCGCCGATCGCCTTGTCGACGAGCACCGCGGCGGTCGCGAAAACCGACACCGGTTCTTCGCCGAGCAGGAAGCGGGCCATGTCGAAGTCATGGATCGTCATGTCGCGGAAGATACCGCCGGAGCGCTTGATGTAATCGACCGGCGGGGCGCCGGGGTCACGCGAGGTGATCGTCACCATCTCGACATCGCCGATCTTGCCTTCGTCGATGACTTTGCGCACCGCCATGAAATGCGGGTCGAAGCGGCGGTTGAAGCCGACCATCAGCTTGGCGCCGGTCTCTTCCACCACCTTGATGCAGGCCTTGACGCGGGCGACGTCGAGGTCGATCGGCTTTTCGCAGAAGATCGCCTTGCCGGCGCGGGCGAAGCGCTCGATCAGGTCGGCATGGGTATCCGTCGGCGTGCAGATGACGACGGCGTCGATATCCTTGGCTGCCTCGATCGCCTCGATGGTGCGGACCTCGCAGCCATAGGCGGAGGCGATCGCGTCGGCTGCCTGCGGAAAGGCGTCTGCGACCGCAACGAGCTTTGCATTGGCGTCGCCGCTGACAGCCTTTGCATGAACTTTGCCAATGCGGCCGGCGCCGAGAAGACCAAATCTCACTGTCATTCTAACCTCCCTTGAATTCGGAACAAATAAACCGAACTGCCAAAATTATGGAATTTTCATTCCACCTTCTGTGGACCGCGTCAAGCCCGCGGATCTTTCACATTTGCAAGATTCGAACCAGGCCTGTCCTGGTCGGATTGAACTATTCTGCCGGAGCAGGTTTTGGTCAGGGCAGAGCCGATCGCTTCTGATCCTGGCGGAAAGATGCCCGGCCTTTCAGCCAAGAGAATACTTTAATCTGACCAGGAAAGGCTCTAGAGACAATCACGGCATGGGCCGAAGGCAGTGCGACAAATGCGACCGCGGGGCAGGAATGCAACTCATAGATCCGAATCATCCGGCATATCGGCGCCTCTGGGTGCGAATTGCCATTGTTGCCGTCTGCTTCGGCTGGGCCGTGGTCGAACTTGTCACCGGCGATCCGTTCTGGGCGGTGCTGGCCGGCGGGGCAGGCGCCTATTCCTTCTATATATTGTTCTGGACCTTCAATCCGCAGCCTCCGGCCATCGAGCTGCCCGTGCAGCCGGACCCCGAGGACGAGGACGAACCCGCGGCGGCCGCTGAAAAACCTCCTAAGGACGGGCAGGCGGAATAGTCAGCGGCTCAATCGCCGCAGCGCTTCGTCGATCAGCAGATTGGCCAGCATCATGCGCTTCGTCGCATTGTCGCGAAAGAGCAATTCTATGCCATCGGGATGATTGGCGCGCGTGAAGGCGCGGCGCTTTTCACGGAGCGTCAGCGGCCTACCGGCACCTTTGGTTCCGCGTGCTCATTGTCGTCGTCTGTTTTGGATGGGCGATCGTCGAATTCGTCGGCGGCGACCCTTTCTGGGCGTGCTGGCCGGCGGTGCGGGTGTCTATTCCTTCTATATGCCGATCTGGCTATATGCTGATCTGGCCTTCGATCCGGCGCCGCCCGAGACTGTGGTCGTCACACCCGATGACGCGGACGGGAACGAGCCGGCAGGTGACGAAGAGAAGAAGGCCGAATAATCAAAGCGTGCCGCGATCTTTCCGATGCGCGCCACGCTTGACGTCTGGCTTGATACTCTCGCAAAACCGACGCACGGCTTCGCGTGCAGCCAGCCCGATCCCCGGCGCATTCCCGTCCTGTCAGAGTGACAATTCCTTGGCTTGCGCGTCGATCTTTTCGCAGGCATTCCCGAATGGATCGTGCATCGGTACCAGCGGCGAAACGCCGAGCAGGAAAAGCGCCTTCAAATGTGACCAGCCACCTCCCAGCAACGGCGCAAAGGATGTCATCACGATGCGTTCCTTGCCATAGAGACGCTCGTACTCTGGAAAATTGCAGAAGTTCTCGTGATTGCTGTTCTTCAGATGGAAGGACTCGGCCTCAGCACCTTCGGCAAGGATAGCTTCGTGCGTATCGAGCATGACGGCATAGTACTCGATCGATACGTCGGCGGCGGGAGTGACCGATGCAATCGTCGTGCCGTTCACGAGGTCCTTTACCTGGATCAGAATGCCGTTCAGGTGCAGCGCATGGCCAGGCGACAGATAGAGATCCGAATGGGGTGCGTGCCCGCCCAGTGCGTGGCGTGAAACCCGGATAGGCACGACGTCCTTCTGCCAGCGCGCGCCGCTCTTCTTGAAGCTTTGGCGGCCGACCCACTTTACGGAACGCGTGCTACCGTCAGGAAGGGCAACGCGATCGCCGATGCGCAGATCCTCGACAGGCTTCTCACCGCAATCCGTGAGGATCGCCGTTCCCCGCAGGAAACATTGTGCGCCGCTCCCGCTGCCGCCACCGCCACTGGAGCCACCACTTCCGCCTGAGCCACCGCTCCCGCCAGAGCCTCCACCGGAGCCGCCCCGTCCCCAAAGCCGCCCCAGCGCATTGGCCGGAGAGGTGGTAATTGCTGCGGCCAAGGCGGCCACGCCGGCAATACGAGCTCCGGCGGCTGCGGCTACACCTAGAAAATGTCTGCGCGCAGTGTTGCGTGGTAGCTTCGGATCTTCCGTAGATGACATGTCGGCGCTCTCCTGAAAAACATTTACACCGCCCTATGTTACACTGGGTTGTATCGCATTCAATTTCGCTAAATTGCGCTAGGTCCTACCGAAAAGGGCGTAGGCATGGTCTATTGGGGTCCCGAAATACGCTATTGCCGCTGCCAAAAAGCGGAAGATTTATCTGCTACCCGAACGCGAAAGAATCAAACTGATTACCATGGCCACAGGTTGAAACGCAGGAAAAGCAGCCCATATAGAATTCGCGAATCGAGCCGGAAACGGCGGCTCTTCCAAAGCCTCGGAACGTTTGTCTGCGTTCGAGAAAGCTTCAGCTGTGCGGCAGCCGGCGCATCGCCTCGTCGATCAGCAGATTGGCGATCATCATGCGCCTGTTGGCATTGTCGCGGAAAGGCTCTGCGATGCCATCAGGATGATTGGCCTTGGCAAAGGCGCGCCGCTTCTCGTTCAGCGTCTGTTGGGTATCGGCGGCAGCGATCGCGAGTTCCGCGGCGATCTCTTCCGGAGCGATGCGGGCGAGATGGTCCGGCATGACGGGCTCGGGTGGGGGCGCAGGCGCCGGTTCCTCCGCGATCGCGGCGGCGGGATCGAGTTCCAGATTGTCGAAATAGGCCTGGCCGACGCGTTGCGAGACGGCCGAGACGCCCTCCATGACATCGAAGGCAAGCCCGGTGCCAAGACCGGAGACGCGATGGACGGCCGGCGCTTCGGCGTCTTCGGCCGTCTCGTCCTCCGCCTTCAGCCGCTCGAGGACTGATTGAAATACCGACCGTCCGAACAGCATCCCGCCTTCCTTGAGAGCATTTCCGTTTTTCTTCGAACCACGGAAATGCTCTATCTCCTTGTTCACGCAATTCCTGGGAAAGTCGCTTCGCGCTTTTCCCGGCAAAACCGCTGCACACTTTTGCTGGAATTGCTCGAGGCGCATTAAAAGAGAGCAAGATGGTGCAGGGCTTGCGGGTGTCGTCAGCCGGCCTGCTTGCGGCTCTCCTCAAGGATGATGTCGTAGAGCAGCCTTGCGCTCGGCGGCAGCGCCCGTTCCCTCGCCGTGATCATGCTGTAGGGCTTGACGTTGATGTCGAAATCGATCGGCAGCATGCGCACATCCGAGGCATTCGAGCCTTGGCTGGCAAGGAACTGGGCGACGTCGACGGCGACCGGAGCGATCGCATCGGTCTCGCAGATGATGGCGCAGGTCAGAAGCAGCGAGGAGGTGTTGACGATGTTTTCGGGCAGCGCCACGCCACGCGACAGGAAAACGTCCTCGATCGTGCGGCGCAGCAGCGTGCCGGGCGGCTGGAACACCCAGTCGTAATCCCTGACGTCGGCGAGGCTGCTCATCTTGTGCTTCATAAGCGGATGGCGGCTGCGCACGATCAGGCAAGCCCGCTCGATGCCGATCTCCGTCACCTCGAACAGGCGCGGGTTGAGATCATCGGGAATGCGGCCGATGATGAAGTCATGGCGGGCGGCGAGCAGTTCGCGGGCAAGCACATTGCTCGTCTCCACCTGGATGTTGATTTCGATGCCGGGATAAGCCTTGCGCACCTTGTTGATCGCCGGCACGACGAGGCTCATGGCCGGCGCGGTCACCGCGCCGATGAAGACCGAACCGCCCTTGCCGCTTTTCAATTCGCCAATCTCGCGGCTCGCCTCGCGCAGTTCCAGGAGGATCTTCCGAGCCCTTCGGGCAAGCGCTGCGCCGAAGGTCGTCAGAACCACGCCGCGGGCCACCCGCTCATAGAGCGACGTCTTGGTGATCGATTCCATTTCGGACAACATCCGCGATGCGGCGGGCTGCGAAATGTTCAGGACTTCCGCAGCTGCGGAAATCTGTCCGCTATCTTCGATTGCGACGATCATGCGCAGGTGATTCAGCTTAAGTCCTGCACGCAAAAGGCTGTCATCGCCGAAATTATCGCTGTGGATATCGACGTGATCCATCAAAAATGGCTCAGAAATAACCGTCATGGTTGCAGCCTCCTCGCTGCGCTCCATCAAAAGTAATACTTTTTAACGATATACCAAAATTGTTATGCACGTTAGCACTTATTCTATTTGACAGTTATAGGAATCCATACCAGTTTGCCGCCGTGTGCTGGTTGGCACTCAACACGTGTGAGATCGTGGAGGAGACCTACTTCGTTTCTCACCATCTGAAGTAACTATCCAATACGGAACCTGCCACAGTTTCGGGGCGGGCGATTTTTCGTCCGCTGCTTATTAACAAGGGAGAGAGAAATGAAATCCATTATCTCATTGATGGCTGCGGCTGCCTTCGGCGTCGCTTCGTTCGTTGCACCGGCTCTGGCCGCGGATAAGGGCACTGTCGGCATCGCAATGCCGACCAAGGCTTCTGCCCGCTGGATCGACGACGGCAACAACATCGTCAAGCAGCTCCAGGCTGCCGGTTACGGCACTGACCTGCAGTATGGCGACGACGACATTCCGAACCAGCTTTCGCAGATCGAAAACATGGTCACCAAGGGTGCCAAGGTTCTCGTCATCGCTTCGATCGACGGCACGACGCTTTCCGACGTTCTCCAGAAGGCACACGACGCCGGCATCAAGGTCATCGCTTATGACCGTCTGATCCGCGATTCGGGCAACGTCGACTACTACGCGACGTTCGACAACTTCCAGGTCGGCGTTCTGCAGGCTGGCTCCATCGTTGACGGCCTCGGCCTCAAGGACGGCAAGGGCCCGTTCAACATCGAACTGTTCGGCGGCTCGCCTGACGACAACAACGCCTTCTTCTTCTATGATGGCGCCATGTCCGTCCTGCAGCCTTACATCGACAGCGGCAAGCTCGTCGTGAAGTCCGGCCAGACCGGCATGGACAAGGTCGGCACGCTGCGTTGGGATCCGGCAACGGCCCAGGCCCGCATGGACAACCTGCTCTCGGCTAACTACACCGACGCCAAGGTCGATGCCGTTCTGTCGCCTTACGACGGTCTGTCCATCGGTATCATCTCCTCGCTGAAGGGCGTTGGTTACGGTACTGCGGCTCAGCCGCTCCCGATCGTCACCGGTCAGGACGCTGAAATCCCGTCGGTCAAGTCGATCATCGCTGGCGAACAGCACTCGACGATCTTCAAGGACACCCGCGAACTCGCCAAGGTCACTGTTGCCATGGTCGACGCTGTGATGTCCGGCAAGGATCCGGAGGTCAACGACACGAAGACCTACGACAACGGCGTCAAGGTCGTCCCGTCCTATCTGCTGAAGCCGGTTGCCGTCGACAAGACCAACTACAAGCAGATTCTCGTCGACAGCGGTTACTACTCTGAAGACAAGCTGAAGTAATGAGAAGGACCGGAGCCCGCGCTTGCGGGTTCCGGTCTTCGATTTTATGATCGCCCGGCTGGTTGACGGCTGCAGGCGCTGGAACTTTGACTATGGACAATACTATCCTCGAAATGCGGAGCATCACCAAGACGTTCCCGGGCGTCAAGGCGCTGGAGAATGTGAACCTCAAGGTTCGCCAGGGTGAAATCCACGCATTGGTGGGCGAAAACGGGGCCGGCAAATCGACCCTGATGAAGGTGCTATCCGGCGTCTATCCGACAGGAAGCTATGAAGGCGACATCATCTACGAAGGTGAGACGCGCAACTTCAAGGTCCTGAAGGACTCCGAAGAAATCGGCATCGTCATCATTCACCAGGAACTGGCGCTCGTGCCGTTGCTGTCGATCGGCGAAAACATCTTCCTTGGCAACGAGAATGCCAAGAGCGGCGTCATCAGCTGGGACGAGACATTCAACCGCACCAAGCAGCTGCTGAAGAAAGTAGGCCTGTCCGAATCTCCGAACACGCTGGTCACCGACATCGGCGTCGGCAAGCAGCAGCTCGTCGAGATCGCCAAGGCGCTGTCGAAGAGCGTCAAGCTGCTCATCCTGGACGAGCCGACCGCCTCGCTGAATGAACGCGATTCCGACGCGCTGCTCACTCTGCTCATGGAGTTCCGCAAGCAGGGCATCACCTCCATCATCATTTCCCACAAGCTGAACGAGATCCGCAAGGTCGCCGACCAGATCACGGTCCTGCGTGACGGCATGACAGTCAAGACGCTCGACTGTCACGCGGACGAGATCAGCGAAGACATCATCATCCGCAACATGGTCGGCCGCGATCTTGAAGACCGCTATCCGCCGCGTTCGGTGCCGATCGGCGAAACCATTCTCGAAGTGAAGAACTGGAACGCCTACCACCAGCAGCACCGCGACCGTCAGGTCCTGCACAATATCAACGTCACCGTCCGCAAGGGCGAAGTCGTCGGCATCGCCGGCCTGATGGGGGCAGGGCGCACAGAATTCGCCATGAGCCTGTTCGGCAAGGCCTATGGCCACAAGGTTTCGGGCGAGGCGCTGATGCACGGCAAGCCGGTCGATGTCAGCACCGTGCGCAAGGCAATCGATGCCGGGCTCGCCTACGTCACCGAAGACCGCAAGCAGCTCGGCCTCGTGCTCAACGACACGATCCTGCACAACACGACGCTCGTTAATTTGGCGGCGGTGTCGAACGCGTCCGTTATCGACAGCTTCAAGGAAGCGCGGGTTGCGACCGACTATCGGTCGAAGTTGCGTATCCGTTCCTCCAGCATTTTCCAGGAGACGGTCAATCTTTCCGGCGGCAACCAGCAGAAGGTGGTGCTGTCGAAATGGCTGTTCTCCAATCCCGATATTTTGATCCTCGACGAGCCGACGCGCGGCATCGATGTTGGCGCAAAATACGAAATCTATACTATCATCAACCAGCTTGCCGCCGATGGAAAGGGCGTTCTGATGATCTCGTCGGAAATGCCCGAACTGCTCGGCACGTGTGACCGCATCTACGTGATGAACGAAGGACGCATCGTCGCGGAACTGCCGAAGGGAGAAGCAAGCCAGGAAACCATCATGCGCGCTATCATGCGCTCAGGGGAGAAGAAACAATGACGCCGATCAATCAACCCATCGCAGAGCAAGGGCGTGTCGTCTCCATCGGAGACTACGTTCGCGGCAACATCCGCGAATATGGCATGTTTATCGCGCTTATCGCGATCATGGTGTTCTTCCAGTTTTCGACCGGTGGCGTTCTCTTCAGGCCGCTCAACCTGACAAACATCATTCTGCAGAACTCGTTCATCGTCATCATGGCGCTCGGCATGCTGCTGGTGATCGTTGCCGGCCATATCGATCTTTCGGTGGGATCGGTCGTCGGCTTTATCGGCGCTATCGCCGGCGTAATGACGGTGCAATGGCACACCAATTATGTTCTGGCGGGTATCGTCTGCCTTGCCATGGGCGCGCTTGTCGGCGGCATCCAGGGCTATTTCGTCGCGTATCACAAGATCCCGTCCTTCATCGTCACGTTGGCCGGCATGCTGGTCTTCCGCGGCCTGACGCTGTTCGTGATGACGGCATCGGGGACCGGCACCAGCATCGGTCCTTTCCCGCCGGCTTTCCAGCTGATCAGCATCGGCTTCCTGCCGAACGCTTTCGATATGGGCGGCATCAACTCGACCTCGATCATTCTGACCGTTGTCGGCGCCGTAACCCTCTTCTATCTGGCATGGCGCAAGCGCCTATCGAATGAAAAGCATGGCAATGATGTCGAGCCGCTGGGCTTTTTCCTCGCCCAGAACGCCCTCGTCACGCTCGCCATTCTGGCGCTCGGCTACCAGCTGTCGATCTATCGCGGCTTCCCGAACGTGCTGATGGTCATGCTTGTTCTGGTGGCCGCCTATGCCTTCATTACCCGCCGGACGACGATCGGCCGCCGCATCTACGCCATGGGCGGCAATGAGAAGGCGACGAAGCTTTCCGGTATCAACACCGAGCGGCTGACCTTCCTGACGTTCGCAAATATGGGTCTGCTTGCCGGACTGGCCGGACTGATCGTTGCCCTGCGTCTCAACTCGGCGACGGCCAAGGGCGGCTTTGGTCTTGAACTCGACGTGATCGCGGCCTGCTTCATCGGCGGCGCATCCGCCCAGGGCGGCGTCGGCAAGGTGACCGGCGCTGTTATCGGGGCTCTGATCATGGGCATCATGAACAACGGCATGTCGATCCACGGTCTCGGCACGGACTCGCAGCAGATGGTCAAGGGTGCGGTGCTTCTCGCTGCCGTGTTCTTCGACGTCTACAATAAAAACAAGGGCTGAGCGTCTCAAGGCGTCAGCCAGGCATTCGCAGTCATATGAATGATGGATTCCGGCTCCTGATGGAGCCGGACAGGCGGAGCTTTTTCCTGTCTTCGCCGAAACGAGAAGGATCGAAGACGTGCTTATTTCACAGATCAAGGGTGTAAACGGAGAGATCATCGTCGCCGTGCGTGAGCAGGGCGGCGCTGCAAGGTCGATCAAGAACGCCGTCAGCGTCTATGCGCTGGCGATGGAAGCCGCAGACGGCGGCAAGTCTCTTGCCTCAGTCATCGAAGCGCATGGCTACGGGGACGCCGTCGATCTTGAAAAGGCCTATGCGGAAGACCGCTTCCTTCCGCCGATCACCCATCCAGATGCCGCGCACCTGCATCTGACCGGCACCGGCCTGACACATTTGGGCTCGGCAGCAACGCGCGATTCCATGCACAAGAAGACCACCGAGGCCGCCGAGGAAACCCTCACGGACTCGATGAAGATGTTCAAGATGGGCCTTGAGAACGGCAAGCCGAAGGCCGGCGAAAAGGGCGTCCAGCCCGAATGGTTCTACAAGGGCAACGGCCATGGCGCCGCAGCCCCTGGCGCGCCCCTCCTCTCGCCCTCCTTCGCGCTCGACGGCGGTGAAGAGCCGGAGATGGCCGGCATCTACGTGATCGGCAAGGACGGCTCGCCCTTCCGTATCGGTTTTGCGCTGTCGAACGAATTTTCCGATCACGTCACCGAGCGGATCAACTATCTCTATCTCGCCCATTCGAAGCTGCGCCCGGCCAGCTTCGGCCCGGAAATCCGTGTCGGCGCTGCCCCGGAGGATATTCGCGGCACCTCGCGCATCAAGCGCGGCGACAAGGTGATCTTCGAAAAGCCGTTCCTATCCGGTGAGGCGAACATGTCGCACACCTTCGCCAATCTGGAATATCACCATTTCAAATATGGCCTCTTCCGTGCTCCGGGCGATGTGCATGTCCATATGTTCGGCACGGCGACCCTTTCCTTTGCCGACGGCGTCAAGACCGAAGAGGGCGACGTCTTCGAGATCAAAGTTGCCGAATTCGGCCTGGCGCTCCGCAATCCGCTGAAGGTGGCCGCCGAGGAAGAGATCGCCGTCAGGCAGCTCTGAATTCAAGACCTGGCCGCATCCGGCGGCCGGCTCTTTGCTCGTAAACGGTAAAGGAGGCTTGTTAAGCCCATGACCATTTATCAAAACCTGATCGCCGGCGAATGGGTCGGCTCGAACGCGACGAAGAATATCAACCCATCGGATACGAATGAGGTCGTCGGCCTCTATGCCGATGGCAGCGCAGACGACACGAGAAACGCCATTGCTGCCGCCAAGGCTGCCTTCCCAGCCTGGTCGCGCTCCGGCATCTGGGAGCGCCACGTCATCCTGAAGAAGACAGGCGACGAGATCATGGCGCGCAAGGATGAGCTCGGTGCGCTGCTTGCCCGCGAAGAAGGCAAGACGCTGCCGGAAGCCACCGGCGAGGTGATCCGCGCGTCGCAGATTTTCGAATTCTTCGCCGGCGAGGCACTGCGGCTGGCCGGTGAGGTCCTTCCGTCGGTTCGCCCGAATATCGGTGTCGAGATCACCCGCGAGGCGCTCGGCGTCATCGGCATCATTACGCCGTGGAACTTCCCGATCGCCATTCCCGCCTGGAAGATCGCGCCGGCGCTCTGCTACGGCAACACTATCGTCTTCAAGCCGGCCGAACTGGTGCCCGCCTGTTCCTGGGCGATCGTCGATATCCTGCACCGCGCCGGCCTGCCGAAGGGCGTGCTGAACCTCGTCATGGGCAAGGGCTCGGTCGTCGGCCAGGCCATGCTCGAAAGCCCCGACGTTCACGGCATCACCTTCACCGGTTCCACCGGCACCGGCAGACGCGTCGCCGCCGCCTCCATCGAGCATAACCGCAAGTTCCAGCTGGAAATGGGCGGCAAGAACCCGATGGTCGTGCTCGACGATGCCGATCTCAACGTCGCCGTCGAGGCGGCCGCCAATTCCGGCTTCTTCTCGACCGGCCAGCGTTGCACCGCTTCCTCGCGGCTGATCGTCACCGAAGGCATTCACGACAAGTTCGTCGCCGCGCTGACCGATAAGCTGAAGACGCTGGTCGTCGACAACGCCCTGAAGGCCGGCACTCATATCGGCCCCGTCGTCGATGAGCGGCAGTTGAAGACCGATACGGACTATATCGAGATCGGCAAGTCGGAAGGCGCCAAACTCGCCTTTGGCGGCGAGGTGATCTCCCGCGAAACGCCCGGCTTCTATCTGCAGCCGACGCTGTTCACCGAAGCGACCAACCAGATGCGGATCTCGCGCGAGGAGATCTTCGGGCCCGTGGTGTCGGTAATCCGGGCGAAGGATTACGACGAGGCGCTGGCGACGGCCAATGACACGCCGTTCGGCCTTTCGGCCGGCATCGCCACGACTAGCCTGAAACATGCCACGCATTTCAAGCGCAATTCCGAGGCCGGCATGGTGATGGTCAACCTGCCGACGGCAGGCGTCGATTTCCACGTGCCGTTCGGCGGCCGCAAGGGCTCGTCTTACGGCCCGCGCGAGCAGGGCAAGTACGCCGCCGAATTCTACACAACCGTCAAGACCGCCTACACCCTGGCTTGAGACAAGTGCGATAACCCGGGCCGTACGAGGCGGTCCGGCGATATCCTGAAGGATAGAGACTATGAAAAAGAAAGCGGAATGGCCGCGCAGGCTGAGGTCGCAGGAATGGTACGGCGGTACGAGCCGCGACGTGATTTATCACCGCGGCTGGCTTAAGAACCAGGGTTATCCGCACGACCTGTTCGACGGCCGGCCGGTGATCGGCATCCTCAACACCTGGTCGGATATGACCCCCTGCAACGGTCATCTCAGAGAGCTCGCCGAGAAGGTGAAGGCGGGCGTATGGGAGGCCGGCGGCTTCCCGCTCGAGGTGCCGGTGTTCTCGGCATCCGAAAACACCTTCCGCCCGACCGCGATGATGTACCGCAATCTTGCCGCGTTGGCGGTAGAAGAGGCGATCCGCGGCCAGCCGATGGATGGCTGCGTATTGTTGGTTGGCTGCGACAAGACCACGCCGTCGCTTATCATGGGGGCGGCTTCCTGCGACCTGCCTTCTATCGTCGTCACAGGCGGACCGATGCTAAACGGCTATTTCCGTGGCGAACGGGTCGGCTCGGGCACGCATCTGTGGAAGTTTTCCGAAATGGTGAAGGCCGGCGAGATGACGCAGGCCGAATTCCTCGAGGCTGAGGCCTCGATGAGCCGTTCGTCGGGCACCTGCAACACCATGGGCACCGCCTCCACCATGGCTTCCATGGCCGAGGCACTCGGCATGGCTCTGTCAGGCAACGCCGCGATCCCGGGCGTCGATTCCCGCCGCAAGGTCATGGCGCAGCTGACCGGCCGGCGTATCGTGCAGATGGTCAAGGATGACCTGAAGCCCTCCGAGATCATGACGAAGCAAGCCTTCGAGAATGCCATCCGCACCAACGCGGCCATCGGCGGATCGACCAACGCCGTCATCCACCTGCTCGCCATTGCCGGCCGTGTCGGCATCGATCTTTCGCTTGACGACTGGGATCGCTGCGGCCGTGACGTCCCGACCATCGTCAACCTGATGCCATCGGGCAAGTATCTGATGGAGGAGTTCTTCTATGCCGGCGGCCTGCCGGTGGTGCTGAAGCGCCTCGGCGAGGCGGGCCTGCTGCACAAGGATGCGCTGACGGTATCCGGCGAAACCGTCTGGGACGAGGTCAAGGACGTCGTCAACTGGAACGAAGACGTTATCCTTCCGGCCGAAAAGGCGCTGACAGCTTCGGGCGGCATCGTCGTGCTGCGCGGCAATCTCGCGCCGAAGGGCGCGGTGTTGAAGCCTTCGGCGGCTTCGCCACATCTGCTGGTGCACCGGGGCAGGGCGGTCGTGTTTGAGGACATCGACGACTACAAGGCCAAGATAAACGACGAGAACCTCGACATCGACGAAACCTGCATCATGGTCATGAAGAACTGTGGGCCGAAGGGCTATCCCGGGATGGCCGAGGTCGGCAACATGGGTCTGCCGCCGAAGGTGCTCAAGAAGGGCATCCTCGACATGGTGCGTATTTCCGACGCCCGCATGTCCGGAACTGCCTACGGTACCGTCGTGCTGCACACCTCGCCGGAAGCGGCGGTCGGCGGTCCGCTCGCAGTCGTGAAAAACGGCGACATGATCGAGCTGGATGTGCCGAACCGTCGTCTGCATCTCGACATTTCCGATGAGGAACTGGCGCGGCGGCTCGCTGAGTGGCAGCCGAACCATGATCTGCCCACATCCGGCTATGCCTTCCTGCATCAGCAGCATGTCGAAGGGGCCGATACCGGCGCCGATCTCGACTTCCTGAAGGGATGTCGTGGAAACGCGGTCGGCAAGGACAGCCATTAACAGGTGCAATCAGGACAGTGAATCGACGAAGAGGCGGGGTATCACCCCGCCTCTTTTTTTGTCCGCCGGTTCCTTGCAGGCTAATGGTGATCAGGCGTTTGAGACCACCATGCTGTGATCTTCGTCGGCGCCATGTTCGAAGAGCGCGCGGATTGCCGGCCATTTGCGGCGGAAAGCGGCGACGCAGGCGGGGTCGAAATGCGATCCGCTGCAGGCGATGATTTCCTCGTAAGCCCGCTCGATCGGCCAGGCCTGCTTGTAGGGCCGGTCGGAGCAGAGCGCTTCGAAGACGTCGGCGACGGCGACGATGCGCGCTTCGATCGGGATGGCGTCGCCGGACAGGCCCTTTGGATAGCCGGTTCCGTCCCATTTCTCATGATGGCCGGCGATGATGGCGGTCGCGACGCGGGAGAGCTCGGCGGAGCTGTTGGCCAGAATGGCGACGCCGATTGGGACATGCTCGCGCATGCGTTCGATCTCGTGCCGCTCGAGCTTGCCCGGCTTCTGCAAGATGGCATCGGGAATGGCGATCTTGCCGATATCGTGCAGGGGAGCAGCGAGATAGATATTGCGCCGCTGGATGCGATCGAGGCCGAGGCCTTCGGCGATCAGCTCGGCGATATTGGCGACGCGCTCGATATGGTCGCCGGTATTGCCGTCGCGCGAGGCCATCGCTTGGGCAAGGCACCAGATGATCTCCTGCTCGCGCATGTCGGCCTGTTCGGTGGCGTGGCGGAAGGCCATGTCCAGTGATTTCGCCCGGTCGGCAAGCGCCAGCTGGGCCTTGTGCAGGGCCATCAGGTTGAGGACGCGTGCCTGCAGTTCCAAGGGGTCGAAGGGCTTGGCGAGAAAATCCGTGGCGCCGGCCTCCAGCGCTTCCAGCCGAACCGACCGCTTCGCCTGCGAGGTGATCATCACGACGGGCACATCCTCATAACCCGGCTGGCGCCGCAGCCTGCGGATCATCTCGATACCGTTCATCTCAGGCATCATATAATCCACCAGCACAACGTCGAAATCGACCTCCCGGCAGCGGGCAAGGGCTTCGAGCGGATTGGTGAAGCTTTCGACCACACAGCCGGCGAAACCACAGACTGCGGTCTCAAGGGCGAGAAGGCTGGATTCGCTGTCGTCGACGATAAGAAGAGGCATGGACGATCCCGTTAAATCCCAGAAGCAAACAGGCTGCCCTCATCGGAGGGCGCGTTCGTCGCCTCATCCATGCCGGCAACTGAAGATCATTATGAAAGCTTGCATCATGCCGCTTCTTAAACGACGCCTGCCGAAATACACTAGGCGTCGCCGCAGACAAGCTTGTGCCTGCGGCCTTAAAATAGAGTTAGTCTGCAATGAAAAATTGACGAACGGCAATTATGACGTGTGATGGGTGTCGGAAAACAGCGGAATTTCGAGACCGTCGGTCGCTATATTCAAGTCCAACATGTTTGTTTCGCGACGAGTTCGGCAGCTATTCTACCGGCCAATCGCAGGGTGCGATAAAGCTGCATGTATGTTCAGCTCTGGCTCTGGCTTTGCATCTGTCCGCCGTCCTCGACCTTCACGGTGACCGTCAGCGTTTCGCCCGGCGTGCCGATGCGCATGCCTGAAATCGGCGCGGCATCACGATAGCAGAGGCCGGAGGCGACTCTGATGTAACGGGCATCCGGGCAGATCTCGTTGGCGGGATCGAAGCCGACCCAGCCGAGGCCGGGAATATGGGCCTCTGCCCAGGCATGGGTCGCCGCCTGTTCGATCTTTTCCTCCATCATCAAATAACCGGAGATGTAACGCGCCGGCACCTGCAGGGCGCGGGCGGCGGCGATGAAAATATGCGCATGGTCCTGACAGACGCCGCTCTTCCTCTCCAGCGCCTGCTCGGCCGTCGTCTCGGTATTGCTGGTGCCGGGCCTATAATCGACCGTTTCGTGGATCGCCGCCATCAGCGCATGCATGCGGGCGAGCTCGTTATCGCCACCGACGCCCTTGATCAGTTCCTTCACCAGCTTGCCACCCTTTGTCAGCGGTGTGTCGCGCAGGAAGAGCCAAAGCGGGCAGAAGCCGGTATGCGGACCGGTGACGCCGTTGTTGTCCCCCGTCTCGACCTCGCCTTCGGCGAGGATACGCGTCACCTCTTGTTCGCCTTCCAGCGAGACTAGATTGACGTGATTGCCGTACTGGTCGTCATATTCGACCTCCGGCGTAGCGCCCTCGACCTTCAGGGCCCAGCCGAGTACTTTTTGAGTGGAGTTCGTTGGCGGCGTCAGCCGCAGCCGTTGCAGCGAGAACTGCGCCGGTTCGTCGTAGCGGTATTCGGTGAGGTGGCTGATCTTCAGTCTCATGTTGTTATCCGCTTATACATAGAACCGGTAGCCATCGGAAATTTCCGCGCCGAGCTTGTTGTTGCGCGAGACGAAATCCTCCAGGAACTCGTGCAGGCCCTGATCCATGATATCCCGGATCGCCCTCGTCTGCAGCGTGGTGCGGATTGAATCCGCGGTATCGTGGGCAGGGAGCCGCGCCTCGTAATCCTGGGCAAGATAGCCGAGATTGCTGACGATCTTCTCGTAGCAATAGGCAAGCGAGCGTGGCATCTGGACATTCAGCGTCAAGAAGTCGGCGATGTTCATCGCCCGGTATTCGCCGTCATAGGCCCAACTATAGGCGCGGTGCGCGGAGACCGATCGCAGGATCGATTCCCACTGCACATTGTCGAGGGAGGAGCCGACGGCCGAGACCGAGGGCAGCAGCACGTAATATTTCACGTCGAGGATGCGGCTGGTATTGTCGGCCCGCTCGATGAAGGTGCCGATGCGGGCAAAATTATAGAGCTCGTTGCGCAGTGTCGAGCCATGGAAGGCACCGCGGATGAGGCCGGCGCGGCGCTTGATGACATCGATCACCTCGGGCATTTCAGCCGCCTTGACGCGCTTTTCGAGCAGCGACTTCAAGTCGATCCAGCATTCGTTGGTGGCTTCCCAGGTCTCCCGCGTCAGCGCCGTGCGCACCATGCGGGCATTGTTGCGGCCGGAATCGATGCAAGACATGACGCTCGACGGATTGGTGCGATCGCGCAGGAGATAGTCGATCGCGTCGGCGTTGGTCAGCTTGTTATGGCCCTCATCATAAGCCTCGCGCACGCCCGCACTTTGTAGAACGCCATCCCAATTGTCATCACCGGTGCTGCTGCGGGTCAGCGACATGCGCAACCCCGCATCGATCAGGCGGGCTATATTTTCGGCGCGCTCGATGTAACGAAACATCCAGTAGAGGCCGTTTGCTGTTCTTCCGAGCATCAGTCCTCCAATACCCAAGTGTCTTTGGTGCCGCCGCCCTGGCTGGAATTGACCACCAGCGAGCCCTGCTTCAGCGCTACGCGGGTGAGCCCGCCCGGAATGATCTGCACCTTGTCGGATACAAGCACATAGGGGCGAAGGTCGACATGGCGCGGCGCAATGCCCTTGTTGACGAGGATCGGCACCGTGGAGAGCGACAGCGTTGGCTGGGCGATGTAATTGTTCGGTTTGGCCTTCAGCTTTTCGGCGAAATCGGCGCGCTCCTTCTTCGATGCCGTCGGGCCGACCAGCATGCCGTAGCCGCCGGAGCCGTGCACCTCCTTGACCACCAGCTCTTCCAGGTGTTCCAGCACATATTTCAGGCTGTCGGCTTCCGAACAGCGCCAGGTCGGCACGTTTTCGAGCAGCGCCTTGCGGCCGGTATAGAATTCGACGATCTCGGGCATATAGGAGTAGATCGCCTTGTCGTCGCAAATGCCGGTGCCCGGCGCATTGGCGATGGTGATGTTGCCGGAGCGGTAGACATCCATGATGCCGGGAATGCCGAGCGCGGAATCGGACCGGAAGGTCAGGGGATCGAGGAAGTCATCGTCGACGCGGCGGTAGAGCACGTCGATCGCCTCGTAACCGCGTGTCGTCCTCATTTTCACCTTGCCGTCGATGACGCGCAGATCCGCGCCTTCGACCAGTTCGACGCCCATCATGTCGGCGAGGAACGAATGCTCGTAATACGCGGAATTGTAAATGCCCGGCGTCAGCACGGCGACGCGCGGCTTGCCCTTGCAGCCGGGAGGGGCAAGCGAGGCGAGGCTCTGACGCAGCAGGTAGGGATAATCCTCGACACGTTGCACCTTGTTCTCATGAAAGAGCTCAGGGAACATCTGCATCATGGTTTCCCGGTTTTCCAGCATGTAGCTGACACCGGAGGGCGTGCGGGCATTATCCTCCAGCACGTAAAACTGGTCCTCTCCGGTGCGCACGATGTCGGTGCCGACGATGTGGGTATAGACGCCGCCGGGCGGCCGGAAACCGATCATTTCGGGGATGAAGGTGACGTTATTCTCGATCAGCTCACGCGGAACGCGGCCGGCGCGGATGATCTCCTGCTTATGGTAGATATCGTCGAGAAAGGCGTTGAGCGCGATCACCCGCTGCTCGATGCCTTGGGCGAGCTTGCGCCATTCGCGGGCGGAGATGATGCGGGGAATGATGTCGAAGGGGATGAGCTTTTCGGAACTGTCGGCATGGCCGTAGACCGCGAAGGTGATGCCGGTCTTCCGGAAGATGTTTTCCGCATCGCGGGACTTGGCAATCAGATGCGCCCGGTCTTGGCTGTTGTACCACTCGAAGTATTTGTCGTAAGGCGGGCGAGGGCTTTCGTCCCCGGTAATCATTTCATCAAATGCCAAAAGCGCGGCTCCCCTTTTTGTTCATTTGAATACAACGCAAATGGCAATGCAAGAACCATGCGCAGTTCAGGGAAAAGATTTTGCGCTGCGGGAAACGGGTGAAAATCTGGGCATTTAAAGTGATGCGCTGCGGCATGGCGGATATTCATCCAAGGTGTCTGCGCAAAATCTGAGCATGTGACCGTTTTTCGTTCTGTCAAGGCGATCGAATATGGTCATGTGTGCGAGGCTCGCCGCCCCTTGCCGAACCGCCATCGGTCTCTGCATCAGTGAAATTTCAAATAAGCATCAACCCTTCGCTTTTGACTACAGCCGCCGGGTGGGGCTATCAGCACGGCGAACCCTCCTCTGTCGAGCCGCGCGCCCCATGTCCCTCGATCGCCTTGCCCCCGCCGTTTTCGTCCTGCTCTGGTCTACGGGCTGGGTGGTGGCGAAATATGCCTCGCTGCATTCCGAGCCCTTCACCTTTCTTTCGATACGTTATGCGCTGTCGGCGGCGGCATTCCTGGCACTCTGCCTTGTGGTGCGGGCGCAATGGCCCAGCCGGGCGAGGGCGCTGCGCGCCGTCTATTCCGGCTTCTTCCTTCATGGTTTCTATCTCGCCGGTCTCTGGTGGGCGATCGCCAATGGCGTGCCGGCCGGCATATCGGGCATCATCGCGGCGCTGCAGCCGCTGCTGACGGCAATGGCAGCTCCCTTCCTCATCGGCGAGCGGCTGCAGCAGGCACAGAAACTCGGCCTTGCCCTCGGCTTCATCGGCATTGCCATCGCCATTTCGCCGAAGCTGCTCGATCCGGCGACCGCCGATCTCACGCATGCCGCCCTGCCTCTGGCGATCAACCTCGTCGCCATGGCGTCCGTCACCTACGGCACGCTCTATCAGAAGAAACACCTGCAATCCGGCGACCTCAGAACCATCGCGACCTTGCAATATATCGGCGCGCTGATCCTCACCCTGCCGCTGTCGCTGATCTTCGAGCATCAGCATTTCGACGGCGCCGCGCAGGCTTATGGCGCGCTGGTCTGGTCGGTCTTCGGCCTGTCGATGGGCGGCGTCGGACTGCTGCTCTATCTGATCCGCCGGGGTCAGGTGTCACGCGCCGCCTCGCTGATCTATCTGATGCCGCCAGCGGTTGCTCTCGAAGCCTTCATCGCCTTCGGGGAACCGCTGACCCTGCCGCTGATCGTCGGCACCGTGGTGGTCGTGACAGGCGTCTATCTCACGAACCGCAGGGCGTCCAGCGAGCATAGGCCTGCGGAGGTTTAGAGCGCCGCGCGTCCTTTCGGACGCCCAAAGCACGATGCGCTAGATAATAAAAAGGCCGGAGATCCCCGGCCTTTTTGCCTTTCAATCTTTCAACGATCAGGCGCGTTCGCGGCGCTGGCCGCCGCCGTTGCGGGAGCCACCGCGGTGGTTGCCGCCGTTGCCGTCCCGGCGCGGTTCGCCGGCCTGGGCCTGCTGCGGGCCGCGGTCCTCGCCATGCTTGCGGGCCGGGCGGCCATGGGCATGGCGGCTGTTGCCGCGATGATGACCGCTCGGCTCACCATTGGCATGGGCGCCATGATGCGCTGGACGCTGTGGCTTTGCAGAGGCGCGGAAATCGGAGGTCGAGGCCAGATCGTTGTCGGGGCCGAGATCCGGGGTCGCTTCACCGCGGCGCTGACCGCGGAAGTCCTCGTTGCGGCTGGTCGAGCGCTCCGGACGCGGACGACGCTCCTCGCCGCCGGCGCGGACTTCGCTGCCTTCACCTTCGCGACGCGGGCGGCGTTCCTGACGGTTGCCGCGATGCTCGGAGCGGTTCTGGTCGCCACGGCCTTCGCCACGACCCTGGCCTTCGCGACCCTGGCCGCCATTGCGATTGCGGTTGTTGCCATTGCCGTTGGCACGGCGGGGTCCGCCGCTGATGTTTGCCGGCGCTTCGCCGCTTGCGACAGTGATATCGATGCCCATCAGGCGCTCGATATCACGCAGCAGCTTGGCTTCGTCGGGAGCGCAGAAAGCGATGGCGATACCGTCGCGGCCGGCGCGCGCCGTGCGGCCGATGCGATGGACATAGGCGTCAGGCACCTCAGGCAGGTCGTAGTTGTAGACGTGGCTGACAGCAGGAATGTCGATGCCGCGGGCGGCAACGTCGGTGGCGATCAGCGTCTTGATGCTGCCGTCGCGGAAGGCCTTCAGCGCCCGCTCGCGCTGACCCTGGCTCTTGTTGCCGTGGATCGAGGCGACGGAATAGCCGATGTTTTCGAGATGCTTCATCAGCTTCTCGGCACCGTGCTTGGTGCGCAGGAAGACCATGGCGCGGCCATCGGGGTTTTCGGTCAGCGACTTGCGGAGCAGCTCTGTCTTGTCGTTCTTGCCGGCAACGAAATGGACGTACTGCTCGACCTTGTCGGCGGCCTTGCCTGGAGGCGTGACTTCGACCTTGACGGGATCGACGAGATATTCGCCGGCAAGATCGGCGATCGCCTTCGGCATGGTGGCCGAGAACAGCATGGTCTGGCGCTTTTTCGGCACCATCTTGGCAATCTTGCGCAGATCGTGGACGAAGCCGAGGTCGAGCATCTGGTCGGCTTCGTCGAGCACGAGATAACGAACCGCAGTCAGCGTGATCGCGCGGCGATTGATGAGGTCGAGCAGGCGGCCGGGCGTGGCGACGAGAATGTCGGTGCCTTTTTCAAGCTGAAGCTGCTGCTTGTTGATCGAGACGCCGCCAACGACGACGTTGATGCGCAGCGACGACTTGCGGATGAACTTCTTCAGGCTCTCGGCGATCTGGTTAACCAGTTCGCGGGTCGGCGCCAAGATCAGCGTGCGCGTCGTGCGGTTGTCGGGGCGCCGTTCGTCGGCAAGCAGCTTTTCGATCAGCGGCAGGCCGAAAGCGGCCGTCTTGCCGGTGCCGGTCTGGGCAAGGCCGATCAGGTCGCGGCCTTCGAGGAGGAGGGGAATGGCATGTTCCTGGATCGGCGTCGGCGTTTCGATGCCGAGCTGGAACAAAGTAGCGACGATCGGCTTGGAGACACCAAGCGATTCAAAATTAGTCAAGGTATAACCTTTCGGGGCGCCACAATGACTATCGCCGGAACGCACCATGCGATCCGGTTTCATTCTGGCGTCAAGAACCCCGCGTGAAGTGGGAACTTGTGAGTTGGAAAAAGCTTTCCAGCGCTTCTGGCCGCTCATGGGAGTGCGGCGCTCTATCGAAATGCGCTTTTGTCCCTTCTTCCTGCATCTGTATTTTTCAGCAGGGGCACGCTCACGCGGCGGCCGGAAGGGTGAAAGCTGACCCGCATTTGGGCTAGTTCGCGTGGAAAGTCAAGTGCAGTGCACAAGAAAGCCTAGGCGAAGTTCAGCGAATGGCCAGAGTTGACCAATTGCGTCCGTTAAACGTTGTGGTAGTGAACGTTCAAGTTTGAGAAAATTGCTGTTCGGCCCGACCGACGCCGCCCTTCGATTCAACGAAAAACTTCAAAATATCGCGTTGCTACCAGCTTTATATGGAGCGTGGTAGATTGTACCGATGCCAACTCGGAGCCGACCATGCGATCCGCCATCTACTATCCCCGATCCCAGGTTCACAGCCGCCCAATCATGCAGTCGTCCTTGCTGCTTTGGGACAAGCTGCACACAATCGTTCCGATGAAGCATTACCGACCTGACTATTTGGATCGCCAAGACATGGCGGAGGCCTGGGAGTTGATCGGCGCCTCGATCGTGCCGAACGACGCGCAGCGGAAGCGGATGCACATCGATATGGAGACGACGTTGAAGGCCGGGACACTTCCGCCTGACCTCTATTATGTCGGTCAAGTCGACCAGCCGAGCGACCCATATGAAATTTGGCCGCAGAAGCTCTCGGAGCAGACCTGGGACCTGATGCGCAGCCACCGTCTCACCGATCTGCCGCTTCCGAACGGGGATTATCCCTTCACGCAGGAAGGCGGCTTGCTTGTTATGGCTAAGCTCGCGGACGCGTGCGCCGGTTCCCAATTCGCGCGCGTGACCGATCGACTAATGGCCTATGGCATGATCGGAAGCGGGGATAAGCGATCCGCGACGGAAGCCGAAGTTGTTCCGATCACCCTTGATCTGATCGACGCGACGAGCATCCCTATTGAGAGGCTGATCGCGCTGCGAAAGCGCGAGGCGTCCGAACGCCGCGGGAGTGACTTTACCAAGATGCGGCATGCTTATGCCGACGCAGTCCATGCGCACACAATTGCGCTGGGTAAGGCCCTTGATCAATTCGAACGCGACGAACTCAATCGGCAATTCAAAGAGAAGATGGAGTTCGACCTCAAGGATCTGCGAGAAGCGCTTGGCGCTAACAAATTGGATCTTTTGATGAAGCCGGTCGTCGTCGCGACGGTGGTAACGGGCGCCTCCCTCGCCTCTGGGCTCGGCTTGCCCGTGGCCCTGACCGCTGGCGCAGCTGCAGCCGCCGGTTCCGAATGGAAGGACATTGCCAAGGCGGTCACGGATTTCTTCAGCAGCGGATTCAATTTCAATCGCAAGCAGCGCGAGACAATGACGAAGCACCCGATGGCATATATGTATTCGCTATCGCAAACCCACTGATTCGTCCGTTCACGAAGACAAATACGCAGTTGACCATCGGGATTATAGACGATCGAAGTTGAGCAGTATGTCGACGTCATGCGCAAGCGGCACTCAAAGCTCCGGCTCAGCGGCATAGATCGCGCGTTCAGCCGAGATCGTCCGCTTGATCTCGGCGACCCGCTAATGAGGGAAATCCGCTACCTCGATAAGTTGATCGACGAGCTTGCCAAGGGCAAGGCGATGGAGAAGATCTTGCGGAAATGACGCGATCACGTCGGACGCTTCTAAAAAAGAGACAGCATGGGCACGACGCCCGCTTTGCCGGGGTCCCAGGAAACCTTCATGAATGACCCTAAGATCGAACTTCCGCGGATATTTCAAGCCAACCTCTCCCGATTCTACCTGAATGTCGTCGCGCCGGTGCTGGCCGACCTACTAGAGCCGGTACTAGAAGAAATCGCGATGACGAATTCGATGAATGAGAACCTCGATCTCATGGCGGCGCAAGTCCAAGCGCATACGCGCAACGAGGCCGCCAAGGCGTTCGTGCTGGTGGTATCGGGCTTGTTCGAGCGGCAGGTGCGTCATTGGGCGCTGCATCTGTTCGCGCCTCAAAACCCGCGCGAGATCCAGCACGGCGATTTCGAAAAGCTACTGGATAAGTGCCTCGACGCCAAGCAGGTCGATGGTGCTCGAGATGACATGCGAAAGGACCTGGTGGAGGCAATTTTCGTAGCAAATGTCGTCCGCCACGGCGACGGGCGCACAAGCGATGAATTGCGGAAGGTCGCGCCGCAACTGTGGATCTACGACCCGAGCGAATATGTAGACATCAACGCTGGACCATCACCTGACAGCGAACAGATTCGCATTCGGGCTGGCGATGTAAAACGGTATGTTCGAGCAGGTCTTCGCTTTTGGGGTCGCGTCGATACGCAACCGATGGCGGTCACCGAACCGCCTTTCGGGATGATAGACTGACATGCGCGAAACCGCAGTCGCATTTTGATGGGTTGGACCTGCGATCAGGAATCCGTCCTCACAATCTTCAGTGCATCTGCCGCACGGAGCCGGCTAGCGGCGAGTTGGAAAAAGGGAGCGACCGCATGGCGATTTCAGATCGCAAACGTCTGAAGATCATTGCGGAGGATATGCTTGGCGAGGCGCGGGCGGTCGGGCGCGCAAGAGTATATTCGGCGACCGGATTTTCGCAGCAGAACATTTCGATCGTTCATCAGCAGGTCCGCTGCACGAATCTCGCTTGGGCCCTCGGCCACCGGCGGAAGGTCAGCAAGGGGGATGTCGTCGCGATCGTCGGCGGTTCGTTTTCAGGCATTATGCTGGCTTGTTCGCTCGCGATCGCCCACGACGTCATCGTCTATATCCTCGAAAAGGAGAGCCGCCTGCTTCATCGGTTCCTGGACAAGAGCCAACGCTTTCTCTCGCAGAACCTCAATTCGCGCGACCTGCGCAAGGGGTTCGACCCTTCTTATACGGCGCATATCGATAAACCCGCCATCTTCGAATGGGAAGCCGGCGTTGCTAGCGATGTCGCAGGCGCATGGTTGCGGGAGTTTGACCGCTATGCGTCCAAATTGCCGATTTTCACCATCCATGACTGTGAAGTCGAACCAAACGCAATCTCGGAGATGGACGACAAGGTCATCGTCCAACTTCAAGCACCGACCGACGCTAAGCTGAGGCCCCTTGTCGTAGACCTGCTTATCGATGCGACCGGCTTCGGTCCGGAAGCGAACCCCCTCGAGCTGGCTGACTACAGCTACTGGGAAGGTGGGCATCGCCTCATCTACGATCACCTGCCGCCCGAAAGCCGCGTTCTGGTCTCCGGTTGCGGCGATAGCGGCGTGATCGAACTGATGCACTATGCCATCGCAGACTTTCAGCATGAGATGGTGACATATTTCTGGCCACCCAAGGCGGGCCTAGAGGCAATATTGGATGTGGGCCTGGAGCGGATCAACAACGTCCTCCACAGCGACGAGATTGTTGATTTCGAAGGGCGGTTGATCTCAGAGCTATGCTGGTGGCTCGGCCACTGGTCGTATCTGCAGTATTGGCAAAAAAATCATGGAAGCGAGTCGCCGCCGAGTGACTCGTCCAAATCGATTTTTGACGCAATTGAAGCGGAACTTGCCGAGCGCATCGCAATTGCTTTCCCGGGAAGGAAGTCCTCTACGATACCCGAAGACGAGCGTGAAGCGTTCGTTCTGGCCTTGTCTCTGGAAGAGCAATTGGCGGTACGTGCCGCTGTCGGCCCGGCAGTTGACGACGCGCTCAGCCTGGAGATTGCTGCGCTGATGAAACCAGTAAAGGTGGCGCGGCTGCTCAATTTACGCACGCTGCGTAAGCGCCTTCGCCCGGGTACCGAAATTGTGCTGAACGGCCTCACGCCGACGCCCTTCACGCGCAACCTATCCCCCTACAATGTTTGGCTCACCCATGTGATGATGGGGCTGCCGAATGTGCATTATCGAAGGGGGCGGATTGTCGATACCGAGCGCATATCGGGTGGTCAGACGCGCGTGATATTTGGCGACGGCACCTCAGACGTCTTCGACCGCGTTGTGACCCGTTACGGACCCGGACGGCGAGAGCCGAGTAAGCAGTTGTCGATGGGGAACCTGCGCGATCCCTATCCAGGGGACTTTCTGCTGGATTATCCAACATACTCTGTGCCCACGGACAGACCGCAGATCTGGCAGAACATTCGAGTGGGGACTCATCGCGTCAAGGCGCGGGCGCCTGTCGTCCAGCGACGACGCGGAACCGATCCCAGCAATCCCATTTTCAAGCCACTCTATATTGCCGAAATGTTGCGCGCCGATCCCAATCCATGGAACGAGGATCCGCGCTACAAAGACCCCCAGACTTGGCTGAGTCAGGCTATAAGAACGGGGCACTATCCTGCATATCGGGATCGCTTATAGATTCAGAAATATGCAAGTTATCGCTAGTCTATGGTCGCCTGTCGCATCTCCCGATAGAACATCGACTTATTCCAAATGCACGCCAATGACCGCCATTTCAGCGCCAGCGCATCGCGATGCCTTGAAACCATTGAATGGCTGCCCTGACTTCTCCGCTTTATCTGAAGGGAGGTAGTCGTGTCGGGTACGAAAATTCTTTGGGGCCAGATCCTTATCGTCTTCCTGATCGTGCTGCTGACCACTTGGGCAGCGACGCAGTGGACCGCTTACAGGCTCGGCTTCCAACCCCAGCTCGGCCCGGCCCGGTTCGAGCTCGGCGGCTGACCGATCTACTATCCGCCCGCCTTCTTCTGGTGGTGGTATTTCTACGACGCCTACTCGCCGAAGGTTTTCGTGGAGGGCGCCTATATCGCGGCGTCCGGCAGCTTCATCACGATCGCCGTCGCGATCGGTATGTCCGTCTGGCGCGCGAGAGGCGAAGAATGTGGAGACCTATGGCTCGGCGCGCTGGGCGCGGCCGGACGAGATAGGGCCGACAACTCGGTCCTCGACAACTGCCATGTCCGGGTGAGTGTCGCCACCAACGACGAGCGGACCGCTAAGCGCGTATCCGGCGCGCTCGGCACCGCCACCGAAATGAAGGCGATGAAGAACTATGCTGGCCATCGCCTCTCGCCCTGGCTCGGCCATCTGATGGTATCGCGGTCGGAGACTGCGCGGCCGCTCCTCACCCCCGGCGAGATCATGCAGCTCCCGTCTGCCGACGAGATCGTCATGGTCGCCGGTACGCCGCCGATACGGGCGAAGAAGACGCGATACTTCGAGGATCGCCGCTTTCAGGAACGCATCCTGCCGCCGCCCGCGCTCAGCACATCCGACCAAGGATCGGCGGACGACTGGAGCAAGCTCTCCTTGCCGGCGTCGCAGCAGCTTCCAGCAGCAGCAACACCGACCAGCTCCGATGACGAAGACACGACCGAATCCGAGCGCCGCCGCCAGCCAGAATTGAACCGAATCCAGTCGATCGAGAAGAAGGCGCCGATCGAGAACGAATTCGAGCTCGATCCTGTCGACGACGGGGACGACGACGTCGCCCGCAACAGCCAACTGCGGGACACCATGCGCCAGGTCGCGCGCCAAGCCGCGCTCGATCCGCGCGATGGCATCGAGCTCTAGGTCGGCTTGGGCGACGGCATTTTTAGGATGAAGCTTTCCGACGCGCTTTCTGCGCCGTTGACGAGGATGGTGATGCGGTGCTGCCCGGGATAATAGCGTCGCGTCGTGATCGGCCGCATGGCGTGGCGGCGCTCAATTGTATGGCTATGCCCCGGAGCGAGCAAGATCGCCTTGCATTTGAAGACCTTGGGTGAGAGCGAGCCGTCGCTCTTCACGTGGTGAATGGCGTAGTCGATCATCAGCGACTGCGCTCGCTCGCCGGCGTTGGTCACCCGGATTTCGAAATCCAGCCCTTCGCCGAACATCACCTCAGCATTCCGGAGCCGCAGTTCGCATTCGAGCGAAGCGGCCGCCGCGAATCCTAAATTGGCAAGCGCCTGCGCGTGGCCTTTCTTCAGAAGCGTGCGCGAGGCATGTTTCAGCAGCCAGCGGCGTTCGGCTGAAGCGCCGTCGATATGACTGGCGATGAAGGCGGCGACCAGATCCGGGTGGTCCTTGGCGACGTCGTTCAGGCTGTTGGCCACGGATCGGCGCACATAATCCTCCGGATCATCCATCAGCGCGGTCAGGATGGGCAGAATCGGCGCCGGGTCCTTCACGAGCTGCGTCAGACGCATCGCCCAGGGCAGGCGCGGCCGCGTTCCCTCGCTAGCCAGCCGGCGCACATGCTGATCGGGATCGTCGACCCAGGCTGAAATGATGGCCAGTGCGCGCTGCTGGTCGCGGTGGATAAAGGGGCGGATGCCGTATTCGGCTGTGAAATGCGGCGTCAGCGTCTTCAGGAGATCGAGACCGAGATCGAAATGATCGGGGCCGCGCGCGGCGATGAACTGATTGACCGGCAGCAGCATCCAGCCGGAGAGCCCCGGCCTGCCGGCGGCAGGCAGGCTCGCCTTCAGAATGGCTGCGGCCTCCCGGAAATCGCCGGGAAGGGTGGCAAACAGCGCGTCGCGGATCAGGGCCGAGCGCTCCATCAGCTCCCGCGCTCCGAGGCCGTCGGTCGCCAGCATCACGAAGCGGTTTTTATCGAAGGTCGGCGCGTTGCTGGCAATGCGATCGGCCATATCGCCGACCAATGCTTCATGCAGCAGGTTCTTGAGCGGTTCCGGCATGCTGGTCCTTCCTCTTTATGCGACCGCCGCATGCCGGCCGCATGAGGGCGGCATGGTCTGCGAAACATCTGGCGATTTGCTGTCGGAGAATAGAGTGATCGCACCCACTCGAGCAATCGTGTGCAGATAGTGGGGGTGTGCGTGTGACGCGAGCTTTAGCGTATCGGTGCCGTCGATTTCCTTGGAATGAGGGTTGGAGCCGAGATCCGAATACGCTCGTCGGCAGGGCTGTTGTCACCGGCGAGAAGATCAAGGGCGTTTGATGCAATTTGCTCAAACGGCACCCGCAACGTCGTGAGCGGTGTGGGGAGGTGGCTTACAATCGGAATATCGTTATAGCCTACGATCGAGATGTCCTGCGGCACGGAAAGGCCAAGTTTCGTCAGTCCCGACAAGGCGCCGATGGCGGTGTTGTCGTTGACGGCGAAAATAGCGGTTGGGCGCGGACTAAGATGCATCAGTGTCTCGACGGCTACCGCACCGGACTCGATGCCGAAAGTCGAGGGAATGATGTAGGAGGGATACGCATTCAGTCCAGCTTCTTCCAGGGCGTGCCGGAAACCCTCCACTCGGCCCCGCGAACTGGAGGCATAGGATGGACCGGCAATGACGCCAATTCTGCGATGGCCGAGATCGAGGAGGTGGCGTGCCGCGAGGTAACCACCGAGCCGGTCATCGCCGACCGACGAGAGGCTGTGGCCATCCGTCCGGAGTGCCAGGACATAAGGAATACCGCGTTTTGCCAGCTCGTCCGGAAAGTCATCGTCTTCCCGCGCTGTCGAAAGAATCAGTCCATCGACACCGCGCTTCAGCAGAGACTCGGCCGCGAGCCGGTCTGCCTTTGGCTTGTCGTCGGTCGTTGCGACAATGGCGAAGCGGCCACTACGGCTGCAAGCCTTGGCCAGTGCTTCGTAAAGCATGGCCATGACCGTATCCGTCAACCTGGGCACGATCACCCCGATTGTCATTGTGTTGCCGCGCCTAAGGCTCGCTGCGGAAACATCCCGAACGTATCCCAGCTCTTCGGCAACCTTGCGCACGCGCCGCGCGGTCTCGCTGTCGGAGCGGGGTAGCCTCTCGTCCAGTATGCGGGACACGGTAGATTTGGAGACACCGGCTGCGGCAGCGACGCCGTGAATAGTGACGCGGGTCTGCCCCGGAACTTCATCCGTCTTTGAATTCATTGAGCCTTTTCCAATCGAGTCAGCAAGACGCCGCCGCTCTCTCAGCATGCACCAAAAAAGATATTGACTCCAGAGGTTTCGAGAACGATAGTGGGAACGTTCCCGTAAACGATCCTATATCGATCGCGAGCGAACTGCGATCGCACGAAGGAGGAGACCAACATGCAACCGATGGATATGCGCGGGCTGAGCCCGGCCCCCGTTACCGCTTTCACCCGCGACGGTGAAGTTGATCACAAAGCCAACGCCAAACTCGCCAAATGGCTGGTCTCGATGGAAGGCGTCAAAAGCCTCGTCATCCTCGGCCATGCCGGCGAGGGCACTTTCCTCACGGAAGAGGAGCGCCTTGCTCTCATCCGCACCTATGTCGAAGCGGTCGACGGTGCCGTTCCGATCATTGCCGGGATTACCGGTGAGGGCACGAAGGTCGCCGCTGAAGAGGCCAGGAAATGCAAGGCTGCCGGTGCCACCGGCGCACTCGTCTATCCGAACCACGGCTGGCTGCGTTTCGGCTTTCAGAAGGGAGCGCCTCAGGATCGCTACAAGGCAATCTGGCAGGAGTCTGGCCTCCAGTGCATCCTGTTCCAGTATCCCGACGCCACCAAGGCATCATACGATCTGGATACACAGCTTGCGATTGCTACCCAGGAAGGCGTCGTCGCTACCAAGAACGGCGTGCGCAATATGAAGCGCTGGTATGTCGAAATTCCGGAGCTGAAGAAGGCCAATCCAAAGCTGCAGGTTCTGAGCTGCCATGACGAATGGCTGCTGCCAACCATGTTCGATGTCGACGGTCTGCTCGTCGGTTATGGCAATATCGCGCCGGAACTGCTGATCGACCTGATCAAAGCTGGCAAGGCGCAGGACTATCCGGAAGCGCGCAAGATCTTCGAACGTCTTCTTCCGGTGACGCGTGCCGTCTATCACCGCGGCTCTCATATGGAAGGCACCGTGGCCCTGAAACTCGGCCTCGTCCACCGCGGTATCCTTGATCACGCCACGATCCGCGAGCCGCTGAAGAGCCTTGGCGAAAAGGCCGAAGCGGAGATCTTTGCTGCCTTCGACGCCGCCGGTATCGGTCGCGTTGACCAGTTGCTGGCTGCCGAGTGACCTCTTTGACGCCCCTGCGCAGGTCGCAGGGGCGCATTGCGAAGGGAGGAGGAAACCATGGGGCCCGCCAAGGCAGATTTGAACGTCTTTGAAGGCCATTGCCCTGACAGAACGAACTGACGCGCAGTAGCAACCATCAAGCAGGAGCGCCCCTGGCCGGGAGAGTGGTAGGCCACGGGGCGAGAAGGAGGAACCAATGAATGTCATGCAGCCTATACCGGCTGAGACGGCGAATGCCGCTGATCCTCAGGCCGAAATCAGCGCTCGTCTGGAGCGTCTTCCCATCACCCGCGAGGTATTCTGGGCGCGCAACATCGTCGGCGCCGCAACGTTCTTCGACGGCTACACGGTCATCGCCATCGCTTATGCCATGCCCGTCCTGGTCCGCGAGTGGGGCCTGACCCCCTCACAGACCGGCATGATCCTGTCGATGGGTTATCTGGGACAGTTGATCGGTGCGATCCTGTTTGGCTGGCTCGCCGAGAAGGTCGGTCGGCTGAAAGTTCTTCTGTTCACCATCCTGCTGTTCGTCAGCATGGATGTCGCATGCCTGTTTGCTGCCGGGGCCGGCATGATGATGGCCTTCCGTTTCGTCCAGGGGATCGGCACCGGCGGCGAGGTCCCGGTCGCCAGCGCCTACATCAACGAGTTGATCGGATCGAAGGGGCGGGGCAAGTTCTTCCTCCTCTATGAGGTCATGTTCCTGATGGGCCTCGTCGGCGCCGGGCTGATCGGCTATTTCATGGTACCGGTTTACGGCTGGAAGGCGATGTTCGTCGTCGGCCTCGTTCCCGCAATCATCATGGTTCCTCTGCGCTGGTTCCTGAAGGAATCACCGCGTTGGCTAGCTGCCAACGGCCGCTACGGCGAAGCAAACGCTATCGTCACCCGCATGGAAGAAAGTGCTCGTGCAGCCGGCAAGGAACTGCCCGAACCGAAGCTCATCCAGGCGCCGGTCCGCCGCAAGTCGGACTGGCGCGAACTCTTCCAGGGCGTCTACTTGAAGCGGACGCTTTCCATCTGGGCCATGTGGTTCACGGCCTATACGGTTGCCAACGGTACGATCACCTGGCTGCCAACCCTGTATCGACAGGTCTTCAACCTCCCGCTTCAAACCAGCATCTTTTATGGTTTCCTGACATCGGTCGGAGGCGTAATCGCCGCCGTCATCTGCGCGCTGCTCATCGACAAGGTGGGACGCAAGCGCTGGTACACGGGAGCGCTGCTTCTCGCTCCCGTCCCGCTGCTGGCTCTCGCATGGCTCGGCGCGACCTCTCCCATCCAGGTTTTGGTCCTAGCCGGTCTCGCTTATGCGATCGTCCAGACTGTCACATTCTCCCTTTACCTGTACTCGGCAGAGATCTACCCGACGCGCCTCAGGGCATTGGGAACAGGAACCGGCAGTGCCTGGCTTCGCCTGGGATCATCGGCCGGCCCGATCCTTGTCGGCACGGTGATGTCTTCCATGGGCATCCAGTATGTCTTTGCGAGCTTCGCAGCCATTCTGATTGTCGGTGCAATCGTCACGATGTTGTTTGCGGTCGAAACCAAGGACCGCGTGTTGGAGGAGCTTTCTCCGTAACGGTTGAAAATGCGATCTGCTCAGCTTTGATCTGGCGGATGGAAATCCGCCAGTTTCATTTGGTCGCCGTTGAGGGCACTGGGTCGGCGCCGCCGGGAGGGTCAAGCGGCGCCGGATGCGGTTTTCGCTATCGCTGGCAGACTTTGACGCGATGGGGATTGCCCCAATCGTCGTGCAACCATTCGAAGTGGCAATAGTCCGGCCGGTAATAGGTACGGTAAACGGGGTAAGGGCGGTAAGCGGGATAGGCCGGATAGACCGGGTAGGCGGGACGGGCTGCCTCCGACAGCAGGGCGCCACCGACGACGCCGGCGGCAAGGCCGCCCCAGAAGGCATCGCGTGGACGGGCATCGGCGGTGGTGGCGGTGGCGAGCGAGGCGCCGGCAAAGGTCAGCGTGATCAAGCCCGTCGCCATGGTCTTATGAAGAACGGACATAGTATTTTCCTTTCATGGGCATGGCTTCCATAAAGCCATGCCGGAGACTCGGCCCGGATCGCGGCGGCGCAATGGCCGCGCAAGCGGTTTTGGCATTAAATTTTCGTCATGATTTCAGCGGATCCCGACATCGAAAGGAATTATGGCGGGCGTCCTTTCAGTCTCGTGCAAGCCGGGGCTGGTAATCTCGAATTGTCTTCAGCTTGGTGAGCCTGGCTCCTAAAATTCCGCTGTCGAAATTTATGGTTAAAACCTTGTTAAAAGCCTTGGCGTTATAGTTTTTCTAGTCGATATTTCATTCATTGCGGGAGCGATATTTTTTGAAATCAGCCGGGGAACTTCTTGAGTTGGCTTGCCGCCGGATCGCTGATCTGGATACCCCGGCCTATGTCAAGAACAGCGAGCTGCGTTATGTCGCCGTCAACGAGGCCTATGCCCGTTTTCTGGGCCGCGAGATTTCCGATTTCATCGGCAGGCGCAGCCGCGAGCTCCTCGATCGCCCCGAGGAAGAGGATCGTGAGGATAAGGAACGCCGAACGCTGGTGTTCGGCACCGAGGAAAACGCCATCTGCTTCGATGCGGCGGGCCTCAGTCATGAACGCATCCAGATCGAAAGCTTCTCGCCATCGCTGGATCGGGCCTACGTGCTCGGCATTTTTGAAGTGCGCGAACCGACGCGCCGGGCGATCGGCGATCCAGGGATCGCTAGCGATCCTGGCATGACGGGCGACGCCGGCGTCGCTGCCGATTTCGCTCGTGTGCGCGAGGCACTGGAACAGCTCGACTATCCGATTGGCATCTTTGCGGGGGATGGCCGCCCCCTGGTCGTCAATGCCGCCTATCGCAACGACGCAAAGCCTGCGGCTGTCAGCGACGCGGCCTGGCACGAGAGCGTCAATGAACTCGACCTGCTGCGCACCATTCTGGAGGACCTGCCGGTGGCAGCCTTCGTGCGCGACGAGAAGCATCGCCTCGTCTATGCCAACCAGTATTACGAGACCTTCAGCGGCCATAGCCGTTCCCGGGTGTTGGGGCTGACCGAACATGAAATGTTCGGGCTGGACGGCGGCGAGGCGATCTATCAGGAAAACCTGCTGGCGCTGGAAGGCGGCACGTCTAAGGAAATCGAAAGCCTGTTGCCGAGCAAGGACGGCCACATCTATTCCGTCCTTTCGCGCGTCAATCGCGTCGTGACAGCGGACGGACGGCCCTATGTCGTCGGCTCTTTTTCGGACATCTCGCCACTCAAGGACCGAGAGAAGGCGCTGATCGAAGCGCAGAAACACAAAGAGGTGCTGCACCGGGATATCGAGAATATCCTGCGCTCGCTGCCGGTCGGCGTGCTGATCCTCGATAACGACCACCGGATCCTCTACGTCAACGACGAGTTCTACGGCATCTGGGAGCTGCCACTCGACGATCCCTTCGACGGCCGCCCGTTCATCGACGTCATCCGCCGCAATTATGAGCTCGGTCGTTACGACGGCACTCAGACGCCCGAGGAGATCTACGATTTCCGCAAGCATCTGTTCGAGACCGAGGAGCCCGAGCCGATTGAGCTCGGCTGGGCGGGCGGCAAATCCGTCATCTTCGATAGCCGCCGTATCTCGAACGACCGGATCCTGCTGACCTATGCCGACATCACGGCCGTGCGTGAGCGGGAAAAGGAGATCCACGAGGCCCGTGCCGCGCTGGAGCGGCTCGGCGAAATGATGCGCGATGCGACCCATGCCATGCCGCAGGGCCTAGCCGTTGTTCAGGACGGCATCATCAAGATGTCCAACGAGGCGCTTTCTGACATCTTGCAGATTCCGGCCACCTATCTCGAGCCCGGCGAGGGCTGGATCGGCATGTTCGAATTTTGCGCGGCGCGTGGCGATTTCCACGATGCCGCCGGCGAAATCCTGCAGGGTTGGCGTGACAATATCGCGGCCAGGCTGCCGATTTCCACCGTCTTCCATGTCGGCGGCGAGCGCTGGGTGAACATGGATGCGACGGTCAGCAAGGGGCAGCACTGGGTGGCGCTTTTTACTGACGTCACCGAACTCAAGAGCCGCGAGGAGGAGTTGCGCCAGCTGCTGTCGCGCGCCGAGGCTGCCGACCGCGCCAAATCCGAATTCCTTGCCAATATGAGCCATGAGATCCGCACGCCGATGAACGGCGTGCTTGGGATGGCGGAGCTGCTTGCCAAGACTAATCTCGACACCCGCCAGAAGACCTTCGTCGACATCATCGTCAAGTCGGGCAACGCGCTGCTGACGATCATCAACGACATCCTCGATTTTTCGAAGATCGACGCCGGGCAGATGAAACTGCGCAAAGCTGCTTTCGATATCACCGAAGCGGTAGAGGACGTGGCGACGCTCTTGTCCTCGCACGCTGCCGAGAAGAACATCGAGCTCCTGGTGCGGGCTGCACCCGATCTGCCCGCCGCCGTAATCGGCGACGCCGGGCGTTTCCGCCAGATCGTTACCAATCTTGTCGGCAACGCCGTCAAGTTCACCGAGCGGGGCCATGTCTTCGTCGATGTCGGCTTCCAGCCGGCCGCCGGCGGCGATATCATGGCGAGCATCCGCATCGAGGATACCGGGATCGGCATCCCGCCGGAGAAGCTTGAATCGGTCTTCGACAAATTCTCGCAGGTGGACGCCTCATCGACCCGGCGACATGAAGGAACCGGCCTCGGTCTTGCGATCACCGCCGGGCTCGTCGACCTTTTCGGCGGTTATCTCAACGTCGAAAGTGAATGGGGCAAGGGCTCTGTCTTCACCATCAACCTGCCGTTTGCGGTGGCGGCCGCCCGCCTTGAGCCGAAGCCGTTGCCGATCAACGTGCAGGGTGCGCGTATCCTCGTCGTCGATGACAATGAAGTAAACCGGCGAATCCTCACCGAGCAGCTTTCGCTCTGGGGCTTTGACGGCGTGGCCGCCGAAGGCGGCGGCACCGGGCTTGCGATCCTGGAGGCGGCGGCCGATCTCGGCGTTACCGTCGACGCTGTCGTGCTCGACTATCACATGCCTGATATGAACGGCGCCGATGTCGCGCGCCAGCTGCGCGCCGATCCCCGCTTCGTCGAATTGCCGATCATCTTCCTGACGTCGATGGATATTTCGGGCACAGAAAAGGAATTCGCAGCACTGAATGGCCACGCGCATCTGATGAAGCCGGCGCGCGCCAACGTGCTGCGCAACACCGTCGTCGAGGTGGTGCGCGCCAGCCGCGTCAAGCAGGTCTCCGAGGCCGAGATCGCCCGGCTGCAGACGGAAGCGATCGTGCCGGCGCCAGCGCCCGTGCCGCAGAAACGCGCCGCTGAATTCGTCGACGTGCTCGTTGCCGAGGACAACGAGGTCAACCAGATCGTCTTCACGCAGATCCTGCAGGGAACAGGCCTCTCCTTCCTCGTCGTCGAGAATGGCGAGGAGGCGGTCGCCGCCTGGGAGCGGTATACGCCGCGCATCATCATGATGGACGTCTCGATGCCCGTCATGAACGGCCATCAGGCGACCCAGACGATCCGCGAAAGGGAAAAGGGGCACGGCCACCGGGTGCCGATCATCGGCGTCACCGCCCATGCGCTCGAAAGTGACCGCGAGCTCTGCCTCGATGCCGGCATGGACGACTACATGTCGAAGCCGATTAGCCCCGAACTGCTCGAGGAAAAAATCCGCCAGTGGCTGGGAACGAGCGAGCAGCAGCCGGAGCGCACAAGCTACTGATCTGAACCTTCGGGAAACAGGATGCTCTCGAAATCCTGAGCGCCGTTGAGGATATGCAGGATCTCGATACGATCCTCGCCGACACGATAAAAGATCAAATAGCTGCCGTAAGGACGGCGGCGAACGGCGGTATGTTCGTAGCGTGGAACCAATGAAAAACCGTTTGGCATTTGCGCCAGACGCTCACACCGTGCCAGCAGTTCGTGAATGAAGCTTGCCGCCCGCTGCGGATCGACCTCAACGATATAGTCGCCAATACGTTCGAGATCCGCCTCCGCCTGCGCGGTAATGAGGACGATCACGAACGATCGTCATATTTGCCTGAAAGGCGCGCGGCGACATCGCTGATGGGCTTGAAGCGGCCTGATTCCGCGTCGGCGATCCCCTGGCCGATCGCCAGATCGAGCGCCATCAGCCGTTTTTCCCGCTCCTCGACAAGCCGAACACCTTCCCGCAGAACTTCGCTGCGAGAGTTGTAACGACCCGATTTCACGAGTTCGTTCACATAGTTTTCGAGTTGCTGTCCAAGATTCGCGCTGCTGGCCATATTGGTTCCTCTCGGGCGATTATCGCACGAGGTGATAACTGTTAGCAATGCAGCCGCTTGAATCGATCGTACTTGCCGAGATTACTTGACGCCGCAGAGCATTTCGCGCTTGCCAGCAAAGCCCTTGCGGCGCTCGACGGCGAAGCCCGCGGCGATGAGATTGCGGCGCACGAAGCCGGCCGCTGCATAGGTGGCGAAAGTGCCGCCGGCTGCGCTTTTCTCACAGACGAGCCGCATCAGTTCCTGCGACCACATATCGCTATTGCGCGACGGGGCGAAGCCGTCGAGATACCAGGCGTCGAAGTCGTCTTCGGCTGCCGCGACGCCGTCCAAGGCATAGCCGCATACGACGCTGAGCGTCGTCTGGGCATCGAGATCGAGGCGCACGATACCGGCCGGTATTTCCGGCCAGGCCGCCGTCAGCACCTGACGTTCGGCGTCGATCTCCGGCCAGTGCGATAGCGCCCGGCCGATTTCTTCACCGCGCATCGGGTGCAGTTCGAAGGAGGTAAAATGTAGCTGCTGGCCGTCTGCACGGTGGAGCTTCCATTGCCGCCAGGTCTCAGCGAAGTTCAGACCGGTGCCGAAGCCGAGTTCTCCGATCCGGAATCTCTGCCGCCCGTTCCAGCGCTCTGGCAGGCCATTGCCGGCGAGAAAAACATGGCCGCATTCCAACCGCCCATCGGTCTGGCAATAAAAATGATCGCCAAAGGCGGTGGAATAGGGCATATCGCCGTCGCGCCATTCGAGCGGCTGCGGCGCGCCCGCGCCAATCTGATCGGGGTTCACGTCTGTCATGGAAAAAGCCGATAATCCTCAGCCGGTCTCAGGTCAATCGTCCTCAGAATTGCTGATCGTCGGCGGCGGTATCATGGGACTCTGGGCGGCCGTCCATGCCGAGCGCCGGGGCATCCGTGCCGTTATTGCCGACGCCGGCAGGTTGGGCGAAGGTGCAAGCGGCGGCGTGCTCGGCGCGCTGATGCCACACATGCCGGACCAGTGGTCGGAGAAGAAGCAGTTCCAGTTCGATGCGCTGGTCTCGCTCGAAGCCGAGATCGCCGCGCTCGAATTCGAGACCGGGCTTTCCGCCGGTTATAGCAGGTCCGGACGGCTGATCCCGCTGCCGAAGCCGCATCTCAACACAATAGCGCGCGGCCGTTTCGAGGACGCTGAACAGCATTGGTGGGTGGGCGACCGCCGCTTCCACTGGCATGTCCTCGACAGGCCGCCGATCGACGGCTGGATCGAAGCGTCTGCCGGTGAGAGCGGCTTCGTGCACGACACGCTCGCCGCCCGCGTTGCGCCGCGTTTGCTGATCGCAGCGCTTATCGCCTTCCTGCGGCGGGCAAAGCATGTTCGTATCCTGGAGCATGCGACGGTTGCCGGCCTCGATCCCGATCGCGGTACGGCCGAAATCGAGGGCGAAACCATTGTTTTCAGTCACTGCATCCTGGCTGCCGGCCATCAGTCCTTTCCGCTGTTGCAGGGACTGACGCCGGGGCTGAAACAGCCGCTCGGCCAGCCGGTCAAGGGGCAGGCGGCACTGTTGAACGCCGATATCGACCCGGCGCTGCCGACGATCTTCCTGGACGGGCTCTATGTCGTCGCGCATGAAGGCGGGCATGTGGCAATCGGCAGCACCAGTGAGAACCGTTTTGACCATCCTACATCCACCGACGTCCAGCTCGACGCGCTGATCGAGGCGGCGCGCGGTATCGTGCCGATGCTTCGCGACGCTCCCGTTGTCGAGCGCTGGGCCGGGCTTCGCCCGAAGGCGATCGACCGTGATCCAATGATCGGCCGCCATCCCGACCACCGGCGCCTGATCGCGCTGACCGGCGGCTTCAAGGTCAGCTTCGGCCTGGCCCACCGGCTGGCAGAGGCGGCGATATGTATCGCAGGCGATACAGACTGCGGATTTTTGCTGCCGGAAAGCTTCGCAATTTCAAGCCATATTGCGGCGGCTTCACGTTAAACGTGAATTAGGCGCCGCTACGTTTCGTTATTCTGTCATGCAAATCACCTATCTGCTTGCGCATCGACAGCGCCGGATCAAAACGGCGCTCACTTCCTTGATGGAGGAAATTGCATGCGCTATGCCATTTGCTTCACGCCTCCGGCGGGCGACTCGTTGTCGCTCGTGGCCGCCAATTGGCTTGGCCGAAACGTGTTTTCGGGCGATATGATGGAGCCTCCGGCCGTTCGTGGTCTCGGCATTCACGAGATCGCCTTCCATACCGCCGTGCCTCGCCGCTACGGCTTTCACGGTATTTTGAAGGCGCCCTTTCATCTGTCCCACGACATGGCCGAATCGCAACTCCTGCGCGATCTGATGCGTTTTTCCGGGACCTTCGTTCCCTTCCAAATTCCGCGTATCGAAGTCGCCCGGCTCGGCAATTTCTACAGCCTGCTCCCGAGCGCTCCCTGCGAGCAGATCCAGTATCTCGCCTCGGCGATCGTGCAGGAATTCGATCGTTTTCGCGCACCGCTCAGCGAGGCCGAGATCGAACGCAGCGATCCGGACGGGCTGTCGGCGACACAATTTTCCAATCTGCATCGCTGGGGCAATCCCTATGTGATGGAGGAGTTCCGCTTCCATATGCCGGTGACAGGCCCCGTCAACGCGATCGACATGCCGCGCATCGAGCCAGCGTTGCGGACGATCTTCGAGCCTGTCCTCTGCGAACCTGTTACGGTTTCGAACGTGGCGCTGATGATCGAAGAGGGCACTGGCGGTCCTTTCCGCGTTCATTCGCTGCATCCGATGGGCAAGGTCAGCGCGCGCAAAATCGCTTGAATCTGCTGGTGAGCTAAACGCTTGTATCGTAAAGGCAAAATCCGGCTGAGCAGTTTCCGTCTCGACATTCCGGCTGCGGATGCTACCGTTCCCCGTCTTTTCAGAAGGTGATTTGATGGTATCCGAGACTTATCCGCGCAATCTCGTTGGTTACGGGCGTCTGACGCCCGATCCGAAATGGCCGGACGAGGCACGCGTCGCCGTGCAGTTCGTTATCAATTACGAGGAAGGCGGCGAAAGCTCGATCCTCGACGGCGACCCGGCTTCCGAAAACCTACTGTCGGAGATCGTCGGTGCGGCCGCCTGGCCAGGGCAGCGCAACCTCAACATGGAATCGATCTACGAGTATGGTTCGCGTGCCGGCTTCTGGCGGCTCTGGCGAATGTTCACCGATCTAAAGGTGCAGGCCACCGTCTACGGCGTGACGCTGGCGATGGCCCGCAACCCCGAGGCCGTCGCTGCGATGAAGGAGGCCGGCTGGGAGATCGCCAGCCACGGCTACCGCTGGCTGGAATACAAGGATTTTCCAGAAGAATTGGAGCGCAAGCATATCCTCGAAGCCGTGCGCCTGCACACCGAGCTTACCGGCGAGCGGCCCTACGGCATGTATCAGGGCAAGCCTTCCGACAATACGCTTCGGCTGGTGCAGGAGGAGGGTGGCTTTCTCTATTCCTCCGATTCCTATGCCGATGACCTGCCTTACTGGGTGAAAGGCGTCGACGGGAAACCCTTCCTGATCATCCCCTATACGCTCGAAACCAACGATATGCGTTTTGCGACGCCGCAGGGCTTCAATGCCGGCGATCAGTTCTTCACCTATTTGAAGGATGCCTTCGATACGCTTTATGAGGAAGGCAAGGCGGGCAGCCCGAAGATGATGTCGGTCGGTTTGCATTGCCGGCTCGTTGGACGTCCCGGCCGGGCGGCGGCGCTGAAGCGCTTCATCGAATATGTCCTGAAGCACGACAAGGTCTGGATTCCGCGCCGTATCGAGATCGCCGAGCACTGGCACAAGCACCATCAGCCGGAAGCGCTCTGATGATGTCGCGAGAGGATTTTGTCTCCCGCTTCGGCGGCGTCTTTGAACATTCGCCTTTCATCGCCGAGCGCGCCTATGACGCCGGCCACGTGACGGAGCCGCTGACGGCGGCCGGTGTGCATGCGTCGCTAACCGCTGTCTTTCGGGTGGCAAGCCCGCAGGAGCGTCTCGGCGTGCTCAGCGCCCATCCTGACCTTGCCGGGCGCCTCGCGATAGCAGGCGAACTCACTGAAGACAGCCGGAAGGAGCAGTCCGGCGCCGGTCTCGACCGCCTGAGCGCGGCCGAACATGCCCGCTTCACCGAACTCAATTCGGCCTATGTCGAAAAATTCGGCTTTCCCTTCATCATTGCCGTCAAGGGGCTCGGTAAGGACGACATCTTGGCGGCTTTCGAAACACGGATCAGCAATGGCAAGGACGAAGAATTTGCGGCCGCGACGGCGCAAGTCGAGCGGATCGCGCTGCTGCGTCTGACGTCGATGCTGCCGGAGGCTGAATGAACGAGCGGCGCGCGATCGACTATCTCAATGAGATGTATGAGGCTGCATCCGAAGCGCTGTCTTTCGTCGGCGGAATGGATGGGGCGGCGTTTGCCGGGGACAAGCTCACTTTCAAGGCGGTCACCTTTTGCCACTTCACCATCGGTGCCGCGGCGTCCCGTCTGCTCGTGACTCATCCAGAATTTGCGAGCGAGCATCCCGATCTGCCGTGGACGAAAATCTGCGGCACGGGCAACCGTATCCTCGACGGCATCTTCGATCTTGATCCTTCCGACATCTGGGAGGCGACCTATCGCACGCTGCCGGAACTTCTTTCTGCGATCGATGCCATCCGTCACTGGCATGCCGAAGGTGAGTAAGCGATTGCCTCCACATCTCGACATCCGTCCGCTTACGAGATCCGCCTTTGCTCCCTTCGGGGAGGTGATCGAAGCCGATCCCGCCTCGATGCGGTTCATCAATGGCGGTACGACGGAGCGGTTTCATGCGCTGGCCGCCACTGAGGCGACGGGCGAAGGCGCACGCGTCATCATCAACCTCTTTCGCGGCCAGCCACGAAGCTTTCCTTATGACGTCGCGATGATGGAGCGCCATCCGCTCGGCACCCAGAGTTTCTCGCCGGTCTCGGGCCGTCCTTTTCTCGTCGTCGTCTCCGAGGATGAGAACGGTCGCCCGGGCAGGCCGCAAGTGTTTCTGGCGCGCGGCGATCAGGGCGTGAACTATCGCCGCAACGTCTGGCATCATCCGTTGATGGCGCTCGGCCAAGCCTCAGATTTCCTGGTCGTCGACCGTGATGGGCCGGGCAATAATCTGGAAGAATACTTCTTCGAAACCCCTTATATCATCAGAGAGCCAGCCCCATGACCGGACTGACCACGCATGTTCTCGATACCGCTCTCGGCAAGCCGGCCGAAGGTTTGAGGATCGATCTTTTCCAGCTCGACGGCGAGATTCGCAGGCATCTGAAGACGGTGGAGACCAATGCCGACGGCCGGGTCGACGGCGGCCCCATCCTCATTGGCGAAAATTTTCGGGCCGGCACCTATGAACTGGTCTTCCATGCCGGCGATTATCTGAGGGCCAGCGGCACGCCGCTGCCGCATCCCGCTTTCCTCGATCTCGTGCCGATCCGCTTCGGCATTGCCGACGTCACGGCGCATTACCATGTGCCGTTACTGATTTCGCCCTATGGCTATTCTACCTACCGAGGGAGCTAGAGATGCGTTTTGCAGCGATCGCCGACATTCACGGCAACCATCTGGCGCTCGAGGCGGTGCTTGCTGATATTCGCGCACAGGGGATCGAGGAGATCGTCAATCTCGGCGATTTCTTCAGTGGGCCACTGGAGGCCGGCCGGACAGCAGATCTTCTGATGTCGCTCGGCCTGACCTCGGTTCGCGGCAATCACGACCGCTACCTGATCGAACAGGACCCGGCGGCGATGCATATTTCGGATGCGGCCGCCTACAGTCAATTGTCGCCGTCTCATCTTAGTTGGATCCGAAGCCTGCCGTTCGATACCGTCTATCGCGGCGAGGTCTATCTCTGCCACGCAACGCCGAAGGACGACAATCTCTACTGGCTGGAATCGGTGTCGCCGGAGGGCGTCGTCTTCCTGAAGTCGATCGGAGCGATCGAGGCGCTGGCCGAAGGCACTGACCTGCCGCTGATCCTCTGTGGCCACAGCCACATTCCCCGCGCTGTGCGCCTCTCCGATGGCCGCCTGATCGTCAATCCGGGCAGCGTCGGCTGCCCGGCCTATGACGACGAACTGCCTTATTACCACAAGGTGGAGGCTGGCCATCCGCTGGCGAGCTACGCCATTCTGGAAAAGACGGCAGCCGGATGGACATGGCAGTTCCGAACCGTCGCCTATGACCAGGTAGCGATGTCGGCACTGGCCGCCGAAAGGGGCCGTGCCGACTGGGCAGGCGCGCTGGCAACGGGTTGGGTGAGATAGAGCACGATGCCGAAAGTGTGTGCGGTTTTCGGGCGACATCGTGCTCTAACTATTTAATTTAGAACAGGATTTGGATTTTGGGCCGGACCGGCCTAAAATCATCCTGTTCCAGTCCAGACCCGCTTGCGCGGCGGTCAGTCCTTCTTTGGTCCCGGCTTCGGCGCCGGAGGAATGATCGTTTGTGTCGGAGTTGCGGTCGGTGTTGTCGGCCTTGCCGGGGCTGCGGCGGGCGTTGCCGGTCTTGCCGGTTTTGCGCCATCGAGATTTCCAAGAAGGGATGAGATGGCATCGTCACCTTCGAAGCCGGCTTCCTTCAGCAATTTGTCGAGGATCGGTTTATTCGCCTGATAGGAGAGGAGCTGGCTGGCCAGTCCTTCGCCGAGCCCGATGCCGTTTCCGCCGGTCGCTCCGTTTCCGCGGCCGAGCATGCCGCCGGTATCGAATATCCTGATGTCGGAGATCTTCTCGATCGGCTTGACCGCTTCGGCGAGCGCCTGCGGAATGATGCGGATCCGTTCGCGGGTGATCTCGAACTCGATGATAGCAGAGCTCAACTTGTTGCGCGCGTCGTTGAGCAATGCCTCGCTCTCGGCCGCGGCCTTGCCGGTTTCGAGAATGCCCTTGGCCTTGATGATCGCCGCATCCGCCTCGGCGGTCGCGAGCGTCTTGATGGCCTCGGCCTGGTCGCTTGCCGCCTGTTTTTCGGCTTCGGCGCCGACGGTGACGGCGGTCGCTTCCGTCTCGGCTTTCTTGCGTGCGTCGATGACGGCAATCTGCTTTTCGCGTTCGGCAATCTCGATCGCCTTGGCGGTGCCGACTTTTTCCTCCGCCGCTATCGCCAGCGCGCGGGCCGTTTCCGCAGCCGCCTTCGCCTCGGATTCTTCACGGCTCTTGTTGGCAACGGCGATGGAGCTTTCCTGTGCCACGATCTGGAGGTCGCGCTTGGCTTCGGTTTCGCGTTGCTGGACGGCGCGGGCGGCGTCGATGTTGGCGCTTTCGCGAGCCTGTTTGGCAGATGCCTCGCGTTCGGCGATCGCCTGTTCGGAAGCGATGCGGGCTTCCTCCTCGGCGCGTTTTGCGGCCTGCTCCTGCTGCGCGGTTTCGGCGCGTGTCGCCGCGGATTTGTTGGCGATGTCCCGTTCCTGGCTGAGTTCGGCTTCCCGCTTGGTCCGCTCGATGGTCAGCGATTGCTGGCGGGCCTCGAGATCCTTCTGGGCGATGGCGACTTCGGTGTCGCGAACGATCTCGTTCCGCTCCTTCTTGCGTCCCTCGGTGATGCGGGTCAATGCCGCAAGGCCTTGCGCGTCGAAGAAGTTGTTGGCGTTGAAATGCTTGATATCGGTCTGGTCGAGGCGTGTCAGCGACACGGATTCGAGTTCGAGGCCGTTCGACTGGAGATCGGCGCCGACAGCTTCCTGCACGGCCTTGACGAAATCCATGCGCTGTTCCTGCAGCGCGTCGAGATTCATCGTCGCGGCCACCGAGCGAAGGCCGTCGACGAATTTCGCCTCGATCAGGATGCGGAGAGCCTCGGCGTCGTTGGTGCGGTTGCCGAGTGTCTGAGCTGCAAGCGCAATCGAGGAGGCATCGGGTTTCACGCGCACATAGAACTCGGCGCCGATATCGACGCGCATGCGGTCCTTGGTGATCAGTGCATCGCCTTCACCGCGGCGAACCTCGAGCCGCAGCGTCTTCAGGTTGACCCGGGCGGTCGAATGGAAGATCGGCAGAACGACCGAACCGCCGTCGAGCACGACCTTCTGGCCGCCGAGACCGGTGCGCACATAGGCCTCATCGCGGCTGGAGCGCGTGTAAAGAGAGGCGAGGACAAAACCGATGCCGAAGATCAGAACAATCCCAATGCCGGCTGGTAGAATAACGTCGTACATCATTGCTGCTCCCTCAAAGATTGATTGTCCGCATCGGTGGGGTCGACCGGCGCGGGAATGGCGATAAACACATTTGCCTTGTGATCGACGAGAAGAACCAAAGCGCCGATCGCGAGTGGACCTTCGCCCTTGGCGGCTCGGGCTCGAAGCACATGCCAGTTTCCATGCTGATCCTTGACGCGGACGCGGCCCGGCAATCCCTGATCGAGCGGGCCGATCGACACCTCGGCTGTCCGGCCGAGCAAGGCGTCGAGATCGACCGCATAGGTTTCGTCGTGCGGTACGATCCGCGCCACGGTTCTGCTCGACGCCCTGACCATGGGGATGGTTGCGAGCGCGGCAGGTATGACGGCTATCAAGCTTGGCAGCGGCGCCCAGAAGGCGTTGGCGACGGCCTGCAACGCAAAGCCCGTCATCGCGAAGAAGCCGAGCGTCAGCATCATGAGAATCAGTAGCGGAACACCGCCGAGATTGAGCCAGGAGAGATAAGCCAGAATGCCGTCATGGCCATGAACCTCTGGCTTTCCTAGGAATTCCGTCATCGAAAAACCCATGACCATCGCGAGCATCTCGATCGCGGTCAGGCCGACAAGGATCGCTGCGGCGATGGCGAAGGGCGCACATTCAGGGGCGAAAAGGAGTGCCATCGTGTTATTGGTTATCCGCCTTGAAGCGTGCGAGCCGGGCTTCGATTGCCTGTTCGCGGTGCAGCCGGTCGAGTTCGTCCAATTCGGAACTGTGGCCATGCTCGCCAGCGGGAACTCCGGTCAGCCGCGAGACCGCCGCAGCAGCGCGCGCAGCATCTGCACCCGGTGCGGGCTGGCTGTGACCGGCCGCTGCCTGTTCGGGATGCCGTGCGAGACTGCGTTTGAAATCAGCAAGGCGGGCGTCCGCCTCGCGGCGCGTGGCGAGCACGGCCTGCAAGGCTTTCTGGCCTTCGTCCACCTGTTCCCTAGCATCGGCCAGTGCCTTATCGAGCGCTGCGATCTGGGATTCGAGATCGATCTGGCGGGCAACGCCGGCCTTTGCCAGGTCATCCCGCTGAGACGAGACGGCGATGCGGATCTTTTGGTCGAGCGCGTTCAGGTCTTCGACGATTTCGTCTTTGCGGCTCTGGATGCGGTATTCCTCCGCACGCGCCTTGCCGAGATCGGTGCGGGCCTCATCCGCCGCTGCGTCGATCTCGCGGATCGCCTGTTCGATGACGGCAATCTTGTTGACACCTTCCGCCTTGTCGATCGCCGCATTCGCGATGCCCGCGATCAGACGGCCCATGCGTGAGAGAATGCCTTCGTTCGTCATGTTTTCCTCCATCCGAGCGGAATTCGGCGTAACGCCAATGTGAATCTCGTAGCGATCCTGGCCTGCAACGAGATAGGCTGGAAAAATACTCTCCCATCCCCGTGAATAACCCGCGACATCGAAGGGCACGGCAACACGTCCGTGCACCGTGGCGATCGTCAAGTCCGAGGGACCTTTGATGGCGAAGAGCTTGTCGTCGAGCGGCAGATGCAGCGGATCGGCGGTGACGCCGCGATTGGCGGCGAAATCGCGAAGGCCGAGCGTGACCAACCTTGCCGGCAGGCCCGTCTGGTCGCGGACGGTTTCATAGGCAAGGTCATGCAGCACGACGAGATTTGCGCCGGTCCTGTCGGAGACGAGGCCGGTCAGGATTTCGATCATCCTGAGATAGGCGGCAATGGTGTCGTCCAGCGCCTGCCGGGCACTGTCGTCAGGTGTCAGCGTGTAGCGCAGCAGCGATGGATGCGGTGTCTTGCCTGTGGTAGCCATGGGTAAAACATAAAGCACCGCTTTTGTGCTTTCAAGAGGTCGCGCTAAAAATACAACCTAAGCTTAACGTGCGGTTAGAAGGACTGAGGCAGCGTCCAGTATCGAGATATTTGGGGAGCCGTTGCTACATACGTCGCTATTGGCAGCTTTATTGCCGGCCGTCGATGATTGAAGAATTCACATCGTTGATGTCGCGCTTGCCGCAGAGCGCCATGGTGATGTCCATCTCCTTGCGGATGATGCCGAGTGCCAGCGATACGCCTTCCTTGCCCATGGCGCCGAGACCATAAAGGAAGGGGCGGCCGATATAGGTACCTTTGGCGCCGAGTGCCACGGCCTTCAGCACGTCCTGGCCGGAGCGGATGCCGCCGTCGAGATGGATCTCGATACGGTCGCCGACGGCATCGACGATCTTCGGCAGCATGCTGATCGAGGAGGGGGCGCCGTCAAGCTGGCGCCCGCCATGATTGGAGACGACGATCGCATCGGCGCCGGTGTCGGCGGCTGCCTTCGCATCCTCCGGATCGAGTATGCCCTTGATGATCAGCGGGCCGCCCCATTGTTCCTTGATCCAGGCGACATCCGCCCAGGACAGCCGCGGATCGAACTGCTCGTGCGTCCATGCGGAGAGCGAGGCGATATTGGTGACATTTTTCGCATGGCCAACGATATTGCCGAAGTTGCGGCGCTTGGTCTGCAGCATGTCCAGGCACCAGAAGGGCCGGGTCGCCATCTGCCAGACGTGTTTCGGGGTGAATTTCGGCGGCGCCGACAGGCCGTTGCGCAGATCCTTATGCCGCTGGCCGAGGATCTGCAGATCGGCGGTCAACACCAGTGCCGAGCATCCGGCGGCCTTGGCGCGGTTGATGAGGTTGACGACGAAATCCTTGTCCCTCATCACGTAGAGTTGGAACCAGAAGGGGCGCGTCGTCGCTGACGCCACGTCCTCGATCGAGCAGATGCTCATCGTCGAAAGCGTGAAGGGAACGCCGAACTCCTCGGCGGCGCGTGCCGCCAGCATCTCGCCATCGGCATGTTGCATGCCGGTCAGGCCGGTTGGCGCCAGCGCCACCGGCATCGACACTTTCTGGCCGATCATCGTCGTCGCCAGTGTGCGGTTGGTCATGTCGACCATCACTCGCTGGCGCAGCTTGATCTGGCTGAAATCGCTCTCGTTGGCTGCATAGGTCGATTCCGTCCAGGCACCCGAATCCGCATAGTCGAAAAACATCTTCGGCACACGGCGCCGTGCGAGTTTTTTCAGGTCAGCGATGGTGAGCGGAGCGGCCATGAATCGAACCTTCACATCTGAATGCGGCCATCGGCCATAACATGAATTTGGCAGGAGCGTTACGGGAAACTGGCCGTGCCGGGCTGCTTTCACGGTCCGAATTCGAGAGTAACAGGGCGTGTCATTGAAGCTCCTTCTTCAACGCAATGCCGGCCACATAGGTCTCGGCGATCGCCCGGTCGTCGCCCATCGTCTGCAGCAGGAAGAGTTCTTCGGACAGCGTCTTCACCACTTCCATCTTCAGCGCCATGGCCGGTGTCGCTGTTGCATCGAGAACGACGAGATCGGCCTCGGTGCCGGGTTCCAGTGTGCCGATCCGGTCCGCCAGCGACAGGGCTTCGGCATTGCCACGCGTCATCAGGTAATAGCTTTCCAGCGGGTTCAGCCGTTCGCCGAGCAACTGCTGGATTTTGTAGGCTTCGTCCATCGTCCGCAGCATCGAATAGCTGGAACCGCCGCCGATATCGGTCGCTACCCCGATGCGAACAGGCTTTTCCCGCCGCGCCAGCGCCTTCAGTGGAAACAGGCCGGAGCCGAGGAAAAGGTTCGAGGTCGGGCAGTGGACGGCGACGGCGCCCGCCTCGCTCATGGCATCGGCTTCGCGCTCGGACAGGTGGATGGCGTGGCCGAAGAGGCTTTTCGGCCCGAGCAGGCCGTAGTGGGCGTAGATGTCGGTATAGTCGAGCGCGTCGGGATAGAGCTCGCAAGTGAATTTGATCTCGTCGTGGTTTTCCGAAAGATGCGTCTGGATGTGCAGGTCAGGAAATTCACGGGCAAGCGCTGATGTCGCTTCCATCTGCGCCGGTGTCGAGGTGATGGCGAAGCGCGGAGTGATGGCGACGTGGTTGCGGCCCTTGCAGTGCCAGTCCGATATCACCTGGCGGGTCTCGTCATAGCCCATCTCGGGCGTGTCGAGCAGGCCCTGCGGGGCATTGCGGTCCATCATCACCTTGCCGCCGACCATGCGCATGTTGCGCCTCAGCGCCTCGGCAAAGAAGGCGTCGGCCGAGGTCTTGTGCACGGAGCAATAGGCGACCGCCGTCGTCGTGCCGTGGCGGATCAGTTCGTCATAGAAATGCGTGGCGATCCTTTCAGCATGGGCGCTTTCGACGAAACGGCACTCCTCGGGAAAGGTATATGTATTCAGCCATTCGAGCAGGTTGGCGGCGTAGGAGGCAATCACCTGCATCTGCGGAAAATGCAGGTGCATGTCGATGAAGCCCGGCATGATCAGATGCGGGCGGTGGTCGATCTCGGCCGTGTCCGCGGATGCTTTTGCCTTGACGTCGGCATAGGGGCCGACCGCCGCGATCAGCCCATCTTCGACCAGCAGGCCGCCATCCTCTTCGTAAAGATAGCTTTGGCTGTCGGCGAGGCTCAGCGGCGCGCGATGGAAGGAAAGCAGGCGGCCGCGCAGGAGTGTCGTCGTCATTGTTGCTTGCCTTCGACTGCGCTCTCGAACCAGGCGACCAGCAGCTTGCGCTCGTCCGGCGTGATATCGGTGATGTTGCCGGGCGGCATGGCATGGCTGCGGCCCGCCTGTATATAGATCTCGCGGGCATGGGCGGCGATTTCCGCGTCGTTTTCGAGCATCACGCCCTTGGGCGGCCGCGCGATACCCTCATAGACCGGCTCGGCCGCGTGGCACATGGAACAGCGCGTCGAGACCAGTTGCTTGACGGCGGGGAAATGCGGATCGCCGGCGAATTGCTGGAAGGCGGGCGCGACGGCTGCCGCATCCGTTTCGCCGGTCAGCAGCTTCGGCACGGTCGAAAGCCAGATGATCAGGATGAAGAGAATGACGGTGACGATCCAGGTCCAGGTCGGCCGGCCTTTCCTGGCATGCGTCGTGTTGAACCAGTGGCGGATGGTGACGCCCATCAGAAAGACCAGAGCCGCGATCACCCAGTTGAACTGCGTACCGAAGGAGAGCGGATAATGGTTCGACAGCATGAAGAAGATGACGGGCAGCGTCAGGTAGTTGTTATGCAGCGAACGCTGCTTGGCGACCTGCCCATATTTGGGATCGGGAACCCGTCCGGCGATGAGGTCGGCGACGACGATCTTCTGGTTCGGAATGATGATCATGAAGACGTTGGCCGACATGATTGTCGCGGTGAAGGCGCCGAGATGCAGGAAGGCGGCGCGGCCGGTGAAAAGCTGCGTATAGCCCCAGGCCATGAAGACGAGCACGACATAGAGCACCGCCATCAGCCCCCAGGTATTCCGCCCAAGCGGCGACTTGCAGAGCAGATCGTAGACGACCCAGCCGAGGGCAAGCGACCCTAGCGAGATCAGGATTGCGACGGGCGGGCTGATATCCAGCACATGCCGATCGATCAGGAAGAGGTCGGCGCCGCCGTAATAGACGATGCACAGCATCAGGAAGCCGGAAATCCAGGTGAAATAGCTCTCGTATTTGAACCAGGTCAGGTGCTCCGGCATCTGGGCGGGCGCCACCAGATATTTCTGGATATGATAGAAGCCGCCGCCATGGACCTGCCATTCCTCGCCATAGGCGCCGGGCGGTAGATGCGGGCGTTTCACCAGTCCGAGATCGAGCGCGATGAAATAGAAGGACGATCCGATCCAGGCGATCGCGGTAATGACATGGAACCAACGCGCCGCGAAGGCGAGCCATTCCCATGCTATGGCATATTCATACATCGAGTTCCCCTATCTTCCTCCGACTCGCGACATTGCGGAAATTTTGGCGGGGAGGGAAGAGGAGATTGAACGACTGCACACGCGCAACGACCGGCGCGGCCAAAGGAGCAATGGAATGATCACCGCGCTCTACAGCGATCAAGTCATCGCCGAAAACGCGCCGATGGACCGCCGGCTTGCCGCGCTCATCCTCTCGCGTGGGAACCGCGTCGGCTATATCACGTCCGGTCCGGACCCGCAGCGGGGGTTTTTCGATGAGAAGCGGCGTTATTACATGACGTACGGGCTTCTTCTCGATCCTTTCGTCGATCTCGACACACTCTCCGGCGACGAGGAGATCAACCGGCTGCTTTCCTGCGACGCCATCCATCTTTCCGGCGGTCATACCGGCGATTTTCTGAGAAGGCTGCGACAAAGCGGCATGCTGGACAAGTTGCGCTCATGGGCACTGGACGATGGCATTCTCATCGGAACCAGCGCCGGGGCGATTTTGATGACGCCGACAATCGCCATCGATGCGCTCTTTTCCGGCGGTTCGCCTGATGCGGTGCAGGATGGCGCGGCTCTTGATCTCCTGCCCTTCGAATTCTTCCCGCATCTGAACGACGATCCCGGCTATCTCTCCGCGCTGCTGCGCTACAGCGAGACGACGGCAAGACCCATTCTCGCGTGCCGGGACGGCGAAGGTCTCATCCTCGGCAACGGACTCGTCGAGATCTTCGGCGCTCCGCTGACGATTTCCGGCGGTTTTGCCGAAGCTGCCGATCGCAGCCGCATCGCCGATCTGCTGTCGCGTGCCTAAAAGCTGCCGAGAAGGCTGTGTATTATCCCTGCCTTATACTTGATCTGCTAATTCAGCAGGCCTTGAACTACGACGACTCGATTACAGTTATTTTGCGGGCCGCCGGAATAAAATAAGAACCGTTAGATCATCGGCGGCGCATTCATCGACGGAGAAGATGCCCATGCGCAGCATTCTGACGTGTGTGATGATTGCGTATGCGTCGTTGGCGACGGCTCACGACGCACCTTCGGGGTGGAGTTATGACCCCTATTGTTGCAACGGCGACAGTCATAATGGCGATTGCCAGATGATCCCTTCAAAAAGCGTGGCGGTGACGCCGGGCGGATATCGTGTGACGCTGCTGCCGGGCGACCACCGGCTGGTCACGCATGCTCATGTCTTCCTGCTGCCGATGACGAAGGCGATGCAATCCGGCGACAATGACTACCATCTCTGTCTGTTCCCAAACGAGGACACGCCGCGGTGTTTTTATGCGCCGGAGATGGGATATTGAGGGCGGACCACAGGACCGGACCCGGCTCACGAACCGGGTTTGGCATGTCGTTGTCCGAAAAATAGTTTTAGGCGACATGCATCAATTGCCGGCTGCCATCATCTCCTCGAGGATCCAGTTGCGGAAGGCCTTGATCTTGGGCACGTTGCGACGGTTTTCGGGGTAGACGAGCCAGTAGGCCTTGCCGTCGCTGCGGGTCAGTTCGAAGGGCTGATAGAGCCGGCCGAGCGCGATCTCAGCCGCATAGAAGGCCGGATGCAGAATGGCGACGCCATGGCCGGCGATCGCCGCATCGGCTTCCACCGCCTGGGAGCCGAGCTGGTTGCGCGGGCGCCGATCGAGATCCGTCTCCGTGATGCCGGCTGCCTCGAACCATTGTTTCCACCAGATGTCGCCGGCGTCGAAGAGATCGAACTTCAGGAGATCTCGCGGTTCTTTGATGCCGCCTGCCGTCTCCGCTAGCTTCGGGCTCAGCATCGGCGTGAATTCCAGGCCCATCAGCCGGTGCAGCGCCAGCCCCGGCCAGTTGCCGTCGCCCCAGCGGATGCCGACATCGATCTGCTCGCGGCCGAAGTCGATAATATCCGAACTCGCCTGAAACCGCACAGCGATCGCCGGATGTTTCAAGTGGAAGGAGCCAAGGCGCGGCGCCAGCCACTTCGAGGCGAAGGTATGGGTCGAACTGATGGCGAGCGTGCCTTCGACGCTGTCGCGCGCCGTCGCCATCGCGTCGTGCAGCATGGCGAAAGCTTCGGTTACCTTCGGCGCCAGCCGCTCGCCGGTGTCTGTCAGTGCGATCTGGCGCGGACGACGCAGGAAGAGCGGCTCGCCGACATTCTCCTCCAGCAGTTTGATCTGATAGCTGACGGCGGTCTGCGTCATGCCGAGCTCGTTGCCTGCCTTGGTGAAACTTCCAAGCCGGGCAGCGGTCTCGAAGACGCGCAACGCATTCAGCGGGAATTGTTTCGACAGTTTCATGGATAAGTTCTCTTGATGCAGGCAGACGGTCGTTCGATTGGAATTGCAGCATTTTTTGCCGCAAGCTGCAACTCATACCATCAAACCATCGAGGTGATGTCATGGATTGCTATGCTATCGAACAGAGCCCGCCGCAGCCGACCATCGGAATTTTCCGGCGCATCGGCGGCCGGCTGGCGCGGATCTGGCGCATGCCCAGCCTCGATCTCGATACGGCGCCCGATCGCGTCAAGCGCGATCTCGGTTTCCTCGACGGGCGCGATCCCTATTACGAAGACGAGCGCATGCGGTAGGCGCCAAGCGCCGTCAGGATCTCGGCGGCGGTCATGACGGCGATCACTTCAGGGCGTTTGTCCCTGACCGCCGCGCCGCCGATCGGCAGCGTCAGCCGCTCCATCCAGCCGCGTTCTCCGCCGCCTTCGCGGGAAAGCCAGCTGGCGAAGGTGGCGCGCTTGGTCGCCGAGCCGATCATGCCGGTATAAGCGAGATCCGTTCTTTCCAGCGCTTCGCGGGCGATGAGGAAATCCAGCGCGTGGTCGTGCGTCAGGATGACGACCACGCCGCCGGCCGGAATAGCCTTCACCAGTGCTTCCGGCATCGGCACGAGCCGCGTCTTCGTCTCGGGAGGCAGGTTGGCGAGTTCCTCCTGCCGCGTCTCGACGACCGTCACCGACAGCGGCAGCGGCGCGAGGGCTGTTGCCAGCGCCCGGCCGACATGGCCGGCACCGAAAAGATAGACCTCGGGCAGACACTCGATCTCACTGGTTAGCCTGGCTCCTATTTCGTCAGCTAGCGCCTGCGTCACCCGGCGAAACCGCAATTGCGTGCGCCCACCGCAGCACTGGCCAATATCGGGCCCGAGCGGGATATCCATCTCCGCCACCCCGCCGGTTCCCGCCAACATGTCCCGCGCATTCGCGATCGCCATGAACTCGAACTGGCCGCCGCCGATCGTGCCCCACAATGCGGTTTGCGATACCAGCATGAAGGTACCGGCCTCGCGTGGGGTGGAACCTTGTGTGCCAGTGATGTCGACGAGGATGCAGTCTGGGTGGGTGGCGAGGAAGGGGTGGATGTCGGTCATGGGTGGCTGACCGATGGGTTCAGGCGTGTGTCACCCCCCTCTGTCCTGCCGGACATCTCCCCCACAAGGGGGGAGATCAGTATGAGGCGGCGGCTTCCCGGAACAAAGAAGTCGTCGCGTAGAGTCGGACTTTGGTGATGTAGCGGAAGGGTAGCGAAGCGCAGAGCGTTCCGTCTTGCTGATCTCCCCCCTTGTGGGGGAGATGTCCGGCAGGACAGAGGGGGGTATCGCTCACTCCAAGCTCTCTGCCCGTCCCGATCAACCGTCGGGGGCAACAAATGAGCCGGACGCGTTTCCATCTCCTACACCCGCTTCATCCGCTCGACTGCCATCAGCACCCGCTCCGGCGTCGCCGGGGTGTCGAGCCTCGGGCAGACCTTGTAGTTGGCGACGCTTGCCACCGCCATCGACAGCGCTTCCAGCACCGAGATCGCCAGCATCAAGGGTGGTTCGCCGACGGCCTTGGAGCGGCCGATGGTGGCCTCAGTGTTCTCGGACCATTCGGCAAGGCGCACGTTGAAGATCTTCGGACGGTCGGAGGCGAGCGGGATTTTGTAGGTCGAGGGGGCATGGGTGCGCAGCCGGCCCTTGTCGTCCCACCAGAGTTCTTCCGTCGTCAGCCAGCCCAGTCCCTGCACGAAGGCGCCTTCGACCTGGCCCATATCGATCGCCGGATTCAGCGAGCGGCCGACATCGTGGAGGATGTCGGTGCGGTCGATCAGATATTCGCCCGTTAGCGTGTCGATCGAAACCTCGGTGCAGGAGGCGCCGTAGGCGAAATAATAGAAGGGTGTGCCGCGGCCGGCCTTGCGGTCCCAGTGGATCTTCGGCGTCTTGTAGAAGCCGGCGGCGGAAAGCTGGACGCGGGCGAAATAGGCCTGCTTGATGAAATCGGGGAAGGGGATTTCGATCTCGCCGACGCGCACGCGGTTCGGCAGGAAGACGACATCGACGGCCTCAACATCCCATTTCTCGGCGGCGAAGGCTACCAGCCGTTCCTTGATCTGTCGGGCAGCGTCATAGGCGGCCATGCCGTTGAGGTCCGAGCCGGAGGACGCCGCGGTGGCCGAGGTATTCGGCACTTTGGCGGTGGTCGTCGCCGTGATCTTCACCCTGTCGATATCGACCTGGAAACTGTCGGCCAGCACTTGCGCCACCTTGGTATAGAGGCCCTGGCCCATTTCGGTGCCGCCGTGGTTCAGGTGGATCGAGCCGTCCTGGTAGATGTGGACGAGGGCGCCGGCCTGGTTGAAGGCTGTCATGGTGAAGGAGATGCCGAATTTGACCGGCGTCAGCGCGATGCCTTTTCTGATGTAGCGACTGTCGCGGTTAAAGGCGATGATGGCGTTGCGCCGCGCCCGGTATTCGGTCGTTTCCTCCAGCTCCTCGACGATGCGGGCGATGATATTGTCCTCAACCTCCTGATGGTAGGGGGTGAGTGTGCGCTCCGAACCCGGCTGGCCGTAGAAATTCAGCTTGCGGACATCCAGCGGGTCCTTGCCGACGGCATAAGCGATCTCCTCGATGAAGCGTTCGGCGCCGAGCATGCCCTGCGGCCCGCCGAAACCGCGGAAGGCGGTGTTGGAGACGGTGTGCGTCTTCAGCGGCTTCGAATTCAGATGCACATGCGGATAGAAATAGCTGGAATCTGCATGGAAGAGCGCACGGTCGGTCACCGGTCCCGAGAGGTCGGAGGCGAAACCGCAGCGCGCCGCATAAGTGGCGTGGACCGCATGGATGCGGCCTTCGGCGTCGAAGCCGAGCTCGTAATCGACGAGGAAATCATGGCGCTTGCCGGTTGCACTCATGTCTTCGTCGCGGTCTGGACGGAATTTGATCGCGCGGCCGAGCTTCTTGGCGGCGATCGCCGCAAGGGCCGCGAACTGGTTGCCCTGCGTCTCCTTGCCGCCGAAGCCGCCGCCCATGCGGCGCACATTGACGGTCACGGCGTTCGAAGGAATATCGAGAACGTGGCCGACGATGTGCTGGATCTCGCTCGGATGCTGCGTCGAAGACCAAACGGTGACCTCGTCATCCTCACCGGGGATCGCCACCGCGATATGGCCTTCGAGGTAGAAATGTTCCTGTCCACCGATGCGCATCTGACCTTTCAGACGCATGGCGGCTTTGGCCATTTCCGTGTCAGGCTCGCCGCGCCTCAGCGTCATCGGAGTGATGACGAGCGGGCTGCCATTGGCGAGCGCGCCGTCGATATCGCTCCAATGCGGCAGGTCACGATAGTCGATCTTTGCCAGCCGTGCGGCGCGGCGGGCGGCATCACGCGTCTCGGCGATGACGGCAAAGATCGGCTGGCCGTGGAATTGAACTAAAGTTTCGGCCAGCAGCGGCTCGTCATGGCTGCCGTTGGAGCTGACGTCGTTGACGCCGGGCACGTCCTTGCCGATGAAGACCCAGACCACGCCGGGATAGGCGGCGACCGCGGAAAGGTCGATGCTGAGGATTTCGGCATGCGCCCGGTCGGAGAGGCCGAGGGCGCCATGCAGCAGACCTGCGGGTTCGGGAATATCGTCGATATAATCGGCGGTTCCGGTGACATGCTTATGTGCTGAATCATGCTGCAGCGAGCCGTGCATCGGCCCCGCGATGATGGCCTTGCGGTCTTCGAAGGTGGATTTGTCCATTAGCGGTGTCCTCCTTCGCGAGGATGTGTGGTGCCGCGCGGCCCCCTCATCCGCCCTTCGGGCACCTTCTCCCCGAGGAGAGAAGGGGGAAAAGAGACGGCGCGGCAGTCGCTTCTCCCCAGCGGGGAGAAGGTGGCGGCAGCCGGATGAGGGGGGTGGCTTGCGCTGACATGTATTATCTTCATCACGCCACCTCCTCGAATCGCTTCAGTTCCGCCGGCGCTCCAACCGTCTCAAGATAGAACCGCGTCAACAGGTTCTTCGCCGTCAGCTGGCGGTATTCCGCCGTGGCGCGCCAGTCGGTCAGCGGTTGGTAGTCGGCGTCGAATGCGGACCGGGCTGCCTCGATCGTCGCTTCCGTCCATGGTTTGCCGATCAGTGCTGCCTCCACGATGCGGGCGCGTTTCGGCGTCGCCGCCATGCCGCCGAAGGCGATGCGGATGTCGGTGATCATCTCGGCCGCGTCGAGCGTCAGCAGGAAGGCGCCGAGGACGGCGGTGATGTCCTCGTCGCGGCGCTTGGTGATCTTGTACGCGGCAAAGCGATTGGTTGCTGCCGGGTAGGGCACGAAGACGCTCTCGACGAATTCGCCGGGCTTCCGATCCTGCTTGCCATAGGCGATGAAGAAATCCTCGAGCGGCATTCTGCGCTGGCCTTGCAGGGACCGCAGCGTCAGCGTCGCGCCGAGCGCGATCAGCGGCGGCGGGCTGTCGCCGATCGGCGAGCCGTTGGCGATGTTGCCGCCAATCGTGCCCATGTTGCGCACCTGCTCGCCGCCGACGCGATCGATCAACCGGCCGAGCGCCGGGATTTTCTTTGAGATTGCTTCGAAGGCCCTGGTGTAGCTGACGCCGGCGCCGATAGTGACGCCGTCTTCGTCTTCTCTGACCGACTGCAGTTCGCTGAGGTGGTTGATGAAGACCACCGGGCTCAGCCTGCGCATCTGCTTCGTCACCCAAAGGCCGACATCCGTCGCGCCGGCGACGATGATCGCGTCGGATTCCTGCGAAAGGACCTCGGCCAGTGCCTGCATCGAAGCCGGCACGATCAGCCGGTCTTCGCCATTCGCAATCCTGATCGTGCCGCTCGCCAGCATTGCCCAAAGCCGCGAGACGATTTCAGAACGCGTCCGTTCCAGCGGGTCGAAGAGTGTGCTCGGCCGCATCAGGCTCACCTGCTCGGCGGCCTTGACGATCGGCTCGTAGCCCGTGCAGCGACAGAGATTGCCCTGCAGTGCCTTTTCGATTTCTTGGCGGCTCGGCTTTTCCTTGGCGAGCCAGAGACCGTAAAGAGACATGACGAAACCAGGGGTGCAGAAGCCGCATTGCGAGCCGTGGCAATCGACCAGTGCCTGCTGCACCGGATGCAACGCGCCGTCCCTGCCGGCCAGATGCTCGACCGTTACCACATGGGTGGCGTGCAGCGAGCCCATGAAACGGATGCAGGCATTGACGGATTCATAGGCGAGTTTGCCGTCCGCCAGCCGGCCGACGAGTACGGTGCAGGCGCCGCAATCGCCTTCCGCGCATCCTTCCTTGGTACCCGTCAGGCGTCGCTTCAACCGCAAAAAATCGAGAAGCGTCTCGGTTGGCCCGACATCGGTGAGCGCGATGTCCTCGCCATTCAGAATGAAGCGGATGCTGTCGTTCATGATATTCCCGGTTGTTTTTCCAAATGGTTAAGCCGCTGTCCAGCCACCGTCAATCGAGATGTGCGTTCCGGTCACCTGCCGGGCCGCGTCGCTCGCGAGATAGAGTGATAGTGCGCCGATTTCCTCGGCCTTGACGAATTCATGCGTCGGCTGCGCCTTGAGGATGACCTCGCTCTTTACTTGTTCCTCGGTCATGCCGCGCGCCTTGGCGGTATCAGGTATCTGCTTCTCGACGAGCGGTGTCAGCACGTAGCCGGGGCAGATGGCGTTCACGGTCACGCCGAATTCGGCGAGCTCCAGCGCTGCCGTCTTCGTCAGGCCTAATATACCATGTTTGGCCGCGACATAGGCGGATTTGAAGGGGGAGGCGACGAGCCCGTGGGCCGAGGCGATGTTGATGATGCGACCGTACTTCTTCGCCTTCATCAGCGGGATCGCGGCGCGCATGGTATGAAAGGAGCTCGACAGATTGATCGCAATGATCTGATCCCATTTCTCGATCGGGAAATCCTCGATCTTCTCGACATGCTGGATACCGGCATTGTTGACCAGGACATCGACGCCGCCGAAGGTCTTGGCGGCCGTTTCGATCAGGTCGGCGATCTCGGCGGGCTTCGTCATGTCGGCCGGATGATATAGCGCCCGGCCTTTGGACATTGATTCAAGTCGTTCGACGATCGCCTTGATTTCATCTGCCTTTCCGAAACCGTTGATGACGATGTTGTCGCCCGTTTCGGCGAAGGCAGTGGCGATCGCAAGGCCGATGCCGCTGGTGGAACCGGTGACGACGACTGTTCTGCTCATGCTGTTCTCCCTGAAATCGCGATGCTGCGTTGCAGCGTTGGCTGCGAAGTTATGCCCAAAGCCGGCGGGCTGGCAATTCCGCTTTATTCGCTTTTCTCGCCCGCATCCGTGTCCTATTGATTTGCTTCGACAATTGACATGCTGAGGGAGGGTTTTCATGAGCGGATATGTTCTGGCGATCGATCAGGGAACGACGTCGACGCGGGCGATCGTCTTCGATGGCGACATGCATGTCGCCGGCAAGGGCCAGAAGGAATTTACTCAGATCTATCCGCGCTCCGGCTGGGTCGAGCACGATCCCGAGGAGATCTGGGATTCGGCTGTCTCCACCGTCCACATGGCGCTGCGCGATGCCGGGATCGAGGCCAAAGATGTTGCAGCGCTCGGCATCACCAACCAGCGCGAGACCGTGGTCGTCTGGGAGCGCGAGACGGGCCGGCCGATCCAGAATGCCATCGTTTGGCAGGACCGGCGTACGGCAAGCTATTGCGACAATTTGAAACGACAGGATCTCGAGCGGCTGTTCACCAAGAAGACCGGCCTGATCCTCGATCCCTATTTTTCCGGCACCAAGCTCTCCTGGATGCTGGCTAACGTGAAGGGCGCGCGGGCGCGCGCCGCCAGGGGCGATCTCTGCTTCGGCACGATCGACACCTTCCTGATCTGGCGGCTGACGGGTGGCAAGAGCTTCGTCACCGATGCCACCAACGCCTCGCGCACGCTGATGTACAACATTGCCGAAAACGCGTGGGACGAGGATCTGCTCGATATTCTGAGGGTCCCCGCCGCCATGCTGCCGGAGGTCAAGGATTGCGCCGCCGATTTCGGCACGGTCGATCCTGATATTTTCGGTGCTGCTATCCCGATCCTCGGCGTGGCCGGCGACCAGCAGGCGGCAACCATTGGCCAGGCGTGTTTTGCGCCTGGCATGATGAAATCGACCTACGGCACCGGCTGCTTCGCACTGCTCAACACTGGCGCCGATATGGTGCGTTCCAAAAATCGGCTGCTGACCACCATCGCCTATCGCCTGAACGGCGAGACGACCTATGCGCTGGAGGGTTCGATCTTCATCGCGGGTGCGGCCGTGCAGTGGCTGCGGGACGGGCTCGGCATCATCGGCAAGGCCGGGGATACGAATGAACTCGCCGAGAAGGCCGATCCGACGCAGGAGGTTTATCTCGTGCCCGCCTTCACCGGCCTCGGCGCGCCGCACTGGGATGCGAAGGCGCGCGGTGCGATCTTCGGGCTGACGCGCAACAGCGGCCCGGCAGAACTCTCCCGTGCGGCGCTGGAGGCCGTCTGTTATCAGACCCGCGATCTGCTCGACGCCATGCAGAAGGACTGGAAGAACGGCACCGACGACACCGTGCTACGCGTCGACGGCGGCATGGTCGCCTCCGACTGGACGATGCAGCGTCTTGCCGATCTGCTTGACGCCCCGGTCGATCGCCCGGTGATCCTGGAGACGACGGCGCTGGGTGCAGCCTGGCTCGCAGGCAGCCGGGCGGGGGTGTGGCCGGACCGGGACGGTTTTTCGGCGACGTGGAAACGGGATCGGCGGTTCGAGCCCGAGATGGACGAGAAGGTGCGGGCGACAAAGCTCAAGGGCTGGAAGAATGCTGTCCGGCGAACACTGAGCGAGGGGTAAAGGCGATGAGAACCGCGTCGTAGCCCGCTCGTTTCCGCGAGTTGGTTCGCTATTTCTTCAACCACGGCGTCGCCGTGCTCCAGAAGATCACGTTCGCGCCGAGATAATCCCCAGCAAAGGCGGTGAATTCGGCCTTGGTGAAGGGCTTCTTCGTCACCGGGTTCTTGTAGGTCAGCGTCGGCTCCTGCACGGCCATGCCGACATAGGCGAGCTTGCCCTTGTACTTGTTGAAGAAGGGATAGGAGTTCTTCATCTGCGCCTTGCGGTTCGGCACGATATCGGGGCCGCCGAGGCCAATATTGTTCTTCGCCGCGAAGTCGAAGAGGCGGCCCATGTAATTGTGGTCGTTCTCCCATTCGCAGGGCCAGAAGTTGACGTATTGCACCACCATCGACTTGGCGAAGGCTTTCCTGGCAAAGGCGAGGTTTGCCATCTCGCCCTCGAAATAGGCATCGCAGCTATAGCCTTTCGGCTCATGCTTGGGATCGAGGTCCATCGCCGTCTCCGGCAGGTTGACGCCGTACACCTTGCCGTCGAACTTTTCGGCCAACGCCTTCAGCAGCGCCTGATAACGCTCGCGCACGGCCGGGTTCCATTGCTGCGCCACCCAGCCGAAGCCGACCGGCTTGTTTTCGCCGGGATTGTCAAACTGGGCAGTGAGACCGCCGTCATATTCCGGGTCGTTCAACATGTACCCTGGAATGTTGCGCGCCTTCGGCTCGAAGAAGCGATCCTGGACCTGGATGAAGAGTTTTTTGTTCAGGCTTTCTGCGAGTGCCAAGTCCTTCTCGATCTCCGAAAAATCATATTGGCCCTTGGCCGGTTCCAGGCTCTTCCAGTTGTAGACGACCTGGACGCCTGAGATATCCGGCCGCGAGAGCAGCGCCTTCGAGGCCTCGAGTTCGCCGGAGCTGGTGTAGATGAAATTTTCCGCGGCGGATGCTGCATGATGCAGGGAAACGAAGGCAGCGCAGGCAAACAGCAGGCTTTCAAGCGGTTTCATTTTGCGTCCTGATAGCCGCGAGTTGATCGGTGCGGCGGCAAACACATCCGATGCAAAATGGGCAACTCCGTGACATCTGCTCCAGAACCGGCGGCGTGGTTAATCGCGCGGCGCGGCCTTTGTTACCGGCAGGGTTCAGACATTTTCCAGCGCGCCGAGATGCACCTTGGCGTGGCGCTTGCGATACTCGGCAGGCGTCACACCGATCTGCCTTGCGAAAGCTCGGCGCAGCGTATCGGCATCGGCAAAGCCGCATTCGACGGCGACCTGCTTTGGCGTATGGCCTTCTTCCAGCAGCCGCCGTGCGGCGGAGATGCGCGCCGCTTCCACCCAGGCGGCGGGTGTCATGCCGACCTCGTCGCGGAACAGCCGAGCGAAGTGGCGGGGGCTCAATTCCATTCGCTGCGCCAGCGTCGCGACGCTGTGGTTGACCGCGGGATTGGCGGCGATCCAGCGCTGGACCTCCTGCAGGGCCGAGCGGCCGGCAGGTGCTGCCTCGCCTTTGCGGCTGAACTGCATCTGCCCACCCGGCCGCTTGAAGAACATCACGAGCTGGCCCGCTATCTTCATGGCGATCTCATGGCCAAGATCCTCCTCGACGAGCGCCAGCGCAAGATCGAGCCCGGCTGTGACACCGGCCGCGGTCCACAACTGGCCATCCCTCACATGGATGGCATCCGCCTCCACCGTGATGTCAGGATAGGCTTCGGCCAACCTGTCGGCGACAGCCCAGTGGGTGGTGACGCGGCGGCCGTCGAGCAGGCCGGTCGCGGCAAGCAGGAATGCGCCGCTGCAGACGGAGCCGTATCGCCTTGCCGCCGGCGCTGCCGAGCGCAGCCAGGCGACCATCGCGGCATCCGGTTGAATATCCGCCGCATTCGGACAGCCGGCGACCAGCAGCGTATCCACCGCGCCGATATTGTCGCCGATGACGTAGTCCGCCACCAGCCGAACGCCGGAGGAGCTGCGGATATGGCCATGGCCGACGGCGATCACCACGGGTCGATAGACCTCCCTGCCTGTCTGGACATTGGCTTCGGCAAAGACGTCGAGCGGTCCCGAGACATCAAGAAGCTGGACGCCCGGAACAGCGAGAATGGCAATGGTCTTCGATCTGGTCACGGCGGCGTCCTGTCGATACCGGTTTTGGCAGAAAATGACGTATTACGTCGATTTATGACATATGCACCTGTTCTAATGTGGAAGCAGGTTCAAACGCAAGGAAAAAAGCCATGACCCTGACGATCGACGGCATCAGCATTCCTAACAGCAAGCTGGCGCGCGAGGTGACGGAGGTGGTGCGAGACACTGCCTCGCCGCTGCTCTTCCACCATTCCAGCCGTGTCTATTATTTCGGCGCGCTGGCCGGCAAACAGCGCGGCCTCCGCTTCGATCCGGAGCTACTTTATACTGGCGCGATGTTCCATGACATGGGGCTCACCCACCAGCATAGCAGCGCGGATGAGCGTTTCGAGGTTGATGGCGCCAATGCGGCGCGCGATTTCCTGAAGAGCCGCGGCATTGCCCAGGCCGATATCGACACCGTCTGGACGGCGATCGCGCTGCATACGACGCCGGGCATTCCGCAGCATATGCACCCCGTCGTGGCGCTGGTGACAGTGGGTGTCGAAATGGATGTGCTAGGACTGACCTACAAGGACTACAGCGATCAGCAGCGCGAGGCGGTAGTGCATGCCCATCCGCGCGGCGATCAGTTCAAGGAACAAATCATTCAGACCTTCTATGAAGGCATCAAACACAAGCCGGAGACCACCTTCGGCAACGTCAAGGCCGATGTTCTGGCCGACAAGGATCCGCACTTCCACCGCGGCAATTTCTGCAGCGTCATTCGTTGCTCGCACTGGGCAAGCTGACCCAAAAGGGCGGTGACCCTCTCCGGTCGCCGCCCCTTTATTATCAATAGCGCTTTATTTCCCATCAATAATTTTTTGATGCGGCCTGTCGGGTAAGCGGTTACTCCTTCGTCATTCGAAAAGAGGAGTGAGCAATGCTTTATGCAATCCTTTGTTACGCCCATGAGGAAACCGTCTTCGCCTGGAGCAAGGAGGAAGAAGCTGCCGTCATGGAGAAACTCTACGCCGTGCAGGAGCCCCTTGCCGCATCCGGCAAACTCGGCCCTGTCGGCCGGCTGATGCCGACCACGGCTGCGACCACAGTGCGCAAGGGCAAGGACGAGCCTTTGGTCATTGACGGACCTTTTGCGGAAACGAAAGAGGCGCTTCTCGGCTTCTATGTGGTCGACTTTGAAACGCTCGACGAGGCGATCGCCTTCTCGAAGCAGCTTTCATCCGTCAATCCAGGTTCCACCTCTTACGAAATTCGGCCTTTCTACGTCTTCAGGCCCGGAGATGCTTCATCATGACAGACATTGCCTGGATCGACCTCGCGCTTGCATCGGCCCGCCCTAAGGCGCTCGGCGCGCTGCTGCGCTATTTCCGCAATCTCGATACCGCGGAAGAGGCGTTTCAGGAAGCCTGTCTAAGGGCGATCCGGACATGGCCGGAGAAAGGGCCACCGCGTGATCCCACAGCCTGGCTCATCTTCGTCGGCCGCAACAGCGGCATCGATGCGGTGCGCAAGCGGGCGAAGATCCAGGCTCTGCCGGATGAGGACGTCATCTCCGATACCGAGGATGCCGAAAGCGACATCGTCGAGCGGCTGGACGATTCCAACTATCGCGACGACATTCTGCGGCTGCTGTTCATCTGCTGCCATCCCGATCTACCCGCGACCCAGCAGATCGCGCTGGCGCTGCGCATCGTCTCCGGCCTTTCGGTGCCGCAGATCGCGCGTGCCTTCCTGGTTTCCGAGAGCGCTATGGAACAACGCATCACCCGGGCCAAGGCGCGCGTCGCCAAGGCCGGCGTGCCTTTCGAAACGCCGAGCCCGCAGGAGAGGGCCGAACGGCTCTCGATCGTCAGCACGATGATCTACCTGATCTTCAACGAGGGTTACAGCCAAGCCGATCCCAGGCATGAGGCGGCAGCCTTCAGCGACGAAGCGATCCGGCTAGCTCGGTTGATGCTGCATATCTTCCCGTCGGAACCGGAGTTGATGGGGCTGCTTGCGCTGATGCTCCTGCAGATCTCACGCCGGCCGGCGCGCTTCAACGCCGGAGACGAGATCGTGCTGCTCGAAGATCAGGATCGGTCGCTCTGGAACCGGCCCTTCATCAACGAGGCCTTAGCGCTACTCGACAAGGCGCTACGCCATCGTCAGCCCGCTCCTTATCAGATTCAGGCAGCCATCGCCGCTGTTCACTCCCGCGCAAAACGTGCCGAGGATACAGACTGGGTGGAGATCGATCTGCTCTATCGCGCGCTGGAGCGTCTCCAGCCGTCGCCTGTCATAACGCTCAACCGGGCCGTCGTCGTCTCCAAGCTCCAGGGTGCGCAGGATGCGCTCGACCTCATTGATCCGCTTGGCGAAAAACTCGGCGGCTATTTCTACTATCACGGCTTGCGGGGCGGGCTGCTGAAGCAGCTTGGCTTGACCAGCCAAGCGCGCGAAGCCTTCGACCGCGCCATTGCACTGGCCCATTCGGCGGCAGAGGCAGCCCATATCCGCCGACAGATCGACAAGATGCAGGAAGATGCCACGCAGCCGATCGCAAAATAAATTGCGAAGAAGCCGGCGGGCTGTCGGAACGGCGAACTTCGACACGTCCTTGTAACAACCTGACAGGAAACAGGTTTCATTCAAATGGAGAGATGTCGACATGACCGCCAGCACGCAACATGAACTCGTCCTCGTTCGCGAATTCGATGCGCCGCGCGAGAAGATCTACAAAGCATGGACCGATCCTGATCTGATGAAGCAATGGTTCGTGCCGCGTCCCTGGGGTGTGACCGAAGCGACGCTCGACGTCCGCCCCGGCGGTTCCAGCGTCATCGTCATGCATGACCCCGAGGGCAATCAGTACCCAAACCGCGGCGTCTATCTCGAGATCATCGAGAACGAGAAGATCGTCTTCACCGATGCCTATACCAGCGCCTGGGTGCCTTCCGAGAAACCTTTCTTCACAGGCGTCATCCTGCTCGAAGATCTCGGCAACGGTCGCACGAAATATACGGCCAAGGCGCTGCACTGGCGCGCGGAGGACAAGGAAGCGCACGAGAAGATGGGCTTCCACGAAGGATGGGGCAAGGCAGCGAACCAACTGGCGGAGCTGCTGGCGAAGATGTGAGCGCGGGGGCGAGGCGGCGCGGCCCTTTTCGTCATCTGCCGTGTGAAATCATTCGAGAGATGATTCCGCTCGCCCCTTGAAGTGCTTGATCCGGAATCGAAATTGGTGATCGGCGGTCTCTCCAGGTGCCGTTTGGCGCGACGTGTGCCAATCTTCCGCCATGATGGGCTATGTCTATATTCTCGCATCGAAGCGCAACGGCACGCTCTATGTTGGCGTGACGCGCGATCTGGCAGGGCGTTTGTACGAACACCAGAATGAACTGACGCCGGGCTTTACGTCGAGATATGGCGTCAAGATTTTAGTGTGGTTCGAGGAATACGACCTCCTGACGACCGCGATCACGCGTGAGAAAACGATCAAGAAATGGCCGCGGCAGTGGAAGCTCAATCTCATCGAGAGGGAGAATCCCGAATGGGAGGATATCTCGTTTCATCTTTTGGGTTTGTGAGAAGATGAGTCTCTCGTCGCGCGGACGCGCGACTGCTGGATTCCTGTGACAAGCACAGGAATGAGGGAGTTCTAGGTGTATGTGGAGTTCAACAACAATCGCCTACCCAATATGACGATAATGCTTTGAATGATAACAGATACTAGTGGCAGAGTGCATACCTCTTGCTCCCTCATTCCTGTGCTTGTCACAGGAATCCAGCAGCGCCGTGTCCACGGCGCAAAGACTCTTTGCCGTCTCGCGATGAAGTCCATTAACCGTCCGAAACACAACGCCGCCTATCGAAATTCTCGAACATTCCGTTCCAGAATTTGTATTTGCGCTCTATCCCCGGCATCCTTATCTCAACCGAGAATTCAACAGGATGCCGATGATGGAACTGGGGCTTTACACATTCGCCGACGTCAATCCCAACCCTTCCCGCAGCAAGGGCGCGGAAGCGGCCGAACGGCTGAAGCATCTTATCGAGGAAGTCGAGCTTGCCGATCAGGTGGGGCTCGACGTCTTTGGGCTCGGCGAACATCATCGGCCGGATTATGCGGCGTCGGCTCCCGCGGTCGCGCTGGCGGCCGCCGCCGTTAAGACGAAGAACATCCGGCTGACAAGTGCGGTCACCGTGCTCTCGTCCGATGATCCGGTGCGCGTCTTCCAGCAGTTTTCGACGCTCGATCTGATCTCCAACGGCCGCGCCGAAATCATGGCGGGGCGTGGCTCCTTCATCGAGTCCTTCCCGCTGTTCGGCTATAATCTCGAAGATTACGACCAGCTTTTCGAGGAGAAGCTCGATCTGCTGCTGGCGCTGCGCGACAGCGAGGTTGTGGAGTGGAAGGGTGAACTTCGCGCGCCGATCAACGGGCGCGGCGTCTATCCGCGACCGCTGCAGGATCCGTTGCCGTTGTGGGTTGCGGTCGGCGGTACGCCGCAGTCGGTGGCGCGCGCCGGCGCGCTGGGCCTGCCGGTGGCACTGGCGATCATCGGCGGTGAGCCGCGCCGTTTTGCGCCGCTCTTCGATCTCTACCGCGAGGCGGCGCGCCGGGCAGGGCAGGATCCAGCGAAGCTGAAGACCAGCATCAACGTCCATGGCTTCATCGCCGATACGACGGAGGCGGCGGCCAACCAGTTCTATGGGCCTCAAGCCGAGGTGATGAACCGTATCGGCCGCGAGCGCGGCTGGGGACCGACGAACCGGGCGCATTTCGACATGTCGCGTGGGCCGAACGGCGCGCTCTTCGTCGGTGATCCTGAGGCGGTCGCCGAAAAGATCATCGCCCATCATGCACTCTTCAAGAACGACCGCTTCCTGCTGCAGATGGCGATCGGCCTGATGCCGCATGCCGAGATCATGCGCGGCATCGAGCTTTACGGCACGAAAGTCGCGCCGATCGTCAGAAAGGCGTTGACTGATAGCAGCGAAGAGGCGAAAGCGACGGCTTGACGAGCGCATAACGCCGAAAATCGGAATCGATTTTCGAAACGGAGTATGCGCAGATTTGAAGTGACAGAGCGTCCTTAGGCTTCCTGTTGGAGGCGCGGCGCTCAAGGCGGCCGCTGCCGCCCCTGCGCAAGGCCGGAACAGACGAATGGTTATCGCAAACGACGACGAACTGGTAAAGCTCAAGGAGATCGGTCGCATCTGCGCCAACGCCATACAGGTGATGGCGGCGGCAATGGAACCCGGCATGACGACGCTGGAACTCGACCAGATCGGCCGCAAAGTGCTCGAGGATTCGGGCGCGCGTTCGGCGCCGGAGTTCTGCTACCAGTTTCCCGGCGCCACCTGCATCAGCATCAATGAGGAAGTCGCCCACGGTATTCCCGGCCCGCGCGTCATCCGCGCGGGCGATCTCATCAATATCGACGTCTCGGCGGAAAAGGATGGCTTCTTCGCCGATACCGGCGCCTCCTTCACCATGCCGCCGGTCAAGCCGAAGATCGAGCGGCTCTGCCGCGACGGCAAGCGGGCGCTTTGGATCGGGCTCAACCAGGTCAAATCGGGCGAGCCGCTTGCAAAGATCGGCACAGCCGTCGGCGCTTTTGCGCAGAAGAACCGCTATACGCTGGTCGCCAATCTGGCGAGCCACGGCGTCGGCCGCTCCCTGCATGAGGAGCCGGCCGAGCTCTCGACCTGGCCGGACCCTTCGGAAAAGCGGATGATGACGGAAGGTCTCGTCTTCACCGTCGAGCCGTTTCTCTCACTCGGCGCGACATGGGCCGAAGGCGGCGACGATGCCTGGACGCTCTATGCCGATCCGAAGGCGCCGACCGTGCAATACGAACACACGGTGGTGGCGACGCGCAACGGGCCGGTGATTCTGACCTTGCCGGATGAGCGGGCGTAGGGCGTTAGGGAGCGCCTCGCCGTTCAAGGTTTGCATCTCCACGACGCTTTGTAGGGTGCGCCCACTTCTCCTCCCTCATTCCTGTGCCTGTCACAGGAATCCAGCCACGGCGCGTCTGCGCCGTGAATGAATCAATACCTCAAGGGAAAGAGTCTCCCGCGCCCAAGGACTTGGGCGCTGGGTTCCTGTGACGAGCACAGGAATGAGGGAGGAGAGGTTAGCGCACTCGTCAACTCACCGAGCTTTGGTGGCCAGCCTCGCTCTTTAACCCCGCGTTCCCGGCCTGCCGCCTTGCAGGATTTCGGTGGCAGCGCGTTCGAGGATGCCGGCGATGCGGGCGGCTTCGGGTTTCGACCAGGGATAGCGCATCCGCATGGCCGAGCGCAGCAGCATGCGGGCGGCGCGGATATCACCACCGTCCTGCATGAAATCGCCGTCATCGCCTTCGTCGGCGCCGTGACGGTCGGTTTCGAAGACACGCTTCACATGGGCCATCTTCTCGCCGATGCGTTCCAGCTTGGCGAAGGTATGCAGGATCATGGCGCGGTTTTCCTCGATGCGCCCGCGGCCTGCCTCGGTGATGCGGTAGAGCTTCTTGGCGCCCTCCACCTCGACCTCGGCAAGGCCGGTTTCCTCGAGATAGGTGAGGGCGGGATAGATGACGCCGGGGCTCGGCACGTAGAAGCCGCCGGACCGCTCCTCCAGCAACTTTATCAATTCATAGCCGTGGCGCGGTTGCTCAGCGAGCAGGGCCAAGATGACGAGCTGCAGGTCGCCCGCCGCGAATTTGCGGCCCATACGGAAATCTCCGCCGAACATGCCGCCTTTAAAACCTCTCATGGGTCTTTCCTTTCATCGTTAGATGTATCGTTGACTATGTCGTAAAACATATATCGTAAGATAATTGTTTTCAAGAGGGGGTGAAAATTTCCGACGTTTCGGGAAATTGATCGATCGATCAGAATTACTTGATTGTGATGCCGGTGCTGCAGCGCGATAAACACGGGCATGCTCGCCCGCACCCGAAACTCCCCACCGAACCTTGTCTCTGCCGCCGCTGCCGGCGCCGTTGCCATGGCTGCTGCCATGGGCTTCGGGCGCTTCTCCTACACGCCGATCCTGCCCGGTATGATCAGCGGCGTGCCGCTTTCGGCGGCAGATGCCGGCTTCATCGCATCGGCGAATTTTGTCGGTTATCTCGTCGGCGCCGTGCTTGCCGCCTATGGCTGGGCGGCCGGACGGGAGCGGCTGGTGGCGCTGCTGTCGCTGCTGGCAACCGCGATCCTGCTTGCCGCCATGGCCGCCACTGATTCCGTCGCCGTCTTTGCCATCATTCGCTTCCTGGCCGGTGTCGCCAGCGCCTTTGCGATGGTCTTCACCTCGTCGATCGTGCTCAGCCACGGGGCTGCCGCCGGCAACGACCATGTGCAGGCGGCACATTTCGGTGGGCCGGGGGCGGGTATTGCGCTTTCTTCGGTCATGGTGTTGCTGATCGGACTTGGCTTTCACGACGGGCCGGGCGGTTGGCGGGCCGACTGGATCGGCGGGGCGCTCTACTGCGCGGCAAGCCTCGTCGTCGTCTTCCTGCTATTGCCGTCGGCGCCGGCGCAATCGGCGCAGGCGGGCAGGGAGCCGCCGCTCATCTGGAGCCGGCCGATGGTGCTGCTGACCCTGTCTTACGGCCTGTTCGGTTTCGGCTACGTCATCACCGCGACCTTCCTCGTCACCATCGCACGTCTTTCTGCAACGGGACCCTTCGTCGAATTCCTCTGCTGGTTCATCGCCGGCCTGACGGCTGCGGTGGCGCTGTTTGCCTGGAAGCCGCTGGTCAAGCCGCTCGGGCTTGGGGGCGTCTACGTCGCAGCCCTTCTGGTCGAGGCCGCCGGGGTGCTTGCGACGGTCGCGCTACCGCCTTCTGCCGCACCGCTGATTGGCGGGGCGCTGTTCGGGGCGACGTTCCTGGCGATTACTGCTTTTGGGCTGCAGATCGGCCGCAAGCTTTCGCCTGACAGTCCGCGGCGGATCCTGGCGATGATGACGGCCGCCTTCGGTGTCGGCCAGATCGTCGGGCCTGTTGTTGCCGGCTGGATCGCTGAGCGCACGGGCAGCTTCACCGTGCCCACGATGATCGCCGCCGTGGCACTCGTCGCCTGCGCAGCGCTAGTGATGCCCGTGATCAAGAAAATCGCTTAACCGGTTACAACTCCGTAACAATCGGCTGAACCCATTGCTGCTTCCTTGGAACTGCCTTAGTTTCCGGCACAATCAGTGTTGACGACACTCCCGAGACTCACAGTTCAGGAAAGCAAAGCCTCCCGTGTTTCATTCCTTTTTTCCGCAGCCAAAGACGTTCTTTACTTCGCTCGTCGTTTGGACCCTGATTTCCATTGCCGGCTGGTATCTCTTCGCCGCCAACCTCGGTGCATCGCTCGGCTATGCGCCGGTTCCCGAAGAGCAGCAGCCGATTGACCTTTCGTTTTTCCTGCTGCCCGAAAATGTCTGGTTCTACAGCTATTTCCTTCTGTCGGCGGTGATCTTCTGCGGTGCATGGCATCTGAAGGCGCTGAACCACCCCTGGAAGATTTGGTCGATCTGGGGATCGGCACTGATCATCTTCGTGACCTACTTCGGCGTCCAGATCAGCGTTGTGATCAATAACTGGCGCCGGCCGTTTGGTGACCTTCTGCAGAACGCATTGTCGAAACAGCCCGGCATTTCTGTCGACAATTTCTACAGCCTGATGTGGGTCTTCTGCCAGATCGCATTCCTCAGCATGTTCGTATCGATCATGACCGACTTCTTCACCAGCCACTACATCTTCCGCTGGCGAACGGCGATGAACAATTTCTACATGTCGAAGTGGGAAAAGCTTCGTCACATCGAAGGCGCCTCCCAGCGCGTTCAGGAAGATACGATGCGCTTTTCGAGCACGCTCGAAGGTCTTGGTATCAGCCTCATCAACTCGGTGATGACGCTCGTGGTATTTCTTCCAATCCTTCTGGCGCTGTCGCATTACGTGACCGAGCTGCCGTTCATCGGGCCGGTGGCGAATTCGCTCTTTTGGCTTGCGCTGTTCTGGTCGGCGTTCGGCACGCTTCTGCTGGCGGTCGCCGGCGTCAAGCTGCCGGGGCTGAACTTCCGCAACCAGCGCGTCGAAGCGGCGTATCGCAAGGAGCTTGTCTATGGTGAGGACCATGCGGAACGGGCTGAGCCGCTGACAGTCAGGGAGCTCTTCGGCAACGTTCGCCGCAACTATTACCGCATGTATTTCCACTACATGTATTTCAATGTCGCCCGTTATTTCTATATCCAGGCCGACGCGCTCTTCGTGGTCTTCATGCTGGTGCCGACGATCGTGGCGGGCACTATCACTTACGGTATCTTCCAGCAGATCTCGACCGCCTTCGGACAGGTCAGCAACTCGTTCCAGTATCTCGTCAATTCCTGGACGACGATCATTGAACTGCTCTCGATTCACAAACGCCTCAAGGCCTTCGAGGCGGCAATCGACGACGAACCGCTGCCTGAAATCGACCAGCGCTACCTAGAGCGCGAGACGGGCGTCGTGCACGCCGACGGTTGATGGGCGGGGTATTCTGCGAGCGATCGGAAGGTTCGCGTCTGCGGCACCCCCTCATCCGTCCTGTCGGGCAGCGACCGGGGTCGAGCCACAGGTCTCGACCCGTCCTTCGGACCCCGCTGAGTAGAAGGGGAATCGCAACGTCGCAACGAATCTCTTCTCCCCAGCGGGGAGAAAATGCCGGCAGGTAGATGAGGGGGCGGCACGGCACGTCGTCTCGTTCAAAGGAACCTGGAGACACCTTGCCGTCTCTACAGAATCTCCATAGACGCCGTCAGAGACCTGACGTCTGCAATTTCCCGCGCGCCTCGATCATCGGGATCGCTTCCGAATAGCTGACGCAGGCCACATCCGTTCGGTGGCAGACGTCGCTGACCAGTCGGTCTAGCGCACGCCAGTAGGCGCCGCCGTTCATTTCGACGAAGTGGAAACCGAGCTGTAGCGGGATGCGGTTACCGGCATATTGCTTGTCGAAAGCTTCCTTGAAGGCGGCATAGGCGCGATCCTCGAATTCCACGGAATCGGCCGTATCCTCCTCACCCTTGGAATGGCGGACGAAGAGATTGTAGTCCATGCCGATGATTGGCTTTTCGCTCGGGCCTTCGGGGATCAGCGGCAGGCCGAAGCGAGTGATGCCGTCTTCCTCGACAGGCATGGCAGGCCCTTTGGTGACGAGGCTCGCGTCATAAGTGAAGCCCGCCTTCTTTTCGGCAGCGACCATGTCGGCGCCCGCAGTTGCCGAGAGATAGGGGGCGCGAAAGCCCTTGATGCCGTGATCAACCAGATCCTGCCAGCCGGCAGGCGCCTGAAGGCCGACGCTCTTCCAGGCATTCTCAAGCGTCGCGTGGAAGGTGGCGTATTCGGCCGACCAGTCGGCCTCGCTCCAGAGGCGGCCGTCGAAATGGCCGCAGGCATGGCTCGATATGTCGTGTCCTTCGAGATGGGCGTGCCAGATATTGCCGAGGCGCTCGCGGATCTCGTCGTCGCTCTGGGCGAAGCCCACGTTGGATTTTCCGCGTTTCTGGTGCGGCGCCTGGTAGGCCTTCTTCGCCGCCTCGTTCATCAGGAAAGTGCAGGAGAGAAAATAGGTGAAGTGGGCGCCGTTTTTCGCCGCCATCTCGCGGCTCTTCAGCCAGAGCGCATTGTCGTGCGCGCCGTCGAAGGAAATGATGACGAGCTGTTTCGGCCGGTCGGCGGCCTCTGCGATTGCCGGAGCGAGGAACGAGACAGAAAGGTAGGTAGAGAGGAGAAAGCGAGACATGGGCACCGCGACAGTTTGTTCGCGGTTTCCTCCATCAGAATTGCGGCGAAGCTGCGGTCGCGCTGGCATTTTTTCACGCGAGTCGCTAAGCCAACACAAACGGCACGGAAAGGATCCGCAATGACATTGCTTATCGTCGGCATCATACTTTTCCTCGGGGTGCATCTGGTGCGAGTGCTGTTGCCGGACTTTCGCCGTTCGATGATCGCAAGCCTCGGCGAGAAGGGCTGGCGGGCGGCCTATTCCATTGCCAGCATCGCCACGCTGATCCTGTTGATCTACGGCTTCGGGCAGGCGCGACAGGTGACCGGAATGCTCTACAATCCACCGGTCTGGATGGCGCATATAACAATCACGCTGATGCTGATCGCGATGGTCTGTCTCGTCGCCTCGCTGCTGCCGGCGGGGCATATCGCGGCCAAGACCAAACATCCGATGGTGCTGTCGGTGAAGATCTGGGCGCTGGCGCACCTGCTCGCCAATGGCGAGACGTCGTCGGTTCTGCTGTTTGCCGCCTTTCTCGCCTGGGGCGTCATCTTGCGCATTTCATTGAAACGGCGGCAGCGGGCGGGCGAGATCACGCTCCGGCCGTTCGTCTCGGCCAAATACGACCTCTATGCCATCATCATCGGCATCGTCGTCTGGGCGCTGATCATCTGGAAGCTGCACGAATGGTTGATCGGCGTTTCGCCGCTCGTCATCTGACCCGCGCATAACCCCAAAAATCGATTCCGATTTTTGGAAGGATTATACGCGGATTCAAAGTGTTAGAGCGTCCTTAGCGCGTCCTGTCGGACGTGCGGCGCTTTAGAGCGGTTCAGCTTTCATGGAAGCTCAGAACCGCTCTAACTTTTCGTTTCTACGCAACTCCGGACGGAAAACCGCTTCGCACTTTTCCTGGAATTGCTCTAATCTTTCACATCCCCCTTACAACGGCAGCAAAATGGAGTAGAAGGCCCGACAATATGCGTTTTGCATGGTGTATGGGTTTTTCCGCGGCCGGAGACGAGAATGGCATTCAACGACGACAGCTTCATCCGTGAAGTCAATGAGGAATTGCGGTCTGACCAGATGAAGGGCGTCTGGCGCCGGTTCGGTCGCTATATCATCGTCGTCGCCATCCTGATCGTCGTCGGCACAGCCGGCAAGGTTCTTTACGACTATTGGGACGACAACCGCTCCTCCGGCACCGGCGATCAGTTCCTGGCGGCGATGAAGCTGGCCGACGAGAACAAGAACGACGAGGCGCTGGCCGCGCTCAACAAGCTCGAGAAGGAAGGCCATGGCGCCTATCCGGTGTTGGCGCGCATGCGGGCCGCTACCGTCCAGGTGCAGAAGGGCGATACCGCCGCGGCAATCACCGCCTTCAACGAGATCGGCAAGGACAATGCCGTTCCGGCTGCCGTGCGCGATGCCGCCAAGATGCGCGCCGGCTGGTTGCTCATCGAGAACGGCACTTACGAACAGGTTTCGGCGGCGATCGAGGAAATGGCCGTTCCGGGCAACGCCTTCCGTCATTCGGCGCGCGAGGCACTCGGCCTTGCCGCTTACAAAGCCGGCAACATGGCGCAGGCGCGGCAGTGGTTCCAGTCGATCGTCGACGATACCGACAGCCCGCGCAATGTTGCCAATCGCGCCCATATGATGCTTGATCTGATTACCGCATCCGGCAAGGCGCCCGCCGCTCAGGGCTGATCGCGTTAAGGACAAGATATGAGTTTCACGGTCGCGATCGTCGGTCGTCCGAATGTCGGCAAGTCGACACTTTTCAACCGGCTGGTGGGCAAAAAGCTGGCGCTTGTCGATGACACGCCGGGTGTTACCCGTGACCGCCGGCCGGGCGATGCTCGGCTAATGGGCCTGACTTTCACGATCATCGACACGGCCGGTCTGGAAGAGGCCGACGCGGAAAGCCTGCAGGGGCGGATGCGGGCACAGACGGAAGCGGCAATCGACGAGGCGGATCTTTCGCTTTTCGTCGTCGACGCCAAGAGCGGATTGACGCCTGTCGATACCGACCTTGCCGAAATGCTGCGCCGGCGCGGCAAGCCGGTGGTGCTTGTCGCCAACAAGTCCGAAGCGCGCGGTTCCGACAGCGGCTTCTATGACGCCTACACGCTCGGGCTCGGTGAGCCGACGCCGATTTCGGCCGAACATGGGCAGGGCATGCTCGACTTGCGCGATGCGATCGTTGCGGCAATCGGCGAGGACCGGGCCTATCCCACCAAGGAGGATGTCGCCGTCACCGACGTCGACATTCCGCAGACGGAAGGCGAAGACAGCGACGCGGACGAAGAGCCGGCCTATGACGAGACGAAGCCGCTCAGAGTGGCGATCGTCGGCCGGCCGAATGCCGGCAAGTCGACGCTGATCAATCGCTTCCTCGGCGAGGACCGGCTGCTGACGGGACCGGAAGCGGGCATCACCCGCGATTCCATCTCGGTCGAATGGGACTGGCGCGGCCGCACCATCAAGATGTTCGACACGGCCGGCATGCGCCGCAAGGCACGGGTGATCGAGAAGCTGGAGAAGCTTTCGGTGGCCGATGCGCTGCGCGCCATCCGTTTCGCCGAAACCGTCGTCATCGTCTTCGATGCAACGATCCCCTTCGAAAAGCAGGATCTGCAGATCGTCGACCTCGTGCTGCGCGAAGGCCGTGCCGCCGTGCTCGCCTTCAACAAATGGGACATGATCGAAGATCGGCAGGCGGTGCTTGCGGATCTGCGCGAAAAGACCGACCGGCTGCTGCCGCAGGCGCGCGGCATCCGCGCCGTGCCGATCTCCGGCCAGACCGGCTGGGGGCTCGACAAGCTGATGCAGGCGATCATCGATACTGACAAGGTCTGGAACAAGCGTATCTCGACGGCGCGGCTCAACCGCTGGCTGGAGACGCAGCAGATCCAGCATCCGCCACCGGCCGTTTCCGGCCGCCGCATCAAGCTGAAATATATGACGCAGGTCAAGGCCCGCCCGCCGGCCTTCATGATCTCCTGCACCCGGTCGGATGCGCTGCCGGAATCTTATACACGCTATCTGATCAACGGGTTGCGCGCGGATTTCGACATGCCGAGCGTGCCGATTCGCATCCACTTCCGCTCGCCTGAAAATCCGTTCGAAGGCAAGAAGAGGCGGACTTAGGGCTGGGGTTGGCGCTGATTGGTAGCGTTTTGTGGAGTTTGGGTGTGCCGCGTGGCAACCGCCCTCTGCCCTGTCGGGCATCTCCCCCACAAGGGGGAGATCGGCAGGAGGCGAACGCTCAACGCTCTCTATCGGTGTTCTGATCGCCAAACGGTAATTGTTTGGGAAGCCGAACGTCCATCTGATCTCCCCACCTGTGGGGGCCGAAGGACGGGTCGAGACCCGTGGCTCGACCCCCAGGCCCCGGCAGGGCAGAGGGGGTACCACAAGCACTGTGATACCAGTCCGGTTAGCAGCTAAACCACGCTTCGATTCAGCGCTTCACGCAGCGCCACGATCTCGGCCTGGAGGCGAGTGAGGTCGACTGCATCGCGACCGCTGGCAGCGGCGATGCAGCCCGGGATGCCGATCGCCTTTTCCTTCAGGCGAATGCCTTCTTCGCTCAGGCGGATGACGACGACGCGTTCGTCCTCCCGGCTGCGTTCGCGTCTGACATAACCAGCGGTTTCCAGGCGTTTGAGCAGCGGGGTCAGCGTGCTCGATTCGAGGAAGAGTTTTTCACCCAAGCCGCCGACGGTCTGGCCGTCCTGTTCCCAGAGCGAAACCATCGCCAGATATTGCGGATAGGTGAGGCCGAGCGTGTCGAGCAGCGGCTTGTAGACGCGGTTCAGTGCGTGGCTTGCCGTATAGACGGCGAAGCAGATGAAGTTGTTGAGCTTCAGCTGATCCTGCATGGGATATCTCCAAAACTGACAGAATTTATATCGTACGATAAATAATCGTAAGCGCCTTTTATGCATAGCGGGCATGCGAAGATTTAAATTGTCCGATAAAGAATCGTGCGCGATATAAAAGCTGTGTTCACGACGAACATCGAAACCGAGAGGACAAGACAATGTCGACCATCAAGACCACCGTTTCCGCAGCAGCACTGCTCGCAGCCTCCGCCGTTGGCGCGCTTGCCGATCCGGTACTCGAACCGACAACGCAGAAATTCATCGACGGGCTTGCCGGCGGCAAGCCGATCTACACGCTGTCGCCGGCCGATGCCCGCAATGTCCTGGCCGGCGCGCAGAAGGGCGATGTGAAGAGGCTTGCTGCTAGGGGAGAGGACAAGGTCATCAAGGCTGGTCCGACAGGCAGCATCAAGCTGCGCATTGTCCGCCCGGAGCATGCCACGGGCACGCTACCGGTCATTCTTTATTTCCATGGCGGCGGCTGGGTGCTGGGCGATGCGGATACGCATGACCGGCTGGTGCGTGAGATCGCCAACGGCGCCGATGTCGCTGTCGTCTTCGTCGACTACGAGCGCTCGCCGGAAGCCCGTTATCCCGTTGCCATCGAGCAGGCTTATGCTGCGACCAAATATGTCGCCGAGCATGCCAAGGAGTTCAAGGTCGATGCCTCCAGGCTCGCGGTCGCAGGCGATAGCGTCGGCGGCAACATGGCGGCGGTGGTGACGCTGCTTGCCAAGGAACGCGGCGGTCCTGCCATCGACCAGCAGGTGCTGTTCTACCCCGTCACCGACGCCAATTTCGACAATGGGTCCTACAACCAGTTCGCCGATGGGCCGTGGCTGACCAAGGAAGCGATGAAGTGGTTCTGGAACGCCTATCTGCCCGACGAGACCAAGCGCAAGGAGCCGACGGCCTCACCGCTGCAGGCGTCGCTGGAGCAGTTGAACGGCCTGCCGCCGGCGCTGGTCATCGTTGACGAAAACGACGTGCTGCGCGACGAGGGTGAGGCCTATGCCCGCAAGCTCAGCCAGGCCGGCGTTAAGGTCACGTCGATGCGATACAACGGCACGATCCACGATTTCGTGCTGCTGAACGCGATTGCCGAAACGCCTGCCGCGCGCAGCGCGATTGCGGTCGCGAACGACACGCTTCGCAGCGCCCTGCACAAGTAAAATCAATCAGTCTGCAGACGGGAGGGGCCTGGCGGTTTCGCCGGGCTTTCTGCTTCTTGGAAGTGATTTGGCAAACTGCCAGGCCTTCTTCCATTTCGGCGTGATGACGCCATTGGCGGCGCGGATATTGTTGATGAACTGCAGCGTCGCTGCTTCCCAGGAATATTGCATGGCGAGTTCACGCGCCTTGCCGCGCGAGGCGGAGAGGGCGGCAAGGCAGGCGGCCTGCAGGTTCTGGTCGAGCGCCCCGACCTCGCTGTCATCGCCAATGATGTCGAGCGGGCCGGTGACCGGATAGGCTGCGACCGGCACGCCCGATGCCAGTGCTTCGAGGATGGTGTTGCCGAAGGTATCGGTGAGCGAGGGAAAGACAAAGACGTCGGCCTGGGCATAGGTTTTCGCCAGGTCCTCGCCGAACTGCACGCCCGCGAAGAAGACGTCGGAATATTGCTTCTCGAGTTCGGCGCGCGCCGGGCCGTCGCCGACGACGACCTTGGAACCCGGCAGGTCGAGATCGAGGAAGGCCGGCAGGTTCTTTTCCAGCGCCACGCGGCCGACGGTCATGAAGATCGGACGCGCCAAGCCGAACGGGTTTTCCTCGAGCGCCATCGGACGGAACTGCGTGGCGTCGATGCCGCGGCTCCAGGGCATGAGGTTGCGGATGCCCTTTTCCGACAGTTCACGGGCAAGGCTCGGTGTCGCCACCATGCAGCCAGCGCCGCCATTGTGGAACCAGCGGACGAAGGAATAGAGCCAGCTCTTCGGTATCGGCAGGCGCGCGGAGACGTATTCCGGGAAGCGGGTGTGGTAGCTCGTCGAAAACGGCATGCGGTTCCTCAGGCACCAGCGGCGGGCGGTCAGCCCCAGCGGACCTTCGGTGGCAATATGCACGTAGGAGGGATTGTGCTTTTCGATCTCGCGGGCGATGCGGTGGTAATTGGCGATCGATAGGCGGATCTCGGGATAAGTTGGGCAGGGGATGCTGTTGAAGCGCTCCGGCGTCACCATCGAAACCTCGACGCCCATCTTCGCCAGTTCGCGGTTGGTGTTCTCGATCGAGCGAACGACGCCGTTGACCTGCGGGTGCCAGGCATCGGTGACGATCACCAGCCTTTCGGGCAGGTTTCCGGCGGCTGCGGCATTGGCCCAGCTCTCGCAGCTATAAGTGTTTGCCGGACGTTGCAGCATGTCACGATTTCCATCCGCGTCGCAGTGATATGCCAACGCTCAACCCCAAAGCGGGGTTCCGGAACGGCGATTCCCGCTTCTCTATTTTGAGGCATGACCATGATGGAAATATTACAGCCCATATTGCAAGGATTGCAGGGCTTTAGCGGCTCGATACCCGCGAATATGTCAGCGGTCGATCGCGGTTTTCATGCATAAAGAACGATGGCGCCGGTCGTGGACCGGCGCCGTTTGGGAGGTTAAGCGGCAGCGGAAGCCGAGCTTGCTGTCGGAACTTCCGAGATCGTCTTCAGAACCTGCGAAGCGATCTGGTAGGGGCAGCCCTGCGAGTTCGGGCGGCGGTCTTCCAGATAGCCCTTGTAGTCGTTCTTGACGAAGGAGTGCGGCACGCGGACCGAAGCACCACGGTCGGCAACGCCGTAGGAGAACTTGTTCCACGGTGCCGTTTCGTGTTTGCCGGTCAGGCGCTTGTCGTTGTCAGGACCGTAGACGCTGATGTGGTCCATCAGGTTCTTTTCGAACTGCGCCATCAGCGCTTCGAAATAGGCCTTGCCGCCGACTTCGCGCATGTATTTGGTCGAGAAGTTGCAATGCATGCCCGAGCCGTTCCAGTCGGTATCGCCGAGCGGCTTGCAGTGATACTCGATGTCGATGCCGTACTTTTCGGTCAGGCGCTGCAAGAGGTAGCGTGCCATCCAGATCTGGTCGGCGGCCTTCTTGGAGCCCTTGCCGAAAATCTGGAATTCCCACTGGCCCTTGGCCACTTCAGCGTTGATGCCTTCGTGGTTGATGCCGGCAGCGAGGCAGAGGTCGAGATGCTCTTCGACGATTTCGCGGGCAACGTCGCCGACGTTCGAATAGCCGACGCCGGTGTAGTACGGGCCCTGCGGAGCGGGGTAGCCCTGCTCAGGGAAGCCGAGCGGACGGCCGTTCTGGTAGAAGAAATATTCCTGCTCGAAGCCGAACCAGGCGTCTTCGTCGTCAAGGATGGTGGCGCGGGCATTCGATGCGTGCGGCGTGACGCCATCCGGCATCATGACTTCGCACATGACGAGAGCGCCGTTGGTACGGGCCGGGTCGGGATAGATGGCGACCGGCTTCAGCACGCAATCGGAGCTGCGGCCTTCGGCCTGCTGCGTCGAGGAGCCGTCAAAGCCCCAGAGCGGAAGCTGTTCCAGCGTCGGGAATACGTCGAATTCCTTGATCTGCGTCTTGCCACGCAGGTTCGGTACCGGAGTGTACCCATCGAGCCAAATATACTCGAGCTTATATTTTGTCATCGTGACTCTCTCAATGCTACGAAGGTGAGCAAATCCGGAGGTGATCTCGGCGCGCAAGCGCATCCGACCGCCAGGGATGATGCTTTAAAAGCACGTAGCGTGCCAGTTTTGGCGCGGCTCGAAAGAAAAATCGCGAGTCAGCATGTCTGTCGGTTTTTTAGCTTTTGGAAAATCGGGCCGTTTTTAACGCTCACCGGCGGTATTGCCCATCAAAACGCGCTTTTTCCGTCTGGAACCGGATGAAAATTGCGGCGTTAAGCTGAAATGATGAAGTGTTAAACAAATTATCGGAAGCTTTTAGCCGAGACAGCATACCGACCGATTACAATTGTAACATTGCCCTTATTTTATGCAATTTGCATAAACTATGTGCATTGTGCTATGTAGGTGGTCCTGAAATGTTGATGCGCCGAACTGAATGGAGGCGATCTCATGCCCACCGGTTTCCATCGTGAATCCGCGACGATCTACCAGTTTCCCGCTAAGGCGATACGAAACGCCAACCGGTTCGAACGCGCCAAGCTGATGGAGCGCGAGGCAGCAGCCGTCTGCGATGCTGCGCTCGACAGCTGCTGGTACCATGACGAGGCAGTTCGCGAGTCCGATCGACCGACGAAGTCCTGATTTCCCCTGGCAGCGGGGCACACGATGCCGATAAGGCAGGGAGCGCCTACACATGGCGTTCAGACTGCGTCACCATGGGCGGCGTAAAAGCATGTTGCGCTAAGCGAATCTGAAAGACCGCGCCGCTTTAGCCGCGGTCCAATCCAAGCTTTTCCCTTACGACCAATGCACCATGTTCGCTGACGACGCGGGCAGCAACCTTTGCTGCGAAGCGGGTGGCGGCAGGCGCATCGCCTGCTTCGAGATATCGTGCGAGAAAGGCGCCGTTGAAGCTGTCGCCGGCGCTGGTTGTGTCGACCACCTTCTCCACTTTTTCGGCCGGAACGAAGGTTTGCTCGCCGGCAAAATTCATCGTGACACCGTCAGCGCCGTTCTTGACGACGATATCGACGGCACCCAGTGCGCGATAGCGATGGATCGTCGCCTCGATGGAATCATCGCCGAAATGGGCCGCCTCGTCGTCGAAGCTCGGCATGACGAGCACGGAGGAGCGGGCGCCTTCGCTGATCGTCGTGTGCATCACGTCGTAGCTCGACCAGAGGCGCGGGCGGATGTTCGGATCGAAGACGACGAGCTTGCCGGCGGCCTTGGCGCGACGGACTTCTGCAAGCAAAGTCTCGGCATCCTCCTGGGGCAGAATGGCAAGGGTGATGCCGGAGAAATAGATGACGGCAGCGCTCTCCACCGCCTCGCGCAGGCGGTCCGGATCAGCCGCCAGGCTGCGGGCAGCCGAGCTGTCGCGCCAGTAGCTGAAGGAACGTTCGCCGTTCTTCAGATTGATCATATAGAGGCCGGGCGTCCTGCCCTTGATGCGGCGGATGAGGCTCGTGCCGATGCCTGATGTGTCGATGAAGGCCAGCATCTCGTCCGACATGGCGTCGTCACCGAGGGCGGTGAAGTAGTCGACCGACCAGTCGGCGGCAAGGCAGGCGCGGGCATACCAGGCGGTATTGAAGGTATCGCCGGCAAAGCCCTTGCGCAGCAGACCATCGCCTGCCTGCGAGAGTTCCACCATGCATTCACCGATCGATAGAAACCGTCTGCTCACCTTGTCCTCCCGGCATTTGGAGCCCCGCGTGTCCAACAGGACGCGCTAGTCTTCATTCGCTGATACGCGGAGCCGGGCGGAGTGACAAGCGTCGATATCACCAGATATGTAAACCCGCCTTCACGGACGAGGCGAAGGCGGGCTCTTATTATCTATTCGTGGATGGTGTAGCTGCCCATCGCGCAAAGATCCTGCGTATCTTCGGTGGTTTCGAGGTTTGACCCTTCCTCGAATTCGAAGCGCATGTCGTATTTGCAGACGGTGCGGCCGTCGGCGATGGTGATATCCATGGTTTCGTCCGGATCGAGAACGTTCTCGCCGAAGACGTCTTCTTCCCAGTCGTCGACGCCGGTCGGCGAGCTGTAGAAGTGCGTCAGGACGGAGTTCGTTCCGTTGATGAGCTTGAACGTCAGATCTTCGGCATGCGATGAAACCGCGGAGACGGCAATCATGGCCGCGGTAAGTGCGATTACACCTGATATTTTCGATTTCATATATGCGTTCCCCTGGCTTGCGATTAGGCCGAAATGGGATAGCACATGCTTATAAAAGCTTTCTTATTGGGGTCTTTAGACCCAAAATAAGTCTGCTTCGCCCGAAACGGATGGCGCACTGGGTATCCTTATGAGGTGACGGCCGCTTGCGCGACCGTCGTTCCATTCATGGCCTGTCCATATGATAACAGGCGGCCTTCTGGCCGGGGCGGACCTCCTCTGTCGGCGGCATTTCGGTGCGACAGATGTCGGTCGCCTTCCAGCAGCGCGGTGAGAAGACGCAGCCTTTCGGCGGGTTGAGCGGCGAGGGTGGGTCACCCTGCAGGCGGATGCGGGTGCGCAGGCGCGCAAGCTTCGGATCCGGGATCGGCGCAGCGGAGAAGAGCGCCTGCGTATAGGGATGGGCGGGATGATCGAAGACGGTGGCGCAGTCGCCGGCTTCCACCACCCTGCCGAGATAGAGCACCAGCACATCGTCTGAGATCAGGCGCACGACGGAGAGGTCGTGGCTGATGAAGATCAGCGTCAGGCCGAATTCCTTGCGCAGCTTGCGCAGAAGCGTGATGACCTGACCCTGGATCGAGACGTCGAGGGCCGAAACCGGCTCGTCGCAGATGATGAGCTTCGGTTTGGTGACGACCGCGCGGGCGATGCCTATGCGCTGCGCCTGGCCGCCGGAGAATTCGTGCGGATAGCGGTTGATCATTTCCGGCACCAGGCCGACGGCGGTCATGATCTCGCGAACACGCTCGGTGCGCTCGGCCCTTGATAGCTTCGGCTCGAAGACGGTAAGCGGCTCGGCGATGATATCTCCAACAGTCATGCGCGGGTCGAGCGAGGCGATCGGATCCTGGAAGATGATCTGCATGTCGCGGCGGGCGGCGCGCATTTCCTCGTCCGACAGGTCGAGAAGGTTGCGGCCCTGCCAGAGGATACGGCCCTTCTGCGACTTCAACAGCCGCAGGATGGAGCGGCCGAGCGTGGACTTGCCGCAACCGGATTCACCGACGATGCCGAGCGTGCGGCCTTCGCTGAGGTCGAAGCTGACATTGTTGACGGCGGTCAGGAAGATCGGCGGCTTGAAGAGGCCTTTGGCTGGCAGTTCGAATTGGGTCGTCAGGTTCTCGACCCTTAGAAGCGATCGTTCAGCCATGGTTCAGCAGCTCCTCGCGACGCGGGAAGGGGTGGTAACAGGCGGCGCAATGGTGCGGCGCCAGCGTTTCGAGCGGCGGCGGTCGGTCGATGCAATCGTCCTGGACCTGCGAACAGCGCGGCGAGAAATTGCAGCCCTTCGGCAGGTGCTGCAGGTTCGGCGGACGGCCGGGGATGACGACGAGGTCGTCGACATCCTGGTCAGGGCGTGGGATCGAGGCATGCAGTGCTGCGGTATAGGGATGGGCCGGATTGTCGAAGAGTTCATCGACCGGCGCTTCCTCGACGATGCGACCGGCATACATGACGGCGACGCGGTCGGCGAGGCCGGCAACGACGCCGAGATCGTGGGTGATCATGATCAGCGCCGTGTTCATCTCCGCCGTCAGATCGTTGAAGAGGTCGAGGATCTGTGCCTGGATGGTGACGTCGAGGGCCGTTGTCGGTTCGTCGGCGATCAACAGCTTCGGCCGGGTGAGCAGCGCCATGGCGATGACGATGCGCTGTCGCATGCCGCCGGAGAGCTCATGCGGGTAGAGGTGGAAGCGTCGCGTCGGGTCGGGGATGCCAACGCGTTTCAGCATATCGAGTGCGGCGGCGGATGCGGCGCGCGCCGTCAGCCCGCCGTGAACCTCGAGCTGCTCCGTCAGCTGCCGGGAGATCTTCAGCGTTGGATTGAGCGCCGTCATCGGGTCCTGGAAGACCATCGCCATGTCTTTGCCGCGGATCTGGTCGAGCTCGCGCGGTTTCAGCGCCAGCACGTCCTTGCCTTCGAGCAGCGCCTGTCCCGTCGTTTTGCCGTTCTTGGCGAGCAGGCCCATGATGCCGAGGAAGGTCTGACTCTTGCCGGAGCCGGATTCGCCGACGATGGCGATGCGCTCGCCGCGCTTGACCGTCAGGTTCATGTTCGAGACCGCCTTCACTTCTCCATCCGGCGTCTTGAAGGTGATCGAGTAGTCTTTGAGTTCGAGGAGGGTATCCGTCATTTAACGATCCTTCGGGTCGAACGCGTCGCGCAGCCCGTCGCCGATGAAGAGCAGGCTGAGCAGCAGCGCCACAAGAAAGCTCGCCGGGAAGACCAGCAGCCACGGCATGCTTTCCATGGCATCGGTCCCCTCGGCGATCAGCGTGCCGAGCGAGGTCAGCGGTTCCTGCACGCCGAAGCCGAGATAGGAAAGGAAGCTTTCGGTGGCAATGATCTCAGGCACCGTCAGCGCCGCGAAAATCACCACCGGGCCGACGAGGTTCGGGATGATGTGCTTGATGATGATCTTGAACGGCCGCTGTCCGGATGCGCGGGCCGCTTCGATGAATTCGCGATGCTTGATCGACAGCGTCTGGCCACGCACGATGCGGGCCATCGTCAGCCATTCCAGCGCGCCGATGGCGGCAAACAGCAGATAGACGTTGCGGCCGAAGATCACCATCAGCAGGATGACGAAGAGGATATAGGGAAGCGCATACATGATATCGACGAAGCGCATCATGATCGCATCCAGCCTGCCGCCGATATAACCCGATACCGCACCGTAGAGCACGCCGATGAAGACGGAGACGACGGTCGCCGTCAGCGCCACCGCCAGCGAGACGCGGGTGCCGTAAAGGACGCGGGCGAGAAGGTCGCGGCCGTTCGGGTCGGTGCCGAAATAGTGGCCGGTTTCGATCGAGGGGGGTATGCGGAAAGCCGCCCAATCAGGATCCTCATAGTTGAAGGGAATGAACCAGGGGCCGATGAAGGCGACGAGGATCAAAAGCGTCAGGACGACGATCGACAGGACGGCCGCCTTGTTGCGCCCGAGGCGACGCAAGGCATCCTTGGTGAGCGAGCGGCTTTCGGGCGCAAGGCCTTCCGCCTCCAGCAGTTCCTGGGCGAGCAATTCTCGCTTTGCGGGGTTGAGGATCATCGGTTTCTCACTTTCGGATCGAGCCAGGCATAGGCGATATCGACGAGAAGGTTCAGGAACACGATCAGCACCATGTAGAAGATGACCGTGCCGAGAACCATGCCGTAATCGCGGTTCAGCGCTGCGTTGACGAAATAGCGGCCGATGCCGGGCAATCCGAAGATGCTCTCGACAACCAGCGAGCCGGTGAGAAGGTAACTTGCTGCTGGACCCAGATAGGAGACGACAGGCATCAGCGCTGGCTTCAGCGCGTGGCGCATGACCGTCAGGCGGGGGCCGATGCCTTTGGCCTTGGCGGTGCGAATGAAATTCTGATTCATCACCTCGATCATCGAGCCGCGCGTGATGCGCGAGATACGGCCGGCATGCGGCAGCGCCAAAACGACGATCGGCAGAATGAGGTATTTGATCGAGCCGTCACCCCAGCCGCCGACCGGAAACCACGCGAGATGGATGCCGAAGACGAGCTGCAGGATGGGCGCAATCAGGAAGTTCGGTAGCACGACGCCCACCAGAATGAGCGCGCCCAGAATATAATCCGGTGCCTTGTTCTGATAGAGCGCCCCGAGACAGCCGACGGCCACGCCGACAATGATGGCAATCAGGAAGGCAGCCGTACCGATGGTGAAGGTGTAGGGCAGACCGATCATGATCTGCTGGGCGACTGTGAAATCCTCACTCGCGAAGGAGGGACCGAGATCGCCCCGGAGCAGGTCACCGACATAGATCAGGTACTGCTGGATGAGCGGCTTATCGAGATTGTAGTGGATCGCAAGGTTCTTCAGGATCACCGGCGGCAATGGCCTTTCGCCATCGAAAGGGCCGCCGGGGGCAAGGCGCAAAACAAAAAACGAGGCTGTCACGGCGATCCACATGACGGGGATCGTCGACAGCAGGCGACGGAGTGCGTATTTGATCATGATCGTGGGCCGGTCCTTTCCGCAGTGCGCGGAAAGGACCGTTTTCCCTTACTCTTTCATCGACAGCCAGCGGGTGCGGTGGATGTCTTGGATGTTGTCGACGAAGCCTTCGATCTTCGGCGAAACGACGTTCTTCGAGACATAGTAGTAGATCGGCAGGGCGGCGGATTCATCCAGCGCCAGCTGTTCGGCCTTCTTGAAGATCGCGGCACGCTTGGTGAGATCCGTCTCGGCGTTGCCTTCCTTGATCATCTTGTCGTACTCGGGATTCGACCAGCGGCCGTAGTTCATCTGCACGCCTGTCACCAGGAGGTTCAGGAAATTATCAGGGTCGTTGTAGTCGGCGAGCCAGCCGGCGCGGCCGATTTCGACTTGACCACGCTGCATCTGGTCGTAATGCACTTTGGTTTCGGCATTGACGAGTTCGACATCGACGCCAAGCGGCTTCCACATGGATGCGATGGCGACGGCGATGCGCTTGTGGTTGTCGTTGGTGTTGTAGCTCAGCACGGCGTGAAGCGGCTTGTCGGGGCCGAAACCGGCTTCGGTCAGGAGCTTCTTGGCTTCGGCGACCTTCTCGCTGTAGGGCAGGTCCTTCCAGCTAACATAGGCCGGTTCGCCGTAATTCGCCGTGCCCGGCGGAACCCAGGAATAGGCCGGCAGTTCGCCGGTGCCGAGGATCTGCGGGCCGATGACCTCGCGGTTGATCGCCATGGAGAGAGCCTGGCGGACGCGCTTGTCGCTGAAGGGCGGTTTCTGCGAGTTGACGACGTAATAATAGAGGCCAGAGAAGGGGGCGACATGCGCCTGGCCCGGCAGGTTTTTCTTCATCCACTCGTATTGGTCGGTTGGGAAGTCGGTGAGGATGTCGAATTCGCCGGCGCGGTAGCGTTTCAGCGCGGCTTCCTGGTCTTCGAGCACGAAGAACTTCGCTCCGTCGATCTTCAGGTCTTTGGTGTCATACCACTGATCGTTCTTGACTGTCGTGACATGCGAGCCCGGAACCCATTCGACGGGCTTGTAGGGGCCGTTGGTGACGATGTTGCCGATCTTGACCCAATCCTGCCCCTTCGCCTCGACGACATGCTTCGGCAGCGGATAGGCGGTGTAGTGCATCAGGGCATTGAGGAAATAAGGGGTGGAGTTTTCGAGGGTGATTTCGAGCGTCTTGTCGTCGATCGCCTTGACGCCGAGCTGGTTGAGATCGGTGATCTCACCCTTGTTGATCTTTTCCGCGTTCTTGATGGTGAACTGGAGATAAGCGTAGTCGGCGGCGTTCTTAGGGTCGACGAGGCGCTGGAAGGCGAAGACGAAGTCTCCTGCCGTTACCGGCTGGCCATCGGACCACTTGATGCCGTCGCGAAGCTTGAAGGTGTAGACCTTGCCGTCAGGCGAAATTGTCCAGCTTTCAGCCTGGCCGGGGATCGGATTATCCTTGGCGTCCTCAGTGACGAGGCCTTCAAAAATGTCGCCGGCGATGCGGTTCTCCCAGTCGCCGGAAAGCTTCTGCGGATCGAGCGACTGCGGGTCGCCACCATTGTGAATGTTGAGCGTGGCCGCGTGGGCCGAAAACGCCAGCAATGTGCCAAGCATTGCAGAGGCGAGAAATTTTTTCGCGAAATGGTTCATGGTGGGCCCACCTTTCTAGGCTTTTCGCCTTTATTAGACATTTGTTCCCGGTGTTTGACCTCTTACGTGCAGGTCAGCGCGCACATTATCGCAAAGGCTTTGCGTTGCAACCCCAAATCCGGAGGGTGGATTCGGGTTGTGGACAAGCCTATGTACGTCTCCCCCTTGTCGGATCGCGACGATGCGTCGCGGCGTTTCGCAACGCCTTCATAACCGCTTCACATGGTTGTCTTTTGTTTCGTCCGCTTTAGTGTGGCGAGCGCAAACGAGGCAGGAGATGTAGCCGATGGCATTGCAGGCAGGCGGGAGTGCGGACTGGTGGCGCGGCGCGGTGATCTATCAAGTCTATCCGCGCTCGTTTCAGGACACCAACAGCGATGGTCTCGGCGATCTCAGGGGAATTACCCGCCGGCTGCCGCATATTGCCAGCCTCGGCGTCGACGCGATCTGGCTCTCGCCCTTCTTCAAGTCGCCGATGGCCGACATGGGCTACGACGTTTCCGATTATTGCGACGTCGATCCGATCTTCGGGACACTCGCCGATTTCGACGAGATGATGGCCGAGGCGCACAAGCTCGGCATCAAGGTTGTTATCGACCAGGTGATCTCGCACACCTCCGACCGGCATCCCTGGTTCGTCGAGAGCCGATCGAGCCGGACCAATCCCAAGGCGGATTGGTATGTCTGGGCCGATCCGAAGCCTGACGGCACGGCGCCGAACAACTGGCTGTCGATCTTCGGCGGGCCGGGCTGGGAATGGGATGGCGTGCGCCGGCAATATTACCAGCATAATTTCCTGACCTCGCAGCCGGATCTCAACTTCCACAGCGAGGCCGTGCAGGATGCGGTGCTGGAGACGGTGAAGTTCTGGCTCGACCGCGGCGTCGACGGCTTCCGCCTGGATACGGTCAACTATTATTTCTGCGACAAGCTGCTCAGGAGCAATCCGCCGCACGAGCCGGATGAGGATGACGCAGGCCTCGATGCGCCCGACAGCAATCCCTACGGCATGCAGAACCACCTCTATGACAAGACGCAGCCGGAAAATGTCGATTTCCTCAAACGCTTCCGGGCGCTGCTCAACCAGTACGAGGATCGCACGACCGTCGGCGAAGTCGGCGATGGGGCGCGTTCGCTGAAGACGGTTGGCGCCTATACGAGTGGCGGCGACAAGCTGCACATGTGCTACACATTTGATCTGCTGGGGCCGGAATTCACCGCCGAGCATATTCGCGGCTGCGTCGAGGCCTTCCAGAAAGCAGTCACGGACGGCTGGGTCTGCTGGGCTTTTTCCAACCACGACGTCATGCGCCATGTCAGCCGTTTTGCGCGGACGGAGGAAGAGCGGCCTGTCATCGCCAAGCTGGCGATCTCGGTGCTTGCGGCACTACGTGGCTCGATCTGCCTCTATCAAGGCGAGGAACTCGGCCTGCCCGAGGCGGAGCTCGCCTTCGAGGATCTGCGCGATCCCTACGGCATCCGCTTCTGGCCGGCCTTCAAGGGCCGCGACGGATGCCGCACGCCGATGCCCTGGGAAGCCGGCAAGGCGCATGCGGGCTTCACGTCGGCCGAGAAGAGCTGGCTGCCGGTACCTTACGAGCAGGCAGCGCTTTCCGTGGATACGCAGGAGACGAGCGACAGCTCGGTGCTGCATCACTACCGCAGGACGCTCGCATTCCGGAGGAGCCACCTGGCGCTGATCGACGGCGAGATGACCTTCATCGGCACCAACCAGGATCTGCTCGCCTTCACCCGCGAAAAGGGCGGAGAAAAACTGCTCTTCATTTTCAACCTGACGCGCAAACCGGCGGAATTCCGCCTGCCTGACGGCATCGTGCTCGGGGAACCGCTTGCGATGCCGGGCTTCGAGGCGGTGGCTGACGCGGGATTGGTGAAGCTTGCGGCGTTGGATGGGTTTTGTGCGCGGGTTTGACGCTCGACTGAAAGGCGACTGTTGAGGTTGTCCGCCGCGGAGCCAGCCGTTTTTCAATCGCGTCACCCGATGAGCGCGAACTTGTCGACATCAACCATGCCGCGGTCGGATATTTTCAGGTGCGGGATGACCGGCAGCGGCAAGAAAGCGAGCTGGAGGAAGGGTTCTTCCAGCGTGGCGCCGAGCGCCAAGGCGGCTTTGCGCAGTTGGTGGAGCGTATCGCGGACCGTCTCATAGGGTTCGAGGCTCATCAAGCCGGCGATGGGCAGGGCGATTTCGCCGGTGACCTTGCCGTCTTCGACGACAACGAAGCCGCCCTTGATCTCGCCGAGGCGGTTTGCGGCGCGCGCCATGTCGTCCTCGTTGACGCCGACGACGCAGATATTGTGGCTGTCATGGCCGACGGTCGAGGCGATCGCACCCTTCTTCAGGCCGAAGCCCTGGACGAAGCCGTTGGCATGGTTGCCGTTCTTGCCGTGGCGCTCGATGACGGCGACCTTGATGATATCATTCGCAAGATCGACTGTCGCCTCGTTGCCCCTGACGGGCAGGCGATAGCGGCGATGCTCGGTGATGATCTTGCCCGGGATGACGCCGATGACAGGCGTCTCGCCTTCGGCGACCGGGACGCCGAAATGGGCGGCGTTGACGGGACGGGCCTTGACGCTGTCGAGGCCGATCGGGGCAACCGGCCTGCGCGAGGAAAAGAGCGCATCGGTGACGCGGCGGCCGGCGGAAAAGACCATGTCGGCGCGGCAGTTTTCCAGGCTGTCGAGCACCACCAGATCGGCGCGCCAGCCGGGCGCGACCAGGCCGCGGTCCCTCAGACCGAAGGCGCGGGCGGCCGAAATCGAGGCGGCGCGGTAGATCGCCAGGGGTTCGACGCCGCTCGCGATCGCTGTGCGGATCATATGATCAAGATGGCCCTGTTCGGCGATATCGAGCGGATTGCGGTCGTCGGTGCAAAGCGCGAGGAAGGGTGAAAGCCGCTCGGTGATAATGGGTATCAGCGCAGCGAGATCCTTGGATACCGAACCTTCGCGCACGAGAATGTGCATGCCCTTGCGGATCTTTTCCAGCGCTTCGGCGGCGGTCGTGCATTCGTGCTCGGTGCGGATGCCGGCCGAGAGGTAACCGTTGAGGTCGTTGCCCGAGAGCAGCGGCGCGTGACCGTCGATATGGCCGCTCTGGAAGGCTTCGAGCTTGGCCATGCAGATGGGGTCTTTGTGGATGACGCCGGGGAAATTCATGAATTCGGCAAGGCCGATGACCTGCGGATGGTCACGGTAGGGCAGGAGGCTTTCGATCGGCAGGTCGGCGCCGGAGGTTTCGAGATGTGTCGCCGGAACGCAGGAAGAGAGCTGGACGCGGATGTCCATGATCGTCTCCAGCGCGGATTCAACAAAGAATTCGATGCCGGCGGTTCCGAGCACATTGGCGATTTCGTGCGGATCGCAGATGGCGGTGGTGACACCATAGGGCAGAACGCAGCGATCGAATTCATGCGGGGTCACCAGCGAAGATTCGATATGCAGATGCGTATCGATGAAGCCTGGAACGACGATCCTGCCCGAGATGTCGATCTCGGTTTCGCCCTCATAATTGCCTGAGGTGCCGACGATGCGATCGGCGCCGATGGCAATGTCCGACTGGACGAGTTCGCCGGTGACGAGATCGAAGAAGCAGCCGCCCTTCAGCACGATATCGGCCGGCACACGGCCAACGCCCTGATCGATGAGACGTTCGAGCTTCGTGGTCATGGATTGCTACCTCTTCGATTGTTTTTCTGCCGCTGATGCCGAACTGATGCTGGAAACATTTGGATTGTATTTCCCGCTGCTTTTGCCTCGGTGGCAGCAGTGCTAGTGAAGCGAGAATACAGATGTCGTTTTCCAACTCAAGGTCATGATATGAAAGCAATTATTTCGGCGGCCTGCGCAGCAGTTTTTCTGTTGAGCGGCTGTGTGAACAACTCTGCGGTACTCACGACCGACAAGCACGGGAAGGTCAGTCAGATCATTCTCAAAAAATCGACCGGAAGTGTCGCTTCCGATGAAAATCTTAAGCGCGTCGTGGTCGCCAGTTTCTACGCGCGGATTTCAAATCCAACACCCAATCGGACGTATGTTCAACCGATGGTACTTATCGAACACCCGACAGTGGAAAGCTATCTGCGTGAGGATAAGAGGACGCGGGATTGACCGGCAGCCCATCTCTCAAAATACAAATCGGGCGCCGTGAGGCGCCCGATCCTGTTTCTCTATATCCGTCAATTACTCGGCGGCGACGATCTTGCCGGCTTCCCACTTGTAGAGCGAGAAGCTCTGCGAGGTGAGGTCGCCGGTCTCGCCGTAGGTGACCTTGCCGATGGCGGTCGGGATTTCTTCGCCGCCCTTCAGCGCGGCCGCGACGGCTTCCGCATCCTCGGCGCTGCCGGCCTTCTCGATGCCGGCCTTCAGCACTTCGACGGCGGCATAAGCGTTCAGCGTGAAGGCCTCGGCCGGGATGTTCTTGGCGGCGAGCGCGCCGGCTGCGGCCTTGGAATCCGGGCTCTTGGTGGCGTCCGAAGCGTTGGTGAAGATCGTGCCTCCTGCCGCATCCGTGCCGATTGCCCAGAATTCGGTGTTGGAGAGTCCGTCGCCGCCGATGATCGTCGCGTTGGCGGCGAGGTCATGCAGCTGGCGGGCGAGCAGCCCGCCTTCCGGATGGTAGCCGCCGAAATAGACCACGTCGACCTTCTCGGACTTGATGCGGGTGGTGAGCGCGCTGAAATCCTTGTCGCCAGGCGTGATCGCGTCATTGACGACTTCGGTGATGCCGCCGGCGTTCAGCGTCGCCTTGAAGGCATCTGCGAGGCCCTTGCCGTAGGCGCCCTTGTCGTTGACGATGGCGACGCGCTTGTCCTTGAAATTCTTCAGCACATATTTGGCGGCGACTTCGGCCTGCTGGTCGTCGCGGCCGCAGGTGCGCAGCACATTGGTGAGACCACGCTTGGTGAGGTCGGGGGCCGTCGCGGTCGGGGTAACCATCAGCACGCCGTTTTCAGCAAGCACGTCCGAAACGGGAATGGCGACGCCCGAGGTTACCGGGCCGACGACGAAGCGGATGCCGTCGCCGACGACCTTGTTGGCGGCGGAAACGCCCTGTTTCGGTTCGCCGGCATCGTCGGCCAGTTCGAGGACGACCTTCTCGCCGAGAATTCCGCCCTTCTTGTTGATTTCGTCGACGGCGGTCTGCGCACCATTCTTCACCTGGTCGCCATAGGCGGCGACCGGGCCGGTCAGCGGCGCGATCAGGCCGATGGTGATATCGGCATAGGCAAGCGGCGCAAAGGCGAGTGACGCGACGAGGGTCGCCGTCAATGTCTTGAGGGTCATAATTTGTCTCCTTGGATGGGGTCATTCGACCCGCGATGAAGCGTCGCGCCGGCTTTTCCGGATCGTTCAACGGCCCCCAGGCCGTGCCAAGGACGATCGATATCGGCGCGATCGATGCGCCCTCCGGCCATATTTGGCTCAAATGGGCGCAACGGCAAGATTTCTAGGAATTTTGGTGAGATTCCGCAAGTTGATAACAAAATGAAACGAAAATCGAGCCGATCCGGCATGAAATCGTCCCGGAATCGTCGATCCTGGCGCTGTTTGCCGATTTCTAGAGGGTGCGGTACCCCCTGGCATCAGCGCGGATCGCTGATAGACCTGCTGAATTTCGGGGAACGTCCTCGTCTTTCTGAATATTCGAATTCCGTTTTGAGATTAACACTTGATTCTACCAATTAGAGTAGAACCATTGTTCGTGCATATATTGCTGCGATGCAAAAGAGCGGTCGATAATAAACAGAGAGATATTTCGGGAACTGAGATCTGGATGCTCAAGCGTATCGAAGCCAGGCGGGTGCGCAACGGAATGTTTGTGGAGGCGATCGAGGGTGCATGGCAGGATCCTTTTCTGTCCAAGCGAAGATTTCTGCTGCGGCGTGAAGCCGATGCCCTGAAACTTCGCAAGAGCGGTATTGAAGGTGTTATCATCAACACCAGCAGAGGCCTGGACATTGACGGCCTGCCAGGCGGCAATATCGAGATCGACACCCAGGCGGCACGCGAGACCATCCAGAAATCCGTGCAGGTACTGGAAAGCGTTTTCGGCCGGCTCCAGCATGGCGATGGGATCAGCGTCGATCAGGTGGCGCCGGTGATTTCCTCAGTCTCCAAGTCGATGGATGACAATCCCACTGTCTTTCTCAGCGTTACGCGTCTGAAATCCAAGGACGAAGTGACGTTTCTGCATTCCCTTTCGGTGAGTGCGCTGATGATCCTTTTCGGCCGTCATCTCGGACTTGACGAGGCTACAGTGCAGACGCTCGGCACAGCAGGATTGCTGCACGACGTCGGCAAGCTCGAAATTCCGCTTGAGATACTCAACAAGGAAGGGCGTCTTGACGAGGACGAGATCAAGATGATCCGCGATCACCCCGAAAAGGGGCATGCAATCCTGTCACGCCAGGAAGGCATGTCGGAGATCGTACTCGACGTATGCCTCAACCATCATGAACGTATCGACGGCAAGGGCTATCCTCGCAGGCTTTCCGAGACGCAGGTCAGCTTCCATGCCCGTCTTGCTGCGATTTGCGACGTCTATGACGCCGTGACCTCCGTGCGGCCGTACAAGGCGCCATGGAGCGCGAGCCAAGCACTGAAGTGGATGCTTGGCAGCGAAGGGCAATTCGATCGCCGGCTGGTGAAGAAATTCGCCCTCTGCCTTTCCGTCGCCGCCGTGAGCTGAGGCCTATCGGTCTTCCCAACAAAAGGGCCTGGATGGATTTACAGCGCCGCGCGTCTTTTCAGACGCGAAAAGGACGCTGTAACACTTTGAATTGCCGCATAATTTTCTCCTTAAATCGGTTCCGATTTGAGGAATTATGCAGGCGGTCCGCCGCAGGCCATGATGCCTGAAGACTTCAGAGCTTTCTCAAATGTTGTTCTGCAGGATGGCCCGCAGCTTGCCGAAGAGCTCGTCGATGTGGTGCTTCTCGATGATCAGCGGCGGGGAGAGTGCGATGATATCGCCGGTGGTGCGGATCAGCAGGCCGCTTTCATAGGCTTTCAGGAAAGCGGTGAAGGCGCGCTTGGTGGGCTCGCCGGCGATCGGGTCGAGTTCGATCGCGCCGATCAGGCCGGTGTTCCTGATGTCGATGACATTGGGGCAGTCCTTCAGCGAATGCAGCGCGTCGGCCCAGTAGTCGGAAAGCTCGGCGGCGCGTGTCAGCAGGCCCTCCTCCTTGTAGGTGTCGAGCGTGGCGAGGGCCGCGGCGGAGGCGATCGGGTTGCCGGAATAGGTGTAGCCGTGGAAGAACTCGATCATATGCTCCGGGCCGTTCATGAAGGCATCATGAATCTCGGAGGTGACGAAGACGGCGCCCATCGGGATGACGCCATTGGTCAGTCCTTTGGCGGCAGTGATCATGTCAGGCTTGACGTCGTAATATTGCGCGGCAAAGGGGGCGCCGAGGCGGCCGAAGCCGGTAATGACCTCGTCGAAGATCAGAAGGATGCCGTGTTTGGTGCAGATCTCGCGCAGCTTCTGCAGGTAGCCCTTCGGCGGGATCAAGACGCCGGTGGAGCCCGCCACCGGCTCGACGATGACGGCGGCGACGGTGGAAGCGTCATGCAGGGTGACGATACGCTCGAGTTCGGTGGCGATGTCGCCGCCATGCTCGGGCTCGCCGCGGGTGAAGTTGTTCTTGCCGGGCTGGTGGGTGTGCGGCATGTGATCAACGCCGGTCAGAAGCGTGCCGAACATCTTGCGGTTGGTGACGATGCCGCCTACGGAGATGCCGCCGAAATTAACGCCGTGATAGCCGCGCTCGCGGCCGATCAGGCGGAAGCGTGATCCATTGCCCTTCACGCGATGATAGGCGAGCGCAACCTTGAGCGCGGTCTCGACGGATTCGGAACCGGAGTTGGTATAAAGAACGTGGTTCAGGCCTTCCGGGGCGATGTCGACCAGGCGGTTTGCTAGTTCGAAGGCCTTGGGATGGCCGAGCTGGAAGGCCGGCGCGTAATCGAGCTCGCCGGCCTGCTCGCGGATCGCCTCGGTGATCTTCGGGCGGCAGTGGCCGGCATTGACGCACCAAAGGCCGGCCGTGCCGTCCAGCACCTGACGGCCGTCATGGGTCGTGTAGTACATGTCCTTGGCGCCGACGAACAAACGCGGCTCCTTCTTGAACTGGCGATTTGCCGTAAACGGCATCCAGAAGGCGCGAAGATCGTTTGGTGCGTTGAGGCGATTGGACATGCTGTTCTCCTGGCCGCTGACGGCCCTTTCCCGGGGGCCTTACGCCCATATTTTTACTGCCCGGTCAAATTATCAGGGCTTCCCAAGGCGTCAACGGGAAAAGTCCCGAAAGCTCCCCTGACAGGAGGCTCAAGCTGCTTCGATCGATCACGGGGCGAGCGCTTCAGCGCGGTCGGGCTGCAGTTCCTTGCCTGCGGCGAAAGGAGCAGAAAGGCCAGGCCTTCAAAGGCACGACCGGCAAATCGCAAATTTGCCGGTCGTGCCATAAGGTTCAGGTGCTGAAATATCGCTGCCAAGCCTCCGGGAACATCCCCTTGCAGCGCGGCATCGGCCGACATTCATGTCAGCGCTATCATCAGGCGGCGGATCTATTCCGGTTCTGCACGAGGTAAATGTCTTCGAGCGTTGCCAGGATCTTCATGACTGGCTCGGAGGTGCTCGAATAATAAATGGTCTGTGCGTCTCTGCGGGTCTTGACCAGCTTTTGAGCGCGCAGTTTCGACAGGTGCTGAGAGAGAGCCGACTGGCTGAGCCCGACCTGCGTCGCAAGCACGCCGACGGCCACTTCGCCCTTCACGAGGCTACACAGGATCAGCAATCTCTTCGGGTTTGCCATGGCCGACAATAAAGCTGCCGCCACGCTCGTGTGGTCGGCCAAATCAGAGGTTTCCATATGTTATCTTCCTAATGCAAAACGTACATCAAGCGTGTTGGCGCAGGCCGCCAGCCGGGATTTTGACTGACACCAAAAACTAGCAACTGGGCTCGAAGATTGTATATACCTAAATTTAAGGTATCGAGTATGCTATTTTAGACATGTTTGAACAAATGTGATCGGTATCCACAGCGAGGGTTTCGAACTCGTATCGCAGCAGCAAATCGCCGGAAATCATGTCGAAACCTGAGGAATCGATACCACAAATGCGCCAAGAGCCGGATTCCGGCGCCTTTAGCCTGATAGCGAGGCTTTCCTCGACGTCGGGGTGGCGTTCTACTAAATCTCGCACTGCTTCTGCCGCCCCGACGGCAATCGCCTCATTCGCGGCCGACTGGATTACGAGATCGTTCCCATCCAGCTGGTAGGCGCGGCCGAAGCCGCCATTGAGGCTGGCCTGCTCAGGCTTGAGACGGAAGAATAGGAAATCAGGAAAGTCGATATAAAGCTTCGCCTTAGTGTGGCGAGCGAGAAAACGCATGTGGATCCGCGCGTAGCATGGATTGCTGCGCTCGACGGATTCTGCTCTGCACTGGGTCGTCAGACGAGGATAGGCGAGGGGATCGCCCTTGCCGGGCTCGCCAGTCAGGAGCGAGGCGCGCGGGTCGCTGGCGAGCGCCCTGGTATGGGCCGACAGCTGCGAAACCAGGATAACGGGGGTGCCGTCGATATCGGTGGCGACGAGCACGCGGCTGGCGAAGGGAAAGCCGGTCTCTGGGTCGAGAACGGCAATCGCCGCGTATCGTGCGGAGCGCAGAAGCACGCGGGCAAGCTTGCGGGCATCGTCGTCGGTTTCGCGTAAGGGCGAGGGCTGATCTTTCATATCCGCCTTGTGACAAAGCGGATGGAAAACATCAAGCTTCCTCCTTGCGGCGATGGCGGGTGAGGCCGGCAACGATATCCTGAGCCGAGATGGTGCCGACGATCGCGCCGTTTTCGACGATGCCGATACTGCCCGGTTGGCGGGCAAGGGCATCGAGGATATCGATGAGCGGGGTCGCGGCGCGGGCCGTGGCGCTGACGCTCATGCCGGCGGCAGTCTGACCGAGGCCTGGCTGCATGACGTCGGCCGCCGTCAGCATGTTGATCGGATTGAGGTTCTGCACGAAGTCGGCGACATACTGGTCTGCGGGGTTCTTGACGATGTCGTGCGGCGTCCCACACTGGATGATGCGGCCGCTCTCCATGATGGCGATGCGATTGCCGATGCGGAAGGCCTCGTCGAGATCGTGGCTGACGAAGAGGATGGTCTTCTTTAGCCGCCGCTGGAACTCCAGGAGCTCGTCCTGCAAACGGGTGCGGATCAATGGGTCGAGCGCCGAGAACGGCTCGTCCATGAGCAGGATCGGGGCGCCGGTGGCAAAGGCGCGTGCAAGGCCGACACGCTGCTGCATGCCGCCCGAAAGCTCGTTGACCTTGCGGCCTGCCCATTTTGTCAGGTTGACCAGTTCAAGCTGCTCGCCGACGCGGAGCTTGCGTTCGGCTTCCGGCATGCCGGCGAGTTCGAGGCCGAAGCCGACATTGTCGGCGACGGTGCGCCAAGGCAAAAGGGCGAACTGCTGGAACACCATGGAGACGGTGTGCGTGCGCAGATCGCGCAGAGCCTTGGCATTGCATCTGTAAGGGTTGACGGGGCCGGTGGTCGTGGAGACGGCGACATCGCCACGCACCACGGGAGCGAGCCCGTTGACGGCGCGCAGCAGCGTCGACTTGCCGGAGCCGGAAAGGCCCATCAGCACCAGAATCTCGCCTTCCTCGATCGTCAACGAAGCATCGGCGACGCCGAGCACCAAGCCGGTCGCGGCGCCGATTTCGTCGCGCGATTTGCCCTGATCGACCATGGCAAGCGCGGTTTCCGGCCGATCGCCGAAGATGATGCTGACATTGTTAAAGCTTACCGCGGTCATGCAGCGCCTCCTTCACCCGCCGTGCGGAACATCCGGTCGAGAATGATTGCCAGGATGACGATGCAGAAGCCCGCCTCGAAGCCCTTGGCGATATTGACGGTGTTCAGCGCACGGACGACGGGCACACCAAGCCCGGGAGCGCCGACAAGGGCGGCGATGACGACCATCGACAGCGATAGCATGATGGTCTGGGTGAGACCCGCCATGATCTGCGGCGTGGCGAAGGGAAGCTCGATTTTGCGCAAGACCTGTATCGGCGTCGCTCCAAAAGCGACGGCGGCTTCGACGAGGGACGGCGGCGTCGAGATGATACCGAGGCGCGTCAGCCGGATCGGGGCGGGGATCGCGAAGATGACGGTGGCGATCAGGCCCGGCACCATGCCGAGGCCGAACAGGATGAGCGCCGGGATCAGATAGACGAATGTTGGTATGGTCTGCATGAGATCGAGTATCGGGCGCATGGCAGCATAGACCCAAGGGCGGCGGGCGGCGGCAATGCCGAGCGGAATGCCGATCACCATACAGACGAAGGTGGCGGCGAGCACGAGGGCGAGAGTCTCCGTCGTTTCCTTCCAATAGTCCTGGTTGACGATCAGCAGCAGCCCGAGACAGGTGAAGACGGCGACTGCGATCGACCGGCGCAGCCAAAAGGCGATGGCGGTAATGGCCGCGATGACGATCAGCGGATGGGGCTTCTGCAGCACGAAGAGCAGGCCATCTATAGCGCTCGACAGCAGGAAGGCGATCTGGTTGAAGAACCACTCGCCGTTCGAGGTCAGCCAGTCCACGAAGGATTTGGCCCAGGGGCCAACGGGAATCTTAAATTCGGTGATCCAATTCAAGGGTGCGCCCATCCAGAAAAACAACAATCGGACAAAAATGAAGCGGGGCGGCGAGCCGCCCCGTTCGTATTATCAGAGGCCGAGGCCGGTCTTGGCGGCCGCGAGAGCCTCGCCGCTGCCGTCGCGGGTTTTGACGCCCGCGAGCCAGGGTTCGAGCGCTGCGGGGTTCGCCTTCAGCCATTCGGAAGCTGCAGCCTCCGGCTCCTTGCCGTCGTTGAGGATCTTGCCCATGATCTGGTTCTCCATGTCGAGGGAGAATTTCAGGTTCTTCAACATCATGCCGACATTCGGGCATTCGTCGAGATAACCGGCACGCACGTTGGTGAAGACCTTGGCGCCGCCGAAGTCGGGGCCGAACACTTTGTCCCCGCCTGTGAGGTAGGTCAGCTTGAAGTTGGTGTTCATCGGGTGGGGCTCCCAGCCGAGGAAAACAACGGGCTTGCCTGACTTGTCGGCACGCGCGACCTGGGCGAGCATGCCCTGTTCGGAGGATTCGACGACTTCCATATCCTTCAAGTCGAACTCGTTCTTCTCGATCATGTCCATGACGAGGCGGTTGCCGTCATTGCCGGGCTCGATGCCGTAGATCTTGCCGTCGAGATCGTCCTTGTGGGCGGCGATATCCTTGAAGTCCTTGATGCCGAGTTCCGCACCCTTGGCGTTGGTGGCGAGCGTGTACTTGGCGCCGACCAGGTTCGGGCCGAAGGATTCGACCGACTTGTCGTCGAGATAGGGACGAACGTCCTTCTCCTGCGTCTCCATCCAGTTGCCGAGGAAGACGTCGATGTCCTTGTTCTTCAGCGAGGTGTAGGTGACCGGCACGGAGAGAACCTTGACGTCGGTCTGATAGCCGATGCTCTTCAGGACGATGGATGCGGTGGCGGTGGTGGCGGTGATATCCGTCCAGCCGACGTCCGAGAAATGAACGGTGGAGCAGCTGTCGGGATCGGCGGCGAAGGCGGCGGTCGCAACGGAGAGGGCGGCGACGGCAGTTGCGGTAACGAGTTTGAACGTGCTTGTTGTTTTCATTTTAGACTCCCAGTCTTTAAGTTCCCAAGCCAACCATCAATAACCGAGTTTGACAAGCGACCTCAGTGCGTTTGCGCCGTATCGACCCATGCGATTGCGACGTCCGCGGATTTTTTCGCAATGCCTTGTTTCCGGGGCTTTCGGCGGTTTTCGAGCCGGATTCCTGTGATTATCGCTCCCTCAGGGCTTTTCTTTGCCATTCCAAGCTTTCAATAAGCCGATCAAGGAGAAATCGGATGGCAAAACTCTATTTCAACTACTCGACGATGAACGCCGGCAAGTCGACGATGCTGCTGCAGGCCTCCTATAATTACCAGGAGCGCGGCATGCGCACGGTGCAGCTGATCGCCGCCTTCGACGAGCGCGCCGGCCGAGGCGTCATCGGCTCGCGGATCGGCTTGGAGGCGAGCGCCATTCCCTTCGAGCCGCATGAAGATCTGTTTCGGTTGGTCGCGACGCTGAGCGGAGACGGAGCGCCGATTTCCTGCATCTTCGTCGACGAGGCGCATTTCATGACGCCTGTCCATGTCTGGCAGCTTGCCCGCGTCGTCGACAGGCTCGGTATCCCTGTGATGGTCTACGGGCTGAGAACCGATTTCCAGGGCAAGCTGTTTCCGGCCTCGCAGGAACTGCTGGCGATCGCCGACGAAATGCGCGAGGTGCGCACGATCTGCCATTGCGGGCGCAAGGCGACGATGGTTGTGCGGCTCGACGCGAAAGGAAAAGTATTGCACGAAGGCGCGCAGATCGATGTCGGCGGCAATGAGAAATATGTCTCGCTCTGCCGCAGGCACTGGGACGACGCGATGAACGGTGCCTGGATCGCCGAGCCGGTCTAAAGCCGGCGATGCTGCCTGTTTTCTTTGGCGCCGCAAGCGACTAGCTTGGGGGCAGGAGATTCCCTGGAGAGATCAGGTGCGCAAACCCCCGTCATTCGACAGCCAGTATGAAGCCGCAGGCAGCCTCGCCGAGAGGATTGCGGCCGAGGGGGCCTATTGCGTGGCTGCGATCAGCGCCTTCAGCGGCGACGAAACACGATCAGCCGACGAGGTCTTCCTCGAGCAGAATGCCCGCTTCCAGGCCCATATCGCCGATGCTGCGGCGCTCGACGCCCAACTGGCCGAGCTGGTCTTTTGCCTCGACCGGCTGACGGCCGAGGTTTCTGCCGATCTCGACAGTTTCCGGGGGCTGACGCTACGTGAGAAGATGGCCGGCTGGGTGTCGCGCCAGCGGATGTGGCGCATGTACACCGAACGCGTGCGCGAGGCGCCCGTCATCGAGCGGCTGCTCGATCTTTTGACGAAATCGGACGCGCTCGCCAGGCTGATCGCCAGTCAGCGCGCCGCGCTTACCGAACGGCACAAGGCAGCCGAACTCAGCCTTGTCGATATCGTCGAGCAGCGGCGCCGGCTGGTCGTTTCCATCGATATCGCCCGCCTCAAGATGAAGGAGCTCAATGCCAAGGCGCTGACGACGCAGGGCCGTATCGGCGTCTATGGCAACAGGGCGCATTGGGAGCAGATGGAGGCGGAACGGCGGGCGCTGAAGGCGGAGGCCGAGCGGATTTCCGCCGGGGAGCACGAGATGCGCGACGACAGCCAGCGGCGTGAGCGCTTCATCGGCCTGTTCCAGACCTATGTCGATTCGCTGAACGGCCGGATCGCCGCCTGCAACGCGCTGTTGCGCAAGCTGTTGATCGACGTGGAGGAGCGGCTGATCATCTACCAGGCGCAGGTCGATACCGACCGGCCGGGCATGAAGGTGAGGATCAAGCCGGAATTGTTCCCCGATATCGCTGCGCCGATCAGGCTGTTCGAGAAGGGCATGCTGGTCGCCCAGGATCTGGAGCGGCGCAAGAGCCGTGCCGATCTCGAATTCGCTAGAAGGTTCCCGACCTATGCCGATCCGCCGCCGGAAACCTCGGGAGCGCCTCTGATCGATACGGCGCGCAGGTCCTTCCGTTTCAGCCGGCCTTTCCTGCGCTCCTGACCAGCAGGGCGCGGGCAATACCCCTCTCCCAATGCTTTCATTCTGGAAAATCGAAGGGTTCGTGTTGTGCTCGGCCCATCGAGCGCATATGTGGGATGCAGCGGGACGGCAATGTCCCGATGTTCGCCTCGCCTGACAGGAGACGACGATGCTTGACCGGATAGCCGGTTTTTTCAGGCTGATCGGCCAGACGATCGGCCGTTGGGCCCGCCTGTTTTCCGCCTGGGCCTTCTGGCCCTTTCTTGCCGCACACGGCTGGTATCAGCGCCGGAGCTGGATGATCCGGCTGCCGGTCATCGCGTTCGTGGCGCTGCTGGTCGTGCTCTATGGTTATTTCTTCTGGCAGACGCAGGTCTGGTCGAATTTCAACACCGCCTTTGTCGATCAGTACCGGCTTTCCGAACGCAAGGTTGCCGCCGGACAGGAAGTGCCGGTCGCCGAGGGCGCCAATGCGACGGCGCCGAAGACCTGCCAACGCTCGGCGATCGTTGACGTCGCGGCCGATCTGACCGATTTCAATGTCAACCAGAACGCATGGATCTCCTCCATGCTGCTCTACAAGATGGGCTTCTTCGGCATCGACTGGGATCACACGCCCTTTCTCGACAACAAGGCGTCGTTCCAGCGCGGCGTCAACCAGGCGGTCCGACGGACTTCGGCGGAGCTTGTCGATACGCTTGGGCGCGTGCGCGGCACGTCGGGCATCAACAATGACCTGCAGAGCGCGCGCGGCAATCTGCAGTTCGACGAAAACAGCTGGTATTTCGGGCTCAATCCCTTCGGGCCGAAGACGCCAACGCCTTCCTATTACCGCTCCGCGGTCGGCAGCCTGCGCAAGTTCAACACCGATCTCGCCCTCTGCAATGTCGTTTTCGACGGCCGCGCCGATAACCTCATGCAGTTCATCGACCGCATTGCCAACGATCTCGGCGGCACCTCCGACATGCTCGCCGAGCGCTCGGAAAACCACAATCGCGGTTGGTTCGACACCCGCGCCGACGACCGGTTCTGGTTCGCCTATGGCCAGCTCTATGCTTACTACGCCATCCTTACCGCCGCGCAGGCCGACTTCTCACAGGTGGTGCAAGAACGCAATCTCGGCGCGATCTGGGGCAGCACGACGCGGCAGTTCCAGGCCGCCCTGCGCATCCAGCCGGCGATCATCTCGAACGGTCGCGAGGATGGCTGGATCATGCCGAGCCATCTCGCCACCATGGGCTTCTATATTCTGAGGGTGCGCTCGAACCTCGTCGAGATCCGCTCGGTGCTCGACCGCTAAAACGTCTGGAGTCAACGGGGTATCGTGTTGTCCTCGAAGCCGACGACGCGCAGTTTCTCGACGAATTCATAGGTGATGCCGACGATGCCGCCGCCGCTTTCATCGTTTCGGAAGCGGCCGACGCTGCGCACCAGCTTGTGGCCGCCAAGCCGGTTGTCGACACGATAGACGAAATGGAAGCCGACGCCGTGAAGGCTCGCCTCTTCGAAGGTCTGAGCGATCAGACTGCGGTCCTCCTCATGGATGCGCGACATCAGCTCTGTCAGGTTGACGGGGCCGTCGCTATAGGGGAGGCCGAAGATCGCGTGGACATCCTCGCTTGCAAAGAAATGTCCTGTCTCGATATCGATGCGCCAGAAGCCGAAAAGACGATAGGCAGCAAGCATCCAGACGACTTCCGCATCGGTGATGCCGATGTGGGCGCGGGATTGTTCTGTCTTGTCAATGACGGGCTGTTCGAAGTGAAGAGGCACGATTCCCCCAGATCATGGGACGACGTGCCGACTCTCTTCTGATTCCTCAGTTGATCAGCTTCAATCGAATGGCCTTAGCTACCAACTGGGTCCGGTTGACGCAATCGAGTTTTTTGATCGCGTTCGTCATATAGGCGTTCACCGTATGGTCCGAGAGCGTGAGGATCTGACCGATTTCGATCGAGGTCTTGCCCTGGGCAGTCCAGCGAACAACTTCTAGTTCTCTGGTTGATAGCGCGTTATGCGCGCATTCCTCGTTACGTTTGACTGCATTGTATGCATCAAGTGCATGGAGAATGATCATTGCCAGCTCGTTGGTCTCACTCTGGCCAAGTGCGGCGCGCTCGCCGCAGAACCAAAAGACCAGGCGCTGGCCGTCGGCTGCAATGGTCGGCATGGCAACGCCTGCCGGTATGGCATGGCGCAGCATCAGGGCACGAAGTTCGGCGGGGAAAGCCTGACCATTGGAGGCGTCGTTGAGGTGCCATGCCGGCGGCACAGCAGACTGCCTCAGCCTTACGCCGAAAGGGCAGCCGCGCATCATGTGGGCGCGGTCGAAATCCCTGACATAGGCGACAGGAAGCGAGCTCTCAATCAGCAGGGGTTTCAGGAGGAGGTCTTCGGGGGAGGGAGCGTGCATTAGCGTCGCATGCGACAATCCGAAGGCTGTGGAGACCCTGCCGAGCGCCTGCGCAAACAGGCTGCGCGTTCGTGCGGTCGCAAGCTCTGCCGAAAGCAATGACTGTCTTTCAGAGGTAGTCATGTAAGACATTTGTACGCCCCCGGCAGCCCCAATGTTACCGCTATCAAATACAGAAAATCTGCGGGATGCTAGCCCCAATTGACCTAACGCAAGCCGATTCATTCAAATTGTGAAAAATTAGCCACAGTAGCTCGCGCTTCGGTTGAGTTTCGAGTTGCAAACATAGCGTTGCGGTATCGTTGAGTTCCCTCATGGCGGCATCGCAACGGTCTCGCGCAGCCGGGCAGGGGAGAATCACTTGGGAGAGTTTCGGGGAAGAGCTCGGATCTCTCCGGCACCGGCGCAAAGGCGGTGGGGCGGCCTACCTGCAACGCTTGGCGGCGGCGCGGGTGATCTGCGCGAACACGGCCGCAGCGGGACGCCATCTCAGCCGGATTGCGATGAGAGAACAAAGATAAGAGGACCGCAGCAGGCGGCGAAATCCGGCTTGCTGGCAGTCAATCCACTTGCTAAGCCTATGCTCAGTACAACTGAGGCAATTTAATCGTGCGCTTTGCAGTTTCCTTTCTGGTGAAGTGTCTATTTTCCAGATTGTTACTTGTTTTTCTCCTTTTGACCTTGCCGATCGGAGCGGCAACCTCGCAGGCTGCCGAGGAAAAGAAGCCAGCGCCGCATCCCCCGATGAATTTCATCCTCGTGCGCAGTCTCCTCTGCCAGGAAAACTGTCCGGAATGGATATCGGCGGAGGGGCGGATAACGTCGGATACACCCGCGCGGCTCAGAAAGATCCTCAAGAAGATCGGCGGCCGTAAACTGCCTGTCGTTTTTCGTTCGGAAGGCGGCGACGTCGATGCCGCCTATGCGATGGGCCGGATGATCCGCAAGGCCGGGCTGGAAACGGCGGTCGGCGGCACGCGGCTCAAAGATTGCCCGGTTGGGGATACGCGCTGCCAAGCCGCTGTTGCCAAGGACGGTAGCGCGGTCGGTTATACCTATTCGTCCGGTGCATACTGCTTTTCTGCTTGTCCGCTGGCATTCGTCGGCGGTACGTCGCGTGTCTCGTCGCAATGGGCCTTGATCGGTGTCCACCAGATCACGACTGTCTACAACAAGGTGCGAGTTTCCTATCGCATCGAATACAAGATCGTGAACGGCAAGAAAAAGGAGATCTCCCGCAAGGAGGTCGGACGCAAGGTGGCGGGGCAGAGCAGTTCCACCAAACTTGGAAAGAAGGCTACTGCTGCCTTGACGGCCTATTTGAAGGAAATGGGCGTCAGCGAAGACGTGGTCGGTCTGATGATGAGCGCTACGCCTGACAACATCAATATCGTACCGGCTGCAGAGGCACTTCGAATAGGTCTCATTACGGACATGCTGTCCTACAATGAGTGGCCCGGCATGCCGCTCTGCGCGCCGGATGCAGCGGCCGAGGCTGTCTGTCACAGCCATCCGGCAGCCGAAGCGCCTGTGGCGGCTGAGGCGCCTGTATCTAAGACGCCGGTATCCGAGGCACCCGTACAGGAAGCGGCTGCAGAGACAAGCGAGAAACTGCCCAAAACCAGGCCGATGGACTTCCTCCTGATGTCCAATGGCAATTGCCAGGAAGAGTGCACGCAGTGGATTTCTGCGGACGGAGACATCACACCGGATACGCCGGCTCGGCTGAAGGCGATGTTGACGACGCTCGGCGAACGAAAGCTGCCGATCGTCCTTCAATCTAATGGCGGGGACACGGATGCGGCTTTCGTGATGGGGCGCATGATCCGCGCTGCAGGTCAGGAAACCTCGATTGGCAGAACGCAGTTGCCGAATTGTCCAAAGCTGGATCCACGTTGCAAAGCCAGCATCGCCAAAAGCGGACCGACCGAGGGCGAAGTCTTTGCCGGCCGTGCGTACTGTCTTTCGAGCTGCGCTCTTGTCCTGATGAGCGGAACGCCGCGGATGGTCGGATATTCGGCAATCGGCATCGTCAGGCCCACGACGGCTGAATATACGAGATTTTTAGCTTATTTCGACGAGATGGGCGTGAGCGCCGAGACATACGAGACGATGATGCCCGCTACTTCAACTGAGCGAGGAAGTATCATACTTCCTTCTGAGGCCCTCAAGCTTGGCATCATCAATGGTATCATCCCCTATGATGAAGAGCCCGGCTTGCATGTCTGTGGGCCGGAGGCGAAGGAAAGCCTTCGATGCCCGAGAAAAGCTGAGGCAGAGATCGTTCCTGTTGCTGCTTCGGTCAATTGATCTCAGGACTCGAAAGAGCATAGCTCGGCGTTTTCGTCGGGCTGCTGCTTGTTGAAGCTCCGAAGGCGCCTCGTGACGCCTGTCAGTCCTTATCCTTCAGATCATTTTTCGACGTGACGCTCATCAGCTTCTCCAGGAAACCGAGCATGACGGCGGAGGCGACGAAGGCGAGGTGCATGAGGGTCAGCCACATGATCTTGCCGTCCGCATATTTGTCGGCATTGAGGAAGACCTGCAGCAGGTGGATGGAGGAGATGGCGACGATCGAGGAGGCGACCTTGATTTTCAAGCTGCCCGAATCGAGCTTGCCAAGGAAGGAGACCTCGTTGTCGGCCTCGCTGGCCTCGTCGAAGCGGCTGACGAAATTCTCGTAACCCGAGATCATGACCATGACGATCAGGCTGGCAACGAGGGCAGCGTCGATCAAACCGAGCATGGCAAGGATCATCTCCGCCTCGTCAAGCTCGAAGACGCCGGAGGCGATCTTCAGGAACTTGTAGGCGAAGGAAACGGCATAGACGGCGAGTGCTGCTACTAGGCCGATATAGAAGACGACGAGGATCCAGCGGCTCGACAGGATGATGCGCTCGATGATGAGTTCCAGTGATTTCATGTTTTCAGCCTGTTAAACCGCAATTGTCGTCCGCCACATAAACGCCCAGCGTGGCGGCCGCAAGGCGTGGGGCTATTCACACCCCGCCGATATTTCGTTATCTCGATGAAGAGAAAAATAACGGCTCCGCGCCCGCGGAGGTCGGACGGGGGAACATCCATGCCATCCATCAAATCCGATATCGAAATCGCACGCGCCGCGGCCAAAAAGCCGATCTTCGAAATCGGGGCGAAACTCGGCATTCCGGTCGAGCAGCTCGTTCCCTATGGTCATGACAAAGCGAAGGTCAGCGCCGAGTTCATTGCTGCGCAAGCAGGCAAGAAGGATGGCAAGCTGATCCTCGTCACCGCGATCAACCCGACGCCGGCGGGCGAGGGCAAGACGACCACCACCGTCGGGCTCGGCGACGGGCTGAACCGGATCGGCAAGAAAGCCGTTGTCTGCATCCGCGAGGCCTCGCTCGGCCCCTGCTTCGGCGTCAAGGGCGGGGCGGCCGGCGGCGGTTATGCACAGGTCGTGCCGATGGAAGACATCAACCTGCATTTCACCGGCGATTTCCATGCGATCACATCGGCGCACAATCTGCTGGCGGCGATGATCGACAACCACATCTACTGGGGCAACGAAGAGAATATCGACATCCGCCGCATCACTTGGCGGCGGGTCATGGACATGAACGACCGGGCGCTCAGAAGCATGGTCTCATCGCTCGGCGGCGTCGCCAACGGTTTCCCGCGCCAGGGCGGGTTCGACATCACCGTCGCCTCCGAGGTGATGGCGATCCTCTGCCTTGCCACCGACCTCAAGGATCTGGAGCGGCGGCTTGGCGACATCATCATCGGCTATCGTTTCGACAGGACGGCGGTGCAAGCGCGAGACCTGAAAGCCGACGGCGCAATGGCGGTGCTGTTGAAAGATGCGATGCAGCCGAACCTCGTGCAGACGCTAGAGAACAATCCGGCCTTCGTGCATGGCGGCCCCTTCGCCAACATCGCCCATGGCTGCAACTCGGTGACGGCGACGAAGACGGCGCTGAAGCTTGGCGACTATGTGGTGACCGAAGCGGGCTTCGGCGCCGATCTCGGGGCCGAGAAATTCTTCGACATCAAGTGCCGCAAGGCCGGGCTGAAGCCGGATGCGGCGGTGATCGTCGCGACCGTCCGGGCGCTGAAGATGAATGGCGGGGTGAAGAAGGAAGATCTCGGCACGGAGGATGTCGAGGCGCTGAAGAAGGGCTGCGCCAATCTTGGCCGGCACGTTGCCAATGTGCGTCGTTTCCGGGTGCCCGTCGTCGTGGCGATCAACCATTTCGTCTCGGATACCGACGCCGAGATCGCGGCAGTCAAGGAATTTGTCTCGAGGCTTGGCGCCGAGGCGATCCTCTGCCGCCACTGGGCGCTGGGTTCGGCCGGCATCGAGGAACTGGCGCACAAGGTGGTGGAACTGGCCGAATCCGGGCAGGCGAAATTCCAGCCGCTCTATGGCGACGACATTTCGCTGTTCGAGAAGATCGAGATCGTCGCCTCGAAGATCTACCATGCCGGTGAAGTGACGGCCGACAAGGCGGTGCGCGACCAGTTGCAGACATGGGAGGAGCAAGGTTACGGCAAGCTGCCGATCTGCATGGCGAAGACGCAATATTCCTTCTCCACCGATCCGAACCTGCGCGGCGCGCCGGAAGGCCACATCGTCACCGTGCGAGAGGTGCGGCTTTCGGCGGGAGCGGGCTTCGTCGTCGCCATCACCGGCGAGATCATGACGATGCCGGGCCTGCCGAAATCACCGTCGGCGGAACGGATTTTCCTGAACGACCAGGGCTATATCGAGGGGTTGTTTTAGAGCCGGCTTCAGAAGCTCTTCGGCCATCGTTGAGATGTATGCAAGATGGTTAGAATTTCAATTTCGTTTTCTCTAGCGCGACATGCGACAATATAGGGAATGTCGCTCAGCACCACTTCCCTTGTTCCCGCGACGCGACTGACTTTTCCCACCAACGGATAATCCGGCATCGTCTCCACGATGGATTGGATACGGACGATGACCCTCGCTGCGGCACCTTGATGGTGACGGGCGATGTAAGCGCCGATATGATCAAGGCGGGCAAGCGCTCTGCGGGTCCATTTGATGCGCAGGCTCATTTTCCAGAAGGGCTACCAATATATTTTGACAGGACTGTAGCGACATCCTCATCGGAGGCGAAGTCGCTTTGGTCGGCTTCGCGAACGGCAGCCTCGATCTCCGAGAGTTGCCATTCCTCCCGTTCGATGAATTCTTCGATCGCCACGGCTGCGATCTCGGCCGACGAAAGCTTTCGCCTTTCGGCCAGGCGATCCAGACGGGAAACTGTGGAGTCTTTCATCTGGAAGCTCAACAAGGTCATGGTAGGCACTCCGCCGGTTCTTCGTGCCGAAGTTTAGTGGTTGGATGACCCGATTCAAGCGGGAATCGCAACTCTTTGAAGTGACTAATGGCAATAACGATAGCCACCCTTCCTCTCGATGACGTCTAGATGGAAATGGGTTTCGTGGGCGGCGTCGCTTTCCGGATCGAGGACGGTGGTGAAGTAGAGGCAGCCGGCGGCGCTGACGGTGCGCTGGAAGGCGCCGGTCAGCGTAGAATCCTCGCGACGGGAGCGGACGGCGACATCTTCACCCTTTTCGAAATGGAAGCTCGCAATATCGATGGCGTTGCCGCGGGCATGCTCGGAGATCTTGCCGGTTCCGGCACTGTTACGCAGGCGGCACATATAGGACGTTGCCTGGTTGACGGTGGTGATGCGGCCCTGCTCCGGTAGGGCGGCGGAAGCCGCCGGGATGACGCTGTCCTTCATCCAGCGAGCAAGGGCAAGCGCTGCCGGACAGCGAATCGTCGCCTCCGGCTTCAGCTTGATGCCGGGCAGGGCTTCAGAGACGATGATCGGCTTGTCGATGCCGCAGCCGTTACCGTCATCGATGCGCGGCGTGTCCTTGAAGACGACGCCCAGGGACTGAAGGGCGGCCGTGCATTCGGCATGCTCGGCATCGCTTTCCGGTTCGATCGTCAGGTGTTGCTCTTCAAGTGTCTGCTCGCCGGGCGGCTTACCTTCTTCCGTCGGCGGCTGTGAGCTTTCGGGGCTGCCCGGCGGCCGCGGCGGACCTTGCATCGGTTCTGTCGGCCCGGGCTCTGACGGTGCGGCCTGCGGCGCTGGCGGGCTCGATGCCGGTGCCTCCGGGTCCTTGACGTCGGGTTTCGGCTGAGGGGCCGGGACCTCTCCGGGCGCGGGCGGTTCCGTCTTTTCCGAGGAAGGGGAGGTGGGGCTGGTCGGCTGTCCGGCATCTGGCCGAGGTTCGGGCATCGGGCCTTGCGGGGGCAGGCGAGCGCCGGCAAGAAAGGCGGTAGCGGCGAAAAGGATCGCCAATGTCGAAAGTTTTCTCAACGCGTCCGATTCCTCGTATCCGTGGCTGAAGACAACGCATGAGGGCGTTTTTCGTTGCAATTGTGCAACGTCATTGAAGATCGCTAAAACTTGATATATTTATTCAACATAAAATGATGACTTATGTTGACAATGCTGCTCATGTTTTTTATGCGGCGAAAAGAAGGCGGAATTTTACTTCGTCTTCATCCGTAAAAGCCCAGCCAGCCCCTCGAGCGTTCGACGCGCCACGACCAGCCAGCCCGGTAATCATCATGAGAGGGTAGGTTATGATCGTCCGGCATTGGCGCTCGGTTCTATTGGTCTGCACGGCAGCCACAGTTGTTCTTCCTGTTTCGCAGTCTTTCGCGCAAAGCGCTCCGGCAACAGCGCCGCAAGCCGCGACGGAGGAAAGCACCGTCCTGCAGAAGATCGTCGTCAAGGGCAAACGCGTGGCGCCGGGCAGCGTCGCCGACACGCCGCTGGCCACCGAGATCACTGCCAAGCAGCTCGAAGAAAAGCAGGTCACCAATTTTGACGATATCGGCCGCAGCGTCGATGCAGGCGTAAATTATTCGCGTGGTGACGCAGGCTTCAACCTGCGTGGCCTTTCGGGCGCTCGCATCCTGACCACCGTCGACGGCATTCCAATTCCCTATATTTCGAACAGCTCGCGCCAGGGCGCTTTCGCCCTCAGCAATGCCAATGGCGGTGGCGATACGTTCGATTTCGATTCGCTGTCCTCGCTCGATATCGTGCGCGGCGCGGATTCGAGCAAGGGTGGTTCCGGCATGCTCGGCGGCGCCATCGTTCTCAATACGCTGGAGCCGGAGGATCTCATTCCTGAAGGCCGCGACTGGGGTGCGATCGTCAAGTCGACCTATGACAGCGAAGACCGCAGCATTTCCGGCTCAGCCGCTGCCGCCAAGAAGATCGGCGGTACGTCGATCCTGTTTCAGGGTGGCTACCGCAAGGGGCATGAACGCGACAACATGGGCGACAATGACAGCTATGGTCGTTTCCGCACCGAGGCGGATCCAGCTGATTTCGATCAGCATAATCTGCTCTTCAAGCTGCGTCAGGAGCTGGAGGGTGGCCACCGCATCGGTCTGACTGCCGAGCGTTTCAGGCGTGACCTGCAGACTGATCTGCGTGAACAGCAAGGTACCGGACGCACTTATATGATCGACAATTACGACGGTCGCGAACTGCGTGATCGTGATCGTGTGTCGCTCGATTATGACTATGAAGCGCAGTCTTCCGATGCGTTCTTCAGCAGTGCGCGCGCCACGCTCTATTGGCAGGACTTGAAGAAGGAATCCGGCAGCAAGGGGCGTACCGCGGCGAATGTGGCCTATGGCCGTAACAACGAGATTGAAAACGAAACCTGGGGCTTCAGCGGCACTGCAACGAAGGATTTTGAGTATTCCGGTCTCAGCCACTCCGTTCGCATTGGCCTCGACGTCGGCGTTTCCAGCTGGAGCCAGTATAGCTGGGCCCTTTGCCCCACACCGACGACCTGCCCGTCGCTGAACAATCAGGCGGAAGTGCCCAATGTCGACAGCCAGAATCTTGGGCTTGTTGTCGAAGACAAGATCGAAATCGGCAATACCGGCTTCGCGCTGACACCCGGCTTCCGCTTTGACTGGTTCAACTACAATCCCTCGACCGGCGGGAGTTTCGCAAGCAATACCGGCCTTGCTCGTTTCGGGGACCTGAGCGACCGAACGGAAGCCGGCCTGTCACCGAAGATTCTTGCGACATACGACTTGACGCCCGACGTGCAGCTCTACCTGCAGCTGGCAGTCGGCTTCCGCGCACCCACCGTGGACGAACTCTACAGCCGCTTCTACAACCCGACGGGCCGCTATGCCCAGCTCGGCAATCCCGATCTGCAACCCGAAATCGGCCGCGGCGTCGAAATCGGCGCTAATTTTGACACGGGCGATTTTACCGGTCGGGTTGCGGCCTTCCACACCCGCTACCAGAATTTTATCGAGACGGTGACGAGCGTCGACGCGACCGGCTTTACGGAATTCAACTACACGAACGTATCTGCGGCAACGATCTCGGGTATTGAAGCCAGCGCCGCCAAGACATTCAACAACGGCATCAATCTCCATACGTCACTTGCCTATGCCTATGGCAGGAACGAGGAAACTGCCCAGCGCCTGCGATCGGTGGCACCGTTCAAGGCGATAGTCGGCGGCGGCTGGAGCAACGAGACTTTCGGCTTCGATCTTTCTTCGACGCTTTCGGCGGGCATGCTTACCGATCATCTCGATACGCCCGTCACCAACACCACCGACACGACCTTCGATGCGCCGGGCTACGCGATCGTCGACCTGACCGGCTGGTGGACGCCGGACCAGGTGCCGGGCCTGCGCGTGCAGGCAGGTGTCTACAACATCTTCGACCAGGAATATTTCAACGCGCTCGCCGTGCGCGATGTCAACCTGATCTCGACGGCGTCGCAGCCGCGCGATTGGTATTCCGAGCCCGGACGCACCTTCAAGATCTCGCTGACCAAGACTTTCTGATCGCGATCACGCCTTCATGGCTGGGGGAGTGGCGGCTTTCGGGCCGCCCTTTTCATTCCGCATTCGCCTCTTGCGCAATTGCTGATCTCAGGCTAACAATTTTTCATGATCAAGTCCTTGAACATTGCTGTTTGGTGGTGGGTTCGCTAAGGCGGCCTCGACCAATCGTGTCCAAAGACGACGAGTGAGCCGCCCGAAACTTCGAGGCGGCTTTTTTTGTTTTATGGCCGCCTGTCGTCCGGGCCCCGATAACGGAGTGGAACAATGGTAACGATCCTGCGGGATGATGGTGCGGAAATCTACGAGACCAAGGGCGGCATTACGGTCACGCGGCAGCGGCGGGCGATCCCCTACGGCGATGCGGTCTCTTCCTATGTCGACAAGCTCGACGAGCGCCGCGGCGCGGTGTTTTCGTCGAACTACGAATATCCCGGCCGCTATACGCGCTGGGATACCGCCGTCGTCGATCCGCCGCTCGGAATCTCTTCCTTCGGGCGCGACGTCTGGATCGAGGCCTATAATGAACGCGGCGAGGTGATCCTCGGCTTCGTGATCGAGCGGCTGAAGACCGTGTCCGACATCGTGCTCGGCGCTTCCTCGGCCCGCCGCCTCGACCTCACCGTCAAGACGCCGGACCGGGTGTTCACCGAGGAAGAACGCTCGAAGATGCCGACGGTCTTCACCGTGCTGCGCGCCGTCACCGACCTATTTTATTCGCAGGCGGATGCAAGCCTCGGGTTCTACGGCGCCTTCGGATACGACATCGCCTTCCAGTTCGACGCGATTAATCTGAAGCTGACGCGGCCCTCCGATCAGCGTGACATGGTGCTCTACCTGCCGGACGAGATCCTCGTCGTCGACAACTATTCCGCCAAGGCCTGGGTCGACCGTTACGACTTCGAAAAAGGCGGCGTGTCGACCGAGGGCAAGGCCCAGGATATCGCCGCGGAGCCCTTCAAACACACGGATGCCATTCCGCCGAAGAGCGATCACCGACCGGGCGAATATGCCGAGCTCGTCACCAAGGCGAAGGAAAGTTTCCGCAAGGGCGACCTTTTCGAAGTCGTGCCCGGGCAGAAATTCATGGAGCGCTGCGATAGCAAGCCGTCCGACATTTCAAAGCGGCTGAAGGCGATCAATCCCTCGCCCTATTCCTTCTTCATCAATCTCGGCCATCAGGAATATCTGGTCGGCGCCTCGCCTGAAATGTTCGTGCGCGTTTCCGGCCGTCGCATAGAGACCTGCCCGATTTCGGGCACGATCAAGCGCGGCGACGACCCGATCGCCGACAGCGAGCAGATCCTGAAGCTGCTGAATTCCAAGAAGGACGAATCCGAGCTCACCATGTGCTCGGATGTCGACCGCAACGACAAAAGCCGTGTCTGCGAGCCGGGTTCGGTCAAGGTGATCGGCCGCCGGCAGATCGAGATGTATTCGCGCCTCATCCACACGGTCGACCATATCGAAGGGCGGCTGCGCGACGACATGGACGCCTTCGACGGTTTCCTCAGCCACGCCTGGGCCGTTACCGTCACCGGCGCCCCGAAGCTCTGGGCGATGCGCTTCATCGAGAGCCATGAAAAGAGCCCACGCGCCTGGTATGGTGGGGCGATCGGCATGGTCGGTTTCAACGGCGATATGAACACCGGCCTGACGCTGCGCACCGTGCGCATCAAGGATGGTATCGCCGAGGTGCGCGCCGGTGCGACGCTGCTCAACGATTCCATTCCTGACGAAGAAGAAGCCGAAACAGAACTGAAGGCCTCTGCCATGCTTTCCGCCATCCGAGACGCCAAGACGGGTAATTCCGGCAGGGTTCAGCGCGACGTCGCAGGCGTCGGCAAGGGCGTCAGCATCCTGCTCGTCGATCACGAGGACAGCTTCGTCCACACGCTCGCCAATTACTTCCGCCAGACGGGGGCGACGGTTTCGACCGTGCGCACGCCGGTGCCGGAGGAAATCTTCGACAGGCTGAACCCGGACCTCGTTGTGCTGTCGCCGGGACCCGGAACGCCCAAGGATTTCGATTGCAAGGCGACGATCAAGAAGGCGCGGGCGCGCAACCTGCCGATCTTCGGTGTCTGCCTCGGCCTGCAGGCGCTCGCCGAAGCCTATGGCGGGGAGTTGCGTCATCTGGCGGTGCCGATGCACGGCAAGCCCTCGCGCATCCGCGTGCTGGAGCCGGGCATCGTCTTCTCCGGCCTTGCCAAGGAGGTGACGGTCGGCCGCTACCACTCGATCTTCGCCGATCCTTCGACGCTGCCGCGCGAGTTCATCATCACGGCGGAAAGCGACGACGGCACGATCATGGGCATCGAACACGCGAAGGAACCGATCGCCGCGGTGCAGTTCCATCCAGAATCCATCATGACGCTCGGTGGCGATGCCGGGATGCGGATGATCGAAAATGTCGTGGCGCATCTGGCGCGCAAGGTGAAGACGAAGGCTGCCTGAGGATTTCGACGGTTATTCGGCCTGCTCTTTCCCCCGACTGCGGGGAGGGGCAGGCCGTTTTCGAAAGGCCGGTTGACTTCTTCAGGCAAATCAGAACATTTCAGGAACGATCAATCGGGATATTCGACGTGGCCAATGCTGAAAAGTTCATCGTTCTTCCCTATCGCAAGAACCGCGGCAATCTCGTCCCCGGTGAAATGCGCCAGGCATCGAACTCCGTCAGCGCGGAGAAAATTGCCTCGGCGATGTCGGAGCGTTTTGTCGGCGTGGCGGCCTATGCGGTGATCGTCGATGAAGAAACCGGAGATATGTCGTCGCCGCGATTGCTTGCACGATATGGCGAGATTGCCGATCTCAACGCCGCCTGAGGCGCGGTTTTCAGCATGGAGACATCGCTCTACCTGCCGGTCAAAGCTTTCCTGGAGGCGGCGGGTTATGTCGTGAAGGGTGAGGTCGGCGGGTGCGATCTCGTTGGCTTGAGCGATGCCGAGCCGCCGGTCGTGGTGGTCTGCGAACTCAAGCTCTCCTTCAACCTCGAGCTTGTTCTCCAGGCGGTCGATCGCGCGGCGATGAGCGATGAGGTCTGGATCGCGGCCCGCGTCTCCGCCAAGGGTCGGGGGCGGGAGACCGACAAACGCTATCGCGATCTCTGCCGCAGGCTCGGCATCGGCATGCTCGGCGTCTCCGATAGCGGCGAGGTCAGCGTTATCGTCAGTTCCGTCTCGCCGATGCCGCGCACCAATCCCAAGCGGCGGACGCGCCTCGTCAAGGAGCATCAGCGCCGCCGCGGCGATCCCGCCATCGGCGGCAGCACGCGGGCGCCGATCATGACCGCCTATCGCCAGCAGGTGCTGCTCTGCGCCGCCGCAATCGAGCGTGGGGTCGGGCGGCCGCGCGATATGAAGGCTCAGGTGCCCAATGCCGGCCGCATCCTGCTCGACAACGTCTACGGATGGTTCGAGCGCAAGGAGAAGGGCGTTTATGCGCTGACGCCTGCAGGGCAGGCCGCGCTCTTGCGCTGGCCGCAAATTGTTCTCGCCGACCCCGCTCCTTGAGTCGCGCGGAAGGGAGTCTCATTGCCCTTTGACAAATCCGCCGTCTTCCCCCATATCACCATCAACTGAACCGCCTGCGCGACATTCGCGTGGGCGGTTTTGCGTTTCAACGGCTTGAAAGCTGCAATTCATTCGCAACCGCAGGGGAACGATATGAGTGACAACGGCGATCTTACGGTTCGCAAGTTGGCGATGTGGGGGATTCCGCTGTCGCTCGGCGTCATGGGGCTGAAGATGGTGGCCTGGTGGTTCACCGGGTCGGTGGCGCTGCTGTCGGACGGGCTCGAATCATCGGTCAACGTCGTCGCAGCCTTCATCGCATTCTTCGTCATTCGCTATGCGCAAAAGCCGGCCGATCACGACCATCCTTTCGGCCATCATAAGGCGGAATATCTGTCAGCGGTTACCGAGGGCGCGCTGATCGTCGTCGCTGCCCTGCTGATCGTCAACGAGGCGGTTGGTTATCTCGCCGAGCCACGCATGCTGGATGCACCCGTGCTCGGCCTTGCGATCAACTTCGCGGCCGGTGTCATCAATGCGATCTGGGCGCGCTTGCTGATCAGAACCGGACGCAGACATCGCTCGCCAGCGCTGACGGCGGATGGGCAGCATATCATGTCCGATGTCGTAACCTCTGTCGGCGTGCTCATTGGCCTGCTGCTGGCGCTGGCGACGGGGTATGCGATCTTCGACCCGGTGCTCGCCATCCTCGTTGCCGTCAACATCCTCTATCAGGGCTGGAAGGTGATCTCGCAATCGATCGGCGGGCTGATGGACCAGGCGGTCGAGCCGCAGGAGGAGGAGGCGATCAAACAGGCGATCGCTGCCCACGCGGAGGGCTCGATCGGCGTGCACGACCTGAAAACGCGCCGCGCGGGCACCGTCACCTTCATCGATTTTCACATGGTGGTGCCCGGCGGGATGTCGGTGCGGCAGGCGCATGATATATGCGACCGCCTTGAGGATGCCATCAGGGCGGTGCACCAGGGCGCCACGATCGCAATTCATGTGGAGCCGGAGGGCGAGAAGGCTCACGGCATCCGCGTCAAAGTCGTCAAGGAGGCATGATGCCGAATACAGATGTTTCCAGCCTGTCGATGCTGGGTCAGCAAACCGAAACCGCGCAATCGCCTGAGGAGGCGGTGCTTGAAAAAGTGCCGTCCAACCATGCCGGCACCGATTATGTCGTGCGCTTCACCGCGCCGGAATTCACCTCGCTCTGCCCGATGACCGGGCAGCCGGATTTCGCCCATATCGTCATCGATTACATTCCGGGCGAATGGCTGGTGGAATCGAAGTCGCTGAAGCTCTTCCTGCATTCCTTCCGCAATCACGGCGCTTTCCACGAAGATTGTTCGGTCTACATCGCCAAGCGCATCGTCGAACTGCTTGATCCCAGGTGGCTCAGAATCGGCGCCTACTGGTATCCGCGCGGCGGTATTCCGATCGACGTCTTCTGGCAGACGGGCAAGCCGCCGGAAGGCGTCTGGCTGCCGGAGCAGGGCGTTGCCACCTATCGCGGCCGTGGGTGAGCAGCGGTCGGGCAAAGCCCGACCAATCGATCCAGTGAATCGATTGCAGCGGCGAACGCCCTGAGCCTAGAGCGAAGGGCCGGGCAACGGTGCGGCAATCGCTATCCGTCTCCGGCCGCTACACCTCAAACATCCGTAACGTTGTCGCCGGACGAGTCGTCGATGGAATCGTCGCCGTCGTCGTAATCGGCCTGCTGCAGGTCGGCCCTGTTGTCCTTGTCATCGGCCGTGTTGTCCGCGGCCTGGCGGGTGTCGTCATTGCCGTAATAATTGTTGATGACGGTTTCTTCGGTCGGCGCGCTGGCATTGCCGAAGGGATTGGCGCCGAAGGGCGAGCCCCAGCCGAGCGAGGACATGTGGTTGCCGAAGATGCCGCTCAGCGAGTTGGCAAGCAGCATGCCGCCGGCGACACCTGCCGCCGTGCCGAGCGCGCCATGCAGGAAGCTGCCGCCGGCAGACGGCGCAGAGGCCTGCTGGGTCCAGGGGCCGGTCGGCTGTTGCGGCGGCTGGCGGACATCGCGTTCGTAGCCGCGGGAATCGTCATAGCCGCGGGACTGCTGGCCCCAGGGACCGGGATTGGAGGGGCCAGGATTGGAGGGGACTGGCGCCGGTTGCTGCGTCTGGGTGTTGCCGAAGATCGAGCTCAGAAAGCCGCCGCCCTGCTCGGCCTGACGGTGTTCGCTCTCGCCGGCTTCCAACTGGCGGACACGCTCTTCGAGTTCCTTGATGTGGTTGGCGGCTGCCTCAAGCCCCTTTTCCTGAACGATGACGGCCTGGGCCAGGTAATAGGTGGCGGAGGGTTGTTCGCGCGTCGCCTGGTCGATCAGGGCCTCGGCGTCGCGGTCGCGCGGTGTGGCCGCGGCGGTGCGTACGCGGTCGAAGAGGGCGGTCAGCAATTGGCGTTCTTCGGGTGACATGTCCTGTCTCCTAATGATCTAGAGCGCCGCGCGTCGGACGCGCTAAGGACGCTCTATCAATTTAAAACTGCGCATAATCCTTTCCGACAATCGATTCCGATTTCGGGGTTATGCGCTGGCGGCGTTTGCCGCGTGAGGTTGAGGTAGGAACCGATTTAGCTTTTCAAAGCCTTTCGCCGTTACAATTCAGTAAGGCTTGCAGAACGGCGCGCGGCTTCTTAAGGATATCTCCATCGCTTCGGTGCCTTGTGTTTTTCTCGCATTGTTTTAGGCATTGAGTCGCACTATGTGCGAGGAACCCGAATTCATCTCCAAGAGGTTCGAATGAACGACGAAGACCAGGACGACAAGACGAAGGAACTGCCGCTCGGCAAGGAAACGGAGGCGAATCTTTTCAAGTCGCGTTCGATCTTCATCTACGGACCGATCAATCAGGAATTGGCGCAGAAGGTCTGCTCGCAGCTTGTGGCACTTGCCGCGGCCAGCGACGAGGACATCCGCATCTATGTCAATTCGCCCGGTGGCCACGTCGAATCCGGCGATTCCATTCATGACATGATCAAGTTCATCAAGCCGAAGGTCTGGATGATCGGCACCGGTTGGGTCGCCTCCGCTGGCGCGCTGATCTATGTCGCCACTCCGAAGGAGCGGCGCCTGTGCCTGCCGAACACGCGCTTCCTGCTGCATCAGCCCTCCGGCGGCACGCGCGGCATGGCATCCGACATCGAAATCCAGGCGCGCGAGATCATCAAGATGAACGAGCGCTTGAACAGGATCATGGCAGCGGCCACCGGCCAGCCGCTCGACAAGATCGACAAGGATACGGATCGCGACTACTGGCTTTCGGCCGAAGAGGCGAAGGAGTATGGCCTCGTTTCACGGATCGTGACGTCGCAGGCCGATATCTAAGTTTTCTCAGCCAAAGCTGCCAAGAACCCGCCCTTGCCTGCCGATCGCAGGTGAGGGCGTTTTGTTTTCGGCCAGAGCCTTTCCTGGTCAGAATGCTGCAATCTGGCCAGGAAAGGCTTTAGTGCTTGAACGGAGATGATCTCCTAGCGGCAAGGTCTGAACGGAAAGCACTGAATCCAGACTTGCGCCTGCGGCAACCATCATGCTCCATGCGGCATTCGCGCAGCTCGAGTCCCGCCATGCTCAAAGATTTTTCCGTCCAAGCCCTGTTCATGGGGCTGCTGACCGCCTTCGTCGGTTCCGCCAGTTCCTTCGCCGTTGTACTGCACGGGCTGCAGGCGGTCGGCGCCACGGATGTACAGGCGGCTTCCGGGCTGATGGCATTGTCGATTTCCATGGGCGTCTGCGCGATCGTGCTGAGTGCCGTGACCAGATTGCCGGTCAGCATCGCCTGGTCGACACCGGGTGCCGCACTGCTGGCAAGCACCGGGGCGATCGAGGGCGGCTTCAATGCGGCGGTCGGGGCATTCCTGATCTGTGCTGCGCTGATTATCCTTGCGGGACTGTTCAAGCCGCTCGGGCGAGCGGTTGCCGCCATTCCGGCACCACTCGCCAATGCAATGCTCGCCGGCGTGCTGATCGGCCTCTGCTTCGCGCCGGTAAAGGCGATCGGCTTCAATCCGCTGTTCGGCCTGCCGATCGTCGTCGCTTGGATCGTCGTCGGCGCCTTCAAGCGGCTTTGGGCGGTGCCGGCAGCACTCGCGGCCTTCGTGCTGGTGCTCGCCTTCGGCGTCGATATCCCTGACGGTGCGCTCGGCTCGCTGGAACAATCACTGGTGCCAACGGCGGAAATCGTCCGACCGGTGTTCAATCTTGCCGGCCTCATCTCGATCGCGCTGCCGCTCTTCATCGTCACCATGGCCTCGCAGAACATTCCGGGTATCGCGGTGCTGAAGGTCAACCATTACGATCCGAAGCCCGGCCCGCTCTTTGCCGTCACCGGCTTCTTCTCGCTGCTGTCGGCGCCGTTCGGCGGCCACGCCGTTAATCTGGCGGCCATCACCGCGGCGATGTGCGCCGGACAGGACGCCCATGCCGATCCGAAGCGGCGCTATTGGGCGTCACTCATCGCCGGTGTCGGCTATATCATTCTCGGGCTGCTCGCCGGCGCGGTGACGGCCTTCGTCGCCCTTGCGCCTTCCATCCTGATCGAGGCGGTGGCCGGCCTGGCGCTGGTCGGCGCCTTCTCGTCCTCGGCAATGTCGGCCTTCCAGGCGCCGGACTCACGTGAGGCGGCGGCAATCACCTTCCTCGTCACCGCCTCCGGCGTTTCCTTCGGCGGTATTTCCGGCGCCTTCTGGGGCCTGCTCGCGGGTGGGCTGATGCTGGCGCTGTCGCGGCTGGTGAGGCTTTGGAAAGACCGAGCTCAGTCGAGGTAACGGAAGGTCGTTCTGCCCTTCAAATGCCGGATCCTGGCGCTTTCAAGCAACTCCGCCGGCAATAGATGGGCAGTTGGTCGAATGTTGGCGGCGATCAAAAGCCGGGCAAGGACTTGCCAGCTCTACCGTCCGAGGCTATAAGCGCGCTCATGAAGACCACTGGCGCCAGAATTTCTGACACGATTGCACGCGGCCGCATTGCCCTGCGTGACAATACGCGCGCCCTGACCTCGCTTCTTCTCCTCGGCCTTACGCGCGGTTGTCGGGTCCTTTGAGGAGCGCCCGGCGGCCGAAAGCCCGCCCGGCCATCGCTCCTCGCGACTCACTTTCAAAATTGACCTAACGACCGACAAGGTCCGCATTTGTTTATCGCCAAGCCCGACGTGATCGGCTAAGAGCGGGCAAATGCCGGGACGAGGAGACGATACGATGGACGCGAAGACGCAATCCTCCGAGAATAAAGCGGCCTCAAAGAGCGGAACGAATTCCGCAAAAGGCATGCCCGATGCCGCGGCAAAATACCGGGCCTATCCGCAGGTGAACATTCCCGACCGCACATGGCCGACGAAGACCATTACCAAGGCACCGGTCTGGTGCTCGGTCGACCTGCGCGACGGCAACCAGGCACTCGTCGACCCGATGGGCCACGATCGCAAGGCGCGCATGTTCCAGCTGTTGATCGAGATGGGCTTCAAGGAAATCGAGATCGGTTTCCCCTCGGCTTCACAGACCGATTTCGACTTCGCCCGTTGGTGCGTGGAGGAGGGCAATGTGCCCGACGACGTCTCCCTGCAGGTATTGGTGCAGTGCCGCCCGGAACTCATCACCCGCACCTTCGAAGCGCTGGAAGGCGCAAACCGGCCGATCGTGCATTTCTACAACTCCACCAGCGAGTTGCAGCGCCGCGTCGTCTTCGCCAAGGATGTGCAGGGCATCAAGCAGATCGCCGTCGATGCCGCCAAGATGATCACCGATATGGCCACGAAGGCCGGCGGCGGTTATCGTTTCGAATATTCCCCGGAGAGCTTTACCGGCACGGAACTCGATGTGGCGCTGGAGATCTGCAACGCCGTCATCGAGGTCGTCAAGCCGGCGCCCGATAACAAGCTGATCATCAACCTGCCGTCCACCGTCGAGATGGCGACGCCGAACGTCTATGCCGACCAGATCGAATGGATGTGCCGCAACCTCGACAATCGCGAGAACCTGATCGTTTCGCTGCATCCGCATAACGACCGCGGCACCGGCATTGCCGCTGCCGAACTGGCACTGCTGGCAGGTGCCGACCGCGTCGAAGGCACGCTGTTCGGCAATGGCGAGCGTACCGGCAATGTCGACATGGTGACGATGGCGCTGAACATGTTCACGCAAGGCGTCGATCCCGAGATCGACTGCTCGAATATCGAACGCATCAAGGAAGTGTTCGAATATTCGAACCAGATGGCGATCGGCGAGCGCCATCCTTACGTCGGAGAATTGGTCTACACCGCCTTCTCCGGCTCGCATCAGGACGCGATCAACAAGGGTATGAAGGCAGCGCAGGTCGCCAATCATCCGATGTGGGAAGTCCCATACCTGCCGATCGACCCGCGCGATGTCGGTCGTTCCTACGAGGCGATCATCCGCATCAACTCTCAGTCTGGCAAGGGCGGTATCGCCTATATCCTGCAGCAGGATTACGGGCTGAACCTGCCGCGCAACCTGCAAGTGGAATTCCGCGAGGACATCCAGCGCATCACCGACGTCGAGGGCAAAGAGCTTCCGTCCCGGCGCATCTACGACCGCTTCATCGAGCGCTACGTGACGCAGCCGGAAGGCCGGCTGCGCTTCGTCGACCATCACACCTATCCCGACACCGAGCACAAGGGCCAGCGGATCGTCGCAGCCGAGATCACCGACAATGGGGAGATCAAGCGCATCGAAGGGCGCGGCAACGGTCCGATCGACGGCTTCATCAATGCGCTGTCGCATTATCTCGGCGTCGACATGTCGGTCGAGGACTATTCCGAGCATTCGCTCCAGCATGGCTCGAACGCAGCGGCGATCTCCTATGTCGAGATCTCCTATCCCGGCGGCAAGCTCTTCGGCGCCGGCATCAATACCAACATCGTCGCGGCGTCGCTGGAAGCGATCGTCTCGGCCGCCAACCGCGTCCTCGACGTGAAGGCCGGCAAAGCCTAATCGGCCTTTGTCGGTTAGGTCTCAGGCCGAGACCGCTCTACTGCATAATTCCTTAAATCGGAATCGATTTAAGGATAAAATTATGTAGCAATTCAAAGTGTTACAGCGCCTTATGCGCGTCTGAAAAGACGCGCTGCGCTGTAGCGCGGCGCGGCCTGACGATGCAGTCGGCGATATCGGCGGCTTCGTTTCGCGCCTCGGCATGGCGCTGACCCCATTGGCAGAGCGCCAGCAGCACCGGTTCGAGGCCGAGGCCGAGTTCGGTCGCGCTGTATTCGACGCGGACGGGGACTTCAGCGAAGATCTGGCGGGCGACCAGCCCGTGCTCCTCCATCTCGCGCAGTTGCTGGATCAGCACCTTCTGGGTAATGGCGGGCATCATCCGTTTCAGCTCCGACAGACGCTTCGGGCCGGAGAAGACGTAATAGAGGATGACCGGCTTCCAGCGCCCCGAGATCACCTTCAGCGCGCGTTCGACGGGCAGCTCGGGGAGTCTTTTCATCGGCTCAGCCATGGTCACCTCCTGGTGGGTAGGGCACGAAAGAGTGTGTATTTTCATCTGATGTTCTATTGCTAAACCTGCCCCACGCCAATCAGACGTGAGGTTCACCTGCCATGAAAGCCGTCCAATTCAATCGCTTCGGTCCGCCAGATGTCCTCGAGCTCGTGGAACTGCCGGTCCCCGAGCCGGGACCGGACGAGGTGCTTGTCCGCGTCCACGCGGCGGGCGTCAACTTCTTCGAGGTGTTGATGCGGGCCGACCGCTATGCCGTGACGCCCGACCTGCCGATGTTTCCCGGTGTCGAGGTCGCGGGTACGATCGAGCGAGCAGGGCCTGGTGCCGACCGCTCGCTCATTGGTACGCGCGTTGCCGTTCCTCTCTTTGCGATGGGGCGCGGTTCGGGCGGTTATGCCGAGTTCGTTGCGGTCGATGGCGGGGCGGTGGTGCAACTGCCCGGTGCGGTTTCTTTCGAGGCGGCCGCCGCGCTGATGGTGCAGGGGTTGACGGCGCTGCACCTCCTACGCCGCAGTCCAGTGAAAGGCAAAAACGTTCTCGTCAATGCGGCAGCCGGCGGTGTCGGTTCGCTCCTCCTGCCGCTGGCGAGGCGCGACGGGACGAAGATGGTGATCGCGGCGGCGAGCAGTGACGAGAAGAGGGCGCTTTCCCTGTCGCTTGGCGCCGATCATGCGGTCGATTATACGGCGCCCGGCTGGCAGGAGGATGTCAAGAGGGTGACCGGAGGGCCCGGCGCGGATGTCATCTATGAAACCGTCGGCGGCGCGTTTTCAAGGGCGGCGCTCGATGCGCTGGCGCCTTGCGGGGAACTGGTGCTGGCGGCGATGGGGCGGTTCGGGCTCGGGGCCGCAGATGTCGAGGGCATGCTTGATCACAACCAGTCGATCAAGGGATTTTCGTTGTTGGAGCTGCTGACGCCTCAGGGGGTGCGTGAGGATCTTGCAGCGCTCTTCGAGCTTGCCGCGACGGGCGCCCTGACGGTTATCGACGGCGGTCGTTTCCCACTGCATCAAGCGGCGGAAGCGCATCGCGTCATCGAAGATCGGCGGGCGGTCGGCAAGGTGGTGCTGGTGCCTTAGAGCCTTTCCTGGCCAGCTTGAAGCATTCTGTTGGCTCAAACGGAGTCGGATGGTCGACCGGCCGGCGCGCGTCGTAGCCAGGCTCTACGGCCAAGCCGGCCGGTCGATCAGCCGGCCCGTTTCAGCCAACCCGAAGGGCCGGGCATCTTTACGCCAGGATCAGAGGCGATCGGCTCGGACGTACCAAGAGGTATGCCCTTCGCCAATCGCCTCTGCCCTGACGAAAACCTGCTCCGGCAGAATGCTTCAATCTAACCCGGAAAGGCTCTAAATCAACGTGACGCACGATGTCGGGCGATACTGCTCGGCATCATGCTCCGGCAATCAGATCGCGGTGGCGATCTCCATGGCGAGCTGGCCGAGCGTTGCTTCGGCGGAGGGGCCGGCGAGTACGTAGGAGGTGCCGGCATTGTGCCAGGTCACGAGGCCGATCTCGTCCTTGATCGTTTCCTTGAAATCGTCGGTCTCCGGCGGCTGCGCGTCCTTGCGGAAGCAAATGGAGATGATGTCGCCATCGGCATTCGAATAGACGAGCTGTCCGACGGGGCGGCTGTCGCCGAGGATGACGCGCGCGCCCTGGAAGGTCCAGGCTTCGGCGCTCAGATCCGGCACGCGGAAGGGGACGCCGATTGCGGTCGTCAGCCAGCTGGAGATTTCCTCGGCCTGCGAGGCGGGCACTTCGACGAGATGACGGGGCTGGCGGATCAGCAAGCGCTGATAGGCGGTGACGTCGCCCAGCCAGTCGCTGGTATTGACCGGTGCCGTATTGGTGGTAGCCGTGGTGGCAATCTCGTCGGCATCCGGGGCTGTGCCGACGAAATAGCCGATGCCGCAACCGACGACAAAGAGGATGAGGGCGGCGGCCAGTGCCTGCGGGCCGCTCGGCGCCAGTTTCACTTGCGGGCGCGTGGCGCGCTGGGCGATCGGCGTCTTCGGCGGCTGTGTGCTCTTGATAGAGCGGACCAGGGCAAGCGGGACCGGCTCCTTCAGGATATCGTCGAGGCGGCGGCGGCCGAAATCGGCGCCGTGGCGCAGCTTCTCATGCAGCCGGCGCGCATTCTCGTCGCTTGCCAAGCGCTGCTCCAGTTCGTGCCGCTGTTCGGGCGAGACTTCGCCGTCGAGAAGGGCGGTGAGCTGGGCTTCGAGCGGCAGTTTCCTAAGATCGAGCAAATTCAGAACCTGTGGATCGGGTGGGTGCCGGCAAGCTCGGCGAAATGCAGCCTTGCGGTGGCGAGCTGCGAGACGACGTTTGCCACCGGAATACCCATGATGTCGGCCGCCTGCTGGTAGCTGTGGCCTTCGACGTCGACGAGCAAGAACATGCTGGAAACACCATCCGGCATATCGGAAATCATGTGATGGATGGTGTCGGGATCGACCGCTGCCGAACGTTCGCGCGCGGCCTCGCGAATATCGGTGACGTTGCCGCGGACGGAAGCCTTCGGCTTGCGTTTGCGGTTGTCGTCGGTCCATTGCTGGCGGGCAAGCGTGTAGATCCAGCTTTCCAGCCGGCCTTCGCCGCTCCATTGATGACCCTTGGCGATGGCGCGCTGACAGACGGCCTGAACGAGTTCATCGGCCACGGCAACCTCACCCGCGAGCGTGATCGCGAAGCGGCGAAGGCGGGGCAGGAGGCCGACGAGATCACGCCGGAGATCGATGGTCGTTGCGGGCTGACGCATTGTTTATCCAAGAAGCATTCACAATGGTTTCGCGGACGAAGGGTTCGCCGTCGGGCGCGAAACCGACTTTATCGACGCCGTCGATGCATGAGCTTTATGAAACAAGTCTCCTGCACTTCGCAAGCATCCGGTCGTCTTCATCCCTCTTTCCCAAGGGATTTTCGTATTCTGGCCCGCAAAGCTTGCGTCAATATGTCTTGTAGCCGTTCAAGCTTTGCAGCAGGGCGCGATAGGCCCAGGTGCCTTCGCCGCCGCGATCACGGATTTCGACAAGCTGGACGCGGGCGCCCTGAATATCTCCCTGTTCCACCAGCGCCATGCCCATATAAGAGCGGGCGAGGATATAATTCTCATCCGCCTGCAGCGCCTTGCGGTAGTAGGACATGCCGAGCTCCATGCGGCCGGCCTTGCGGTTAGCGTAGCCGAGATAGTTCAGGATGCGCGGGTCGTTCTGGTTGCGAGCGAGATTGAGCACGGTGATGGCGTTGTCATACTGGCCGGCATAGGCAAACTCGCGAGCGAACTTATAAAGATCGTCGTCGTTGAAGCTGCTCTTCTTCGGGTTGACACATTCCTTCTTGGCCTTGTCCCAGACCTTGCCGCCGGTGCAGGTCTTGGTCGTCTGGGTCTTCGGCGGCGGATTGGTGTCGTCATTGTTGTCGCCGACCGCGAAAGCGGCCGTGGCGATGCCGAAGGCAAAGCCGGCGGCGAGCGAAAGTCTGGACAGGTGACGGAAAGAAGAAGTCATCGGCGCGCTCCGTTCTCAGGCAATGCAGTTGCTCGAATTGTACGCTTACCACTAAAAATACCAAGAGGGTAAGCAACCTCCATGGCAAATGTTGCGACGGTGGGCCGATCTCCTCGCAGATCGATTCAAGTGCTATACAAAAAGAGTCAGGAGCCGGCGCTAAGGCGCGAAAATATCGGTGCTTTCCGGCATCACCGCGTCGCCGGCCCTGTTGAGGCTGAAGCGTTCGCCACTGAGCTCCCAGGCGCCGGGAGAGCCGTCGATGGAGAAGAGGTTGTAGGCGGCGGGCGGCTTGACGCTGCCCGGTCCCTGCGAGGCTGAGGCGATGCCGACGACCGGCACCGGCTGCACCTGGCCGCGCAGCCAATGCAGCGTGTTCAGGTGCGTATGGCCGTGCAGCACGAGTTCGGCGCCGCCTGTCGAAATCACAGCGGCGAAACGGCGGATGCCGATCATCCGTTTGTAGAAGGCCGTGGCGCCGCGGATCGGCGGATGATGGATCATGACAACGCGGAAGAGCCCGGCTTCCCCAGCCGCGCGCAACATGTTGACAGTATCGCGGGCCTGTCGCGCGCCGAAAAAGCCGGAGGCGGCGAAGGGAGGAGTGGCGACCGCCGTCGAACAACCGACAATCGCGACTTTGCCGCGAACACGCAGATAGGGGAAGATATGGCGGTCGTCCTGCCATTGCGGCGGGGCGAGATCGCCGCGGACATAATCGTACCACGCGCGCATCGACTTCTCATAGGCGCCTGGTACATAGGCGTCATGATTGCCGGGAACGACTGACGTGTTCGCAGGGTCGCCGAACGCGCGCAGCCATGCAGCGGCGGCGCGAATCTCAATGCCGCTCGCCAGATTAACGAGGTCGCCGGTGACGGCCAGGTGATCGGCCTGGTGGGCGCGGATGTCGTCGAGCAGCAGATCCAACGTGCTGCCGAAAAGGTGCTTGCGTCGATTTCGATGCCAGTTCACAAAGCCTGTTATGCGTTTTGAAAACAGCTCTTGAATGGAAAGACTGGGCAGCGGCCCGAGGTGGACGTCGGAGATATGCGCGAGCTTGAACATGTTACGAGACATAGACCAGCTTATTGACAAATCAAACACATCGGGCGCGATGAAGAGCTGAAACGGAGTGATAGTGGATAAAGAGAACCGGCCCCTTCACATGAGGCTGGCATTGCGCCTGCTGCATGTCTATTTCAGTTTCGTCCGCAGCATGACCGTGGGCGTGCGGGCTGCCTGTTTCGATGCAGACGGACGCATCTTTCTCGTGCGCCACAGCTATATCGGCGGCTGGCACATGCCGGGCGGCGGGCTGGAGCGCAACGAGACGGTCGAGGAAGCGCTTGCCAAGGAATTGCGCGAGGAGGGCAACCTCAGGATCATCGGCAAGCCGCAGCTGATCCAGGTCTATTTCAATACCACCACCACAAGGCGCGACCATGTCGTCTTCTACCGGGCAATCGTCGAGCAGACGGCGCCGCGGCCGCCGGACTGGGAGATATCCGACAGCGGCTTCTTTTCCCTCGACAGCCTGCCCGAGGGCACGACCAAGGCGACGCATCGCCGTCTCGCCGAGCTTCGCGGCGAGCAGGAGCCCGCCCACCGCTGGTAATTCTCAGGCGGCGGCAAGCGACTGCATAATTTCTTAAATCGGAATCGATTTAGGGATAAAATTATGCAGCAATTCAAAGTTCTACAGCGTCCCTTGCGCGTCTAAAAGGACGCGCGGCGCTGTAGCACGACCGTGCGGACGGTCGAGATCGAGCGCCGGGCCGACGGGAACGATGCCGGTCGGATTGATCGTCTTGTGGCTGCGGTAATAGTGTTCCTTGATGTGCTTCAGGTTCACCGTCTCCGAAACGCCCGCCGTCTGGTAGAGATCGCGGAGATAGTCGGGCAGGTTGGGGTAGTCGGCGATGCGGCGGATGTTGCACTTGAAATGGCCGACATAGACGGCGTCGAAGCGCACCAACGTGGTGAACAGGCGCCAGTCGGCCTCGGTCTGCCTGCTACCGAAGAGGTAGCGGCCCTTGCCGAGGTGTTCATTGAGCATGTCGAGCGTTTCGAACAGCTTGCCGACGTTTTCTTCATAGGCTTGCTGGGTGGTGGCAAAGCCGGCCTTGTAGACGCCGTTGTTGACGGTGTCGTAGACGGTGGCGTTCAGCGCATCGATGTCGGAGCGAAGGTCCTCGGGATAGTAATCGGCCTTCGAGCCGGTCAGCCCGTCGAAGGCACTGTTAAACATGCGGATGATCTCGGCGGATTCGTTGCTGACGATCGTGCCGGTCTTCTTGTCCCAGAGCACGGGAACGGTGACGCGGCCGGAATAGTGCGGATCGGCCTTGACGTAGATCTGCCAAAGCGCGGACGCGCCGAAGAGGTGATCGCCGGTGGCACCGTCGCCGACCTTGAACTCCCAGCCGTTCTCGAGCATCAGCGGATCGACGACCGAAACCGAGATCAGCTCTTCGAGCTTCTTCAGCTTGCGGAAGATCAGCGTGCGATGCGCCCAGGGGCAGGCGAGCGAGACATAAAGATGGTAACGCCCGGCTTCGGCCTTAAAGCCGCCGCTGCCGGAAGGACCGGCCTCACCCTCTAATGTCACCCAGTTGCGGAACTGCGAGGGCTGCCGCTTGAAATGACCCTTGCTCTCCTTCGTGTCGTACCAGGCGTCATGCCAGACGCCGTCCACTAGCATTCCCATGGTCTTCATTCCCTTGATTGCGTGTTGGAACGGAAGATATCGCAGATGGCAGGGCTTTGCAGGCGGTAAAGATTGAACAGTGCGTCACGTCGTGCATTTTGCGTTGGACGGCGGAAATTTTTCCTGCTATCGGCCTTTTCACGATTTTCGGACCCCTGCCTGATGTTCATTTCCAGAAACCCGCGACGACGCTGATGCTCCCGAACGCCCAAGGCGTGTTCGAGACCCATCAATCTGTCCATCCGGTTTCTGTCATCATGTACAAGCACGATCTCGTCTACCTCACTGAAGACGCGTCTCATGACGCCGCCATCGAACACATCAACGAAGAAGCCTTCGGTCCGGGCCGATTCACGCGCGCTGCCGCGCGCATCCGTGAGCAGGGACCCCATGACCTGTCGCTCTCCTTCATCTGCACCGATAACGGTGAGACGATCGCCTCCGTGCGCATGACGCCGGTACTGGCCGGTACAGTGAAGGGCCATCTGCTCGGCCCGCTCGCCGTCCGCCCCTCCCACAAGAACAAGGGCATTGGCCGGGAACTGGTGCGGATCGCGGTGGAGGCAGCAAGACGCAAGGGCTCGGAAGCCGTCATCCTCGTCGGCGACCCGCCCTATTACGGCCCGCTCGGCTTCGAGAAGGTCGCCTACAACGCGCTGTCTTTTCCAGGCCCGGTCGATCCCGGCCGTGTACTCGTCGTTCCGATCGCCGAGGGCGTGCACGCGCTGCTGAAGGGTACGATCGCCTGGCGCGAATGATTTAGAGCGCCGTGCGTCCTTTCGGACGCACAAAGGAGATGCGCTAGAGATTTTTCCGGAGGAAGCTGCGCGTGCGGCCTTCCGGGAAATCCTTAAGCTCTCCGAAAACCTCATAACCCTGACGCAGATAGGCGCGCAGAGCCTGCGGGTTGAAGGTGTCGATCCAAGCGCCGCGGCACCCCCGGGCTTTCGCCTCTTCTTCCGCCTTTGCGAGGATATTGCCTGATATACCGGTGCCGCGCAGTGTATCGGGAATATAGAGCATCTGGGTGAAGAGCCAGCCCCAGGCGGTAAAGCCGGAAAGACCGCCGGTCACCTTGCCGTCGGTATCGCGGATGAGGACTGCAAGCGGCTGGCGATCCGAAGGGCCGACATCGCTGTTGTTGAAGGCCGAGAGCGCATCGGTGATCACTGCCAGTTCCTCTAGCGAGGGCGAAGCGGTGAGCTCGAATTCCGGCATGAGATTACCGCCCTTCGCGCCACCACATGGCGCCGAAGGCGAGCAGCAGGATGCCGACGCCGGCGAACCCGGCAAAGAGCGGCAGCGTGTTGATGCCCTTCAAGACCGTCTCGCTGGTCATGCGGATCATCATGCGATCGTTGTCGGAGACGCGCACCTGGCCGCGCACCGGCAGGATCGGCGGGACCGAGATCGCGCCATTTGCATTGGAGACGCGGGTGACGAGACCCTTGCTTCTGTCGGCGACCGGCTGCAGCACATCGGTCGTCGAGATCATTGCCTTGAATTCCGGCGCGTCGACGGCGCCGATATGAACAAGCGTCGACAGCTTGCCGTTGCGGACTTCGAAGAGACCGATTTCGTCCATCCTCTTCTCGGCCTTGTAGAGCCCCGGTTCGGACTGGGTGAGCGGCAGGGTTTCGGTCTTGCCGGAGGGATAACGCACGGTGGCGTTGCCGGGATTGTCGCCGATCGTCTGGCGGGTAACTTCAAGGGTCCGGCCGGAGGCGCGCGCCGTCAGCGCTTCTTCCTCGAGCGCCGGCTCCTTCATCAGCCAATGGGCGATACGGCGATAGAGCGAAACGTTCGGACCGCCGCCTTCGAAGCCGCGCGCCCAGAGCCAGCCCTGATCGGAAAGCAGCATGGCGACGCGGCCCTGGCCGGCGCGGTTCAGCACCAACAGCGGGTGGTTGTCGGCGCCGAGCATGATCGTCTCGCCCTGCGGCCGCTCGACATCGACGCTGCGGAACCAGCGTCCCCAATGCGGCGGGTCCTCGCCCGAGCCATCCAGGCCGCGCGTGACGGGATGTTTGCGGCCTTCCTCGGAGAGGCGGGGATAGAAGGCCTTTTCGATCATCTCTCCGGTGGGCGTTGCCGGCAGGACCGTGGAAAGCGGCGTCAGCGCAATGGAATCGGGGCCGGCATGCTCGGGACCGGCGGCGATCAGCAGCGCGCCGCCGTTGTCGACATATTGCGCGATGTAATCGTAATAGAGCAACGGCAGCACGCCGCGGTGCTGGTAGCGATCGAAGATGATCAGGTCGAAATCCTTGATCTTGTCGACGAAGAGCTCACGCGTCGGAAAGGCGATCAGCGACAGCTCGTTGATCGGCGTGCCGTCCTGTTTTTCCGGCGGACGCAAGATGGTGAAGTGGACGAGATCGACCGAGGCATCGGATTTCAGCAGGTTGCGCCAGGCGCGCTCGCCGGCATGCGGCTCGCCGGAGACAAGCAGGACGCGGAGATTCTGGCGGATGCCGTCGATGACGTGGACGGCGCGGTTGTTGGCGGTGGTGACTTCGCCGGGAAGTGCCGCGACCGAGAATTCGAGCACATTGCTGCCGCCACCCGGCACCTTGAAGGAGAAGGGCGTATCCTGCCCGGGTGTCGCCTGCAGGGTGGCGATCTCGTCGCCATTCAGCTTCACCGTGACATCGGCCGTGCCGCCCGGGCCAGGGCCGTCGTCGAAGACGCGCAGGATCACCTGCTGCTCTTCGTTGACGATGCCGAAGCGCGGCCCCTTGATGACTTCGATGCGGCGATCGAATTCGTTGGCTTTGCCGGTGATGAGGCCATGGATCGGCGCGTCGAAACCAAGCGCCTGATTGGCGGCCGGAGCATCATGGACTTCACCGTCGGTCAGCATGATGGCGCCGCCGATACGGGCGGGCGGGACATCGGCAATGTTGGCCGACAGCGCGTCGAACAAACGCGTGGACGGCACGTCGGAATTGACGTCGCCTTCGACATCGACGAAACGGGGCTCTATCTGGGGGAAGCGGGCGAGTTGTCCCTTCAGGGCCGCAAGCGCATCGTCGGTCATCTTGACGCGATCGGGCGTCTGCTGGCTCTGGCTTCGATCGACAAGAACCGGGACGATCGTCGACAACTGATCCCGATCCTCCTGCAGCAGGACAGGATTGGCAAGGGCGGTCAACATGGCGAGTGCTGCCAGCGTTCTGATCCAGGCACCGCGAATGCCGCGCCAGATCGCGAAAGCGGCGATAACAGCGCTGACGACCGCGAGTGCAGCCAGAACCGACCAGGGCAGGAAGGGCGAAAAGTCGAAGGTCATCTCATTGTCCTAACCGTTCGAGGAGGTCGGGAACATGGACCTGGTCGGTCTTGTAGTTGCCGGTCAGCATGTACATCATGATGTTGACGCCGGAACGGTAGGCATATTCGCGCTGCGTTTCATCCGACGGCACGGTCGGCAGTATCGGTACGCCGTTGTCGTCGATCGCCCAGGCGCCGGCGAAATCATTGCCGGTGATCAGGATCGGCGAAACGCCGTCGGCCGTCGCCGCCGATTTTTCGCTCGGTCCCTGACCGCCCTGCCGGGACTCGATCCAGAGGGGGCTGCCCGTATAACGACCGGGAAAGCTCGACAGAAGATAGAAGGATTTCGTCAGCACGTGATCTGATGGTACCGGCTCGAGCGGCGGGATGTCGAGATTGGTGAGGATTGCCTGCAATCTCTCACCGTTGGCGCTGACATTGCCGCCATTGTCCAATGCGCTGATCTGATCACGCGTATCGAAAAGCACGGTGCCGCCATTGCGCATATAGGCATCGATACGGCTGATTGCCGCCGTCGACGGCATCGGCGCCGTCGCCGAAACCGGCCAGTAGATGATCGGATAGAAGGAGAGTTCGTCTTTGGTGAGGTCGATGCCGACGGGCGACGCCGGCTCCAGCGTCGTGCGAAAAGTCAGGAACTGGGTTAGTCCCTCAAGACCGCGCTCGGATATATTATCCACATCCTGTTCGCCGGTGACGACATAGGCGAGATGGGTGTTGTCAAGCCTCTGCAGGATAAGGTCGTCGCCGGGCTGGGAGTCGTCGGCGTGAAGCGTGCCGGGTTGCACGAGAAAGCCGGCGCCGACGGCGACCGCGATCATCGCGGCGGTTCGGACAGCCGGGCGCAATCGCGAGAATGCGCCATTCATGAAGAGGACGATCAGGCTATCGGCCAGGAGCAGCAGAAAGGCTGCGAGAAAGAGCGCGGGTTTTGCCGACCAGCTTTCGCCGCCGATCAGGCCTTCGCGCACGGCATTGGTCCCTGTTGTGTCGAGCGGCGTCAGTTCGGCGTTCTCGGGCAGCACGTTCAACGAGGCGAAACCATCCTCCGAACCGTAGAGCCCGGGAGGGTTGTCGAAATTTGTCGTCGGTTCGACCCCGGCCTGTGGAATGAGCGGCCGCGCCGATCCCGTCTCGGAGACGAGCGTGCCCTTGGCCGTCAGCATGCGGAATGGCGGCAGGGTTTCGGAGACACGCGCATTGCCGCGCGCTTCCGAAGTCACACCGCCCGAGCGCGATATCTGCAGGAGGTGACGCAACATGTCGACGAAGGTGCCTGAGATCGGCAGATCGGACCAGGTTGCTTCCGCGGTGACGTGAAACAGGACGATCTGGCCGGATGCGATCTGCTTCATCGTGACGAGCGGTGTGCCGTCAGCCAGGCTCGCCCAGGTGCGTTCGGCAAGATCGGGCGTCGGTTCGGCGAGCACCTGCCGCTTGACGACGACATCGGCGGGACGCGCTATGCCGGCGAAAGGCCCGAAACTCGGAAATTCGGCAAGCGACTGCGGCTCGCTCCAGGACAAGGTGCCGCCGAGCGCCCGTTCTCCCTGACGCAAGATGACAGGGATCAGCGGATCGTCCGCAGGGGCTGCCGCCATGCGCGGGCCGGCAAACCGCAGGAGCATGCCGCCATTCGATATCCAGCGCGTCAGAGGCTCGTAGGTCTCCTCCGGCAGCCGGCCGATATCGGCCATGATGATGATGGAGGGATTGTTGGCGAGAAGTTTTGGTATCGCGACCGAAAGATCGGAATCGCCAGGTTGGATCAGATCCGCATAGGGTTGCAGCGCCCGCTGGATATAATAGAGCGGCGAGAGCAGCGGCTGGAACTCATCCCCTCCTTCACCTGACAGCAAGACGACGCGGCGGCGCTTGAATGCGTCGTCGAGAAGGTGGACGGCGCCTGCCGTCGCGCCGTTGTCGACGCTGATGCGCGCGAAATCGTTGCGCATCTCGAAGGGAGCGGTGATCGCACTCGTCGCGACGCTCTGGCCGGGGCGGAAATCCACCCTGCCATTGGCGATCGAGCGGCCCTGGGTATCGACGGCGTTCAGCGCCACCGATGCGGCCTGCGAGGTGTTGAGCCGCGTGACCTTGACGGTCATGGCATCCGCCGCATTGTTGGCGGCAGTGATCGCGACCGTCCGCGCGGCCTCGCCCTCGATCAGGCGCAGATCAGCGGGCTGGAGTTCGGCCAGCCTGCGCACCGTGGCGTCGTCGGCCTTGGCGGCGGCGCCGTCAGTCAGGAAGGCGAGGGTGCCGGGCTTGATGCCGTTCAGCGCGGCGCGCAGCGCCTGGAAGGCGCGTTCGCGGTCCGGTACCAGTGGTCGCGGCTCGGCGGCGCGCAGCTTGTCGCGGGCGGCAGCGGCGGTGCCGGGCACGGCGTCGTTGCTCGGATCGGCGGTGAAGGCGATCGACACAGGCGTGCCGGCGGATTCGGCGTCGTCTATCAACGCGTCGGCGGTCTGGATGCGGCGCTCCCAGTCGGGTGCCGCCGCCCAGCTGTTGTCGACGAAGAGGACGAGCGGGCCACCTGATGCCAGCGAACTGGTGCGTGGATTGAAAACCGGGTCGGCGATTGCAAGGATGATGGTGGCGGCGAGCAGCATGCGCAGCAGCGTCAGCCACCAGGGGCTCTGCGCCGGCGTCTCCTCGCGCTTCAGCACCGAGGCGAGGATCTTCAGCGGCGGGAAGACTTCGGTCTTCGGACGTGGCGGCGTCAGCCGTAGCAGCCACCAGATGACCGGCAAGGCGACGAGCGCGCCGAGAATGGCGGGATAGGCGAAAGCGAAGGGAAGGGCGTTCATAGCTGCCCTCCATGCGTTGCCTTGGCCGGCATGCCGGACAGATACATGTGCACCGCGACCAACGCTTCCGAAGCAAGATGATCGGTGCGATGAGACGCGAAGGTCCAGCCGAGATGGCGCAGCGACTGGCCGAGGCTGTCCCTGCGGGCGAGGTAGGCGTTGCGATAGGCCTCGCGGATATGTTCGGCGCGGCCGGAGATAAGCTTGGCGCCGCTCTCCGGATCGGTGAATTCGGTGCGGCCGCTATAGGGGAATATCTCTTCGGCGGGATCTGATATCTCGACCACGTGGCCGCGCAGGCCGCGGCGGGCAAGCGGGCCGAGGCGCTCCATGATTGCCGGCGCATCGTCGAGGAAATCGCCGATGAGGACGAGGTCGCTCCAGCCGCGGATCATCGCCGTTTCCGGCAGGCCGCCGGTCAGCGGCGTGTGCATGAGCGCGGCTGCGAGGCGTTCGGCGGCGTTGCGGGCGGAGGCGGGTTCCATGATGCCGGGGCAGCCGATGCGCTCGCCGGAGCGGGCGAGGATTTCGGCAAGCGCCAGCATGATGACCAGAGCGCGGCTTTCCTTGGACACGTTGCCGTAGCTCGACTTGTACATCATCGAGGGCGACATGTCGCACCAGAGCCAGATCGTGTGCGCCGCCTCCCATTCGCGCTCGCGCACATAGGTGTGGTCGTCGCGGGCGGAGCGGCGCCAATCGATGCGCGACAGGCTCTCGCCCTCGGCATAGGGACGGAACTGCCAGAAATTCTCGCCGATGCCGCGCTTGCGGCGACCATGCCAGCCGGCGATCACGGTGTTGGCGATGCGCTTGGCTTCCACCAGGCAGTCCGGCACCAGGGCGGCCCGCTGCCTGGCGCGGGAAAGGGCATCGCTGCCTGACGTCGGGTTGACGATCTGTCCGATAGATGCCACGCGTCCGGCTTCCTTATCCCTTTGCCTGCTTGACCAGTCCGGCGACGACATCACGCACCGACATGCCTTCGGCGCGGGCGGCGAAGGTCAGCGCCATGCGGTGCTGGAGAATGGGTTCGGCGAGCGCGAAGATATCGTCCAGAGACGGTGCCAGACGGCCTTCGTAGAGCGCGCGGGCGCGCGCGCAGAGCATCATTGCCTGGCCGGCGCGAGGGCCAGGACCCCAGGCGACGTTCTTGTCGGTCGAGGTATTGTCCTGTCCGGGGCGGGCGGAACGCACCAGCGCCAGGATGGCATCGACAACCGTGTCGCTCACCGGCATCTGGCGCACCAGAGTCTGGATCTCGATCAGCCGCTGCGCATCGATGACGGCTTCCGGTCGGGTTTCGCCCAAGCCCGTCGTCTCGAGCAGGATCTGACGCTCGGCGGCGAGTTCGGGGTAGTTGACGTCGACTTGCAGCAGGAAGCGGTCGAGCTGGGCTTCGGGCAGGGGGTAGGTGCCTTCCTGCTCGAGCGGGTTCTGGGTGGCGAGCACATGGAAGGGCGCCGGCAGGTCATAACGCTGGCCGGCGATCGTGATGTGATATTCCTGCATGGATTGCAGAAGGGCCGACTGGGTACGCGGCGAAGCGCGGTTGATCTCGTCGGCCATCAGGAGCTGGGCAAAGACCGGGCCCTTGACGAAACGGAAGGAGCGGCGTCCACTGTCGTCCTGGTCCATCACCTCGGAGCCGAGAATATCCGAGGGCATCAGATCCGGCGTGAACTGGATGCGGTTGGCGGCAAGGCCGAGCACCTCGCCGAGCGTGGTCACCAGTCTGGTCTTGGCAAGACCGGGAACGCCGACGAGCAGAGCATGACCGCCTGACAGCACGGCGAGAATGGTGTTCTCGACGACGCTTTCCTGACCGAAGATCACCTTCGAGACTTCCCCGCGGATGGCGGCGATATCGGAGAGCGCCTTTTCGGCGGCGGCGACGATCGCCTTTTCATCGAGGCTGGCTTCGGTCTTCATCATACCCATGCGTATCTCCAACGGCTGAAATCATTCGGCAGCGAATCGGCGGACTTATACATGTGCCTCATACCCGATAGAGTTATGGAGATGTGACGGGCTGACAAGTTCGTTGCGAATGACTATCTCGTGACTTTACTTCGTTAAGGACAAACCGGGACGGAAGAATGGCAGCCGAGGAAATCAGCGGACAGGCGGATGCGGCGGGACTTGCCGCACTGATTTCGCGCGCGTCTCAGGAAAATGCCGGACAAAAACGAGGATTGCCGCCGGTCGAGCGGTGGAATCCGCCTTTCTGCGGCGATATCGACATGGAAATCCGGGCGGACGGCACCTGGTTCTACATGGGTACGCCGATCGGTCGACCGGCGCTGGTGCGGCTGTTTTCGACGGTTTTAAGAAAAGACGACGACCAGAAGACCTATCTCGTAACTCCTGTGGAAAAGGTCGGTATAAGGGTCGTCGACGCGCCTTTCATCGCCGTGGAGATGAGCGTGACGGAGGGGCAAGGCCGACAGGTGCTGACTTTCCGCACCAATGTCGGCGATGTCGTGGAGGCGGGAGGAGAGCATCGGCTGCGCTTTGCGATTGCGGGCGAGAATGCCGAATTGAAACCCTATCTGCATGTGCGCGGGCGGCTGGAGGCGCTGGTGTCGCGTGCGGTGATGTATGAACTGGTGGCGCTCGGCGAGACGATCGAGGTCGAGGGACAGGCGATGTTCGCCGTCCGCTCGGCCGGAGAGGTTTTTGCGATGATGCCGGCCGATGAACTGGATGCGCTTTCCCGATGAATGATGCGATTACCCAACGTTATCCGCTGTTTTCCGCAGCCGAATTCCGCCGCCGCGCGCTCAACCAGAATGGTGGGCCGGTCGATCATGCCTGGCGCGATCACGGGGACCACATCCTCAATCCCGATATCGTCGCCGAGGTCGAGACCTTCAAGCTGCGCGACGCCGCCGTGCTCGTACCCGTCATCGACGATGGCGAGGAAGCGCATGTGATCTTCACCAAGCGCACGGCGACGCTGCGCAAACATTCCGGGCAGATCGCCTTTCCCGGCGGCTCGATCGATCCCGCCGATATCTCGCCCGAAATGGCGGCGATCCGCGAGACGGAGGAGGAGATTGGCCTGGCCGGTTCCTTCGTCGAAACCGTGGGGCGGCTGCCGAATTACCTTGCCTCAACGGGCTTCCGCATTACGCCGGTGCTCGGCGTCGTCTCGCCGGGCTTTGCGCTGACGCTGAACCCGACCGAGGTGGACGACGTGTTCGAGGTGCCGCTTTCCTTCCTGATGGATCCTGCCAATCACACCCGCGACAGACGTGTCATCGACGGCATCGACCGGCATTTCTACCGCGTGCCCTATGAAACCAGAATGATCTGGGGCATTACCGCTGGCATCGTCCGCACGCTTTATGAAAGGCTTTATGCATGACCGGCATCGCCGACCAAGCATGGTTCCGCGACCCGGCCCTCGGCCGGATCTTAGCGCTTCTCAACGCCGATGGCGGCGAAGGGCGGGTGGTTGGCGGAGCGGTGCGCAACAGCCTGATGGGCCTGCCGGTCAATGATGTCGACATAGCCACGACACTCAGACCGGAGCCGGTGATGGAGCGGGCGGCGGCGGCCGGCATCAAGGCAGTCCCAACCGGCCTCGAGCACGGCACGGTGACGCTCGTCATCGACGGCAAGCCCTTCGAGGTGACGACCCTTCGCACCGACGTCGAGACCGACGGACGCCATGCCAAGGTTGCCTTCAGCACCGACTGGAAGGGAGACGCCGAACGGCGGGATCTGACGATCAACGCGCTTTATGCCGATGCAAAGGGCGAGGTGGTGGATCTCGTTGGCGGACTTGCCGACATTGAGACGCACAACATCCGCTTCATCGGCGATGCCGCAAGGCGTATTGCCGAGGATCATTTGCGTATCCTGCGCTTCTTCCGTTTCTTTGCCTATTACGGTTCCGGGCGGCCGGATGCCGAGGGGCTGAAGGCGTGTTCCCTCGCGCGTTCGAAACTGACGACGCTTTCGGCAGAACGCGTCTGGTCTGAGTTGCGAAAGCTGCTTGGCGCCGACGATCCTGGTCGCGCGCTGCTCTGGATGCGGCAGGTGGCGGTGTTGACGGAAATCCTGCCGGAATCGGAACGATGGGGGATCGATGCGATCCCTTCGCTGATCGCCACCGAAAAGGCGCTCGGCTGGACACCCGATCCTTTGCTGCGCCTTGCGGCGATCGTGCCGCCCGATGCCGCGCGCATGGAGGCGCTCGCAGCCCGGCTCAAGCTCTCGAATGCGGAAGCGGCCACTCTCAAGGCCTGGGCCATGGCAGCGCCAGTCAATGACGACATGTCATCGGCGGCTTTCGAACGGTTGCTTTATCGCAACAGCACCGACGGCATCACGACACGGCTGAAGCTGGCACTTGCGGTTGCGCGCGGCAAGGCTGAAAGCGATTTCGACGAAATGGCGCGGTCTGCGCGGCTCAACAAGCTGCTGGATAAGGCAACGCACTGGAAGAAACCACAGTTTCCGCTGAACGGCGGCGACGTGATTTCGGCAGGAATCGCGTCTGGCCCGCGCGTCGGCGAGCTGCTTGCCGGTCTGGAAAACCAGTGGGTGGAGGAAAACTTCGTTACCGACCGGGCGGCGCTGCTCGCCCGGCTCCAGGAACGCGTGCAATAATCAGGCTGCGTTCACCTCGTCGCGGATTCGAGCCTTGATATTATCCACCATGTTCTCGCGGATCGTGGTTTCACCGTGAGCGTCTTTCATGTGTTCAACGGCACGGCGGACCACCTCGGCGTCGCTATCTGCCCGTGTATGCCAGGCGCAGCCCGGAACGAGAGTGCCGCATTCGAAAAGTCGCATGGTCTTCTCCTCTGTTCGAAACACAACGAAGATCGCGATCTTACGCGATTCATGAATGTGCGGGGGGAGGGAAGGTTCCGGCCGGCATCGACATGCCGGCCAGTAAAGGCCGTGTCAGTCGGGCATCGCCCAGGCTTTGTAGGTATCCAAAAGGTGGCCGGGCATGTTGCTGTTGGCGGCCGCTGCTTCGTTCTGCAGCTGTTCCGGCGACTTTCCGCCGGCCAGTTGCAGCTTGACCTGCTCGATGAAGCAGGACAGCGGCAGATCCGAGCCGCTCTTGGTCCGCAGTTTCTCGGCAATGCGCGTCAGAAACTCGGATGTGTCGATCGTGCGGGATGTTTCCTGGACATCCGCGGACGCTGGCGAGCTACTTTGTATCGTCATGACAATCCTCCTCCGATTGTTACGCACATACATATAAAGTTAGGACGCACTGAGTTTTCGTGAAGGTCTATCACCTCGAATTTATCGATGAGATATCACAGTTTCATGGCCAGCGGACGACGGGGGGCAACGAAGAGAGAATGGATTCAACGTTGCCGCCGGTCTTCAGGCCGAAGATCGTGCCGCGATCATACAGCAGATTAAATTCGACGTAGCGGCCCCGGCGGATCAATTGTTCGTCGCGATCGGCCTCTGTCCACAATTTATTGAAGTTGGAGCGGACGATTTTTGGATAGACCATGGCGAAAGCCCGGCCGACATCACGCGTGAAGGCGAAATCGGCGTCCCAGCCGCCGGCTTCCTCGCTTGAATGCAGCCAGTCGTAGAAGATGCCGCCGATGCCGCGGGCCTCGTTGCGGTGTTTCAGGAAGAAATATTCGTCGCACCAGGCTTTGTACGCATCATAATCGGCGACGGCATGATTGCGGCACGCGATCTCCATGGCTTTGTGGAAGAGCTGGCTGTCCTCGTCCTCCTGCGTGCGGCGGCGCGACAGCACCGGCGTCAGGTCGGCCCCGCCGCCGAACCAGCGGCTGGTGGTGACGACCATGCGGGTGTTCATGTGCACCGCCGGAACGTGTGGGTTCACGGGATGGGCGATCAGCGAGATGCCGGAGGCCCAGAAACGCGGATCGTCCTTGGCGCCGGGTATCTGGGCGCGGAAATCCGGGGCGAATTCGCCGTAGACAGTGGAGGTATGGACGCCGACCTTTTCGAAGACGCGGCCTTCCATCATCGACATCCGGCCACCGCCGCCAGCACCATTTTCGCGTGACCAGTCCTTGGCGACGAAGCGGCCGGGCTCCTGGTCGGATAGCGGCCCTTCCAACTCGTCCTCGAGGGCCTCGAAGGAGGCGCAGATCGTATCGCGCAATCCCTCGAACCAATTGCGGGCTGCGGCCTTCTTCTCTTCGATATCGTCAGGCAAGCCGATCGGCAGTTCCGGTCTTTCCATTTACGCCTCCGACGGTCGGCATCTCCATCGGAGGCGACTCGCTCATTCTTCATTCACGCCATGATTAGCAGTTGGTGCTGCATCTCGCCAAGCCGAGGCAAGCACCCGGCGCCTCCAAGATTCGACTCGCAAATCGAGAATTTCGATATTACCTTTTCCGAGGAGGTAGATTGATGAAAAAAGTTCCAGGGCCTCCGTCCTTCGACGGCCTGAAGCGCAGGATAGCGAGACATCGGGCGGAAAATCCCCCGAGCAAGAAAGACCATTTCGTGCGTGAGACATATTGCCTCGGCCTCACGGACGCACGCGCCAAGGCGCGCGAATGGTTCGACGAATATCCGAAAGCCGCTTACTGGACCGAGGTGGAAAGCTGGCGCCAGCTCGACGGCGACCAGATCGAATTCACCATGCGCCGTCTGCCCTCGGCAGACTGACCGTCACTTCGCAGTGGCGCGCACGCGGCTTTCGATCAGCAGGCCGTTTTCATCCATGATCGGATGCGCCACCGAGACGATGTGGGCGTTGAGGCGCTTCAGATCGCGCAGCATGTCGAGATGCAGCGAACTCGTTTGCAGGCTGTCGGCGCGACCATCACGCAGGCGTTCGAGGTGGCGCTCGGCAGACTGCTTCTCCATCCGGCGCACCTCGACCTTCACCTCCATCATCTGGCGCGCCAGATTGAAATCGCGGGTGACGAAGATTGTCTGGGCGACGCGCAGATTGTCGATCGTCAAATCGAACAGCTTGCGCAGTTCCTGATGACCGTCATCGGAAAATTTCAGGCCAAGAGAGATCTTCTTTGCCACCTGCTCCAGCAGGCCCTTCTCGATGATATCGCCCATATGTTCGAGGTTGATCGCATAATCGATGACGACGATCGAGCGGCGGGCGTTCTCGTCGCTGAGACCCTCGCGGCCGAGCTTCGAGAGATAGACCTTCACCGCCTGCTGCAGCCGGTCGACGCGCTCTTCGAGGGTGGATATCTCGGCAAGCTTCGATGCGTCGTTACGCTCGAAAGCTTCGGAGACCCGGATCAGCATCCGCTCGATCAGATCGCCGACGCCGAGCACTTCGCGGGTAGCGCTGGCGAGGGCCACGACCGGCGTCGCAAGCTCCTGCGCATCCAGATATTTCGGCGCGCTATCGGGCTCGGCTTGATCAGGCACCAGCCGGGCCATCAGGGCAGCGAGCGGCCGGGAGAATGGCCAGGCCAGCGCCGCCAGCAGAAGGTTGAAGGCAAGATGCGCGTCGACCGGCAGCTTGGCAGGACCGAAGGGCAGCATTTGGATGAATTCCGCGCCATAACCCGCCAGCGGCAGGGCGATAAGGCAGCCGAGCGTGCGGACGGCGAGATTGCCGAGGGTGACGCGCCGTGCCGAAACCGGGCCGGACAATGTCGCGACGACCGGCGGTATCGCCCCGCCGAGATTGGCGCCGAGTACGAGCACGATGACGAGTTCGGCGGAGACGACGCCGGCCGAGGCGAGCGAGAGGATGAGCACCACCACCGCAAGGCTCGACGAGGACGCGAAGGCAAGTGCTGCCGAGATGATCATCGCCACGGGCAGGGCGTTATCCAGCAGGCCGATGAAGGCGGCGAGTGCGGGGGAAGCGCGCATCGGTTCCGTCGCAAGGCCAAGGAGGTGCAGCGACAACAGCATCAGCCCGATGCCGATCAGCGCCGTGCCGCCGCCCTGGCTGGCGCTGGAACGGCCGCGGTAGAGCACGATGCCGGCAAGAATCAGGAGCGGAGAGAGCCATTCGATGCCCGTTGCGACGATCCAGGCGGTGATTGCCGTGCCGACATTGGCGCCGAGCAGGACGATCTGCGCCATGCGCGGCTTGATCAGGTCACGCTCGACGAAGGAGGCCGTCATCAGCGCCGTCGCTGTGGAGCTTTGCAGCGCGATTGTCGCGACGAGGCCCGACAGGAAAGAACGAAGACCGCCGCGCGTGCCGGTCGCCAGGCCTGTTCTCAGGCGGGCGCCGAAGGCTCTGGATACGCCATCCTTTACCTGCGCGAGGCCGAACAGCAGCAGAGCCACGGCGCCGAACAGGTTGATCATGATGATTGTAGAGTCCATTTTATTGTTTTTATTCTTCTTTCACAGATCTGGAGAAGTGCTGTTTTCCTCACATGACCGTTCCAAACTTATTGGAATCATGGAGGCCAATGCTGAATTTTTGATTGCCCGGCTAATAAATATACGCCGGTTTGACGGATAGACAACGTTATTTTGCGACATATTCCGGAGCGGATCGGCAATTTCGCGGGCTTTTGCTCTGCCAGCGCCGGTGTCCGTCAGGCCCAGACGGTTTGGCGCATCGCCTCGCCGACGATCATCGCGGCGGAGACGGCGACGTTGATCGAGCGCTGGCCTTCGACCATCGGGATCAGTACGCGCGCATCGGCCCTCTCATGCACCTGATCCGGCACGCCGGCGCTTTCGCGGCCGAAGAGCAGGACATCGTCGGGGCGGAAGGCAAGATCGGTGTAGCGCTCCGCAGCCTTGGTCGAGGCGAGGATCAGGCGGCGGCCAGTGGTCAGACGCCACGCCTCGAAGCGGTCCCAGTTGACATGGCGGGTGAGGGCGGCGGCGGCGATATAGTCCATGCCGGCCCGTTTCAGGTTACGGTCGGAGATGTCGAAGCCGGCGGGCTCGATCAGATCGACCGCAAAGCCAAGGCAGGCGGCAAGACGCAGGATCGTGCCGGTATTGCCGGGAATATCCGGCTGATAGAGTGCCAGTCTGAGTGAAGTCATGATGCGCTATCTTTCCGCTTTCACCGCAAAGGGCCTAATGCAACTGTGATTTCGACGCAACAGGGCGCGTTTGGACCCGAAAAGATGAAATATGTGGCAGAACAGGGCTGGAAAATTCCTCATTTTCGCGTTATCGGTGCATATCTTTAATCGCCAGCAAGGAGCGCCAGAATGAATATTTTGCTGTATGTGCGCCTCCTGGCCGTGATGCCAAGCGGTGCGATTTTCCGCCGATAGTGCGGATTTCTTCCCTGAATTTCCTTTTTGATCCATTGTGCGGCTGTTTCAGCCTCGCCCCTTGAACGTTCGGTTCCCATATGTGCTTGCATAGCGCTGGGATGGCGCGAAGCCGGGAGCCGGAACGCTGACGTTTCGGAGCAATTTCATGTTTGGCTGGTTCGAACAGCGACTCAATCCCTTTCCAAGCGAGGACCCCGTCGTCCCGCCGAAAGGTCTCTTTGCCTTTTGCTGGCATTACAGCAAGCCGGCTGCGCCCTGGCTCGGCCTGATGGCCGTGCTGACCGCGCTGATCGCGATCGGCGAAGTGGCGCTCTTCCAGTTCCTCGGCGACATCGTCGACTGGCTGACCAATGCCGACCGCGCCACATTCCTGGAGAGAGAAGGCCACAAGCTTTTCTGGATGGCGGCGCTGGTGCTGATCGGCCTGCCTTTGGTAGCTGGGCTCGATTCGCTCATCATGCATCAGATGATGCTCGGCAATTATCCGATGATCGCACGCTGGCAGATGCACCGCTTCCTGCTGCGTCACAGCATGTCGTTCTTCGCCAACGAGTTTGCCGGGCGTGTCGCCACCAAGGTGATGCAGACCTCGCTTGCGGTGCGCGAAACGGTGATGAAGATCCTCGACGTCTTCGTCTATGTCGTCACCTACTTTCTGACGATGATCATCGTGATTGCGGCAGCCGACTGGCGGCTGATGATCCCGATCCTCGTCTGGCTCGCGGTCTATATCAGCATCGTCGCCTATTTCGTGCCGCGGCTTCGCAAGATCGCGGCGGCGCAGGCGGATGCGCGTTCGATGATGACGGGGCGCGTGGTCGACAGCTATACGAATATCGCGACGGTCAAGCTGTTTTCGCATGCGGGCCGCGAGGAGGTCTATGCCAAGGAAGGCATGGACGAGTTCCTGCAGACCGTGCACAAGCAGATGCGCAAGGTGACGCTCTTCCACATCTTCGTCTACGTGAACAACTGCGTTGCGCTCTTCGTCATCTCGGGCATGTCGATCTGGTTCTGGCTGAACGGGGCGATCTCAGTCGGCGCCATCGCCATCGCCATCGGTCTTGCCATGCGCGTCAACGGCATGTCGCAATGGATCATGTGGGAAGTCTCGGCGCTGTTCGAGAATATCGGCACGGTCTATGACGGCATGGAGATGATGAGCAAACAGCACGACATCGTCGACAAGCCGGGCGCACCCACCCTGACGGCGAAGAAGGGCGCGATCCACTATGACCGCATCCGCTTCCACTACGGCAAGAGCAAGGGCGTCATCGACAACCTGTCGCTCGACATCAAGGCCGGCGAGAAGGTTGGTCTGGTCGGCCGCTCCGGCGCCGGCAAGACGACGCTGATGAACCTGTTGCTGCGCTTCTACGACCTGGAGGCCGGCCGCATCACCATCGATGGGCAGGACATCGCCGGCGTTTCGCAGGAAAGCCTGCGTTCGCTGATCGGCGTGGTGACGCAGGACACTTCGCTGTTGCATCGCTCGATCCGCGACAACATCGCCTATGGGCGCCCCGAAGCAACGGACGACGAGGTGATCGAGGCCGCCAAACGCGCCAATGCCTGGGAGTTCATCGAAGGCCTGGTCGACATGCAGGGCCGCGCGGGGCTCGACGCGCAGGTCGGCGAACGCGGCGTCAAGCTCTCCGGCGGCCAGCGGCAGCGCGTCGCGATCGCCCGCGTCTTCCTGAAGGACGCGCCGATCCTGGTGCTCGACGAGGCAACCTCGGCACTCGATTCGGAAGTCGAGGCGGCGATCCAGGAAAACCTCTTCGCCCTGATGGAGGGCAAGACGGTGATCGCCATCGCCCACCGGCTGTCGACGCTGACGGAGATGGACCAGCTGATCGTGCTCGACAAGGGCCGGATCATCGAGGCCGGCTCGCACAGTGAGCTGATCGCAGGAGGCGGCATCTATGCCGACCTCTGGAACCGTCAGTCCGGCGGCTTCCTCTCCGATCACGCCGACGAAGCGGAAGTGGCGGCGGAATAATAAGAGTAATGAGGCCCTCCCTGCGAAAGCGGAGAGGGCCTCGTGAATTCTTAGGGGGGTTCCAGCTTGCCGACCGTTGCTGAAGATCTGAGCGCGTTTGCGTCCTATCCGATCAAAGGCTGTCGGCCCAATCGATCACGCGGTGAGTTTCGACGACGACCATTGTGTGGGCGGCGGCGATCGTGCGAAGCGCGACGAGGCGGCGGTGCTCCTCCTGATCGATCCAGGTGGTAATGGCCTCGGCGACGATCTCGTCGCGCGGCAACCCCAGGGCGAATGCCAGGGCATCCAGCCTTTCTGCAAGCGGAAGCGGAACATGCACATCGAGCATTTTCGTTTCCATGGATATGGTCTCCGGTAAAGCGCGATCGTAACGTGAGATTGTGACCGGTTCGGGGGCATTCAATGGGTATGCCGCCGATGTTACCGATAATTACCAAAATATAACATTCTGTCCGCTTTTCATTCCCTTTGCCGGCACGGCTAATCCGCCTATATCGCTTCTATGTTGCTGCACCCCATCCTCCGCCGGTTCGAAACCTGGATCGATCCGTTCCGCCCACGCGCCAATCTGCAGCCGCCGCGCTCGACGCTCGGATTCATCTGGTTCTATATCGGCCAGGCGAGGATGCCGTTCATCGCCATGCTCGTTCTCGGCGGCACGTCGGCGGCGATAGAGGCCGCACTCTTCTGGTTCGTCGGGCGGTTGGTCGATATCCTCGGCAGCATCACGCCGGGGGCCGGCTGGAGCGGCCTTCTCGCTGCCCATGGCGGCGAATTGTTCGGGATGCTCGCCCTCATCGGGCTGGTGCGCTTCGTCATCGCCTTCCTGATCGCGCTCGTCGACCAGCAGGTGATCACGCCTGGCTTCTACAATCTCGCACGCTGGCAATCCTATCTCCATGTCTCCAGGCAGTCATTGTCGTTCTTCCAGAGCGATTTTTCCGGGCGCATCGTCACCAAGGTCTGGTCGGCCGGACAGGCCACCGGCGATCTCGTCACCTCGCTGATGGAAAGCGTCTGGTTCGTCGGCATCTATGCCGTAACGACGCTCGTGCTCGTCGCCCGGCTGGACTTTTCCCTTGCCGCCGTCGTGCTGTTCTGGCTTGGCGCCTTCAGCCTGCTTGCCCGCCACTTCGTTCCGCGGATCCGCCAGCATTCCCGCGAGACGGCGGAAGCCGGATCGATGCTGAACGGCCGGATGGTCGACTCCTACAGCAACATGCAGACGCTGAAGCTGTTTGCCCGCGACGAGGAGAGCGACCGCTACATGCGTCAGGGCTTTGATATCTATCAGGATACGGTGTTGCGCTTCACGCGGTTCATCACCGGCGTCCGGGCCTCGATGGCGCTGCTCTCCGGCCTGATGATCGTAACGATGGCGGGGCTGAGCGTCGATCTCTGGCTGCGCGGCCTGGTGAGTTCCGGCGCCGTGGCGTTTTCGCTGGCGCTGGTGCTCAGGCTGAATTTCCTGCTCGGACGGCTGATGACGCAGTTCAACGGCATCATGCGCAATCTCGGTACCATCCAGAACGCCGCCGAGCTGATCTCCCAGCCTCTGGGGCTCGTCGATCGGCCGGATGCGAAGTCCCTGGTGATCCGACAGCCCGGCATCCGCTTCGACGATGTTTCGTTCCGTTACGGCAAGGGTCATCAGCCGGTCGTCGAGAATTTCTCCCTGACCATCCGCCCGGGCGAAAAGGTCGGGATCGTCGGCCGTTCGGGTGCCGGGAAATCGACGCTGATGAACCTGCTGCTGCGCCTCTACGATATTCAGGACGGCCGCATTCTCATCGACGGCCAGGATATTGCAGCGGTGACGCAGGAATCTCTCAGGATGCAGATCGGCGTCGTCAGCCAGGACACCTCGCTGCTGCATCGTTCCGTGCGCGACAATATCCTGTTCGGACGGCCCGATGCCGGCGAGGAGGGGCTGGTGGAGGCGGCAAGGCGCGCCGAAGCCATCGACTTCATCGAACGTCTGCAGGATCAGCAGGGTCGTAGAGGTTTCGATGCGCATGTCGGCGAACGCGGCGTCAAACTGTCAGGCGGGCAGCGGCAGCGTATCGCTATTGCCCGGGTCATGCTGAAGGACGCGCCGATCCTCGTTCTCGACGAAGCGACGTCGGCGCTCGATTCGGAAGTGGAAGAGGCGATCCAGTCCAATCTCCATCGGATCATGGAAGGCAAGACAGTGCTTGCGATCGCCCATCGGCTGTCGACGATCGCCGCGCTCGACCGGCTGATCGTCATCGATCTCGGGCGGATCATCGAGGAAGGCAGCCATGACCAACTGCTTCGCCACGGCGGGCTCTATGCCGAACTTTGGGCGCGCCAGTCCGGCGGCTTCCTTGCTACAGACGAGGATGCGGGCTCAAGGGTCGATGACGAATTCCGCCATGAGGCCAAAATGATTTGACCCGAAGCCATTCTCGATGCGGCGAACCGATTTCAGCCGCAGCGGCGCCCGGGTAAAGATATGATCGATCGGAATGCCGAAGGCGCCGGCGCGGATCGGCCATGTCGCGGGTTCCAGCGATACCGTGCCCAGGGCTTGAGTGCGCATGAGATACTGCACGTCGGGCGCGAGAATCGACGTATTGAAATCACCGGCGAGAACGAGTGGTCCCGAAAGGGTAGGGATGATCTCCGCGAGATCCCAGATTTCGAGGCCGTGGAATTCGTCGTAATAAGGTTTGGTCAGGTGCGCGGCGAGGAAATTGACCTTCTGGCCATCGAAATCGATCGTCGAGATCGTCAGCCGGTTGCGCCAGAGCAGGCCGAGATTGCGGATGCGGGGTTCGATCAGCGGACGTTTCGACAGCACCAGCGTGTCGCATTGCTCCATGCCGACGCCGCAGCCGACGTAATAGGGATAGGTCTTCAGCAACCGTGGCAGTTCCGACAGCAGCGGTTCAGCCTCCAGGATGTTGACGGCGTCCGCACCCGAGCCAATGACCATGTCGGCGATGTCAGGGCCGTTTGCAAAATTATCGTTCTCGATATTGAAGGACATCAGCCTGAACAGGGCCGGGCGGCTCTCCTCGACGGATGGTTCGACGAATTCGCGCATCATCACGACACCGTGGACGGCAAGGACCACCGATATTGCGAGGGTCAGCAGGCCATACCAGTGCCGCTTGACGAGAAGGGCAGCGACCGAGGCCACAGTGCCGGCCACCGCCAGATGGACCTGGAAGCTGTAAAAGAAAGATAGCAGATAGAAATCGGTGACGTATCGCAGGGAGATAATGGCGAGAACGAGGGTCGTGAGAACGCTGAATACGCAAAAAATCGTGTCTCTCATCCGCTCCGGTCCGGCTCACTGGCATGGCTTGGACTGCGCCTATCACGAGGGCGTTTTTGTTGCAATGCAACATAATGGCAAGCGCGTGTTTGCCTTAAAAAATTCATCCGAAATTTCCCGCGACATTGTGCCCTCATCCCCTTGCCAAGGCTGGACATAATTTGCGATCAAGCATAGAACGCGCCGGATTGCCGGGGAATCTATGGCCGAATTGTGTCCAGAGAGATTCGCCGGTAGAGGGGGCAGGGCGGAATTCCGCGAAAATTGCGCAGAGGATGTTAGCCGTGAGCGAACACGAAACGACAAGCGAGGGCATGGGCGAACCCACTCGCCGTGATTTCCTTTATCTCACCACTGGTATGGCAGGCGCCGTCGGCGCCGTCGCGGTCGCTTGGCCGTTCATTGATCAGATGCGTCCTGACGCTTCGACGCTTGCTCTCGCCTCCATCGAAGTCGACGTTGCCAGCCTCGAGCCCGGCATGTCCCTGACGGTTAAATGGCGCGGCAAGCCGATCTTCATCCGCAACCGCACGCCTGAGGAAGTGGAAGCGGCAAATGCCGTCCAGCTTGCTGATCTGAAGGACCCGGTCGCGCGCAATGCAAACCTTCCTGTCGACGCTCAGGCAACGGGTGTTGACCGTTCGGGCGGCAAGGGCAAGGAAAACTGGATCGTCATGATCGGCACCTGCACGCATCTCGGTTGCGTGCCGCTCGGCCAGGCCGGCGAATACAATGGTTGGTTCTGTCCCTGTCATGGCTCGGTCTACGACACGGCCGGCCGCATCCGCAAAGGCCCGGCGCCGCAGAACCTGGCGATTCCGACCTTTTCATTTTTGTCCGATACCAAGATCAAGATCGGTTGAGGGGAGACTGATTAATGAGTGGCCATTCCAGCTACGAGCCATCAACCGGCCTCGAGAAATGGGTCGATGCGCGCCTTCCGCTGCCGCGCATGGTCTATGACAGCTTCGTCGCCTATCCGGTTCCGCGTAACCTGAACTACGCCTACACCTTCGGCGCCATGCTCGCCGTTATGCTGGTGGTGCAGATCCTGACGGGTGTTACGCTCGCCATGCACTATGCGGCCGAATCGTCGGTTGCCTTCAACTCCGTCGAAAAGATCATGCGTGACGTGAACCACGGTTGGCTGCTGCGCTATATGCATGCCAACGGCGCATCCTTCTTCTTCGTCGCGGTCTACCTGCACATCGCCCGAGGCCTCTATTACGGCTCCTACAAGGCGCCCCGCGAAATCCTCTGGATCCTCGGCGTGGTCATCTACCTCCTGATGATGGCGACCGGCTTCATGGGCTATGTTCTGCCCTGGGGCCAGATGTCCTTCTGGGGCGCCACCGTCATCACCGGCTTCTTCTCCGCCTTTCCGCTGGTCGGCGAATGGGTGCAGCAGTTCCTACTCGGCGGCTTTGCGGTCGAAAACCCGACGCTGAACCGCTTCTTCTCGCTGCACTACCTGCTGCCCTTCATGATCGCCGGCGTCGTCATCCTGCACATTTGGGCGCTGCACGTCGTCGGCCAGACGAACCCGACGGGCGTCGAGGTCAAGACGAAGACGGACACGGTGCGCTTCACGCCTTATGCGACGATGAAGGATGCGCTCGGCGTCTCAATCTTCCTGATGGTCTATGCCTATTTCGTCTTCTACCTGCCGAACTTCCTAGGCCATGCCGACAACTACATCCCGGCCGACCCGCTGAAGACGCCGGCCCACATCGTTCCGGAATGGTACTTCCTGCCGTTCTACGCGATGCTGCGCTCGATCACCTTCAACGTCGGCCCGATCGACTCCAAGCTCGGCGGCGTGCTCGTGATGTTCGGCGCGATCATCGTGCTGTTCTTCCTGCCCTGGCTCGATACCTCAAAGGTCCGTTCCGCCGTCTACCGCCCCTGGTACAAGCTGTTCTACTGGCTGTTCGTGATCAACGCGATCATCCTCGGCTGGCTCGGTTCGCAGCCGGCGGAAGGCTTGTTCACCACGATCTCGCAGATCTGCACGCTCCTCTACTTCGCTTTCTTCCTGGTCGCGATGCCGGTTCTCGGCTTGGTGGAAACACCGCGTCGCATCCCGAACTCGATCACCGAAGCGGTGCTCGAAAAGCGCAACAAGACCGTAGCGGTCAAGGCATAAGCGAGCGACGGAAGGGAATAGAAATATGAAAACGCTTGTTACAAGCATTCTCTCGCTCGCATTTGCCGCCGGTCTCGGCAGTGCGGTGCTGGCCCAGGAGGCGACGCCCGCCAACGGTGCGGCTCCGGCCCATCACGCGGAAAGTGAGACGCCGCACTATCCGCTGAAGGAGCCGAAGGAGGAGGAATGGACTTTTGCCGGTCCGTTCGGCCACTACGACAAGGGTCAGCTTCAGCGCGGCCTCAAGGTTTACACCGAAGTCTGTTCCGCCTGCCATTCGATGAACCTCGTGCCCTTCCGCATGCTTGATGAGCTCGGTTATTCCGAGGCGCAGGTGAAGGCTTTCGCCGCGAACTACGAGGTCCAGGACGGCCCGAACGCCACCGGCGAGATGTTTACCCGCAAGGCGGTCCCCTCCGACCACTTCCCGGCGCCTTTCGCCAATGCGGAGGCCGCTGCTGCCTCCAACAACGGTGCGGCTCCGCCTGACTTTTCGCTGATTGCAAAGGCTCGCGAGGTCGAGCGCGGCTTCCCGCAATTCGTCTTCGACATCTTCACGCAGTATCAGGAAGGTGGCCCGGATTACATCCACGCGCTGCTGACCGGCTATGAAGAGCCGCCGGCCGGCTTCCAGGTGGCGCAGGGTTCACATTACAATCCTTATTTTCACGCTGCCGCCGTCCTTGCCATGCCGAAGCCGCTCTCCGACGGTCAGGTGACCTATGACGATGGCGCGCCGGCGACGGTCGACCAGTATTCGAGGGACGTCTCCGCCTTCCTGATGTGGGCCGCCGAGCCGCATCTCGAGGAGCGCAAGCGCACGGGCTTCATGGTCATGATCTTCCTGGCGATCTTCACGGTGCTGATCTACCTGACGAAGCGCTCGATCTACGCCAATAAGGAACACTGAGCGGTTCCCCGCCAGATTTCGAAAGGCGGCCTGCGGGCCGCCTTTTTTGTTGGTTCCGCCCCTGGCAATTGATAAAGTCCGGCCAGTTTCATGCCTTCGCAGATATGGATTTTCCATGAACAATACGACTTCGGAGCTTGCAGCCAGCATCCGCTCCATTCCCGACTACCCCAAACCCGGCATCATTTTCCGCGACATCACCACACTGCTCGGCAACCCACGCGCTTTCCGCCGGGCGGTCGATGAGCTCGTGCAGCCCTATGCAGGCACGAAGATCGACAAGATCGCCGGCATGGAGGCGCGCGGCTTCATCCTCGGCGGCGCGGTGGCGCACCAGCTCTCCTCAGGCTTCGTGCCGATCCGCAAGAAGGGCAAGCTGCCGCACGAGACCGTGCGCATCGCCTACAGCCTGGAATATGGCGTCGACGAGATGGAGATGCATCGCGATGCTGTCCAGCCCGGCGAGAAGGTGATCCTGGTCGACGACCTGATCGCCACCGGCGGCACGGCGGTCGGCGCGACGAAGCTGCTGCGCCAGATCGGCGCGGAAGTGGTCGGCGCTTGCTTCGTCATCGATCTGCCGGACCTCGGCGGACGCAAGAAGCTGGAAGAGCTCGGCGTCGTCGTGCACACGCTGGTCGAATTTTCCGGCCACTGAGCCCTCGTCCTCGTGCCTGCAGCGTCAGTCGAATTCGAGCACGCCGCTTTCGAAGCGGATAACGGTATCGCCGTTTTGATTGACGCCCTCGCAGAGGATGGTGTTGAGGTGCCATCCCGGCCGCGACGCGAGCGCCCGGCTGGAGAGGAAGGCGACGGAATAGGTCACGACGTCGCCTGCGAAAACCGGCCGCAGCCATTGCAGTTTCTGGAAACCGGGTGAGGGGCCGAGGTTCGGTGACGTCTGGCCCTTTTGCGCGAGTGCGGCGCTTTGCCTTTCCCAAAAGGCGAGGAAGGTCCGCATCCAGGCGGCGGCGGTGTGCCAGCCCGAGGCGCAGAGATCGCCGAAGAGGGTGTCTTTGGCGGCTTCTTTGTCGACGTGGAAACGCTGCGGATCGTAGCGCGTCGCGAAACGGATGATGTTTTCCTCGGTAAAAGTGTACTTGCCGATCTCGGCCTTCTCGCCAACCGCGTAAAGCTCGGACATCCTCATGCTGATGTCTCCGGGCTTATGCCGATATCCGCGGGCCGGGCACGCATGCCGAACATGACTGAATTCTCCGAGACGCAGACGAGTTCGCCGCGCTGGTTTTCTACCTCGTGGCGAAACTTGACGATGCCTATGCCAGGGCGCGAGCGCATCGGCCGGGCTTCAAGCACGGTCGAATGGCCAGATAGCGTGTCGCCGGCAAGCACCGGCTTTCGCCATTCCATCAGATCGACGCCCGGCGCACCTTCGCAGAGCGAATGCAGCACATAACTGTCGGCCATCATGCGCATGAACATAGAAGAGGTATGCCATCCGGAAGCGGCAAGGCCGCCGAGAATGCTGGCGCGGCCGGCAGCCTCATCGATATGCATCGGTTGCGGGTCGAATTCGCTTGCGAACTCAATGATTTCCTCGGTGGTCACCAGCTTCGGGCCAAGCGCGAAGCGGCGGTCGAGCTGGAAATCCTCGAAGGAAAGCTTTTCTGCCGACATTCGTTCCTCCCGCCATATGCAGCGCACAATGCTTACAATAGCATCCGCCCGGGCTCAATGATTCCGGGGAGATAAACCGGCATGACTGAACTAAGGTCGATACTTGACGAGGCCGTGCGCCAGGAGCTGATTTCGCCGGAGGCGGGCGGGCGGCTTTTGCCGTTCCTGATGGAGCGCGGGGTCGCCGTCGTCGGGGGCGGCGTCGCTGAGGCACAGCCGGCAATGGCGGCGGAGGGGCAGGCCTGGTCGGATACAGAGACGCCAAGCTTCGTGCGCGGCTTCCACGACGTGCTGATCACCATCGGCGTCGTGGTGGCGCTCGGCGGCCTCTGGGGGCTTGCCGCACGTTATGCCGTACTGCCTACGATCATCGTGCTTTCGGAAATCCTGGTGCGCCGCCAGCGGCTTGCCCTGCCGGCCGTCAGCCTGACGATCGCGCTGTTCTGCTGGACATTCCTGCTGATGTCCTTCTTCTTCAAACCGGGAACATCAGCCTTCAATAATATTGGGGCGGAGGCGACGCAGTTCGTCGCCGGCTTCCCGATCGTTCTCGGCCTCTATTATGCCCGGTACCGCGTGCCGCTGTCGCTGGCGCTCTGCATCACCTCGGCCCTTGCACTGGTGTTCACCTTGCTATTGCGCCTCATGCAATGGGCGAGTGGCGATCCGCAATTCTTCTCCAACCATCCCCTCCTGTTCGCGGTGGTCTTCCTCGTTTGCGCGCTCGGGCTGTTTGCAACGGCGCTCTATTTCGACCTCGGCGACCGGTTGCGCCGGACGATACGCTCCGATATCGCCTTCTGGCTTCATCTGGGTGCGGCACCGGCACTGCTCTTCAGCGTAAGGCTGCTGATGTCGTTCGACGGCAATTTGCTGGATGTTGCCCGGGCCGTGTCGATCAAGACGCCCATCATTGTCATCAGCGTGGCGGTGTTGATGCTGATCGGCCTTGTCATCGACCGGCGCGCCTTCGTCACGTCAGGCCTGCTGTCGCTCGGTTTTGCGATCTACGGCATTTTCCGCCAAGGGAGTGCGACTGTTGATACCTATATCTTCACGACGCTGATCGTCGTTGGAGCGATCGTGCTCATCATCGGAACAGGCTGGATGCCGCTGCGCCGTATCGTGCTGCGGGCGCTGCCGCTGGTAATCTCGCAGAGATTGCCGCCTGCCGTCGCGGGGGCGGTATCGTAGACCTTATGATTTCGCCCAAACCGCCGAGCAGTTTGGGCGAGATGCATTGGTCGAGACAGCAGCGGTCTGCGATCAGGTGTTGAAGCGGAAATGGATGACGTCGCCGTCTTGGACGACGTATTCCTTGCCTTCGTCGCGCGCCTTGCCGGCATCCTTGGCGCCGACTTCGCCGTTGTATTTGATGTAGTCGTCATAGGCGATGGTGTTTGCGCGGATGAAGCCACGCTCGAAATCCGAATGGATGACGCCGGCGGCCTGTGGCGCCTTGGTGCCGCGCTCGATCGTCCAGGCGCGCGTTTCCTTCGGGCCGACAGTGAAATAGGTGATGAGGTGGAGCAGCTTGTAGCCGGCCCGGATCAGCCGGTCGAGGCCGGCCTCGTCAAGGTCGAGGGCGGAGAGGAATTCCTTGGCTTCTTCTTCGGGAAGCTGGGCAACCTCCGATTCGATCGCCGCCGAGATGACGACGGTTTCGGCACCCTGTTCCTTCGCCATGACGGCAACAGCCTCGGTGAATTCGTTGCCGGTCGAAGCATCGCCTTCGGCGACGTTGCAGACGTAGAGCACCGGATGCGAGGTCAGAAGATTGAGGCTCTTGAGGATGACGATTTCTTCCGCATCGAGCGTCGACAGCAGCGTGCGAACCGGCTTGCCTTCGTTGAGCAGCTTCAGCGAGGCATCCATGATCGGCAGCATCGCCACCGATTCCTTGTCCTTGCCGGTGGCGCGCTTGCGCGTCTGCTCGGTGCGGCGCTCCAGGCTTTCGAGGTCGGCAAGCATCAGCTCGGTCTCGATCGTCTCGGCATCGGCGACCGGGTTGATGCGCCCCTCGACATGCGTGATGTCGCTGTCTTCGAAGCAGCGTAGCACATGGACGATGGCGTCGACTTCGCGGATATTGGCGAGGAACTGGTTGCCGAGGCCTTCACCCTTCGAGGCGCCGCGCACCAGGCCGGCAATGTCGACGAAGGAGATGCGGGTCGGGATTAGTTCCTTGGACTTGGCGATGTCGGCAAGCTTGCGCATGCGCGGATCGGGAACGGCGACTTCGCCGGTGTTCGGCTCGATGGTGCAGAAGGGATAATTCGCCGCCTGTGCCGCCGCCGTCTTGGTGAGCGCGTTGAAGAGGGTCGATTTGCCGACATTCGGCAGCCCGACGATACCGCATTTGAAGCCCATCGCTAAAACCTGCTGTTCTTGAATTCCTTGCTGGTGCCTATGGGATAAAGGAGCATTATGGTCAAGTCTTAGAGAGCTTTTAACGTCGCTCACTTGCCGATGGATCGGTGCTGGCCTATTCTTGAAAGCGATGGAGATTTCGACATATTGCTGATTTCATCAGAATGCCGGTCGCTGTTCGCATGGACGCAGTTGCCCCTCTCAGTATCGAAGCCGGCGACCTGCCCCTGCCTGTTTGAGGCCGGGAGCCGCGCCGGTTGACCGTCGAAAATTCGTCATCGACAATGATTAGCTGGTTTTGAAGATTACCAACTCCATGTCATCAACGGGTGGATTTTTCCGATGAGTGACAATGACATTGCCCTGAAACCGAAGACCAAGGTGAAGCCGAAGCTGGATAAGCCGAAGCTCTACAAGGTCATCCTCGTCAATGACGATTATACGCCGCGCGAATTGGTGATCATGATCCTGAAGGCCGTCTTCCGCATGAGCGAGGAGACCGGCTACCGGGTGATGATGACGGCGCACAAGCTCGGTTCATGCGTGGTCGTGGTCTGCGCCAAGGACATCGCGGAGACCAAGGCCAAGGAGGGCATCGACCTTGCCAAGGGCATGGGCTATCCGCTGATGTTCACCGCGGAGCCGGAGGAATAGGCATTTCGGGTTCAGGGCCGGCGGATCTGATAGCCGGTCTTGTCCTGAACGAAGCCGCAATTCTCGTAGAAGCGCAGCGTCGCCGGGCTCTTCGAGCCGGTGAGCAGCATCACCTTGTAGCAGCCGGCCTTCCAAGCCTGCGTCACTGCATGGCCGATGACGGCGCCGGCATAACCGCGCTGGCGGTGATCGGCGTGGGTGACGACGTTTTCAATCAGCGCATAGGAGGCGCCGTTGCGCGTCATGTTCGGCACGACGATCAGGGTGGCGGTTGCAACGGCGAGATCGCCGGCGAAGCCGATGAAAACGGTCATGCCGGGCTGGGCGAGGATGGTGGAGAAGCGCTCTTCAGCCAGGGCCCTGTCGAGAACCGGATCGGTCTGGTTCAAGTGCTGGTAGAGGATGGTCAGCCCGGGAAGGTCGCCGGCGGCTGCGGCACGGATGGCGAAATCTTCGTGCGGCACCGGTCTCATTCCCCCTTGTTGCCGAACATCTTCTTCAACATGTCGGCCATCGGGCCGGAGGCCGGCAGCTTCGGCTGATTGTGGTTGCGGGCCTGATGGATATGCGACTGGCCGGCCGGCTTCTTCTCGGCGTCCTTCTTTTCCTTCGCCGGTTTCTCCTCCTCGGCCTTGCCGCCGAGCGCCAGCGCGATCTTGTTCATCAGCTGCGAATCCTCGTTTCGCACCAGCATGTCGGCATTGTCGGCGAGCGTGTCGAGAAGCGGCTCCAGCCAGGCCTTGTCGGCCTTGGCGAAATCGCCGAGCACATGGTTCTGCACCATTTCCTTGATGCCGGGATGGCCGATACCGAGGCGCAGCCGGCGGTATTCCCTGCCGCAATGCGCATCGAGCGACTTGATGCCATTGTGGCCGTTATGGCCGCCGCCGGTCTTCAGCCGCGCCTTGCCCTGGGGAAGGTCGAGTTCGTCGTAGATCGCTACAAGATCGGTGGGCTGGAGCTTATAGAAGCGCATCGCCTCGCCGACGGACTCACCGGAGAGGTTCATGAAGGTTTGCGGCTTGATCAGCAGCACCTTCTCGCCGGCGACCTCGCCCTCGGCGATCTCGGCCCGGAACTTCTTCGACCAGGGCGAGAAGCCGTAGCGCCGATGGATGGCGTCGACGGCCATGAAGCCGATATTGTGGCGGTTGCCGGCGTATTTGCCGCCGGGATTGCCGAGACCCGCGATGATCAGCATGGCCTGTCTTTCCTCGCTAAAGCATGTCGTGCAAAAGTGTGCAGCGGTTTTGCGACAACGACATGCGTAAAAACAAAGACCTAAGGCGCGATAAGCGAATCTGAAAGATCCCGACGCGCTTTAGAACTTACCGCCGTTCACCACCGCGAAATGAAAGCAAAGTCAAGCGGAAAGGGCAGTTGTCGCCAGGGTCATTCCGACAGGTTCATGCCGTATTTTAGGAAGATCTGCTTCTGGTCGCCATCGGCGATCAGCTTGTCGAGGGCAGCCTGCATCCTGGTGAGCAGATCGTCTGGAAAGTTCTTCTCGCAGGCGATGCCCATCGGCTGGGAGGAGAGCACGGTCACTATCTCCACCGGCTGGTCGACCCGCAACTTCTCGAAATAGAGTTCGGAGATCGGCATCATGTCGATGCGCCCGCCAAGCAGTTTGCGCAGCGTCGCGTTGAAGTCGCTGGCGACATCGAGCTTGGTGAAGCCTTTCTCTTTCAGGATCGTCTCGGTGTAATCCTCGCGCTGCGTGCCGACCGTATATTTCTTCGCCTTGTCCAGATTGTCGGCGGTGACGCCCGAGCCCTTGCGGGTGATCAGGATGTTGCGGTCGATGAGCAGCGGCTCGACCCATTTGAACAACGGGTCGCGTGCGCCATTGTGGGCGGTCGCGAAGACACAGGTCATCGGCGCCGTGCGGGCAAGGCTAAAAGCGCGCGCCCAGGGCATGATCTCGATCGTGTAATCGACGCCGATCGCGGCCATCACCTTTTCGACTTGCTCGACGGTCGCGCCTTTGATCTCCTTGCCTTCGCGATAGTTGAAAGGGGCATAGTCCTCGGTCGTGAACGTCACCGTTTGCGCATGGGCGGTGCAGGGCAGCGCCAGACATGCGAGAAGCAGGAGCTTTTTCATCTGTATCATCTCCTTGGTTCGTCGTTTACGAGGCGCGTGCGACGGCCGACTGCAAGGCCATCAGTTGCTCGATCAGCGTGGCTGCGTGCTGTGGACGATGGAAGAGATAGCCCTGACCATAGTCAAGCCCCATCTGGTGGAGCGTGCGGCATTCCTCTTCGGTCTCGATGCCCTCGGCAATGACGGTGCAGTTCATCTTGTGGGAAAGCGTGGTGATGCCTTCGATCAGCATGCGGCTCTTCTGGCGCACGTCGTCGTCGCCGTCGTTGATCGCGCGGGTGAAGGACTGGTCGATCTTGATGATGTCGACGGGGAAGCGGTTGAGGTAGCTCAGCGACGAATAGCCGGTGCCGAAATCGTCAAGCGCGATGCGGCAACCGAAGCGACGAAGCTCCGTGACGATCATGCGGATCTGCGGGTTGTCGTGCATCAGCACGGCTTCGGTGATCTCGACGACGATGCGCTCGGGGCGGATGCCGTGGCGACCGACGATGGCGGCAAGACGGGCCGGCAGCGCCGGCTCGAACTGCAACGGCGAGAAGTTGATGGCGAGATAGGTATCCTGCATGCCTGATATGCGGGAAATCTCCGCGAGGTTGGCGATCGCCTTTTCCATGATGACGTTGCCGACGCGGACGATCTTTGCCGTTTCCTCGGCGACGCTGATGATCTCGGCCGGCGGCATCAAGCCCTTCTGCGGATGGTTGAGGCGCATCAGCGCCTCGAAACCGGCAATGCCTCGGCCGTTCAGGGTAACGATCGGCTGCAGAAAGGCTTCGAACCAGTTGTCGACGAGGCCGGCTTCGATATTGGCCTCGATTTCGGCGCGGCTGCGGGCACGGTCGAGCATGGCATTGTCGAAGAGCTGCGCGCCGTTCTTGCCGTCGCGTTTCTTGGCATACATCGCCATGTCGGATTTCTGGAGCAGTTCGGCCGCGGTTGCGGCATGATGCGGATAGATGGCGATGCCGACGGAAGCGCTCAGATGCATGTCGGGGGCGAACGGCGTTTCGAAGATCGAGGCAATCTGCTCGCACATCACCTTGGCGCGTTTTTCGGCGTCCTTCGCCGGCAGCAGGATGGCAAATTCGTCGCCGCCGAGACGGGCGGCCTCGTCGGAGGGGGCAAGATGGGTCTTCAGGCGCTCGACGAGCTCGATCAGCGCCATGTCGCCGGCGGCGTGGCCCATATTGTCGTTGATCCACTTGAAGCGGTCGAGATCGACGAAGAGGCAGGCGAGTTCGTGGCCGGCAGCGTCGGCGGCGGCGATCTTGTTGTCGAGTACGGCTTCGAAGCCCTGGCGATTGAGAAGACCGGTCAGGTGATCGGTGATTGCCTGGCGGTGGTTGCGGTCCTCGGAGGCCTTGAGTTCGGTCACATCGGCCATGACCGATAGCGAGAGGCGGTCTTGAGCGCCAGCGCCCGCCTCCGATTCCATAATAAGGACGTCCATGGTGCGGCCATCCAGGCAGATGAACTTGACGGTGACGGTCATGCCGCTTTCGCCCTGGCGGCGCTTGACGAATTTGTCGCGGGTCGGGGGAGTGACGAGATCGGCGAAGTTGCGGCCGATGATGGCGGCGCGGTTGTAACCCGTGGCAAGCAGCCAATAATCGCTGACGGCGGTGATGCGGTCTTCCTCGTCGAGCGAGAAGAGCATGGCGGGCGTCAGATTGTAGATGTCGGTGGCGCGGCGGTGGGCAAGCTTCAGCTCCTTTTCCTCGCTTTCGAGCTTGGTCTGCATCTCGTTGAAGCTATGGGCAAGCCGCCCCATCTCGTCGTTCGACTGCCAGTCGACATGGTGGCGGGAGCCCAGCTGGCGGGTGGCCTCGATCGCCGCCGTCAGCCGCATCAACGGCTGGATGACGAAGAAGCGGTTGCCGATCAGCGCCGTGCCGAAAACGGTCAGCACCGCGAAGATGAAGATCGAGATGAAGACAACCTCTTCCTGCTTCAGGCCGGAAAACAGGCCGAGCGCAGGATAATAGACGCTGATGCTGCCGAGGTTCTTCGGACCGTCGACGGTGTTGTAGATGATGGCGCGCGACACCTGCACCAGCTTGCCGTCGAAGGAGCGCGGAATGGTGGACTGGCTGACGTCGAGCTGGCCTGACTGGTCACGCACTTCGACCTTGACGATGGCGCCCTGGGAAACGACCGTCGCGCTGATCTGAGTGACGCTCTCCTCATCGAGATCCCACAGCGGTTTGGCCAGCGCCTGGGCATTGGCGACAAGAAGAACGGAGATATGGTCGCGTATTTCCTTGTCGGCCCGTTCCGAGGAAAGAAATAGGAAGAGAACAAAGAGGGGAGCGACAAAGACGAGCAGCGCTCCGCAAACTATCGCAAAAAATCTGTTCTCAACGGAATTGTTCATGGTTCCGTCTACTCCCCCAGGCCGGCCATATTTGCTGTCGCGCGTTGAGGCGGGCTTCTTCGCAGCTGACGAAACATGCTTTCACGAATTTGTTAAATGTTGCTGAAACGGGGCGTTTCCGGACAATGAAAAGCCCGCTTTCCAGGGGAAAGCGGGCCATATGCTTTACAAATTGGTCGAAGCGATCAGGCTTCGGCTCCACCTTCCGCAGCACTCTCGTCAATGCCGCCAGCCGGGGCAATGATGGTCGCGATCGTGAAGTCGCGGTCGATCACAGGAGTGACACCCTTCGGCAGGGTGACTTCCGCGATATGGATGCTGTCACCGATCTTCTTGCCGCTGAGGTCGATGTTGAAGAACTCAGGGATTGCATCGGCCGGGCAATGAACTTCGACTTCATGGCGAACGATGTTCAGAACACCGCCGACCTTGAGGCCCGGGGACTTCTCTTCGTTGATGAAGTGCACGGGGATTTCGACGGTCACCTGGGTGTTGCCGGAGACGCGCAGGAAATCGACATGCATGGTGAAGTCACGGACCGGATCGAGCTGGTAGTCCTTCGGCAGAACCTTGTGCTTCTTGCCGTCGACGTCGATCGTCGCCACGGTGGTCATGAAACCACCGGCGTGAATGCGCTTCGTCACCTCATTGGTGTTGAGAGCGATGGCAATGGGGGCCTGCTTGTCACCATAGATGACAGCGGGAATCAAACCGTTGCGGCGAAGTTCACGGGCGGACCCCTTACCAACCCGTTCGCGCGCCTCGGCCTTGAGCTCGTAAGTTTCCTGGCTCATGGCTATTCCTTTCGAGGTTATTTGGAGAGTTCGGCGGCGGGCAAAAGCCTTGTTCCGACGAACCGGAGGCGGTATGACCCGACCTCATCCGCGTTGCCTCCAAGGGTGTCTACACGGACCGGTGGCCTATATTATAAGTCGATCGGAAACGCAAGTTGCGGATTTGGGTTGTTTTTCGCCCATATACACGCTTTCGCCAAGGTTTAACCATCGAAAACGAAATCGGCGGCGATTAATAGATCCTGCGTTTGCCGGCCAATATAAGCAGGGCCGTCTCAATTTGCCGGTTGCCTCTCATGTTGCGTGTCCTTTCCTGCATCACCGTCGAACACAGCCTTCCGCATCTGATCTTCGCCACCGTTATTTGTGTGCTCGGATCGATGCTGTCGATGCGCCTCTTCACCCGGGTGCGCCGATCGCAGGGGTTGCAGAAAACCAACTGGTTGTTTCTCTCTGGTTTTGTTGGCGGCTCGACCATCTGGACGACGCATTTCATCGCCATGCTCGGTTACCAGACGCCGGTGGCGAACGGCTATGAGCCGACGTTGACGCTGCTGTCGCTGTTTGCCGCCGTCGCGACGACGATGACCGGCTTTACCATCGCGTCAATCGCGCAGAAGAGCCCGCTTATCGAGGCAGGCGGCGTTATCGTCGGCCTCGGCATCGCGGTAATGCACTATGTCGGGATCGCCGGTTACGAGATCGAGGGTCGTCTCGAATGGCAGACCTCTTATGTCGTCGCCTCGCTGGTCTTCGCCGGCTTGTTCGGCGCAGTCGCCACCAATCGCGTCTGCCGGCCGATCACGCGTTTCTGCCGCCACGGGGCTGCCCTTTCGCTGATCCTTGCGATCGTGCTCACGCATTTCACCGGCATGGCGGGGCTGACGATCCTGCCGGATGCCACTGTTGCGGCACCCACCGAGATCATCTCGGACGGCATCATGACCGGTCTCGTCAGCGCCGTCATGATCATCATCCTGGTGCTGGGCGCCTCCACCTATATTATCGACATGCAGTCGACGCAGGCAGCCGTCGAGCGTTATCGCCATCTGTCGCTGCATGACCCGCTGACCAATCTTGCCAATCGCGCCGCCTTCAACGAGCATCTGTCGGCGCTGGTCAACAAGCCGAAGGACATGACGGCCAATATTGCCGTGCTCTCCTTCGACCTCGACCGTTTCAAGGAAATCAACGACGTTCACGGCCACGCCGCCGGCGATGCCGTGCTGCGCGCCGTCGCCGAACGGCTGTCCAAGATCATGCTGAACGGCCAGTTCGTGGCGCGGGTCGGCGGCGACGAGTTCGTCGCCGTCATGTGCGATTATTTCGTCCGTTCGGACGCCAAGGGACTGGCACAACGCATGCTCGACGAGATCGCCCGGCCGATCGAATGGAACGGCCATGCGCTGACCGTCGGCTCCAGTATCGGTATCTCCACCTATCCCGGACAGGCGGACACTTTGGACGACCTGCTGTCACAGGCCGATATCGCCATGTATCGGGCAAAATCGACAGCGACCAACAGCATATGCTTCTACGAGCCCTCGATGGATCAGGCAGCGCGCGAACGCAACGCGTTGGCGAGCGAGATGCGGGAGGGATTGGCGCGCGGCGAATTCGAGCTGTTCTACCAGCAGCAGAATGACACGGTGACGCGCGACATCGTTGGCCTGGAAGTGCTCCTGCGCTGGAGACATCCTGTGCGCGGCTACATCTCACCCGTCGAATTCATTCCGATCGCGGAGAAGACCGGCTTTATCATTGAGCTTGGTGAATGGGTGCTGCGGGCCGCTTGCGCGGAAGCGGCGACATGGAAGAACCCGTTACGCATCGCCGTCAACGTCGCGCCGCAGCAGCTCGGCGACAACCGCCTACCGCAGATCGTGCATCAGATCCTGCTTGAGACCGGCCTGCCGGCGGCGCGACTCGAGATCGAGATCACCGAATCCGGCATCATCGCCGATCATCAACATGCGCTTCAGGCCATCCGCCGGCTGAAGGCGCTCGGCGTCAAGGTGGCGATGGACGATTACGGCACCGGTTATTCGTCACTGTCGACACTGCAGAGCTTCCCGTTCGACAAGATCAAGATCGACCGCGCCTTCGTCGACGGCGTCGTCACCAACAAGCAGTCTGCGGCAATCGTGCGTTCGACGCTTATTCTTGCAGCAAGCCTCGACATACCGGTGCTTGCTGAAGGCGTCGAAAACGAAGACCATATCGACTTCCTGCGACGGGAAGGCTGCCTGCAGGTGCAGGGCTTCCTCTTCGGTAAGCCGGGACCGCGCTCGGGCATCGAGGCGATCGTCAACGGCGAGGTGCCGGCCGCACAGCAGGAAACGGTTCTTGCGCCGGGCGTGAAAAAATCCGCGGCCGCGTGAGCGGCAAATTGCCATTCTCTGCCGCAGCTGAGGTTGACATCGGCGCGCTTCGCATCTTTGGATGGCCCGCATTCAAAAAAGCGGCTGAGGAGAAATCGGACTATGCGTCTCAAACTTGTCACGGCAACGAGCTTGCTGGCACTTTGCCTTGTCACCACGGCCCAGGGTGTCGAGATCAATCAGGATGGCGCCAATGCGGTCAAGGACACGCTGACGAAGCTGCTTCCCGAGGATCTGGCCAAGAGCGGCCTGATCACCGTCAATCCGGCGGGGGCGCGATACGAGATCATTTACGATCTGGCGAAGCTGCTTGCCAAAGCCGATCCGGCGACATTCGCGATCAACGGGCTGACGCCGTTCTCGATGTTCGCCACGCCGCTCGATAGCGGGCTCTGGAACATCGAGGGTGACAACAACCTCAACGTTTCCGGCCATTTCAAAGGCCCCGACCAGAAGCCGACGGATTTTTCCTACTCCATCGCTTCGCTTGTCTATACCGGCGTCTTCGACCCGGCGATCAGCTATCTGCGCTCCGGCACCTTCACCGGCAAGGACATCAAGGTCACCAGCAAGTCCGACACCGAGGAAGTCCATGCCAGCATCGCCGCGATCGACCAAAAGCTGAGTTCGACGGACAGCGCAGGCGGCAACGGGCGTATCGATTTTGCGGGCAGCGGCTCGATGTCGACTTTCGTCGAGCAGGTTTCCGGCCTGCAAATGCCGCCTGTCGAAATCCGTGCCGATTCGATCGATTTCGATGCGAAGGTGAACGGCCTGCCGGCCAAACAAATCCGCGAGATCGTCCTTTTCGTTCTCGACCATCTCGAGGAGAAGGAACTAGGCCCGGAGAATAGCGGCAAGATTAAGGGAATGCTGAAGGAAGCCTTCCCGATTCTTGCCTCGTTCAGCGAGACGATCGGGGTCAATAATCTGACCATCAGCAGCCAGATGGGCAATGGCGGCGTCAAGGCGTTCGGTTACAACCTGGCCATCGATGGGCCGAGCGACGCCATGCGTTTCGGCTTCGGCATCAATGCGCAGGACATCAGCCTCGACAGCCCGCTGATTCCGCCAAGCTATTCGCCTTTCATGCCGACCAGCTTCGAGCTGCAACTCGCCATGCCGAATCTGGATTTCGCCACCTTCGGCGAAGCCCTCATGGCGATGGATTTCAATGACAAGGCGCCGGAGACGAGCGGCGAGGAGATGAGCAAGAAGCTCTTCCGCGACGGCCGGCTCGCCGTCGAGTTTCCGAAGGTCAGCGCCAAATCCGACGTCTACGACCTCGATATGACCGGCAAGATCGAGGGGCGGGTCGACACCGAAAAGGACTATTCCATGGAGGCGACGATCCTTGCCCGTGATCTCGACAAGACGATTGCCGCGGTTCAGGAGCTTGCCAAGACGGATCCCGATCTCAACCAGGTCTCCTTCGGCATCATGATGGTGAAGGGTTTCGCGAAGACCGATGCAGATGGTCGTTCGCGCTGGGACATCAGCGTCGGCCGCGACGGCGCGATCGCCGTCAACGGCCAGGTGGTCAAGGGGCCGGATGGTCCGGATCAAAATCAAGATCAGGGGCTGGAGCCAGACCAGGAGCAGGAACCGGATCAGGGTCAGGACACGGTACCTGCGCCGCCGCAGCAGCCTTGAGCCTTATCAATTGGGATCAGAAATGAAAGGAAGCCGGCCTTGTGCCGGCTTTTTTGTGCCCAACGATCGCAACGGCGGTTTATTCTGGGCTTTCGTTGTCACCGAACGCGGCTCGGCGACAATCAACGGGCCAGCAATTCATGCGGCTTGGAGAAATGCCCGGTAATAGCTTGGTCCATCTGATGCAGAAATTGAAAGAGCCGGTCGAATGCCGGCTCTTTTTAATCGAACAGGCTAGAGACGGACTCTTCCTGAGCCGTTCGGCTGATGGCTTCGCCGATCAGAGGGGCCGTGGTCACGATGCGGATATTGTGCGCCGAGAGAACCGCCGTGGTCGGCTGGATCGAATCCGTGATGACGAGTTCGCGAAGCTTCGAGGAAGTGACGCGGGTGACTGCGCCGCCCGAGAGAACGCCGTGGGTGATATAGGCGGTGACACTGGATGCGCCCTTGGCCAACATCGCGTCGGCCGCGTTGCAGAGCGTGCCGCCGGAATCGACAATGTCGTCGATCAGCAGACAATCTTTGCCGGTGATGTCACCGATGATGTTCATGACTTCGGATTCACCCGGCCGCTCGCGACGCTTGTCGACGATGGCCAGAAGACAGTCCAGCCGCTTGGCCAGCGCGCGGGCGCGAACCACACCACCGACGTCAGGCGAGACGACCACGACGTTGCTGAGGTCATAATGGCTCTTGATGTCGCGCGTCAGCACGGGCATGGCGAAGAGATTGTCGGTCGGGATATCGAAGAAGCCCTGGATCTGCCCGGCATGGAGATCGAGCGTCATGACACGGTCGGCGCCGGCTTCGGTAATGAGGTTTGCAACCAGCTTGGCGGAGATCGGTGTGCGGCCTGAAGCACGACGGTCCTGACGGGCATAGCCGAAATAGGGTAGGACGGCGGTGATGCGGCGGGCCGATGAACGACGCATCGCGTCGATCATGATCAGCAATTCCATCAGGTGGTCGTTGGCAGGAAAGGCGGTGGGCTGTACGAGGAAAACGTCCTCGCCGCGCACATTTTCCTGGATTTCCACGAAGATTTCCTGATCGGCAAACCTCCGGACACTGGCTTTCCCCAAGGGAACATTGAGATAGTTGCAGATCGCTTCGGCGAGTTGCCGGTTCGAATTGCCTGCGAAAACCTTCATTTTGGTCCGCCTGTTACGCGCTGATAGCCGCGCTTTTTAGTCAGCTTCCCCGTGAATGCAAGGGCAAAGGCGCCACAGGCTTCCATATTTGCAAAAAGTTTGTGACTAACCGCCCTTTGTCTGCCGCCAGGAGGAGAATTCCGCGATGGTTTTTGAGCCGATTTGCTGCATCACCGAGGCTGGAACACCCGCCCAGGGATCGGCCGCGGCCGTCGGCACGCTTTCCTGGCCCTGGATGCGGTGCAGGCGGGCGCCGCCGCTGTCGAGAACGTCCCAGACATAGACCACGGTAACCTTGCCGGCATCGCTGAAGGCGGAGAGATAGCCTTTGAGGATGTAATCGCTGCTCCCATCGGTCGAGCTCTTGATGGAAAGGCCATGCGAGCGCGCCTCGGCGCCGAGCTGGCGCGAGAGTGGTGTCACGGCCTGCACCGGCGCGCCGATGATCGGCAGGAAGCGTACGGTATTGCCGCGGGCGGTGGAGGAATTGGGGGGGAGAGCGGCGGTCTGCTGCGGCTGTTGCGCCTCGGCCGGCGGAGCCGGCTGTGCGGCAAGCTCACCACTGGCCGCCGACGGGGGCAGCGATTGTCCGTCGATCGGGGCAGAGGCGGCCGGTGAGGAGCCGCTTCTCGACAGGGCGTCTGCCTGTTCCTGCATCGTCGTCGGCGCCGCGCCGGTGCCGGGCCGATAGGCCCGCTGCGACTGATCATAGGCTGGATGGTAGCCGCCCTGCTGCGAGCTTCCCGAGAAACGCGGCTGGCGGGTGCCTGCCAAACTCTCGGCTTCGCTCTGCGTCACCGGGCTCGACGGGGCGTCCCCGGAGGAATTGCCGATATCGACCTGCGGCGTAAGCGCATCGGTCGTGTTGCAGGCTGTCAATAGAGCCATGACGAACAGGAGCGTGGGCACAATCGCAGCTCGCGTCATCCCTTGGTCCGTCCTTCCCGCAATCGCAATCAGCCCCACCCGAATTTATGCGGGTGGGGACGGTCGTCTGTCAATTCCGGATTCTCACCGGTCAGAGCCCGATGAAATCGAGCGGATGGCGGGATAGCGCGCGCGGCGCATCCGCTGTCGTCAGATAGGTCTGGCCGAGCGTCATCGCCGTGCCCGTATCTGAGTCGGCGATGATCATGTGCACGAAGAGCGACATGTTCGGCTCGATCGGCTGCGGATTGCCGACATGGAACATCTGATGCTCCATCCAGGAGGGCGAGAAGCGGGCGCCGAGCGAATAACCGCAGGCATTCAGCCGGTGGCGAGCCAGGCCGCGCTCGTCGATGATCCTGGCATGCATGTCGAAGACATCGCCAAAGGTCTGGCCGGGCTTCAGCACGGTTTCGATCGCCTCGATGGTTTCGCGGCAGGCGTTGTAAAGCTCGCGGTGGCGATGCGTCGGCTCGCCGATGACGATCGTGCGCATCATGGCGGCATGGTAATGCGCATAGGCGCCAGCCCATTCGAGCGTCAACTGGTCGTTGGCGTCGAGCTTGCGGCGGCCGGCCTTGTAGCGGCAGAGCAGCGCGTCGGCGCCGGAGCCGATGATAAACTCGTTGGCGGGATAGTCGCCGCCGCCGGAAAAGATCGCACCCTGCATGGCAGCGAGGATATCCGCCTCGTCGGCGCCGGGCTTTGTCAACCGGATCGCGGCATCGAGCGCATCGTCGGCGAGAGCGGCGGCGCGCTCGACATAGGCGACCTCCGTCGGGCTCTTGATCAGGCGCAGCCGGCTGACGAGGTAGGAGGCGTCGACGATCTGGCCGAAGGTGGTCAATTGCGCGTCGAGCAGCCGGGCGACGCGGCCGGTCATGCCGTGGGTATCATATTCGATGCCGATGCGGGCGCCGAGCAGGTCCAGCTCAACCAGCAGGTTCTTCAGGTCGAGCGTCGGGTCGGCATTGACCCGGTCGACCCAGATATGGATGTCCTCGAGGATCGAGGTATGCCTGGCCTGGCGAAGATCAGCCGAGCGGGTGATCAGCGCCATGGTGCCGTCGCTCTTGACGACCAGCGTCTGGAAGAAGCAATAGCCGAAGGTGTCGTAGCCGGTCAGCCAGTACATGCTTTCCTGGGCGAAGAGCAGCAAGGCGTCGAGCTTTTCTTCCTTCATCTTCTCGGTGAGGCGCGCAAGCCGGCTTGCGAATTCGGCCTTTTCGAAATGCAGTGCCATTCTGCTCAAGTCTCCCTGATTGATATCGCGGAAATCTGGCGGCCGTAATCCGGCTCCTTGCGATGTGTCGTCCTGCGGTAGGAAAAGAAGCGCTCGTTGTCCGGATAAGTGCAGAGGCCGAGGCTTTCGGCACGCACGCCGGCTTTCGTCAGCCGGTCGACGGTCAGTGCCGGCAGGTCGAACATGGCGCGGCCAGGCGTTGTGGAAGGCACGAAAAAGCGCTCGTCGTCCGGGTTTTCGGCGACGAAACGCTCGACGAATTCGGGACCGACCTCATAGCTTGTCTGGCTGATCGAGGGGCCAAGGCAGGCGACGATGCTGGCGCGGTCAGCACCCAGCGCCTCCATGGCAGCGACGGTATTTTCGAGCACGCCCGTCAACGCGCCCTTCCAGCCGGCGTGGGCGGCACCGATGACGCGATTGTCCGGGTCGGCAAACAGGATGGGTCCGCAATCGGCGGCGAGCACGCCAAGCGCAATGCCAGGGGTGCGCGTTACCATCGCATCCGCGTCGGGGCGGGCGCCGTCGTAATCGGCGCCAATAGTCACGACATCGGGGGAATGGACCTGATGCACGGTTGCCAGCCGCTCGACCGGCAAGCCGAACCAGGCGGCGACGCGACGGCGGTTTTCCAAGACCTTGTCGCGTTCGTCGCCGGAGCCGAGGCCGACGTTAAGGCCACGATACAGCCCTTCGGAAACGCCGCCGGTCCGAGTGAAATAACCGTGCCGGATCGTGGCGCCCGCCGCTTCGTTCAGCAGCGCGCTTTCGATCGGTGCGGGAGAGGCCGCGTCCTGCATCTGTGATTCCGGGGTTTTCGAGGGGTTTGTTGTTATCCCAAGCGCATCGCATATGCGGCGCGCTTCAAGTTCTTGTTTCGGGCGGATGTTGAACCAGCCGCGTGCGCCCTGTCAATCCACCGGACGAAAGGGCATGAGATCGATGGCGGGATAAGAGACCGCCATCACCTTGAAGAGTTCGCCCATCCGGCCTTCACCGGCGCCGGCAAGCCTTTCGACCGCCGCCTGGATGACCTGCTGGGTGTGCGGCTCGCGATCACGGCCGAGAGCGGTTGCGCGCTCGAGGATGCCGAGGCCGGTCAGAAAATCACCTTGGTGCAGGGCGCCGTTCAGATAGAGGCCAGCCGCAAGCGCTGTTTCGGCGAGTTGCTGGAAGTCGACATGGCTCGTCAGATCGGCTTCGCCTGGATGCGCGAGCGGCGGGTCGAATTCATGCATGCGCACGGCCTGCAGCGTATCGCCGAAGCCGGTGACGAGATGGCCGTAGTCGATCGCAAGCGCCGTGCCGCCGAAGGCGCGCAACCGCTCGCAGATCGCCATCATCACCGCCTGGCGGGCAGGCGAGATCTCGAAGAGTGTGCCGACCGGCACGTTCTGCACCGGTTCGGGAAGAAGCGTGGGATCGATGCCGGCGACGCCGGGGGCGAAGGTCAGCTCGCCGTCGGCGTCGATGCCGACCATGCGCTCGCGAAAACCCGTCGCCATGCGAACGAACTGGCGGATCGGGATGGCGTCGAAGAGTTCGTTGGCGGCAATCAGCGTGAAGCCGGGAGGTACTTCGTCGAAGCCATTATGCCAGGTGATCTTCTCGCCGTGGGGTTCGAGCGTCTGGCTCTGGACATCGCGCAGCCGCTCGCTGGTTTCGACAAGATGCACGGTCATGACGTCGAAAAGCGGTGGAGCGATGCGGGAGATGACGCGCAGCATGTCTGATATCATGGTGCCGCGGCCGGGGCCGATCTCGACGAGGCGGACGTCTGTCGGTGTGCCATGGCGCTGCCACGCATGGACGATGAAGACGCCGATCATCTCGCCGAAGATCTGGCTGACCTCGGGCGCGGTGACGAAATCACCGGAACGGCCGAAGGGCTCGCGGGTGCGGTAATAGCCGTGTTCGGGGTCCGCGAGGCAGAGCGAGAAATAATCGGTGACGCTGATCGGGCCGTTGGCCTGGATAATCGCCTTGATCTTTTCGCCTAGAGCGGTGGTCATGTCGCGTCCTGCCGTTTCAGAGCTGCAGCGCAGCCTGGCGGCGAGCCCGCAGCATCGCCCAGAGGCCAAGCAGGATCATCGGGGAGGAGAGCACCATGCCCATGGTCAGCCAGTTCGTGCCGAGGAGGTAACCGAGCTGGGCGTCAGGCTCGCGGAAGAATTCGACGAAGATGCGCGACAGCGCATAACCGCAAACGAAGACGCCTGTAATGAAGCCGGGGCTTTTCAGTGCGCGCATGCCAAAGATGAAAGCGGCCAGCCCCAGGAGCAGAACGATGCCTTCGAGGCCGGCTTCGTAGAGCTGGCTTGGGTGGCGGGCGAAGGGGCCGCCGGTCGGGAAGACCACGGCCCAGGGCACGTCGGTCAAACGGCCCCAGAGCTCGCCATTGATGAAATTGGCGATGCGGCCGAAGAAGAGGCCGAAGGGAACGACCGCGGCGACGATGTCGAACAGGCTCCAGATCGGGATGGCGTTGCGGCGGGCAAAGAGGATCATGGCGATCGTCGTGCCGGTCAGGCCGCCATGGAAGGACATGCCACCGTTCCAGATCTCGAGCGCACGGACGGGACTGCGCAGGACAGCGGGGAGATCATAAAAGAAAATATAGCCGAGACGACCGCCGAGGACGACACCAAGCGCTGCCCAGACGATGAAATCGTCGAGCTGCACCTTTGTTATCGGCGAGACGTTGCCGGGCCAGAGACTTTCATTGGCGGCGAGGCGGCGCGCATAGGCCCAGCCGAGCAGGATGCCGGCAACATAGGCGAGACCATACCAATGAATCGCCAGCGGACCGATCGAAAAGGCGATCGGATCGATATCCGGGAAAGGCATGATGGCAAGGAGATCGGCTGCTGTCGGCAAGGTTTTCCACCTGTTGAGTTGCGCGGAACATGCCGTTGCGATCCCGGACGGTCAAGTCCATTGTTCGTGATGGCCCATTCCCGGCCTGTTCCGGCAAGCTTATCCCGTGCAAAGCGCTTGCATCGTCGATGGCGAAGCCCTACCTCAATCCTCGAGGCCCCGAAGGGCTGAATTCACCTCATGCGAAGGGAGAAAAACGCCATGACGACCGGAACGAACCGCATCATGGACGAATTCGCCAAGCTGATGACCGATGCGGCCGGTGCCGCCCAGGGCGTCCGCAAGGAGATCGAGACCGCCTTCAACGCCCAGGCCGAGCGTTGGCTGAACAGCATGGACATCGTCAAGCGAGAGGAGTTCGAGGCCGTGCGCGAGATGGCGATCAAGGCACGCGACGAGAACGAGGCACTTGCCGCCCGCATCGCAGCACTCGAGGCAAAGCTTGCCGGCGAGGGCACTTAAGTCCCGATACGACACAGATGCGGCGTGGCCTTCATGCCACACGCCGCATCTTCCGTAAAAAAACCAGGTGAGTTTTCCACCTGTGGACACTGCCAAAAAAGCCAATTCGCAGAGTCGCTTATTCTCCCTTCTGAATTGAATTTCGAAGAGCCTTTCCACAGTGGCCGGTCCTATTTTCCGTTCAGGGGGCTGGCAGGGGACCAGGGGCGCTATACACTGATTTTAAATGATGATTCGAAGCGACGTGGTAAGCTCCGGGCAGGTTATCTGCGTTAAGTCTGGCAGCGGTTCAACGATCATCCGAGTGGTGGTTCCGGTATTTTGCGTGTGTCTTGCTTGTGTTCGTACACCAAGTTAGGTCGCATTCGTTCCGGTCAAGAAGGTGCTGCATGAACCTGATGGAATTGGAAGTCGAGCGTCAGTCGAACCCGGTCGATATGATCGAGTATGTTGCCTCCAACAACGACTGGTCGTTCGAACGGTCCGGCGAGGACGAGATCGCAATGACGGTCGAGGGCCGCTGGACGGACTACCACGTCTCCTTCTCCTGGATGGAGGAATTCGAGGCGCTGCATCTTGGCTGCGCCTTCGATATCAAAGTTCCCGACATCAGGGTCAACGAGGTGGTCAAGCTGCTCTCGGCGATCAACGGGCAGGTGCTGATGGGTCATTTCGACCTCTGGCGCCAGGAAGATGTCGTCATTTTCCGTCAATCGCTGCTGCTTGCCGGCGGCGCGGAGCCTACCAATCGCCAGGTGGAGGTGCTGCTTTCCAGCGCGCTCGACACCTGCGAAGCCTATTTTCAGGCATTCCAGTTCGTCGTCTGGTCCGGCATGGAAGCGACGAAGGCGATGGAAGCCGTGCTGTTTGAAACGGTTGGCGAGGCATAAGATGCCGACGGCCGCTTTCTCCTCGATACATCCCGTCGTTCTGATCGGTGCCGGAAACATGGGCGGGGCGATGCTCTCCGGCTGGCTGAAAAGCGGCGTTCCGGGCTCGGCCGTCATCGTTGTCGATCCCGGTCCGTCGCCTGCGATGCTTTCGACGATCAGCGAGGCTGGCGCGACCCATCTGACCGCGCTTCCCACGGATTTGAAGGCAAGCGTGCTTTTCCTCGCGGTCAAGCCGCAGGTGATGGAGGCGGTGCTGCCGGCGGTGAAGAGTGCCGTCGGGCCGGAGACGGTCGTCGTCTCGGTCGCGGCCGGCAAGACGCTCGGTTTCCTCGAGAGACATTTCGGCAAGGCCGCCATGGTGCGTGCCATGCCGAACACGCCGGCCATGGTCGGGCGCGGTGTGACCGGCGCTTTTGCCAATTCGGGGGTCAGCGATGCGCAACGCGAACGCGTCCATTCCCTACTGCGCGTCTCCGGCCCGGTCGAATGGGTGCCGGCGGAAGCCGATATCGATGCCGTGACGGCGCTTTCGGGCAGCGGTCCGGCTTATGTATTCTATCTCGTCGAATGTATGGCGGAGGCAGGCCGTAAACTCGGCCTGCAGGCGGACCTCGCCATGCGTCTTGCGCGGGAAACAGTCGCGGGGGCTGGTGAACTCATGCACCAGTCCCCCGACGACGCTTCGCGGCTGCGGGAGAATGTGACCTCTCCCGGCGGCACGACGGCGGCGGCGCTCGCCGTGCTGATGGCCGAAGACGGCATGCAGCCCTTGTTCGACGCAGCCCTTGCGGCGGCGCGCAAGCGGGCCGAGGAACTGGCCGGCTGACGGAGACCATATGGCAGAAGAGATCACCTACCTCGATTTCGAGCGTGTCGATATTCGTGTCGGCACGATCATCGAGGCCGGTCCCTTTCCGGAGGCACGCAAGCCGGCGTTTAAACTCCTGATCGATTTCGGTCCTGAGATCGGCACGAAAAAATCCTCAGCGCAGATCACCGTGCATTATACGCCGGAAAGCCTGATCGGCCGGCAGGTGCTCGGCGTCGTCAACTTCCCGCCGCGCCAGATCGGGCCATTCCGCTCGGAAGTGCTGACGTTGGGTTTCGAGGACGAGAACGGCGCGATCGTGCTTGCTGCGGTCGAACAGCCGGTGCCGAACGGCCGAAAGATGATGTGAGCGTGAGCTCGCATCAGATACTCCGAGGTTTGATCTCCTGCAGGAATGGATTGCTTCGCCGCTCGTCGCCGATGCGGCTGCCGGGGCCGTGGCCGCAGATGAAGCCGACGTCGTCGCCGAGCGGCAATACCTTGTCGCGGATCGAATCGAGAAGCTGCTGATGATCGCCGCCGGGCAGGTCGGTGCGGCCGATCGAGCCGTTGAAAAGCACATCGCCGAGATGAGCGAAATTCTGCGCGCGGTTGAAATAGATGACGTGGCCGGGGGCATGGCCGGGCGTGTGATGGACCTCGAATTCATGGGCGCCGAAAGAAATCTTGTCGCCGTCTTTCAGCCAGCGGTCGGGCACGACGTTACGCAATCCTGACATGCCGTATTTTTCAGCCTGGGTTTCGATCCGCTGCAGCAGCGGCAGGTCGTCCTGATGTGGGCCGATCACGTCGATGCCGAGAGCTTCCTTCAATTCACTGGCGCCGCCGGCATGGTCGAGATGGCCGTGTGTCAGCCAGATTTCCTTGATGGTCAGGCCGTTCTGGGCAATCGCCTGCAGGATGAGTGGCACGTCGCCGCCGGGATCGACGACGACGCCTTCCTTGGTGTCGGGATCGAAGAAGATCGTGCAGTTTTGCTGGAAGGGTGTCACCGGAATGATGCCGGCCTGGAGCATGCCCATAAGTGCCTCGCTTGGTGTCTCTGCTGCTTCGGGTATAGTCCGAAACCGCGGCAAGGACAGCCGGAATCTTGTGACATTGGCGGTGTGCCTCACGGTAAAAAGACGGACTGCAACAAGAATTTATGCCCTCTTCGCCATCGTCGCAGGGCGAGAAAATCGAGCTTTTCTCAATTCTTCCAAACGTTTGCATGAAGTCCCCCGCAAGTAGTGTTTCGCTGGGCGGCGCGCATGGGAACATCGTGGAAGCCCGCGCGTTGTCAGCCCATCGAAACCAAGGAGACGCTCACATGACCTTGAAGAGAAACATACTGTTGGCTGGAGCCGTGCTCCTGGCGAGCGGCGGTCTTGCGCAGGCGGAGATGATGGCGACGACGGTCAACGATCTCAACGTCCGTGCTGGCCCCGGCCCACAATATCCCTCGGTCGGTCTTGCCACCCGCGGTTCCACCGCAGTGCTCGACGGTTGCATCGAAGGCAGCCGCTGGTGCCGTGTCGACGTCAACGGCATGCGCGGCTGGGTCTATGCCGATTATCTGCAGGTCGATCACGGCGGCAGCTCTGTTATCGTCGAGCAGCACCGCGCCGAGATCGGCGTTCCCAGCGTGACTTACGAGTCGACCGCGAGTGTCGTTCCGGTCGATCCGCAGCCGGCGCCGGGGGACGAGTTGCTCGGCCCCGTCGGGTCGGTCGAGACTATCACCCCGCCGGAGACGGTGCGCACCTATATCGACACCAATCCGGGTGAGACGGTGCAGCTTGGCGGCGATGTCGTCGTCGGCGCAGAGGTGCCTGCTGACGTCACCTTCCAGACGATTCCCGACTACGAATACCGTTATACGAGGATCAACGATCGGCCGGTGCTGGTCGATCCCGGTACACGCCGGATCGTCTACGTCTATCAATGACGTGATCGATAGAAACTGAGGTCGAGGCGGACGTTGGGCCGCCTCGTTCCGGGGCGCTTCTCGCTGCCTTAATCCCGCATCGGTTGATTTTTCTTAACGCTTTCCTCCAAAATATGATAAAATACTAATATGCCGAAGGTCGGCATGGATCGGCGATCGGGGAGATCGCCAGAGGAGGAAATCATGGAAGCGCTACTTCCGCTCATCACACAATTGATTGCCGGTGCAATCGGCGGCAACGCCGCGAGCGCCGCTTTGAAGCAGCAGGCGATCAATGTCGTCGCTCGGACGATCGCCGGTGCGATCGGCGGCGTCGCCGGCGGTATGCTGCTCAGCATGGTCGGTGGAGAAGCGGCTATGACCGGCCTGATCGCCGACGGCATCGGCGGCCTGATCGGCGGCGGCATCCTCTCGACGCTCGCCGGACTGGTCATGGCACGGGCGCATAGATAAACGGCCCCACGGGTCTGTATCTACAGCGTCGCGCGTCTTTTGAGACGCGCAAAGGACGCTGTAGCACTTTGAACTACTGCATAATTTTAGCCTTAAATAGATTCCGATTTAAGGAATTATGCAGTGGCCAGACCGATTGCGTGAGGACTTTATTCGGCGGCGATTGCCGCCGGATAGACTTCCTTCATGTAGTCGTTCATCGAACATCATCGCATCGGCTTAGCTCTCGGCTTCGGCGGCGTGCTTGGAAATGGTGCAGATCATGTAGAGACCGGCAGCCTTGGAGGCGCAGGGCGCCGTCTTCGGATCGGGACGGCGGCATTCGGCGATATCGAGGCGGATGCCCTTCAGCTTTTCGGTCGGGTTGAAATAGCTGCCCTTTTGCCAGATGGCGATGGCGACATTGATGCGGTTGGCCTGCGCCCCCGTCCAACTGATCCAAAGGGATCGAAGCCATTCCCAAAATCCTCCGGCGCTTCAAGCGCCATGCCTGTTGATTGTTGTCCCCATTACGTTTTATCCACAGACGCAAGGGAAAACGCGTATTGCGTCGGAGTGCCGGACGGGTCTTGGTTTCCCGGGAAGTGCCAGGGAAATGAGAGACCGTGCGGGGCTCCCGCAGAGTTCGCGGAAGCTGATAGCGACGCAAATTTATATCAATAAAGCTGGCATATTTTCGCGAAAGTTTCCCGCCGCGCGCGGACAAAGAAAGGAAATGCCGAGTGTCACGACAGACCGGCCCGAAAGCAGGCAAGCCAGAGCCGCTGGCCACGCCGATGGAAGATACTGATATCATCGATTTCGAGATCATCGAGCTGTTCTTCTTCGCCTATCGCGACTTCGTTTCCGATCCTGACGCCATCCTCGAAAAGAGCGGCTTCGGCCGGGCGCATCACCGCGTCGTGCATTTTGTCAACCGCAATCCCGGCATGACGGTGGCCGATCTTCTCGATACGCTGAAGATCACCAAGCAGAGCCTTGCAAGGGTGCTGAAACAGCTGATCGATTCAGGCTATATTCGCCAGGTGGCAGGTCCCGAGGACCGGCGGCAACGCAAGCTTTATCCAACGAAATCGGGACGAGAGCTGGCGCTTGCCCTTGCTGAGCCGCAATCGCGCCGCATTGAGCGGGCATTCGAAGGGGCTTCTGCGGAGGTGCGGGAGGGCGTAAAAGCTTTCCTCAGCGGAATGCGGGACAGACAGAGGGCGGATTGAATGGCGGTCAAGACAGGTATTTCCGACGATGCGGCGCACTTGCTGGTGGTCGATGACGACTCCCGCATCCGCGCGCTGCTCAATCGTTATCTCGCCGAGAACGGCTTCCGCGTTACCGTCGCCGCCGACGGCGCCGAGGCGCAGCGCAAGCTTGCGGGTCTCGATTTCGACCTCATCATCATGGACGTGATGATGCCTGGCGAATCCGGCATCGACGTCACCCGCGGACTTCGCGCCATCAAGAACGTGCCGATCATCATGCTGACGGCGTTGGCAGAATCGGGCAACCGCATCGAGGGCCTCGAGGCAGGCGCCGACGACTATCTTTCCAAGCCCTTCGACCCGCGCGAACTGGTGCTGCGCATCAACAACATCCTGCGTCGCAACGCCGGCGGCGAGGGACCGAAGATCGAACAGGTGATGTTCGGCCCCTACACCTTCTCGCTGACCCGCAAGGAACTGAAGAAAGCCAGTGAGGTGATCCGGCTCACCGACCGCGAGCAGGAGATCATGCTGCTCTTTGCGCGCCGTGCCGGCGACACGATCCCGCGCCATGAACTGATCGGCAACGATACCGAAGTCGGCGAGCGGACGATCGACGTGCAGATCAATCGGCTACGGCGTAAGATCGAGGATGATCCCGCCAATCCGGTCTGGCTGCAGACCGTGCGCGGTATCGGATACAGGCTGAGCATCGACTAAACTCAAGGTTCGGGACCGGCGCTGATGGTGACGATCGACAGTTTGCGGCGGGAAGACCGCACTTCTGCGCCGGGCTGGCGTTCGATCGTCCGCTGGCTGCGCCGGCGGCTGCCGACCGGACTTTACGCACGCTCGCTGCTGATCATCATCATTCCGATGGTGCTCTTGCAATCCGTCGTCGCCGCCGTCTTCATGGAGCGCCACTGGCAAATGGTAACGGAGCGGCTGTCGCTTGCGGTCACCCGTGACATCGCCGCGATCATCGAGATCATCGAGACCTATCCGCAGAATTCGGACTATAGCGAAATCATCCGCATCGCTCGCGACCAGCTCAGCCTGCAGATCTCGATCGAGCCGGATGGCGACCTGCCGCCGCCGCGCGTCAAACCGTTCTTCTCGATCCTCGATGGCATCCTCAGTGACGAGATCACCGACGAGATCCATCGGCCTTTCTGGATCGACACGGTCGGCAACTCGAACCTCGTCGAGATCCGCATTAAACTCGACAACAAGATCCTGCGGGTGCTGACCAAGCGCAGCCAGACCTATGCCTCGAACACGCATATCTTTATCGTCTGGATGGTCGGCACCTCGCTGGTGCTGATCGGCATCTCTATCCTCTTCCTGCGCGGGCAGATCCGGCCGATCCTCACCTTGGCGCGCGCCGCCGAAAGCTTCGGCAAGGGGCAGAAGCCCGATAATTTCTATCCGCGCGGGGCTGACGAGGTCAGGCGCGCCGGTCTTGCCTTCATCCTAATGCGCGAGCGAATCGAACGGCAGATCGAGCAGCGTACCGCGATGCTCTCCGGCGTCAGCCATGATTTGCGCACCATCCTCACCCGCTTCAAGCTGCAGCTGGCACTGGCCGGCGACAATCCCGACCTGCATGGCCTCAACGATGACGTCAACGACATGCAGACCATGCTGGAGGCCTACATGGCCTTTGCACGCGGCGAGGTCGAAGAGGGTGTCGGCGAGCTGAAACTCAGCGAGATCTTCGCAAAGCTGGAATCCGATTTCGCCCTGTACGGTAAAAAATTCAGCTATTCGATCGAAGGCGATGACGATATTTCCGTCAGACCGAACGCCTTCATGCGTCTCGTCACTAACCTTGCCTCGAACGCGCGCCGGTATGCCGATAGTCTCGACATTGAGGCCAAGCACAATGCCAAATGGCTGACCGTCATCTTCGACGATGACGGGCCCGGCATTCCCGAAAAGAACCGTGAGGACGTGTTCAAGCCGTTCTTCCGGCTGGATACGGCGCGCAACCTCGATGCATCAGGGACCGGGCTCGGCCTTGCGATCGCCCGCGACATTGCCCGCAGCCACGGCGGCAACGTCACGCTCAGTGACAGCCCGCTCGGTGGGCTGAGGGCAACGATCCGCATCCCGGCTTAGGCAGGGGCTGCGCCAAATCGGCGGCATATCAGGTGGACCGCAGCGATACATTGAGCGACATGAGAAACTGTCTTTTCGCGGCCTCGAACGATGCCGATGCCCGATCACGCTTTCTCGGCAGGTCAATGCCGATCTCCTCGAGAATGCGACCGGGCCATGGTCGCATCACGATAATTCGGTCGGCGAGGACAAGCGCCTCGTCAATATCATGCGTCACCAGCACGAGCGTTGGGCGCGTTTCGGCCCATATGTCGAGCAGGTGATCCTGCAGATCGGCGCGCGTGAAGGCATCGAGGGCCGAAAAGGGCTCATCCAGCAGCAGCACTTCCGGTCGGGTAATCAGCGCGCGGGCGATTGCTACTCTCTGGGCTTGGCCACCTGACAACTCCTTCGGCCACCGTCCGCCCAATTTCCCGAGGCCCACCTTTTCCAATGCAGCCTCTATCTGCTGCCTGCGATTATCGCCTTCGAGTTCGGCGAGGCCGAAGCCAACATTGTTTGCGACACTTAGCCATGGAAATAGGCGCGGCTCCTGAAAGATTAGATTGATCAGCGGATGCGGCTTGGTAACCTTTTCGCCGTTCAGCTCGACTGTTCCTTGCGTGGGAATGTCGAGGCCGCTGATCAAGCGCAGCAACGTGCTCTTGCCGCAGCCGGATCCGCCGATGACGGCGACGATTTCTCCCGGAGCCAGCCTGAGCGAGAAACCCTCCAGAGCACGAACCCCATTTGCATAGGTTTTTTCCAAATTTCGCAGCGTCAGCATCAACTCATCCCTCACGCCTGTAACTGTCCTGCCAGGTCAGGAAAGGTGTCGTCGCCGCAAGCAGCAGACTGTCCGTCAACTTGCCGACGACCGCGAAGGCGATGATGGCAGCCATGATCTGGTCCGGCTTGCCCATTTGCTGGCCATCGACGAGAAGATAGCCGAGGCCCTCCGAAGCGCCCATGAATTCCGCTGCGACGACGAACATCCAACCGAGACCGAGGCCGGATCGCAAGGCAGTCACATAGGCCGGGAAGACCGCAGGCAGCATGACCCGCCGCACCAGCGTGAAGCCGGAAAGCCTGAAGATGCGCCCGACCTCGACAATCTTGCGATCAACCGAGAGGATTGCGCCCGAGATGCCGAGATAGACCGGAAAAAAGACTCCCACGGCGATCAAGGCCACTTTCGATGTCTCGAAGATCCCGAACCAGAGAATGAAGAGCGGTACCCAGGCGATTGACGGAATGGAGCGGAGCGCCTGAAGCGATGGATCGATCAGTCGACGGGCGAGCCCAAAATATCCAGTTATAGCGCCGGCGATCGTGGCCGTGACGGCGCCGATCGCAAATCCGAAAAACACCCGTACCGTGGTGATGCCGATATGATTGAGCAGTTCACCAGACTTCAAGAGCACCCATAGCGTCGCGGCGACCCTGGATGGCGGTGGCATGAGACGGCCTGAGAACCAGCCGGCCGCAATGGCAATCTCCCAGAACAAGAGCCCGAGCGCCGGTAGCAGAACAGCCACTGCCACCTTGTTGCTCACTCCATAAAAGATAGACGCCGCGACCAAGCGCAGCGTCCTCGTTTCCGTCTTGATACCGGTTTCGGTCAAGTCCGTCATCGCGATGATCTATGCTCTGTTATTGGGTTTTCCCGACCGCAAAACGATCGTCGATCAGCTCGTTCGTGACTTTGGGAATGTCGACGTCTGCTGGCAGGACACCGGCGCTTTGCAGGGCGATGCCCGCTTTCGAGATCGTATCGCGCTGCAGATCGCCGATCGTCGATTGCGATATGTCCGTCCGCTCCAGTTGCTTGGCGATCACGTCGTCCGGCAGCTTTGCCGCTTCCACCAGTGCCGCCTTGAGTGCCGCAGGATCGGCGAGCGCCTCCGCCCGTGCCTGCTCATAGACGGCGATGACGCGCTTGATGATATCGGGATGGTCCGCGGCAAAGGTCTCGGTCGTATTGAGCACGCCCCAGCTGTTGTTTTCCGGCTTGCGATAGAAGAGCTTTGCCTTGTCGTCCACTTCGGCGGCCGCCATCAGCGGATCGAGCCCGGCCCACGCATCGACATCGCCGCGCAGAAGCGCCAGCTTGCCATCGGCATGCTGCAGCAGGACCAGCTTCACGTCCGATTGTTTCAGGCCGGCATCGGCCAGGGCACGGACGAGAAAGACATGCGGATCGGTGCCGCGGGTCACCGCGATCGTCTTGCCCTTCAGATCCTGAACGGTGGAAATCGGACTGTCGGCGCGGGTGACCAGAGCCGTCCATTCGGGGCGCGAATACACATAGATGGATTTGATCGGATTGCCGTTGACCCGCGCGATCAGTGCCGCCGCACCCGCCGTCGAGCCGAAATCGATCGATCCGGCGTTCAGGAATTCCAGCGCCTTGTTCGAGCCGGCGGACTGCACCCAGCGAATGCTGATATTGTCCTTGGCGAATTCCTTTTCGAGCAGGCCTTCCTTTTTCAGAAGAACGCTGACGGGATTATACGTCGCCCAGTCGATCCTGATTTCCGAAAGATCGGCAGCCTCAGCCGATGACAGCCCCAGTCCCAAGGCAACCGCGGCACCGATTATCGCCGAACGAAACACGCCCATAACTTATTCCTCTCCCTACGATTGCCATCGATACGTTCTACGGGCACTGGTGACGGGCGAGAAACTTATAACTTCTATTTCTATGGAATTTGTAGAAATATTTTTCCTCGGCCGCGGGGACGCGTGGTGCGGTGCGCAATGTCGAGAAAGCGGAGGGTCGGGAGAGGCCAATTGACGGTTCGACAGAAAGAAAGCGGCGGTCCGCAGGCCGTCCTTGGGCTCTTTGCGGTTCTTGTTCAAAGAGTGAAAGCGCGCTTACGTGATGTTACAAAATTGACACGGAAGGCAGATCCCATTGAAGAAAAATAGTCCGACGATTATCCGGGCCGCCGAAAGCGGCAACGACCCGGATAGACTAGCGCACTTCCTTTCGACTTCGGCATCGTCGGTGACGGTCGAGCCCTTGGATCAAGGAAAGCTGTCTTTTCGTTGTGACATGGTCAGCCTTGGACCGATGACTCTGATAAAAGCCGCCTATGAAGGGCGCATGCGCAACACCAGACATGCGGAGGGGGATAAACTGCTTGTCGTTCTCCCGGACGAAGGCACTGCAAATATACGGGGTCTTTCCGAGGACTTCGCATCAGCTCCGGGAAAAGGAGTTATAATTGACGCGGTGCATAATAGAGGCTTTGACATCGCCGAGCGGCGCAGGCACCTGACCGTAGCTGTCGATCGAACCGAAATGCAACGTCGGCTTTCTGTCATCCTGGAGACATCAGTGGGAGACAATTTCGCGTTTCATCCCGAGATCGACCTAAGCAATGGTGCCGGGTGTCTGCTCGGCCAATTGGCCAATTTCATCTTCGAGGGTGGGTCAAATATTGCGTCGCTGCCACCAAGCGTGTTCGCCAACCTTTCGGACGCATTCTTCAACCTCGCGCTCGGCTCGCTACAACACTCCTTCTCCGATCGATTGCATGCGGGGGGCGACCGCGTCACCTCGCCAAGTAAAAAGGGCAATCGAGTTTATGCGCGCTCACCTGCACGAGGTCCTTACTTTGGAGCAAATCGTGCAGGCATCAGGGGGCAGCACGCGTGCATTACAACTAGGTTTCCAACAATTTAAGTTCACGAGTCCAATGCGTTATCTTAAGGATCTCCGACTGGAAGCCGTTCACAAAGAACTCCTGACGGGTGACAATGTGAGAACGATTGCTCAGGTTGCCCAAACGTGGCAATTTTTCCAATTGGGTCGTTTCGCAGCAGACTATCATTCCCGATTTGGCGAATTGCCTTCTCAAACCTTTTCCAAGAGAGGCTAGCGCATCGATCCGAAAATCGGCATCGATTTTCGGAAGACGCGATGCGAGGATTGAAAGAGTTGGAACGTCCTTTGTTTGTCCGAAAGGACGCACGGCGCTCTAAGGACATTTCGGGAGCGTGGGCGATCCCCTCACGTCTGGTTTTACGAGATCGCTTTCAAGGTGAACCGGCCCGCCATGTCGGCCTGATCAAGCATCACCCAACCGGCCTGCATTATCTCTCGAGTGAGCTGCCTTTGTCCCGTTTAAGATTGTGATCTCTTCCCGGTCAGTGACGAGCGCTCGAAGCGCCGACTGCACAAGTTTCTGCGCTTCAAGTTCTACGCAAAGAGTTATTTGAGGGATTAGTTGTCGCGCTGGTCCAGCTGTTCACTCGCGTATGACGAAACGAGCGCAACGCATGTCTATTCGACAGACGCAGGCTCTGTCCGCTAAGCGCATCTTTCGTTTCAATCATAGATTCTGCGCGCAGTCGTTAACCGTGAGGAGCGAGTTAATCGGCTTTCGTTCGAGATCACCAGCGGCGGTGCCACCACCTTGAGAGAACCCGCAGCGGAAGCGAACTGCAAAAGCATAGAGAGGCTAGATCGTGCAAAGACCGAGTATCAAAGTGGCCATGGTTGGCATCTTCTTCTTATTAGGATGTCTCGTCGCGGCATTCGGATACGCCGCCATCAGCGGCATGCGGATACTCAACGAGCAGACCGAGGAGTTTAGCGAGAGCTACCTTCCAAGCGTGCATCAGGCTCATCAAATTGCTCAGGCGAGATTCGAGCTAGGCATCTTGGCGGCCAACCATCTGTTGCAGGCAACGCAAGACCAGAAGAAATTTGCAGAAACGCTCGTCTCCTCCCAGAAGACGAAACTGAACGAAGAGATCAAGGCATACGAGCCCCTAATTACGACGCCGCACGAGAGAGAAATCTTTGAAAAAATGCAAGCAGTCGCGAAGGACTATGACAAACCTCTGCGGGAAATGATGGATTATTCTTATGAAGGCAACGGACAAGCCGCCACAGGCGTCTTTGCGACCGATGTTAAGAATATCGCTGATAAAATGACTGCGTTAGCCAATGATCTGGTGAAATCCGCCATGGAAAGAGGTCAGCAGGCTCACCAGACCAGCCTTCAGGTTTATGGCTCGACCCTGAATTTCACTTTCATCATTCTTTTGGTCAGCCTGATCTTGGTCGCAGCCGCCGCGGCTTTTGCCGTGTACGCCATCGCCGACCCGGCCACGAAGATAACGGCCGCGATGCGCAAGCTCGCATCCGGCGACACCAGCATGAAGATTCCCTTCGCGGGGCGCGCCGACGAGATTGGCGCCATGGCCGCGGCGGTCGAAGTATTCCGCCAGGCCGCGATCACCAATGCTCGCTTGGAAGAAGAAGCTGAGACTGGCCGCAATCTCCAGGAAGCAAATCGCATCGCTGTTCAGCAGTCGGCCGAAGCGGCAGCCAATGAACGTCTCAGGGCGGCAACTTCGGGCATTGGCGGGGGCTTAAAGCGGTTGGCCGCGGGGGATCTCGCCTTCCAGTTGGAGGAAGCATTCGCTCCTGATTTCGAGCCGTTGCGTCACGATTTCAATCAATCGGTGCAGCAGCTCGGGACCGCTCTTTCAGCAATCGTAGACAGCATTTCAACGATGGATAGCGGGACGTCGGAAATTGCGTCAGGCGCTCATGATCTCGCAAAAAGAACCGAACAACAGGCCGCCTCCTTGGAGGAGACCGCAGCAGCCCTGGATGAGATCACGGTCAACGTCGGCTCATCTGCCAAGCTCACGGAGGAAGCACGTCGGGTCGCAACGCAAGCCAATCACAGCGCTGCGAAATCTGCCGAGGTCGTCTCCGACGCTGAGGATGCCATGCGTCGGATCGAGGAAAGCTCGCAACAGATCTCCAACATAATTGGGGTGATCGACGAAATCGCGTTCCAAACGAACCTACTGGCGCTCAACGCCGGCGTGGAAGCCGCGCGCGCGGGCGATGCGGGGAAGGGGTTTGCGGTGGTTGCACAAGAGGTGCGAGAACTCGCCCAGCGCGCTGCACGAGCCGCCAAGGAGATCAAAGGCCTGATTCAGAATTCATCCACGGAAGTTCAAAGCGGCGTTAAACTCGTCCGCGATACGCGTCAGTCGCTTGACTCGATCGGCGGGCTCATCGGCCAGATCAATACTCATATGGACGCAATCACTGTCGCGGCAAAGGAGCAATCCGTCGGGCTGTCTGAGGTCAACACCGCGGTTAATACGATGGATCAGGTGACGCAGCAGAACGCCGCCATGGTGGAAGAGTCCACAGCAGCTGCCGCTACTCTTGCCCAGGAATCAGCGAAGCTGAAGCAACTGGTCGCGCCCTTCAAGGTCGCTGCGGTTATTCGGCAGGGGTCAACGGGTCCGCGCGTCTATGTTGCGGAGGCGCGGAGCCCGCAGGTTGATTCTCCCGCCAGAGTGTTGGGAAGCAGGGTCGCGAAGGCATTCGGAGGTGGGAGCCAAGCGTCAAGCGTGGCATTGAACGACTGGCAAGAGTTCTGACGTTTGCCTCGTTTCGCGATGGTTGCGGTGCTTCCATCGCGAAAGTGTTTCTTTGAACCGCTCCATAAACACCACCAAATCAGGCCCGATGCCTTGCTGGTATCGATCGTTTGAGCATTGAGCATTGCGACGCGGACACGCTCTATTCCTTCGAATTGCGCATATTGCTTTCCGAAGTCGATTCGATTTTCGGTGTCATGGGCTGGAAAACATCAGCCGACGGGTAGACAAAAAGAACGCGCCGCTGAGAAGCGGCGCTTGGCATTGAGGATATCGGGAGATCAGCCGGCGGTGCAGAAGTGGCTGCGGCCGTCATTGCCGATATAGGTGCCGCTGCGCGGATCGAAGGAGCGGTAGCGGTAGGAGCAGTAACGCTGCCATTGCGGCGACCAGGGCTCTACCGCCGTGCGGACCGGCGCGTAATATTCCGGCTGATCGACATAGACGCGGCGCGGCGCGCGATAGACCGGAGCGGGCTCGTAGTAATCCGGCTCGTAGGCTGGGTCGATGTAACGGCGCTCTTCGTAAACCGGACCGTTATTGGCATTGGCGATGGCCGAACCGACGATCAGCCCGGTGGCAAGGCCGACGGCGCCGCCGACCCACGCATCGTTGTTGCCGTGATTGCCATGGCGCCAGTGGCGGTCGCGGGCCGACGCTTCACCGATGGCGGAAAGCGTGAGTGCGGCAGCGGTTGCCGTCAGCAGAAGGGTCTTGGCGAGCCTGTTCATCATCATAATCCTAATCCCGGGAACCGAACGCCGGTTCCTTTCTCGATGGTCACAGTCGTAGAGATTTGTAGCTGAACCAAGGCTGAACGACAAAACCCGGCATTGCTGCCGGGCTTCAACTCGAATTCGCCAGCCTTGTTAAGGGTTCAGCCCGCAATCTGCAGATTGACGGCCTTCGGGCCCTTGCCGCGGCGATCCGGCTCCGTGTCGAAGCTTACCTTCTGGTTTTCCGTCAGACCGGCCAGGCCGGAGGCCTGAACGGCAGAAATGTGAACGAAGATATCGGCGCCGCCCCGGTCCGGCTTGATGAAGCCGAAGCCTTTGTCGGTATTGAAGAATTTTACAGTGCCAGTCTCTGCCATGCCTCAGGTCCTTTTCTCTCTGCCCGCCATCCACACGGGCAGCATCATAGCATTGCCCTCCTTGCGGGAGGTGTTGGCAGGCAATTCTTGAAATTTGAGAAAAAGGTCCCCTCTACCTCGACCTGTTCCAGGCAGGACTTTCGCCCGCCATTTTCGGAACCGGCTGACCGGGATATTAGCGTTCCCGGCGCGCAAATACTTAAGGACTTCCCATGCTCGCAAAATGCCCGAACACGCTGAGAGTGCTGCGTTTAAAGGACTTTGGCAAGCAAAAGTTTTTTAACGTGTCGTTCCTGGCACATCCCTGCCGATATCCAATTTGCGCAAAAACGCAAAATTTCCTTCGCCGATAGGGAATGATTAACGTTTTATATTGTCTGCAATATAAATTCCGAGCAGATTTTCCCAAAAATGCAACGTGAACGCGTCTCCCGCATCCGATAATTTTTTTTCCGATGTGTGACTCACCCATATTTGGACGCGTGTTCACGTGGCTGGCAGGCGTCGGCGGGTCAATCCGGGCACGAGCTCGACCACAAGCATAGCGATAAACATTAGTGCGCAACCTGCATAACCTGTTACCGGCATCGTCTCGCCGAGCAGAAGTGCGGCAAGCGAGGCACCGAAGAGTGCTTCGGAAGAAAGAAAGATCGCGGCTTGCGAGGGCGTGGTGTAGCGCTGGCCGATCACCTGCAGCACGAAAGCCACGCCCGAGGAGAAGATGCCGACATAAAGGATCTCCGGCGCAGCGGCCCGTATCGCCGAAAGGCTGACAGGTTCGACGGCTGCGGCAACGGCCAGCGCACAGACTGCGGTGACGGCAAATTGCGTGGCGGAGAGCGCAAGCGGCCTTCCTGTCTCCGAAACGGTGGTGCCGGCAAGGGTGATCTGGATCGCCCAGAAGACGGCACAGACGACGGTCAGCAGATCGCCAGGTGTCAGCGCCGAGAGATGGCCGCCGGACAGGAGATAGATGCCGCTGACCGCCATCAGCGCCCCCGGCCAGATGATCCAATGCGGGGCACGGCGAAGGAAGAAGACGGCGATAACAGGTACGAAGACGACATAGAGGCCGGTGATGAAGCTGGAATTCGTCACCGTCGTCGTCTGCAGGCCGACCTGTTGCGTGGCTGCGCCGCCGAAAAGGGCAAGGCCGATCAGGATATAGAGCTTGGCATGGCGTGCGCTGGTCTTTTCCTTTGCCTTGCGCGCTTCAAAAAGGACGAAGGGCAGTACGGCCAGCGTGGCGACGGCAAACCGCAGGCCGATGAACCAGAAGGGGCCGATCGCCTTCATCGCCGTCGACTGCGCGACGAAGCCGCCGCCCCAGATGGCGGCTGCAAGCAATAGGAGGAGGTTCGCCTGAACGCGCGTCATGTCGTCCTCGAGGGGAAGGGAGATGTGCCCAAGCGGTTAGCAGTTGCGTTTCCTTTCGGCAAGGGTGAAGACTTCGTGGCGGTTGACGGAGGTGAAGACATGCGAGGCGAAGAACGGAAGCCGGCCGGCGGTGCGGTGGCGCCTGGGACGGTAGGCTATTCCGGCACGCCGCTCGCCAGGAAACTCGGTCTTGCAGAGGGGCAGGCAGCCGCACTTCTCGGTATTCCCGAAACGATCGGCGACATCAATGGTTTCGACGGTTTTGCTTCGGTCGTCCACACGCTTCCCGAGATGCCTCACCGTGCATTCGACTATGTGCATCTGTTTACGACAGAACGGGCGGCACTGGAGGCCATCGCGCCCGCGCTTTTTCTCGTCCTCAGACCGGACGGGATGGTCTGGATATCCTGGCCGAAGAAGAGTTCACGGGTTTCGACCGATATCACCGAGGACGTGCTGCGGGAGGTTCTGCTCCCAACTGGCCTGGTCGACGTCAAGGTCTGCGCCGTCGACGAGATCTGGTCTGGGTTGAAATTCGTCATCCGCAAGGAACTGCGCGGCTCGTTATGACGTCTCAGCCGTTGCGGGCTTGCGCTCGGGATATCCTGAGCAGCGCGCCGTTGTCCTCATCCGTCACCATCAGCAGGGCGCCGTCGGGGGCGACGACGACGTCGCGGATGCGGCCGTATTCGCCCTCGAACAGGCGCTCTTCGGTGACGAAGGCGCCGCCGTCGTCGCGCTGCATGCGCGAGAGCAGTTGGAACTTCAGCGCCGCGACGAGGAAATTGCCGTCCCATTCCGGGAACATGGCGCCACGATAGACGACGAGGGCGCCTGGTGCGATCGAAGGATCCCAGTAATGGAGCGGCTGTTCCAGCCCGTCCTTGGCGGTGCCTTCACCGATCTCGGCACCCGAATAGTCGCGGCCATAGGTGATGATCGGCCAGCCGTAATTCTTGCCGGCCTCGGGCTGGTTGATCTCGTCGCCGCCGCGCGCGCCGTGTTCGACAGTATAGAGCTTGCCATCCTTGGCGTCGAAGGTGATGCCCTGCGGGTTGCGGTGACCTTTCGACCAGATTTCCGGCAGCGCCTTGCCGCCGTCCTTGAATGGATTGTCGGCAGGGATGCTGCCATCGGTATTGATGTGGATGATCGAGCCGGCATCGTCCTGCCAGTTCTGCGAGCGGTCGCGGTTGCCGCGATCGCCGACGCTGATGAACAGCGTACCGTCTGAGGCAATCGCGATGCGCGAGCCGTACTGGATATTGCCCGAGGTGAAGCGCCGCATGCTGAAGATAGGCCTCACGGCGTCGAGTGTCTTCTCGTCAGTGGAAAGCGCGGCGCTGAAGGCTTCGGTGCCGGAGCCCTGGCTGTTGGCGATGGCGGCGGTGAAATAGAGTTTGCGAGATGTCGCAAAGTCCGGCGCGAGCGCCACGTCCATCAGGCCGCCCTGACCACGAGCGCTGACCTTGGGTACGCCGCCGATCGGCTCGGAAACCCTGCCGTCGCGGACGATGCGCATGCGGCCCGGCCGCTCGGTGACGAGATAGGCCCCGTCGGGCAACACTTCGACCGCCCAGGGATGTTGGAGGCCGTCGGCGAGCTTGTCGACACGGACGGCGAGATCCTGCGTGTTGACGATGTCGGCCGCATCCGCGGACATGGCGCCGATCAGGACCAGCGCTGCGGCGAAATGGAAGGCGGATATTCTCTTCATCTTGCTCCCCGTCGTTTCTCCATGTGGAACGTGGAGCGTGCAGGGAAGGGCTTCAACCCTCATTCGACCTGCAATAACGGCTTTGTGTTTACCGGTTGAACCGAGCCCGTCGCCTGGTCGTCGACCAATTCTGCCTCAAGGATGTAGCGTAGCGGCCCGCGTTCGGTGGCATTGAAGGGCCAGCAGGTGGTCAGCACCAGGCGGTGGCCATCGGAGGAGGGATCGATGCCGTTGGCATCCCACGGGGCGATGCGGCCCTCGCCGGCCTTGAAGGTCAATAGTTTTCCGTCGCGGCGGGTGACCTCGATCGTATCGCCGGGCTTTATGTATTGCAGCCAGCGGAAATGCGTGTCGCGATGGGCGGCAATGACGGAGGTGCCTTCCTCGCCGGGCTGCGGGGTGTTGACGAGCCAGGCCGGACCGAAGGCCAGAGCCTCGCCAGAGGCGCCGGAGAGCACGATCGCCTCCTTGCCGAGGCGCGGCGCGCGCACCTTGGCCTCCGTGGTGAAATCCGCCCAGGGCCAGGGTTTTGTCTCCTTCCCCTGCAACTCCGCGGCGAAGGCGCGTTTCAGTAGGATCTGGGAGAGCTCCGCTTTCGCCTTCAGCAGGAAACCGTCGCCGATCAGTGCCAAGCCATAAAAGGCAAGGCCGGCGATGGCAAAGGCGATCGTCTTTTCGATCGAGGAAAGACGCCAGAGGAAGAACCCCTTCCGCTTGCGAGGCTTCGGCCTGTCATAGGCCGTGGCGGCGGCCATGGCGAGTTCCAGATAGGTCGGAAGCGGCTCGAATTCGGCCGCCTCCTCGTTCTGGCTTGCAGAGAGTCTAGAGACCATTTCGCTTGGCTCCGACCGCGATAATGCGCTTGAGGCGACGCCGCCAGACGGCCAAACCGCTTGCCGCCGTCAGCGCCAGGAGCAGCATGGTAAGCCCGCGGATGATCTGCTCGTCGGCGCGCGTCGCCGTCTGCGGCAGGGTCACGGTCGAGCTCTTCTGCGCGATCATGGTGGCCGCCTTGGCAGTCGGGGCTGCGGCCATCATGTTTGCGATCTCAGGCGAGGCGACAAGTGCCTGTGTTTCGGCCTGCTCCGGTCCGGCGTTTCCTGCCGGCGTAGCCGAGCCATGGCGCTCCGCGCCGCCAAGAGGGGCAGGGTTTTCGCCGGAGACTTTATCGAAGTCCCAACCATCCGGCAGGTTGAGCGGCAGCTTGGCCGAGCCGAGCGGCTGATCGGCCGGGCGCGACGGAGTGACATCGACGGCGACCAGGCTGGTGACGCGGGAGACGAGGTGATGGGCGAGCGCCACCGTCTCGATATCCTTGTCGAGCGCGGCCGGATCCTGACGCTCATAGGCGCGGGCCTCGAAATCGTCGATCTTGCGGCGCGCCCAGAGCTTGGAAATGCCGCTGCCGTCGGCGGCGTTGGCGATATCCATCTCGACGCGCCAGGGCTGGTCGCCTGTCTTGCCGATGATCTGCAGCTTGCCGGCATTGTTCTCGGGCAACTGCGCGGTCAGCACGACGGGCTCACCGCTATAGAGGTCCGGCATCGGGTTCGGCGTGATATCTTCGGCTTTGATGCCTTCGAAGGTGGCAGCGATATCGGTCATGGCTGGGTTCTGCAGCTTGGCGAAAAGCTCGCCCATGCGGCTTGCCACCTGATCGGTCGAGCCGATCGCCGTGAAGGTGCCGCGGCCCATCTCGGCGGCCTTGGTCATGAAATAGGTGTTCGGCGCCGAACCGATGCCGACGGTGAAGACCCGGGCATCGCCGCGATTTGCGGTGATTTCCTGGAAAAGCTGCTGTTCGTTGCCGATCGCGCCATCCGTCAGGAACACGACCTGGCGCAGCGCTCCGCTTGCGACCGGTCCCTGGTTGCGCAGCGCAGCCTGCAAGGCAGGCAGCATTTCCGTGCCGCCGTCGGCGGTCAGGCCTCTGACATAGCCGATCGCCTTTTCGCGATTGTCAGGGGTGGCAGTGACGAGACCCTTGAAATAGTCAGTCATCGTATCGTCGAAACGGATGACGTTGAAGCGGTCGTCGGGGTTCAGCTTGGAGATGGCAAGCGCCAGGCTCTGGCGGGCCTGCTCGATCGACGGGCCGGACATGGAGCCGGAATTGTCGATGACAAAGACCACCTCGCGTTTTGCCGGCGGCACTGCCGTGTCCGGGGCCGTGGGCGGGGTGACGAAGGCAAGCAGATAGGTCTTACCATCAATCACTTCGCGGAAGAGGCCGGCACTCGGCATCTTGCCGGCGGCGGCCTTCCAGGTGAGCTCGAAATCCTTGTCGGCGGGAACGGTGTCCGCCTTCAGGCTGATCGTCCTCGCCTGGTCGCCATCCTGGCTGATATCGACCGCATGGAAGGACGATTTGACATCGCCGAGCGGGAAACCAGCCCGGAGGTCGACGGTCAGCGAAACCGGATTGATCCTGGCGTTCTCACGCGGATCAAGCACGGGGGCAGCGATCTTGTCGCGGTTTTCCACCGGGTCGCGCGGCGTGGCAAAACCGGCGCCGTTGTTGAACTCGACAGTCTGGACGATCGGCGCCGGATTGTACCGCGGGGCGACGACCATCGGGAAGCGCAGCGAGAACTCGCCACCCGACTGGTGGATGGTCTGCTGGTATTCGATCTGGACGACGATGGTTTCGCCGGGACCGATATTGGCGACCTGGTTGGTGAAGATGTTCGGCCGCTGCTGTTCGAGCAACGCCGTCTTTTTGCCTTCGGCCTTGGCCTGCTCGTAGATCTCGCGGGCTTCCTGGCGGGGCTTGATTTGGCCTTCGATGAAACGTTCGCCGATCTGCATTTTCAGCGCGTCAACGGCGGAATTGTCCGGCAGCGGAAAGACGTAGGTGCCTTCGACCCAACCCTGGCTCGGATTCTGGAAGCGCTGCGTCACCTTCACCCTGGCGATCGGGCCGGAGACATCGATGGCGACATCGGTCTTCAGCCGCGGCGCTTCGACATAGAAGCCAGGCTCCTTCGACGGAAAGAGCAGCGAGCCGCTATTGACGTCGTTCGGCCGGACAAGCGCTGCGAGCTGTGCGGATGCCTGCGGCTCGGCGGCGCGGGCGGCGGAGGCAAGCGCCAGCATCGCGGCGATGCAGGCTGCAAAGGCGGTGACGGCAACAAGGACTGAAACGGAAATTCGGCGCGCACGAATGCGCCCTATGATAAACTCATCTTCCAGAAACATTGGCATACCCTCAATAACCAATTTCGGATGCCGGATGATGCGGCTTCGATCTCGGCGCGCTCGCGACCGAATTGCGGCGTGGCGCGGCATTTGTTGCGGCTTATTCGTGGCAATGGCCGAATTCGACGATGCCACTGATTTCAGGGTATAAATCCGGATGGCTTCAGAGTTTGATTCAAGATCTGCGCATGGCGTTTCGACCGCGTGACGCAAGCCTCTCCGAAGCGGACGGCATGCCAGGCTGGTGGCGCGGCGAACCGATCAATAAGAATCATGCCATCATGACGCCTTTCCGCTTGAAATGCCGTCATACATTGGACATAGAGCTAACCGCAGAACTCCGGTCCCGGCTTTCTGCCCGTTTCAACCATTAGGACCGTTATCATGGCTTTCCTTGCCGATGCTCTTTCCCGTGTGAAGCCTTCAGCCACCATCGCCGTCTCCCAGAAAGCGCGCGAGCTGAAAGCAAAAGGACGTGACGTCATCGGCCTCGGCGCGGGTGAGCCGGATTTCGATACGCCGGATAATATCAAGACGGCCGCCATCGACGCGATCAACCGCGGCGAAACGAAGTATACCCCGGTTTCCGGCATTCCCGAGCTGCGCAAGGCGATCGCCGCCAAGTTCAAGCGCGAGAACGGCCTCGACTATTCCTGGGAGCAGACGATCGTCGGCACCGGCGGCAAGCAGATCCTTTTCAACGCCTTCATGGCAACGCTGAACCCCGGCGACGAAGTCGTCATCCCGGCGCCTTACTGGGTTTCCTATCCTGAGATGGTGGCGCTGTGCGGCGGCACGCCGGTTTTCGTTTCGGCCACCCAGGAGCATAACTTCAAGCTCCAGGCGTCCGATCTCGAAAAGGCGATCACGCCGAAGACCAAGTGGTTCATCTTCAACTCGCCGTCCAACCCGACGGGGGCGGCCTATACGCAGGCCGAGCTGAAAGCGCTGACGGACGTGCTGATGAAGCATCCGCAGGTCTGGGTGTTAACCGACGACATGTACGAGCACCTGACCTATGGCGACTTCAAGTTCGTCACGCCTGTGGAAGTCGAGCCGAAGCTCTACGACCGCACGCTGACGATGAATGGCGTCTCCAAGGCCTATGCGATGACCGGTTGGCGTATCGGCTATGCGGCCGGCCCGATCCAGCTCATCAAGGCCATGGACATGATCCAGGGGCAGCAGACCTCGGGTGCGACGTCGATCGCCCAGTGGGCGGCTGTCGAAGCGCTGAACGGCACGCAGGACTTCATACCTGCGAACAAGAAGATCTTCGAAGGCCGTCGCGATCTCGTCGTTTCGATGCTGAACCAGGCCAAGGGCATTGTCTGCCCGGTGCCGGAAGGCGCCTTCTATGTCTATCCGTCCTGCGCCGGCCTGATCGGCAAGACGGCTCCGTCGGGCAAGGTCATCGAGACGGACGAGGATTTCGTTTCCGAGCTTCTGGAAACGGAAGGCGTTGCCGTCGTTCACGGTTCGGCCTTCGGTCTCGGCCCGAATTTCCGCATCTCCTACGCGACTTCGGAAGAGCAGCTCGAGGAAGCCTGCCGCCGCATCCAGCGCTTCTGCGGCGCCTGCAAGTAAGCGGGTTTTCAAAAACACCAATCGAAGGCCTGCCGGCGACGGCGGGCCTTTTTTGTTGGCGGCGTTGACGATGTGGCTGCATGTAGCTACATTTTCCGTCATGAAGACCGTTTCGATCCGTGATGCGAAGAACCGCCTGACCGAACTCGCCCGTGAGGTCGAGGAAGGTGAAACCATTGTCGTGACACGCAACGGTCGGCCGGTGTTCGATCTCGTGCCGCATCAAAAACGCGGCGGTTTGAACCTGGAGGCCGGCGAAGCCTATCTTCGTTCCAAGGGTATCACGCGGACGGAGATGTATATCGCCGACGACTTCGACGATCCTTTGCCGGAAGATTTTCTTCTCAAACCGCTGCCGTGATCATGCGTGTGCTACTCGACACGCATATGATCATCGCAATCGTCCAACGAAAGTTGACCGACCGTTTTCCTGATGTCCAACGCGTGCTTTTGCACGCTACGACCAAAGGTTTCGTCAGCGTCGCGAGCCTTTGGGAAATCGCGATCAAGACACGACTTGGCAAGTTGCAGCCGGGACTAACCCTGGACGTTATTCCAGCCTACCTGCAGGGCACGGGGCTGACGATCCTGCCCATCGATATCGCGCACGTCATCACCGCCGCCGACCCCGAACCGGAGACGCGCGATCCCTTCGATCGCTTGCTGCTCGCTCAGTGCAAGGTCGAGGGACTGCAGCTTGCGACAGTCGACCGACTGCTCGTCGATCATCCATTGGCGCTGCGGCTCTAAGTTCACGTTCCGATTCAATATGCTCCTCATCTGAATCCGCTTTGCCTCGCAAGTCGTTGAATTCCGATTCAAAACGTGACGCAGAGTGACGGTCCGGCGGGTGATCTGCGGTTGCGGGTTGGCATCAAACCAACTAGATATCCGGCATTAAGTCTAAGTTGCCGCTTCGGGAGGCCGGGATTTTGCAGCAGAGTGCCGTCATCGTCTGTTCGGATGTCAACATGCTGCCGGCCGCCTGCTGCACCCTGCTTTCCGTCAAGCGCAATCTCTCAGGTCCTGCGGTGGAATTTCTGCTTCTCGGCATCGACCTCAAGCCGAACGAGATCGCCGAGGTCAGAAATTTCGCGCGTCTGCACGGCATGACAATCAAGGTGCTGCCCTACAATACGCCGGATACGCTGCAGGCGCGGGGCCGCTGGTCGGGCGCGACGCTGGCGCGGCTCTACATGGATCTGTACATTCCCGATCATGTCGAGCGGCTGCTCTATCTCGATGCCGATGTGCTTGCGGTTGCGCCGGTCGACGACCTCTTCGCCATGGATTTGCAGGGCAAGGCGCTTGCCGCCATAGACGATTATGTCATGGCCTTTCCCGAGAAGGCCGGTGCACGGCAGCGGAAGATCGGCATGCGCGAGGGTGGTCGTTATTTCAATGCCGGCGTGCTGCTGTTCGACTGGTCAGCCTGCCGGGCGAGGGGGCTTTTTGCCAGGACACGGGAGATTTTCGAGGAGCGGTCGTATCTTTTCGAGAATAACGACCAGGATGCGCTGAACGTCACTTTCGATGGCGACTGGCTGGTGCTCGACCCGCGCTGGAACACGCAGACCGGCCTCCTGCCTTTCGTCGGCCAGCCGGCGATCATCCATTTCACCGGCCGGAAAAAACCGTGGCAGGCGACTGTGCCGTGGGTGCATCGCCGGATGGCCAAGCGTTATGTCGAGGATCTCGCCAATACGCCGTGGGCTTCCTTCTGCAGGCAGCCGTCGATGACGGGCCGGATGGCGGGGTTCCTTTCGCATTTGGGAAAGCGGATCGGCGGGCTGGCGCGGCTGGCACGAACACGCGCTTATTTCAGCAACAGCTAGTCGGGCGGCAGAGCGCATCGTCCTTGGAAAGTGCATGTGAGCCGATATGGAAGCAATCCCCAGCGACACGCAGACCATGGCCGCCTCGGATAGCGGCTTCAATTCTCCGACGCCGGAGGCGTGGAAAGCGCTGTTGTCGCACTATTCCCACATTGTGCTGGTGGCCAACAGCGAGGCCGTCGATTTCAAACGGCTGCGAAGCGAATTGCCGGAGACGGCGCTCTACGTCTTCTTCAACAATGTCTATAAGGTGCTCGACGAGCCCTTCGCCGGCCATGCGGTGCTGTTTGCCCGCAGCGGCGTGATGGGCGCCAATATCGTCCACCGGCGCGAGGCGGCGGAAGTCCTACGCTTTTTTGCCGGCGACGATTTTTTGGGCGTCGTCAACATTCGAGTCTCTCCGGAGGAAAACTTCAGCGAGGAGGGCCGCTTCGAAGGCGCTGAAACCCGTCACCTTGATCTGACGAAAATGCTCGTCGATCTCTATCCGGTGGGCAAGATCGCGACGAGTGGTTTTGCGGTGGCGCTGTGGCTCGCCGAGCTGCAACTGCCGGGCAAGATCCTGCTTGCCGGTTTTTCGGCGAAGAGGAGCGAGAAGTGGAAGGTCTTCGACGTGCACGACTGGACGTTCGAGCAGATTTTCCTGCGTCTCTTTGCACGGATGGGCACGATATCGATGATGGGCGGTGTGGATGCCAGCCCCTATGCGGCAATTGCCAGACGGTTTCCACAGGTGCCGCCGATCGAGATCGCGATGACGGCGGCCGAAGTCCTGTCGGAACGGCTCCACAACGCAAATAGCCAGATCGACAGGCTCATGTCCGTCACCAAATCCATCCGCGCCATCGAGGGTTTCTTCCGGCGCTTCAAGCCGAAAACCCGCAAGCAGCGTTTCCTCGAAAAGTCGAAGGAATGACTGTCGAAAGCTCTCCTCAAAAGGTGGGCTGTCAGGCTGCTCTGTGAGTTGACGTTACGCGTGCGGATAACTGCTCTCCGTCCCCTGTCGGGAAGACGAAGCCTTCAAAGCCCCAGCGCGGTCAGCATGACGAAGGTGGCGAAGAGGATGAAATGCGTCATGCCCTCGATGGCGTTGGTCTCGCCGTCGTTGAGGTTGATCGCCGCGGCAATCAGCGTGATAGCCACCATCACCGTCTGTACCGGGGTCATCGCCATGATGAAGGGCTGGCCGGTATAGAGCGCGATCACCTCCATGACGGGCACCGTCAGGATGACCGTCGACAGCGAGGCGCCCATGGCGATATTGACCGTCGCCTGCATGCGGTTCCTGAGTGCCGCCCTCAACGCGGTCAGGATTTCGGGGGCGGCCGAAATCGCTGCGACGACCACGGCGGTGACGGCGATCGGCGCACCGCTGTCGCGCAGGCCTTCGGTCATGAAGGCGGCCATGAACTCTGCGAGCAGGCCGATGATGACGACGCCGACGAGAATGGTGGCGATCGAGATCGCCGCCGACTCGTCGGGGCCATGCTCGTCCGGACTTTCTTTCTTCCGTTCGGAGCGCGGATAGCTGTAACTGAAGAAATAGCTGTGCTGGCCGACCTGCATGCGCAGAAAGAGGCCATAAAGCGCGATCATTGCGACGATGGTGAAGGCGGAATAATAGTGCCATTTGTCGCTGGGCACGAATTCCGGCACGATCATCGAAATGCCCATGGCGGTGAGGATCATCACGCCATAGGTCTTGCCGGAATTGTCGTTATAGGGCTGTTCGCCGTGCTTGAGACCGCCGAGCAGGGCGGCCAGGCCGAGAATGCCGTTGATATCCAGCATCAAGGCCGAATAGATCGTGTCGCGCACCAGCGTCGGCGAGCTTTCGCCGCTCATCATGATGGCGAGGATGATGACTTCGACGGCGACGGCCGAGAGCGTCAGGATCATCGTGCCATAGGGATCGCCGACCTTGACGGCGATCAGCTCGGCATGATGGGCAACGCGGATCGAGGCGAGCACGATCGTGCCGACCAGGCCAGCGGCGGCAATCAGCGCGACGCCGCGCCCCATCCCGATCACCGCGTGTTCCAAGAGATAGGCGATCGCTGCAACGACAAGTGCGGCGACCAGAAACTTTTCCTCTTTAAAGCGTGACGCGATCCTCAAGCCTTAGCTCCTGTCCCGATTCATGCGTTCTATCTAAGTCACTGATTTCGCCTATCAAGCAAGTGCTGGTCGAGTGCCATTTGCAGTCTTCGGCGTTTAATGGAATACTGAACCTCATCGGGGCCGGAAAGCAGATCGCGGCGTCCTCGAATTCTCGTCAAGCGGCCGCGATGATCCGGATCTTTTCCGGAAGCGTGCGAATGCGCAACAAGAAGATGAGGAGACGGATGCATGATCAAGGTGGTCTACGAAGTCGTGCCGCATGACGGCGGCTGGGCCTACAGGCTGGGAGGTGTCTATTCCGAGGCATTCCCGACCCATGCCGACGCGCTTGAAGCTGCGCGCATCGTCGCGGCCGAACAGCAGGTCGGCGGCGATTCCGCCGAGATCAGTTGGCAGGACGAGAACGGCAAGTGGCATGAGGAATATGCCGAAGGCGGCGACAGGCCGGAAACCGAGGTGGTGGACGGCCAGTGGAAGGATCGCCCGGCCGAGGCCTCGCAAGGCATCGGCAGCTAACTATCTCCCGCCACTGCCCGTGCGACGATCGCATCGACGAATTCGCGCTTATGCGCAGTATAGCCGTCGCCGTCCATCCGGAATTCGGCCGCCAGTCTGCGTTTGAGAGCGGCATAATCGGCCGCCGCCAGTGGATGTGCGATGAGATAATCCCGGAAAGCCAGCCTGTTTCGATGCGTGCCGTTGCCGGAAGGGCAAAGGTAGACCCGTTCTGCCGGCACCGAACCTTTCGATAGAAACGCCCAGACCTCGTCGTCATAGCGATTGCCGCGTGGCTCGTAGCCTTCGGCCAGAAGCACGCCTGTGGCGTCCTCGATGTGCTCGAGGCCGGGAAGAACGATGTCGATATCGATGAGCGGCTTGGCGATCATGCCCGGTATGGATGTGCTGCCGATGTGATCGATGAAAAGCGCCTGCGGCAGCAAGGCCAGCAACCTGTTGCGGATTCGCCGGAAGGATTGCGGCCATTGCGGATCGTTGGGTACGAGTTCAACCGGATTGTGTATTCTCATTTCCCGTCCCGCTCGAGCGCCGCCCGTCCGATAGGATGCGCTCAGAACGCTCCGCTATTCTGTAGTTTGCGCATGATTCTTTCCGAAAATCGATTTCGATTTTCGCGGTCACGCACTGGTCGAATATCGATGATAGTCCTGCAGGCCCTTGACCAGCGCGTCGAAAGTGGCGCGGCAGCGCGGCGAAGTCTTCAAGCTCTCATGCATCGCCACCCACGTGCCGAGCGGAATGGCGAAGGCATCGGGCAGGACGTGCACCAGGTCAGGGTTCCCCCGGGCAAGTCCGATCTGGCAGAGACCGATGCCGACGCCGGCGCGGATCGCCGAGAGTTGGGCAAGATTGCTGTCGGTCCGGTAAGAGAATTTGATGTCAGGCACTGCATAGCGTTTCATCGCCATGCGCACATAGGCCGTCTGCCGGTCGAAGCCGATGAGCCGGTGGTTTGTGAGGTCAGCCAGGGTTTGCGGAATGCCGTGTCGTTCGAGATAGCGGCGATGAGCATGAAAGCCGAGGGGGATATCGCCGATGCGGCGCACGACGAGTGCAGCCTGCTGCGGTTCGGCCATGCGCACGGCAATATCGGCCTCGCGATTCATCAGGTCCTCGATCATATCGGATGCCGAGAGCTCGATCTGCAGTTCGGGATAGGTCTCCTGTAGCGGTCCGAGAATCGCCGGCAGCACTTCGACGGCGATGACCTCGCTGGCGCTGACCCTGACCGTTCCTGCCACGTGCTCGCGCTGGCCGGATGCGGTACGCAAAAGCGCGGCCGCGGTTGCAGCCAGCGTCTCGGCATAGGGCTTCAGCGCCAGTGCGGCGTCGGTCGGCAGCAGGCCGTTCGGTGAGCGGGTGAAGAGTTCGGCGCCGATCGCCAGTTCCAGTGCATCGACATGGCGGCCTATGGTCGGCTGCGTCAGCCCCAGTTCGCGGGCGGCGGCCGAAAGCGACCCCTGCTGAAGCACGGTCAGAAAACTGCGGTAGAAATCCCAGCTCGGTTCCACGCTCATATATTTTTGTATAATAGATACATTTCTTTCGTCAATTTCGTTTATGCCATTCTGATGGCATGATCCTCTCATCCGATCGAAGGAGATGATTATCATGAGCAGCGAAATGAAGACGACCGCCCTCGTTCTCGGCGCGACCGGCGGTATCGGCAGCGCGGTTGCCCGCAAGCTGCTTGCGCGCGGCTGGAGCATCCGGGCGCTCAACCGTGACGTCGCCAAGGCGTCGAGGAGCGAGCCGGCGTTCGAATGGGTGCAGGGCGATGCGATGAATGCCGGTGACGTCCTGAGGGCGGCCGAAGGCGTCAGCCTGATCGTCCATGCCGTCAATCCGCCCGGCTACCGCGACTGGGAAACACTGGTGCTGCCGATGCTCGACAATACCATCGCGGCTGCTCGCGCTGTCGGCGTGCGCATCGTGCTGCCGGGCAACGTCTATAATTTCGGTCCCGACGCCCTGCCGGCGCCGACGGAAGAAAGCCCGCAGCATCCGGTAACGAAGAAGGGGGCGATCCGGGTCGAAATGGAGAAGCGGCTGAAGGCGGCGTCACAGTCCGGTGCCGGCGTCATCATTGTCAGGGCGGGGGATTTCTTCGGCCCAGGCACGACGGCCAATAGCTGGTTTTCGTCTGGCCTCGTGACCCCAGGCAAGCCGGTCGGCACGATCAGGAACCCAGGTCGGCGCGGTGTCGGTCATCAATGGACCTACCTGCCAGACATGGCGGAAACCATCGCCCAGCTCATCGAGCGGGCCGATCTGCTGCCGGACTTCGCCGTCTATCACATGGAGGGCTTCTGGGATGCGGATGGCATGCAGATGGCCGAAGCGATCAAGCGCATTGCCGGCGGCAAGGCGAAGATCGGTGGCTTTCCCTGGTGGATCGTGCCGTTTGCCGCTCCTTTCGTTCCTGTGATGCGGGAGATCAAGGAGATGCGCTATCTCTGGAAGGTGCCGCTGCGGATGCGGAACGCCAGGCTTACGGCTGAACTCGGCAGGGAACCGCAGACACCGATCGACGAGGCGGTTCGGGCCTCGCTCGTGGCGCTTGGCTGCCTGCCCGAACTGCATCGCGAGACGACCGCTGCCTTGATCAGGCAGTTGCCTGAGAGCGCGGGTTAGGTCTGAAGTTCGGCCAGGGCGATCCGGGCGACCGTCAACGCCGTCTCGGCCTGCTGAATGTTCGGATCGCCGAGGAACCAGGCAGCGGAAAGGCCAGAATAGGCGGCGATCCATTGCAAAAGCCGCTTCGGCTCCAGCTTCGCCTCCGCCGAGACGACGGCGAGCTGGTGGCGGAAACGGGCGGGATCGGTGATGGTCGGCAGTTCCTCGTTGGCGAAGATATTGGCGAAATCGAAGCCTCGCTCGCCGTGGAGCCGCTTGGGATCGATCGCCAGCCAGCCGCGCGCCTCGAAATCGAGGATATTGTCGTGGTGGATGTCGCCGTGGAGGATGGTGAGATCACGCTGATCGGCAAGGAGGACGTTGGCTATCGCCGAGCAATCGGCAAGCGTGCCGCCATGCTTGCCTGCTGCCGGCTCCAGATCACGGAACCAACGGGTAAGGGAGATGGGATCGGGAAGCGGTTTTTCTCGCGGCGCATGCAGCCGGGCCGCGGTGCGGCAGAGGATGCGGCTTGCCTCATCGTCCGCGCCGTTCATCGCCATGGCAAGCAGCGAGCGTTTTCCCGTCGCCCTTTCGAGCAGCACGGCATCGCCTTCATGGGCATAGACATAGGCTGCGCCGTCACCGTCCCACCACTGCATCAGAAGCGCGCCGTATCGTTCGTCGATATCGGCCGCCACTTTCAGCATGGCAGGTCTGTCCTGCCAGAGGACCGGCAGCAGGCGGCTGGAATGGGTGATGATGGGCTCGCCGTCTGATATCAGCGACCAGCGATCAAGATAGGGAGCAAACATGGCGGCACCCTACAAAAACGCGTCGAAGATGGAAATCCCGCCTTTCGGCGGGATTTGCGTTCGCGTGAAGGTCAGGCGACCTTTTCGAGAATGGGATAGTCGATATAGCCCTTGCCGGTGCCGCCATAGAAAGTCGACTGGTCGGGCGTGTTGAGCGGCAGATTGTGTACCAGGCGCTCGACGAGATCGGGATTGGCGATGAAGGGCTTGCCGAAGGCGACGAGATCGGCGCGACCGCTTTCGACGGCGTCGATCGCCAGATTGCGATCGTAGCCGTTGTTGACCATCCAGTCGGCCTTACCGCCGGCCTTTTCATAGGTCTGGCGCAGCGCTTTGTAATCGAAGGCGGGATTGTCGCCCTGCTTGTAGTCGCGGTCGCCGCCGGTCTGGCCTTCGATGACATGGATATAGGCGAGATCGTATTTGGCCAGTCCTTCGACGACATTTGCGAAGGTCGCTTGCGGATTGGAATCGTAGCTTTCGCCTGATGGCGTCACCGGCGAGATGCGGATTGCAGTGCGGCCGGCGCCGATTTCCTTGACCACGGCATCGACGACTTCGAAGGTCAGACGGGTACGATTTTCGATCGAGCCGCCATATTGGTCTGTGCGGTCGTTGATACCGTCGCGGATGAACTGGTCGAGCAGATAGCCGTTGGCGCCGTGGATCTCGACACCGTCGAAGCCGGCGTCGATCGCCGCCCGGGCAGCCTTGCGGTAATCCTCGATGATGCCGGGGATTTCGGCGGTTTCGAGCGCGCGCGGCTCGGAGGTGTCGGCAAAGCTGCCGGTGCCGTCGGCATTGACCAGATAGGTCTTGGCCTTGGCGATGCGGTTGGTCGAGGAAACCGGTTTGCCGTCGTTCGGCTGCAGCGTCGTGTGCGAGATACGGCCGACATGCCACATCTGGACGACGATCTTGCCGCCGGCTGCGTGAACGGCGTCGGTCACGCGCTTCCAGCCGTCGAGAGCCTCTTTGCTGTAGAGACCAGGCACGTTAGCATAACCCTGGCCCTGATGGGTGATCGCGGTTGCTTCGGTGATGATCAGGCCTGATGTGGCGCGCTGGCGGTAATATTCGACGTTGAGGTCGTTGGGGATTGCGCCCGGCGAGCGGTTACGGGTGAGTGGCGCCATGACGATGCGGTTCTTGACGGATATGTCGCCGACTTTCGTGGGTTCGAAAAGCTTGGCCATGATGGTCCTTTCTTTTGCGGGAGGATCACTCGGCAGGGGCGAGGGCAGCCCGGCCCCTGGCGGAGAGATAGGTGAGCGCCGTCGCCCCGAGGCCGATCAGGGCCATCAAGGCCGCGGCGAGCGGAACGCGGGTCAGATCGAAGCCGGCGTCGATGACCAAGCCACCCACCCATGCGCCGAGCGCATTGCCGGTGTTGAAGGCGCCGATGTTGATCGTCGAGACGAGGTTCGGGGCGTCCTTGCCGAAGCCGACGACGCCGACTTGCAGCGCCGGTACGGCGGCAAAGCTTGCCATCGCCCAGAGGAAGAGGGTGATTTCAGCCGGGATGAAGAAGCGGCTCGTATAGCTGAAGGCGATCGAAGTGATGGCGATCGCGGCAAAGACCCCGGCTAGCGTCGCGCCGAGCCGCCAATCGGCAAGCTTGCCGCCGACGAGGTTGCCGATGGTCAGCCCGAGGCCGATCAGGAACAGCGTCCAGGTGACGCCTTCCGGCGAAACGCCGGTGACGTCGCGCAGCAGCGGCGCGATATAGGTGAAGAGGGTGAACATAGAGGCGGCGAAGAAGACGGTGGTGGAGAGTGCTAACCACAGACCGCCATTCCTGAGTGCCGCAATCTCGCGCAGGATGCTGCCGTTTTCTTGCTGCTTGTCCCTGGGCAGGATGGCGATCAGGCCTGATATGGTGAAGATACCGATGACGGTGACGACGCCGAAGGTGGCGCGCCAGCCATAGGCCTGACCGATCGCGGTGCCGAGCGGCACGCCGAGAACGTTGGCGAGCGTCAGGCCAGTGAACATCAGCGCGACGGCTCGGGCCTTGCGGTCTTCGGCGACGAGGCCGGCGGCGACCACCGAGCCGATGCCGAAGAAGGCGCCGTGGCAGAGTGCTGTCACGACACGGGCGATCATCAGCACCCAGTAGTCGCTCGCCAGAGCGCACAGCAGGTTGCCGGCGATGAAGAAGGCCATCAGCGCAATCAGGGCGGTACGGCGCTTCAACTTCGCGGTCGAAATCGCCATCACAGGGGCGCCGATCGCGACCGCCAGGGCATAACCGGTCACCAGCCATCCGGCCTGCGGGATGCTGACCGAGAGATCGGCGGCGACCTCCGGCAACAGACCCATGATGACGAATTCAGTGGTGCCTATCGCAAATGAGCTCAAGGCAAGAACGAGGAGGGCGAGGGGCATTCTAAAGATCCTGCGTCAGTTGCTTGAGGAAGACGGCGATGGTTTCCTCGTTGCGCTTGTAAAAGATCCACTGGCCGACGCGTTTGGTGGTGACGAGGCCGGCGCGATGCAGCGTGCCGAGATGGGCCGAGACAGTCGACTGCGACAGGCCGCAGCGCTCGAACTGGCTGGCGCAGACGCCCATTTCGAAAGGATGCTCCTGCGAGGGGAAATGCTCCTCGGGATTTTTCAGCCAGTTGAGAATGTCCATCCGGGCGGGATGGGCGAGCGCCTTAATAATTTCGTCTTTGTCCATCGTCGTTTGCCGAATTATAAATCGTGTCTGACCGATATATCGATCGTCAGCCTTCGATATGCAAATCACGGAGGCGTGAGGCTGCGGTGTTTAGTGGGTGCGCAAATTTTAGGCAAAAAAAGAGGGCCACCGGAAAACCAGGGCCCTTGTAATTGTGAAGGTCAAAAACCTCCAGAGGGGAACAGCTAATGCGGTGGTACTGGGAGAGAAACCACAAGATGCATCAGCTGAGAGAGATATGGTGCTTCCTTGAGCAGGTTTCAATGCTTTTTTGTGCATGTCTGCTATGCGTCGCACAATTTTTTTGCGGTGCGGCATTTATCGAGGGAGCAAGGGCAAAAAAAGAGGGCCACTGGAAAACCAGGGCCCTTATAAGTGTGAAGGTCAAAAACCTCCAGAGGGGAACAGCTAATGCGGTGGAACTGGGAGGAAAAGCCACCATGTGCATCAGCTATGTGCGATATGGTGGTTTAATGGGCAAACGGCAACCCTCATTTGTGCATGCCAGTCATGCGTGTTCTGCATAGTCGGCAATTCATCAATAAAACCAAGCTTAAAAGTTCCAGTTTCTGGCCTTGCTGACGATGAAATCGCGGAAGGCTTTCAGCTTGGCGGCGTTCTTGATCTCGTCGGGATAGCAGAAATAGGTGTCGAAGGAGGGTACGTCGGCATTGATCGCCAGCTGAATCAGGCCGGGGTCGCGGCCGACGATGTAATCCGGCAGGCAGGCGACGCCGATGCCGAGCAGGGCGGCGCGCTTGATCGAGGTCTGGCTGTTGATCTGCAGATGCGGAATACGCTTGTTGTCGGACGAGCGGCCGGCGACCTCAAGCCAGTTGACATCGAGCAGGTAACTCGGCGCCGGCTCACCGAAAGTGATGATGCGGTGATTGTCGAGATCCTCGACCTTCTGCGGCTCGCCGTGGCGGTTGATGTAGGACGGGGCCGCATAGACATGCATGTGCACGGTGAAGAGCTTGCGCTGGATGAGGTCGGACTGTTGCGGCTGGCGCAGGCGGATCGCGCAGTCGGCATGACGCATGTTCACATCCACTTCCTCATTGTCGAGGATCAGCTGGATCTGCACATCGGGATAAAGCTGCAGGAATTCCTGGATCTTGTCGGTCAGCCAGCCCTGGCCGAGACCGACCGTCGTGGTGACGCGCAGTTTGCCAGACGGAGTTTCCGTCGTTTCTGTAAGCTGCATCTTCACGGTTTCGAGCTTCAGCAGCACGTCATGGGCGGTGCGGTAAAGCAACTCGCCCTGTTCTGTCAGAATCAGGCCGCGCGCATGGCGGTGAAACAGCTTGGTGCCGACATCGTGCTCCAGCGCGCTGACCTGGCGGCTGATGGCGGATTGGGACAGATGCAGTTTATCCGCCGCATGCGTGAACGAACCCGCCTCGGCAGCTGCGTGAAAAATACGCAGCTTGTCCCAATCCAATGGCATTCCCCCACCCCTCATGCCGATCTTACTCCGCGGCCACGGCGACGGGCATGTGGCCCGTCAGATATCGCTCGGCTTCAAGCGCTGCCATGCACCCCAGGCCGGCAGCAGTGATCGCCTGGCGGAACGTATCATCCGTCACGTCGCCCGCGGCATAGACACCGTCCAGGCTGGTTGCAGTCGAATCCGGCGCGGTCCAGAGATAACCATTGTCCTTCAGCTTCAGCTTGTCCTTGAAGAGCTCGGTTGCCGGCGCATGGCCGATGGCGACGAAGACGCCATCGATCACCATGTCGGTGATCGTGCCGGTTCTGACGTCGCGCAGGCGCGCGCCGGATACGGATTGCGGCAGCGGCGGCTTGGCCGGCGTTCCTGTTATTTCGGCCACTTCGGTATTCCACAGAACCTTGACATTGTCCTTGGAGAACAGGCGCTCCTGCAGGATCTTCTCGGCTCGGAAGAAGTCGCGGCGGTGCACTAATGTGACCGACTTGGCGATGTTGGAGAGATAGAGCGCCTCCTCGACGGCGCTGTTGCCGCCGCCAACCACGATCACATCCTTGTTGCGATAGAAGAAACCGTCGCAAGTGGCGCAGGCCGAAACGCCGAAGCCCTGGAAATGCTGCTCGCTCTCGATGCCGAGCCACTTGGCCTTGGCGCCGGTGGCGATAATCAGCGTATCGGCGGTCCAGACCTGGCCGCTGTCGGTGCGGGCAACGAAAGGACGCTGATTCATGTCGACTTCGGTCACGAGGTCGTTGACGATCTCGGCGCCGACATGTTTTGCCTGCTGCAGCATCTGTTCCATCAACCAGGGACCCTGGATCGGATCGGCAAAGCCCGGATAGTTCTCGACATCGGTGGTGATCATCAACTGGCCGCCCTGTTCGAGACCGGCGATCAAAACCGGTTTCAGCATGGCGCGCGCGGCATAGACCGCGGCAGTATAGCCTGCAGGTCCGGAACCGATGATGAGCACCTTGGTGTGGCGGGCGGGCATGTCATTTCCTTTCGACTGGCAGAAGGGCGGCGGCTAAGTAGCGATTGCGGCCGTTTCGCGTCCCTGCGCCATTTATGAACGTCCAATGCTTTTATTCAAGGGCAGCCTTGCGTTACCAACAAGGCAAATCGCCCGGATATGCAAGAATCCGTCATCGGCGTGAAACTTTCTTGCGTATTCCGCGGCTTTATATAGAAGCTCCCCGCGGAGAATTAAAGAAAGGCAATGATGTGGGTCGTGCGGAACTCGACGTCATCGACATAAAGATCCTCCGGGAGCTGCAGGCCGACGGCCGCATGACCAATGTGGAGCTTGCCGATCGCGTCGGCATCTCGGCGCCGCCTTGCCTGCGCCGGGTGCGCAAGCTCGAGGAAGCCGGCATTATCGAGGGCTACCACGCGATGCTGAACAGCCCGAAGCTCGGCTTCGACCTCGTCGCTTTTTGTATGGTCGGCCTCAAGCACCAGTCGGAAGGCAATCTCAAGGCCTTCGCCGCCGCCACCACCGAATGGCCGCTGGTGCGGCAGGCCTGGATGGTCTCCGGCGACAGCGATTTCCTGTTGCATTGCGTGGCGGAGAACCTTACCCGCTTTCAGGATTTCGTCATCGAGGTGCTGACGGCGAACGAACATGTCGATACCGTGCGCACCATGCTGACGATCAGGCAGGTGAAGAAGCTGGGACTGGTAGAAGTCTAAGACCACTTCGACAGAGTAAACGTCATCGCCAACTACTTGCGCGAAATATAGCCGGCCCGATTGATGCCGTGGCGCTGGAGCTTGTCGTAAAACGTCTTTCTCGGAATGCCGAGCGCCTCGATGGTACGGCGCACGTCGCCGTCATTGGCCGACAGCGCGTCGCGAATGATTTCCGCCTCGTAGCGTTCCAGCCGTTCCGGAAGTGTCTCGCCTGTCGGATGCGGAGGGACCGCTGCCGCTCCGCCGCCTTCTACGCCAAGCACCACGCGCTCGGCATAATGTGAGAGCTCGCGGACATTGCCCGGCCATGTATGCGAGGCGAGATGCCGCCGCACTTCAGGTGAACGCGGCGGCACATCGCGACGGAAGCGCTCCGCGGCGCGAGCGGCGAAGTGGGAAAACAGCAGCGGAATATCGTCGCGGCGTTCTCTCAGCGGCGGAATGGAGATCGTCACGACATTCAGCCTGTAATAGAGATCCTCGCGAAAATCGCCGCGCACCGCGGGATCCCCGAGGTCGATCTTGGCAGCCGCGACGACGCGAAGATCGACAGGACGCACCTCGTTGGTGCCGAGCGGCGTGATTTCGCGCATCTCCAGCACTCTCAGCATCTTGACCTGCGTGGCGGCCGGCATGCTTTCGATCTCGTCGAGGAACAGCGTGCCGCCGCTTGCATGTTCGATGCGGCCCGTGCGGCGCTTCTGGGCACCGGTGAAGGCGCCGGCCTCGTGACCGAACAGTTCGCTTTCGATGACGGTTTCGGGCAGGGCGCCACAGTTCAGCGCCACGAAATTGCCCTTCCGGCGGTGGCTCCACTGATGCAGGAGCTGGGCAACCACTTCCTTGCCGCTGCCCGTTTCGCCGGCGACGAGCACGTCCACATCGGTATCGGCGATGTGGCGAAGAATGTTTCTGAGGTTTTCCATGACAGGCGTCTGGCCGATCAGCGGCAAATTCTCCTGCGCATCTTCGGCTGCCTTCCGCAGCATGCGGTTTTCCAGAACAAGCCGCCGCTTCTCGCTTGCGCGACGCACGCTCTGCACGAGCCGATCGGCTGCGAAGGGCTTGGCGATGAAATCATAGGCGCCGTCCTGGATCGCCTGAACGGCCATGGGAATATCGCCGTGGCCGGTCATCAGGATCACCGGCAAGTCGACATCCATACCTTGCAGCGTGGCGAAGAGTTGCAGTCCGTCGATCTCCGGCATGCGGATATCGGTGACGACGGGGCCGGCAAAGTCCGCCGGCAGGTCCGCCAGCGCGGCTTTCGCACCGTCATAGGCGGATACGGAAAATCCGGCGAGTTCGAGCGTCTGCGCGGTGGCACGGCGTAGATCCTTGTCGTCGTCGATCAGCGCAACGGGCATCAGTGTGTCCATGACCTCAAGCCTTCCTCAGCTGAACGATGAACCGGGTTCCACCGCTGTCGCTTGCAACCTCCATCCGGCCGCCATAGTCGCCGACGATATCCTTTGAGATGACGAGGCCAAGGCCGAGGCCGCTTTCCTTCGAGGTGTTGAATGGCGTGAACAAGCCTTTGCGGATCTCCGGCGGAATGCCGGGGCCGTTGTCGGCGACCGTCACCGTTACCATCCCCGCATCGGTTGATGTTCTGATCTCGACGCGACCCTCTCCGGCCTTCGGTGCCACCGCCTCCAGGGCATTCTGAAGCAGGTTGATGAGCACCTGCTCGAGGCGGATCCGGTTTCCCATCACCTGCAGTTCGTCGGGCGGCAGGTCGATGTCGAGCGTATCCATGCGGCCGGCAAACCGGCTGCGCAACAACATCACCGCCCCCTCGATGACGTCCTTCAATCCGGTTGGTTCGGCGCTGCCCCGGCCTTTGCGGGCAAAGGTCTTCAGCTCCTCGGTGATCGAACCTATGCGCTCCGTGAGCGCCGCGATGCTTTCGAGATTTTCGCCGGCAGGCGCCGTCTGGCCGCGATCGAGGAAGGTGCGGGCATTATCGGCATAGGCACGGATGGTCGCCACCGGCTGGTTGATCTCATGGGCAACGCCGGCGGCCACCTGACCCAGGATGGCCAACCGGTTGGCCTGCACCAGATCCTGTTGCACCGCCTGCAATTTCTGCTCCGTGCTCTTGTGGCCGATGATTTCAGCCTGCAGCCGATCCCGCGCCTGGCTGAGATCCAGTGTGCGCTCGCTCACACGCCGTTCCAGTTCCTCCCGCGCTTGCTGTTCTCGAGAGATCCGCAGGGTGATCGCATGGCGGCGGCGCAACAGGAAGGCTGCTCCGGCCAGCAGCGGCAGGAGTATGAGCAATGCCAGCATGCGGGATTCGCGAATTCCCGCATCGACGGATGGCCCGAGCGCCACGAGATGCTGCAACTGCCATCCAGTTGCGGGAACCGGCATCCCGACATCGAGAAACCTGGTTTTCCCTGCATCGCCGGGCATGACGATCTCAACGACATCAAGGCTGTCGCCGAGGTTCCTGATGGGGTCGAGCGGTAGAGGCTGAAGCGGCGCAGCGCCGAATTGAAGGCTTTCGCGGATCGCTGTCAGCCGGTCTTCGGCGATCCGGCCGATCGTCATGAACCGCCATGACGGAAGACTGGTTATGAGGACAATGCCGCGCTCGTCAACGACGTAGGACGGGGTCCCCGAGGCGTTCCAATCCGCCTCGACATCGTCGAATTCGACCTTGACTACAACGACACCCAGCAAGCCGTTGCTGCCCGAAATCCGCTGGGAGATATAGAGACCCGGTTTCTTGCTGACCGTGCCTAGCGCAAAGTGCTCGGCCTGTCCTCGTTCGACGGCCCCCTGAAAATACTCCCGGAAGCGGTAATCATTGCCGACGAAGCTCGTCGGTTCGCGCCAGTTGCTGGCCGAAACCGCCATGCCGTCCTTGTCGATGACATAGATGACGGCGGCCTTGGTGCCCGTTGCCAGCATTTCCAGCTTCTGACTGAGTCGGTCGAACGTGCCGACATCGCTACCTGCCAGTGCCGCGGCGATTGCGGTATCTTGCGACAGCACGAAGGGAAGCGCCCGGTATTTTTCAAGAACCGTGCGCAGCAACGCCGCATTCAGCCTCGCATCCATGCGGGCCTGTTCCTCGAGGGCGGCCTCCGCCCGGTGCCGGCCGATCTCGCCGCTGGTCCACAGGCTTGCGACGACAGCGACGAGGGCGAGCGCGGCATAGGCCCACCACATCCGGCGGATGCGGTGTTGCACGGGTAGGGAAGGCCACAATTTCTGCGACACGGACATGGCGGATCTGTGCATTTTTCTGCACGAAACGCAAATGGATTTGTGCGGATTTCCGCATTTTTTAATTAGTTATCAGCAGTCCTGTAAATTTTTCCTTAATAAATTCAACATGTTGGGTGGTGGCGTAAAACTGGCACGCCGATTGCGAAGGAGGTGGCAACAACGGCTGAGCTGTTGGACTTGAAGCGAACGGCTCGGGAGGCCGGAGTGTGTTCCGGACGAGCCATTAGGAGGACATCATGATCGCAGCACCACTCGATGCAGTCGCAGACAGCAAGGGCAAGAAGCCCTTTTATAGCCATCTTTACGTTCAGGTTCTCGCGGCTATCGCCGCGGGTATCCTTCTCGGCCATTTCTATCCTGAATTCGGCACCCAGCTGAAGCCGCTCGGCGATGCCTTTATCAAGCTCGTCAAGATGATCATCGCCCCCGTCATCTTCCTGACGGTTGCGACCGGCATTGCCGGCATGAGCGACCTGCAGAAGGTCGGCCGCGTCGCCGGTAAGGCGATGCTCTACTTCCTGACATTCTCGACATTGGCGCTCATCATTGGCCTGATCGTCGCCAATGTCGTCCAGCCCGGCGCCGGCATGAACATCGATCCTGCCTCGCTGGATCCGGCCGCCGTCGCCGGCTACGCTGCAAAGGCGCATGAGCAGAGCATCGTCGGTTTCCTGACCAACATCATCCCGACGACGATCGTCGGCGCCTTTGCCGATGGCGATATTCTGCAGGTGCTGTTCTTCTCGGTGCTCTTCGGCATCGCGCTCGCCATGGTCGGCGAAAAGAGCGAACCGGTCGTCAATTTCCTCAATGCCCTGACGGCGCCCGTGTTCAAGCTCGTCGCCATCCTGATGAAGGCTGCCCCGATCGGTGCCTTCGGCGCCATGGCATTCACCATCGGCAAGTACGGCGTCGGATCGATTGCCAATCTCGCCATGCTGATCGGCACCTTCTACCTCACCTCTCTGCTCTTCGTCCTCGTAGTCCTTGGTGCTGTTGCCCGTTACAACGGCTTCTCGATCGTGGCGCTGCTGCGCTACATCAAGGAAGAACTGCTGCTGGTCCTCGGCACCTCGTCTTCGGAGGCAGCACTTCCGGGGCTGATGAACAAGATGGAAAAGGCCGGCTGCAAGCGCTCGGTCGTCGGCCTCGTCATTCCGACAGGCTATTCCTTTAACCTCGACGGCACCAACATCTACATGACGCTGGCGGCCCTGTTCATTGCCCAGGCAACCGGCATCCATCTCTCCTGGGGTGATCAGATCCTGCTGCTCTTGGTGGCGATGCTGAGCTCCAAGGGTGCCGCAGGCATCACCGGCGCCGGCTTCATCACGCTTGCCGCGACGCTCTCCGTCGTTCCCTCCGTGCCGGTCGCCGGCATGGCGCTCATCCTCGGCATCGACCGATTCATGTCGGAATGCCGGGCGCTGACCAACCTCGTCGGCAATGCCGTGGCGACGATCGTCGTGGCACGTTGGGAAAATGAGCTGGATACGGCGCAGCTTGCTGCGGCGCTGGGCGGCCAGACTGGCGAGAGTGCTCCCGCTGCCGGGCTTCAGCCGGCTGAATAACTGACCGAACTGTCCGCAGTCCTAAAATTCTTGCAACGGCCCGTCATCCAACGGGCCGTTTCTCTTTTCTACCTCAGCTGCGATTGTCGCCGAGAAGGCTGTTGTAAATGGCGCCGATCGCGCTCGCTTCCTTCTCCAGCGCGAAATTCGCTCTGACATGCCGCAGCGCATTCTCGCCATGGGCGAGCGCCAGCGCGGGATCTGCGATATAGGGCGCGATTGCCCGCGTCAGCGCCTCGCCATCGCCGGCGGCGACGACCGAACCCGTCTCGCCCGTGACGAGGAGCTCGGCATAGGCACCCGCATCCGATGCCACCACCGCGGTGCGCGAGGCCATGGCTTCGAGCGGCGTCAGGCCGAAGCCTTCATTGCGGGAAGGGGCGACGTAAAGCGTCAGGCGGCGATACCAGACCTTGATGTCAGGCACTTCGCCGAGGAAGAGGATACGGTCGCTGAGCCCGGCGGCCGCGACATCCGCCTTAAGTTTGTCGCCAAATGCTGTGTGTTCGGCCGTCACCCGGCCGGAGACGATCGCCGTCCACTCAGTATGCTGCGGCAGCAGATCGACCATCGCCCTGACGAAAAGATCGGTGCCTTTCTGATGGCGCACACGGCCGAAGCAGCCGACGAGATGGCGGCCGGGCAGGCCGGTGGCGGCGATGCCGTCCTCTGCAGTTTCCGGCGGATGGAACAGGGCAAGGTCGACTCCGTGCTGGATCACCGTGTGCGGCACCTCGAGGAACGAGCCGGATCGATCGCTGGTCGCGATGACAGCGTCCATGCGACGGATCAGCCATTTCGTATAGGCGGTGTGCCGGCGTTGCGCGGCCGAGGTGAAGAGAAGCTTCAGCGGCATGCGCAACAGATGGCGCAGCAGGATGCCGACAGCCATCTCGTTGTTGCGGCGAGCGTGCCAGACACGCTGGCGCCGGCGCGCCGGTGGGCGCCAGAGGCCGAGGAGCTGCCGTCCCTTAAGTTTCGGCAGGCCGTCCGGCAGGCCGGGGCCGAGTGTCGCGATCTTGATACCGAGCCGGATCTGGCATGGGATGAGCTGAACGATAGTTGACGTGACGCCGGAGAGCCGGCGCTTGAAATTGGGCGCAATGATCTCGACGTCACGGATATCAGGCAAGGGAGGGGTCTCGCGGCTGGCGGGCGATCAGCCCCAGGAAACCTGGAGGATTTCGTAGGCCTTGGAGCCACCCGGCGCATTGACCTCGATGGAATCGCCGACTTCCTTTCCGATCAGCGCGCGGGCGATCGGCGAGGAGATGGAGATGCGGCCGGCCTTGACGTCGGCTTCCTGGTCGCCGACGATCTGATAGGTCTTTTCTTCGTCGGTGTCCTCGTCGATGAGCTTCACCTTGGCGCCGAACTTGATCTTGTCGCCCGACATCTTGGTGAGGTCGATGACCTCGGCGCGCGCCGTCAAGTCTTCCAGCTCACTGATGCGGCCTTCATTATGGCTCTGGGCTTCCTTGGCGGCGTGGTATTCGGCGTTTTCGGAAAGGTCGCCATGGGCACGGGCTTCGGCGATCGCCTCGATGATTCGGGGACGCTCCTCCTGCTGACGCCAGCGCAGCTCTTCCTGCAGCTTGACGAAACCGCCCGGTGTCATCGGTACCTTTTCAACCATTTTTCTGTCCTTCAATCCTTGTATCCGCATAATCAGCGGCGAACACAAAAGAAAACAGGTCCCGAAGGGGAGCTTCGGAACCGTGCCACAATCTTAGTCGGACGCTTATAGCAGATCGCCAAGCCCGATTTCCAGAAAATTCGCATGAAAGAAACGCGGCCTGCTCCAACAGCCGGTGATGCAGCTTGAAAATGGGCAGAAATCGGATCGCTCCGATTGACTTCAGGCGCAGGAACATATAGTGAACATACTAATGAAGAAGTCGCTAACAGAACGCTTGGCCATCCTTTCCGATGCCGCGAAATATGACGCTTCCTGCGCTTCCAGCGGCACGGTGAAACGTGATTCCCGCGCAAGTGGCGGGCTCGGTTCGACCGAGGGATCCGGCATCTGTCATGCCTATGCCCCGGACGGGCGGTGCATTTCGCTTTTGAAAATACTGCTGACCAATTTCTGCATCTACGACTGCGCCTATTGCGTCAATCGCTCGTCGAGCAATGTCGAACGGGCGCGCTTTACGCCCGAGGAGGTCATCTGGCTGACGCTGGAATTCTATCGCCGCAACTATATCGAGGGCCTGTTCCTTTCCTCCGGCATTATCCGTTCGTCCGATTACACAATGGAAGAGATGGTTCGCATCGTCCGCGAACTGCGTGTGACGCATAACTTCCGCGGCTATATCCATCTGAAGTCGATCCCTGAAGCATCGCCGCGTCTGATCGAGGAAGCGGGGCTTCATGCCGACAGGCTGTCGCTGAATATCGAGCTGCCGACCGATCACGGCATCACCCGTTTCGCGCCGGAAAAGAAGCCTGCCAATATCCGGCGATCGATGGGGGATCTGAGGCTGAAGATCGAGGCCGCCGGCGAACCGACGCTGCAGACGAAGAAGCGTCAGCGTTTCGTGCCGGCCGGCCAGAGCACACAGATGATCGTCGGCGCCGATGGTGCGAACGATGCGACGATCCTTGCGACCAGTGGCCGGCTTTACAGCAGCTACGGGCTGAGGCGCGTCTACTATTCCGCCTTCAGCCCGATCCCGGACTCGTCGAAAAACCTGCCGCTGATCAAGCCGCCGCTGATGCGGGAACACCGGCTCTACCAGGCTGACTGGCTCTATCGATTCTACGGTTTCGGCATCGACGAGATCACCGCGAACCAGGCGGATGGCATGCTTGATCTCACCCTCGACCCCAAACTTGCCTGGGCGCTCGCCAACCGGGCCGAGTTCCCCGTCGATATCAACAAGGCCGAGCGTGAACGGTTGCTGCGTGTGCCCGGCCTCGGCACCAAGACAGTCAAAGCGATCGTTTCGGCCCGTCGTTTTCGCCGCCTTCGGTTGGACGATCTTTCGCGGCTCGGCATTTCGATCAAGAAAGTCCAATCCTTCATCTCGGCGGACGGCTGGTCGCCGCGGCGATTGATCGAGCGCCCCGACCTTCGCGCCATGTTCGAACCGAAACCCGAACAATTGTCGTTGCTGTGATGCGCCGGGTCGTGCTTTCAGGACGCGGGGAGCTTGCCGAATGGCGTGACGCCGCGCGCGCTTTCGCGGCTGCCGGCATCCTGCCGGAAGAGATCGAGTGGCGCGAAAAACGCGCTGAGCCGGGTTTTGCGTTTCAACACGACGCCATGCCGCCTCCGTCTGCCGCAGCACGCAAGCCGATGACGGTGCCGCCCGCCTTCCTCGAGCTCGCGGAGACAGTTCTCTGCCATTCCGACCCGGCGCGCTTTTCCCTGCTTTACCGGCTGCTCTGGCGGCTGCAGCTGGACCGGCAACTGCTTGAAGTGGCCTCCGACGAGGATGTCGCCCGTGCCAGGCTGATGGCGAAAAACGTTCGACGCGACGCGCACAAGATGACGGCCTTCGTCCGCTTCAAGGAGGTTGGTGCGGTGTCGGCGGGCCGTCGAAAATTCCTCGCCTGGTTCGAGCCAGATCACCATATCGTCGGGCGCACAGCGCCCTTCTTCCAACGGCGCTTCACCGACATGGACTGGCTGATCGCGACGCCCAAGGGATCGGCCGCCTGGGACGGCGAGCGGCTGACGATGAGCGACGAACCGTGTGAAAAACCCAATCTCACAGATGCTACCGATGACCTCTGGCGCACTTACTACGCCAGCATTTTCAATCCGGCGCGGTTGAAGTTGAAGGCGATGCAGGCGGAGATGCCGAAAAAATACTGGAAGAACCTGCCGGAAGCCGATCTCATCCCTGGGCTGATTGCATCGGCGGAGAGCAAGGTGCGGGCCATGGCCGCCCGGGAGGCGACCCAATCGTTGCCCTTTCACGATCGCCTGCAGGAAGCCGCGCGCAGCATTCCAGCTGAACCCGAAGCGCCGGCGGGCACGCTGGAAGCACTGGGCGCGGAAGCTGCCGCCTGCACCCGCTGTCCGCTTCATGCGAAGGCGACGCAAACCGTATTCGGGGAGGGGCCGCGCGATGCCGAGGTGATGTTCGTCGGCGAACAGCCGGGCGACCAGGAGGATATATCAGGGCGCCCCTTCGTCGGTCCCGCCGGCAGGCTTCTCGATCAAGTGATCAGTGAAGCGGGCATCGACCGCTCAACGCTTTACGTCACTAATGCCGTCAAGCATTTCAAATATGAGCCGCGCGGCAAACGTCGCATCCATCAGAAGCCCAATATGGGTGAGGTGAAGCACTGCCGCTGGTGGCTCAATCTGGAGATGGCGCTGATCAAGCCGAAGCTGGTGGTTGCGATGGGGGCGACGGCGCTTTCGGCGCTGACCGACACGAAACAGCGGCTGCAGGACGTCAGGGGGAAAGCGATCGCGATCGACGAGAGGCGAACGCTCTTCGTAACGGTGCATCCATCCTATCTGCTGCGTATTCCCGACGAGCGGCTGAAAGCGGAGGAACTGGCACGATTTCGCGAAGATATGCTGACAGTTCAGCGCCTTATGCTGGCAGCTGCATAAACTGATTCAGAAGCCTCCGGCGATGCCCAATGGCAAGGCAGGTGCCATCGCTGATCGAGCGATGGCGTTCCGTATCTCAGGCGAAGTAGCTCTGCAACGGCCGCACTTCCAGATTGCCGGCTTTCAGCGCCTTGATCGCCTGGGCGGCGGCCTCGGCGCCTGCCATCGTCGTGTAGTAAGGCACCTTCTGCATCAGCGTCGCACGGCGCAACGACTTGGAGTCCGAGATCGCCTTGTTGCCATCGGTGGTGTTGATGACGAGCTGGACCTGGCGGTTGCGGATTGCGTCCTCGATGTGCGGACGGCCTTCGAGCACCTTGTTGATCTTCGTGGCGGTGATGCCGTTTTCGCCGAGGAAGCGGGCGGTGCCGCCGGTTGCCAGCACTTTGAAGCCCTGCTCGACGAGGATGTGGATCGCCGGCAGCACGCGCGGCTTGTCCGCGTCGCGGACGGAGACAAAGACCGTCCCGTCACGCGGCAGCTCGACGCCGGCGCCGAGCTGCGACTTGGCGAAGGCCAGCGCAAAATCGGTATCGAGGCCGATGACTTCACCGGTCGAGCGCATTTCCGGGCCGAGCAGCGTGTCGACGCCGGGGAAGCGGGCGAAGGGGAAGACGGCTTCCTTGACGGCGATGTGCTTCAGCTTGCGCGGATCGGGCTTCTCGCCGTAGGCGGCGAAGGTGGCATCGAGTTTCTCGCCGGCCATGACGCGGGCGGCGATCTTGGCGATCGGCGCGCCGATGGTCTTTGCGACGAAGGGCACGGTGCGCGAGGCGCGCGGATTGACTTCGAGCACGTAGACGACATCGTCCTTGATGGCGAACTGGACGTTCATCAGGCCGCCGACATTGAGGGCTTTGGCCATCGCCTTGGCCTGGCGCTCCAGCTCGTCTAGCATCTCGTTGGAGAGCGTGCGCGGCGGCAGCGAGCAGGCGCTGTCGCCGGAATGGATGCCGGCTTCCTCGATATGCTCCATGATGCCGGCGACATAGACGTCGGTGCCGTCCGAGAGGCAGTCGACATCGACTTCGATGGCGTGGCTGAGGTAGCTGTCGAAGAGCAGCGGGTTCTTGCCGAGCAGGGTGTTGATCTGGCCGGTCTTGTCGTTGGGGTAGCGCTGCTTGATATCCTCAGGTACCAGTTCAGGCACGGTATCGAGCAGGTAGCTCTGCAATTGTCCTTCCGAATGCAGGATCTGCATGGCGCGGCCGCCGAGCACGTAAGAGGGACGCACGACCAGCGGGAAGCCGATTTCGGTGGCGACCATGCGGGCCTGCTCAACCGAATAGGCGATGCCGTTGTTCGGCTGGTTGAGGTCGAGCTTCATCAACAGCTTCTGGAAGCGGTCGCGGTCCTCGGCAAGGTCGATCATGTCAGGCGCGGTACCGAGGATCGGGATGCCGTTCTTTTCCAGCGCCTCGGCAAGCTTCAGCGGCGTCTGGCCGCCGAACTGGACGATGACGCCGACGACTTCGCCCTTTTCCTGTTCTGCCCGCAGGATCTCGATCACGTCCTCGGCCGTCAGTGGCTCGAAATAGAGGCGGTCCGAGGTATCGTAGTCGGTCGAAACGGTTTCCGGGTTGCAGTTGATCATGATCGCTTCATAACCCGCATCCTTCAAGGCGAAGGCAGCGTGGCAGCAGCAATAATCGAACTCGATGCCCTGGCCGATGCGGTTCGGGCCACCGCCGAGGATGACAACCTTCTTGCGGTCGGAGACTTCAGCCTCGGAGCGGGCGGCGCCGACGAAAGGCGTCTCATAGGTCGAATACATGTAGGCGGTCGGCGAGGCGAATTCGGCCGCACAGGTGTCGATGCGCTTGAAGACGGGGCGGACATTCAGCTTGTTACGGAATTCGGCGACTTCCTTCGGGCGCTTGCCGGTCAGCGTCGCCAGGCGCGCGTCGGAGAAGCCCATGGCCTTCAGCATGCGCAGGTTTGTGGCATCCTGCGGCAGGCCGTGCTCGCGGATGCGGGCCTCCATCTCGACGATCGCCTTCAGTTCAGCGATGAACCAGGGATCGATCTTGCAGCCTTCGTGGACTTCAGCTTCGCTCATGCCCTGGCGTAGCGCCTGGGCGACCATGCGCAGGCGATCGGGCGTCGGTGTGCCGATTGCGGCGCGGATAGCGTTCTGGCTGGATTCGCCCTCTTCGAAGCCGGGGATCTCGATCTCGTCGAGGCCCGTCAGGCCGGTTTCCAAGCCACGCAGTGCCTTCTGCAGCGATTCGGCAAAGGTGCGGCCGATCGCCATGACTTCACCGACCGATTTCATCGCGGTCGTCAGCACCGGCGAGGCGCCGGGGAATTTCTCGAAGGCGAAACGCGGGATCTTGGTGACGACGTAGTCGATCGACGGTTCGAAGGAGGCAGGCGTTGCGCCGCCGGTGATGTCGTTATCCAGTTCGTCGAGCGTATAGCCGATCGCCAGCTTGGCGGCGATCTTGGCGATCGGGAAACCGGTGGCCTTGGAGGCGAGCGCCGACGAGCGCGAAACACGCGGGTTCATTTCGATGACGACGAGACGGCCGTCCTTCGGATTGACGGCGAACTGGACGTTCGAGCCGCCGGTCTCGACCCCAATCTCGCGCAGCACCGCGATCGAGGCGTTGCGCATGATCTGGTATTCCTTGTCCGTCAGCGTCAGCGCCGGCGCGACGGTGATCGAATCGCCAGTATGGACGCCCATCGGGTCGATGTTCTCGATCGAGCAGATGATGATGCAGTTGTCCGCCTTGTCGCGGACGACCTCCATTTCATATTCCTTCCAACCTAGCACCGATTCTTCGACCAGCACTTCGGTGGTCGGCGAGGCATCGAGGCCGCCGCCGACGATCTCGAAGAATTCCGAGCGGTTGTAGGCGATGCCGCCGCCAGTGCCGCCGAGCGTGAAGGAGGGACGGATGATGGCGGGCAGGCCGACATGGTCGATCGCCTGGGCGGCAATTGCCATGGCATGGCTCATGTAACGCTGCTTGCGGTCGCTCTCGCCGAGGTTCCACTGGTTTTCCAGCTCGTCCAGCGCCTTGTCGAGGTCGGATCCGGAGAGGCTTTCGCGCAGCTTGATGCGCTCGGCCTCGTGCGTCTTGCGGTCGAGGTCCTTGATGTCGGTGGCGTTCGCCAGCATCGAGCGCGGGGTTTCGAGGCCGATACGGGCCATCGCCTCGCGAAACAGCGCGCGGTCCTCGGCCATGTCGATGGCGGCGGGCTTGGCGCCGATCATCTCGACATTGTAGCGGTCGAGCACGCCCATGCGCTTCAGCGAAAGCGCCGTGTTCAGCGCCGTCTGGCCGCCCATGGTCGGCAGCAGCGCATCCGGGCGCTCCTTGGCTATGATCTTGGCGACGACTTCGGGGGTAATCGGCTCGACATAGGTGGCGTCGGCAAGACCCGGATCGGTCATGATCGTCGCCGGGTTGGAGTTGACGAGGATGACGCGGTAGCCTTCCTCCTTCAGCGCCTTGCAGGCTTGGGTGCCGGAATAGTCGAACTCGCAAGCCTGGCCGATGACGATCGGTCCCGCGCCGATGATAAGGATCGATTTGATGTCTTGGCGCTTCGGCATGGGTGCTTCCGTTTTCTGGCTGCGCAGAAAACCGGCCAGGGTGGGAGATCACCGGGTCGGGTCGCGCATGCTGGGTCTTTTCAGGCTAGAAGCGGCTTATAGGCAAATGTATTTGCAAACGGAACCCCATAAATCGCGGAATCGACAGGAATCCAACACGGCGCGAAGGGCTATTTCCCGTCAGACACGACCGCCACCCGGATTTCGCCGCCGCCCTGCTTCCGGAAGAGCGTAAACGGGAGTCCTGTCAAGCGCTTGGCGCGCCTTCTTTACGTGAAGCGGCGGCGCACTTCCCCGGCATAGCTACGGCTGACCGGGATTGCCTTGCCGTCGCGGGTGAGGATCAGCAGCCTGCCATTGTCGCGCTTCAAGCTTTCGACATGGGCGTCGGCCACCCAGTGCGAGCGATGGACGCGAAGGCCCGGCGTCGCGGCGGTTTCCCTAAGCGCATCGGCGAAACGTAAGAGCACCAGTTCGCGCCCGCGGCTGGTCACCACCTCGGTATAGTGGTCCTGAACGGAAAGGCGCAGCAGCGAGCCACGATTCTCAGGCTTCAGCCGGTCGAGGATCGAGGCGCCGGGGCTGGTTTCCTGAGGCGCTGCGGCTTCGGCGATTTTCTGGCTCATCGCCATGTAGGTCAAAAGGCAGAAGAGGGCGCAGAGCGGTACCGCAAAAAGCGCGCGCTGCAGGCCGCTTTCGAGCGTGGTCGCTTCGCCGGTGAAGACATAGTCGACGAGGCCGATGGCAAAACCGATCGGCAGGGCGGCTATGAGCGAACCCGCCATCATCCGGGCGAACATGGAAACGATCAATCCCCGCAGCAGTCTTTCGGCCGCAACCGCGCAGAGGATGGCGATCACCCAGGCAAGGGCATGCAGGCTCAGCCAATAGGCGAGGCGTTCGCCGAAGGCCATGTTTTCCATCGTGCCGTAGGGGCCGGTGACGGCAAAGAGCAGGACGATCGCGGCAAAGGTTCCCCAGAAACGCCGGGAGTGGAGAAAGACCTGCAATTCGCGAAGCGTGGATTGCAAGAAGAGGTGAATCACGAAGTTTTCCTGCCGTTCGCGCGGTTCGGATTGAGGCAGATGCAGTCTTGGCGGAAAGAGCGATCGAATTCAACCGGATGCCGCTGATGACCCTCGAACCGCTCCTCGATGCCCCGTTCGCCGTTCAGATCCATGTCGCCGCTGTTACACCGGCGGCACTTCTCGGCGCCTATATCCTGCTGCGCCCCAAGGGCACGCCGCTGCACCGGCTGCTCGGCAGGATCTGGATGGCGCTGATGGTCATGACGGCGATATCGAGCTTCTTCATTCATGAGCTCGATCTCTTCTACGGGTTCAGTACGATCCATCTTCTGTCGATCGCAACGCTGGTCGGCAGCTGGAACGCGATCGCGGCGGCCCGCCGCGGCGATATCCGTCTGCACAAGCGCATCGTCGCCGGCCTTTATTTCGGCGGCATCGTCCTTGCCGGCCTGTTCACTTTCGTGCCTGGCCGGATCATGCATGCGGTCATCTTCACCGGCGCGGAATGGCCGGCTGTCCTTGCTGCGGCGGTGATCGGCTCGATCCTGATCGCAATCGCGCTGCGTCGCCGACGCGGGCGCCTGATTGCCCGATGAAGTCGCTGGAATTCCGGCGGCCGACGGATATATAACTCCTTGAGCGCAAGCACAGGCATTGCCGGGGAGAGCGAAGATGGAATGGAAAGGCCGGCGTCAGTCCGACAATATCGAGGATCGCCGCAGCGATCCGACCGGCGGCGGTTTCGGCCGCGGCGGCGGCTTCAACTTTCCTTCCGGCGGCGGTGTTCGCCGCGCCGGTGGCGGCCTCAGCATCGGCACGATCGTCTTCCTCATCGTCATCTATTTAATCTTCAAGATGATGGGCATTGATCTGCTGCAGATGCTCGATACCGGCGGCACGACAAGCGGTCCTGGCTACGAGCAGAGCCAGTCAGGCGGAACACGCACGCCCGCCAACGACGAGATGACCGCATTCATGCGCACCGTCCTTGCCGAGACCGAGGATACCTGGAAGGGCATCTTCCAGGCGCAGGGCCAAAATTACGAAGAGCCGCGTCTCGTGCTGTTCTCGGGCTCGACGGCATCGGCCTGCGGCTCCGCATCATCTGCAACAGGCCCGTTCTACTGCCCGAGCGACCACAAGGTCTATCTCGATACCGAATTCTTCCAGGAGCTTTCCGACCGCTTCGGCGCGTCGGGTGATTTCGCCGAGGCCTATGTCGTAGCTCATGAGGTCGGCCATCACGTGCAGAACCTGCTCGGCATCCTGCCGAAGTTCAACCAGGCCCGCCAGCGCATGAGCGAGGCGGACGCCAACAAGATGTCGGTGCGCGTCGAGCTGCAGGCCGATTGCTTTGCCGGCATCTGGGGCAAATATACCCAGCAGAAGGGCCTACTTGAGTCAGGCGATCTGGAGGAAGCGCTGAACGCAGCCCAGCAGATTGGTGACGATTCGCTGCAGAAGCGGTCACAGGGTTACGTCGTCCCGGAAAGCTTCAACCACGGTACCTCGGAGCAGCGGGTCAGATGGTTCAAGCGCGGTTTCGACAGCGGCCAGCTGTCGGCCTGCGATACGTTCTCCGGCCCAATTTGAGGAGAGAGGAGGGGCGCGCACGGCACAAAGCCCATCGCTGCCCCTTCCATCCCTTGCTTACTTCTCGCTGTCCATATGCTGCAGCATATGCTCGGGATAACGCCCACCCACGGCCGCGTCTTTCGGCACGGCGTGTTCGATGATGGCGAAATCTTCTGGCGACAGGTCGATGGCGCGTGAGCCGAGCGCCTCGGTCAGCCGGTCGCGGCGGCGGGCGCCGATGATCGGGACGATGTCCTTGCCCTTGGCGGCGACCCAGGCGATGGCGATCTGGGCGACCGAGACGCTCTTTGCCTGGGCGATCTCGCGCAGCTTCTCCACCAGAGCGAGGTTCTGCTCGATATTGCCTTCCTGGAAGCGCGGGCTGTAGGCGCGAAAATCGCCGGCCGTCCCACCCTGGCCCTTTTGCCAGTGGCCGCTGATCAGGCCGCGCGAGAGCACGCCGTAGGCGGTGATCGAAATGCCGAGTTCGCGTGTCGTCGGCAGGATCTTCTTCTCAATGCCGCGCGAGATCAGCGAATATTCGATCTGCAGGTCGACGATCGGGGCGACAGTGGCGGCGCGGCGGATCGTGTCGGCGCCGACTTCCGACAGGCCGATATGCCTGACATAACCTGCCTTGACCATGTCGGCGATGGCGCCGACCGTGTCCTCGATCGGCACGTTCGGATCGAGGCGAGCGGGGCGGTAGATGTCGATATAGTCGACGCCGAGGCGCTGCAGCGTATAGCTGAGGAAGTTCTTCACCGCGACCGGGCGGGCGTCGATGCCGCTCCAGCCGCCGACGGGATCGCGCAGGCCGCCGAATTTGACGCTGATGACGGCGTTTTCGCGCCTGCGACCCTTCAATGCCTCGCCGATCAGCATTTCGTTATGGCCCATCCCGTAGAAATCGCCGGTGTCGAGCAGGTTGATGCCGGCATCGAGCGCGGCATGGATCGTCGCGATGCTTTCTGCGCGATCGGAGGGGCCGTACATGCCCGACATGCCCATGCAGCCGAGGCCGATGGCCGAGACATCGGGTCCGGTCTTTCCCAAACGATAGGTCTGCATTGTCTTCTCCTTCATTTGCGCCGCGCGGCCGGATCGGGCATCCGCGCCGAGTGGCGTTGCCGGACGCCGTTCTACCGCTTTCGCATTCGGGCGATAATTGGACAGCATCGAACAGGCTGTGCGGGGAAATGCACAATGACCGGTCTTGTCTTCTGATCTGGATGCCGTCGCGGCGATTGCAAGGGAACGCATCGCCCGGCGATCCGCTGGGCGGCTGGCGATTTTCGGAAGCTGGAACAACAGCGTGCGCCCACCGGTTGAGGCCTCCCATAAATTTCCCGTTGAACATTATCAAAAACTTTGAAATGTTCACGGATTGTTTCGGTTTCTTTTCTGAGCTATGTCACTTTCTCGGCGACGAGATCGTCTTTTCAGAACCAACCGCTGTAGAGATGCCTCATGCTTGACCCGAAATTCGTTCGCCGCGGCCTTTTCCTGGTCTTCATCATCCTTTTCCTCGACATTATCGGCATCGCCATCATCATGCCGGTGCTGCCCGCCTATCTGGAGCAGCTGACCGGTGGCAGCGTCAGCGATGCGGCGATCGACGGCGGCTGGCTGATGCTGGTCTATGCCGGCATGCAATTCCTGTTCGCGCCGCTGCTCGGAAACCTGTCCGACCGTTTCGGCCGCCGGCCGATCCTTTTGCTTTCGGTGCTAACCTTCGCGATCGATAATTTCATCTGCGGCATCGCCACCAGCTTCTGGATGCTGTTCGTCGGCCGTGTGCTTGCCGGCATCAGCGGCGGCAGTTTCGCCACCTGCTCAGCCTATATTGCCGATATCAGCACGGAGGAGAACCGGGCGAAGAATTTCGGGCTGATCGGTATCGCCTTCGGCGTCGGTTTCACCATCGGCCCTGTCGTCGGCGGTGTCCTCGGCGAATTCGGCCCGCGTGTGCCATTCCTCGGCGCGGCCGCGCTATCGCTTGTCAATTTCATCGCCGCCTGCTTCCTGCTGCCGGAGACGCTGGAGGCGAAGAACCGCCGCCGGTTCGAGTGGAAACGCGCCAACCCGCTCGGCGCTTTGCGCCAGATGCGCCATTATCCCGGCATCGGCTGGGTCAGCCTCGTTATGTTTCTGTTCTTCCTGGCGCATGCCGTCTATCCCTCGGTCTGGGCGTTCGTCTCGACCTATCGCTACGGCTGGAGCGAGGGGCAGATTGGCCTGTCGCTCGGCATTTATGGCATCGGCGCCGCGCTCGTCATGGGGCTGGTCCTGCCGCGGATCGTGCCGGTGCTCGGCGAGTGGAAAACCGCTCTTCTCGGTCTCTGCTTTTCAGCTGCAGGATTGACCGGCTATGCCTTCGCCTGGGAGGGCTGGGTGGTTTACGTCGTCATCGTCGCGACCGTCATCGAAAACGTCGCCGACCCGCCGCTGCGCAGCATCGCCGCCGGCATGGTGCCGCCTTCGGCGCAGGGTGAGCTGCAGGGCGCGCTTACCAGCCTCAGCAGCATCACCACCATTGTCGGGCCGCTGATCTTCACCCAGATGTTTTCCTATTTCACGCGGCCTGAGGCGCCTGTCACTTTTGCCGGCGCACCCTATCTTGCCGCCGCGCTGTTCATCCTGGTGGCCGCCGGTGTGTTCCTGCTGCGGGTCCGGGCCCGTGAGCCGGCCGAGGCGCTGGAAGCGGCCGGTTGATCGATCAGAAACGCTGATGCGATGATGAATTTTTCATCATCTGCCTCATTTGGGGTAGTTCTTTGCAGGGCTTTGATCTAAGCCCGGATGATATTTCGCCGCAAGCTGCGGCGACGCATATTTCAATCACAGGACTGGTGTCATGGACACGCCGATCGACGCGCGCAGGCTTGCGCCGACAAACGATAATCGTTGGGGCGCACATTTCCGTGCCACGCTGGCGCTCGGCATTCCGCTGATCGGCGCGCAGCTTGCCCAGCTCGGCATCAACACCACCGATGTGATGATCGTCGGCCGCCTCGGCGCCGAGCATCTGGCGGCAATGGTGCTTGCGGCGCAGTTCCTGTTCACGATCCTGATCTTCGGCTCGGGCTTTGCCATCGCCGTCATTCCGATGGTGGCGCAGGCCTATGGCCGCGGCGACCTCGTCTCGGTGCGACGGTCGCTGCGCATGGGCCTGTGGGTGGTGATCGCATACTGGGTCATCATGCAGCCGGCCTTCTTCAATTCGGAGCAGGTCCTCCTCTTCGCACAGCAGAAGCCCGAGGTGGCCAAGCTCGCCCACGGCTACATCATGATCGGCCAGTTCGGCGTGCTGCCGGCGCTGCTCTTCAACGTCATGCGCTCGCTCGTCAGCGCCATCGGCAAGGCTGGCATCATCCTCAACGTCACCATCGCCACGCTGGTGATGAACGCGATCTTCGCCTATATCCTCGTTCTCGGCCATTTCGGCTTTCCGGCGATGGGGCTCGAGGGCGCGGCGATCGTTTCGGTCGCCGTGCAGACGGCCGGCTTCCTCTTCATCCTGGCTTTCGTGCAGCGGCGCGAAGAGACGCGGCGCTACGAGATCTTCGTGCGGTTCTGGAAACCCGACTGGCACGCGCTGCTGGAGGTCATCCGGCTCGGTTTCCCGATCAGCGTCACCATCCTTGCCGAGGTCAGCCTGTTCACGGTGGCTTCGCTGCTGATGGGCTATATCGGCACCATCGAGCTTGCGGCTCATGGCATTGCCCTGCAATGGGCCTCGATCGCATTCATGATTCCGCTCGGCCTCAGCCAGGCGGCAACGGTGCGCGTCGGTGTCGCCCACGGGCAGGGCGATTATCAGGGGCTGGTGCGCGCTTCGATCACCGTGCTCATCCTCGCCTGCGCCATTTCGGCGGTGGGCAGCGTGCTCTTTGCCTCCATGCCGCAATTCCTCGGCAGCTGGTTCCTCGACGTCAACTCGCCCGAGGCGCCTGAGGTACTTGCCTATGCCGGGCCGTTGATCGTCGTTGCCGGGCTTTTCCAGCTTGTCGACGGGCTGCAGGTGATCGCCAATGGATTGCTGCGTGGCCTCAAGGACGCACGCGTGCCGATGATCATGGCGTTGATCGCCTATTGGCCGATCGGCTTCTTCCTCGCCTGGGCCTTTGCCTTCCCGCTGGGTTTCGGTGGCATCGGCATCTGGTTCGGCTTTCTCGTCGGGCTGGCGGCCGCCGCCGTCATGCTCTGCGCGCGCTTCTACCTTCTCCTTCGCCGGGAGGCGGAACTGGCCCACGCCTGAGCCGGCCGCCTCCGCCTTTAGGCCGCGACAGGCTTGTAGCCGGCGATATCGGCGTGAATGCCGAGACGCGCAAACATTTCCTGCGGATCGAAATTGGCGGCCCTGTGGGCCGCAGCGACGGCGGCCCGCGCGCGCTCGACGACTTCGGTATTTTCCCATTCGGCAATCGTGACGAAATTGAATTCGCCCGGACCGGCGACCTGCTCCAGCACCCTGTGATCAATGAAACCGTCCTGCGCCTCCAACACCTTGTGGGTCATCATCACTTTGACGAGAAATTCCTCGCGTGCCGCCGCCGGCACGATGAACTTGTCTACACGAAAGAAAGCTCCGCTCATCCAGTTTTCTCCTGCATCAGATGTCTGCAGGCAGATCTGTAATTCCTCAAGTTAAGCTGAGGTCAATAGGCGGATAAAGAAAAAGGCCCGCCTGGGCGAACCTTTGGGCTACTGACAAAGCGGCCAACTCCTCTTTCGTCATGCTCGGGCTTGTCCCGAGCATCTGCCTTCGGTCGATATGTGGCAGATCCTCGGCACAGGGCCGAGGATGACGAAGAGTGAGGTTTGTCAACAAGTCAAAGGCCAACCTTGGCGGTCGGAAATCGCTAGAAATCAGCGTTCGGCGAGCGCCGGTTCGCCCTTCTTCTCGCGCACCATGTTGATGAAGCGGCGGAAGAGGTAGTGGCTGTCCTGCGGACCGGGAGAGGCTTCCGGATGGTGCTGGACGGAGAAGACCTGCTTGCCGAGGACGCGCAGGCCGCAATTGGTGCCGTCGAAAAGCGAAATATGAGTCTCTTCAACGCCATCCGGCAGCGACTTCGAGTCGACCGCGAAGCCGTGGTTCATCGAGACGATCTCGACCTTGCCGGTCGTATGGTCCTTGACGGGGTGGTTGGCGCCGTGATGGCCCTGATGCATCTTCTCGGTCTTCGCGCCGAGTGCCAGGCCCAGCATCTGGTGGCCGAGGCAGATGCCGAAGACCGGGATATCGGTCTTGATCAGTGTCTTGATCACAGGCACGGCATAGTCGCCGGTTGCCGCCGGATCGCCCGGGCCGTTCGACAGGAAGATGCCGTCCGGCTGCATGGCGAGCACGTCTTCGGCGCTCGTTGCGGCCGGCACGACAGTCACTTTGCAGTCGAGGCCGGCAAACAGGCGCAGGATGTTGCGCTTGACGCCGTAATCGAGGCAGACGACGTGGTATTTCGCGTCTGTCGCCTTGAGTTCACCGTAACCTTCATTCCACACCCACGGCGTTTCGGTCCATTGCGAGGACTGGCCCGACGAGGCGATCTTGGCGAGGTCGAGACCTTCAAGGCCGCTCCAGGCTTTAGCCTCGGCCTTCAGCGTCTCGATGTCGAAGACACCGTTCGGATCGTGGGCGATGACCGCGTTCGGAGCGCCGTTCTCACGGATCCAGGCGGTCAGCGCGCGCGTGTCGATGCCGCAGAGACCGATGACGCCGCGGGCCTTCAGCCATTGGTCGAGGTGCTTGGCGGCGCGGTAGTTCGAGGGCTCAGTGATGTCGGCCTTGAAGATGACGCCGACGGCGCCGTGGCGGGCGGCAGGCGTCAGGTCCTCGATGTCTTCATCATTGGTGCCGATATTGCCGATATGCGGGAAGGTGAAGGTGACGATCTGGCCGAGATAGGAGGGGTCCGTCAGGATCTCCTCATAGCCGGTAAGCGCCGTGTTGAAGACCACCTCGGCCGGCACCTTGCCGGTGGCGCCGATGCCCTTGCCTTCGATGACCGTGCCGTCGGCAAGAACGAGCAGGGCGGTCGGCTTTTCGATTGTCCAGGGTGCTGTCGCGGTCATCTTCATCCCGTTTCCGGCAGGTGGGCGCGTTGTCGCGCTCGTCGCCATTTGATTTCGCAGGCGTGTGGACACGGCAATGCCGCGCGCTTCAGGCCTGATCACGAATTTTGGTGCAGGTGGCGGTAAATAGCCACGCAATCGCTTAGCGTCAATCTTTGTAGCCGAGATCGCGGCCGTTTTCCTGCGCTTTATCGCGCTGACCGCGCAATTTATTTGATCCGCCGCATCAGCGTGGTTTATGAAGCGGCATCAAAACAGGAGTGAAGACCATGCTGCGCGATCAACTCGCCACCCAGCTGAAAGAGGCGATGAAGGCCAAGAATGCGGAGCGGCTTTCCACCGTCCGGCTGATTCAGGCCGCGGTCAAGGACCGCGATATCGCCAACCGCGGCACCGGTAAGGAGCAGGCGAGCGACGACGAGATCCTGCAGATTCTCGCCAAAATGGTGAAGCAGCGTGACGAATCGGCAAAGATCTACGAGGAGAATTCCCGGCCGGAGCTTGCCGCCAAGGAGCGCGCCGAAATCATCGTCATCCAGGATTTCATGCCGAAGCAGCTTTCGGACGGCGAAGTGCGCGCCAATGTCTCGGCGATCATCGCCGAGACCGGTGCCGCGGGCGCCAAGGACATGGGCAAGGTAATGGCGGCGCTGAAGGAGCGTTATGCCGGCCAGATGGATTTCGCCAAGGCATCGGCGACCGTCAAGGAACTGTTGAACGGATAAGCCTCAGATAACCCGTCTTGCCTGCGGTTCGTCACGGACCGCAGGCCCGAGCACCGCTTCGGCGGCGGCATCGATGATGGCGAATTTCGCCGCCTGATAATTCCAATATTCGCGGATGAAATGGGCCGACAGCCAGAAGTCGCCCTTGCGGGAGGGGTCGGTCCAGCCGATACTCTCCATGGTCGCTGCCTGCATCAGAAGCCGCTTCAGATGGGTGTTGGAGATCATGAACTGTTCGCGGATTTCCCTGAGCGACAGAGGGCCAAGCACGACGCGGTCCGCCGTCCTTGGAAATTCGGGAAGGCGCGAGATCAGGTAGTCCATCACCAGCCCGCCGGAATTTGCCCAGTTGAAGAGGTTGAAGGTGGCGCCCGGATTACGCACCGCTTCACTTCCTATGATCGCCCTCGCAATCGGTGGCTGGATCGCTGCCATCATCGCCGAGGGGTTGGCGGTGATCTTATCGGCGCGCTCACCGCCGTCGAGGCTGTCGAGGATCATCATATGGGCTACGAGCCATCGGGTGAAATGCTGCTCGGCGATTTCGGTGGGCTCGAGGTAGCGTGTGCGCTTATCGGGGCCGGGAACCGGTCGCAGGAAGCGATAGGCCAGCATTTCCTGCATGAAGGCCGCGGCCGTGTTGCGGCTGGCGATGTTGTTCCTGACCGCAAAATCGATGAAGCGGCCGGAATAGAGGCCGCCGCTCTTCCCGTCGTCGGAATAACCGTAGTGAAGCGCAAAGCCGGCATGGGCCATCAGCCAGCGCTGCTGCGCGGCGAAGATCGAAGCGATGCGCGGGCTCTCGCGATAGATGGCGAGCATCTGATCGGCGCAATGGAGGATGGCAGCGAGAAAGCGATCGTCTGCTGCAAGATTATCCGCGGTAAAAGCCATTTGGAGAGGTCCAGGGAGTTCGGCGCATACATCTTTCATGCAAGCGCCGCCTGTCAACGATTTTATCGATAAGCGGTTAATTTTAAAGGGAGAGTTGTCGCAGGAGAGCCAAAAATTTAAGAAGGCAGGAGCTGGGGGCGCTCCTGCCTTCTTGCTCTTTGCGTCCACCGGCACGCAGGGCCGAAGCCCAAGCCGGAGGGTATTTGCAAAGGCACCCTTGCGAAGCGGCGCCGGGGGTAGGGATGGTGCTTCGCTCGGGGATCGCTTTGTTGAGATCGAACCTATTGCGGCGCGGCGGCTTATTCAAATTACAAAAAAATAATAATTGCCGGAATCGGCGGTTTGGGAGGCGTCGAAGCGGACCCTCGGGAGGTGGCGCTAGGGATGATGAGAAGCAATCATCTGAGGGGATAATCTTTTGTTTCCAAAAGATTTTCTCTCAACTCTGTTAGAGGTCGCCGCTCCTGCTCAAGCTTTTCTGACGGCAGAATTCCGGCTCCGAAGGGACAATAATGTCGCACCCTGTCGCAGGGGGCGATAACGCGTTGTTGATTGGATAACCGGAGGCGGCAATGATGGCCGCATAGCCTGTGAATAGCGGGTTTTCATGACAAGTTTCATGGCGTGGAGCGGCAAAGCAGCTTATATGAAGGCTGATCAAGAGGTATAAATGCGCTTTTCCAACACCTTTCTCGATGATATTCGCGACCGCGTTCCGATTTCGAACGTGATTGCGCGTCGCGTCAGCTGGGACAAGCGCAAGACAAACGTGTCGCGCGGCGATTACTGGGCCTGCTGCCCGTTCCACGGCGAGAAATCGCCGAGCTTCCATTGCGAGGACCGAAAGGGCCGCTATCACTGCTTCGGCTGCGGCGTCACCGGCGACCATTTCCGCTTTCTCACCGAGCTGGAGGGCCTGAGTTTCCCCGAGGCGGTGCAGCAGATCGCCGATATGGCCGGCGTGCCGATGCCACTGGCCGATCCTGTGATGGAGAAGCGCGAGAAAGAGCGCGGCTCGCTGATCGACGTCATGGAAATGGCGACGCAATTTTTCCAGGATCAGCTGCAGACGTCGAATGGGGCGAGGGCGCGCGCCTATCTGCGCGACCGCGGATTGACGGGGCGCACCATCGAGACCTTCCGTCTCGGCTATGCACCCGACAGCCGCAATGCGCTCAAGGAATTCCTCGCCGGCAAGGGTGTCTCCAAGGATCAGATCGAGGCCTGCGGTCTGGTTGTCCATGAAAACGTGCCGGTTTCCTACGATCGTTTCCGCGACCGCATCATGTTCCCGATCCTGTCGTCGCGGGAAAAGGTGATCGCTTTCGGCGGCCGCGCCATGTCGGCTGACGCGCCGGCGAAATATCTGAACTCCAACGAGACGGAGCTCTTCCACAAGGGCAATGTCCTTTACAATTTCGCCCGTGCGCGGCGCGCGATCCAGGGACCGGGCCGCGGCGACCCTCAGGACGATAATGCGACCGGCACCATTATTGCCGTCGAAGGCTATATGGACGTGATCGCGCTGCATCAGGCGGGCATCGAGAATGCCGTCGCGCCGCTCGGCACGGCGCTCACCGAAAACCAGCTCGAGTTGCTGTGGAAGATGGTGCCGCAGCCGATGCTCTGCTTCGACGGCGACGGCGCCGGCATCCGCGCGGCCAATCGCGCCGCCGAACTGGCGCTGCCGCATCTGAAGCCCGGGCGTTCTGTTCGCTTCGCGCTTCTGCCCGACGGCAAGGATCCCGACGATCTCGTGCGCGATGACGGGCGCGCGCCTTTCGACAAGGTAATGAGCCAGGCAAAGCCGCTCTCCGAGATGCTGTGGAGCCGGGAGGTCAACACCGGCAAGTTCGACACGCCGGAGGCGCGCGCCGAGCTCGAGGCGCGGCTGAAGCAACTGGTCGCCGTCATCGCAGACGAGAATGTGCGTCGCCACTACCAGCAGGATATTCGCGATCGGCTGAACGCCTTCTTCCAGCCGCAGTTCCAGAACCGCAACAATGGCGATCGCCGCGGCGGCTTCAACGGCAATGGCAATTACCGGACGGGCCGCGACAATGCGGGCAAGGCAGGGCCGAAAAGCCCCAGCGTCATTTCAGAAAGGCTCGCCCGCTCAGGCCCCGTGCGCGGCCACCAGAACAATACGGCGCTGCGCGAATGCGTGCTGGCGCTGACCGTCGTCAATCACCCTTCGCTGATGATCGACGATTATGACGAAATAGCCGCGATTGAATATGACAGCCGCGAGCTGCAGCGGCTCTGGTCGGCGATGCTGGGAGCAGCCGCGGCCGTCGCCGGCCCGCATCTGACGCGCGAATATCTGACCGAAAGACTGGAATTCGAAGGCTTCGGCCCGCTCATCAAGAGCCTCGACCAACAGGTGCGCAATGCCCGGCTGTGGATCGCGACCGAGGAGGCGGCGATGGAAGATGCGCGTGAGGGATACCGCCAGGCGCTGGCCTCCCACAAGCGAGCGAAGGCGCTACGCCGGCAGAAGATCGAGCTCGAGCGCGAGATCGCGCTGGCAACCGAAGCCGGCGACGGCGAGGCGATCGTTCAACTGATGCGCGCGCAGCAGGAAGTGCATTTTGAAGGGGTGCGCCTTGAGAACCAGGAGGCCATCATCGATGGCTTCGGCGTGCTTTCCGGCCGCGTCAAAGGAGCGGCGAACCACTGATGTCGCTGACCGAACGAAACGAACCGGGCTTTTCGGCTTCCGGCGCGCTGTTTTCTTCCGGCCGCTCGCCGCTCGATATCCTCAAGCAAGTCTACGGCTATTCCTCCTTCCGCGGCAAGCAGCAGCAGGTGGTCGAGCATATGGTCTCCGGCGGCGATGCGGTCGTGCTCTTTCCCACGGGCGCCGGCAAATCCCTGTGTTTCCAGATCCCGGCACTCTGCCGCGACGGCGTCGGCATCGTCGTTTCGCCGCTGATTGCGCTGATGCGCGATCAGGTGGAGGCGATGAAGCAGCTCGGCATCCGCGCCGCAGCACTTAATTCCTCGCTGTCGCGCGAGGAGTTCGTCGAGGTTCGCCGCGCGCTTTCGGCAGGCCAGCTCGACCTTCTCTACGTGACGCCCGAGCGCATTTTGACCGATGGTTTCCGCGAGCTGATCGCCAACGAGAAGATCGCGCTGTTTGCCATCGACGAGGCCCATTGCGTCTCGCAATGGGGCCATGATTTCCGACCGGAATATCGCGAACTCGGCCGGCTCGGCGAGCAATATCCCGGTGTGCCCAGGGTGGCGCTGACGGCGACGGCCGATCCGCATACGCGTGACGACATGATCGAGCGGCTGGGTTTGGATACAGCCCGGATCTTCACCACCAGCTTTGACCGACCGAATATTGCCTACGAGATCGTCGAGCGTGACCAGCCGCGCCAACAGCTGTTGCGGTTCCTGTCCGGCCACAAGGGCGACAGTGGCATCGTCTATTGCCTGTCGCGCGCCAAGGTCGAGGATACCGCCGAATGGCTGAACGGGCAGGGCATCCGCGCGCGCGCCTATCATGCCGGCATGGACAGGGCGGTTCGTGACGCCAATCAGGATGCCTTCCTGAAAGAAGAGAACCTTTGCCTGGTCGCCACCGTCGCCTTCGGCATGGGCATCGACAAACCGAACGTGCGTTATGTCGCCCATCTCGACCTGCCGGGTTCGGTGGAAGCCTATTATCAGGAGACAGGCCGCGCCGGACGCGACGGCCTGCCGTCTGAGGTCTGGATGGCCTATGGCATGGCCGACGTCATCCAGCGCGGCCGGATGATCGACGAGGGCAGTGCCGCCGCCGAGATCAAGCGGGTCGAGCGCGCCAAGCTCAACGCATTGCTGGCGATCTGCGAGACCGCCTCCTGCCGCCGCCAGGCAATCCTTGCCCATTTCGGCGAGGCGCATGCCGGACAATGCGGCAATTGCGACACCTGCCTGAAGCCGGTCGAGACCTGGGAGGGCACGGAGGCGGCGATCAAGGCGCTGGCGGCGGTCTACCGCACCGGCGAGCGTTTCGGCGCTGGCCATGTCGTCGATGTCCTCCTCGGCAACGTCAACGAAAAGACCGAACGTTTCGGCCATGCCGAAATGCCGGTCTTTGGCGCCGGCAAGGATATTCCAGCGCGCGTCTGGCAGTCGGTCTTCCGCCAGTTGCTCGCCATGGGATTGATCCGCGTCGACCACGAGGCCTTCGGGGCGCTGAAGCTCGAGCCGGAGGCGCGCTCCGTCTTCAAGCACGAGCGGCAGGTGTTCTTCCGCAAGGACCGGCCGGCCTCGGAACGGCGCACGAAGAAGGCGGAGCGCAGCGAGCGCAAATCGGGATTATCGGGCGCCGACGGCAGTCTCTTCGAGGCGCTCAGGGCCGAGCGCATGGCGATTGCGAAATCGCTCGGCGTGCCGCCCTATGTCGTCTTTCCCGATACGACGCTGATCGCCTTTGCCACGGAGAAGCCACGCAGCCGCAAGGAATTGCTCGCCATATCAGGCGTCGGGCAGGCGAAGCTCGAACGCTACGGCGATGCCTTTTTGGAGATCATCCTGGCGCAGGACAACGGCTGAGCGGACTGGTCTGATCCTTGAGATCGGGCGAGGGGGCATGGTAGATGCTTGCCTCTAAAGGAGGAGCGCCGATGGCCCAGAATATCTACGACCGACCGGAATTCTTCGCCGGATATAGCGGCATGAGACGATCCGTTCACGGGCTCGACGGAGCATCCGAATGGCCGGCGGTGCGCGCCTTGCTGCCCGATCTTTCCGGCAAGCGTGTTGTCGATCTCGGTTGCGGCTTCGGCTGGTTTTCGCGTTTTGCCGTGAGCCAGGGTGCTGCAAGCGTGCTGGCGCTCGACATCTCGGAAAAGATGATCGCCAGAGCGAGGGCAGATATGACTGAAGCAGCGATCACCTACGAGATCGCCGATCTCGAGCATCTCAGGCTTGCTCAAGCCTCCTTCGATTTCGCCTATAGCTCGCTGGCGCTGCATTATATCGAGGGTTTCGCCGGTCTCGCCGCGACCGTCTATCGCGCGCTTTTGCCGGGATCGCAATTCGTCTTCACCATCGAACATCCGATCTTCATGGCGCCGACCAATCCCGCCTGGGCAACCGATGCCGAGGGGCGGCGTATCTGGCCGCTCGACCGCTATTCCGTCGAAGGTCCGCGCACCACCGACTGGCTCGCCAAGGGTGTCGTCAAACAGCATCGCAAGCTCGGCACGACGCTCAACACCTTGATCGCGGCCGGTTTTGCCATTCGCCATGTCGAGGAGTGGAGCCCGAACGAAGATGAGCTCCAAGACAATCCAGACTGGGCGGAGGAGATGGACCGGCCGATGTTCCTGCTGATCTCGGTCCAGCGCTGAGAAGACAAGCCGGCGGCAATATGCTAACCCGGCGGTAGCGCATCGGCCCGAAAATCGGAATCGATTTTTGGAAAGCACGATGCGCAGATTAAAAGTGTAACAGCGTCCTTTGCGCGTCTGATAAGACGCGCGGCGCTGTAGGGAAATCTCTGGGAAAGGCCGTCCATGACCTCGCAATTTCTCTCCCATCTCAGCAACGAGATTTCGGCGCTGAAGGATGCCGGTCTCTACAAATCCGAGCGCGTCATCAGCTCCAAGCAGGCGGGCGAGATCGCGATTTCCACCGGCGAGCGGGTGCTGAATTTCTGCGCCAACAACTATCTCGGCCTTGCCGACAACGAGGAACTGGCCGAGGCCGGCAAGCAGGCGCTCGACCGATACGGCTATGGCATGGCCTCGGTGCGTTTCATCTGCGGCACGCAGGAAGAGCATAAGCAGCTCGAGACGCGCATCTCCTCCTTCCTCGGCATGGAAGACACGATCCTCTATTCATCCTGCTTCGACGCCAATGGCGGCCTGTTCGAGACGCTGCTGTCGGAAGAGGACGCGATCATCTCCGACGCGCTGAACCACGCCTCGATCATCGACGGCGTCAGGCTTTCGAAGGCCAAGCGCTTCCGCTACGCCAACAACGATATGGCAGCGCTCGAAGAAGAGCTGAAGAAGGCCGAAGGCAGCCGCTTCAAGTTGGTCGCCACCGACGGTGTCTTCTCGATGGACGGGATCATCGCCAATCTCGGCGGCGTCTGCGATCTTGCCGAGAAATACGGCGCGATGGTCATGGTCGATGACAGCCATGCTGTCGGCTTCGTCGGCAAGAACGGCCGTGGGTCGCCGGAATATTGCGGCGTCGAGGGCCGGATCGACATCATCACCGGCACGCTCGGCAAAGCGCTCGGCGGCGCCTCGGGCGGTTATACTTCGGCGAAGGCCGAGGTTGTGGAGTGGCTGCGGCAGCGCTCGCGGCCCTATCTGTTCTCGAATACGCTGGCGCCCGTTATCGCCGCCGCCTCGCTCAAGGTGTTCGACCTCATCGAAGACGGCGATACCCTGCGCAAGCGGCTTTCGGACAATGCCGATCTCTTCCGCAGCGAAATGACCAAGCTCGGCTTCACGCTCGCCGGCGAAGGCCATCCGATCATCCCCGTCATGCTTGGCGATGCCAAACTCGCCCAGGATATGGCAAGCCTGATGCTGAAGAAGGGGATCTATGTGATCGGCTTTTCCTTCCCCGTCGTGCCGAAAGGCCAGGCCCGCATCCGCACGCAGATGTCGGCGGCGCATTCGCGAGTGGATGTGGAGCGGGCGATCGCGGCCTTTGCCGAGGCAGGGCGGGAACTGGGTGTGATCTGAGTTTGACGGCGTGCCGTGTCGCCCCCTCATCCGCCCTACGGGCACCTTCTCCCCGCTGGGGAGAAGAGGGGATAGCAAAGTCGGGCGCCAAGTAAGGGTGGATATTGTCGATGTCGAACATGATGAAGGCGCTGGTCAAAGCAAAACCCGAGGTCGGGCTTTGGATGGAGAATGTGCCGATGCCCGAGGTCGGGCCGAACGACGTGCTTATCCGGGTGAAGAAATCGGCGATCTGCGGCACTGACGTCCATATCTGGAACTGGGACCAGTGGGCGCAGAAGACCATTCCGGTGCCGATGGTGGTTGGCCATGAATTCTCCGGCGAGATCGCCGAGATCGGTTCGGCGGTCACCCGCTATCATATCGGCGAGCGGGTCTCCGGCGAGGGGCATATCGTCTGCGGCAAGTGCCGCAACTGCCGGGCGGGCAGGGGGCATCTCTGCCGCAACACGCTCGGTGTCGGCGTCAACCGCCCGGGTTCGTTCGGTGAGTTCGTCTGCATTCCGGAAAGCAATGTCGTGCCGATCCCGGATGATATTTCCGACGAGATCGCCGCGATCTTCGATCCGTTCGGCAATGCCGTGCACACCGCGCTTTCCTTCGATCTCGTCGGTGAGGACGTGCTCGTCACCGGCGCCGGGCCGATCGGCATCATGGGCGCGCTCGTCGCCAAACGATCCGGCGCCCGCAAGGTCGTCATCACCGATATCAATCCGCACCGGCTGGAGCTGGCGCGCAAGCTCGGCATCGACCACGTCGTCGACGCATCGAAGGAAAACCTCGCCGACGTGATGAAGGCGATCGGCATGACGGAGGGTTTCGACGTCGGGCTCGAAATGTCGGGGGCCGCACCTGCCTTCCGCGACATGATCGACAAGATGAACAATGGCGGCAAGATCGCCATCCTCGGCATCGCGCCGGCGGGCTTCGAAATCGACTGGAACAAGGTGATCTTCAAGATGCTCAATCTCAAGGGCATCTACGGCCGCGAGATGTTCGAGACCTGGTACAAGATGATCGCCTTCGTCCAAGGCGGCCTCGATCTCGCGCCCATCATCACCCACCGGATCGGCATCGACGATTTCCGCGACGGCTTCGAGGCGATGCGGTCGGGCAATTCCGGCAAGGTTGTGATGGACTGGATGTGAGGAGACGACATGCTCTATGAAGGAAGCTGCCATTGCGGCAACGTGGCTTTCGAGGTCGAAGGCGAATTCACCGAGGCGCTCGACTGCAATTGTTCGCTTTGCCGCAGGCGCGGCGGACTTCTCGCCTTCGTGCCGCGCGAGAAGCTGGTGCTGAAAACGCCGGAGGACAATGTCTCGACCTATACTTTCAACCGGCATGTCATCCGGCATCACTTCTGCGCCAATTGCGGCATCGCACCGTTCGGCGAGGCTGTGGGTCCGAACGGCGCGGCAATGGCTTCTATCAATCTGCGCTGCATTCCCGCGGTCGATATCGGCGCGCTGACGGTGAAGGCGTATGACGGCGCGGCGCGTTAGCCGATATCCGTCAGGCAATGGCGAACAGATCCTCGGCGCAACTGCGAAAGTGGTGGAAACGACTGGTGCGGCGGGCAAAATATTTGCTGCCCTTGTCTTTTGTTCGCCGCATCTTAAATAAGGGTTCGCAATCGCTGCCGCGGTTCAAAGCCTGTGGATAAGGCTTTTTCCGTATTTTTGTGGGCTTTTTTTCCGGAAAAGCTTGACGAGAACAAAAAATGTGGGAATCACCGTTCGACTTGTTGAATGGTGAACTGGGTCAAGGCGGATCGCGCAACCATGGCCGGAAATCCAAGAGCAAGAAAGCTTTGCTGTCCGGTGCCGGTAATCGTGGTTAATCAGGCTTTAAATGTCATCCCGTTAGGTGGGCAAAGGTGATTCGAGGGCGGCGCGTGCGGCGCGTCAGGCCCTGAGACAGCCCGTTCACCGTAGCGAGATTGGATAGCGTCAGGAAGGCGACGATATAAATGGCAACCAAGGTCAAAGAGAACGAAGACGCGGAAGTCGAACGCGACGGCGCAAGCGACGGCCCTCTTCTCGATCTTTCCGACGACGCGGTCAAGAAGATGATCAAAGCCGCCAAGAAGCGCGGCTATGTGACCATGGACGAGCTCAACGCAGTCCTGCCGTCCGAAGAAGTGACGTCCGAGCAGATCGAAGACACGATGTCGATGCTGTCCGACATGGGCATCAACGTCATCGAGGACGAGGAAGCCGAGGAAGCCGGTGCTTCCGGCAGCAGCGATGACGATGACGCCGGCAGCGACGAGGAGAGCGAAGGCGGCGAACTCGCGCCTTCGAGCGGCACGGCGCTGGCGGCCGCCAAGAAGAAAGAACCGACCGACCGTACCGACGATCCGGTTCGCATGTACCTGCGCGAGATGGGCTCGGTCGAGCTTCTGTCCCGCGAGGGCGAAATCGCGATTGCCAAGCGCATCGAGGCCGGCCGCGAGACGATGATCGCGGGCCTCTGTGAGAGCCCGCTGACCTTCCAGGCGCTGATCATCTGGCGCGACGAACTCAACGAAGGCACGACGCTGCTGCGCGAGATCATCGATCTCGAAACGACCTATTCCGGCCCTGAAGCCAAGGCTGCGCCGCAGTTCCAGAGCCCGGAGAAGATCGAAGCCGATCGCAAGTTAGCAGAAGAGAAGGAAAAGACCCGCCGCGCCCGCTCCGGCGACGACGACATCACCGATGTCGGCGGCGAAGGCCTGCCTGCCGAGGAGGAGGAAGAGGACGAGGACGAATCCAACCTTTCGCTGGCGGCAATGGAAGCCGAGCTTCGCCCGCAGGTGATGGAGACGCTGGATACGATCGCCGAGACCTACAAGAAGCTGCGCAAGCTGCAGGACCAGCAGGTCGAGCAGCGCCTGTCGGCTTCCGGCACGCTGTCCACCGCCCAGGAGCGCCGTTACAAGGAACTCAAAGATGAGCTGATCAAGGCCGTCAAATCTCTGTCCTTGAACCAGAACCGCATCGACGCCCTGGTCGAGCAGCTCTACGACATCAACAAGCGCCTCGTTTCCAACGAGGGCCGCCTGCTGCGTCTGGCCGAATCCTACGGCGTCAAGCGCGACTCTTTCCTGGAGCAGTATCAGGGCGCCGAACTTGATCCGAACTGGATGAAGTCGATCGGCAATCTGGCCGCCCGCGGCTGGAAGGAATTCGCCAGGGGCGAAAACACGACGATCCGCGACATCCGCCAGGAAATCCAGAATCTGGCGACCGAGACTGGTATCTCGATCTCGGAATTCCGCCGCATCGTGCATATGGTGCAGAAGGGCGAGCGCGAAGCGCGCATCGCCAAGAAGGAAATGGTCGAAGCGAACCTTCGCCTGGTCATCTCCATCGCCAAGAAGTATACGAACCGCGGCCTGCAGTTCCTCGACCTCATTCAGGAAGGCAATATCGGCCTGATGAAAGCGGTCGACAAGTTCGAATACCGCCGCGGCTACAAGTTCTCGACCTATGCGACATGGTGGATCCGTCAGGCGATCACCCGTTCGATCGCCGACCAGGCTCGCACGATCCGCATTCCGGTGCACATGATCGAGACGATCAACAAGATCGTCCGGACATCGCGCCAGATGCTGCACGAGATCGGCCGCGAGCCGACGCCGGAAGAACTGGCCGAAAAGCTGGCCATGCCGCTCGAAAAGGTCCGCAAGGTCCTGAAGATCGCCAAGGAGCCGATCTCGCTCGAAACCCCTGTTGGTGACGAAGAGGATTCGCATCTCGGCGACTTCATCGAGGACAAGAACGCGCTGCTGCCGATCGACGCCGCCATCCAGGCGAACCTGCGCGAAACGACGACCCGTGTTCTCGCCTCGCTGACGCCGCGCGAAGAGCGTGTGCTGCGCATGCGCTTCGGCATCGGCATGAACACGGATCACACACTCGAAGAAGTCGGCCAGCAGTTCTCGGTCACCCGCGAACGTATCCGCCAGATCGAGGCGAAGGCGCTGCGCAAGCTGAAGCATCCGAGCCGCTCCAGAAAGCTGAGAAGCTTCCTCGACAGCTAAGGCTTCGGCCACGTCGTTCTGATTGGAAAAGCCGGGCTTCGCGCCCGGCTTTTGCTTTTCGTGATTAATACCAATGATCCCCGGTGTCTTTCTTGTCCCTCTATGGTGACAAGCCTATAATCCGGCCACGGGGGAAGGCATCGATCGCAACGCGCGACCGAGGGTCGCCGTGTGACTGCGTGAACTAATCCTCCGCTAGATCCGGGTGATTTCAGGCCTGACGGGCCTAAAATCTGAATCCGGATCCACATCAAAGAAATAGAGCATGACGTCGTCCGAAAACCGCTGACACTTTTCGGCATCATGCTCTGGGAGGTGCGACATGACCACTTACATTCTTTTGATCAATTGGACGGATCAGGGCATCCGCAATGTGCGCGACTCGGCAAAACGGCTCGATGCGGCGAAGAAATTGCTCGCCAGCGTCGGCGGCTCCTTCAACCAGTTCTTTCTGACGATGGGCGGGCACGACATGGTCGCCGTCTGCGAGGCGCCAGATGACGCCGTCATGGCGCATTTTACCCTTTCGCTGGCGATGGGCGGCAATGTCCGCACGGAGACGCTGAAGGCATTCCCGGAGGCCGCCTACCGGGATCTCATCGGCTCGCTCGGGTAGCCGGAAACGGCGATTGTCGATCTTGAAGGTTGCGGAGCATTGGCTGCGCTGGCAGTGTCGCGGCGTGCTTCAATTTCCGCGGCAGGCTGCGGCCCGACTTTTCGGCAAGCTCATGATGAAAGCGCTCCTCAGTTTCATGATCGTCATCGATCGTCCGACCGCCGCTTGCTGACCGATGGAACTGGCGGCGGGCAAATGGGATGACGGGATCCAGCGGGGCGCTGCGGCGTCGTTCGCGCTGCATGCCATCGCGATCCTGCTCCTTCTGCTGCTGTTGCCGAAGGCCGAGCCGCCGTTGCCGTTGCCGGATGACGGTCTCTCGGTGGAGATCGTCCCGCAGGCCGCGGAATCGCTGAAAATGCCCGAGCCCGCCAAGACGCCTTCGCCGGAACAGGCAAAGCCTGAGGCGGCAAAACCCGAAGCCGAGCCGGCGGCGCCGGTTGCAAATAATCCGCCTGCTGCGGCAATGCCTTCAGCGGCACCGATCACTTTGCCGGTGCCAAAGCCGATGGAATTCGTCGAGGCAAGACAGCTGTTTTCCGACAAGGTCCTTGCCGATCCGCGCAGCCGCCGCGCCCGCGAGGCGCTGCGTGGTCTTGCCGGCAGTGAGCGCAATCTGCAGCTCTGTGACCTCGAGGCGCTGGAGCAGGTGCGCCGGGCGCAGCCGGCCATGGCGCCCGATACGCTTGCGCCCTATGCGATGGCGGCGGAGAAGGTCAGTGGCAATAGCGTCGAGGTGAAGGGCGGCGCCTTCCGCAGCAAACGCAAGTGGTACAACATCCAGTTCAAATGTGAGCTTGATGCCGGCTCCGGCAAGGTCGTGTCCTTCGCCTTTCTCGTCGGTGACGCCATTCCGCAAGATGAATGGCAGGAGCACAATCTGGTGGCCGACGATGGAGCGGCCGACCAATAACCCTCATCGCTGCTCGATCACGCGGTTTTTTTCTTTTGTGGCTTGATGCTGCCGGCTTTAGAGGCCACATCGCTGCTGTGACAGAAGAAGACGTAGAGCCGGCGGAAGCGCAGCACGAAACGGGAAAGCAGCGGCCTGAAATCCGCTGGGGCGTCGTCGCGTCCGTTGTTGCGCACATTCCTATCATTGCTCTTCTCATCTTTGGGCTGCCGAAGATCGAGCCGAAACCTGTCGAAGACGAGACTGTGAAGGTGGAGCTCGTCCCGCCGCCGGAGGAGAAGAAGCCGGAGCCCAAGGAAAAGCCACCGGAGCCGAAGCCGCCGGAAGAGGTGAAGAAGGAACCGCCTCCACCGCCACCTCCGCCGCCACCACCTCCGCCGCCTCCGCCTCCGCCGGCCAGTAAGACTCCCGAGCAAGCTAAGCCGAGGCCTATGCCGACTCTGAGCCCTGTCATCGAGTTTGGCGACAGGAATAGCGGCCCCGAAAAGTCGCTGGCGGGAAATTCTCCTCAGGGCGAAACCAAACCCGCAACAACTCCGCCGCAGCACGATGCCGAACCGGCGCAGATGCCGACAAAGACTGCTGCAGAAAAACCAAAAACTGAGGAGCCTCCGTCAAAACCGGTGCCGGACGACGTGATGCTTCCTGAGGTCGCGACGACTGACGTTTCCCCAGAGCGAAATGGGCCACCGACAGACGTCTCTGGCGAAGCCAATACAAGCATCGAGGAGGCCAAGCGGCCGGAGCAGCAGACGGCTGCGAAACCGAAAGTGATAGCTAAGGACGATCTGCCCAAGGCAAAAACTCTGTTTTCACGGACGGAAGATGGCAGTTTGTTTGCGCAAACTGCGGTCAGTGGTCTTCCGCGCAAAGAGCGAGTGGCCACGCTTTGCACCACCGAGCTTCAGGGCCAACTCGTTCACGGTTCGCCGCCTTATTTCCCGTCCGCATTGCCTAGTTTTGGATTGCGAACCGGTACCATCCTTGATGTAAGAGATGCCGCCTTTGGCACAGTTAAGGGCTGGTACCAGGTTCGTTTCCGCTGCGAGGTGGATGAGGAAGCGACGAAAGTCGTGTCGTTTGCCCACGAAGTTGGTGGATTGATCCCCCGCAGTCAGTATGCGAAATATGAAATTCGTGACTAGTCCTCGTGATCCTGGATTGCGTCTCACCGGCAACAGCCACGCGCAAGCAACCCTGCCTAGCTTCCTCCCATGGCCGTGATGATCCGGTGAAGAAGAGGACAATGATATGTCGAACGAAATCGAGCGTTTCTTTGAGCGTCAGGACGAAGCCGTCAGCGCGCTGTTCCTGGAAAACAAAGGCGACGAGCTGACCGATATTCTGGTGGCTGCTCTGGAAGAGGCTTTCGAAATTCTTCTCGAAGCCGCGCCCGCCGAAACCGTTCATTGAGGTCGGAGAAGGCGTCGAGCACCGATATGCGCTGACTGATCGTGCCGCTTGCGCTGTCCCACCCTGTCGGGATAATGCGGCTGCATCAATGGCCTAGATATCATGTCGATTTTCCAAGAGGATCAACCGCCGTCGGCGGGCGCGCTTGATGCCCGTCTGGCCGGCTACCGGTTCGAACGCGATGCGCTCGGCCGTTCCGCCGCGAGCGTCTTCCGGCTGGAAGCTCTCGGATTGCCGACGCTTTACTTGAAGGTCGAACAAGCCGGTCCTTTTGGCGAACTCGCTGACGAAGCAGCGAGGCTTCGCTGGCTCCAGACTTCCGGCCTGCCCTGTCCTGATGTCATTGCAGAGGACAGCGACGGTGTGCACAACCGGCTGCTGATCAGCGCGCTACCCGGGAGTGATCTCACCAGCGCATCGGCGCTGACGCCGCCTGCGCGGGTCGAACTGCTGGCTATAGCCCTTCTTGACCTGCATCGCTTGCCGATCGCATCCTGCCCGTTCGATCATCGGCTGGAGAGGCGTGTCGCGGCGGCAAAAGCGCGGATGCAGGCCGGCATCGTCGATGAGACCGATTTCGATGAGACGCGGGTTGGAAAGAGTGCCGAGGCTCTGTTTGCCGAACTCGAAAGCGGGAAGCCCAGTCGCGAGGATCTCGTCGTTATCCATGGTGATGCCTGCCTGCCGAATTTCGTCGCGTCGGAAGAGGGATTTTCGGGTTATATCGACTGCAGTCGTCTCGGCGTCGCCGACCGCTATCAGGATATCGCGCTCGCCTGCCGCAGCATCGCCCACAATTTCGGCGAGGCGCTGGTGCAGCCCTTCCTTGATCGCTACGGCATGCCGGCCACGGATCCGGCAAGGCTCGCTTACTACCAGCTGCTCGACGAGTTCTTCTAAGCAGCCGGTTTGGCCGCAATGATTGCGTCATCTCGCTGTGGCTGGCAGAGTGTCCGGCGATCGGACCTGCGGGCAGACAATGGCGAAAAATCAGTTCAGGATGCTGCGCTCGGCGCTGGCAGGCGTCGAAGCGGTAGAAGCGGAAACGCATCACAGCTTTGCGCGGCATACGCATGAGCAGTTCGGCATCGGTTTGATTTCCGCCGGGGCGCAGTCGTCGCTCAGCGGCCGCGGCATGGTGGAGGCAGAGGCCGGCGACATCATCACGGTCAATCCGAACGAAGTGCATGACGGCGCGCCGATCGGCGAGGGGCGGTCGTGGCGCATCCTCTATTTCGATCCCGCCATCGTCAGCGGTCTGTCACGAGAGATCACCGAAAGCGGGGTAGGGCGATCGGAAATCCCGCATCCCGTTATCCGCAATGCGGCGATCGCCGCCCGCTTCGAAATGCTGTTTGGCGCGGTGACCGGCGGCGGGACGGCGGAGGGGTTGCTCTGCGACGAACTGCTTCTGCAACTCGTCGCCGATGTTATGCGGGAGCGCTCTGGTACCGAAGAGCGGCCACTGGTGCCGGCGTCGATCCGCGCGGCTCGAAACCTGATCGACGACGATCCGCTTGCCGCCGTCTCGCTTGACGATCTCTCCAGGGAAAGCGGGCTCAGCCGTTTCCAGGTGCTGCGCGGTTTTGCCAAGGCGACCGGATTGACGCCGCATGCCTATCTCGTCCAGGCCCGCATCCATATCGCCCGACGAATGATCGCTCAGGGCATGCCGCTTGCGGAAGCGGCCTTTGCCAGCGGCTTTGCCGACCAGAGCCACATGACGCGGGTCTTCGTGCGCAAATACGGCCTGTCGCCGCGTCTCTATGCCGGCGCCTTTCTCTGAGCGGCTGCTTTGCACCTGCAATTTCGTTCAAGACCCCGACAGGCTCCTGCTGTTTTCTCGGCGCATGCAACAGGAGACGCTGAATGTCGAGGCAGGTTCAAGGTTATGTCTATCTGGCGCTGGCGATGCTGACGGTCGGAAGCACTGTGATCGCAAGCAAGCTGATCGCTTCGGGCCTGCCGCCGTTCAGCGCCACCGCATTGCGCTTCGCTATCGCCTTTCCTGTCCTTCTCCTGCTAATGCGGGCGACCGGCGCGCGGCTGCCGAGGTTTTCCCGGCATGACCGCCTCATCCTCATCATTCAGGCCGGGGCCGGCAGTGTTGGTTACACGACGCTGCTGATCTCCGGCCTCAGCCTGACCTCGGCGGCCGATGCCGGCGTCATTATCGGCACGCTGCCGGTGGTGTCGGCAGCAATCTCCATCCTGCTGCTGCGCGAACGGCCGCAGCGTGCCCTGCTTCTCGCCGTGGCGCTTGCGACATCAGGCGTGCTGTCGATCGCCTTCACGCCGGATGCGGCCGGCGGATCATTGGCCGGCAATGCGCTGATCTTCTGCGCCGTCGTCTGCGAAGGGCTGTTCATCCTGCTGAATAAAAAGCTGAAGACGGAGGTTGCGCCGCTTACCCTGTCGACGCTGATGGCCGGCATCGGCTTCATCGTTGCCGCCATCCCGGCTATTTTCGAAGCGCCTTTCGCAGATGGCATTTCAGCAAGCGCTGTCGCCGCCGTCGTCTATTATGCGCTGGTGCCGACCGTCGGCGGATTTCTGCTGTGGTATGCGGGGGCAGAAAGAGTGAGCGGCACGGAGGCCGCGCTCTTCACGGCGCTGGCGCCGGTTTCCGCCGTCATGCTTGCCGTCATCATCCTTGGCGAGCCGGTCGGGCTCAGCCAGATCGCCGGCATCGCCTGCGTACTTGCGGCCGTGCTCGGGCTTGCCTTTGCCGGGAGCCGTTCATTGAAACCTGCCGGGGGAAGATAGACCATGCAGTTCAGCCATTCCCGTGCCATGTGGCAGGCCTTTCCGGAGCTTCGCGCCGGCGCGCTCCATTCCGAAGGCATCCATGCGGATGCCGATGTCGAGGCGGCGATCGCAAGCTTCAGCGCAATCGCCGAGGCCCGGCTGGCCAAAGCGCAGGAAGGCGAATTCCCCGAAATCCAGGCCTGGCGGCGCGGCTTTTCCCGCATGGGCCTGAAGCCGACGCAATATCGCTGCGCTTCCGAGGCGCTACTGCGCCGCTTCCGCCAGGAACATGCGCTGCCGCGCCTGCATCCGCTCATCGATCTCTGCAATTCGATTTCGCTCGCCTTCGCCATTCCGATCGCCGTCTTCGACACTGAAAAGATCGCTGGCGATCTCGAGGTCCGGCGAGCCAAGGGTGACGAGACCTATCTGACTTTCGCCGGCGAAAGCGAGCATCCGGAGACGAACGAAGTGATCTTTGCAGACGCGGAGGACAGGGCACATGCACGGCGCTGGACGAACCGGCAGAGCGGGCTTTCGGCGGTGCGGGAGACGACGCACTCGGTGCTGATCGTTGTCGAGGCCCTGCACGTCTCCGCCGGCGACGACATCGCCAGGCTGGTCGAAACAGTTGCGGATGCGCTTGCGCGACACTGGCCGGCGGCGCCGAAAACGGCGATGCTGAGCTTTGTATCGCCGCGTTTCGAGTTCTAAGGGCGCGCAGCATTTCAGGGAAAGCTGCGTTCGAGGCCTTGGGCTGGCGGCATGCCCGCCCTATCTCCATGCGATCGATATCTCCTGGAGACGAACCCCATGTCAGATAAGTCGTTCAAGATTCCGGGGCCGGATCATCCGATCACCGTCGAGCACAATCCCTCCCGCGTCGTCGTCACGCTCGGCGGCAAGACGATTGCCGATACGCACGATGCGCTGACGCTGTGCGAGGCCTCCTATCCGCCGGTGCAATATATTCCGCGCAAGGATGTGGACATGTCGCTGCTTCAACGCACCGACCATAGCAGCCATTGCCCCTATAAGGGCGACGCCTCCTATTACAGCATCATTCCGGGCGGGGAGCGCTCGAAGAATGCCGTCTGGACCTACGAGGCGCCGAATGCCGCGGTCAGCAACATCAAGGATCATCTCGCCTTCTATCCCGACCGCGTCGACGGTATCGAGGAAATGGCCTCTCCGGAAGCCGGCGCCTTTTGACGGTGCGCACGACCTGAAACCCGTTCCGGCGGAACATGTTGTCCGCCGGTCCGTTAGGGTTATCTAGCGGGGGATATGCCGTGCCGAAATTCTACTTTCAACTTTTCGATCGTGATGGCGCCGGGACGACCGAGACGGCCTATGATTTTGAATCCATCGAAGCCGCGAAAGCGGAGGCGCGGCGCGTGTTGGCGGAGATGGCCACCGAAGGCTTGCCGACTGCACCTTTGAATATGATGTCGGTGGAACTCTTCGATGAAAGCCGTAGGCCGCTCGCGGAAATCCGGCTCATTCTCGAAGAAATCGCCAAATAGCCGCGATAAGGATGCCGGCCCTGTGAATGGCCGTCGATCGCACGCAAAGCAATCAAAAGACTATGTCAAATTTAATTGCCGGCTATGAAGGCGGGTCTTAGCGTCGCGCCCATCGACCGAGTCGGATTGATGCGTAGGAGTGACCGCGGCAGCCCTTAAACGGCGGCCGCTATCGTAAGACGTCGAGCCATTCATTGTTGAAGACGAGGCTGGCAACCGTGACCGGATCGCCGCTCTCGTCGCGAACGGTGATGGCGATGGTCATGCGATCACCCGCGGGCAGTTCGTCGCGGGCCACATCCAGCAGGATGCGGGTCAGCTCTTTCGGAATGTCTTCGCGAGATTTGAGCTCGGTGCCGTGCTCGTCGCGAGTCGGACCTTCCCCATTGTGTAGATCGAAATAGTAGCGAGCCATGTTCTTTCCTGCGCATCCCAGGGAGAAATCACAGATGAAGACAATTGTTCCCGGGGCTAGGCATTGATTCTTATAGAAAATACAGGTCGCATCGAAATGATCAGGAACTCTTGTGATATCGGCGGGCAGGCTCGTGATTGAATCCCTGCTGTTGAATCTTGGAAGCCGAGATGTGCTGTCGGCTGAAGAGGAAAGTCATCTCAGAGCGATCATCGTCAAAGACAGGTATTTTGCTGCCGGGGAGGATCTCGTCTCCGAAGGGAGCCGACCGGCCTACAGCACGCTGCTGCTCGATGGTTTTGCGGCGCGCTATAAGGTGATGGCGGATGGCAGCCGCCAGATCACCGCGCTGCATGTCGCCGGCGATTTCGTCGATCTGCATGCTTTCCCGATCAAGAAGATGGATCACGGCATCGTCGCGCTGTCGTCCTGTCATGTTGCGTTTGCCGATCACGCCGATCTCAAGGCGATCACCGAGCGCATGCCGCACCTGACCCGGCTGCTCTGGCTCGATACGCTGGTCGATGGCGCCATCCACCGCGAGTGGATCGTCGCCATGGGCCGGCGCTCAAAGCGCGCCCATATCGCCCATCTCGTCTGCGAACTCTTCGTGCGGCTGCAGGTGGTGAAGCGGACGCGCGGCGCAAGCTTCCAGTTTCCGTTGACGCAGATCGAGATGGCCGACGTGCTCGGCGTTTCCGTCGTCCACCTGAACAAGACTTTGCAGGCGCTGAGGCGCGAGGGCGTGTTCACCTGGGAGAACCGGACGATCACCATCGTCGACTGGGAACGCCTGCAGGAAATCGCCGAATTCGATCCCGGCTATCTCAGCATCTTCAGGGAACCACGCTAAGACCGAGGTATCACACAATCCGGTGACACCAGCTCATTGCGATTGACAATTCGACCATTCGGGCAGAACACCGCCTCGACCTTCTTAAAACTCTTATAAAGGCTGGCGGACCCGCGCTGCCGGCCGGTGACATCGCAATGGACATATCCCAAGGACCGGGGAGCGTTCTTCGCCACCCCGGCTATCTGAACTTCGCTGCCTCCCGCGTTTTTTCCTCGCTCTCCTTCCAGTCCATTGGCATCGCCATGGGGTGGATGATCTACGATCAGACACACAGCGCCTTTGCGCTCGGCCTAGTCGGCTTGTGCCAATTCCTGCCGATGGCGGTGCTGACCTTCGTCGTCGGCCATGTCGCCGACCGGTTCGACCGGCGGCGCATCGGGCTCGTCTGCCAGTTGATCGAAGCGGTGACGGCGCTGGTGCTGGCGGTTGCCACCTGGCAGCAATGGCTGACGCCGGCCGGCATCCTTGCCGCCGTCACCGTGCTCGGCGCCGTCGTCGCCTTTGAACGGCCGACCATGGCGGCGCTGTTGCCGAACATCGTGCCGGCCTCGATGTTGCAGAAGGCGGTCGCAACCTCGACCTCGTTGATGCAGACGGCGATGATCATCGGCCCCTCGCTCGGAGGCCTGCTTTATGGCCTCCACCCCGTCGCGCCTTTTGCTATATCGGCGCTGCTCTTTGCCGTCGCAAGCTTCAACGTCATCTCGATCCGCATGCAATGGAGCCCTGCCAAGCGTGAGCCGGTGACGCTCGCCTCGGTCTTTGCCGGCGTCTCCTTCATCCGCAGCCGGCCGGTGATGCTCGGCACGATCTCGCTCGATCTCTTCGCGGTGCTGCTCGGCGGCGCGACTGCGCTGCTGCCGATGTTCGCCAGCGATATCCTGCATGCCGGTCCCTGGGGCCTCGGTTTTCTGCGCGCGGCCCCGGCGGTCGGCGCGCTTGCCATGTCGATCATGCTCGCTCGCCGGCCACTGAGCAGCAATGTCGGTCGCAAGATGCTCGCCGCCGTCGCCGTGTTCGGCGTCGCCACCATCGTCTTCTCGCTGTCGACCAATATCGCGCTTTCCGTCGTCGCGCTGCTCGTCATCGGCGCGTCCGATACGGTGAGCGTCGTCGTGCGCAGCTCGCTGGTGCAGCTTTTGACGCCGGACGAGATGCGTGGTCGTGTCAGTGCCGTCAACTCGCTGTTCATCGGCACCTCCAACCAGCTCGGCGAATTCGAATCCGGCATGATGGCGGCGGCGCTTGGGCCGGTCGCCACCGGCATCGTCGGCGGCTTCGGCACGATCGTCGTCGTGCTCCTGTGGATGCGGCTCTTCCCCGATCTTACCAAGGTCAAGACGCTGCAGGGTTAGCACATGCATGACGCGTTGAAAGCGGCGACCGCTCCCGTTAGGTTCGGCCCGAAACATCATTCGGCGGAGCCGCGCGTGACGACAAATTTTCTATCCTGTGTGCTTGCGGCGGTTTTCACGTCGGTGCCGGCCGTGGCGCTGGCCGAGTGGCAGGCGGTCGAAGAGGTGCGGCCCTATTCGATATCAGGCACCTCGGGCGCCGGGCTTTATGAATCGATCGGCGAGCGTGGCCCGAAGGCGGGCGGCTTCGGCCGGGCAATCGCGCATACGACGTTCAAGCTGACCTGGACCAGGAAATACGAACCGCAGGGAAATGCCTGCGTTATCGTCACCAACCTGCCGAAGCTCATCATCACCTATACGCTGCCGAAACCATCTGCTGCTCTGCCAGCTGCCGTGAAGAGCAGCTGGGAGGCCTTCATATCAGGTGTGCAGGCGCATGAGCGGGTGCATGGCGAGACCATCAAGGAGATGGTCAAGGAGATCGAGGCGACAAGCATCGGCCTCACCGTTGCCGATGATCCCGATTGCAAGAAGATCAGGATCGAGCTGACCCGCCGGCTCGGCGAGATCTCCCAAAGACAGCGCCAGCGCGGCCGCGACTTCGACAAGATCGAAATGGGTGACGGCGGCAATATCCAGCAGCTCATCCTCAAGCTGGTCAATGGTCCCTGATCACCAGGAGGACGATAAGCGCGCGCGGTAGCCGCTCGGCAGCAGACTGGACCCGTTTGGCAAGTCTCCTATCTCTTCCGTGATAACCGGGCGCAGACACGCAAAGGAGGAGCGAGATGTCCTATGTCGATGGTTTCATCGTGGCGGTTCCGAAGGGGAATATCGAGGCCTACAAGGAATTCTCGACCTTCGCCGGCTCGATCTGGAAGGAATATGGCGCGCTCGAATATGTCGAATGTATCGGCGACGACGTGCCCTATGGCGAGTTGACCTCCTTTCCCCGCGCCGTGCAGGCGAAGGAGGACGAGGTGGTGGTATTTTCCTGGATCGTCTACAGCTCGCGCCAGGAGCGCGACGATATCAATGCCAAGGTAATGGACGATCCCAGGCTCAAGGGTGACCAGTGGCAGATGCCATTCGACGGCAAGCGGATGATCTACGGCGGCTTCGAAGTGTTGCTCAGGCTCTGATCGCCCGGGCAAGCTTGACTTTGCCCGGGCAAGCTTGACTTTGCCCCGTCAAGCTTGACTTGCCCGCGCAAGCTTGACTTGCGCCGAGTAGCGCGCCAACTCGCGAGACATTCTTCTCGAAGCAGGAGAGCGCCTTGCCCCAGACGATCCTCACCTTGTCCACACGCGGACAGGGCCTTTACGAGTTCACCCACCAGGCGGAGGCCTTCGTCAGCGCGTCGGGGCGGGAGGAGGGGCTTCTCACGGTCTTCGTGCGCCACACCTCCTGTTCGCTGCTGATCCAGGAAAATGCCGATCCCGATGTGCGCACCGATCTTCTCTCCTTCTTCCACCGCCTCGTGCCGCCGGCTTCCGATCCTGAGATGGACTGGGTCGTGCACAGGGCCGAGGGGCCGGACGACATGCCGGCGCATATCAAGGCGGCGCTGACGCAGGTCTCGATCGGCATTCCTGTTGCCAGGGGGCGGCTGATGCTCGGCACCTGGCAGGGGCTTTATCTTTTCGAACATCGCGACCGGCCGCACCGGCGGGAAATCGTGCTGCATTTCAGCGATTGAAATCGGTTAATGCTTGTGAATGCAAACTGAATGCCCGGTTCGAACACCATTCATTTTGCGGCGGTTACTGTCGAGACAATCCCTGAAGGGAGAGCTTGGAATTCAATCGACGGAGACACAACATGACGCATTTCCTGACCAAGGCTTCGCTTGCCGCTCTGCTCGCCCTCTGCACTATTCCGGCCACCGTTTCCACGGCGGCCGCCGCCGGACCGCAGACGAACTTCGTCGTCGAGGCGCAATACCATCGTCCGATCCGCGGCTGCTCGCCGATGCATGCGGTGCGCAAGGCGCGTGATTTCGGCCTACGGGACGCCCGCATCACCCGCATGTCGCCGCGGGTGGTTGTCGTCGCCGGACGCGAACGCCGCGGCTGGGACAGGATCACCTTCGCGAATGTCCGCGGCTGCCCGCTGATCCGGCGCTGAGGACTGCGGCCGGAGGCGCCGATGCGGTGCTTCCGGTCCGTTTTTGCCTTGACGCTGACACTTTCAGCCGTCTCTTCTCTGACCTGTATGAGTGATTCCCAAATGACGCTTCGGCGTGATGCGGACCAATGGGGAGGGCGGCTCGACCGCACCGACTTTCAAACGAAAGGTTTTTCGATGATGCAGTTTCTGGCAAAGGCGGGTCTTGCCGTCATGCTGACAGCCGGTACCCTTGCCGGCACGGTGGTCCCGGCTGCCGCCCAGTTGAATATCATTATTGGCGAGCCGGACCGTGGTCCGCCGCAGAACTATCGCCGTCCGCCTCCGGGTTATGACCGTCCGCCTCAGGGCTACGGCCGGCCGTCGCGCGGCTGCAATCCGCAGCTCGCCGAAAACCTTGCTCGCGATTACGGCTTCCGCCGCGCGAGGGTCGTTGACATCACGCCCCGCCGGGTGATCGTCCAGGGCTGGACGCGTCGCGGCCAAGATGAAATGAGCTTCGGCAATGTGCGCGGCTGCCCCGCTCTGCGCCGCTAATCGTTAGACGAAAACGCCGCCCCGTCTCCCCGATGCGGCGGCCAAGAACCGCCTTTGCCCGTCTCCCCGGATCGGCAAGGGCGGTTTTCTTTTGCGCTCAGTTTGACTGCGCTCTTTCCTCCGGCATCATCCGGTCTTGTGTATGAATCCAAGACCCCTCCCCAACCCCTCCCCACAAGGGGGAGGGGCTAAGCTGTGGCCCCGGCGGGACCAAAAAGCAGACGTGTCGCTGGCTGTTACCGCTCTACTGATTGCTACGATGGAGGTCACGTGAAGTGGGGGCGGCATGTTAGCCCCTCCCCCTTGTGGGGAGGGGTTGGGGAGGGGTCTTGCTTTGTGAGCGGCAGCCGCCGGCGCCAGACGGACAGGATCGGCCTGATCTGCAGCCTATCAACCGGAGGCAGATGCTTGGGGCACAAGCCGGATGATGACGAAGGTAATTGGCACACATTGTCAGCAATCCGAGCCCCGCGCGTCTCAAATGACGCGCGGGGCTTTCAATTTACTGCTCGATCGCGAAGGTCACGGTGACGCTGACATTGTAATTATTCTCGCCGCCCTGGACGGGAACGGCAGCGTCGGAGGCCTCCTTCATCATCGTGGCGCGATAGACCGGCTGCGGCATTGCGCGCGGCACATTCTCGTTGATCTCGAGAATGCGGCCGAGCTTGACGCCGGCGGCTTCGCTGAGCGTCTTCGCCCTCTTGACGGCATCGGCGACCGCGGCCTTGCGCGCCTCTTCGATCGCGGCGTCCGGTTTGTCGTTGGTGAACTGGATTTCGCCGCCCTGGTTGATGCCGAGGGTGACGGACTGGTCGATCACCGCGCCGAGCTTGGCGAGATCGCGCAGCCTGACGGTGACCGAATTGATGGTCTGGTAGCCGATCAGCTGCGGCTGCTGCTGTTGGCCGTCGACCGGCTGCGGATAATTGTATTGCGGCTGGATGGAAAAGCCGGAAGTCTGGAGGTCGCGCTCGGCGATGCCGCCGCTCTTCAGCGCGGCAAGCACGTCGTTCATCGCCTTGTTGTTCTCATCGAGCGCTTCGCGGGCGGTTTTCGCCTGTTTGACGACGGCGAGATTGACGATGGCCATATCGGGAGCGACGGAGGATTCGCCATCGCCGGTCACCGAAATCACCGGCTCGCGCGGCTTTGCCTCCTGTGCGAAGGCGGGCGCTGCGGCGGCGAGCGGCAGCGCCAGAAGGGCGGTCATCAGGACAGTTCTGGTATAGATCGGCGCCATGTTTTCATTCCTTGGTTGTCGTTTCCCGGAACAGCTTTCTGTCGGTTGATTGTGAAGCTATTGCGGCGGAAAAGACAGGCGCATGCGCAGCGAGAGAAAAATCTGCGGGTTGCATGCATTGGAGCTTGAACCCGGAGGACGTCCGCCGAGCCTTAAGAGCCGAAACGGCTGGACCGGAACCGACGGCTCGCTATCATATGGCGATCATCGACGACGAGGAAGCAATGTTCGAAACGCTCGATCCCGTCCCGTCTGAGATCGCCACCGCGATCTCCGACGGCCTGAACGCCTTCAATGAGAGCGCTGAGATCAGACGCGAGGCCTTCGACATCGTCTGGAGGGAGAGTGGAGGGCTTGCCGGCGGGATAACGGCGTCCGTTTCCTTCTCTGTTCTTTTTCATCGGCAATCTGTGGGTCAAAAAATCGCTGCGCCTGAGCGGGATCGGTCGGACGCTGATGGCGGCGGCGGAAGAAGAAGGCCGCCGCCGCGCCGCCGTCATGGCCTGCGTCGACACGCTCTCGACCCAGGCGCCGGACTTTTACCCGAAGCTCGGATATGTCGAATTCGGCAGGATCAGCGGGCATGCGGGAGGCCGGCCTGTCGACCGGATCTGGTTCCGCAAGGAATTTTCCGCCGCGGCCTGATCAGAAGCCGCTGGCGGCTTCCCATCAGATATCAACTGAAATGACATTGGAGGACGTAATCGCGGGGGCAGACGAGTCGGTTGACTCGCCAATTGTCCGACTAGGCGCCGAAATCGTCCATGAAGGATGGATGGATAGCGGGCTTGCGCTCTTCGCGTGCGTCGCGAATGCGCTGGGGAACCGCACCGAGACCAGCAACGAAGCGGGTCAGAAGATTGCGGTTGAAAAGTTTATGTATGGCACTCATGGCAGTTCACTCATTCTTTTTTTTGTTAGCCGGCAGCATATATTTTGCCCAGACTGCCGTAACAATGGGCAATTTAGCATGACAGTTATGCGACAGTGCATGGCTGGAGCGCGGTTGGCCCAAAACGTGATCACATTGCCGTTAGAAGCGGCTGTCGAGGGCGGTCGGCTGCTATAAATCCTCGTCGGTGTTGGCCGTGGGTGGTAGATTGCCCGCTTGGGGTAAAACCATGTCCCTCCGAAGGAGAAGCTCAGATGAACCGATTTTTCGCATTTATCGCGACCGGAACGCTGATCAGCCTTGCCGCGATCACTTCGGGCTGCACATTGTCCGGAAGCCTCGACCAGACGTCGTCGATCGGCGGCGGTTATTATGAGCGTCAGCCGCTTAATCCGGCGTGTGGGGGTGGGTTCAGGCCGAGTGATGGGCGCTCTTGCAGTTATTAGGATGTGCGCCGATCGGGCATGATGCCGCCGGACGAAGTCGCGTGATCGTGGCCATCGCCGGAGGCGAACTATCGCGCAATCAGACTTCTAATTTTCCAGCGCTAATAACTGCACGGACGATCGTTGCCGAATCCATCGCGGCAGGCAGGCCGAAGGGCAAAGTCAGCGCTCTGCGCGGTATAGCCAACCGAACCCGTCTGCACCGAGTCGCTTGAGCTCGTGGTGCACGACGATGCCGACATGGCAATGACGAAGACGGCTGCCATGGCTGCCGATAGTTTGCGAGTTTGAAGCATCTCCCCATCCCTCACTGTGCAGAGTGTCCGAATAATTCTGGCAAGTAGGGCCGATGAAGCCTCCCGATAACGGACGGTGTCGATCAAGATTTTGTCATTGGTTGAAAAACCCTTCGCCGGCACTCGCTGCCACGATCAAGGCTGTCTCGGCCACGCCTACAGATGTTGTTGGCGCCTCGAGGCGCGGATGCCATATCCAGCGCGCACCGGGTCAGGTCGCATTGAAACGCTTGGGTTCCACGGCAAAAGAACAGCAAGCGGCAACGAACAGGGCTTTGGAAAACAAGGTAGAAGTCCTGTCGCAAGTCCTTCCAACCAGTAGAGAACTTAAGTTTATGGGGAGAACAACCTGCGACAGGGAAATTCGGCTTCTGCGCCGGGGCCATCAATTAGAATAGCCGCCCGGAAACTGAGATATTGCGCCCAGACGATCGGAGCAGGGGAATGTGCGGATGACGGCAGCTAAGGATTCTCAAAGGAAAGTTTATTCTCTCGCTTAACCATCGCTCGGAGGTGCGCAAAGCCTTTTCAGCGTTCAAAATAAAAGAGGTGCAATGACTTATTCCGTCGCGGGCGGTGAATGTGTGCCGGCCAGGCAGCTGATTATAGGTGAGCAGTAAAGATTGTCGGAGCGTCATCGGAATAGTTGGCCCGCCGATAGCGGTGGAGAAAAAATTATGCGTGTTGGTGCACTGCTTGCATCTGTGATCCTTTTCGTTGTTTTCCTTTATCTCGTCCTCACTGGCGCAGAACAGGTTCGCTACATTTCTGTAGCGTTCGTTCTTGTTTTTGCCGTCCTAGCCACGCGCTTAGACGACATCCAAGACCTGACATTTGGTCCAACAGGCCTGGCAGCAAAACTGGCGAAACAATTGGAAGAGGCTCGGGCCACAGTGAAGCAGCTGCAAGACTTTGCTGAAGTGTTTGCCGCTCGTAGTGTCCAGCAGATCGCGGGTGATAACCGAATGAGCGGCCTATCACCGAAGCAAAAGCGTGAAGCGATCGCAGAAATCGTGGGCGGGTTGAAATCCCTACAGCTGCCGGATGACCGCATTAATCGGGTGCTGTCGTTATCCGACCCCTATGATGACTACGATTATTGGAGCTGGACAATGTCTCCGATCTACAGCGCCAATGATACAAAAGTGAAGGACCTAGCGAACCAGTTTTTCAACTTGGGCGCCAGCAAAGGTATCGGCCACAATCCGGATGCTGAGACCACCGAGAAGTTCCTCAAGGACCACGATCTTTATCAGGGGGAAATCGCAGAGTGCATGACTGACTGGCAATATTGGAAAGCCAACCACAAACATCGTCGTCTCGATGAATGGGAGGCGCGCCACGAAAGGCGGAATCAAGCGAGAAGTTTTGAAGATGTGCTCAATATCGAGTCGAAGCCAGGAACAAAGGGCTAACCAGATGGCTAACCTTCCTGGCTAACCACTCCCTAAGCCCCTTGAAACAAGGGAAGAGTGGTGGGCCCGGAGGGACTCGAACCCCCAACCAAGCGGTTATGAGCCGCCGGCTCTAACCATTGAGCTACAGGCCCTTGGCGCCGGGTCGCCGGCGCTTGGGTGCCGGGGCAATGGTTCCCGCAGCACGGGTTCCGCTCTAACGCAAATCCGGGGGAGCCACAAGCGGGGAGCGCAAGCATCTGTGGACGATGCATATTTCGTGGGCAGCCACTGGAACCTTCTCGTGCGGGCTACACTTATTCAAGTCACATTCCGCATGAAGAGGGCGATCGCAGATGGTGGCTTTGAACAGTGCCGTGGTGCTCATCGTGGAGGACGAGCCGCTGATCCGGTTCAATATCCTCGATGTGCTGGAGGAGGTCGGCCATGTGGCGCTGGAGGCGGCAAATGCCGACGAGGCTCTGGTGGTGCTGAAGGGCAGGCAGGATGTCGATATCCTCTTCACCGACGTCAACATGGCCGGGTCGATGGATGGTCTCCAGCTTGCCAAGCGGGTGAGGGCGATGCGGCCGAATATCGGCATCATCATCACCTCGGGCATGGTGCGGCTCGATCCGATGGCGCTGCCCGCCAATACCGCTTTCCTGCCGAAGCCCTATATGCACGACGCGCTGATTTCGACCATCAATTCCCTGATGACGTAACGGTAATGCCCTGATGAGATGACGGGGGCGCGCAGCCGCAAAACGGGGACTGTTTTTGCGGCTGCGCGCGAGGCGCCGGGAGACATGCTCGTCTTCAGGCGGCGGAGGGGAACCGGCCCTCAGCTGAAGCTGCTCCTCAGCGCCTCGTTCTCATGATGGGCCTTCTTCTCGTAGATCGTGAACAGCGCCATCGAGAGGAGATAGGAGAGGAAGGGATCCCCTATCTGCGTGGCGATGTCGCGGGATGCGAGAACATGGCGCTCCAGCGCGCCGATATCCTTCTGAATTGCGGTCTGCGTAGCGGTTTCAGCGAGGCGGTTCATGCTGCCATCTCCAGGAATTGGGTCACGACCGAGCGGGCCGGCACGTGCCTGACATAAAGGGGTAGGGTGAGGCCGAGGGCGGCGCGCATCTTGCGCAGCACGCGGTCCGATACTTCGAAGGCGCCGCAGCAGACGGGGTATTTGCCGTAACCGTCTGCGCGGCCGAGTTCTTCCACTTCGGCGCCGGCGCGCTTGTAGACGCGCTTGAGGTAGGGCTCGTAGTTGGAAATCATCGTATGGATGCCGTGATCGAGCGCGCATTCGCAAAGCGCAAGCAGCATCATGGAGAAAGCGCGGCCGGCGTCGACATTGGAGAAATCCTTGGCGATCGCCTCCTCGTCGATGCACATGCGTGTGCCTTCCCAGATGCCGGGGGCGATAAGATTGGCGGCGTCAGGAAACGTCTCGCGGAAGACGTCGTAGAGAAGGGTCGGGCCTGTCGTCGGCATCAGGCGCATGCCGCCATAAAGACGGGTGCGGCTGTCGTTGCACCAGACGAGATAGGCGGGGGCGAGCGAATCGTAGCTGTCGCGTTCGTAGGGGCCGATGACGGGAACGTCCCAGCCGAGCGTATCGGCGAAGACCTTCTTGCGCAGGCGAAACATCTGGTCGAGTACGGCAGCGTATTTCTGATACTCATGTGCCTGAATGATAACGAACATTTTGCCCTCCAGCGTTTTCAAGTTCGTGGAAAGCAGAATGGTTCATGCGGGCCGGATCGGAAATTCCCTCAGATGGGCCCCCCCAGATGAGGGGGGCAGAGCATGTCGCGCAAAGCCGCGGTTTTGCGGGCCGATGCGCTAGGGATTGATAATGCGCAATTGAACGGCCCGGGAGGCGGCCGCCGAAATGGTGGCGCAGCCGAGCTTGAAGCGGGCAGTCTTCAGATAATCGCGCGTGGTGTGCTCCGATATGCCGAGGATGACCGAAATATCCTTGTAATCCTTGCCCAGCGCCGTCCAGTGCAGGCACTCGATTTCGCGCGGCGACAATGACGGCACCGGATCGTTTTCGCCATGCAGCTCGTAGACGGCCTTGCGGTGGATCAGATGGGCGATCTCGATCCATTCGTTGCGGCAGCGGCGGACGAGTTCGGTCCATTCCTCGGCCGGGATGCGGGCATTCAGCGACAAGAGCGCACGGCGTTGCGCTTTGTCGGCGACGGGAATGGAGTAGCCGTTGCCGCCGATGCCGTGCTTTTGGGCGTCGACCAGCATGGCATAGGCCTCGGGCGTCGGCTCGACCTCGCTCCAATCGAAGGGCAGCTGGCGTTCGAAGCCCTGTTTGACGATCGGATCGACCTTCACATAGCTGTTCAAGAGGTAGCGGGAGACCCAGGCATCCGGATAGGTGGTGCGCACGAAGGGCGAATCGATCTTGGCCGCGATCGTCTGGGCGAGATGGTAGGTGACGAAATCGAGGCCATATTCCGTCTGGAGAATGCGGATGGCGGCATCCACATTGGCCGCGGCCTTGATCTGTTCGAAAGCGGACTCGAACTTTTCGCTGTAGGTATTCTCAATCATTTCCACTGCCCCAATCCCCTCAATCCTACCGCGAGCGCTGTCATAAATACAAGGCATCCCCACATATGCGGGGAATGACAATCCGGGTCCCACCTGCTAGCGCCTGTCATGAGGAGACCTCATATGGACAGCAAGAGACCATTCGAGATTGCCGAATGCCAACAGGCCGCCAAGGGCCTGAAATCCAGCTGGCAGGACATGGCAGGCTCCGAAGCGCTGATTCGCGCCCTCGTTGCCGAACGCAACGGTGACACGCCGCTGGCGCTGTTCTGGACCGAGGTCCACCGGGCGCTCTGCCAGGAAAGCAACGCTTTCTGACGATCGGCCTTCCCCGAACGACCAGCCTTTTCTCCGCAATCTGGGCGGGGCACCCGCGCCAGTCGGCAGGGAAATCCCACCGCCTTTCCTCCAAAATTGCCGATGAACACGTCTTCATTCATGTCGTGATTCGATTTGATGGCGAAAGGATCGGACGCTGCGTTCTGGATCTATGGTTAAGAAATCCGCATTATTTCATCGATCTGTTCCAAAACGGTTGACGGAGCGTTTGTGGCAGGAGCAATGGTGTTTGTGGAAACGGTTACATTCCGTCGCGCCTTTGTAGCGCTGGCAGAATTTCGGGTATCATCACCGATGTGTGGAATGGAATGACTGAAAAGCGTGTGCATCTGGTCTTCAAGACCCACCTCGATATCGGCTTTACCGACCATGCCGAGAAAGTCCGCCGGCAATATCACGAGCGCTTCATTCCGCAGGCGATCGAGACCGCCAAGCATTTTCATGCCGAAAATCCCGACGAGCCGAAATTCATCTGGACGACGGGCGCATGGCTGATCTGGGACCATCTGAATTCGCGCTCGGCGGGAGAGGTGGCAGCGCTGGAACAGGCGATTGAGCGCGGGCTGATCCGCTGGCACGGCCTGCCGTTCACCACGCATACGGAGCTGATGTCGCCCGACCTTTTCCGGGCCGGGCTTTCCTATTCGCAGGAGCTCGACCGGCGCTTCGGCAAGACGACGATCGCGGCGAAGATGACCGATGTGCCCGGCCATACGCTCGGCATGGTGCCGCTGCTTGCCGAGGCGGGCATCCGCTTCCTGCATCTCGGCGTCAATACGGCCTCACCGCCGCCCGATGTGCCCGACATCTTCCGCTGGCGGGCGCCCGGCGGCGAGGAGGTGGTCGTCATGTACCAGCGCTCCTATGGCGAGACCTGTTTCCCCGACGGTTTCGAGGACGGGCTGAGCTTTGCCCATACCAACGACAATATGGGGCCGCAGAGCGTGCCGCAGACGGCCGAAGCCTATCGCGAATTACGCGCCCGTGAGCCGGATGCGATCATCCGCGCTGCGACGCTCGAGGATTACGGCGCCATTCTTTGGGACGAGCGTGAGCGCTTCCCTGTGGTCGAGCTGGAACTCGGCGACAGCTGGATCCATGGCAGCGGCAGCGATCCTGTGAAGACGGCGCGGTTCCTGGCGCTGCAGCGGCTCTACGACCGTTTCGCGGCGGATGGGCTCGATGCGCGACGTCTCGCCTTCGGGCGCGGGTTGGCGATGGTGGCCGAGCATACCTGCGGCGTCGATATCAAATCCTATCTGCGCGACGATAAGGCGTGGTCGCGGGCCGATTTTGAGGCCGCGCGCCGATCCGATTATCGCTTCGCCTATACCGAAGCCTCGTGGGACGAGCAGCGGGCCTATCTCGACCAAGCGGTCTCGCAGCTTGACGAGACGGACCGGCAGGCGGCCCAGGCGGTGCTTGCCGAATTCGCCACGCCTGCCGTGATCGAGGGCGGCGGGCGGGAGCTCCGCCTGCAGGCCGGCGGCTGGTCGATCGCGCTCGACGGTGCGAGCGGCGATGTCGCCGAAATCACCTCGCCCTCCGGCCGGACGATCTCCGGCCGCAACGGCTCGCTGATCGCCTATCGATATGAGAGCTACGATGCCGGCGACGTTAACAGGCACATGGAGACCTACCTGACCCATCGCCAGGAATGGGCGGTGCTCGACCATGACAAGCCGGGGCTTGCGCGGTCCGGGGCAGCACTTTCGAAGGTTTCTCTGCCGGCGCTGGAAGCGACTGATGGGGCGGGCATCCTTCTGTCGATGCCGGCAGTGGCGGTGCAGAAATATGGCGCGCCGCCGCATGTGATGCTGCATTTCATCGCCGAGGGCGATCGCCTGAACCTCAGCCTGACATTGCACGACAAGCCGGCCAACCGCATGCCGGAGGCAAGCTTCCTCTCCTTCACGCCTGAGGGTGACGGGGACTGGAATTTCCGCAAGATGGGCCTCTGGCATCGATCCGGGAACATTGCGACGAGCGGCGGCGGGCAATTGCAGGCTGTGACCGCAGCACGCGGTGATCTTGTCGATGGCCTGCTGACAATCGAAACCTTCGATGCGCCGCTCGTTGCGCCGCAAGGCTCAGATTTCATGACGTTCTATAGGACGCGGCCGGACTTCGGCTCTGGCATTCGCTTCAATCTGCACAACAATAAATGGGGAACCAATTTCCCGATGTGGTGGCAGGGAGATTTTCAGGCGCGCTTCCGGTTAAGGTTCGACTGAGTTGCTCGATCTGGCATCGAGCGGCGCGATCCCGCAGGGGATTGAGCCACGGGATTCGCCGCGATTGGGCCGCTTCATCCTGTACGGATTAAGCGGCCCGGTCCGGTGTGAGAAAGGGTTCAGCCGACGTTTGCGGTTGGGCTGAACCAGCCGGCGCATGGCGCTTCGGGCCGTTGCGGCTTCGGGCGAAACTTCACCAGGACCTCGCGACCATCGGACGAGGCCTGCGTGCGCTCCAGCGCGTCTCGTTCGGCAACGGCCTGGCGCCAGTGCTCGTCGCCGCGGCCATCAGGCCGGCCCTGTTCCTCCCAGATCGCGTAAGCCCGTTTGCTGATCCATTCGTGGCGTCTATCGCTCATCTCTCTATTCCATTCGTCAAAAGTGCTATTCGGCAATTCCGTCCTGCAGAACCGGCGGCCGGCGCTTGGCTGCCATCAGCAGGTCGAGTTCGATCGAGGACGGCCCGAAACGGGTGAACAGGCTTTCTGCCTGCTCGTTTCGGAGGCCATATTTGGAGGCGAATTCATCAAGGCTATAGGGGCGGCCGCGCAGGATCCTGCTGCGGCGCTCCGGTTCACGGATTTGCGTCATTGGTGGTAACCCCAGTGTGTGTTGCGAATTGTGAGAACAAAACAAATTACAGCTACAAAAGTTCCGTGAGTTTTCAGGGTTTTTTCGCCCTCGCCGTGCCATTTCGGAGCGATCCTAGGCGGGTGGCATAGATTTTTAAGGCTGGTGTGCGCGGAGAAAATTTCGTCTAAAACACGCAAGAATATCAGGGTGTTATGGAAATCGCTTCCGCGGTGGCGGATAAATGGGCTTTACGCCGGCGCGTTACTCTATAGAATCAATAGTGTTATTCGGTTCGCAGGGGCAGCGAAATGTTCCGTTCCCCGCGTTGGCGCGACCGAGACCGGAGGACTTTGGCTTCAACCCATCAAGAGGAGACAGACATGATGAATGCACTGCCGCCACTTCATGACGGCCACGCGCCGTTTAACCTCCAGCAGCTGTTTCGCGAAGCGCTCTATGCCTTCGAGGAATGGGACAGCGAATTGACCGAACCGATCGTGACCTACGAAGGACGGGTCATGCCGATCAGCTTCGTTTTTGAAGCCATGCGCGAATGCACCGACATCGTGCCGATGAACATCGTCGGCGCCGTCACCGAACGGCTGACCAAGCCGTGGGAGGGCGAAGGCCCGCTCGACCAGATGACCTTCTCGACGGCGGCGCGTGTCATGCGCGTTTTGGTGCGCAAGCGCCTTCTCGTCACCGGGGCTGCGGATCTCGTCGCCGTGTCGGCCCACGCGTCCGAAGACCAGGGCCGCGACTGATAGAATAAGGATCGCGGCCATGGCTGCGATCCTTTTCCGCTTTTGGCGGAACCTCGCTTATTGCCAGCCGTTTAATCCGGCAGGCACGGCCACATCAAGCGATGGCCGAGGAATGAGCACCATGCTGAAATCTTTTGTTCATGAAATCATCGGTACTCCCAGGCGTGAGCCTGAGCTTCCGCAATCGCTGGAGCAGTTTCGCGACAGAAAACGAGTGCTGATCATCTTCGCCGATGCGCAAGATGACCGCGCGCTCATCCAGGATGAATGGCTGCGCAAGGCGCATATGCGCCTGATCGAGGAAGACGTCGAGGTGTTCAGTATTGCTGGCGGCGGCGCGTTTGCGCTGTTCGACGATGACTGGGAACTCGATGCCGACGATATTCGCAATCGGCTGCAGGGACCGCCGTCCGGCGAGTTCGGGCTGATCCTGCTCGGACGGGACGGAATCGTGAAGCTGCGCTCGAGCGAGCCAATGACCGCCGAGGATATCTTCGCGGCTTTTGAATTGCTGCCGAAGAAGACGCCCTGGTAGCGTTTCGAGAGTCCGTTTGAAGCGCGGCGCGGGAAGCATCCGCGCCCGCATCTTTTGCATGTTCAGAGTTCGAAGGCTTCCTTGAGACCCAGGCTCTTGCGTTCGCGCAGGTCGAGATCGGCCTCGATATGGGTGATGTGGTGCAGCATCAGCTGGCAGGCGCGGTCGAGTTCGTTGGCTTCGATTGCCGAGATTATGTCACCATGTTCGGAATGGCCGCAGCTCGATGCGGTCGATTGCCCGTAGAGCGCAATCACCAGCGAGGAGCGGGCGACGAGCTCTTCCATGAAGCGCTGCATGATCGAATTGCCCGATATGGCCGCCAGCATCAGATGAAAATCGCCCGATGCCTTGATTTCGGCGCGGCGCGCCGTCTGACCGCGCTCGCTCATCAGGCGGCCTTCTTCCAGCAGAAGCTGTCGCAAATGGCTAATATCGTCAGGCGTGATCCGCGCCGCCGCCTCGCGCAATATGCCTGGCTCGACCAGGCGGCGGGCGGAAAAGATCTGGCGAGCCTCTTCGGGCGAGGGATAGGCGACGAAGGCGCCGCGGTTCTTCTCGACGCTGACAAGGCCTTCATAGGAGAGTGCCTGCAGGGCGGCGCGCGCAAGCGTGCGGCTGACGTTGAAGAGATTGCCGACATCGCTTTCTGAAAGCTTGGTGCCGGGCGAGAGCCTGCGCTCGACGATCGCTTCGCGAATGGCATCGCGAATCTGTTGCGCGCCGGTTTCGGCGGAGTCTTCGGCCTGCTGAGCCTTGGCGGCGGATTTCATGAAATTTATTTCCTGATGGTCGGCAAACCATACCCGGCTTCGTGGTAAAGTTAAACAGAATTTGTCCCCGAAATTGCAATCGGATTGTATACGATGTTTTGCACAAATTGCGCACGATAGCCTAAATCATGTGCAGATCGTTTTGCGCCTATAATTTGCTCTCTCCATTGCGGTGTTGATAAAATCATTATTTCGCAATGGCTTGCTGCAAGCATCGGAGTCTGGCACGGCAGATGCATCGTCTTTTCCGAACAGGGGAAGGCATGATGTCGAAAGCGGCAGAGATCGATATAGTATCCGTTTCGAAGGTTTATGGCGCGACGACGGCGGTCCATGCGATCAGCCTGAAGATCCCCGCCGGCTCCTATTGCTGCTTTCTTGGCCCATCGGGCTGCGGCAAGACCTCGACGCTGCGCATGATCGCCGGCCACGAGAGCATCTCGTCGGGCGATATTCGCCTCGGCAATGTGGTCGTCACCGATTTTCCGCCGGCCAGGCGTGGCACGGCGATGATGTTCCAATCCTACGCGCTTTTCCCGCATCTCGATTTGATCGACAACGTCGCCTTCAGCCTGAAGATGAAGGGTATCGATAGGCAAGAGCGGCAGGCCAAGGCGCTCGAAATGCTGAAGCTGATGCAGATGGAGGCCTATGCCAATAGGCGTCCGGCCCAGCTTTCCGGCGGCCAGCAGCAGCGCGTGGCGCTGGCGCGCGCGCTGATCACCGATCCGGAAGCGCTGCTGCTCGACGAGCCGCTGTCGGCGCTCGATCCGTTCCTGAAGATCCGCATGCGCGCCGAACTCAAGAAGCTGCAGAAGTCGCTCGGCATCACCTTCGTGCATGTCACCCACAGCCAGGAAGAGGCGATGGCGCTCGCCGACGTCATCGTCATCATGAATGACGGCCGGATCGAGCAGGCGGCCGCCCCGCGCGAGGTCTTCGAGCGGCCGGCGACGGCCTTCGTCGCGCGGTTCATGGGCGACCACAATGTGCTGTCCGGCCGGGTGACGTCGAACGAGAACGGCGTGCTCGTCATGACCGTGCCGGAAGGTCAGAGCTTTTCCGTGCGCGGGACGGGCAGGGAAGTCGGCGAGCCCATCGATATCGGTATCCGCACCGACCGCGTGCGCCTGCAGGTGGCGACCGAATGGACGCTCGGCTTCGATGGCATCGTCTCCAACATCGAATATCGCGGCTCTTCCGTGAAGATTACCGTCCTCGGCGCCGGCAGCGACGACTTCACCGTCATTGCCGACGACGGCGACTATTTCGCCCGGCCGGTTGCCGTCGGCGACACCGTCTCGCTCAGTTGGGCGCTCGACGATGCCGTGCTTCTCGGCCGCTCTTCCGCATGAGCCATCACCATCAAGAACACTGAACCTTCCATCCAAGAAAAGGGGAACTGACATGACGACTGAAACGACATCGACCAAGGCGGAAAAGGGGCTTTCCCGCCGCACGCTGCTGAAGACGGGTGCTGCTGCCGTCGGCGCCATCGCCGGCTCCGGCGCCATCACCGGCTTTCCCACCATCTGGGCGCAGACGAACATCACGCTTCGCCAGTTCGGCACCGGCGTTTCGAACATCAATGCCATCGCCGAGAAGTGCAAGGCCGATCTCGGCATCACGCTGGAGATGACGGCAACCGATTCCGACGCCGCCGCCCAGCGCGCTGTCACCCAGCCTGACAGCTACGACATTGCCGACGTCGAATACTGGATCGCCAAGAAGGTGTTCCCGACCGGCGTGATGCAGCCGATGGACGTCAAGAAGCTGAAATATTACGACAAGATCGTGCCGCTGTTCATCAACGGCAAACTGAAGGCAGACAGCGTCATCGCCCAGGGCACGGCGCCGCACACGGTCGGCTTCGTCGAAGCGCAGGATTCCAAGAAGTTTGCCAAGGAGCCGACGCAGTGGATGACGATGGTTCCGACCATCTACAATGCCGACACGCTCGGCATCCGTCCTGATCTCACCGGCCGTCCGATCACCAGCTGGGCCGATATTCTCGATCCCGCCTTCAAGGGCAAAACCGCGATCCTCAACATCCCGTCGATCGGCATCATGGATGCGGCGATGATCATGGAAGCTTCCGGCAAGATCAAATATGCCGACAAGGGCAACATGACGAAGGAAGAAATCGACAAGACGATCGAATTCCTCATCAAGGCCAAGGGCGACGGCCAGTTCCGCGCCTTCTGGAAGAGCTTCGACGAGTCGGTGAACCTGATGGCGTCAGGCGAAGTGGTCATCCAGTCGATGTGGTCGCCGGCTGTCGCCGCCGTCCGTTCGAAGGGTATCGCCTGCACCTTCCAGCCGCTCAAGGAAGGCTACCGCGCCTGGGGCGGCGGTCTCGGTCTCGCCTCGCACCTCAAGGGCGCGCAGCTCGACGCCGCCTATGAATACATCAACTGGTACACGTCCGGCTGGGTCGGCGGCTATCTCAACCGCCAAGGGTACTATTCCGCCTGCATGGACACCGCCAAGGGATTCATGTCGGCCGACGAATGGGGCTACTGGATCGAAGGCAAGCCGGCTGCCGGCGACATTCTGTCTCCCGAGGGCAAGGTCATGGAGAAGGCCGGTGCTGTTCGCGACGGCGGTTCCTTCGAAGCCCGCATGGGTGCTGTCGCCTGCTGGAACTCCGTCATGGACGAGGACCGCTACATGGTCCGTCGCTGGAACGAGTTCATCGCTGCCTGATCCACGTCGAGAGGGCGGAGAGCTGCTGTCTTTCGCGATGCTCAAGACGTCGCTTCGCTCCGCCCCCTCATCCGACCCTTCGGGCCACCTTCTCCCCGCTGGGGAGAAGAGGGAGTCCGTGGCCACGTCGTGAGACAAAATCAAGTTCGCGGTAGTCTAGGCGCTGCCGCGAATCTCTTCTCCCCAGTGGGGGTCCGAAAGGACGGGTCGAGACCAGTGGCTCGACCCAGGCAAAGGTGCCGGCAGGCGGATGAGGGGGCGGCACGCACCTTCGTTCCACTTGACGTAATCAGAACGGAGAACCGGATCATGGCGACCATCGCAGCGGAAACGGAGGAGGATGGCCAGGGCGCGCGCGGCGGGCGCGGACTGAGGCTTTCCCCATCGGCGATCTCCTATCTCCAGGCGACGCCGCTGTTCGTCATTCTCGGCTTGTTCTTCCTGCTGCCAATCGCCATGATCGCGGTCGTCAGCTTCTGGGACTACGACTTTGCCGGTCTCTATCCCGATTTCCTGACGATGAACTACACCGACACGCTCGGTTCGTGGGTGACGTGGAAGATCTATCTCAACACGCTGAAATTCACTGCGATCGTCTGGGCGCTGACGCTCGTCATCGGTTTCTGGGTCGCCTATTTCCTGGCCTTCCACGTCCGCAAGACCTCGACGCAGATGATCCTCTTCCTCGTCTGCACCGTGCCGTTCATGACCTCGAACATCATCCGCATGATCTCGTGGATCCCGGTGCTCGGGCGCAACGGCCTCGTCAATTCGACGCTGATCAAGATGGGCATCATCCCGCAGCCGATCGAATGGCTGCTCTATTCCGATTTCGCCGTCGTGCTCGCCATGGTGCACCTCTATACGCTGTTTATGGTGACGCCGATCTTCAACACGCTCATGCGCATCGACCGATCGCTGTTCGAGGCGGCGCGCGATGCCGGCGCCTCCGGCTGGCAGGTGTTGTGGAACGTCGTCTTCCCGCTCGCCAAACCCGGCATGGCGATCGGCACGATCTTCGTCGTCACGCTCGTCATGGCTGACTTTTCGACGGTGCAGGTGATGTCCGGCGGCCAGAGCGCTTCGGTGGCGCTGATGATGAAGAACCAGATGTCGCTGCTGCAATATCCGGCCGCTGCCGCCAATGCAGTGGTGCTGCTCGCCGTCGTGCTGTTGATGGTCGCGGCCATCCTGCGCGTCGTCGACATCCGCAAGGAGCTTTGAGATGAGCCACGAAAAACGCGGCCTGGAATTCTATCTGCTGGCGCTCTTCTTCATCATCTTCGTGCTGTTTCTCTACGGCCCGCTTTCGGCGATCCTGATCCTCTCCTTCCAGGGGCCGGACGGCGGCCTGACCTTCCCGATGAACGGTATTTCCACGCACTGGTTCTTCAATCTGTTCGAGAAGCAGGCGGTCGGCGATTTCGGCGCCTCGTTCCGCCGCTCCTTCACCCTCGGGCTGATGGTGATGGCGGTGACCGTCGTCGTCTCACTGCTCGCCGGCCTTGCCTTCCGCCGCCGTTTCCGCGGTTCGACCGCGCTGTTCTATGCCACGGTCGCAAGCCTTGTCGTGCCGTCGATCATCATCTCGCTCGGCATCGGCGTCGTTTTCCAGGAGGGAGGGCTGAAGCCCGCCTGGTATTCGTCGGCCTTCGGCGCGCATCTCACCTGGACGCTGCCGTTCGGCGTGCTGATCATGTTTGCCGTCTTCAACCGCTTTTCGCCGGCCTATGAAGAGGCGGCGCGTGACCTCGGCGCCAGCTCCTGGCAGACGTTCCGCCATGTCGTGCTGCCGATGATCGCGCCGAGCCTCATCGGCGTCGGCCTGTTCGGCTTCACGCTCTCCTATGACGAATTCGCCCGCACGCTGATGACATCAGGCACCTACAACACGCTGCCGCTTGAAATCTACGGCATGACCACCAACGTCACGACGCCGGTGCTCTATGCGCTCGGCACCGTGACGACGCTGTTTTCCTTCACCATCATTCTCATCGCACTCGGCATCATGACGATGCTCAGCCGGCGGCAGGCAAAGATAAACTGACATGCGCATCCTCATCGTCAATCCGAACACCACGGCCTCCATGACCGAGAAAGCCGCCACCGCCGCGCGCGCGGTGGCGGCATCCGGCACGGAGATCATCGCGGCCACCTCGCGCATGGGGCCGGTTTCCATCGAAGGGCACTACGACGGGGCCTTAGCGATTCCCGGCCTGCTCGCCGAACTCAGGGAACGGCAGGGTGTAGGCTATGACGCGGCTGTTATCGCCTGCTTCGACGATACCGGGCTCGAAGCGGCGCGGACCTTTGCCGATGTGCCGATCCTCGGGCTTTGCGAGTCCGCCGTGGTGACGGCTGGTTTCCTGGCGCAGCGCTTCACCGTGGTGACGACGCTGGAGCGCTCGCGGGTGCTGATCGACAATCTGGTGCGCCGCTACGGCATGGGCGACCGCGCCAAGGTGCGCGCCTCAGACATCCCTGTGCTGGAACTGGAAGATCCGGCCTCGGGCGCGATCGGCAAGCTCAGGGCCGAGATCGAGCGGGCGCTTTTGGAAGACGGCGCCGAGGCGATCGTGCTCGGTTGCGCCGGCATGACCGATCTGGCGCGCGAACTGCAGCAGATCTACGGCGTGCCTGTCGTCGACGGTGTCGCCGCCGCCGTCAAGCAGGCCGAAGCGCTGGTGTCGCTCGGGCTTTCCACCAGCAAGCGCGGCTCCTACGCGTCGCCGCTGCCGAAACCCTTCACCGGGGCGATGAGCGGTTTCTCGCCGGTCCTGAAGGTCGGCTGAACGATGTCCGTTTCCTTCGATTTCCAACAGCTCACCGAGCGCCAACGCTACAAGCTGATGATCGGCACGATCATTCCGCGCCCGATCGCTCTGGTGACGACGGTCGACGAAAACGGCCGGATCAACGCCGCACCCTTCAGCTTCTTCAACTGCCTCTCGGCCGATCCGCCGATCCTTGCGATCGGGGTCGAGAACAATGTCGACATGTCGTTCAAGGATACCGGCCACAATATCCGCATGACCGAGGTGTTCACGGTCAATATCGTCTCCTTCGCGATCGCCGAGGCGATGCATGTCTGCGGCGCCAAATATCCGCGCGGCGTCGACGAGTTGAAGGAAGCGGGCTTGACGGCGATGCCGGGCGAGAAGGTGGCCTCGCCCTTTATCGCCGAGGCGCCGGCCGCCTTCGAATGCAAGCGGCACGTGACGCTGGAGCTCGGCCGGTCGCGGCAGATCGTCATGGGCGAGATCGTCTACGCGCATTATCGCGACGGCGTGGTCGATCCTGAACGGCTGCATGTCGATCCGGCCGCGGTGGATGCCATTGCGAGGCTTGGCGGCGATACCTGCGCCACTACCCGCGACCGCTTCGAGATGCTGACGCCGAAGCTCTGACATAGAGCATTTCCGTTTTCTTCGGAGTCATGAAAATGCTCTATCTCTTTGTCTTCGCGCAATTGCGGACGCAAAACCGCGGCGCAGTTTTGCTGGAGTTGCTCCAGGGATAGGTCCAAGTTTTTGCTTTACTTTTTTGCTCCCCGCGAGAATGGTCTGCACGGATCATCGCGCAAGAGGAACGCTCATCATGACAATCGAGGACGATCTCAGCCGGATCGCGGAGCAGGAGAAAGTCCTAAGCTTCGACGCTTTTGATCTGACGACGGCATGGCAGCTCGGCAAGCTCCTGCAGGAACTCGCCACCGAGCGTGGCCTCGGCATCGCGATCGACGTGACCCTGCATTCGATGCCGGTCTTCTATGCGGCACTCCCGGGTGTGACGCCCGACAACGTCAACTGGGTCCGCCGCAAGCGCAATATGGTGCTGCGTTATTTCCGCAGCAGCTATGCCTCCGGCCTGAAGCTGCAGAAGGATGGCAAGACGGTCGAGGATAACGGGCTTTCCGGCGCAGACTATGCGCCACATGGCGGCAGTTTCCCGATCAACGTCAAGGGCACCGGCTGCATCGGCGCCGTCACCGTCTCAGGACTGCCGCAGCGCGATGACCACAATCTCGCGGTCGAGGCGCTGGCGCTGATGCTCGCGAAGGATCTGGATACGCTGCGGCTCGCCCCGCCGCTTTGATGCGGCCTCTTTCGCCGTAATTTTGACAGAAAAAAGCCATGAAAACTGCAAATTCGCGTCGCTGCTCCGGTGACGCGGACTTGCCCTGCGGCTAAGCTGCGGCATCGCTCCTCATTTACCCCCCCGGGACGCCATGATCCGCTTGTTCCTTGCGCTTGCCGCCACCATCGGCTTCGGCCTTTTCCTTGTCTCCTGCAACACGCTGTCCAAAGAGGAATGCGTCGCCGCCGACTGGCGGGTGATCGGCGAAAGCGACGGGGCGGTAGGCTACGAGCCGCAACAGCGCTTCGCCGCACATGCGAAGTCCTGCGAGCGGGTCAAGATCGTGCCCGATCAGACGATCTGGTTTCAGGGGTATCAGACTGGCCTGGTGCGCTATTGCACGCCGCTCAGCGGGCTTGCGCGCGGCCAGGCGGGCAGCAGCTACGCCAATGTCTGCCCGCCGGAGGCCGCGCCCGGTTTCCTGCGCGGCTTCGGCCTCGGCAGCAAGCAGCACGAGCTGCAGGCGCGCCTCAGCTCGATGCAGAACGATTACAGCTTCAAGGAAACTGAAATCGACGATCTTTCCGACAAGCTGCGGGATGCTAAGGACGGCGACCGCTCGGAACTGCGCCGGCGGATCGAGGATCTCGAAGACGACATGCACGACATCCGCCGCGATCAGCGCGATGTGCAGGACGAACTCGACCGCGTCAACGAGGATGTCGAGTGGTTCCAGCGAAACCCCAACGCCGCACTGCCGCCGCCGGGCTACTGATCTTCGGCCTCAGATCCTGCCGCCGGCCTCAGGGATGCCCTTTGTCAGGCTGCCCGTTGCCGGGAAAAGCGGGATGAGGCAGGCCTGCAGGGCGTGATAGATATCGCCCTTGCCGGGGAACAGCGAGTGCGAGGGAACGAGATCTTCCGTCAGCTCCTCGTGCCAGCCACCATTCTTGTGGTCGATGAAGGCGCGCTCGATCACGTTCCAGATCTTGCGGTAGCTCTCTTCATGGAAATCGCTCGGCAGGTGCTCGTTGAGGAAATGTGCAGCGGCCGCAGCTTCGCAGGCTGGCCACCAGAGCTTGTTGCGCTTGGCGGGCTTGTCGTCCCAATCGAGCGTATAGAAGAAGCCACCCTTGTCGTTGTCCCAGCCGAGCGCCATGGATTGGGCGAACAGCGCCTTGGCCGCATCCGGCATCCATTCGATCCGCTTGCCGCCGAGCGTCCAGAGCTGCAGGATGAGGCGAGCCCATTCCAGCCAGTGGCCGGGCGTCGTGCCGGCCGGGCGGAACATTTCGTTCGGATGGTAGTAAGTCTTGTCGAGATTCCATTCGGCGTCGAAATGCTCTGCGACGCGCCAGTCGACCGAACCGGCCGCACGGCGGATGACGAGATCGGCGATGCTTTCGGCCTTGATCAGATATTCCCGATCGCCGGTGGCTTCGAAGGCCGCCATCAGCGCTTCGGTCAGGTGCATGTTGGAGTTTTGGCCGCGATAGGTGCCGCCATCGAGCGGCTGCCAGTCGGCGGTGAACTCCTCGGCGATCGCGCCGTGCTTCGCTTCCCAGAACTTCGTGTTGAGGATCTTGGTGATATCATCAAGCATGCCATCGGCAAGCGGATGGCCGATCGTCTTTGCGGCTGAGGCGGCGAGCAGCACGAAAGCATGGCCATAGCCCTGCTTGTTGGAATCGACGGGACCGTCATTGTTGAGCGACCAGAAATAGCCGCCGTTTTTCCGGTCGCGATGATGGTTCCAGATATAGCCCATGCCGTGGTCGACGACATCTGCAGCGCCGGGGCGGCCGAGCAGCGCGCCGATCGAGAAGCAATGCACGGCGCGCGCCGCGATATGGATGCCGCGAACCTGGCCCTCGGCGTCGAGAGGCCTGCCGGCGTCGTCGAGATCGTAGAAACCGCCCTTGGGATTGACCGAATTGTGCTGGAAGAAATCGAAGAGACCGTTCGCCTGGGTCAGCAGCCAGCCGCGATGATAGGCGCGGGTCGTCCAGTTTCCAAGCACGGCGTTGCCGGTTGCGGGTGCCATGATGCTCCTCCGATTTCGTGCACAAGCGTCGCAAACGCCTATATAGAGGTCGGGCAAGCCTGTCATCTGGCTATCGCATCGGCTGGAAAATCGGGGTCGATTTTCAAAAAGCACGATGCGAAGATTCAAACTGCTGCAGCGTCCTTTGCGTGTATTAATAGACGCGCGGCGCTGTAGACTTGCAAAGCACGAAATCGATCGGCATATATTGACATAAAGATATCTTTATGTGATTTGGACTGTCTGGTCTTACGACGTCAAGGAGCCCTCCCGTGTTTGACAATCTCTTTGGTCCGGAAACGGGCAAACGTGACGGCAGTGAAGTTTTCGCAGCTTTGAAACAAGCCGCGAGCGAGCGCATCCTTGTTCTCGACGGCGCCATGGGTACGCAGATCCAGGGGCTGGGCTATGACGAAGACCAGTTTCGCGGGACGCGCTTCATCGGCTGCGCCTGTCACCAGAAGGGCAATAACGACCTCCTGATCCTGACCCAGCCGGACGCGATCGAAGAGATCCATTACAGATACGCCAAGGCCGGCGCCGATATTCTCGAGACCAACACCTTCTCCTCGACCCGCATCGCGCAGGCCGATTACGAGATGGAAGGTGCAGTCTACGACCTCAACAAGGAAGGCGCCGAAATCGTGCGGCGGGCAGCACAGCGCGCCGAGCGCGAGGACGGCCGCCGCCGTTTCGTCGCCGGCGCCATTGGGCCGACCAACCGTACGGCCTCGATCTCGCCTGACGTCAACAACCCGGGTTTTCGCGCCGTGACCTTCGACGATCTGCGTTCCGCCTACGGCGAGCAGATCGACGGGCTGATCGACGGTGGCGCCGACATCATCCTCATCGAGACGATCTTCGACACGCTGAACGCCAAGGCTGCGATCTTCGCCTGCGAGGAGCGCTTCGAGGCCAAGGGCGTGCGCCTGCCCGTGATGATCTCGGGCACGATCACCGACCTTTCCGGCCGCACGCTGTCCGGCCAGACGCCATCTGCCTTCTGGAACTCGGTGCGCCATGCCAATCCCTTCACGATCGGGCTCAACTGCGCGCTCGGCGCCAATGCGATGCGCCCGCATCTGCAGGAGCTTTCGGGCGTTGCCGACACCTTCATCTGCGCCTATCCGAATGCCGGCCTGCCGAACGAATTCGGCCAGTATGACGAAACCCCGGAGCTGATGGCGGCGCAGATCGACGGCTTCGCCCGCGAGGGCCTCGTCAACATCGTCGGCGGCTGCTGCGGCTCGACGCCCGAGCATATCAAGGCAATCGCCGAGACCGTTGCGAAATACAAGCCACGGCCGATTCCCGAGCATCGCCCGTTCATGTCGCTGTCGGGTCTCGAACCCTTCGAGCTGACGAAGGACATCCCTTTCGTCAATGTCGGCGAGCGCACCAACGTCACCGGCTCGGCCCGCTTCCGCAAGCTGATCACCAATGCCGATTTCACCGCAGCGCTCGATGTCGCCCGCGACCAGGTCGAGAACGGCGCCCAGGTGATCGACATCAACATGGACGAGGGGCTGATCGATTCCGAAAAGGCGATGGTCGAGTTCCTCAACCTGATCGCCGCCGAGCCTGACATTGCCCGCGTGCCTGTGATGATCGACTCGTCGAAATTCTCGATCATCGAATCCGGCCTGAAGCGGGTCCAGGGCAAGCCGATCGTCAACTCGATCTCGCTGAAGGAAGGCGAGGAGAATTTCCTCGCCCAGGCGCGGCTGCTGCACAATTATGGTGCCGCCGTCGTCGTCATGGCCTTCGACGAGACGGGGCAGGCGGACAGCTACGAGCGCAAGGTGGATATCTGCACACGCGCCTACAAGCTGCTGACCGAAAAGATCGGCTATCCGCCCGAGGACATCATCTTCGATCCGAATATTTTCGCGGTCGCGACCGGCATCGAAGAGCACAATAATTACGGCGTCGACTTCATCGAGGCGACGCGGACGATCCGCGAGCGCATGCCGCTGGTGCATATTTCGGGCGGCGTCTCCAACCTGTCCTTCTCGTTCCGCGGCAACGAGCCGGTGCGCGAGGCGATGCACGCCGTGTTCCTCTACCACGCCATCCAGGCGGGCATGGACATGGGCATCGTCAATGCCGGCCAGCTTGCCGTCTACGATAATATCGATCCCGAGCTGCGCGAGGCCTGCGAGGACGTGGTGCTGAACCGCCGGCCTGATGGTACCGAGCGGCTGCTCGAAGTGGCGGAGAAATTCCGTGGCGGCGCGGCACGCGAAGGCCGCGTCCAGGATCTTTCCTGGCGCGAATGGAGCGTCGAGAAGCGTCTCGAACATGCGCTGGTCAACGGCATCACCGAATATATCGAGGCCGATACCGAGGAGGCGCGCCAGCAGGCTGTCAGGCCGCTGCACGTCATCGAAGGGCCGCTGATGGCCGGCATGAACGTCGTCGGTGACCTGTTCGGCTCGGGCAAGATGTTCCTGCCGCAGGTGGTCAAGTCGGCGCGCGTGATGAAGCAGGCGGTGGCCGTGCTGCTGCCCTACATGGAAGAGGAAAAGCGCCTCAATGGCGGCGAGGAACGCCGGTCGGCCGGCAAGATCCTGATGGCGACGGTCAAGGGCGATGTGCACGATATCGGCAAGAACATCGTCGGCGTCGTGCTTGCCTGCAACAATTACGAGATCGTCGACCTCGGCGTCATGGTGCCGGCGACGAAGATCCTCGAAACGGCGATTGCCGAAAAGGTCGATGTCATTGGCCTTTCCGGCCTGATCACGCCGTCGCTCGACGAGATGGTGCATGTCGCGGCCGAAATGGAGCGGCAGGGCTTCGAGATCCCGCTGCTGATCGGCGGGGCAACGACCAGCCGCGTGCATACGGCCGTGAAGATCCATCCCGGCTACAACAAGGGGCAGACGATCTACGTGACCGATGCGAGCCGCGCCGTCGGCGTCGTCTCGGCCCTGCTGTCACCGGAGAACCGCCAGGCCTATGTCGACGACATTCGCGCCGAATATGCCAAGGTGGCGGCCGCCCATGCGCGCAGCGAGGCCGAGAAGGTGCGCTTGCCGTTGCCCCGGGCTCGCGAGAATGCGCATAAGGTCGATTGGTCTGCCTACCGGCCGGTGAAGCCGCAATTTTTCGGCACACGGGTGTTCGAGGATTATGATCTGGCCGAGCTTGCCAAATATATCGACTGGACGCCGTTCTTCCAGACCTGGGAGCTGCGCGGCCGGTACCCCGCCATTCTGGAAGACGAGAAGCAGGGCGAGGCGGCGCGTGCGCTCTGGGCCGATGCGCAGGCCATGCTGAAGAAGATCATCGATGAAAAGTGGTTCCGCCCACGCGCCGTCATCGGCTTCTGGCCGGCCGGCGCCGTCGGTGACGACATCCGACTGTTCACGGACGAGAGCCGGAAGCACGAGCTTGAGACCTTCTATACGCTGCGCCAGCAGCTTTCGAAGCGGGACGGGCGGGCGAACGTGGCGCTCTCCGACTTCGTGGCGCCTGTCACAAGCGGTGTTCAGGATTATGTCGGCGGCTTCGTGGTGACGGCGGGTATCGAGGAAATTGCCATCTCCGAGCGATTCGAACGGGCGAACGACGATTATTCCTCGATCCTCGTCAAGGCGCTGGCCGACCGCTTCGCCGAAGCTTTTGCCGAGCGCATGCATGAGCAGGTGCGGCGCGAATACTGGGGCTACGCCAAGGACGAGACGCTCAGCAAGGAGGATCTCATTACCGAAGCCTATGCCGGCATCCGCCCGGCGCCCGGTTATCCCGCCCAGCCTGACCACACCGAAAAGGCGACACTCTTCAAGCTGCTCGATGCTGAAAAAGCGGCCGGCGTAAAGCTGACGGAGAGTTATGCGATGTGGCCGGGTTCCTCGGTCTCGGGCCTCTATATCGGCCATCCCGACTCCTATTATTTCGGCGTCGCCAAGGTGGAGCGCGATCAGGTGGAAGACTATGCGGCCCGCAAGCAGATGGCGGTGTCTGAAGTCGAGCGCTGGCTCGGGCCGGTGCTGAACTACGTGCCGCGCAAGACGGACGAGCAGATCGAAGACGCGGCCTGATTGCCGAGTCTTCACGGTCGCTTAGGGCGGCGTACTCAGAGATTGATTCAATAAATGAAAAGTCGGAAGGGATTCACCTTCCGACCTTATAATTTTGATGCGGCTCAATAATTGCCCGCATTAAGGCCGTTTGATTTTGATAGCGGAATTGACGTTGAGGTGTATACTTAGCCAAGTTAGCTAATGAGGGCGACGATGCAGGTTACCATCCATGCCGCAAAGACCAACCTGTCGAAATTGATCGACGCCGCCCTTTCCGGTGAGGAAGTGGTGATCGCCAAGGGACGCAAGCCTGTTGTGAAGATCATTCCGATTGTGCAGTCTTCCTTCAAGATCGGCCTGCTCAAGGGGCAAGTTGTTGGAGATGGGCCCGACTTTTTTGAGCCCATGGATCAGGGCGAGCTTGCGGCTTGGGAAGGGGGCGAGTGAACTCGCTCCTGCTCGACACCCATGCCTGGGCATGGTCGCTGACCGGCGACGAGCGGCTCTCGGCCAAGGCGATCGCTCTGATCGAAAAGGCGGAGACGATTTTCGTCAGCCCACTATCCCTATTTGAAATCGGGCAGAAGGTTCGTCTCGGCAAATGGCCGGAGATGGAGCCTTTCATCGGCCGGCTGCCGGAACTGCTGCATGAACAGGGTGGCATTGCCGCGGCATTGACACCGGAAATCTGTCTGACCGCAGCCATGATGGACTGGACACATCGCGATCCGTTCGACCGGTTTCTTGCCGCGACCGCCATGCAGAATGGAATACCACTTATCTCCGCCGATGCGATCTTTGATAATCTTGTCGGAAATCAGCTTTGGATCGCCCGCTTCTGGTAGGGCTTACGTCACCGCGATCGTCAGTTCCGCGACAAAGTCATAGGCATCGCCGCGATAGAGCGAGCGGGTGAATTCGACGGCGCGGCCGGAGCCGAGATAGGAGATGCGCTCGATCGACAGGCCAGCCGCACCCGCGGAGACGCCGAGAAGCTGGGCGTCGGCTTCCTTCATATTGGTTGCCGAGATGCGCTGCACGGCGCGCACGGGTCGGACCTGGAGGCGTTCGAGCTCGGCATAGAGCGAATTGGTGACGGCCGAGGGATCGGGCAGGAACTCGCCGGAGACGCTGGCATTCTCGATCGCCAGCGGCTGGTCGTCGGCGATGCGCAGGCGCGAGAGGCGCGAAACCTTGACGTCGGCACCGAGGCCAAGGATCATCATCTCGTCGGGCGAGGGCGTGTGGATGCCCTTATGCAGCCATTCGGAGCGGGAGGACATGCCGCGGCGCGCCATGTCCTCGGTGAAGGAGGTGAGCTGCGACAGGCGCTGCTCGACCTTGGAGACCGGCTTGGCGACGAAGGTGCCGGAACCGTGACGGCGCACCAACAGGCCATCGGCGACGAGTTCGTCGATCGCCTTCCGCACGGTGACGCGGCTGACGGCGGCCAATTCGGCGATGTCGCGTTCCGGCGGCAGCGCATCGCCTTGACCAAGCGTGCCGGTGCGCACGGCTCCTTCGAGCGTGCGGCGCAGCTTGACGTAGAGCGGCCCTGTGCCGGCTGCCTGCAGGCGCTCCAGGGAAAGGAGGGTGGCGAGGTCGTCGGTCATGCCGCACCCCTCTGCCTGTCGTTCAAGAGCTTGACTGCAAGTTCAACCGCGCCCTGCAGGGCATCGCCTTTTGGCTTGGCAAGCAGGGACCTGTAGCGTTCGGATAGCCAGGGCTCGTAGGCTTCGGAAAGGCCGCCGAGCAGGCAGATCGACGGGCATTCGGGCCAGAGCAGTGCTTCGAGACTTTCGCCGATAGCCGTTGCCGCATCCGTGACGATGCCAACTGCAACGGCATCGTCCTTGGCCGCATGTTCGAAGACGATCGGTGCGTAACGGGCAAAATCCTTTGGTCTTGCCGAATGGGCGAATTCGACGATGCGCTCTGGATCGTTGCCATATTGGGTCATGACCGCTTCGGTGATCGGCGATACCGGGCGCACCCCGTCATGGGCGAGCAGCGATTGTTCCAGGAGGTCGCGGCCGAGGCGGGCACCGCTTGCCTGGTCGCCGACGACGAAACCCCAGCCACCGATGCCGTTCAGTCGGCCATCCCTGCGGGCATTATAGACCGAGCCAGTGCCGAAGGCGCCGACGATGCCGTCGGCATCGCCGAGCGCCCCCTGCAGGGCGATCAGCGCATCGGTGACGACGCGGCCTTCGGTGAAAGGCAGGGCCTTTTCGATTCGTCTACCATAATCGCCGACATTGGCGCCGGCGACGCCGACGACGGCTGCGACGGAGGAAATGGTTTCAGCGGCAAGCCCGGCATCGCCTAGCGCCTGCCGGGCGGATTCGACGATATTGAGAAGGGAGTTTTCCAGATCCGACAGGATGTTGGCAGGGCCGGCTTTGCCACGGCCGATGACATTGCCGTTCCTGTCCGCGACTGCGGCCCGGCAGCTCGTTCCGCCGCCGTCTATGCCGATTGCAAGCTCCGTCATCGGGCCTCCGAATATGCCGTTCCCTATGTTTTAATACAATACCAAAAAAATACCATTTACCAAGTGGGAATGACGTGGAAAATCAATCTTTTTATCATATTGATTTTGCTAGATTAAATTTTTTAATGAGTTTTATCAGGCCGAAAAGTTAATTTCGGCTGGACAATTGGTATTTTTTTGGCATTAATTCGGCAAAAGGGAACAGCACTTCGAAGCCCACGAAAACCGGCAGTTAAGTCAAGCCGGAACCGCTTCGAGGATGATCGAGAGAACGACCCCCGGCCCATCAAGCTGGGGGCGAATTCGGCCATCCATCGGCTTTCCCCGCCATTTCGCCACCCCGGTGCAGTCGCCGGGAAGGCGCGCAGTTCGGCCGCAGGCGTCCGCCTTCGTGTCCGTCGAGCTTTCGGGACCGGCATTGCTGGCGGTCCTCCAAGGGGCGTTGGGTGTTACCTCAAACACGCCAATTGCTTGTTTCAGATCGAAAACAGCGCCTCGCGGCGCTTAAAACAGGAGAGGGAAATGAAAAACACTGCTCTGAAAAGCCTGCTGCTTGCCTCCAGTCTGCTGAGTTCAGCGGGTCTCGTCCACGCCGCCGACGTCACGCTGACGGTCGAAAGCTGGCGTAACGACGACCTGCAGATCTGGCAGGAAAAGATCATCCCGGCTTTCGAAGCCAAGAACCCGGGCATCAAGATCGTCTTCTCGCCGACCGCGCCGACCGAATACAACGCCTCGCTGAACGCCAAGCTCGATGCCGGCTCCGCAGGCGATATCATCACCTGCCGTCCGTTCGATGCCTCGCTCGAACTCTTCAACAAGAAGCAGCTCACTGACATCACCAGCCTGCCTGGCATGGAGAACTTCTCGCCGGTCGCCAAGGCCGCCTGGAGCACCGACGACGGCAAGTCGACCTTCTGCGTGCCGATGGCTTCTGTCATCCACGGCTTCATCTACAACAAGGATGCCTTCGACAAGCTCGGCATCTCGGTGCCGAAGACCCAGGACGAGTTCTACGCAGCGCTCGACAAGATCAAGGCCGACGGCACCTACATTCCGCTCGCCATGGGCACGAAGGACCTCTGGGAAGCCGCTACCATGGGCTACCAGAATATCGGCCCGAACTACTGGAAGGGTGAGGATGGCCGCGCCGCCCTGATCGCCGGCAAGCAGAAGCTGACGGATGCCGACTGGGTCAAGCCCTATGAAGAGCTTGCCAAGTGGAAGCCCTATCTCGGCGACGGCTTCGAAGCCCAGACCTATTCGGACAGCCAGAACCTGTTCACGCTCGGTCGTGCCGCGATCTATCCGGCCGGCTCGTGGGAAATCTCGCTGTTCAACAGCCAGGCCCAGTTCAAGATGGGCGCCTTCCCGCCGCCGGTTCCGAAGGCCGGCGACACGGGCTACATCTCCGACCATCCGGATATCGGTGTCGCTCTGAACACCAAGAGCACGCATGCCGAGGAAGCCAAGAAGTTCCTCAGCTGGGTCGCTTCGCCTGAGTTCGCCGATATCTACGCCAACGCGCTGCCCGGCTTCTTCAGCCTGAACTCCAACCCGGTCAAGATGTCCGATCCGCTCGCTCAGGAGTTCGTTTCCTGGCGCGGCCCGTACAAGTCGACGGTGCGCTCGACTTACCAGATCCTGTCGCGCGGCACGCCGAACCTCGAAAACGAGACCTGGGTCGAATCGGCCAATGTGATCAACGGCACGGATACGCCTGCGGTTGCTGCCGAAAAGCTCCAGAAGGGCCTCGACAGCTGGTACAAGCCGGCCAAGTGATGTGATCAGGGGCGGCGTTTGCAGCCCCTCATCCGGCCTGCCGGCCACCTTCTCCCCGCTCGCGGGGAGAAGGAGACTCGCAGCGACCGCCCAGCCCGATATAGCATCTCAACAGGGCGTGTTCCCTCTCTTCCCAAGTGGCAGAGAGTTAGGGTGAGGCGCAACGTTTTCCACCTGTGCTGCCCTTGCGGCCAGTCGACAGAACAGGCAAAAGCCATGAGCGAAACCGACAACACGGCCGATATCGTCCCGATCAGGCGCGCGGTGCGCTGGCACATCTTCGTCTTCATGCTGCCGGCCCTGATCGTCTATTCGGCGGTCATGGTGCTGCCGCTCATAGAAACTCTTCGGCTGTCGCTCTACAATACGGTCGACGGGCAGCCGGCCTTCGTCGGATTGGCGAATTTCAAGGTGCTGTTCGGCGATGCGCGCTGGGCGCGCGATTTCTGGAATGCCCTTGTCAATAACCTGATCTTCTTTGCCGTCCACATGTGCGTGCAGAACCCGATCGGCGTGGCGCTTGCCGCCCTGCTTTCGGTGCCGAAGCTGCGCGGCGTCGCCTTTTACCGGACGGCGATGTTCCTGCCGACGCTCTTGTCCTTCGTCATCGTCGGCTTCATCTGGAAGCTCATCCTTTCGCCGATCTGGGGCGTGGCGCCCTGGATGCTCGATCTCATCGGTTTGAAATTCCTGTTCGCACCCTGGCTCGGCAAGTCCGGTTCGGCGCTGATTGCGGTATCGCTGATCTCGAACTGGCAATATATCGGCATTCCGATGATGCTGATCTATGCCGCACTGCTCAGCATTCCCGAAGAGGTGATTGAGGCGGCCGAATGCGACGGCATCACCGGCTGGGCCCAATTCTGGAAAATCAAGCTGCCGCTCATCCTGCCGGCGATCGGCATCATCTCGATCCTGACCTTCGTCGGCAATTTCAATGCCTTCGACCTGATCTATACCGTGCAGGGGGCGCTTGCCGGACCTGACATGTCGACCGACATTCTCGGCACGCTGCTCTACCGCACCTTCTTCGGTTTCCAGCTTCAGCTCGGCGACCGCTCGATGGGCGCGACGATTGCCACGGTGATGTTCCTCATCATCCTCGCCGGCGTCTCGCTTTATCTATTCGTCATCCAGCGGCGCATGCGTCGCTACCAGTTCTGAGGAGCGGGCATGTCCAAGGCACGCACATCTCCCATCCGCACCGGCCTCGTGCATCTGGCGCTGAGCGCCTATACTCTGGTCGCGCTGTTTCCGGTCTTTCTCACCGTCATCAACTCGTTCAAGGATCGCGCCTCGATCTTCCGCGAGCCGCTGATGATCCCGACGCCGTCAACCTTCAGCCTCGTCGGCTATCAGACAGTGCTCGGGCAGGGCGATTTTGCCACCTATTTCCAGAACAGCTTCATCGTCACGATCGTCTCGATCCTGCTGGTGCTGCTCTTTGGCGCCATGGCGGCCTTTGCGCTTTCCGAATACCGTTTCCGCGGCAATATGCTGCTTGGGCTCTACATGGCGATCGGCATCATGATCCCGATCCGCCTCGGCACGGTGGCGATCCTCCAGGGCATGGTGGCGGCCGGTCTCGTCAACACGCTGACGGCGCTGATCCTCGTCTATACCGCGCAGGGCATACCGCTGGCGATCTTCATCCTGTCGGAATTCATGCGCACGGTGTCGGACGATCTGAAGAATGCCGGCCGCATCGACGGACTTTCCGAATATGCGATCTTCTTCCGCCTGGTGCTGCCGCTGGTGCGCCCGGCCATGGCGACGGTCGCCGTCTTCACGATGATCCCGATCTGGAACGATCTCTGGTTCCCGCTGATCCTCGCACCCTCCGAGGCCACCAAGACGGTGACGCTCGGCTCGCAGATCTTCATCGGCCAGTTCGTCACCAACTGGAACGCGGTGCTGGCGGCGCTGTCGCTGGCGATCCTGCCTATCCTCGTCCTCTACGTCATCTTCTCGCGGCAGCTGATCCGCGGCATCACGTCAGGAGCCGTCAAGTGACCAAAAAACCGATCCGCGTGCTCGTTGCCGGCCTCGGCAATATGGGCCGCAGCCATGCGCTCGCCTATCACAACAATCCAGGCTTTGAGATCGTCGGTCTCGTCAATCGCTCGAGGCCACAATTGGAGCCCGAGCTGCAGGGCTATACGATCTATCCCGACTTCACGACGGCGCTGGCCGAGCTGAAACCGGACCTCTGCTCGATCAACACCTATTCCGACAGTCATGCCGATTATGCGGTCGCCGCCTTCGAGGCCGGCTGCGATGTCTTCGTGGAAAAGCCGCTGGCGACAACGGTTGCAGACGCCGAGCGCGTCGTCGCGGCGGCCAGGAAGGCCGGGCGCAAGCTGGTGATCGGTTATATCCTTCGCCATCACCCCTCCTGGATGAAGCTGATCGAAGAGGCGCGAAAGCTCGGCCCGCCTTACGTCTTCCGCATGAACCTCAACCAGCAATCCAGCGGCCCGACCTGGGCGACGCACAAGTCGCTGATGCGCACGACCTCGCCAATCGTCGATTGCGGCGTGCATTATGTCGACGTCATGTGCCAGATCACTGACGCCAGGGCTGTCGAGGTGCGCGGCATGGGGCTGCGTATGTCGGAAGAGATCGCTGCCGACATGTATAATTACGGTCACCTGCAGGTGCTGTTCGAGGATGGTTCCGTCGGCTGGTACGAGGCTGGCTGGGGACCGATGATTTCGGAAACCGCTTTCTTCGTGAAGGATGTGATGTCGCCGAAGGGCGCGGTGTCGATCGTCATGGATCCGAACGCCAAGTCCGACGATATCGATACGCACACCAAGACCTCGGTGATCCGGCTGCATACGGCAGAGACCGGGCCTGACGGCAAGTTCATCCGACCCGACCAGGATATGACGATGGCGGGCGAGCCCGGTCATCAGGAACTCTGCGACCTGGAACAGGCCTTCATGCTGAGGGCGATCCGCGAGGATCTGGACCTCGACCGCCATATGGCGGATGCGGTGGCATCGCTGCGCATCTGCCTTGCCGCCGACGAGAGCGTGCGTACCGGCCAGCCGGTCACATTATAAGGAAAGACCCGTGGGATCGCTTCAACTCAAATCCATCCGCAAGACCTATGGCACGCATGAGGTGCTGAAAGGCATCGACCTCGAGGTCAAGGACGGCGAATTCGTCATCTTCGTCGGGCCGTCGGGCTGCGGGAAATCGACGCTGCTACGCAGCATTGCAGGCCTCGAAGACGTCACGTCGGGCGCCGTCGTCATCAATGGCCGCGATGAGACGTTGACGCCGCCGGCCAAGCGCGGCATCGCGATGGTGTTTCAGTCCTACGCGCTCTATCCGCATCTGACGGTCAAAGACAATATGGGGCTTGGTCTCAAGCAGGCCGGCACCGCCAAGGATGAGATTGAAAGGCGCGTCGGCAAGGCATCCGGCATGCTGTCGCTGGAACCCTATCTGGCGCGGCGGCCGGCCGAGCTCTCCGGCGGCCAGCGCCAGCGCGTCGCCATCGGCCGTGCTATCGTGCGCGAGCCGGAACTCTTCCTGTTCGATGAACCGCTGTCGAACCTCGATGCGGCGCTGCGCGTCCAGACCCGCCTCGAAATCGCCCGGCTGCACCGCAGCCTGAAGGCGACGATGATCTATGTCACCCACGACCAGGTCGAGGCGATGACGCTTGCCGACAAGATCGTCGTCTTGAATGCCGGCGCGATCGAGCAGATCGGTTCGCCGATGGAACTCTACAAACGACCGGCCAATGTCTTCGTTGCCGGCTTCATCGGCTCCCCGCAGATGAATTTCATCGCGGCCGAGAAGGTCGGCGATCACAGCGCCAAGACGATCGGCGTGCGTCCCGAACACCTGACGTTGTCGCGCGAACAGGGGACTTGGGCTGCTAAGGTCGTGCATGTCGAGCATCTCGGCGCCGACACGATCATCTATCTGGAATCCGAACAGTGCGGCCTGTTGACCGCGCGTCTTTTCGGCGAACACCAATATGAGCCGGACGAGATCGTCTATGCGACGCCTGACCAGGCGCATGTGCACCGCTTCGACGTCGACGACCAGGCGATCCGATAAGCGCATGACAGAATGAAAAGCCCCGCCAGCCAGCCTGGCGGGGCCTTTTCATTTCCCGTCGTGCGCGGTTCGATCAGCCGAGCACGGGCCGCATGAAGCTACGTTCATAGCTGACGATACTGCGGTTGCGTTTGTCGAGCTCGAAAGCGGCCTGACATTCCGGATCGCTTGCCATGCGGGTGCGGTAGTCCTCGTAAGCGGCAAGACTCGGGAAGGAAAACAATGCAACGGCAATATTATTGGCGCCTTCGGACGGCAGGAAATAACCGTGATGGGTGCCGCCCATCCTGTTGACGATCGGAATCCAGAGCCGGGCATATTCTTCGAATTCGGCAAGCTTATACGGATCAATCACATAACGCAGGTGGCAGGTAATCATTGACATATCCCATCGAGTAAAATGCCGGGCGGAGGGCTGCTCAGCAGATTTGGTTTGCTCAACTTCTGGCGCTGACCTCGGAGAGTTCAAGTGCTTTGTGGTGATGGCTGCATCACGATTGCTGACGGCTCGGACGAGCTGAAATGAAAAAGGCGCCGTTTCGCGGCGCCTTTTGTCTCAGCAGTATTGGCGAAATCAGTCGCGGATGATGAGCAGGTCGGCTGCCATGAAGCGCAGGGTTACCGTTTCGCCGGCCTGCGGCGGGGTGGTGCCCGGGCTGTTGAACATGTCGAAGGAGATGACGTTGCCGCCGACATTCATGCGGGTGCGGATGACCGACCCCAGGAAGTGGGCCGAAACGACCTGGCCGGTCAGCGCCGTGTCGCTCTTGACGCTGTCGGAGAGCGAGCCGGCTTCCGGGCGCAGCGCCAGCGAAATGGTTTCGCCGGCCTTGTGGGCGGCGACCGACTGTTTCAGCGTTATGCCTTGATCACCGATCTGGATGCGGTTGGTATCGGGATCGACGACCTTGGCCTCGATGAGGTTCAGCGTGCCGACGAAGGAGGCGACGAAGCGCGTCGCCGGCGTGTTGTAGATCTCGAAAGGCGAACCGATCTGGTCGGCCTTGCCTGCATTCATGACGACGATGCGGTCGGAGATCGAAAGGGCTTCTTCCTGATCATGGGTGACGAAGACCGTGGTGATGCCGAGCTGCTGCTGGATCTGGCGGATTTCCTCGCGCAGCGACACGCGGATCTTGGCGTCGAGTGCGGAGAGCGGCTCGTCGAGCAGCAACACTTGCGGCTTGACGGCGAGCGCACGGGCAAGGGCTACTCGCTGCTGCTGGCCGCCCGACAGTTGATAGGGGAAGCGGTCGGCCAGGTGATCGAGCTTGATCAGGCCGAGCATTTCCTTGACGCGCGCGTCGATCTCAGGCTTTTGGGCACCGGCGACCTTGAGACCGAAGGCGACATTGTCGTGTACCGTCATGTTGGGGAAGAGCGCGTAGGCCTGGAACACCATGCCGATATTGCGCTGGTTCGGCTTCAGCGCGCTTTGGTCCTTGCCGTTGATGGTCAGCGTGCCGCCGGTTGGCGTTTCGAAGCCGGCGATCATACGCAGAACGGTCGTCTTGCCGCAGCCCGACGGACCGAGGAAGGAGACGAACTCACCCTTCTCGATGTTCATGTTGAAGTTCTTGACGACCTGAACCGGGCCGAAGGATTTTTGAATGTTGTTCAGCGTGAGAAAAGACATGAGCCAGATACCTTAAGCCTTTGCCGGGCGGGCTTTGCCGACGCGGGAAACGATGTTGAGCAGGCCCATGCTGAGCCAGGTGATCGAGAAGGCGATGACGGCAAGCGCCGAAGGCTCATAGGCCTTGTTGGCGCCAACGAGCTGCAGGTAGGGACCGAAGGCCGGACGGTTCAGAAGTGCGGCAAAGGTGAATTCGCCCATGACGATCGCGAGCGTGATGAAAGCGCCAGAGAGCACGCCGCTCATGACGTTGGGAAAAATGCATTTGAACATGATGGTCGTCCATCGGGCGCCGAGGCTTTCGGCCGCTTCCGTCAGCGTGCGGACGTCGATGGCGCGCATGGCGGTATCGACGGCGCGGTACATATAAGGCAGGGACAGGGTGATATAGGAGAAGACCAGCAGGATGTTGGTGCCGGTCGTCGAACCCGTCAGCGGCAGGTAGGACGAAGAATTATACATCCTGAGGTATCCGAAGACGATGACGATCGCCGGAATGACAAGCGGCAGCAACGTGATGAATTCGACGACCGGACGCATCTGCGGCAGCCGCAGCCGCACCCAATAGGCCGTCGGCACGACGAGCAGCATGCCGAAGACGATGGTGAGCAACGCCATCAGCATCGAATAGCCGAAGGTCTCCCGGAACTGAATGTCGGAGAATACCGACTCATAAGCATCGAGGCTGTATTCGCCGCGGCGCATGCGCAATGAAAACTCGATTGTGCCGATCAACGGGATGACGAAATAGGATGCACCTAGAATGACGGCGATCCAGGCTCCGAGACGCTGAGCTTTCATTTCTGCCACCGTTCTGCGCGCATGCGCAGCATGAGGTAAAGGACGTTGGAGACGCCGGTGATGACGATCATGCCGAGCGCGATGGCGTAACCGAGGTTGGCATTGTGCAGAACGTCGCCGCGGATCTGCGCATAGAGCAGGATCGGCACGATGTTCAGCGAGCTGCCGGTCAGCGCGAAAGCGGTGGCAATGGCGCCGAAAGCGTTGGCGAAGAGCAGCAGCGTCGTGCCGAGCAGGCTCGGCCAAAGGATCGGCAGCGCGACCATCGTCCAGTACTGGCGGTTGGTGGCGCCAAGAATCTGCGAGGCTTCGCGCCATTCCTTCTTCATACCGTCGAGGGCCGGCGTCAGAATCAGCACCATCAGCGGGATCTGGAAATACATGTAGGTGATGGTGAGGCCGAAGAAGGACAGGAGATTAAAGCCGGTGCCGTAGAGATTGAAACCGAACCATTCACGCAGGAAAATCGTCACAAGCCCGGTGCGGCCGAGCGTTGCGAGAAAGGCGAAGGCGAGCGGCACGCCGGCAAAATTCGAGGCGACGCCGGAGAAGGTCAGCAGCGTCGAGCGCACGGAGGCGGGCAGGCCGCCGAGCACGACGGCCCAGGCGAGGAAGAAGCCGATCAGCGCACCGCCCAGAGCCGACGCCACCGACACACGGATACTGATCGAGTAGGCGCTCATGATGGATGGGGTAAAGAGATCACCGATATTCTTCAGCGTCAAATCGCCCTCGGGCGTCAGGAATGCGCCCGCCACGAGATAAAGCGTGGGGATGATCAGGAACAGCAGGGAGAATATGATGAATGGTGCAATGCCCAGCCAGTCGATCACGCGATCTCTGTTGATCAAGGGGGCACTGCGCACCATAGGCGTTGAAACGGTGCTCATGGAAAAGCTCATCCTGGGGCGTCGGAGTGAGAAAACCTCCCCGCCTTGCGGCGGGGAGGCCGGATCAGAGATTACTTGACGGCGGCGCCGACGACGGAATCCCAGTTCTTGGTGATGGCTTCCTTGCCAGCAGACTGTTCTTCGAGCGTCGGGAAGACAGCCTTTTCATAGGATGCAGCCGGCGGCAGCTTATCGAGCAGTTCCTTCGGGATCTTGTTGTTCTTGGCAAGATCGTTGAAGCGGATCGGGTGGCAATAGCCCTTCAGCCAGCCGAGCTGACCTTCGTCGGAATAGAGGTATTCCATCCAGAGCTTCGCAGCGTTCGGGTGCGGAGCGAAGGCGGAAATCGCCTGGACGTAGACGCCGGCAACGACGCCTGTCTTCGGAACGACGACCTCGAACGGAGGATTGCCCTTCAGGCTTTCGCCCCAGGAGAGGGCGTTGTAATCCCAGGCAACGATGATCGGCGTGGAGCCCTGGGCGAACGGAGCTGCCTTGCCGACGACCGGCACGAAATTACCGCTCTTGTTCAATTCGGCGAAGAACTTCAGGCCTTCTTCGCCTGCCTTGGCCGCGTCACCGCCGGATGCGGAAAGACCAGCGGCATAGACGCCCTGGACAGCCTGGTTGGCGGCGCGCGGATCGCCCGCGAGGGCGACGCTGTTTGCGTAGTCGCTCTTCTTCAGATCGGCCCAATCGGCCGGCGATTCCTTGACGAGATCCTTGTTCACGAGGAACGAGAGAACGCCGTAATAATCGCCGTACCAGTAGCCTTCGGCATCCTTGGCGGTATCCGGGATGGAGTCCCAGGTGGAGACCTTGTAAGGCTGGATCAGGCCGTCTTTCTTTGCGGACGGGCCGAAAGAGAGCCCGACGTCGATGACGTCAGGAGCCTGCGGGCCGGTGTTGCCCTTGTTGGCCTTGATGGCTTCGACTTCGTCGCCCGAACCCGCATCTGGGTTGAGCTCGTTGACCTCGAGGCCATACTTGGCCTTGAAGCCGGCAATGACCTCGCCGTAGCCGCACCAGTCGTGCGGAAGAGCGATCGTCGTCAGGGTGCCTTCCTTCTTGGCGGCGGCGATAAGTTCAGCGCTCGGCTCGGCAGCGGCAATCGCGGTCGAAGCCACGATCATCGCAGTAGAAAGCGACAGTAGTCGAGAAATGTTAGAGATCACTGTTGTTCTCCTTCGGGTTTTCAGTGTCTGGCGATGCTGTTAATGAGGTTACATGAAGCTTGTGTGACAGTTGGATGACGTTAATTCTGCTGTGAATAGCGGTGGTTGTGGCAAATGTTTTATTTGCGACAACGCCGTCTGTTTCCGCGAAAAATCCGTCATTGTTTTTCTTTTGTTTTAGTCTTGTCCTCCTAACCCGGTTTGCGGAAAAGCCTGGTCTGCTCGAACAGGCCTTCCAGTGTCTTCATGCGCTCCTTCGTCTCGTCCCAGGTCGAATTCTGAACGGCCTCGATCAGCGCTTCGACGATGTACAGGGTGACCACGGAGGAATCCCAGGCCGACGGCGCCTCGATCCGGACGCGGAAGGCATGCCTGGCGAGCTTGGCGGCCGGCGAGCCCCACTGGTCGGTGAAGACGATGATTTCGGCGCCGCGTTTGCGGGCGGCGGTTACAAGGCTCACCATCTCCTGCTCGTAGCGTCGGATGTCGAAGATGATCAGGATGTCGCCGGCATTCATGTTGAGGACATATTGCGGCCAGCTGCTGGAATTCGACGATAGCAGCGTCGTTGCCGGCCGGATCACCTGCATATGGGTGAAGAAATACTCGGCAAGCGCGCCGGTGATGCGGCCACCAACGAAATAAAGGCCGCGCTTGCGGTCGGAAAGCAGCGCGGCGACGCTGTCGAAAGTCGCGGTATCGAGATCGGTCAGCGTCTGGCGCAGATTGCCCATGATGGCATCGGCGAAACGGTTGAGAATGTGGGTGCCCGGCGCATTTTGCGCCCAGCGGTCGTGCTTGGCGATCGGGTTCGAGATCGTCGCCTCGACTTCCTGATGCAGATGCGCCTGAAAGTCCGGATAGCCCTTGAAGCCGAGCTTCTGCACCATGCGCACGACGGTCGGCGTCGAGACGCCGGCATTCTCGGCAATCGTGGTGATGCTGCCGAGGCCGGAAACCGGATAATTGTCGAGAAGGCTTTCGGCCAACTGCTTCTCGGCGCGCGTCAACACCCCCAAATGCGAGTGTATGACGTCCGAAACCGTCTTCGACGCAACTGTCACGTAACTATGCTCCCCGGGATGGTCTGGCGCCACTTTCCCACTCAAAGTTAACAACGCTGTCATAATCCATGTCAACCACTGTCATGAAAAGAAATTTTCAGTGGATGCTTGACACCGGCCGAAACCTGAAGAATTCTTTTCTTCATCAAGAATTTGTTAAGGGATAAGGAGTGGCGCCTTTGGTGCTGGCCCGGCCGAAAATCCTCAGTGAAGCGGACGGTGACTGCGTCGGGATCGAACGTATCCACGGCCGGAGCCCGGTGCTTCTCATCTGCGAGCACGCTTCGAATGCGCTTCCAGTCGTTTTCGGCGATCTCGGCCTGCCCAGCGAAGCGCTCTCCAGTCACATTGCCTGGGATCCAGGCGCGCTTGCGGTTGCCCGCAGCATATCGGAAGCGCTCGACGCGACGCTCGTTTACCAGAGGTTCTCGCGGCTTATCTACGACTGCAACCGACCGCCCAGTTCACCCGGCGCGATGCCGGAGACCAGCGAGATCTACGCCATTCCCGGCAACAAGGATTTGAGCCCCGAAGAACGACTTGCGCGCACCGACTCGCTCTACGTGCCTTTCCATGACGCCATTCGCGGGCTGATCCGCGATCGCCGGGCGAGGGCACAGGACAGCATCATCGTGACGATGCACAGCTTTACGCCGGTCTATCACGGCCGCGAACGCGCCGTCGAACTCGGCATATTGCACGATGAGGACAGCCGGCTTGCCGACCTTATGCTGGCGGCTGCGGCCGAGGCGCCGCTTTACAGGGTGGAACGCAACGAGCCTTACGGGCCCGAGGACGGCGTGACCCACACGCTGATCCTGCACGGGCTGTCGAACGGCTTGCGCAATGTGATGATCGAGGTCCGCAATGACCTCATCGCAGACGATATCGGCCAAGGGGTCATGGCCGACTATCTGAAAGGGCTGCTCCAGCAAAGTCTGGACGCCTGACATAAAAAGAAGACCCGAGGGAGCAGTTTAACTGCGGACGTCCGCATGGCGCAAATGCCGCGGACAATTGGCACTGAATCGGCCCGCAATTCCGCGGCCGATCGTGAACAGGGGGAAGTCATGTCGGATTATACCGAACTGGACAAGAAGCAGGATGTGCACATCCTGCATTCCATGGGTTATGCCCAAGAACTCGAACGACGCATGAGCTCGTTTTCGAACTTTGCCGTCTCATTTTCCATCATCTGCATTCTCTCCGGCGGCATAAATTCGCTGGCGCAGGCGACCTCGGGTGCCGGCGGCGCCGCCATCGGCATCGGCTGGCCAGTCGGCTGCTTCATCTCGCTCGTCTTCGCCATCGGCATGGCGCAGATCAGCTCGGCCTATCCTACGGCCGGCGGCCTCTATCACTGGAGCTCGATCCTCGGAAACCGCTTCACCGGCTGGGTGACCGCCTGGTTCAACTTGCTCGGTCTCGTCACCGTGTTGGGCGCCATCAATGTCGGCACCTATTATTTCTTCATGGGTTCGTTCGGCACCAGCTATCTCGGGCTGACCGACACGACGACGGTGCGCATCATCTTCCTCGTGGTCATCACCGGCGCGCAGGCGCTCGTGAACCACATGGGCATCGGACTGACCGCGAAGCTGACCGATTTCTCGGGTTATCTCATCTTCGCGACCGCTATCGCGCTGTCGGCCGTCTGCCTCATCGCAGCGCCCTCCTATGAGATCGGCCGTCTCTTCACTTTCGCCAACTATTCCGGCGAAGTCGGCGGCAACGTCTGGCCTTCCACCTCGGGCGCCTGGGTCTTCCTTCTCGGCCTGCTGCTGCCGATCTACACCATTACCGGCTATGATGCCTCGGCGCATACGTCGGAAGAGACGGTCAAAGCTGCCGAATCGGTGCCGCGTGGCATGGTTGCCTCGGTGCTCTGGTCGGCGCTTTTCGGCTATATCATGCTGTGCGCCTTCGTGCTCATGCTGCCGAATATGGATGATGCGGCAAAGCAGGGCTGGAACGTGTTCTTCTGGGCGATGGACAGCCAGGTCAACCCGATCGTCAAGGACATTCTCTATCTTGCCATCCTCGTCAGCCAGTGGCTGTGTGGCCTTGCGACCGTTACCTCGGTCTCGCGCATGATCTTCGCCTTCTCGCGTGACGGCGGTCTGCCGGCGTCGAAGGTCCTGTCGAAAGTCAGCCCAAAGTACCGCACGCCGGTGGCTGCGATCTGGACCGGCTCGATCCTCTCGGTTCTGTTCGTCTGGGGCTCCTCGCTCGCTACGATTGGTGACACGCCGGTCTATACGATCGTCGTCTCGTGCACAGTCATCTTCCTGTTCTTCTCCTTCGCGATCCCGATCACGCTCGGCTTGTTCGCCTGGGGCACGTCGAAGTGGGACAAGATGGGGCCGTGGAACCTCGGCGAAGGCGTCTTCAAGCTCTTTGCCGTGCTGACCGTCATCGCGATGATCCTGATCTTCATCCTCGGCATTCAGCCGCCGAACGAATGGGCGCTCTACATCACCGTCGGTTTCCTGGTGCTGACGGCGATCGTCTGGTTCGGCTTCGAAAGCCGCCGCTTCAAAGGGCCGCCGATCGGTGCGGAAGTGGCAAAGCGTCAGGCCGAGATCGCGGCCGCCGAAGCAGCCGTCGGCGAAAGCGGCGAAAACTAAGCATCGAGGCTTCCCTCTCAAATGGCGGGGCCGCATCCTGCGGCCCCATCACCGGTTCAACGAAAAGGCATCGGGCCGCAAAGTCCGGCCGAGCGCATGCGATTTCGTTGCCCCGATTTTCTCAATCCCAATTCAGGCGGAACAATCATGAGCAGCAGCTACACAATCGACGATCTCAGGAAGGATGTTGCCGAAGGGCGCATCGACACGGTTCTGGCCTGCCAGGTGGATATGCAGGGCCGGCTGATGGGCAAGCGTTTTCAGGCGGAATATTTCGTCGAGAGCGCCTGGAAGGAAACGCACAGCTGCAACTACCTGATCGCCACCGACATGGAGATGGAGACCGTCTCCGGCTACAAGGCGACGAGCTGGGAGAAGGGCTACGGCGACTATACGATGAAGCCGGATCTTGCGACGCTGCGTCGTATTCCCTGGCTCGAAGGCACTGCGCTGGTGCTCTGCGATATGCTCGATCATCATACGCACGAGGAGGTCGCCCACTCGCCGCGCGCGATCCTGAAGAAGCAGGTGAAGCGGCTCGAGGATATGGGCATGAAGGCCTACATGGCCTCCGAGCTCGAATTCTTCCTGTTCGACCAGACCTACGAGGCGGCGCAGGCTTCCGGCTACCGCAACCTCAAGCTCGTCAGCGCCTATAATGAGGACTACCACATCTTCCAGACCACCAAGGAAGAAGAGGTGATGCGGGCGATCCGCACCGGGCTGCAGGGAGCCGGCATCCCGGTCGAGAACTCCAAGGGCGAGGCTTCGGCCGGCCAGGAGGAGATCAACGTGCGCTACGCCGATGCGCTCGCCATGGCCGACCGGCACGCGATCATCAAGAACGGCTGCAAGGAGATTGCTTGGTCGAAGGGCAAGGCCATCACCTTCCTGGCCAAGTGGAATTACAATGCTGCCGGCAGTTCCTCGCATATCCACCAGTCGCTTTGGAGCCTGGAGGAAAAGCCGCTGTTCTTCGACCATACCGGCAAATACGGCATGTCGCCGCTGATGCATAATTACGTTGCCGGGCTTCTCGCCCATGCGAGCGAGATCACCTATTTCCTGGCGCCCTACATCAACTCCTACAAGCGCTTCATGGCCGGCACGTTTGCGCCGACCAAGGCGATCTGGAGCAAGGACAACCGCACCGCCGGCTATCGCCTGTGCGGCGAAGAGACCAAGGGTATCCGTATCGAGTGCCGCGTCGGCGGCTCCGATCTCAATCCCTATCTCGCCTTCGCCGCGCTGCTTGCCGCCGGCATTGACGGCATCGAGAACAAGCTCGAACTCGAAGCGCCCTTTGTCGGCGACGCCTATGGCGGCAAGGGCGTTCGCGAGATCCCGCGCACGCTGCGCGCGGCCACGGCGGCGATGACGGAATCGGCGATGCTGCGCAAGGCCTTCGGCGACGACGTGATCGACCACTATACGCGCGCCGGCGAATGGGAGCAGGAAGAATACGACCGCCGCATCACCGATTGGGAAGTGGCGCGCGGTTTCGAAAGAGCTTAATAGGCATTTGCGATTTGCTTGGCCCTGACCCTAACCTTGCCGGGGTCGAGCCACTGGTCTCGACCCGTCCTACGGACCCCCGTAAAAACGGGGAGAGGGGACGTGCCAAACGCAGCGTCGATGTTGGGGAAAGCCGGTGCGGCATATCCCCTTCGCCCCGTTTACGGGGAGAAGGTGTCGGCAGGCGGATGAGGGGCCACGGCCTCACTCAAATTTTGAAGAATACGAGGATAGGAACAGATCATGGCAATGATCCAATGCATTTCACCGGTTGACGGGTCGGTCTATGCCGAGCGCGCAGCCCTTTCGCTCGACGCCGCTAAGGACGTCGTGGCGCGTGCGCGCAAGGCGCAGAAGGGCTGGGCGAAGCGGCCGCTCGAAGAGCGTGTGCAACTGGTGTTGAAGGGTGCTGCGCGGCTGAACGAGATGTCCGATGTCGTCGTGCCGGAGCTTGCCTGGCAGATGGGCCGGCCGATCAAGTACGGCGGCGAATACAAGGGTTTCAACGAGCGTTCCAACTATGTCGCCTCGATCGCGGCGGATGCGATGGCGCCTGTTGTCGTCGAGGAGAGCGATCGTTTCGAGCGGCGCATCGAGCGCGAGGCGCATGGCGTCGTCTTCGTCGTAGCACCATGGAACTATCCCTATATGACGGCGATCAACACGATTGCGCCGGCGCTGATGGCCGGCAACACCGTCGTGCTGAAGCATGCCTCGCAGACGCTGCTGGTCGGCGAGAGGCTGGTGCAGGCTTTCATCGAGGCCGGCGTTCCCGAGGATGTGTTCCAGAACGTCTTTCTCGATCATGAAACGACGTCAGCGCTGATTGCCGCCGGCAGCTTCAATTTCGTCAACTTCACCGGATCGGTCGAAGGCGGGCGGTCGATGGAACGGGCGGCTGCCGGCACCTTCACCGGCCTCGGCCTCGAACTCGGCGGCAAGGATCCGGGATATGTCATGGAGGACGCCGATCTCGAGGCGGCCGTCGACACGCTGATGGATGGCGCGACCTACAATTCCGGCCAGTGCTGCTGCGGCATCGAGCGCATCTATGTGCATGAATCGCTCTACGACGCCTTCGTCGAGAAATCGGTTGCCTGGGTATCGAACTACAAGCTCGGCAATCCGCTCGATCCGGAAACCTCGCTCGGGCCGATGGCACATAAGCGCTTCGCCAAGGTGGTGCGCGAGCAGATCGCCGATGCGGTTTCCAAGGGCGCCAAAGCGCTTGTCGATCCCAAGCTTTTCCCCCAGGATGACGGCGGCGCTTATCTCGCACCGCAGATTCTCGTCGATGTCGACCACTCGATGGCCTTCATGCGCGAGGAGACTTTCGGTCCGGCAGTCGGCATCATGAAAGTGAAGAGCGACGAGGAGGCACTCGCTTTGATGAACGACAGCCAGTACGGGCTGACGGCCTCGCTCTGGACCAGGGATGCCGAGCGGGCAGGGCGGCTCGGCCGCGAGATCGAAACCGGCACCGTTTTCATGAACCGCGCAGACTATCTCGATCCGGCGCTTTGCTGGACCGGCGTCAAGGAGACCGGCCGCGGCGGCTCGCTGTCGATCATCGGCTTCCACAATCTGACGCGCCCGAAATCCTTCCATCTGAAGAAAGTCACAGCATGAGCAGCAACATCACCGCAAACTGGAGCTATCCGACATCGGTCAAGCTCGGCCGAGGCCGCATCGCGGAACTGGCTGACGCCTGCAAGAGCCTCGGCATCAAGAAGCCGCTGCTCGTCACCGACCGTGGCCTTGCCTCGATGGCGATCACCAAGACTGCGCTCGATATCCTCGAAGATGCCGGTCTCGGCCGGGCGATCTTTGCCGATGTCGATCCGAACCCGAACGAGAAGAACCTCGAAGCTGGCGTCAGGGCTTTCAAGGATGGCGGCCATGACGGCGTCGTCGCCTTCGGCGGCGGCTCTGGCCTCGATCTCGGCAAGTGCGTCGCCTTCATGGCCGGCCAGACGCGGCCGGTCTGGGACTTCGAAGATATCGGCGACTGGTGGACGCGTGCAAGCCTGGACGGCATCGCCCCGATCGTCGCTGTGCCGACAACGGCAGGCACCGGTTCGGAAGTCGGGCGCGCCAGCGTCATCACCAATTCCGAAACGCATGTGAAGAAGATCATCTTCCATCCGAAGTTCCTGCCTGGCGTCGTCATTTCAGATCCGGAACTGACGGTCGGCATGCCGAAGATCATCACGGCCGGCACCGGCATGGATGCCTTCGCCCATTGCCTGGAGGCCTATTCCTCGCCCTTCTATCACCCGATGTCAGCCGGCATCGCGCTCGAAGGCATGCGGCTCGTCAAGGAATTCCTGCCGCGCGCCTATAGGGAAGGCACGGATCTGGAGGCTCGCGCCAACATGATGGCCGCTGCCGCCATGGGCGCGGTCGCCTTCCAGAAGGGGCTCGGCGCCATTCACGCGCTGTCGCACCCGATCGGCGCCGTCTACAACACCCATCACGGCATGACCAACGCGGTGGTGATGCCGGCGGTGCTGCGCTTCAACCGCAAGCCGATCGAGGAGAAGATCGGCCGTGCCGCCGCCTATCTCGGCATTTCGGGCGGTTTCGACGGATTCTACGATTATGTGCTGAAGCTCCGCTCCGAACTCGGCGTGCCGGAGACGCTGTCGGCGATGGGAATCGCTGCCGACCGCATCGACGAATTGTCGGCCATGGCGATCGAAGATCCGAGCGCCGGCGGCAACCCGGTTGCGCTGACGCTTGAAAATACCAAGGCACTATTCAAAGATTGCTTCTGACGGCATAAGAGCGGACCAACAGACTGGCCTGGAAAACCGCGGTTTCCCAGGCCTTTTTCGTTCCGGCGGCATCCCTATTTTTAGGGATGTGAAAAATACCGGCTGCAATTTCGCCGCGCGTGTTTCGAATTTGTTAACCATGATTAGAAAGAATGAATTAACCGCACGATGCTCCGACGGTGCGTAAAAGAGCGATTCCGGCTCGCACCATTCCTTCCGAGGACCGAAAATGCCTGTCATCACATTCGCAAATACCAAGGGCGGCGCCGGCAAGACGACTGCTGTTCTGCTGCTCGCGACCGAGCTTGCCCGCAAAGGTTATCGCGTCACCATTCTCGACGCCGACCCGCAGCACTGGATTTCGCGCTGGCACGAAATATCAGGTCATGTACCCAATCTTTCGGTGATCGATTTCGTCACAACTGCGTCGCTGCCGCTGCATATCAGCGAGAACAAGCACAATACCGACTATTTCATCGTCGACCTGCCGGGTGCGCGCAATCCGCTGCTTGCCACCGCCGTCGGCCTTTCCGACCACGTGCTGATCCCGATTCAGGGCTGCGCGATGGATGCGCGCGGCGGTGCGCAGGTGCTCGAGCTGCTGCAATATCTGGATGAGAAGGCCGGTATCAAGATCTGTCATTCGGTGGTGCTCACCCGCGTCAATTCGATGGTGACGACGCGGGCGCTGCAAGTCGTTAAGTCGCTGCTCAGCGAGCGGCATGTGCCGGTGCTCGATACGGCGATCATCGAACGCTCCGCCTTCCGCGACATCTTCGACTGTGGCGGCACGCTGCACACGATCGATCCCACACGCGTCAGCAATCTCGACAAGGCGCGTGAGAACGCGACCTGTTTTGCCGAGGAAATGATGCGCAAGCTGCCGGTGAGGCTGACGGCATCCGCCCGCGTGACGAGCCCGATGGTCCGCTCGGCCGCTTGAATATAGCCCCCACCTGAAACGACAAGGCCGCCGGAGCGATCCGGCGGCCTTGTCGTTGTTGTCGTCAGAATGATTTCAGTCGACGAATTCGACCGTCACTCCCGGCTTCACCATCTTGGCAAGCTCGGTGGCATCCCAGTTGGTCAGGCGGATGCAGCCGTGGCTCTGGGTGCGGCCGATCTTCGAGGGCTCGGGCGTGCCATGAATGCCGTAGGTCGGCTTGGAGAGCGCCATCCAGACGGTGCCGACGGGGCCGTTCGGGCCGGGCGGAATGTTGAGGATCTTGTCGTTGGCGCCCTGCTGGAAATTGATCTTCGGATTGTAGGTGTAGCCGGGATTGAGGGCGACGCGCTCGACGGTGACCGTGCCTGACGGCGAGGGGGTGTCGGTGGAGCCGATCGATGCCGGATAGGCGGCAAGCAGATTGCCGGCGCCGTCATAAGCGAAGACCTGCTTACGGCCCTTGTCGGCGATGATGCGCGCAACCGCGCCGCTCTTCGGCTCGCCTGGATTGACGACCTTGATGACGGTGCCGGCAACGGTGAAATCGGCGCCGGGGTTCATCTCCTTGAGGAAAGCCTCATCCATGTGGAAACGCTCGGCGAGCATCTCGGTGGTCGAGGTGTAAGCCAGCGACGGCAGCAGCGCCTTATGCGAATAATCTTCCGGAATCTCGGCGACGAAGGGGCCGGCCGCATCGGCGGGCGTGATCGTGTAGCTGACCACAGGCAAGCCGCCGGTCATGCGCAGTTCTTCCAGAATGGCGTCGGTGTCGTTCGGATCGAGCTTGGAGCCTGTCATCTGGTCATATGCATAGATGCCCTTGGTGACGTTCGAGCCCATATGGCCGTCGATGACGCCCGGAGAGATGCCGGCGCGATCGAGGAAGACCTGTAATGCGACGATCTCGGGCTTCGACTTGTTCTTCAGCGTGATGACGGGCTCATCAGGTGCTGCCTTCGGCTGGTCGGCGGGCGGGATCTGCTGGCCGGGGTCGATCGAGGCATAGTCGTCGCCGGGTTGCGGATTGCCGATGCTGTTGTCATCGGGATAGGGCTGGTCGCCGAGCGGCCGGCGTTCGATCGCCGCATCGCGCGGTATGCCGCCGGTGACGGCGCCGCGCTCGGAATAACGCGTATCGCCATCGGGATTGTTGTCGGAATAATAGGGGTCGTTGCCATACTGGTCGTTATAGACCTCGCGAGGGCCCGGCCGCGGCGGATAGTAGCCCCGCGCACGCATCTCGGTGGCGACGACGTTGCCATAGTCGTCGATCAACACGCGATTGCCGCTGCGGTCGCGGGCGTAGATATAGCCAGCTGGAACATAGTCGAGGATTTCGCCGCTCGGCGTCACAAGCACGATATCGCTCTGGCGGCGATCGCGGAACTGCTGCGCGCCTGCCTCCGGCGCTGTAGCCGCAAGAGCAGCCAGGACGGCTGCGAGGCAAAATGCCGACTTCAAAAAGCGATTCACGTCTGATACCTCGAACAGTGACTGGCAGACACACACCTGCGAATTTTGACGCTAGTGTGGAATTTATGAAAGCGTGCTGAACAAAATATGAAAATCACTAAGATTTCCTTTTGCTCATAAACGTTTGCGCCCTTGTGTCAGTTCCGCAAAATCCACGGTTGCTGCAATAACGCAAGATGCAGGCGACGCCGATTGACGAATGGCGGCATGAAACCTAACGCTGGCGCATCATGTTTTGCGAAAATCGATTCCGTTTTTCGCAAAGCATGATGCGTTGATTCAAAGTGTTAGAGCGTCCTTTGTGCGTCCGAAAAGACGCTTAGCGCTCTAAAAGGGGCCGACAATTCCCCAAGGAGACCGTGATGATCGAATTTGCCGCCGCAAGCGGGCCGCGCCTGATGCTGGACGAAACATCTGTGCTGGATATCGGCGGATGCATCGTCGACGGCGTCGACATCGCGCCGAAGCGCGCCATTCCCGATGACGGCGATCCACGAATCGATCACTCGCTCGAGGGCTTCCTCTTCACCTGCGGGCCGGACCATATCCGCCACCGCCAGCCGATCCCCGGCCGGGACGACGGCAAGGTCTATCCGCTGCACGGATCGGCCTCCGGCCATGCGGCAAAGGTGCTGTGGACGAAGTTCGAGAATGGCAATGCCGAATGCCGCGCCGATATCGACATCACCACTGTCGAGGGACTGCCGCAGCGCATCGAGCGGCTGTGGCGGATCGATGGGGCGACCGGCGAGGTGCGGCTTGAGGATCGGGTCATCAATACCAGCGATCGGACGGTGCCGACCTTCCTGATGTACCACATGAATACTGGCGGCAAATGGCTGGACGAGGGCACGCGGCTCGAAGGCCGGATGCTGGAAAATGGCGGTTTTCCCTGGACATTCGGCGAGCAGCCGGGCGGCATCTTCTGCGTCGCGGCGCCGGCGATGGAGAAGGGGTTCGCGGAGGTCCGCCTCGGGCCGATCGCCGCAATCGGCGACAGGACGCTGCGGGTGCGTTTCCGCGCCGACACGCTGCCGCATCTGCAGGTCTGGCGGAACCAGAAGGCGCCGGCCCATATCATCGGCATCGAGCCAGTTTCACATCGGTGGATATCGCGCGACGAGCTAGAGGCCGCCGGTGAGTTCAACATGCTGGCGCCGGGCGAGAGCTGCAGCTATGCGCTGACCTTTGCCTTCCTGTGAGCGAAGTGTTGTTGACGCTGGCAGACCTCCGTCGTAGACCTTCAGCCCACGATTTTTGAGGAGACAAGACGATGGATATTCGCCAGATCGACGATGAATATTCGGTTTCGGGCCAGATCACGCTTGAGGAGCTCGACGAGATCAAGGCGCTGGGGTTCAAATCGATCGTCTGCCACCGCCCCGACCACGAAAGTCCCGACCAGACGTCGTTCTCTGTTATCGAGGCGCGCGCCAAGGAACTCGGCCTTAATATCGCCCACGTGCCTGTCGGGCCGATGGGCGTGACCGAGGAAGCCGTGCAGGGCATGGTCGACGCGCTCGACGAATTCCCGCGGCCGATGCTCGGCTATTGCCGTTCCGGCGCACGCTCGACGGCGATTTACCAGAAGACCCACCATATCCGTAATTGAGTCCCGTTCCGGGCGCCGATTTTCCGGCGTTGAACCTCAGCGCCGCCACCTTCCATTCACTCAGGAGACTATGATGAGCATCAAGCGTATCGACGTCGGCTCGCGCATGAGCGGCGCCGTCATTCACGGCAATACAGTCTATCTCGCAGGCCAGGTCGGCGAGGGCGAAAGCGTCACCGATCAGTGCAAGTCCTCGCTTGCCGAAGTCGACCGCCTGCTGGCTGCGTCGGGCAGCAGCAAGTCGAAGATCCTGCAGACGATCATTTACCTCGCGGACATCGCCGATTTCGCCGAGATGAATGCCGTCTGGGAAGGCTGGATCGATCCGGCCAATCCGCCGGCCCGCGCCACCAGCGAAGCCAAGCTCGCTGCGCCGAAATACAAGGTCGAGTTTATCATCACGGCCGCACTCGACTAAGTCGTACCATTCCGATTGCCTGAAGCCGGTGAGCACTGCGCGTGCTCACCGGCTTTTTGTTTGTGCGATTTCGGAGAGCGTGCGTGTCGGTGTGATCGCTTCAGGATCGAGCTTGACCTCGATGATTGCCGGCTTGCCGCTGGCGCGCGCCCGCTCGAAGGCCGGGGCGAATTCCTCCGTCCTTTCCACCGTCTCGCCGTGGCCGCCATAGGCGCGGGCAAGGGCTGCGAAGTCGGGATTGGTCAGATCGGTGCTGCTGACGCGGCCGGGATACTCGCGCTCCTGATGCATACGGATCGTGCCGTAGATGCCGTTGTTGACGACGACTGCGATGATCGGCAGGCCGTAGCGGATGGCGGTGGCGAATTCCTGGCCGTGCATCAGGAAGCAGCCGTCGCCGGCAAAGCAGATGACTTCGCGCTCGGGAAACAGCCGCTTGGCGGCGACGGCGGCCGGCAGGCCGTAACCCATTGACCCGGAGGTGGGCGCGGCTTGGGTGTTGAAGCGGCGGAAACGATGGAAGCGGTGCACCCAGGTGGCGTAGTTGCCCGCACCATTGGTGAAGATCGTCTGCGGCCCGGTATTGGCCTCCAGCCATTCCATGATTGGCCCCATATGGACGGCGCCCGGTCCGCTCAAGGGCGGCTTCGACCAGGCGAGATAGGCCTGGTGCAGGCGCGCGGTGCGCTCGGCCCAGAGCGGTTCGGCCGGCGCTTCCAGATCGGCGAGTGCGGCGACGAAATCGGCAGGTGCGGCGCAGATGGCAAGATCCGGACGGTAGATGCGGCCGAGCTCGGAAGCGTCGGGATAGATATGCACCAACGATTGCTGGGGGTAGGGGATATTGATCAGCGTATAGGACGAGGACGGCATTTCTGACATGCGGCTGCCAAGCAAGATCAGCAGGTCGCTCTCCTTGATCTCCTTTGCCAGCGCTGGATTGATGCCGATGCCGACATCGCCGGCATAGCAGGGATGGAGATGATCGAACAGCATCTGCCGGCGAAAGGAGCAGCCGACGGGCAGCTGGAAACGCTCGGCGAAGCTCTGAAAATCGGCGACGGCATCGGCATCCCAGCGTGTGCCGCCAAGGATCACCATCGGCCGCTCGGCTTTCAGCAGGCGGAGATAAAAATCGTCGATCTGGCGGCGGCCGGGATGGGCCTCGACACTGGCATAGTGCTTGGCGCGCGGTGCCTCGACTTCATCGCGCAGCATGTCTTCCGGCAGCGTCAGGACGACCGGGCCGGGACGGCCGGAGGTTGCGACCGCAAAGGCGCGGGTGACGAACTCGGGAATGCGGGCGGCATCGTCGATCTCGCCCACCCATTTGGCGAATTCGGTGAAGGCGCGGCGGAACTCGACCTCCTGGAAGGCTTCGCGCTCACGCGCTTCCCGCTGTACCTGGCCGATGAACAGGATCATCGGGATCGAGTCCTGCTTGGCGATATGCAGGCCGGCGGAGGCGTTGGTGGCGCCGGGGCCACGGGTCACCATGCAGATGCCGGGTTCGCCGGTCAGCCTGCCCCAGCAATCCGCCATCATCGCCGCCCCGCCCTCCTGGCGACAGACGAGGACGTCGATATCGCTGTCGCGCAACGCGTCGAGCACGGCGAGGAAGCTCTCGCCGGGCACGCAGGAGAGACGTTTGACGCCATTCGCCTTCAGCGCCTCGACGATCAGTTCTCCGCCCGTCTTCTTCATGAGAATGCCTTTTTCATGACGATGCCTTCCTCTCACGCTCGGCGAGTTCCGCCAGAATTTCTGCCTGGTGTTCGCCGAGGCGCGGGCTCGGCCTGATATAACGCAGCGGCGTCTCCGACAGCACCACTGGCGTTCTGACCCCTGGGATCACGCTGCCGGCGGCATCAACAAGGTCGATGCGCAGACCTCGGGCCTGCACCTGTGGGTCGGCGAACATCTCCTCGATCGTGTTGATCGCGCCTGATGGAACTGCATTCTCCTCGCAGGCCTTCAACAGATCCGCCTTCTGCCATTTCAGCGTCTCGGTGGAGATGAGGCGGCGCACTTCGCCGCGATTGCCGACGCGGGCCTTGTTGGTGGCGAAACGCTCGTCGCCGGCGACGGTCTCCAGGCCGAGGATGGCGCAGAGGCGACGGAACTGGCCGTCGTTTCCGATTGCGAGGATGAGATAACCATCCGCCGTCGGCACGACCTCGTAGGGCGAGATATTGGGATGGGCGTTGCCGAGGCGTGTCGGCGCCTCGCCGGAGACCAGGTAATTCATGTTCTGATTGGCGAGCACGGCCGATTGCACATCGAGCAGGGCCATGTCGACCAATTGGCCTTCGCCTGACTTCAGAGCGTGGATCAGAGCGGCTTCGATCGCCGAGACGGCGTAGATGCCGGTGAAGATATCGGCAATGGCGACGCCTGCCTTCATCGGCTGGCCGCCCGGCTCCCCGGTAATCGACATGAAGCCGGACATGCCCTGGACGATATAATCGTAGCCGGCGAGGCTGGCATAAGGGCCGTTCTGGCCGAAGCCGGTGATCGAGCAATAGACGAGCTTCGGGTTCTCCTTGCGCAGGCTGTCATAATCGAGCCCGTATTTGACGAGGCCGCCGACTTTGAAATTCTCGATGACCACATCGGCGGTGGAGACGAGGCGGCGGACGAGGTCCTGGCCTTCGGCGCTCTTCAGGTCGGCGGTGACAGAGCGCTTGCCGCGATTGGCAGCGTGGTAATAGGCGGCCGAGAGGTTCTCGCCATCGGCGCCCTCGACGAAGGGCGGGCCCCATTGGCGTGTATCGTCGCCGGCGTCGGGATTTTCGACCTTGATGACGTCGGCGCCGAGATCGGCGAGCATCTGTCCCGCCCAGGGGCCGGCGAGCACGCGGGCAAGCTCGATCACCCGGATGCCGGCAAGCGGCGGCTTTTTGGTCACGGTCTCTGTCATGTTCCTCCCGGCAATATCTACGGCACCAGCGTCACCTCAGATGTATCGGATACGGGCTTTGAAGCAAAGCGGCGCTCTCGCCAGAGGATGTAGAAGCCCGATGCCACGATGATGGCAATGCCGAGCCATTTGACGGCATCCGGAAAGTCGCCGAAGACCAGCCAGGCGACGATCGTCGCCGAGACGATCTCGAAATATTGCAGCGGCGCCAGCGTCGAGGCCGGTGCTGCGCGGTAGGCGTAGACGCCGAGGATGCCAGTGATTGCCGCCATGGCACCGACGCCGGCGACGTAGAACCAGGCGCGACCTTCCGGCATGACGGGATCGAAGAGGTCGGAGCCGGTTCCCTGACCCAGGAGAAGCAGGATGGCACAGAAGAGCAAGCCCCAGATGCTCATTTGGAATTGCATCGACCAGGGGTCCTCCCTATGCGAGAGAGCCCGAGTCATCAGCACGAAGATCGCGATGCAGAGCGCGCTGACGACAGGCAGAAGCGCGATGTAGCCGACCTCTTCGAAACTCGGCTGGATGATCAGCATCGCCCCGAAGAAGCCGACGCAGCAGGCGGTGTAGCGCCGCCAGCCGATCGTCTCCTTGAGGAAGATGCCGCCGAGGATCGTCACCATGATCGGCTCGACGAAGAAGATCGCAATCGCGTCGGCGACCGCCATATATTTCAGCGTGGTGACGAAGGAGATCATCGAGACGGTGATGATCGCGCCGCGGATGGCATGGAACAGGCTCTGGCGCCAGGAGAATTCAGCGAAGCTGCGCCGCCATACGACGATCGGCAGCATGCAGAGCGCCTGTACGACGAAGCGACCGGCGGTGATCTCCCCGGATGGAACAGTCGTGATCGCAAGCTTGGCGAAGATATCGATGAGCGGCGAGACCATCACCGAAAGAACCATCAGCACAAGCCCCGTCGTCACGTCGGAGGCGGACGAAACGGGGCGGGCGGAAGTGCTGCTCATGATGAAAATCCCTGTACTCAGGATATTGGTCGCTCAGGACTTTGCGACGGCCCCGTCGCACCAATCGGCGAAGGCTGCGATCGCCGCATCCGCGCCGATCTCATTCAGCGTCTCGTGCCGCATGTCCTGATATATCTCAGTGCTGATACGGGAGAAGCCCTGGCCTTTCAAATGGTTTGACAGCCAGAGCACGGCTTTTCCACGCTCCGTCGCCGGGTCCTCTCCGCCGCCGACCAGATGGATCGGCATATCCCGCGCCAGCCGGTCGAGATGGATTTTCTGCGGCGCGCGGAAGGTCAGCTCGAAGAGATCGAGCCAGAGAGAGACTGAGGCGTCGAAGCCGCAGAGTGGATCGTCGACATACTTGTCGACTTCATCAGGACGATGCGACAGCCAATCGAACTCGGTGCGGCGGCCGGGAATGGATTTGCCCCAGGTGCCGAAGGTGAGCTTCGGCAGCAGGCCACTCGGCACGTCGGAACCCTTCAGCATGCGCTCGGCAAGCAGGATCGCCTGGGCGGCGCGGCCGGCAAGGCCGATGGCGAAATTCGAATTCCAGACGGCGACAGCATCGAAGTCGGCCGCAGCCGTGACGGCTGCATTGAGGGCGATGAGGCCGCCCATCGAATGGCCGAAGAGGATCACCGGCAGGCCGGGATGGTGGGAGGCCGCATGGCCGCGCATGGCGATGACGTCGCCGATCACCCTTTCGACCCCACCGCGCCGGGCAAAACGGCCGATCGGCGCGTCGGGTGCCGTCGTCTCGCCGTGCCCTCGATGATCATGGGCATAGACATGATAACCGCGTGCCGCCATCGTCTCGGCAAAGACGCGGTATCGTTTCGAATGTTCGGCCAAGCCATGGGATATCAGCAGGATACCGCGTGGAAGGGTGATGGCCTCGGCATGGTGATAGGCCAGCGACGCCCCTGATACGGCGAGCCTTTGCGTTTCAGAAAACATGTGGTCCTCCCGGCGACAACAGACCAGATCGCCGGGTAATTGCAACATGGGCATTTGATTATCTGATAACAATTTTCGGCCTTGTTGCGATTCAGGGTTGCGGCCTTTTAATTTTGATGCTTATTTGTTCCTGTATTGTTCTTTTTTGGGGATTGAAATGAGCAGCATGCAGTTGCGTACCTTGACGTTTGCCGTGTCGATGGTTGTTGCCGGCGCCGGCGTGGCGCAGGAGGCCGGCGGGCGCACCCGCTTCATTCTGGCGGCAAGCTGGCAGCCGGCTTTTTGCCAGACAAACCAGAAGAAGCCTGAATGCGCTACACAGGCCACGGAGCGCCATGATGCCACGAACTTTTCGTTGCACGGACTTTGGCCGATGCGGCAGGATTATTGCGGCGTGAGCGCCGAGCAGAAGGCCGCCGACAAGGATGGCGACTGGAACAAGCTGCCGGAGGTCACGCTTGCGGCGGAGACGCAGGCGGCGCTCGCAAAGGCGATGCCCGGCACGCAGTCCGGCCTGGAACGGCATGAATGGGTGAAGCATGGCACCTGCACGAAGATGAGCGCCGACGACTATTTCGGCGTCGGCATGCACCTCGTGGGCGCACTCAACGCGTCGGCCGTGCGCGATCTCTTCGCTGCCAATATCGGCAAGCCGGTCAAGGCCGAAGCGATCAAAGCGGCGTTCGACAAGAGCTTCGGGCCGGGTGCCGGCGATCGTGTCAAGATGAGCTGCCGGCGGGCCGGCAATATCAGGATGATCAGCGGGCTGACGATCGGGCTTTCGGAAGCAGCCGGGGCGGCATCGGCGAAAAGTGCCGGGCTTGCCGATCTGATCCAGGGCGCTGGAAAAACCTCGTTCGGCTGTGACGAGGGCGTCGTCGACGCTGCGGGCTTTTGAGCGGAAATCCTGAGTAAACCGGGTTTGGCGTTGCCCGCAGGCGCTGTTTCGCCTACATAGCGGCACAATCGAAGTTTCCCGCCCGGAGCAGCGCAGCATGGCACGTCAGTTCATCTATCATATGTCCGGCCTCAACAAGGCCTATGGCAACAAGAAGATCCTGGAGAATATCCACCTTTCGTTCTACCCGGATGCCAAGATCGGTATCCTTGGTCCGAACGGTGCGGGTAAATCCACCGTGCTGCGCATCATCGCAGGTCAGGACAAGGAATATACCGGCGAAGCCTGGCTCGCCGAAGGTGCGACGGTCGGCTACCTCGAGCAGGAGCCGCACCTCGATGCAAACAAGACGGTGTTCGAGAACGTCATGGAAGGCGTTGCCTCGAAGACGGCTGTCCTCGATCGCTACAACGAATTGATGATGAACTATTCCGATGAGACGGCGGAAGAGGGCGCCAAGCTTCAGGACGTCATCGACAGCCAGAACCTCTGGGATCTGGAAAGCCAGGTCGAAATGGCGATGGAAGCCCTGCGCTGCCCGCCGCGTGACGCCGATGTCACCAGCCTTTCCGGTGGTGAGCGACGCCGTGTCGCGCTCTGCCGCCTGCTGCTTTCGCAGCCGGATCTGCTGCTGCTCGACGAACCGACCAACCACCTGGACGCCGAAACCATTGCCTGGCTCGAAAAACATCTGCGCGACTATCCGGGCGCCGTGATGATGATTACCCACGATCGCTACTTTCTGGACAACGTCACCGGCTGGATCCTCGAACTCGACCGCGGCCGTGGCATTCCCTACGAAGGCAACTACTCGGCCTACCTGCAGGCGAAAGCCAAGCGGATGCTGCAGGAAAGCCGCGAAGACGCATCGCGCCAGAAGGCGATCAGCCGCGAACAGGAATGGATCGCTTCCAGCCCGAAGGCCCGCCAGGCCAAGTCCAAGGCGCGCATCAAGTCCTACGAGCAGTTGGTGGATGCCGCCGAGAAGCAGCGTCCCGGCGACGCGCAGATCATCATCCCGGTCAGCGAGCGCCTCGGCCAGGTGGTCATCGAGATGGACGGCATCATCAAGGGCTTCGAGGGCCGCACGCTGATCAACGATCTGTCGATCAAGCTGCCACCAGGCGGCATCGTCGGCATCATCGGCCCGAACGGCGCCGGTAAGACGACGCTATTCAGGATGATCACTGGCCAGGAAACGCCGGATGGCGGTTCGATCCGCATCGGCGAGACCGTGCATCTCGGTTATGTCGACCAGAGCCGTGACACCCTTGCGGCCGACAAGACGGTCTGGGAGGAAATCTCCGGCGGCGCCGAAATCATCAAGCTCGGCAAGTTCGACATGAACTCCCGTGCCTATTGCGGCGCCTTCAACTTCAAGGGCGGCGACCAGCAGCAGAAGGTCGGCAATCTCTCGGGTGGTCAGCGCAACCGTGTTCACCTTGCCAAGATGCTGAAGGCCGGCGGCAACGTTCTGCTGCTCGACGAACCGACCAACGACCTCGATACGGAAACGTTGAGTGCCTTGGAAAACGCGCTGGAGAACTTTGCCGGCTGCGCCATCATCATCAGCCACGATCGCATGTTCCTCGACCGTCTGGCAACGCATATCCTGGCTTTCGAAGGCGACGGCCATGTCGAATGGTTCGAAGGCAACTTCGAGGATTATGAGCAGGACAAGGTGCGCCGCCTTGGTCCCGACGCCCTCAACCCGGGCAGCCAGGCTCACAAGCGCCTGACACGCTGATCCACCTGTTTCTCGTCCACGAGAGCCCCGGTTCGCCGGGGCTTTTTCATGTCACGCCTTGTCGCAATCTGAGCAGCCAATTTCGCGGAGAGTGCGAATTGTCGCTTGCCACCGCTTTTCAAATCACATAAAGATATCTTTATATCTTGATTGGATCGAAGATGAGCGAACCCTTGAAGCTTGGACTGGATGCGCTGGTGGACGTCTTGAAGGCGGCCGGCGAGCCCACGCGCCTGCGTCTTCTGGCGCTTCTTGACAGCGGCGACCTGACGGTGACCGATCTTACCGAAATTCTCGGCCAATCCCAGCCCCGCATCTCCCGCCACCTGAAGCTGCTCGGCGAGGCCGAACTGATCGAACGCTACCAGGAAGGCGCCTGGGCCTATTTCCGCCTCAAGCAGGACGGTAAGGCCGCCATGCTGGTGCGGGCGTTGCTGAAGCATGTTTCCGAGAACGATCCGACCATCCTTCGCGACGGCGAACGGCTTTCGCTGGTCAAGCGCCAGCGCGCCGAGCGGGCACAGGCCTATTTCAGCCGCAACGCGGCCGAATGGGACGAACTTCGCCGCCTGCATGCGGCCGATGAGGAGGTCGACGCTGCCGTCATCCGGCTGCTCGGCAGCCAGCCGATCGACGCGCTGCTCGACCTCGGTACCGGCACCGGCCGCATCCTCGAACTCCTGTCCGGGCTCTACCGCCGGGCGACGGGCGTCGATGCCAGCCGCGACATGCTGAGCGTGGCACGCGCCAATCTCGACAAGTCCCGCATCACCAAGGCCACCGTGCGGCACGCCGATATCCTGAACCTGCCGTTCGAGGGACAGGACTTCGATCTGGTGACAATCCATCAGGTGCTGCATTTCTTCGATCAGCCGGATATTGCGATCGCCGAAGCGTCGCGCATGCTCCGGCCGGGCGGCCGGCTCGTGGTCATCGACCTTGCGCCGCACACGCTCGAATATCTCCGCGACGAGCATGCGCATGTCCGTCTCGGCTTTTCGCACCAGGCAATGTCCGACTGGCTGCGCAAGAGCGGGCTCGACGTCGAGCAGGTCGTCGATCTTCATCCGGGTCAGCAAAGCGGGCAGGGGTTGACGGTCACCGTCTGGCTCGCGCGCGATCCGAGGCGCCTTATGGCTTCGCAGGCGAGCGAAGGCGCCGAACCTACATTTGCCGGGAGGGTATGACATGGCTTTGAAAAACGAAGTGCGCGGCCGCAACATCAGGGTCTCCTTCGAATTCTTCCCGCCGAAATCGGAGGAGATGGAAGGACAACTCTGGCACACGGTTAGCCAGCTGCAGGATTGGGACCCGGATTTCGTGTCGGTGACTTATGGCGCCGGCGGCACCACCAGAGCGCCTACGCTCTCCACCGTCACGCGGTTCCTGTCGCAGACGCCGCTTGCCACCGCCTCGCATCTCACCTGCGTCGGCGCGACGAAGGAAGAGACGCATCAGGTGGTCGACACGTTCCGTAAAGCCGGCGTGACGCATTTCGTGGCGCTGCGCGGCGATGCGCCCGGCGGCGCTGGTGCGCCCTACCAGCCGCATCCCGGCGGTTATGCCAATGCGGCGGAGCTGGTGGCCGGCCTGAAGGAAGTCGGCGATTTCGAGATTTCGGTTTCCGCCTATCCGGAAAAACACCCGGAAAGCCGCGATACGGCGGCCGATATCGACATGCTGAAGCGCAAGGCCGACAATGGCGCCGACCGGGCACTGACGCAGTTCTTCTTCGACAACGACAATTTCGAGCGCTACCTGGAACGGGTGCGCGGCGCCGGCATCTCGATCCCTGTCGTGCCCGGCATCATGCCGATCCAGAACCTGACGCAGCTGAAGCGCTTCGCCGGGGCCTGCGGCACTGTTATCCCCGCCTTTCTCGACGAGCGCTTTGCAGGCTTCGACGACAAGCCCGAGGAGCGGGCGAAGGTCGCCGCCGAAGTCGCTGCCGAACAGATCGAAGATCTCGTCCGGCGCGGCATCCACGACTTCCATCTCTATACGATGAACCGTGCGCCGCTGGTTTCCGCCGTGCTCGACAATCTCGGCCTCTCCCGCCCCCGCCGCGAAACAAAAAGTGCTGGCGCTGCCGCCTGATCTTTGCGCGTCTGAAGGACACGCGGCGCTGTAAAAGTGAAAAGCGCATGTCGGGCGGGACATGCGCTTTTTCGTTGGCGGATTGATCAGCTATTCAGGAGTTTAGGCACTATCAGTCATTACACTTTCGTCGGCCAGCTCAGATGAAGAGCATGGACAAGACGAAAGCAAACGCTGCACTGACCAACAGAACATTCAAGGATTGCGTGAGTCCCATGTCTGTCTCCTCGCGTTAACCGGCCAATAATATGTCTGAAATATGTCGGTTGGGAAGCAGATCTTATGCTGCGCTGCAGAAGGGTTCGGTGGATAAGTCGAATAGCATTTCGGCAAGACTTTGAAATTACATGTTAATTTTCAACAAAATTTTGTTCACAGATTTTAACATGCCGTTAAATCAGGCGATTGCGTATTTACCTATGCGCCCAAAACATGGCGGGATCGCAACCGGTTGAAAACATGTGGAATTCGCAACCGGCTTTAGGCGGCCTTGGCCAGCAGGCGATAGGCGCGGCCGTCGAGAATGACGAGGCCGAAACCGATCAGCGCCATGCCGGCAAACTCGCTCAGGGCCAGCCTTTCGCCGAGGAAGAGCACGCCGAGAAGGATGGCGCCCGGCGGCACCAGCAGGGTGACGAGCGAGGCATTGGTGGCGCCGGCCGTTGCCATGATCCGGAAATAGAGGATGTAGCCGAAGGCGGTCGACAGCAGCGCCAGTGCCAGGATGGCGAGGAGGGCATCGAGCGGCGGTGCGGCAAGCGCCCAGGGGCGATCGGCCAGCAGCGACAGCGGCAGCGCAATCAGCGAAGAGGCGGTCAACTGGCCGGCTGCGGTAACAGGGGCGGGAACATTCTTGAAGCGTTTTCCGTAAGTGGCGGCGAAACCATAGGAGATCGCAGCAAGCACGGGAAGAAGCAGCGCCCAGAGCGGGGCTTCGCCACCGGCCGACATGCCGGGGCCGATCAGCACGATCGTTCCGGCCAGGCCGACCAGGCAGCCGGCGATCTTTGCCGGCGACAGCTTCTCGTCTGAGGTGAAGTAGTTGGCGATCAGCACGGTCCAGATCGGTGTCGTCGCATTCAGGATCGCCGCAAGACCGGCGCCGATGCGGGTCTGGCCGAAGAAGATCAGCGCATGCGGCAGGGCATTGTTGATGAGCCCGAGGATCAGGAATTCGCGCCAGCGGGCTTTGAGGATCGCATAGAAGTCGAAACGGCCGGCGATATAGATATGCAGCGCCAGCGCTGCGAGCAGCAGCCTGAAGAAGACGAGGGTGAGCGGCGGCACGTGCTGGACGGCGATGCGGGCAAAGAAGAATGAGCCGCCCCAGATCAAGCCGAGCAGGACCAGCAGACCCCAGGTCCAGGCATTCATCCTGCTGTCCACGCCGATTCCTCCACCGCAAGCCGCTCGCTTGATGCTTTAGCGCAGGCGGCGAACGGCGCCACCCGTTTCTTGCGAAGCGAGCGGCGGCAGGGTGTCAGCTGGGATCAGAGGGCGTTGAGGAGGGCAGGCGTCGCCCAGCCGTCGGCCGGCATGCCGAGGCGCTGCTGTTCCTTCTGGATCGCGACACGTGTGCCGGAGCCGAGGATGCCGTCGATCTCGCCGACATCATGGCCGAGCGACTGCAGTTTGGTCTGCAGCGCCTTCATCTGGTCACTGGCAAGCCCCTGTTCCGGCACGCCCTTGAGATAGGGTTCGGCGCCCGAAAGGCGTGTCCCGAAATAGGCGGCCGAGGTCGTGTAGATGAACGACTTGTTCCATTCGAGATAGATCTTGAAATTGGGATAGGCGATAAAAGCCGGTCCCATGCGGCCTTGTGGCAGAACGAGATCGCCTTCCAAGTTGCCGAAGGCGGTATTGCCGTCGCGCGGCTTGACGCCGAGCGCGAACCATTCTCCCGCTTTCATCGTGCCGCCAAGACCGGACTTCTCAAAGGGCAGGTTATCGGGCACGGTCACTTCCTGCAGCCAGGGCTGGCCGCGCTCGAAGCCGAGGTGCTGGATGAATTTCGCCGCCGTCAGGATGGCGTCCGGGCCGCTCTGCTTCAGGCGGATATGACCGTCGCCGTCGCCATCCATGCCATAGGCAATGATGTCGCGCGGCAGCATTTGCACTTGGCCGATCTCGCCGGCCCAGGCGCCGGTATTGGTGGCGGGGTCGAGGTCGCCGTGCTGGACCATCTCAATAAGAGCGATCAGCTGCGGACGGAAGAGTTCCGGGCGGCGGCAATCATGCGACAGCGTCACAAGAGCGTTGCGGGTGTTGAAATCGCCCTGGACGGCGCCGAAATCGGTTTCCATCGCCCAGAAGGCGGTGATGACGCCCGGGGGCACGCCGAAATCCTGCTCGGCGCGGGCAAAGACGTCGGCATATTGCTTCATCTTCTGGCGGCCGATGTCGAGCCGGGCCTGGCTGACGGTGCGCTGGGAGAATTCGAGGAAGGTCTGCTTGAAGACGCCCTGGGCGCGATCCCGGCTCAGGACCTTGGGATCGATCTCGGCGCCGGCGAAGGCCTCGTCGACGGCTGCCGCACTGGCGCCGGCTGCGACTGCGTCTTTCTTGACACCTTCGAGGAAGGCGGACAGATCGCCGCCGCAGGGTGCGGCCGGGGCTGCGTCAGGCGCCTGCTGGGCGGCCGCGACGCCGGCGAGGGCAAGCGCAAACAGGAGGGCGAGTGCAGAGCAGCTTGCGAGCGAGCGGTGCATGGATGCGGTCCTTATATCAAAAAGATTTCCCGTCGCTTTCACAGATGAATGTGACGGAAGCAAGAAACATTGCAGGACGTTACTAAGAATTTCTATCCTTGGAAACGGCTGCGACCCAATTGTTCCAGTTCTTTGCACTGCCGGCAAAGACATTGATATCGGTGGGACCGCTGATGCCGGGAATGACGCCGGTCGAGGTATATTGCCAGAAGGCCCAGCGGCGGTCGGAATAGGTTACCTCGGGGTGTTTCGCCACCGAACGAACCCAGAAATGATAATCCTGGAAGTAGCCGGCGAGATTTTCGCGGTGGAAATCGACCGAGGTATAAATGATCGGGCGCTTGCCGTAATAGGCTTCCAACCGGTCCATGAAACGCTGCATTTCGGCGCGCACCGTTTCAGCGTCGGGGCGGTAGCGGCAGGTCTTCGATTCGGCGTTCCATTCGACGTCGAGCACCGGCGGCAGGCGCATGGCCTCCTTCGGTACGTTGCGGATGAACCAGTCGGCCTGCTGATCGGCCGAAGAGCAGAAATAATAGAAATGATAGGGAGCGTGCGGGATGCCGGCGGCGCGGGCTTCGCGCCAGTATTCGTCGAAGCGCGGATCGACCCTGTCCTTGCCTTCGGTTGCCTTGATGAAGGCGAAAGCGACACCGGAATTCTTCACCGTGCCCCAGTCGATATCGCCTTGCCATTTGGAAATATCGATGCCGTGGACCTGGTTCTGCTGCGGATGCTTCGGACCGAAATCCTGCGGATCGGTATCCTTGAAGCGCGGCTTCGGCTTGATCGACGCCGTTTCGAGGTAGTCATAACCGGAGGAACTGCAACCGGCCAGCATGATGGCCAGGGGCAAAACGCAAAACAAAAGCCGGCGCATGGGCGTCCCGTCGTAGCTCGAATGATCTCTTTGCCCCACAACCTGACCTTCGAAAAAGACGAGTCAGCAGAGGATAACCCTCTTTTCACCATATCAACGTAAAAAATCGGTTAGTTTCAAGCGAATTATGAGCGCTTGCTGATAATAGCTGCCCGCCAGGCATAACCGCCGCCGACGGCATCGAACACCAATGTCGCGTTGTTTTCATGGGCTTGCGCTTCCAGGACCTCGCGCAGATCGGGGCGCGGCGTGACGTGGAATTTCGCAAGCCAGGACTGCACCATGCGCCGGAACCAGCCCGGCAAGCCTTCCTGCTGGCCGAAATCGACAATGTGCAGTTGGCCGCCGGGATTGAGTGCGGCGATCGAAGCATCGACGGCGCGCTCCCAGTCCGGGATCATCGACAAGGCATAGGAGATCAGGATGCGGTCGAAGCCGCTGACGCCGAATTCACGCGGTGTGAATGCCGTGGCGTCGGCGACGCGGAATTCCGGGATCGTCGCCTTGGTGGCGAAGGTCTTGCGTGCCGAAATCAGCATCTCCTGGGAAATGTCGAGGCCGAACAGCTTGGCGGTCGGGAAATGCCTGTGGGCGAAGGCCATGTTGCGCCCGGTGCCGCAGCCGACTTCCAGAAGGCTGCCGCCTTCGGCCACGTCGAGATTGCGGATCGTGCTGTCGCGGCCGAGAAGATAATATTTGCGGGTCAGGTCGTAGATGTGCCGCTGGTAGCGGTACATGCCATCCATGAGGCTGGCATGTTGGTCGCTCTGTCCTGCCGTCTCAGTACCGACCTTGCTCACGCCTTCTTCCCGTAGATGTGGAAGCCGCCGTAGATTGCCGAGCGATCGAGCGCAGTCAGTTCACGCGACTTTTCCTCGAAGTAATCCCATTGGCCGCGGATCGCCGGAGCCAGGCGGCCTTCGATGATGCTCTTTTCGGCGGCGGTGCGGAAGATCACGCGGGCGCCTTCGCGCGCCGTGCGGGTGATTTCCGTCCAGACGTCGTTCAGCTGCTCGTCCGTCATCCAGTCCTGCGCGTCGAGCAGAATGTAGCGGTCACGCGAGGCGGCCGGCTCGCGGGCCAGAAGCTCGGTGAAGCTTGCGTGGTGAACGTTGACGCGGTCGACATTGGCGCGGATCACCTGATAGTGCTCCGACTTCAGATAGGTCGGCAGCGGGCCCTCCGCTTCGGTGCCGTAACGGCGGCCGAAGGCCTGCCAGGCGAAATAATTGTCGCTCATCGGGAAATGACAGGCGAGCTTTTCCAGGCGATGCTTCAGCACCGGTGCGATCGAATGATCGGCGGCAAGGCTTGCGAGTTCGTCATATTGCTGCGGCGGAATGCCGAGGCCGAAGAGCGAGCTCTTACGGCCGGTAATCCAGCGCACGACCGGCTTTTCGAAGAGCGGCGCGATCTGCTCGTCGAAGAACTGGCGCTGCTCGCGGATCGAGCGGGTCTTGGTCATCTCGCGCAGTTTGACGCCATGCAGGCGGGCAAGAAGGTGGGCCGCGCCGATGAAGCGGCCGAGCAGACCCGTTTCGTAAATGTTGCGATCGAAAACGGTGACGCGGCGGCGGCCGAACTTGCGGCCGTTCCAGTAGCTGCGGGTTGCCTCATCGAGGCGGGCGGCAAGATGCTGGTCGTAGGCACGGCTGTTCGACTTCTCGTTCGGCATTGCCAGGAAGCGGACGAGATCGGCGTGACCTGGAAGATGTTTGAAGGCGGCAAGCTTCAGGCGGTTCAGCGCGATGTGGTGCGGGTTGAGATCGACGACGTCGATCGAGGCCGGCGCCTTGGAGAGATAGGCGAGCATGTTGCAGCCGCCGGAGCCGATGGTAACGATGCGATGATTGGGCTTCAGCTCCATCGCCTGCATGTCGAGATCCGGATCCTCCCAGATCTGCGGATAGACGAGGCCGGAGAAAAGAAGGCCGAAGAGACGCTCGGAAAAGCCATCCTTCGAAAAGGCCTTATGGCGGAGAAGGGCATCCTTGAGTTTCCGGTTCTTGCGGAAGCCGGCATCCGGTGCAAATTCTGACATGAGTCTGTCACCTTTTTAGCGTTCAGGGCGTGTAGCGCGCCTCTGCTACAGTTTGATGACGCGGGCTGTGGGGGAGCCGTTCCTGGGAGGCTTCGGCCTCCTCCGGAGAGCGACCGGAATGGCACTCCTGGGAAAGTGATCGGGACGATGGTCCTTCTTCGCTTCGGCCCCTTTCCGGCGCGTGTGATTCCTGCTTCTCTCCCGGCATGGAGGAATGCCATGCGATTTGTCCTGCGTATCATGAAGGCGCTTGCTCTCCTTCCCGTAGTCATCATCGTCGCCGCGGCCGGCTGGCTGTTCATCCGGCCACCGGAACTGCTCAGCGTCGGCGACGGTTATGCCGCCAAGATCGTCTGCTCCAACGTGTTCATCGCCGGCCGGGAGGCGGAGGATGTGCTCCATGACGACGTCCAGGCGCCTGGAAATCCGCTACTGCGGCTGGTGCGTGTCAGCGTCGACCCCGACAACGATCGCGTGACGGCGCGCTTCATGGGACTGTTTGCGCCGAGTTATGCGCTCTATCGCGGCGCTTTCGGCTGCACGAGCGTCCCGGACGGCAATTTCGAGGCGGCTGCGAAGGCAGCGCCCTTCGATCCGCCGGCCAAAATGCAGGCGAATGACGCCTTGTGGCCGGAGGGCGAGGGGACCGGCAATCCGGCGGACGGGAAGATCGCCGCGCTGCTTGCCGATGCCGGAATTGCCGGCCCGGCAATGCGGGCGATCGTGGTGGTGCGCAATGGTCGCATCGTCGCTGAGGCCTATGGCCCCGGCTTCTCGGCGAAGACGCCGTTGATCGGCTGGTCGATGACGAAGACCGTGAATGCGGCGGTCCTCGGCCGGCTGATGCTTGGCGGCAAGGTCTCCTTCGACGATGATAACCTGTTGGCGCAGTGGAAGAACGATGCGCGCGCCAGAATCAAGGTTTCCGATCTGCTCGGCATGGAGAGCGGCCTTGCCTTTAACGAAGACTATGGCGACGTCGCCGATGTCACGCGCATGCTCTATCTCGATACCGACATGGTATCGCTGCCGGCCAATGCACCGATGGAGGCAGCGCCCGGCCAACGCTTCCGCTATTCTAGCGGCACGGCCGTGCTGCTCTCGCGCATCTGGATGGACAGGGTCGGCAATGCTCAGGCGGCTTTTTCCTATCCGCACGACGCGTTGTTTGCCCCGCTCGGCATGACAAGCGCCGTATTCGAACTCGATGCGCGCGGCACGTTCGCCGGAAGCTCCTATCTTTATGCGACGGCGCATGACTGGGCGCGCTTTGGGCAGTTCCTGCTGCAAGACGGCGTGTGGAACGGACAGCGACTGTTGCCGGAGGGTTTTGTCGGCGCCATGCGCACCCCGACGGCGGCTTCGAACGGGCGGTATACGCAGGGCCAGGCCTGGCTCGCACCCGGTCGCGGCTCGAGCGCTGAGGCCGGGCTGCCTGAGGATACGTTCTGGTTGACGGGCCATGACGGGCAGAGCATGGCGATCGTGCCTTCCGCCAATCTGGTGGTCGTCAGGCTTGGCCTGACGCCGAGCAGGCTCGACTATCAGCCGCAGACGCTGCTGAAGGCGATCCTGGCGGCATTGCCACAACCGGGAGAGCAGCAACAACAGGCCGGATCGCAACAACAGACCCAGCCGCAGCCATAGGCTGGGGCTTATTCAGCCACTATCTCTCCTGCATATTCAAGGGATGGCTGTAGTTTCAGCCGGTCTCAATAGTTACCTTGGGCGATGTCTGTCATGCCCTTGCGCTTGGCGTCATAATAATAGCCGCGCGCATAGAGGCGGACGGCATCGTCTTCCCGACTGTCGGAAACGAGCCATGCGCCGCGCAGATATTTCGCGGCATATTTGATGTTGGTCTCGGCATCGAAGAGGCCGCCCGGGGCACCGTCGTAACCCATGGACTTGGCGGTGTTGTACTTGATCTGCATCAGGCCGAAATAGCCACGCTTGTTGTAGGCCTTCGCATTATAGCGGCTCTCGCGATGGACGACGCGATGGAGAAGAGTCTCGGGAATTTCGTAGATTTTCGAATATTTCTGGATGAGCTTGGTGACAAAGCTCTTCTCGACGGTCGGCGCATCGTCTTTGTCGTCATCGCTAAACATCGGCGGCGCCGTCGGCGGATCGATCGGCCCGGTTTCGTCGAAACCGTAGTCCATGCTGGCGCGCGGGGTGGTGTCGACGGCGGCAAGTGCTGCAAGCGCGCTGTTTTGCGGTGTCGCTGCAAAGGCAAGCTGCGTCGTCGGCTGGGTCGGCGTTCCAGGACGCGGCGTCGGCACGACGGACTGGATCGCCGTCATTTCGGGCGTCAGCGGGATCTGCGCATAGGCCGTCGGCTGCATGGTAAGATCGCCAGGCTGAGAAGCTGTCACGGCCGGCATCGCTGTTGCGGTCAGAGAGGAGGATGCCTGGGGAATGGTGGCGCCTGCCACCGCCTGACCGGCTACGCCTCCGGCTGTCGGGATCGCGGCGAGTGTTGCATCTTCACCGGGTTTCGGCATCGGCACGACGGTCTGCCCGGCTGTCAGTTCGGCCTGGGACGTATATTCGACGCTCGTACATCCCGTCATCACGCCGCAGAGTATCGTCGAGACGACAAGACTGCGTTTCAGGCCGGATAATCCGATCGCTACCATTCCGCCACTTTCGTGAAATCGCGCCGCCCCGGCAGCGTATAAAAGTTACCAAAAGCCTAAGTCCCTGGTGACCCCATTAACCTATTCGTGGCATTCCGGCAACCACGGAATATTACTAGGCTGCAATACGGCGATACCCGGCCGTTACGGCCCCTGCAGCGATCAGCAGAGTGCCTCCGGTGCGGTTTACAGCGCGCTGGATGCTCGCCTTGCGAATCAGTCCGCGCGCGCTATGGGCGAGAAAGGCGTAGGTGGAAGCGTTGAGGATCGCCAGCACGAGGAAAGTCGCTTCCATGATCGCCATCTGCCCGACGAAGGGCAGGGCCGGATTGAGGAACTGCGGCACGAAGGCGACGAAGAAGATGATGCTCTTCGGATTGAGGGCGGTGACGACATAGGCGTGGAGGAAGATCTTGACGGACTTCTCCTCCGGCAGGTTGTCGTTGTCGGCAACCGGTTCGCCAATGATGGGAGCCCGCCAGAGCTTGATTCCCAGCCAGATCAGGTAGGCGCCGCCGATCCACTTCAAGACAGTGAAGAGGGTCGCGGAGGCGGCCAGAACGGCGCCGAGACCGAAGAGGGAAGCCGTCATCGCCGTGAAGTCACCAAGCGCCACGCCGCCCACCGTCGCGAACGCCGTCCTGCGTCCATGACCGAGCGCATAGGAAACGACGAGCAGTATCGTCGGCCCCGGTATGGCCAGCATGATGGCGGATGCGGCCGCAAAAGCGAGCCAAGCTTCAAGTGACATGGTGTCTCCTCCTATTCCTCAGGAACAAGCAAAGACATCATATTAACCATCCGTCAATCACGCTTCTTTGTATTTCTGGCCTATATTGTCCATGACTTCGGCAAACCATGCCGTCGAAAGGTCAAAAGCCTTGCCGCCCTTGATGCGCGGGAATTCTATAGTGCGCAATTTACCGTTCTGGCCTTCATCATGGCCGGTGACGCCGGAGACTTTATTGAGCGCGCTTTCGACGGCGAGATCGACCATGCTCTGGATCAGCCTGAGGTCATCGGCGTTAGCGGGCGCCGAGCGGGCAAAATAGCCCGATTTCTGCACGAGGGAACGCTCGGCGTCGAGGAGATTGGCGAACTGCTTTTGGAACCAGGCGCCGACATTGATCGTGTCGATCTTCACATGGCCGAAAGCATCGCGCTTGACGGTCTCGCCGGCGGCTTCGCGCTCGGCGACGATGGCGTCGAGGCAGGCACCTTCCGAGACGAAGACCGTGGCGTGGCCGTTGCGGTCCATGCTTTCCTTCAGGCGGGCGGCCTCGGCGTCGAGGTCGAAGGCCATCTCAGGCAGGTAGACGGCGTCGATGCTCTTCAGGTGCGCGTCCATCATCAGGCCGTCGACATACTGGTTGCGGCTGGTGCGCTGGAGATAGGCGCGGGCGGTGGCGGCCGTCAGCCAGCCGCAATGGCGGCCCATGACTTCATGGATGACGAGGGTGCGGGGGGCGGCCGTCTGTTCGTTGCCGACATTGTCGAAGAAATGCGCCCCGACTTCGGCGGCCGTCCAGGCGCCGAGCGACTGGCGGATCGGCACGACGTCGTTGTCGACAGTCTTCGGCAGGCCGACGACTGTGAGATCGTAGCCGTTGGCGGCGAGGTAGGCGGCAAGATCGGCGGCCGTGGTGTTGGTGTCGTCGCCGCCGATCGTGTGGAGAATGGTGATGCCGTCATTGGCGAGTCGTTCGGCGGCGATCCGCAGCGGGTTCTCGCCTTCCTTGACCAGGCCGCGCTTGACGCAGTCGGCGGCATTGGTGAGCTTGACGCGGCTATTGCCGATCGGCGAGCCGCCGTAGCGGTGCAGAAGCGGCGCCTTTTCGCGTATCGCTGGGGTGATCTCGATGCTGTCGCCGAGGAGCACACCCTGGTAGCCGGACTTGTAGGCGACGATTTCGAGCTCGGGCGCCACGTCGCTATAGCGTTCGATGAGGCCGCCGACGGCGGATGAAAGACAGGGCGCCAGGCCTCCGGCGGTCAGCATTGCGACTTTCTGTTTGGCCATGATCCCTCCTACGGTGTTTCGGTGCGGCAGCGTTAGCTAGCGCATGGATGCGGCAGGGAAAGGGCCCTGTAAAGTAAAGAATTTACGAAAAATGCGCCACTCTGCCGTGTCGGACCGCAAAGGCGACGGGAAGTGCTGATATAATCGTTTCAAGCCCGATCTACGCGACGGGAATTCCCGTGGAAATTTCCGTCGCGCGCTCTGGAACCAGGTACCAGGGCAATGCCGGCGACCGCCGGCCATGCCCTCATGCGAGATGAAAGTGGGCGTGATGAATCGTTTGCTGCGGTGCGACAATTACCAAATCGTGAAAACTGTGTTCGGCCCTACGACCAATAGTCGCCTTGCAAAGGCTACGATTCTTTGGTCAAGCTGTTTCTCTATAAGTTGACAAGTGTGTGAGATTTTCGATGTCCTTCTGGGAAAAACTGTTGAATGCCATTGGCAATACTGCAGGCAATGCGCTGTCTGCGGTGGTCGAGGCTATCCGCACGGTTTTTGAAGGCGATCCCGAGACCCGGCGTAAGGTGGCTTTCTCCGTGGCTATCATCGCTCTGTCGGCCAAGATGGCCAAGGCCGACGGCATCGTCAGCGAGAAGGAGGTCGAAGCCTTCCGCGAAATCTTCGAGTTTCCGCAGGATCAGGCGAAGAATGTCGCCAGGCTTTACAACCTCGCGCGGCAGGACGTCGCCGGCTACGAAGCCTATGCCGAACGGCTCTCCACGCTCTGCGTTACCTGTGCGGCCAATTGCCCAGTGTTGGAAGACGTGCTCGACGGCCTCTTCCACATCGCCAAGGCCGACGGGCTGATTCACGAAAAGGAACTGAATTTCCTGCGCCATATCGGCGAGATCTTCCAGATGAGCGAGACCCGCTTCGAGCAGATTGCCGCCCGCCACGTCTCGTCCGGCGGCGATCCCTACAAGGTGCTCGGCGTCTCGCCTTCGGATGATTTCCCGACCATCCGCCGCCGTTACCACGGCCTCGTCAGCGAACATCATCCCGATCGGTTGATCTCGCGTGGCGTGCCGAAGGAATTCCATGTGATCGCCAATGAGCGCATGGCTGCGCTGAACGCGGCCTATGAGGCGATCGAGAAGGAACGCCGCGCAGCATGACCTCTTTCGAGGCCGACTGCAGAAGCGCGCGCGTGCAGCCTTCGCCGAACCATGGCGAGCGGGCGGACGGGCGCCGTCCCGACATGATCCTGCTGCACTATACCGGCATGCCGACGGCAGATGGTGCGCTCGACTGGCTCTCTCGCGCCGAGAGCCAGGTTTCCAGCCATTATTTCGTGCATGAGAATGGCGAGGTGGTGCAGCTCGTGCCGGAAATGCGGCGTGCCTGGCATGCGGGAAAAAGCAACTGGCACGGCGAGACCGATATCAATTCGCTGTCGATCGGCATCGAGATCGCCAATGCCGGCCACCCCGGCGGGCTCCCTGATTATCCGAAAGAGCAGATCGCCGCGGTCATTGAATTGTGTCGCGACTGTGTCAAACGTTGGTCGATCGTGCCGGAACGGGTGCTCGGGCATTCCGATGTCGCCCCGATCCGCAAGGTCGATCCGGGCGAGAAATTTCCCTGGGCCGAGCTCCACCGGGCTGGCATCGGGCACTGGGTCGAGCCGGCAACGATCACCGGCGGGCGCTTCTTCCAGCGCGGCGATACAGGCCAGCCTGTCGAGGCGCTGCAGTCGATGCTGTCGCTCTATGGTTACGGCACTGAAATCACGGGCGAATTCTCCGAAAAAACGGCAGGCGACGTGGAAGCTTTCCAGCGGCATTTTCGGCCCGAACGGATAGATGGCATCGCCGATTTCTCGACGATCGACACGTTGCACCGGCTGCTGTCGACTTTGCCGCGTTATTCCTAATTCCTCGACAATTGCTGAAACGCCGAATTTTGCACTGCAGCGCGAAATTCGGCCTGCCACATCATTTCCCTATTATCTCCTCATTGCGATGGTCTAAGAACGTCCGCCAAGCGGTGCTCGGGGTTGTTTTCGAGTTAAACCACGGGCGCTATGTGAAATGATAAGAATTACCGCGAATCCGATCGGTACTTGATCTGGAATTCATTATGACAGCGAGGCGCGCCGTCCGGAAATTCTTTGGGTCGGAGTGTTCAAGACTACATGAGAAAACTGATTGTTGTTGCTGCAACATGCGTTGGCATGGTGCTGGCGGGAAATAGCTTTGCCTTTGCGAATGATTGGGGCGTGCGAGCCGATACGTCGGTGAAGAAAGTCGAGCGTCCTTCGAAGAAGATAGAGCGTCCGTTGAAGAAAGCGGAGCGGTCGGTCAAGTCGGCGAAGCGTCCGCTCAAGACGGCGGAACGCCCGCTGAAGACGGTCGAGCGTCAGAGCGGTTATGCCGTCGCCAATGTTTCCGGCAATTCCTATTCCGCACTGATCAGCAAATATGCGAACCAATATGATGTACCGGTTGCGCTTGCGACCGCCGTCATCCGCATCGAAAGCAATTTCAATCCGAATGCGCGGGGCAGCCACGGTGAAATCGGCCTGATGCAGATAAAGCCTGCAACTGCCCGCATGATGGGCTATTCCGGCAGCGCCAAGGGCCTGTTCGATCCGGAAACCAACATCAAGTACGGCATGAAATATCTGGCTGCCGCCCATGATCTCGGTGGTGGCGAGACCTGCAACACCATCCTCAAATACAATGCCGGCCATGGCGCCACGCGCATGAACCCGGTGTCCAAGTCCTATTGCGGCAAGGTTCTGGCAATGCTCTGAGCCTGAAGCGATTATCCCTGACAAGCTGGATGATTCAAGATGATTGCCATGGTATCGCTGGAATTTAGCGAGGTGGGATATGGCAGTCGATTTCAGGTTCATCATCATCGGACGCGGCATGATGGGTGCAGCCGCCGCACGGCATCTCTCCTCGATGGCCGACGGCGTTGCACTGATCGGCCCGCGTGAGCCGGAGGAGCGCAAGGGCCATCACGGCGTCTTCGCCAGCCATTACGACGAAGCGCGCATCACCCGCACCTTCGACGGCAATCTTGCCTGGGGAACCTTCGCCGCCCGCGCGCTTGACCGCTACCGCGAGATCGAGGCAAAGAGCGGCATCTCCTTCTATTCGGAGGTCGGCTGCCTCTTTGCCGGTCCAGCGCCAGAGAGCGAGCAGGACTATATCGAAAGGGCGCTGACGGTTGGCCGGACGCTCGGCAGCGATATCGAGATCATCGCGCCGTCGGAACTCGGCCAACGTTTTCCCTATCTTGCCGTCGATCCCGATTTCACAGGATATTTCGAGCGCAAGCGCGCCGGCCACATCAACCCGCGGGCGCTGGTGCGCGCGCAGGCCAAGCTTGCCGGACAGGGCGGCGTCTCGTTGATCGAGGCCACCGTAACATCGGTGCGCGATGCCGGTTCCCATGTCGAGGTAACGGCCGGCGGCAGAAGCTACAGCGCCGAGCGCGTGCTGGTCGCCGCTGGCGGTTTCAGTAATTTCCATGCCCTGCTGCCGCGTCCCGTCGATATCAGGGTCATGGCGCGAACGGTCGCCTTCTACGAGATCGGCGAACGCGAGATGGCGATCTTCGGCGATATGCCGTCGACGATCGTGCTCGGTGACCGGGAAGAGGATCACATCTATATCCTGCCGCCGGTGTGTTATCCCGACGGCAAGACCTATCTGAAACTCGGTGGCGACACCGAGGCGCTTTTCTTCGGCAGGCTGGAGGATGCCGGCGCGTGGTTCCGTTCCGACGGCAGTGCTGCCGAGCGTGAGCATCTCTCGGGTGTCGCCCTGCAACTGATGCCGGAGCTTGCCGGTTGCCCGGTCACCTCAGCGCCTTGCGTGGCGAATTTCACGCCGACCGGTTATCCCTATGCCGGATTTACGCAGTCGCCACGCATCGCGGTGCTGACCGGCGGCAATTTTGTCGCGGCAAAATCCTCCGACGAACTTGGGCGGTTGGGAGCGGTGCTTCTTGCGGAAGGACGGCTCGGTGATGAGGATTTTGGTGGCGAGTTGATGCCCGTCTTCGCTGCTGCATGATTCCCTAAATCGGATTTATTTCAGGAATTATTCAGCAATTCAAAGTGTTACAGCGTCTTTTGCGCGTCTGAAAAGATGCACTGTATTGTTTAGAGGAACTGCATGGCAGTCGATTTCAAATATATTGTCGTCGGCCGTGGGCTGATGGGGGCAGCGGCGGCGCGGCATCTGGCGCGGCAAGCGGATGGTGTCGCGGTGATCGGGCCGGACGAGCCTACCGACCGCAAGGCGCATCAGGGCGTCTTCGCCAGCCATTACGACGAGGGGCGCATTACCCGTACCATCGATCCCGACCGCAACTGGGCGCTGCTCGCCAACCGTTCGATCAGCCGTTATGGCGAGATCGCCCGCGACAGCGGCATCGATTTCTATCGCGAGGTCGGCTGCGTCGTCGTGGCGCCGACGGGCGGCGATTATATCGAGAAGACCCGGCGGGCTGCCGTTTCGCTCGGCGTCGAGGCCAGCCTGCTCGACGAGCAGGGGCTGAAGGCTGCCTTTCCCTTCTTCGCCTTTCCCGATGGGGGCACGGGCGTCTTCGAGGCGAGGGGGGCCGGCCACATCAGTCCGCGCAAGCTTGTGAAAGCCCAATCGCTGCTGGCGGAAAAGGCAGGCGCCACTGTCATCCGCGATCATGTCGTTTCGATCCGCAGCGAAGGTGGATCGGCTGTCGTTGAGACGGCCGGTGGCCTGACCTGTCGCGTTGAAAAGGTGCTGCTGGCGGCAGGCGGATTTTCCATTGCGGAGAATCTGTTGCCACAGCCCGTTGCCATGACGGTTTATGCCCGGACCGTGACGCTTTTCGAGGTAAGCGATGCCGATGCGGCGCGCCTAGCCACGATGCCGTCACTCATTCTCAGGGCGCCCGGCATCGAAATCTACCTGCTGCCGCCGATCCGCTATCCCGACGGCAAATTCTACCTGAAGATCGGCGGCGATCCTGACGATCTGGCGCTCAACGGCGACACGGACATGCGCGCATGGTTCAAGACCGAGGGGCGCGATACGGTGCGCGCGCATCTCAAACACATCGTTGAAGGTCTCGTGCCCAATATCGTGCCGCTTTCGATTTCGACGGCCGCCTGCGTCGTGTCGTATACGAAAAGCGGCTATCCGATGATTGGCTATAGCTCATCGCCCGAGATCGCGGTGCTGACGGGCTGCGCCGGCACGTCGGCCAAGAGCTCGGACGAAATCGGCCGGCTTGGGGCCGAGCTGCTTTTATCAGGCGGAATCAGCGAACAGGGCTACTCGACGGATTTCACACCGCAATTTCGCTAGAGCATTTCCGTTTTTCTCCGGATCACGGAAGTGCTCCCTCTTTTGTTATTACGCAATTCCGGACGCAAAACCGCTGCGCAGTTTTGCTGGAATTGCTCTGAGCGATATCATTTATTTCGATAGCAATTGCGATCTCTCTCGTTTATGGGAGCCCTGCCAGTTGGCTGGGCAGCCGCGCTTTATCAATGCCGAAAGGCGGTAGGGTGAGGAAAGTCCGGGCTCCACGGAAACACGGTGCCGGATAACGTCCGGCGAGGGCGACCTCAGGGAAAGTGCCACAGAAAGCAAACCGCCTGTCATGACAGGTAAGGGTGAAAGGGTGGGGTAAGAGCCCACCGCATCTCCGGCAACGGAAATGGCAAGGTAAACCCCACCGGGAGCAAGACCGAATAGGGATGACGTGGCGGGCCGAAAGGCCTTCCGGCCGGTTTCCAGGCCAGTCATCCGGGTGGGTTGCGTGAGGCAGCGTGCGAACGCTGTCCCAGAGGAATGGCTGCCACGTTCCGGTTCACGCCGGAGCCATACAGAACCCGGCTTACAGGCCAACTGGCGATTAACTCTTATGGTTTCGTTCCACCGGGGATTTTAGCGACTACTTGCTGTCGAGCTGCTGAAATTCCATTGCGTGCCGACGCGAACTCCAATGAAAAGTGCTCTTATCTGCTTTCAAGGTTCAAGTTGCTTATGCACGAATATTGAAACCACTAAACATTCTTCTTGCAACCAGCGGAGGAATAAGGCGTATTTGCTTTGACAACTCAGTTGGGTGGAGAAATGGCTAAGCAAACTGTAAAATCTACCGAAAGCAAATCTGAGGCGTTGTCGAAAGTTGAGGCCGAACTAAAGAAACGTCGATCGCAACGCTCGTTCCCTGCATCTACGCTAGAAGAGCCATTGGAGTTTGCTAAGGCAATTTTCCGCATTGGTAGCGGACAGCCCGTGAGACGCTTCACGCTGTTTGATCAGCTTGGAAAGTCACCAGAGAGCGGTGGTTCACGACAGCTCATCATTAATTCCGGAAAATACGGTCTTACGAAAGGTGGCGTGCAGGCCGAGAATATCGAATTGACTGCGGAGGGTTTGAAGGCCGTAGACGATCAAGTCAACGAGCGTGATCGGGCTAAGATAAAAGCGCAGTTAGCAATCACGAACATTGAGCCATTTCAGAAACTGTACGATAAATTCGTCGGCAATAAATTGCCGGCCCATGCAGTGCTGATCGATGCCGCAAAGGATGTTGGAATCGAACCAGCCCATGCTGCAGAAGCCGTTGATACTTTTGTGGTGAACCTGCGCTTCGTCGGCTTGTTAAAAACCCTATCTGGGGCGGAAAGAATTATTTCGAATGATATGATGCTCGGTGATCTGCCGGCCGCCCCGGCAAATGAAATGCTGCGTCACGCTGCTGTTGCGGCATCAACTAGCATCGTTACATCCGAGCATGCTCAATTCGAAAGCACCTGCTTTTACATCGCCCCGATCGGAGAAGAGGGATCTGAGGCGAGGAAACATTCCGACTTGTTTCTGGGGACGATTGTCGAGCCGGCGCTTGAGCAGTTTCAACTAAAAGTAGTCCGTGCGGACGCAATTGATAAGCCAGGGGTAATTACGAGGCAGATAATTGAATACATTATGCGATCTCGCCTGGTAATCGCAGATTTGTCGTTTCGCAACCCGAATGTGTTCTATGAACTAGCCTTACGGCATGCGGTCAAATTATCGATCGTTCAAATAATTCGCGCTTCTGAAAAAATCCCATTCGATGTGAATCAGATGAGAACAGTGGTGATCGACACGACCGACATCTATGCATTCGCTCCCCGTATTGATTCCTACAGGTCTGAGGTAGCAAATCAGGTGCGTCGTGCTCTTGAGCCCGACCATATAGTTGATACTCCCATCTCGATTTACTTCCCCAACATGACGGTTAGCCTCTGATTCCGCATGGCTTCTGCTTGCTTAACCGCGGGGCGCTTGTTGGTCACGCTCTGTTCGACGACGGCTTGTCTCTCTTTGCGACTTTAAACAGGCAAGATCGAATAGGGATGACGCGGTAGGCCGAAAGGCCTTCCGGCTGGTTTCCACGCCAGTCATCCAGCGTGCGAACGCTATCCCAGAGGAGTTGACTGCCTTTTCCGGCGTGGATAGCAAATTTAGGCCCCTGCTACGCTCTCTAAAACTCTCTACACTTCACTAACCATTTGATATGATCCTGCAACTTTCCGTACGCCGTGATTTCTCTTGTTGGGTGCGCATTAATCAGGAATTGATCTTCAAACCAGTTAGCGGCATATCCGCACGCGACGTTATCTGCGACCAACGATTGAAGGGCGACTATGGTTCAGGAATTGATCCGCGAGAAGCTTCTTGCTTCGCAATTTGTGCGGTTTCGATTTGATGAGCCGAGAAGTCCGTGGCCACTTTCAGATTGTTCCCGCTTCTTCCACAATCTCATTCCGCTATGTGAACTGTTGATGGAGATCGACAGCACTACCGTTGAAGATCGGCTCATAGAACACGATACGTACGAGTACGATTTCATGGATATCAATGCAGGGTATAGCTACTTTGTGGATGATCTTACCCACTACGAGGTCATTGAAGAGCCAATGCTGCGTCTCCGACCAATCCATAGGGTCGAGATCCTGTCGTTCAGTTTCAATAGCCCTATCGATTTGTTAGTTGCAACTGGCCGGGCAGTTTCGAGGAACGCAATTGTAAAAATTACTACCGCCTACAAGCATGTCGTCCATCACGCAGCGATGGACCAAAAACTTCGTGCGGAGGCCGACCTAGCGGACCAGGTCGCGTTAAAGGCAAGACTTGAAAATATCAAAACAGCCATCAAAATCCACGAGACGATTAAGGATCCCGAGTTGCAGGATCGTTTCGCGCAGGTTGTGCATGATACCTTTGTACCGCTAGTCTCACCGGATGGCCCAAGGCTCAAGTCTATCGATCTAACTGATGAATCGAAGTATTGAGGCGTATTCAGACGGGTCAACTGGTTTTGGTGTAATCTTCCTCCTGCAAAGACCATGCAAAGGGTATCCACCCCATGTACTTGTTGTGGATGTGCTTGGCCACTGATTGAACGCCGCTCGCTACTTCGTAAAGGTCATCCGGCGATATCCTTCGCAGTTGACCTTCTTTGGTGCGGCCGTTTCTGTGTACGAGGTCATGCCGAATTGAAACAGCAAGTTCAACTTGCTGCCGTGTGTCCTCATCCGGGTAGACCGAGCAACTAAAGACGGCGCGGCAAATCTTGTCGGCCTTCTCCATATCGTGCCAAGAAATCCCCCGCAGCCAAGTCAGCACAGCCTCTCGGTAAGCGAATTCGTTCTCCGCGATATCCCGTATCTTAATTGTGCGATCTCGCCACGTCTCGACCTTGATCACGATGGAGTCGACAACCTTCGTGTCACGCTCGCACATCTCAACGAATGTGTCAGAGAGGAATGTCTCCATCATAGTGATGAATTGCTGGTAGATTAGTTTCGACATTAGCTGGTCGAGCATTTTCGTGACAGTTGCACCGGCCAACGCCTCAATCTCCTTATAGGACTTGTAGAAAACGTCGTAAGGGACGAGCGTGTAATCGGGCTGCTCAGTTGGCACTTCTTCCGGCTCAACGGCCGAAACTGAAAACAGCGGATTTGGAGTGCCTTCGATGAAGGGGTAGCCATCATCGGGCTGAAACTCGATGTGGTGCATTTGATAGCAGCGCGGACACTTCAAGAGTATTTCCGAGCGCTTCGACACTTCGACGGGAATGAACGACGCCAGTTCATGCCCACATTCCGCTGTAGGGCATTCAATGGAGAGTTTGTAGAAGTCGCTCAGATTCGCCATCCACGAATTATGACCGGCGCAATCGGGGCGGGCAATTACCCTTTGTCGTCGTCTTCACCAGCTCGATAATATCTCGCACATTAACTAGAGATGCTTCATTCGAAGTGAGAGTGTTCGCCGCATTGTGCGCGTCCAGCGCGCTTAGCAATGCGGACCAGTCCTGCTTGTGCGTACTCGACATCGACACTCTGCTTCGGCATTCCGCTTCGACGGTTCAGGATCGAGTTTGACGCTTTGACGATGGCGATGGGGTTATTCGATGTGCCGGAAACGTCCGGCGAGGGCGACCTCGGAGCAAGACCGAATAGGGATGACGTGGCGGGCCGAAAGGCCTTCCGGCCGGTTTCCAGGCCAGTCATCCGGGTGGGTTGCGTGAGGCAGCGTGCGAACGCTGTCCCAGAGCAATGGCTGCCACGTTCCGGTTCACGCCGGAGCCATACAGAACCCGGCTTACAGGCCAACTGGCGATTAACTCTTGTGGCGCGACAAAACCCCGAATCCAGAGATCGTTTCGAGATAAGTCACTGGAATCGAACGCTTTCAAGCGGGCGCTGATGCACCCCTCCGGCGGAAATTCTTTTTGCGGAAACGTGGTTGCGCGCCTCTTGCGAGAGAGTGATCCTAACCCTTTGTTAAACTTAACGGGTTATAAATTTTTGATCATGCGTCCACTGCAAAATGGCCGCATCCCATTGACGCCCATATGGTCCCATGCTATCCCAAATGCGCACTGCACCAGGGCAATCACCTGCCCATTCATCGCAAAGCAAAGGCGTCTTCCTCTCCGGAAGCGTCGGAGGGGTTTTTGCTCATCCGGCTTGCGAAGCTGTGCCTGATATCGGGAGTTTCGGGCGTCTTTTGGTCCGGATCCCTGCGGGAACGGATGTTTCGTGTCATGAGCCGCTTCCTTTCGAACGCGACCAACAGGATCGATGCCAAGGGCAGGGTTTCCGTGCCTTCGGCGTTCCGTTCCGTGCTGGCGCAGCGCAATGTTCAGGAGCTCTATTGCTTCCAGGACTTTGTGTTTCCGGCGATCAGCGTCGGCGGTCCGGATCTTCTCGAAAGATTCGAACGGCAGATTGCTGCGGAGGATCCGTTTTCGCCGGATGCGAACGAGATGTCGCTTCTCATTCATGGAGGCGGGGTCTTCATGAAGCTCGACGCCGAGGGGCGGCTGATGGTCACGGATTTCATTCGCGGCTTCACCGGCATCTCGGACGAAGTGACCTTCGTCGGTCGGGCGGATCATTTTCAGCTCTGGCAGCCGCAGGCTTTTGTGGCCGCACAGGCGCAGGCACGAGGGGAGCGCAAGCTGGCGGGCAAGCGTTCCTGAAAGAACGAGGGAACGGAATGGTGGCGAATCCTGGCGGAGGTTCAACTGATGCCGGTGGCGGACCGGTTCGTCACATTCCTGTTCTTCTCGCTGAAGTCCTTGCGGCATTGGCGCCTGCGCCCGGCAAGCTCATCCTCGACGGTACATTCGGTGCGGGCGGTTACAGTTCGGCCATCCTTGCTGCCGGCGCCGAGGTGATTGCGCTCGACCGCGATCCGACGGCGATTGCGGCTGGCCAAGCGATGGTCGCCGCCCATGGCGGTCGTTTCAAGCTTGTTCATTCGCAATTCTCGCATCTTGCCGATCATGCGCCGCAAGGCGGGCTCGACGGCGTCGTGCTTGATATCGGCGTCTCCTCCATGCAGATCGACGAGGCTGAGCGTGGCTTCTCCTTCCAGAAGAATGGACCGCTTGACATGCGCATGTCGGCCGAGGGCGTTTCGGCCGCCGATGTCGTCAACCGCGCCAAGGTCGCCGATCTCATCCGCATCTTCCATTTTCTCGGCGAGGAAAGCCAGGCGCCGCGCATCGCCCATGCGATCGAGAAGCGCCGCGCCGAAAAGCCATTTGAAACGACCCGCGATCTCGCCGGTCTCATCGAGCTCGTTACACCGCGCAAGATGAAGGACAAGATCCATCCGGCAACGCGGGTCTTCCAGGCATTGCGCATCTTCGTCAACGACGAGCTCGGCGAACTGGCGCAGGCGCTGTTTGCGGCGGAAGCGGCGCTGAAACCCGGCGGGCGGCTCGTCGCCGTCACCTTTCATTCGCTCGAAGACCGCATCGTCAAGAAATTCTTCTCCGATCGCGCCGGCAAGGCGTCGGGCTCGCGGCATCTGCCGGTCGCGCATGAGCGGGCGGCAACCTTTGCGGCGATCGGCAAGCCGATGGTTTCGGCAAGCGAGGCGGAGGCCGAGATCAATCCGCGCGCCCGCTCCGCCAAGCTGCGCGCCGGCCTGAGGACGGAAGCCGCCGCCGAAGCCGCGGATATGTCACTCTTCGGGTTTCCCAATCTTGCCAGTCTCGGAAAGCTTGGAGGTTGATATGCTGAAGACGTTCGATCTCGTGCTCATCGGCGTCATGACGGCCACCGCCGCCGTGACCTACACGATCAAGCACCGCGCCGAATTGAAGCTCGAGGAGGTTCATCGCCTCGAAGCCGAGATCAAGCTCGAGAAGGACACGATCGACCTTCTCAAGGCCGACTGGGCGCTGCAATCGCAGCCGAACCGGCTGGAGCGGCTGGTCAAAGCCTACAATGAAGAATTGAAGCTGCAGCCGACGGAATCGACGGCGCTCGTGCATGCCAAGGAATTGCCGATGCTGAAATCCGAGGTTCCCGTGCCTGACGTGACGGAGGCTAAGGCCAGCGCCAAAGGCGCGACCGTGGCCAGCGCCAAAGGCGCACCAGACACCAAGGGCGCGCAAGCCACCGCCAAGGCGCAGCCCATTCCGATGCCTGCGCCACGCGGCGAGGCAGAGGATGCAGACCAGATCGAAACCGGATCGGTGGAGGAATAATGTCGTTTCTTTCCCGCATCATGGTATTGAAGAGCCAGGCGCATTTCTCCGCCGGCGTCTATAACCGGTTCGGCGGTCCTTCCCCCGCCGGCCTGGCGATCGAGGGATCGCGAAAGAAGAAATCAGGGCAGGCAAAAAGCCGCGTCGGCCTGCTGATCCTTGGTTTCATGGGCGTCTACGCCGTCATCGGCGGTCGTCTCGTCGAATATGCGATGAAGGATCAGGAGGTCGTCTCCAGCATTCTGCCGCCCGACCGGCTGATGGCTTCGCGGCCCGACATTCTCGACCGCAACGGCGAGGTGCTGGCGACCGACATCCGCACCGTCTCGCTGTTTGCCGAGCCGAACAAGATCGTCGACGCCGACGAGGCGGTCGAGAAGCTTGCAACGGTGCTGCCCGAGCTCGACGTCAGGGACACTTACAAGAAGCTCTCGGTCAAGACCTCGCATTTCGCCTGGCTGCGCCGGCAACTGACGCCGAAGCAGCAGAGCCAGATCCTGGCGCTCGGCATTCCCGGTATCGGTTTCCGGCCGGAGAAACGCCGCTTCTATCCGGGCGGGGCGACCGCCGCGCACATCCTCGGTTACGTCAACATCGACAACCGCGGTGTCGCAGGCATGGAGAAATTTATCGACGACCAGGGGCTTGCCGATCTCGCCTCCGTCGGCATGACCAGCGACCAGCCGCTCGAGCCGGTGCGCCTTTCGATCGACCTGCGCGTGCAGAACATCGTCCGGGACGCGGTCGTCAATGCCGTCACCAACTTCCAGTCCAAGGGCGCTGGTGCCGCGGTCATCGACGTGCATACGGGGGAAGTGCTGGCGATGGCATCGGCGCCGGATTTCGATCCGAACGATCCGCAGGAAGGCGCCAAGGAGGGTTGGCTCAACCGGATGACCAACGGCACCTTCGAAATGGGCTCGACCTTCAAGACCTTTTCGCTGGCCATGGCGCTCGATAGCGGCAAGGTGAAGATGACCGACAGTTTCGATGCCAGCAAATCGATCTATATCGGCGGCTTCACCATTCACGATTTTCACGGGCAGCGCCGCTGGCTGACTGTTCCCGAGATTTTCCAGTATTCTTCGAATATCGGTACGGCGCGCGTCATCGACATCGTCGGCATCGACGCGCAGAAGGAATACCTGACCAAGTTCGGGCTCTTGACGAAGATGCAGACCGAACTGCCCGAAGTGAAGATGCCGAGCCAGCCGCGCGTCTGGAAGAAGATCAATTCGATCACGATTTCCTTCGGCCATGGCGTTTCGACGACGGCGCTGCAGACAGGGGTGGCGGCTGCTGCTCTCGTTAATGGCGGCAAGCTGATCGAGCCGACATTCCTGCCGCGCACCCGCGAACAGGCCGATGAGATCGCCACGCAGGTCATTAAGAAGACCACCAGCGACGAGATCCGCTATCTGCTCGACTTCAACGGCTACAAGGGTTCCGGGCGTGTCGCCCGCGTGCCGGGCTTTGGCGTCGGCAGCAAGACCGGCACGGCAGATAAGGTGGTGAATGGGCGCTATTCGGCAACCCTGAATTTCAATTCCTTCATCGCCGCATTCCCGATCAACGATCCCAGATATGCCGTGATCACCTTCTGCGACGAGCCGAAGACCGGCGAGAAAGCCTATGGCGGAACGATCTCCGCCGGCACCGCCGGTCCGATCGCCCGCGAGATCATCAGCCGTGCGGCTCCCATTCTCGGCATCGAGCCGAAATTCGGGGAGGGCGGATCGGCCTTGCTGGTGTCTTATTGAGTGTGAATGAATATCGACGCCGATTCGCGAGGGGTGAACCGGCTTCAAGAGAGAAAAGTGCATTCGATGAAATTGCGAGACTTGGCCGGAGATCAGTTTCCGGAACTTGAAGCACAGCTCGAAGGCCCGGCAGGGCTGCTTGATATTTCAGGCCTGTCTTCGGATAGCCGCAAGGTGGCGCCGGGCAATGTCTTCGTCGCGGTCGCCGGCACCAAGGCCGACGGCGCGGGCTTCATCGTGGATGCCGCCGGCCGTGGCGCTGCCGTCGCCATCGCCTCTCAAGCCATCGATGCTTCGATCCCCGTGTTTGCGGTCAAGGAGCCGCGCCGTTTCCTTTCCATCGCCGCCGCGCGTTTCCACGGCAAGCAGCCCGATACCATGGTCGCCGTCACCGGCACGGCCGGCAAAACCTCGGTCGCTTCTTTCACCCGGCAGATCTGGGCGTATGCGGGCCACACGGCCGCGATGATCGGCACGACGGGCGTCGTCTCGCCGACGCGCAACGAATATGGCTCGCTGACGACGCCCGATCCGGTGTCTCTGCACCAGCTGCTGGCCGAACTCGCCGGAGAAGGCGTGACACATGCCGCGATGGAAGCTTCCAGCCACGGTCTCGACCAGTGCCGGCTCGACGGCGTCAGGCTTGCCGCCGCCGCCTTCACCAATCTCGGCCGCGACCATATGGATTATCATCCGACCGTCGAGTCCTATATGGCCGCCAAGATGCGGCTTTTCGATACGCTGTTGCCGAAGGGATCGCCGGCGGTGATCTTTGCCGACGATCCGTGGTCCGCGCAGGCGATCAAGGCCGCGACCGATGCCGGTCATGACATTCGTACCGTCGGGCGAAAGGGCGATTACCTCTCGTTGAAGCGCGTCGAGCACTTCCGCCACAAGCAGATGGCCGAGATCCATATCGGCGGCGAGATCTTCGAGGTGGACATTCCGCTGGCCGGCGATTTTCAGGTGGCCAACGCGCTGGTCGCAGCAGGGCTTGCCATGTCGACCGGTGTTGAGGCGAAGGTTGCGATGGCCGCGCTCGAGAAGCTCGTCGGCGCGTCCGGCCGTCTCGAACTTGTCGGCCATACAAAAGATGGCGCGCTCGCCTATGTCGACTACGCCCACAAGCCGGATGCGCTGGAAAACGTGCTGGGCTCTGTCAGGCCCTTCACCACCGGCCGCGTCATCGTCGTTTTCGGCTGCGGCGGCGACCGTGACCGCGGCAAACGGCCGATCATGGGCGAAATCGCCTGCCGTCTTGCCGACGTCGTCATCGTCACCGACGATAATCCGCGTTCGGAGGAACCGGCCTCGATCCGGGCGGAGATCATGGCGGCGGCGGCCTGTGCCGCGGAAATCGCCGATCGCGCCTCGGCGATCCGCGAAGCGGTCAGCATGCTGAGATCCGGCGATACGCTGATTGTCGCCGGCAAGGGGCATGAGGAAGGGCAGACGATCGACGGCGTCACCCTGCCGTTCTCCGATCATGCGGAGGTGCGCAGGGCTTTGGAGGAGTTGAAATCTTGAGCTGGCTCTGGACGACGGAAGACATGATCGCAGCGATGGCGGGGCGCCCTTTCGGCACGCTGCCCGAAGGCATCACCGGCATTTCCATCGACAGCCGCTCGACTACTCCAGGCGCAGCCTTCTTCGCGATCAAGGGTGACCGCGTCGACGGTCACGACTACGCCTCGATGGCGATGGCGAACGGCGCTTCCCTTCTCGTCGTCAGCGAGGCGAGACTTCCCGCCATGGGTCGCCTGACGGTGCCGATGATCGTCGTGGAAGATGTGCTGGCGGCACTTGGCAGGCTCGGCCTTGCCTCGCGCGAGCGCTCTAAGGCCCGGATCATCGCAGTGACCGGATCGGTCGGCAAGACGACCACGAAGGAAATGCTGCGGCATGTGCTGGCTCCCTCCGGCAAGGTGCACGCCTCCGTCGCCTCCTTCAACAATCACTGGGGCGTGCCGCTGACGCTGGCGCGCATGCCTGAGGATACGGATTACGGCGTCTTCGAAGTCGGAATGAACCATCCCGGCGAGGTTCGGCCGCTGGTGGCGATGATCCGTCCCGATGTCGCCATCATCACGACGATCGCGCCAGCGCATCTCGGCAATTTCAAGAACATCAAGGAAATCGCCGCCGCCAAGGCCGAGATCTTCGAGGGGCTCGAACCCGGCGGCCATGTCGTGCTCAACCGCGACAACGACCAGTTCAATTTCCTCGACCGCACGGCGCAATCGCTCGGCATCGAGCATATCCATTCCTTCGGCCAGCATGCCAAGGCTGAATTCCGGCTCGCAGAATTCAATGGTTCCGACGAGAATTCGACGCTGTGGCTGACGATCGGCGGCGAGACGCTGGAAGTTGCGCTCGGCGCGCCGGGCCGCCATATCGCCGAGAATGCGCTCGCAGCGCTCGGCGTCGTCAGGATCGTCGGCGCCGATATGCAGAAGGCGATCGAAGCGCTTGCGACGCTGAAGCCGGAAAAGGGCAGGGGCAAGCGCCACCGGCTTTCGATCGGCGGCGGCAGCTTCACGCTGATCGACGAGAGCTACAATGCCAATCCGGCCTCGATGCGCGCGGCGATCGCGCTGCTGGCGGCCTCCGAGCCGACCGGCCGCGGACGCCGTATCGCCGTGCTCGGCGACATGCTGGAAATGGGCGACTATGCGCAGAAGGTCCATACCGACCTTGCCGTGCCGCTGCTTGCTGCCGGTATCGAACATGTCTGGTTGGCCGGAGCGGAGATGGCTGCGCTCAAGGAATCGTTGCCGGAAAGCGTCCATGTCGAATATCGCGAGAACACGAGCGAATTGACGGACTATGTATTGAACTCGGTCGCGCCAGGCGACGTGTTGATGGTGAAATCGTCTCTGGGCATCGGTTTCGGCAAGATCGTCGCCGCGCTCCTTGACAAGTTCCCGCCATTTGCCGACACGCAACGCGAATTTTGATCGGGTAAACAAGGGGCCCTGAATGCTGATCTGGCTTGTCGAACTGTCGGAATATTTCAAATTTCTGAATCTGTTCAGATATATTACCTTCCGCACGGGGGCCGCTCTCTTTACCTCAGCGCTGATCGTCTTCCTGTTCGGGCCGACGATCATCAATTCGCTGCGCATCCGGCAAGGCAAGGGCCAGCCGATCCGCGCCGACGGGCCGCAGACGCATTTCAAGAAGGCCGGCACGCCGACCATGGGCGGGCTGATGATCCTCGCCGGCATCGTCGGCGCATCGCTGCTCTGGGCCGATCTTTCCAACGTCTATGTCGTCGCGACGCTGCTGGTGACGCTGGGCTTCGGTGCGATTGGTTTCTACGACGATTATCTTAAGGTAACGAAGCAGAGCCATATGGGCTTTTCCGGCAAGGCGCGTCTCGGCATCGAATTCGTCATCGCCGGCATCGCCGTCTATTTCATGATGCGCACCGCCCTTGCCTCGGGGATTGCCGGCTCGACCTTCGGCTCCTCGATCGCCTTTCCCTTCTTCAAGGACTTCATGATCAATATCGGCATCATGTTCGTCGTCTTCGGCGGCTTCGTCATTGTCGGCGCCGGCAATGCCGTCAACCTGACCGACGGTCTCGACGGGCTTGCCATCGTGCCTGTGATGATCGCCGCCGCCTCCTTCGGCGTCATCGCCTATCTCGCCGGCAACGTGGTGTTTGCGAATTACCTGCAGATCAATTTCGTGCCCGGCACCGGCGAACTCGCCGTCGTGCTTGGCGCCGTCATCGGCGCTGGTCTCGGTTTTCTCTGGTTCAACGCGCCGCCGGCCGCCATCTTCATGGGCGACACGGGGTCGCTGGCACTCGGCGGCACGATCGGCACCGTCGCCGTCGCCACCAAGCACGAGATCGTCATGGCAATCATCGGCGGCCTCTTCGTCATCGAGACGCTGTCCGTCATCATCCAGGTCGGCTTCTTCAAGATGACCGGCCGGCGTGTCTTCCTGATGGCGCCGATCCATCATCACTTCGAGAAGAAGGGCTGGACCGAGAGCCAGGTGGTGATCCGCTTCTGGATCGTTGCCGTCGGCCTTGCGATGCTCGGCCTTTCGACGCTGAAGCTCCGGTGAGGCGGCGATGATCCCGGTCACGACGCTCAAGGACAGGAAGGTCGCGCTCTTCGGGCTCGGCGGCTCCGGCTTTGCCACCGCCCGGGCGCTGGTATCAGGTGGTGTCGAGGTGACCGCCTGGGACGACAATCCCGACAGTGTCGCCAAGGCCGCTGCCGAAGGCATCAGGACGGAGGACCTGCACAGCATCGACTGGAGCCAGCAGGCGCTGTTCGTGCTGTCGCCCGGCGTGCCGCTCACCCATCCGAAGCCGCACTGGACTGTCGATCTTGCCCGCGCGGCCGGCGTCGATATCGTCGGCGATGTCGAGCTCTTCGTACGCGAGCGCCGCGCCCATGCGCCGGATTGCCCTTTCATCGCCATAACCGGCACCAACGGCAAGTCGACCACGACGGCGCTGATCGCCCATATCTTGAAATCCGCCGGCTACGACACGCAGCTCGGCGGCAATATCGGTACGGCCGTGCTGACGCTCGATCCGCCGAAGGCCGAGCGTTATTACGTCGTCGAATGCTCCTCCTACCAGATCGATCTGGCGCCGACGCTGGACCCGTCGGCCGGCATCCTGCTCAACCTGACGCCCGATCATCTCGATCGTCACGGCACGATGCAGCATTATGCCGATGTCAAGGAACGGCTGGTCGCCGGTAGCGATGTTGCAATCGTCGGCATCGACGACAGCCATTCGGCGCTGATTGCCGACCGCGTCGAGCGGGCGGGCGTCAAGGTGGTCCGCATCTCGCGCCGCAACGTCGTGGCCGACGGGATTTATGCCGAGGGCACCAGGCTCATCAAAGCTGCCGGCGGCGCGATGCTGCCTTTCGTCGATCTCGACGGCATCCAGACGCTGCGCGGCAGCCACAATGCGCAGAACGCCGCCGCAGCCGTCGCTGCCTGCCTTGCCGTCGGCGTGTCGGCCGATGACATCCGCGCCGGCTTTGCCTCGTTCCCCGGCCTCAAGCACCGCATGCAGCCGGTCGGGCAGCGTGGCCGTGTCGTTTTCGTCAACGATTCCAAGGCGACCAATGCCGATGCCGCGGCGCCGGCCCTTTCGAGTTATGATCGCATCTACTGGATCGCCGGCGGCCTGCCGAAGGCTGGCGGCATCACGACGCTCGCTCCCTATTTTCCGCGCATCGCCAAGGCCTATCTGATCGGCGAGGCGGCGGCGGAATTCGCCGCGACGCTCGGCGAGGCTGTTCCTTACGAAATATCGGATACGCTGGAGCGCGCCGTCGCGCATGCGGCCGCCGATGCCGAACGCGACGAGAGCGCCGCTTCGGCCGTGATGTTATCCCCGGCTTGCGCAAGCTTCGACCAGTATAGGAATTTCGAAGTCAGGGGCGAAGCCTTCGTCGGCCACGTGGCAGCGCTTGACGGGATTGCGATGCTGATCGGTCCGGCAACAGGAGAGAAATGACATGGTAAGCCGCGCGGAACGTGGGCCTCTGGCCGATTGGTTCTGGACCATCGACCGCTTCTTCCTGGCGATGTTCATCTTTCTGATGGGCATCGGCTTTATGCTGTCATTTGCGGCATCTCCTGCGGTCGCCGAACGCATCGGGCTCGAGCCTTTCCACTTCGTCAAGCGCCATGCCGCCTTCATGATCCCCTCGATCGGCGTCATGCTCGGGCTGTCGTTCCTGACGCCGCGCCAGGTGCGGCGCACCGCGATCCTGATCCTGATCATCTCGGTCGCCATGATGGTGCTGGTGTTGTTCGTTGGCCAGGAGGTCAAGGGTGGCAGGCGTTGGATCTGGATCGCCGGCCTTTCCATCCAGCCATCGGAATTCATGAAGCCCGCCTTCGTCGTCGTCTGCGCCTGGCTGTTTGCCGAACATGCGCGCCAGCCGGAGATCCCCGGCAATCTCTTTGCCATCATCCTGTTCGGCATCGTCGCAGCCCTTCTCATCGCGCAGCCGGACCTCGGCCAGACCATCCTGACCACGGCTGTGTGGGGCGGGATGTTCTTCATGGCCGGCATGCCGTGGATCTGGATCATGCTGCTCGGCATCGGCGGCGCCGGCGGCCTGCTCAGCGCCTATTACGTCTTCCCGCACGTTGCGTTGCGTATAGACAAATTCATGACCGGCGAAGGTGATACTTTCCAGATCGACACCGCGCGCGAGGCGATCATCCGCGGCAGCTGGTTCGGCCAAGGGCCGGGCGAAGGCATCGTCAAGCGCATCATCCCGGATGCGCATACCGACTTCATCTTCTCGGTCGCGGCCGAGGAATTCGGCATCGTCTTCTGCATGGCGCTCGTCGCGTTGTTTACCGTGCTGGTGCTGCGCGGCCTCTCGCATGCCTATCGCGAACGCAATGACTTCAACCGCTTCGCCGTCGCCGGCCTGGTGCTGCAGATGGGCATCCAGTCGATCATCAATATCGGCGTCAATCTCGAACTGTTGCCGGCGAAGGGCATGACGCTGCCGCTGATTTCCTATGGTGGCTCGTCCATGGTGGCGATCTGCGTCACCGCCGGCTTCATCCTGGCGCTGACCCGCCATCGACCGGAAAAACGCGCGCAGGACCGGAGCCTCTTCCGCGTCCCGCACGGCATGCCGGCGGAGTAGAAGACCATGAGCAAAGGCATCGTGCTGCTTGCCGCCGGGGGAACCGGCGGCCATGTGTTCCCGGCGGAGGCGCTGGCCTTCAAGCTGAAGGAGCGCGGCTATTCGGTGCATCTCGTCACGGACAGCAGGGCCGAGCGTTATGCCGGCAAATTTCCGGCCGAGGAGATCCATGTCGTGCCGTCGGCGACGATCGGCTCGAAGAACCCGGTTGCTGTCGCCCGCTCGCTGTGGACGCTCTGGAGCGGCATGCGGGCGGCAAAGAAGCTGATTCAGCGGCTGCGGCCTATCATCGTCGTTGGTTTCGGTGGTTATCCCACCGTGCCGCCGCTGCTTGCCGCCACCCGGCTCGGCGTGCCCTCGATGATTCACGAGCAGAATGCCGTGATGGGGCGCGCCAACAAGGCCTTGGCAACCCGCGTGCAGGCCATCGCCGGCGGGTTCCTGCCGGAGGGGGGCGCGGCCTTTCCAGACAAGACGGTGACGACGGGCAATCCGGTCCGCCCGGCGATCATCGCTGCGGCCGAGGTGCCTTACATGCCGTCGCATCCGGGCGAGGCCTTCAACCTCGTCGTCTTCGGCGGCAGCCAGGGCGCGCAATATTTCTCCAAGGCGCTGCCGACGGCGATCAGCCTGCTCGACGAGGCGCTTCGCGTGCGCCTGCGCATCACCCAGCAGGTGCGTCCCGAGGATATGGAAATGGTCAGCGGCTGCGTCGCCAAGCTGGAAATGGGGGCCGATATCGCCCCCTTCTTTACCGACATGGCCGAGAGGCTGGCGAGGGCGCATCTCGTCATCTGCCGTTCGGGCGCATCCACGGTTTCGGAAATCTCCGTCATAGGCCGGCCGGCCGTGCTCGTCCCTTACCCGCATGCTCTCGATCACGACCAGGCGGCGAATGCGGCGGCACTCGCTGCGACCGGCGGAGCGAAGGTGATCGCCCAGTCGGAGCTTTCGCCGGAGAAGATCGCGGCGATCCTGACGGCTGTCATGAACGATCCGGAAAAGCTTTCGCACATGGCGGCGGCGGCGAAACGCGCCGGGAAAACCGATGCCGCGAACTTGCTTGCCGACATGGTTGAGGCTATTGCCGCCAGACGGACAATTGCGGAATTCAAGAGGACACGCGCATGAAACTGCCGAAGACGATCGGCCTCGTCCATTTCATCGGCATCGGCGGCATCGGCATGAGCGGTATTGCCGAGGTGCTGCATAATCTCGGACACAAGGTGCAGGGATCGGACCAGGCCGACAGCGCCAATGTCCAGCGCCTGCGCGACAAGGGCATCGAGGTGTTCGTCGGTCACCGGCCTGAAAACCTGGGTGAGGCCGAAGTCGTCGTCGTCTCGACGGCGATCAAGAAGAGCAATCCGGAGCTCATCGCCGCGCGCGAAAAGCTGCTGCCGGTGGTGCGCCGTGCCGAAATGCTGGCCGAGCTGATGCGCTTCCGCAATGCGATCGCCATCGGCGGCACGCATGGCAAGACGACGACCACCTCGCTGGTCGCCACACTACTCGAAGCCGGCGGGCTCGACCCGACCGTCATCAATGGCGGCATCATCAATGCCTACGGCACCAATGCCCGCATGGGCGAGGGCGAGTGGATGGTGGTCGAGGCCGACGAATCGGACGGCACCTTCCTGAAACTTCCGGCCGATGTCGCCGTCATCACCAATATCGACCCGGAACATCTCGATCATTACGGCAATTTCGACGCCGTGCGTGCAGCCTTCCGGCAGTTTGTCGAGAACGTGCCGTTTTACGGCTTCGGCGTCATGTGTCTCGACCATCCCGAGGTGCAGTCGCTGGTCGGCCGCATCGAGGACCGCAAGATCATTACCTATGGCGAGAACCCGCAGGCCGACGTGCGCTTCAAGAATGTGCGCATCGACGGCACGCGCTCAATATTCGACGTCGAAATCCGCCGCCGCCGCACAGGCCAGGTGATCGAGCTCAAGGGGCTGGTCATGCCGATGCCGGGGCGCCATAATATTTCCAACGCAACGGCGGCGATCGCCGTTGCCAACCGGCTCGGCATATCGAGCGCCGATATCGCCAAGGGGCTTGCCTCCTTCGGTGGCGTCAAGCGTCGTTTCACGCTGACCGGCGAGTGGAACGGCGTGCAGATATTCGACGATTACGGCCATCATCCCGTCGAGATCAAGGCGGTGCTGCGCGCCGCCCGAGAGTCCTGCAAGGGGCGTGTCATCGCCGTCCACCAGCCGCATCGCTTTAGCCGTCTTGCGAGCCTGTTCGAGGAATTCGCCGCCTGCTTCAACGATGCCGACAGCATCTTCCTGGCACCGGTCTATGCGGCGGGCGAGGATCCGATCGAAGGCATCGATTCCGTGTCGCTGGTCTCACGCATCAAATCCGGCGGCCATCGCGACGCCCGCTTTATAAACTCGGCGGAGCTTTTGCCGCAGATGGTCGCGGAGGTTGCAAAGCCTGGCGATTTCGTGGTTCTGTTGGGGGCTGGGAGCATCACATCCTGGGCGGCGGCGCTGCCCAAGCAACTGGAAGGCCTATCGGGAAAGTCCGTATGAAACAGGTGAATGGGGAAAAGCTTCTCGCGTCTCTCGGAGACGGTGTAAAGGATATCCGCGGCCGTATCACGCCGGATGCCCCGATGGACCGTGTCACCTGGTTCAGGGCCGGTGGCCTGGCCGAGCTGATGTTCCAGCCGCATGACATCGACGATCTCATCGCCTTCCTGAAGATATTGCCGGAAGAGGTGCCGCTGACGGTGGTCGGCGTCGGCTCCAACATCCTGGTACGCGACGGCGGCATTCCCGGCGTCGTGCTGCGCCTGTCGGCCAAGGGGTTCGGCTTCGTCGAGCTTGCCGGTGAAAACCGCATTCTCGCCGGCGCCATCTGCCCGGACAAACATGTGGCGGCGATGGCGATGGACAACGGCATCGGCGGCTTCCATTTCTTCTACGGCATTCCCGGCGGTATCGGCGGCGCGGCGCGCATGAATGCCGGCGCCAACGGCGTCGAGACGCGCGAGCGGCTGATCGAAGTCCATGCGGTCGACCGCAAGGGCGACAAGCATGTGCTTTCCAACGCCGAGATGGGTTATTCCTACCGGCATTCGACCGCATCGACAGATCTGATCTTCACCTCGGTGCTGTTCGAGGGCTATCCGGAAGAGCGCGCCCAGATCCGCACCGAGATGGACGCTGTGCGCAATCATCGCGAGACGGTACAGCCGGTGCGCGAAAAGACCGGCGGCTCTACCTTCAAGAACCCGGCCGGCCATTCGGCCTGGAAACTGGTCGACGAGGCAGGCTGCCGCGGCCTCGTCATCGGCGGAGCGCAGATGTCGTCGCTTCACTGCAACTTCATGATCAACATGGGGCAGGCAACCGGCTACGATCTCGAATATCTCGGCGAACAGGTGCGTCGCGAGGTCTTCGAAAAAGACGGCATCAAGCTCGAATGGGAAATAAAACGCCTCGGCGTCTTCATGCCCGGCCGAGAAGTGCGTCCGTTCCACGGCGTGACGAGCGAGTAGCGGTTACGTCACCGCAAGCTTCAGGCCTTCGCGCGGTGTGACGACGGGCGACCAGCCAAGCACGTCGCGGGCGTGGGATATATCGACCTGCAGGGAACCGCAAAGACGCTGGTAGACCGCGTCCTTTCCGGTGACGCGCGCACCCATCTGCAACAGTGCTGGGGGGAAGGGGAGCAGCATCGGCTTGACACCTAGCCCTGCGGCAATCCCTTCGATAAGCCCGGGAGTCGAAAGATCTTCTCCATCGCCTGCGAGAAAGGTCTGGCCGGCAGCACCCGGATGCTTGATCCCGGTGATGATCAGATCGACGAGATTTGGAAGGGCGACCAGGGTCCGGAGGTTCTTCAGCGACGCGAAGGGGAGCGGTATCTTCTTCCGGACAAGTCCGACGAGCAGGGCGAAGTTGCCCTTCGCACCGGGTCCATAGACGAGCGGCGGGCGAATGACGACGACTTCCATGCCTGTTCGAGCGGCGATTTCATGCAGCCCGATTTCAGTTTCCAGCTTCGAAATGCCATAGGGATCGATCGGCATTGGCGTATCGTCATGCCGGAAGGGCCGATCGTTCTCCTCGCCATTGACCTTGATGCTGCTGATGAAGACGAACCTTTTTACGCCCGCGCGGGCGGCCTGCTCGGCGAGGTTCAACGTGGCGGCGGTGTTGATCCGACGAAATTCCGCAAGCGGATCGGCTGCGCGGTCGTTCATGATGTGAACACGAGCGGCGAGATGGACGATGACATCAATGCCCTCGAGAACCGCTGTCCAATCGGTTTCGCTTGTTATCTCGATGGGGAAATGCCGCACTGATGTCGGGAAGCTGGCGGCTGCAGATCGCGTCGTCACCGCGAGCTCGGATATCCGCCCTCTATGCAGTCTTTCGACGAGAGGCCCACCGACAAAGCCGGCTGCGCCGGTAATGAGGCATCGCATGATCTTTTCCCGTTTTGCCGTGAGTGTTCCGGTTAACCGGAACTGCTCACGGCATCAATAAAAAAGCCGCGACGTTGGCAAGTCGCGGCTTGTTGTTTGCTTGCTGCTCGAGGCTCAGACTTCCTCGCGGCCCGACAGCCGGATGCAGACGAGCGAGATCACTGCCGAGGCGGCGAGATAGTAGCCGACATAGTCCAGGCTGTAATGGGTGGCGAGCCAGGTGGCGATATAAGGGGCGAGCGAAGCGCCGAAGATGCCGCCGAGGTTGAAGGTCATCGAGGCGCCGGTATAGCGCACCGTGGTCGGAAAGGGGGCGGCCAGGGCAGCGCCGATCGGGCCGTAGGTGAAGCCCATCAAGGCGAGGCCGATGATCGAGCACAGGAAAGCGCCGGTCAGACCGCTGGTCAACAGCGTCGCGTAGAAAAAGCCGAAGATGGCGATGGCAATCGTCGTCAGCGTCAGGATGGTGCGGCGCGAATAGAGGTCGGAGAGCCAGCCGGAGAGCGGGATCGTCAGGCCGAAGAACAGGACGCCGACAAGCTGGACGACCAGGAACTGCTCGCGGGAGTAACCGAGCCCACCCTTTTCCAGAGGTGTCGTACCCCAGGAGAGCGTGAAGACCGTCATCAGGTAGAACAGCACGAAGGTCGCCACAGCAATGAAGGTGCCGAGGATCAGGCTTCGCAGATGGTCGCGGAAGACGACCTCGATCGGTACGGCAACGCGCTCGTGCTTTTCGACGGCTTTGCGAAATTCCGGCGTCTCGGCGATCTTCAGACGGACATAGAGGCCGACGGCGACGAGGGCGAGGCTGGCGATGAAGGGAATGCGCCATCCGTAGTCGAGGAAATCCTCGTTGCTCATCGTTTCCGCCAGGATGAGAAAGAAGCCGGAGGAGAGGATGAAGCCGATCGGCGCGCCGAGCTGCGGGAACATGGCGTACCAGCTGCGCTTGCCGGGAGGAGCGTTTTCGGTGGCAAGCAGAACGGCGCCACCCCATTCGCCGCCGAGGCCGAGGCCCTGACCGAAACGGCAAAGGGCCAGCAACAGGGGTGCTGCGATGCCGATCGCATCATAGCCTGGCAGCATGCCGATCAGGACCGTCGAAAGCCCCATCGTCATCAGTGCGGCGACGAGCGTCGCCTTGCGGCCGATACGGTCGCCGAAATGACCGAAAACCACGGCGCCGATGGGGCGGGCGAAAAAGGCGATCGAGAAGGTGACGAGCGACTGCAGCGTTGCGGCGTTCGAATCGCTTGCCGGGAAGAAGAGATGCGGGAAGACGAGGACGGCTGCTGTCGCGTAGACGTAGAAGTCGAAGAATTCGATGGTGGTGCCGACAAGGCTGGCGATAAGGACGCGGGCCGGAGAATTGACTTGCGTGCTGTTCGAGGCAGGAGTCGGCGATGCGGAGATCGCGTCAGGCATTTTCATTCCAATCAGTATTTTTGTGAATCGCCGTGGGAGGCCGGCGGGTTTTAACGCTATTTCAGGTCTGTGAAAACGTCAAAACATGGAGTGTTCACAGGGGACGCTGCCCGCATGCGTTACCGGCTCGCGGTCCCCGGCGTCATCTCGAATCCTTGGGTTTTCCTGCCTTGCGCGAGGCTTGCCACGGTGACGCTCACATGCTTGACCGGAATCAAATTGTAACGGATTCATTGCTAACCCTCTGGTTGAGGGCGGAGGAAATATCCATGCAAAAGAGTCTTGTCGCCGAATTTCTCGGCACGTTCTGGCTGGTCTTCGGCGGATGCGGCAGTGCCGTGCTGGCCGCGGCCTATCCCGAGCTTGGAATCGGTTTTGTCGGCGTGGCCTTTGCGTTCGGTCTGACCGTGCTCACGATGGCCTATGCCGTGGGCGGCATTTCGGGCGGTCATTTCAATCCCGCCGTCTCGCTTGGCCTTACAGTTGCCGGACGGTTTCCGGCGGCGCGCCTCGTTCCCTATATCGTCGTGCAGGTTGTCGGCGCCATCGCCGCGGCGGCGCTGCTTTATCTCATCGCCAGCGGCAAGGCGGGTTTCGAACTCGGCGGCTTTGCCGCCAACGGATATGGCGAGCACTCTCCGGGTGGTTATTCACTGCTTTCGGCGCTGCTGATCGAAGTGCTGCTGACCATGTTCTTCCTGATCATCATCCTGGGTTCGACCAGCAGCCGGGTGCCTTCGGGCTTCGCGCCGCTTGCGATCGGCCTCGGCCTGACGCTGATCCATCTCGTTGCCATCCCCGTGACGAATACCTCGGTCAATCCAGCGCGTTCCACCGGCCAGGCGCTTTTCGTCGGCGGCTGGGCGCTGCAGCAGCTCTGGCTGTTCTGGATTGCGCCGCTTGCGGGTGGAGCGCTCGGCGGGCTCGTATGGAAATTCCTCGACGACGCCGACTGACTGCAAGATAGCGAGCTATCCCATTGAGCCCGCGCGGTTTTTCCGTGCGGGTTTTTCTGTTTTCGCGGATCGGCGGCGTCTTCGATCTGGCAATCCCGAAGAAGAGAAGGTTAAAAAATCAAGGGCGCGGCAATACGAAGTTAACGAAAGTAAACACTTCATTAACCATAATGATGCTCTAATGCACCCAGGTCGGACAAAGGCCTGAAACGACGCAGACAGCTTCGCGCAAGCGTCGATTTCGAAACTGGAAGTTATTTTTTGGGGGTGTTGATGAGTCGCAAGCATGTCGCTGTCCTGATGGGCGGATTTTCCTCGGAAAGGCCTGTCAGCCTTTCCTCGGGAAAGGCTTGCGCAGAAGCCCTCGAGGCAGAGGGCTTCGACGTGACGCGTATCGACGTGGCGCGCGACGTTTCCGAGAAGCTTGCTGCGCTGAAGCCCGATGTCGTCTTCAATGCGCTTCACGGCCCGTTCGGCGAGGACGGCACCATTCAGGGCATCCTCGAATATCTTGAAATCCCCTATACGCATTCGGGCGTGCTTGCCTCGGCGCTGGCGATGGACAAGGACAAGGCGAAGCTCGTTGCCGGCGCCGCCGGCATTCCGGTGGCCGAATCGCAGGTGGTCAACCGTTTCGCCTTTCCCGCGACGCATCCGATGAAGCCGCCCTATGTGGTGAAACCCGTCCGCGAAGGGTCGAGCTTCGGCGTCGTCATCGTCACCGAAGATCAGGCGCATCCGCCACAGATCGTCAGCTCGCCCGAATGGCGCTACGGCGAAGAGGTGATCGTCGAGCGCTATGTTTACGGTCGCGAACTCACCTGCGGTGTCATGGGTGAAACTCCGCTCGGTGTCACGGAAGTGGTGCCGCAGGGACACAATTTTTATGATTACGACTCCAAGTACGCGGCAGGCGGTTCAAAACACGTCATCCCCGCGAAAATTTCACCGAATATTTACCAAAAAATACAAACATTGTCCCTAAGGGCGCATCAGGCAATCGGTTGTCGCGGCGTCAGTCGGTCCGACTTTCGTTACGACGATCGTTTCTCCGAAGACGGCGAAATCATCTGGCTGGAAGTCAATACCCAGCCAGGTATGACCCCAACCTCGCTCGTGCCCGAAATGGCCGGTCATGCCGGCTATTCGTTTGGTCAGTTTCTCCGGTGGATGGTGGAGGACGCGTCTTGTTTGCGTTGACAGTCAAAAGGATAGGGCGCCCCAGCCATCATGCCGTGCTTCCGATCATGGAAGCCGAAGAGCGGTTCGTGCTGCCGCGTCCGCTGCGCCGGGTCACGCGCTTTCTGATCAGTCTCTGCAGCGGCCGCATTTACATTCCTGTTCATACCGGCACGGTCTCGGCGCTCGCTTTCTTGGGCGCGACGGGGCTTTACGGCATGTCGCTCGGCGGTCACACGGAAGCCGTCGCGCAGGCGACAACGACGGCCGCGGGTTTTGCGATCGAGGACGTGAAGGTCTCCGGCAATTCGGAAACCTCCGAAATCGAGATCCTGCAGTTGATCGGCCTTGACGGCACGACCTCGCTGGTCGCCCTCGACGTCGATGCCGCCCGCCGAAAGATCGCGCATCTTCCCTGGGTCGAAAATGTCGAGGTCCGCAAGATCTATCCGAAGACGATCGAGGTGAAGCTTAAAGAGCGCCAGGCCTATGCGATCTGGCAGCACGGGCAGGAGCTTTCCCTGATCGAGAAGAACGGCAGCGTCATTGCGCCGCTGCGGGACAACAAGTTTTCGGCGCTGCCGCTCGTCGTCGGCCGCGATGCCGAAACGGCGGCGGCTTCGCTCGACGATGCCTTCTCGAAATGGCCCGACGTGAAGGCCCGCGTGAAGGCCTATGTCTGGATATCCGGGCGTCGCTGGGACCTGCATATGGACAACGGCGTCGTCGTCAAGCTCCCGGAAGACGGTATTGACCAGGCACTGGCGACGCTTTCGAAGTTCGACAAGGAGCACCAGCTGCTGGAGCGGGACATTGCCGCAGTCGATCTCAGGCTGGCCGACAGAACCGCGATCCAGCTGACGCCGGAGGCGGCGGTCCGCAGGCAGACGGCAGTGACGGAGCGTACGAAAGAATTGAAGAAGGCGGGGCAGAATATATGAGCTTGTTCGGTTCATCCCATTTCGGATTGCCGCGCCTGAAGCCGCTTTCGTCGAAGCGGTCACATGTCGTTTCGGTGCTCGACATCGGTTCGACCAAGGTCGTCTGCATGATCGGCCGGCTGACGCCGCGCGAGGAAAGCCAGATCCTGCCGGGCCGCACGCACAATATCGAGATCATCGGCATCGGTCACCAGCGTTCCCGTGGCATCAAGACCGGCGTCATCGCCGATCTCGACGCGCTGGAAGGCGTCATCCGTCTCGCCGTCGACGCGGCCGAGCGCATGGCGGGGCTGACCGTCGAAAGCCTGATCGTCAACCTGACGGCTGGCCGCCTCGGCAGCGACATCTATACCGCGACGATCGATCTCGGTGGCCAGGAAGTCGAACTCAACGATCTGAAGAAGGTGCTGTCGGCCGCTTGCCAGCAGTCGCTGCGCCAGGACCGCTCGGTGCTGCATTCGCTGGCGACCGGCTTCTCGCTCGACGGCGAGCGCGGCATCCGCGATCCGCTGGCGATGTACGGCGATGCGCTCGGCGTCGACATGCATGTGGTGACGGCGGAGCGCTCGGCGCTGAAGAACCTCGAACTCAGCGTCAATCGTGCGCATCTGTCAGTCGAGGGCATCGTCGCGACGCCCTATGCATCGGGTCTTGCGGCTCTCGTCGACGATGAGGTCGAGCTCGGCTGCGCGGCGATCGACTTGGGCGGCGGCACGACGACGATCTCGGTCTTTGCCGAGGGCAAGCTCGTTCATACGGATGCCGTCGGCCTCGGCGGCCATCACGTCACCACCGACCTGGCGCGCGGTCTTTCGACCCGCATCGAGGATGCGGAGCGGCTGAAGGTCGTGCATGCCTCGGCCCTTTCGAATTCCTCCGACGAGCGCGAGTTGATCTCGATCCCGCCGATCGGCGAGGACGATCGCGACCAGCCGTCGCAGGTGCCGCGGGCGCTGGTTTCACGCATCGTCTCGGCCCGTATCGAAGAGACGATGGAACTGATCCGCGACCGTATCCAGCGCTCCGGCTTCAGCCCGATCGTCGGCAAGCGCGTCGTGCTGACCGGCGGAGCGAGCCAACTGACCGGCCTTGCCGATGTGGCGCGGCGCATCCTTGCCCGCAACGTCCGCATCGGCCGTCCGATGGGCGTCTCGGGGTTGCCGACGGCGGCCAAGGGTCCGGCCTTTTCGACGGCCGTCGGCCTGATGATCTATCCGCAGGTCGCGGACATGGAGACACATGCGTCACAGAGCGGTCTGCTCATGTCGCTTGGAGGAAATAACAGCCGCATCGCCCGTATGGGCCAGTGGCTGAAGGAAAGCTTCTGAAATTGCGTAATTGGCCGGCGTGGCGATGCGGCCAGAGAGAGAAGGAACAGGTACCATGACCATCAAGCTGCAAAAGCCTGACATCACAGAGCTGAAGCCGCGCATCACCGTGTTCGGCGTTGGCGGCGGAGGCGGCAATGCCGTCAACAATATGATTACCGCCGGCCTCCAGGGCGTCGATTTCGTCGTCGCCAACACGGATGCGCAGGCGCTGACGATGACGAAGGCCGAGCGCATCATCCAGCTCGGCGTCAACGTCACTGAAGGCCTCGGTGCCGGCTCGCAGCCGGAAGTTGGCCGGGCGGCCGCCGAGGAGTGCATCGACGAGATCGTCGATCACCTGAACGGCACGCATATGTGCTTCGTCACCGCCGGCATGGGCGGCGGCACCGGCACAGGTGCTGCTCCGGTTGTCGCACAGGCGGCTCGCAACAAGGGCATCCTGACGGTCGGCGTCGTCACCAAGCCGTTCCATTTCGAAGGCGGGCGCCGCATGCGCCTGGCCGAGATGGGCATCCAGGAACTGCAGAAGTCTGTCGATACGCTGATCGTCATTCCGAACCAGAACCTTTTCCGCATTGCCAACGACAAGACGACCTTCGCCGATGCCTTCGCCATGGCTGACCAGGTTCTCTATTCGGGCGTTGCCTGCATCACCGACCTGATGGTCAAGGAAGGCCTCATCAACCTCGACTTCGCCGACGTCCGCTCGGTGATGCGCGAGATGGGCCGGGCGATGATGGGCACCGGCGAAGCTTCCGGCTCCGGCCGCGCGCTGCAGGCTGCAGAGGCTGCGATCGCCAACCCGCTGCTCGACGAAACCTCGATGAAGGGCGCCCAGGGCCTGCTGATCTCCATCACCGGCGGTCGCGACCTCACCCTCTTCGAAGTCGACGAAGCCGCGACCCGCATCCGCGAGGAAGTCGATCCTGACGCCAACATCATCCTCGGCGCCACCTTCGACGAATCGCTCGAAGGCATCATCCGCGTCTCGGTCGTCGCAACCGGCATCGACCGGGCGATGAACGAAGCCGCCGAACGCAACCTCCAGCCGGCAGCAAGGCCGGTTATCCGTCCCTCCGCGGCTGTTGCTCCGGCAGCGGCCGCAGTTCAGCCTGCCCCCGTGATGCAGGCACCGAAGGCCATGGATCCGATCGCGCAGACCATCCGCGAAGCCGAGATGGAGCGCGAGCTCGAAATTCCGGCCCCGCGTGCTGCCGCATCGCTGCAGCAGCCGGCTCCACAGCAGGAGGCCTTCCGTCCGCAGAGCAAGATCTTCGCGCCTGCACCGGAAGCTCCGGCAATGCGTCCGGCACCGGTACAGCAGCAGGCTCCGGCGCCCGCCATGAGCCAGCCGGTCATCAGCCAGCCGGTCCAGCAGCAGCCGATCCGGCAGGAGCCGGTCATCCGTCAGGCGCCCGAACCGATGCGCATGCCGAAGGTCGAGGATTTCCCGCCGGTCGTCCAGGCCGAACTCGACCACCGCACGCAGCCGGCGTCTGCCCATGCGGCGGAGGAGCGCGGTCCGATGGGCCTCCTCAAGCGAATCACCAATTCGCTTGGCCGTCGCGACGACGACGCCGTTGCCGCCGATATGACCGCAGCACCGCCGGCCGCTTCGCAGCAGCGCCGTCCGCTGTCGCCGGAGGCAAGCCTCTACGCACCGCGTCGCGGCAACCTCGACGACCAAGGTCGCGCGGTTCCGCAGGCCCGGATGATGCAGGAAGACGACCAGCTGGAAATCCCGGCATTCCTGCGTCGCCAGTCGAACTGATACCGTGCTTCGGCACCCGTTCATGCCCGGGATCAAGGTCCCGGGCATTGCTGTTTTTCAGCCTGCGATTCGCGAGCAATTTCAATCGCGTGACTTCGTAACAAAGCGAAAGAAACAGTGATTTGGATTGGAGCGTCGGCGCACGTAAGTATGGTCGCAAGAAAACTGCCCTGGGAGTCTTTTCGACGGCTCCTTATGCAGAATGAACGATGACCGTGCCGATCGGACAGACCGCCGGTACGGAAGAATAAAAGGCAGAGTTTATGGCAATTGGCTTGCTGGGTTTTCAAACGACGGTATCGCGTCCCGTGACGCTTTCGGGCACCGGGGTCCATTCGGGCGCGGAAGTGTCGATCACCCTGAACCCGGCCGAATCGGACACCGGCGTCGTTTTCCAGCGCCTGCATGACAATGGCGACATCACCGAACTCAAGGCCGTCTCCTCGCAGGTAGGCAATACCGACCTCTGCACCGTGCTCGGCTTCTCGCCGGCCCATTCGGTTGCGACGATCGAGCATGTCATGGCCGCCGTCTATGCGCTCGGCCTCGACAATGTGGTGATCGAGGTGCAGGGCTCCGAAATGCCGATCATGGACGGAAGCTCGCTGCCCTTCGTCGAGGCAATCGAGCAGGTCGGTCTCGTCTCCCTCGGCGTCAAGCGCCGCTATATCCGTATCACCAAGCCGGTGCGAATTGAGCATGGCGGCTCCTGGAGCGAATTCCGTCCCTATGACGGTACACGCTTCGAAGTCGAAATCGATTTCGAGTGCCCGCTGATCGGCCGGCAGAAGTGGGCCGGCGATATGACGCCCGCCGTCTTCAAGGCCGAGCTTTCCCGCGCCCGCACCTTCGGCTTCATGCGCGATGTCGAACGTCTCTGGGCGTCGGGCCACGCGCTCGGGTCCTCACTCGAAAATTCCGTCGTCATCTCGGACGACAACACCGTCATCAACGTCGAAGGGCTGCGTTACGCCAAGGATGAATTCGTCCGCCACAAGACGCTCGATGCCGTCGGCGATCTGTCCCTTGCCGGCGTCCAGTTCATCGGTTGCTACCGTTCCTATCGCGGCGGTCACAAGATGAATGCCAATGCGCTGAAGGCGCTGCTCGCCGATTCCTCCGCCTACGAAGTGGTCGAGACGTCGACGCCGCGCCAGCGCGTCGCTGCCCGCGAACTGATCGCGGTCAGTGCTTCGGAATTCGCTCCCTGGTCGGCATGACCTCCAGCATATTCTCAAGACCAGGCCGCCTCTTTCCCGGAGGCGGTTTTTTTATGTCCGGCCGTGTCTGCGACAATAGACCGATGCCTAGCCGCCACAGCTCGGGAAGAAGTTGAAAAGCCGATCATTCTGCGGCTGCTGCCACAAAAATGCGTTAATGCCTTATCATTGCGTTGCTCTTGATGCACATTTGTGGCTAGAAACGCCAGCGAGGCGTGGCTGCCGTGGAGAGAGCGGCAGCAGTGGGGTTCTTTCGAATGGGTTATGCAGGATCTGAAGGTATGATGAAGACAGCGCGCGCTTTGTTCGCATCGCTTCTGGTGCTCAGCGCAGGCGCCTCGATCTCCGGTTGCCAGTCGGATCCCGACATCGACATCACCAAGCTCGGTCTCGAAACCGATCCGCCTGACGTGCTCTACACCCAGGGCCTGGCCAATATGAAGGCAGGCAACATGGCGGAAGCGGCGCGCAAGTTCGACGCGATCGATCGCGAGAACCCGTTTTCCGAATGGGCGCGCAAGGCGCTTGTGATGAGCACCTTCGTCAAATACCGCCAAGGCCGTTTGGACGATGCGCTTGCTTCCGGCAACCGCTACATGTCGCAATATCCGAAGTCCCAGGATGCTGCCTATGTGCAGTATCTCATCGGTCTCACCTATTCCAAGCAGATCGTCGACGTGACGCAGGACCAGCGCGCCTCGGCCAAGACGATCGAGGCGATGCAGGCCGTCATCGACAATTATCCAAACTCCGAATATGTCGACGACGCACAGGCCAAGATCCGCTTTTCGCGCGACCAGCTCGCCGGCAAGGAAATGCAGATCGGCCGCTACTACATGGAGCGGAAGGAATATCTCGCCGCGATCTCGCGCTTCCGTATCGTCGTCGAGAAATATCCGAATACGAACCAGATCGAAGAGGCCTTAGCGCGTCTCGTCGAAGCTTATTACGCCATGGGCATCGTCGACGAGGCGCAGACAGCCGCTGCCGTTCTCGGTCACAATTATCCCGACAGCCAGTGGTATGCTGATTCCTACAAGCTGCTGCAGAGCGGCGGTGCCGAGCCGCGTGAAAACAAGGGCTCGTGGATCGCGGCAGCGGGCAAGAAACTTCTTCTCGGTTCCTGAGGCCAATGCTGATCCAGCTTTCGATCCGCGATATCGTCCTGATCGAGCGGCTGGATCTTGCCTTCGAGACCGGCCTCTCCGTCCTGACGGGCGAGACCGGGGCGGGTAAATCCATCCTGCTCGACAGCCTGTCGCTGGCGCTGGGTGGACGCGGCGACGGCGACCTGGTGCGTCATGGCGAGGACAAGGGCCAGGTGACGGCGGTGTTCGACGTCGGCATGGAACACGGCGCCCGCACACTCCTGCGTGAAAACGGCATCGACGACGAGGGCGATCTGATCTTCCGCCGTCAGCAATCGGCGGACGGACGCACCAAGGCCTATGTCAACGACCAGCCGGTCAGCGTGCAGCTGATGCGCCAGGCCGGTCAGATGCTGGTCGAAATTCACGGCCAGCACGACGATCGCGCCCTTGTCGACACCAATGCCCACCGCACCCTGCTCGATGCCTTTGCCGGCCTCACCGACGAGGTTTCGGAAGTCTCCCGGCTCTATCGCCTGTGGCGCGACAGCGAGCGGACGCTGAAGAACCACCGGGAGAAGGTGGAAAGCGCGGCGCGCGAAGCCGACTACCTGCGCTCGTCGGTCGAAGAGCTCGAGAAGCTCTCGCCGCAGGATGGCGAGGAGGAAGAACTCGCCGATCGCCGGCAGAAGATGATGAAGGCCGAGCGAATCGCCGGCGATATCGCCGAGGCGTCCGAATTCTTGAACGGCAATGCCTCGCCCGTGCCCCATATCGCCTCGCTGGTGCGCCGGCTGGAGCGCAAGAGCCATGAGGCGCCGGGGCTGCTCGAAGACACCGTGACGCTGCTCGATGCCGCGCTGGACCAGCTTTCCAACGCGCAGATGGAAGTCGAGGCGGCACTGCGCAAGACCGAATACGATCCAAGAGAGCTGGAGCGGGTGGAGGAGCGGCTTTTCGCGCTCAGGGCCGCCTCGCGCAAATATTCCGTGCCCGTCACCGAGCTGCCGGCGCTTGCCGTGCGCATGATCGCCGATCTTGCCGATCTCGACGCGGGCGAGGAGCGGCTTGCTCGGCTCGACGCCGAGGTCGGCCTGGCGCGGGAAAATTACGATGCGGCGGCGCGCTCGCTGTCCGACAAGCGCCATCATGCCGGCACCGCACTGGCTGGGGCCGTCATGGCTGAGCTGCCGGCGCTGAAACTCGAACGCGCCCGTTTCATGGTCGAGATCACCACGGATGCGGGCGAGGCGCTGGCCGAAGGCATCGACGTCGTCGAATTCCATGTTCAGACCAATCCGGGCACGCGACCGGGCTCGATCATGAAGGTCGCCTCGGGCGGCGAACTGTCGCGTTTCCTGCTGGCGCTGAAAGTGGCGCTCGCCGATCGCGGATCGGCCCCGACGCTCGTCTTCGACGAAATCGATACCGGCGTCGGCGGCGCGGTGGCCGATGCGATCGGTCAGCGGCTGAAGCGGCTGTCGGAGCGGGTGCAGGTGTTGTCGGTCACGCATGCGCCGCAGGTCGCGGCGCGGGCGGCGACGCATCTCTTGATTTCCAAGGGACCGTCGGCCGACGGTTCGGAAAAGATTGCCACCCGCGTCGCGACGATGGCGCAGAAGGATCGCACCGAGGAGATCGCCCGTATGCTGGCCGGGGCTTCGGTTACCGAAGAGGCGCGGGCGGCGGCGAAGCGGCTGCTGGCCGGCAACGGCTGATTTTTCTTCCGACGCTCTTTCCGCTTAGGCCGGCGGGATGACAATCATCCCGTGGCGCGATATGCGCTGAAGCTTCTCGATCGGCGGCGAGCTCAAGCCATGCGACTTTTCCATTTCAGCGACGATTCCGGGATCGCGGCGTTCGAGCCACGCCCGGTTCGCGTCCCCTCTGCTCGTGCGCCCGGCCGAGAATGGCTGAACGGTCCGCTCGTCTGGGCAATCGATGCCCATCATGATTTCCTGTATCTCTTTCCGCGCGATTGTCCCCGCATCCTGCTCTGGGCGGTGGCCGATACGCCGGAGGCCGAACGCCGGCACTGGCTCGGCGACTGGCGCGCCGTCGCCTACGTCGAGCGCCGTTGGATGGAAAGGCTCGAAGCGGAGACGATCCATCGTTACGAGATGCCAGCCGAGGGCTTCGAGGATCTGGGTGATGCTGGCATGTGGGTGGCCCGAAAGAGAGTGGTGCCGATAGAGCATGCCGCCATGTCACAGCTCGACCGGGAGTTTGCCCCGCGCAAGGTGGATCTCAGGGTGGTGGACACGCTGACGCCGCTGAAAGGGCTCTGGGGCACGAGCCTGCATGTCAGTGGTATCCGGCTGCGCAATGCGAACGATTGGGAATAGCCGGATAGGGCGGTGACAAGGATTCCACGGCATGAAAGTCGGCGCGAAAGCTCACCTCAATCTCCCTCATCCCTGTGCTCGTCACAGGGATCCAGCGCCCAAGTCCTTGGGCGCGGGAGATTCTTCTTCCCTGAAAGAGAGTGTCATTCACGGCGCAGAGGCGCCGTGGCTGGATTCCTGTGACAGGCACATGAATGAGGGAGGAGAGCTGAGCAGGCCGATCATCCCGATGGCGGATACGCGGCCTCTCTTTTCATCCGGAAATTTTGCTCTAAAAAACAATGCAGATTCTCTGGAGTGATGTTCCATGTCCACCGAAAGTTCCGCCGTCGATACGTTGACGATCGAAGAGGCTGCCGCCGAGCTCGAACGGCTGGCAAAGGAGATCGCACATCACGATGCGCTCTATCACGGCAAGGACCGGCCGGAGATTTCGGATGCCGATTACGACGCGCTGAAGCGCCGCAACGATGCGCTGGAAGTGCGCTTTCCCGAGTTGATCCGCGAAGACAGCCCATCGCGGCATGTCGGTGCGGCGCCCTCCGTCACTTTTTCGCCTGTCGTCCACGCGCGGCCGATGTTGTCGCTCGACAACACCTTCTCGCAGGAGGACGTGCAGGATTTTGTCGCCGGCGTCTATCGTTTCCTCGGCCGGCTGCCGGACCAGTCGATCGCCTTTACCGCCGAGCCGAAGATCGACGGTCTCTCGATGTCGATCCGTTATGAAAACGGCAGGCTGGTGACCGCTGCAACGCGTGGCGACGGCACGACGGGGGAGAACGTCACTGCCAACATCCGGACCATCGCCGAGATCCCCAACGAGCTGCCGAAAGGCGTGCCCGCTGTCGTCGAGATCCGCGGTGAGGTCTACATGGCCAAGAGCGACTTCCTGGCGCTGAACCGGCAGATGGAGGCGGAGGGTAAGCAGACCTATGTCAATCCGCGCAATACGGCTGCCGGATCGCTGCGCCAGCTCGACGCCAAGGTGACGGCGAGCCGCAAGCTGAAATTCTTCGCCTACGCCTGGGGCGAGATGTCGGAAATGCCGGCCGATACGCAATTTGGGATGGTGCAGACCTTCAAGGACTGGGGTTTTCCGGTCAATCCGCTGGTGAAACGATTGAACTCGGTCGCCGACATCCTGACGCATTATGACGAGATCGGCCTTGAGCGCCCGGATCTCGACTACGACATCGACGGCGTCGTCTATAAGGTCGACAGTCTCGAGTTGCAGGCCCGTCTCGGTTTCCGCTCGCGTTCACCACGCTGGGCGACGGCGCACAAGTTCCCTGCCGAACAGGCTTTCACTATCGTCGAGAATATCGACATTCAAGTCGGCCGCACCGGCGCCTTGACCCCTGTCGCGCGATTGACGCCGATCACCGTCGGTGGCGTGGTCGTCACCAATGCGACGCTACACAACGCGGATTACATCAGGGGCATCGGCAATAGCGGCGAGCGCATCCGCGCCGACGAGCACGATATCCGCATTGGCGATACCGTCATTGTGCAGCGCGCCGGCGATGTGATTCCGCAGGTGCTTGACGTCGTCATGGAGAAGCGCTCGGCCGAGGCCAGGCCCTATGAATTTCCGAAGACCTGCCCGGTCTGCGGGTCGCATGCCGTGCGTGAAAGACATGAGAAGACCGGCAAGCTCGATTCGGTCACCCGCTGCACCGGCGGCTTCATCTGCAGGGCGCAGGCGACGGAGCATTTGAAGCACTTCGTTTCGCGCAACGCTTTCGATATTGAAGGGCTCGGCTCGAAGCAGATCGACTTCTTTTTCGAAAACGAGGACGCGTCGCTGCAGATCCGCACTGCGCCCGATATCTTCACGCTGGAGAAGCGTCAGCAGCAATCGCTGACCAAGCTAGAGAATATCGACGGCTTCGGCAAGGTCAGCGTCGGCAAGCTCTATGCGGCGATCACCGAACGGCGCAGCATTGCGCTCCACCGCTTCATCTACGCGCTCGGCATCCGTCATGTCGGCGAGACCACAGCGAAGCTCTTGGCGCGCTCCTACGGCACCTATGCGGCCTTTGAAACCGCAATGCGCGAGGCCGAGGCGCTTTCCGGTGACGCCTGGAATGATCTCAACGCCATCGAGGGTATCGGCGAGGTCGTGGCGCGGGCCATCGTCGAATTCTACAAGGAGCCGCGCAATGTCGAGGTGATCACCCGGCTTATTGAGGAAGTGACGCCCGAGGAGGCCGAACAACCGAAGACGGCAGGCAGCCCGGTCGCCGGCAAGACCGTGGTTTTCACCGGCTCGCTTGAAAAGTTCACCCGCGACGAGGCGAAGGCGAGGGCGGAAAGTCTCGGCGCCAAGGTGGCGGGATCAGTCTCCAAGAAGACCGACATCGTCGTCGCCGGCCCCGGCGCCGGCTCCAAGCTCGACAAGGCGCGTGAGTTCGGCGTGCAGACGATGGACGAGGACGAGTGGCTGGCGCTGATCAGCGGGTGAGGGGCTGACGGCAAGCCGCCAGCCCGTTTGCTCAAAGCCTGAGCCGCGCCATCGTATAGGCATCGACATATTGACCGGCGCGATATCCGAAGGCCTTCAGCAGGCCTTCCTGCTCGAAGCCGAATTTCTGGTAGAGGCCGATGGCGACATCGTTATCGGTGTAGACGGTCAGTTCCAGCCGTTTGATATCGAGCCAGTCGTCGGCAGCATCGACCATTGCTCCGAGCAAGATCCGTCCGAAGCCGCGGCCGGTGAAGTCGTCATGCACACCCATGCCTATGCTGGCGACGTGCTGCCTGCGGCCGGAAAGACGGTTGAGGCCGCTATTGCCGACGATTTTGCCGTCCTGGGTGACGACGAGGTTGAGCGCGCCGGGCGACGGATTTTCCATGTGTTTGCGAACTTCCTCGACCCGCTGGTAGGGCGGCCGCAAGGTGCCGGCCCGGTAGCCCGGCAGATTTATGAGATCGGTGATCTCCTCCGCATCGGACAGGCGGACGGCGCGCACAAGGACGCCATCCGGCAGGCGCGCTCGGCCACGAGGTTCATTCTCTTCGTTTTCGGACATTCATGCTCTCCATCGGTGTCGGGAGGAGAGCCGGTTTCCGAAAACCCTGCTCGCCTCGGCAGGGTTTCGGGATGATGATCGGATCGCTGCTAACGCGCCATCGCTCCCGCGTACCCTTCAAGGGTCGTGGCGTGATGGATAAGCGCTGCCATGGTTAGGGAACCGATCATGGCAACAAGTTTCGATATGCGGGTTAAAAAGTCAATCGGGCGTCGTGTCGAATTTGCGCGGCCGGAAGCGGGGCGGTATTCCTGTTCCCGAAGAAACGATTCGGGTTGCTGATTTTGAAGACCATCGCGATTGACTTCGAGACGGCGAACGAGCAGCGCGGCAGCGCCTGTTCCGTCGGCCTTGCCTGGATCGAGGACGGCAGGGTGACGCGCGTCGAGGAGCGGCTGATCCGGCCGCGAGAGATGCGCTTTTCCGGGATGAACATCGCAATCCACGGCATCCGGCCGGAGCATGTCGAGGATGCGCCCGAGTTTCCCGAGGTGATGGACGAGTTTCACGAGGATATCAGCGGCGCGACGATGATCGCGCACAATGCCGCCTTCGATTTCAGCGTCTGGCGGGCGAGCCTCGATCTCTACCGGCAATCCTATCCGGAGCTTACCTATCTCTGCAGCCTGAAGATGGCGCAGCGGATCTGGCCGCATTTCCTCTCGCACCGGCTGAACCTGATCGCCGAGCATCTCGGCCTGCGTTTCGTGCACCACAACGCCGCTGAAGATGCCGCCGTCTGCGCAGCGGCCGCCATCGAGATGGCAAGGGCGGTCAAGGCCCATGCCGTCCACGCCATACCGTCGTTGATCGGCATGAAGCCAGGTCGGCTGACGGCGCAGGCCTATGAGCCCTGCACCTGCCGAAAAGGCTGACCCCTTTTCCGCAAACGCCGTTTTCTTGCAAAGCATGGGTGCGTGCTTATCTAGAATGCGGGTTATTCAGGGAGCCGCCATGTCCAGACTGCGCAATCTTCTCCTCGCCGCCTTCTCTTTCGCCGCCCTTTCCACAGGTGCTGCCTCGGCCGAAGTCGTCGGCAAGGTTGGGGTCGACTGGATCGGCAACGACATCATCGTCGAGGCGGTCTCCGACCCTGAGGTCAAGGGCGTTACCTGCCACGTCACCTATTTCGACCGCAGCCTGATCGACCGGCTCAAGAACGGCAACTGGTTCGAGGACCCGTCCAACAACTCCATTGCCTGCCGGCAGACCGGGCCGATCGAGATCGGCAATATCGACCTGTCCAAGGATGGCAGCGAGGTGTTTCGCCAGGGCATGTCGCTGATCTGGAAGACTCTGGTCGTCAACCGCATCTACGACAAGACGAACGACACGCTGATCTATCTCGCTCATTCGCGCGAACTGACCGACGGCTCGGCGAAGATGTCGATCTCGACCATTCCGCTCTATGGGCAAAGCGTGACCTGGAAGAACGGGAAGCCGCAATAGGGTTTCTGCGGTGAGATTTTGGAAAGAGCGGCGCCTCCCTTTTTCGCTCATTGCAAAATCAAAAAGGCCCGGACGAGCCGGGCCTTCGAATTCCAGAAATGGATAGCCCTCAGGCGGCCTGCGTCAACTCGTCGGCAATGACCGTGTCGAGGTTCAGGAAGCAGACCATGGTCTTTTCGAGCGCGACGATGCCGCGGCAGAAAGCGCGCTGGGCTTCCGGGATGATTTCCGGCGGCGGCTGAAGGTCTTCGCTCTTGATGGTCATCATGTCGGAAACCTGCTCGACCAGCAGGCCGACCAGCTTGCCGGCGATGTCGGTGACGATGATCGCCGAGCGCTCGGAGGGCTCGGTCATCTTCATGCCGAGGCGGCAGGCCATGTCGATAACGGGGATCACGGCGCCGCGCAGGTTGATGAGACCCAAGACGTAGGGCGGGGTGTGCGGCATCGGCGTCACCGGCGCCCAGCCGCGGATTTCGCGGATGGCCATGATGTCGATGCAGAATTCCTGATCGCCCAGGTGGAACGAAACGATTTCGAGATAAGCGCCCGACTGCTTGATGGCGTTATTGTTGTTCATGGTCAGAATTCTTCCCAGTTGTCCCCAGCGGGAGAGGCGATGTAGAACCGTCGTTAAATATAGATGTGACGGCTTAAGTCTTTCCTAACGATATGTATTTTCGGATTGGCCGTCTCTCCAGAGGTAAGCTATTCAAACACATGCATTTTTGATCCGTGCAGATTCCTGAGGGCGGATTTCGTTGCCGTGGCAGTTTCTACCGGTGAGTCAATTCAACACGGGTTCGAAAACATATTCTTGAATTGCGCGCCTTCGGTCGAGGCTATAATCACGCCAGCAGGGGCGGGCGGCACATCCGCCTGGATTGAGGATCATGCCAATGAAGACATTCCGCATCGCCGTTTGGGTCGGTGTCCTGATACTTGCCGGGTTTCTCGGAGCGTTTACGCTCGACCTGACGAAGTCGAAGGATGTGGTGGCCGAACCGCCCTTCGGCGTACCCTTCACCCTGGTCTCCCAGAACGGACAGCCGATCACCGAGCAGGCGCTGCGCGGCAAGCCGACGGCGCTGTTTTTCGGCTTCACCCATTGCCCGGAAGTCTGCCCGACGACGCTTTTCGAGCTGAACGGCTGGATGGAGAAGGTCGATCCGAAGGGCGACAAGCTGCAGGCCTATTTCGTGACCGTCGATCCGGAGCGCGACACGCCTGAGATCATGAACGAATACGTCTCCAACGTTTCCAAGCGCATCACCGGCATTTCCGGCGCGCCTGACAAGATCGCCGAGGTTATCAAGGGGTTCCGCGTCTACGCCAAGAAGGTGCCGGTCGACGAGAAGGATCCGAATGGCGACTATACGATGGATCACACCGCCTCGGTCTTCCTGCTTGATTCGGCCGGGCGGTTTTCCGGAACAATCGCCTATGGCGAAAACCCGGACACGGCGGTAAAGAAGCTAGAGAATCTCGTCAACAAGGGGTGATGGTTTCAGCGTGATGGGGCGTTGGCTCGACCGATGGCGGGCAACGGAAACGGGAAAGACCGCCTATCGTGAGTGAAATCCGCCTTTACGTGACGACGACCGAAAGCAAGGCCGAAGAGATCCTCGACCTTCTGAGCACGGTCTTCGGTGAAGAAGACTTTGCCATCGGCACCACCGAGATCGATGAGAAGAAGGATATCTGGGAAGCCTCGATCTATATGATGGCCGAGGACGAGACTGAGGTGCAATCCCGGGTCGAGGACGCATTGAAGGCCTCTTTCCCCGCGGCCCGGCTGGAACGGGAAGTCATCCCCGAAATCGACTGGGTGGTGAAATCGCTGGAGGGACTGAAGCCCGTCAGGGCAGGGCGTTTCCTGGTGCATGGCTCGCATGACCGCAATAAGATCCGCCCCGGCGACATTGCCATCGAGATCGATGCCGGCCAGGCCTTCGGCACTGGCCATCACGGAACGACGGCCGGCTGCCTCGAGGTGATCGATGCCGTGGTGCGCTCGCGCCTGGTCCGCAACGCGCTCGATCTCGGCACCGGCAGCGGCGTACTGGCGATTGCGGTGCGCAAGCTCAGGAACATACCGGTGCTTGCGACCGACATCGATCCGATCGCGACGAAGGTGGCGGCCGAGAACGTGCGCCGCAACGGCATCGCCTCGGGCATCGTCACCAGGACCGCACCGGGCTTTCATTCGACCGCCTTTTCAGAGCAGGGTCCCTTCGATCTCATCATCGCCAATATTCTCGCGCGGCCGCTGATCCGCATGGCGCCGAAGCTTGCGACGCATCTTGCGCCTGGCGGATCAGTTATTCTCTCCGGCATCCTTGCCGGGCAACGCTGGAAGGTGATTGCCGCCTATAGTGGCGCGAGGCTTCGCCATGTCAGAACCATCTGGCGCAATGGCTGGGTGACTATTCATCTCGATCGGCCTTGATTTTTCAAGGCTGTGAGCAGGTGATTGCTCCTGCAAACGCATGCCATGCTTAAGGCAACGCGCCTCGTCCCCACCCTCATCCCTGTGCCCGTCACAGGGATCCAGCCACCGCGCGTCTGCGCGGTGAATAACTCCATACGAGCTTGAAGAGAGTTTCCCGCGCCCAAGGACTTGGGCGCACTAGATCCCTGTGACAAGCACAGGGATGAGGGCGGTGGCGGGTGCCGCACCGCCTTATCGAAACGGAGCCGCTCCGTCACCTTGTTGAAGACAACAAAAAAGGCGGTGCCGATGGCACCGCCTTGGACCGGTCTATCCGGTCAATGCCCGCGAGCTCAAGGGGAGGAGCGCTCAAGCGGGCTCTACTGCATTCCAATAGGCCGGTCCGGGAGGGAGGAGACGGACTGGCTTTCAGGCTTAGAACGCGTAGCTGAGGGCGCCCTTGTGGCGCGTGGCCCGCTGGCCGGCGCCGAGCAGCTTGAGGCTGTCCTCGTTCTGCGGGCGGCGGGCGCCGATTACGTGACGCACGGTCTGGCGTTCGCCAGCCTGCACCGGGCTGCTATATGCGAAGCGCGAGAGAGAGGCGGTCATTTCAAGAATTCCTTTGTTTACAGGTTCATCGCGAACCGTTCGATGACGCCTATATAGCTATTCTGAAATGCGGAGGCAGAGGGTTTTGCTCATGGGAGCCATGCGGCCAATGCATAAAGCGTGCCAAATTAACTTTTGGCGTCACAGTTCCGTCAAAATGTTGAGCGGCCCCAGGGGTTTCGACTCGTTTGGTCGCTTTTTCTCCCCATCGGTTGAAATTTCGCTAACATGGCCGGCATTCCATTAACCGGATTCGTCTCAATCATTCGGGTTTCCAGCATGTTCCAGTCTTTCGAGGTTACCTCCACGCCGCAATTCGGCAGGGATCGTGTATCGGCGCTGCGCGCCGGTTTCGATTCGCTCGGCATCGACGCCTTCCTCGTGCCGCGCGCCGATGAATTCAACGGCGAATATGTTCCCGCATGTTCAGAGCGCTTGGCATGGCTGACGGGCTTTACCGGCTCGGCCGGCATTGCGCTGATCCTGCGCACGCAGGCGATCGTCTTCGTCGACGGACGCTATGTGACGCAGCTTGCCGAACAGGTCGACGGTTCGGTCTTTTCGGGCGGCGATCTCGTCAACGAGCCGCCACATCTCTGGCTTGCCGGAAACGGAGCCAAGGGGCTGCGGCTCGGCATTGACCCCTGGCTGCACGCAGGGGCTGAGGTGCGCCGTCTGGAAAAAGCGCTGTCGCAGATCGGCGGAACGCTGATATTCCTGCCGCACAATCCGCTCGACAGGCTTTGGGCTGACCGACCGGCCGAGCCGCTCGGCGCGGTCAACATCCAGAACGTGGCGCAGGCCGGCGTGCTGGCGAGAGAGAAGATCGCGACGATCGCCGCTGATCTTTCGAAGAAGAACCTTGCGGCGGTGCTGATCGCCGATCCCTCTTCGGTCGCCTGGACCTTCAATATCCGCGGCGCCGACGTGCCGCATACGCCGCATCCGCTGGCGCGTGCCATCATCCATGCCGACGGGCGGGCCGAGATCTTCCTCGACAAGCGCAAGACCGGCATCGAGCCGGAGGCCTATCTCGCGCAGATTTGCACCCAGTTGCCACCATCGGTGCTGGAAGAAAAGCTCGCTGCCGTTTCCAGGGATGGCGGCCGCGTGCTGATCGACCCTGACATCGCCGCCTATGCGCTGGCCGAGATCATCCGCAAGGCGGGCGGCGAAGTGGTGGAGGGCGCCGATCCCGCCAAGCTGCCGCGTGCGGTGAAGAACGACGTCGAGATCAACGGCTCGGCCGCCGCGCATCTGCAGGACGGTGCGGCGATGGTGGAATTCCTCTATTGGCTGTCGCAGACCAAGCCCGGCACGGTGAGCGAGATCACGGCCGCCGAGCATCTCGAAGCGGCGCGCGCCCGCGTCGGCCAGAGCGTGCAGAACCCGCTGAAGGACATTTCCTTCGACACGATTTCGGGCGCCGGCGAACATGCGGCGATCATGCATTACCGCGTGACGACCGAGACCAACCGGATGATCGAGGCCGGCGAACTCTTTTTGATCGATTCCGGCGCGCAATATATCAACGGTACGACCGACATCACCCGCACCGTCGGCATCGGCAGAGTTTCGGAAGAGCATCGGCGCTTCTTCACGCTGGTGCTGAAGGGGATGATAGAGATCAGCACCGCGCGTTTCCCGAAGGGCACGCGCGGCTGCGATCTCGATCCGCTGGCGCGCATCGCACTGTGGCGGGCCGGCGCCGATTTCGCTCACGGCACAGGCCACGGCGTCGGCTCCTATCTCTCGGTGCATGAGGGGCCGCAGCGCATCTCCAGGCTGTCGACACAGGAACTGCTGCCCGGCATGATCCTTTCGAACGAGCCGGGCTATTACCGGCCCGGCAGCTTCGGCATCCGCATCGAGAACCTGATCTATGTGCGCGGGGCCGAGGAGATCGAGGGCGGCGATGCGCCGATGCTCGGATTCGAGACGCTGACTTTCTGCCCGATCGACCGCAGTCTCGTCATTCCCGAGCTTCTGACCCACGACGAGCTGCACTGGTTCAACGACTATCATCGCCGCACATGCGAGGCGCTGATGCCGCTCATCCACGATCACGATGTCAGGGCGTGGCTCGAAAACGCGACGCTGCCGCTGGAATATTGAGAAAGCGGTATTACGGCGTCGGCGACGCTGCAATGCCTTGAATTTCTGCGCCGGCTTTCGGGCCGGTGCTCAGACGCCGATCGTGTGGCGCCAGGTCATCACGACGATCCAGGCGGCGACCAGCATCCATGTATGGCTGAAGCGCAGGCCGATGAAGAGGGCGACGATCAGCGCCAGCTTCGATTCCCAGCCGCCGATGAAGAAAGCGGGGGCAACCAGCGTCGTCAGCACGGCGGCCGGCACGGCATTCAGCGCCGCCTCCATGCGCGGGGGGATGCTCTTCATTCGGGTGATGAGGATATAGCCGCCGATGCGGGTGGCGAAGGTGGCGGCGGCTGCGGCGAGGATAACGAGCGCCATGTGTAGATCGAATTCCATGGCTCAGACCTCGTGCACTTCGGATTGAAGGGCGTCGGCTTCGAGGTCTGGCTGTTGCGGCGGCAAAGGCAGCACGGCGGCGAGCACGATGCCGGCGGCAGCACCGAGGCTGACATGCCAGGGCGAGCCGACGTAACGGTAGGCGAACACGGAAGCCACTGCGCTGACGAGCGCCACAGGCAGGAAATTGTCTCGCTTGCGGAAGCCGAGGACGATGCCGAGGAAATAGGCCGGCAGCAGGATGTCGAGGCCGATGGCCTTGGGATCGCCGATGAAGCCGCCGAGCATGCCGCCGGCGACGCTGATCAGCACCCAGGGAATGTAGATGATGATGGCAAAGCCGAAATACCAGGCGAAGGTGAGTTGCCGGCCGCTCTCGGCGCGCTTTACTGCTTCGGCGAATTGCGGATCGACGAGCAGGAAGAAGGTGAAGAATTTCTGCACCGGCGTGAAGTGGCCGATGTAGCGCGCCAGCGCCGCCGAATAGAGCACGTGGCGGAAATTGACGGCGAGGATCGACAGCACAATCAGCCAGGCGTGGACATTGTGACCGAAGAGTTCGATGCCAACCATCTGGCTGGCGCCGGCATAGACGGTGGCGCTCATGAAGGCGGCTTCGGAGAGCGACATGCCATTTTCGACCGCAAGCGCTCCGAAGAGCGCGCCAAAGGGCGCCGATGCCAGCGCAACGGCGGAGCCGCCTCGCAAACCTTCAACAAAGTCGGCGCGATTCATGCGATCTTTCCTGTTGGAATTCAGGTTTCCCCTTATGGTCTACGGCTTGCAACGGCAATTGAATTTCATTGATTGACCAATCGATTTCGCTGAACCATCAAAGTCCTGATCGCATTCGGTAAAGAGGCAAACATGAAGAAGATCGAGTTTTCGAAGGAAGAAAAGGCTGAGATCGTTTCGCGCATCCGCGCTTATTTCGACCGGGAACTCGATCCCATCGGTGCATTGCCGGCTGAATTCCTGCTTGACTTCTTCGCCGAGGAGATAGGGCCGTACTTCTACAATCGAGGGCTAAGAGATGCCCAGGCCGCCTTGTTGCAGAGAATGGAAGACCTAGCCGAAGACATCCATCTTCTTGAGAGGGAGGAAAAATTCTAAAGCGCGCCACGATCTTTCAGATTCGCTTGTCGCGTTTAAACCGCTGCCCAGTTTGCGCGACATGCTTCAGCGCCCCTGAAATCAAAAGATGGCCTTCACTTAACGCCAAATTATTTCTGCGCCGATATGGTCGTGACGCTTTCGTTCACCGGGTTGCGTGTTATTTGGCCGTGATTGTCTCTGCTATCGATGAACCTCGATCCGCCAAGCTTGGCAAGGCGTTGATCTTTATGGTCTGGCTTGCGTTGGCGTCTGCGCTTTGCTGGTTCGAAACGGTCTGGCGTGACGAAGTTCGTGCTTTGTCACTCGCCCTCCAGGGGGATAATTTCATCGATATGCTTCGCCAGATGCATGGCGAGGGTCATCCTGCTCTCTGGTATATCCTGCTGCGCGCCGCCTATGTTCTGGTCGGCTCACCTGTCGTCCTAAAGATCGTCGCACTGACGATTGCAGCGACCGCGGCCTATCTTCTTGTTTTCAGGCTGAAACTGCCGCTTTCCATCATGCTGCTGTCGCTGTTCAGCAGCTTTTCGGTTTACGATTATGCCGCGATGTCGCGAAATTACGGCATCAGCATGCTGGTGATTTTCCTTATCGTCCTGAGTTGGGAGAAAGGAACACGCAACGGGCTATTGCTCGGCCTATTGTTTGCCTTGCAGGCAAATACCAACGTCCATTCGGTCGTCCTCGTCGGCGGCTTCCTCGCCTATTGGTTTTTCGACTTAATTCTGGCGCGGCCAAGGCCTGCTGTGACAGAATATCGGGCCTTTGCGACAGCCGCTGCCATTGCCGCGGTTGGAATTGTTCTATGTTTCGTAACAGTCTATCCGACCTTCAACGATACGGGGCAGAACGATCTCAGTGGCAAGAATTTCGCTTTGCTTGCCCTTGGTGCACTCGCCGCGCCCAGTTCCCATTTTATGGAATTCTATCCCAACAGCGTCCTTGAACTGGTCGTGGCATATCCGCTGGCCTCCCGGATTTTCGCAGCGTTGATGTCCGTGCTCATCTATGGCAGCCTGCTGGCGCTGGCGCACCGGCGGCCGGCGATGATCGCAGCCGGACTGGTTCTCGTAGGGCTTTCGCTGCTTTTTACGCTTGTCTATCCCGGTGGATACAGACATCAGGCGCTCTGGCTGGTTTTCATGATCGCGATCACCGCCTTGACCACACATACTCAGCGCGAGCGGACGCGCGCTGCCGGCATCGAGGCTGCCGGCGGCTTCGTAAAGTTCGGACGTCTCTGCTTCCTGATATTGCTGGCGCTACAGGTCGTGTCCGGTATCGAAAAGATCAATCAGGCCTTCATCGCCGAAATACCCCTGAGCCGAAGCAAGGATCTCGGTGCGTTCATTCAATCGCGCCCCGATCTCAAGGATGCGGTCATTATGGCGGATCCCGACTACCTGGTGGAAGCCTTGCCCTATTACGTCCCCAACCGCACCTATCTTCTGCGGGAGGAGCGGTTCGGCGCCATCGTGCGATATACCCGCAACGCCCGGCTTTCGCTCAGCCTTGCCGATATTCTGCAAACGGCACATCGATTGCAGCAGAGTGAACATGTGCCGGTCGTCATTCTTCTTTCGCAGCGGCTTGATCAGATTACTGCGCCCGTCTCCCTGCGTGAAAGCTACGTTTGGCGATTGTCTCTGACGCCGGAAGACATTTCTGCATTCCAGAGCGCGACAAACCTCATCAAGCGCTTCGGCACGGTTGCCGGAAGCGATGAGACGTTCGACGTCTACGTGCTGAAATAAGATGCCAGCCAGCAGCTTATTCGCACAACACGCCCACGCATTTGATCATTGTGATGCCATGCGCCGGCATCTCGCCGATCGCGGCGGCAATACCTTCGGGAGTGGTGCCGCGACTGGAGCGCGACCAGAAGAAGAAGGGCAGGAGCCTATAAGCGGGACGGGACGGCGCTCGCGGCCCCGCAACCGTGGAGGCGCGTTCAGCCTTCGCGCTTCATTCGCTCCCGGCGTTCGATCTCAGCCTCCGAGGGCTGCGCCAGCTCGAATGTGCCTGTCTTGATTGCGCCGGCACGCTCGTAGACGCTCATGATCACGCCCGTCGTCGATATCGTGTTGGCGGTGAGCTTCAGCGCCTCCGGCTTGGCGCCTTGACCGAACAGGCGTTTGCCCGGGCCAAGCACGAGCGGGAAAGTCAGAAGCCGGAGCTCGTCGATCAGGTCATGCGCCAATAGGGTCTGCAACAGGCCGCTGCTGCCCTGTGTCAGGAGGGCGGGGCCATCCTGCTGCTTCAACCGGGCGATTTCGGCAGCTGCATCGCCGCGCAGAGCGACGGAATTTGCCCAGGTGAGCGGCTGCGTGGAAGTGGTCGCGACATATTTGGTCACGGCGTTGAAGACCTTGCCAATCGGATCGTCTTTCCCTACGAAGGGCCAGTGCGCGGCGAAGATTTCGTAGGTCTTGCGGCCGAGCACCAGTTCGAAGGGATCGGTAAAGATCCCGCCCATGAACTGGCCCATCGGCTCGTCCCAATAGTTAACGGTCCAGCCGCCCTGCGTGAAGCCGCCGGTCGGATCCTCCCGCGGCCCGCCCGGCGCCTGCATGACACCGTCCAAACTGACGAAGGCTGCAGCAACAAGCTTTCTCATCTCTCGACTCCCATTGTTGGTGTGTTCAGAGCCAAGGACGGATTGGCTTGCCCCGATCCGACATCCGACGCGGTTTTTTCGGGCGGTATCCGAGCTGAACTAGCCGGCCAGGATCTTGGTGCTGTCGACGATCGCGATGCCATGCGCCCGCATCTCCTCGATGGCGGCGGCGACGCCTTCGGGCGTGATGCCGCGGCTTGCATCCTCGATGAAGCGGACGCGGACACCCGGCATCATCTCCAGCGCGTCGAGCGCGGAGAACTTGACGCAATAGTCGGTCGCCAGCCCGCAGACGTCGAGGTCGGTGACGCCCTGATCCTCAAGGAAATCGGAAAGGCCGGTCGAGGCATCGCGGTCATTGTCGCGGAAGGCCGAATAGCTGTCGATATCAGGATCCTCGCCCTTCTGCTGAATCAGGTCGATCTCTTCGGATTTGAGCTCGGGGTGCAGTTCGGCATCGAGCGTACCCTGCATGCAGTGGTCGGGCCACATCATCTGCGGCTTGCCCGACAGTTCTCCCATCTCGAAGGGGGCGGCACCGGGATGGGCGGAGGCGAAGCTGCCGTGGCCCGGCGGATGCCAGTCCTGCGAGGCGACGATCAGATCGTATTTGCCGCTGTCGATCAGTCTGTTTGCGACGGGAACCACCTTGTCGCCCTCCGGCACCGGCAGATTGCCGCCCGGACAGAAGCCGTTCTGAATATCGACGAGCAGCAGCGCTTTCATCAAGGCCAATCCCTTCGCTTTATTGCAGTGTAAGACGCCAAGCACACTGAATGGATCAACTAGTGGATTTCCAGACGCGGACGCGCAAGTGTTAAATCTGGCACTAGCGGTAGTAAGTCGTCGAAACAGAATGCTCTAATGCAATCATTACGATAGCTGGCGGCGGTTCTCGTGTTGAAATCGAACGGAGGGGAAGGCGCGTGCATGATTTCCGCATCGCGGACACAGCCCGCGACGGCGGCAATTGCCGCGTAGGACGCTTTTGTGCGGCATCGATGGATCGAGGCTCCCCCGGCAGAGCCCGGATCTCCCGGCTAGGCCGCCGCCACGTTGTCGGCTGCAGAATCACCTGCTGCGGCGGAAGCGCCGTAGGTATTGCGGTAGGCCTGAAGGGCCGTCTGCATGTCGCTCAGCACTTTGGTCAGGAGCGGATCGCTGTCGCCTGAAGTCTTGATGCTGTTCGGATCGGCGGCAAGAAATTCAGACTCGGTCAACTTGCCGTCGCCATTCGTATCCATTGCGGCGAAGACACCCTTGGAAGCGCCCTCGCTCTGATCGCCGCCGTCGCCCTGATCGTCACTGCCGTCGGTCTTCTGCATGGACAGCATCAGCGACAGGATGTCGGCGGTAATCTTCTTGACGATATCGGTGCTGCTGTCGTCGCTGTCGGTCGACGCCGTGGCCGAAGTCGAGGACTGCGAGGCGGCGGCCAACTCGTCCGCCGAAATGACGCCGTCGCCATTCTTGTCCAGACTGGAAAGCGGAGACTGATATTGAGTTAAGGTGCTGCCGAGAGATGAAACACTGGTCACTGGAACCTCCTTTGAAAAGTTCGTCGTGAAGCCCGCCTTTCATGGGCGGGCAGCCTCTGGGCTAAGCTGATTTGCGAAAGGCGTCAAAGCGACGTTTTGACAGGGCGGAAGTGCGATTGACGATGTGAGGCAACGCACGTTAACCTTTTCGGTTACCAAAGTTTTTCATTGGATTTATTGGCTTTTTTTGGCGGTCGGTTTGTCTGGGCGCGATTAAATCCATGCCGGTGTTGGCCCGAAATTGCCGTAATGGAGCACGTGGAGGAGCTATGGGCGGAGTGCTCGGGTTTGCGCGGCTGCGGCATTTCGTCTGCTTTCCGCGAGGGGCGACTTCAGGTCGACCTTGCTCCGGGTGATGATTTCTGCCTTTCTTACCCTCAGAAGCAAGACGGAAGCGAAGCCATGCCAGAGCCGGATCTCGACGAAAAGATCGACGCGACGTTTCGCAACGGGTCGCTGACGGCGGCCGGGATCATCCTTGGTTTCTCGCTCAATTTCATCAGTGTCTGGGTTTCCAATCCTAATGACTGGACCAGCATCGATATTCTGCCGATGCTGTTCCTGACCGTGGGCATCGCCGTCCAGGTGAAAGTCTTTGCCGATCTGCTGGCGCGGGACTCCCTGTTTGCCGCCAAATATGACCGGTCTCGCCGGCTCTTTCTGATCGGATTGGGAATCGTCGCGGCGGGAATGGGCATTGCCCTGATCAACGATATTCTCGGGCTCGGAAGGATGCGGATGCTCGGGTAAACTTCGCGTCATACTGACGCGAGGTCAGACGCGCTCGACGAACCCGTCCAAGACCCGCTTCTGTCCGGCCCGGTCGAACTCAATCGTCAGCTTGTTGCCCTCGATGCCGGTGATGTTGCCGTTGCCGAATTTCAGGTGGAACACGCGATCGCCGGGGGTGAATCTCGACGGTTCCGACGATGTCGATTTCGCCACCAGCTCACCTTCGATCGTGCGCCCCTTCGGGCCGCTTTCGCCGTAACCTATGCGTTCGACGGCGTGGCCGGAGCGGGTGCCCCAATTGTCGCGTGTGGCGTCGGTCTTGTTGGCCTGGGCGCGTTTCCAGCCGGGCGTGGAATAGGAATTGGTGAAGGGTTCGGCCTTGTCGAAGCGGGACTGGCCGTAGCCGCCGCGGCCGTACCCGCCGTAGCTTTGCTCCATTTCGGCGACCTCGACATGGGTTTCCGGCAGTTCATCGAGGAAACGCGAGGGCAGGGTCGATTGCCAGAGGCCGTGGATGCGGCGGTTGGAGACGAACCAGATGTGGCAGCGGTGCTTGGCGCGGGTGATGCCGACATAGGCGAGGCGGCGTTCCTCCTCCAGGCCGGCGCGGCCGCTCTCATCCAGCGAGCGCTGGTGCGGGAAGAGTCCTTCCTCCCAGCCGGGAAGGAAGACGGTGTCGAATTCGAGACCCTTGGCCGAGTGCAGCGTCATGATCGAGACGGCATCGAGGTTCTCGTTGGTTTCGGCATCCATCACCAGGGAGACGTGTTCGAGGAAGCCGCGCATCGACTCGAAGCTTTCCATCGAGCGGATCAGTTCCTTGAGGTTTTCGAGGCGGCCGGGTGCTTCGGCGCTCTTGTCGTTCTTCCACATGTCGGTATAGCCGGACTCTTCGAGAATCTGCTCGGCAAGTTCGGTATGCGGCGTGTTTTCAAGCAGTTCCTGCCATCGGCGGAAAGATTGAATTACGTCGAAGAGCGCCTTTCGCGCCTTCGGCTTCAGCTCGTCTGTCTCGATGATGTCGGCGGCTGCCGCAAGCATCGGGATATCGCGGGCACGGGCATAGTCGTGCAGCGCGCGCACCGTCGTATCGCCGAGGCCGCGCTTCGGTGTGTTGACGATGCGCTCGAAAGCGAGGTCGTCGGCCGACTGCGCAACGAGGCGGAAATAGGCCATGGCATCGCGGATCTCGAGGCGCTCGTAGAAGCGCGGGCCGCCGATAACGCGATAGTTGAGGCCGAGGGTGACGAAGCGGTCTTCGAATTCGCGCATCTGGAAGGAGGCGCGCACGAGGATCGCCATGTCGTTCAAGAGATGCTTGCCCCGCTGGAGTTGCTCGATCTCCTCGCCGATGGCGCGGGCTTCCTCCTCCGAGTCCCAGGAGGCGTGGACCTGCACCTTGGCGTCGTCCGGATCGGAGCGGTCGGTGAACAGCGTCTTGCCGAGGCGACCTTCATTATGGGCGATCAGATGGGCGGCGGCCCCGAGGATATGTTCGGTCGAACGATAGTTGCGCTCGAGCTTGATGACCTTGGCGCCGGGGAAATCCTTCTCGAAACGCAGGATATTGTCGACCTCGGCGCCGCGCCAGCCATAGATCGACTGATCGTCGTCGCCAACGCAGCAGACGTTCTGCAGCTCGCCCTTAGGGCGCTGAGCGAGAAGCCTGAGCCACATGTACTGGGCCGTGTTGGTATCCTGGTACTCGTCGACGAGGATATAGCGGAAGCGGCCGTGATATTCCTTCAGGAGATCCGGGTTTTTGCGGAAGATCGCGATCGGATGCATCAGCAGGTCGCCGAAGTCGCAGGCGTTCAGCGTCGTCAGGCGCGCCTGATAGGCAAAATAGAGATCGCGGCCACGGCCGTTGGCAAAGGCGCGGGCATCACCCTCGGGGATGTCGGCGGGGCCGAGGCCCTTGTTCTTCCAGGTATCGACCATGCCGGCGAACTGCTTGGCTGGCCAGCGCTTGTCGTCGAGACCTTCGGCCTGAATGAGCTGCTTGATGAGGCGGACGACGTCGTCGGTGTCGAGAATGGTGAAATCGGAGCGCAGGCCGACAAGCTCGCCGTGGCGGCGCAGAAGTTTGACGCCGATCGAATGGAAGGTGCCGAGCCACGGCATGCCTTCGACGGCGCCGCCGACGAGCAGCGCGATGCGCTCCTTCATCTCGCGGGCGGCCTTATTGGTGAAGGTGACGGCGAGGATCTGCGAGGGGAAGGCGCGGCCGGTGTTGAGGATATGGGCGATGCGGGTCGTCAGTACGCGCGTCTTGCCGGTGCCGGCGCCGGCGAGCACGAGGACGGGGCCTTCAAGCGTTTCGACGGCTTCGGTCTGCTCGGGGTTCAACCCGGCGAGATAATCCGGTCGCTTGCCGCCGTCGCGAGCCGCCATGGCGCGGGCGGCGATGCCGCCACCGGCGGCGGGCGCCCGTTCGGCGGGTGCGGCAGGCGGCTGCGGCTTGCGCGCCATCTCGCCCGGCTCTTCGTCGAAGAAGGGCATATCGTCGAAACTATTGCTCATGGCGCGTAATGTAGTGATTCGGGAAGGAAAGACCAGAAAAGATGTTCTGCTTTCATTCCCGAGCCGGCGCTATTCCAGGCGGTATGTTGCGGGCGGTAATGCCGCCGCCGAGCCCGGCTGTAGCCGCGATGCGGGCGGGCGGGGCTGAAAATACCAATCGCGGCCTGTCGGATCAGGCGCCGGTGAGGCGTCCTTGGGTCATCGGACAGCTGTCCGGATCAACACCCGTCAACAAGGAGGCCGTTTCATGCCGAAGATCGTTTCAAATCTCTGGTTCGCCGAGGAAGCCCGCGAAGCCGTCGAATTCTACGTGTCTGTCATCCCGGACTCCAGGAAGATGGGCCGCACCACCATATTGCCGGCGGAAACGCCGAGCGGGCCTCCCGGCAGCGTCGAGCTGATCGAGTTCACGCTCGCTGACCAGGCCTTCCTGGCCATGAAGGCCGGCCCGCTCGATAGTTTCAACCATTCCTTCTCGATCGCGATTCTCGTGGAAAGCCAGGCCGAGATCGATCGGATATGGGATGCTTTCTTAGGCAATGGCGGCACGCCGGAGGCCTGCGGCTGGCTGAAGGACCGCTGGGGCCTTTCCTGGCAGATCGTGCCGCGTGTGCTCTCGGAGATGATCGCCGACAGCGACCGTGAGCGGGCCAGGCGCGTGACCGAAGTGATGCTCGGCATGGTCAAGATCGATGTCGCCGCGCTCGAGGATGCGTTCAACGGCTGAGAGGCCTGCGGAGAGATGATCGCAATATCCAGCGCATGATCGTCATGCGCCCATTTCTCTAAGAATATCCCAAGTTTTCGAACGTCATATGGCCCGTCGCACATCGATATTCACCGATCGAAGCTGGCTCTCCGCCTGCCGACCGCTGATTTTCGAGACCTCGAATCACGGGCGACATTGCACACCTTTTTCATCTTTCTGTCACGTCGTGAAATGTGCTGATACCGCGATGGCGTCTTTCTCCACTATACTGACCAACAGTTTCGTAGAGTAATTAAAGAACCGGTGGATGCACAATTTCGTGCATTGCTAGAAACGGCCGGTGAGCGTGGAATAACCGACGAAACTATTGATTCTCAGGAACGTCATGGCCATCTCGATGGTTATAAGGACACCTGAAGCCTGTGGCATTAACCTTGAATGGAGGGCCCATGCTGAGCGAATCCGTATTTGATGCGTTCACCCGCAGTTATGATGCGCGTCGCGAGACCGATATGTCGATCTCGGATTATCTCGACCTTTGTAAAAAAGAACCGCTTGCCTATGCCAATGCGACCGAGCGCCTGCTCGCCGCGATAGGCGAACCGCAGATGGTCGACACCGCCAGGGACACGCGCCTCGGTCGGATATTCATGAACCGGACCATCCGGATTTATCCGGCCTTTGTCGGCTTCCACGGCATGGAAGAGACAATCGAACGAATCGTTTCATTCTTCCGGCACGCGGCGCAGGGGCTCGAGGAGCGCAAACAGATCCTCTATCTGCTCGGCCCGGTCGGCGGCGGCAAGTCATCTCTGGCTGAGCGGCTGAAGCTGCTGATGGAGCTTCATCCGATCTACGTGCTGAAGGCGGGTGACGAGATCAGCCCCGTTTTCGAAAGTCCGCTCAACCTCTTCGACCCGGACACGATGGGATCGCTCCTGCAGGAGCAATACGGCATTCCCCTGCGACGCCTAAGCGGACTGATGAGCCCTTGGTGCCTGAAGCGGCTCGATGATTTTGGGGGCGATATTTCCCGCTTCCGTGTCGTCAGAGTACAGCCTTCGCGGTTGCGCCAAATTGCGATCGCCAAGACCGAGCCTGGAGACGAGAACAATCAGGATATCTCGTCGCTGGTCGGCAAGGTCGATATCCGCAAGCTGGAGACTTATTCCCAAAACGATCCCGATGCCTACAGCTATTCTGGCGGCCTCAATCGCGCCAATCAGGGCGTGCTCGAGTTCGTCGAGATGTTCAAGGCGCCGATCAAGATGCTGCATCCGCTGCTGACGGCGACGCAGGAGGGGAACTATATCGGCTCCGAGAACATCGGCGCCATACCCTTCACCGGCATCGTCCTTGCGCATTCGAACGAAGCGGAATGGCAAACCTTCAAGGCCAACAAGAACAACGAAGCCTTCATTGACCGTATTTGCGTGATCAAGGTGCCCTATTGCCTGCGCGTGACGGAAGAGCAGAAGATCTACGAGAAGCTGATCGAGGGATCGGAACTCGCGGATACACCATGCGCTCCGGCGACGCTCGAAATGCTGGCCCGCTTCTCCGTGCTGTCGCGTCTGCGCAAGCATGAGAATTCGACATACTTCTCGAAGATGCGCACCTATGACGGCGAAAGCCTGAAGGAGACGGATCCGCGCGCCCGCAGTGTCCAGGAATATCGGGATGCCGCCGGCATCGACGAGGGCATGGACGGCATATCGACCCGCTTCGCCTTCAAGGTGCTCGCCTCCACTTTCAATCACGACACCACGGATATTGGCGCCGATCCAGTTCATCTGATGTATGTGCTGGAGCAGTCGATCCGCCGCGAGCAGTTTTCCGACGATGTCGAGAAGCGATATCTGGAATTCATCAAGGCCGATCTTGCGCCGCGTTACGCAGAGTTCATTGGAAATGAAATCCAGAAGGCCTATCTTGAGTCCTATGCGGATTACGGACAGAATCTGTTCGACCGCTACGTCGACTATGCCGATGCCTGGATCGAAGACGTGGACTTCAAGGATCCCGATACCGGCCAGCTACTCGATCGCGAGCTCCTCAACCAGGAACTGACGAAAATCGAAAAGCCGGCGGGAATTGCCAATCCGAAGGATTTCCGCAACGAAATCGTCAAGTTCTGCTTGAGATCGCGGGCAGCCAACGGCGGAAAGAATCCGTCATGGACGAGCTACGAGAAAATCCGGGAAGTCATCGAAAAGCGAATGTTCTCGCAGGTCGAAGATCTTTTGCCGGTCATTTCCTTCGGATCGAAGAAGGATTCCGAAACGGAAAAGAAGCACAGCGAATTCGTCTCGCGCATGGCCGCGCGGGGTTACACGGAGAGGCAGGTTCGGCGCCTCGTCGAATGGTACATGCGCGTCAAACAGGCAAGTTAATGTGGAGCCAATATGCACATTGTCGACCGTCGGCTAAATCCGCGCGGTAAAAGTCTGGAAAATCGGCAACGGTTTCTTCGGCGCATGAAAGGCGCTGTGCAGCAGGCGGTAAAGCGTTCTCTGCAAAACCGGAACATTCGCGATGTGCTCGACGGCGGGGAAATCAGCCTGCCGATCGATGGAATGGCCGAGCCGAACTTGAGAAGGGGCGACGGCGGCATCCGCGATCATATCCTGCCTGGAAACAGGGCCTTCGTCGAAGGCGACATTCTTCCGCGCCCGCCGGGGAGCAGGGGCGGAAAACCCAAGGATGCGGGTGAGGGCGATGGTGAGGATGGCTTCCGCTTCGTGCTGACGCGCGAAGAATTCCTCGATGTGTTTCTGGACGACCTGGAACTGCCCGACCTTGCCAAACGGCGTCTGGCCGAAACCGAGGAGGAAACTCCATCGCGGGCCGGCTATTCCGTGTCGGGATCGCCGTCCAACATCGCCGTCGGTCGCACGACGAGGCTCGCGATGATGCGCCGCGTCGCGCTTCACCGTCCGCGCCGCGAAGAGATCGAAGCCCTGCAGCGGCAGATCGAGGAATGCGAGGACGACGAGAGCCGCCTGGCGCTTGAGGCAAAACTCAAGTCCCTGACGGAAAAAAGTCGGCGCATCCCCTATATCGATCCGCTCGACGTGCGATATCGCCGCTTCGAAAACGAGCCGAAGCCTGTGGCGAAGGCGGTGATGTTCTGCCTGATGGACGTCTCGGGCTCCATGTCGGAACACATGAAGGATCTGGCGAAGCGGTTCTACCTGCTGCTCTATCTTTTCCTGTCGAAGCGCTACAAGAAAGTGGAGATCGTCTTCATCCGTCACACAGACAAGGCGGAGGAGGTCGATGAGGAAACCTTCTTCTATGGTCCGGCGACGGGCGGCACGCTGGTATCCAGTGCGCTAGCGGCAATGCGCGGGATCATCGCGGCGCGTTTCGATCCGGCAGAGTGGAATATCTACGGCGCCCAGGCTTCGGACGGCGACAACGCCCATTCGGACGGAAACCTGACCGGACAGCTGCTGCACGAGATTTTGCCGCTCTGCCAGTATTTCGCCTATATCGAGGTCGGCGAAGAAGGCGGCGACTCCTCGGTATCCCGTTCACCGCTTTGGATGCTTTATGACGGGATCCGTTCCGAGTTGCCGCTTTCGATGCGCAAGGTCTGCCGGCGAAGCGAAATATTCCCTGTTTTCCACGATCTCTTCCAAAAACGTGACGCACAGTCGAGGGTGACGCCATGACCACGACGATGAGGCCAAGAGAGCGGCTGTTGTTCGAGGGGGCTGACTGGGATTTCGCAACGCTCCAGCGCATCCATGACGCCTGCGAGGAGATCGCGCTTAACGAACTCGGCCTCGACGTCTATCCGAACCAGATCGAAGTCATCACCTCGGAGCAGATGCTTGATGCCTATTCCTCGACCGGCATGCCGCTCTTTTACCGCCACTGGTCTTTCGGCAAGCACTTCGCGCATCACGAAGCTTTCTACCGCCGCGGGATGCGCGACCTTGCCTATGAGATCGTCATCAACAGCTCTCCCTGCATCTCCTACCTGATGGAGGAGAACACGGCGACGATGCAGACGCTCGTCACCGCGCATGCGGCCTTCGGCCACAACCATTTCTTCAAGAACAACTATCTCTTCAAGCTCTGGACCGATGCGGAGGGGATCCTCGATTACCTCGATTTCGCCAAGGGTTATATCACCCGCTGTGAGGAACGTTACGGCGAGACGGCCGTCGAGCGGACACTCGATGCGGCGCATGCACTGATGTCGCATGGGGTGCATCGATACGCGGGCAAGACCACCATCGACCTTCGCCAGGAGGAGAAGCGGCAACAGGAGCGCCGCGCCCATGAAGAGCAGATGTTCAACGATCTGTGGCGCACGGTTCCCGTCGGCAAGGCCCGAAAGGCCGGCGACGTCGGCCTGGAAAAGCGCCGCGCCGCCCTCGGTCTCCCTCAGGACAACATCCTATACTTTCTGGAAAAGTCGGCGCCGCGGCTGCAGCCGTGGCAGCGCGAGATCCTTCGCATCGTCCGCCATGTCGCACAATATTTCCATCCTCAGCGGCAGACCAAAGTGATGAACGAGGGAACTGCCACCTTCGTCCACTACCAGATCATGAACCGGCTTCACGAGCGAGGGCAGATCAGCGACGGAAACTTCCTCGAATTCCTGAAGTCGCACGCCAACGTCGTGTTCCAGCCGAGCTACGACGATCGGCGGTTCTCGGGCTTCAACCCCTATGCGCTTGGTTTTGCGATGATGCAGGATATCGAGCGGATCGTCACGAAGCCGACGGATGAGGACCGCGCATGGTTTCCCGATATTGCTGGGCGAGGCGATGCGATGGCCGTCCTGCGCGACATCTGGGCCAATTACCGGGACGAGAGTTTTATCAGCCAGTTCCTGAGCCCGAACCTGATCCGGCAGTTGCGGCTGTTCCATCTCTACGACGATCCTGATCAAACCGAGGGGGTGCTGGTTTCGGCGATCCACAATGAGCGCGGATATTTGCGCATCCGCCGCCAGCTCTCCCGCGAATATGATATCGGCTGGACCGATCCTGCCATCGATATCGTCGATGTCGATCTCGCCGGCGACCGCCGGCTGCTGCTACAACACATCATGATGAATGGTTGCTATCTTCAGGAAAATGACACGAAGCTCGTCCTGCAGCATCTCGCCGATCTCTGGGGCTATGACGTTTTGCTTCAGGAAATCGACAGTTCCAGCGCGGTGGCGAAAGAACACACGGCGAGCCCGCGCAAGATCGTTCAGTGATCACAGATTATGCTGACGGGCGATAATGGACAATTATCGGTGGCAACAAACACAAAGCCTTAGTAGTTTACCGCCGTTGCAATCGCCCACTTGATCTCGACCAGTTTCACCCTTTGCAGCGATCTTCCGGGGCGGATAGCGCGGAGACGAGAGACCATGAGTGAAACGCGGCGCAAGCTGACGACGATCTTCTGTGCTGACGTGCAGGATTATACGCGGCTGATGGGGACTGATGAGGAAGGGACGCTTGCGAGCCTCAAACGCTGCCGGGAAGCGATGGGACGCCTGATCGAAAGCCATGGCGGCCGCGTCATCAACACCTGGGGCGATGGGCTGATCGCCGACTTCCCAAGCGTGGTCGAGGCGGTGCGTGCGGCCGTCGACACCCAGAACGAACTCGCGGGTTTCAACGCCCGCCGACCGGCCGACGGTCGCATGCTCTTCCGTATCGGCATCAATCTCGGCGACGTAATCGTCGAGGGCGAGGACATCTATGGCGACGGCGTCAATATTGCCGCGCGGCTGCAGGCGTCGGCCGCGGCCGGCGGCATCGTCATATCAAGTACCGTTTACGATCAGGTCCGCAACAAGGTGGCGGTTGGTTTCGAGTTTCTCGGGCCGCTGATGGTGAAGAATGTCGATGAAGGCGTGCCAAGCTACGCGGTAAAGATCGGCGATGCCAGGGAGGAGACGCCGCATGCCGAACGATCCGGCGCCGCGCGGCCGCAGCCGGCGGCGGTTATGGCGGCAGCCAAGGTTGAGACAACCCCAGCACCGGGAGGACGCAGGCTGTATGGCGTGCTCGGCGTCATCGCCGCCGTCCTGATCGGTATCAATCTCTTGTCGTGGCAGGGCGTCTTCTGGGCGCGGTTTCCGGTGCTTGCGCTTGCCGTCGTCGCGGCGCTCGCCTGGAACCGCGATCAGATCCTGTACAACCGAAAGATCACCTCGCTGGCGATCCTGGCACTTGGCCTTGCCGGCCTCAACCTCTTCACCTGGACGGGGCAGTTCTGGGCGGTGTGGCCGATACTGGGGATTGCGGCCGTCATGGGCGTGCGATGGTCGATGCGCAGATAGACATTCAACCCGCATCGTCGGACATTTGTGCGATATCTCGCCCGATAATCGGCGGTGTCAAAGGCATGGGCGAGTGTTCGTTCAAACAAAAGTGAGCGGCCGGGTTATTTCCATTCTTTGCTGATATTACAAATCGGTAATGCCGGCTGCTTATGCTTGCCGGTAAGCTGTAAACGCGCGATATTGTCGCATCAGACGGGAATCTCGATCCCGCAGCGCCTCTTTCGACCGACCCTGGTCCAACCTCGAGTCCCTCTGGAGACGTGAATGGCCTTTTGGAAGCAGTTTATACTGTCGCTCATCGTCATTATTGCCGGCTTTGCCGCGTGGGTTTTCTTTGTGCCCGGCGCCGGCGATACGATGCGCGATGCAGGGATTCCAGACAGCATCGTTTCCAAGATCGCGCCGAAGGCTGAGGAGACGGTGGATGCCGACGCTCCAGCCCGGGCGCAGGGGCAGCAACGCGGCGACGGACAAGGGCAGGGACAGAACCGCCGTAATGGCGGCGGGCGCAACAGCGCCATTCTCGTCGCGACGCAGGCAGTCGTCCAAGGTATCGTCAACGACCGGCTGAATGCCATCGGCACGGGTGACGCGATCCGTTCGGTCGCGGTCACGCCGCAGGCATCGGGCACAATCCGCGAAATCCTCATCAAGTCGGGCGACAGGGTGAAGGCCGGCCAGGTGCTCGCCAAGCTCGACAGCGAGGAGCAGGTGATCGCCCGCGGCCAGGCTGACGTGGCGGTTAAGGCCGCCGTCGAGAAGTCCAACCTTTATCACAACATCAAGTCCAGCGTGTCGCGCATGGACGTGTTCGATTCCGAGATCGCCGAGCAGGGCGCGCGGCTGCAGCTGCAGGCCGCCGAGCTCAATCTCGCCCGGCGCAACATCACCGCGCCGATCGACGGCATCGTCGGCATCGTGCCGGTCAATATCGGCGACAATGTTACGACGAGCATCCCGATCGTCACGCTCGACGACCGTTCGGAAATCCTCGTCGACTACTGGGTGCCGGAGCGCTTCGCCAATACTGTGTCGGTCGGCCAGCCGGTCGAGGCGATGTCGGTGGCAAGGCCAGGAAAGGTGTTTTCCGGCGTGGTCGAAGCCGTCGACAACCGCATCGACGCGGCAAGTCGCACGCTGCGCCTGCGCGCCAAGATCGACAACAGTTCCGACGAGCTGCGCGCCGGCATGTCCTTCAGCGTCAGCATGAAATTTGCCGGCGATAAATATCCGGCCGTCGACCCGGTCTCGGTGCAGTGGGATTCACAAGGGTCTTTCGTCTGGCAGGTCAACGACTACAAGTCGCACAAGGTGCGGGTCAGTATCGTGCAGCGCAACCCGGATTTCGTGCTGGTCAAAGCCGACATCAAGGACGGCGACGTGATCGTGACACAGGGACTGCAGCGCGTGCGCGAGGGCGGGGCAGTGCGTGTGAGCGCCGATGTCGCCGCGGCTGCGGAGGTCGCCACCCAATGAGCGTGACCGAGATTCATCAGGACAGGGCCTCGGGCAAGCAGAGCTTCACCGCGCTTTTCGTTCGCCGGCCGATTCTGGCGCTGGTGTTCAATACGCTGATGGTCGTCGCCGGCCTTGCGGCCTATGTCGGCGTTGAGGTGCGCGAACTGCCGGATGTCGACCGTCCCGTCGTTACCGTGCGCACCACCTTCGATGGCGCATCGCCGCAGACGATCGACCAGGAACTGACCAAGGTGATCGAGGGGGCGGTCGCGCGCGTCAGCGGCCTGAAATCGATTTCGTCGACCTCATCCTTCGGTCAGAGCCGGGTGACGCTGGAATTTTCGGATGCGATCGATCTCTCGGTCGCCGCCAACGACGTGCGCGACGCGATCGGCCGCATTACCCAGAACCTGCCCGACGAAGCGGATGCGCCGCAGATAGTCAAGGCGGATTCGGATTCCTCGGCGATCATGCGCCTTGCCGTCACCTCCACCAATCTCAACATGGACGACCTGACCCAGCTCGTCGAAAACGAGGTGATTGATCGCCTCGCCTCCGTCGACGGGGTTGCCGACGTCGAGGAATATGGCGACCAGGAGAAGGTCTTCCGCGTCGATGTCGACCAGGGCGCGCTTGCCAGCCGCGGGCTGACCATCGGCGACCTGACGAAGGCGCTCGACAATGCTGCACTCGACGTGCCGGCGGGCTCGCTGAAGAGCAATACGCAGGATATCGTGGTGCGCGCCACTGCCAACCTGCAGACGCCGGCGGATTTTTCTAACGTCATCCTGCAGGACCGCGTTCGGCTCGGCGACGTCGCGACAGTGATGCTCGGGCCACGCGACGGCGAAACGGCGCTACGCTCCAACGGCAAGCCGGGCATCGGTCTCGGCATCATCCGCCAGGCGCAGTCGAATACGCTGAACATCTCGACTGGCATCAAGGCGGCCGTCGACCAGCTGTCGAAGACACTGCCCGAGGGCACGACGATTGCCATCACCAGCGACGACGCCGTCTTCATCCAGGGCGCGATCCACGAGGTGGTACTGGCGCTGATACTCGCCGCCGTCATCGTCACCGCCGTCATCTACCTCTTCCTGCGCGATTGGCGGGCGACGTTGATCCCGGCCGTCAGCATGCCGGTGGCGCTGATCGGCACGCTGGCGGCGATCTACATGGTCGGCTTCTCGATCAACATTCTGACGCTGCTCGCGATTGTGCTGGCGACCGGCCTCGTCGTCGACGATGCGATCGTGGTGCTCGAAAATATCGTACGCCGGCGCTCCGAAGGCATGGGACCGCGCGCTGCTGCCGTGCTCGGAACGCGCGAGGTGTTCTTCGCCGTCATCGCCACGACGGCGACGCTGGCGGCGGTGTTCATTCCGCTCTCCTTCCTGCCGGGACAGGTCGGTGGCCTCTTCCGCGAATTCGGCTTCGTGCTCGCCTTCTCGGTCGGGCTGTCGTCGATCGTGGCGCTGACGCTGTGTCCGATGCTTGCCTCGCGCATGCTGACCAAGCCGATGCTCGAGGATCACGGCGTGCTCGGCCGCTTCGGCGGGGCGCTGGCCGATCTCTACAAATGGGCACTGCACGGCTGTCTCAACGCGCCCTTCGTGGTCATCCTGTTCTCGGTGATCTTTGCCGGCGCGGCGCTCATCGCCTTCTCGACGGTCAAGAGCGAGCTGACGCCCGAAGAGGACCGGTCGATGGTGATGATGCGGCTGACGACGCCGCAGGGATCGAGCCTCGAATATACCCGCGACAAGATGCAGCTCGTCGAGGAATATCTGCAGCCGCTGGTCGACCGCGGCGACATCCGCAACGTCTTCTCGATCTCCGGCCAGGGTGGTTCGCTGAACAGCGGCTTCATGGTGCTGACGCTCGCCCCCTGGGGAGAGCGTGACAGGACGCAGACGGAGATCGTCGGCGATATCAACCAGGCGGCCTCCAGGGTGCCGGCTTTGCGCGGCAATGCTATCTCATCGAACAGCCTTCGCATCCGCGGTGCCGGCAGTGGTCTGCAGATGGCGCTGATCGGCAATGATCACGAGGCGCTGACGGCGGCGGCCGCCAAGCTGGTTCAGGCGCTCGAGGCCACTGGCCAATATGATACGCCGCGCCTGACCAACGAGCCCAGCCAGGCGCAGGTGTCGGTGGCGATCGACCGCGAGCGCGCCTCGGATCTCGGCATCGATATAACCGGGCTTTCGACAGCAATCCAATCGCTGCTCGAAGGGCGCTCGGTGGTCGATGTCTTCGTCGACGGCGAATCCTATCCCGTGCTTCTGACCTCGACGACGCGGCCGATCGACGATCCGACCGATCTTGAGAACGTGTTCCTGAAAACCGGCGACGGCAAGATCGTGCCGATGTCGGTCATCGCCACGATGAAGGAAGGTTCGGTCGCGCCGCAGCTCAACCGCGAGCAGCAGCTCGCCTCCGTGGCGATCACCGCCGGACTCAGAAACGGCAAGTCGCTCGGCGATGCCGTCAAGCAGGTGACTGATCTCGCCGAGCCGCTGCTGCCGCCAGGCTCCCGCCTGCTGCCGCTTGCCGAGGCGGCGACGCTCGAAGAGAATTCGAGCGGCATGGCGCTGACCTTCGGCTTCGCCATCGTCATCATCTTCCTGGTGCTGGCCGCGCAGTTCGAAAGCGTGCTGTCTTCGCTGATCATCATGTCGACGGTGCCGCTTGGTCTTGCCTGCGCCGTCTTCGCACTTGTGATCACCGGCTCCAGCCTCAACATCTACAGCCAGATCGGCCTGGTGCTGCTGGTCGGCGTCATGGCGAAGAACGGTATCCTGATCGTCGAATTCGCCAATCAGCTGCGCGACCGGGGCGAGGATGTGCGGTCCTCGCTCGAGAAGGCCTGCGCGCTGCGCCTTCGTCCCGTGATGATGACGATGATCGCCACCATCCTCGGCGGCGTGCCGCTGGTTTTTGCCCACGGCGCCGGCGCCGAAGCGCGCGTAGCACTCGGCTGGGTGATCGTTGGAGGCCTCGGTTTCGCAACGCTGGTGACGCTGTTCATTACGCCGGTCGCCTATCTGCTGCTTGCCCGCTTCGCCAAGCCGCACGCCCACGAGGAGGCGCGCCTGCACGAAGAGATGTCGGTCGCCACACGGCCACGCGCCGCACCCGATGACGAGCAGCTGCAGGCCGCCGAATAAGCTTTTCATCCGATTTCGCAACGCCGCCGTACCTCGTCCGGCGGCGTTTCTTATGGTGTATGAAACCTTGAAAAATAAGATGGATTACTTCTGACGTTTAGTCGTTTGTTAAGCATAAACGGCAATGATTGTTGCCAGTAACCGACTGGTCTTCTTCGTTTCTTGAAGGCCGCAACGCGCTGGAACGCCAGCGACCCCGGACATGACAGTCCGTGCGGACGGTTCATTTCTTGTGCAGTTTGCGTCCTGTTGTGTTTTTGGAGTTTAGTTCTGTGAGTATTTACCAGCGCGTCTCGGTGGATGCGGCGCTTCATGTGCTGCGCGATATCAACCGTAATATGGCGGTCACGCAAAACCACATCACGACCGGTATGCGTGTGGCAAAAGCCAGCGACAATGCCGTCTATTGGTCGGTCGCCACCACTGCGCGAACCGACAACAAGGCGGTTTCGGCGATCCAGGATGCGCTTGGTATGGCGGCGGCGACGATGGGAACGGCCTATACCGGCGTCCAGAACGTCATCGATGTCGTCTCTGAGATCAAGGCCAAGCTGGTTGCCGCGACCGAAGACGGGGTCGACAAGGACAAGGTCAATGAAGAGATCAAGCAGTTGCAGGAGCAGTTGCGCAGCGTCTCCGAGGCGGCGACTTTCAATAGCGACAACTGGGTGGTTCTCAACAACGATGCGACACCGACGCAGCCGCGCCAGATTCCGGCCTCCTTCATCCGCAATGCCGACGGGACCATCTCGGTCGGCATGCTGAGCTATCATATCGACACGACGCCGAGCGGGAGCACGACCTCTAAGGACGCACGCTACCTGATCGATGATCGCGCCACCGGTTCGGGCGAATACGGCGTGCTGACATCGGCCTATTTCGCCACCGAGCTCGGCGCGTCGCAGGACTACGTGCTGATGCAGAGCAAAAACGGCACCACCACAGGGCAGGTAGTGATTTCGCTCTCGGCTAGCACGACGAAAGGACAGGTCGGCGAAATGATCAGCGTCGTCGATGCCGCGCTGTCGCAGCTGACGACGGTCGGTTCGGCCTTCGGCGCGTTGGAGAAACGCATCAACCTGCAGAACGACTTCGCCACGAAACTGCACGACAACAATGCCACCGGCATCGGCCGGCTTGTCGATGCCGACATGGAGGAGGAGTCGAGCAGGCTCAGGGCGCTGCAGACGCAGCAGCAACTCGGCCTGCAATCGCTGAACATCGCCAACGCAACCTACGATACGGTGCGGCAGTTGTTCCAAAATTTCTAAGTGTGCGATCCCACTCTCTGTCATTCCTGTGACGAGCACAGGAATGAGGGAGGAGAAGTGGACGGTCATCCGCTAAAACTGGTGATATCAGCGCAATCCCGCAACATGGCTGTGTTTCGGCGCCCGAATTTGCCCTATCAGGAGAACATCTTCATTTTCTTGCCGCAATCCTTGCCATTTGCTCGGATCAGTCGAACGGAGACCGTCCTGTCCATGATCAAAAAATTCGTACTTCTCGCTATTGCCGCAAGCTATCTCAGTGCCTGCACGACGACCGATCCCTATACCGGTGAACAGAAGGTTTCCAATACGGCGGGTGGTGCTGCGCTTGGCGCCCTCGGCGGCGCTCTCGTCGGCGTGGCCGTCGGTGGTGGCGGCCACGGCAAGCGCAATGCGGCGTTGATCGGCGCAGGCGTCGGGGCTCTCGCCGGCGGTGCGATCGGCAATTACATGGACCAGCAGGAATCCGAGCTTCGCGCCCAGCTCGAAGGCACCGGCATTTCGGTGACCCGCAACGGCGACAACATCATTCTTAACATGCCGTCGAACATCACCTTCGACGTCGATCAGGACGCGGTGAAGCCGGGCTTCTATCCGACGCTGAATTCGGTGGCGATCGTGTTGCGCAAGTTCAACCGCACGCTGATCGACGTCAACGGCCATACGGATTCGACCGGCAGCCTGCAGCACAATCAGGACCTGTCGCAGCGCCGCGCGCTTTCGGTTGCCGATTATCTCGGCGGTCAGGGCATCGACCAGCGCCGCGTCTCCGCCGTCGGTTTCGGCCCGTCCCAGCCCGTCGCCTCCAATGCGAGCGAGGCCGGCCGCGCGCAGAACCGCCGCGTCGAGATCCAGATCGCGCCGATCACGCAGGGCTGAACCGAATTTTCTGCCTTTGAAACGGCCGGGCTTAGCCCGGCCGTTTCTGTTAGTGCTGCATCGTGGCGCCCTTGGTGATCTTGTCGACGATCTTCTTTTCGGCGCGCAGCGCGATGCCGACCACCTTGGCGTCTTCAGGCGCAAATTCTGCGAAGACGGCGCGGTTGGCAGCGTCGTGGCCGGTCGCAAACATCTCCTCGATGAACAGCGAGCTGGTAATATCGCGCTCCAGCGCGCGGCGGTGAACTGCTGATATCGTCGCCTCGTCGGCGGAGAGCACGATGATCGGCTGGATCGATAGCGGATTGTAGAGATTGCCGGCGCGGTCCTTGTAGGCTTCGCCGATGATCTCGGGATGCCCGCCGGCGATGCCTGTCATCAGGAAGGCGGTGACGTTCAGCTTCTGCCAGCCGGCAAGATTGTTTCGCAGGACGACGGCAATTTTGGTATCAAACATCGTACGGTCTTTCACCTATCTACGGGTTATGGAGTATCGGGCGCGTTGAACCAGGACTTACATCCGCAGGTCTTCGAAGGTCTTGAACGTTTGTGCGCGGGACCATCCGGCAACGCCATCCTGGCTGCGCCGGCCTTTCCCGGCATCGAGCGCATCGAGGCGCAGTTCTCAGGCAATGCTTTCGAGCCGCATCGGCACGACACCTATGCACTCGGCGTGACTCTGAAGGGGGTACAGACCTTCCGCTATCGCGGCGTGCGGCGCTTCAGCCTGCCGGGGCAGGTGATCGTGCTGCATCCCGACGAAGAGCATGACGGCGGGGCGGGGACCGAGGATGGGCTGCACTACCGCATGCTCTATCTGGAGCCGTCGCTGCTTCTCGAATGCCTGGAGGCGGATGGCGTCGGCCTGCCTTTTGTCGATGAACCCGTTATCGGCGATCCTGCGCTGGCGGGCGTGCTGCTGGCAGCACTCGGCGAACTTGACCGCGAACTGGACGAGCTTTTCGTCGACGATTTCGTATCGCGGGTGACGGGCGGGCTGTCACGGCATGCGCGCATGCCGCGCCGGCCGCTGGGCCTCGTCGCGTGGCGGCAGGCGCGGGCAGCGCGGGATTATCTTGAGGCACATGCGACCCGGGCAGTGTGCTCGGGGGAGCTGGAAGCGGTGACGGGGCTCGACCGCTTTGCGCTGTCGCGGCATTTCCGGGCGGCCTTCGCCACCAGCCCGCATCGCTACCTATTGATGCGGCGGCTGCAGCGGGCGCGGGCGATGATCGGTGCGGGCGAGGGGATTTCCGATGTGGCGGCGGCGACCGGCTTTGCCGACCAGAGCCATCTCAACCGCCATTTCAAGAAGGCCTACGGCATGACGCCCGGCCAATGGGTAGCACTCACGCATAACCCCAAACAGGGCATTAGACGGGATTTTCCGCAAGGCCGGAACGGCGTGCGATGAAGCGGGCGAGCATCGGGCCGATCATCAGGATCACCAGGAAACGGCCGGTCTGCATCGCCATCACGAAGGGCACGTCGACATCGCTGGAGGCGGCGATGATGGCGACGGAATCGGCGCCGCCGGGGCTGGTGGCGAGATAGGCGGTCAGCGGATCTATGCCGGCGAAGACGTGAAGCGCCACGGCCATGCAGCCGCAGAGCGCCATCAGCAGCACGATGCAGGCCGATACCCTCGGCAGGGCGCGCGCCACGTGCTTGAGGATCGAGCGAGTGAACCGCAGGCCGATGCTCCAGCCGACCAGTGCATAGGCGATGGCGAGCAGCCACATCGGTAACTCAATTTTCACGAGGCCCATGCCCTGCAGCAAGGCGCCGAGAAAGAGCGGCACGATGATCGTGCCACCCTGGAGGCGCAGGCGCCAGACGCCATAGGCACAAAAGGCGGCAAAAGCCATCGTCGCCGCAAAGGCCGGCCAGTCGATCTCGGGAAAGAGGACAAGCGGCGGCGGCTCGGCGCCATCGGCTGCCACCCACAGGCGCGAGATCACCGAGGCGCCGACGGCGACGAAGACGACGCGCAGATACTGCATGAATGCGACGAGACGGGCATCGGCGCCATAGGCTTCCGACATGATGACCATGGCGGAGGCGCCGCCCGGCGAGGAGCCCCAGACCGCGGTCGTACCCGGCAGCACCTGCCAGCGCGTCAAAAGCCAGCCGAGGCCGGTGGCGATGGCGATGACCGAGAAGATGAACAGCAGAAAGAGCGGTGCGTCTTTCGCCATGGTGCCGAGAATGTCAGGGGTGATGGTGCGCGCCATCATCAGGCCGACCAGGACCTGGCCGAACTGCAGCGGCCAGAAGGGCACGCGAAGCTTTCCCTTGCCGACGGTCAACGCCAGTGCGATTGCCGCGACCATCGGTCCGATCAGCAGCGAGGCCGGCAGAGCAAAGAGTTCGAGGAAGACGACGAGAGCAGTCGAAAGTGCCAGCAGCAGCGCCCATTTCGCCAGGCCGGAATCCCGCAGCAGGCGGCTTACGTCGCAGAATGACATGATCCCCGTGTCTTTCCTGGCCGGCGCCAAGCCCTGAGGCTGAGGGCTCCGGCATGACGAAGAAATGCCGGCTACAAGAGCCGGCTGGCGCGGGTCCGGTATAGGCGGGGGCGAGGCGGGCGGTCAATTGCGAAATCTGGCTTCTCGGTGCCCTATAATGCGAAACTGATTCATGCGACCGCTTCAAGTCGTTGTTTTTATGCATGTCACCTTTACAAAGCCGCTGCACGGTTTTGGGCGGGGTGCCTCAGAAACGTACATGGCTGGCGAGAAAATCGAGCAGTGCGCGTACACGCGCCGGTAGCGGGCCGCCCTGGCCCATATAGACGGCGTAGAACTCCTCGAGATCGTCAGGATTGGCCTCTTCGAGCACCGGCACCAGGCGGCCGGCATCGATATCGGCGCGCACGGTGAAGGCGGCGAGCCGGGCAAGGCCGGCGCCTGACAAAGCGAGGTGACGCATGGCTTCGCCGTCTCCCACCTGCAGGCCCGGGGTGATCGGGATCATCACCGTTTCGCCACCTTCGCGCAGCGACCAGCCCTCGATGGCGCGGGCGTAAGAAAAGCCGATGCGGCAATGGCGGCGGAGATCGGCGATCGTGAGTGGTTTGCCATGACGCGAGAGATAATCCGGTGCTGCGACGATGATCTTGCCGGTGGCGCCAAGTTTGCGAGCGATCAGGCTGGAATTCTTCAAGGGGCCGGCGCGGATTGCGACGTCGGCACGCTCCTCCATCAAGTCGACTATCCTGTCGGTATGGGAAATATCCAGCGTCACGGCCGGATGAAGCGCCATGAAGGCCGGCACGAGCGGCGCCAGCACATGATTGCCGAAAGAGCCGCTGGTGTTGATGCGGATTCGGCCTGAAGCCTGTTCACCTGTCGAGGCCTGACGTTCAGCCTCGGCGATATCGGCAAGGATGGTGATGCTGCGCTCGTAGAAGGCACAGCCTTCCGGCGTCAGCTGCAGCTTTCGGGTAGAGCGGTTGACGAGGCGGACGCCGAGGCGGGTCTCCAGCCGGGCGACGAGCTTGCTGACAGCCGACGGCGTCATGCGCCGGGCCGTGGCGGCGGCGGAAAAACCGCAGCGCTCGACGACACTGACGAAGACTTCCATTTCGCCGGAGCGGTTGATGTCCTGACGGCTCATGATGAATTCAAGTCACAGATGATTTGCTTAGGGGCAATCTATATCATCGGGCGACCAAGGTCTATCTCATAGGAAATACAGGAGACAGATCCATGGACTACAGAAATCTCGGCGCCTCCGGCCTCAGAGTGCCGGTCTTGAGCTTCGGCGCCGGCACATTCGGCGGCAGCGGGCCGCTGTTCGGCGCCTGGGGCAATACCGATGCCGAGGAAGCGCGGCGGCTTGTCGATATCTGCCTCGAAGCCGGCGTCAATCTCTTCGACACGGCCGACGTCTATTCCGCCGGCGCTTCCGAGGAGGTGCTCGGCCAGGCGATCCGCGGCCGGCGAGACGCTGTGCTGATCTCGACGAAGACGGCGCTGCCAATGGGCGAGGGGCCGCAGGACTGGGGAACGTCGCGAGCACGGCTGATCCGCGCCACCGAGGATGCGCTGCGCCGGCTCGGGACCGACTATATCGACCTCCTGCAGCTTCATGCTTTCGATGCCTCGACGCCGGTCGAGGAGGTGCTGTCGACGCTCGACGGGCTCGTCGCCGCAGGCAAGATCCGCTATACCGGCGTTTCCAATTTTGCCGGCTGGGAACTGATGAAGTCGCTCGCCGCCGCTGAGCGCCACGGCTATCCGCGTTATGTCGCCCATCAGGTCTATTATTCGCTGGCGGGGCGCGATTACGAATGGGAGCTGATGCCGCTCGGCGCCGACCAAGGTGTGGGAGCCCTCGTCTGGAGCCCGCTTGCCTGGGGCCGGCTGACCGGCAAGATCCGCCGTGGCCAGGCGCTGCCCAAGGCAAGCCGGCTGCACGAGACGGCGCAATACGGCCCGCCCGTCGACGACGAGAAGCTGTTCGACATCGTCGAGGTGCTGGACGCCATCGCGGGTGAGACCGGCCGGACGATGCCGCAGATCGCCATCAACTGGCTGCTTAACCGGCCGACGGTATCGAGCGTCATCATCGGCGCCCGCAACGAGGAACAGCTTCGGCAGAATCTTGGTGCGGTCGGTTGGAGCCTGTCGAAGGAGCAGGTCGAAAGGCTCGACGCCGTCAGCACTGTCACGGCGCCCTATCCCTATTTTCCCTATCGCAGGCAGGAGGGTTTTGCGCGGCTCAATCCGCCGATTGTCTGAGGTGCGAGGGCGGCGGACTTGGCTATAGCAGCCTGCCTATAACAAAGTGGGAATGAAATCTTCTGCCAATCTTAACTGGACAGCCGCTTTGACTTGCCGCATACCCAGCCTGACCTGCGGAACACGATATGGTTTCTGCGGAATGGCAGGGAGATCAACGGGATGGCGCTGAAGGACGCGAAGGCGGGCACACGCAACGAGGCGGGAATTGCCGCGGTGCTCGGCATTCTCAAGCAGAGCTTCGGCGAGCGTTTCCAGACCGGCCAGTCCTTCCGCGAACAGCATGCCCATACGACCACTTATATCCCGCCGCAACTGCCAGACGGGGTGCTTTTCGCTGAGAGCGCCGAAGATGTGAAGGCGGCGGTCAGAGCCTGTGCGACCCACAAGGTGCCGGTGATCGGTTTCGGCGTCGGCACCTCGCTGGAGGGGCAGGTCAATGCCGCCAATGGCGGCATTTCGATTGACTTCAGCCGCATGGACCGGGTGCTTGAGGTCAACCCCGAAGATCTCGACTGCACCGTCGAACCGGGTGTGACACGCGAGGCGCTGAATATCCACCTGCGCGATACCGGCCTGTTCTTCCCGATCGATCCCGGCGCCAACGCCTCGATCGGCGGCATGGCCTCGACGCGGGCCTCCGGCACCAATGCCGTGCGCTACGGAACGATGAAGGACAATGTGCTTGCCGTCACCGCCGTCACCGCCAATGGCGAGGAGATCCGCACGGCCCGGCGCGCCCGTAAATCCTCGGCGGGCTACGATCTGACGCGGCTCTTCGTCGGCGCCGAGGGCACGCTCGGCATTCTGACCTCGGTGACGCTGCGCCTCCAGGCGATCCCCCAGAAGATTGCCGGAGGGGCCTGTGCCTTTCCGAGCATCAAGGCCGCCTGCGATGCCGTCATCATGACGATCCAGATGGGCATTCCGGTGGCGCGTATCGAGCTGCTCGACACGGTACAGATGCGGGCCTGCAACGCCTATTCAAAGCTCTCCTATGCCGAAAGCCCGACATTGTTCCTCGAATTCCACGGCACCGACGAGACGGTGCCGCTGCAATCGGCAGCCTTTGCCGAGATCGCCGCCGAATGCGGCGGCGGCGAGTTCCTGTGGACAGCCAATGCCGAGGAACGGACGAAGCTCTGGAAGGCACGCCACGACGCCTATTGGGCCGCAAGGGCGCTGGCGCCCGGGCTTGCCGCACTTTCGACCGATGTTTGTGTTCCGATATCGAGGCTCGCCGATTGTGTTTCCGAAACGCAGGCGGATATCGAGGAACACGGGCTGTTGGGGCCGATCGTCGGCCATGCCGGCGACGGGAACTTCCATGTGCTGCTGTTGTTCGACGACAAGAGCGCCGAAGACATCGCCATGGCCGAGAGCTTCGTACAACGGCTCAACCGGCGGGCGCTCGACCTGGACGGGACATGCACCGGTGAACACGGGATCGGGCAAGGCAAGATGGCGTTTCTGGAACAGGAGCTCGGCGGCGCGGTGGATCTGATGCGACAGGTGAAACAGGCGCTCGATCCGGACGATATCTTCAATCCCGGCAAGATTTTCCACCATGGCTGAAACGGAACATTCTCATGAAGTTGGGTCTTGCCCCCGGCATGATTAGCGCTAGAACAAGATGATGTTAGGCAGGCTCGCCCTGAAATCTGAATCCTGTTCTCAAATAAAGAGTTAGAGCATGATGTCGTCCGAAAACCGCTCACACTTTTCGGCATCATGCTCTAGTGTCTGCAACAGAATCCCGAATGGAGACGCTTTGCATTGGTAGGCCGGTTCCTCGTCTTTCTGGGGGGAGTGATCGTCGTAGTGCTGTTTGTGGCGCTGCTTGCGCCGCTGTTCATCGACTGGACGGACTTCCGCAAGAATTTTGAGGATCAGGCAAGCCGCATTATCGGCAAGAAAGTCACCGTCTACGGCACCGTGGATGCGCGCCTCTTGCCGTTTCCATCGGTGACGCTGCATGACGTGCGCGTCGGCCAGGAAGCAGACGGCACGCCGATCGTCAAGGTCGAGCAGTTCTCCATGGATGCGGAGCTCGCACCTTTCCTGTCGGGCGAAGCGCTGATCTTCGACATGCGTATCGTCAATCCGAAGGTGCGCTTGAGATTGCTCAAGGACGGCACGCTCGACTGGATGCGCGGCAGCCGCGCGGAAATACCGGCAAGGACCGTCGTCCTCGAAAACGTGCATGTCAGCGGCGGCGAGGTCGAATTCATCGACGATCAGTCGGGTCGCTCGCGTCGCATCACCGGCCTCAACGCGGAAATGTCGGCAAAGTCGCTGGCTGGTCCCTGGCGCATCGAGGGCGACGCTGCGCTCGACGGCGAGCACGGCGGCTTCTCGATCTCGAGCAGTCAGCCGGACGAGAACGGCGTGCTGCGCATGCGCACGAGGCTTTCGCCGGACAAGCACCCTGTCAGCGTCGATCTCGACGGCGAGCTGAAGCTCGTCGACAGCAAGCCGAACTATCAGGGCCAGCTTTCGGCCGCGATCGAAATCCGCAACAGCGCCAAGCCCGCCAACAAGAAAGAGCAGCCGCCGCGCGTCAAGGGCCGCTTCGAGCTCACCAATGAACGTATCCGCATCCCCGAATACCGGATGGAGATCGGCCCGACAGACGATCCCTACGTCATAACCGGCGAGGCGACGCTCGATACCGGCAATGCGCCGGAATTCCTGTTGACCGCCGACGGCCAGCAGATCGATGTCAACCGCATCGGCAATCAGGGCTCGGCCGGCAAGACGACACGGGATCCCGCTGTTTCGGCGCGCCAGCGGTTGAATTCGCTGATCGATATCGTCGCGCAGGTGCCGATCCCGCAGGTGCCGGGCAAGGCGAGCGTCAAGCTGCCGGCAATCGTCGCCGGCGATACGACGCTGCGCGACGTACAGCTGGAGCTCGAACCGGCCGGCACCGGCTGGCTGATCGACAGCGTCACCGGCACGCTGCCGGGACGCACGCAGGTAGAGGGCAAGGGCAAGCTCCTGCTTCAGGGCGAGCCTTCGTTCAACGGCCAGATCCTGGTGGCCTCCAGCCAGCCGACGGGGCTAGCCTCCTGGCTAGCCGGCTCGGTCGATCCGGCTATCCGGCAATTACGGCAGGCGGGCTTTTCCGCCAATGTCAGCCTGACGCATGAATTGCAGCGTTTCGAAAATCTCGAGATCGCCATCGGACCGGCGACGCTGAAGGGCCGGCTGGAGCGCCAGGCGATCTCCGGCCAGACGCCGACGCTATCGGTGGCGCTGAACGGCGATACGCTCGATCTTGACGCGCTACAGGCGCTGAGCGGGCTCATGACCGGCCAGGATGCCGGCGACAACGTGCTCGACCACAAGATCGCCGCCCAGCTCAAGGCCGACAAGTTCACCGCCTTCGGCGTCGACGCCGAGAATGTCGAGACCACCTTTACGATTGCCGATGGCGCGCTTGCCGTCGACCGGCTGTCGATCAAGAATATTGCAGGCGCAGAGCTGACGGCGACGGGCAGGGCGGAAGGTTCGCTGCTCGACTACAAGGGCGCGGGCGAGATCACCTTCAAATCGGCCGATCCCGGCGGCTTCTTCACCACGCTGCGCGAGCACCTGCCGCATCACCCGGTGCTTGACCGGCTGGTGCGCAATGCCGGCTGGTACGGCAATACGGCGCTTCGCGGCGCGCTGACGCTTGGCGGCGACGAGGGCAATGCGCTGACGGTGACGCTTGCCGGCGTGGCGAACGGCAGCCGCGTCAATCTCGACTACCGCATGTCCGACCTCCTGGCGCTGACCGGCAATGGCACGACGAGCCTCGAGGCGACGCTCGAAAACGCCGTGCCATCAGTCCTGTTCGGCCAGGCCGGGCTCGATCCGCTGCCGGTCGATGTCGGGGCCAATGGCCGCCTGACGCTGAAGGTGAAGGCATCGGGCAACGATCCCGCCGATGCGGCGCTGACCTTTGCGACCGACCGGACCTCGTTCATGGCCAACGGCAAGATCGATGTCCGGCCGGAGACCTTTATGAACGGCGAGATCGCCCTTTCGCTCGACAGCGCCGATATCGACCCCTATCTCATCATGAACGGCATCGCCCTGCCGCAGACCGGAACCGGGCTGCCGTTCGGTCTGCAGGTCAATGCCGCCATCGATAGCGACAAGATCGTCTTTTCGGATCTCAAGGGGCATGCGGCCGACAACGAATTTTCCGGTGCGCTGACCTTCGACCGGAAGGCTGCGAAGACGACCGCGAGTGGCGGGCTGACGCTCTCCAAGGCCGATGCCGGCTGGCTCGGCGAGGCGGTGTTCGGCCAGATCGTCGATCCCGCCAACGGTCAGCTGACGAAGGCGCCGCTGGGGCTGCCCGTCTTCAAGGATCTCGACGTCAACGTGAAACTGACGGCCAAGCAGTTCTGGCCGGGCCTTCCGGAAACGGCGGTGTCGGACTTCACCAGCAACGTTGCCTACAAGGGCGACGAGCTGCAGCTCAACGAAATGGCCGGCAATTGGGACGACGGAAAGCTCTCCGGCAACCTGCTTTTCACCAATGCCAACGGTACCGGTTTCCTGCAGACGAAGCTTGCGCTTGCCGATTCCGATCTTTCCGGCGTCGTCTGGCTGCGCGACGGAGCGCCGATCGCCAACGGCAAGTTCGGATTGTCGCTGTCGATGGAGGCTTCGGGCAAGACGATCGGCGAGATCGCCAGCTCGCTCAATGGTTCGGGCGAACTGAGGCTCGGCGATACCAGCATACGCGGGCTTAACCTTGCCGTCCTTCCGCCGCTGCTTGCCGCAACCGATACGATGCAGGAGCAGATCAATGCCGGCAAGGTGCATCCAATCATCGAGACGCTGCTCAGCAACGGCGAGGCGAAACTGCCGCCGCTCGGCATCCCCTTCAACATCGCCGACGGGACGCTGAGGGTGCAGAATGTCACCGTCGCCAACGATCTGGCCCGCATCACCGCCGATGCGCAAATCGCACTGCCGGAAGAGCGGATCAGCGCGACGCTGGGCGTCGGGTTCAATCCTGGCACGGAAGCGCTTTCCGGCGCCGAGCCGGCGCTCCGGCTGAATTTTTCCGGCATGCTGCCGTCGCCCGGCAAGACGATGGATGTAACCGATATCACCAGCTTTCTGTCGCTGCGCGCCTTCGAGCGCGAGCGCCGGCGTGTCGAGCGGCTGCAGGCGGTCGTGCTCGAAAAACAGCGGCTGCGCCGCGAGGTGGCGCTCTACCGGTTCAACGACGCTGAGCGCATCAAGGCAGCCGAGATCGAGCAGCAACGGCAGGCGGAGGAAGAGCGGCTGCGCGCGCTGGCGCAGAAAGCAGCCGCTGAGAAGGCTGCTGCCGAGGCGGAGGCCGCACGCGCGGCGGAAGCCAAAGCGAAGGCGGATGCGGATGCGCAGGCGAGGGCCGCCGCAGAGGCGGAAGCAGCACGGCGCAGCGGGCAAGCGCAGCCCGGTCCGCTCAATTTCGACCAGTTGCCGGGCGTTCAGGCGCAGTGAAAGTGCATAGAATTTGATTCATGCAAGACGCTTCAGGCCTTTGTTTTCATTGATGTCGTCCCAAATCGCTACGCGATTTTAAGCAACATGCATCAGGGCTGGTGGCTGGCGCCGGCCTTCAGCCAGGAAAGCACATGCAAGCGCAGCGCTGAGGACAGGTTGCTGTCCGGCGGGCGGTGGTCGTCGATTTCGGAGATCAGGGCGGCGAGCGGTATCGAACGGGCTGCGGCAATCGTCTTCAGCTCAGTCCAGAACTCATCCTCCAGCGAGAAACTGGTGCGATGGCCGTGCAATGTCGCCGAATGCTTGCGGATCATGGAGCGCCTTCACATTCCGATTGGAGCGCCTAGAGCGCCGCGCGTCCGCGAGCACGCGCTAAGGACGTTCTGTCAAAGCATGCGTGGGTCGGCAGATCGATTCAAGGAAACCGCGCAAGTGGCTGATCGCAGGTTCCATTCCGGCTCTTCGAGTTTTGCGTGAAACCGTCACGCGCCGTCGTCATCGGTCTCGATCCGGCCGTCGCGATGGGATTTGTCGGCCTTGTCGTTCAGGCTGCGGGTCAGTTGCTTTTCGGCCTTGGTGCGGCCGAAGGAGATGCGGTTCTGTTCGGCCTGCTTCTCCTGTTCGGAGCGAGCCTGCTTCTTGCGGAACTGGCGCAGATTGATGATTTCGGCGCTCATGCGGTTGCCTGGATTCCCTATGGAAAAGGGAGGCTTGGCCTCCCTTCAAATCACTGCTTCTTGCGGAAGGAGTCGAGCGAGACGACGGAGCCCGGTTTCTTCTCCTCGCCGTCGGCGGATTTTGCACCGGCGGCGTCATCGGGCTTTCCGGCCGCATCCACCGGATAGGCGGTGATTTCGCCGGACGGCAATTCCTCGCCATCGGCGAGTGGCACGTCGAACTCGAGCTCGAAGTTGACGGAGGGATCGTAGAAGCCGCGGATCGCATTGAATGGGATGACCAGCTTTTCCGGAACGTCCGAGAAGGAAAGACCGATCTCGAAATGCGTCTCGGTGATCTTCATGTCCCAGAACTGGTGCTGTATGACGATAGTCATCTGCTCGGGGTATTTCGACTTCAGGTGCTGGGAGATGCGCACACCGGTCGCGCCAGTGAGGAAGGTGATGAAGAAGTGATGATCACCGGGCAGGCGGCCCGTGGCTGCGACTTCCGCCAATACCTTGCGGATGACGCCGCGAAGTGCATCCTGTGCCAGAATGTCGTAGCGGATATGATCCTGCCCCATGCTTTTCCTGTCTTTCGTCGGTTCGGAGTCTTTTCACAAGGTTGTATGCCACGTCCGGGCGCCTTGGGAAAGACCGGAGCCGAGTCACGTTTTTAAGCAGCATACATGATTTCGGCGGCAGGGAGAAGGTGAAGGCTTCTGTTGCCAGGTGCCTTCGGACCCCGCCTAGAGGTGCGAACCACTAGGACTTTATTTGAAGTGTCACACCGCGATTAAGCAGCGAGACGAGCTTCCGCATAGTTGTCGTTTGCAACTACAATTTTAGCCCGATAACGGCGGTACAATGCCGAGCAAAAAGACGATCTTTACACCCTTGTCGATCCTGTTTCGCCCCCATCAAAAGCCGGCCTTTAAGACCGCCGGTTTTTGGTGGAGGCGCCGGGTACCGCCCCCGGGTCCAATAGGTTTATTACACCGCTCATTTATCGCCATAGCCGGCCCGAAAGCCGGCAGAGTTGATATAGGGGTTTCCTCTGCACAAGGAAAGGGCAAACGTCATAAAAGCGTTATGCGCCCCATCAGAAACATTGGGAAAATACCCGGCGGTGATTGGTTTCCCGGTTCCGAAGGCTTAAATTGGCCGAAACGGAATCAGCGCGACATGAAGCAATATCTCGATCTCTTGAATCATGTGATGGAAAAGGGCTCCGACCGGGGCGACCGCACCGGCACCGGCACGCGCTCGGTCTTCGGCTACCAGATGCGCTTCGACCTCGAAGAGGGCTTCCCCGTCCTCACCACGAAGAAGCTGCATCTGCGCTCGATCATTCACGAGCTTCTCTGGTTTCTGAAGGGCGAGACGAATATCCGATATCTCAAGGAAAACGGCGTTTCGATCTGGGACGAATGGGCCGACGAAAACGGCGATCTCGGGCCGGTCTACGGCGCCCAGTGGCGCTCCTGGCCAGCGCCGGATGGCGGCCATATCGACCAGATCGCCAATCTCGTTAAAGGCATCGTCAACAATCCGAATTCGCGTCGCCACATCGTTTCGGCCTGGAATCCGGCCGAAGTGGACGAAATGGCGCTGCCGCCCTGCCATTGCCTGTTCCAGTTCTATGTGGCTGACGGCAAGCTTTCCTGCCAGCTCTACCAGCGGTCGGCCGATATCTTCCTCGGCGTGCCGTTCAACATCGCCTCCTATGCGCTGCTGACGATGATGGTGGCTCAGGTGACCGGGCTGAAGCCCGGCGATTTCGTTCACACGCTCGGCGACGCTCATCTCTATCACAACCATTTCGACCAGGCGAAGCTGCAACTGGCGCGCCGGCCGAAGCCGCTGCCGTTCATGCGCATCAAGCCTGATGTGAAGGACATTTTCGGCTTCACCTTCGACGATTTCGAGCTGATCGGCTACGAGGCCGATGCCAGCATCAAGGCGCCGATCGCCGTCTGATCCGGGACATTCCATGGCCGACATCCGCAGGACCATTATCGCCGCCGTTGCCCGCAACGGCATTATCGGCCGTGACGGCGACATGCCGTGGCGGCTTTCGAGCGATCTCAAGCGCTTCAAGGCGCTGACATTGGGAAAGCCTGTGGTGATGGGCCGCAAGACCTACGACTCGATCGGCAAGCCACTGCCGGGACGGCCGAACGTCGTCATTTCGCGGCAGGCAGCGATAGATCATCCTGATGTCTCCATGACGCATTCGCTGTCCGAGGCGATAACGGCGGCCGAAAGGCTGGCGCTCGAAACCGGCGTCGACGAGATCTGCATTCTGGGCGGCGGGCAGGTCTATGCCCAGGCGATCGGTCTTGCCGACCGGATGTGCATCACGCATGTCGAGGCCGATCTCGACGGAGACGCGTCGTTTCCCGTGATTGATCCCGATATCTGGCAGGCAGGGGAGGCGATCGCGGTTCCGGCCGGCGAGAAGGACAGCTATCCCACGCGCTTCGTCGTCTACGAACGCCGACGCGCCTGAAAATGAACTATTTTCCAATTAAATTGACCAAGTTTCTCACGTTGCGTTGAAAGCCGGTGCGGCGATACTTATAACGGTCACCAACGCATCGGCCGGTCAGCCCCCACGGTTTCGCATGCGTGGAGACTTAACGAACAACGAGGTTTTGATGCCCTGGAGCAATCAGAATGGCGGCGGCGGCCCTTGGGGCGGCGGCGGCGGTAATAATCAGGGACCATGGGGACAGGGGCCGAACCGGCCGCGCGGTGGCGGCGGCAAGGGCGGACCGCCTGATCTGGAAGATATCATCCGGCGCGGTCAGGACCAGCTGCGCAACATCATTCCCGGCGGATTCAACGGCGGCGTGGCGGTGATCGTCGTGGCGATCGTCGCCGTCTTCTGGCTGATCCAATGCATCTACGTCGTGCAGCCGGACGAACGCGGCGTCGAACTGCGGTTCGGCAAGCCGAAGGAAGAGATTTCCATGCCGGGCCTGCATTTCCATCTGTGGCCGATGGAAACGGTGGAGACGGTCAAGGTGACCGTGCAGCAGCTGAACATCGGGGCGACTTCGGCATCGTCTTCGAACGGCCTGATGCTGTCCAGCGACAAGAGCGTCATCAACGTGCAGTTCGCGGTCTTCTACACCGTCAGCGATCCCAAGGCCTATCTCTTCAACGTCGAAAATCCGGCAGAGACGCTGCAGCAGGTTTCCGACAGTGCCATGCGTGAAATCGTCGGCCGGCGTCCGGCGCAGGACGCCTTCCGCAGCAATCGCCAGCCGATCGAAGTGGATGTGCTCAATATCCTGCAGGATACGATGAACCGCTATGGCGCAGGCGTGACCGTGACCGGCGTGACGATCCAGAACGTGGCACCGCCGCGGGAAGTCGCCGATGCCTTCGAAGAAGTGCAGCGTGCCGGCCGTGACCGCGACAGCACGATTGAAGAGGCCAATCGCTACACGAACCAGAAGCTTGGTCAGGCGCGAGGCGATGCGGCCAGAATCCGTGAAGATGCAGCCGCCTACACGGACCGTGTGGTGAAGGAGGCCGAAGGTGAAGCGCAGCGCTTCACGGCGATCAACGACGAATATTCCAAGGCGCCCGACGTGACCCGCAAGCGGTTGTACCTCGAAACGATGGAGCAGGTGCTGAAGAACTCCCGGAAGGTCATCATCGACGAGAAGCAGGGTGTCCTGCCCTACCTGCCGCTCAATGAGCTCGGCAAGCCGGCGCAGCAGGGAGGTTGAGTCATGACATCGAACAGACTTCCCATCATTCTTCTCATCCTCGCCATCGTTTTGGTCGGGCTCTATTCGTCCATCTTCGTGGTGAATGCACGTGAGCAGGCCATCGTCGTCCGTTTCGGCCAGATCCAGTCGGTCAAAACCGAGCCGGGCATTTATTTCAAGCTGCCCTTCGGCTTCATGGATGCCGACCGCGTTCAGCTGGTCGAAAAGCAGGCGCTGAGGCTCGATCTCGACAATATTCGCGTTCAGGTCCAGGACGGTCAGACCTTCGACGTCGATGCCTTCGTGATCTACAACATCTCGGATGTCCGCCGCTTCCGCGAAACGGTATCGGGCGATCGCGAAGCCGCGGAAGCGCGGTTGAGGGCCCAGCTCGATTCATCGCTTCGTCGCGTCTACGGTCTGCGTGACTACAATGCTGCGCTCTCGGAAGAGCGTGTCGCGATGATGCTGGAGATTCGCGACGACCTGCGCACAGATGCCGAAAATCTCGGCCTGCATATAGACGATGTTCGTATCCGCCGCACCGACCTTTCGCCGGAGGTTGCGCCCAACACCTATAATGCCATGCGGTCGGAACGTCTCGCCGAGGCGGAGCGTATCCGTGCGGAGGGTAATGAGGAAGGCCAGCGGCGCCGGGCCGTCGCCGACCGTCAGGTCGTCGAGTTCACCGCAGGCGCCCAGCGCGATGCGGAAATCCTTCGAGGCCGGGGCGATGCGGAACGCAACCGCGTCTTCGCCGAAGTCTTCAGCAAGGATCCAGCCTTCTTCGAGTTCTATCGCTCGATGGCGGCCTATTCCTCCGCTCTCTCGTCACAGGACACGACGCTGGTGCTGTCGCCGAATTCGGAATTCTTCCGCTATTTCGACAATGCCGCCGGCACCCTGCAGTCGGCAAATCCGGCCGCACCGGTTCCGGCAGTTCCCGCCGCACCGGCCCAGCCGGCGAACTGACAGCGGGGAAACGACCCCGACAATCTGGAAGGGCCGGCCCGAGCGCCGGCCCTTTTTTCTGGAATGATTGTGACGATCCGGCTTTTGCGAGGCCACGTCACATTGCACGGGGATTTCGCGAAAAGGTGATTTCGCCCTCCATCATTCCGCCTTATGCTGGTGCTCAATGTGCGCATGTACCCCTTATGAGGAAGCTTAATGGCCCCCACGATTCGCTCGCCCTTCAGACGAACGCTCGCGCTTATGGCCAGCGCTGCAATTCTTGCGCATGCCGGCATGAACGGGGTCGTATATGCCCAAACCGCGCCTGAGACGACAGCGCCCGGGCTTGCCGCCCCCGCTCCGGCTACTCCAGAAATGGCTGCCCCTGCACCCACACCGCCGGCCCCGGCTGCACCGGAAACGGCTGCTCCTACGTCTACCGCACCGCAGCAGACCGCTCCGATCCAGGTCGCCGTTCCCAATAACGGCCCGGCTTCCGTCGCCGATCTCGCCGAAGGGCTGCTCGACGCCGTGGTCAACATCTCGACCTCGCAGAATGTGAAGGACGATGAGGGTGCAGGCCCGGCGCCGCGCGCGCCTGACGGCTCGCCTTTCCAGGAGTTCTTCAACGATTTCTTCAACAAGCAGCAGGGCAACAAGGGCGGCAACCACAATGTCAGCTCGCTCGGCTCCGGCTTCGTCATCGATCCGGCCGGCTATATCGTCACCAACAACCACGTGATCGAGGGCGCCGACGATATCGAGATCAATTTCGCCAATGGTTCGAAGCTCAAGGCGAAGCTGATCGGCACCGATACGAAGACCGATCTTTCGGTGCTGAAGGTCGAGCCGAAGACGCCGCTGAAATCGGTGAAATTCGGCGATTCCAGCACGATGCGCATCGGCGACTGGGTGATGGCGATCGGCAATCCGTTCGGCTTCGGCGGTTCGGTGACGGTGGGTATCATTTCCGGGCGTGGCCGCAACATCAATGCCGGTCCCTACGACAACTTCATCCAGACGGATGCGGCGATCAACAAGGGCAATTCCGGCGGCCCGCTGTTCAATATGAAGGGTGAAGTGATCGGCATCAACACGGCGATCATTTCGCCGAGCGGCGGCTCGATCGGTATCGGCTTCTCTGTGCCGTCGGAGCTTGCTTCCGGCGTCGTCGACCAGCTGCGCGAATATGGCGAGACGCGGCGCGGCTGGCTCGGCGTGCGCATCCAGCCGGTGACCGACGATATCGCCGACAGCCTCGGGCTCGACACTGCAAAGGGCGCGCTGGTCGCCGGTGTCATCAAGGGCGGCCCCGTCGATGACGGCTCGATCAAGGCGGGCGACGTCATTTTGAAATTCGACGGCAAGACCGTCAGCGAAATGCGCGACCTGCCGCGCGTCGTGGCGGAAAGCACGGTCGGCAAGGAAGTCGACGTCGTGGTGCTGCGCGACGGCAAGGAGCAGACCGTCAAGGTGAAGCTCGGCCGGCTCGAGGACAGCGATCAGGCGGCAGCATCCGACGATGCGGCGCCCGACGGTTCGCAGAGCGACGGCGGCGTGATCACCCCGGACCCCGGCGAGAACAACGACATGGACCAGCCGGATTCAGGCGATCAGGCTAAGCCTGCACCTGATTCACCCGACCAGCATAAAGGCCAGGTGTCGCCGGATGCGGCCACGCCGAAGAACGTGCTCGGGCTGTCGCTGTCGCTGTTGAGCGCCGAGACGCGCAAGGCCTTTGGCATCGCCGAGAGCGTTGACGGCGTCGTCGTCACAGAGGTGACGCCCGGCTCCGCCTCGGCCGAAAAGGGGCTGAAGCCCGGCGACGTGATCGTCGAGGTTGCGCAGGAGTTTATGAAGTCGCCGGATGCTGTCGCCGCCAAGGTGCAGGCGCTGAAACAGGAGGGCCGCCGCAACGCTCAGCTGATGGTCGCATCGGCGAATGGCGATCTGCGGTTCGTGGCGGTGCCGATGGAATAGGGGAGCTAGGCGGTAGTGAATTTGCCGCCGTGGTCTCCAACTCTCCCTCATTCCCGTGCTTGTCACAGGAATCCAGTGCGCCCAAAGTCCTTGGGCTAAGAAGACTCTACCCTCTTGGCGTAAATCATTCACCGCGCAGACGCGCGGTGGCTGGATTCCTGTGACGAGCACAGGAATGGGGGCGGAGAGGGTGTGCCGGGCGGCCTTTCGAAACGGGGCCGTTGGCCTAACGGTCCGGAGGTGACAGGCTATTTGGCGGGTTTATGGAGGTTGCCCTTCCGTACGTGGCACCGGCGATCAGCCCCGATTTCGGGAATATCGCTGGTATCGCCTTCAAGCCGTCACGAAATCCGTCTTCCGGTAACCCTGGATATAAAGCAGGGCGGTCAGGTCGCCGTGGTTGATGCGCATCTGTGCTTCGGCAGCGACTGCCGGCTTGGCGTGGAGGGCGACGCCGGCGCCGGCGAGGTGTAGCATGCCGAGGTCGTTGGCGCCGTCGCCGACGGCCATCGCTTCTTCCGGCGAAATGCCGAGGCGAGCCGATATTTCGTTCAGCGCATCGACTTTCGCCTGCTTGCCGAGGATCGGTTCGGCGACGAAGCCGGAGAGAATGCCGCCGTCTTCGAGCAGCGTGTTGGCACGGTTCTCGTCGAAGCCGAGGGTGGCGGCGATGCGGCTGGTGAAGACGGTGAATCCGCCGGAGACTAGCGCGGTGTAATGACCTTTCGACTTCATGGTGGCGATGAGTTCCGGGCCGCCCGGCGTGAGCGTGATGCGCTTGGCGATCACCTCGTCGACGACCGATATCGGTAGGCCCTTCAGCAGGGCGACACGCTCACGTAAGGCCGGCTCGAAAGCGATCTCGCCGTTCATGGCGCGGGCGGTGATGGTCGCAACCTTCTCCTTCAGGCCGACTTCGGCGGCGAGTTCATCGATGCACTCCTGGCCGATCATCGTCGAATCCATATCGGCGATCAGCAACTTCTTGCGGCGGGTCTCCTGCTCCTGGATAACGAGGTCGATGGGCGCGCTAGATACGACGGCAAGGATATTGGCTTCTGCCGCTTGCGCGTCCGTGCCGTCGCGCAGCGCGATGTCGCAGGCGATGCCGTCTGCCAGCCAGTAGAGACCGGAAGCGTCCACGGCCTCGGCCGCCCGTTCGGCGATTTCGGGTGTCAGCACGGGATTTGACGGATTGGCAACAAGCGTGGCAACGAGGGCCATGATGGAAAACCTTCTGAGCACAGTGAACGCGATCCTGATAACCGGGCCGACCGCCAGCGGCAAGTCCGCGCTCGCCGTCGAATTGGCCAAGCGTCATGACGGCGCGGTCGTCAACGCCGATAGCATGCAGGTCTACGACACGTTGCGGGTGCTGACCGCGCGCCCGTCGGAGGCGGAGATGCAGGGCGTGCCGCATCATCTTTACGGCCACGTGCCGGCAGGTGCGGCTTATTCCACAGGCGCCTGGCTGCGGGATGTCGCAGCACTACTACCGGCGCTGCGGGACGCAGGACGGCTGCCGGTCTTTGTCGGCGGCACGGGACTTTATTTCAAGGCGCTGACCGGCGGGCTCTCCGATATGCCGGAGATACCTGAGGTGCTACGGGAAAAACTCAGGACCCGGCTGCTGGAGGAGGGGCCGGACGGGCTCTACGCCGAACTCGCCGAGGCCGATCCCGCCATGGCGGCAAGCCTCAACCGGCAGGACGGACAGCGGATCGTCCGGGCGCTTGAAGTGGTGAAGGCGACGGGGCGGTCGATCGCCGATTTCCAAGGCCGGTCGGGACCGGTGGTTATCGACGCCGATGAGGCCCGCAAGATCGTCGTGCTGCCGGACCGGGCTGTGCTGCATCAACGCATCAACGGGCGTTTCGAAAAGATGTTGCAGCAAGGTGCGGAATACGAGGTAAGGGCGCTGCTTGCGCTCGATCTGCCGGCCGAGGCGCCTGTGATGAAGGCAATTGGCGTGTCGCAGATTACGGCAATGCTAAGGGGCGAGATGACGCGCGACGAGGTGCTGGAGAAGGGGGCTGCGGCGACGCGGCAATATGCCAAGCGGCAAATGACATGGTTTCGCAACCAGATGGACGGTAGCTGGGAACGGCTGACGGTTTAGCCATCAGTTTGTTGCGGGCCGCCTGCTTTGAGACATCTGCTGGCTCAGCTGCTTTACGAGTTCGCCAACCGCCGCCTGCAACTGGTCCGGCAGAAATCCGCCGAAGCCCAGCATCAGGCCGGGGCGCGCCGGCCGCGCGGCATACATCGGGGAGATCGCACGCACGGCGAGGCCGGCCGAGAGGGCACGGGCTGCAAGTTGCGCGTCGTCGACCTCCTCGGGCAGCCACAGAAGAATATGCATGCCCTGGTCGCTCTGCTGCACGCGGCAGCCCTCAGGCAAGGCCCGATCGAGCGCCGAAAGCAGAACAGCGCGGCGTTCGGCATAGAGGCCGCGGATGCGTCGGATGTGCGCTTCGAAATAGCCTTCCCGCATGTAGGCCGCCAGAACGTGCTGTTCGGCGATCGGCGAATGCCGGTCGAGAATGGCGCGGGCGCCGGCAAAGGCTTCCGCCAGCGGAGGAGGGGCGATGACGTAGCCGAGGCGCAGGGAAGGAAAGAGCACTTTGCTGAAGGTGCCGAGATAGATGACGCGTGACGGACGCAATCCCTGCATCGAGGGAAATGGGTGTCCGGCATAACGCAGCTCGCTGTCGTAGTCGTCCTCGACAATCCAGGCGCGATTTTGGTCGGCCCAGGCGATCAAGGAATTACGCCGGGCCATGCTGAGCGGCATTCCGATCGGATATTGGTGCGACGGGGTGACGAATGCGGCGCGCGCCCGCGGACATAGCTCGAGGCCGCGTTCCACGTTCATTCCCTGTGCGTCGACCGGCAGGCGGTGCATTCGTACGCCGAGATCGTCGAGCACTGCCGTTAGGCCGGGATAGGCCGGGTCCTCGGCCCATACCGCATCGTCACGCGAGAGAAGCACCCGGCCTGCCATATAGAGGCCTTGCTGGGTGCCTGACGTGATGATGACCTGTTCCGGCTCACAATGAACGGCCCGCGCGCGGCGGACGTAGTCGGCAATGGCAAGCCTGAGTTCGAGCAAACCCATAGGATCGTGGTAACCAGAGGGTGCGGCCTGTCGCGACGCGCGCACGCGGTTGCCGAGACGGCGCCAGTTGTCGTCGGGCGCAATGCCACAAGCCGGGACGGCGATGGCGAAGGGAACGGGCGGGTGCGGGGTGAGCGCACGGGCGATGGCAATCAGCCGGGCAGCCTGGGAAGGCAGATCGACGGCATCCGCGGTAGATGGCACAGCCGGTGCAAGCGGGGGCGCCGGCGTGGTGTCCATCAGATCGGTGGCAACACGGGTTCCGGCTCCGACCCGCGCTTCGAGATAGCCTTCAGCGGTCAACTGATCGAACACCTCGACAACGGTGCCGCGCGCGATCTCCAGCGAAGCCGCAAGGCTCCGCGTCGAAGGAAGGCGTTCTCCCGACCTCAGCTCACCGCGGGCGATCGCGTTCCGCAGGGCCTGTGCAAGCTGGCGACTGACATTGGCCGTTCGCTCGATCGCTTTGAGCGATGGTATTTCGATGGTGCTACGCCGTTTGGACATCGCAAAATGGTCCTTAGAAATTATTCAAAATGGAACTTCATGGTGGACCAATTTTCAAAGAAAAGGAAGCGGATTGGCGACTTCCCGAGGGCGTGCTTTTCGTCGTCGGGGTGGTACCGTGCGCGAGCGCAAACTTCTGGAAAAGACGCAAATGCAGGATCTTCTCGTCGTCTACATCGCCTACGCAATTGCTGCAGGCAGTCCCGGACCAAGCAACATGGCCATTATGAATGTGGCAATGCGGCAAGGGCGTCGACCGGCGCTCGCCCTTGCCGCCGGGGTTATAACGATGTCGACATCCTGGGGGCTGGTTGCGGTCACCGGCATCTCGACACTGCTGGTACGCTATGCCCATGCCCTGCTGTTTCTCAAGATTGCAGGCGGATTGTACCTTCTCTGGCTCGCCTGGAGGGCGGCCCGCTCGGCAGCAGCCCCGGATATGCCGGCAAGCGAGGTCGTCCGGCCTGCCGCGCAAGTTGGCGTGCTCTATCGTCGCGGCGTTCTGATGCATCTCGGTAACCCGAAGGCGGTTCTGGCCTGGGTGGCGATCATGTCGCTCGGCCTCAAGCCGGGCGCTTCGCCGGAGATGGCCGTCACGGCATTCGGCGGCTGCGTGCTCTTGGGCATCTCGATATTTGCCGGCTATGCCGTGCTCTTCTCGACGGCACCGATGGTGCGCGGCTACGCCCGTGCGCGGCGGTGGATCGAGGGCAGTCTCGCCGTCTTCTTCGCCGGTGCCGGATCGCGCCTGCTGTTCTCACATTGACCGGATTTTCAGGATCGCATCATGTCTGTCACTTCTCCGTTTCATGGTCTTTCGGCCTTTCCGCCCACGCCCGCCAATAGGGAGGGCCGGGTCGACACCGAAGCCCTCGGCCGCCTGCTGGAACGCCTGTGTGATGCAGGCGTCGCTTCGATAGGCCTTCTCGGCAGCACCGGGATCTACGCCTTTCTCACGCGCGAGGAACGACGGCGAGCCGTCGAGGCTGCGGTCGAGTGCGTTCGTGGTCGTATTCCCCTCGTCGTCGGCGTCGGCGCTCTGAGGACAGACCATGCCCGGAGCCTGGCGAGGGATGCCGAGGCCGCCGGTGCAGATGCTCTTCTGCTTGCGCCGGTGTCCTACACGCCGCTGACCCAGGACGAAGCCTACGAGCATTTCCTGGCGGTCACCGAGGCGGCGAATCTGCCGCTTTGTATCTACAACAATCCCGGCACGACCCACTTCACCTTCGGCCGGGATCTTCTGCAGCGCCTGTCCGATATCGAGACGATCAGGGCCGTGAAGATGCCTCTGCCTGCTGACGGCGATTTCGCAGGCGAGTTGGCGGCATTGCGAGAGAAGACCAGGCTTGCGATCGGCTACAGCGGCGACTGGGGCGCGGCCGAAGCGCTGCTTTCAGGTGCCGACGCCTGGTACAGCGTCATCGGTGGCTTGCTTCCGCGCGTCGCCCTTGCCCTGACCAAGGCTGCGATTGCGGGCAAGGGCGGGGAGGCGCACCGGCTCGATGGTCTCCTCGAACCGCTCTGGAAAACGTTCAAGGCGTTCGGAAGCCTTCGCGTGGTCTATACGCTGGTCGACCTTCTCTCACTCGCGGGGGCAGAGCTCCCACGCCCTCTCCTGCCGCTCGGGCCGATGGACCGGCAGCGTGTGCTCGACGCCGTCGAGCCTCTGATCGCCCTGGAGAGCGAGCTGAAGCGTCAATCCTTGTTGTAAAGGCTGCTCAGCGGTTTTTTCAGGATGCTTTCGCGCAGCGACGTGCCGGGCTCCCGGCGGGAGACCGTGGGCTGGTCCGCCGGTGGTGCCGGTCGGGGAAAAACCGGCTCGTCGCGGCGCATCTCGCGGCGAAGCGCGTCCAGCCGGGGATCGATTGCGGGTGACGTGGCCGGGTCCAGCCGCGGCGTCTGCGGTAGCAATTCCCGCCGGTAGGTTTCGAGCGGCGCGGAGGCGGGCGGCGCGGCGAAAGAGGCGAGCGGCGTGTATGGCTTCGCGTCGAGATCCTCGTCGGCTGCGTCGGTCTCGTCGAAACCTGCCACGGACGCGGCATAGTTCTGCTGGAAATTTGAAATGTCGGGTCCGACGGTCACCGCCCGCATGCGGGTGACGATCTTGCGCAGATCGACCGTATCCGGATCTTCCTCGCTTTGCTTGCTGTTGGCGCTGCTCGCCTTCGGCAGCAGGTTCTCCTCGACGCGGGAAAAGCGCATGCGCATCGGCACGCTGATCGCCTCACCGAAGGCGATCGCTTCGCCATTGCCGATCGAGGAGATGAAGCTTGTCGTCGAGATCGACGAATTCGGGATGGCCGAGCGGATGATTTCCTGGTCGCGGTCGTTGGCGAGGCGCATGGCAAAGAGCGTCGAACACTGCGACAGGATCGTCTGGTCGAGCTCGCCCGGGCGCTGGGTGATGATGCCGAGCGAGACGCCGTATTTGCGGCCTTCCTTGGCGATGCGGGCGATCGCCTGGCGCGTCGGCACGAAGCCGAGGCTCGGATCGGAGGGGATATAGCGGTGAGCTTCCTCGCAGACGACGAGCATGTGGATGGCGCCCTCGCTCCACAGCGCTACCTCGAAGGCCATGCGGCAAAGCACCGAAGCGACCGAATTGACGACCTCGGAAGGAATGCCGGCAAGCTGGAAGGCACAGATCGGCCGGTTCTCGCCGGGGATGCGGAAGATCTGCGCGATGGTGTCGGTGATCGTGTCGGTGATCGTGTTGTTGGAGAACATGAAATGATAACGCGGATCATTGATTGCGGCGATGATGCGCATCTTCAACGAACGCAGGAAGGGTTTTTCCGAACGGCCTTCCAGGCGACCGATGCGCTCGTCGATCAGCGCCAGCAGATCGGCCATGCGGTAGGGAACCGGCGTGTCGGCGGTGATCGAACTCTTTTCGGTCGTGCGGCGCACCAGTGAATTGTCGCTACCACGGAAGGCGCGCTTGGCTTCCGGCAGGATATCGCGCAGCATGTCGAGCTCTTCGGGCACCGGCGGGCGGCCGCGAAAGACGACTTCGGCGAACTCTTCAAGCCGCATCAGCCAGAAGGGCAGATCAAGCGTATCGGTATCGATGGTGACGGCGTGCTGAGGAAAGGCGGCGGCGAATTCGTTATGCGGATCGAGGATCAGTACACGCAGCTTCGGGTCCGCCGCGATCGCCTTGTGCAGGAGCAGCGACACGGCCGTCGACTTGCCGACGCCGGTCGAGCCGACGACGGCGAAATGCTTGGAGAGCATCGAGGGGATATGGATCGCCGCATCGATGCTATCGTCCTGCGTCAGCTTGCCGATGACGGCGGTCGTACCCTCGCCGGCATCGTAGATGCGCATCAGGTCGGCGGATCGGATGCGGTGGGCGATGGCGCCGAGATAGGGATAACGCGAGATGCCGGTCGAGAATTCCTCGCGCCCGTCCTCGTCGACACGGACTTCGCCGAGCAGTTCGGTCTCGATCTTGAAAATATTGTCCTCGCCTTCGCCCCAGGCGTGGCTGCCGGTGTTCATCTGATAGACGAGCGCGACGACGCGATTGCGGCCGACGCTGATCGAAATCAGCCGGCCCACGGACCAGAGTTCGGTAAGATCGGTGCCGCCCTGTTCGGCGACGGCGGCAATCGTCGCCCGCGAACCGCTGCATGCAACGACGCGGCCGAGAAAGCGATTTCCCGGCGCATGGCCATCGCGGCGATCATGCTCGCCTGCCTTGCCAGACGTGCGCAAGTCGTTGTTGAGCAAAGGGCTACTCCATGCAGTAGCGTAGAAGAATAAAGTCGATCCTTTAACAAATCCTTCATCCTATCGATTTTCGGGGATGCAGGCGTGGGGCAGTTTTTTATTGCGGCATGCGTTGACGCTGCGAAATTTTCTGTCTATCACTTCCGACCATGAAAATCGCAACGGCTCTTATCGTGGTGGGAAAGCGCATGGGCAGGATGGTGTAACCATCCGGCGATAGCCACCCATGCGCTAGATGACAGGCTCCTCAGGGGCCTTTTTTTATGCCCGAAATTCGGGCTTCCGGCCACAAACGCAATCCCAGCATCAAACGGAACAGACAGATGAGCACGGACAATCAGGCGGCAGGCAATCGGATGACGGGAGCGGAGATCGTTCTCAAGGCGCTGAAGGACAATGGCGTCGAACATATTTTCGGCTATCCCGGCGGCGCGGTCCTGCCGATCTATGACGAGATCTTCCAGCAGGAAGATGTCAAGCACATCCTCGTCCGCCACGAGCAGGGGGCAGGCCATGCGGCCGAAGGTTACGCCCGCTCCACCGGCAAGGTCGGCGTCATGCTGGTCACCTCGGGTCCGGGCGCTACCAATGCCGTCACGCCGCTGCAGGACGCGCTGATGGATTCGATCCCGCTCGTCTGCCTGACCGGCCAGGTTCCGACCCCACTGATCGGCTCCGACGCCTTCCAGGAATGCGATACGGTCGGCATCACCCGGCCCTGCACCAAGCACAACTGGCTGGTCAAGGATGTCAACCAGCTTGCCGCCGTCATTCACGAGGCCTTCCGCATCGCCCAGTCCGGCCGTCCAGGCCCCGTCGTCGTCGATATTCCGAAAGACGTGCAGTTTGCGACCGGCACCTATACGCCGCCCGCCGATTACGCGATTCAGAAGAGCTACCAGCCGAAGATCCAGGGCGACCTCAACCAGATCCATGCCGCGATCGAACTGATGGCGAATGCGCGCCGTCCGATCATCTATTCCGGCGGCGGCGTCATCAATTCCGGCCCCGAGGCTTCCAAGCTGCTGCGCGAGCTGGTCGAGCTCACCGATTTCCCGATCACCTCGACGCTGATGGGCCTCGGCGCCTATCCTGCTTCGGGCAAGAACTGGCTGAAGATGCTCGGCATGCACGGCTCCTACGAAGCCAACATGGCGATGCACGACTGCGACGTCATGGTCTGCATCGGCGCCCGTTTCGACGACCGCATCACCGGCCGTCTCAATGCCTTTTCGCCGAACTCGAAGAAGATCCATATCGATATCGATCCATCCTCGATCAACAAGAACGTCCGAGTCGATATCGGCATCCGCGGCGATGTCGGCCATGTCCTCGAAGACATGGTCCGCCTGTGGCGGGCGCTGCCGAAGAAGCCGGAGAAGGGTCGCCTCGACGACTGGTGGACCGATATCGCCCGCTGGCGGGCACGCAACTCCTTCGCCTATACGAAGAGCAATGACGTCATCATGCCCCAATATGCGCTGGAGCGGCTCTTTGCCCACACCAAGGACCGGGATACCTACATCACCACCGAGGTCGGCCAGCACCAGATGTGGGCGGCGCAGTTCTTCGGTTTCGAGCAGCCGAACCGCTGGATGACTTCGGGCGGCCTCGGTACGATGGGCTACGGCCTGCCGGCCGCGCTCGGCGTGCAGATCGCCCATCCCGACAGCCTCGTCATCGACATTGCCGGCGACGCCTCGATCCAGATGTGTATCCAGGAAATGTCGGCGGCGATCCAGCACGACGCGCCGATCAAGATCTTCATCATGAACAACCAATATATGGGCATGGTGCGTCAGTGGCAGCAGCTGTTGCACGGCAATCGCCTGTCGAACTCCTATACGGAGGCGATGCCCGATTTCGTCAAGCTGGCGGAGGCCTATGGTGCCGTCGGCCTGCGCTGCGAAAAGCCGGATGCGCTTGATGACACCATTCTGGAGATGATCGAGGTCAGAAAGCCCGTCATCTTCGATTGCCGTGTCGCCAATCTCGCCAATTGCTTCCCGATGATCCCCTCGGGCAAGGCCCATAACGAAATGCTGTTGCCGGACGAAGCCACCGACGAAGCGGTCGCCAATGCGATCGACGCCAAGGGCCGCGCGCTCGTCTGACATTTTTAATTTGCCCATAACCCTTTCCGAAAATCGCTTTCGATTTTCAGGGGTATGCGGCAGGGAAGAGGAAACTCAAGACCATGAACGCACACCTACAACCCACGGGCTCAGCCTATTTCATCTCGCCGGAAACGGCGGCGGTCGAAAGCCACACGCTTTCGGTTCTCGTCGACAACGAACCGGGTGTTCTTGCCCGGGTCATCGGACTGTTTTCCGGCCGCGGCTACAATATCGAGAGCCTGACGGTCTCCGAGACCGAGCATCAGGCGCATCTTTCCCGCATCACCGTCGTCACACGCGGCACGCCGCAGGTGCTGGAGCAGATCAAGGCGCAGCTCGAGCGCATCGTGCCGGTGCATCGCGTCGTCGACCTGACGGTGCGGGCCCGCGAACTCGGCCAGGACCGGCCGATCGAGCGCGAAGTGGCACTGATCAAGGTGATCGGCGAGGGCGAGATGCGCGCCGAGACCCTGCGCCTTGCCGATGCCTTCCATGCCAAGGTGGTGGATGCGACGGTCGGTCACTTCATTCTGGAGCTCACCGGCAAATCGTCGAAGATCGATCAGTTCGTGGCGATCATGAAGCCGCTCGGCCTCATCGAGGTGTGCCGTACCGGCATTGCGGCGATGAACCGCGGCGTGCAGGGGATGTAAATAATACAGCCCGGACATGTAAGGATCACAGCCCGGGCATCTAAGCCCGATGCTGCAATGATTGCGAAAACCGCTGGAGATCAAAGCATCTCCAGCGGTTTTTTCTTTGTGGGCGGCGGAAAGGCGGCGTCGATGGCATCCCAGTCGTCGTCGGTGATTTCGAGCGAGACGCAGTCGCGGTTTTCCGCCGCGCGTTCGGCATTCGAGGTCTTCGGCATGACGATGACGCCGTCGCGTTCCAGCAGGAAGGCGAGTGCCAGCTGAGCGGGTGTCGCCTGATAGGCCTTGGCGATGCGGATCAACTCGGGATGGTGCAGGATATTTCCCTGTTCGATCGGCGAATAGGCCATGATGGGAATGCCTCGGTTCTGGCACCAGGGCAGCAGATCGAATTCGATGCCGCGGCGGGAAAGGTTATAGAGCACCTGGTTGGCGGCGACATTGGCGCCGTCGGGCACTCCGAGCAGTTCCTCCATGTCGTCGGTGTCGAAGTTGGAGACGCCCCAGGCGCCGATCTTGCCGGATGCCTTCAGCATTTCGAAGGCGGCGACGGTCTCTGTGAGCGGATGGTCTCCGCGCCAGTGCAGCAGATAGAGATCGATGCGATCGGTACCCAGCCGTTCGAGACTGCGCTCGCAGGCCTCAATCGTGCCTTTCAGGCTGGCATTCCAGGGATAGACCTTGCTGACGATGAAGACCTCATCGCGCCGGCCCCTGATCGCCTGGCCGACGATCTCTTCGGCGCCACCGTCGCCGTACATTTCGGCGGTGTCGATCAGCGTCATGCCGAGATCGATGCCGGCCCTGAGGCTTTCGATCTCGGCCCTGGCATGACCGGCATCCTCACCCATCGCCCAGGTGCCCTGGCCGAGCGCCGGCACCTCAGTGCCATCAGGGAATGTGATCGATGGAATCGGGTCGTCCTGCATGGTTTCTGTCCCTTCGACAGGAGATTGGGCCGGGTCGCCATCTTTCAAGTAATCCTGTCACCATGACAATGATGTAATGGCACCGGCGGTTTAGGACAGTTATGCTGACCTAATTAAACAGGCCGCAGAAAAGCTGGCTTCGGGAGGTCGCATGCCGCTGGATACATTTCTCGCCCTCGTTCTCTTCGCCTTCACGACCTCGATCACGCCGGGACCGAACAATATGATGCTCTTCGCATCGGGCGTGAATTTTGGCTTCCGCAGGACGATCCCGCATATGTTCGGCATCGGTGTCGGTTTCTTCTCGCTGCTCATCGGCGTCGGCCTTGGGCTCGGCGCGCTGCTGCACACGGTGCCTATTGTCTATACGGTACTGAAATTTGCGGGCGGCGCCTATCTCATCTGGATTGCTTGGAAGATTGCCTCGTCGCGCTCGCTGAGCGAAGGCAGAAGCGGCGTCGAGCCGATGTCCTTCTCGGCGGCGGCGGCCTTCCAGTGGGTCAATCCGAAAGCCTGGGTGATGGCGGTCACCGCGATGGCGACCTACACCAATCCGCAACTCTACCTAGTGAGCGTGCTGATCGTTGGTCTCGCTTTTGCGGCAGTCAATGTGCCCAGCGTTTCGACCTGGGTCGGCTTCGGCTCGGCGCTGAGGGAATGGCTTTCCGATCCGGTGCGGCTGAAATGGTTCAATATCAGCATGGCGGTGCTGTTGGTGCTAAGCCTCTGGCCAATGCTAAAATAGAGTGATTGCGGGCTTCATGAGCATCAGCCAGAGAATGCCGATGACAGCGAAGAAGGCCGGAAAACCGCAGGCGAACCAGATGCGGTAGAGGCTGAAATAGCCTGGCGGCAGGGCTTTTCCCGCCGCTGCTGCGGCGCGGGCGAGGTCGCGCAGCCGGATCTGGATCCAGACGACCGGCAGCCAGAACAGGCCGGTCACAACATAAAGCAGCAGCGACAGCGCAATCCATCCCTCCGACAGTTCCCAACCGATCGACCGGGCCAGCAGATAGCCGGTCACCGGCTGGAGAATGGCTGCGGTGGCGGTGAAGAGGGTGTCGGCGATGACAACCGTGCTGGCGACATGGGCGATCAGACGGGGATCGCGGGTTCGGTGCGCCATCACCATGAAGAAGGCGATGCCGGCGCCGGTGCCGAAGAGCACGGTCGCGCCGATGACATGGGCAAGCAGCAGCCATTCCTCAATCATCAGCGTTCATCCAGCGTGGCAAGTGCGGTGAGCGTCAGCAGGATCGATGGCAGCACCTTGACGAGGGGACCGAGAGGATCGAGCCAGAGCGCGGGTTCGAGCAGGCTGGCACCGGCAAGATAGGCGAACGACACGGCCAGCATGCCGAGAAGGGCACGTTTTGCCAGCGGGCGAAGGAGGACGGCGGCGCCGAGAGCTATGTCGGTCAGGCAGGTTGCAAGCGTCAGCGCCGTTGCTGCGGCCTCAGGCATGAACGGCAGGAAGTGAGCGGACGTCTGCTCCAGCGCCAGCAGCGGGATCAAACCTGAGAGCAGCCAGAAAACGGATAGGCCCGATATGGCTAGCGGCTTCAGGAGATAGACCCTGGCAAACCAGAGATCCTGTACGCCGGACGGATTGGCCGAGAGCGCTGCGGCCGCGGATGTCGCAGCAAGGCCGCTCCCTGTTTTTGAGCTCCGCACGCCTTCGGACATGACAGTCATCGCCGTCGAGCGCAGCGGCGAACGCCAGCCGAGCAGTCCTGATAGATCGGCCAGCCACGTCACCGGGCCGGCAAGCCAGCGGGGGAGAGCGAACATGCGGGCGGGCGGCAGGCCGAGCCACTGCCGATGCAGGCGGACGAGATCGGCGAGCGTCAGAACTTCGTCGGCGGCCAGATCTATATCGCCGGAGATGCCGTCGGAGACCGCCCGCGACACGGCTTCCGCCACATCGTCCACCGAGAGTGTTTCGACCGGACTTTCGGCATGGACCAAGGGCAGCACACAGGGGAAGGCGGCAAGCGCCCGCATCAGCGCCGAACCGCCATGGGCATTGCGGCCGAGAACGAGGGCAGGGCGCAGGATGAGGTAACGCAGGCCGCTTGCCGCCAGCGCCTCGTCGGCCCGCCGCTTGGTGGCGAAGAAGGGAAGAGCACCCGCCGCTCCCGCTGTCCTTGCCGATATCTGCACGACGAGCGGGCGTGATGAGCGTTTGGCTGCGGAATAGAGCGCCAACATCGCCTCAGCCTGGGTGGCCGACAAATCGTCCGACAGGCCGTCCTGCAGGGCGCCGGCGCAATTGACGACGACATGCTGGTCCTTGAGGATATCATCCCAATCCGCTGGTTTCGTCATGTGCGAGAGATCTGCGCGCCGCCAGTCGATTGCCGGCTGTTTCAAACGGGCACGTACTGGATTGCGGCCGAGTCCGGTTACGACGTGGCCGTCGGCAACGAGCCGGGCCGCGACGACGGAGCCTATAAAGCCGGTTGCGCCGAGAATCAGGATGTTCATGGCAGGAGATTAGCGGAAAAGCGCATGAGACATAGAATGGCTTGGCGGGCCTGCAGCATATGTTAGAAAGAGCGGGCAGTTTCGGGAGGGCTTCGCCTTGCACGACCATGACGACGACCACGCTCACGGAGATGAGCACGCCCACGGGCACGATCATGATAATCATTATTCCGACATGCAGGCGCGCGTGAAAGCGCTGGAAACGCTGCTGACGGAGAAGGGCCTGATCGATCCGGCGGCGATCGATGCCATCGTCGAGACCTACGAGACGAAGGTGGGACCGAGAAACGGCGCCCATGTCGTCGCCAGAGCCTGGAGCGATGCCGATTTCGCCGACTGGCTGAAGCGCGATGCGACGGCGGCGATGTCAAGCCTCGGTTGCACCGGCCGGCAGGGCGAGCACATGCGCGCCGTCTTCAACACGGCCGAGACCCATAACCTCGTCGTCTGCACGCTCTGCTCCTGTTATCCGTGGTCGGTGCTCGGCCTGCCGCCGGTCTGGTACAAGGCGCCGGCCTATCGCTCACGCGCCGTCATCGATCCACGCGGCGTGCTGGCCGAATTCGGGCTGACGCTGCCGGAGGAGAAGAAGGTTCGCGTCTGGGATTCGACGGCGGAGCTGCGCTATCTCGTCATTCCCGAGCGACCCGAAGGGACAGAGGGAATGGACGAGCAGACGCTCGCCGACCTCGTCAGCCGCGATGCGATGATCGGCACGGCCGTTGCCGGCAAGCCGGAGAGCGCCACATGAACGGCCCGCACGATCTCGGAGGGCAGATGGGCTTCGGACCTGTCGCGCCAGAAAAGGACGAGCCTTATTTCCATGCAGAATGGGAAAAGCGGGCGCTCGGCATCACGCTTTCCTGCGGCGCTTTCGGCGCATGGAACATCGATGAAAGCCGGCATGCGCGCGAGAATATTCCGCCGGCCGATTACCTCGCCGCCAGCTACTACGAGATCTGGATCCGCGGCATCGACAAGCTGCTTGAACGGCATGGTTTTGCGACGCGCGCGGAATTGCTGTCCGGCCATGCACAGCAGCCAGGAGCCGTTCCGAAGCGGGTGCTGAAGGCGGACATGGTGTCCGGCGTTCTGGCGAAAGGCGGCCCTTGCGATCGTCCTGTTAAGACCGCGCCGCTCTTTGCGGTCGGCGAGACGGTGAGGACGAAGAATTTCAATCCGCTGACGCATACGCGCCTGCCGCGTTATGCCCGAGCCAAAACAGGCGTGGTCGAGGCAGTGCAGGGTGCCTTCGTCTTTCCCGATGACAATGCGCATGGCGAGGGCGAAAATCCGCAATGGCTCTATACGGTCGTTTTCGACGGCGTGGAGATCTGGGGCGAGGATGCCGATCCGACGCTGACCGTGTCGATTGATGCCTGGGAGAGTTATCTTGAACCGGCATGAGATATCGCCGCTGACGCAGTCGCCCGGACTGCCGCGGTCGCCGGAAGGCGAGCCGGTCTTTCCCAAGCCATGGGCGGCCGAAGCCTTCGCCATGACCGTGCACCTTAACGCCAAAGGCCTGTTCAGCTGGAGCGAATGGGCCGCGACGCTGTCGGCGCAGCTGCACAAGCCAGGCCGGGCCGAAGATGGCAGCGACTATTTTGACTGCTGGGTGGCCGCACTCTCGGACCTCATCGTCAACTGCGGCGTCGCCGATGCGGATACGATCCTGGCGCTGCAACAGAGTTGGCAGCGGGCGGCGGAAGCGACGCCGCACGGACGGCCGATCGAGCTTAGCAACGACCCCTCGCGCTGATCCTTAAGACGGGAATTGCCGGTAGCACTCCTCGGCCACCTCCCGCAGTGTTTCGCGGGAGATTTCGCCGGTCACGGCATAACCGAGTTCGCCGTCGATCCAGTAAAAGGTTTCGAGATTGCCCGATGAGGCGAAGCGGAAGCTCGTCGTGCGGTTTTCCGTGTTGCGACCGACCATGACGGTCAGGCGCTCGCCGGCCTGGTTTTCATACATGAACATGGCGCCCGGCCTGCCGTCGACCGGCAGCAGCCGGCCGCCGACCAGCTTGAAGCCGAGCGGCTGCAGGTTCGGGATCTTGAGGTCCTGGATTGCCAGGCGCTTGCCAAGCCAGGTGGCGAGGTGGACCTCTTCGTTTGCGAAGACCTCGACGGGATGGCGAACCTCGGCGGCATAGACCGTGAACGCGGTCTGGGCCTGTTTCGGCAGGGTCTCGGAGCCGGCAAGCTGCAGCTCCGGCTTTTCCAGAAGTGCCGGGCCATAACGGCCGCTGACTGCTCCCAGCGTGAAGACGACGAGCGCTGCGGCGGCGATCGCCCAGCGTTTCGGGCTGGTTTGTACTGCGGACGGGGGTGAAACAAGCAGCGGATCGGTGTCCTTCGCTCGCTCATAACCTGCAAATAGCGAGCGGATTCCTGTATTTTGTGCCTGCCATTCGGCGACCATTGCCGCCTCGTCGGGATTGTCGGCTAGGAAAGCCTCGATGCGGGGGCGCGCCGTTTCCGGCAACTGGCCGTCGGCATAAGCGTGAAGGTCGGCTTCGGCGACGCTCGGATTGGTCTCGTTCATTTCGGTCTCCGAAGCGTAATGATGTTGTCGGCCTTCAATCGTTCGGCGACGCGCCGGCGGGCGCGCGACAGGCGCGACATGACGGTGCCGATCGGGATATCGAGCGCGGCGGCGACCTCGCCATAGGTGTATCCCTCGATGACCACGAGCATCAGCACGGCGCGGTGTTCCTCCGAAAGGCTGTTCAGCGCATCGTCCAGCCGGGCACGTTCCAGCGGATCGGCCGGCGGTTCGGGCGCGGCCAGATTGTCTGCGGCATCGAGCTCGACAAGGCCGTCGCGCGTCTTGCCGCGCCGGCCGTTGCGGTAGAGATTGGTCATGATGGTCAGGACCCAGCCGCGCAGGTTGAGGCCGCGCCATTGGCCGCGGCGCGTGAGAACCTTCTCGACACAATCCTGGAGCAGATCCTCGCCATCGGCATCCGAGCGCGTCAGGCTGCGCGAATAGCGTCTGAGTGAGGGCAGGAGGGCCAGGATCTGGCCCTCGAAGGTTTCGGGTGCGGGTGTTTTCACGCCGGCAACTCGCTTGTGATCGGGATCTTGGCGATCAAGGCTTGGCGAGATCCCAGTTGCCGCCGACGCCATCGCCGGTGATGTCGCCGGCCTTCTTGTCCTTGACCCAGTAGTAGAGCGGCATGCCGTCCTTGGCCCATTGCTTCGTGCCATCTTTGCGATCGACGATCGAATATGCACCATCAGCCTTGGCATCACCAGCGGCCATCAGCGGCGGCCAGTTTTTGGCGCAATCGTCGTTGCAGTTGGAAACGCCTTTGACGTCCTTCTTGAAGGTGTAGAGCGTCATGCCGTTTTCGCCGGCAAGCACCTTGCCCTTTTCGGATTCGACGGTCTTGACAGGAGGGGCGGCGAAAGCAGCGGTCGCGGCAAAGGCGGCGGCGGCCACGACGGACAGGAATTTCACGGGTTTCATGATGTCTCTCCTCAGATTGGGCACGCAATCTTGCGATACCTGAGATGAGACACGAGGCGCGGTGGTTTTATTCCAGACGCAGCAAAAGTTTTCACGGCGGGCGAGGTGGGCCGAAGCCCGTTTGGCCCGGGCATGTCGCGTCGAGCGCTTTGCCGGCTATTCTCCGGTAGCGGTCGCCGCCGCCATGTCGACCCAGACCGCTTCGAATATATGGCCATCGGGATCTTCGAAGGCACGGTTGTAGAGCCAACCCATGTCCGTCGGCGCGCGGGGATCGGCTTTGCCACCGGCGGCTGCAGCTGCCTCGACGATAGCGTCCACCTCTTCACGGCTGTCCATCGTCAGCGCGATCAGCATTTCGCTCGTCTTCTGCGCTTCGGCAACGGGTTTCGGCGTGAAACTCGCGAAGAAATCGCGCGTCAGCAAATGGAAGATAATGACCTCGGACCAGACCATGTTCGACGCCTGGTGATCGCTGAACTGTTCGTTCTTGCTGCAGTCGATCGCTTCATAGAAGCGGGTCGCAGCGGCAAGGTCTTTCACCGGCAGGTTCACGAAGATCATCTTGGGCATTGCAGTTCTCTCCTCTTCATTGTCTTCCGCGCTTTGCCTTCCAGGCGGCTTTGCCTCACACAAACTCCTGCAAGATCGTGTCGCTGGCATGAATGCAGACGATTTCGAGCCGTCCGGTGCCGACATTCTCGAAACGGTGCGGAATGTTGGCGGCCACGATGACGATGTCGCCAGGAAAGGCGCGGGTCTTGGCGTCGCCCACGGTAAATTCGGCTTCGCCTTTCCTGACGGCCCACGTTTCGGAATAGGGGTGTATATGCAGGTCAGGCCCTTGGCCGGGCTCATTGTCGACCAGAAAAAGCGATATCTCGCCGCCATGGTCGCGGCCTTCAAAGCGGACCGTGCGGCTCTGATCGGCTCGCGGTTCCTGGTGGCGAAGAATCCTGAACATCCCGTGCCTCCTGCTGGTGCCATTTCCGATCGCAAACTATCTTCACGAGAAGATATATTCCCAAAACTATCTTCCTGTCAAGATATCTTCCTTGATGCAGATGGAAGGTGTATGTCTCGGCTGTGGTGGCATATGAGGCAGAAAATGACGAATGGGGTTAAAGAAGGCGACTCTTACGAGGATCATGTCGACCGGCTGCGCCGGCAATGGGCGCTGGAACTGCCCGACCTCGACACCGAGCCGATGGCGATCCTGGGCCGAGCCTTCCGGCTGTCGAACCTGGTGCGTCCGAGCATTGAGGCGACATTTGCCGATTTTGGCCTCGACCGCGGCGAATTCGACGTGATCGCAACGCTTCGCCGTTCCGGACCGCCTTACCTTATGACCCCGACGGAGATGTATTCGGCGCTGATGATCTCTTCGGGAGGCCTGACCCACAGGCTTGACCGGCTGGAGAAAGCGGGACTGATCCGCCGGGAGAAATCACCACGCGATGGCCGCAGTGTGCTGGTGGCTTTGAGCGAGGCGGGTGCGGCACTCGCCGAAAAGGCCTTCCGCACGGACATGGCGAGCGAATCCTCGTTTTTGCAGGCTCTTGATGGAAAGGAGCGCGAGGCGCTTGCGGCGCTGCTGCGCAAGCTGATCGCCGGAATTGAAAATGAGCAGGCGCGGGGAGAGGACGAGCAGGCGGGCTGAGCGAGATCGGAGCCCGCATCGCCGTTCAGGCAACAACACGCTGCTTTTGCAGCTCATTTACATCGTGTCGGTTTTCGGATATGATATATCCTTAATTCCATTGGCAGAGCCAGCCATCACACGAGTTGCTGAATGATCCTGAAAAGCCAGGTCGAGTGGGCGCTTCACTGCTGCGCCATTCTCGCGGGCCTGCCAGAGGGCAGGTATCTTTCCACCAAGGCGCTCGCGGAGCTTCATGGTCTGCCGAAGGAATATCTCTCCAAAGCACTGCAGAGCCTTTCGCAGGCATCGCTGGTCGAGACCACGCTCGGTCCGAGTGGCGGCTACAGGCTCGCCAAGACCCCCTCGGATATCAACTTTCTCGAGATCGTCGAGGCGGTCGAGGGGAAGGCCCGCAGCTTCACCTGTACGAACATTCGGGCGAACAATCCCTGCCGGCCGGAAGGATATTGCGACAGCAAGCCATGCGCGGTTGCGCGCATCATGTGGGAGGCCGACGAGGCTTGGCGGGATACGCTGAGGCGCGTCCGGCTTTCCGATCTGGTCGGCACCTTGTCCGAGGAGGTGCCGGCCGACATTTGGCGGAGCACGTTCGAATGGGTGCTCAAGCGCGCCGGCTGAGCAGGATGCCGGTCTCTATGCCTTGAAAATAGTCCTGATCGTCTTCAGGATCGCATGGGCGCTGCGGGCATGTTCCGGGGGCAAGGAGGCGCCATTGTGGAAACGCTCGGCGCGGCTGGCGAGGTGGTCGGCGATTTCTTCGGCCAGCGCCGGGCGTTCGCTTAGCAGCGGCGCGAAGGCCTCCTGGTCGATCTCATAGGCGGTCACGGGGGTCAGAGCCTCCAGAGTGCAGACTTCCTGCATACCGGCGAGCAGTCCGGTCTCTCCAAAAAAGTCGCCCGGCGCGAGCCGTCCGCGTTCCTCGCCTGCGTTCCGCGCCGCGATGATGCCGGCGCGCACCATCATCAGTGAGGGGAGCATTTCGTCCTCCCGCACGATCACATCGCCCTTGCGGAACTCCCGGACAGTCGTGGTTTCGGCGAGCCTGCGCTTTTCATCTGATGTCAGCGTCGCAAAGACCGGAATGGCCTCGATCAGGGCAAGCGGCGTTACGCTCGGCGGCTTTGCGCTTTCTTCCGTCGGCAGATCGGCGGTCAGCACCGTCGCCGACGGCGGAATGGCCAGCAGCAGGCCGGCGGATTTGCAATGGCGATAGACGAGATCGAGCACCTCGTTCCGCGCCGGCACCCGCTGGCTCGGGCTCGTCACCCGAAACTGCAGCTCGACCTCAAGCGCCGTGGCATCCAGCCCCTTGAGTGCCACGACCGGCGGTGGTTCGCGCACGATCGAATTGCAGCTCGCAAGCGCCGTTGCCATGACGTGGCGGACCGATGCCGGCATGCGCGTCGGGGCGATGCGGATGGTGAGGATCAGGAGATGGCTCTCGTCCGGCCGGCTGACATTCGTCAGGCCGAGCTTTGCCAGAAAACTGTTCGGCAGAACGACGACATTGTTGGCGCTGGTCAGGATGTGTGTTGCGCGCCAATTGCTTTCGACGACGCGCCCCTCCGTGCCGTCGCTGAGAAGGATCCAGTCGCCGATGATGTATGGCCGTCCGAGTGTCAGGGCGATGCCGGAGAAGACGTCAGCGAGCGTGTTCTGCAGCGCCAGGCCGAGAATGATGGCGACCACGCCCGAGGTCGCGACGAGGGTGCCGATCGGCACGCCGAAGACGAAGGCCAGAACCGACAGGGCCATGCCGATATAGACGACGCCGATGACCAGATCCTGGAGCAGGCGAGCCTCTCGCGGACTGCCCTCCAGCACCAGATAGAGCCTGATGAAACCGATGACGGCCCATGCCAGATGGATCCACCAGAGGGTTTTTGCGACGATGACGAGCAGGGCCCGCGGATCCTCGGACTCATATCCTTGAAACCGGTGGGGTTCGATGCCGCTGCCGACGAGGATCAGCGTCATTACCGCAAAGAAGAGGATCTGCACCACCAGCCGCGTCGTCGGCCGGTGGCGGGAGAGCAGATGCCAGACGACGATTCCGGCGAATCCGACTGTTATCAGGGATATCAGAGGTTTGCCGAAGAGGGCGTCGTCAATCATCTCTCTGTCTCCGGGGTGCGGGGCCGTACATGATTCAGCATCTCGGCCGCCTGCGCAAGCATCAGGCCTGCGCAGGCGGTATCGCATCGGCCCGAAAATTGGCACCGATTTTCGGAAAGCACGATGCGTAGATTCAAAGTGTTGCAGCGTCCTTTGCGCATCTGAAAGACGCGCGGCGCTGTAATGCGGATCGTCATTTCTTGAGCGGATAGGTCAGCTCTTTCTGGTTGGTATCGACGACGAAGACGGCGAGCAGGCGGGCGGGCTTGGTCTCGCTGTCGTTGGCGCTGACGCCATGACGGTCGCCCGGCATTTCGGAGAAGCTCTCTCCGGCATGATAGACCTTGACCGGGCCGTCATTGACCTGGCTGCGGATCGCTCCTTCGAGCACGGTAGCATAGATGAAGGCGGTGTCGGGATGGGTGTGGCCTTCGGAGAAGCCGCCCGGGCCGTATTCGACCAGCACGCCTTTGATGCTCTTACCCGGCACGTTCGGAAGCTCGTGCTCATAGACGAGTGTCACCTTCGCAGACTCGCTGCTGTCATGGGCGCTGACGCCGGTGGCAACCGGAAAGGCGAGGGCGGCGGCGAGGAAAAATGTTCTGATCATCGGAATCTCCATGGTTGCTGGGTCGGGGGAAGACGCGCCCGAGCGGTCGCGTCTCGAGGGCACGTCAGTCATGTCGGCTGGATGGACTTTGCGAACCACTGCTCGAAGGTAATCGAGCCGAGCCGCGGGTTGTTGTCGGAAACGAGCGACTGATCATTCAGTCTTGCGCCGAAATATCTCGCCTCGACATCAGCCTCGGTGGTGCGCGGGTCTTTCATGGCCTTCAGATAGCGGGCGACGAGCTCGCTGAGGCGCGCCCGTTCCGGACCCGCGATCTCGAGCGTCGCGTTGGCGGGAGCAGAGAGGGCCACGTCCGCCATGGCGTCCGCCACGTCGTCGGAAGCAATCGGCTGCACATAGGCCGGCGACAGGTGGACCGTCTGGCCGACCGTTCCCGATCGGGCGATGCCACCGAGGAATTCCATGAACTGCGTCGAATGGACGATGGTGTAGGGAATGCCCGATGCCTTGATCAGTTTTTCCTGGGCAAGCTTGCCGCGGAAATAGCCGCTTTCCTGCAGACGCTCGGTGCCGACGACGGAGAGGGCGATATGGTGCTTGACGCCGGCGAGTTTTTCGGCGGCGAGAAGATTGCGGCCCGAGGTCTCGAAAAATTCGAGCACGGCCTTATCCTCGAAGGACGGCGAATTGGCGAGGTCGAGCACGACTTCGGTGCCCGAGAGCGCCTCCGCCAGTCCTTCTCCCGTGATCGTGTTGACGCCGGAGTTCGGCGAGGCGGCAATCACGTCATGGCCGCGTTTGCGCAGGCGTTCGACAGTCTTCGAACCGATAAGGCCGGTTCCGCCGATGACAACGATTTTCATAATGGATCTCCGTTCGCTGCCGTGGTGCGGCAGCGTCAAAGGTGAATCTTCTCAATGAATTGCGCGGTTTAGTTCAGGCCAGCCTTATCGAGGCCGTAGGCCTTGTCGGCCGTGCCGGGCACGGTCTTGAAGCCGACATTGACGCGGTTCCAGGCGTTGATCGCCATGACGACGAAAGTCAGATCCGAGATCTCCTTCTCGGAAAGCTGGCCGCGCACCCGTTCGTAAATCTCGTCGGGAATGCCGCCCTCGGGAAGCTTCGTCAGTGCTTCGGTCCAGGCAAGGGCTGCACGCTCGCGGGGGATGAACAGGTTCGATTCCCGCCAGATGGCGACGTGGTAGAGCCGCAGTTCCGTCTCGCCGAGGATCTTGGCCTGCTTCACATGCATATCCAGGCAAAAGCCGCATCCATTGATCTGCGAAGCGCGGACCTCGACGAGGGCCTGCAGCTTCTCGTCGATCACGCTGCTCTTCAGCGCCATGCTGAATTCCATGAATTTCTTGAAAAGCTCGGGGGACTGTTGGGCGTAGTTCAGTCGCTGGGTCATGTGTCTCTCCTTTAATTAAGGATATTAAATATCCTTATGGATAGAAGATATCCTTAATTGCTGGACTGTAAAGCCATTCTCGCTTAGTCTGGCTGCATAAAGCCTATGCGCAAAAGTATGAGGGGCAGGGGATGGATATCGTTTCGGCATTGCGGACCTTTCAGCGCGTCGTGGAGACGGGTTCGTTTTCGGCGGCGGCGCACGATCTCGACGTGACGCAGCCGGCGGTCTCGCGACAGGTTGCAGCCCTCGAGGGCCATTTCAACACCCGCCTCCTGCATCGCACGACGAGCGGCCTGTCGCTGACGGCAGAGGGGGAGCGGATGCTGCCGATGGCGCTGCGGATTCTCGAAGCGGTTGAGGAGCTCGGCGATGCGGCCGGATCTGACGGAACCACGGCCTCGGGAAAGGTCAGGCTCAGCGTTCCAGCACCACTCGGCCTCTATCTCAGCGAGCGGCTCGGCGATCTTCTCGCCGCCCATCCGAAGCTCTCGGTCGAACTCATCTTCAGGGAGCAGGGCTCGGATATGATCGAGGAGCGCCTGGATCTCGAAGTGCGCTTGGGCCAGGTCGCCGACAGCAGCCTCGTCTGCCGGCGGATCGGCTGGACGACCGCCTTCCTCGTTGCATCTCCCGCCTATCTCGCACGCAGGGCGGCTCCCCGCGCACCGAAGGAGATCAAGGACCATGAATGCCTGTGCTACAACAGGGCAGGCGAGGCCAATACCTGGTCCTTCTCGAACGGTTCGGAAGACATATCGGTCCGGATCTCGCCGCGGCTGACCGCCTGCAATGCCGTCGCCATTCACCGGGCAGCCCTTGCCGGCGCGGGTCTTGCGGTGCTTTCGCACATCATCGCGATGCCCGATATCGCCGCCGGCCGGCTGGTCCCCGTGATGAAGGATTTCCAGCCGAGCCGGCTGCCGGTTACCGTCGTCTATCCCTCGCGGCGCAACATGCCGCTGCGCGTCAAGACGGTTCTGGATTTTCTCACCGGGGCTATGGGGCAGGACCCGTCGATGTGCGCCAGCGGCGCGGACCGGCAGTGGAACTGATGATCGTCCGGCCGGGCGATTTGCCGTTTTCCGCCTTGCCTAAATCCCGCGAATCCTGCCAAGTCCTGCGATCATGCAATTTGCGCCGCAACAAGATGAAGCCCTGAAGGCTGTTTCGAAATGGCTGAAGGAAGGGCGCTCGCCGCTCTTTCGCCTGTTCGGCTACGCCGGAACGGGAAAGACGACGCTTGCCAAGCATTTTGCCGAAAATGTCGACGGCGACGTGCTGTTTGCCGCATTCACCGGCAAGGCGGCGCAGGTGCTGCGCTCGCGCGGCGCCTCCAACGCCCGGACGATCCATTCGCTGATCTATCGGCCGCGCGGCGAGGAGGCCGTGGAAGACGAGGAAACAGGCAAGACCTCGATCGCGCCGATGTTTTCGATCAACCGGCAAAGCCCGGTCGCCAAGGCGGCGCTGATCATCGTCGACGAATGCTCGATGGTGGACGAGGCGCTCGGCAAGGATCTGATGAGCTTCGGCACGCCGATCCTGGTGCTCGGCGATCCCGGCCAGCTGCCGCCGGTCACAGGCGGCGGCTACTTCACCAATCAGGATCCGGACTACCTGCTCACCGATATCCACCGGCAGGCGCGCGACAATCCGATCATCAAGCTCGCCATGCAGGTGCGCGAAGGCAATGAGGTGATGTACGGCGATTACGGCACGGCCAAGGTGATCTCGAAGAACGAGGTGACGCAGCAGCTGGTGCTCGATGCCGATCAGGTGCTCGTCGGCACCAATCGCACGCGGCGGCGCTACAATCAGCGCCTGCGTGAGTTGAAAGGCTTCAATGCCGATTATCCGCAGACCGGCGACAAGCTCGTCTGCCTGCGGAACGATCCGGCCAAGGGCCTGCTCAACGGTTCGCTCTGGCAGGTGATGACCTCGTCCAAGGAAACGACGAAGCCCGGCATCAATCTGCTCGTCCGCCCTGAGGATGACGACATGGACCGGGGAGCGGCCAAGATCAAACTGCTGAAGCAGGCCTTTGAGGATGTCGAGGGCGAGATTCCCTGGAACACCCGCAAACGCTACGACGAGTTCGACTTCGGCTACGCGCTGACCGTTCACAAGGCGCAGGGTTCGCAATGGAACGATGTCGTGCTCTTCGACGAGAGCTGGGCGTTTCGCGATACCCGGGAACGCTGGCTCTATACAGCAATCACGCGCGCGGCAGAGACGCTGACGATCGTCCGCTGATTCCCGGTCGCACCTGCGACCAGGTCTCATTCGCCATCTGGAGTGGTGAGGAAGAAACGGTGGCGGCCGTATCTTGGGCGGATGGTACTAAGCCTGCACGATGCCGAGCAGAACTGCCTTGGCGATGGCCTGGAAGCGGTTGTTGGCGCGGAATTTCAGGATGATTCCGGCCTCCAGGTCACGGGTTTCGTCATGCTTCAGGTCGAGCGCCCGGGCGATGCGCTGGGTGGAATAACCCTCGGCCATCAGTTCCAGGCAACGCCGCTCCTGTGCGGTCAGGCTTGCACTGTCCTGATTGTCGTTTAACGGCGGCTCCTCGATGCTGCCGTCGTAGTCCAGGAGGTCGCCGACCTGCTGGAGCTGGCGGTGCAGCGTCGACATCTCTGCCGTCAGTTCGCGCTTGCGCACCTGCAGGGCCTCGCGGAACATTGCCTCGGCCGTCTCCTGCGAATCAGCGTTGCGGAGTTCGCCCATCAGTTCCTGGATGACGGCGATCGGCATACCTGTATCGCGGCAGACCGTGATCACGGCCATGCGCATCACATCGTCCTGGCCGTAGACCCTCATCAGGCCGATGCGGTTGGCTGAAATCAACCCTTTCTCTTCATAGAAATGCAGTGTCCTGTGTGTGACGCCGAATGCGTTTGCCATGTCGGCAATAGGCACCGGACCATCAGGTAGATCCGGCGGCAGCGCGGCTGAAGGCAGGAACCGATATCTCGATCGGGCCTCCGAAGCGATACCGGCGGTGGCAAACAGGCGTTTGGAACCGTCTGGCATGAACCCTCCTGGGGCATGTTGTTGCACCTCATGCGGCTTTGCCAGTTGCTTCCCATGCGCGGCGAGTGGGGTTTCCTCTAGGCGTTTTTCTCATTGGGAAAGAAGCAGTACGCGGCGTACTCTACGCAATACGATCTCCACGTTATGCGTGAATGATCTTTTTTATAAGTGCTAAAAATAATCTCTTTTAAATGGGATAGCAACTTTACCGGCATATTTTGCCGGGTCCTTGGGTGTGTTGCACAAAAACCTGTGCTGCACTGCGGGATCTCGTGGTTCTCTTCAAAGGTGACGGGATTTACTATCTGCGGTACGCGTGCGGCAAATGCTCAGCGTAATTTCGGTGCCCATCAGCGATTGGCATCGCATCCATTTGTGAATCTCGTTGGCCATCGCGGAGCACTTGGCTTAAAAGCAGGCCTCCCATTTCCGTGACCGATGGATCTCGCCATGCCCGCCAAGCTCTCCGTGAACCTCAACGCCGTCGCGATGCTGCGCAACCGGCGCGACCTGCCCTGGCCGAGCGTCGAAGCGCTCGGGCGTATCGCGCTGAAATCCGGTGCGAGCGGGCTGACGGTGCATCCGCGCCCCGACCAGCGGCACATCCGCTTTTCCGACCTGCCTGTGATCCGCAACCTGATCGACGACGAATTCCCCAAGACCGAGTTCAATATCGAGGGTTATCCCACAGAGGAATTCTTCGAACTCTGCGCCGGCGCGGCACCCGAGCAGGTGACGCTGGTGCCTGACGATCCCGCCCAGGCGACCTCCGATCACGGCTGGGATTTCCGCAAGCACCAGGCGTTCCTGACCGATGCCGTCGCGCGGCTGAAGACGATGGGATGCCGGGTGTCGCTGTTTGCCGATGGTGACGGGGACGCACAGGCGGTTGAGATCGCCAAGGCGGTCGGCGCCGATCGGATCGAACTCTATACCGGCCCCTATGGCGGTTGCTTCGACGCGCCGGAACGGGCGGCCCCGATCCTCGAAGCGCTCGGTCGGACGGCGGATGCGGCCCTTGCAATCGGCCTCTCCGTCAATGCCGGCCATGACCTGACGGTCGAAAACCTGCCTGATCTGGTGAAGCGTATTCCCCGGCTTGCCGAGGTTTCGATCGGCCACGGGCTGACCGCCGATGCGCTGGAATACGGCATGGCGGAAACGGTGCGTCGCTTCTGCCGGGCGTGTGGGCAGGCGGTTTGAGGAAGGTCGTTTTCTTCTCGCGTATTGGTGGCGACTAACTTGATGCATTGCGAGGATCTCCCGTGCTCGCGAGTGAGGGCGCAGGGATTCCTGTGCTCGTGACATCCGACCTGCGGACCGGCCATATTTCCAACACACGAGCATCTCCTAGTTCTTTCAACCAGGGGGCGCTAGGATGAGAGTTGTTACGCGTCAATTTATGTTTGTCGCGGCGGCATGGGCGTGTTTGCTCTGCTCCGTTGGAGCTGGGGTCGCCGATCCCCGGCCGGAAAGATGGGTGGAAAGGTGCGGCGGCGTCTACGCTCTTTGCGGCTATATCGACAGAGCGACGTTAGAACCGCGGATCGATCGCAAGTTCGAAGTTGCGCTTCCTTTCTCGGAGGGGCTGGCCGCCGTGCGCTCCGAGGGGAAATTCGGCTATATCAATTCGAGTGGCGAGATGGTGATCGCGCCTGCGTTCGGCCTTGCCCGTGCATTTCGCAAAGGCCATGCCGAGGTGGTGCTCGGTGACAAGGCAGCAATCATCGACAGGACGGGAAAGCTTGTAGTGCCGCCGAATTACGCGCGTGCCATCCCATTCGCGGCCGACGCGGCACTCGTTCGTCCTGGCAAAGCGATCGTGCCGGAATCTTTTGGCTTCCCGCGTTTCATGATCGGGGAACTGCTCTTCGAGAGGGACGATCCACGCTATCTGCTCGTCGATCTGCTCTCGGGAAAGATCCTGAAGGACGAGCTGGCCATTAAAGAATTCGACTTCGGTACTTTCGTCTGGGCCGCTCAACCGGGAGGTAAACGATACGGATTGCTTGCTCCCGACGGAACCTGGAAGATCGAGCCTCGCTTCGAAACAGTCGGCAAACTCGGTGGAGGAAGAGCGATCGTCTGTTATGGCGGGCCGGCCGGACACAAAGGCCAGTCCAGCCAACGTGGCCGGGTCGACACCGCCCAATGCGGCGTGATCGACCGGGACGGTCAAACTATTCTCGCCCCACAGCAGTTTAGGATTCATGGGTATCGAAACGGTTTTTACCGTGTGACCGAAGACCAGAAAGCCGGCCTCCTTGACGAGGCGGGACGGTTGCTTGGCGGGCGTTTGTTTGACGATGCGAGATTGCCCGATTATTCCGGTGAGGTGGCCAAGATATTGGTCGACGGCCAGTGGATCGGGCTCAACCGGGCCGGGGACCTGGTGCCCACCCCGGAAGACGGGAAGACGCTGGTGGCATGTCCTTCGGGTATCAAATTCATGCACAGCGGCAACCGTATTCAGGTCGTCGGAGCGGACGAAAAGCCGACGGTTTCGTATCTCTTTGACGATACGCACATGACTTGCGAATTCCCCGTATCGGTTCGGTACAATGGAAAATGGGGATTTCTCAAGCAGGACGGAAAACTGCTTGTCGATCCGCCGTCATTTCAGAGCCAATTTGGTTTCAGCGGTGGCTATGCCGGCGTCAAGGTTGACGGCAAGTGGGGAATACTGGACAACAGCGGTGTACTGGCCCTCGCTCCCCAGTTCGATGAGATGCAGCCCGATTCCGGCGCCTATGCGGTATCGAAGGATGCGCGGAAGTTTTGGATCGACGCATCAGGACGTGAAGTCGCCGAGCCGCGCCGCCTGGAGGATGGGCAATCAAAGTTGCGTTGCGAACCAGACGGCGGACAGCGCGTCTCCAGGAATTCGAACGGAACCTTGCTTTGGGGCATTGCGGACGCAGCCGGGAACATTGTCGTCGAGCCGAAATATCGGGCCATTACCTGTTTCCGAGATGGTCTAGCATGGGTTCCGTTCGACGAACGACGAGAATGGTGTGCAATCGATCGGAACGAGCGGAAACGCGAGAACGTCGCGTGCGTCAAGAACTGGCCTGACAGCAATGTCGCCGACGCGCGCGCTGAGAAAATGTCTGACGATCCCTATGAAAGCGGTGTTCTCTGGATGAGGGCCGAGCTTGAATACGGGCTGGACCTTAGGGAAAAACCGCCTCGCTTCGTCTCGCAATTCTAAGGATCGGCTATTTCCTGCGTCATGAAGCCGTCAGGCGATCTCGTATCGAGAAGCAGCGCGGTATTCTCCGGTGGTCCCTCGGTCATGTTCTTGTCGCAGAATCCAGCCGCAGGCGTCTTCGTCGTGAATGACGCACCTGGAATGAAGCTTTTTTTCAATCAAGGATGGTGTCTACAGCACCCTGTCCTTTGGGTTAAACCCAAAGGACAGGGTGACAAGCGTTGTCTCAGGCGGTCAGCGCCGCCTTGTGTTCGACGAAGAAATCTTTCAGCGGCTGCGGCTGTCTGCCGGTCAGCTTGGTGAAGTCTTCGGTGACGATGTCGAACTTGCCGGCGCGGGTGTTGGCGTCGGCAGAAACCAGCATGTCGGCGACGAAACCGGGAAGGCCGGCGCCGCGCATGCCCTGACCGAGTTGCTCATCATTGACGTCGACCACCTCGAGCGGCTTGCCGGCGACGTCGGAAACGATGGCGGCAATCTGCCGGCTGTTCAGCGACTGGGTGCCGGTCACCGTATAGGTGGCGCTCTCGGATGTGCCGGAGGCAAGGGCTGCGGCGATCGCCAGGGCGCAGTCGTCACGCGAGATGGTCGAGATCTTGCCGTCGCCGGTGGCGCTGTACCATTTGCCGCCCTGCAGATTGTGCGGCATCCCGTGCAGATAGTTGTCGTGATACCAGGCGTCGCGGATGATCGTATGGGCGATGCCGCTTGCCTCGATGGCGTTTTCGCTGCCGAGATGATCGGGCGCGAAGGTGACGAGCGAATTGTCAGGCGCCGGCATCGAGGTGTAGGCGATGTGCTTGACGCCTGATTTGACTGCCGCCGCGACGGCGCCCTGGTGCTGGGCGAGGCGCTTGCCGGGAGTATCCAGTGCATCAGTGCTGATGATCAGCAACCGGTCGACGCCGGCGAAAGCCTTTTCCAGGCCAGCCGTGTCATCGAAATCGGCCTTGCGGGTGACCACACCCTTGTTTTCGAGTTCGGAGAGCTTTTCGGGGCTGCGCGTTGCCGCGACAATGTTGCCGGGGGCGACCTTGTAGGTCTCGATGAGGTGATGGATGACTCGCTGGCCGAGCTGCCCGGCAGCGCCGGTGACCAGGATGGTTTCGCTCATAAGTCGTTTCCTTCTATGTTTCAGTGGCGGTCTCAAAAAGAGAGTAACACTAGAATAGGAATTGACTTGGCGGTGTAAAGGAGGCAGTTTTTCGGCTGTACGTTACCAAAAGGGAACCAGCGATGAGCGGTGCAGTCCTCAGTTTGAAGAACAGGATGCCGGGGACGCGGCGCGAGATCGATCTTGCCGGCCTCGATTTCGGCAACTGCCCGGTCAGGGACATGATGCAGCAGATCGGCGGCAAATGGTCGACGCTGCTCCTCGATGTGCTGGCCGATCGGCCCTATCGGTTCGGCGAGCTGCGGCGGATGATCCCTGATATTTCGCAGCGCATGCTGACGCAGACGCTGCGCGACCTGCAGAGGGACGGTTACATCCACCGCGAGGTGTTCCCGACCAAGCCGCCGAGTGTGGAATATTCGATGACCGAACTCGGCCGCTCGCTTTACCAGACGCTGGCGCAACTGTTGAACTGGGCGGAAGCAAACCATGGTGCGGTTCGCGCCGCCCGTTCGCAATTCGATTCCGCCAACAGCTAGTGCCACTGATAAATCGGACTATCAGGTCGATCGCATAAACAGAGCGCGGAACAATTCCTCCGATCGTCGCAAACCTTCGTCACTTAGAACCACAGACTTGGCCTTGCCTGCGGGATTTGCAATCAGACCTTTCTGATGCAAACGGTCCATCACGTCCCAGTCAAAACCTTTCCAGGCATGGTCTCCGTCATGCAGCGTCAGCCATAACAATGCGAGAACGGCATCGTCGATTTTCTCTTCGTCTATCTCCATGCCGGAATCCCATGCAAAAGGGAGAAAATTCTGCAGCTCTGAAACGGATGAATACGCTGCCTCCTGGAGGAGGGCATCCAAAAGTTGGCTCTGTCAAGGTTTTAGGTGTTCGATCCTGGATTCTGATGGCGCCTTACTTGCCGCGTCCTTCCGTCAGGAACAGCAGGAAGGCCAGCGCCGGGAAGCAGAAACCGATCCAGGCCGTCATCGTCCAGCCGCCGGTCGCATAGGCCCAGCCGCCGAGTGCTGAGCCGAGCGCGCCGCCGGCAAAGAAGGTCGCCATGAACAGGCCGTTGAGCCGGCTGCGGTGTTCCGGGTTCAGCGCATAGATGGCGCGCTGGCCGCAGACGAGATTGGTCGTCACGCCGAAATCGAGAAGGATCGCCGCTGCCGTCAAGAGCAGCAAAGCGCCAAGCGAGCCGTCGCTAGCGAAATGGCCAATCAGGAAGGCAGCCATGCCGAGCAGCATGGCAAGCGTCGAGGCGATCTTCGTCATGCCGCGATCGGCAAGCCGGCCGGCAATCGGCGAGGCGATGGCGCCGGCTGCACCGGCAAGCGCGAAGAGGGCAATGCCGTTCTGCGTCAGGCCGAAGGCGGGACTTGCGAGCAGCAGCGGCGTCGTCGTCCAGAACAGGCTGAAGGCACCGAACATGCCGGCCTGATAGAGCGCCCGGCGCTGCAGCACCCGCGAGGTCAGTGCCAGGTGGCCCATGGAAGCGAGCAGTTCGCCGTAGCGTAGCCGGGTCGTCGGCCGGCGGACCGGCAGGTTGGCGCGGAGCACGACGGCGAGCACGAGCATGACGCCAGCAGTGACGTAGTAGACCACATGCCAGGAAGAGGCTTCGGCGACGAAGCTTGCGAAGGGGCGCGCCAGCATGATGCCGCAGAGCAGGCCGCTCATGACGTTGCCGACGACCTGGCCACGGGTGGCATCCGGCGCCATGTTGGCGGCAAAGGGAACCAGGACCTGAACTGCGACCGATGAAAGACCGATAGAGAGCGAGGCGACGAGGAAGGTTGTGGGCGTCGAAGACAGCGCCGCGCCGATGAGCGCAACGGCGGAGACGGCGATCAGCATCAGCACCAGACGGCGGTTTTCGGTGAGATCGCCGAGCGGCACGATCAGCAGCAGGCCGAGGCCGTAGCCGATCTGCGTTAACGTGACTATCAGGCCGGTGGCGGCAGGCGTGAAGCCGAGATCGGCGCTGATCGGGCCGGCGAGCGGCTGGCCGTAATAGAGATTGGCGGCCACCAGCCCGCAGGCGGCGGCGAAAAGGAAGGTGAGCCAGGGGGATAGCGCCCGGGGAATGGCCTCATCCGGCGTGGTGGCTGAAATGCTCATCGGAAACTCCGGTATTCAAAGATTGGAATGAATGCAAAAAATGCTGGCTGCGGCCACCCGATCCTTGACCGAATGCCGGTATTTCTCTTGTCCACGGTGCGGACTGTTCAGGTTACGAGCTTCATCGCGGCCTCGGCCGCGGACAGCATCTCTTCCCTGCTGCGTCCTGTTTTGCCGATGACGCGTAGGCCCTTGGTAAAGCAGAGGAAGGCGAGGGCGGCGGCATCCGGGTCTACCGTCTTCGGAATGGTGCCGTCTGCCTGGCCGATGCGGATGAGATCGGCCATCAGCTTTTCGTCCGCGGCAAAGGCGGTCACGACGTGGGCCGCGGCTTCCTCGTCAAGCAGGGCGAAGTCGTTGGCGCCGCCAACGACGAGACAGCCTTTGCGGCCGGCCTCGCCATAGGAGAGCTCGGTATAATACATCACCATCTCGAAGACCTTCTCGCGACCCGTCTTTGCAGACGCGATCATCGCTTCCAGCCGCCGTCGGCCGAGTTTTCGATAATGGGCGAAAGCAGCGAGGAAGATACCGCGCTTGTCCTTGAATGCCTTGTAGATGCTCCCCGAAGCAAGGCCCATTGCTTCGGTCAATTCGCTGATGGCGGCGGCGTGGTAGCCGCGTTCGGAAAAGACGCGCAGCGCCGCATCGAGTGCTGCGTCCATATCGAACTCGCGCGGACGGCCGCGGCTGCGGGTCTTTGCTTCGGATGTGAGGGTGGCGTCGGTCATGGCGCCATAATTAGGGAGCGACCGTTTCCAAATCAAGTGAAATTTCTGCGACGCAACAAATTCAGAGATCGAGCAACCAGTTCTGGCCGTTCGCCTCGGGGCCGAACATGCGATGTCTCTCCTCGGAGACAAGGCGGAATCCTGTCTTGACGTAGATGGCGCGGGCGGTCTCCAGCATGTCATTGGTCCAGAGCGAGAGTTCGCGGTAGCCTTTCTGCCTGGAGAAGCGGATGCATTCGTCGACCAGCAGTTTGCCGAGCCCGAGGCCGCGGGCTGATTTGTCGACATAGAGCAGGCGGAGCTTGGCGATGCCGTCGCCGCCATTGGTGACGAGGACGGAGCCGACATTGACGCCGCGGCGTTCGGCGATCCAGCAATATTCCTTGGCCGGATCGAAATTGGCGAGGAATTTTCCGGCGACCTCGGCGACCAGCGCCTCGAAGCGCAGGTCCCAGCCATATTCCTCGGCATAGAAGCGGCCCTGGCTCTGAACGATCCAGCCGATATCGCCGGCGCGGTGGGCGCGGATGATGGCCGGTGCGGGCTTTGCCGCCGGGTCGAGCAGGGCGCGGATCGTGTGCATGGCGGAGACCGCTGCCTCCGGTTCGCCAGTCGCCAAGCGATCGAAACGGGCGGCGATCTGCGCATTGGAGCGTCGGCCGAGTTCCTCGAACGTCTCTCGTCCCCGATCGGTGACAATGATGACCTGGCTGCGAAGATCTGCCGGATCGGGGCTGGTTTCGATCAGCCCTTCGGCGCGGAAACGCTTGAGGATGCGGCTGAGATAGGCCGGGTCGAGCTGCAGGTCGCGGGCAAGCGCTACAGCGCTGATGCCCTCATGCGAGCCGACCTCGAAGAGGATGCGGGCATCGGTCAGCGTGAAGGGCGTGTCGAGATAGGCCTTGTTCAGCAGGCCGAGGAAGTTCGTATAGAAGCGGTTGAAATCGCGGGCGGTTTCGATAAGGGTGATATCGGACATGGCAACAAATCTCCAGATGGAGATTCTTGCCAGTTTGTTGACGGACCTCGCTCTTTACTCGGCGTCATCCTCGGCCTTGTGCCGAGGATCTGCTGCACCGGTAGCAGATGCTCGGGACAAGCCCGAGCATGACGAAAGAGGTGTTGGCTGACTTTGTCAGCAGTCCGGCAAAGATCTCCAGATGGAGACCTTGTCCTGCATTTAGTGGACTGAGTCAATTAATTTGACGACTTCAGGCTGCTTCTTCTTCTGCCGCTTCGTCTGCGCCGAGCGCGAAATCGACCGCCGCCCGCGCATGGATCGCGGTGGTGTCAAAGCCTGGCAGCGGCAGGTGATTGGGGTCGAGGATCAGGCAGATTTCGGTGCAGCCGAGGATGATGCTGTCGGCGCCGTTGTCGACGGCGCGAGCGATGACATCGAACAGTTTTTGACGCGAACTGTCGAGCACCTTGCCGGCGCAGAGTTCGTTGAAGATGATATCGTGCACCGTCGTGCGGTCGCTCGCATCAGGCACCATGATATCAACACCAAGGCTCTTCATGCGGTCGCTGTAGAAGCCGTGCTCCATCGTGTAGCGGGTAGCAAGCAGCAGCGGGCGCTTGCGGCCGGCCGCATGCAGCGATTTCGCCGTCTCGTCGATGATGTGGATCAGCGGCACGGAGATCTTCTCCGCGACCTTGTCGGCGATCAGATGCATGGTGTTGGTGCAGATCAGGATGCAGCCGGCGCCGGCGATCTGCAGGCGCAGAGCCACATCGGCGAGGCGACGGGCGGCCATATCCCAGTCGCCGGCCTTCTGAAGCGCGACGATCTCCTCGAAATTGACCGAATGCAGGATGAGTTCGGCCGAGGCGAGGCCACCCTTGCGGTCACGCACCATCTCGTTGACAACACGGTAATAGACCGCCGAACTTTCGAAACTCATGCCGCCGATAAGGCCAATCGTTTCCATCTCTTCATGCTCTCCATGCTTCTGAACTTTCGAAAATGATGCCGCAATCCCGACGCGATGTGTTTGCTTTGTTTGTCCCTCGCATCAGATACGTGATATGGTTTTGCGTCATTTTATGAAATTCTGCAAAAAAGACGCGAGAGGTATATGTTCGACACATGCTTGATGATCGCGACAGACGCATTCTGGACATGCTGCAGAAGGATGCGGGCATATCCGTGACCGATCTTGCCGAGCGCGTGGCACTTTCGATATCGGCCTGCTCGCGGCGCATCCAACGGCTTGAGGAGAGCGGCCATATCGCCCGGCGCATCGTCGTGCTCGACCGGGAAAAAATGGGCGTGCCGACGACGGTCTTCGCGCTGGTCAAGACGGCGCACCATTCCGACGAATGGACGGAGACCTTTCGCCGGATTATCAGCGACATTCCGGAGATCGTCGAAGCGCACCGACTGACCGGCAACCACGATTACATCTTGAAGATCGTGCTGCCGCGCGTCGAGCATTACGATGTGATCTACAAGCAGATCGTGCGCAAGATCGAGCTCTTCGACGTCTCGGCCTCGATCTCGATGGAGCTTCTGAAGGGCGGCACGGCGATCCCCGTCGGATATGCCGATTGAGCCAGCTCCACCGACCGGGATGCAGGGGAGCTATGCCGAAACGGCAGTTGCAACCATCACGGCGAAGGCCACATTGGCTTTGAGCGAAATGGCGCAAAAGGGGTAGGTCATGAGCGATCATCATGTCGTCGTTGTCGGCGGCGGTTTCGGCGGGCTGCAACTCGTCAACGGCTTGAAGGGCGCCGGTGTCAGAATCACGCTGGTCGATCGGCGCAATCACCATCTCTTCCAGCCGCTGCTCTATCAGGTGGCGACCACCATTCTCTCCACCTCGGAGATCGCCTGGCCGATCCGCCGCCTCTATGCCGACCGGCCTGACGTGACGGTGCTGCTCGGCGAGGTCACCGGCGTCGACAGCGGTGCGAAGACGGTTTCCTTACGCAACGGCATGACTCTTGGTTACGATACGCTGGTTCTGGCGACCGGGGCGACACATGCCTATTTCGGCCACGACGAATGGGAGCCGGTGGCGCCGGGCCTGAAGACGCTGGAGGATGCGACGACGATCCGCCGGCGCCTGCTGCTTGCCTTCGAGAAGGCGGAGATGGAGGCCGATCCCGCCGTACGCGATGCGCTGTTGACCTTCACCATCGTCGGGGCGGGGCCGACCGGCGTCGAGCTGGCCGGCATCATCGCCGAACTTGCGCATTTCACGCTGCCCAAGGAATTCCGCAACATCGACACGCGCAAGACTCGCGTCGTGCTGGTCGAGGCCGGCCCGAGGGTGCTGCCGACCTTCGCCGAGGAGCTTTCGGCCTATGCGCAGAAGGCGCTGGAGAAGCTCGGGGTCGAGATCCATCTCGGCAAGCCGGTGACCGAATGCAACGCCGACGGCGTGAAGATCGGCGAGACCTTCGTTGCCAGCCGGACGATCGTCTGGGCAGCCGGCGTCACCGCCTCGCCGGCGGCGCGGTGGCTCGACGTTGCGGCCGACCGGGCGGGCCGCGTCGTGGTCGAGAAGGATCTGAGCGCGCCGGGGCTGCCTAACGTCTTCGTCGTCGGCGATACCGCCTCCGTCATGCGCGAGGACGGCAAGCCGGTGCCGGGCATTGCGCCCGCCGCCAAGCAGCAGGGCGGTTACGTCGCCAAGGTGATCCGCGCCCGCATATCCGGCAAACCGGCGCCGGCGCCTTTCCGTTACTGGCATCAGGGCAGCCTGGCGACGATCGGCAAGAGTGCTGCGATCATCGATTTCGGCCGGATCAAGCTGAAGGGCTGGCTCGCCTGGTGGATCTGGGGACTTGCCCATATCTACTTCCTGATCGGCACCCGCTCGCGCTTCTCCGTCGCCTGGAGCTGGCTCTGGATCTATCTGAGCGGCCAGCACAGCGCCCGGTTGATCACCCAGCGAGAGACTATGCGGGAGGAGGGGTAACTCTTCTTTGGGTCATGTTGGGGACAGCAGGAGAGGGCATGCCGTGATCGCCCCCCTCTGCCCTGCCGGGCATCTCCCCCACAGGTGGGGAGATCACAAGTGGCGAAACCGTCCCATCTCTCTAACGTTTCATCCAGCTTTGACGTCAGTTGTTTGGGGAAGCCGGCGACCCTAGCTAATCTCCCCACCTGTGGGGGAGATGCCCGGCAGGGCAGAGGGGGCGGTCACGGCACGCCGGTCCAAGAAACCAGCTACGAGCGTGTCCACGCCGTGAATGCGATATGCCCAAGCTTGACTTGCCTCCGCACACGCCCTTAGGGTTTGCACCGCGTCTCCCAACCACCGGGGGTTACGCATCCAGCCGTAGCTACAGCGAGTAGAGATTCCAATGCGCCGATTCACTTCTCACGAAAATCACATTCGAAATTCTGAGAAGTTGGTGGTTCATGCGCACTTTGAATCTGGGCATCCTCGCCCACGTGGATGCAGGCAAGACTAGCCTTACTGAAAGACTGCTTTTTGACGCCGGCGTCATCGACAAGCTTGGCAGCGTCGATACCGGCAATACACAGACGGACACTCTCGAGCTCGAACGGCAACGCGGCATCACGATCAGAGCCGCGGTGGTGTCGTTCACCATCGGCGACAGGATCGTCAATCTCATCGACACGCCCGGTCATCCGGATTTCATCGCCGAGGTCGAGCGGGTGCTCGGATTGCTGGATGCCGCGGTCGTCGTCGTTTCGGCGGTCGAAGGTGTGCAGGCCCAGACACGGGTGCTGGTGCGGGCGCTGCGGCGGCTTGGCGTTCCCTTCATCTTGTTCGTCAACAAGGTCGATCGTCTCGGTGCGCAACTTGAGGACGTGCTGAAGGCTATTGCCAGCCAATTGCTCGTTCGCCCCATCGCCATGTCTTCCGTCATCGATGCCGGCAGCAGGCTTGCCAGGGTGGAGGCTTTGGCTCCCGGATGCGAACCGCTTTTCACGCCGCTCTGCGAAGCTCTCGCGGAGAACGACGAGGCGCTGCTGGACGATTACGTCTTGGCGCCCGATCGCCTGACGGCGGATAGGCTTGGACGCTGCCTGAGCGATCAGGTCGCGAGCGGCCTGGTGCATCCAGTCTTTGCAGGTGCGGCAACGACCGGCGTCGGCGTGTCGGCCCTGACATCGGCCATTGCGACGATATTGCCCGGCCGGCGCCTCGATGCGGACGGGCCGATTGCCGGAACAATCTTCAAGATCGAACGCGGCTGGGGCGGTGAAAAGCTCGCCTATATGTATCTGACGTCAGGCACAGTCCGGCTGCGGCAACATCTGGATTTGCCCAAAGGCCCGGAAAGAGTGACGGCGATCGAGGTTTTCGGGGCCGGCCGGGTTCATGGCGCCGCAATCTTTTGCGCCGGGCAGATCGCGCGCGTAAGCGGCCTTGCCGGCGCTCGCATCGGGGATGTGGTGGGCACCGACCTGCTCGCGGGCGGGCAGGCGCAGTTTGCCCCGCCCAGCCTCGAAACCCGCGTCCTTGCCCGGCGGCCCTCCGACAAGGCGGCCCTCTGGCTGGCGCTGAACCAGATGGGCGAGCAGGATCCGTTGATCAATCTGCGCCGGAACGATGATGCCGACGAAATCTTCGTATCGCTCTATGGCGAGGTGCAGAAGGAAGTCGTTCAATCGACCCTGCTGACGGATTTCGGTCTCGAGGCTGGGTTCGAGGAAAGCACGGTCATTTTGGTGGAAAGGCTTATGGGAACCGGGGAAGGCCTGCAGATCCTCTTCAAGGAGCCCAATCCATTTCTCGCCACCGTCGGTCTACGCGTCGAACCGCGTCCAGAAGGGGCAGGCAACAGCTTTGCACTTGATGTGGAGGTGGGCCAGATGCCCGCCAGCTTTTACAGGGCAGTCGAAGAAACCGTGTTCGAAACGCTGAAGCAAGGCATTTTTGGCTGGCAGGTCATCGATTGCCATGTGGCGATGACGGCAGCCCGGCACAGCTCGCCTACAAGCACCGCCGCCGATTTCCGGCAGCTGACACCTTGGGTGCTGGCAGATGCACTGTCGGCCGCGCAAACCGTCCTATGCGAACCGATCGACCGCTTTCATCTCGAAGCGCCCGCGGAGAGCTTGAGCGGCTTGCTGACCCTGCTTGCGAAATCTACCGCGACGATGACGGGTTCCGTGATTGCCGACGGCATGGCCTGGGTGGAAGGCACCATGGCGTCCGCGATGATCCAGAGCGTCCAGCAGCAATTGCCGGGCCTGACGAGCGGGGCGGGGATCATGGAAACCTCTTTCGACCATCATGCCCCGATGGCCGGCCCGCCACGTTCGCGCCAGCGTTCAGGCCCCGATCCGTTCAAACCAGTCGAATATCTGCTGCGGCTGCAGTCCACGAGAGCCTCAGCTTGAGGACCGATGGAGGATGCCGTTATCAAAAAGGCGGCTCTCGCGAGCCGCCTCTCATTTTCTCAAGCTGCCAGCGAGGCGATGTCGATGACGAAGCGGTAGCGGACGTCGCTTTTCAGGACGCGTTCATAGGCTTCGTTGACCTGCTGGATGTTGATCTTCTCGATCTCGGAGACGATGTTGTGCTCGCCGCAGAAGTCGAGCATTTCCTGGGTTTCCTTGATCGAGCCGATCATCGAGCCGGAAATGCTCTTACGGCCGGGGATGACCGAGAACGCATGCACGGGGATCGGGTTTTCCGGCGCGCCGACCACCACGAAGGAACCATCCACTTTCAGGAGGCCGAGATAGGCATTCCAGTCGATCTCGGCGCTGACGGTGCAGATGATCAGGTCGAACGTGCCGGCGAGCTTCGTGAAGGTTTCCGGGTCGTTGGTGGCGTAATATTCCTTGGCGCCGAGCTTCAGCCCATCTTCCTTCTTGGAAAGGCTCTGGGAGAGAACGGTGATATCGGCACCCATGGCGGCGCCGAGCTTGACGCCCATGTGGCCGAGGCCGCCCATGCCGACGATCGCGACCTTCTTGCCGGGACCGGCATTCCAGTGGCGCAGCGGCGAGTAGAGCGTGATGCCGGCGCAGAGCAGCGGCGCGGAGGCATCGAGCGGCAGGTTGTCCGGAATGGACATGACATAGCCTTCCCTAACGACGATCGAGTCGGAATAGCCGCCCTGGGTCCGTGTCTTGCGGTCGGCTTCGAAGTCGTTGTAGGTGCCGGCGAGCCCCGGCATATACTGTTCGCGATCGAGGTCGCGCTCGGCGCAGCCGATGCAGGAATCGACGAAGCAGCCGACGCCGACGCGATCCCCGACCTTGAATTTGGTCACATCGGAACCGACAGCCGAGACGATGCCGGCGATCTCATGGCCGGGCACGATCGGATAAACGGCGTTCTTCCATTCGTTGCGGACAGTGTGGATGTCCGAATGGCAGATGCCGGCAAACTTGATGTCGATAACGACGTCATCGGGGTTCGGGTTGCGGCGTTCGAAGGTGAAAGGGGTCAGCGGCTTGGAAGCGTCGGTCGCGGCGTAGCCTCTTGCAATAGGCATGGGAACCATCCTTTTCGATTGTGGTGGGGGTTGAAAGAGATGGTGGACTATTGCCCGGAACTGCGTCAGAGGGTTAGAGCGATCCTCTCAGCTTTTTGCACGATCCTGCAAAAGTGAGGCGCCAGCCTGTTTGCGAAATGGCCAGGGCACTCTAGATAAGAGCGGTATCGCCGGCGTCAGACAGTTGACAGAAAGAGTTGCCGCATGACTTTGCCCTTCAGCCCCTATCAGGAAATCGTCGATATCGCGATGCGCTTCGCGGCTGGTGACGGTGAGTTTGCGACTGATATCGGCAATCTTCACATCAGCCGTCGGTCCAAGCCCAGCGATCCGCTGCACAGCAGCTATCGGCCCTGTTTTGCCTTTGTACTGCAGGGAGCCAAGAGCCTGCGCCTCGGCACGGAACTTATCAGCTACGGGACCGGGGACTATCTGCTGACCTCGCTCGACCTGCCGGTCGCCTGGCGCGTCACGGAGGCAAGCCCTGAGGTTCCGCATCTCTGCCTGGGACTGGCAATCGACTCGGAGAAGCTGCTGGAGTTGCTCAGCCGCATCGATATTCCGAGCCCGGCCGCCCATACCGACGGGCAGCGCGGGATGGCGGTGAACGTCGCTCCGCCGGAGCTCCTGGATGCTGCCGTTCGCCTGCTGCGCTTGCTCGATCGTCCAGGCGACATTCCTGCCATGGCGCCGCTGATCGAGCAGGAAATCCTCTACCGGGTGCTGACCGGGCCGGATGGCGCGCGGCTGATCAACATCGCCACTGCAGACAGCCACAGCAACAGGGTCGCGCGCGCCGTCGCATGGCTGAAGGAGAATTTCGCGCGGCCATTGCGCATCGAAGACCTTGCCGACCGCGTCAGCATGAGTGTGTCGTCCTTCCATCATCACTTCAAGTCGGTCACGGCGATGACGCCGGTGCAGTATCAGAAGCAGCTGCGCCTGCACGAGGCGCGCCGCCTGATGCTCGTGGAGCGGCTCGATGCGGGCACGGCCGGTCATCGCGTCGGCTATCAAAGCCCGTCGCAATTCAGCCGCGAATATAGCCGCCTTTACGGCGCCTCGCCGGCTCGCGATATCGACGGCGCCCGCGAGGTCATGGCGGCGGAATAGTCGGCCTTGCGACCGGTAGCCAATCGTTAAAGGATGTTTGACGTTTCGTCGCTAGTCTGGCGCCAAACATCAAGCAGGCACCGACGTCAGCATGGCGCAAGTCCCATTTCTTTCCATCGTCGCGCCTTGTCACAACGAGGAAGAAGGGCTGCGCGAGTTCTGCCGCCGCGCTGCAGCCGCTGCCCACGGCGTCACTGGTGATGCCTTCGAGCTCATTCTCGTCGATGATGGCTCGTCCGATCGCACCTGGGAGATCATTTCGGATCTGGCGGCAGATGTGCCGCAGGTGCTCGGTGTTCGTCTTCTGCGCAATCACGGTCACCAGCTGGCATCGACGGCGGGGCTTGCCGCCTCGCGGGGCGAGCGCGTGCTTTTGATCGACGCCGATCTTCAGGATCCGCCCGAGCTGCTTTTGATGATGATGCCGATCATGGAGCGCGGCGCCGACGTCGTTTACGGTCAGCGCACGCGCCGCCAGGGCGAAAGCTGGTTCAAGCTGGCCTCCGCTTCGCTTTTCTATCGCGCTTTGTCCAAGCTCGCTTCCGTGACCATTCCGCGCGATACCGGCGACTTCCGGCTGATGCGCCGGCGCGTCGTCGATATCCTGCTGGCGATGCCGGAGCGCGATCGCTTCATCCGCGGCATGGTCAGCTGGATCGGCGGCAGGCAGGTGGCTCTCCCCTACGAGCGTGACGCTCGCTTTGCCGGCACGACGAAATATCCTCTGCGAAAGATGATCAATTTCGCGCTCGATGCGATCACGAGCTTTTCGACGACGCCGCTGCGCATCAGCACATGGCTTGGCATGATGAGTGCGGGCGTCGCGATCGCGTTGCTCGTCTACACCTTCGTTCGCTGGCTGCAGGGCGAGACGGTGACCGGCTGGTCGTCGATCATGGCCGCGGTCAGCGCCTTCAGCGCTATCCAGCTGATCTGCATCGGCATCATCGGCGAGTATCTTGGTCGCCTCGTCCAGGAGAGCAAAAGGCGGCCGATGTTCATGGTCGAGACGATCGTGCGCGGCAGTGAACATGCAGAATTGTCGATCGCATTCTCGGAGATGAGCGCCAGCGACAAGCGCGCCGCGCTGGATGCGGCCTTCACATCCGAAGAGCCGCCGCGCTCGCAAAAGAACAGCCGGATCGGATAATGGACCGGATTGCCGCGCCTGCTGTGGCCGCAGCCGGGCCTGAGGAATCGATCGCCAGGCAGGATTCCACCGTTGCGATCGTCGCATTCGTCGGACTTGCCGCGGCTCTGGTTCTCCTGTTTCCCTTTCCGCCAGTTCTCGATTACGCCAATCATTACGCCCGTATCTGGCTCCTTTCGGGCGGGATCGGCGAGCAACCGTTTCCTGAGATCTATGCGGTCGATTGGAACCGCACCTTCACCAATGTCGGGATCGACGTTCTAGCCACCTGGCTGGGGCCGCTGGTCGGCGCAGACAGGCTTGCGCGGGCTTTGCTTTTCCTGGCGATCGTGCTGCCGCCGCTCGGGGCAATCGGCCTGCACCGCGCGCTTTTCAGCGGCCGGCACCACTGGCAGACCGCCATGCTGTCGCTCGGCTGGTGCGCCACCATGATCGGCGGCTTCATCAACTTCCAGATCGGCCTCGGCATGGCCTTGTTCTTCGCCTGCGTCGATCTGCAGCTGCAGCGCAGAAATCCCGCCGTGGTTTTTGCCTGGCGGCTCGCCGCCGCGCTGCTGCTGACGGTGATGCATCTCTTCGCACTTGGCTTCTATATGGCGATCGTCTGCGGCCTCGAATTTTCCTGGCGCATCGATATCGTGCGATCGAAGGCGGCTCTCATGAGGCTCGGCGGCCGGTTGGCGCTGGCGCTCGGTGCCTGCCCCCTGCCGCCGCTCGCGCTCTATCTCCATACGGCGGCTTTGCCCAACGCCGGCGGCAACGGCCTCGGCCTTGCCTGGAACGACGGCATCGTCCTGATCGTCCTTAATCTGCTCTCCGCCATCACGACCTATGTCCCGGTGGTGGATGTCGTGCTGGTTCTGCCGCTGATCCTCATCTGCACCCGTGCCATCCGCGCGGGCGATATCCGCATGCATGCGGGGCTTGCCGTCGCCGCCTGCGGCCTGCTGCTGCTCTCCTGTGTTTCGCCTCGCCACATGCTCGGCACCGGATGGATCAGTTGGCGCTTTCCGATCATGACAGCGCTCGTCGCCATGGCGATGATGTGCCCCTTTGCCAATCTCACGCGCCGGCAAGCGCTGTTGCTGGCGCTCATCATCAATCTCGCAGTCTTCGGTCGCACCGGCTGGATCGGCTGGAACTGGTGGCTGGCACAGAAGGATGTTGCCGCCGTCGAGACTGTGCTTAAAAAGGTGCCGGCCGGTGCAGCCGTGCTGCCTCTGGGACATGAACCCGAGACAGTGAGCGGTCTTGCCCACTCCAACCGGCATTTTGCCTGGGGGTTGGATACTTTCCGGCACCTGCCGACGCTTGCCGTGCCCTTCTCCCATGCTTTCGTGCCGACGCTCTTCACGGCAAAAGGCAAGCAGCCGTTATCCGTTCTGCCGCCATGGTCGGAGATCGCGGTTCCCGAGGGCAATCTGCTGTCGATCGGCGTGCTTTCATGCCCAGCAATGATGCAGGAATATAGAAACTTTGCGCCTTATCTGTCGGATTGGCGCGGGCGTTTCGATTTCGTCCTGGTCGCCAATGCCGATATCCCCGACCGCTATGTCGGCACCTTGATGCCGGCGGGGCTGACGCTGGTCGAAGATGCGGGTTTCGCAAAGCTTTACGCAATCGACAAGGTGATGCCGGCAGAGCCTCTCTCGTTCCCCACCGGTTGCGCCAGGGCGTCATAGGTCGGGGCCCTTCGTGGACCGATTGCCTCTGGACGATTGGGTGATGATTGCGGCCGCCATCCGGTTTTCGGGTGAGGCGCTAGTCAGCCGGGGAATTTCAGCGCCTTGTCGGCACGGCATTTGGCGAGCTTTAGCTGACGGAAGGAGAGGATGCGGGTGATGCGGTCCTTGCCATCAGTCTCCACACTCATGCAGGCGCAGGCATAGCCGTAATTGCCGTTGGTTCTGACATAATCATGTTCGGAGATGTCGGAGATCAGCTCCATGCCTTCCACCTCGCCGGCATCGTCGCCCTGGGTCATGATCGTCCAGGTGTTCTCCGCATCCTCCAGCCACCAGTTGGCGGGCGTCGGATTCTCGATCCAGCCGCAGCGCGTTTCGGCGGCCCGCGCATTGGCTGCGACGACAAGTGCTGCGATCATGACCGCGGCGGCTATCCGGTATCTCATTGCCTTTTCCCCCCGACAAATATCAATTGTTGATCGCGATGATCGCCCAATGGCTCGCCTCGCAGGCGTTGTCCTCGCAGATCGCGCCCATCCAAACGGCGCCGCCGGCCAGCATGACGCCGTCGCTGTTGACGAATAGATCCTCGTATTGCTGGCGTCCGACGGCGCGGCGCGTTTCCGGCGTCACGAGATCATCGAAATTGTCGATGAAATCCTCAGCGCTCTCGACGTCGTAGCTCTCGCCATTGGCCTTGACCGTTAGCGGGTATTCGGCAAGGCCGGCGATGGTCTGGGCTTCGCCCGAGCGCATCGCTTTGACAAGCTGGCGCAGCGGTCGGTCGAAGCCCGCGGCACCGCCGTGCAGTTCTTCGATGCGGTTATAGACGTCGCTGTCGGACTGCGCGAGAGCGCTTGAGCCGCCAAGGAGGATTGCTCCGAGCAGGAGAAGAGCTGCAGCAAGGCGTGACATCGGAACCTCCGGGCAAATGGCGTAGCGCGACATTATGCGATCGCCGAGGATTTGCGCCTATCCAATTCTGGTGTTTCATCGCGGTTTCCCGTATTAAAAAAAATCTATCCAGGCTTCTTGACGACCTGATCGGTTTATCGCATAAACCTCACGAACCGTACCGTACGGTACGTATATGGGAGCCATGACCGTGTCCGTCGATACCGCAGAGCCGAGCGAATTTTCGCCGCGCCAGAACGCCGTTCTGGAGCAGGCGCTGCAGTTGCTCGTCGATGGCGGCGAGAAGGCGCTGACGACCTCGGGTGTGGCGCGAGCCGCCAATTGCTCGAAGGAGAGCCTCTACAAGTGGTTCGGTGATCGCGACGGGCTGCTGTCTGCGATGATTGCCTATCAGGCCAGCAAGGTGCGCACCTTCGAACGCAACGGCGAGCGGCTGACGGCGGCGAGCCTGCACGACCATGTCGTCATTTTTGCGCGTGACTTGCTGGAAGTGCTCGCCGGCGACGTCTCGCTCGCGCTCAACCGGCTGGCGATCGGCCAATCCAACCGCGACGGCTCGAAACTCGGCAAGCTGCTGCTCGAGCGCGGCCGCCGTCAGATCGACCGGCGCGCCATGGCGCTGATCGATGCCGGGAAGAGGGCAGGGCTCCTGCGTTTTTCCGATGCCGACGAGGCTTATCACACGCTTTACGGCCTTGTTGTCTCCGACCTGCATGTGCGCATGCTGCTCGGCGAACCAGGCCTCAAGGATACCGCACGCCAAGCGGAGAGGGCGGTGACCGCCTTCCTCAGGCTCTACGGCACGGACAAGGTTCTGGCGGAGATGCCGGTTCTCGGCTGATTCCGCTTTAATGACAGTCAACAAGACAAGCAAAGGGAAGGAACTTCAAATGCGCGTCTATTACGATCGTGATGCCGATCTCAACCTCATCAAGGCCAAGAAGGTCGCCGTCATCGGCTATGGTTCGCAGGGCCGTGCCCATGCGCTGAACCTCAAGGACAGCGGCGCCCAGAACGTCGTCATCGCACTCAAGGCCGGTTCGCCGACCGTCAAGAAGGCCGAAGCCGATGGCTTCAAGGTCATGACGGTTGCCGAAGCTGCCGCCTGGGCGGACCTGATGATGATGGCGACCCCGGACGAACTGCAGGCCGACATCTACAAGGCCGATATCGCCGGCAACATCCGCGATGGCGCAGCGATCGCCTTCGCCCACGGCCTCAACATCCACTTCGGCCTCATCGAGGCGAAGGCTTCGGTCGACGTCGTGATGATCGCGCCGAAGGGCCCGGGCCATACGGTTCGCGGCGAATACCAGAAGGGCGGCGGCGTTCCCTGCCTCGTGGCCGTTCACCAGAATCCGTCGGGCAACGCGCTTGAGCTCGCTCTCTCCTACGCCTGCGGCGTCGGCGGCGGTCGTTCGGGCATCATCGAAACCAACTTCCGCGAAGAGTGCGAAACCGACCTCTTCGGCGAACAGGTCGTTCTCTGCGGCGGTCTCGTCGAGCTCATCCGCGCCGGTTTCGAAACGCTCACCGAAGCCGGTTACGCGCCTGAAATGGCCTATTTCGAATGCCTGCACGAAGTGAAGCTGATCGTCGACCTGATTTATGAAGGCGGCATCGCCAACATGAACTACTCGATCTCCAACACGGCCGAGTGGGGCGAATATGTCTCCGGTCCGCGCATCATCACTGCCGAGACCAAGGCCGAGATGAAGCGCGTCCTCAAGGACATCCAGACCGGCAAGTTCACGTCCGATTGGATGCAGGAATACCGCGCCGGCGGCTCGCGCTTCAAGGGCATCCGCCGCCTGAACGACAGCCACCCGATCGAAGAAGTCGGCGCCAAGCTGCGCGGCATGATGCCCTGGATCGGCAAGAACAAGCTGGTCGACAAGTCGGTCAACTAAGCACTTTTTGTGCTGTTGCAGTTTAAGGCCGGGGCGAAAGCTCCGGCCTTTACCGTTCTGCGCTGACGGTCAGCCAGCGGGTTGGCTTGCCGTCGTAGCCGCCGCCGTCGCTTTCGCTAATGGCGATATTCCGCCAGCCGCCTTTCGTCAAAAGCTCCGAAAGCCATTCGGCGGAGGGATAGTTGTAATAACGCCCGAAGCCGTCATGGCCTTCCACATCGCCTGCCTTGAAGGTCGCATGAATGATGCCGCCTGTCCTCAGGGCGCGCCGGATGCGGGCGAAGACATCGGGCAGCTCTGGCCTCGGGACGTGGAGAAGGCTTGCCTGCGCCCAGACGCCGTCGAAGGCGCTGTCGGCGTCGAGTTCTTGAAACAACATGACCCTGACCGGCCGGCCGATCAGCACTTCCGCCTGTCTCGCAAGCTCGGTCGAGCCATCCGTCGGCGTCACGTCGAAACCCTGCGCCAGCATGTAGGTGCTGTCCTGTCCGCCGCCGCAGCCGAGTTCGAGGATTGCCGCACCCGGCACAAGCCCGGCGAGGAAGGCATTGACCTGCTGCTTCGGCAGGCTGCGCGCCCGCTTGGCGTATGTCTCGGCATTTTCCTCATAGAAGGCGGAGGTGCAATCAAGAGGCATGCTGTTCGGCCGATCGTGGGCGTCGGTTGGATTGAAGATGTCTTTCGGGGAGCCGGTCGGCGTCGATGATGTCAATGACGACAATCCCTTCCGATGTCACCCGGTAGAAGGCGACGTGACGCATGTGGAGGAGGCGGCGAAGGCCAGCGCCGAGTTCGTCGCATTCTTCTCCCATGGAGGGAGCATGCGAAAGAAGCACGAAAATCCTGTCCCAGTCGAGAAGATAGGCGTCTGCCTGCGCCTCGCCGAAATTGAGGCAAGCATATTCGTCGATGCCTGATAGCACGGAGTAAGCGGTTCGAGTCAGCCTATAGGTGGTTGTCACGCAGCTTTGCCTTCGTTTCCGACAGGATGTCGGGAATGCGTCGCTCGCTCGGGCCGCTTTCCTCAGCCTGTCTCAGAATGTTGCGCAGTTCTTCGTCGTCAAGCTTGTGATGGAGCTGATCCTTCAGAATAAGCTCCGCCAGGAAAGCGCCGGCACTGCTGTATCTGCCGCTTGCGACACGGTTTTCGACGTATTCCGCCAGATTATCCGGAAGCGAGATCGTCATTTTCGCCATTGGATTCGGTGCCGCCTGCACATGCCGGTTTTCAGCCATTCCAGATGCCAGATTATCATTTCCCAGTTTGTGATAGAAGCGTTGTGCCGCGCCGTCGAGGGCTTGGGTCACATGCGGATCAGTCTTTTTTATCGATATAGATGACGCGTTCGAGATCTTTGAAATGGGCGTCGCAGGTCAGGATATCGGCATCATGGCGCTCCGCGGTTGCATAAATGATCGCATCGGCGGTGGCGAGTTTATGAGTTGCCGATATTTCGGCAGCACGGCGAGCAAGCGTCGTGTCGAGAGAAACAACCATGCATGTCGCGGTGTAAGCGATGAAGCTGTCGACGGCTTCCTCGTCCTTTTCGCGTGACAGCCATTTGGACAACTCAAGCTGCACGATCGTCGGAACGATGCATTGATCGCGTTCCGGGATTCCAGCCTGCAGCCGGGTTCCAGCAGCACTTTTCGTCAGCCATTCTATCCATGCGGAGCTGTCGATCACGCGCATCAGAAACGGTCGTTCCGGTCGCGGTAGTTTTTCTTGTCCGCTCCTTCGGCGATGCCGCGAAGATCGGCAAGCGTCGGGACCGGCATCAGCAATACGCCTTTGCCTTTGGGTATGAACACGAATTCCTGTCCCGCCGACCAGTGCTGTTGTTCGCGCACTTCCTTGGGAATGGAGATCTGGAATTTTGTAGAGAGGGTTGCGGTTGCCATTCTTACCTTTCTCTATCGATTAGGAGATAGTAAGAATTCACTTGGCATCGGTCAAGGGCGAACCGTTTTTGGCGTTGATGCTATTCCGGTCGCCAAATGGGACGTTGACGATGGTTTTTCCGGCTGACTCGGCAACAAAAAAAACCAGGCGACGCCCGGTTTCGAAAGAGATCCGCGGATTGCTTAATGGCTGTCGGCTCGAAGAACATCGTATCGTGCAGATCGAAACGAACTCCAGGGCGGAATAGATCGCCAGCCCGGCGGCGTGGCGGGCGAGGCGGAGAGCGGCGCCCCCACCATGTCGGTGTTAACGCCGCCGTTCGTGTGGAACGTGCGGAGTTTAGGCCGGGACAAGGCGCGTCCAGCCGCGCTCATCGTTCGTTACGCCTTTCTGCAGACTGACGAGCTGCTGGCGCAGTTCGCTGGTCAACTTGCCGGTCTGTCCGTCTCCGACCAGAAACTCGCCGCCCGCATGCCGAACCAGGCCGATGCCCGCCAGGACTGCGGCAGTGCCGCAAGCGAAGGCTTCGACGAGCTTGCCGCTGGTTGCGTCCTGCTGCCATTCCGCGAAGGAGTAGGGACGCTGCTCGACGCGCAAGCCCTTTTCTCCAGCGAGCACGATCACCGAAGCACGGGTGATACCCGGCAGGATCGTGCCGCCAAGAGGCGGGGTCACCACCGATCCGTCATTCATCACGAAGAAGACGTTCATGCCGCCGAGTTCCTCGACCCAGCGATGCTCTGCTGCGTCTAGGAAGACGACCTGATCGCAATCCTTCTTTGCCGCCTCGGCTTGCGCCACGAGGCTGGCTGCGTAGTTTCCGCCGCATTTTGCAGCACCAGTGCCGCCGGCGGCAGCACGGGTATATTCGGTCTCGACCCATAGGGAGACCGCCTTCGCTCCGCCTTTGAAGTAGGCGCCGACCGGAGAGGCGATGATGCAGAAGACATATTCCTGAGCCGGACGAACGCCCAGGAACGCCTCGTTGGCGAACATGAAGGGGCGAAGGTAGAGACTGGCGTCGCCGGATGGAATCCAGGCCTTGTCAACGCGGACCAGTTCTTCGACCGCCTTCAGGAACAGTTCTTCGGGCACAGGAGGCATAGCCATGCGGGTCGCCGATTGCGCGAAGCGGCGGGCGTTCTCTTCGGGCCGAAAGAGCAGAATCCGTCCATCGTCTGCCTTGTAGGCTTTCATGCCCTCGAAGATTTCCTGAGCGTAGTGCAGCACGGCGCTGGCAGGATCGAGATCCAGAGGGCGCCTCGGCGTGACCTTCGCATCGTGCCAGCCCTTGTCGGCAGTCCATCGTGCCAGGACCATATGATCCGTGAAGACCTTGCCGAAGCCGGGCGTCTCCAGTGCCTGGATGCGGTCGGCGTCGGAGACAGGAGACTTGTGCAATTCGATTTTGATTTCAGGAGAGGTCGTCGTCGCGGTCATTGCTGGCACCTTGATAGTATATTGAATAGTGGCGCCGACACTACTGCCGCCGGGCTGGTCTTGGAAAGGTCTGAATCAGCCGGTTTCGGCATCGATCAGAGGAATAATCGCTTGATGTAGCTGACGTCGAGCAGCAAAATCGGATTGAGCGCCTTCGATATTGGATGACATCCGCCTCCAGTGAAATCCTGAACATCAGCGGCACTCAAACGGATTCGATTGGTTCGGGAAATTTCATTCTTATCGGAGACGTTCGCTCATCTCCCACCAAGGCTTTGGAATATAAGACCTCCAAACTTGTCACCATGACAACAAAATAGGTCAGTATTATTGACATAATTTCTGTGGCATGGTTTGTCGGCGGTATAGAAAATACGAGGAAACCCCATGCTGAACTGGGACACCATGTTTGCGTCGCGCTCGTCGCGCATGCGCGCATCCGAGATTCGTGAGCTCTTGAAGCTTCTCGACCGGCCCGACATCATCTCCTTTGCCGGCGGCATTCCGGATCCGGCGTTGTTTCCGGATCAGGAATTCAAGCAGGCCTATGCCGATATCTTCGACGGCGCCGCCGTTAACTCGGCGCTGCAATATTCGGTCAGCGAGGGCTACAAGCCGTTGCGCGAATGGCTGGTCGGGCAGATGGCGGCTCTCGGCATCCCTTGCGAGCTCGACAATGTCTTCATCGTGTCCGGTTCGCAGCAGGGCCTCGATTATCTCGGCAAGCTCTTCCTGTCGCCTGATGACACCGCGCTCGTGACGTGGCCGACCTATCTCGGCGCGCTGCAGGCCTTCAACGCCTATGAACCGGCCTACGATCAGCTGACGCCGAATGGCAATCGGACGCCCGAGTCCTACCGCGCGGCCGCTTCCGCTGCCGGCGGCAAGGTGAAGTTCGCCTATCTCTCCGCCGATTTCTCCAATCCGACCGGCGAGACCGTCGACCTTGACGGCCGCAAGAAGGTCCTGGCGCTGGCGGAAGATCTCGACATCGCCGTCATCGAGGATGCGGCCTACCAGTCGCTGCGTTACGACGGCGATCCGATCCCGCCGATCCTGGCGCTCGAAATCGCCGAGAAGGGCCATATCAACGATACGCGCACGATCTATTGCGGCAGCTTCTCGAAGACGCTGGCGCCCGGCCTGCGCGTCGGCTTCATCGTCGCCAATGCGCCCGTCATCCGCAAGCTCGTGCTGATGAAGCAGGCGGCCGACCTGCATTCTTCGACGATCAACCAGATGGCGATATCAGATGTCGCCGAGCGCGGCTTCGACGCGCAGGTCGCCAAGATCAAGGCCGCCTACAGCCAACGCCGCGACTGTATGCTGACAGCCCTCGATAAATACATGCCTGAAGACACCAGCTGGACGAAGCCGGAGGGCGGCATGTTCATATGGATCACGCTGCCGGAAGGCATGGACGGCGCCAAGCTGCTGGCGAAATCGCTCGAAACCGCCAAGGTCGCCTTCGTGCCCGGCAAGGCTTTCTTCGCCGACGGTTCCGGCGCCAACACCATCCGCCTCAGCTTCTCCTGCGCCAACGAGCAGATGATCGAAGATGGTATCGGCCGCCTGAGCGCACTGATCTCGGCCGAGATCGGCAGCTGATCCAGTCGCCCGGCCGGCTGGGAAGGGCAGGGCGCCGATCAGAAGATCGTCGTCCAGCCTTCGTTCGCCGTCTCGCTCTTGCCGTAGCCGACCCGATCGGCGACGGCGCCGTCGGCATTGCGCAGGATGATGTCACCGCCCCGGTTGGCAAGCTGCGGGCCGCCGGCTGCGGCATCGAGCGCTATGGTGCGCAGCTCGCCTGCGCTAAGCGATCCCGACAGCGTCTGGGTCCTGCCGTTTTCGTCCTCCAGCTTCCAGCCTTCGAGCGATGCCTCCATGTCGGAGCGGTTGATGATCGTCACCGTTTCGGCCTCGGTGCCGCCTTCGCCGTTGACCGGGTTGATCAGCGCGGCGACGATGCGCAGCGACGAGGCGACGATCGGCTGCGGCCGGCGTGTGCCTTCGCCGCGGCCCTGGCCGCCACGGCTGTCGGAAACCGGATGGCCGGTCGTCGCATCGGTGTTCCAGTTCTGCGACTGAAAGCAGAGGAAGATCGCCGCCCATTCATCGGTATCGTTGAAATGGACGAGCAGCGCGCCGTCCTGGTTCGGCCCGTTGGTGGCCTTGAAGCTGCCGCCGTCGCCCTGGTTCATGTGGATGTCGTGGATACCGTTGCCCGGTTCGAAGTCGAAATATTGGTCCGGCTTGTTGTTCTCTGGCCCCCAGGCCTCGCCGAAGGCGTAGAAATGCACGTCGGAATCGGCAATGCCCTCCTGGACGATCGGCTCGATGAAATCGCGCAGGTCGTTCTTCGGGCCGGATAGCTGGAAGGGCGCGACATTCATGTCCTCGCGTTCGATCAGTCCGCCGCGGACATAGTCGATCGCAAGCTCCGGCCGTTCCTTGCGGATATCGGTCAGGCCCATCGGCAGGGCTTCGAGCGCCTCCGTCAACGCCGGGTGCTTGAAATCGACGATATTGGCGTAGAGCAGGTCGTGCGGCGATTCCTTGGAGCGGACGTTGAGCGCGATGCGGTAGCTGACGCCGTTCGCCTCGATGCGGATCTCGATATGGGGATCGTTGTCGTCGTCGAGGGCGAGTGCGCTCGCCGTACCCTTCAGGACCTTGTAATTCTTCAGCATGGAGAACCTCGCGGGGGTGGCGGGATCTTACGGTAACACGGCGAAAGTGCATCTTTTGTGACGGCTAAAGTATGACGCGATCCTTCAGATTCGCCTGCCACACTTTAGGTCTTTGATTTGAGCATGTCGTGGTCGCAAAACCGCTGCACACTTTTGCGCGACATGCTTTGTCTTCCGCCGTGCAATGCTTGATCCGCTATCGCCTATTGCTGGAGATGCGGACCGAAAAGCTCGAGATCGGCTTCACCAAGCCTGTCGCTAACCGTGTTCAGCTGGTGCCAATAGGGATAGATCACCGGCGGCAGGCTGACCGCGTCGAGGCGCTTGCGTTCCGCGTCCGTGAGTTTCAGCTCGGCGGCGGCGATGTTGTCGCGGAACTGGGCTTCGGTGCGGCCGCCGATGATGACCGAGGTCACCGCCTTGCGGCCGATCAGCCAGGCGAGCGCCACCTGTGCCGCCGAAACGCCGCGCTCGTCGCCGATTGCGACCAATGTCTCGACGATGTTCCAAAGGCGGTTCTCATCGCGGATCGGCGGTTCGGTCCAGCCGGCGAACTGGCGTGTGCCTTCGGGGGCCGCCTGGTTGCGGCGATGCTTGCCGGAGAGCAGGCCGCCGGCGAGTGGGCTCCAGACCAGCACGCCGAGGCCCTGATCGATCGAGATCGGCAGCAACTCGTATTCGGCGTCGCGGGCTTCCAGCGTATAGTGGATCTGCTGGCTGACGAAGCGCTGGTACCTGTGCTCGTTGGCGAGCCCAAGCGCCTTCATGATGTGCCAGCCGGAATAATTCGAGCAGCCGACGTAACGCACCTTGCCCTGCCTGATCAGTGTGTCGAGGGCTTCCATCGTCTCTTCCAGCGGCGTCTGGCCGTCCCATTCATGCACCTGGTAGAGGTCGATGACATCGGTCTTCAGACGCTTGAGGCTCGCCTCGCATTCGCGGATCAGGTGGTAGCGCGACAGGCCCTGGTCGTTCGGGCCGTCGCCCATGCTGAAGCGGGCCTTGGTGGCGAGCAGCACGCCCTGCGGCCGCTTGCCGGAGAGCACGTCACCGATGATGTTTTCGCATTCGCCTGATGAATAGGCGTTGGCGGTGTCGATCAGGTTGATGCCGGCATCGATGCACATATCGATCATCTTTTTCGCCTCGGAGACGCCGAGATCGCCGACCATCTTCGCCCAACCGACGCCGCCGAAGGTCATCGTGCCCATGGTCAAAGTCGAAATCTTCAGGCCGGAACGGCCGAGCAAACGATATTCCATTGAAGCTCCTCCCTTTAAACAAGACTGACGTACCTCAACGCTCCGAGATGGCAATGGGTGCGCGTTCACGGCTGCGTGAGGCTTAGGCAAGATTCTGAGCGCCGGCATCTTCCGGCCATGCGGCGGCTATGGCCGACCCGAGCCGAGCGGCAGATCGTACAATATGTCATCGGCTTGTCGACGGAAATTGTCTTGGCGCAGCGTCGACGTGGTGGAGGCCACGTCAGCTCTCGTGTTTGTCCTTCTTGTGAATATTGTCGCGAAGCGAAGCGATCGTGTCCCGAATCTTGCTGACAGCCTGGGCGTCGAGACCGACAGCCTTGCCGATGCAGTCGAACACATGGGAGGCACGGCTCTTGAGGGCCAGTCCCTTCTCCGTCAGGCGCAAGAGCACCTGGCGCTCATCGGCAGGATTTCGGTTGCGGGTGACGAGACCGACATTTTCCAGCCGCTTCAGCAGCGGAGTGAGGGTGCTGGAGTCGAGAAAAAGCGTCTCGCCGAGATCCTTCACCGTGCGGTCGTCGCGCGCCCACAAGGCGGTCATGACAAGGAATTGCGGATAGGTAAGTTCCAGTTCGTCGAGCAGGGGACGGTAAAGCTGGTTAAAGGCGTGGCTTGCCGAATAGATCGAAAAGCAAAGCATTTCATCGATCTTGGGCACGTCAATGAGATCATTTGATGTGGTGTCTTTCATCACGCTCTCCTTGATCTCAATATAATTTGTGCGCGATCTGTTTGCAAGCTATTGACTCGGCAGACGAGACCACCTATTTAGATCGTGCACAAAGAAATCGCTGACAAAATATAAAGCCAACACGGAAAGCTGCAGAGGCTTGCTGCGTCAATAGATGCGCAAGCAGGGGAATTCCCTTGTGGCTCCCAATTGCTCCTTTGAAACTCAACCGATGAAAGGAAATGACCAATGTTCAAGTTTGCTGCTGCCGTCGCCCTGGCGGGGGCTCTTCTTTCCGGTGCTGCCGTTGCCCAACCGGCCAAGCCGACCGTTGTCCTCGTCCATGGCGCCTTTGCCGATTCATCGAGCTGGAACGGCGTCGTCGAAATCCTGCGCAAGGACGGTTTTTCTGTCGTGGCAGCCGCCAATCCGCTGCGCAGCGTTTCTAACGACGCTGCCTATGTCTCCGACGTGGTTGGCAGCATCGCCGGCCCTGTGGTCCTTGTCGGTCACTCCTATGGCGGCCAGGTCATTTCGACCGCGGCCAACGGCCACGACAACGTCAGGTCGCTGGTCTATGTCGCGGCCTTCGCGCCGGATGCCGGAGAATCGGTCGCAGATCTCGCCGGCAAGTTTCCGGGCGGTACGCTGAGCGGAGCGCTTGCGGCCCCGGTGAAGCTCAGCGCCGGCGGTGTCGATCTCTATATCGATCAGGCCAAGTTCCATGATCAGTTCGCCAGCGACGTGCCGGCCGAACAGGCGGCCTTGATGGCGGCTGCCCAACGTCCGGTCACCGAGGCTGCCCTGACCGAAAAATCCGGCGAGCCCGCCTGGAAGAAGCTGCCGTCGTGGTTTGTCTACGGCACCGGCGACAAGAACATCCCGGCCGCAGCCCTTGGCTTTATGGCCGAGCGGGCAGGCTCCAAGCGGACCGTGGTGGTCGATGGCGCCTCCCACGTCGTGATGGTGTCGCATCCCGAGAAGGTGGCTGAACTGATCGAAGAAGCTGCAAAGTAGTACTCGATCCGAGGGGCCCAGGCGCGTGAGCGCCGTGGCCGGCCGCCGCGGAGGTTTTGTCCGCGGGCCATGACCGGCTCTGCCTGCGCGACGTATCGGCGGGGCAGGCCCCGCTGGTCAACCATCTGCTGCAGTTGATCCTCAGTGAACTGATCGAGGCGAGCGTGGCGAGGTCACGACTGGTCGATGGGAAAGCTGTGGCGCAGGGCGTGGACCAACCGCCGTGCCCTGTCACATCTCTGTCAACGACCCCTAATAAGGGAGGGGTATCGAAATCGAGGATCCTCCCATGAAAACGATCGTTTCTGCCGCAGCACTTGTCGCAGCGAGCCTCTTTGCCATTCCGGCTTCGGCCGCAAACCTCGTTCTCTACACCAGCCAGCCGAACGAGGATGCGCAGGCGACGGTCGACGGCTTCATGGCCGCCAATCCCGATATCAAGGTCGACTGGGTGCGCGACGGCACGCCGAAGATCATGGCGAAACTCCAGGCCGAGATCCAGGCCGGCAACCCGGTTGCCGACATTCTCCTCATCGCCGACGTCGTGACGCTGGAGCGCCTCAAGGAAGACGGCAAGCTCTTGGCCTACAAGTCGCCGGAAGCTGCGCAATACGACACCGCCCTTTATGACGCCGACGGCTACTACTACTCCACCAAGCTGATCACCACCGGCATCATGTATAACACTTCGGCCGCGATGAAGCCTGCGAGCTGGAAGGACCTGACCAAGCCGGAAGCCAAGGGCCTCGTCACCATGCCGAGCCCACTTACCTCGGGTGCGGCCCTCATCCACGCCCAGACGCTTGCCGTCGTTCCGGGACTCGGCTGGGACTTTTACAAGTCGCTTGCGGAAAATGGCGCGATTGCTGCCGGCGGCAACGGCGCGGTGCTGAAGTCCGTCGCCTCGGGCGAAAAGGCTTATGGCGTGGTTGTCGACTACCTGCCGATCCGTGAGAAGGCCAAGGGCGCTCCCGTCGAATTCGTCTTCCCGAGTGAAGGCGTTTCGGCCGTCACCGAGCCGGTCGGCATCCTCGCCAGCAGCAAAAATGCCGATGCCGCCAAGAAGTTCGTCGATTACGTGCTCTCCGAAAAGGGCCAGGAAGGCTTCCTGAAGCTCGGCTACATCCCGGCCCGCAACGGCATGAAGCTGCCAGAAGGCTTTCCGGCGCGCGACACCATCAAGGTCCTGCCGATCAAGGCGGCCGAAGCATTGAAGAATACCGATCAGGATCTCAAGACCTTCTCGGGCATCTACGGCTCGAACTGATCCTTTCATGCACGGATACATCAAAACCGGAAACAGCCAGCCCGCCTGGCTGTTTCCTTTTGTCGTCATTGTCGTCCTGATCCTCAGCGTGCTGCCGCTCGCCCGCCTTGCCATGGTCGGAATAGCGGCCTTCGCCGATGGCGGCGTGATGACGGTTCTCGGCGAAGCGTCGCTCTGGTCGGCGACCTATTACACCGTCGTCACCGCCATTCTGGGCACGATCATCTCGCTCGTCATCGGCTGCCTCTTTGCCTTCCTGCTGACGCTGACCAATATCCGCGCCAAGGGGCCGCTCAGCTTCTTCTTCGTGCTGCCGATGATGATCCCGCCGCAGGTGACGGCGCTTGCCTGGGTGCAGATGTCAGGCCCCTCCAGCCCGCTGTTGAAGGCGCTGCACATCGCCCCGCCACTCGGCTCGCCGCAGCCACTCTATTCGGTAGGCGGCATCGCGCTGCTCTATGGCGTGCAGCATGCGCCACTGGTCTACCTGGCGCTCCGAGCCGGGCTGATGACGCTGCCGCGCGACGGCGTCGAGGCCGCGCGGCTTTCCGGCGCCTCCAGCTTGTGGGTATTCCGCGATATCATCCTGCCGCTGTCGCTGCCCGGCATCATCGCGGGTGCGGCGATCTCCTTCGTCTCCTGCACCGGCAATTTCGGCATTCCCGCCATTCTCGGCATTCCGGCCTCGATCTTCACGCTGCCGACGTTGATCTTCACCAAGTTCTCCGCTTTCACCAGCCGCACCTTCGGTGATGTCGCCGTGCTCTCGGTGATCATCGCCATCATCTCGGTCGTCGGGCTGATGATCCAGGACCGGGCGCTGCGCGGCCGCGACTACCGCGTCATCGGGCTATCCGGGGCGAGTGCGGCCTTCGAACTCGGCGCCTGGCGCCTTGTTTTCACACCGCTGCTCTGGGTGATCCTGTTCTTCATGCTGGCAGCACCCTTCTTCGCGCTTGTCGCCGGCGCGCTGGTGCCGGCCTATGGCGTGCCGCTGACTTTCAAGACGATGTCGCTGCATGCCTTTGAGGAGATCCTGTTCCGGCAGGCGGTGACGCGTACCGCCTTCATCAATTCATTGTCGCTCGCCGGCGCGACCGCGCTTTGTCTCCTTGTGGCGACAGTGCTCGCAGCCTACACGCTGACGCGGCGCAAGGATGCGGCTTCCCGCATCGTCTCCAGTCTGATCGAGATACCCTATTCGCTGCCCGGCATCGTCATGGCGGTCTGCTTCATCCTGGTGTTCGCAGCACCGATCCCGATCCTCCACGTCTCGCTCTACGGCACGATCTGGATCATCCTGATCGCCTATTTCTCCTCGTTCTTCGCCGTCAGCCTGAAACCCGTGGTCAGCGCCTTCCACCAGCTCGATCCGGCTCTCGAAGAGGCGGCGCGGCTTTCCGGCGCCGGCTTCTTCCGCCGGCTTGCCGATATCATCGTGCCGCTGATTGCGCCGGCCGCCGGCGCCTCCGTTATTCTTGTCTTTCTGATTGCCTGCAACGAGCTGACGATCTCGGCGCTGCTCTGGTCGGCCGGCACCCAGACGCTCGGCGTCGCCATCTACAATCTCGATGATAGCGGCAGCTCGGACCTTGCTTCGGCACTCTCGGTGCTCGTCGTGCTCATGGTCGTCGTGCTGATGCTGCTGCTCGAACTTCTGGCGAAACGACTGCCGAAAGGAGTGATCCCATGGCGAGGCTGATCCTCAACCAGCTCGGCAAGGACTTCGGCACCGGGCGCGCCGCAGTCAGCGGTTTTTCGCTCGATGTGCGCGAGGGCGGCTTCCTGGCGTTGCTCGGGCCTTCCGGTTGCGGCAAGACGACAGTGCTGCGGATGATCGCCGGTTTCGAGACGCCGAGCGACGGCTCGATCCATCTCGGCGAGAGATTGCTTGCCGATGCCGCGCAGTCGCTGCCGCCGGAAAGGCGCAACATGGCGATGGTCTTTCAGTCCTACGCGCTGTGGCCGCATATGAGTGTTGCCGACAATGTCGGCTATCCTCTCAAAGTGCGCGGCATCTCGGGTGAAGCCTACCGGGCGAAGGTGCGCGACGCGCTCGGCACCGTCAGGCTCGCCGACTACGCCGAACGACGTCCGGCCGATCTTTCCGGTGGCCAGCGCCAGCGCGTGGCGCTCGCCCGCTGCCTGGTGACATCGCCCGACGTCGTGCTGCTCGACGAGCCGCTTGCCAATCTCGACCGGCACCTGAAACAGGAGATGGAGGAGACTTTTCGCGAGTTCCACCAGCGCTCGGGCGCGACGATGATCTATGTTACCCACGACCAGAGCGAGGCGATGGCGCTCGCGACCGACGTCGCCGTCATGTCGGAAGGGCGGCTGCTGCAGGTGGCGCCGCCGGCGGAAATCTATGCACGGCCGGAAGGGCGCATCGTCGGTGGGCTCATCGGGCGAGGGGCCATTCTCACGCTGCCGCTCATGGGCCGTGAACGCCATCTGGAGTGGGACGAGCTTCAGGATGCGCTTCATGCTGCCAATAGCGATGACGCCGATGTTCTGGTGCGGCCGGAAGATGTGGTCATCGGCGGCGAGGGGGCTCCAGCAACTGTCGAATCCGTACTCTTCGAGGGCGAGCGTTATGCTGTGAAACTGACGCTCGGCAACAGCCAGACACTGCGCGCCTTCAGCCGCGTGGCTGTCGTGCCTGGCGAGACGGTGCGCGTCGTCATCCGCGCCGGCTGGCGGCTTTGAGGAAGGCGGGGCTAGACTTCTACGGTGACACCAATCGAAGCCCGACGATATGAGGTTGAAGTCGCCGGTGCCTTCTTTCGAATCGCCAAAAAGTTGAATATCTTCGGTCTAGTAATCCGTGATGGAAGCAAACGGCTAAATCACTACGCGCGCGATGGGTCAAGTAAAGCCCGCGCGACAATCATTTATTGAGGGACCATACTCGCATGCCAATTCAAGTAAGGCGTATCCGATCCGTTTTCGTGCTTTCAGCTGTTCTTTTAAGTGCCGCGAGCGTTCTTCAGGGATGCCCATCTTTAGAGCGGCAGAAACGGGGCGACGGATGAAAAACCCGAACTTTTAGGCCAAGTGAATTACATGGCGGTTCGAGCAACGGGAGTTCGTCGAGCAGTTCTGATGGTGGGCATAGCCAACCTCACGATGGCGCCACCTCAAGCCCGCCCGGCGGGATCTGAAGCCAACGCCGTTAAGTAATGCGTCTAGGCAGTCGGTTCGCTTGATCGTCTCGCCTCCGGGCTTGCCCGGGTAAACGGCGGGTCTTCGTCAAGCCTTTTGCCTCATTCGGCCTGTCGGTCGGTCGCTCCGGTTTTCCGGCGTCGAGAAAACAGCCTTGTCCGAGATGAAGAAGCCGCCCGCTTAAAAAGCGCTTAAAACTGGAATTTCGATTGCCAGTTCGCCGGCATGCATCGCCTTGTGGTTTAGCCGTATCATTCGCTGCCGGAACATTGCCAGCGGATGACGTGGCAGCTGCCGGTTTGCTTTCTGCAGCTGCGGATCGCCTGGCGCTGGGCCTCGCGGCCATCATAACCCCAGCCGGAGCCCCAGCCGCTGCGATGGCCGACGGCCACCGCGCCACAGCCGTTTCGGAACCAGATAGCGATGCGACAATCGTTGGCGCTGCTGTCGCAGTTGCGCCGGGCAACGGTTTCGGCGTCGCCGCGGTTGGCATGAGCATAGGACCAGCCGATGGCGCTGGTCGACGGCGAGTAGGCGATGGCGCCATAGGTGTCGGCAAGGGCCGCGCCGGCGAGGGACGTCAGAACCGCAAACGATGCAAGAACCCGCTTCATGAAATGCCCCCGCGCCGGAACGGCGATTATCCTCTGAGCAGAACTATCCGAGGCTTGCGGCGGAATGTCTGCCGCCCAAGTCACAAGCAATCGCCTCTGGGGATCCAGGAGGAGTGATTATTCGCATATTTCTTCACCCTGCCATCTTTTCCCGCGGCTATTGCCGGATAAGGTACTGCCCGCAACCGGATCCTTCCCATGTCGCTTCGCCTCGCCACCTTCAATGTCGAAAATCTTCTCACCCGTTTCGATTTCACCGGCTTCCGCAACCAGCTGCGCCAGGACCGGGTCATCAAGCTTTTCCAGGTGTCGAGCGAGGGTGTCTATCAGCAGCTTGAGCAGGCGCGGGTGATTGCCGCGACCGACGACACGCGGCAGATGTCGGCCCTTGCGATCGCCGACGCTGACGCCGATATCCTCTGCCTGCAGGAAATCGACAACATGGCTGCCCTTCAGGCCTTCGAATACGGCTATCTCTTCCGCATGGTCGGAAACGGCTACCGCCAGAAATACCTGGTCGAGGGCAATGACAGCCGCGGCATTGATGTTGCCGTGCTGATGCGCGAGGAAACGCGCGATGGCCAGAAGATCGAGCTCAGGGATATCAGAAGCCACGCGATGACGACCTATCGCGATCTCGATCTCTTCGACGAGGAACTGGCGCTCACCAACCGCATCGACGACAAGATCTTCAAGCGCGATTGCCTGGAGCTCGACCTTCTGATCGGCGGACGGCCGTTTTCGCTCTACGTCGTGCATTTCAAGTCGATGGGCAATCCGCGCGACGGGTTGGACGGGCGGCAATCGACCATGCCGATCCGCCGCGCCGAGGCGCGCGCCGTGCGCGGCATCATCGAGGATCGCTTCGGGGCGGAGCAAGCCGGCACGAAGAGCTTCGCTATCTGCGGAGACATGAACGATTATCAGGAGCGTGTCGATGTCATCGGCCGCCGGGGCACCGGCTATCGCTTCGAACATCAGAACGAGACCGCAAGCGCGCTCGACGTTTTCAGCAGCGACGGCTTTGCCGAAAATGTCGTGCGCCGCCGCGAACCCCTCGACCGCTGGACGCTCTATCACGCGCGGGCCCACAGGAGCAGTGGCTTTGCCAACTCGACTATCTCTGGCTTTCGCCAGCACTCGCCGCCCATAATGCCGGGTGCCTGCCCGAAATCATCCGCAGCGGCCAGCCCTACCGCACCGTCTTCCCGCCCGGGCAGGAGGTGGAGCGTTATCCGCGCACTGGCTGGGACAGGCCGAAGGCGTCCGATCACTGCCCCGTCGTCATGACACTGGATCTCCCATGAATGCAAATTTGAACGCGAATTTCACCAACATCAATTTTTCCGATGATTTCGCCGGCTGGCCGCCGGAGGCGACGGTCTTCCCGATTGCCGGCGTGGATCTGCGCATTCTGCCCGGTCCCCATCCCCTCGTCGCCGCCGAAGAAGCGGCGATCCGGGAGAACTGGGTCAGGGAGACTGCTGCCAATCCGGCGCTATTCGACGGGCGCATGGTGTTCCAGCGGTTGGTATCGCTCGGTGAAGACGGGATTGCCGGCGAGGGCCACGTCATTCCCTTTTCGGCCTTCATGTGGTGGCGCCGGCAGCCGCGGCGTCAGGGCGGCATTCACATCTTCGCCTATCCGGTGCTCGAGACCTCCGATGGCGCACTGGTGGCGATCCGCATGGGCGCCCATACCGCCAATCCCGGCCAGGTCTATTTCGCCGCCGGCTCGCTGGAGCCGGAGGATATCGTCGACGGGCGCTGCGACATCGAGGCGAACATGCGCCGCGAGGTCCATGAGGAGACCGGGCTCGATCTTGCCGAATCCGTCGCGGGCGAGGGGCTGTTCGCCACTCATAACAAGCGCACGGTGACGCTGCTGCGGCTATTCCGCTTCGACATGACGGCGGACGAGATGATCGAGCGGATCGAGCGGCATATGCTCGTCGCCGAGGACCAGGAGATCGCGGGCGCGGTGGCGATCCGCTCGGCTGATCCCTCCGCCCATGCCTATAACATCGCCATGTTGCCTGTGATCGAGTGGTATTTCGGTAAGGCCGAGCGGAGTTGATCTATGCCGCCCAAAGCCATGTAGCGTTTCGGGATAACGACACGCATCACGTAACGATCGAAAGCGCGTCGTGTGAATCCGGTTGACGTGACGCGTTTTAGCGCCTTGCACTCGCTCGCGTGGTCGGGCAGGTTGGCGGCGCGATGACGATTCAAGGAGGCCGATGTGGCGCGAAGCTACAGCGTCTATGACGTGTTCACCGATCGAAAGCTTGCGGGCAATCCGCTGGCGGTGATCTTCGACGGAGACGATCTCAGCGACGAGGCGATGCAGGCGATCACCCGGGAGATCAATCTCTCCGAGACGGTTTTCGTGCAGCCTTCGACCAATCCCGCCTACGCGGCGCGGCTCCGGATATTCACGCCGGGGCGCGAACTGCCCTTTGCCGGCCATCCGACGGTCGGCACGGCGGTGGCGCTGGCCGAACGGGCGCATGGTGCTGCGACGCGCGATCTCGTCTCGGTGCTCGAGGAAAATGTCGGGCCGGTGCGCTGCGCCGTGCGGCTGAGAGAGGGGGAGGCGAGCTTTGCCGAATTCGACCTGCCGCGCAAATCGCAGCCGGCCATCATGCCGCTCGACAAGCTCGGCATCGCCGACGCGCTATCGCTGAAGGTGACCGAGATCGGCTTCGAAAATCACGTCCCGTCGGTCTGGAGCGCCGGCGTTCCCTTCCTGCTCATTCCGGTGCACGATGTCGGAGCCACGCAGCGGGTGGAATTCGATCCGCAGCTCTGGGAAAAGATCGTGCCCTTCGTCGATGGCGCGCTTGCCTCGGCCTATGTCTATTGCCGCGGTGGAATCAACCACGTGGCAAAGTTCCATGCACGCATGTTCGCAAGCGGCATGGGCATCGTCGAAGATCCGGCCACCGGCTCGGCGGCAGCCGCGCTCTCCGGCGCGATCCACCATTTCGACCGGCTGACGGACGGGCATCACCCGATCATGATCGAGCAGGGCGTCGAGATGGGCCGGCCGTCCTTCATCCACCTGCATATCGATGTCGACGGCGGGGCGATCTCCAACGCGCGGATCGGCGGCCAGGCTGTGCGGCTGGCCAGCGGCACGCTCGACCTTTGATTTGATCAGCGCTAAGAACGATCTATCACTTTGAATCCGCGCATAATCCTTTCCGAAAATCGATTCCGACTTTCGGGATCGTGCGCTGCATTTCAGCCATGCCGAAAAATCTTCGCGATTAACCAAAGAAATTTTGCCTATGTGCTGGACAAGCCTGCCGATCCTGTTTATACGCCCCGTCACACCGCGCAGCCAAGCGCGGACGGGTGATTAGCTCAGTTGGTAGAGCAGCTGACTCTTAATCAGCGGGTCGTAGGTTCGAGCCCTACATCACCCACCAGCTACCTCTCTGATTTAAAACAGAGAAGTAGCCGTTTAGCCAATTCCCTTTTTTGGTTAAACGAAACAGGATTGGTGGGATTTATCGCGATCCAGAACGAAGAGTCCCGGAAAATTCCCGAGCTGAAATCGTCAACTCTGCGGCCGCGCTAAGGCAGAAGCTGACCAGAGCTGCCGACACGATCCTCCGCTAAGATCGCGACTCGCGGCGGCAACTAATGTTCGTTGCCGGATTCCGGTTCGCCGCATTTCCCATCAACTTCCGGCTCTCCTGCGTTTTGATGGCGGGATATTTTCCAGCGCATTCAACTTTGCTGGATCAGCCTTCGTGTTAGCATTGAATACCCCCCACCCTCTGTCGTCGGTGGGGGGGACAAACTCTATTCCCTGGTCTTCATAGAAACGCTGAATGGAGGCGATGTAGTGCACGATCACGTCGTCGCCTCGCTCGATTCGCTGAATGGTTTTGCGCGACACTCCAAGGATAGCTTCTACGTCGTCCTGACTTAGGCCGAGGAATTCTCTAGCGATCTTTAACATGGCGCGTGGCACGTGCTGCATAAGGATTCATAACCACAGATTTGAGACACGGTAAAATGCCCATGCAATAAATGTTGACGCCCAGGTTTCTTTGCTCATACTGAGACGCCAATGGCGCCTTTAAGTCGCTTATGGTGGATTTTCGTAATCGGGAATCCTTTCATCTCGTTCTGAATCCATTCTGGGATACGAATCATGGAATTTCACTTCACGTCGCCAGCGGCTCGTCTGAAGAGGCTCACTTCCCACCTTGAGCGCGTAAAGGTGGGAGACTTAGCCGCTTCAGTTGCGGCCTTACCGATCCTTGAAAGTTGGCGTCTGAGCGTCAGAAAAGTCAGTTGCGTAAATTGCGCTGTGGGCGGCCGCTCGGATGGTCACGCCCCTGCCACGAGCGATTTTTCCTTTCATGCGCACTGTAAGAACTTCCTTCGGACCCGGAACCGCTTTTACTGGCTCGGCGCGCGGGACGGCACTGGCCAATTGCCCGAACATAAAGTGGTCGAATTTGGGGGACGGATCGCATGAAACTTCTGAGATTTGGCGAGGCAGACGGTAATTCCTCGCTCCGCACTATCGGTTCGAGGCTACGGGCTCACAAGGACTTGGCGAGCGATCTCCGATTGCTCCTGCAAGAGCGGTCTATTCCGCAACTCGATCCAGATATCGTGACATTGGTTGAGGACTGGACGATCGAGAAATATGTATGTCCGATCCTCGTCGGTCGCTTTCGAGATCCCAGAAAGCCGGTTGGCCCTCCCGCCAATTGCTTCGACTTCAGCACGCCCTTGGAACTTATCTCAGTAGAAGGAAAGGCGGCCCGTTCGCTGACGCAATGGTATTGCCTTGGCGAACCATCGCCTCTGGCCGATGACGCTGTGCGTACCTGGAGTTTTACAAATGATCGGTAGTCGTGGCAACTTTGCTCTCGACCGCCCGAGAGGATCTTCTCGCAAGATGGGCGATGCCTTCAGGAAAGCTCCTAAACTACTTCCGCAGTACGTCGTAGTTCGCCAAGCGCCACAATTGCAGCATCGGCTACGCAATCGTGCTCAATCTATCTTGAACATTCTTGTTGACGGGAAAGCGGCAGAGCTCGCGCCTATCTTCTACGGCTGGCATCTGCTCGGCGCGGCGCGCGAGGGCAGGCCGCGATGAAACATCGAATGACCGGGAGCGCCTTTAAGGAACTCCGCAAACGGCCGGGCGTGATGCTTGCTTATTTCGTACTCTGTAAGACACTCCGGCATACGCCTCAATTCCGAGGCAACGTCGCCGGTATCCTCGTCGTCATTGTTGAAAGGGATTGGATAGGTCGGTTCCATCGTGCCGCGGAGCTCCTGCTATCGGGTCAACGGCAGGCATTCTTCAACGCCGAGACTTCTCGGCATCAAGTCGTCAGCATCGAGGCCGGGGCGAAGAGGCGGGTGGATCTCGACGTCCTACGCGCGTTGGCACAGACTATCGTGGTCACCGACAGCTTCGACGCCCTTTCCGATAAAGTCAAAATGGCGGCGGACGAGATCTTGTACGTCAACAATCCCACCGTTCGACATGTCCATGCGGTTCGAAAGCTCACCGGTAGAAGTACGATTGACGGAGAGTCGGCGCGCAAGCTTTGCAACGAGAGTTGGGATGTAATCGATGCGCTGCTTTGTCGGCAGTCGCTCGATCTGCTTATGACCAAAATCGTAAAGCCGTCCAAGGATTCGCGTTCGATAGGGCCGCGCCTTGGTGCATTGCCCGGCTTCGCATCTGTCCGCCCGTTGGCGTCGGAGCTCATGACTGATTTTGCGGCATGGACGGCTGGTAAGCTTGAATGGTCCGACGTGGATCGAGGCGCATTGCTTATTGGCCCGCCCGGCGTTGGGAAGACGATGTGCGCGGGTGCACTGGCCGCCGAACTTGGATTGACGCTTATCGCAACGTCAGCCGGCCATTGGCAGTCGGCCGGGGGAGGTTACCTTGGCGACATGTTGAAATCGATGCGCTCAAGTTTCGATGGCGCGGTGGCTTCGAAACCGGGGTCGGTTCTATTCATCGACGAATTGGATTCGATCGGAAACCGCGGCCACCGGAGCCACCATGCTTATTACGAGACGCAGGTCGTCAACACCTTCCTCGAACTTACGAGCAAGGAGATGCCTGGCGTCGTCCTGCTGGGGGCTACCAACCGCCCTGATGATCTCGACCCGGCAATCCTCCGATCAGGTCGTTTCGAACGCCAAATCTTCCTAGACTTGCCCACCAGACAGGAACGTGCGGATATCCTCTCCTATCATCTTGGCGGGATTCACCCCGACCGGCTCCGTCGCTGGACGGATCAGCTTGATGACTTCAGTCCAGCGGATCTCGAGCGAATTGGGCGCGCCATTAAACGCTCGGCGCGCGCCCTAGGGCGCGAGATCGACGAGATGGACGTCGAGAACGGGATGCCATGTAAGGTGACGATCTCAGGCGAGGTTCTAAGGCGGATTGCGGTCCACGAGTGTGGGCACGCACTCGTTGCCCTCTCGTCCGATTTCGTCGAGGGCGTCACGATCGAGCTCTCCGACGCGATGTTCGAGGGGCGTGTCACGCAATCAGGAGGGCAGGTCCGATACGACATGAGGGATCAACTCCTTCCGACCGAAGAAACCGTTCGTGCCCAGATCAGGATTTCGCTCGCTGGGCTCGCTGCCGAACAAGTTGAGTTTGGAAGCAAGTCAACCGGTGCAGGCGGGCAAATCGGATCGGACCTCGAAACAGCAACAGGAATTGCGAAACTGATGGTAGCAAGCTGGGGCATGGGGCGGGTGCCACGATTTTATGCCGAGCACCAACACGTTGATCAGTTTTTTCGGGCGCCGGGTGAAGTGGCCAGGGAGGTCGACGGAATCCTTCTGGAGGAATGGGAGAAGGCGAAGTCACTACTGCAGGGCAAGAGGGAAGCACTGCTACAGTTGACGTCTGATCTTCTAACCAAGCGCAGGATTCATTTAGATGCGAAGCACAGCGTGGCCTAGCCACCCAGGACTGCGGCGCCGGGAACACGGCGTCGGTTTCCGGAGACCACTTGTAGACGTAGGCCAGGCGGGCGATGACCGATCCATCCGGGAAACTCGCGTAGCCTCGCGGAATTCCTTCGCGGCAATGTCATTCCAAGGATGCCACGGATGTCGTTGTTCTTCGCGGCTTTATGAGCAACCGTTATCATCTGACAGCCGGGATACACCCAAGCTACGCGGCAGTCGCTGGTTGATGACGTCGTCGAACTTGTCGACCATCCGCAATACCTGTTGGGCGCCGGGATCGTCACCAATGAAAGCGCAGACGCTCACGGCGATGTCGTACGGGGAGGGGTCAGCTCCTTGGTGGGGATTGATCAGGGCGCATGCTGCTACAAGACCGCCGAAAATGGCCTCGATACCCCGTCTTTGATCCGCATGTGCAACAGCATTGCGCAGGTCGTTGAACCTGGAAAGAACATCGGCCAGCAGGTCCCCGGCCCCTGGGAGGCCCGGCCACGCTGCATTGATGATCGAGATTTTCTGCTTGAAGCCTATACCACCGGTCCGGAGGCACTCCGCCCTAGGTAGAAGTCTCGCGAGGAGCTGGTCCATCTCGACTTCGAGTGCCGCGTGATAAGTCAGCACGTCGACAATGAACTGATCCGGCTCCTTTTCGCCTGCATTTGTCACTCTCAGAATGCCTTCCAGACTGTCGTAGCCGACCCGTGCCATCCGCTCCTCCTCCGCGCATCTGGGACGGCAAGGATCGCCGTTCCAGGTTTTAACGATTCCGCCCCCGTTATACCGACGTCGCCGCAGCACGGAGGTCCATTAAGTTCGTTTCGCCGGTCAGGAAGTCGCCGGGTTTTTGAACGAACTTGTCGGTCCATCTGGCTGCGGCGGAGATCATCCGCAGACGCTCAAGGATCTTGAGAAATCTTCCTTCCTGTCTGGTGTCGAACACCATGTCGGTTTCCGAGACGTCGAACTGTATTGTGCCGGGGGCACCGTCGGCGGCGAACATCAGCGAGAACTCGGACTTTCCAAGGATCAGACCCAGTTCGATGAATCCTATCCAGTCCTTCAGCGTATGCCGAGTACCGGAGCCATATTCCTGAGCCTGAGCGAAGCCCCAGGTCTTCGACCTGATCACGAAATCGCCGTACAGCGTCCGTGCCATGAGGGCCGGCGGCACCCCTTCGAATATGTTCTCGGGCACGACCGTGAAGTCCGACTGAAGAACCACCCGGCGCGGTTCGTTGGCCGCGCAGTTGTGGATCACCGTCGAACCTGTGAGGTGAGCGGTCGGCAGAAAATCGATAGTGGCGTTTTTGATGGTATCCCAAGGCAGCTCGATGTTGAACCGACGCTCGGTAATGGCGACGTCGCTGACTTCGAGTGACTTCAAGCCAAGCAGACTCTCGGCGATGTCGTCGGGGGCATGTGGTAGCGAGAACTTCATGTTATAGTGATCGGGCTCGAATCCGAGCTCTTCTAGTTGCCGTCGCTTTTCGGCAGCGTAGGCGAGCATGCCGCCTCCTGCGAATTCCGCGAAGGCAGCGTACACGTCCGGCGCCTTGCGCTGAACGCGGTCGCTAGGATCTAGCTTGAAGGAAATCGTTCGCTCGTGCAGCCGCGGAGTATCCAACTTCGAGGCCTGGCGGAGCGCCTTGAGAATGCGACCAAGCGGCCCGTCGATCAGGTGGACAAGGTGGAGATCGACGATCTCGTCCTGCTCGTCGATCCGCAGTATTGCGACGGCGGCCGGCCGGGTGTCCTTTGCGAGGCGTTCGGCGACCGACAAAGACAGCCGGGCCGTGCAATTTTTCGCAAGAATCGTCTTTACCTGGACGACGATCGAGATGGGAGGAGGACGCCTGTAGAGCGAGACAAAGCCGCCGGGTTTCGCAAGCTGAAATTCGACGACGAAGTCCTTCCCTGTCCGATCGGGATCGACCTTGCTGCAATGAAGCCTCGCCTTCCTGCACAGGGTCCTGAATTCGCCTTCGCCGAGGTCACCGATCCGGTCAAGTTTCCTCCCCTTGAGGGTCATGCTCGCCACCGGTCAGTCCTCGTCATCGTCAGCATATTCGATCTCTCGCAACGCCCTTCTCGCGTCAGCCTGGCGCTTTTCGGAAAGAATTTCGCGGTCCATCTCCGCCAACTGCTGCCTGGCGAACCGCGCGACAGTCTCATCCTCCGACAGCCAGGGTTCGAGAAGAGCCTTCTTGTTCCTGAAACTTTCAACGAAACCGAACTCTCCGTGGACCACGCCATTGTTTCGAATGCTTCTCGCGACGCCGTCCTCGACGTTCTCGTCGTTCGGGAACTTTCGGAGCAGTTCCTTAAGCACCTGATGGGTCTCTGCTTCTCCGCGGTAGTTTTGCATCACGGCGACGACGAACTTCGCATCCTCGAGTCGCCCCTTTGCGACCTCGGACAAAAGAGCCGCCGCGAATGCTTCCGTCACCTTGGGGAAAGCGGCCTTTAGCACCCGGCCGCCATAGTAGCTGAACAAGGTGGATCTCTTGCCGAACCACCCTCGGACCTTGGCGACTGCGAGTACCGCGTCGGAAGAGAGTGTGACGACAAGGCGATTAAGGCGGTGAGGAGCCGCCTGGTATCGCGATCCCTCTATTCCTTCCTTCGGGTGGTCGAGCCGACGACCAAGGTAGTCCCACACGCAATCCAAATGCGTCTCCCCCACATAGGAGAGGACGCGGTCGACTTCATGTGTCACTTCCGGGGACTCGAGGAGGTTGTCGAGGATCAGTTCTGCATCGCCTCGTTCGAGTTCTTGGAAGAACCGCGTCCTGTGCGGCATGAACGAGATCCTCACCCACCGAGGATCGCTCGCGGCGATGAGATGGCGCATCGCAGGACGGAAGAAATCGTCGTGGGAGGGCGTTCCATCGGGGAAGTTCCGCATGGCGAAAAGCATGCATTCGGCGATGGCAGCCCGATCGTCCTCCTCGATAGCTCGGTGCAGCAGACGCGTCAGCGTGTCGATATCGTCCGGCTTGGAACTGCTCCAGTGCGCAGCTAAAGACCAGAGCTGCCCGCGTTCTGATAGGAAGCGCTCAAGGATTCGTCGGTAGACCGTTTGATCATCCGCCTTGAACAGTCCGTTGAGGAACGGTGCAAGGAATCGCAACAAATCACCGTTGCAGTTGTCCAGCATGAAACCTGAGATGCTCGGCGACCGTTGCGACAGGCGGTCAAGAAAGGCAACCAGTCTGGGGAACGTCGCGCCGTCGTTCGACCTAGTTGCCGCGCAGCGCTCGAGGAACGCGAGCCAGTCGGTCTGCGTCTTCGGACCGGCTTCTGCCAGCATCAACTCCAGTTGCTCGTCCCTATAGGTCTCGACGCGCTCGTGATCATATTCGCGATCGTCCCATTGCCATGGCATGACGCCTTCGAAGCCCACGAGCACCTTGTATCGTTCGTAGGTTTGGTCCGCGTTGAAACGGTCCCGCAACACAAGGATGGCGCTCTTCAACGCAGCAGCCTGGGTTCGGCATTCGAAAGGGTCAGCCTCGGCGGCCAGCAGTTCAGACGCGCGATAGAAGTCGTAGAGCGCGGCGTGCTCTATGGTTTCCCGAAGCTCGTACGACAGATGATCGGCCCGGCCCGCGAAGAACTCGGCTATCCTGAGATTGTCGGCCAGACTTTGCTGCACGAATTCCGCGCCGGGTCCGTTCCAGCCCGATCGGGTGGCATTCTGCAACGCATGGAAGACTTCTCGTCGATCACGGTCGTTCTCGGCGCTGTCGAAGAGAGTGAAGAGCGCGGACAAGGCTCGTTGTCGGAGTTCGCGCACCTGGGCCACGGGCACTTCGCCCGAGTTCAGCGACACGGAATCCGCCGACCACGTCGTCGAAGTGGCCTCGCCGTCGAGAAGGCTTTTCCACACCTCTACGACTAGGGGCCGGACATCCGTGGCGACGGCGTTCGGTTCGCCGACGACGTCGGCGAGGCGATATTGAATTCCGGGGCCGACTTGCTCCCAGGCTCCGAGGTGATATCCAGCCAGCCGTCCGACGATTTCGACGATCCGCGTCCGGCGTCGCTCATCGGTTTCCCGAGGAAAGATACGCTTCAATGCAAGAAAGGAGTTTTCGACGGAGGCGTACTTGTACTGATCGATGAGGTCTATCACCTTGTCGATGATCTGTTGGCTATCGTAGCCCTCGAACGAAGCAAACGGCGTTTCGAGGGCCTTTGGCGGGGTTGTCCGGGCTTCTTCTGTCGCGTCGACGAGCACGTCCAGGATCTCAGGGAAGATCGAAGTTATGTCGTCGTACAAAGGAAGGAGATCGTCGGAGAGGGATTGGACGAGTTCGTAGCGTCGATTGTTGTCCTCGGCCGTCTTCAGGGATTCGAGCACGTCCTGATCGAATAGCTGCTTTCCGGCGGTAAGCCGCTCGTAGTCCTGTTGGACGCGTTGGAACTCGTAGCCCGCAGGAACGAGATACTTGTCCATGATCCGATTGAAGCGCTTCCTGATCTGCTGAAGCGCTTCGTTGCCGAATCCTTCGCGATTGTCGGCCTTGTAGACGATGTCGTGCGACGTCTCCGCCCAGGCGTGGATCAGGATGGTCTGTATTTGGATCTCGCAGCGCATTCCGGCAAACATCCGGTACTCGGGAAGTTCGGCGCGCGCCGCATTCAACGAGACCGTATAGTGGATCGCCTGATAACGTACCTCGCCGTTTTCCTGCACGGGGTGATGAACCTTGGTCGCCTTGCGATCAACGTCGAAGTTGTCGAAGACGACGCTCGAGTTCGTGAAGCGATTCACGTCGTTGTTCGTGTAGAAGATCAGCCGGACCCCTGCGAGATCGCGTCGGATGGACGCGACGTCGGCAGCTTCCAGACTGCCGGTCTCTTCCAGGCGCTTTCGAAGGCTTGCCGGCGTTTTCGCACGCGCTTGGATGGACTGTGGCCGAGGCAGGTCGCCCGCTGCCCCGATGGCGCTCTCGAGTAGGTGACGCACGGTCTCTGCAAAGGATAGATACCGGCCGAAGTATGAGCGTTCGTATTCGTCGATGTTCATAGCAAGACCTTGAGTTCTATAGCCTTTTCATACAGGTCAGCCGGGCTGCGCGCCACACTCTTCAATCGGGCCGTATTGCTTGCTCACAACTTTGCGGAGGGTTAAGAGCGGGTGCTCCGTGATCGTCCGTAATTCGTCCTTTCGATCTCGCACGACATCCATCTACTAACCGAGATGCGTCGTGACGTTTGTAGCTCTGTCCATCAGCCAGGCCACAATTGAGAAGCATCATGCGCGCGGCCTCGCCACTGCGGATCCGGTTTTCCGCCTATTGACCAAAGCGGCCTTGTAGGCTTAGGGACCACGATCGTCTGTATCGCTCTTTCCATCGCCGATGCTATGTTCCGAACGAACCTTGCATCGGGAAACTCGAAGTCCGAACGGCCTCCTCGAAGGTTACGTTGAGCGCACCGAGGAATCTCTCCTTTGCTTTACCGTGTTGCTCCTAGCCTTTCCGTCACAAGATGGATAACGGACGCAACTCAGGAACGGACCATACCGGCCGCTTCGCTCCACGAACCAGCCGTCTTTGCATTGGGGGCATTTCGGCGCATTCGCCCCACATCCACATGAAACCTCCTGTGACCCGAGTTTCGGCCGGGGCAGGGCGGCGCCGCAGGCGTGGCATGCTGGCAGCACATTGTCGCAGTGCTGCACGTGCTCGCAACGATACCACATTCGATCATCTCGACGCCGCGCGACAAGCAACCGTCCACCGCACTCTCCGCACTCTTGCGTCTTCTCGGGTCCCGACGACGCCGCCCCAACGCCATACGCGGGGTCGTTTCGCAATTCGGTCACGAATGACGAAGGACGCGAAACTGAGGCAAGGATGGTCAGGGTCCGACGCGCCCGCGTCATCGCAACGTACATCACCCGCCGCTCCTCAGCATTCTCGAAAGACTCCTCTTCGGGCGAGACGAGGGAGAGCAGGGCGTCGTCCACGGTCTCCGAAGGAAAGCCCATGCGGCCGCTGTCGGCCTTCAGAAGAATAACGTGGTCGGCTTCGAGTCCTTTCGAGGCATGGATCGTCTTGAAGCTGATACGCAATTGCGGAAAGCGTTGCTGAACATCCCGCATGTCGGGTTCGAGAAACCTATACCGCCCCAGCAGGAGTACGCTGGCCGTGTCCCCGACGTCGCAGCCGGTTGAAATCGACGCGAGGATCTCGAAGAGCTTCCGCCCATCGTCACCTGCTGCTGCCGTAACTATCTTGATCGACGGTTCAGTCGCCGTCCCAGCAGGAACGATCTGCTTCTCGATCTGCGCCGGGTTCCTGAGGACGAAGGTCCTTGCTGCGAACGCAATCTGGTCTACGGATCGGAAGGTGCGTCCTAGATCGACCGTGCGATGCACGCCGCTCTCGCCGTCGAAGCTTCCACCGAACTCGTCGCCGAAGTGGCGCATCAGATGGATGTCGGATCCCGCAAAACGGAAGATCGACTGCCAGTCGTCACCGACGGCGAAGATGCGGACGTCCGAATGTTGAGCTTTCAATGCCTTCACCAGTCTGGCCCGGCTCTGCGAGATGTCCTGGAACTCGTCGACCAGGATGTGACGGAACGGGCTGTGATATTGGCGGGCTTCCACATATTGCGCGGCCCTCAGGATCATGTCTTCGAAATCGATACGTCCCTTCAAGCGCTTCTCGTATTCTTCGAACACCGGTGCGAAGACCGAAAGGAAAGCTTCCGCGCGAGCGCCCTGCTTTAACCTCTCCGCTTTGGTTGCACAGCCGGCAATCGCGTAGCCGCCGCTCTTGTACTTACGAAGGAAAGTGCCGAGCAACTGCGAGAAGGTGTCGACCTGCTTCAGTTCGACGACGCGGTCGAAGATCTCCTCGACCGGGCGGGGCTTGAGCGTCACATGGTGTTGGAGTTTCTCCGCCAAGGCGGTCAGCAGGCGTCCTTCCTGGCGCTCATAGCTGTAGGTCTCGATGAGCGTCGTCTCGTGCGTAGTATGGATCTCGCGCTTCCACTCCATGCCGGCGAGATACTTATCGCGATCGACGAAGGGCGCCGTAATCAGCCGTTCAACGCCGTCGGATGCCGTCTGGCGTCTCACGCCAAAGTGCTCAAGGTAGACGCTGCTCTCAGTGAGACGAAAGTCGGGGCAATAGTCCCGGAATCCACTGCCGGAAACCTTGTATTCGTAAAGTGGCTCGTATTCGTATTCGACGCCGTTCTCGTATAGCCAATTTGCGATCTGCAGCTCTTCGTAGCTTTTGACCTTTTCACCCTGAAGGGTACGCAGATCCTGCTTCTCGACGTGCGTGTAGTAGTCGTGCTTGGTTTTGAAATCCCACTCTGTTTTGGTCTCTACCAGGAAATGGGCGAACCATTTAATGATCGCTTTCGCGACCTCGGGATGGCTCCCCACTAGATCCTTCAAAATCAGTTTGATGATGTCGATGAAGGCAGCATCGTCGGTAGCGTGATTGGCAAGAGCAGGCTTCGATCCCTCGACCTCTCCGATGATGTCGTACGCAAGCGCGTGGAAAGTGCGTGCCACCAACGGCACGCCAGATCGCGCTTCGACCCGCTCCGACATTTCCTCCGCGGCGTTCTTCGCAAACGCCAGTAGCAGGATTTCCTCAGGCTGACGGATGCCGGCCTTTGCGAGATATGAGGCCTTGGCGGTTATCACGCTCGTCTTTCCGGAACCGGCACCGGCAAGGACCAACGTCGCATCCTCGTCGACAACAACGGAGAGCCGCTGTTCCGGCGTCAGCGGCTTGCTTTCGATGGTGTCGAAGAAGTCCTTCCAGGCTTCAAGCTCGGCTTCGACGAACTTTGAGACTGCCAATTCTCGCGCTGTGCGGGGATCGGCGACGAACTTCCTTACGAACGCGACGATATCGGCCGCTTCCCTTCCGATAGCTTGCGGCTGCAGCCTCGACAGCAGGGTCTTATCGAGAGACCTCGCGTCTTCCAGTACCGATGTAAGACTGCAGGCTGCGGGGTAGCGGCCGGGAGAGAACAGCCCGACGATCACAGAATGCAGTCGGGACAACCGATCCGCCTCACTGGAGAGGGCTGAGATGTTGTAGTCCGTCCACGCGGTCTCGACTGCCTTCGAGAAGGCGACAGCGCGGGAATGTCGGGCGGCACGCAAGACAATGTCGTCACCTCCCATGACAGGGATGACCAGCGTTGTCCCAAAGATTCTTTTGCGTAGGATTGGGGAAGATGCGACGCTGGCGAGAGATACTGACGTCGTCAGGCCCCGCTTGGTGAATGTCAGGTGATGCCCGTCAAGTTCCACCGCTCGAACTGTGCTTCCGAAAGGATTCGAGATAAGGCCCAGCAAGGTGCGTTGTGACAGTCTGGGCAATGTCGTGCCTTGAATAATCGCCGAGGTTCGCCTGTGTCAGTCCGAGGCGCAATGAGTGAAACGTTGCTCTGATGCGGGCGTAGGGTACTTGGCCAGTAGTTAATATCAGGCCAATGATCGCGCTATCGCAGTGAATTCTGGTTCTTCTGAAAGGGAAGTCCCCTTCGTCAGGGTGGATGGCGCTCGGGGAGCCTCCTGCAGCTTACGAAGAGAGGTCCTTCAGACGGAGCCAAGCGGACTGGCCGAGCCTTTCTCGGAGTCGAAGATTACATGGTAACGGAAGCATCCCGATCAAAGTGGATCGCTAGTATCAACGAGATACCGTGAGCTGTGCGGAGACATTGAAGCGGTGCGCACCTGGCGCCCAAGAGTAGTCGCGGACGCCTGAACATTGGATCTTCCTTTGCGTGCCGATGCTCCAGAAGCCAAAGTCCGGGACCAGGCAACAAAACCATCGCAACCCACTGTAAAAAGTTGTGGCTTTCGAACATGGATTTGCTCCTTCGCGAATTAGGAAATCCTAGTTTAGCCTCGCTAATACCACTTGGTTGATGATCCTCGCTCAAGTGCAAAGATTACGTTGGTTTATGGTGCTCGCGAAGGTGCTTTGCAGTTGTTGGATTTACAACTGACTTACTTATGGTAGACTAAAAGCCGCGCGGTTCTTGTGGGGAGACGGCGGGGTGTATTTTTCGAGAATCTTTACCGTAAAGTTGTGGAGACCGCTGAAGGAGCTTGTACAGTCAAGCTTTAAAGCTCTCATCGTCGGCGGAATTCTCATCCTAGCGACCGTTCAGCATTCTGCTGCCAGTGACTTCGTAGCAGAGCTGAAAAACGCTCAGGAGCAGGACAAATGTCCCGCTGACATCTGGACCGCGCTTTCCCAGTCGCTGAAGAACCATAGTATCCCGAGCGGTCAACTTCGCGAGCTGGCGCAAGCCATTTGGGGTTTTGAGCTCTATGTTTGCTTGTTGCCAGCCGATACCTTGGTCGACATTTTCGGCGAGCTTCAACGTAACGATCCCAAGCGTGCATTCAGTCAATTTGTGCGGGGAGCTGATGACGAGAAGCTTACCTTCGTCGGAGAAGTGCTTTACTTCGGAAATTCTGATGCACCGCGCCGGGAATTGGGACTGAAGCTATTGAAGCAGGCTCATGCAACGGACGACCTCGATCTGATTTCGTCCAGTTCGGACGGAGACCCTGGCGACCCACCTGGATTTTCGGCTGATTATGGTTTCTTCCAGGAGTACCAGGACGGCCTTTCCGGCAGCCGGACCGCAATGCAGGTCGTCACGAAGTTCTCTAAGGGTCTGGGAAACCTTCGCGAGGGGCGGGGCGATAATCGTTTCGTTTATCTCACGCAAGACGAAAGGACATTAGCGCATTGGCTTGCCCATCTGGCAGGGTACAATCCTGAAATAGCTACTAACATTATTCATTATGGTTCGCCCCAGCTTGCCTTCGCCGTTGGGACAATTTTGCTGGAAGGCAGCAGCGAGCATGGGTTCGACCGACCGCGCGGCATAGCTTTGATCAAGTCGGCCGCCGATAAAGGTTTGAGCGAAGCCCAGTATCGATATGCAATATTGGCGGAATTCGACCCATCTCTTGTGAATTCGCACGTTGACGCCACGCGTTATTATGAATTGGCCGCCAATGGCGGCGAGAGAGCTGCAGCGTTCGCACTTGCGCGACGAGCTGACGATGCTTCCGATAGGAAGGATGCGGAGAAGTGGTATGGCAAGGCTGCTGGCCTGATGCCCTCGATCGGAGAAGAAGGCAGCGGTGGCTATGAACGGTCCCTTGAGGCAGGAAGTCGCTACTTAACCTCCCCAGAGGGGAAAAATCTTCTTGATAAGCTGACCAAACACAATGCCGAGCTGGCGACTGCGCTCGGAGACGTAATGGTGTGCGTCGACTGCGATACGATCCCGGATCCAAACAGATCAGCGGACTGGTATCGAAAGGCGATCTCTGCTGACGGTGAAGAGGATCAGGATGGTACTGGAGCAGCGTTGAAATTGGCACGGTTGCTTCTTGTGTTTCCGGATGTCGCAAGAAACGAGAATGAGTTTGGCGATTTGCTGGAAAAATTCGGTGACAGGAACACGGAGTTTACGGGACCTAAAATTGCAGTAGACGCAGCGAGGGGAGAGGCGAACACGGATGATGTCAGTAAAGCCCTAGACGATCTCTGCGCTGACGAGGAATGCATCCGCTTGTTTCACGATTTGGCCATTGGGGCCATCGCACCTCAATTCGCGCGGCTGGGGTTCGAGAAGCTCCGGGCCTACATAGCCCAGCCGCCCGACAATGTTTCATCGGACGGATATCTCGCGCTTATGGATGCGTTGGCGTTTTACGGAGATTTTCAGGGCGCTGCTGATGTTATACGTGGAAAGAACCGTTTCGACCCGACGAGTTTCGATGATTTTAATACCCGAGCTTCCGTTATTCGCCGATTGGTAACGGATCACGGATTTACCAAGCAAAATGCAAAGCCGTTAGTAAGTTTACTACAGACGCTTAAGGTCGCGGGCGACCTTAATGCCGATTTTCTTCTACGGGCCATTGAACTGCCGCGGCTCGCTGACGAGGTGCCGGGGTTGAATGCCACGCCGGCCGAGGATGGCAGAGTCGCGGAACTGGTTGAGCTGCAAAGAGCTGAAAACGCGCGCGGTGGCCCGAGTGTGGGTCTATCGAGCGTGTCGAGACGCCTCGCGGCAGCCTACCTTAGTCGGGGCGACGCTCAGACGGCGCTGCGGTACGAACTTGTGGCCCTGAATACCGATCTCACGATGAACAAGATGAGGGTTATACAAGATGGCGTCGTCCCTACCGGACTACGAGAGGTTTGCCTTCTCACAAGATCAAGTCGCAGAACGTTGGCCTACGGGTACGGAGCGGTGTCGAACGTCCTTGCCAAAGTCGCTGTAAACCGGCTGCAGGAGGTCAGGCGCGATATGGCCGACATGCCCGCCGATTTGCAGACATGCTTTGCAGATTCTGCGTCTGACTCATACCGGTGGCTTGCTGGTCTCTTTTTCGAGCAGGGCGACCAGGCGAATTTTTCCAAGGTAATGTCGATGCTGCGCGATTTCGAGACGTTTAACTTCGTTCAGCGCGAGCGAAACGCGGCAGGGGCAAGTTTTTCTCCAATCAAGATGAGCACCCTCGACACCGAACTGGTTGCTGCGATCGAAGACGTTAAGGCGACGGACTATTCAGCGGCAAGTCAGATCCGAACGTTGGCGGCTAAGGGCGGCCAAATGACAGCTCACGAGGGCGTCCACCTCAAAGAATTGCAGGATATCGTCGATCAGCAAACCCGCCGAACTGACGCTCTTATCGATTCCATCGCGAAAGATCGCGGGAAAGATTCCGCAACGGTGGATGCCTTCTCCAAAAACGTCGAAGGCAACCTAAAGTCCGAGGTGCTCATTCAATATGTGGTACTTCCCGACCGGATTAACGCGCTGCTGACAACGCCGACCGGCCGAATTCCATATGTTTGGAAAAAGCTCGGCGACAAGCCGTTCTCCAGAGTGTTGCTAAATGAAAAAATCAAAGCGCTACGGGATGAGCTTACCGACACCGGAAATCATGGGCATGATGCCTCGGCCGAGATGTATCAAATGCTCTTTGCTCCGCTTGCCCGCGAAGTACAGGCGAGCGGTGCGAAGAGCTTGATCTTGCAATTAGACGGGCCGCTTAAATACGTGCCCTTTTCGGCATTGCGGAATGGTGACCACTATCTTATCGAAAGCTACTCGGTCGTCCGGATGAATGCGCGCGAGATTGGCGCAAATTCATTCGATCCGACTCCACCTTTGATCGCCGCCTTTGGACTTACAGAGGCACGAGGAACACTTCCGGCACTGCCGGGCGTCGAACATGAACTTGCCTTGTTAGTTGATGATGGCGTCTCCAAAGGAATAGTGCCGGGCAAAAGGTTTCTCGACGCAGATTTCACCACATCGATGATTGCACAATCGCTTCAGTTCGCTGGCGAGCCTCCGCGCGGGATACTTCATCTCGCATCTCATTTCGTCCTAGGAGAAACTCAGTCCGATTCATTCCTGGAACTTGGCGACCAGAGACTTTCGGTCGCAGACTTCCTTAGGTTAACCGACAGAGAACTGAGGCTCGGAAAATTGACGCTGCTCACCCTTTCCGCATGCGATACCGGATATCGTGACATTGAAGAGAACGATGATCTCGACGCCTTTGCTGCAAAGATGATCAATACGGGAACCAGGGCTGTTTTGGCCAGCCTTTGGGAAGTGCCGGATTCGTCTACTGGCTACTTCATGCGAAGATTCTACAACCTCGCCGTTTCGAAGGGACAGTCCCGACCCGAAGCGCTCGCCAATACGATGAGGGAATTCATATCTGGAGTTGCCGAACACACTGCGGTTGAGGTGGCCGACGAGGCTGTGCCGCCTGCAGCAAAAGACCCCGTCCAAACGTATGATTTCGATCACCCCTATTATTGGGCACCATTCGAGCTTTTTGAGGCAACACGATGAAATACACCAATGTAATCTGTGTAGCATCGGCCCTATCCGTTGCAGCCGTCTGCCAAGTCCCCACGGCTGCAGCGCAAGACCAAATTCATTGCTTTAGAGCCGATTACTCCAGGGAAGAAAGTATAGTCAGTGCTATATATGTCGACACTAAGGACGACGTAACCATCGCGCTGAGGGTGTGGGGGCTTCCCGACACCGTTTTCGTGTCGTTAGCCACCTGCAATGTGGAGGCCGGAGTGTTGCGATGCTCCGTGGAATGCGACGGAGGCAACGTAACGCTCGTAAAGAATGATCAGGGAATTTTGTTTGCCAGCTTTCGGGCTTTGACATTTGACGGAACCCGCATGCGCAGATCAATCTTGGATAATCTCTACGACGCTGATGGCACCGAACTGAGGGGCTCTTTCCTACTCCATGCGGCGCAAGACCAACATGCGTGTGCGACCGAAACCGAGCTGCCTAAGCAAGATGCGCGGGTACTGCAACCCGGCGATCTGTCGCCTGATATCGAGGAGATCGAGCAGGCGCTGACCAAGCTTGGTTACCCGGTCCCGAATTCCAGTTGGGTCTTCAACAAGGAGCTGGAGAATCGGACAAAGGAGTTTCAGACGGACCAGAACCTTTCAGTTACTGGTAAAATCGATCCATTTACATTCGAAAGAATAACCAACATGGCCCGAGGGGCAGGGGGAGGATGCTGATGTTCGTAAGCGGTGCGCTATCGGGTCTCGACAGGAGGGACGTGCTGAAGATCGGCTTGGGCAGTCTAGTGGCGGGGGCATTTGGAGGCGCTGCCTTCGCGACAGGCCCTGTCGACCTCACGGCCTTACCAGGATTGCCCGACGGAGTTTCGGGAAATGGCGCTGATCGCAACAATTACGCCACGGTACGCGGAGCGGACGAGCCCACGGCGGAACAAAAGAGGACAGCAAATGCCATCGCAGACTCAGCGCCAAGATCGCAAGGTGGTTCGATCGTGCACCCTCACGAGGTCGCGCTTTATTTTCTGAGCATAATAAACGACACGCACGGCAAGCACGATCCAAATTGGAAGGGTTATATGCGAGCGTGGCCAAAGGATGCTGCCGCAAACCCCCTTATCCGCGACGTATTTTTCTCGGCCACGAACCTCGCATCCAATGGGGATCTCACAGCTTGGTGTTCCGCATTCGTGAATTGGTGTTTCAAGCGCGCCGCTACCCCTGATCTCAAACCGGCTCAGACTGCACGGGCCAACTCGAGCTCCTGGAGGGACTGGGGCAAGGGTATTACCTTCAAGCGCGGCGACAACGTCCCAATCGGTGGAACTCCCAAGGTCGGAGACATCGTTGTCTTCAAGGATGTCAAAGATCCGAATTATGGCCATGTCGCATTCTTTCGCGATCTTAAGGGCGATCGGATTCAGTTCTACGGCGGTAACCATCTGGAGGGCCGGCCTGTCCGGCATGTGATTTCGGAGAAGTCACTTCCACTATGGGGAAGCGTGTTGGAAATTCATTCGATTAGGCAAACGTCAGGGCTGAACTGATCGGAGCCCCGATCTCACCCGATCGCACTGCGCTTCTACGTGGTGTCGGAATAGCGACTAACGCGAAATCTCGGTTTGGCAAATCCACAGGCAAGGCGCGAGCGGCATCAATGTATTTTGGATGGCGGAGCCAAGGTGTGCGCTGCCGCTACCGATTTGATTCGTTTTATTAATCTGAGTTCTTACTAATTTTTAGGACAAGTTTCCTGTCCGAAGCGTGGCTTGACGACGCCAGCGATAAGGAACAGAAGAAGAACAGTTTAGTTCTCACGACATGATGTCGTCCTTTTCAACGCGATTTCGAAGGATTCGCCAACGACGTCGGCTGCCCGCGAGCTAGCCATCGCCGATCTCCGCGAGCGCATCGCTGCTCTTGAAAGCGGCGTCGCGAAACGGAAGGGCTGCCTGCCTTTCGGATTACCGGACATCGACGCCGTGCTTCCCGGAGGAGGCCTCGCCTACGGCGCTCTGCACGAATTCGCAGGCGGCGGATCGGGCACCGTCGACGGAGCGGCGGCGGCTCTCTTCGCCGCGGGCGTCGCCGCCCGCACGAAAGGGAAGGTCGTCTGGTGCCTGACCCGGCCCGATCTCTTCATGCCGGCCCTGGCGCAAGCTGGCCTCCACCCGGACCGGGTAATCTTCGTCGAGTCCGACCGGGAGGAGGACGTCCTCGCGAGCATGGAGGTGGCCCTCGGTTATGGCGGCCTTGGCGCCGTGGTCGGCGAGGTCGTCCGCCTTCCGATGGTCTCCTCGCGGAGGCTGCAGCTTGCAGCCGAGAAGACCGGAACGATGGGGATAGCCGTCCGGCGCTGGAGAAGACAGACGGAGGCGAACGATTTCGGCCAGCCGACAGCGTCGACGACCCGATGGAGGGTGAGTGTCCTGCCGTCCGAAGCGCTCCCCGTACCCGGTCACCTACGTCCGTACGATCAAATTTGTTCGAAATTCTCGAAGAGGACCCGTCGGACGGGCGAGGTGGCTTGTGGAATTGATGAGATCGCGTGCGGGCGCGTGTGCCGAGTTTTGCGTGGGAGCATGTGATGAGCAGGGTCGTATCCATATACCTTTCGGATCTGGCGACCGACAGGATACGTCGGGCCGATCCCGACATTCCGCCTGAACAGGCGGTCGCGGTGATCGCGAAGAGCGGTGCCAGGCGCTGGGTCTCGGCCACAGACGCCGCCGCGAAGAAGGCGGGCCTCCGAGTGGGAATGCCGGCCGCCAAGGCGCAGGCACTCTTCCAGGGGCTCATGATGATCGATGCCGACCCAGTGGCCGACGCCGAAGCCTTGCGGCGGATCACGCTCTGGGCGCTCACCGTCTACTCGCCGATCGTCGCCATGGATGCGCCGGACGGCATCGTTCTCGACACGGAAGGCGCCGACCACCTGCAAGGCGGGGAGGCGCCGATGCTGACCGGGATCGCCAACCGCTTCCGCACCAAGGGTCTCACGGCGAGGGTGGCGATAGCCGACACCTGGGGTGCCGCCCATGCTTGCGCGCGCGCCATCAACCGGGAAACCGTGATCGTGCCGCGCGGCGAGATCGTCCGGGCGGTCGAACGCCTGCCGATCTCCCTGCTGCGGCTGTCCGAGAAGGTCGTCGGCGACCTCCGTACGCTGGGCTTCCGCACGATCGGCGAGCTTGCGAACACCGCTCGTGCGCCGCTCGCGCTCCGTTTTGGCCCCGAAATCGGCCGCCGTCTCGACCAGATGTTCGGGCGCGTGTCGGAGCCGATCGACCCAATTCGTAGCCCGGAGCTGATCGAGGTCAGCCGCTCGTTTGCGGAACCCATCGGCGCCGCCGAGACGATCAACAAGTACGTCGGGCGGCTTGTGGTTCAGCTCGTCGAGGAGCTGCAGCGCAAGGGGCTGGGTGTCCGGCGCACGGACCTCGTCGTGGATAAGGTCGACGGCACCCGCCAGGCGATCCGTGCGGGTACCGCCAAGCCGGCGCGCGACGTCGCCTGGCTGACCAAGCTCTTCAAGGATCGTACCGAGAAGATCGAACCCGGCTTCGGCATCGAGAAGCTTTCGCTTGTCGCGGTGATGTCGCAGCCGCTCGCAGAGACGCAGAAGACGTCCTCGCTGGTGGAGGAGGAGAACGACGACATCACGCCTCTCATCGACATTTTCGGCAACCGGGGCCAGCGCGTCTATCGTCTTGCTCCCGTCGCCTCCGATGTCCCCGAGCGCAGCGTCAGGCGCATCGCCGCTTCTGCTGCGGACGTCGGGGAGACGTGGACGCACGAATGGAAGCGGCCCGTCCGGCTGCTCGACCGCCCCGATCCGATCGAAGTGATGGCCTTGATGCCCGACCATCCCCCGGTCTGGTTCTCCTGGCGCGGCAAGCGTCGTCGCGTGAAGTGCGCGGACGGGCCGGAGCGCGTGTTCGGGGAATGGTGGGTGCGCACGTCGGAGGTCGAGGCCGTGCGAGACTATTTCGTCGTCGAAGACGACGTTGGCGAGCGCTACTGGATCTTTCGTTCCGGCGACGGCGTCGACGCGGGCACCGGTTCTCACAAATGGTTCCTGCACGGGATCTTCGCATGAGATACGCCGAACTCCAGGTCACCACGCATTTCAGCTTCCTCCGCGGCGCGTCCTCGGCCGACGAACTGTTCGCCACGGCGAAGGAACTCGGCATTGAAGCGCTCGGCGTCGTCGACCGCAATTCGCTGGCGGGAATCGTCCGGGCGCTCGAAGCGTCCCGCGCAACGGGCGTCCGCCTCGTCGTAGGATGCAGGCTCGACCTCACCGACGGGATGTCCATCCTGGTATATCCGACGGACCGCGCCGCCTACTCCCGGCTTATCCGGCTGCTGACGCTTGGAAAGAGCAGGGGCGGCAAGGGCAACTGCATCCTGTCGCTCGAGGACGTCGCGCTCTACGCCGAAGGACTGCTGGCCGTTCTCGTCCCCGACCTGCCCGACGAGACGTGCGCCGCCCGGCTCCGCAAGATCACCGACCTTTTCGGCGACCGCGCCTACGTTGCCCTGTCGTTGCGGCGTCGGCCAAATGATCAGATGAGACTGCACGAGCTGTCGAACATGGCGACGAAGTTCAAGGTTTGCCCCGTAGTCACCAACGACGTCCTCTTCCACGAGCCCGGCCGCCGCCAGCTCCAGGACGTCGTCACCTGCGTCCGCGAGCATACGACGATCGACGACGTCGGCTTCAAGCGGGAGCGCCACGCGGACAGATATCTAAAGCCGCCGGAGGAGATGGAGCGACTGTTCCCGCGCTACGGGGAGGCCCTCGCGCGGACTGTGGAGATCGTCGACCGCTGCAAGTTCTCCTTGGAGGAATTGACCTACCAATATCCGGAGGAGGCGATCATCTCCGGCAAGTCCGCGCAGGAATCTCTCGAGCATTACGTGTGGGAATGCATTCCGAGCCGCTATCCGGAAGGCCTGCCGCCCGACGTGCTGAAGACCGTCCGGCACGAGCTCGATCTCATCAAGACCATGAAGTACGCGCCCTACTTCCTGACCGTCTTCTCGATCGTGCGCTACGCGCGCTCGCAGGGAATCCTATGTCAGGGCCGGGGTTCGGCCGCCAACAGCGCCGTATGCTACATCCTCGGCGTCACCAGCATCGACCCGTCGACCAATGACCTGCTGTTCGAGCGGTTCGTCTCTCAGGAGCGCGACGAGCCGCCGGACATCGACGTGGATTTCGAGCACGAAAGGCGCGAGGAGGTCATCCAGTGGATCTACAAGACCTATACGCACCAGAAGGCTGCGCTTTGCGCGACCGTGACGCGCTACCGCGCCAAGGGCGCGATCCGCGACGTCGGCAAGGCGCTCGGCCTGCCCGAGGACGTCATCAAGGCTCTGTCCTCCGGCATGTGGTCATGGTCGGAGGAGGTCAGCGACAGGAACGTGCGTGAACTCAACCTCAATCCCGAGGATCGTCGCCTCGTCCTGACCTTGAAGCTCGCGCAGCAGCTCATGGGCGCCCCGCGTCATCTCGGCCAGCACCCCGGAGGGTTCGTCCTCACCCACGATCGTCTCGACGATCTGGTTCCGATCGAGCCGGCGTCCATGGTCGACCGGCAGATCATCGAATGGGACAAGGACGACGTCGAAGCGCTCAAGATGATGAAGGTCGACGTTCTCGCATTGGGGATGCTCACCTGCATGTCAAAGGCCTTCGACCTGATCCGCGAGCACAAGGACGACGATCTCGATCTCGCGACGATCCGGCAGGAAGATGCCGTGACCTACGCGATGATCCGCAAGGCCGACACCCTCGGAACCTTCCAGATCGAGAGCCGGGCGCAGATGGCGATGCTTCCACGCCTGAAGCCGCGGACGTTCTACGACCTGGTCGTCCAGGTCGCGATCGTCAGGCCCGGCCCCATCCAGGGCGACATGGTCCATCCCTATCTTCGACGTCGCGAAGGCAAGGAGAAGGTCGAGTATCCGACGCCGGAACTCGAGGCCGTCCTCGGCAAGACGCTGGGAGTGCCGCTGTTTCAGGAGTCTGCCATGCGGGTGGCGATGGTCTGCGCCGGGTTTACCGGAGGCGAGGCCGACCAGCTCCGCAAGAGCATGGCCACCTTCAAGTTTACGGGCGGCGTTTCACGCTTCAAGGACAAGCTGGTCTCCGGCATGGTCAAGAACGGATATACCCAGGAATTCGCCGAGAAGACCTTCTCGCAGCTTGAAGGCTTCGGAAGCTACGGGTTTCCGGAGAGCCACGCGGCGTCGTTCGCGCTCATCGCCTATGCCTCCAACTTCGTGAAATGCCACTTTCCAGACGTCTTCTGCGCGGCGCTGTTGAACAGCCAGCCGATGGGTTTCTATGCGCCGGCTCAAATCGTCGGCGACGCCGCGAAGCACGACGTCGAGATCAGGCCCGTCTGCATCAACCGCTCGCGATGGGACTGCACGCTCGAGAGGATCGAGCACACCGACCGCCACGCGGTCCGCTTGGGAATGCGCATGGTGAGAGGCCTGGCGACCGCCGACGTCGCGCGTATAGTCGCGGCGCGGATGAACTCGGAATTCGACAGCGTCGACGACATGTGGCGGCGATCCGGCGTCCCCGCGGCGTCGCTCGTCGAGCTGGCCGAGGCAGACGCCTTCCGGCCGTCTCTGGGCCTCGAGCGCCGGGACGCGCTGTGGGCGATCAAGGCGCTCCGCGACGAGCCTCTTCCATTGTTCGCTGCGGCGGCCGAACGCGAGATGAAGACGATCGCCGAGCAGCGTGAGCCGGAAGTCCGGTTGGTCCAGATGACCGAGGGCCACAACGTCGTCGAGGACTACGGACATGTCGGCCTGACCCTCCGGGAGCATCCGGTCGCCTTCCTGAGGCGCGACCTGCTGAACCGGAACATCGTCACCTGTGCCGAGGCGATGAACGCCCGCGACGGCCGCTGGCTTATGACGGCGGGCCTCGTCCTGGTTCGCCAGAAGCCCGGATCCGCCAAGGGCGTCATGTTCTTGACGATCGAGGACGAGAGCGGACCGGCGAACGTGGTCGTCTGGCCGTCGCTCTTCGAGAAGCGTCGCCGCGTCGTGCTCGGGGCGTACATGATGGCAATCAACGGCCGCATCCAGCGGGAAGGGGACGTCGTCCATCTCGTCGCGCAGCAGCTCTTCGATCTCAGCGGCGACCTGTCGGGCCTGGCGGATCGCGACTCCGACCCAGAAACAACGTCGAATTTGAAGTCGCTGGCCGTCCAGCTCCGGGCCAACTTCGACGAGTTCGCGGTCGAGGACCTGGAGGACATCTTGAGGGACGAATGGAGGACTCGCGGCCGCCGTTCAACGACAACGCGGAAATATAATGCTTGCGCAAGATCGTCTTTCGCAAGCGGGCGAGTAGCCTGAGGTCTCGCCGTCTTCGAATCGACGAGTTCCTTGGTCCCGCTGCACCGTGGAACTCTTACCTTGGAATTATCAGGTGGCTGAAGGTAACGGCTTTCGGATGTGAATATAAAAAGCGCTTGCGGGTGAGATCAATTCGGGTACCAATTCGTCTCCCTGGACCCGCAGTGACATCGTCGGTCGACGGCGCCAACGGGGGCGGATCGATCTCCCAATGACGCAGAGTCAGATCGCGTCCAAGTCGAACCCCATCCTCTGCACGGCCGGGTACATCGTCCGCCAGGCCCCGTAATCGACTTCCGGTGTGAAGGCGAAGACCACCGCCAGCATGATCGGCCTGTACGACAAGAAGTCCGGCAAGGCGTCCATCGAGGAGTATCGCTTGCTCGGGAAGTAAATTAAAACAACAGGGCTGGGAGGGCTATTGTTATGCAGTTTTTGAACGAACGAGACGGGCTGAGTGCCATTCGAGAAATGCTCGGCAAAGCTGACGCCGCAACGATCGTGGTCGCGTTTTGGGGAGCGGGAGCGATCGACTCCCTCGGACTTCGCAGGCAATGGCAGTCTCTGCGGGTAGTCTGCAATCTGGACTCCGGGGCGTGCAACCCGTCTGAAATTGAAGAAATCATGGGACTGGGGGCCAACGTAGAGGTCCGTTCCGACCCGAGGCTCCACGGCAAGGTTTACCTCACGGCCGCGCAGGTCGTGCTTGGTTCTTCAAATGCCTCCAGCAACGGTCTCGTTGTCGAAGGACCGGCCATTTCAGGTTGGGCAGAGGCAAACATCACGACAACCGACAGCGGGCTTCTGGCCCAACTGCGCACTTGGTGCGACGAGCGTTTCCTTACCGCGGACGCGATCACTCCTGAAAAGATGGAGCTTGCGCGCGTGGCCTGGAAGGCGAGACGCGCAGCGTCGCCCGCAGCAGGCGGATTATCCACCGATCTACTTTCCTCCGTTAGGAGCCAGCCTGACCATCCTGCCTTTGCACGCATCAAAGTCGTACAGTGGGCCCGGACAGTTTCGGCCCATGCCGAGAGAGTTCACAGACGAGCGATCGACGAGGATCAAAGCCTTACCGGGACGGACATCTACGAAGGCTGGGGAGATGCCATGCGCGTCGGCGACTGGCTCGTCGACTTCGATGTCAGCGGTCAGCAGGCGTCCTTCACAGGTTATTGGCATGTCGCCCACCGTGACAACGAAAACGACCTGACGTTCGTGCGGAAGCGGACCTCTGTGGAGATTCCAACGATCGGAAAGCTGAAGATCTCTAGCTTGGACAGGGCGCGGCTGGAGAAGATGATCGGCACGACACCGGGTAAATTGCTTGGTCCAGCCGAGAAGATCACCCCGATAGCTCAGGTCGTTTCATCGCTGGACAACTGGGCGCCGGTGCCCAGCATCAAGGCTTTTGATAGGGCGATGTTTGCCATCTACGATCAGGCGGCGTCGTTTGGCTACTATCCACATGATTTCCGTTCGATGGTCGAAAAGCTCGGTGGTGTTCCTGCCGCCAAGCAATTGATCAACACGGTGAAGGTCTCCCAGGGCTTCACGCGGTTGTGGGAAGAAAAGCGTCTTGACCTTAGTGTCGAGGCGCTTGCGGTCTCGCCACAATGGAGGGCGCTCTTCACCGTCGAGGAAATCAAGCGTTCAAGACGACGGCTGAAGGAGGTTGGCTATCCGCTTCCAGATTGAGGAGCAGCCCTCGCATCTCACTGGAGCCGCCCGCCCTGTCGAACGGGTCGGTCGCCTCCCAAGAAGGCTGGCGAAGGTCGCCACATCTAGGAAGTTCGACATCTTTCCGAACCACGATAGGGTTTCGCTACGCCCGTCGGCAGGAAGCGTTCTACAGCGAAGTCCCTTTTGACCGCAGGTCCACAACGGGCTTCGCCCGTCAAGACGTAGCGGAGCTTCCGAACTAACGCCAACGGCACTTCAGACGAGCATTGTCTCCAGATGCAAGCTCCGTCTTCGCTCGTGCGACACAGGAACGGGCCTCGTTTCTAAAATCCATCGGATACCCTAAGGTTGGACCCGGCACTCGGTTCAATGCCGGAGCGTCAACCTGCCATAAGTGAAAGCGACGTCGCAAGCCCAGATATCTGCCCACGAATTCACGACTTGGCCGGGCCTGTAGCTCAACCGGTTGCGCCGTCGGGCTCCGACATCTCCTCGGTGGCGTTCTCGCAAACGCCAGTAGCAGGATTTCCTCAGGCTAACGGATGCCGGACTTTGCGAGAAAGGAGGCTTTGGCGGTTATCACGCTCGTTTTTCCGGAACCGGCGTCCGCAAGGACCTCCCTGGCCGTCTTTGACAGATCTACCCAGATGACAGCTCCGCGAGGATGAATATATGGGATCGGGCGATGGTAACGGACTGCGTTCTCGAATACCCAGGCGAAGGTGGCGCGATAGGGAAGGGCAATCGTCTCCCAGTCCAAGTCAACTAGATGCAAGTTCTTCGAGCCCGACAGGGAATCACGATCAAGTGGGCCGACCACATCGACTAGGATGGCCTCACCTAAGACCAGGCCCGATCCCGCAGCTATAAACGCAGTGCTTCCCCGATGAGCGGTCTTCGAGCCGCGCAACTCCCATTTCTTGCGCCCGTCAACCAGTGCTGACACCCAAGGCTCTCGAACAATAAGGCCCTTCGCCGGAATTTTCACCGCCTCACTCTCAATCTGCCGAGCCATCGCTCAGGGCGACGCCTTAATTAAAGATTTGGAGATCTACCATAAGGTGCGCTGAAAACGAGGTTGAACCATGAAATGACCAGCAGCATCGCACTGTGGTACGAACAGACGCAGGATCCGCCGAAGGGCGAGCGAGCGAAGGTCGAGGTGCACTTCAATCTCTGGCGACATCTTGTCAAGAAGGAAGAGTCAAACTTTCTCGATGTCGGGCTTCTGATAGAGAATGGCGATGAGATCAAGACCTTGAGTCTCTTTCTTCCAATTGCATTTGATTTGACCGAGGTGATCGACCTCAGCGAGGTCTTGAATGACGATAAGCTGCTGAGTGGGGTTTTCAACGACGTGGTGAAGTTCGGTGCTGAAGTGCCTCCGAACAGCTTTACCGCCGAGTCAAAGGGAAAGCACTTCCTCACGTTCCATCGCGTGGATCGCGACCACGACGTCGCGCGTATCGACTATGATGGAGGCGAGGCCGAATGCGGGTTTCAGCTCACGTTCAATGCTGACTTCTGCCGAAGGCTCCATGGGCCTGGCAAGCATTACATGCGTTTGCGCTTCCTACTGAGCGACGCTGCCGCGACGGTCTTCAGCACCAAACGCGGTGGAGAAGGTGGCATACTCGTGTCCACGCTGTGGTACGAGGAGTTCACGGAGCTTCGTTTCAACGAAATGCGAAATGTGCCAAAGGCCGTCGTGGCCCGGATGGAGGAGCCCGCGTCAAAACTCTTCAATGTGACCGCGGCACATTGTTTTATAATCCGTGATCTGAGCTTCGAGCATGTCGCCTCTCATGGTGCGATGCAAAAGATGCGCAGGATGGAGGCCCACCTCTGGGACGGATATCTTCCAAAACACCTTCCGGACATCAATATCGGGAACATGATGATTTATCACTGGCGAGCCAATTCCGCGCCGGTAGACAATTTTGTCTCTCTCGCTCGCTTCCGCGCTCCAACCAACAATATCTGGTACTATGTTGCTGGCGTGGTCTTGCTTGGGGGCCTGGGAAGTGCTCTTGAGGACTTCTTGTCTTCACGACACTGGCTGGGCTATGAGGACGAAAGTGGCGCTGTCGCGGATGGTGGCTTCTGGGCCGGCTTGGAGATCGCCGGAATCATTCTGTTGTGCGTCCTTCTTTTAGCGAGGACGCGGTCATCGATTTGGCGTCGAATAAAAAGTTTTTTCAAATCTTTAGAGGGAAAGTGATGACATTCACGGCCATCCTCCCTACCATAAGGGTAGAAGGAATCTTGACATGACCGAGCTACAGAACGTCGTGCTAGCCACGTTGAGCGGTGCCGCGCTTCCCGAAGTAGCGGAGGTATACACCCGCCTGCAGCATCTCGATGCCTATTACCCGGACTTCGAGAGGTGGTATTGGCAAAGCGTGGTTCCAGGTCTTCTCGACGGTACGAGAACGATCCGTGCAATCCGGTCGAGAGATCGTGTCCTTGCGGTTCTGATCGCGAAAAAGACCGATGAGGAGCGTAAGTTATGCACCCTGTGGGTTGATGAAATCTATGCAGGCAAGGGCCTCGGTGTTCGCCTCATCAATGAAGGTCGACAGTGGGTTGGAAGCAATACGCCACTCGCGTCGGTGCCTGAGGAGCGCATGGGCGAACTCTCTGGCATACTGGGACGGATGGGTTTTGTCGTGACCGAAGCATTAGAATCCTTCTACCGCCCCGGTAAGACTGAGTACGTCTTCAACGGACGTCTCTCCACCATCAACGGCTAGTCAAAGCAGTCTCGAAATCAGCCAGATGTCCGCTTTTCACGAGGTGGAAGCGGGCGTCGATGGATGACGCCCATTCCTCTGATGTTTTTCGTTCCAACGCCTGGAGATGGCGGATCTCGTATTCAGAATGGGAACGTCCCTTGCTGCGGCGCCTCGCTTGAAGGACGGATGGATCGTCGTATATGAGGACTATCGCCGCGATAGGAATGTCAGGAAATAGTGCCGCCACCTCCAGTGTGCTCGAGTTAGTGTCCTCTAGCACTGCATGGCCATCAAGGATAAGCTGGTCGCCATGGCGAAGTGCCATTTCATGGATCGTTTCTTGAAGAGCGACCTGATTTTCGACAAGCATCTCGCGTGAAAGGTTCGTTGTAGGCCGTCCAAGCTCGGCTAGTACCTTGCTCGCCCTGCCGTATAGATAGTTCGGCGACAGTTCTACGAACCGCTCAATCGTGTAGGTCTTTCCGACGCCGGATATCCCGGTCACAAGGATCATTTCGCTCTTTTGACTCCTCGATATGCCTATCGCATTGTTCAAACGCACCCGGTCGTTCATTATATGGAGCGTATCGTGAACGGGGGTCCTGAGGCGGCGTATGGAATCGCTTGGATCATAGCTCAAACACAACACCCATGAGCGGTAGTTTGAGACTGACGCCAGTCGAACACAGCATTGATTTAAGAACAAAAAGGGAACACAATGAGTCTAAGCGATGAGTTGTCCACCGCCTTTCCACAGGTCCCACACAAGGATGGTGTGAAAAATGGGTGCAAGCATGCGCGCGACTCGCTGTTGGTGTTCGTTGGGCTAGAAGGCTCGACTATCGTGCACATGGACGACCGATTTTTGGAGGCCACAAATGCAGTTCGATCTTTTTTCCGAAGTGGACGAACTCGTGGACGTCAGCACGGACATGCGGGCCAGATCGGCGTCACCGCGATTCATGTGCTGGACTAAGATGCAGGCGGAGGCGGGGCAGAATCTTTCGGACATTTTCCGCCGAAAGGAGTACGAGCGTCGAGCCGGAAACGGGGTGTTCTTTTGGGGAATTGGAAATCCGCTCGACTTTTCGAAGCTCCAGTCGAACGACCGGGTCGATCTCGTGTTTTCCACTATGCTTTCGGCGCCTAAACGCGAAGACAGAGATCCGGAAAGCGTGCTCGTCTGGCGCAAGTACCTCAACGCGGCTGGAGAGGAGGTGGAATTGCCTCCGCAAGTTCTGCTGATGAGCAGAGCGACCACAAAGCTAGGCCCGAAGAAGCGTCACTACGCGCTGGTCTGCCATTCTGACAAGGAATTGATTCTCGGGGACGAAGGCGAATTCGATCCAACGGTCTACCGCAACGCGGGCCCGAATGGCGGCAAGGTAGGCTTCTCGCAGGTTACCTCTCTGCTCGAGAGGACGTCGCAGTCTCCTACGCCATCGCGATATCGCGCTAACTTCGGTGCACAGCTCCTCCGACCTTTTATTGTGAAGCTCTGCGATCCGGTACTGCTTGAGCCGGAAGATCGCCGCCGTGTTGACGATCACCGCGCAGGGGAGTCAAGTACGTGGCTGCGGTTTACGACCCAGATCCGAGCAGGCTCCCTTTCCTCGATCAACGCGCGGGCCGCTCGCCTCTGAGCAGGACGCCGAATGGCTGAGCGAGTTTGGCCGAGTATGCCGACTTCACAATTCTCGGCGAAACCTCGTTCGCTGGCCCGATGTAGTCTAACAATCCCTTGTCCACGCGACCCTTGATGTATCCGCCGGCATTCTTTCCCTCGCTTGGGCCGATGCCAACGACGTAGCGCGTCAGGTCGACTTCGAGATCGCCTGGGACGATTTCATTCAGGACGACGGCATATTTCGAACCGCGAACCTCGATACCCTCTGGGATCGGCTTCCAGTTCTCACCATCTTCCGAATACTCGTCCGCCACTGCCGACATCGAATGGTTCGACTTGATAAGTTCCATGATCAGGCGGACGTCGCGGCCCTGCTCAACCCTGTACTTGGCGAAAGGCTGCAGCTTGGAGATCGGGTGCATGGTGCCGCCGCCGTAACCCCAGAAACTCATCCCGGTCCGGTCGAACTCCTTGTTCTTTCGTACGAGGATGTCCTCGAAGGATTCTGACGCATGCATTCCGACCTTCATGAATACGATCGACTCCATGCCGTTCATTCAGCTATCTCCCTTTCGATCTCATAATCCCGTGGATCCGCCATGCCGCGGCCGATGCGCTCGATTTCCCGGACATACCGCGCCTCAAGATGTTGGTCGCGACCATAGAAGTCCTTCTTCTCCTCGGCGGTCAGCGGCTCGTTCTTTAGGTCGAATTTCTCCACCTTCCGGAAGATCATCGCGCAGGACGCTAGCTCGGGCGCGTCTTCGAGGTGGTAGGTATGCATGTGCGGCTGCATCTCGACGACAGCCATACCGAGCTCGATTGCTGCTTTTTGGGTCATTCGCAGCACCAGGCCCGGCCATGTCTTCGTGTCGTCGTCGGCGATCGCGACGACGCCCAGGCCTTGGTCTTTCAGAAGCTGGGCGCCGCGCCGAAGGAAGGACACGACGCTCTTGCCGTCGTTGTATTGGCCCCACGGTGGGTTAATGTGAAAGGAATCGAAGGATTCGAGGAGCCTAGGGTCCAAGCCGTCCGCGACGTTATAGAGCCGTGCTTCCATCTGCTGAGAGAATTCGTTGTCCTGCGCGAACCGGTTGACGGAGTTCACCATTCGCTCGTCGAAGTCGAGAAGCAGAAGCCTGCTCGGACCGTAATCAAGAATCCCTTCGTTCATCAGATGAGCGATCGATAGTCCGATGGCGTCGCCGTCGCCTACGAAGACGAGCGAACGGCCGTCGAGCTTGCGGCAGAGGTACTCAGCGTACACGACCATATCGCCGACTTTCATGTAGATCTGGTCGAATTCGCGGATTGGCGGAGGACGGTTCTGAACGACGTCCGACAGCGCATTCAGGGCCAGGCGTAAGTCAAGAGCCCTGCGCCTCGGCTGGCCGTTCCGTCCGTTCCCGTTCTTCTTGCGCTCGTCGTTCTCGCTCATGGAGTCCTCGATGATTTCTTTCGCTGCGAAATTTCAGAAATCGGCAGGGAGAGCTGCTTGCCGAAGAGGTATCGGGTAACCAGGTAGCCGAGGCCGAAGACCTGCGCGAGGACGCTCGGAAACAGAACTTTGAGCAGGGTGACGTCGAAGTGGAGGACTTCGGCGCCGATGAGCACCATGAGCAGGAATGCGAATGCAACTTCGACGCAGATCAGGGAGAAGATCATTTTCGCATAAAGCGACCGCATCTTGCGTTCGTCGTCCGTTTGCTGCGACCACACGCGAAGGTATGCCTGCAGTCGCTCGCGGGCCTCCCATTCGGCGAAATTGTTCGGCTCCCACGACGAGCCGTCCTGCGGCTTAACCTCGCCCAAAACGTCGACAACCGATTTCGGTTTGGAGGTAAGGTCAGGTTCGCTCATTCAAGAAGTCCCAGACTGTCGAGGCGGAACGTCATCGCCTGCTGGGATACCTGGAAGAAGGCGGCCATTCCCTCCGGATCGGCGATCTCCTTCCATGCGTGGACAACTGCCTCCCTAGGCATGAGGAGGGCGGCCGCGAAGACGTTCGCTTCCCATTCGGCACGGCGGACGTCGTTCCAAGGGGTATCTGGATCCTGTACCGTTCGGAAATTGTCTTGGGTATCGATGAATTCGCCCTCGCCTGCGGCGAGATGAAGGATGAAGTGGCCCAGTTCGTGAGCGACCGTAAACCGTTTTCGAACAGGCCGGTCATTGACATTGACGTAGATGCTGGTGTTGGACGGCCGCTTCGCGATCAGTCCGTGTATCCCTTCGTCGTCGAACGTGGCGTTGTAGACCTTCAGTCCGAGTTCGTTCGCGACGGCCACGGGATCTACAGGGCCTGTCGAATCGACGCCGATCCGCGAAAGCAGCGCGCTCGCTTCCTCCTCGATCGCTTTGCGTGTCGCCAAGCCTCGCTCCTGCAGAATCGTGCGGACGCAAAATAGAACGAATCATCAAACTGAACTCTAACAAATATAGACTACAACTTCTGCGCTCTCAACTGCGGCTTGCGGAGCAATCAGGTGGCGCCGTAGATTTATGAAAATTAGCACCGTTGAAGATCCAATATCGTCGTGACGAAGAAACTCTTGAGACAACGACTTCATGACGATGGACCACATCGATTTCAGCGAGTACAAGAGTTTTTCTATTGCACCTTTCGATTGTCCTTTGAGGCTGAATGGCACTTCCTCCCGCAGCTACGATAACGATTCCAGAGACGCTCGCGATGCTTGACGGACCGAAGCGGGAGCTTGCAGACGGCGTCGCGAACGACCGTTATGTCTTCTGGCTGGGTTCCGGCATCTCGCGCGAACGAATGCCGGACCTCGAAACTCTTGCGAAGCGAATCCTTATTTCGCTTCATGGACGAATTGATCAGACCGATCCGAAGTGCCGTTTTCGTGAAGCTCTCGACCAGGTGGTCCGCAATGCCGGGCCGAGTCCCGACGAATGGAATAAGATCGACTATTCGATCAGTCCGGATCAGTGGCCGATCTTCGAGGCGCTCGCCGGCCGCCTGGTCAACAACTACGCACGCATGCTCGGCGTTGCCGTCGATGGCGAGGAGGCGGACTACCTCCTCTGGGACGTCTTGAATGCCGCCGCCGTCTACTCGGATCCGACGATCGCGCCGGACGCCGAGCATCTCTGCCTTGCCGCTCTCGCGATGGAGGGGGTCGCATCGGAGATGCCCTCGGCGAACTGGGATTCGCTGGTCGAGAGGGCGTTGGATATCCTAGCGGGTGGAAAGCCGATCCAGCGTGTCGCGATCGCCCCAGACGATACCAGGGCGGGGCGCAGGCGCACCAATCTCTACAAGTTCCATGGTTGCGCGAAATCGGCATTGGAGGATCCGGCGCGATTTCGGTCATTGCTTGTGGCAAGGCAAAACCAGATCAATGGCTGGATCGCCAACAATCAGGTCATGGCGAACGCTCTTATCAATTTGGTCGTTACAAAGCCGACGCTGATGCTCGGTCTTTCCGCGCAGGATTCGAACATCCAGAGCCTTTTCGCCAGCGCGCAGGTTCAGATGCCTTGGCACTTTCCGACCCGTCCGCCAGCCTATGCCTTCGCGGAGAACACTCTGGGAGGCGACCAGGAAAGCCTCCTTCAGAACGTATATCATCAGGAGTTCAATGCCGGCAGCCGCTCTGCGATCAAGGCCGATGCATTGGTCCAGGCCTTCGCCAAACCTTTGCTGCTGGCACTTCTTCTCTTCGTTCTGACGGAAAAACTAACACGTCTCGTACGTGAGGGGCTGCCGACGATTGACGACGTCGATAGGGCGAAGCTCGCTGAGGGACTTGGACACGGACGCAACCTTGTGGCTGTGAAGGTAACTGCAAGTGCGGAAGATGTGATGAGCCTGATTACTATGATGGGTCGGACTATGACAATGCTCAGGGAGGGTGCGCTTCCAACGGCCGCAACCGGTCTGTATAGTCCGGTAACGGCGGAGCCTGTGGAGCTCATGACCGCGAATCCCAATCTTGCGGGTGGCGGAATTGCCGAGTTCGCCGTCGGATTGAGCCTCGTCGGGCTCGGGCTGGATAGAGGGCTCTGGACCGCAGAACGCGCGAATACCGCCGTGCCGGATTCCGGCTCGTTCGGGCTGGTAGGACGTAGCGGTGCGGCGAAGATTTTTTTCGCAGGCGATCAGCGCGCCGCCATTCGTTTGATTACTAACGGACTGCTCGCGGACAACGACGACGCGGTCGTGGTCCACAGCCAGTCAAATCCTGCTACCATGCCCCGGTCGCCTCGACGGCCGCCGGGCCGAACAGGTCTGGCGCCTGTTCGCGAGGTTAGCGTCGAGGAGCTTCTTGCAGAGGGAACCGAGGTAGAGGATCTTCTGGAACGTTTTCGAAACAAGGTGGCGTTATGACGGCGGCAATCCCAGCAGAAAGAGTTGCAGCAGTTCTCAAGGATGCGGGATACCGTCGCTTGGACTCTCCGCTGGAAATCGCCGGTCTGGTATTCGACGTGGCCGCCGCCTTCGTTGGAGTAGGGCATTGCGCCGATCTGGTGATTGTCGGTGACATGGCCGCAAACGGCGAAAGGAAGGTTGTACAGCAGATAGAGGGCATCGCCCGTGCTCTTGATGTGATGCGGTCGCAGCGCCCTTTGACTTCGATCATCGTCGGACCGCGACCGGTTGGGAAAAACCTGCAGGCGCTTTCACAGGTCGGCAGGATCCTCGCGGTCGAGGAGGCGGCCGATCCACGGGACCTTCTGGACAAGCTTTCGATCCTGCTCCCTTTGAAACTCCCAAAGACCTTGTTCAGCGAACACGACATCGGCGTCGGAGAGGCGAAGATCATTCCCGGTACCGATGAGGCCGCTCGGTTTCTCGAAGCTTCCAACCTCGGCGAGGACGTTGTTCGCACGCGTTTCCACGACGCGCTCAGACGAGCTTTAGGGGAGGAAGATGATGATTTGCAGTTGGTGGAGTCCGACCGGGAGACGGTCGCCGATGAGCGGCAGCTTGACGACGAACGGGATGTGGAGGCCTGAACGATGCGGTTGAAGTCCCTTTATATGAAGGATTTCCGAAGTGTGGACGGCGAAGTCAGGGTTTCGCTCGACGCGCCGATCGTGCTCGTCCATGGGCCCAATGGAGCGGGCAAGACGAGCCTGTTGTCGGCAATAGAGATGGGCCTGACCGGGGCAGTGCCATCGCTGTCGCGCGCCGAACCCGACTATCTTGCCTACCTGCCTCACAAGGACAGGCCTTTTGGAGACGTCAGAGTGGAGGTCGAGACCGCGACCGGAGACCAACTGGTCGGCGAGATGCGAGTGACAGCGGATGGGGTCGTCGGCACGCCGGTCCTCGGCAGCCTGCAAGCGAACTTCTTCAGCGAGCGGAGCTACCTCGCGCAGTCGACCTTGGGACGCCTTCTCGAGATCTATCAGCATTCCGACAAGCGAACTGATTCGCCTCTCACCCGCTTCGTGAAGGAGTTGCTTGGCCTTGATAGAATGGAGGCGATAATAGGCGGCCTTCACTCGGCTGGAAACATCATGCGGCTGAGAACTCCGGTACCGTCTTACGACGACACGCGCGCCGCGATCGCTGCGACGGAGAAGACGATTGACGAGGTTGACCGGCGCGAAGCGAGCCTGAGGATATCCGTCGAGACGCTCGAGACTGAGGTTCGCGAGATCCTGGCGCGTCTCGATCCCGCGCTGTCCGCCGAGTCCGGGAGTCTACAGGCATTGCTCGAGTTGCTCCCAGTTCAAGGCGACGAGGAGAGCGACCTGATGGAACTCGCGCGATTAAGACGCGATTTCTCAGTGCTTGACGAGACCTGGAACATGGCAAGAACCGCCAGCGGCACTGGCGAGCGGCTCCTGCTCGAGGCCGTCGCTACAGAGGCCAGAAATTCCTTACACGAGTGGATCCGGACACGAGGTCATGGCGTCGAGGCGTTGCTGCAACGGGCAGGGAGCTTTTTTGCGGACCTCGTCGTTTCAAGCGAAAGCGGGTTGCTTGAACGTGGCGATTTCTTGCGTGGACGCATCGGTGCCGACGTCGAGCGGATTGATAGCATCCTTAAATCCCACGAGGCCGCACTTCGCATGCTTGAGCAGATTAGGCGCGAGGCAGGAGAGGCGCGAGCGCGCCTGTTGCGCCTCGACGAGCAGTTCGGAACCGCGACCGATGCCAACGAGGCTCTTGCAAAGATGCTGTTCGAACTCAGCACCCACATCCACGACGACCTTTGCCCGGTATGCGATCGCAATTTCAGCGAAGTAAGTACGACGCCACTGAGTGCACATGTCGCCGCCAAGGTCAGCGAGATGCTTGAGCATGCCGGGCGGCTGCAGTCGCTCTCGCGAGACAGGACGAGTACGAGTTCCGCAATCTCTTCCCTGGAACGCCGCCTGTCGGAAGCCGGGGCCGATGTGCTGGCGGACGAGGAGTTCACGCGCCTGAAAATGCGGCTCGCCGACCTCTCCGACGTCGGGCAGGAATTGAGCGCGACGGCGTCTGACATGCAGAACGGCGACGACCTGCGAAACACAGCGGCGGCCAGCGCCAGAAACGCAGCGACGGTTCAAAGCGCCGACCAGTCGCTAGAGATCCTCCGGAGAGACGTGGCCGCGCTCGCGGATCGGATCGTCGTGGCGTCGGACCCTCACGAGTCGGTCGGCGAGCTGCTCCAAAGGATCCGTTCGTCCATCGACCGCAGGGAGAACGTTCTTAACGAGAGAGGTAGGGAGCGCAGAACCCTGGCTGAAAAGGCCGCCTCCTTGGATACTGATGCCAACGCTCTTTCTGCCCTCGGAACGGAGAGGACGCACGCGATCTCCAAAGCTGACGAGCTTCGGCGAAGACGCGCGGACGCCGACGGTATAATCGAGACCGCAAAGGATCTCGTCCGCAAAACGCGGGAAGCAAAGGGGAAAGTCGTCCGCAAGGTGTTCAACGACGAGCTCAACGCGCTATGGCGAGACCTTTTCGTCCGTTTGGCGCCGGAGGAGCCCTTCATTCCCGCCTTCGCAATACCGGATGTAACGTCCGGTGATATCGAAGCCGTCCTCGAAACCCACCACCGTCACGGCGGCAAGGGAGGCAACCCGCGGGCCATGCTGAGCGCCGGCAACCTCAATACCGCCGCATTAACGCTTTTTCTCGCCCTTCATCTGTCGGTGAAACCGCAGCTTCCCTGGCTCGTTATCGACGATCCCGTCCAGAGTATGGACGAAGTCCACATCGCTCAGTTCGCAGCGCTCATTCGTACGCTGTCAAAGCAGATGGGTCGACAGATCGTCCTTGCCGTGCACGAACGTTCGTTGTTCGACTATCTCAGCTTGGAATTGAGCCCGGCGTTTCCTGGCGACAGACTGAACGTGATTGAGTTGGGAAGGAGTTCTTCCGGCCAGACAACTTGCCGGTGGAACGCCAAGCTTTATGAAACGGATCGCGCAATCGCAGCCTAGCTCGCCTTGGCATAGTTTATTTGGATTCGTTTGCCTTACCTGTCCTGCACTTGCCGTTGCAGAGAGAAAGGCCGCGACAGTGGAGTCATCGGCCGATCAAGGATCCATCCATCCCGAAGGGACTGGCGCCCTGATGCGCAGCCTCTCGCGAAGTTCCGTTCGCAATTCGAGGCTTTCGTGTCTGCGTTCTTCGAGCCAATCGAAGAAATCAGGGGCGCCGGTTTTGAATGTGCTCAATGTCGCAGTCAGACGACTGTAGGTCCCGTGAATAGCAGGCGGTCGGGCTTCGATCATTGTCCTGAGGACTGGTAGGCCTCCAGGCAAGTCGGTGTTCGAGGAAAGTTTCTGTGCGATTAGAATTGCGTGTAGGTCGCCTTCAAGTGCTTTGAGAATAAACGGATGGTCGTCAGTCGGAAGCCAGCGCTGAAGGTCACTGATGTCTTCGAGGATGGCAGGAAGATAAGTTAGTGTTCGGGTAAGGAGTGCGTCCCGCATATCCCTGTTTAGGGCGAAATCCAGAACCGCTTCCCATGCCTCCGGCATGAAGTCTCCCGTTCTGTTGACTTTGTCCGCCGTTAGTAGGTCGATCACCATTTCGGCGCGCTCGGCCCCGATTGCCCGGATTGTTGTCGCAACCGGTCTGCCATCTCCTCTGAGTGTCAGCTCGAACCAGGCGGCGGAAAATGAGGTATGCTGGGGAACCGTTGCAAGGATTGTGATCACCGGTTCCCACACTTCCTCGCCGTGATGGGCCTTGTTCCAGAGATGGCCGATCCATCCCGCATACGAATGAACGCACGCGTCAAAAAGCTGGGCAGGTATCTCGTCTATCAGGGTTTCCGGATCAGCCTCCAGAGTGAGTGTTCCACCTAGAATTTTGTGTTGAAGGTAAAGTGGAGGATGCGTCCTGGTAAGGACTGCTGCCTGAAGCCATAAGGCATCCGGCCTGGCGTCTTGCAGCAGATCCTCGATAACCTTGCGTTCGTCCGAGGTGAGCAGATCCCAATAGTCAACGGCGTCGACTAGCGCCGAATGCACGGCGCTGGTTCCTGGCAGGTTCAAAATCCGGTTCAAGCGGCCGGCCCGTTTCTCGGGCGCCGTCCGTGTCGCTACGACGAGAATCTCCGGTACCCCGACGGCGTATTCTCCACGAAACCTCCCATCGCGCAGCTCCCGTTCTATCCAATCAATCCACGCGTCGCATATCTCCACAACTATCGCTGTATCGAGCTTCGACACGGCTTCCCTTATGACGGAGAACAGACGCGGTTCTGACACGACGGCGCCAGCAGGGCTAGACTTGAGCGCGGTCGGCATGAGCGAGCCGAAAAGATCCCACGGCGTATTGATGCCTGTGAATTCCACTCTGTTGAAACGGACGAGATCCGGCAGGATCGCGGCGGCACCAGCAGCATTGCCGGCATGCATGCGCAACGCCTGGACTATCAGGCGCCGGCGCGCGGGGGTTGACGAATTCCAGCCCTTCACCGCCCCCTCCATCGCGCACGCAGCGACGCGGGGGTGGTCATCGCGTCCGATACGGTCAATAATCTCGTCGTCGTCGGTCCTGTCCACTGAAAGCCAAATTAGTGCTGCTTCTCCGCGGATGAAGCCTTCTTCGTAGGTCAGCAACCTGCCGGCAGCAAGCTGGGTGAGCGAGCGGGGATCCTGCCTGTAGAAGAGAAGTGCTCGCGCAGCGGCCTCGACCGACAGATAGCCTCCGGAACGACCCTCAAGAATGGCTCGCTCGGAGGTGACTTCCGCCGCCGCCAATCCGACCAAGTCGAGTTCAAACGCCCGAAAGCCTATGCTCTTTCCCAATGGAAGACGGGCATTGCCACTGCGCCATTCAAGTGCAGAGATATCGATCTTGGTCACGCTTCCGACCCACTGCGGCAGACGTTGTTGAACATCGAGTGCCCACCTGCTGAAATGCCGAAGCAGGAAGCTGAAGCACGCGTCCCTTACCGATGGATAGTAGCCGCGGAGCGCCTGTTCGACCACCTCCAGCATTAGAGCTTGTTCGCGGCGCCCTGCGAGCCTTTCGTAGATCCAATCGGCGTTCTTCGCCGCTATCGTTGCTGTTCTTGGGTCGGCGGAGAAGATCGCTCGTCGGAAGCCCTCGCAGAGCTCCGTGGCTTGCTGTTGGGTGGTTCCACCCGATGCGATGCGGGCAGCCGCGACATAGATCGGATGCGAGAAACGAAGCTTGCCCGAGGCGTTCAAAATAAGGGCGCGTTCCTCAAGGATGTCAACTTGACGAGCCTGCGCTTCGGACAGCTCGGGCTCCGTTTCGTAAGTAGGATCGGGAGGGTTCGAACTGTCGTCCCCGCCGTAGACGAACCCGTCGAAATCTCCTTTTGGCACCCCTGGAAGCGCTTGGCCGCCGCTGCCTAGGATGAACGCCAGCTCGCGCAGATCAACGTCTTCGGACGCGTTCGAACCCAGAGCGAGCGCGCGCGCAACCGGGCGCAAGCCTTCAGCAGCCCAAGCACTGCCGATCGCGTTTGAATCCTTTGTCGCCAGATCTTGGACGCCGTCGAGAGTAAAGGGCTGAGAGAGATCCGCATGGTTCGCCGCGACGAACGATGCGGCGCCAGGACTTAGAAAGATCGCTCCAGTGCCCAGCCCATCCTCGACGAGCGTCTTTAATGCGTTCGGAGCATTCGCCTCGTCGGCGCCCGCGAGCCACACCTTGCGCACGAAATCCGGATCGCCATCTAAAAGTTCGACCCACCCTAGGCCACCTGACGTCAGGGTTGTCACGCTGGACGCAAGCGACGCCGCAAGAAGCTGCTCCTGTGATTGGACTACGATCAGCCTTGCTTCCGGCGGCAGACGGCCGACGAGCTTGGAGATCCGGGCAAGGGTACGGCCACCATCAGGTTCGAAGGCTGCGCCTCCAAGGGGATCTTCGAGCACGGCTACGCGAGCCTGTCGGGTTGGTTCCTCGAGATAGCGTTCGGTGGAAGAGATGTCCGACGTCCTGAGTACGTCGTATCCGAAATGCTGGTATCGCGACGCGATCATGAAGGCCGTGAAGCTCTTTCCGGTCCGAGGTCTGCCAGTTACGAGAAGGGCGTGGTCACGTTCAAGCCGCGCGGCCCAGTCGTCTTCTAAGCCGCGGTCAATGTAACCGACCGGTTGGACGGACGCCGATTCGATCCTAGAAAGCTCGGTTCGGAAGGCGGGTAGCGCGTCCACCGCTACCACCTTCGCAGATTTCACGACGTCGCGGAACCTAGCAATAGCGTCGGGCACCTTGTTTAGGGAAAGGCGGTGCTTCGCCGAGAGCGTGCGTGCGAATCGATCTTGAATCGTTACGTCGTCTACTCGCTCGAACACGAAGACGCGCCGCAATGCCTTCCGCAGGTCGGCGGGCTCTAGTCCATCAAGGAACCGTAGAAGTTGATCTTCGCGCGTCTTCGAAAGCTTCGTAGGCTCGTCTCCCGCCGCCGCAGCTTTGCGGAGGGCGACGAGGAGCGCATTCGCCCCCTCCAACTTGACACGCGCCAGTGGGGCCGGGTCGCTTGGAAACACGGTGGTGACGAGCGCCGAAGTGGCGTCGTCGCAGCGGCCGCTAAGAACGAAGATGGCGTAGCGATTCTCCTCGGACACGATGCGTTGGAGGAAGGAGCCTGATGCGGCATTGGCGGGGAAATGCGCCAAGTAGTCAGCAATATTGTCGAAGCCTACCGCCCCGGCCGCGCCCTTTACCTGGATCTCGAATATCTTTCCCCTGGCATGGAGCTGACCGTCTTCACCGCCGGCCGGCTCGACTAGGAAACATGCTGTGTCATCGTCGGCGAACGAGAGCATCGTTTCGGCGCACACCAGGTCCTGGAAATCATATTTTTGCTGCCCAGTGATGGCGATGTTCATCGTTGTTTCTCGGGCTCTGGTTGGTCGGTTGCAGAGTTCATGCAATGTAGTCTTTTGGGTTGTCAATCTTCCCTTGTGCGCGATCCTTCTGGATTTGCAAGTCTGACCGAGAGCGCCAGAGTGAGCGTCTGCCTCAACGGGCTAAGCGGAAAACAGTGCAAACCATCGATGGCGCTATTTTGTTGCATCCAGGCCGGCGCGGACGGCCTCCTCTATGGAGCGGACGACGGCAGTCTGCTGATAAGCGACGTCAATCTGCGATGCGGACGGCTATTGAGCGACCTGTCCTCCGTCTTCGGCAGGGGCGGGATTGGAACCTCGGAATGCAGTCTGGGCGCTACGCTCACTCAGTTTGACGAGAACGGCTTCTATGCCGACGGACAGGCAAACGTCAGGTGGCTCAACACCAATCTCTTCTTCAGAACAACTGGCAGCACGGATTGAAGTCGCGGTTTCGGCTATGCGCTATCCCAACTGTACGGAAATTCTTCTCGATCTCGGCGCCATTTCCGCGCCGGACATCGGAAACGGACATCCGCCCACTATCATCAGACTTCACGTCCTGTGATGTGTGCCGGGAGTGTCGAGGGGCTGAAGGCTTCCGCGCCAACTCACAGCCAGGGGAAAAGACCGCGATCATCGCCGCGACGCCATCGTTGACAAGCCCGGATTTGCGATTTCGCCATCAAAAGATCGACCGGTTCCCCTTTGATCTTTTGGACACAACCTTGTCACCTCAGCTCGATCACGGAAACGTGATTGATATATCACAAAGACGAACGTCTCGATTAATGAAGGACTCGCTCACTCTACCTAAGAGTGTCTTACTTTATACCGCTACCTTTGATGTGCCTTTTTCAAGGACTCGATCAAAGTTGCATGGATTCGAGCTGTTTCAGTAAGGCCGGTAGAACTGTCACGTTCGTTCGTTGCGACGCGCCTTCCCGCCCATGGCACCTCTGCTACGGGATTGATTTTGTGCGATTTCTCTGAGTTAGATTCGCGTGCGGTTAGGAGCTACCGCGCAAACCTTTGTAGTATGGGCCGGCTTTAAACGCCCAGAGAGGCCGAACTTAGCGCATTAGGGCGAAGGAGGTGAGGCGTGAATTTCACCAGCTCTGCGACCAATCAGTTCGTCACCCTCAAGGAGGCGGCCAGGCGTCTTGCCATATCCGAAAAGACTCTCCTCCGGCATGTGCGACTAGGCCGCCTTGAATATGTCGACCTCGGCACTGAGCGCCGGGAAATTCGTCGATTCTCGATCGACCAGCTCGAACAGTTCATTCTCACGCGCAGGAGAAAGGAGATATCGCCATGTCCATCTATAGGCCAAATGGGAGCCCGTACTTCCACTATGACTTCCAAGTCGATGGTAGTCGCTTTCACGGATCTACAAAATCCAAGAACCGCAGGGAAGCGGCCGCGATAGAACGTGATTTGAAAGAAAAGGTGGCAGAGGAAGTCAGAGAGAGAGCGAAAAGCGGTAAACAGCCGCTGACATTCAATCAGGCGGCCGGCCGGTATTGGGAGGAAAAAGCAAAGTACCTGAAAAATCCGGAGAGGCACTTCGCCACGATAAAGAGAATCGTCGATTTTTTCGGCAAGGAAAAGCGGCTTGAAGAGATAGACGACGAGGCAGTAATGGAGATCGTCGCCCACCGCCGAAAGCAGCCGCGTTGGGGCAAGTCGAAGCTCAAGACCGTTTCTAACAGACCGGTAACTAGCGCGACTGTCAACAGGGAAGTCCTGGAGCCGCTCAGAGCAATACTACGCCACGCGAAGGAACTCTGGCGATATCCGCTTCCCCTCGAGCCTCGTTGGCGCAAGCACTGGCTGAAAGAGCCGAAAGAACGCGTCAGGGAACTGCGAGATAGCGAGCGGATAGCCCTAGACGCCTCGATGCGTGACGACTTCATGCCTTGGTATCTTTTTTCTCATGTAACTGGGCGTCGCATGTCGGAGACACTAATACGATGGACTGACATCAATGAGGACGCTGGAGAGATCGTCACGCCCGGCAAAGGCGACACGGTGGTCCGAACACCGCTCACACCATCGATCCGCGAAATCTTGGAACCGCTGAAGGGTCATCATCCCGTTTTCGTCTTCACTTTTGTAGCAAAGAGGAATCTTCCGAAGAAAGGCTACATTAAAGGACAACGATATCCTATTGTGCGATCGCACGCCTCTATCCGTTGGCGTCGCTGCCGCACCGAGGCAGGTGTCGAAGATTTTCGTTTCCACGATCACAGGCATGATCGGGCTACGAAGCTGCTGCGGGAGACGCGCAATCTCAAGCTGGTCCAGCTTGCCTTGAACCATTCGAACATATCTACCACCGCCAAATATGCGCATGTCATGAACGAGGATTTAGCAGCAGCGCTGGAAGAGAGCGCCAAGTCCCGAAATATGTCCCGAAGTGATTCTCTGCCAAAAAGCTAACTATCTCAATTCTATGATACATTGGCTGGTAGGTGAGGCGTCTTGTAACCGGCTCTTAATCAGCGGGTCGTAGGTTCGAGCCCTACATCACCCACCAAATCTCTTGAAAAGATTGATGTATTTGAACTCAGGCCGGATTTTCCGGCCTGCCGGAAACCGTTCTCGAAGCGAGCGGCACGGTTCGCGTTGTCCGCAGGGCTGGCCGCGCCGGTCCGTGCGCCCTATCTCCCTCTCGCGTATCGGGAGGGATCTATGAGAAGCGTTATTTTTGTCGTCGCATTGTCTCTGCCGTTTCCTGCCTTTGCCGCAGCCGTCATGAACGTCAAAGCGAGCGAGCATAGCTGCAGCGAGCTTACGCAGATGATCCGCCAGAACAAAAAGGTCTTTGTCCGCGTCGGTTTCGGCGGCCGCAGTTTCCGTTATCCGCCCGCCCAATGCAGCATGGGCGATAAGCGCACTACGACCAGTTTGCGCGATGCAGGTGGAAAGCAGTGCATCCTTGATTATGCCTGCGTTTTCGACCCCGCGTCGCCCTATAACTTTCCCTAGACGCTTCCGGTGAGAGAGGGAGGGAGCGGGAAGTGCGGGTGGCGGTCAACTTCAGACGGCGCCAACCGAGGTTGCCTCAATCGCCGCCGCTCAGTTTCATGCCTGCGAGCCAGAGAGCTGCGACGATGAAAAACGACAGTGCCGCCATCACTGCGATCGGCGCTGCGTATTCCTGGAAGGAATGCGAGGCGTTTAGCCTAAGGACGTAAATAGTCGCAACCGAAAGTTTGGTAGCAATCAACAGGACCAAGGTCGCGTTTTTGGTGTAACGCCTGATTTTCGGCCAATCGAAACTTCCGGCGGGCGACGCATCGACCTTCCGTGCTGGAACGGCCCTGGTCCGCTCCGGCTCTGCCAATGCAAGGTGTCTGCGTCCAAACGTCGGTTTCATGGCCGGCAGCGTAGACCAAACATCTTAATGGATCGGGATGTAGCGATGCCCTCGCCGGGGCAGTAGCGAAGGAGTGCCCGTCCACCTGGGTCTTGCTGCCTTCAAAGAGCTCGTGCCTTAGCTGACTTCTCAAGCGTGCCGGGAAGTAAAAGGCACGGCTGTGCTCAGGCGTACAATTCGTAGGGTTTCCGGACTGGCGGCACGCGGTGGGATGCCCTACCTTGGCTCTCTCCAATTCAGGAGTTTCCATGAAAAGCGTTGTTCTGGCCGTCGCACTGTTGTTTCCGTCCGCAGCTCTTGCCATCGAGGCGGTGGAGGTCAATGCAAGGGATCACAGTTGCGAGGAGCTTGCGCAGATCATTCGCAAGGACAAGGCGGTTTTTGTGCGTATGGGTTTTGGCGGCCGCAGCTTCCGTTATCCGCCGGCCAGGTGCAATCTCGGCGACAAATACGACAGCGCAAGGGTAAGGGATGCCAACGGCAAACTCTGCCTTCTCGAATACGAATGCGTGTACGATCCGCAGTCCTTCTATAACAGGATCCCGAAATAATATCCCGATCGAGGCGTTGCCAATAGGGTCAAGAAAAAAGGCCGGGCGAAACTCGCACCGACCTTCCTCGATCAGTCTCGATAACGGCTGCCAGTACCTCCGTGGTCAGCCGTCAGAGACAGATTTAGTATCCCTTAAATAGGGTTTGCTTAAAAATCTTCAAGAACTCGCGGCAGAAAGGAAGCCGGCACTGGGCCGGCTTCTTCTGAACGAGCAGCGATTACTGCTGTGCAGGGGCAGCCGGCGGAGTGGCCGGTGCTGGTGCCGGTGCAGGCGCTGCGCTGTTGTCGGTCGGAGCGATCGGCTTGGCCGGCGCCGGCTCTGATTGGGTCGTGGAGGCTGTCGTGTCCGGGGATGTGCCGGGGGTGCTCCACTGCGAATAGGCGAATGCAGCGACAGCGATCACGGCCAATGCAGCGACCCAGACAACCCACGTATTACTGCTGCGCGCGCTCGGCGTGGTGCGCAGATCCAGATTTGGGTTCAGCGGGCGGTTCGGGTCGTTGGCATTATTGGGGTCGTACGTCATGGTACTTTCTCCTCTTTCGGTGACAGAAGAATGCAGAAGTGGGCATTTTGTTCCGTTCTGGGCCGAAGCGCTTGTGCTGACTGGGTTTTCGTACTCACTTTTCGCGCTTTACTGGCGTTCCGCGCATTCGCGGCTTTGCCGCTCACCCATCATATGCTTGCGGGCGACCGGCAGAAGACCCGGTGGTAGAGCTGCCGGCTGAGCGGATGCGGTGATGGATGGCGGCCCGCCGGTGCGGACGGCAAGCCGCCTGGGCGCAATGCGCTTGACACCACGGAGTCTGTTTGCGAATGATTTCTGCATGGGGTCGCGATCACCCCACGAGGCGTCATGCTGAAGAATCGCGTCCAGTAAAACCGATCAACGGAGGGACGCGTCATGCCGTCATTTCTCGAAATTTCTCCCGACAAGCTCAACCGCCTCATTGGAACCCCCGGTGCGCCTTGCATTATCGACGTTCGCACCGAGGAGGACTTCGCGCTCGATCCGCGCCTGGTGCCCAGCTCGATCCGGCGAAGCCATGCCGAGGTCGGGTCCTGGGCGGGCAGCGTCGATGCCGATTCCGTCGTCGTGGTCTGCCAGAAGGGCAGCAAGCTCAGCCATGGCGTCGCCGCCTACCTGCGCCATGCCGGGATCGACGCCGAGAGCCTCGAAGGCGGCTTCGAAGCCTGGATCACAGGTGGACTGGCGGTGCCCGAGGAAAAGCTGCCGCGCCGCGACGCTGAGGGACGTACCGTCTGGGTGACGCGGGCGCGGCCGAAGATCGACCGCATTGCCTGTCCCTGGCTGATCCGGCGCTTCGTCGATCCGAGCGCCGTATTCCTGTTCGTGCCGGCGCCTGAGGTTTTAGCCGTCAGCGAGCGCTTCGCGGCTACGCCCTTCGATATCGATGATGTGTTCTGGAGCCATCGCGGCGAACTCTGCACCTTTGATGTCATGGTCGAGGAGTTCGGGCTGGCATCGGAGCCGCTCCTGCGCCTGGCGCGGATCGTCAGGGCGGCGGATACCGCAAGACTCGATCTCGCGCCCGAGGCGGCGGGCCTGCTGGCCGCCTCGCTCGGCCTCTCCAGGATGTATTCCGACGATCGGGAACAGCTCGAGGCCGGGATGCTTCTCTACGACGCCTTCTTCCGCTGGTGCCGCGATGCGACCGAGGAAACCCACAACTGGCCGGCGCTGAAGAAGAGAGCATGAGATGGTCGAGATGACGGATAATGCGCCCAGTGGCAAAATGGCGGAGGAAGACACCGGAGAGGGGCATCATCACGGCGTCTCGTTTGGCGATGCCTTCAGGGTGTGGCTGCGCGTCGCCGCCCTGAGTTTCGGCGGCCCTGCCGGCCAGATCGCCGTCATGCACCGGATCATTGTCGACGAGAAGCGATGGATCGGTGAGCACCGTTTTCTGCATGCGCTGAACTATTGCATGCTGCTCCCCGGACCCGAGGCGCAGCAGCTCGCCATCTATATCGGCTGGCTGATGCATCGGACAGCAGGCGGTCTCGTCGCCGGCCTGCTGTTCGTAATGCCTGGGTTCCTGTCGATCCTCTGTCTCAGCTATATCTACGCGGCTTACGGCAATGTCGGCATCGTCGCCGGCCTGTTCTTCGGGCTGAAGGCGGCGGTGCTTGCCGTCGTCGTGCAGGCCGTCATCCGCATCGGCGGTCGTGCGCTCAAGAATCGCGTCATGGTCGGTATCGCGGCCGCGGCCTTCATCGCCATCTTCTTTCTCCATGTGCCGTTCCCGCTGATCGTGCTCGCGGCCGGCATTGCCGGCTTCCTCGGCGGCAGGTTCGGGCTTGCCGCCTTTCAGACGGGCGGCGGCCATAAGGCCGGAAGCGGCCCGGTGCTGTCGGATGCGGAGTCGGCGCTCGGCGAAGGCATACCGGCGCATGCGCGCCCGAATCTCGCCTGGTCGCTGCGCATCTCGGCCGTGCTGCTTGCCCTCTGGCTCGCGCCGCTCGCGGCGCTCTACGCAACCTTCGGTGCTGACAACGTCTTTACCGAAATCGGCCTTTTCTTCAGCAAAATGGCGGTCGTCACCTTCGGCGGGGCCTATGCGGTGCTTGCCTATGTCGCACAGGAGGCCGTGCAGCATTTCGGCTGGCTGAAACCCGGCGAGATGTTGGATGGTCTCGGCATGGCCGAGACGACGCCGGGGCCGCTGATCATGGTCGTCCAGTTCGTCGGCTTCATGGGCGCCTACCGGGATTCGGGAGCGCTGAACCCGATGCTTGCTGCGACCCTTGCGGCGATACTGACGAGCTGGGTCACCTTCGTGCCCTGTTTCCTGTGGATCTTCCTCGGTGCGCCGTTCATCGAAAAACTGCGCGGCAACATAGCGCTCGCCGGCGCGATGTCGGCCATAACAGCGGCGGTGGTCGGGGTTATCCTCAACCTCGCTATCTGGTTTGCCCTGCACACGCTGTTTGCAGAGGTTGCGACCGTCCAGCTTGGCGGCTTGCGGCTCGATATTCCCGTGCTGCAATCGGCCGTGCCGGCGGCAATGGCGCTGTCTGCCGCCGCGGCGATAGCGATCTTCCGCTTCAAGGCTTCCGTCATCGCGACGCTGCTAGCCTGCGCAGCCGCGGGAATGCTCTGGACGCTGGCGGTGAACTAGAGCCTTTCTTTGGCCCTAGGCCTCCGCCCCATCCGCGGGAATGCGCGTCGCGAGCATCTTGTCGATACGCATGCCGTCCATGTCGAGCACTTCGAAGCGCCAGTTGTCGAAGACGAAGGTTTCGCCGGCTTCGGGGATGTGCTGGAGCTGATGCAGCGCAAAGCCCGCCAGCGTATGGAAATCGGCATCCGGACGATCGCGCAGGCCCAGCCGTTCGAAGGCGTCGAAGGCCGGCATCATCGCATCGATCAAGAGCGACCCGTCTTCCCTGACGACGATGTCGGGCTCTTCGTTGGATCCCGGCAGGTCGCCGGCGATGGCTTCGAGCAGGTCGGTCTGGGTGACGATGCCTTCGAGGCTGCCATATTCGTCGATGACGATGGCGAGGCGAACGGGTGAGGCCTTGAAACTGTCGAGCACGCGGACGACCGAGGTGCCCTCATGCAGCACCAACGGCTGCTTGATCACCTCCATCGGCCGGACCTTGCCGCCGTCGAGAACCTGATCGAGAAGGTCCTTCTTCAACACCATGCCGATCGGCTCGTCGATCGAGCCGCGGGCGACCAGTAATTGCTCGTGGCTGCATTCGCGGATGGTCTTCAGGATCTCGGCCTCGCTGTCGTCGGCGTCGAACCATTCGATGTCGAGACGCGGGGTCATGATGTCGGAGATCGGTCTGTCGCCGATGTTGAACACCCGCTCGACGAGCTGCTGCTGCACCTGGTTGAGAAGGCCGGCCTCCTGGCTCTCAGCGACCAGCAGCTTGAGCTCCTGCGGCGAATGGAACGACGATTCCCCGGTTCCGGCGCGAAGACCGACGCCCCGCAGCACCATGTTGCCCATGCCGTTCAGGACAAAGATCGCCGGCTTAAACAGCACCAGGAACAGACCGAGCGGGCGCACCACGGCAAGCGAAGTGGCCTCGCTGCGTTGAAGCGCTAGGCTCTTCGGCGCGAGCTCGCCGAGCACGATATGCAGGGCCGTGATGATGACGAAGGCGATGACGACGGCAACAGTATGCGCGCCCGCCGTCGCCCATTGCCCGGGCAGCCAGGACAGCAGCGGCTCGATCAGATGGGCAAGCGCCGGTTCGCCAACCCAGCCGAGGGCGAGCGACGAGATGGTGATGCCAAGCTGGGTGGCTGCAAGGTTGGAGTCGAGATTGTCGACGGCGCGCTGAAGTGCCGAGGCGTTCATGCGGCCTGCCGCAGCGAGTTCGGCGACGCGGCTACGCCTGACTGACACCAGGGCGAATTCGGCGGCAACGAAGAAGCCATTGGCGGCGACGAGAAGAAACACGGCTAGTATCCCGATATAGTCGGAGAGCCCGCCGGCGGAATCGGACATGTTTTCCCTGCCTTCGAATTGATAGGAATCCGAAACTACACGCTCGCACACTGGTGGCAAGGCGTTCCGGCCAGCCTCGCGGCGAGAGATGCCAACGCCGGCAGCCGTGATCGAAATACTGCGTCGGTTTGCTGATGACTGCAAATGCGTGGCAACCGCATGACCGGCGTCGCGCCATTCACCGCTTGGGTGCTTCGAAGAGCTCGATCGGGTTTCCGGCCGGATCATCGAGCAGGATCTGCTTGCCGCCGATGCCCTGCACGATCTCGTTGCGGAAGCGCGCACCGGCTTGGCGCAGCGCGGTGACTTTCGCCTCCAGGTCTCCGACCTCGATCTGGATACGATTCCATCCGCCAGGCTCCGGCTTTCGCCCGTCGGGCATTGCTTGAGATGCTCCGCCCGGTCCCGTCATGCCGCTGACGAACAGACGAAAACCGTCCCTGGTCAGGATGGCGAAACTCGGCGCGGGGCGAAGCGCGACGGAGAAGCCGAGATGTCTTGTGTAGAATTCCACCGCGGCGTCGACGTCGTCGACGATATAGCGCATGCTGATACCGGGCATGTTTTCCTCCATTGTGGTCTTCGTTGTCTTGATCTGATCGTCCCCTCACGGGACATGCAGAATTCTCCTGTTCCTAATGCGTCGCTTCGAACTCGATTATGCGCCCGTTTCAAGTTTATGCATCTCGCTATGCCAATCGCGAGCACCTTTAGGCGATAGGCAAGATATCGAATCGAGGGCATGCCCGTCGGCCGCCATCCGCAGCGACCCTCCACGGCGGCGTCTTCCAGGCGATGGGCACAGGAAGGGCGCGCCGCCCTAGGCTCATCCTCGGATGCCCCGCAACTGTCTTTTCTTCAATCCCGCCCCGATGTGCTGCCAAGGGCTTCCAAGGACGAACTGGCCGGCCGCGCCGATGCCCCGTCTGCGGCGATAGAATATTTGTTACCATGTATAAGATTAATCTAAAATATAAACTTCGACCCGTAGCTATTGGATTTGATTACAAAAGTTTAATTTTTATTTCAGTTTCGGTTCATCTTTTCGGCCCTAGTTTGGTCACGTGCCCAACATGAGGAATCCCACATGAAAAAGATTTTTGCAGCTCTTCTTTCCGCCTCCTTCCTTCTTTCCCCGATGGTTGTTTCCCAGGCCAGCGCCGACGATCACCGCCGTCCCCACGTCGAGCAGAAGAAGGTGGTCGTCCGGTCGCATTGGAAGAGGGGATACCGCGTCAACGCCAGCGAACGTCGCCGGTTCTCCGATGTCAACGACTACCGCCGCTACCGGCTGGCGCCTCCGCCCCGCGGTTATCGCTGGGTGCGGGCCGACAATGACTACCTGCTGATTGGCGTCACCAGCGGTATCATCTCCAGCATTATTGCCGGTCGCTGATCGGTCGATAGATCAGGAAGGGCGGCTTCGGCTTTGACTCTGCGGCGGCAAGCGCTTCCGTCTCGGATAAGATCGTCGTTCTCTCTATCCTTCCTCATTCCTGTGCTCGTCACAGGAATCCAGCCACGGCGCGTCTGCGCCGTGAATGACTCTCATTCGGAAGGAAGTCTCGCGTGCTCAAAGACTTGGGCACACTAGATTCCTGTGACAAGTACAGGAATGAAGGAGGGTGAGGCGGCGTTCGCGCCAGACTCGCTGCGTCGGTTGTGATCGCTTAGTCCTGCCGACGCAAAGCTACCCGGCCGGCGATGATGCCGAGAAGTCCCTTCGGTTTGCGGGCTTCAGTCTCTGTGTCCGGTTTATACGTCAGCGGATGCAGCCCTTCGATCGGTGGCAAAGGATCGCATTCCTGGCAGACGCAGAGATAGCGTTTGATTGCCTTCGCTGTCATGCCGCCTGCCTGTTCCAGCTGGCGAAGGGGTCGGACAGGTTGCGCCAGCGTTCCGGTGTAAACACAGTGGCGTCGACCAGACAGGCGTCGAGTTCCTTCCTGATCCAGGCTTCGTCCATCGGATCGGCGCCGATGAAGACGATTTCCTGGCGGCGGTCGCCCCAGACGGGGTCGAGATAGGGGCCGATGGCGCGCATGAAGGCCGGTTCCTCAGGCCATTGTTCGCGTGGCACTGCCGCCCACCAGAGACCCATCTTGCCGGTGCGCACGATCGCGCCCGCCTGGCTGATCTCGCCGACATGGTGCGGGCGCGTCGCCAGCCAGAAGAAGCCTTTGGCGCGCACCACGCCTGGCCATGTCCTGTCGAGGAAGTCCTGCAGCTTAGCCGGATGAAAGGGGCGTTTTTCGCGGTAGACGAAGGAGCGGATGCCGTATTCTTCGGTCTCCGGCAGGTGGTCGCGGAAGCCGTGCAGTTCCTTATACCAGAGTGGATGGGTCTCGGCCTTGTCGATATCGAAGCGGCCGGTGCCGAGCACGTCTTTCAGGGCGACCTTGCCGAAATCCACCTCGATCAGCCGTGCATCCGGGTTGAGGCCGGTGACGATCTTGCGGGCGGCGTCGCGCTCTTCCTCGGCTGCCGTGCCGATCTTGTTCAGCACCACGACATCGGCGAATTCGATCTGCTCGACCAGCAGGTCGACGATGGTTCTGTTGTCGCCGTCGCCGGCCGTTTCTCCCCGGTCGGCGAGGAAATCGGCCGAGGCATAATCGGCAAGCAGATGTGCGGCGTCGACGACGGTCACCATCGTATCCAGCCTTGCCACATCCGAGAGGCTTTGGCCGTTCTCGTCTCGGAATTCGAAGGTGGTGGCGACGGGCAGGGGCTCGGCGATGCCGGTCGATTCGATCAGGAGGTAATCGAAGCGGCCCTGATCGGCGAGCTGGCGCACTTCCTTCAAGAGGTCGTCGCGCAGCGTGCAGCAGATGCAGCCATTGGTCATCTCGACGAGCTGTTCCTCGGTGCGGGAGAGATTGGCGCCGCCATCGCGCACCAGGGCGGCATCGATATTCACCTCGCTCATGTCGTTGACGATAACCGCGACGCGTAAACCTTCGCGATTGGTCAGTACGTGGTTGAGCAGCGTCGTCTTGCCTGCGCCGAGGAAGCCTGAAAGCACCGTGACAGGAAGTCTGTTGTCCATGGGAACCTCATCAGAGTCTTATTTATGTTATATCATTACATTTGATGGTCCGAAAAAAGGCGGAACGGGGTTGTCCGCCTTTTTCCGCCTCAGCTCTCCCTGGGGCGTCGCGTGTCCGGCAGGACGCGCGGAGCGGCGCATGAGAGTCATGCGCTGGAGAGGCAGTCCTTCATGCTGTTGGCGATGCCGCGCATGAGGTTGAAGTAGAGATCGGGACCGGCCTTCAGTGTTGCCGCTTCGGGATCGAGCACGCCTGACTTGGCGCGCGTGCCTTCGATGACGACATTGACGAGGCGCGGCTCGAACTGCGGTTCGGCAAAGACGCAGGTGGCGCCGAGTTCGCCGACCTTGCGGTGGATTTCCGAAACACGCTCGGCGCCGGGAATGGTTTCCGGGCTGACGGTGATCGAGCCGGCGACGCGGATGCCGTAGCGGTGCTCGAAATACTGGTAGGCATCATGGAAGACGATGAAGGGCTTGCCCTTGACGGGAGCGACCATGCCCTTGATCTCGGTATCGAGTGCATCCAGCCTGTCGTCCAGCGCCTTGGCATTGCCCTGATAGGTCAGTGCATTGGCGGGATCGGCGGCAACCAGTGTCGTGGTGATCATGGTCGCCATGGCCTTGGCATTCATCGGGTCGAGCCAGAGATGTGTGTCGAAGGCACCGTGGTCGTGGTCGTGGTCGGCTTCGGCGCCGTGCGTGGCTTCGGCCTTATCGTGCTCATGACCGGAAGCGCTGTCGTGCTCGTCGCCGTCGTCATGCGGCTCGAAGGCGCCGCCTTCGCGGAAAGGCAGCTTGACGAGGCCGGGGGCATTGTCGAGTTCGGCGATGCTGGCATTCCGACCCAGCGCCTGCAGCGGCTTTTCGAGAAAGGCCTCGAGGCCGGGGCCGACCCAGAAGATCACCTTGGCCTCCTGCAGGGCGCGGGCATTCGATGGCTTCAGATTGTAGGTATGCGGGGAGGCCGCGCCATCGACGATCAATTCGGGTTCGCCGACACCCTGCATGATCGCCGAAACCAGCGAATGGATCGGTTTGATCGAGGTGACGACGACAGGCGCATCGGCTGCCCGCATGGTGCCGGCAAAGAGTAGGGCGGGGATCGCCAGGGCCGGGATTGTGAAGGCCGGCATTCGGAGGGCCAAGATTTTAAGGGCAGGCCCCAAGGCGCGTTTCATCAATATGCTTCCCTTGAATTGCAATTGTTATGTTATTACATCAATTGCGTTATGCTATAACGTGTGCAATAGCAGGACGCAACAGCACTTTCGGAAAATTTGATGCTCTCTCCCGCAAAGACCCCCGCTGGTATCAGGGCCGAACCGCTGGTTTCGCTTGAAAATGTCGGCGTTCTGCGCAATGGCCGCTGGCTGGTGCGCGGCGTTGACTTTTCCGTTTCGCGCGGCGAAATCGTCACGCTGATCGGGCCGAACGGCTCGGGCAAGTCGACCAGCGCCAAGGCGGCGATCGGTGTGTTGAAGCCTGATCAGGGCAGGGTGGAGCGCAAGGCCGGCCTCAAGGTCGGCTATGTTCCGCAAAAGCTCACGATCGACTGGACGCTGCCGCTTTCGGTGCGCCGGCTGATGACGCTGACCGGACCGCTGCCCGAGCGCGATATGCTCTCGGCGCTCGAATCCGCCGGTATCGCCCATATGCTCGATGCCGAGGTCCAGCATCTCTCCGGCGGCGAGTTCCAGCGGGCGCTGATGGCCCGGGCGATAGCGCGCAAGCCCGATCTGCTGGTGCTCGACGAGCCGGTGCAGGGGGTCGATTTCTCCGGTGAGATCGCCCTCTACGATCTGATCAAATCGATCCGCAATGCGACGGGCTGCGGCATCCTGCTGATTTCGCACGATCTCCACGTCGTCATGGCGGAGACCGACACGGTCATCTGCCTCAACGGCCATGTCTGCTGCCGCGGTACGCCCGAGTCGGTCAGCCGCAGCCCGGAATATGTGCAGTTGTTCGGCAGCCGGGCGGCGCAGACGCTTGCCGTCTATAGCCATCACCATGATCATACGCATCTGCCTGATGGACGCGTGCAACATGCCGACGGCACGGTGACCGACCATTGCCATCCCGATGACGGGCATCACGCGCATGACCACAGTCATGAGCACGACGATGGTCATGATGGGCACCGCCACGAACATGACCATCCGCATACCCATGCCACGGAGGACCGCCATGCTTGACGACTTCTTCGTGCGCGCCATTCTTGCCGGCGTTGGTCTGGCGCTGACGACAGGGCCGCTCGGCTGCTTCATCATCTGGCGGCGCATGGCCTATTTTGGCGATACGATCGCCCATTCGGCGCTGCTCGGCGTCGCACTGTCGCTGCTCTTCGAACTCAACCTGACGCTGGCTGTCTTTGCCGTTGCCGCGCTCGTGTCGGTGCTGCTGCTCTTCCTGCAGAAGCGCCAAGCGCTGTCAGCCGATGCGCTGCTTGGCATCCTCTCACATGCCACACTGGCGATCGGCCTCGTCATGGTCGCCTTCATGAGCTGGGTGAGGATCGATCTCATCGCCTTCCTGTTCGGCGATATCCTTGCCGTTTCCACGACCGACATCGCGCTAATCTGGGGTGGCGGGCTGTTCGTGCTCGTGGCAATGGCCTGGCTCTGGCGGCCGCTCCTGGCTGCGACCGTCAATGCCGAGCTCGCCGAGGCCGAGGGGCTGAGGCCGGAGCGGGCGCGGCTGTTCTTCATGCTGCTGATGGCCGTCGTCATTGCCATTGCCATGAAGATCGTCGGCATCATGCTGATCACCTCGCTGCTGATCATTCCGGCGGCTGCGGCGCGGCGCTTCTCGCCGACACCGGAAATCATGGCAGTGCTCGCTTCGCTGATTGGAGCGGTCGCCGTCGTCGGCGGGCTGTTCGGCTCGCTCACCTACGACACGCCCTCGGGCCCCTCGATCGTGGTCGCGGCGCTGATCCTCTTCATTCTCAGCCTGCTTCCGGTCAGGCGCCACCGCGCGGTCATGCAAGGACAAGGCTCATGACGACACCGCAATTGACCAAGAACCAGTCGCTGGTCTTCGACGTGCTCGAAAAGGCCGAAGGGCCGCTCAGCGCCTACACCATCCTCGATAAGCTGCGCGACCACGGTTTTCGCGCGCCGCTGCAGGTCTACCGGGCGCTGGAGAAGCTGCTCGAATATGGCGTGGTGCACCGGCTCGAAAGCATCAACTCGTTCGTCGCCTGCGCCCATCCGGGCGACGATTGCCACAGCCACGGCATCGTCGCCTTCGCCATTTGCGAAAGCTGTGGCCAGGTGACGGAGTTCCACGACCACGAGGTCGATCACCGACTTATGGAATGGGTGCGCGGGCAGAAGTTCAAGCCCGAAAAGACGACGATCGAGATCCGTGGGTTGTGCGAGGCCTGTGCGGCATAAGCTTCCTCGCCTTCGCTAGACGATCGCCTCGCGGGCTATTGCGATGGCAGAACCCGTAAGATCCCGACGTTATTAGACGCCGATCACAAAGCGGCGATCAAAAAGGGCGAGGCCGGTAACCCGGCCTCGCCTCTCACTTTCTTTTGCCCCGATCGGGTTAGTCCGGCTTAGATTCAGAGCCGCCCTTGCCGGGGCCGTCATTGCCGCCCTTGCCGGGACCGTCGTTGCCGCCCTTGCCGGGGCCGTCATTGCCGCCCTTGCCGGGACCGTCGTTGCCGCCCTTGCCGGGACCGTCATTGCCGCCCTTGCCGGGACCGTCATTGCCGCCCTTGCCGGGACCGTCATTGCCGCCCTTGCCGGGACCGTCGTTGCCGCCCTTGCCGGGACCGTCATTGCCGCCCTTGCCGGGACCGTCATTGCCGCCCTTGCCGGGACCGTCATTGCCGCCCTTGCCTGGGCCGTCATTGCCGCCCTTGCCCGGACCGTCATTGCCGCCCTTGCCCGGACCGTCATTGCCGCCCTTGCCGGGACCGTCATTGCCGCCCTTGCCGGGACCGTCATTGCCGCCCTTGCCCGGACCGTCGTTGCCGCCCTTGCCTGGGCCGTCGTTGCCGCCCTTGCCGGGGCCGTCTTTGCCGCCCTTGCCGTGACCGTCGTTACCACCCTTGCCTGGGCCGTCATTGCCGTCATTGCCGCCTTTGCCTGGGCCGTCTTTGCCACCTTTGCCGTGATCGTGATCTTCTCCGCCCTTGTCGTGGTCGTGATGATCGCGGTCCTTGCCGCCGTGATGGTCTTTTCCACCGTGGCCCGGACCGTCCTTGCCGTGCCCGTGATCTTTCCCGTCCTTGCCGCCGTGATGACCATGGCCCTTGCCGCCGTGATCGTCCTTTCCGCCATTGTCGCCGCTGCCGCTGCCGTCGCCATTGCCGTCGCCATTGCCGTCGCCGCTGCCGTCGCCGTCGCCATTACCATCATCGCCATTATTCCCATTGCTGGCGACGGAGCCGGTGCTGGATGTCTTCTTGCCGCCGCCAATGTTCTGGCTGCCGCGATCGTTATCGTTCGGATTGAACCTGCTATCGGACTGAATTGCTCTGGTCGGCATGCACAGCCTGTATTCGAGTGTTCCGCGAACTGCGGCCTTGCAATTAACGACTGCCGGCGCTGCCGTTGCCAAGCTGCTGCTTGCCAGAAGGGAAGCAACGGCGATGCTGAATTTCGCTGCTCTGCTGATCATTTCAATCCATCTCCCAAGGTTAACCGAATGTTAATGGGGAGAACTCTTACACTAACAATAAATTAACACGAAGAATAGATGATGGTTAATCTGTCTAATTCATCTAATACAGTTAAATTCGCAAGTATAAAATTTTACTAAATTTTTATTGTGCCTATGTTATTGTTTCGCAACAAATAAAAGGAATCGGCTATGAAGCGCCTCTTTTCGCTCGCTGCCTTTTTATTCATTCTTCTGCATTTTCAAGCGGTTGCGGGATCCTCGCTTCCTGTGACGCGAAGCATCGGCGCACCCGTGGGATTCGCCGCAGCCTGCGCCAAGTACAAGTGGCTGTGCGGCAGGATGGCGGCGCAACAGCTGAATGATCAGGCAGGAACAGCGCTACTTCAAAAGGTCAATCGTGCCGTAAATGGACGTATCATTCCCGCGGAAGATCGCCCGTCTTCCCGAAATAAGGATGTTTGGTCTCTGCCGGTTGCCGGCCGTGGGGACTGTGAGGACTACGCTCTCCAGAAGATGAAGGACCTGATCGAAGCTGGTTTTCCATCGAACAGGTTGGCGCTTTCCGTGGTGATTGGACCGCACGATCAAAACCATGTCGTTCTCATTGCCCGGACGGACGGCGGCGATTATGTGCTCGACAATCTGACCAGCGCCGTCAGGCTCTGGCGCACCACGGGCTATACGTTTCTGGCCACTCAGGATTTCCAATCGCGAACGGGCTGGCGCGTGACGCTTGCTGGTCCCCGTGCAGGCGAGTTCTCTTGAACTGAAAGTCTCGAGGCGGCGCGCTCGCCGCTGGCAAGTGCAGATGCCGGCGCTATCTTTGCCTGAGAATCCAAGCCAGAGACGATCGCGTGACGAAAACCGAACTCGCGAAGATATACCGCGGCTACATCGCCTGCCTGAACAGGCAGGACTGGCCCAATCTCGGGCAGTTCGTCGGCGACGATGCAGTTCATAACGGTCGGCGCCTCGGGCTGTCGGGTTACGTCGCCATGCTCGAGCGGGACTTCGATGAGATTCCCGATCTCTATTTCAAGGTGCTGATGCTTCTTTGCGATCCGCCATACATCGCCTGCCGGCTCGGCTTCGATTGCAGGCCGAAGGCAAAATTCCTCGGCCTCGATGTGAACGGCAGGCGCCTTTCCTTCACCGAGAACGTCATCTACGAATTTCGCGGCGGCAAGATCGTCGAGGTCTGGTCGGCCATCGACAAAGTGGCAATCGAAGCCCAGCTTCGGGGTGGGGAGAGGCCCAACAAGATGGAGTGATTGGCGTGTTCGATGCAAGGAGCCTCGTCCCTCGTGACAAGCACGACGTTGCCGCTCTTTCTGGTATCGAGAGCGCTGGTTATCCTGCGATCGCTCCGATCCTGGATGACTTGCTGGCGTGGACCGCGGACGGCAACTGGCCTATTGCTCCACCTCTGGCTCGTTTTCTCGTCTCACTCGGAATGCCAATTGTTGACCCGGTGTCGCGCGTTCTCCGAGGAGATGACTCCCCTCAAAAATATTTCTGCTTTCAACTGATCGTCGAAAAGCTGTCGATGGAGGTTGTTGAAGCGCTTGAGGGCGACCTCCGGAAGCTGGCGGATCAACCGAGCAAGGCGGACCAGTTGGAAGGGGTCGACGAGTTGGCACGTGAAGCGCTTCAGCGCTTGCATTCATAGCTTCCGGCAGCGCTGTTGCTGATCGTCTGCTCGGGGCCAAGTTGAAGATGAATGCCATCAATGTGATGTGGAGGCGCGATTTTGGTGCGCTTTTGATCAGATGATAGCGACGCGCTCGCCGAAGGGCGTGTCGTCGTCGAAATTGCGGGTGCCGATCCGATCGCTTTCGCCTGACAAGGCCGGCTGTTCCGCCTGTTCGCCGGCCTCTTCCCCTTCTTCCGATGCCGCATGCCGGTGCCGCTTTTGCGGATGCTCCTCGTCGTCGACGATCAGATCCGCGTGCGGAATGAGATCGGCTGCGGCTTCCTTCTCCACGGCCCTCTTTGCTGCCAACTGATCGGCGGTGATCTGCGACTGGCGGGCGGCGACCCAGGCGTTGTCTGGTTCGGAGTCGATCGAGGTGCTGGTGCCGACCTTGGCGGGTTCGGGCGCGGCGGTGGCGGAGATGGGGTTGATCGCGTCGACCATGAAACTCTCCTGCGGTGACCAACTAGCGAAGCAGTCGGCCGCTTCTTGGGATGAAAAACGGTGCGTTCTTCGGACCAATCAGGGAGACATATCGAGCCCGCGCCGAAAAACACAAGGGGACATCAACGTGACTGCCACCTCGGAATGACGAAATCGGTAGCAGGTAGCGGGAAATTCGACGAAGAATTGTGTGCACAAGGGGTGATCGGCGCGTGGTTAATGTAAGAATCGGAAACACTTTGTGACTAAGTGTCTCCAAAAGCAGCGTTTTTTGACTTGCTGCGCGCGAAGACATGACGGATATTGTTTAAACGTTGAGGAAGCCGTCATGATTAGAATGATTGAAAACCCTGCCGAACTGGCTGGCGAAGATATCACCGGCAAATATATACTCCGGAGGCTGAACTATCACTGGTTCGCCTACGGCAAGGCGGCTATCGTGACCGCCTGCAAGGGAACGATTCTGCAGCTTGAGCGGGAAGAGACGGTTTATTCCGAGCGTTGGGGACGTCGCGCCTATACGGGCACCGGCAGACGCTATCCCGGCGGTATCTGTCCCATTTCTGCGGTCGCCTGCGTTTGCGATACGCCCGACGACGTCAATGCCGTCATTCAATTGGACGTCGAAGCGCAGGACGAATTCTATCAACTGATCGCCAAGGCGGAAGCCAGGGTTCAGGCACTTGCCTCATCTTCACGAAACAGCCTGTTTCTCGAAGCCGCCGAGTAACGTGATTTTTTCAACGAAATCCGCCATGTTCAGCGTCCTTCTGCGCGTCCAAAAGGACGCGCGGCGCTGTCATGGTATGGAGAGCGATCATGACGCAGCGGGACACTCGGCCCGGTCACTCATTCGCCGCGGCGCCATCTTTCGGATCGCTCGCCATCACCATTGCCGTCATGTTTGCCGCGCTGTTCTGGCCGGCGGGCACGCTCGACTGGCCGCGCGGGTGGATTTTTCTCGGCCTGTACCTTGTGCTGACACGTGTCGCGCTCATCTGGATCCGGCGGACGAATCCGGAGCTGTTTGCGGCGCGCAGCCGATACCAGAAGGGTACCAAACCCTGGGACGCCGTGGTGGCGACGCTGACGATCATTCTCTTTGCCGCCATTTTTCCGGTCGGTGCATTCGACGACGGACGGTTCCACTGGGCGCCGCAGCCCGATTGGGTCGTCCTCATCGGCTATCTCCTGATGACATCAGGTTATCTCGGCCTGACCTGGGCGCAATCGGTCAACCGGCATTTCGAGCCGACTGTGCGCATTCAGACCGACCGTGACCACAAGGTGATCGACACCGGACCCTACGCCGCCATCCGCCATCCCGGATACGCAACCGCCCTCGTGCTCAGCGTCGGCATGGCGCTGTCGCTTGGATCGCTCTACGCGCTGGTTCCCGCCGGCCTGCTCATCATCGTCCTCTTCGGCCGGACGCTGGGGGAGGAGGCAGAATTGCGCAAGGGGCTCGAGGGGTACGAGGAGTATATGGCGCGCATGCGGTGGCGTTGGATTCCGGGCGTGTGGTGAGCGCTTTGGCGGGCGGAGAGGGGCCTAATCACCCGCCCCGGTCCTTCGAGGCTCCGGCCCTTGGCCTGCGCACCTCAGCAACCGTGTTGTTGGGGCTGGTTCCATGGGGTTCGTCTTTTAAGAATAGTGTTGATCATGATGATGAGCTTTCGCATGGCGGCGACGATGGCGACCTTGGGCGGTTTGCCCGCGTCGCGCAGCCTTTTGTGGAAGGTCTTGATGGCCGGGTTGCAACGGATGGCCGAGAGCGTAGCCATATAGAGGGCGCATCGGACGGTGGCGCGGCCGCCGGCGATATGGCGTTGTCCACGCCATGTGCCGCTGTCGTGAGCGATGGGGGCGACGCCGACGAGGGCTGCGAGCTTCTTGTCGTCGATGGCGCCGAGTTCGGGCAGTTCGGCGATGAGCACGGCGGCACTGACCTCGCCAATGCCCGGCACGGTCAGCAGCAGATTGCGGCGTGCGGCCATGTCGGGCTCGGCCTCGATGGCGAGCGCGATGGCGGCATCGACGCGGGCGAGCTGAGCCCTGAGGGCGGCGAGGGTCTCGCCAATCAGCGCTGCGACGGCCTCAGGCGCATGCTCGAGGCGGTTCTTCTCGGCGACCGCCATGTCGATGAGTTGGCGACGGCGGGTGACAAGCGCAGCAAGCGCGATGCGGCCGTCGTCGATATGGGGGATCTGTGCCGGCCGCATCGCTCTGGCGAAGTGGAGCGTGACGCGGGCGTCGACCTGATCGGTCTTGGCCAAACGACCGCTGGCCCTGGCGAAGTCGCGCACCTGGCGGGGATTGACGACGGCGACGGCAATACCGGCGGCCATAAGCGTTCTGACGATTGCCATCTCGTAACCGCCGGTCGCCTCGACGACGACAAGCTCTGCGCCGGCCACTGCCGCAGTGAGTGCGGCACAGCCTGGCGCATTGTTGTCGAAGCGGACAACGGCGCGTTTGCCCTCAACGGCAACGTCGAGATGGGCCTTCGAGACATCGATACCGACCATGAAAGATTGCTGGATATGCATGACTGCTCCTCCTTGCAACGCGGGCTCGAAGCCCAACCAACCGTTCGAGCGAAGACATGGCGACGGAGATGCTTGCTGAGGTACGAGTTCAAGACCCAAGGATGACACGCATCCCCGCCGCACAGCCCCTTTATACAGCAACGGCAACGTACAAGGATGAGGGCTGATCGGTGTGCCGTGTCGTTGGAAGGCTATGGATGTGTCTGCAGGCTGATGAATTCGCGACCGTCATCTGTTGCTCTTCTCTCACCCGTGCCCTCTCTCCAGCCTCATCCTTGTACGTTGCCGTTGCTGTATAAAGGGGCTGTGCGGCGGGGATGCGTGTCATCCTTGGGTCTTGAACTCGTACCTCAGCAAGCATCTCCGTCGCCATGTCTTCGCTCGAACGGTTGGTTGGGCTTCGAGCCCGCGTTGCAAGGAGGAGCAGTCATGCATATCCAGCAATCTTTCATGGTCGGTATCGATGTCTCGAAGGCCCATCTCGACGTTGCCGTTGAGGGCAAACGCGCCGTTGTCCGCTTCGACAACAATGCGCCAGGCTGTGCCGCACTCACTGCGGCAGTGGCCGGCGCAGAGCTTGTCGTCGTCGAGGCGACCGGCGGTTACGAGATGGCAATCGTCAGAACGCTTATGGCCGCCGGTATTGCCGTCGCCGTCGTCAATCCCCGCCAGGTGCGCGACTTCGCCAGGGCCAGCGGTCGTTTGGCCAAGACCGATCAGGTCGACGCCCGCGTCACGCTCCACTTCGCCAGAGCGATGCGGCCGGCACAGATCCCCCATATCGACGACGGCCGCATCGCGCTTGCTGCGCTTGTCACCCGCCGTCGCCAACTCATCGACATGGCGGTCGCCGAGAAGAACCGCCTCGAGCATGCGCCTGAGGCCGTCGCAGCGCTGATTGGCGAGACCCTCGCCGCCCTCAGGGCTCAGCTCGCCCGCGTCGATGCCGCCATCGCGCTCGCCATCGAGGCCGAGCCCGACATGGCCGCACGCCGCAATCTGCTGCTGACCGTGCCGGGCATTGGCGAGGTCAGTGCCGCCGTGCTCATCGCCGAACTGCCCGAACTCGGCGCCATCGACGACAAGAAGCTCGCAGCCCTCGTCGGCGTCGCCCCCATCGCTCACGACAGCGGCACATGGCGTGGACAACGCCATATCGCCGGCGGCCGCGCCACCGTCCGATGCGCCCTCTATATGGCTACGCTCTCGGCCATCCGTTGCAACCCGGCCATCAAGACCTTCCACAAAAGGCTGCGCGACGCGGGCAAACCGCCCAAGGTCGCCATCGTCGCCGCCATGCGAAAGCTCATCATCATGATCAACACTATTCTTAAAAGACGAACCCCATGGAACCAGCCCCAACAACACGGTTGCTGAGGTGCCCCGCAGGGGCCTCGAAGGACGGGGCTGGCCACCGGTCGCGTTGCCCGATCAACTGATTTGCCGGAGATCCCGCGCAAACCGCTGCCAATTCGCCACGTAGTTTTCCGCCGAGCGGCGGATGCTCTCGACAGCCTTCTCGTCCAGCACACGCACGAGCCGGGCGGGTGCTCCGACGATCAGGGAGTTGTCGGGGAATTGCTTGCCCTCGGTGACCAGCGCATTGGCGCCGACGAGGCAGTTGTCACCGATCTTCGCACCGTTCAGGATAATCGCACCCATGCCGATCAGCGTGTTGTCGCCGATGGTGCAGCCGTGGAGGATGGCGTGATGGCCGATGGTGCAGTCTTTGCCTATCGTCAGCGGCAAGCCCATGTCGGTATGGGCCATCACGCCTTCCTGGATGTTGGTGCCTTCGCCGACGGTGATCTTCTCGTTGTCGCCGCGCAGCACGGCGCCGAACCAGATGCCGACATTCTCGCCGAGCTCGATCTGGCCGATGATATTGGCGTCCGGTGCGATCCAATAGAGGCCGGCGGCGGGCAGTTTCGGCGTCGATCCGCCAAGTGCGTAGACGGGCATCGCTTTCTCCTCAGACGACCTCGACCGATAGGGTGGCGACGCCGTCGATGCCGCAATTGATGCGATCACCCCTGGCCACCGCGCCGACGCCGGCGGGCGTGCCGGTCATGATGATATCGCCGGCTGCAAGAGTGAAGAGCTTCGACAGTTCGGCGATGATCTCCGGCACCTTCCAGATCATCTGGTTGAGATCGCCGTCCTGCACGCGCTTGCCGTTCTGTTCCAGCCAGATCCTGCCTTCCGCGGGTTGGCCGAGGCGGCTGGCCGGAACGATTGACGAGATAGGAGCGGAATGTTCGAAGGCCTTGCCGACCTCCCAGGGACGACCAAGTTTCTTTGCCTCGCCCTGGAGGTCGCGGCGGGTGAAATCGATGCCGACGGCATAGCCGTAGACGCAGTCGAGCGCGTCCGCGGCCTCGATGTTTGCGCCGCCTGATTTCAGCGCCAGCACGCACTCGACCTCGTAGTGCACGTCGTTCGACAGAGACGGATAGGGAAAGGCCTTGCCCGCCGGCAGCAGGTTGTCGGCATTCTTCTGGAAGAAGAAGGGCGGCTCGCGGCTGGGATCATGGCCCATCTCGATTGCGTGATCGGCATAATTACGCCCGACGCAATAGACACGGCGCACCGGAAAGCGCTCGTCACTGCCTTCGACCGGCAGCAAAACCGGTGCGGGACGCGGAATGACGGTGGCGGGATGGGGCATGGCGGGTTCTTCCTTTTTGCGAGTCTTGCCCCATCTTAGACGCAAAACATCGCGCCGGGAAAGCCGTCCTTGGCGTCCGGCTTCGGCGCATTGACGCTGTCACCGTCGCGGGTTAACATTAGCCATGAACAGGACTTTTGCAGTTTCGATGACGTCTACGACCACCGCGCCGCGGTGGGTGGTAGACGCGTGAACTGAAATCCGTTCATCGCTGCTAAGACCAACCCGCCGGAGACGAGCGGGTTTTTTGTTCCCGCCCGTGCCCGCATTCGAGGACGAGATCGTGGACGATATCCAGAAGCATATTCTTGCGGAGCGGGCGCTGACCGCTGCCAACCGCTGTGTCGTTGGCCGCTATGTTGGGGCTGCTTTCGCCTACGCGGCGGGTTCCATCATGCGCGGCGAAGGGACCGCCTTTTCGGATATCGATCTGGTCGTCGTGTTCCCGTCCCTCGAAAGAGCATGGCGCGAATCGTTCACTGAAGGCGGTTTCCCGGTCGAGGCCTTCGTCCATGATCCGCAGACGCTGGCGCATTATCTCCATCAGGATGCCGACAGCGGTTATCCCATCATGGCCAACATGGTTGCGACAGGCAGAATCCTGGGATCGGATATCGACCGCGCCCGCGCAATCCAGACAAAGGCGACGGAGATGCTGGCGGCAGGACCCAAGCCTCTCGGCGGTCCAAGCTATGACATGCTGCGCTACCAGGTCACCGATCTGGCCGATGACCTGCGCGGCGCCCGCCCACCCGAAGAGATCGCCGCCATCGCCGCGCTGCTCTACCAGAAGCTCGCCGACCTGATCCTGCTCGGGCGTGGCGCATGGGCCGGCCGCGGGAAGTGGGCGCCGCGCCTGATGCGAAAGCTCGATGCAGAATTGGCAGCGGAATTCGACGCGGCGTTCAGACCGGCGGCAGCGGGCGACGGCACCCGATTTCTGGCTTTGGCCGATCGGGAGCTTGCCCTGCATGGCGGCCGTTATTTCGAGGGGTTCAGACAGGACGCGCCGCTGGAAGCGCGCCGCCTGGAATAACCGCGGTCAAGAAAGGGAAGCTGCGGCTTCTTTCTTGCTCCGGCGGCGTTCACGCTCGCGAGGTCATCCAGACGCCCACCAGTGTCACCGCCAGCCCGATGAACATCGTTGCCGTCAGCGGCTCGGAAAATAGAGCCCAGGCCCATAACATGGTGACAGGCGGGCTGAGGTAGATCGCGGCGCTGACCTGCGCCACGGGGAACAGTCGAAGGCTGGTGTAGTAGACCGAATAGGCAGCGAAGGTCGCAATCAGCACGAGCCATGCCATGCCGATGGCGAAATCGACGCTCATCGGCGGGATCATGTTGCCCTGCATGAAGGCGCAGAACGAAAACAAGGCCGAGCCGGTCAGGGTCTGGATGCAAAGGCTCTGATGGACAGGCATATGCGCCTCGCGCCGCCGTCTGTAGAGAACGGAGGCGAGGGCAAAGACCAGCATCGAGCCGGCCGTCAGCCCGTAGGCCCAGAGCGGGGCCTCGCCGAAGCTCAGGCTTTCGAGCGAAACGAGCAGAACGCCCGCCACGGCGATTGCCGTCCCCAGCCATTGTCGCTGCGTCAGCCGTTCGCCCAGGAGGGGTTGCGACAGGCACGCAATCGCCAGCGGCAAGAGGTCAGAAATCAGTGCGACTAGCCCCGTCGGCACGCGCTGCTCGATGGCGAGAGCGAATCCGCCGAGATAGAGGAAGACTGACATCACGCCGAACAGCATCTGGCCCAGCACAATGCGCAGATGCATCCTCGGCCCAATGGTCAGCGCGAAGGGCAGCAGTGTCAGTCCCGACAGAAAGGTGCGCCAGAACAAGACCAGGATGACGCTCGCCTCCTCGCTGGCGTAACGGATGCCGACGAAACCGGAACTCCAGCTGATCACCAGAAGCGTCGCCAGAACGGGCCATAAGAAGCGGTGATTTGGCGCACGCCGAGCGAGAACTTCATCCGTCATGGGATACTCATTTTGATTTCGTTCTGCTCAGCCATAGGCCAAAGGGATCGACCTCGCACATGACAAATTTCGATGACGACATGACAGGATGATTGATTTTTCGATGGTGGCTTGCCAACGTCACCACCTCCATGCATAGGCTTTGCAGCATAGTCAGCGGAGAGTGCCTGCCTTGACCGAACTCAACAGCCGACGATTGGAAATAGACGCGCTACGGGTCCTTTGGTCCGTTCGCCGTCATGGCGGCATCACTCGCGCTGCCGAGGCGCTGGGTCTGTCGCAATCGGCCGTCAGCCACAAGATCAAGCGGCTTGAAGTCAGCCTCGATTGTGATCTTCTCAGCCGCAAGCCGGGAGCGCCTGTGTTCACAGCCGCCGGCGAGGATTTGCTGGTTTACGCCGAACGCATTCTCGGTCTTCATGACGAAGCGCTTCTCAGCCTGACGAAAACGCCGCTCGCAGGACGCATCGCCCTCGGGCTGACCGAGGACACCACGTGTACCGATCTCGCCCGCATATTGGGCCGGTTTCGCCGCCTCCATCCTGATGTCGCCGTGCGCACCAAGGTCAGGATGAGTTTGGTTCTACGGGCGATGCTGGAGCAAGGAGAGATCGACGCTGCGATCGTGCAGATCTTTGCCCATGAGGTTCGCCCGACCGATATCGTGCTTTTCCGGGAGCAGCTCTACTGGGTGAAACATTCCGACCTGGCTCTGCCACCGAGTGGTCCGATTCCATTCCTGTCTTTCGACGACGAATGCTTCTATCGCCAATGGGCACTCGATATCGGCCAAGATGACGACACCCTTTTCGAGACGGTGTTTGAGTGCACCAGCGCCGCCGGAATCGTCTCGGCAGTCACCTCAGGCCTGGGTGTGGCGCTTCTGAACGGGCGCCACCTGCGTCCCGCGATGGATATCATTACCAACCGGCTGCCCACGCCTCCCGCCCTGGCCTATGTGGTGCGTCGGGCCCGTAAGGCGCGAAATCCTGCGCTCGATACTCTGGTCGCAGAAATCGAAAATGAAGTCAGTCGTTACGGCGGCCTGACCTTGGCGAGCTGATTTGCCGCCCTTAGGACGCAGAGCTGCCGGTGGCATTCGCCCCCCGAAAGTGATGGTCATTCCTCACCGGATCCGGCCAACGCATCCCGCATGATCGCGTAGTAGCCGGAAAGCCCTGGGATATCGGCGGCCAGCCTGTCGAAAGCGGGGTCGGATGGCGCAAGCGTGCCGGTGTATTTCGCCTCGAGAAAAGCCCGATGGGCGGCGAGGGCTTCGGCTTCGGCCTTGTGCACGACGGTATAGACAGGCGAGGGCGCGGTGCGGCCCTTGACGATGATGCGGTCGAGCTCGACGACGGTGTAGATGCTGGCGACCAGCCTTGCGGTCTCCTCGCCGAGTAGCAGGGCCACGCCATAATTCTTCGAGGCGCCTTCGAGGCGGGAGGCGAGGTTGACGCTGTCGCCGAGGCAGGAATAGTCGAAGCGGCGGGTCGAGCCCATATTGCCGACGATGCATTCGCCGGTGTTGATGCCGACGCCCATCTTCAACACATGCGGCCTGCCGCCCCGCATCGCCGCCTCTTGCTCGAGCTCGCGGTTAAGGCTCGATATCGCCGCCTGCATGGCAAGCGAGGCTTTGACGGCGTGCAGGGCATGATCGGGATCGTCGAGCGGCGCGTTCCAGAAGGCCATGATGCAATCGCCCATATATTTGTCGATCGTCCCGCCATGGTCCATCACCACGTCGGAAAGCGGCGTCAGCAGCCGGTTGATCAGGCCGGTCAGCTGCTCGGGGTCGTCCTTCAGCGTCTCGGCGATGGTGGTGAAGCCGCGTACGTCTGAGAAAAGCACCGAGAGGGTGCGCCGCTCGCCGCCGAGCTTCAGCTGCGAGGGATCGCTCGACAGGCGCCTGACTAGATCGGGCGAGATATATTGGGCAAAGGCGCGGGTGATTTGGCGCTTGTTGCGGCGCTCCTCGGCAAAATCGAAGGCGGCCTGGCCGAAGACGACAGAGATATAGGCGACCGTCGGCCCAAGCGGCGAGACGAAGATATGGGTTAGCCGCATACCGGCGGCACTGACGGCGGCGAAGGCGAGCAGCGCCGCCGCGCTCGTTACGATCGTCAGCCATCCCGTCGAGCGCCAGACGGTGGTGGCGGCCAGCAGCACCGATATCAGGATGCAGGCAGCGACCGTCGGCAGCCGGGCTTCCGCGATCGACAGGCCGCTGCGGATATTGTCGTAGATCGTCGCCTGGATCTCGACGCCGGAGACGAGCTTGCCGGTATGAACCGTGTAGGGCGTCGCAAAGGCATCGACGCCACCTTTGTCGATCGCCGGCGCATTCTGCAGGCTGAGGCCGACCAGCACGACACGGTCCTTGAAATAATCCGGCGGCAGCAGCTTCTTCGGGTCGAGCGCCTGGTAGTAGGAGACGGTGGGATAGCTGCGGGCGGGGCCGAAGGACTGGATGAGCCGGCCGGCGGGCAGAGTCTCGGGGGCCACGCCGGCGACCTTGGCCAGCATGGCGGCAAAGCCGTCCTCATAGCCCGGAATACGCCGGAAGGTGCCGTCGCCACTGAGTTCGACGGAGGCGATGCCAGTCACGGCACCTGCCTCGGTCAACTGCGGCAGCGGTGTCGCACGGATCAGTTGCGAGGCCTGCGGCGTCTCGATCAACGTCTCGTCGCCGGCAAGGACGACATCCGGGCCGACGGCGTTAGTGATCGCGTTGTCGTTCTCCGGCGTCGAGGGTTCGGCCAGGATGATGTCGAAGCCGATGACGCGGGCGCCGGCGGCGCGCAACTGGGTGACGAGCTGGGCATGAAGACTGCGCGGCCAGGGCCATTGCGCGTTGATATCGGCAAGCGAGGGTTCGTCGATCGCGACGATGACGGGTCCGCCGGGTGGCGGACGGGGATCGTCGACGGTCGAGAGATAGTCGAAGCTTCTGAGCTCGAGCAGTGACCAGGCGGGCAGGCGCGACAGCAGCGAGATGGCGATCAGCGTCGTCAGCGACAGCACGAGCAGCCTGAGATGGCGGCCCCTGGTGTGACTGGCCTGCCGAGGTTTGTCCCGCAGCCGCATCAGAAGCGGACTTTGAGCGTGCCCTTGAAGGCGCGGCCCCAGCCGGGCACACCGGGGGTGATCTCGAAGTCCTCGTCGAGCAGGTTATAGGCGGCCGCCTCCAGCTCGATGCGCTTGTCGAACGGTTCCCAGATCAGGTGGGCGTCGAGGCTCCAGTAATCGTCGAGCTTGGTGCCGAACCGATCGCCGTCGCGCTCGCCGATATAGTTGGCGGCGACCGTCGCCTTGACCTTGGCTTCGTTGACCCAGGTCAGCGCAATCTGCCCTGAATTCTGCGGTATGAAGGGAAGAGGGCCGCCATAGATCGGCTCAAGTGGATCCCGGTTTTCCGAATCCATGTAGGCATAGGTAGCCGAAAGGCCGAAACCATGGCCGAGCACGACGTTTGCTGTGACGGCAGCCCGATCGATGCTGCCGCGCGAGATCGGCAGGCTGCTATCCGAGGGAAGCGAGATCAGCGGAAAATCGATCGAGAAATCATGCAGCTCCTGGTGCTGGTACTCGACCGAGGTGAAGAAGCGGTCGGTCCATTCGGCATCCCACTGCAGGGCGACCGTATCCGTGTAACCTCGCGGATTGGTGGAAAACTGGTTGGCTTGCAGCCCGAGAACGCCGATGGGGGCAAGGGTCGGAATCCCAATATCAAAGCTCTGACGCATGAAGGCAGCACGCAGCCAGTGGTTTGGAACCGGCGCCCAGGCGAGGCCGAAGCGCGGCTCCAGCCGGGTGATATCGATGCCGTCGCCCTCCAGGCGCGTGGCAAACAAGGCGTATTCGCCCTTAAGATCCGGCGTGATCTCATGTAGCACATCGACATAGCCGCGGCCGATATCGATGGTGTTCTCATTGTGATCGAGGGGCGCCGTCAAGCCCAGAAGCGTCGTATCGACGGTGCTGCTGGCATCCATCCAGCCGCCTTCGATGCCGTAGCGAAATGTCAAAGGCCCGGCACCTATGGAATGGCTCAAAGCGCCGATATAGGTTTGGGATTCGCTTTCCTGAGTGACGCTGGCAAAGGGAATGATGAAGGGAACCCCTCTGCCGATAAACACTGGGTCCAGGTCGACATCAAGCACGCTGCTGGTATTCGATTTGCTTCCTGAATAAAGCAGCGCTCCATTCAACACGTTTTCATACGCAAAAGTGTGGCTCCAGCCGATGCCGGCATATGTGCTTTCTCGTACAGTCTCCTCTGTCGTGTAGAGAGGCAGAGGGATAGGGACACGGAACACGAGTTCCATGAACCCGGTGTTTGACGACAAGGCGCTCAGCGCTCCATCATTCTTGCCGTGGTTGACGAAGGCTACCACGCGATCATCAGGTGTGACCGTTGCCGTCAGATAACCGTTGGCGCTTAGCAGCTTGTTATCCGTCTGGACACCGCCGAAATCCTGGTAGTCGCGGTCGAGCGCCAGCTCTTCCCAGGTCAGGTTGCCATAGAAGCTGATTGGGATCGTCGCGTTCGAATAACCTTGGATATCGGCCTCGCCGATGCGTCTCGTGTGGCCGTCGACGCTGTTGATGCCGCCGCCGAGCGAGCCTTCGATGAAGGGGACATCGAACAGCGTTGCCGAGCGCGAGCGGCCGGAAAGCATGTGCGGCGAAAGCAACAGGCCCTGGATGAAGGATGAGTAGCTCGACGCGTTGCCGCGGTTTTGGATGATATTGTCGTCGCTGAAGCTGGTCGCGTTGACGAAAGGAAAGATGCTACCCTTGATCGTTTGATCGATATAACCGGTGCCGCTGAAGGGATCGAAGACGGCATCGCCGTAATAGCGGCCCCAGGCATCTAGGCCCTGCAGGCGGAAGGCGTTGTTGAGCGTAGAACCAGCACTCGCATTGGCGCCGAGCGAGCTGTAATCGCCGCCGCGGGCGCGCGAGCGGCGCAGGAATTCCTGCGCGTTGCGGATCGCGCCGTCGGCGTCGTAATCGTCGATATCGACGGCGGTGCGGAAGGCCGAGATAACCGGGTCGTTCTTGTCGAGCCGGTCGGCATTGTCGAGCGCCTGCTGGGAAGGAATGCGGTCGCCTTTTTCGTAATGGGCGGCGGCGAGCATCAGCTGTGATTGCGAATGCGCCGGGTTGGCGGTGCTGGCGGCGAGCAAATCTTGCAGCGCCTTATCGCGCTCGCCAGTTTGCAGGTAGTATCGGCCGCGGGCGAGCAGGGCGATATCGAAGGATGGATCGAGCGCAATTGCCGTGTCGATCTCGTGCTTGGCTTCCTTCATGCGCCCCTGATCGAGATAGAGGATTGCGAGATTCGCGCGCAGCAAGGGGTCCTGCGGATCGAGCTCGATCGCCTCCTTGAAGGCTTTTTCCGCTTCGCCATTAGCATCGCGCGAACTCTGCAGCAGGCCGAGCGAATTCAGCGTGCCTGAACCGCCGGGGGCAAGTTCGATGGCGCGGTTCAGATCGGCAAGCGCGCCGTTGACGTCGCTCTGATAGACCGCCTTGTAACTCGCGCGGGCGGAGAGCGCCATCGGATGGTCAGGGTCGAGCGACAGCGAGCGTTCTATCGCTTCCTTCATCTGCTCACGGTCGTCGGTGAGCTCCGCCAACTGGGCGCGGACCGCCGGCAGGGTCGGATCATCGGGATAGCGTTGCTCCGCTTTCTTTATGATCTCGAGCGCTGCGTGTGGGTTTTTTAGGAAGCCTGTCGTATAGGCCTGCATGATCGCGCCATAGGGGCCGGTGGTATTCGCGGGCGGCTGTTCGGCATGGGCAGGCTCGGCCAGCGAGCGGGCGAAATAGCCGCCATATTGCGCCATGTTGCGGCGTATCGGGTCGAGATGCGGCAGGGCCTTCTGGAAGAGCTTGGCGGCATCGCCATAACGCTTTTCCGAGCCGGCGATGGTGGCGTCGATCAGGTCGACGCGCGCCTGCTGGGCTGCCGTCAGTTTGCGGTCGCGGATATTCGTCAGCGTTGCCGCTGCAGCCCGGCGTCCGTCGAAGGCGCTCTGAACTTCGGCAAGTGCCAGCCAGTCTTCGGTCGTGCGGCGTTCCGGCGGCAGCGCCAACAGGCGGCGGCGTTCGGTCGCCATGCGGTCGGCCCGTAGCGGCGAAGTCGGCATCAGGTCGAAGCCGTCGCGCAGGTCAAGATAGAAGAGCATCTGTTCTCGGTCGTCAGGATTGACGCTGATGATCTTGCTCGGCGCCTGGCCGATGGTCGCCACAGCCCCTTCGCCCTCGTTCACCTCGACGCTGCCCTGCGGGTTGCTGAGCGCGACGCGGCCCTCGAGCACAATCATCGAAGTCTTGTTGCCCTCGACCGTCATCGTCCAGTCGGTGCCGCGGATTGCGGCCGCGGCGGCCGGCGTTTCCACCGTCAGGCCCTGGCCGCCGCGCTCGGCGCGCGCCCAGATCGTTCCCGATTGCAGCTCCAGCGTCGTGTCGCCGCTCGCGGCCATCTTCTTGACCTGCAACGAGGAATTGCGGCCGAGGCGAACCTGGGTGTGATCGGAAAAGACGATGGCGAGCTGGCCGTTGGCGTTGGTGCGCAGCACGTCGCCGGTCAGCAGATCCTGATTGATGTCGACGACACGCCAGTTCGACACGTCGATGAAGCGGACTTCTTCGCCGGTCTTGCGGGCGATGACGGAACCGGCCACCGGTGTTGCACGCTGCACCGGGTCAGCCGCGGCCGGCGAAAAGCCCGGCACGGCAAGCGCAAGCGCCACCCCGGCGCGACAGATGTTTTTCCAGCGACCCAGCATGACCCAACCCCAACTCCCGCTTCCCCTTTGTCCATGTAGAAAAGAAAAGTCAAGCACATTGCACACGTGTTCTTGAATTCTCTGTGAAGTGTAATATCAGGGAAACACTTGTTGGGTGGAGTATTCATGTGAGCGAATTCGAGAGTGCAACTGAACTTATGCCAAGCGAACCGTCGACAGGTGACATTGGTGTCGGGTATTTTGACCATATCAAGAAAATCAACGACATATTCTACGATCAGATCAAGATCTCAGACCAGAAAGCCGCCTATATCTTTACTTTTATGCTGGCCTTCCTGGTGAGTTCCAGCGAGGTGAGGGCGGTCTTCAGCCTGGCGCGTTACGCGACCGGGACACCAGGGAGCATGCTCTTCTCGGGCCTGCTTGCCGCCGCCTCGGTCTTTTCCATCCTATCGGCGATCCTCGTCGTGCTGCCGCGCCGTTTGGACACATCTACCTCGCTGTTCTGGGGCGCCTGGCAGAACCATCGCGACCTGTTCTTCGAGGCGGCACTGCGGCGCGACGAGCGCTACCTCTTCGACCAATATCTCGAAAACGCCAACATCCTCTCTGCTATCGCCCGCAGCAAATACCGCTGCGTCACCTTCGCGTTCCGCGGGCTGATGGTGAGCGTGATCGCCTATGTGCTGCTGTTGGTGGCGGTGTGAGGGTGTGATGCTTTGAGCTTATCGGTCGGCCGCGGCCGCGCTCACGAGAGCCTCATCCTGAGGCGCCCCGCAGGGGCCTCGAAGGACGAGGCGGGTGCGCCGGCGGTCGGTAGATGCAAGGAGCAGTGCCGGAGCGTCCTTCGAGGCTTCGCCCTGCGGGCTACGCGCCTCAGGATAAGGGACCTCGGACGATGCCGCGCCGGTACCGCCCCCATTCAGCCCTCGACCTCAAGGACAAGTTCAAGTTCGATCGGCACACCTAAAGGCAGGCTAGCGACGCCGAGCACGACGCGGCCGGAGAGCTTCTCCTCGCCGAAGACCGCAAGCAGCATTTCGGATGCGCCGTCCGCGACCTTCGGATGGTCGCGGAAATCGCCTTCGGTCGCGATATAGATGCCGAGCTTGACGACCCTGACGACCCTGTCCAGCGAGCCGAGATAGTCCCTGGCGGCTGCGAGCGCGCTCAGCGTTGCCGTTTCAGCCGCCTGCCGGCCGTCTTCGGCCGTCAGCGCGCCGCCGACGCGGCCTATATACCGCGGCTCGTGGCCGACGACCGGCAGCATCCCGCTGAAGAAGACCAGGTTGCCGGTCCTTATCGCTTCGACATAGGCCCCAAAGGGCGTCGGCGGCGGGGGAAGTGTGATGCCGAGTTCCTGCAGCCGTCGTTCCGCGCCGGCTGCCTGCGCTTTCGCATGGTCTACCATCTGCCCAGATGTGCGCCGCCGTCGACGTGCAGCACCTCCCCGGTTACGCGCGGCGCTTCGGTGAGGAAGACGACTGCGTCGACGATCTCCTCGACGTTTGATATGCCTGCCATCGGCGACAGCGTCTTCAGAAAATCCTTCGGATTGTCCTTGTGCAGCGGCGTGTCCACCACGCCAGGAGCGACAATGTTGAAGCGAATTCCCTCGTTCGCATATTCCATCGCCAGGTTCTTGGAGATGGCGTTGATGCCGCCCTTTGTCATCATCGAGACTGAAGCAGAGAAGCCGGCGATCGGATGATCGGTCAATGGCGTAGTGATGCTGACGACGCTACCGCCCGTTTTCTGCGCGAGCATCTGTCCGACGACCAGTTGGGTCAGATGGATGAAGCCCTCGAGATTGGTCGAGGACAATTTCTGGAAGTCGGCCATGGTGAACTCGACGAACGGCTTGGCTAGAAAAATGCCGGCATTGTTGACGAGTGCGTCGATCGAGCCGAACCGGTCGATTGCTGTCCTTGCCACCCGCGCTGCGGTTTCGGCATCGCCGATGTCGCCATCGACAAGCGCCAGTCTGTCCGAGGCTTGGAAAGCCTCCGAGGCGCTGACCTGGCGCGAGGTAGCAACGACATTGTAGCCGCGCTGGATGAAAGCGTTGACGAGGCCCGCTCCGATACCCTGGGAGGCGCCCGTCACGATGACTGTTTTTCTCGTAGTCATGCTGATCTCCATAATCTGGTTCGGGCAACGCGGGCCTTGCGGTTGCAAAGGCGGGGTCGCTCGAGATGGGGCTGCTGCGAACGCGCCTCCATCGGGTTGTCTTGTTTTCGCAAGGTGAATATGGCGAAAACTCCATTACTCGATTAGATGGAAATATCTGGATTCTCTTTTGCATCCATGCAAAAATCAGAACATGGCTGATCTGAACGACATCGCGGTTTTCGTGAAAGTGGCGCAGTACGGTAGCTTCAGCCGTGCTGCCCATTCCCTCGGCATGCCGGTATCGACCGTCAGCCGGAAGGTGACGTCGCTGGAGGAGCAGCTCGGCGTGACGCTTATACAGCGCACGACCCGCAAACTGAGCCTGACCGCGCAAGGCCGGGCCTATTACGACAGGTGCAGCGAACCGCTCGCCCATCTTCTCGACGCCGAGCACGCGCTCACCGAGACACAGAGAAAACCGGAAGGTCTGCTGAAGATCTCCGTGCCAGTCATCTTCGGACAGGAGGTCTTCTACGAATTCGTCTCGGCTTTCCAGAAGACCTATCCGAAGATCCAGGTTGACCTCTTCGTCACCAACCTGTTCCTCGATCTGATCGCGGAGAACATCGATCTCGCCATCCGCTTCGGCGACCTCAAGGATTCAACCATCGTCGCGCAGCGGCTCGGCAAGAGCGTGCGTTATCTGGTCGCCGCACCGGACTATCTGAAGGGCAGGGTGCTTCCCTTGAAGCCCGAAGAGCTGAAGGACCATCAGTGCGTGCTCTTGAATGGCCGCAACGGCGAGGCGGAATGGCATCTGGTGAGCGGTCGCAAATCGGTTCGCCTGCATGTGTCGGGGCCGATATCGAGCCGGGATTTCGACGCGGTAAGCGCCTTCACCTATCGCGGGCACGGCATCGGCCTGCTGCCTTCGACCTATTGCGAGGAGCAGATCAGAAAAGGCGAACTCATCCGCCTGTTGCCGGACTGGTCGTCCGAGGAAATTTTCGTGCACGCCGTCTATCCCACACGCCGCTTCCTGCCCTCCCGATTGCAGGTCTTTCTCGAGGCGCTGAAGGCATGGAAGACCCCCTTGTGGCTTCCCTTGCATTGAGGGCTTTCGATTCCATCACTGAAAATTGAAGCTGCACGCGCGGGCGAGCGTCCAGCGTCCGCCAAGCTGTGTTAGAGTTCTCCCGCTTGGATGGCGCAGGGATTGGATTGCCAATGCTGACGACACTTGCGGTGCTTATGGGTCTTTCCGGCCTCGTGCCCATCGCGCAGGCGGGGGGAAGCGAGGTCGATGTGACCCTCGTGCTTGCCGTTGACACCTCGCGGTCGATGGACTTCGAGGAGATCGGCATCCAGCGCGAGGGTTATGTCGAAGCGCTCAAGCACAAGGAATTCATCGACGCGGTGAAGGACGGGCTGACCGGCCGCATCGCCATCAGCTATTTCGAATGGGCTGGCTATGTCGTTCAGGATTCCGTCATCGACTGGCAGGTGATCGAGACGGAGGAGGATGCGATCGCTTTTGCCGATAAACTCGAAGCCCGGCCGATTGCCACGCAGCGGCGCACATCGATCTCCACCGCGATCGCCCAGGGCGCCAGCATGATCGTTTCCAGTCCCTTTCAGTCCAGGCGCCAGGTGATCGATGTCTCCGGCGATGGGCCGAACAATTCCGGCAATCCCGTCACCCCCGCCCGCGACAAGGCGGTAGAAGCCGGCATGATCATCAATGGTCTCGCCATCATGCTGCGGCCCTCCGATGCACCCAACGGGCTCGACAAATATTATGCGGATTGTGTGATCGGTGGTCCCGGCGCCTTCGTGCTGCCGGTCCGCAAAATCGAGGATTTCGCCGTTGCCGTGCGCCGCAAGCTGGTGCTGGAGATCAGTGGCCTATCCCCGCCGGCGACGGTGCAGAAAACAGCCGGCGCCGAGACGGGCGCCGACTGCCTGATCGGTGAGAAGCAATGGCGGGACATCTTCGACCGTTGATGCCAGAACAGGATGATTTTAGGCCGGGGCGGCCTAAAATCTCAATCCTGTTCTGAATTAGATAGTTAGAGCATGATGTTGTCCGAAAACCGCGTACACTTTTCGGCATCATGCTCTACCGGGTCAGCGCGCCGACGTTATATCAGTCAGTATCCGGTAAGCGGCAGAGACGCGATCCTCGTTGGGATAGTTTTTGTTGGCCAGAATGACGATGCCGAGCCGCTCCTTCGGGATGAACGCGACATATGCGCCGAAACCATTCGTTGAGCCGGTTTTATTGATCCAGACATCCTCGCGCGGTTCCATTGCGGGCGTCAGTTGCTTGACGGGAATGGTCTTCAGCATCGCGCTGGAATTGTTGTCCAACAACGTCGTCAGCGTCGCCGGATAGGAATACTGCTCCCAAATAAGGTCTTGGGTCATCGCGCCGACATCGAAGTATCCCCTATGCGTGTTATTGATCGCCTGCTGGAGCTTATCGCCCAGTTCGACCAGTCCCATGTTCGCGTCGATGAACCGGATCATGTCGCTTGCTGTGGATTTCACGCCATAGGCCTCGGACGAAAGAATGGCAGGTGTCATCCGCGCCGGCTCGCCGTTCCGCTTGTAGCCTTGGGCATAATCCGCCATCCGCGATTTCGGCACATCAATAAACGTGCTTTTCAATCCAAGGGAGGGAAACAATTTGCCTTCCATCAAAGCGACGAAACCGTCATTCATGCTTTTCGCCGTTATATATCCAAGCATCCCGATGCTTGGATTGGCGTATGTCCGGTGCGTTCCGGCGGCATATGAGGGTTTCCAGGTTGCGAGATACTCCATCAGTTGCTTCTCGGTTTTGACTTCATCGGGAACTTGAAGCGGAAATCCACCAGCCGTATGGGTGCCCAAATCCGTCAGGACGACATCGCCGAACGGCCTTCCCTTCATCGCCGGCAGATATTTGTTTGCCTTGTCCGACAGCGAAAGTCGGCCGGTCACGTCTGCGTAGGAGGTGAGGGTGACTGTAAAGGTTTTGCTGATCGATCCCAGTTCGAACATGGTCGCCGGGCTGACGGGCCTGTTCGTGTCCTTCGACTCGACGCCGTAGTTGAAGATGTGGTTCTGCCCGTCAACGGCGATGGCAACGGCCATGCCCGGAATGCCGTATTTATCCATGATTGGTCTTATCGCGGCGTCCGAGATGGCTTTCAGTTTCAGCGCGTCAGCCGCAAGGCCACTTGTGGAAATGCATGTCGAGACCAATGCGGCCGATAGAATTTTTATCCAATTACGATTCATTTTCATCCTCCGCAGGCAGCTTTTCATCAGCGCAAAGGCGCATGAGGACGGCATTTAATGGCACTGTTTTGCGGCAGCAAACGATGATATCTCGGAGGAGATCCAAGAAAATCTAGGGCTAAGATGGTTCGGCAATTCCTCCCCTTAAATGGCTTGAGGGCCTTCGAAGCATCGGCGAGACATCTCAGCTTCACCCGCGCCGCGATCGAGCTTTGTGTTACCCAGGCCGCTGTCAGCCAGCAGGTCAAAAGCCTGGAGAAGCGATTGGGGGCTGCCCTTTTTCAGCGTCTCCCGAGGGGCTTGAAAATCACCGCAGAAGGCGAAGCTCTTTTGCCGACCTTGACCAATTCCTTCGATCAGATGGCGATCATGCTGGACCGGATTGAAGCCGGGCAGGTTCGGGAATTGCTGTTCCTGGGCGTGGTCGGGACGTTTGCCGTCGGCTGGCTGTTGCCAAGGCTTTCGGATTTTCAACAGCAGCATCCGTTCATTGATGTGCGCGTTTCGACTAACAATAATCGCGTCGATATGGCGGCCGAGGGACTGGACTTTGCCATTCGCTTCGGCAGCGGCTCCTGGCACGGCACAGAGGCGCTGCGTCTGTTCGACGCTCCGCTCTCTCCTCTGTGCACACCCAAATTGGCCGAGCGTTTAAAGTCGCCTGCAGATCTGGTCGAGGCGACGCTTTTGCGGAGCTATAGGGCGGACGAGTGGAGCACGTGGTTTACCGCAGCGGACGTCCCTCCGGCGGCACAGATAAACGCCGGTATCGTTTTCGACTCTTCCCTCGCCATGATGGAAGCGGCCCTGCAAGGACTGGGGATCGCTCTGGCACCGCCGTCGATGTTTTCCAGACATCTATCCTCGGGGGCTGTTAGACAACCTTTTCCGACGACCATATCATTGGGGAGCTATTGGCTTACCCGGCTGCAATCGAGGCCGCCAACAGCAGCCATGCTTGCATTTTCCGATTGGATAACGTCGCAGAAGTCTCCCGCATCTCAATGAAGGCTTCCGGCGCACCCCAATATCCGACTTCGGTCTGCGCCCCGCGGATGGGGCCGGCGCGAAGCCGCAATGCGCGAGGCGGACTCATATCCGACGTCCGGGCCGATATAGCCGACGGGATAATAGGTTGACTGCAACAGCGAGAGGGTGGGGGACATCCTGACGTCGGCAAGGAGACCGGTGAGATTGGTGAGGCGAAGACACGATAAAGCGTTTCGGTATGGCGCGCGCCATACCGAAGTTCCCTTACTTCTCAGAGGATGTCACCGCCTATAGAGGTAGCTGCTTGCCGGCCTGTTCGCTGACCATGTATTCGGCGTACCAGTCCGGCCAGTTGTCGTCGTGTTTGCCGCCGTTTCGCTTCTCGTGTTCGCCGTGCGCGGTCGCTGCACGGCGCATGGCTGACGCGAGATCGGTCGAGGTCGTGAATGTCGTCCCGTCGGCGTCGATGCGTCCCGGCAGGCGCGTGGTGACTTCCTGGAACAGCCAGCCGTTGCCATCGGGATCCTTGAAGGAGGCAAAGGAGCGATAGCTGCGGTGATCGGGATCGCGGCCGGCAATGCGGAGCCGCCCGAACAGGTATGGTTCGTCCTTGCCGGCATAGACGCCGGCCGCGTCATGGAACACTTCGCTCACCTCGACGCTGCGGGCGATCAGATCACGGCGGGCGGCCTCGACGTCGGAGACGATAAGGTAAAGGCCTTGGGCCGAGCCGGGTGGCGCGGCGGTGACGTTCTTGCCGAAGATGATCGCGCAGCCGGAGCCGGGCGGGGTAAACTGGATCACACGGAAATCGGCATCATTGGCGAAGTCGGCGTCGAGCCGCCAACCCAGGCCGTCGTAAAAACGCTTGGCGCGGTCGACATCGGAAACAGGGATGACGACGACCTCGAGCTTGGTGTCGACGGGCTGTGTTCTCGGGGTCTCAATGGGGGTTTCACTGCGCATGGCATTGCTCATCTTCAGCTCCTTGGCGTTTTGGATGCGTTAAGAATGGCGATACATGTCACCGGCCAGTGGACCACAGCGCTGTGAGGCCGTCGAATCAATTATTCTGTCTGATTTGGCTGGCATTGGCGGATTCCACGCCCATTCCTGTTGAAGGCAGATCCCGGCCTGGCCATGCGAAGATCCCGCAGACGGCGCGTCACTCATGATCCGCCTTCAGCCGATGCCGGTGAGCTGCCTGTTTTGCGCGGTTGCCGCACATCGCCATACTGCACCAGCGCCGCCGGTGGCCTCGGGTGTGGTCGGCGAAGAGCAGCGTGCAGGCCGGCCCTTCGCAGGCCTTCACCGTGGAGAAATCCTCGGTGCAGACGAATTGCGCCAGCGCCTCGCCGACCGGCAGCAGCAGCGCATCGGGTGCGCGCCATTTGCGCATTGGTTGAAGTGCGAGTGTGGCATCGGCATGTCCTGCGATGATGCGGCTGAAGCCCTCGTTACGTTCGAGTAGGCGGTTCAGCGGCTCCAACTCCTCCAGGGCATTTGCCGGAAGAGGGTGGCCCTTGTGGCTGCGGACGAAATCCCGGAACCATTCGCGCAGGCTCCTTGCCTGGTCTGCGACCTTGTCGAGTTCGCCCGGCAGCGCCTGCGCTCGCATTGCCTCCAGCGTCGCATGGGGGACGAGCCCCGCCTGCTCCAGCCAGCGCAGCAGGCCTTTGCCATCATCGATCCAGTCGACTGGCGTATCGACCGGAGTGGCGATCGAATTCAAAAAATCCAGTCCCAGCGCATCGCCGACGAAAAGGGCAGGTGAGCGGTTGTCCATCATAACTCCTGTTCCGGTCGCCACGATGTGCACCGCTGGCGGTCTCTCGAAGACATGAGTGATATGTAACCTCTTAAAAGGCGCTTGACAAGTTATGCGCTCTGGGAGTAACCGTCATAAATACATTAGATAGGTTACTTTAGCAGAGCAAAGAGAACGCTGATGTCCCCCGAGAATGTGAATCTCGCGAACAGTGTGAATGTCGTATTTGTCCACGGCGCATGGGCGGATGGTTCGAGCTGGACAAAAATCATTCTGCCGCTCACCGCCGAAGGCTTGAGCGTGTTCGCGGTGCCGCTGCCGCTGACCTCCTTCAGCGACGATGTCGCAGCCCTTGAGCACACGCTGGAGCGGGTGACCGGGCCGGTGGTTCTCGTCGGCCATGCCTATGCCGGCGCGGTGATCGCTGCGACCCGGGACGAGAAGGTCAAGGCGCTGGTCTATATCGCCGCCCTGGCACCTGATGAAGGCGAGACGGTCGCCGATATCTTCTATCGCGGCGAGCCGCACCCCAAGGCGCCGAAGCTCGCGCCCGACAGTCATGGCCTGATCTATCTGCCGCTAGAGGCTTTTAGCACCGCATTCGCGCAGAATGCCGAGGCGGGTGAGCAGGCGGTGCTTGCCGCCGTACAGCGGCCGATCTCGCCGGCCTGCATCACTGTTCCCGTGCCGCGCCCGCTCTGGAAGGACCGTCCGGCCTGGTTCCTGATCGCGGAACAGGACCGGATGATCGTTGCCGACAATCAGCGCTTCATGGCCGAGCGCATGCAGGCGCGGGTGCGCTCACACGCCGCCGATCACACGCCAATCGTTACGGCGCCTGCCGCCGTGCTCGACATCGTCAGGGAGGCGGCCGCCGCGGTGGCAGCCTGAATTCAACTGTCAAAACAAGGGATGAGGAGGAAATCGAGATGCACGGAGAGAAGATGACGACCGAGCGGGTGAGCGCCTTTTCAGACGCCATGATCGCGGTGATCATCACCATCATGGTGCTGGAGCTCAAGGCGCCCAAGGTTCCCGACATATCAGCCGTGCTTTCGCTCTGGCCGATCCTGGTCAGCTATGCGCTGAGCTACCTGTTCATCGCGATCATCTGGATCAACCATCATCACCTGCTGCGGCTGGTGCGCTTTGCCTCTACCCGGCTGATCTGGATCAACTTCGTGCACCTCTTCCTGGTGTCGCTGCTGCCGTTCACGACGGCCTGGATGGCGAGGACCGGCCTCGCGCCGATGCCGGTTGCCGTCTATGCCGCGGTCTTCGTGCTGGTCAATGCTGCCTATCTGATGTTCGAGCGCGAGATATTCGCGCAAGCCGAGGCGGGCGCCATGCCGGAACCCGCCCGCCGCCTGGCGCGCCGGCGGACGCTCATCGGCCTGGCGATCTTTGCCGTGGCGGGGCTTGTTGCTCCCTTCGTACCGCTCCTCGGCTTCTTCCTGATCTGCTGCGCCCTCGTTCTCTATCTCCAGCCGGAGATCTTCAACAGCCGCCAGCAAGGGCAGGCGGAATAACCAGACCGGAAATACCAATCAAGTTATCACAGCAAAGGAGACTGTCATGTCCACCATCAAATACCGCACCGCCGACGTCGACGGCTTCAACATCTTCTATCGCGAGGCCGGTTCGCCGGATGCTCCGAAGCTGCTCCTGCTGCACGGCTTTCCGAGCGCCGGCCACATGTTCCGCGACCTGATGCCGCTGCTCTCCGATCGCTTCCACATCGTCGCGCCCGATCTTCCGGGCTTCGGACGATCCGACCTGCCGGCACGCGGCGCCACTTTCGACGGGATCGCCACGACCATCGATCGTTTCACCGAAGTCGTCGGCTTCGATCGTTACGCCGTCTATGTGTTCGACTACGGCGCGCCGACCGGCTTCCGGCTGGCCGTGAAACATCCTGACCGGATCATGGCGATCATCTCGCAGAACGGCAACGCCTATGTCGAGGGCCTGAGCGAGGGCTGGAACCCGATCCGGGCCTATTGGGAGGATGCGTCCGAGGAGAACCGCAATGCGCTGAAGGCGATGCTGCAGCCGGAAACGACGGTCTGGCAATATACGCATGGGGTTGCCGATCCGACGACGGTTTCGCCCGACGGCTATTCGCTCGACAATTTCTATCTGGCGCGGCCCGGCGTCGAGGACATACAGCTCGACCTCTTCGGCGACTACAAGAGCAATGTCGCGCTCTATCCTGCCTTTCAGGATTATTTCCGCACCCACAAGCCGCCGTTCCTGGCCGTGTGGGGCAAGAACGATCCGTTCTTCCTGCCGCCCGGCGCCGAGGCGTTCAAGCGCGATAATCCCAATGCGGTCGTCCGCTTCCTCGACACCGGCCACTTCGCGCTGGAAACGCATGCCGCAGAGATCGCGGCTGCGATCCGCGATTTTCTGGCCCGCTGAGAGCAGAACCAGGCGCTGCCCGCCGGAAGGGGCGGGCGGTCGCCCAAGCCAACAGGAGAGACGACATGTCTGATACAGTTGCCATCATCACCGGCGCCAGCCAGGGCATCGGCCAGGCGACGGCGCTGCGCCTCGCGCGCGATTTTTCCGCGCTGGTGCTGGTCGCGCGCAACCGCGCCAATCTGGAGGAGACCGCGCAGGCGGTGAGGGCGGTCGGCGCGCAGGCCCTCGTCATCGGCGCCGACCTTGCTGAGCCGGCGGCGGCGCAGGCCGTGGTCGATCAGGCGCTCGGTGCCTTCGGCCGCATCGATGCGCTGCTCAATATCGCCGGCGCCGTGCCGCAGATCGATCTTTTCGAGATGACCGACGCGCAGTGGGAAGGTGGACTGGCGCTGAAGCTGCACGGTGCGCGGCGCCTGACGATTGCCGCCTGGCCGGCACTGAAGGAGACCAACGGCTCCGTCGTCCTGATGTCGGGCAATTCGGCGGTGTTTCCAAAGGCGCCTTATGCGGCGGTCGGTACCATCAATGCTGCCATCGTCGCACTCGCCAAGGCCTTTTCCGATCGCGGCATCACCGATGGCGTGCAGGTCAACAGCGTGCTGCCCGGTCCCGTCATGACCGGCCGGCGCCGCTCCTATCTCGAGCACTGGGCACCGTTGCACGGTGTGAGCGTGGAGGAGGCGACCGCGCATTTCCCCGAACAGGCAGGCATTGCCCGCTACGGCGAGCCGGAGGAAATCGCCGAACTGATGGCCTTCCTGGTGTCGCCGGGTGCCCGCTGGATGACCGGCTCGGCGCTACGCATGGATGGCGGCGAGGTGAAGTCGATCTGATGCGGTCGACGGCGGGAGTGCCCCGCCGTCTTCATCTCCTGCGTTCCTCTATTCGTCGAACCGCTGACTACGCGGCAAGAGCGGCGCGCGTTTTGCCGATCGTCAGAGCCGCTTTTGCTGCTTCGCGGCCTTTCTCGACGAAGTGCGCGCGGTAGATCTGCTTGTGGTGCTCGGTTTCTTGATACTGATGCGGCGTCAGTGAGACCGACAGTACCGGCACGCCCGTATCCATGCCGGCGCGCATCAGCCCATCGACGACGGCCTGGGCGACGAATTCGTGGCGGTAGATTCCGCCGTCGACGACGAAGGCGGCGGCAATGACCGCGCAGTAACGTCCGGTTGCCGCAAGATCGCGGGAAAGCAGCGGCATCTCGAATGCGCCGGGGACGTCGAACACGTCGACCTGCTCGGGCGGAATAAGCTGATGGAAGCCATGAAGGGCGCGGTCGACGATGTCGGCGTGCCAACTGGCTTTGACGAAGGCGTAGCGGGTGGGTGTCACGGTAATCTCCTTTGGCGAACAGACACATCACCCAAGGCGATCACGAACGTTCCCGACAGCCGCAAGGGCGGCAGGAACGCACGTTCTCTTTCATCCGGACTATGACCGTCGGCTCAGGCATCTCACCTGATCTGCTGACCCTTCCTAAGAAGGCGCTCGCGGGCTCGCAATCGAAATTGCATACCGCCGGTAGGGACTTGCACCCCGCCCTGAGAACGGCGCGGACAATAGGGGGAAGGCGGCGGGCTGGCAATAGGTCGATATGCTTTCGCGGCCGGAGCTGGATCAGGCTCCCCAAGCGGCGATTTCGCTCGTTCGCCGATGGCGGCGGGCAATCCCTCTTGCGGAGGAGGAGCTTGCGCCTACATGCTCTCTGTGAGGACATCCACGTCAGAAGCACGACAAGACAGGACGCGCTGTCTCCGCCTGGGCGAGGCCGTGACAACCATGGGAGAGAGTGATGCCAGAATCTTTCGTCGTTCACCGCGAGGCGCATATTGCGGCGCCGCCGGCCGCGGTGTTTGCGCTGATGACCGATCCGGAGAAGATCCTGCGCTGGATGGGAACGGAAGCGCAGGTCGAGCCGCAGCCCGGCGGGCTCTATCTCGTCAACGTCACCGGCGCCCGCTTTGCGCGCGGCTCGTTTCGTGAGGTGGTGCCGGTTCATCGCCTTGCCTACAGCTTCGGCTGGGACGGCAGCGAAGTGGTGCCGCCGGGGTCGAGCCTGGTCGAGATCGACCTGATCGAACAGGAGGGCGGAACGCTGTTGCGGCTCACTCATAGCGGCCTGCCCAGCGCCGATCAATGCGCCGGCCATGCGGAAGGCTGGGCGCATTACCTGGGGCGCCTGACCGAAGTCGCCGCCGGGCGGGATCCGGGTCCCGACGCTTTTTACGGCCGGACATGAACAAATTTGCCGGCAGCGGGGCGTCTCTGCTTGCGGTTGTGACAACAACGGTCGGCGAGCGCCCAAGCGGGTCGTGCGGAAGCGCTTCTTTTGCTACCGCAAACATGAACGCGCAGTTCATCTCCAGTTCAATTTAGCGGTCCTAATCTGCGGACGGCTGGATTGAAAATGGAGTTCACGATGAAGGCACTTTCTATCGCGGCTGCCTTGCTTGCCGGCAGCCTCTCGATCGGTACCGCGGAGGCAATGCCGATGGGGACAATCAATGTCCAGAGCAGTGTCACAAAGGTCGACTACGCCTGCGGTCGCGGCTGGCATCTGACGCGCTGGGGCGAATGCCGGCGAAGCTGGAGACGCCCGCCGCCGGTAGCTTTCTACGGTGGTCCGCCCCGCTGGGGCTGGGAGCGGCGTCACCGCGATTGGGATGGCCCGCGCTGGCGCCATGAGCGGCGCTGGGATCGCGACCGGCGTTGGCGGGATAATGACTAAAAGTCTCGCTTAGATGTAAATGGACGAAGGCCGGAGCGATTTTCGCCCGGCCTTTTCTCATGAAAAAGCGTCGCCGACGCTGACAGCCAGCGTTCTCCCGATTTACCCGAGAGGGTCAGATCCTGCTGACGAGCCAGTGCTTGTCGTCGATCAATTCCTCGAGCTCGACGGGATCCTTGACGCCGAATTCGAACCATTCGACGAGTTCCTTTGCCTTGCGGCTGCTCTCTTCCGCCGTCAGCTCGACCTGATACCTTTCGCACCATCGCCGAAGGATCGACGTCAGCAGCGTCATGTCATTCCCATCCAGCGGATCTTTCGGCCAGAATACCGTGCCCATCGTACCCCTCAATCACACGATGACGAACGGCCCTATAATGGAATCAAAGTCGCGCAAGTTTAAAGTGTTTATTTTTTGTTTTCCACCGCGGCGAAGGGTTTTCGACAGGGGAGTGGACGTCCTTTGGGGCGACAGGTTGAGTCTATGGGAATGTCTTCACGGACACCCGCGGGGTGTCCTGATGGACGTGCGAACGTCGGCTTGTCGCACCCAGGGATGACCGCCAGCGGTCACCCCGAGGGATATCCTTGCGGACGTCCCGGCGAGCGTGCGATGTTAAGCCATGGATCTGCCATCTCCCCTTGCCTGGCTGGTTGACGAGGCCGGGGCCTCGCCTGGTCCCGAACGGTTTCTGGCCGAGCTCGGGCGCCGGTTGCTGGCCGATGGCCTGCCGATTTCCGGCGGCGCGCTGACACTTTCGGTGCCGCATCCGATCATCGCGCGGCGCACCTGGCTGTGGCGAGCCGAGACCGATGCTGTCATCGAGGCTTTGGCCTTTGCCGCGGCGCCGCAGAGCGAGGCTGGGCGCGAGTGGCTGGCTGGGCTCGGACCGGTATGGGAGGAGAGAATCGGGCCTTCGCAGGATAGTCCGATACTCGGCTGGGCGGGTATCGCCAACGGGGCAGGGGGCAGCGCATTCGGCCCGACCGAGGCTGGCCTGCTGCGCGAAGTCGCGCGTTTTTCCGTAGCCCCGCTCGCCGCTTTGGCGGCGCGGGAGGCGCGGGCCGCGCTGCTTGAAGCCTATCTCGGCCGGCGCAGCGCCGCCCGGGTGCAGGCCGGCGCGCTTGCCCGCGGTACCGGCGAGACCATCCGCGCAGCCCTTCTCTGCGCCGATCTGCGCGACTTCACCGCGCTCTCCGAGGTGACCGAGCCTCACGTGATGATCGCCGCATTGGACGCCTGGTTCGACCGTGTCGCAGGCGCCGTGCATGCCTTCGGGGGCGAGGTGCTGAAGTTCATCGGCGACGGCGTGCTGGCGATCTTTCCGGTCACGGCTACGTCGAGCGAGGGCGACACAGGCCGAGGGGATCGCGAGGCTTGCGAGGCAGCGTTGCGCGCGGTCACCGCCAGCCGCGCCGGCATGGCCCATCTCGATCAAGTTCGCCAGGCGCAGGGGCTAGCGCCGCTGCCCTTCGGCGCAGCACTGCACTTCGGCGAGATCCTGTGGGGGAATATTGGTGCTGCCGACCGGCTGGACTTCACCGCTATCGGCTCCGCCGTCAATCTGGTCAGCCGGCTGGAAGGGCTGTGCAAGCCGCTCAGCCGAAGCGTGTTGATCTCGGGCGCGGTGGCGGCGAATACGGCGACGGCGCTGATGCCGCTCGGCGAGCACACCTTGCGCGGCATCGCCGACCCTTGCGCGGTCTTCACCCTGCTTGAGGATTGAGCTGCGGACAGGGCACTTGCACTTACGCAAAGAAACTTTGCAAAGATGTCTTTGTAATAGTAGGCTTCCGGCATGAAAGACCCGCGCCCGCAGCCTGCTCAATCCGTCACCGCACCCCGCACCCTCAGCCGCGTCGTGCCCGATCCCACCGCGCTGAAGGCGCTGACGCATCCTGTCCGGCTGCGCATGCTCGGCATGCTCAGGGTCGATGGACCCGCCACGGCGACGCAGCTGGCAGTGCGGCTCGGGCTGAATAGCGGCGCGACCAGCTATCACCTACGCCAGCTCGCCCAATACGGCTTCATCGAGGAAGCGCCGCATGCTTCGCGGCGCGACCGCTGGTGGCGCGCCAGCCACGAGCTCACCTCGGTGCCGGCAAGCGAGGCCGAGGGTGAAGCGCTTGATCTCGACCTCGCCTTCAACCAGGCGATACTCTCTCTGCAGGTCGGCCAGATGCAGCAGGCGCTGGAGGAATATGCCGAGCTGCCGGCGGAATGGCGCAAGGCGAGCACGGCCAGCGACATCATCATCCCGATGACGGCGGAACAGGCCGAAGCCCTGACCAAGCGGCTGACCGATACCATTCTCGAAGCGATGCGGGTGGCTCCGCCTTTGGGGGAGCTGGCACCCCCGGATATGGTTCCCTTCTCGATCATGCTGCACGCCTTTCGCTATCCGGGCCGGCTCCCGCATCGCGAGGAAGATGATGGGTCATGAGGAAGGGTGGGCCATTCCTGGCGCTTGCCGCGGCCGAGACGCTTTCGCTTTCCGGCACGCGGCTGTCGACCATCGCTATTCCCTGGTTGGTGCTGAGCGCGACCGGCAGCCCCGTTTTAACCGGGCTGACAGCGATGATGGAGATGCTCCCCTATGTCGCCGCCAAGGCGCTCAGTGGGCCGCTGATCGACCGCGTCGGCCCGAAACGCATCGCTGTCGTCTGCGACACCGCCTCGGTGGCCGTGGTGATGCTGGTGCCGCTGCTCGATTGGCTCGGCCTGCTTGATATGTCGCTGCTGCTGCCTGTCGTCTTTGCCATGGGTGTGCTGCGCGGTCCATCCGATGCTGCCAAACAGGCGATGGTGCCTGATATTGCCGAATTGGCGGCGGTGCCGCTCGAGCGGGTGACAGGCCTCGTTGGTGCCATCGAGCGGCTGGCCTCGACGGCGGGTGCGGCCGGCGCCGGCGCGCTGATCGGCCTGATCGGCCCGGGCCAAGCGCTGGTGGTCAATGCCGTCACCTTCGCCGCCGCTGCGCTGATTGTGGGAGTAGGCATCCCCGGATTGCGGCGCGTCCCCGAGCTGCGCTGCATGCCCGAGGCCCGGCCGGGCGGGATGTCCTCCTATCTCGGCGATCTCAGGGAAGGCTGGCGCTTTCTGCGCGGCGACGCGGTGCTCGTCAGCATTGTCATCATGGTGGCGACCACTAACCTGCTGGACCAGGCTTATCACGCGGTGCTGCTGCCCGTCTGGACGCGGAGCTCAGGCCATGGCCCGGAATTGCTGGGGGCGATGTTTTCGGCCTTCACCGGCGCCTCGATCGCGGGTGCTGCGATTGCCGCTGCGATCGGCGAGCGGATGCCGCGCCTGATGGTTTATACCGTGGCCTTCCTGCTGACCGGATTTCCGCGCTTTCTCGTTATTGCGCTGGATGCGCCACTCCCCATCATCTTCCTCACCCTGGCAATCGCAGGATTTGCCTCGGGCTTCCTCAATCCGATCCTGTCGGCGGTGATCTTCGAGCGCATCCCCAAGCCGCTGACCGGCCGCGTCACCGCGATGAACGCCGCCCTCTGCTTCGCGCTCATCCCCTTCGGCGGCCTCGTCGGCGGCGCCCTGATCAGCACGATCGGCCTCGCCGCGGCGCTCTCGCTCACCGGGCTCGCCTATCTCGCCGCAACCCTCTTTCCCCTGGCGCTGAAGAGCTTCCGCGGCTTCGACAAGCCTATCACCCAGACCTAGCGTCGCGGTTGCGTGCCTCGCTCTGGTCTCCAAGCTCCTCGACCATCAGATCGATGAAGCGTCGGACACGCGGTTCCAGCAGGCGCTTGTCGGGATAGAGCGTGACGATCTTTACGTCGTCGGTTTCGAGGTCGGGCAGGATCTGCCGGAGGCGGCCGGTGACGAGATCGTCGGCGACGAGAAAATCGGGAAGCAGCGCGATGCCCAGTCCCGCCAGGGCGGCGTCGCGGATCGCCTCTGCGCTGTCGAGCCTCAAGCGGCTGCGGTCCTGCGCCTTGATCCAGGAACCGCCTTCCCCGCGAAAGCGCCAGCCCTGCCTTTGATTGCGGCCGGCGAAGATCAGGCAGTCATGGACCGCGAGATCGTCGATATCGCGGGGCTCGCCGCGCTCGGCAAGGTAGGCCGACGAGGCGCAGAGCCGTGCCTTATAGGTGGCGATCACGCGTGAGACCAGGCGGGTGTCCGTCGCCGTCGCGCCGATCCGGATCGCCAGATCGAAGCCTTCCTCGACGATGTCGGCCAGGCGATCGGTGAAGCTCACTTCGACCTGGATGTCGGGCCAGGCCTGAAGATATTTTTCAAGCAAAGGCAGCACGACAAGCCGCCCGAAGGCATCGGGAACGGTCAGCCGGAGAACGCCTCGCGGCGTGCTGTTCTGCCCCGCAACGCTCGCCTCCGCCTCGTCGACCAATGCAAGGATCTGCAGCCCGCGCTCGTAAAACATCCGGCCTTCGTCGGTCAGGTTCAACGTTCTCGTCGTGCGGTTGAGCAGACGCGCGCCGAGCCGGTCTTCCAGGCGGATGACAGCCTTGCCTGCCGCTGAACGCGACAGGCCCATGGTTTGGCCGCCGGCGATAAAGCTTCCGGCATCGACGACGGCCATGAAGATCAGGATATCGTTCAGGTTCGTACGCGGCATCAGGCAACTCGAGCGGTTCGGCTACGGCATAACTCGGTCAGTCATGCGACCGATTCAAGGTTCGGAGCATCAACGTCCAACACGGCAGTAAGGTCCGAGCACGTCGCTTCTGTATCGGCGGTCGGCGTTTCGCGCCTCGCTTTCCGCGTCAGCTGCGCGGTCGCCTATACCGGATGACATGCAGCCAGAGCCGGGGTTGTGCCGAATGAGGCAGTCGAACCAAGCTACAGCATATCGCCGAGGCTCCAATGGTTATTCCATCGGACGTCGATCTCGTCGTCGACATTCTGATATCTGATGTCGGTGGAGAGGCGCAGCCGCCGGCTGCGGTCCTGATTGGTGGTCGAGGCGTGGATCATGTAGGGCGAGTGAAGCACCACGTCGCCGGCCTCATAATCGGCGGCGAGCCAGCGGGTGTCGAAGCGCTCGGCCATATCGGGCAGATCCTTCGAGATCCAGCCGCCTTCCGCCATGTGGCGGTTATAGGCATTGATCCGCTCCTCCGGCGAAAGATCGCCACTCGTGGCCTGGAACTCGGCTTCCATCTTGACGCCCAGCGCGTGCGAGCCTTCGAGGTAAACCAGGCCACCCATCTCGGTGGGGATGTCGCCGATTGGAATCCAGGCCGTCACCAGGCGGCTGGTGCCGCCGCGGAGATAGACGAGATCATAGTGGGCGGGCGTGGCCGTCGGCGATCCCGGTTGGACGAAACGCATGAGCTTGCGCTTGTGCAGATAGGAGATGCCTTGCATGAAATCGTCCATGAAGCGGGCGAGCGGCGGTTGCGCACAGAAGCCTTCATAGGCGGCTGAGCGGACGAGCGACATCAGGCGCCGGTCCGCCAGGCTCCTGTCGAAGCCACCGGCAGACGCGATGCCCAGAGAAAAATCGCTGCCGGGATCGACCAGGCCGGTTTCGGCGAGATGTTCAAAAACCCAGCGGCGGAAGTCGATCACATCGGCCCGAGGCAGAAGGCCTTTCAGCCAGACATAGCCATCGTCCTGGAAGCGGCGGCGGATGGCGTCCACGCCGATGGCGGGATCGGTCGGCGTGAGCCAGCCCGTCCGCTCTGCAGCCAGGGTTTTGCCATGGGCGGCAAGGGGAAATTCCGGCTTTCGGACCTGCATGACCTCCGCAGCAATTGACATTTCACTCCTCCATCGCTTGAGTTGGCTTGTCATCAATTACCTGATCCGGCGGGCCAACCGACATAGAGGAAATTCATAACTGGACTTTTCGCTCATCATGAGAGACACCGAGGCCATCTATAGAACGCCGCTTACCGCTGCCGGCGGACTTGCTGTCACGGGCAGCGGCAGGCAGCATGCCCGCCGTGCGGTGACGGACCGGAAATTACCGAGTTTCGCCGTCGTGCTGGTGGAGCGGGGGCAGGGCTGGCTAGAAACCGCCGCCAGCGGCCGCATGAGCCTGACTGGACCTGCACTGTTCTGGCTGTTTCCGAACCGAGTGCATTCCTATGGCCCCGACGAAAGCGGCTGGGACGAGCGCTGGGCGCTTTTCGAAGGATCGTTCACGCGGGACTTCGTGAGGCTGAGGATCATGACCGAGCGACACCCGGTCGTTGCCTTGCATCATCTCGATGAGGTTGTACGGCAGTTCGGCAAGCTTCATGCCGATCTGCTTGACGACACCAATCTCGGGCAGGCATCGGCGGCATTGATGCTGCATCATATCGTCATATCAGCCGCCAGACAGGCAAGCGGCGCGGCCGATCGACGCCAGGAAAGGCTAGATATGGCCGACATCGTGGAAACGCTACGGCGGCGGGCGATGCAACCGTTGGACCTCGCGGCCTTTGCGGCCGAGCACGGCATGTCGCCGGCTACGCTGCGCAGGCGATTCACGCTCGAAACCGGATTGCCTCCCAAGGCATTTCAGCTTCGGGCGCGCATGGACCATGCCAAACAGCTCTTGGCAACCACCGACGAAAAGATCGAAACGGTGGCCGCCATGATCGGCCTGGATGATCCGTTTTATTTTTCGCGTGTTTTTCACGAACGCGAAGGCTGCAGTCCTCGCGAATTCCGTGCGAGGTATCCGCGGGTTTGAGAGTCCGGCAGCAATGACAGCGCGTCAGCGCCAACCCATCGCAGGCGCGATGTGGGTCAGGATCGCTTCGATGACGTGGGCGTTATATTCGACGCCGAGCTGGTTGGGGACGGTGAGCAGCAGCGTGTCGGCCTCGGCAATCGCCTCGTCTTCGGCGAGCTGCTTGATCAGGGCATCGGGTTCGGCGGCATAGCTGCGACCGAAGATTGCCCGGGTCTTCTCATCGATGAAGCCGATCTTGTCGCCCTCGTCGTTGCCGTAGCCGAAATAGGCGCGGTCGCGATCGTCGACCAGCGCGAAGATGCTGCGGCTGACCGAGACGCGCGGCTGGCGCGTGTGGCCGGCTTCTTTCCAGGCCGCGCGGTATGCCCGGATCTGGTCGGCCTGCTGGACGTGGAAGGGCTCTCCCGTCTCATCGTCCTTCAGCGTCGAACTCTGCAGGTTCATGCCGAGCTTGGCCGTCCAGACGGCGGTGGCATTCGAGCTTGCGCCCCACCAGATCCGCTCACGCAGGCCCTCGGAATGCGGCTCGAGGCGCAGGAGGCCGGGTGGATTCGGAAACATCGGCCGAGGGTTCGGTTTGGCAAAACCTTCGCCGCGCAGCACTTCGAGGAAGACTTCGGCATGTTGCCGGGCCATGTCGGCTTCGCTCTGGCCTTCGGGCGGGGCATAGCCGAAATGGCGCCAGCCATCGATCACCTGTTCGGGCGAACCGCGGCTGATGCCGAGCTGCAGACGGCCGCCGGCGATGAGGTCGGCCGCACCGGCATCTTCGGCCATGTAGAGCGGGTTTTCGTAGCGCATGTCGATGACGGCAGTGCCGATCTCGATCCGATTGGTTCTAGCGCCGACGGCTGATAGCAGCGGGAAGGGTGCGGCCAGCTGGCGGGCGAAATGATGCACGCGAAAATACGCCCCGTCGGCGCCGAGTTCCTCGGCCGCCACCGCAAGCTCGATCGACTGCAGCAGCGCATCGCCGGCCGAGCGCGTCTGCGATTGGGGCGAGGGCGTCCAGTGCCCGAACGAGAGGAAACCGATCTTCTTCATACCGATGCCGCACCTTGATCCGTTGTATCTGGGGTCGATGGGTCATTGCACAATTTCGGCTCGAAAGACAATCGTAACCGGATGAGTTCGGCGTATCACTTCTGCGGCATTGGCGCGCTATCCGCTCCGCCGGGCGGCGGTCAGGCGGGTGCGCCCCAACGGCGAGATCAAATGGAGCGGTGACCTGATCTACATCGCCCAGGGCCTCGCGGGCGAACCGGTGGCGGGCGAGGAAACCGAGGATGGGCAGTGGGTCGTGCGCTTCTATGCTCATCCAGTCGGCGTCATCGATCCCATCCACGGGAAACTGCGCCGCTGTGGCTTCAACTGCGCCGGAACTGTAACCTATGTATCCGGTTCAATCTGTCACCCATCTTTCAGCTGGACAAGGCGGATGGGGGTGAGCGGCAAAGCCGCGAATGCGCTGAACGCAAGCGAAGAGTAGCATGAAGGGCGTAACGTGCGGCCCCTCACGACCCTTCGGGCGACCTTCTCCCCGGCGGGGAGAAGAGGGAACAAGCGGCGACCTCAGCCATTCCATAAATCACGCGCTGCCCACATCCTCCATCTGCTGGCGCACGCCGTTGAAGACCTGCGCCGGCACGCGCAGCCCGGCATCGCCCTCATAGAGCGCCCGCAACTCCCCGAAGCGTTCGTCCGCTGCCACCGTCAGGGCAGCGAGGCGATCGAAGCGGGCGAGACTATCCGCAGACATCTCCTCCTCGGGTTCCGGCATCGCTCCCCAATTGTCCCAGGGAAGCATCTCAATATTGTTGAGCGCGGCGAAGTCGCGGACGAGATTCATGGCGATGAACCAGAAGCCGGACTCGTTGAAGATGCCGAATTTCCCGGGGTCGGCGGTGCCGGCGCGGCAGCGTTGCCAGGTTTCGCCGGCGCTCTGGAATTTGCCCGGCGGCTGGTCGAGCGGGTCGAAATCGAGCTGAAAAGCGGCGCGCTGGAGAGCATCGATCTGGAAATCCGCGGAGACCCAGCGCTGTCCGTCCCAATATTCGGCGATCCAGTGATCGATGCCCTTGCCGGCCTCGAAATACATGCCGAAGCCGCAGCGGGCGCGTGCCGGCACGCTATGGGCCTTAAGTGCTGCGCAGGCAAGCACGGTGAAATTGCGGCATGTGCCGATGCTGCGCTTGTCAGGCGGGCGCGTGATGTCGAGGGGCGCGGGATCGATCGCCATGATCGTATCGAGTATCGCGCGCGCCGGCCGCGTGTGCGATTGCGCCCTTCGCTCCGGGGTCAGCACCTGATCGTAGTGTTGCGCCCAGGCATCATGCAGCAGCGTGCCATGCACGGCGGCGGCAACGGCGCCGACGCCCTGGAGCGCGGCAAGGGCGGGCGCATGCAGCCCGGCCGAGGTCATCGGGCCGGGTCGCGTGTAGAACTCGATGGGGCTCTCATGTCCGCTCATGCCGGGCAGTATGATAAAACCGGCGTCGCAGGGCAAGATCCCGCGGGCCATGCGTGAGGCCCGCGAGCGGCGTGGCTGGATTCCTGTGACCAGCACAGGACGGAGGAGAGGCGAGCGACCGTCAGGAATTTGCCAAGCGATTGGGGATGAGTTCCGACTGCATCCAATGCGTTTCACTCTGAACGTGGTTGTCCCGCACATACTTGCCCATCCGAGCTGGCATTTCGGTTTCCAGGAACGCATCAGCGATCCGAACGACAAACCCCTCCTGCTTGGTCTTATCCAGCGATGCCGCAGTATCTTCGAACAGGCCGGCTTTGTATGGTCCCCGATATAGTGTCGACACCGGAACGATGCCCAGTTCTTCGAACCGGGCTTGCGTCAGATCCCAGGATTGGACCTTATCGTCGATAATCCATGCAAAGCCGAGGAAGTATGACGGCAGATCATCATAACCGATCGAGTGCCGGGCATAGAGGTTCTCACCCACGATGCGTTCGCCATCTGCAAGTTGCGGGCTGATGCTGGCAGCAAAAGCCTTAAGCCAATCGCGCGACGAATGGTAACGGCTATCGGGACTACGCGCATGAGACCCGTCCCGATAGATGGTCGTGTTCTCACCATCCATTTTCTCGGTGATGACAAGATCGCCAATCATCAGCCCGTCAAGCATCGCCATGACTTTGTCATCGCTCATCGCTCCTGGAGAAATCGGTAGGTGATAGGTTCGTCCGTATTTCTTCATGGTGATGAACGCATAACCGGTGGCGATTGCACAATGCAAGGTCGCCTTCGGGCTATAAGCTGCCCTTGATGGTACGTAACGCCTGGCTTTTATTGATGAGACAATCGTCCGTGGATCGGCATCTTCGGCGATTGTAACGGCGATCGCCGACGGGTGCCTGTCTAGTTGTCATCCTACGATCCATTGCGATTTCTTCGAGCGGTCTCTGCAGGCCTCGATCGCGCCTGAGGAAATCGACGAAGGCGCGCAGGCTCGGCGGTGTGTAGCGTTGTGAGGGATAACAGAGGAACCAGCCAGGGAAGGTGCCACACCACTCCTCAAGCAGCGGCAGGAGCTTGCCGTCCTCGATCAGCGGACGCACGAGGTCTTCGGCCCAGAAGGCAATGCCGACGCCCTGGACGGCGGCGGCAAGGGCCATCTCGCGGTGCGAGACGATCAGCGGGCCGTTGACCGCGACGGAGAACCACGTGTTGTCTTTGAGGAATTCCCACTTGTAGAGACCTTTACCGCCCGGCTGGCGCCAGTTGATGCAATGGTGCTGGAGCAGGTCGCCCGGCACATTCGGGCGGCCGTACCGGGCGATGTACTCTGGCGAGGCGACGGCCAACTGGCGCTGCTCGCCGCCGAGCTGAACGGCGATCATATCGGCTTCGAGAAACTCACCCAGCCGTGCGCCGACATCATAACCGGCTTCGACGATGTCGGTGACTGAATCGTCGATCGTCACGTCAAGGACGATATCGGGATAGGCGGCGTGGAAGCGGCCGAGGGTTGGCTCGAGGAAGGTTGCGGCGGCGACACTCGGCAGATGCACCCGGAGCGTTCCCGCCGGCGTGTCGCGTGCGTCGACGACATTGCGGACCGCCGCCTCCATCTCGATCATGGCCGGCCTGAAGCGTGCATGCAGCCGTTCGCCGGCGTCGGTGAGCGATACGCTGCGCGTCGTGCGGTTCAATAGGCGAAGCCCCAGGCGGGCTTCCAGCGCGCGGATCGTCTGGCTGAGCGTTGATGCCGAAATTCCGAGCTCGGCTGCGGCGCGCGCGAAATTGCCGTGGGCGACGATGGTCACGAACGCCTTGAGCTCCGCATAGTCGCTGCCGCGCATTAGGCCTCCAAGTCCACATAGTCTGTTTGATTTATATAGCATTGTTGTCATGATCATCGCAGCCTAAATTGCCGATAATTTCGCCAACCCTGAACCAAAGGACGGGAGAGCCGGTATGCAGACAGACAAAAAGCTCAGTGGCAGGGTCGCCCTCATTGCCGGCGCTTCGTCTGGCATAGGTGCGGCGACCGCTCTGGCGCTAGTGGAGGAAGGGGCAAGCGTGGCGATCGCGGCCCGCCGCATGCCGCGCCTCGAGGCGTTGGCGGAGCGCATCCGCGAGCGCGACGGTGAGGTCCTAGCGATCGAGACCGATGTGTCCGACGAGGCACAGGCTGCGGCGATGGTGCAGCGGGCGATCGGCGATTTCGGCAGGCTCGACATGCTGCTCTGCGTCGCCGGCGTCGGCGTTGCCGCGCCGTTCCGGAACACGACCACCGCCGAGTATCAGGAGATGGTCGAGGTCAACTTCCTCGGGCTGCTCTACCCGATCCATGCGGCGTTGCCGGCGATGCAGCGGCAGGGGACCGGCCATATCGTCATCGTCTCCTCCGGCACCGGCCGGTACATTCATCCCTCGACGGTCTATTCCGGCACCAAGCATGCGGCGAGCGCTATGGCGGAATCGCTGCGGCGCGAGATTGGCCGGGATGGCATTCGCGTCACCTGCATCGAGCCTGGCGCCGTCAGGACCGAGTTTACCTCCCACATGCGCGCCAGTGTGCGCGAAGCGGTGGAACAACGGCTTGGCGACATCGAGCAACTAGAGGCCGCGGACATCGCCGCGGCCATTCTCTATGCGGTGACGCAGCCGCGCAGGGTCAATGTCAATATCCTGACGCTCTACCCCACTGAGCAGGCGTGAGTGTTGTGGCGATTGCCTCAAGCGGAAGGAGAGCCAACCGCCATAAATGCCGGAGATTGAGTCGGTTTTCGCGATGGCGGCGGGCTTTCGTTTGTTATGATGCGATGGACGGCGTGGGGCGTGAGCCTCGGCATAATGCCCTGGCGCGCCTTCTCGTCTTGGCCGCGCGCCATCGCACTGCAGCCGAGAGGGTCGAAGCATGCGCTACACGTTCGCCATAGGTGATATACATGGCTGTATCGATCCGCTGAACAGGATGATCGATCGGATCGCGGCCTATGCGCCTGGAGGGACCGTCGTCTTCGTTGGCGACTATGTCGATCGCGGGCCTGACAGCAAAAGCGTCCTCGACCGGATCATTGCCGGTCCATCGGACTCGTGGCGATGGATCTGCCTGAAAGGCAATCATGAGGACCTGATGGTCGCTGCCTATGCCGATAGCGATAGCAGAGACGTGTGGATCGGCAGCGGCATCGGCGGACTTGAAACCGAAATGTCCTATGGCGGCAGAGTTCTGCCCCAGCATCTGCAATGGGCGGCCGATCGTCCCCTCATGCATGTCGATCGATATCGGATCTTCGTCCATGCGGGCGTCGATCCAGAATTTCCGCTGGAGCAGCAGAGCGAGCACGATCTTCTCTGGTTACGGTTCCCTTCCGGTGAGTCCAGCGACTATTGGGGCAAGCACCTGGTCCACGGCCATACACCGTCGCTGTCCAACCCGGTGACGACAGGAAACCGCACCAACATCGACAGCGGCTGCGTCTTCGGCGGCAAGCTTTCCTGCGCGGTCTTCGATGACGATATTGCCGGCGGGCCGATCGACTTTATCGAGGTGAGGGCATGAACTTGATCGCTTTGGTAAGTGGGTAAAGCCCGGCGCGGCTTGCTCCCTCTTCCCTGCGCTGGGGAGAAGAGGGAGCAGCGGCGTCGCGGAGCGTTATCGGGGGCTCAAGCCCCGCCAGCCGGCGGCGAGCCGCAGCCAGGGCGTCAGGTGGAAGCCGCTCATCAGCAGGTACATCGGCACCATGCCGCCGATCGGGAAGGCATCCGGCGTCGTCATGCAGATCATGTTGGCACTGCTGGTCGTGGCCATCAGCAGTGCCATGACCGCGAATGTCGGGGCGGCGGCGAGCGACAGCCAATCGGCGGTGTGGGCCGCAATCCGGCCGCCCGGGCTAGCGATGCCACTGCTCGGCTTAGCAACTGATCCGTCTGCTGAGGCGGCCAGCGAGAGCCATTCGGCGGCGTTGAGAGCGGCGTTGCCGTCGGCTCTCTTTGGAGTGTGGGCGGAAAGCAGCATCGGCGTCACTCCTTGCCGTACCGGTCGTGGTGGCGCCACCAGATGCCGGTTTCGTTGCGACCCTTGGGGGTGCGGTCGAGCCATTGGTACATGCCCCATAACCCGTCCAGCCCGCGCGCATAGCTGGAATAGCTGTGGTAGACGGCGCCATCGATGAGCTCGAAGGCGCTGACACCCGGCCGGTCGCGGGTATAGGTTGGGACATCGGTGCCGGTCATGGCGGCGATCTGAGTGATCGGCGCCTCGCTGTCGCCCGGCTGCCATTCCTGGACAGTCCTGCCTGTGAGCGGTTCGGGGGCGGGCGGTTCACGGCGGTAATTATAGTCTACCTCGCCCTGGTGCTGCTGCTCGGCAGAGAACCAGACGCTGAAATCGCCGTTGAAATCGCTGCTGAAGGAGGAGGCCCAGGGAAAGCTCCAGTCCATCTGTCGCTTGAATGCTTCGAGCTTTGCGAGCGGCGCGCGCGAGACCGCCCAAAAGGCGACGTCGTGGTTTTCCAGGTGAACGAAGAAGCCGTTGAAGCCATCGGCGATCGAGGAGCAGGACGGGCATCCCGCGGTATAATCCGGCCCGAACATGAAGTGATAAACGAGCAGCTGCGAGCGCCCGCCGAAGAGGTCTTTCAGCGAGATGTTGCCGCCGTCGGTGTCGAAGCGATATTGTTTGTCGATCCTCACACGCGGCAATTGCTGGCGCTTGATCGCCAGCACGTCGCTCTGCCGGGTCAGTTCCTTTTCCTCTTCGAGCAGATCGAGGCGAGCCGCCAGCCATTGCTGCCGTGTTGCGTTCAGCTCTGTCGTCATGGGTCTTCTCCTTTGCCTGTCTCTCGTCGTAGCATCCGGCGCAGGCTTGCTTGCCGGTCGACGACAAAGCTACGACCGGGCAGGGCAAGGGTGGGAGTGACAAGTGTGACGGGATTTGAATGGACTCGCTGATCACGGCGGCGGCGCGGGCGCTGGCAACGGGAGATGCGCTCGGCGCGCTGAAGCGGGTGGCGCTGCGCGACGATGCGCCGGCGCTGGCGCTGCGCGGCATTGCGATGGCGCAGCTCGGCGATCTCGTCCGCGCCAAGGCGCTGCTGAAGAGTGCGGCGCGTGCTTTCGGCCCGCGGGAGGCGGTGGCGCGAGCCCGCTGCGTGGTCGCCGAGGCCGAGATCGCACTGGTCTCGCGTGATCTCACCTGGCCGCCCAAAGCGCTGGAGGCGGCGCGCAAGGTGCTCGAAGCGCATGGCGACAGGGTCAATGCCGCCCATGCCAGGAATGTCGAGCTTCGCCGGCTGGTGCTGATCGGCCGGCTCGACGAGGCCGAGCGGGCGCTCGAAACACTCGACCCGACGCCACTGCCGCCGGCGGCAAGGGCCGCTCATGAGCTGGTGGTCACGGGCATCGCGATCCGGCGCCTGCAGACGAAAGCGGCGCGTGCGGCGCTTGACCGGGCGAGGCAGGCGGCGCGCGAGGCCGGTATGCCGGTATTGACGGCGGAGGTGGAAAATGCCGCCCAGGTGCTCAGCGCGCCGGTGGCGCGGTTGATCTCGCGCTGGCGGGAAAGCCCGCTGCTGCTCGAGGAGGTGGAAGAGCTGCTGGGTTCGGGCACGCTCGTTGTCGATGCCTGCCGCCATGTCGTGCGCGACGATCAGCTTTCGGTGTCGCTGGCAACGCGGCCGGTGCTCTTCACGCTCGCCCGGACGCTTGCCGAAGCTTGGCCGGCGGATGTGGCACGCGGCACGCTCATCGCGCGCGCCTTCCGCGGCAAACATGCCGATGAATCGCATCGTGCCCGGCTGCGCGTCGAGATCGGCCGGCTGCGTGCCGAACTGCGGGGACTGGCGGAGGTCTCGGCGACGAAACGCGGCTTTGCGCTTTCGCCGCGGCGCGCCGGCGAGACTGCCGTGCTGGCGCCGCTCGTCGAAGGCCAGTATGGGGCGGTGCTTGCCTTTCTCGCCGATGGCGAGGCCTGGTCGAGCTCGGCGCTGGCGATCGCGCTCGGCGCCAGCCCGCGCACCGTGCAGCGGGCGCTGGATTCGCTTGCCGGGGAGGGCAAGGTGCAATCCTTCGGGCGCGGGCGGGCGCGGCGTTGGATGAGCCCGCCGCTGCCCGGTTTCCCGACGGTCTTGTTACTCCCGGGACCTTTGCCAAGCGATTAGTATGGCCTGACTGATGAAGATGGCCCGACGGGCGAACAGGATGGAAGAGATGAAAAAATCGGCAGCGACGATCATCCGTGAATATGGACCCTTTCCCGGCGCCGAGCGCGTCAACGGCGTCACCTTCGATGGTGAGCACGTCTGGTTCGCCTCGGGCGACAGGCTGAACGCGCTCGATCCCGCAAGCGGCGAGGTGGTGCGCTCGATCGAGGTTGCGTCCCATGCCGGAACGGCTTTCGACGGCGAGTTCCTCTATCAGATCGCCGAGGATGTCATTCACAAGATCGATCCGAAGACCGGCCGCATCCTTTCCACCATCCCGGCGCCCGGCAATGGCGGCGATTCCGGCCTTGCTTGGGCCGAAGGCTCGCTCTGGGTCGGCCAGCACCGCGGCCGCAGGATACACCAGATCGACCCGGAAACCGGCAAGATCCTCCGCACCATCGAATCCAACCGCGTCGTGACAGGCGTCACCTGGGTCGACGGCCAGCTCTGGCACGGCACCTGGGAGGGCGATGACAGCGACGTCAGGCGCATCGATCCTGAAACCGGGGAGGTGCTGGAGCGGCTTGATATGCCCGAGGGTACCGGCGTCTCCGGCCTCGAATCCGACGGCGGCGACTGCTTCTTCTGCGGTGGCGGCGGCAGCGGCAAGATCCGCGCGATCAGCCGGCCGGCGCAGGGCAAGGAGGGGAAAGGGAAGTAGCCGATGCGACGCCGAAGAGGCCGATACGACATATCTCTCCCGGGCGACAGTCAGCTCGCCAGCAATTCGGGCGTCAAGTTGGAAGTCGATATCAAGGGGTCAAGTTGTTGGAATTTTAACCGAGTGGGAGATTGATTTCGGTACGTGACGAGCTACTTTCGCGGCAGTGTCGGTCGAGGTCTTTACGCAAAGCCGGTATGATCGCGGGGGAGAGATTTTGAAATATCTGCGCACCACGCTCGGGCCTAAGAGCAAATCCGAACTTGGGATGATCCTCCCGCACGAGCACGTTTTCGTCGACCTCAGGACGCCGGACCAGCCCGGTTATGCCGAGGCAGACATCGACGACGTCGTCCGTCTGATGGCTCCCGAAATCGAGCGGATCAAGAAGCTCGGGGTGACGGCACTGGTCGAATGCTCGACGGGCGGCGTTGGACGCCGTGCGGATATCGATCTTGCCGTGTCGCTCGCGACGGATTTTCCGATCGTCGTGCCCACCGGCAATTACCGTGAACCCTGGATTCCCGAATGGGTCCGCCAGGCTTCCGAGAAAGAGCTGGAGGCGTGGATGCTTCGCGAGCTGACGGAGCAGATCGACGAAACCGGGTTCCAGGCGGGCTGGATCAAGCTCAGCGCCGGCGATGACGGCATGACGGCGCTTGAGACGAAAATCCTGCGGGCAGCCGCACGCGCCGCGGCCCAGACGGACGCCGTCATCGGCAGTCATACGATCAGGGGACGGGTCGTCATGGACCAACTCGATGTCATCGAGGCGGAAGGCTACAAGGCCGACAGGTTCATCTCCATCCACACGCAGGAAGAAGCGGACTTCGCCCTTAATGTCGCCGTCGCTGAGCGAGGCGCCTGGATCGAATATGACCATGTCGGCCGGAGCGGGGACAACGAGGTGGCGGAGCTGGTGATCAAGGCGCTGGAGGCGGGCTGCGGCGATCGCTTGTTGTTGAGCCATGACCGCGGCTGGTTCGATCCGGCGCAGCCGATGGGCGGGATACCCAAACCGTATACGCATCTTTCCACGGTTTTGCTGCCCGAGTTGAAACGGCGGGGCATAGACGACGACACCCTGGTGCGCCTGACACACGACAATCCGTTCGAGGCTTTCGCCCGATAGGAGAGTGGCCGGGCGAAAGGAGCCTGGGCATTCATGTCGCGATCCCCGGAATTGCTCAAGACCGGGTTCAGCCGATTGCTGACACCTCTGCTCCGCGGGAGCGGAGTTCGCTGAGAATGCTGTAAGGACCGTTCAAAAGGCCTATCGGCAGGATGACGAAAGCGTTGGTGCCTGCCGGCAGATTTGTGATCCGCTCGATCAGAAGCGCGCGCAACTTGTCCGCATCGATGAGGTCGGTGGGCGTCACGATGCCTCTGGCGGTGATTTCCTCTCCGAGGCTTGCAATCTCACCACTTTTTCGAGCCTTGTACAGCTCGTCGAAATAGGCGCCGATCGGTCCGATCCGGCGGCGCAGCTCGAGAAGGTAGATGATCGAGGCGGGGCCGACCGAATTGACCGTTTCGAGCGTCAATGGCTTCTGCATGGCCTGCATTTCCCCGTCGGCGGCAAGCGTCTCCACATCGCGCCCGATCGATGCGCCATACTTCGCAAGCGCCAGGCCGATGCTCGGCGCGTCTGGGGCGAAGGCATGCTGTCCTTCGCCGATGAGGAGCAGGCTCGCCTCGAAACCGGAAAGCTTTGCGATCGCTCCCTTTGCCGGGGATGTCGAAAGGATTGTCTTGAACTCGTCCTGACCGGATGGCGTCAAACCTGACAAGACCGGCGTGATATCGCTGTTCTTGAACTTGGTAGTAGACAGGATAAGGCTGGGATTGACGTCGATCAGCACCTTCTTCGATTGATCGATCAGGCGTTTTCCCTCGGTAACGATGTCAGGAAAAGCGTCGGCGCGGATGCGCACGTAGCCAAAAAGTACATGGTCATTCGCGGGGGATTTGGCGCGCCAGAAGAGGGCGTTCTCCTCGTCTGCTGCGCGTGGCATCCCTGGTAGGAAAACTACGGCTGCAAGCGCTGCAAATTGCCGGCGGGTGAAGTGCATGGCTGCCTCCTCGCTGAGCCCGATGCATGGCGGCGCATTCGCATTGGACTAATCGCGTGAAAGAGCATTTGTTCCAACTCCCGGTGGAAATGATGAACATCCGGGGCACGGGAGTCAGCTGGACTCGTTCAAAAATTCTCGGCGATACCTGGATCTATGCCGCGCCGCGCTCGTCGAACAAAAGCGCCATGCTGATCGCATCGATGAACTGACCGTCGATGCGTGCCGCATGTCGGACGATGCCTTCGCGGGCAAATCCCATCTTTTCGTAGAGAGCGATAGCAGGGGCGTTGTCTTCATAAACATCGAGTTCAACCCTGGCAAACCCGCTTTTCTGCGCCGCTCTCAATGTGGTCTCGATCAACATGCGTCCGAGACCTTTGCCCCGATAAGCTGGGAGGATTCCCATTCCGAGGTTTCCGCGATGGGCGTGCGACGGGAAGAAATGCCGGCTGATATCGCACCAACCGACGACCTTGTCTTGAGCGGTGGCAACGAATTGCGGATTGCGTTTCGCAATCATGCCCATCACGAATTCACGCGTCTGCGGCAGCGGAGTCGCTTCCAGCATGGACAGGTATTTTTTCTCCCGCGCGACAACGTCGAGCGCATGATGAAAGCTGTCGATATGGGCGGTAGCGATCGGCTCGATCCTGATGCCTGAGGTGTCCGACGATGCTGCTGCATCCACGTGCTTCTCCTTCAACGATTGCGATGCCTATGGGGACCTGCCACAGACCTTCACGGGAGCGCATAATTCATGGTCCGTCAACCTTTGCGTGTCAATTTCTCGGCAGCAGGCGCCATCAAAAGGTTGCAGATATTGAAGGTCGGGCTCACATCCCACATCACATTCGTCTTGGTGACGCTCACCTGCGCGGCGGCTGCGTTGCTGTGCGGATTTGCGTGGCTCGCCGCGGTGAAGGTCGATGATCTCTCGTTGCGCCGGCAGGCCGACTTCGTCCGCCAAGGATTGGAAGAGCAGATCGCGGCACTTCCCCGGGAACAGGAAAGCGTCACCAAATGGGATGACGCCTTCCTCTATGCCAAGCAGCGGAACCATGAATGGCTGCTCGACAATGTCGGTCGGTGGACGAGCCAGTATTTCGGGCACGACAGAACCTATATCTTCGACGATACCAATCGCCTGATGTTTGCGTTCCGCGACGGCGCGGATGCCATGCCGCCGCGGCTCGGTGACGACGACGGCCATGAAATGACCGCTCTTGCCGGAGAGATGCGCGCCGCTCTCGTCGAGCGGGCTGTAAAACCCGGCGCCGAAGCGCTTGGTCAACTGGCCACGGTTCGGACGATCATGATCGGCAACAGGCCGGCGATAACAAGCGCGCGTCCCATTCTGCCGAGCTCGGCCAGGATGCAGATCGAGGCGGGCCAGGAATTCATCGCCATCTCGGTCAAGTTCATCGATGGAAAGACCGCCGAAAGTATCGCGCATCATGCGCTGCTCGAAGGCTTGAATTTCGCGCCTTCGAAAGGTGAGGACGAGCGGGCGCAAGTGCCTGTGTCGTCCCATGACGGCGGCACGATCGGCTATTTCGTGTGGCCGCCTATCCGGCCCGGCTTCATGCTGCTGCAGCAGATCGCGCCGGCGGGGCTCGGCTGCCTGGGGCTGCTGATCACCGTCGTGTTCTGGCTCGGACGAGGTCTGCATCGCACCTCGCTGACACTGCTGGACAGCCAGGCGCAGCTCACCCACCACCGCGACCATCTGGAAGAGATGGTGGCCGATCGAACGGCCGAGATCGAAAGGCAGAGAGAGGAACTGGACCGCCTGCTGGTGCACGAACGGCAGGTGAATGCGCTTCAGCGGCAGTTCGTCGCCATGGCCTCGCACGAGTTTCGCACGCCGCTCGCCATCATCGACGCCGCTGCCCAGCGGCTCTGCCGCTCGACGACCAACGTCAGCGGTGATTACGTTCACGAAAAAGCCGGCGTGATCCGCAGTGCGGTGGTGCGCATGGTGGATCTGATGGAGAGTATTCTCGCCAGCGGCCGGCTCGAAACCGGACAGATCACACTAAAGCGCAGCGAAGGCGATCTGAAAGCCCTGCTCGTCAGCTGCTGCGACAGGCAGCGCCACCTCAGCCGCTCGCATGTGTTCCATCTCGATCTCGAGCCCATCCCTGACATATTGACGTTCGACCGCAGCGCCATGGAACAGGTCTTCACCAACCTGATTTCGAACGCCGTCAAATATTCGCCCAACGCGCCTGACATTCATGTTCGCGCCCGGGCCGACGAGAAAACGGTGGAGATCGCCATCTCCGACAGTGGTATCGGCATGGATGCGGAGGATCTGCCGAAGCTTTTCCAGCCCTATTATCGCGCCCGCAGCGCGACGGGCATTGCCGGAACCGGCATCGGCCTCAACGTCGTCAAGCAGGTCGTCGAACTGCATGGCGGCACCGTCGAGGTGACGAGCGAGCTCGGCAAAGGCACAACATTCACCATTCTTCTGCCAATAGAGTTTCTATTGTCGGATCAACAAGTCGCAGCTTAAGGAAGAGCTCATGGTTACAGTCCTGTGCATAGAAGACGAAGTCGAGATCCGGAACCTCCTCGTCGAAGAATTGAGCGAAGCCGGCTACAAGACGCTCGAGGCATCGAACGGCGCCGAGGGACTGGAAATGATCCTGTCGAAGTGGCCCGATATCGTCATCAGCGACATTTCGATGCCTGTGATGGATGGGCACCAGCTTCTGGCGGAAATTCAGATCAACCACCCCGAGCTTTCCAACATCCCCTTCATCCTGCTGACGGCACTGACCGACCGGGAAAACACGCTAGCCGGCCTGCGCGGGGGAGCGGCGGACTATCTGACGAAGCCGCTCGACTTCGATCTGCTGCTCGCCAAACTCGAAGGCTGCGTGACGCGCCTTGCCAACGACAAGGCGGTCCATCGGTCGTTTTGATGGTTGTTGGGCGGCGCCCAAGAGAGCCTCATCCTTGTACGTTGCCGTTGCTGTATAAAGGGGCTGTGCGGCGGGGATGCGTGTCATCCTTGGGTCTTGAACTCGTACCTCAGCAAGCATCTCCGTCGCCATGTCTTCGCTCGAACGGTTGGTTGGGCTTCGAGCCCGCGTTGCAAGGAGGAGCAGTCATGCATATCCAGCAATCTTTCATGGTCGGTATCGATGTCTCGAAGGCCCATCTCGACGTTGCCGTTGAGGGCAAACGCGCCGTTGTCCGCTTCGACAACAATGCGCCAGGCTGTGCCGCACTCACTGCGGCAGTGGCCGGCGCAGAGCTTGTCGTCGTCGAGGCGACCGGCGGTTACGAGATGGCAATCGTCAGAACGCTTATGGCCGCCGGTATTGCCGTCGCCGTCGTCAATCCCCGCCAGGTGCGCGACTTCGCCAGGGCCAGCGGTCGTTTGGCCAAGACCGATCAGGTCGACGCCCGCGTCACGCTCCACTTCGCCAGAGCGATGCGGCCGGCACAGATCCCCCATATCGACGACGGCCGCATCGCGCTTGCTGCGCTTGTCACCCGCCGTCGCCAACTCATCGACATGGCGGTCGCCGAGAAGAACCGCCTCGAGCATGCGCCTGAGGCCGTCGCAGCGCTGATTGGCGAGACCCTCGCCGCCCTCAAGGCTCAGCTCGCCCGCGTCGATGCCGCCATCGCGCTCGCCATCGAGGCCGAGCCCGACATGGCCGCACGCCGCAATCTGCTGCTGACCGTGCCGGGCATTGGCGAGGTCAGTGCCGCCGTGCTCATCGCCGAACTGCCCGAACTCGGCGCCATCGACGACAAGAAGCTCGCAGCCCTCGTCGGCGTCGCCCCCATCGCTCACGACAGCGGCACATGGCGTGGACAACGCCATATCGCCGGCGGGCCGCGCCACCGTCAGATGCGCCCTCTATATGGCTACGCTCTCGGCCATCCGTTGCAACCCGGCCATCAAGACCTTCCACAAAAGGCTGCGCGACGCGGGCAAACCGCCCAAGGTCGCCATCGTCGCCGCCATGCGAAAGCTCATCATCATGATCAACACTATTCTTAAAAGACGAACCCCATGGAACCAGCCCCAACAACACGGTTGCTGAGGTGCCGCGCAGGGGCCTCGAAGGGCGAGGCGGGCGCGCCGGCGTGGACGCATGCAAGGAGCTGCGTTGCGGCGTCTCCTTCGAGGCTTCGCCCTCCGGGCTACGAGCCTCAGGATGAGGGACGTTGGTGAATACCGTTCCTAAACAATCAGCGTTGGTGGACGCCGCGAGAAGAGGGTGCTTGATCCGTTACCGCCCACTTTCCATTATCCTCTTCTTGCCAGCGCATCACCCAGCACCTCGAACACCCTTGGATCGAGCGTCTGAGACACGTTGAAGCGCATGAAATTGGTTGCCGATTGCGACAGGCTGAATGCGTTTCCGGGAGCCAAAACGATCCTCTCTTCCAATGCGCCGCGCGCCACATCAGCCGCATCGATGCCGTCGGGCAGCCGGCACCAGAGGAACATTCCGGCCTGGGGCTCCAGCCAGGGCGTTATGCCGAGGTGCTTCAGCTTGGCCGAGACCTCACTCATCGCTCGGGAGAGCCGGTGTCTCAGCGTCTCCATGTGTTTGCGATAGCTGCCGTCGCTCAAGACGTTCAGCACCAGTTCCGCTGTCAGCCGGCCGCCGCCGAAGGAGGTGGCGATCTTCAGGTCTGTCAGGCCGTCGATCCATTCCGGTTTCGCCACGACGAAACCGCAGCGGGCCGAGGCCGACAGGGTTTTCGAGAAGCTGCCGATGTGGATGACGCGCTCGAGCCCGTCGAAGGCAGCGAGGCGGGGTGCTGGCGTGTGCTCGAAATCGGCAAAGATATCGTCCTCGATGATGGTCAGGTCGAACTGGTCGGCGAGTTTTAGAACCCGGTGAGCCGTAACAGGAGACAAGGTTGCGCCGGTCGGATTGTGGATGGCGGAGTTGGTGATGTAGAGCCGCGGACGCTCATCGGCGACGACTTGCGCAAACAGCTCGATGTCGGGACCGGACGCGGTGTAGGGCACGCTGACGATCTTTGCCCGATGGGCGCGCAGCAATGCATGGAAATTGAAATAGCAGGGATCGTCGACCAGCACCGTGTCGCCGGGTTCCAACAGAAAACGGCAGAGCAGATCGATTGCCTGCGTGCCGGAATCGGCCAGCATGATTTGATCCGGGGAGGCTTCGATCCCCCGTTCGCCCATGCGGCGGGAAATCAGCTGGCGCAGTTGCGGCAGGCCGAGCGGCGAGCCGTAGTCGGCAAGCGCCGGCCCGTCAGCGCGCGAAAGTGTTCTGAGCCCGCGGCGCATGCCGTCCCCCGGCAGCCAGGAGGGCGGCAGCCAGCCGCAGCCGGGCTTCAGGTCGGCTTCGCCGGCCTCCAGCGATTGCCGCGATATCCAGAACGGGTCGACCGCGCGGTCGAGCTTCGGCCCGGCCTCGGCAAGCGCAAAGGGCGCTACCTGGTTGGCGACGTAGAATCCCGAGCCTGGTCTCGCCAGGATCGCGCCTTCAGCGATCAAGCGTTCGTAAGCGTCGACGACGGTCGAAGTCGAGAGCTTCAACGTCGCAGCCAGCCCTCGGACGGAAGGTAGTCTTGCGCCCGGCGTCAGGCTGCGCCCGGCGATGCGCTGCCTGATCGTCGCGACGACCATCTCTACGCGTGTGCGTCCTTCGCTCATCTGTATTGCTTTCTGAACCATTACAGTTTCGCAAAATCGTATCAGGCTGTCACTGTCATGGCCATCCGTGTTGGCCGATAAGAGTGAGAGAATGAAGGAGGGCAGCGCATCATGGACCGCATGGCATCGGGATGGATCAATGGTTTTATCGGGGTGGTGATCTTCAGCGGATCGCTGCCGGCGACACGCGTGGCGGTGATGCAGTTCGATCCCGTCTTCCTCACCGTGGCGCGCGCGGCGATCGCCGGCTTCCTCGCCCTCGGCCTGCTGATCGCTTTCAGAGAGAAGCGGCCGAGCCGAGGTGATATTCTCTCCCTGGCCGTCGTCGCGCTCGGCGTCGTGGTCGGTTTCCCCCTGCTGACGGCGTTGGCGCTGCAGCATGTCACCTCAGCCCATTCGATCGTCTTCATCGGCCTGCTGCCGCTCGCAACCGCGATCTTCGGCGTGATCCGTGGCGGAGAACGGCCGAAGCCGGCATTCTGGGCCTTTTCCGTTCTCGGCAGCGCGCTGGTGGCGGGATTCGCATTGACACAGGGCCTGACGGCCTCGCCGGTCGGCGATCTGCTGATGCTGGCGGCGGTCATCGTTTGCGGCCTCGGCTATGCCGAAGGCGGCAGGCTTTCGCGCACGCTCGGCGGGTGGCAGGTGATTTCCTGGGCGCTCGTGTTGTCGCTGCCGGTGACGGTCGCAGTCGCGCTTTTTCATCGGCCGGAGACCTTCTCGGGCATTGAAGCGCCGGCGCTGCTCGGCCTTGCCTATGTCTCGCTGTTTTCCATGCTGATCGGCTTCATCTTCTGGTATCGCGGCCTGTCGCAGGGCGGCATCGCCGCCGTCGGACAACTGCAGCTGCTCCAGCCGTTCTTCGGCCTGGCGCTCGCCGCAACCCTGCTGCACGAGCCCGTGACTTGGGCAATGCTCGCAGTGACCGTTGCCGTCATCCTCTGCGTCGCCGGCGCTCGCAAGTTTGCGCGGTAGGGAGGATCATGACGCTCTCTCTGTCCTCAGATTTGATCGAGAACCTCGGGCTGCAATTTTCCAATCTTCATCAGATGCTGCAGCGCGTATGATATCGACAGAGCGTCGTCGAGCCCGTCATGTCCCCGCAATGGAGGATGTTCGACCTGGTAATAGTCGGCCAGCTTGTTGCTGGGCGTCTTTGCCAAATCCTCGATCGGCATGCCCGCAGCGACGAGAAGCTTGACGGCGTTGTCGAAGCGTCGAGCCGGGATGGAGGGCTGAATGCCTGCGACATAGCAGCTGATGGCCAACATGTTCAGCTCGTCCTTGCCCCACGACCAAAACCGGGCGCCGCCCGAGAAGCTGTCGACGCCGGAAAGGGCATCCTCCAAGACCACGCCATGGGTGTCGATATCCTCTTCGGTGATGCCGGTCAGATTGGTGAAATAGGGACCGAGCGGATACCGCTTGCCGAAACGATCGATGGGCCGAACATAGGATTTATACGTATCGAGGATCGGAAACTCGCCCTCGAGGCCAAGCTTGACGGCTCCGATCTGCGCAATGATAGGATCGGGATCGTGGGCCGCGCACCAAAATCTGCGTTGCGAGCCTTCCAGGCAAAGAAATTCACAGTCGAATATGATGGCGGTCTTCATCGTCGACGTTGCCCTCACGAATTTGGCCGATAAGCTTAAGGAGGAATCCAACACATGGAGCACTCCAAATAAAGGCTATGAGCCACGCAATCGCCGTCGCTCCCACACACTCCTGTTCATCAATCCGACAGCTAGGCTCGACGGCGAAGGTGTGTAGGCAGGTCGCCCCAACCAATATTGCTAAGCTCGCGATTGCGATGGATATCCAAAGTCTGATCCCTCGCTTCATGATCAAGGCGGCGATAAAGACTCCTGCGAAGGGCAACACGATCAGCCAAATCACGAACTGTCCCTCCTGGATAGTGGTCCCGAGCGTGGAGTTTATCCAACCAGCCTGACTATGCAAATGACGGGACTTTGGCCGAGGCGGCAAGTGCAGTGCTGTCGTAGGTGGCACCCTGCAACAGGAACTGCCCGGTGCCGGCGGCGAATTGACATTGACCAGCGCAAGCCGCAAGAACAAGGCAAGGGCCGCTACCGACGCCTGGCGGGTCGGGACGGTGGAAGAGTGAGCGAAAGTGTCAGGCGGGATGGAGCGACGGGTTCTCGAGGCGCTTGGAATTGCGGCAGGACTGGTCTTTGTCGCCGGTCTCGGCCTCATCGTGTGGTCGGGGTTCATCGCAAACGACCAAATCGACCACTGCTCGGACCAAACGTCCGGAAGCTACATCTTCGATGATGCAGCAAGAGCTAAAGCTTGCGACGGCGGTCCCTAAACGATATCGCGCCCGCTCGGATCGGTTTCGACCCGGCACGACGATCAGCTGCCCGAAACCAGCCTGAGGCCGATCACGCCAGCCAGGATGAGAGCGATGCAGAAGAGCCGCATCGGTGAAGCGGCGTCGCCCAGCGCGACCATGCCGAGGATCGCAGTGCCGGCCGCGCCGATGCCGGTCCAAACCGCGTAGCCGGTGCCGACAGGCAGCGTGCGGAGCGACATCGACAGGAGAAAGACGCTCGACAGGCCGGTTACGACGGTCAGCAAAGTGGGGATCAGCCGGGTAAAGCCTAGCGATGACTTCATGAAGAAGGCGAATCCGATTTCGAGGATGCCGGCGATGCCGAGGAGCGCCCAAGCCATAGTTGTGAATCCCTTGATGGGCCGAACCTTGCGGCCGGCGAGCTTTATTCTGAGGGGAGCAGGCGCCCGCATATGTGAGCGCCCGCCTGACAGCTTCAGGCCTTGGCGACAGCCGCCGGTGTCGAGCGGAAGGCGATGCCGAAGCGGTTGAAGGCGTTCATCAGGCCGATCGCATAGGTGAGATCGGCAAGTTCCTTGTCGTCGAATTCGGCGGCAGCGGCGGCATAATCCGCATCGGGAATACCGGTTTCGGAGACGCGCGTGACCGTTTCCGCCCAGGCAAGGGCTGCGCGTTCGCGGGGGCTGAACAGGTTGCCGGCATCGCGCCAGACCGCGACCAATACCAGCTTCTCCACCGTCAGGCCTGATTTCAGCAGATCGCGGGAGTGCATGTCGATGCAGAAGGCGCAGCCGTTGATCTCAGACACCCGGAGATAGGCGAGATCGACCAGTTCCTTCGGCAGGCCGCTTTTCTGGATGGCGACGTAGACGCCGCCGAAAGCCCGGTATCCCTCGGGAGAAGCCTTTGCGTAGTCGATGCGGTTGCTCATGACGATTGTTCCTTTCTGATTGAAGGACTTCATCGTCGTGCATCTTGGCCTATATGAGAAGGTCCATGAATGGCATTCTGCATTAGGCCATGACATCGGGTCACAGCAGTTTTAAAATCCGCCTTGCCAGTGTTTCGGCGGTGCGCTGAGAGTCGATATTGGTGAAGTTGAGAAGCAGGGCCGGGGCGGCTTCGCCCTCGATCATCCAGTCGGTCAGTGCTTCCGCATAGAGGCCTTCTCTGCGCATAAGGGCCACGAGCTCGCGGTCCGAACGCTCGCCTAACAGCCGCAGGATCAGGTGCATGCCGCCGGGCTGTGAATCGATGCTGATATGGCCGGCGAGCACGCTTTCCAGGCCTGCCGCCGTCATCTCGCGGCGCTCGGCATAGAGCCTGCGCATGCGCTGGATATGCCTGGCGAAGTGGCCCTCGGTGATGAAGGCGGTGACGACTGCCTGCGTCAGCTCGGGACTGCCGGCGGCCATCGCCTCGGTCATCTCTTCGAACCGCGCCACCTCAGCTTCCGGCGCGATCAGATAGGCAAGCCGGAGGCTTGGAAACAGCACCTTGCTGAAGGTGCCGGCATAGAGCACGCGGCCCTCTCGATCCAGGCTCTGCAAGGCCGGCAGGGGACGGCTGACATAGCGGTATTCGCCGTCGTAATCGTCCTCGATGATCCAGGCGTCGTTGCCGGCAGCCCAGTCCAGCAGCGCCTGGCGCCGCGGCAGGGAGAGCGAGACGCAGAGCGGGCTCTGGTGCGCCGGCGTCACCACCGCCGCACGGGCCCCAGGCGCCTGCCTGATGCCGTCGGAGACGACCAAACCGTCGCGATCGACCGGCACGGGCACGGTCGCGATCTGCATATGCCGGAACAGCTCCCGGGTCGGCGGATATCCCGGGTTTTCAAGCCAGACCCGATCGCCAGCCCTCAGCAAGGTATGCACGATCAGCGCGATGGTGTGGCGATAACCTGAGGTGACGAACACCTGAGACGGCGAACAACAGATGCCGCGCGAGACCTGCAGGTATGCGGCGATCTCGGCGCGAAGGGCCGGCAGGCCGGAAACGGCAGGGTGAACCATGTCAGCCGGCTGCATGGCGCGGACGCAACGCGCGCCGAGCCGCGCCCAGATCTTGCGGGGAAAGGTATCGAGTGCGGGCAGGCCCATCTGGAAGGGCAGGCTCGAGTCGGGACGGAAACTCGTCGGCACGATGCCGCTGCTCTCGGCCGACAGGATGGGTTTCGACACCGGCATTTGCGGTTTGAGATCCGGCGTGACGATGGTTCCGGCCTGGCCGCGGGCCTGGATATAACCCTCGGCGGCAAGCAGGGAATAGGCGGCCTCGATGGTGCCCCGGGCGAGACCCAACTCCTTGGTCAGCGCTCGTGCCGATGGTATCCGGTCGCCCGGCTTCAGCACACCGCTGGCGATGGCGCCGCGGAAGCGATCGTAGATCTGCCGGTAAAACGGCGTGGCCGCCGCTGGATCGAGCGGCGGGATATTGCCAGGCCTTGCGCCGGTCATGGCTCGTCAACCTTTTTTATATGGATGGGCAGGTGATGATGGCATGACGGTTCGGCCAGGGCAATCATGGCCCAGTTGTAAACTTCCTTCATGGATCTTTTGGATGGACCATAAGATTCGTAAAACCATTGCCACTTCCACGCTTCAAATCGGATCGCGCTCTTTCAACGCGGCGAAAGGATTTGGACAGAACTTCGGAGTAGGTCAATGAAGACAATCCTACATGTGTGCTGCAGTCCGCGCGGGCAGGCGGCCGAGAGCTACAGGCTCTCCCAAGCGATTATCGGCTTCCTCCTGCGGAGGGAGCCGGGGGCGACCGTCGTCGAGAGGGTGATCGGCAATGGCACGATCGCCCATGTCGACGCGGCCTATGCGATCTCCCAGGCATCGGCGGCGGATGTCTCGCGCGAGGGCTCGATGGCCCTGTCCGAAGAGCTGATCCGCGAGCTGGAGGCTGCGGACTTCGTGGTCATCGGAACGCCGATGCACAATCTGACCGTCCCCTCGGCGCTGAAGGCCTGGATCGATCATGTCGTGCGGGCGCGGCGAACCTTCACGATCGGCCCGGCCGGAAAGGTAGGCACGCTACGCGACCGCCCCGTCTTTATCGCGATCGCCTCGGGCGGGCGGTTTTCCGGGGAGCGCGCCCGCCAGCCGGATTTCCTGACGCCTTATTTGAAAGCCATCCTCGCCACGATCGGGCTGCAGGACCTGATCTTCTTCTCGGTGCAGGGGACAGGCGCCGGCTCCCATGCCGCTGCGGAAACCAGGATCGGCACACATCGCGCGCTGGAGGAGCATTTTTCTTCGCTTTACGCTCACTCGTAGCTCGGAATCGACTAGGTGTATGCAAATGCTTGTGAGGAGATAGAAGGCTCAGATGACGATACGTTCAATCAAGTCCGTCGCAGTGTTCTGCGGCTCCAATTTCGGCGCTTCGGAGGCCTTTGCCGACGGTGCCCGCGCCCTCGGCGGGGCGCTGGGGGAGGCGGGGATAACCATCATCTATGGCGGAACGGTCAAGGGCCTGATGGGCGTCGTCGCCGACGCCGCCCTGGAAGCCGGCGGCAGCGTGCATGGCGTCATTACCGAAAGCCTGCATCAGCGCGGCCAATCGCATGCCGGCCTGACCAGGCATGAGATCGTCGAGACGCTGCGCAGCCGCAAGGAACGCATGGTCGAGCTTTCCGATGCCTTCATCGCGCTGCCGGGCGGCATCGGCACGATCGAGGAATTGATGGAGGTCTGGACCATGAACCAGCTCTCGGAGATCGACAAACCCGTGGGGCTGCTCAACTCCGCCGGTTTCTTCGACGCCTTCCTCGGCTTCATCGACCATATGGTCGAGACGAGGTTCCTGCCGGCCGCGCACAGGCACTCGATCTCTGTCGACACGGATGCGAGCGCCCTGATCGACAAGCTGCGCAGCTATACGCGCGTCGAGGTGCCGAAATGGCTATAGCTTCCATCCGACAATGCCGCCGGCCGGTTATTGGTGTTGTTGGGCAAGTGCGACAGGTACGCCGCAGCGAGCCGCGATGAAGGTTCGGGGGCAGCGCTTCTTGCAGCGGGCTGCTCCCGATCCGGCGAGGGGTTCTACGAAGTGTTCACTTGGCAGGCACGACGAGCGGCGCCCCTTTGCGGACGATGTAGGTTGCCAGCTCCGACGCCTTGCCGCTGCCGATGTTCTTCGCCGAGTGAACGACGCCCGACGGAATGAACAGTGATTGGCCGGCCTTAAGGGTAACCGGCTGGCTGCCTTCGAGCTGGTATTCCAGCGTTCCCTCGATGACGAAGGCGATCTCCTCGCCGGGATGCGAATGATTGGGTGCGAGAACGCCCGGCGCGAAATCGACGCGAACCTGGACGGCCTCGTGGCCGGGCACATCGATATCGTTCTTGATGAGATCGGTGCGCTGCAGCGGCTGTTCTGCGTGTGCTGCGGCTGCGCCGCCGAGAACAAGGGCGAGCGCGATAGCCTGGATCATTTTCATGTCGTCATCCTTCCTGAATTGACCATTTCCGACCGGTTGGCCGTATCGGGATTTAAGTGGATCATTGAACCAGAGATGTGTCGGCAAACTCGCATTTTTGTAAGCCAGTGTATCTGCGGCACGCCTATTTGGAGGGCGGCGCGGGGTTGGCGAGACCGCCAACCCAATCTCCCTCATCTCTGTGCTCGTCACAGAGATCCAGTATGCTCAGGTCCCTGGGCGTGGGAAATTTTTCTTGCAGCGTCAATCACGGCGCGGACGCGCCGTGGCTGGGTTCCTGTGACAAGCACAGGAATGAGGAAACGTGAGTGACGCCATTGACTGAATTAGGCCGCCGATGATGAGCCCGCGGTTCTGACGCCGACGAGACTGGCGATGTCCGTAATGCCGCCGGAGGATTCGAAGTCGAATATTTTCTGAGTGACAAGGGCGGCGGCGCCCCGGGCCCAGGAATTGTCCTCCCAATCGGGCAGGAGGGGAGGCGCAGTCCGGAAGGTCCGGGCGGAAAGCGCTTCGCGCAGCGGTGTCAGGAAAGGGTCGCCGAGGGAGACGGCTTCGCCACCGGCGACGATGACTTCGGGATCGGTAATGTTGACGAGATTGGCAAGGGCGGTGCCGATGCCGCGGCCGGAATCGGCGACGAGGGCGAGGGCGGTGGTATCGCCTGATGCGAGCGCAGCCGACAATTCCGGCAGCCCCAGTTCCTCGCGGCCGGTCGCTTCCCGCCAGCGCCGGAGCATTGAGATTTCGGAGTGATAGGCCATCAGACAGCCGCGCTTGCCGCATTCGCAGAGCCGGCCATTCTCCTCGTAGAGCGTGTGGCCGAACTTGCCGGCCGCGCCGTTTGCGCCGCGGTAGAGCTTGCCGTCGATGACGAGTGCGCAGCTGATGCCGACGCCGACGGCGAGAACCGCCATGTTGCGATGCTGGCGGCCGAGCCCGAAGAGCTGCTGCGCGATGGCATAAGCGTTGGTGTCGTCCTCCAGCCAGACCGGGACATGGACGCGGCTGGCGACCAGCGAGGCGAGGGGGACATTGTCCCACTTGAAGCGGTAGCTGCGCACGCAGGCCGTCTGTTCGTGGTTGATGACGCCGGGCATGGAGATGCCGATGCCGGCGAGTTTCGCGTTCGGCCGGCCGGCGAGCTTCACCAGTTCGGGCACGGTGCTCGCCAGCAGGTCGGCAACCTTGTCAGGATCGTGGCCGCCGAGGCTTACCCGCATGGCGGCGACGGGGTTGGTGGCGAGGTCGGTTGCCACGCACTCCACCGAATCGACCATCAGCTTGAAGCCGACGGCGAGCGCGTGCTCGTAGTTGATGTCCACCGGGATCGGGCGGCGGCCGGTGAGGCCGGGCACGGTCTTCCCTTCGATGACGATGCCTTCCTCCAGAAGGTCGGCGACGACGAAGGTGACGGCGGCAGGACTTAAACCGATCACCGTCGCGATGTCGGCACGGCTCCTTGGCCCCTCGCGCCGGAGAAGATTGAGGATGAGGCGTCGGTTCATGGCTCTCGCCGTGGTCTGGTCGCCTTTTAACTTCACGATGCATTCCTTAATTTTGTAAATTAATTATTGCGAGCTGCAAAGATCTATGCATAAGTTCGGCCGCGGATCAACTCAGCCAAGCGGATTATCGCTGGAATCGCCGAGCGGATCGTAGCGTTGAATGCCTGGTCGGTCGTTTCATGGAGGAGGCGACGGTCGGGAGATGTTGATCGATCAACTGGGAGGAATTCAATGACATTTTTGAAGCAATTTCCGTCGACCACCCGCAGACGCTTCCTGAAAGGCGCGGGGCTGGTTTCCGCCGCAGCGGTCACCGGCAGCTTTCCGATCCCGGCGATCGCGCAGGCCCAGGAGGTCACGATGATCTCCGCCGAAAACAATGGTGCCGCACTCGATGCGCTGAAGGCGATTGCCGCGGGCTTCAGCAAGGAAGCCGGCGTCAACGTCGTCATCAACAATATGGACCACGAGGCCCACAAGACGGCCATTCGCAACTATCTCGTCGCCGGCGCGCCCGACGTCTGCTCCTGGTTTTCGGGCAACCGCATGCGCGCCTTCGTCAAGCGCGGCCTCTTCGACGATATCTCCGACCTTTTCGAGAAAGAGAAATATAAGGACGTGCTCGGCGCGACGGCAGGGGCCGTCACCGAAGACGGCAAGCAGTACGGCCTCCCCACCGGCGGCACGCTCTGGGGCATGTTCTATCGCAAGGATGTGTTCGAGCAGCATGGCCTGACCGTGCCGAAGACGGCCGAAGAGTTCATGGCCTATGGCGACAAGTGCAAGGCCGCGGGCATCACGCCGGTCGCGATCGGCACCAAGGAATTATGGCCGGCGGCCGGCTGGTTCGACCAGATGAATCTTCGCATCAACGGCCTCGACAAGCATATGGCGCTGATGAACGGCGAGATGAGCTATCTCGATCCCTCGCTGACAGCGGTTTTCGACCAGTGGGAGGCGATGATTTCGAAGGGGTTCTTCACGGAGAACCATACGTCCTTCGGCTGGCAGGAGGCTGCAGCGCTGCTGGCGCAGAAGAAAGCCGGCATGATGAACCTCGGCGCTTTCCTGCGCTCGGCTTTCACCGCCGAAGATCTGCCACAGCTCTCTTACGCGACCTTCCCGGTGCTCGACGCCAAGGTCGGCCACTACGAGGAATTCTCGGTCAACTCGATCCACATTCCCGCCAAGGCCAAGAACAAGCAGGGCGCGCGCGAATTCCTCGCCTATTTCTACAAGCCGGAGAATCTGGCGGCCTATCTGGAGCCGGGCGGCAATGTGCCGCCGCGCCACGACCTGCCGCCAAGCAAGGACCCGCTGGTCAACGTCGCTGTCGAGACGATGAAGACGGTGCAGGGCACGTCGCAATATTACGACCGCGACAGCGATCCCGATATGGCGCAGGCCGGCCTCGTCGGCTTCCAGGAGTTCATGGCCAAACCCGACCGGCGCAAGGCCATCCTGACGCGCCTCGAGGGCACGCGCAAGCGCATCTACAAGATCTAGCAGCTCTCCCAGGGGCGGCGGCGAACCGCTGCTTCCAAGGGGTGGAGGCTGTATGCCTCCACCCCTTGGGGGAGGTGCGCCTCTGCTCCCGGAGCACGCATGAGTCTGCTCCTGTATTAATGAGGTTCTTGAGATGTTGATGTTATGGCGCCGCCAGCGTTGGTGGCTCACCCCGACTTTGCTCATCGCGCCCGCGATCGTGCTGTTCTTCACGGTCATCCTGCTGTCGGCGGTCAGGAGCCTCTGGATCAGCCTGCACGACTGGGATGGCTTCGGCCCGATGGTGTGGATCGGCTTCGGCAATTACGTCGAACTTTATAACGATCCGCAATTCTACGTGTCGCTGAAAAACAACTTGATCTGGCTGGTGATGTTCATGGCGGCACCACCTCTCGGGCTCGCCATCGCGCTGCTGGTCAACCAGAAAATCCGCGGCATGCGCTTCCTGAAGTCGCTGTTCTTCATTCCGCTGGTGCTTGCCTCGGTGACGGTCGGCGTCGTCTTCACATGGGTCTATACGCCGGAGTTCGGGTTGCTCGCACTGATCTTCAGGGCGTTCGGGGCGACGGCGCCGGCGGTTCTCTCCGACGAGCATTTCGTCACTTTCGCCATCGTGATTGCAGCACTCTGGCCGCAGATCACCTTCTGCATGGTGCTTTATCTCGCCGGTCTCAACAATTTGAGCGAAGAGCTGATCGGTGCCGGGCGCGTCGACGGGGCACGGGGCTGGAACATGTTGTGGCACATCGTGCTGCCGCAACTGACCCAGGTCACCTTCATCGCCATTGCCGTCACCGTCGTCGGGGCGCTTCGCTCCTTCGACATGGTGTCGGTGATGACAAACGGCGGCCCGTTCGGTTCGTCCTCGGTTCTCGCCTACCAGATGTTCGAACAGTCAATCTTCTCCTACCGCTTCGGCTACGGCGCGGCAATCGCCTCGGTGCTGTTCGTGATCATGGCCGCCTTCATCGTCTGGTACCTCAGCCGCATCATCCATACCGAAGAAAGGGGAGGCTGATGTATCCTCGTCCCATTCCCGATGTCGCCATCTGGCAGCGCCGTCTCTACGTGCTCGCCGTCGTCATCGTCCTCCTGCTCTGGCTCTGCCCGCTGTTTGCGATCATCCTCACTTCGTTCCGCTCGACCGAGGATGTGATGGGCGGCAATCTATGGGGATGGCCGACCGGGATCGGCGTCATCGACAACTATGCTGATGTCTTCACGCAGACGCCGATGGCCCGCTACTTCCTTAACAGCCTGACGATCACCATTCCCTCGGTGATCGGCGTGCTGGTGCTCTCCACGCTCGCCGGCTATGTGCTGTCGCGCTACCGCTTTCCCGGCAACATGCTGATCTTCGCGCTGTTCGTCGGCGGCAATTTCCTGCCGCACCAAATCATGATGATCCCGGTGCGCGACCTGATGGTCCGGCTCGATTTGATCGATACGACGGCGGCGCTGATCATCTTCCATGTGGCCTTCCAAACCGGCTTTGCGACGCTGTTCATGCGCAATTTCATCGCCGCACTGCCCGATGAACTGTTCCAGGCGGCGCGAGCCGAGGGGGCGTCTCCCTTCCAGACCCTATGGCATGTGGCGATCCCGCTGGTGCGACCGGCGCTTGCCGCACTCGCCATCCTGATCTTCACCTTCATCTGGAACGATTACTTCTGGGCCGTGGTGCTGACCGTCAGCGACTCCGTCAAGCCTGTGACCGCCGGCCTTGCCAATCTTCGCGGCGAGTGGGTCTCGGCCTGGAACCTGATTTCAGCCGGCACGATCGTTGTCGCCGTGCCGCCCGTCGTCATGTTCTTCCTGATGCAGCGGCACTTCATCGCCGGCCTGACGATGGGCGCGGTGAAGGGATGAGCGATCTCCTCAACCTCCAAGTTTCAACAGCAGAGAGCCAGGACGCATGACCAGTCTCGAACTCCGACAGATCAACAAGAATTACGGCGCTTATCACGCGCTGCGCGGCATCGATCTTTCCGTAGCGCAAGGCGAGTTCATCGTCATGGTCGGCCCCTCCGGCTGCGGCAAGTCCACGCTTTTGAAAACGATCGCCGGCCTGGAGGAGATCTCCTCCGGCCAGATCCTGATCAACGGCCGCGACGTCAGCAAACAGGAGCCGGGGGACCGCGGCATCGCCATGGTCTTCCAGTCCTACGCGCTCTATCCGCATATGACGGTGGCGGAGAACATGGGCTTCGGTTTGCGCATGGCCAAGCGCCCGAAGGCCGAGATCGAGGCGGCGGTAGCGCGCGCCGCCAAGATCCTGAGGATCACCGACCAATTGGAGAAGCGGCCGAAGCAGCTCTCCGGCGGGCAGCGGCAGCGCGTGGCGATCGGCCGGGCCATCACCCGTTCGCCCGACGTCTTCCTGTTCGACGAGCCGCTGTCGAACCTCGATGCGGCACTTCGAACCCAGATGCGTGTCGAGCTCAGCAGCCTGCATGCCGAGCTCGGCGCCACCATGGTCTACGTCACCCACGACCAGGTCGAGGCCATGACCATGGCGAGCCGGATCGTCGTCTTGAACCAGGGGATAATCGAGCAGGTCGGCTCACCGCTCGAACTCTACCGCAACCCTGACAATCTCTTCGTCGCGGGCTTTCTCGGCGCCCCGCGGATGAACTTCCTCGGCGTTACCGTCGACGAAGTGTCCGACCGCAATGTCACGGTTTCGGCGCCGGGCCTCGTGCCGGTGACGGTGGAACTGGCGGAGACGACGGTGCTGGCGAAGGGCGCCAGCCTGACGCTCGGTGTCAGACCGGAAAACATATCGATGGTCGCCGACGGAGCGCAGGGCGGAGCGATCAGCGGTCAGGTCCGACTGGTCGAACATCTCGGGCGCGAAACCATTCTCTATGTCGATGCCGGCAATCTCAGGACCATCGCCTCGGAAAGCGGTACCGGCAACATAACGGTGCAGCTGAGCTACGTCGCGCCTTTTGCCGCCGACCAGAACGTGGCGCTGAAGCTCGATGCCAGCGAACTCTATCTCTTTTCTTCCGACGGCGGACGCACGATCAGCACCCGCAAGACCACCCTCGACAGATAAACACAGGAAAGACCACAGTGTCCGACAAGACCCTCTCCGTATGGAACCCCGTCAAGACCGACCGCTTTCTCGTCGGCACGCCGCACTATCCCGAACATGTCGATGAAAGCTACTGGCAGCGCGATGCCGAGCGCATGGCGAAGGCCGGCTTCAACGTGGTCAGAATGGCCGAATTCGCCTGGCATATCCTCGAGCCGAAGCTCGGCACCTTCGATTTCGATCTGTTCGACCGCGCCATCGCCATGCTCGGGCGCTACGGCATCGACACGATCATGTGCACGCCGACGGCAACGCCGCCGCGCTGGCTGACCGTGGCGCATCCGGAGATCTTAAGGGTCGACGGCAAGGGCCGACCAATGAGCCATGGCTCGCGCCAGCATTGCGACACGGCAAGCCCGGTCTTTCGCGAGCACAGCCGGCGTATCACCAAAGCGATGGCCGAGCACTATCGCGACAATCCGTTTGTCGTCGGCTGGCAGACCGACAACGAGCTGAACACCAGCATGCCGGAGAGCTTTTCCAAGGCGACGCTCACCGAATTCCAGGCCTTCCTTGCCGGCAGATATGACGAGATCAGCAAGCTCAACACGGCTTGGGGTGGCGATTTCTGGGCGACGGCCTATGACAGCTTCGACCAGGTGGTGCTGCCGATCGAGTTTGGCCCGACCTTCCCGAGCCCCGGCCATCTGCAGGATTATCACCGTTTCCTTGCCTTCTCGACGGCGCGCTTTCAGCACGACCAAGTGGAGATCCTGCGCGCCGTCAAATCCTCCTGGTTCGTCTTCCACAATCTCGGCGGTCTCAGGGATATCGACTTTCGCGGCCAGTTCACCACCGATCTCGATTTCGTCGGCTACGACATCTACCCGATGCTCTACGACGAGTTCCAGCGGCTCGGAAACCACGCCAAGGTCCAGGCGCTGCATCTCGATATCTGCCGCGGTTTTTCCGGCAACTATATCGTTCCCGAGCAGCAATCGGGCTTCGGCAGCCAGCCGGGTTTCTGCACGCTGACGCCGGAGCCGGGCGAACTGCGCCGCATGGCACTTTCCTCGGTCGCCCATGGCGCTGACGGGTTGATGTTCTTCCGCTGGCGCCCGGCCCATTTCGGCGCGGAGATTTACTGGATGGGCATCATCGACCACGACGACGTCGCCCGCCATCGGTATGACGAGGCGAAACGCTTCGCCTCCGAGATGACCGCGTTGGCGCCCAAGATCCTCGGCACTTATGTGCGCATGGATGTCGGCATTGCCGGCTCCGACTTCGATAATCAGGAAGCCCACAAGACCTATCCGATCGGCCTGCCGAGCCCGCAGGACGATGCGATCCTGCTGCACCAATATTGCTACGACCGCGGCATTGCCTGCGGTTTCATTCATCCCGAGGACGATCTTTCCAAGCTGAAGCTGCTCTATGTGCCCCATTGGGTGATGTGGAAGGACGAATGGACCGAAAGGCTGAAATCTTTCGCCGAGCAGGGCGGCACCGTAGTCATCGGCGCGCGCACCGGTACCCGCAACGAAGACAACCACGTCATCCGCGAGACCGCTCCCGGCACCTCGCTGTCGCAGCTCACGGGCGTACGTGTCGAGGATTTCGGCCGTCTCGCCGCTCCCGGCGCCAACGGGCTCTTCGATGTGATGGAGCGTTCGGGCGGGCTTGTCATTCCGCCGAACAAGCCGGCGGAATCACATCGGCGCGAACGCCGCTTCAAGATCGGCAACCGCGAACTGGTCGGCGGCTATTTCTATGAAAACCTGGCGATCGCAAGTGATGTCGACGTGGTCGCGGCCTGGTCCAATCGCTATGCCGAGGGTCAGCCGATGGCGACGTCGCGCAAGCTCGGCAAGGGGCAGGTGGTCTATGTCGGTACCTATCTCACCCCGGATCTGACGGCAGCATTTGCCGAGCGGCTATTTGCACCCGTCGGCATCGAGCCGCTGATCGGCGAGCTTCCCGAGGGCGTCGAGGTGACCATGCGGATGAATGACGACCGCCGGCTGCTGTTCATCCAGAACTACACCGACCAGCCGGCCGCCATCGGCGGCGTTCCCACTGGCCGTGATCTCCTCGATGACGAAAAGCCCGTTGCCGGTAGGCTCGATCTCGAAGGCTACGGCTGCGCGATCATCGAGCTCGCTGAGTGAGGCGGCTTTCACGTACAAGGCAGGGGCCGCAGGCCGGCCTCTGTCCGATCAAGGCGGGTTCGCGAACGACAGATGGTTCTCAATACAGCGACACCATCGCCCGAAAACGGGATCGGTCGACGGCGATGACGTTGTCGAGACACGAAAAACGTGACCGCAGACCTGAAACGAATTATCCGAACGCTCGAAGGCTCATCACGACACAGGGACTTTGAGGTGGTGGGTGATCGACCGCCATCTTGGAGCAATTCGAGCAAAGGGTTCTGCGTCTGAAATTGATAAAAAAAGAGCATCTCCGTACTCAAACAAAACGGAAATGCTCTTCGTAGTTTAGTGTGGAGCCATACGTGTCGGCTCCACACCGCTCGCAACTGATTTATCGGCTATTCGTCTGATGTCGCCGGCGCATCGTTCTCCAGAGAGGTGCGGATTTGATCGATCTTCCCGTTTGCGTCGCCAACCCCCAAGATGGTTTTGGCCTGGCTCAGAACCGCCGGACTGACTTCACCGGTTTTCGTGGCAGAAGCCAATGCGTCCTCCAGCGCCTGATCTCCCAACAGAGGGTCATCGGCTGCGGGCTCGATTCCATTGTCGAGTTCATACTGGGCATAAGCCACGGCATAGGCCGCGATGGCCGTCATGCGTGGGTCCGACGTATGCATCAACGCCTTGTAGTTTCGCTTCAAGGAGTTCAGGCCCGCAAGTTGCGCCGACAGGTTCTTTTGTTTGGTGCTGACTTTGGTCTCGTCTGCCTTGACGGACTTGGACTTGCTTGCCGCCTCGGTGGATTTGCCTTTCACGCCTTGAGATTTGGAGTTGCCATGGGTTGAACCGCTACCCTGGCTGCTGCTGCCATGGTTGCCGCTGTTTCCACTGCCGCCGTGACCGCCGCCATTGCCCCCACCGTTGCCGCCACCGTTTCCACCGCTCTTTGCCTGTGCGGTCATGTCGATTCCGGCAATCGTTGCCGGGCTTGCTGCAAGAGCCAGCGAAAGCGCGGCCAAGGACGCTAAGGTTGCTATCCGCATTGTTTTCCTCCAAGTCGGATCAAGCGCCGTGCAGATGCACGGCTTGAACAGATACGAGAGGTTAGACGGCGATCGCGCGTTGCACATCGGACCGAGGTCCGATGCCGCTCCCGGCAATGGTCCTACACGGCTTCATATACTTAACGATTCCTGGTCGGAACGGCCGACGGAACGGGAAGGCGGGAGACCGAGGAACCGGGGCGACATTCTCCCTAGGTGTTTAGTCCGGTCGGACCCGAGGCTCTCTGGCGCAATTTCGATATTCTAGATGTTAATTTGCCCCCGGGACCGGGCAGTCCAGGTCCCCCTCATTGCACTTCAGGTAAACCTTGAGCGCTTCCGTGCGGCTTTGAGTCGGGCCGTCGTGGCACGAACTGTTGACGAACGGATAGGCGGTATCTCGGCCACACCTTGGCATAACTGGAAGCAGCTCGCCGATCCGGTTCTCAATCAATTCCCATTTAAGGATTTGTGCAGGAGCCGCAGGTCCGTTATCGAAAACATGTCGGCTTGATGCAGGACGCCTCGCTGAGTTTCACGAGAGCGTCGAACGGCATTGGATAGAGAATCACGCCAAGCGCAAATCGAGAAGCGGGTGTAACTTCTTGAGATTCGGCAGCGATTTCGCTTGCCAAGGATATTGGCTGGTGCCTTTGACGACGAGCAGGAGGTCGCCCATCTTTCTGGCTTCAATCGTCAGCTTGGCCAGGAGATTTATGCCGGAGGAATTGAGGAACTCGAGACCCGTCAGGTTGAACGTCACCTGCTTGTGCCCCTCATGGAGCAGGCCTGATATCAACGAGTAAATGGGGGCATAGGCGTCCGGTCCTGCCAGCCGGAATACGCCATCGAAATAGACCTCGTTTTTCTCAGCCCATACGCGGAAGTTTTCGTCGCTGATTTCCATTCTTCGCTCACAGATTGGAGGAGGGCGGCATCGCCACGGCTGCAGTCGTCGTCAGTATGATACGCTGGTTATCTTTCCCTTCGAATGCCCATGCCATTTTTGCATCGTAATCGCTCAGAAGGGTCAACAACCCCAAGCCCGAACCGCTTTCTGCCGATATGGCATTGGTTTCGATTTGCTCAATAAGAAGTTCCCCGGGGTCCCTCGATTGAAGGCGATGCAGCAGTTGCTGAAAGCGAGAGGATGTCACGCCATCGATCGTGTTTTTCACCCTTATTAAAAAAGTACCGTCGAATATGCCGGCTTCAATGAGGATCTCCCCAGGCTGTCGAAACTTGACGGCATTTTCGATCAACTCATTGCTGAGATATCCGATGTCATGATGCGCCTGCACGTAGTCTTTCCTTGAACGTGAATACCGCAGAGCCATGACTTCCGCTATAAAGTCCGAAGTCATTCCGGAGTGCTTCCAACCAAGCTGAAGCGGTCCGTCGCTTAACTTGAGGCGAGTGCTTGAATCCAGGCTTATGCCCGCCAGAGATTCGATACCATATACCGTTGGCGTCATGTCTCACCTATGTCGCACTGCGAGAAGCGTGATGTCGTCGTAAATCTTCTGCGATCCAATGAAGAGCATTAATGTCGCTATAATTCCGGCAACAACTTTCTCAGCGCTCTGGTCCTTCAAGCGCAGTGCTTCGCGGCACAGACGTTCTATGCCAAAGAGTTCTCCAGCGTCGTTTTCGGCTTCTGTTACGCCGTCCGTATGCAGGAGTATGAGGTCGCCCGTCTCGAAGGTTATTTCGCGGGTTTTAATAAAGGCAGAAATATCGGCTTCCAGCCCGATCGGTATACCCAGATCCATGGTGTCTATGCGCTCGACCTCGCCGTTCGCCCGCACGACGACAACTTCCTCGTGTTGTCCCGACAGGATCATCTCTTTGCCGTCATAGTCAAGAAACGCCAGAGTGAGATGCTTGTCGATTTTGGTTCTCACTATGTTTTTGAACAGGGCGCTGTTCAGGTCTGTGAGAAATTTGACGGCATCGGTGTTTCCTGCTTCCTGCAGGGCGCGGGCGACGGACTGAACCATCAACATCAGCACGCCGCTTTCGAGCCCGTGTCCGGTGACGTCGCCGATGCCAATCTTCAACCGATTTCCGCTCTTCAATACGTCGTAATAATCGCCGCCGACTTCTTCTGCAGGTCTCATATAGGCTGCGATCTCAAGGGCCTGAAACTCCTCAAGCTCCTGGTGCAGCGGAAGAACCATGAGCTGGATCCTCTCGGCGACGGCCAGCTCTGTTCCGAGACGTCTATTTTCTCGCTGGAGCTGTGCGTTCAGCGTCGAAATCTCTTCCTTTGCATCTTCGATTTGAGCTGTTCGCTCTTCGACAAGCTGCTCGAGATTTTCCGTGTGATAGCTGATCTGTTCGGCCATCCGGTTGAATGCTTCACCAGCCTCGCCGACCTCATCTTTGCTTGTTATGGCCACCCTGACCGAATAATCCTTCGCCTGAATCCGTTTGGCGGCATCTGCAAGTGCACTAATTCCGCTCGTTATTCGTTTCGAAGCCGCAATTACTGCTATAGCCACAACAAGCAGTGACATTAGGATCGCCAGGATTTGGTAGATCACGATCCGGTTGGTAGCTTCCGAAATTTTGGCTTGGGCCGCATAAAGGGAGGCCTGGATTTCTCGTTCAGGCACAACCACTCCAAGAGACATCGCCTCTTGCCGAACCGGGCCGCTGGACCAAAGATTGGTCGCGGGGAGTTTCTTGACGATAACGATATAGGGGACCTCGTTACCCTCCTGCCGCAACAACAAATGTTGGATGCCCAGTTCGCGATCAAGGGCCAGTTTTGCAATCGCAGGCTGGGAGCTTCCCTTCAGGGAGCGCTCCAGTCCGGTCACTCCGCTTCCGCTCGCATCGCTCGCAGAACGCAGACCGAGCGTTTTTTCGCCTGTGCTGTTGATCGCCACAACGTTTCCGTCGGACATTGCGAGAAATCCAAAGCCGGACTGAGCCACTTTCACATTTTCAACAGTCTGCGCGAGCTGGTCGAGTGTGATGTCCGCGCCAGCCGTCCCGGCGACATTCTTCCTGTCGGCTGTCCATAGTGGTTGAAAGAAAGAAACGATCAGTTTCCCGGTAATGGCGTCCGTATAGGGCGCTGTCTGGGTTATATCGTCCGCGACCGGTCGCGTTTTCATATCCTTGGCCCAGCCCTGCCAGGACTCATAAAGTCCGGGAAAAAAGAAGTCCCAGAAATTGGCCTCGTTATGACCAGGATAAAGGCGGTCGAAGGTCTGAGCCTGGTCGGTATAAGGCGCCGTTCTGAAGATTGGTCGTTCTTTCGATCCGATGTAATACATCTGCAGCTTTGAGGCCCCGTGCTGCAGCAAGCTCGGTGCGACAAGGTCCAGAACCGCGCTGGTCTGGATATCGGTCTGAACGTCGGGTCTCGGGTTGTGGTCTTCTCCGAGCAAGTAACTCCAGACGCTGACAACTGAGACTGAGCCCGGAGCGTTCTGAGACCAGTTCGCCTTTTGATCGTAGGACAGGCTGACGCTGCCGGGAGACGTGCGGGCGATCGCCGCGCCGACATCGGAATTACGCTCGGGATCGTCGATCTGCGCCTGGAGTACACCCGCCAAGGTGCTGACGTCGTTGTGAACCTGCCGCAGGAGCAAACTCACCTGTGCTGCGGTGGAATCGGCGTATGTGCGGATGTATTCCTGGCTTGCTGCTTCAAGACCCTGTCCCACTTCGAGCGTGGCGTCGCGCGACAGCCTCTGAACATTCCAAAGCGCCAGTCCACCGCTGACCAGCAGATCAAAGAGGACAGCTCCACCGACGACCAAGATGAACTTTGCCCGAAATGAGCCTAATCTTGCCGGTCTCTTCGACGAACTCTGGTCCATCACAGCGGCTTTCGGCCGGAAGCTGCCCAGATCGGCCAGCCTGCATAACCCTTGGGATGAAGAGCAGCAAAGACATGATCTTTGAATCCTTGCCGGAACCTGCGAATGAAATCTGATGAGTCGCCCCGTCGAACGGCCATCTCACCCGCGTAGACATTTTCCCATGCTTCGATGATGTCTGCGAAGTCTTGGGGATCCCCATCAAGATTCGTGACCATAAAGGAATCGACCTTGATGTTATCGAAGCCCGCGTCGGCGAGGAGGTGGCGGCTTTTCGGCCCCATCTCGACATCCATGTCGAAGTGCTTGAACAGTTTGGCGACTTCTTCGTAAGTCCATTTTATGGATTCAGCATGTGGCTCGCCCAGACAATGCGAGTTTTTTTCGTTGGTGATGTAGACACGGCCGCCAGGCTTGCAGATGCGGTAAAGCTCCCTGAGCAGCATCTCGGGCCGGTCGAAAATCTGCAGCGAATGTCGGCAGGTCACAAAGTCAAATTGATTGTCTCGCAGTAGCATTTGGGAAGCGTCGCCATAGGTGTACTCGATTCCCTGCAGATCGAAGTCGGCCGCGACCCTGCGAGCATATTCGAGGCTGCGCACGGAGTGATCCAGCGCGACAAGGCGTGCCGGTCTAAATTCCCGTTGAACCAGGGCGGCGAAATCACCAATTCCGCAACAGATATCCGCGATGACAAGACCGCTGCGCAGGCCGTGGCGAGGCAACAGTTCGCGTTCGTGCCTCCATGTCATTTTCGTCTGGGTGCGCAGAATGGGAATGAAAGTCTCATCCTCGACAAAGCTCTGGCCCGGATAAAACGCCGAATCGTAGACTTCGACCGATAGGCTTGGTTGTGATGCCGACAGCGTTTGGAATAACGAGGTCGACCATGCCACCACGCTCGACGTAATGATGACGATCTTCCGTTCCGGTCTGATCCGGCAACTTGCCGCGAGTGTATCGGCCAGGGCCGCGAAGGCAGTCATGTTGATGTGTGTCAGACGTTTGACATTGACGTAAACGACCCCGCTGTATTTTTCTAAACTTTGCTGCACCAGCCTGAGGGCGTCGGTGATTTCAGCGGCGCTTTCGGGGCGCATCTTGCCAGACAGCAACAGCTCTTGATTTGTCGGATCAAAATGAACAGTGAAGGGTAGGGGAAGCAGGGTCATTGGAAGTCCTCGGTCGAGGGGAAATCCGCAATGATTTGAATCCCTTGTCTGCCGTCTTTCTCAATTCGGATCGTGGCGCGGAATATTGCTGCCAAATCACTAAGCAAAACCGTCCCGTCGGATTTCATCACCACGTATGCAGAGCCGGCGCGGGGGACAGGCTGGTGTTCGCTTGCTCTTGCACTCGTGTGCTCTGGGCTAGATGCTTCCTCGCACGGAAACGTAATTCTCAGCCGATTGAATGTGGAATTCCGGTAGAGACTGAAACTGATCCTTCCCAACTCGCTCGTCGAACGGAAAGCAAGTTCGATGAGCTCGTTCGTCGCGACGGAAAGAAAATTGGAATATCGAGCGGGATCGCTGTGACCTTGGCCGAGAATGTCTGAGAGATATTCCGTAATCTTGTCGCAAAACTGCCATCGGGATTTGAACATCGCAACGTTCAGTTCCAGCGATACCATCGGCGCAAATGCATGGTCATCGAAGCTAGCTGCTGCTTCCTGTTCCAATACACCCTCCCTTCTGTTGCCTGGGGCGTCAGGTTGATGCATGCGTAGCTAAAGGCACGGCGAAAATCGGTTGTTCACTGTGGTAGCGCCGGGCTTACGGCTGTTTCCGCCCGGGTGATGAATTCGCCAATCGCCTGGACCGGAAGCGGCCTGCTGATCAAATAGCCTTGAAGTCTGTCGCAGCCTACACTGCGCAACCATTCCGCCTGACCTGGCGTTTCAACTCCTTCGGCTGTCACCCGCATGTCGAGGTCATGTGCGAGGTTAATGATGCAGCGGACGATTGCCTGGCTTTTCAGATCGCTTTCGAGGTCGGTGATAAAGTATTTGTCGATTTTGATCGTGTCGAAAGGGAATGTCTTCAGATAGCTGAGCGAAGAATATTCGGTCCCGAAATCATCAAGCGAGATTCGTATCCCTAGCACGTTGAGCGTATTCAGTGTGTCGATATTGTTGACGGTCCGCTCAAGCAGCACGCTTTCGGTTATCTCAAGCTCCAGACGGTCGGGCGGCAACCCGATCAAGTCCAGCGTCTGGGATACCCGATCAGTGAGGCCGCTCGTCAAGAATTCCGCCGCGGACAGATTGACAGCGACGATGTAGTTTTGCGGCCACTTCATCGCCTCGCGACATGCCTGCTCCAAAACCCATGCGCCTATTTCCGGCATCATTCCATCGGCCTCGGCCATCGGAATAAATGCCGCTGGTGGGATTTTTCCAAGGAGAGGGTGGTGCCATCTGAGCAATGCTTCGAAGCCGACTATGCAGCCACCCTCGGCGATGGGTTGGTACTCGACAGAGAATTGCTGTTGGACCAACGCCATGCGAAGGCTGCGGCGCAGCAGTTCGCGTTGTTCCAGCAATTCAAGCATCGAGGGATCAAACGGTTTCGCGCGGCCGCGTCCTTCCTTCTTCGCGGCATAGAGTGCGACGTCCGACGCCTTCATTAGCTGCTCCGGGCTTGTACCGTCCGGAGGAGAAGCAGATATGCCGATGCTGGCACCGACAAACAGTGCGATGCCATCTATCGTGAAGGGCTTTTTGAAAGCATCAACCAAGACTTCTGCTAGCTGATGCCCTTTGGCGGGATGTCCCGGGCCCATGGAAATGACCGTGAATTCGTCGCCGGCCAGTCGATAGGCTCTATCATCGCTGGAAAGGCACGCTTGAATGCGGCTTGCAGCGAGCTGAAGAAGCTTGTCGCCAGCCGGATGCCCAAGCGTGTCGTTCACAGGCTTGAAATCATCAAGGTCGAGTTGCATCAGAGATAGAGCTTCATCCGAGCCCTCCGTCTCCTGTAAGGACACAGCGAGATCCTCACTGAACTGGCGTCGGTTCGGCAGTCCAGTGAGCGGATCGTGGGTGGCCAGATGCAAAAGGGTTGCGCGCTCATCGTCGATAGTCTCCTCGGACCGAACCACGGCAAACAGATCTCCGATCCGATAGATCGTCAGTCCGTGCGACGCTGGCGTGCCAAGATCACCCGATATTCGCAAAGGCTGGGCACTGTCGCCCAATGAACGGAGGGCGAGCGTGATCGCCGATTTGTCCAATTCCGGAAAATGCTCCCAAAACGACGCTGCTGGTTTGACAGAGGCAGGCAGCTCATTGCCCAACAAATTCTCGACGGGATTGAAGTCGCGGTCAAAGAACAAAAGCCGGTCGATCGAGCTCGAAGCTTTTGCCTCCGTTTGTCCGAGGGCCGAGCGGGCCGCACGAATTTTCCGCATGTCCGAGGCTCTCCCTAGTCGCATGTCATAACCAGATATCGTAGCAAATCAGCTCCAACACAACTTGTGCACGCCAAGATTTACATTAGGCATTTCTGATTAACAATCCCCAACTTCTGCCCAATTCGCGCACAGACGGGCTTATGCCACGCCTTTATTACCGCGACCCATTTGCACCCATTGTCTCGGCGTCGACCCTTCGATGGGCTGCGGACGCGGGATCTACGCGCCCGATCTGCACTCCGTCATGAACCAGTCGATAAAGCGGCGCACCGGCTTTTTCGCCCAGCTGTTCGATATGACATAATAGCCGTGGTTTTCTGCCGTCGCGACGCCGGAAAGCACCAGCAGATCGCCGCGTTCGATCTCGCGGCGGAACACCTCGACGGGGCAGAGCGCCACACCGTGGCCGGCGATTACGGCCGTCGCCAACATGTTGAAATCCTGGAATATCGGGCCTCGAAGCGGCCCTGGCGCTTTCTGGCCGGCCTTGCGGAACCACTCCTTCCAGCCATCGACGGATTCGTCGTGCAGCAGATCGGCGCCGGCGAGCGAGACGTCATCGATCGTCCAGTTGCGTTTGGCAAGGTAATGGCCGCTGGCGACGGGCTGGTTGCGGCGCGAGAAGAGCAGGCGGCTTTCCCTGCCGCCGCTCAGATCCTCGCCCATGGTGATCAGTACGTCGAGGCTCTCGTCGTCGAGGCGTTCTTCGGCGCGGGCATAGACGATCCTGACGTCGAGATCGGGGTCGCTTTCCTGGAAGGAGGGCAGGGCGGGGACGAGCCAGCGCGATGCGATTGAGGGAATGCAGCCGACGGTGATGGCGCGCATGTCGTGATCGCGCCGCATATTGCCGGTCGCATGCGCGATCGCCGCCAGCGATCCGGAGACGGCCCGGTAATATTCGCCGCCGGCTGCGGTCAGCGTAATACCGCGGCCCGCTTTCTGCAGCAGCTTGCGGCCGAGCCAGGTTTCCAGATGCTTTATCTGATGGCTGATCGCCGCGTGGGTAACGTGCAGCTCGTCGCCGGCTTTCGAAAGGCTCATCAACCGAGCCGTGGCTTCGAAAGCACGCAATGCGTTTAACGGCGGCAATTGCATTTGTAAAATTTCCTCACAGATGATGCAGAAATCATCATTTGAAAATGCCAGCCATTTCAATAGCTAAATGTTGCCGGCGATGAAAATGAATCATCGCCATATCTTCAATTATTTATCACGGGAACCGGCGATGTTCGTTAGAAATCTGAAAGAGGTGGAGCTCACCGAGCGTTTCGTCGACTGGGGCAACGGCACGAGCCACCGGCTGCTGACCAAAGACGACGGCATGGGCTTTACCGTGTGCCATACCGTCGTTCGCGCCAATAGTGAGGCCTTGCTTCAATACCGCAATCACCTGGAGGCCTGCTATTGCATCAAGGGCGAGGGCGAGGTGGAGGATATGGACGGCAACGTCTTTCCGATCCGCGCCGGCGATATCTACGTGCTCGACAAGCACGACCGGCATTATCTGCGCGGCGGCAAGGATCAGGATCTCGTTCTCGTCAGCATTTTCAACCCGCCGCTGACAGGCACCGAACGGCACGACCTGAACAATAAGAGCGGGTCGCAATACTGAACCAGAGCACGATGCCGAAAAGTGTAAGCGGTTTTCGGACGACGTCCTATTCTAGCCGATCTCTTCGTCGACTGCCGAGATGGAAAGCAGAGCCCGGCAATTGGCGGGCTCTGCTGCCGGCGCGAACGGCAAGACATCCGCAGCCTGTTCATGGCGACTTAAGCGCTACACTGCCTATTGCTGCGGCTGCTGCTGCCCCTGCTGCGGCTGCTCCTGGCCCGGCGGCGGCGTGCCTATCTTTTCCAGAACCTTCTTGGCCAGAGCCGGGTCGCTCTGCGCGGCCGTCAGGATCGACGAATATTCCTCGACAGAGATGTCGGGAGAGGCTTGGACGGTATCGACCATCTGCTTCTTGGCCTCTTCCTGCAGCTGTTGCTTGGTAGTCTCGTCCTTCGTCGCGCCGATCTTGGCCGAATATTCCTGTCTGACCTTGTCGACCTGCAGATAGGCAACGGCGAAGGCTTCGATTTTCTGATCGCTGACGGCTGCCGTCGGACCGTTGCCGCCGGGCTGTCCCTGCATCGGCGGCTGCGCCTGTGCCGGGGGCTGCGCTTGTGCCGGCTGCTGTTGCGCCTGGGCCATGTCGACAGCGGATGCCGGGCTGAAAGCAAGCAGACTGAAGACTGTCGCGCTCAATGCTGCGACAGATGTGTAACGAGTGATCATATTCATTCCTCTTCAAGTGCATGATTTGATTGGCAGCAAGACCGCCTCGGTCGATCGCTCAGCCACTTAAAGGCCGGGCGAGGTCGCGACGATGGAACCTTTAAGAGGGCACGGTGCGGCGGTAACGGGGCGATTTGCTGACGATTGAGCGGCGGCTTTGTGACCGCCGGCCTGTTGGCACGTGCGGAAAATTCAAGTCATTGCCGCTGTGATACCCGGACTTTCGGTGGCGTTCACCGCTTCTCTGGATGCAGAAATGCCGCCAGGAACGTGGTGACGGCCCCCTCGGCGTGGCGGTGAATCTGCTGCTTCGTCGGGATGGCCGCATCGCCCAGCATCATGACCCGGTTGACGGGGTCGGCCATTACCAGCCAGTTGAACTGTGACGCGGCCACCGTTGCATCGGAGAACTGCAGCAGCTTCTTGCCGGCCAATTGTTCGAAAGCGCTGCCCATGACCTCGAGCGCCCGTGCAGGCCCGCGCGCGTAAAGCAGCTTGGCGAGTTCCGGGAAGCGTTGCGCCTCCGCAATCACGAGCCGGCGCAATTGCATCAGCCCGGGCGTCAGGACGATGGTGAGCTGGCGGACGGCGTAGTCAAGGAGGTAGGCTTCCAGCTGAGCGCGATTCTCCACCTGGGGGAGGCCGGTGTGAACGGCGGTATCTGCCTCGCCCATCATCTGGGTGAGCACCGCGACGAACAGTGCCTCCTTGCTGGAGAAGTGTTTGTAGACCGTCTGCTTGGACACGCCGGACCGACTGGCGATCTCGTCCATACTGGCTCCGGCATAACCGGTGCTCAGAAAGACTTCGGCCGCGGCACCGACGATCGCCGCCTGTTTGCGCTCCGAACGAGTGCCAGCCCGCCCATGGGCCAGGTCGGCTTCCATACCCGGTATCAACATTCTCGATCTCCGCTCCAACCCTACTTGACACGATCAAACTGAACCGTCTAGTTCTTATAACGGAACCAAACGGTCTAGTTTGATTTTGCGGCTATCCAGCGATCCTCAACAGCGAGCGATGTCATGAACAACAAGACAACCCATCTGACCTGTGCCTGCGGAACCTTTCACCTCGAAGTGCGCGGCGCCCCGATCATCAGCGCGGAATGCCACTGCAAGAGCTGCAGTGACGCGGCTGGCAGGCTGGAGTCGCTTCCCTTGCCGAAGGCGATCCGGACGATCCATGGCGGTACGCGTTACGTGCTTTATCGCAAGGATCGGATCAGCCTTTTGGCCGGAACCGAAAACCTGCAGGAGTTCCGCCTCGGACCCAATGCTTCAACGCGACGTGTCCTGGCGTCCTGCTGCAACACGCCCATTTTTCTGGAGTTCAAGGGCGGCCACTGGCTTAGCTTCTACGGCAATCTCTGGAAGCAGGACGAGCTTCCACCCCTCCAATTGCGCACGATGACCCAGAATGTGCCCGATCGCGCGAGTGTGCCCGATGACGTGCCTTCCGGCGCACTGGCGACGGCCGGCTTCTATGGCAGACTTCTCACCGCGTGGATTGCGATGGGCTTCAAAGTCCCCGACATCACTGTCAAAGGAGCTATCGATGCCTGACGACGAAAAAATCCTCATTGAAAGCATAACCTCGCCGCACCATACGGAGCGGGTCAACAAGGCCAAATACATGGCAATGCGCCACGCTTTGCTGGCCGCACTCCCCGCGCAGGCACCCGGATTGACTGTGGCAGAGGCAAATATCGCCATCCTGCCGCACCTCTCCGAAGTCGAATTTCCCAGCGGTTCCAAGGCCGGATGGTGGTGAAGGCCGTTCAGTTGGATCTGGAAGCCAAGGGCATCATCCGGCGTGGGCCGGGAAAGCCGGTCAGGCTTTTCAAATGCCTTTGATACACCTGTCGGCTCAGCCCAGCGAACGGATGTCGCGGGCGACCTCCGTTGTCTGGTTAGGCTTCGGCTAAAGCAATTCTAGCAAACGCCGCGCGGGAGAGCTTGTTTCGCAGCGCAGCCGCTCTATGTCCTCTCCCGTTTCAGCATGAGATTGCAGGCAGTATTTCACCGTAAATCCGGGTGCCGACGGCGTTGTCCGCCGGCCGGCTTGAAGGAGCTGAGCAATGAAAATTCTCATGGTTCTCACATCGCATGATCAGTTGGGAAACACCGGCAGGAAGACGGGATTCTGGCTCGAGGAGCTTGCTGCTCCTTATTTGGTTTTCCGCGACGCCGGGGTCGATATCACACTCGCTTCGCCGAAGGGCGGCCAGCCTCCGCTCGATCCGAAGAGCAATGAGCCGGCCTTCCAGACGGAAGACACGAGACGGTTCGAACGAGACGCGGCCGCAATGGGGGCGCTCGCCAACACGCTGAAGCTGTCCGACATCAACCAGGCGGACTATGAAAGCGTGTTCTTCCCCGGCGGGCACGGTCCGCTTTGGGACTTGACGAACGACCGCAATGCGCTGTCGCTCATCGAGGACATGCTTTCGGCGGGAAAACCTGTGGCGCTCGTTTGCCATGCACCCGGTATCCTGACGAATGTGAAAGCGCCGGATGGAAAGCCCATCGCCAAGGGCCGGGCCGTCACGGGATTCACCGATTCGGAAGAAGAGGCTATGCATCTGGTCGAAGTCGTTCCCTATCTGCTCGAGGACGTGCTGAAAGAGCAGGGCGCAAAGTTTTCGAAGACGGCGGATTGGGGCGTGCATGTCGTCCAGGACGGCCTGCTGATCACCGGCCAAAACCCGGCCTCGTCAAGGCAGGGCGCCCGGACGCTGCTTGATGCCTTGAAAAAGCAGGCCGCGGCTTAAGCACAATCGCAAACGTTCGAATACGGGATGGGAGGGGCACGTGACATGACCAGGAAATATTCGGGGCAATGCGCCTGCGGCGCAGTGAGATTTGCCTTCGACACGGACCCGAACTTTGTCGCCAATTGCCATTGCCTGGACTGCAAGAGGGCAACGGGCGGCGAGGCCGCCACGTTCTTCGCCGTGCCGCAGGACGATTTCACCGTGATCAGCGGCTGTCCGAAGGCGTTTCATTACATCGCCGATTCAGGCAAAGGGCTCGACCGCAACTTTTGCCCCGATTGCGGCGCCCGATTGTTCAGCAGCAACCTGGAGAGCTTCCCCGGCCTCGTCTTCGTGACGCTGGGCAGCCTCGACCGGCCCGAACTGATCAAGCCGGGGGTCGAAATGTTCACCCGGCGGCGGCTCGCCTGGGCAAGGCCGCTCGATCTTCCGCAGTTCGATGGTATGCCTGGCTGAGCGGCGATACCCCTAAAGCACGTCGCAATCTTTCAGATTCGCTGCTTGCGCTTTAGGTCTTTGTTTCCGCGCATATCGTTATCGCAAAACCACTGGGCACTTTTGCGCGACATGCTCTGGAGCAATTTTTCTTGAAGAAAAATTCGATCCGGTGTCGGATTGGCCAAGCCGCGCCCGTCCTAGGTTCGTCCATTCCGTAAATCCAAAAAGGATCACGACCATGCCGAGTACCATACGCCTGCACCGCGTTCTGGCGACCAGCCCGGAGAAAGTCTATCGCGCGTTCCTGGAGGCGGACGCGCTTGCCAAGTGGCTTCCGCCGAACGGCTTCCTCTGCACCGTGCACCATTCAGAGCCGGTTGTCGGCGGCACGTTCAGAATGTCATTCCGCAACTTCACGACGGGCAATAGCCACGCCTTCGGCGGCGAATATCTCGAGCTCCTCCCGGGCGAACGCCTGCGCTACACCGACAGGTTTGACGACCCCAATCTGCCTGGTGAGATGGAAGTCACCGTGACGCTAAAGAAGGTTTCGGTCGGCACCGAGGTGGATATCGTGCAGGCCGGCGTGCCTGATGTCATTCCGCCCGAGGCTTGTTATCTCGGCTGGCAGGAGTCGCTGCGAAACCTCGCCAAGGTCGTCGAACCAGACATCCAGGAATAGCACAAGATTGCGCCGGCCGGGCGACAAGCGCTGGGCATTTGGCGCGCGGCATTGGTGCCCGACATTGGCGACATCAATCAATCCTCATGCCGCGTTTGGCCAGGGCGTTGCGGGCGGCCGCAGCGCCCCAGTCGTCGGAAAGGTCCTGCCCGTCGATTTCGGTTTCGGCGATCGGCGTTGCACGGATCAGCGGTACGGGGCCGAAAGGCAGGCCGTCGATGCGCCCGGGGTCGCGGCTGAGCATGATGCGGGTCATGGGGCGGTAATCCTCGGTCAGCCGGCAGAACAGAATGCAGCCGTGCTTCTCGACGTCACGGGCGACGCGATAACCGTCTGCCACGAGGTCGCCGATGTTGATCAACAGGTTCGCCCAGTTTTCGATCCCGGCCGCCTCCAACGTCGCGGAGTCGAATTCCATGAAAAGCTCGCGTTCGACGCCGTTCTCCGGCTCGGATATGCCGGCCCAGGGGGTCGACAGCCCGTCGGTAGCAAGTGTCAGCCTTCCCGGCGCATGGATGGCGAGGATGCGGCGATGCGGGCCGAACCATTTTGTCTGGGCGTGAATGTTGGCCGTTCCGCGCTCAGCGGCAAAGTCCTCCTGCACTGTACCGCGGCTCTGCCAGAAGGCGCGCCGGACAGCGGCGGTGGTTCCGTAGATCGGGTCGTCAGGCCCTCGCGGCACGATCGTCCGGTCATAGCTCGTTTCGAGCGTGATCTCTCCCCGCATGAAGGGAAACTTCGGCTTCTTCCACTGGATTACTACCTTGTTAAAGCGGGGCACCCCTGATTCCCCCAGCTTTTCGATGACATCCGAGATGATATCGAGCGGATGCCTGGAGGCCTCCGGGACATAATTTCCCTCGGCATCGCGGTAGCCGCCCGTCCGGGAGGAATGCCCCGCCTGCATCGTGGTGGCTGTCCATTCGCCGCTGACCGCGCCCGCCGGCGCTTTGCCGAGAGCGGGCGCAAGTTCCCGGATCGCATCGTCAATCGAATAGGATGCCACGTCGCCCCTCCACCTTCGCCCAAAGATTGTATCCCCCGCGCCCGGTCGGCCGCGAGCAGAAGCTAGCGCTGAGGCGTCGCCGATCAATAGCGAGGTGGATGGCGTGAGCAGGGGAGGCGCCCAGATCCCTGGGCGCAGGAGAATTCTTTACTTCGGTGAGGTGAGGCCTGCGGCGCTTATTTGGTTCCGTCGTTCGGCCGCGCCTTGGCGCTGTCGTTGCTGGTCGACGAGGCGGTTTTTCCGTCCGGTTGCTGCCCGAAATATGTGCCGCCGAGATGGCCGCCGGCGCTGGTGTTCTTGACCTGCTGTTCGGCGCGTTTCTGAAGTTCACGAACGTTGGTCTTGCTCATTTTCGGCTCCATGTTTGAGGTGGACCAATGGTCAACCGATGGCGGACGACACTGTTCCATATTTTCTGGCGGCCGGGCATCCTCCAACGCTCGGTATTGAAAGCGGCATCCGCTACGGCCCTCATCCTGAGGCGCGCAGCCCACAGGGCGGAGCCTCGAAGGACGCGCTCCAACGCTGCTCCTTGCATTCCTTGGAGTGTCGGCGCACCCGGCTCGTCCTTCGAGGCCCTGGGCGCCCCAGCAAGGATAGGGCTCTCTTAAAAATAGGCCGGGTGGTCGATATCGGCGAGCAGGCCGGGTTCCTGCGGCTGCCAACCAAGAAGCGTGCGAGTGTGCTCGCTCGATGTGGGCACATCGATGCCGGCGAACATGGCGAACCAGCCGAAATGCTCGGCCGCTTCTTCCCGTGAGAGCGAGACAGCGGGCACATCGAGCCGCCGGCCGATGACCTCGGCGATCTGCCTGAAGGCAACTCCCTCTTCGGCGACTGCCAGGAACGGGCCGCCGACGGCGCCGCGCTCCAGCGCCAGGCGATAAACCCGGGCGGCATCGAGCCGGTGCACGGCCGGCCAGCGGTTCTGCCCTTCGCCGATATAGGCCGAGACACCCGTGCGCCGGGCCAAATCGATCAGGATCGGCACGAAGCCGTGGTCGCCATGGCCATGCACCGAGGGCGGGAGCCGGACGGTGGAGGCGCGCACGCCACGCGCGACAAGCGATACCGCGGTGATTTCGGAGGTGCGAGGGTAGGTCTCCGACGTCGGCATGGGCGGATCCTTCTCGGTGCCAACACGTCCGGGGGCAAAGCCGAGACCGGCTGTGACCAGCAGCGGACGATCGGAGCCTTGGAGGGCTTCGCCGAGCGCCTCGATGGCGCGCCGGTCGGCGGCGCAGTTTTCGGCGAATTTCGAGAAATCATGGTTGAAAGCCGTGTGGATCACGGCGTCCGCCTCAGCCGCACCGCTCTTCAGACTTTCGAGATCATCGAGCGTACCGGGATGGACCTCGGCCCCGGCTGCCGCCAGTTGATCCGCTCCCTTGTCCGAGCGGGTGAGGCCGAGCACCTGATGGCCGGCGGCGATCAATTCATTGACGACGGCCGAGCCGACCCAGCCGGTGGCTCCAGTGACGAATACGCGCATGTGATATCTCCAGTTTTTGCTGGAGACACATATCGGCTCTGCCTGTATCATGGTAAAGTAGTGATATTATCATGGTATAAAGGCTAACAGGATGGGTGAATTTGTCACCTCGGATAACCGGCTCGGCGCCTATCTGAAGGGGCGCCGCGTCAGGCTCGATCCCGCCGCCCTCGGTTTTGCGGGGGAGCGGCGGCGCACACCGGGTCTGCGGCGCGAGGAGGTGGCGAGCCGCGCCAATATCAGCCCGACCTGGTACACCTGGCTGGAGCAGGGGCGCGGCGGTGCGCCGTCTGCCGACGTGCTCGACCGGATCTCTCGCGCGCTGATGCTGACGGATGTCGAGCGCGAGCATCTCTTCCTCATCGGCCTCGGCCGCCCGCCCGAGGTGCGCTACCACAGGCAAGAGGGCGTGACGCCGAGGTTGCAGGGCGTGCTCGATGCGCTCGACCCGAGCCCGGCGCTGATCCGCAACGCCATCTGGGACGTGATTGCCTGGAACAGGGCGGCGACTGTGCTTCTAACCGATTACGGCGCGCTGCCGCCGGAAGAGCGCAACGTGCTGCGCTTCATCTTCCTCGATCCGCGCGTGCGCGCCGCCCAGTACGACTGGGAAAGTGTCGCCCGCTTCGTCGTCGCCGCTTTCCGCGTGGATGCGGCCCGCGCGGGTGCTGCGGCCGAGGTCGAGCCCCTCGTCGACGAACTCTGCCGCAAGAGCCCCGAATTCCTGGCGATGTGGCGCGACAACGACGTGCGCACCCACGGCGAGGGCGCCAAGCACATCAAACACCCCATCCTCGGCGCACTCGCTTTCGAATATTCCGCCTTCCAGGTGGATGGCCGGCCGGATCTCAGCATGGTGGTGTACAACCCGGCGACGGCGGAGGATGGGGCGAAGATCAAGGGGTTGGTGGGGTGAGGCGAGGGCGGTTGGTCGATCGATGATATAGCGATCTTCATCGCCTCAATCCGGACAAATCTGCCGTCATGCTGTGCATCGACGCGTGCAAGATTTGAGCCGTGCGGATGGGGGATTTCAATGAATTCATATCGTGCCGTGGCCTTGGTCGCCGGGTTGGTCTTGATGGCGTTGTCGGCTTCGGCGGCATCCGCCTGCAGTTGCAAAGAAATGTCCGATAAGGAGAAATTTGCCAGTTCCGATCTGGTCGTAAGGGGCCGCATGAAATCGGTGACAGTTGGCGTCGGTATGCCGGATCCGCAAGCGAGGCGTGAAATACCGCGGATAACGAGCGGTGAGTTTGAAATCGAGAGGGTGCTGAAGGGGACCTTCAAAGGTAATACAGTGCCGATTTACACGGGTTTCGGCACCGGAGACTGCGGCAGGCTCGGGGAGTTCATCGGGGCGGGCCTATATTTATCCCGACAAGAAAATGAGCGTTGTCGAATTCGGGCTCTCAAAGTCTGAATTTGAAGGGCAAACCTTCTATTTCAGCGGGATCTGCGACTATGCGAAGTTTCCCGAGCAGTAACGGCGGGTTTGGGCATAAGGGATCGCTGCCGTCCGCCTCGTCCTTCGAGGCTCCAGCCTTCGGCTTCCGCGCCTCACGATGAGGCTCTCTTGAGCACTCGCGCGGCATCCTCCATCCTCCATCCTCCCTCATGCTGAGGTGCTGAGCCGGCATGGCGAAGCCTCGAAGCGCGCGCCGCAACGCTGCTTCTCGCATTTAGCCGATCGCCGCACACCCAGCCTCACCTTCTAGGCCGCTGATGGGCGCCCACTTATCTTCCCTCATTCCTGTGCTCGTCACAGGAATCCAGCCAAGGCGCGTCTGCGCTGCGAATGACTTTCTTCCAGGCAAGGAGCCTTTGCGCCCAAGGACTTGGGCGTACTGGATTCCTGTGACGAGCACAGGAATGAGGGAGTTGGAATAGCGCCCTCGCTCAGATTCTCCGCCTCTTGTTAGGGCGAAGCCCCAAAGTATAACAAAATTGTAAAAACCTAAAATACTACTCTTGATAGAAAATTTATTGACCAATCCGATCTCAGCTGCTTTCCTCCGATAGACTAAGGCGAATGGATCTTGAAGGAGATATCCATGACAGAGCTTGCAAAACCTGTGGCGGTCGATGATGTCAGCAGCGCTTCCGAGAATGACGTGATCTCGGGCAATCTGCTGGATAATGATCTGGCCGGGGGCTCCGGCAACATGTTCCTCAACTACTTCGATGGCGAGCGAGTTCTTGCCAAGACGGCCGGGCAGGTCACCGATATCGAGGGTGAATACGGCACGTTCCACGTTAGGGCCGACGGCTCTTATACCTATACGCTGAACGAGGCTGCCAAGGCGGGCTTCGTTGACGGGATGACGCTGACGGAGACGATCGGTTACAAGATCTCCGACGGCGCCGGCAATACCGATGTCGGCCATTTCACGCTCGACATTCACGGGGTCACGAGCCCGCCGGTCGCGGTCGACGACGCCTTCTCCTTCCGCGAAGGAAGCGAGATGGCCCGCAACGTGTTCGCCAATGATCACGCGGGAGAGGCGGGCACGCTCTTCCTGCGCTCGGTCGAGGGCACCAGCATTCCTGCCGGTCAGGGGCAAGGGCAGACGACTGACGTGGCGGGTGAATTCGGCACCTTCCATTTCGCAGGCGATGGGAGCTTCACCTACGATCTCAATCCGGCCGTCAAGGCGGGCCTCGACGATGGCGAGCATGTCACGGAGAAACTCCAATATTACAAGGTCTCTGACGGCGCCGGTCACGCAGATGCCGGCGTGATCACCCTGACCGTCGACGGCGTGACGGACGGGAAGTCGTTGAACACCAATCATGTCGAGGCCCAGGCGGATGTGGTGCGCCCCTTCCTGGACCATTACGAACTCCAGGGGGTCGCGGTCGATCCGCTAACGGGCAAGTATTACGTCAGCTCCGGCCATGGTTTCCCGGATGATTCCATGGTGAGCATTTACGACAACGCCGCGGCATTCGAAGCCGACCATGCCAGCGGCGCCATCTCTCTCGGCGACTATGACAAGGGCGAATATGACATCGGCGGAACCTATTTTTCGGTCCGCGGCGGCGAGATCATCGGCCGAACCAACGAGGCGAGAGGCGAGGAGGACCCTTTCCCCGATCAGACCTATCTCGCAAAGTGGGATGCCGCCGACGGATCGTCCGATCAGCGGGGGGACCCGATCCCGAGCCTTATCGGCGAGAATTGGGCGGGTACGTTCGACTGGGGTGGATTCACGGCCGTCAATACGATGCAGGATTCGACCGGCATCTACGTCGTCGGCCGCATCGATGATTCCACCTGGCAGGTCTCCAAAATCGATCCCGACACGCTAAACCCGATCGAGTCCAAGACCTTCGCTGCCGGCGGGCTCGGATACGGCTTTGCCGTCGACGGCACGTTCTTCTTCGGCGATTCCTCCAACAGCGAGCATATCGGCACGGCCTTCGACTTCGAAACCGGGGTCAAGACAACGGTCGACGTCAACATCGCCATACCGGGAGACGACTTGATCACCAACGTGGTCTATGACTCAGCGGCGGATAATCTCTACCTCACCAACACCGGGACCGACGAAATCTCCGTGGTGCACAATATCTCGGACATACTCTTCGCCTGACGATCTTTGCTAGCCGAATGCCAACGCCGCCCCGCCCGTTTTCCACAGGGCGTGGCGGTGTTTATCCACTCAGCGCCGTGGTGAACAGAGCAGCATAACAGTGGCCACTTACTGCAGCGTGCGCGTCTGGATCTGTTCGGCCGCGTGAGGCGCGGATGCGGGCAGTGGGCTGCCTTCCAGGCCGGTCGCCACCACCGAAACGCGGAACTTGCCGTCGAGGCTGCGGTCGAAGATCGCCCCGACGAGGCGTCTCCGGCTGTCCCGACAGCAAGAGCGGCCGACGCCTTCAGCCGGCCGCGTGGACGGGTTTCGGCCGATGATCTGGAACCATGATCCCGCCGTACTGTTTAACTGGAAGGCGCGGAAGCGCCGATAACGGGGATGCCGATTGCCGGCCAACCCGGTAACGACGATCGGCCTTTCGGTTCGCCTATGGAGGAACACGACATGCAAACGACCCGATCGAAAGAACTGGCGGAGGAATACCTGCGGCTTGGCGGCAAACGGCTGGCGAAGATCGATGACAATATCGTCAAAATCCGCCACTGGGAGGATGACACGCCGGAGGCCGAGGCCTTCTGGCAGAAGCACATTGAGCCGCTGGATGACAAGCGCCGCGTAGAGGTCGTAACGCACCTTCCCACGATCAACGACAGGTGATCGCGAATCAACGACCGGTGATTGCGGCGATTTCCCTGGAGCGCATGACATTGACGCACGACAGCGCCGCACGTCTGAAAAGACGCGGCAGGCTGTTGTGCTCGGATATGTTGCGGCGCTGCGCTTACTGCAGCGTGCGCGTCTGGATCTGCTCGGCGGCGTGAGGCGCGGATGCGGGCAGCGGGCTGCCTTCGAGGCCGGTCGCCACCACGGAGACCCGGAACTTGCCGTCAAGGCTGCGGTCGAAGATCGCGCCGACGACGATATCGGCGTCTTCCTGCACTTCGTCACGAATGCGGCTTGCCGCCTCGTCCACTTCGAACAGCGTCATATCCGACCCACCGGAGATCGAGATCAGCACACCCCTGGCGCCCCGCATCGAGATATCGTCGAGAAGCGGGTTGGCAATTGCCGCTTCCGCCGCCTTCATCGCGCGGCTCTCACCGGAGGCTTCGCCGGTACCCATCATCGCACGGCCCATGCCTGACATGACCGACTTCACGTCGGCAAAATCGAGGTTGATCAGGCCTTCCTTGACGATCAGATCGGTTATGCAGCCGACGCCGGCATAGAGCACGCGGTCGGCCGTCATGAAAGCATCGGCGAACGTCGTTTTGGCATCAGCGATGCGGAAGAGGTTTTGATTGGGAATGACGATGACCGTATCGGCCGCCTGGCGAAGCGCCTCGATGCCGATTTCCGCCATCCGCATGCGGCGGTTGCCTTCGAAGGTAAAGGGCTTGGTGACCACGCCGACCGTCAGGATGCCGGCGGCACGCGCAGCGCGGGCGATGACAGGTGCAGCACCCGTGCCCGTTCCACCGCCCATGCCGGCGGTGACGAAGCACATGTGCGAGCCGGCCAGGTGATCCATGATCTCATCGAGCGACTCTTCGGCAGCCGCATGGCCGACCTCCGGCAACGAACCGGCGCCGAGACCCTCCGTTACATTCGCGCCAAGCTGGATGCGGCGCGTCGCCTTGGAGGTGGCCAGCACCTGAGCATCCGTGTTCGCAGCGACGAATTCGACGCCCGCCAGCTTTTCCGCGATCATATTGTTGATCGCATTGCCGCCACCGCCACCGACGCCAATGACTGTAATATGCGGCCGTAGTCCAGAAATGCCGCTCTTGGCGTCCGTCATCGCGCTCTCCTTTGATGCTTCGTTCATGCCCACCCTCGTATGCGGACGGCGAATCGGGCGTCAGGATACGCGAGCAACAAGGCAGAGGCGAGACGAAAGACGTCTCGGCGAGAGGGTGATGATCGGGAAGGGAGTTGGGTTGCGGTCCTGAGAGAAGGGCATCAGAGAAGGTCGAGCGTTGCGGAGAAGACAAGTATCGGTCGATATCCATCTTCACCGCCCAATCAAACCACCCAAAATCCTACCCCACCACTTGCACCGCCACCGGCAAACACAACACACTTCGCAACCCCACTGCCCCATTCGCCTCCAGCACCAGCGACCCGCCATACAACTCCGCCAGCTCGCTGACGATACTCAGCCCAAACCCATTGCCCGGCACGTGTTCGTCCTCCCGCACACCGGGCAGCAGCACGGCATCCAGCCGATCCGGCGGTATTCCCGGGCCGTCGTCCTCGACGGTGATGCGGGCGGTTGGGCCGTCGCGGTGGGCGCGGAGGGTGACGTGGGAGGTGGCCCATTTGAAGGCGTTGTCGATCAGGTTGCCGAGCATTTCCTCGACATCGCTTTCGTCGCAGGCGACGCGCAGGCCCGGCGCGATATCGGTGTCGAAGGCGATGTTGCGCTCGGCGTGGATCTGGCCGATCGCCCGGTGCAGATCGGCGACCGAAGTCGCCACGTCGGTGCTGGCGACATTGTCCGACGAGGCCATCACCCGGCGGGCGGCGGCGAGGTGGTGTTTGATCCGGTTGTCGATGCGGGCGGCGAGGCTGCGCAATGCGCCCTGCGGATCGTTTTGCTCGTCGAGCGCCAGCAGCAGGCTCGCCACGGGGGTCTTAAGGCCGTGGGCGAGATTGGCGAACTGGATGCGCGTTGCCGCGAGCCTCTCTTCGTTGGCTGCCAGCAGCGCATTGGTTTTCAGCGAGAGCGGCGCAAGCTCGACGGTTGCCTCATCGGGCAGGCGGGCGCGTTCTCCCCGGTTGATGGCATCGATATTGGTTGCCATGGATTTCAGCGGGCGCAGGCCGAAGCGGATCTGCCAGAGCGTGCCGGCCATTAGCACGAGGCCGAGCAGCAGCATGCAGGGCACCAGCCAGAAGAGCGCGCGGAACGCCGGGCCGACGAGGGCGATCATTGGCGCCGTCGCGGTGATCGTCAGCGTCATGCCGTCAATGCTGCGCACGGCCTGGCGAAGATAGAGCGGCCCTCTTCCTCGATCGCCGCCACTGCCTGATGTCGGCATGCCCATCAGCACATGGCGCAGGTCCTGCCGGGGTGGCGGCGCGTCTATCGTGCCGTTCATCAGGGAGCGGGAGGTCAGGCGCTGTTGCCCATCGTCAATCTGCCAGTACCAGCCGGAGGAGGGGCGGTCGAAGGGCGGCGCGTCGAGCGGGGCGGACAGCGCGATCCTTCCCTCGGCGTCGCGGGTCACGGCAGCGGCCAGGGCGCCGATCTGGATGTCCAAACGCTGGTCGACCTGCTCGCGCACCACCGTTTTCAGCGCCAGCCAGAGCACGATGGCAGCAACGACAAGCGCCAGAGTCACGAAGATGCCGGAGAACATCAGCAGCCGGCCGGCGATCGATTTCGGTTTGAGGGAGGGGGCCTTCATGATGCCGACGTCAGCATATAGCCGCGGCCGCGCACCGTCTCGATACGGCCACGCATCGTCTCGATGCGTTCACCGCCGAGCTTCTTGCGCAGGCGGGCGATGATGACCTCGATGGAATTGGAGTCGACTTCGGCATCGCCATCATAGACGCGCTCGGTGAGTTCGCGCCGGTCGACGATCATCTCCTTGCGCAGCATCAGGCAGGAGAGCACCCGCCATTCCAGCGCCGTCAGCTTCAGTGGCAGGCCGTCGAGCTCGAAGGTGCCGAGCTGCGCATCGAAGACCAGCGCGCCGCAGACGAGCCGCGAGGCGGCGTGACCGGACGCCCGGCGCACCAAAGCGCGCAGGCGCAGCACCAGTTCCTCCACCTTGAAGGGTTTGGCAAGGAAATCGTCGGCGCCGGCCTTGAAGCTCGAGACCTTGTCCGGCCAGCCGTCGCGCGCCGTCAGCACCAGAACCGGCAGGTTGCGGTCGCCCTCGCGCCAGCCCTTCAGCACGCTGACCCCGTCGATCTTCGGCAGGCCGAGGTCGAGGATTGCGACATCGAAGAGTTCGGTCAGCCCCGCATGGAGAGCGTCCTCGCCGTTGCGAGCGATATCGACGACGAAGTTCTCCGATCGCAGCACGGCGGCGATCCGGCCGCTCAGGTCTTCGTCATCTTCGACGAGCAGTACGCGCACGGGAAGAACTTTCATCTACGGGAACGGCCCGAAACTATCGGGCCGAGCTTAACTCAATCTGAACGGAGAGGTTCAGGCAGGCGAGGGGGTGGGGCGGCTAGATTGCGGCCATTACTGAAGCAAGGAGCAGATATATGCCGAACGAAGACCAGGACAACGCGCATCCCGAGGGCGCAGCCACGCCCGTGCCGCCAGGACAGCGCCGTCGCCGGCTGGCGATCCCTGTGATCGCGGCCGCCGTGGCGCTTGTCATCGGGGCTGCCGGAGGCGCGAGCGCCGTGAAGATGATGCGTCCCGCGCCCGAGATGGCGCCGCTGACGCCGGTGGCGATTTCGGCCATGCCGGCCACCAGCCTCGTTACCATCAAAGGCAAGGTTGCCGAGATCTACGGCAACAAGTTCGTGTTGCAGGACGAGAGCGGCAAGGCGCTTGTTGAAACCGGCCGGGCTGGCGAGGATGGGGATCTTGTCGCGAAGGACGAAGCCGTCACCGTCCAGGGACGCTTCGACGACGGCTTCGTGCATGCGAGCTACCTCGTTCGTCAGGATGGACGAACGGAAGCGCTGCGTCCGCCGAAAGGTCCGCCGCACAGACGATTTGCAGATTTCGATCACAGGCCGTGACGGGCGTGAACCAAAGCCGCGCTGCGGTGTTTACAGACACGCCTCCTAACTCCGAAAGGAACGCTTCCATGCAACGACTTCTCCTATCAGGCCTTGCCCTTGCAGCACTCGCCGGCACAGCCTTCGCCCAACAGCCGCCCGCTCCGCCATCCGCCGGGACTCCACCGGCAGCGGCTGAACCCGGCTCGCCGCCTCCGCCGCCGTCTCCGTCCACTCCTGATGACGATGAGCAGATGACGGACCGGCCGGATGCGCGGCCGGGAGATCGCCCCGAATACCGCTGGCATGGTCGGAGAGGCGACATGGGCTTCCGTGGTTTCCGTGGTCATCGCCCGCCGCCGCCGCCGTCCAAGGCAGCGCATTTCCGGATCGAGGATGGGAACACCCGGATCGACCTGAAGTGCGCCGAGGACGAACCGATGAAGGTCTGCGCCGATCTGTTGCTGCAAGTGATGGACCGCCTGCAGGGCCAGGACTGATCATCTGCGCTCGAGGCGGATGCCACACGATGATGCCGCCGCCCGCGTTTTCTCGCGGGCGGTTTCAGTTTGGCGCGAACGCCGCCTCGCTCTCCGTCATGTCAGCCTTGTGCCGAGGCTCTGCTGCACCGGTTGCAGATGCTCGGGACAAGCCCGAGCATGACGGAAGAGGGGTTGCCGCGTCCACTCACGCCTGTTGTTGGGTATGCGGCAGCCTCCAACGGCCCTCATCCTGAGGCGCGCAGCCCATAGGGCGGAGCCTCGAAGGACACGCCGCAACGCTGCTCCTTGCATCCATCCAACGCCGGCGCACCAGACAAGAACGTTCGTGCTGTTGCATCGAACGATCGGTGTCGTCGGCTCACCGCGTGACGCGGGCTGCCGATGTTGCGGAGTAGCGGTCGCCGTGGATCTCGATGCCTGAGAAGACCGCGTCGATCTCGGCCAGTTCCTCCGATGTGAAGGTGATGTCGGCGGCAGCGATATTCTCTTCCAGCCGGTGCAGCTTGGTGGTGCCGGGAATGGGGACGATCCAAGGCTTGCGGGCCATCAGCCAAGCAATGGCGATCTGGGCCGCGGTCGCGTTTCTGCGAGCGGCGATGACCTCGATCGCATGGACCACCGGCTGGTTTGCCTTGCGGTTTTCGGCCGAGAGGCGCGGATTGGTCTTGCGGTGATCGTTGCCGCCTTCGAAACTGGTGTTCTCGTCCATCTTGCCGGCGAGGAAGCCGCGGCCGAGCGGGCTATAGGGCACGAAGCCAATGCCGAGCTCTTCGACGACGGGCAGGATTTCCTGTTCCGGGTTGCGCCACCACAGCGAATATTCGCTTTGCAACACGGTGATCGGCTGGACGGCATGGGCGCGGCGGATTGCTTCGACGCCCGCTTCTGACAGGCCGAAATGCAGCACTTTGCCGGCGCCGATCAGATCCTTCACCGTGCCTGCCACCTCTTCGATCGGTACGGCCGGGTCGACCCGATGCTGGTGGAAGATATCGATGCGATCGGTGCGCAGCCGCTTGAGGGCTTCTTCGACGACCACACGGATGCGTTCCGGCCGGCTATCCAGACCAACTTCCGGCCGGCCATCCCTAAAGCCGAATTTCGTCGCGATCACCACCTCATCACGGATCGGCGCCAGCGCCTCGCCGACGAGTTGCTCGTTGGTAAAAGGCCCGTAGGCTTCGGCCGTGTCAAAGAAGGTGACACCCCGGTCGTGGGCCGCCCGCAGGAGCGCGACGGCATCACCGCGCTCCATCGCCGTCCCGCGATGATAGTTCAGCCCCATGCAGCCGAAGCCGATCGCCGATACGTCAGGGCCTCTTTGGCCGAGCTTGCGCTTGATCATTTCAAGTCCTCCTTCCCAGGTTTGATCCCAAGATAGGGCAAAGCCCGGCGGCGATTAGCCGGAGATATCGGCATGAACTCATGAGGTCCGCTCATGAATTTCCCGACTCGCTCGAACCGGGATCGGGTAAGAGAATCCCGGCAATGTCTGCCGCTTGCGCCGAAAGCTGAGGGGCTTGCGTTATGACGCCAGGCGAAACATGCCGCTGTGCGTAGCCTCGATCACCTTGCGCAACGTGTCTTCCCTGTCGTGCCCCTCCGTCGAGACGACATGTTGCTCGAACGGGCCAAGTGATGAGAATTGCTGATGGAGCGCCGCAATAGGGCCGGGATCGGTCAATGTGTCGCCGCCGCGCTCCCGGCAGCGCCGGATGGCGACATCGAGCGACGGGCGCAGAATCACGTAGTGGAGGGGTGCCGCGATTTTCCGGAATGGTTCCAGGAACCACGGCCCGACGATGCCGTCGACGACGACGAAGTAGCCGCCGCCGGCATAGCCTGCCGCCGCCTTCGTCAACACGTCGACGACAACGATATTCTGTTCATGCGCTTCCGGCAGATAGGGCGGGATCACGCCGTTCTTGATGAAATGCCAGAAATCGTCGGAATGAAGATGGACCTTCGGCGAGCCGGGCTCGCGGGCGAGCGCCTCGGCCGTCGTGGTTTTTCCCGAGCCCGGCGGCCCGGTGAGAATGAGAACTTCGCCCGTGTGATCCATCGCGTGGCATTTTCGCACGAAGCAGCATCGTTTCGCAATTAGCCGAAAGGGGGCGGTAATAGCCCGGCATGCCCCCTTCGTTCCGAAGAAGCCGCTGAAGCGGCAGCTACTCCGGCAGTGGCAGCGGAGCGTCGCAAGACGGAGGCATTGGCAGACCTGACGCCCGACCAGCTGAGGGACATCGGTTATCCCCTCCCGTCCATCCCCGCCCGGGACCTTAGGCTGATATTGATGCCGATGTCGAGCGGCCGGAAAGAGTTCATCGCGGGCGGCGTTGGCAGGGTATCGGGTGGGCTTTGTCGGCTTTTCCGCTGCCGGGATTCAACTATGATGGGACGCGGAACGATAGGGAGGGCACGGCATGATCGATCATATCACCATCCCAGTGAGTGACCTGCAGAAGAGCAAATTGTTCTATGAACGCGCTTTCGAACCTCTGGGTTATCGCCTCTCCTTCGGAAAGGAGGGTGTATTCTGGGCCTTCGACGTCGGCGGCAGCCTGTTCGAGATCCAGCACACCGACGACAAGCCGCCTCTGACGCGTTTGCACGTTGCCTTCCGGGTCCAAAGCAGAGCGGAAGTGGAGGCGTTTTATCGGGCCGCGCTCGAAGCCGGCGCTGGGGACAATGGGGCGCCCGGTCCGCGGCCGCAATATAGCGAGAAATACTTTGCCTGCTTCGTTCTCGATCCCGACGGATACAATATCGAAGCCATGATCGACGTGCCTGCGCCGCAAGGGTGACGACGTGAGCGTGGCCCAAAGCCCGTAATCAAGGGGGAGGTGGATATGTCGAGTTTCAGGAACGTCGTCGTCTCTTTGCCCGGCAAGGAGCGCGTGGCGAGGACGCCGTTTGGCGCGAGGATCGTCATCCATGCCACGGCCGCCGAGACCGGCGGCGCGCTCGGGATGTGGGAAACCTTCACGCCGCCCGGTCACGGTCCGGCTCCGCACACGCACACCCGGGAGACGGAAGTCTTTCGGGTCATCCGCGGGCTCTATCGATTCCAATGCGGCGACGAGGCGTTCGACGCGCCTGCGGGAACCGTCGTCGTTCTGCCGCCACATGTACCGCACAGCTGGCGAAACATAGGCGAGGAACCCGGCCAGATGTTCGGACGGTCACGCCAGGCGGCTGCGAGCAAATGTTCATCGATATCGAGGCTTTTGGTGCCGATACGCCCGAGAAAGTCGCGGTGATCGAAGCGCGACTGGGAATCATCAACGACATCACGCTGGCCCTCGGATTGACAGGCCCGCAACCGCGCTGATCGTCCATCAGGGTGTCGATCGGATCCTCAGCCCTGCGCCATCGCCCGCCACAACACGTCTCATTGGGGCGGCTCTTGGACTTGGGCGTCGGCCCCTCTTGGGTCTCAGCCGACACTTTCGATGACAGCGGCAAGGTCGGCAGTTGTGAACGGCTTGGTCAGCACTGGCCGGCCGGCAAAGGCGGGATCGATACCCGCTGGCCCATATCCGGTTGCGAAGGCAAACGGGATACCGCGCTGCTGAAGGACTGCCGCCACCGGGAATGACTGATGCCCGGCCAGGTTCACATCGAGAATGACGAAATCAAGATTTCCATCGGCCGCAACCTCCAGCGCCGAGGGCAAACGCGCGGCTGTCGCGACGACCTCGTGACCGAGGTCCACGAGCATATCCTCGATCATCATGGCGATGGTCATTTCATCTTCGACGACAAGAACACGCTTGGCCATGTCATTCGTTCCGAAGACGGTCTGCCGGAGCGTCGAGGCTGAAGGAAAAACCCCTTTCGGCAAACGAAATCTCCACATTGCCTCCCGTCTCCGCGGCAAGGCCACGCTGTATGAGGACCGTGCCGAAGCCCTTCCGCTTCGGTTGTTCGACAGGCGGTCCGCCATGTTCGTTCCAGTCTATGCGGTAGCGTTGCTTTCCGTCGATGATTTGGAGGGAACATTTGACGCTAACGGCGCCGCCATCATTCGACCATGCGCCATGGCGGACGGCATTCGTGCCGAGTTCGTGAAAGGCCATGGTCAGCGCCAGCGCCGTCTTTGCGGAGACCCGGATTTCGTCTCCGGTCAACTCCCACCGCCCGCCGTCCGGCCGATGCGGAACGGTCGCTTGGTCGAGTGTCTGTTTCAAGGAGGCACTGCTCCACAATTCGCCTGTTAACAGATCATTGGCACGGCCGAGCGACACCAGCCGCGCCGTGAAACTGTCCAGGGCACGAGGGATGTCTTCGGCATCCCGGAAGGTGCGGAATGCGAAAGCCTGCACCATCGCCAGATTGTTCTTAACGCGATGGTTGAGTTCATGAACGACAAGTTCCAGCTGTTGCTGCTTGCGTCGCCGCTCGGTGATATCGGTCGCGGCCCCAAACCATTCGACAATGGCGCCTGGGTCGTTCAAGAGTGGAACAGCCCGTGACAGCACCCACCCGGTGCTGCCGTCGGCGCGGCGGACGCGATGCTCGCATTCGAAAACACCCTTGCTTGATATGGCCTCGTCGATCACCGCCTGGATCGCCGGAATGTCCTCGGGAAACAAATAGACCTCCTGCCACGCGACAGTCGGATTGGCCGTGTCGGCGAGAACGTTGCGTCCGTCGAGCTGCTGCATCTCCTGCCAGTCGGCGCTCATACGGTAGACGATGTCGGTCGTCGCGGTCGTGAACGCCCTGAACCTCTCTTCGCTCTCGCGCAGCCGGCGCTGGGCAAGGACGCTTTTCGTCGTTTCGACAACGATCGCGATGACGCCGGCGGGTTTTCCGCTTTCGTCGAGGACGGGCGAATAGTCGAGGTTCATCCAGACGGGAGCCGGACTGCCGTGCCGCAACAGCGTCAGCTCCTGGTTCTCGTAGGCGAGTGTTTTCCCGGACAGCCCGACTTTCATCACATTGTCATTGAAGTCGGCAATTTCGCTCCAGCCCTCGCGGACCTTGGAACCGAGAAGATCCGGATGACGGCTGCCCGCGAACACGGAGTAGGCGTCGTTGTAGATCATCACCCCGTCTTCGCCCCATAAGAGAACGATCGGCACGGGTGACAGCAAAAGCATATTGGTGGCCGTCTTCAGGCTTTGCGGCCAGAGGTCAAGAGGACCGAGGGGCGTCTTGCTCCAGTCGCGAGCCTGGATCAGTCGGCCAATTTCCCCGCCACCGACAGGAAAGCGAGCTGTGAGTGGCTGAGGGGATTCCGAATCCAAGGCTCGCTCCAGATTTTGATGGTGGATCTAATTAGCGCATCCTTTGATTCTTTCCACCCATGGATGTCACGGCATCTTCCTGCCATCCTCTCTTGAGCATTGGCGCTTGTTGAGCCGATCACCCTCTACGCCCGCGCCGTCGCCCGCCAGGCCGCTGGTGGGGTGGTGAAGGCGCGGGAGAAGGCGCGGTTGAAGGCGGCTTCGGTGGCGTAGCCGGCGTCATAGGCGATCGACGCGATCGGCTGGCCCGAGGTGGCGAGCGCCACGCTTGCGAGGTAGAGCCGCCAGTCCCTTATATAGCGGATCGGTGATGTCGAGAGCATCGCCTGGAAGCGTTCGGCCAGCGCGCTGCGCGACATTCCCGATGCCGCCGCCAGTTGCTCCAGCGACCAATCACGCCTGGGATCGTCGTGAATGAGGGAAAGGCAGCGCGAGAGCGAGGGGTCGGCGAGGGCTGCCAGCCAGCCGACCGAGCTTGGCTCTGCCATCATGATCTGGTGGCGCAGAATTTCGATGAAGATGATTTCGGTCAGCCGCGGTAGCATCGAGACGCCACCGGCACGCGGCCTGTCGACCTCCTCGACCATCTGGCGGATGGTGGCGCGCAGCCAGTCACCGTCATTGGCGGCCCGCGTCCTGACATGGATCAGTCTGGGCAGGGCCTGCCGAAGCGGTGCGAAGCTCAGCCCGTCCCACTGCAGATAGCCGCAGAGCAGCCGTACGCCTTGTGTCTCGTCGCCGTAACGCAGCACGGGAATCTCACGCCATGGCTTCTGCGGCAGGTCGCGGGTCGGCAGCACCAACATGCCGTCTCTTCCCGCGCCGAGCTGATGTCCAGTGCCGAAGGGAAAGACCAGCACGTCGCCGGCTTCCAAATCGGTCTCTTCGTCTTCCGTCTTCAGCCAGCAACTGCCGGCGACGACGATGTGAAACGGCATCGTGCCCGAGGCCTTGGCCGAAAGGCCTGCCAGCGACGGCGTGGCATCGGTCTGCCAGTCGCCCGTCGGCATGAAGCAGAACTGCAGCGACCCCGAAAGGCGGATCGTCGACAGCAGCGCCGACAGCACGTCGTCGCGCGCAACACCCGCAGCGTCTGGATTTTCGGACAAGGCTTCACGCATTCCGGCCAAATACGCGCGCCGCGCGTCCTCCTATCATCAGTGCGTTCAAACCACTGAAGGAGAATACTATGCAAACTCAAAGCGACAAACTGGTGGTGCTCGTGACCAAGGGCATCGAATCCGAACTGTCCTCCGTCGCCTTCACCATTGCCAATGGCGGCATCACCGCCGGGCTGAAGGTCTCGGTATTCCTCACCAGCACCGGGATCGACCTGGTGCGCAAGGGCGGCCAGCGCATGACGCATGTGCCACCGCTCGATCCGCTGTCGAGCCTGATCGAGAATTTCCAGCAGCGCGGCGGCACGATCTGGGCTTGCCCACCCTGTGTGACCTCGCGCGGTTATACGCAGGAAGACTTACTCGACGGGATCGTCATCGTCGGCGCCAGCGCCATGCATGCCGAGATCAAGGAAGGTGCGGCAACGCTGTCGTTTTGACGGTACACGGCTCGGCCGAGGGGGAGTTTGGGCGGCGTCTCCCGCTGGCGTCCTCAGGCTTTTCAGGCCGGCGACAGGCACGGAGGAATACCAAGCGCCTATTCTTGCGTTCGGCAATATACTTGTGAGATTGTATCGATATACGTGCGACAATGCCTGGTGCGGGCAGCGCGGGGGCTTCGATGACATCCGTGAGGGTCAATGAGCTGATATCGGTGGCGGGGCAGCCCGACGCCGCAGGTTTTGCCGCCTTCGCGGCTGATGGTTTTGTCGCCGCCATCAATGCCCGACCGGATGGCGAGGAGCCGGGGCAGCCGGGCAATACGGCGGAAAAGGCTTCCGCCGCTGCCGCCGGGCTCGCCTACAGCTTCGTGCCGGTGAAGGGGACCGAAATCACCGAGGCCGATATCCGCGCCTTCCAGACGGCGATGGCCGAGGCCAAGGGACCGGTCGTCGCCCATTGCAAGAGCGGCACGCGGGCGTTGACGCTTTATGCGCTGGGCGAGGTGCTCGACGGGCGGATGAAGCCCGGAGATGTCGAGGCCTTCGGTCAAAACCTCGGTTTTGATCTTGCCGGCGCGCGACGCTGGCTGGAAAAGCGGTCAGGGCAGGTGGCTGATGTGAAGGCCTTCTTCGAGCCCCGCACCTGCAGTGTGCAATATGTCGTTTCCGACCCGGCAACGAAACGCTGCGCCATCATCGACCCGGTGCTCGATTTCGACGAGATGTCGGGGGCGACGGGAACGGCCAATGCAGATGCCATCCTCGCTCATATCGAAAGCGAAGGGCTGACGGTCGAGTGGATCCTCGACACGCATCCGCATGCCGATCATTTCTCCGCCGCGCATTATCTGCATGAGAAGACCGGCGCGCCGACGGCGATCGGCGCCCATGTCATCGACGTGCAGACGCTCTGGAAGGAGATCTACAACTGGCCGGGGCTCGCGACCGACGGCTCGCAATGGGACCGGCTGTTTGCCGATGGCGACACGTTCGAGATCGGTGCGCTTAAAGCCCGCGTGATTTTTTCGCCCGGGCACACACTCGCCTCGATCACCTATGTGATCGGTGACGCCGCCTTTGTGCACGACACGGTGTTCACGCCGGATTCCGGCACGGCGCGCACGGATTTCCCGGGCGGCAGCGCTGCCGCCCTCTGGCACTCGATCCAGGCCATCCTGTCGCTGCCCGAGGAGACCCGTCTCTTTTCCGGCCACGATTACCAGCCCGGCGGCCGGCACCCGCGCTGGGAAAGCACGGTGGAGGCACAGAAGCGCGCCAATCCGCATATTGCAGGCATCGACGAGGCCGGCTTCGTGGCGCTGCGCCAGGCGCGCGATCGCACGCTGCCCAAGCCCAAGCTGATGCTGCACGCGCTGCAGGTGAATATCCGCGGCGGGCGGCTGCCCGAGCCGGAGGGGAATGGCAGGCGGTATCTGAAGATACCGCTGGATGCATTGTAGGGCCGGCCGGCGCTGGCAATCGCCGCATCGTTCAAAGCGCGTTTTCTATATCGGTCCTAACGAAATCATCCCCCACAAATAGCAGCCGGCACCCATGTTCCCTAGCCACCTCGTAGGCGAAGCAGTCGCCGAAGTTCAGACTTGCAGGATGGGCGCCTTTGCCCCAGGTGCGGTAGGCTTCGGCGATGCGGCGGGCGGAGGCGGGGGTGACGGCCACGATTTCGAAGCCGAGGCCGTCGATCAGTTGTTCCATTTCATCGCCGACGTTGCGACGGGCCGAGACGATCAAGGCTTCGGCGACCGTGCCGGCGGAGATCAGGAGATCGTCTTCGGCTTCGAGGACGGCAATCAGGGCATCGGCTTGTGGTTCGCCAAGCACGATCGCCATCAGGGCGGATGTGTCGACGGCGATCATTCGGGCAGGCCGTCGTCGGCGTAGAGGAAATCCTGGCTGCGTGCGGCCGGCGGCCCGTCGGCGGCTTTGGCTATGGCGGAGGCCCGCACCGCTTCCATCAGCGTCCGGCGGGATTTCCGATCGGGCGCTGCCCTCACCGGAACCAGTTTCACGGCAGCATGACCGTGCCGGGTGAGGATGACCTCGTCACCCGCCTCGGCACGCCGGACCAACTCGGTCAATTGCCCCTTGGCATCCGTCACAGACACTCGCATCGTTCGCACTCCCCAGGACCAGTGCAGCCTGGTTTCCTCCAGAAAATTAGACCATTCACTGGACCGTATCAATGGGTAATTTTCGAAGGTCAAGAATGGCGCGGGGACTGTACCTGTCGCAAGGAGGCGCTTTCCGAGGTCATATCCGAGACTGACCGCGACCGGCAGTTCGTGCACCGAACGGCGGCGTGAAGCTATGTGCGCGATATATTTATCCGCTGGCGGCATGGCGCCTTCGGAATATGCATTGACGGCGCGCGTGCAGGCGACGTAACTGGGTGCGACGGTTCCCTGAAGATGACTCCAAGGGGATTAATAGGGAACACGGTGAGGACGACCCAGTAGGGACCGAGACCGTGGCTGCCCCCGCAACTGTAAGCGGATTGTCGATCATCTCAGGAGTGGCCAGCGACTGGCCATCTCTGAAGGGCTCATAGCCCTGCCACTGCGAGATATCGCGGGAAGGAGGATGAAACGACGGATATCCGCAAGCCAGGAGACCTGCCGTCAATCACGATCCAATCAACCGGGCGGGGATGCCCGGACAAGGAACAGATATGATTGACCTGCTGAACCTTCGCCGAATTCCGGCATGCATCCGTCTCGATTGGGCCTCCTGCGGCTAGTGCGCGCCTAAGCGTGCTTTCGGTCCGCGCATATGCGCGGAACGGCCGTGATTTTTCCCTTCATCGAGGTTTTCCATGCGCCAGATTCTCGCCACCATGACATTCGCCTTCGGGCTCGCCGGCCTTGCGGCACCAAGCCTTGCCGCGACCCGATATCCCTTGACCATCACCAATTGCGGCCAGCAGGTGACCTTCGAAAAGGCGCCATCCAAAGTGGTTTCGATCGGTCAGGGCATGACCGAAGTGCTCTTCTCGCTCGGCCTTGCCGACAAGATCGCCGGAACGGCCGTCTGGGTCGGTCCCGTCCTGCCGCAATATGCCGAGGCCAACAGCAAGATAAAACGGCTCGCCGACAATGATCCGAGCTTCGAATCTGTCGTCGGGCAGGAGCCCGACCTGGTGACGGCCGAGTTCGAATGGCATGTCGGCGCACAGGGCTCGGTCGGCAAGCGGGAGCAGTTCAAGGATCTCGGGATCAATACCTATCTCGCGCCGGCCGATTGCGTCGCCAAGGTCAACACCGATGGCGGCGACGGCGTGCGCAAGGAGCTGTTTACGATGGACCTGATCTACCGGGAAATTACCGAGCTCTCGGAGATTTTCGATGTGAAGGAGCGCGGCGATGCGCTGATTTCGGAGCTGAAGAAGCGCGAGGCGGATGCCGTCGCTTCGATATCAGGCGCTTCGGGCAAGAACCTGCCCGTCGCCTTCTGGTTCTCCAGCAAGGAGGTCAATGGCGACGCCTTCATCGCCGGCAAGAACAGCGCGCCCGCCTATATTCTCAAGACGATTGGCGCGAAGAACGTCGTCACGACGGAAGAGGAATGGCCGCTGGTCGGCTGGGAAACCATCGCCCAGGCGAACCCTGCCGTGATCGTTCTGGCGACCATGGACCGCCGCCGTTACGCCGCTGACGATCCCAAGGTCAAGGTCGATTTCCTCGAGAACGATCCTGTGACCAAGGAGCTGGACGCGGTCAAAAACAAGCACTTCGTGATGATGGACGCGCAGTCGATGAACCCGACGATCCGCACGATCGACGGTATCGAGACATTGGCGAGCGGCATCAAGTCCTTCGGTCTGGCGCAGTGAAGGCAGTGTCGGTCAGGCAACAGGGATGGTGGGCGCTTGCCGCGCTCACCATTGCGGCATTTCTCCTGCTCGGGATGATGATCAGCGTTGCCGTTTCGACCGGCGAGATCGCCATCCCGCTTGCGACGACGGCGGAGGCGGTTTCGAACCGTCTGTTCGGAACGGATTTCGAGCTCAGCCGCATCCACCAGGGCATCGTCTGGGATTATCGTCTGAGCCGCGCGCTCGTCGCGGCCAGCGCCGGCGCATCGCTCTCGCTTTCTGGCGCGATCCTGCAGGCGCTGCTGCGCAATCCGCTGGCCGAACCCTACGTGCTCGGCATCTCCGCCGGTGCCTCGACGGGGGCCGTCTGCGTGATGATCCTCGGTTTCGGCTACGGTGTTCTCGGCCTGTCGAGCGGCGCCTTCATCGGTGCGGTCATTGCCTTTTTGCTGGTCGGCATCCTGGCGACGGGTGCGGCGGGAACCGGTGAGCGCATCATCCTATGCGGCGTCGCCGGTTCGCAGCTCTTCAATGCACTGACCTCCTACATCGTGACGACATCGGCGAATGCCGAGCAGGCGCGCGGCATCCTGTTCTGGCTGCTGGGTTCGCTCAGCGGCGTGCGCTGGCCCGATGTCTATCTGTCGGTGCCGATCGCGCTTGCCGGCTTCGTCATCTGCATGGCCCATGTGCGGGCGCTCGACGCCTTCGCCTTCGGCACGGATGCCGCCGCCTCGCTCGGCATTGCCGTACGCCGCGTCCAGATCGTGCTGTTCGCCATGACGGCGGCGATGACGGCAAGCGTCGTCAGCATGGTGGGTTCGATCGGCTTCGTCGGCCTCGTCATCCCCCATGCCGCCCGCTTCCTCGTCGGGCCGGCTCATAGGCGGCTGCTGCCGGCAACGGCGCTCGGCGGCGCGATCTACATGGTCGGCGCCGACATCATTTCGCGCATCATCATCCCGCAGCAGATCCTGCCGATCGGGGTCGTCACCGCGCTCTTCGGCGCACCGGCCTTTGCCGTCATCCTCTATCGCGTGCGGGGGAAGGCATGAGCATCAGCATCGACGCGGTGAGCTTTGCCGCCGGTGACACTGTCATCGTCAACGGCGTCAGCCTTACGGTGGAAAAGGGCAAGGTGCTCGGCCTGCTCGGGCCGAACGGTTCCGGCAAATCGAGCCTTCTCAGATTGATCTGCCGGCTGCGCAAGGTTCGCAGCGGCATCATCAGGTTGGGTGACGACGACATTTCATCGCTGCCGCGCGCAGCCCTTGCGCGTCGCGTCGCCTTCGTCGAGCAGCAGTCGACGACCGATACGCAATTGACCGTGCGCGACGTGGTGCGGCTCGGCCGCACGCCGCATCGCGGGCTGTTGTCGTCCTGGGGCGCCGGAGACGATGCCGCCGTCGACGAGGCCCTGTCGCGGACGGGCATGCAGGAGAGAGCGGGCCAGCTCTGGCAGACGCTGTCGGGCGGCGAGCGCCAGCGCGTCCATATTGCCAGATCGCTGGCGCAGGCGCCGAGCGAACTGCTGCTCGACGAGCCGACCAACCATCTCGATATCCAGCATCAGCTCGACATTCTCTCGCTGATCTCGAAGCTCGGCATCACCTGCATCGTCGCGCTCCACGATCTCAACCTGGCGGCGATGTTCTGCGACAGGCTGGCGGTGCTTCAGAAAGGCGAGGTCGTCGCCTCCGGCGCGCCGGAGGAAGTGCTGACGGAGGATATGATCGGCCGGGTCTTCGGCGTTCGCGCCCATGTCCAGAAATCGGCCGTGCACGGCCGGCATCATATCCAATACGTCATGGATTGACGGACGGCCGGGAATTTCGATCTCAAGGAGGCAATCCGCGATTATTGGTCGAGACGGTCGGAGACCTTCGACCTCGCTTTCGGCCATAGGATCGCCAGGTTCACGAGGCAGGCGTTGTCTTGGGCCCTTCTCTTGGCGCATGCCGTCTTGCCAAAACCACCGGGCATTTTCGGCGACATGCATGAGCTCAAAGATCTAGAGCGGCGGAAACCGCATTGCCTCCCGCAGCAACTCAATAGCCTCTGAGACCGAAGGCCCTCTGATCGGCGGTGGCTCTGCGCGTTCGCAGAACTCGCGCCAGACAAACAGCGTCAGTTCCGCGCCATCCATTGCTGTTTCCCCCGGTCCTTCTGCGAAATTCTCGAGCAGACGATAGCGAGCGTCCTTCCAAAACAACTCCTCCACCCAGTCATATATCGGGATCACATGGAAATGGATCGGATAACCGGGCGTGTGTCCATACCGGCCGATATAGACGCGCTGAGCATTCAATTGCCGTTTCAGCGTACTCTGAGCCCTTGCGAGCAATGGGCCGAATTCGGCCAAAGCGTCTTCGGGCAGATCCGACAGATCGTTGGTGTCGGTCTTGGAACTGATCATGAGGTAACCGGGAAGGGTGGAGTTTATGCGGTGGTTCACAAGCCATCCGGCCGTCTCGACAACGTGAAAGTGCTGAGGGATCTCCACGGACTGCCTCTTACTCCTGATGCACCCCTCAGGGGTTTCGATGAATCCAGCTAGAGGCCGGTATCTTGGCGACGTGCGAAAGGACGCTGTAACACATTGAATTGCTGGATCATTTTATTCTTAAATCGATTCCGATTAAGGTATGGGTTGAGATAGCAGCCGGCAACGGTTATTTGGTGCCGACCTGCAAGCGGACTCTCCGCGAACGACAAGGCGCATAACTCCCATGATCCCCGATTTCCTCGTCACCCATTCCGGTGGCTTTCATGCCGACGAATTGCTGTCGAGCGTCATCGTGACCCGGCTTTTCCCGCAGGCGCGTATCGTCCGCAGCCGGGCGCCGGAGTGGATCACGCCGGGCGAAGACCGGATCATTTATGATGTCGGCGGAGCCTATAATCCTACTATCGGGATATTCGATCACCATCAACGCGGCGCGCCGTTGCGCGATGATGGCCAGCCCTACAGCTCGTTCGGCCTGATCTGGAAGCATTACGGCCGTGATTATCTCATAGCCTTCGGGCTTCCCGAAGCGCATATCGAGACGCTGCATGGCTCTTTCGACGCCAGCTTCGTGCTGCCGGTCGATCTGACTGATAATGGCGCGCTCAGCCCCTCGGGGCCGTTGGCCGGGCTGACGCTGCCGGCGCTGCTGGAAACCCTGAAACCAGTTTTCGACGAAGCGGACCCCGAGGCCGATAACCGCGCCTTCCACGCGGCCCTCGCCATTGCCCGCAGTTTCGTCGAGGCCAGGATCGCCCAGAGTGCCGCGAAATTGCGGGCCGAGGCGATCGTGCATCGGGCAATCGAGGCTGCGGGGCAGGGGCGTGTTCTGGAATTGCCGAGGGGCATGCCCTTCCGTCCCGCCATCCTCAAGGCGGGCGCCGATCACCTGCTGTTCGTCGTTCACCCGCGCGAAAAGGATTGGTGCGTGACCGGCATTCGCCGCGCCGAGGAGGGGTTCGAACTCAGGGCAGACCTGCCGGGGGCCTGGGCCGGGCTCACCAATGGCGCACTGGAGGCGGTTTGCGGCATAGAGGGCGCGAGCTTCTGCCACAACGGCCGCTTCATCGCCGCAGCCGGGACCCGCGAGGCGGCGCTTGCCATGGCCGAGCTGGCGGTAAAAGAGGCGCTTTCGATCCGGGGGTAGGTCAAATGGCGGCAGCCGAGGATAGCTGGCCGGATTTTCGATATCAAGGCGGTTATCCCCAGGCCACCGGACATCAGATGGCGTTCAACTGGCCCCAATTTTGGAGCCGATTGACTTGCTGCCGCGAAGGACTAAGCTTTATCCCATAACAACCACTACTCCCACGCGAGAGATTGCGGAGGGTGCAAGTGGCTGGCAACCTTGAGGAGGATGAGGTTTGCCATGGATTACCGTATTGTTCTGCTGATCGCCACATCCGTCATTGCTCTTTCCTCTGGTAACGCCGGAGCGCAGGAGGGCGATGCGACGGCGGGTGCCACTGTTTTCAAAAAATGCGCGACCTGTCATGTCGCCGATTCCGATACGAACAAGGTCGGCCCGTCGCTGAACGGGCTGTTCGGCCGGAAGGCCGGAACGCATCCTAATTTCGCCTACTCGGCCGGGATGAAGGCGGCCGGCGAGGGTGGTCTCGTCTGGGACGAGACGGTGCTGCGCGATTATCTGCACAATCCGAAGGCGAAGGTGAAGGGCACGAAGATGGCCTTCGTCGGCGTGAAGGACGACCAGGAGATCACCGATCTCATCGCCTATCTCAAGCAATACTCGAAATGACGGGCAATACTCCAAATGACGGGCTGCGGCCGGTGGTGCATGCCTAAATTGCCGTAATTGCCGATATTTTCTATCTGTGCGATAATAAACACGGACTTTTTTGCGGAATGCGGTTTCACGGGTCGACCTGCTCGAGGAGGAGCGGACATGGCTGTCGTGCTGATCCTCGTCCTGATTGTCGTCGGCTCCGTGCTGTTCCATGTGCTGAGCCCGTGGTGGTGGACGCCGATCGCGTCCAACTGGACCTATATCGACAGCACCCTCGTCATCACCTTCTGGATCACCGGCGTCGTCTTCGTGGCGGTGGTTTTGTTCATGGCCTACTGCGTGTTCCGCTTCCGGCACAAGCCGGGCAACAAGGCGCATTACGAGCCTGAGAACCGCAGGCTGGAATTGCTGCTGGGAGGGGGAACGGCGGTCGGCGTTGCGGCGATGCTGGCGCCCGGCCTGATCGTCTGGAACCAGTTCATCACGGTGCCTGCCGATGCCGCGTCGGTCGAGGTCGTCAGCCAGCAATGGCTGTGGAGCTTCCGGTTGCCCGGAGCCGACGGAAAGCTCGGCCGCGCTGAGACGCGCGACGTCACCCCCGAAAACCCGCTCGGCCTTGATAAAAACGACGCAAGCGGCCTCGACGACGTCATCATCGAGGGCGGCGAGCTGCATCTGCCGATCGGCAAGCCGGTCCACATATTGCTGCGCTCGGTCGATGTGCTCCACGATTTCTACGTGCCGGAATTCCGCGCCAAGATGGACATGATCCCCGGCATGATCACCTATTTCTGGTTCACGCCGACGCGGACAGGGACCTTCGAGATTCTCTGCGCCGAACTCTGCGGCGTCGGCCATCCGCAAATGCGCGGCACCGTCGTCGTTGACGAGGATGCGGACTACCAGACCTGGCTCGGGCAGCAGCAGACATTCACCCAGTTGACGGCGTCATCGGGAGAGCTACCGCCGGCAAACTGAACCGGCCGGAGGCCGCGTGCCGGTTCAAGGACCGGCGGGAAGGGAAGAGAGATCATGGTCGAGATTCCATCCGACAGCGCAGGCGCCATCCCCTCTGCCGAAGTCGAGGATGTCGAGCTTTATCATCCACACAGCTGGTGGACCAAATATGTGTTCAGCCAGGATGCCAAGATCATCGCCGTGCAATATTCGCTGACGGCGATCGCAATCGGCCTGGTGGCGCTGGTGCTCTCCTGGCTGATGCGGATTCAGCTCGCCTTTCCCGGCTATTTCGCCTTCATCGATGCCGATCACTATTACCAGTTCATCACCATGCACGGCATGATCATGGTGATCTATCTACTGACCGCGCTCTTCCTCGGCGGCTTCGGCAATTACCTCATTCCGCTGATGGTCGGCGCGCGCGATATGGTGTTTCCCTACGCCAACATGCTGAGCTACTGGATCTATCTGCTCGCGGTGCTGATCCTCGCTGCGGGCTTCTTCGCCCCCGGCGGCCCGACGGGGGCGGGCTGGACGCTTTATCCGCCGCAATCGGTTCTGTCAGGCACACCAGGCGGCAAGGACTGGGGCATCCTGCTGATGCTTTCGTCGCTGATCGTCTTCATCATCGGCTTCACCATGGGCGGGCTGAACTATGTGGTGACGGTGCTGCAGGGACGCGCGCGCGGCATGACGCTAATGCGGATGCCGCTTACCGTCTGGGGCATCTTCACCGCGACCGTGATGGCGCTGCTCGCCTTTCCCGCGCTCTTCGTCGCCTGCGTCATGATGATGTTCGACCGCGTGCTCGGCACCAGCTTCTTCATGCCCGCCATCGTCGAAATGGGCACGCAACTCCAGCACGGCGGCGGTAGCCCGATCCTGTTCCAGCACCTGTTCTGGTTTTTCGGGCATCCCGAGGTCTATATCGTAGCACTGCCTGCCTTCGGCATCGTTTCGGATCTGATCAGCACGCATGCGCGCAAGAACATCTTCGGCTACCGGATGATGGTCTGGGCGATCGTCATCATCGGCGCGCTCAGCTTCGTCGTCTGGGCGCACCACATGTATGTCAGCGGCATGAACCCGGCCTTTGGCTTCTTCTTCGCCACCACGACGCTGATCATCGCTGTGCCCACGGCGATCAAGGTCTATAACTGGGTGCTGACGCTGTGGCGCGGCGATATCCACCTGACGCTGCCGATGCTCTTTGCGCTCGCCTTTATCGTCACCTTCGTCAATGGCGGTCTGACCGGCCTCTTCCTCGGCAACGTCGTCGTCGACGTGCCGCTGTCGGATACGATGTTCGTCGTCGCGCATTTCCACATGGTCATGGGTGTGGCGCCGATCCTTGTCATCTTCGGGGCGATCTATCACTGGTATCCGAAGGTGACGGGACGCATGCTCGACGACATGCTCGGCCATATCCACTTCTGGATCACTTTCCTCGGCACCTATGCGATCTTCTTTCCGATGCATTATCTCGGTCTGCTCGGGGTGCCGCGCCGTTACTTCGAGATGGGAGAGACGGCTTTCGTTCCGCCTTCGGCCCACACGCTGAACATTTTCATCACCGTCATGGCGCTTGTTGTCGGAGCCGGGCAGATGGTCTTCCTGTTCAATCTCGTCTGGAGCCTTTTCCGGGGCAGGGAGGCCGGCGGCAATCCGTGGCGGGCAACGACGCTCGAATGGCAGACGCCGCAGACGCCGCCGGCCCACGGTAACTGGGGCAAGGATCTGCCGGTCGTCTACCGCTGGGCCTATGACTACAGCGTGCCGGGGGCGGCTGAGGATTTCATCCCGCAGAATGTGCCGTCAAGCGACGGCGTCACCCGGGAGGTCCACGCATGAACGTCATCCTGGTCTTCCTTGCTGCAATCGGCGCCATCATCATCTGGTGGCTTTCCGGGCAGCGGCTGACCTCGAAGCCCTGGCTGGAAACTGGATCGGTGCAACTGCCGGATCATCACAGCACTGAGCGGCGGCCGATGCCGGCGGTGAAGATCGGCCTCTTCGTGTTTCTCGGCGTCGTTGGCGCGCTCTTCAGCCTTGCCGTCAGCGCCTATTTCATGCGTGCGGCGTCCGCCGACTGGTGGGCGATGCCGGTTCCCCGGCTGCTCTGGGTGAACACCGCGGCACTTGCCTTGAGCAGTGCCTCGCTGCAATGGGCGAAACGAGAAGCGGGGCAGGGCCGCATGGAAAACCTGCGGCCGGCGCTTGCCGCCGCGTTTGTCCTTGCCGTCGCTTTTCTCGTCGGACAGGTCCAGGCATGGCGGGAGCTGGTGGCGGCCGGCTACGTGCTAGTCGACAATCCCGCCAACAGCTTCTTCTACATGCTGACCGGCCTGCACGGGCTGCATATCCTCGGCGGGCTTGCCGTGCTCGCGCACACGACGGTCAGAGCATTTTCAACCGACGTCGCGCCGGAGAGGCTGCGCCTCAGCGTCGATCTTTCCGCCATCTATTCGCATTTCATGCTCGCCGTCTGGCTCTTGCTCTTTGCGCTCTTTGCCGGCTGGGCGAATGATTTCGTCGATCTCTGCCGCACACTACTGAACTAAGGGGTTTGCAGATGGCACAGACTATCGAGACACATGGCGGGGCAGACCTCAGGCCGGCCGGTCTGCGCGGTGTCGCGTCCGATTTCAGCTCCGATCAGCGGGCCTTCAAGACCGCCTCCTGGGGCAAGGCGATGATGTGGATCTTCCTGCTCAGCGACACCTTCGTCTTCGGCTGTTTCCTGATCGCCTATATGACCGCCCGCATGTCGACGCCCGTTCCATGGCCCAATCCGAGCGAGGTCTTCGCGCTCCATATCGGCGGCCAGGACGTGCCGCTGATCCTGATCGCGATTATGACTTTCGTGCTGATCTCGAGCAGCGGCACCATGGCGATGGCGGTCAATTTCGGCTATCGCCGCGACCGCCGCACGACTGCGATCCTGATGCTGCTGACGGCGGTTCTCGGGGCATGTTTCGTCGGCATGCAGGCCTTCGAATGGACGAAGCTGATCACCGAAGGTGTGCGCCCCTGGGAGAACCCGTGGGGGGCGGCACAGTTCGGATCGACCTTCTTCATGATCACAGGCTTTCACGGCACTCACGTGACGATCGGCGTCATCTTCCTCCTCATCGTCGCCCGCAAGGTCTGGCGGGGCGATTTCGATGAGGAACGGCGCGGCTTCTTCACCAGCCGGAAAGGCCGCTACGAAGCCGTCGAGATCATGGGCCTCTACTGGCACTTCGTCGACCTGGTCTGGGTCTTCATCTTCGCGTTTTTTTATCTGTGGTGAGGTCGTCATGAGCGAGACAGCAGCGCACGCACAAACCCAAACGGTGCATGTACAAGCACACACCGGACAGCAGCATCCGCTCCGGCTCTATTTCCTCGTCTGGGGCCTGCTCTTCGTGCTCAGCGCGGCGTCCTACATGGTCGATTATCTCGGCGTCCAGAGCTACTTGAGGTGGACGCTGATCCTCGTGTTCATGATGCTGAAGGCCGGGCTGATCGTTGCCGTCTTCATGCATATGGCCTGGGAACGGCTGGCGCTCGTCTACGCCATCCTGCTGCCGCCGCTGCTGGTGCTGGTTTTCGTGGCGCTGATGGTATCGGAAGCGGACTACACGATCTTCACGCGGCTGGCCTTCTTTGGTGCGGCGCCGTAGGCCAGCGTTCGCCGATGTCTCACACGGCAAATCGGGAGAGCGTCTGCTCTGCCGGGCTGCTGTGATGAAATCGGCCGACTGGCAGATCAGCGCATCTCCCTCACGTCAGACCTGGCATAAGCGGCATTCCCCCGCCGTAAGGGCTTCTCCGTCAGGTCAGACCTTCAGAAGAGCATATCTTCTGTTGCCGATCGATCGCCCGGCGGCTATGTTGCCGATGTCGGAAAAGGCATGACTTGGTGTGGTTGGCCCAAGTCCTTTCGGAAACGAAAGCTCTGTTCCTTGCCTCGTGCATGAGTTCTCCACGACGAACAACGGACGCTGTTCAAGCGTCTCATTGTTCGTCCGCGTGGTTCTCGAAACGACGAACTGCTCCGGTCGAACGACCATAAAGGAGTAGTTCATGCCCGATTTTCTTGTGATTCATGATGTTGTGATTTCAGGTGCAGGCCCGGTCGGTCTGTTTCTGGCCTGCGAGCTGCGGCTGGCCGGCCTCTCGGTGTTGGTGCTGGAGCAGGCCGAAGACCCGCATTCGCCGTTGAAGCGGCTGCCGTTCGGCATGCGCGGCCTTTCCGCGCCGACCATCGAAGCCTTCTATCGTCGCGGGCTGCTGGATGACATCATGGCTCCGCAACGCGAAAAAGATCAATGGACTTCAGCGCATTGGATGCAGCAGCCGCGTCGCCCGGGCGGCCATTTCGCCGGCATTCAGTTCTTTCACGACACCATCGACACCTCGACGTGGCCCTATCGCCTGCCAGGTCCGGCCGGCACCAGCATGGCGGTCGAGATGGAGCATCTCGAATTCGTCCTGGCCGCCCGCGCAAGCGCGATGGGTGTCGAGACCCGGCGCGGGCTCGGTGTCGATGGCTTCGATCAGTCGGGCGGAGGCGTGACCGTTCGCGCGGGTGGCGAGATCTTTCTCGGACGATGGCTCATCGGTTGTGACGGCGGGCGCAGCACCGTGCGCAGGGCAGGCGGGTTTGAATTCGTTGGCACCGATCCCGAGTTCACCGGCTATTCCGTTCAAGTCGAGATGGCCGATCCGGAGAAGCTCGTCCCAGGCCGCCATTACACGCCGACAGGCATGTATACCTACCAAAAGCCCGGCACCATCGCGATGGTCGATTTCGATGGGGGCGCGTTTCACCGAACGCAACCGATCACGCCCGAGCATGTGCAATCGGTGTTGCGGCATATTTCCGGCGCCGATGTCACGGTGACGGGCCTTGAGCTTGCCACCACCTGGACGGATCGCGCCTACCAGGCGACGGCTTACCGCAAGGGCAGGGTGCTGCTTGCGGGTGACGCTGCGCACATCCATTCCCCGTTGGGCGGCCAGGGCCTGAACCTCGGGCTCGGCGACGCGATGAATCTTGGATGGAAGCTTGCAGCGACGATCCGCGGCGATGCGCCGGAGGGCCTGCTCGACAGCTATTTCTGCGAACGGCATCCAGTGGGAGCGCAGATTCTCGACTGGTCGCGCGCCCAGGTCGCACTGATGCGGCCGAGCCGGAGTTCGCGCGCGCTCGAAGCCATCATCCGCGACCTGATCGACACGCGTGACGGCGCGACATACTTTGCCGAGCGCGTCTGGGGTGTTTCTCTCTGCTACGATCTTGGCGGCAGTCACCCGCTGGTCGGCCGCAGCGCTCCTGATTTCGAGCTGGCCGACGGCACGAAGCTCGGTGATCACTTCAGGCAGGGCAAAGGCCTGCTTTTGGACTTTGACGCCGGTGCACCGCTGCAAGCGCTGGCAAGCCGCTGGAATGTGATCACCTATGTCGCCAGTGACGCCAGGGATCGGCTGGGGTTGAGCGCGCTGCTCGTGCGCCCCGACGGCTTCGTGGCGTGGGCTGGTGAGGCTGTGCCTGACAATGAGGAAGCCGCGCAGGCCGCATCGCGGTGGTTCGGCAAAGCCTGAAACTATGAATGGAGCAATCGATGTACAGCTCTCGGAGAGGTTCTTCAACCTTATCAGTCCGGTAGAGCGTCAGGAGGTTTCCCGCCTATCGGTTTCCGGCGGGTTTTCAGATGTTGTTTCGGCAACGTGTCCGCACTCTTTCCGGCGAGGCGGCGACGCTGTAGAGTGGCGATGCGCCCGACCGTCCCGCCCGGAGGCTCCTTATGGCTGAGATCCTGTTGTTCCATCACGCACAGGGGCTGACCCCGGGTGTGCGTGCGTTTGCCGACGATATCAGGGCAGCCGGTCACATCGTGCACACGCCCGATCTGTTTGACGGGCGCACATTCCCAAGCATCGAAGCGGGGATCGCCTATATCGGCGAGATCGGATTCGACGCCGTGCGGGAGCGCGGCGTGCGCCTCGCCGACGACTTGCCTGCCGGGCTCTTCTATGCCGGGTTCTCGTTCGGTGTGCTGCCGGCGCAGAAGCTGGCGCAGACGCGTCCCGGCGCCCGCGGGGCTCTGCTCTTCTATTCCTGCCTGCCGATCAGCGGCGAATGGGCCTTCGGACCCTGGCCGGCCGGCGTCGCGGTGCAGATCCACGGCATGGACAACGACCCGATCTTCGTCGGCGAGGGCGATATCGATGCCGCCCGCGAGATCGTGGAGAAGGTCGAGGACGCGGAGCTTTTCCTGTACCCAGGCGATCAGCATTACTTCGCCGACAGCTCACTGCCCTCCTATGATGCGGATGCGACCGCGCTGCTCACCCTCCGCGTGATCGAGTTCCTGAATCGCGTCTGATCCAGACATTCCGCGGGAGATCCGGTTGGTTCTGGTTAGCAGTCCGGAGATGGGTGCCGTTCATCCTGTAGCGCGCCTTTCGGCCCGGATCGGACTATTCGGACGCCACGCAGAAATTGTTGCCTTCGGGATCATTCAAGACCGTGTAGCCATCCGCTTCGCGGACGAAGCTCGCTCCCAGGGATAGAAGCCGTTCTACCTCCCTGGTCCGATCGGGGGTGGCAATATCGAGATGAAGCCGGTTGCGGGCCGGACGCTCCCCCTGGCGAAGGTGGAAGCAAATGCGGGTTCCGGGACCTTCGACCATCACGGTCGGGTCAGTCTCGGGTGTCAATCCGACCGCGGCAAGGCGGGCCAGTTCTTCGTCGTCATATGGCATCACGTCGTAACCATCGAGCGCTTCCGCCCAGAACCGGGCGACACGCGAGGGGATGTCGCAATCGATGACGATTTCTTTCAGCCTTGCCATGGAACCTCTTCAAGAATTGTTGGGCCGGCGACAGCAAACGCGTTCGACGAGAGCGCCACCGACGGCCGGCAGCAATGCGAAAAGCACGAGCTGCGGTGTCTCCGTCAGCTCCAACAGGCCAGACATGAGGAAGGCGACCAATAATCCTGCCAGCACCCCGGCTGCATAGGGCAGATAATCCTTCAAGAAAGCCTCCGTCTTGTGCTGATCTCAAACAGAAGGGGCATTATTGGCTTGAGATAGAGATCTTTGCGGTATCGGCAATGGCTGGTTGCGGCCGAACCTCACGTCGTCCGATCCGGCTTATGCGGAATGCCACCGCGTTGGTTTACGGGACAGGTCGACCCAAACGACGTGAGCCGGTGCACGTGTTTTGCAGGAGACGACCGATTTCTTTCGCGCTATGAAGACTGACCGCATATCCCGCCACATCCGACACCGAGGTCCTTCCCATGGCTTTGAAAATCCTTTTCGTTGGCGGTACCGGCCAGATTTCCTATCCGTGCGTCGAACGCGCCGTGGTTCAGGGCCACGATGTCAGCGTCTATAACCGCAGCTTGAGAGGCGACCCATTGCCTGCGGGGGTTACCTCGATCGTCGGCGATCTCGCGGCGCCCACCTATGCGGACTTGGCCAAGGCCAATTATGACGTCGTGTGCCAGTTCATTGCCTTTACGCCCGATCAAGTCGCGCGTGACATCAATGTGTTTGCCGGGCACTGCGGCCAGTACATCTTCATCTCTTCGGCTTCGGTCTATGAAAAGCCGCCGCGCCATTATGTGATTACCGAGCAGACACCGGCGATCAACCCCTACTGGCGCTATAGCCAGGACAAGATTGCCTGCGAGACGCTGCTCAAGAATTCCGAGAATCTCGCCTGGACCATCGTTCGTCCCAGTCACACCGTTCGCACGGGCCTGCCCATCATGATGGGCGACAGCGATGTCATGGCGAGACGCATGCTGGATGGCGAGCCCACCATCGTGGCGGGCGATGGCCACACGCCCTGGACACTGACCCGCTCGGTTGATTTCGCGGTGCCCTTTGTCGGGCTTTTCGGCAAGCCGGCGGCGTTGAACGAGATCTTCCACATCACCTCCGACCGCGCCCATATCTGGAACGATATTCAAACGACGATCGCCAGATTGCTTGATGTCGAGGCCAGGATCGTGCACGTGCCGACGGACACGCTGGTCCGGTACAATCCGGAGTGGGTTGGCCCGCTGCGTGGCGACAAGGCATGGTCGGCGATCTTTGACAATTCAAAGGTCAAAAGCGTTGCGGGCGACTTCACCTGCGCCGAGAGCCTTGATGAAATTCTGGCGGAGCCGATCATGCATCTCAAGCAGCGCCTGGCCAAGAACCGTCCGCCAAAGGGCGATCTCGATGCTTTGGTCGATCGGATCTGCGCAGCACAAAGCGATCTCGGGTAGGCGGGGCCCTCGAAGAGCGCGTGCATGGTATTTTATGATCCGCGCTCGCCTGTCGGCGCGCGCCACTGCGGAATGCCAACCGGCGCACGGTTCGCCACAATGATCGCCGCCACTTGTCCTCGACGCAGAATCTGCAGGGCGGCCCCGGACCGTCGGACGAGGGATGGCCCGGCATATCGCTCACAAAAAAATCCCAGCCTAACGCGTCCTAAAACATGATGGAGGTCGCGCCGGGTGAGGATCTCGGCAATGATGGCCATCCATTCGCCACTCCGATCCTATCAGGCCATGCTGTTCATTCCGCTTCCCTTCGTCGTTGCCCTTCTGCTGCTCATCCTCTTCGTCACCGTCCTCAGGCGCGACGAGGAGGCGCAGCCCAACCTGCCGTTTCTGGCATTGATCCTGCTTGCCGTGCTGCAATCCGTCCTCTCCGGCCTGCGCTGGGGCTACGGAGTGCAGGCGGTAGGCGTGATCGCGCCGGTCACCGCGGCGATGGTGCCGCCGCTTGCCTATGCCGGGGTTTCCAGGCTGGTAAGGACGAGCCGGCGGCCGCTGGCGGCGCGGATTGCGCTGCATGCCGTGCCCACGGCCGTCATCCTCTTATTGATGGTGGTCTGGCGGGATGTGATTGATATCGCGCTGGTGCTTGTCTTCGTCGGTTATGCCCTGGCGATCCTGCTTCTGATGCGGCCGGGCGCGGATGCGCTTCGGCTTGCGCCCTTCGAGGGAGCGGTGCCGGCCTATCGGGCCATCATCTTCGCGGCGGCGGCGCTATGCCTGTCGGCCTCGGTCGATATCTTCGTCTTTTTCGATTTCACATGGGCGCATGGCGAGCATGCGCTGACGCTGATCAGCGTCAGCAATCTCGCGGTTCTCGTCATCCTCGGCATTGCGGCAGCCGCCGCCAGCCGAAGCCGGGCGCCGGCCGAGACGATGGAGGCGGTGCTGAAGTTCGAAACGACCGAGGACAAAGAGACGATCGCCACCGTCGATGCGCTGATGGAGGCAAGGAAACTCTATCGCGACGCCAATCTCAATCTCGACCGGCTGGCCCGCAAGGCCGGCATTCCCGCCCGCCAGATCTCGACGGCGATCAACCGGGCGATGGACAAGAACGTCTCGCAATATGTCAATGACCACAGGATCGGCGAGGCCTGCCGGCTGCTTGCCGCTACCCAGAAATCGGTGACCGAGGTGATGTTCGAGGTCGGCTTCCAGACCAAGTCCAACTTCAACCGCGAATTCCGCCGCGTGACCGACATGACGCCGCTTGCCTGGCGGGAGAGGAAGGGCGGGGCGGGGGGCTCTCCGGCCTCGTCCTGAGGTGCGTCCTCTCAGCTCCCACCTCCGCAATCACCCGCCCTCGTGGTTCGAGACGGCCCCCCGGGCCTCCTCACCATGAGGGCTAATCGCAGGTGTCTTTCCGCGCTGAGTGATTGGTGTATCTCAGATCGTGAGAGGAGGCCTCCAGGCTCATCCTGAGGTGCCCCCGCAGGGGCCTCGAAGGATGGGCTGGCCACCGCGTCGCTCTAACAATGCGCCACTCGCCCTCGTGGTTCGAGACGGCCCTTCGGGCTTCCTCACCACGAGGGCTGACCGGTGTGCCTAGCCGCGCCACGTACACAATCGCGATCGAGGACTGTCAGAAACGTGTTCGAGGTCGCGGTTTTGCCGCTGTTGGTCATTGTGGCGGCATGAACACGACATCAGAACATGACCGAGACCTTGCCGCCAAGCTGAGATCACTTTCGATCAGGCTCGCGGCTTTCAAGACAGAGCCGCCGGAGCCTCGTGCCCGACGGTGGGTGATCCCTGGAGCAATGCTGGCCCTTGCCACGACGGCATCGCTGGCGGTGGTTCTTTTCTATCGGCCCGATACGCTGGAGCGCATCGAGACTGTGCTTGCGGGTTTCATAGGCAAGGACGAGGCCGCAATATCCGTCGATGGAACAGACGTGCCCGCCGCCGATCCGATCCGGGCTCTGCCCTCCAATGACCCAGCGGACAGGGCATGGCCGCCCCGGGAAGTCACCGGCTCCGGCTACGTCGTGGCATCCGACATCGCCACCGTCTTCTCCAAATATGAGGGGCGGATCGTCACTGTTGAAGTCGAGGCCGGCGACCGGGTGGCGGTGGGGCAGGTTCTGGTGCGGCTCGATGATGCAGGTGCGCGCTTTGCGCTTGAGGGCGCCGAGATTGCCAGGCGGTCGGCGGAGCTAGCGCTGGCGGCGAAGAGTATTGATCTCTCGCAGGCGCGGTCTTCGCTCACGCGGATCGAGCGGCTGGCCGGGCGCGATGCGATGTCGGCGCAGACACTGGAGGAGGCGAAGACGGCGTTCGACACTGCCGAGAATGCCGCCCTGCAGGCACGGCAGGACGTGGCCAAGGCCGATCTCGATATCGACAGGGCGCGCGAGCAGGTGGAGGCGCTGACCGTCCGGGCGCCGATATCAGGCACAGTTACGCGGCTTACCGCGCATGTCGGCGACACCGTGCTGTCGCGCGAGGACAGCGTGCGGGAGAATGAAAGCCTGCTTGCGATTGCCGACATGGCAAACATGGTCATCGATGCCGATGTGGCGGAGGCGAATATCGCGTTGATGCGGCCAGGCTTGCGTGGTGAGGCTGCGCTCGACGGCTTTCCCGACCTGCCCTTTGCGGTGGAAGTATCGAAGATCGCTCCGGTGATTTCGCGCGAGAAGGGGACGGTGACGCTTCGCCTGTCGCTCTCCTCGCCGCCGCCAGACATGCGCCCCGCCATGGCCGCGCGCATCCGCCTTGTGGTGGGTGAGGCCGCAACCTCTGTTCCCACAGCCTCTAATCCCCCGGGCACCGGCGCACACACGGGCGGACCTACGACCTTTCGGCCGCAGGCCGGGGATACCAGAGACCAGAAGCAAGGAGCAGAGCGATGACCGACACTCAAGAACCTTATATCGCGCTTCGCGGCGTCAGGAAGGCATTCAGGATCGGCGCGGAGACGATCCCGATCTTTTCCGGGCTCGACCTTTCCATAGCACGCGGCGATTTCGTCGCCGTCATGGGGCCGTCGGGCTCGGGGAAATCGACACTGCTCAATATGCTCGGCGGTATCGACAGCCCCGACGGAGGGGAGATCAGGATCGGCCGCAGCCATCTCGAGCAGATGGGCGAGGGCGCCAGAGCCGCATGGCGGGCACACAGCATGGGCATCGTCTTCCAGTTCTACAATCTGCTGCCGATGCTGAATGCGGGCGAGAATATCGAGCTGCCGCTGCTGTTGAAACCGCTCAAGCGCAAGGAGCGGCGGGCGCGCGTCGAAACCGTGATGGATCTGGTCGGGCTCTCCGGGCGGCAGCGGCAGTTTCCATCCAGCATGTCCGGCGGGCAGCTGCAGCGTGTCGGCATCGCCCGCGCCATCGTCAGCGATCCTGATCTGCTTCTCTGCGACGAGCCGACCGGGGATCTGGATCGGAAATCGGCGAATGATATCCTGGAGATGCTCGGCTTTCTTAATCGAGAACTGCGGAAGACCATCATTATGGTGACGCATGATCCCGAGGCGGCTTCCTTTGCCCGGCGCACGCTGCATCTCAATAAGGGCGAATTCGTTGAGCAGGAAAGGTTGGCCCAATGACCTTCTTCCAGCTGATGCGCCGCAATGCTTGGCGCAAGCCGCTCAGGGCCACGCTTCTGATGTTCTCGGTCGGCGTCGCCTTCCTGATCTATGGGCTGACGGCGAGCTTTCTCAGCGGCTCGCAAGGGGCGGCCGGGGCGAGCGATACGCTGCTCGGCGTCTTCAACAGATCGGGGCGGGCGCAGCCGCTGCCGCTTGGCTATCTCAACAGGATCGCCGCCGATAGCGATGTCGCCGCCGTCGCCTACATGACGCGCATGCGGGGCTTCGTCGATGTCGAGAAGAATGTCGTGATGACGAGCGCGGTCGATCCACGATTGATCGCCGCGGCCAATGGCGACGAGCTCAGGCTGACGCCGCAGCTGATATCAGCGCTGGAAGAGGGCCGTGACCGGGTGCTGGTCGGCCGGGCGCTGGCGGAGGCGCAGGGCTGGTCGGTCGGCCAGCGCATCGGCGTCACCAGCCACCTGACAAGGGAAGACGGCAGCCGCAACTGGAGTTTTGAGATCTCCGGCATCTTCGAGGGGGCCGACGCCAGCACCGACACCTATTTCATGATCGCCCGCTATGATGCCGTCAATGCGGCGCGCGCCCGCGGCAAGGATACAGTCGATGGCTTCGTGGTGCGACCGCGATCGGGCGTTTCATCTGCCGTGCTGGCGGCAAGAATCGACGCGCTGTTTGCCAATTCGGCGGCACCGACGCGCACTCAATCAGAAAAGCAGTTCCTCGAGGCTTTCTTGCGGCAGTTCGCCGATATCGGCCTGATCGTCAGCCTCGTCGTCGGCGCCGCCTTCGTGACGATCCTGATGATCGTGGTCAACACCATGCTCTTTGCCGTGAGGGAGCGCAGCTTCGAGATCGGCGTCATGAAGGTGCTCGGCTTTTCCAGGGGGCGGATCATTGCGTTGATCCTCGGCGAGACACTGTTCGTCTTCGCCGTCGGCGGGGCGGGTGGGCTCGTTCTCGCCAAGCTCGCGACGCTGTTTGCCGGGCCGGAATTCGGCCTCGCCTTCACCTCGTCCGTGCTGCTGAAATCCGTCGCCATCATCGCCGGTCTCGGCCTCCTGACTGGATTGCTGCCTGCCGCCAATGCCATGCGCCTGCCCATCGTCAACGCTTTCAGAACGAGATAGTCGAATGTCATTAACGCTCAAGCAGATCTTTCTCATGATCAGAGTCAATCTCGGCAGCCTGCCGCGGCGGCTGTGGATCTCGCTGTCGATGGTACTCTCGGTGGCGCTCGTGGTGGCGGTGCTTGCGGGTTTTCTCGCCATGGCCAGGGGCTTTGAGGCAGCCCTTCAAGGCGCGGGTTCGACCGGCATCGCCGTCATTCTCGGCGGCGGCACCAACCAGGAGACCGGCTCGGATGTGCCGGCCGAAGCGATCCGCAGCCTGACCGCCGCAACCGGCGGGATCGGCGTGGCGCGGAATGCCGCGGGCGGCCTGGCGCTGTCGCGCGAGATCGTCGTTGCCGTCGATGTCACTAGGGCAAGCGACGGCGCCGATCAGACGCTGTCGCTGCGGGGCATGGATCTGGCCGGCCCCGGCTTGCGCGACCGCGCCACGCTGTCGGCGGGCAGGCTGTTTTCACCAGGCGCCCGCGATATCGTCGTCGGCGCCCGCATCGCCGATGAATTCTCCGGCTTCGCCGTCGGCGACAAGGTGCGACTCGGCGCGGTCGACTGGACGGTCGTCGGGCATTTCACGTCAGGCGGCAGCGCCTTCGAATCCGAGATCTGGGCGGATCTGGAGGCGGTGCAATCGGCCTTCGATCGGCAGGGGCAGGTGCAGAGCCTGCGCGTGCGGCTTGCGGGGGCAGGCGGGTTGCCTGTGTTGCAGGAGCATCTCTCCGTATTTCCCGGTGCGCCGCTCACCGCCGTCTCCGAGGCCGATCTTTATGCCGCGCAATCTGAGCGTACCGCGAGCCTCATCCGCCTGTTCGGCTGGCCGCTGGCGCTGTTGATGGCGGTCGGCGCCACCGCTGGCGCGCTGAACACGATGATGAGTTCGGTCTCCGACCGCACGGTCGAAATCGCCACGCTGCGCCTGCTCGGCTTCGGCCGCCTGCCGGCCTTCACTGCCACCTGGGTCGAGGCCGTGCTTCTCTCAGTCGCAGGCGTCGCCCTCGGCATCCTCGCCTCATGGCTCGCCTTCAACGGCTGGCAGGCCAGTACGATGGGCGCTGACAATACCAAGATGGCCTTCCAGCTCGACGTCAGCGCCGACGTCGCGCTCACCGCCGGACTGCTGGGACTTGCCATCGGCATAATCGGCGGCGCGTTGCCGGCACTTGCGGCGACACGGCTGTCGCTGACCTCGGCTTTGCGGGCGAGAGGGTAGAGGCTTGCTGCTTAAACCTGCCTGGCGGGTGAAATCATCACTGCGAACAGCGGATTGCTCTTGCAGTCCGCTCGACTGCAAGAGCCAGGTTTCGACGTCACTGCGGCGGAAGAAGCGGCCGGAGCGCGTCGATCAGTTCGGTCGCGCCATGGCGAACTTCGCCTGTCTGTGGTTCGATGTCGATCAGCCCGCCTTTGTTGTGAGCGTCGTAGAGGTTGATCAGCAGTTCGGTGGCGCTCGGACTCAAGGCGCGCTCAAAGCTCTCCTTCCATTGCGAGCGGGGCACGGCCTGTGCTTCAACTGTTCGGCCAAGCAGCTGGCTCAGCGCCGCCGCCACATCATTGGCGCTGTACCGGCGCGGTCCTTCGGCATGAACAACCTGCGGGTTTTCCTCGGTGGCGGGCTGCAGCAGCAAGCCCGCGGCAATCAAGCCGAGGTCTGCCGCCGAAATCGTTGGGAACTTCATGTCGACCGGGTCGTGAAAGCTCGGCAGGGTAGCTGACGCAATGGCGACCGGAATGACGAGGCCCCATCCTTCCATATGTTCGGCCGATCGCAGGAAGATCTTGTGGGCATCGAGTTGGCGAAGCCGCTCCTCGAACACCCGGAACATAGTGGGCATTCCGACGTCTTCGGCGATATGAGCGCCGTAGTCGGAAATTGCCAGCACTCGTTTCGGGCGCGCTTGCCCGAGCGCCTCGGCAAGGCCTTCGATCGATTGCCGCATTTCGCCGACCGCGTCCTCGGCCCGTAGCGGGGGTGGGAGGATGACCTGGACGGCATCCGCACCGGCAATCGACCTGGCGAGCGCTGCAGGATCCCGCAGGTCGGCGAGCGCAATCTCGCAGCCGATTTCGCTGAGCGGCGCTGCCTTTGCCTCGTCGCGCAGAATCGCTCTGACCGGCAGGCCCGCCTTGCGCAGTGCCAATGATGTTGAATAGCCCACCTTTCCGGCGGCTCCGACAATTGCAAACATATTTGATGTCCTGGTTATGGTGAGAAACGACCAAGGGGTCGACGGTCGTTCGGCATGATTTGAGCGCCGTGGCCTAATCAGGCTGCGCCCCTAAAGCTGCAGCAAAGCCGGCGGTGTCGAAGTAATCGCGCCAACGTGCGATCTTTTTGCCCTCGATCTCCAAGACCCCGAGCGCCCGGACCGTAAGAATGATCGAGCCGTCCGGCCGGCAGAAATGATCGAGCCGTTCGGCATAGACCCGATCGCCGGCGCCGGAAAGGACGAGATCCTCGACCCGCAAATGGTCGAATTTTACCGGAAACGCGCGCGCGAAATTCCGGGCTTCGACAGGCCCGACTGTGGTGGCGACGCCGACATTCTCCCAGACGGTCGCCTCGGTGAAGTATGCGTCGAACGAATTCCAGAAACCGTCCGGCGTCGCCACGGTCGCGTCGAAGAATTCCTTGACGAGCTGGACGGGCTGCGATGTCCCGGATTCGGTGTGTGCAAGACTTGATGACATTCCCTGAACTCCTTTCCCTGCTGAAGACGGGCAAGGAGTAGGGAGCCGTTCGCAATCCGTCGCACAGATTCAGGCGGTTCTTTGCAATTTCGGTCGGATTTCGCTTGCCTGGCGAGCGATCTCGCCCGGCGTCTGGCCGAGGATACGGCGCATCGTCGAGGCCATATGGCTCTGATGGGCAAAACCGGCGGCAAGAGCGACCTCGCTTGCCGGCATCGTCGTCGTGGCGATCAGCGCGCGTGCATATTCAATGCGGCGACGGATCACATATTGATGCACTGGCGTTCCGGTGCTGTTTCGAAACAGTGTTTTGAGACGAGTCATGCTGACACCTGCGACCGTCGCCAGATCGGCAAGATGAAGTTTCCGATCAAGGTTCGTCTCGATAAAATCGGTCAGCATTCGCAGCTGGCGCGTCGACATTTTTGCTGCGCCGGAGCGTTCCGAGTGCTGCCGGCCGCCATCGGCGGTTTCAATCAGCCGGACCGCCAATGCGTTCGCGAGATGATCGATGTAGAGCGGATCAGATGGCGTATCGGCCTCGAGATCCGCCCTTATGGCCCAACCGATCGCTTCGATGCGGGCGTCGCGAAGTTGAAGCCGGGGGATCAGATCGACCATGGCGGCATCTCTTCCAAGATCCTCGGCAACCTGGTCCAGGAGCGATGGGCGAAGGCTCAACCGCAGAATCTGGCAGTCCGCATCGTCCTCCCAGGAGCCGTCCATTCCCGCTGGAACGAAATCGATGTCGCCATGCCTCTGCAAGCGCCGCATCCGTTTGCCGCCACAGGAGCAATCCGCCCTGACGGGAGGGCCGACGTGGATCCCCAGACTGTGCAGTTCACCGTCCCGAACGCGTGACAGCCCACGCGGGACACGCAGGAGAGCGGCATCGAGCCCGCTCCACGCTCTTCCGGCGCTTGAAAGGAGAATGTCAGGCGAAGGCTGCAGGGAGAGGAGTGTCATATCCGGATGTGCTCAAGCCTCAACGTTTTGAACAATGCTATCCCTCAATCGTCGTCGCAGCAACGCATCAACTGAGCGGTGGCTTTACCTAGATGCCTGCTTCTGGCGCGAAGCCGACGCCGCCCTGACCGCCGGCCTGCTCGGCCTCGCCATCCTCGGCGGTGTCCTGCCGGCGCTTGCCGCGACACGGCAACCGCGCTTGTCCTTGCACGGCGGTGGCGAGGACTCCGGACCAAGGTGAACGGCATCCAGGGGGTGTTGTACTCACAACAGGCGGAGCGCCGCCGCCCATCTGTGCAGCCCACGGAAATTGTGGCATAACTGAGCCATGGCAATGAATGTCTTGGCGGTCCATCGCGACACGGTCGGGACGGAACAGGCGGCAGGCAATTCGCTTGCCGCCGCCTATTCCGTGGGCGTTCTCTGTTGGCTGCTGTCGGCCGGCGTCTATATCGCGGCGAAATGGGTTTCTACCGAGATGCCGCCCTGGGCGCTCTGCTTCTGGCGCGTGCTGATCGCCTTCGCGATCCTGATGCCGATCGTGCGCCGGCATTTTGGCGACATGGTCGCGCTGGTGCGGGCTCGCGCCCTCGAACTGCTTCTCATTGGCGGTGTGGGACTGGCGATCTGCCAGGGCATGATTTTTGTCGGTCTCGAACATGCCGATGCCACCACTGCCGGCATCATCATCGCTCTGATCCCGATCATCACCATGATCCTTGCCCGTTTAATGCTGGCCGAGCCGATGGGACGCTGGCAGGTGATCGGATCGATCCTGGCCTTTCTCGGGATCGTGGTCATCATCATCAAGGGCAGTCCGGCCGCGCTGATGCGGCTCGACTTCAACCCGGGTGAACTGTGGATCGTCGCCGGCGCGTTCTGTTTCAGCCTCTATACCGTCCTGCTCCGCCGCGCGAAATTCGACATGAATCGCCTTGCGCTCCTGGTGCTGCTGCTCGGCGCGGCGGTGCTGACGGCGCTGCCCTTCTACCTCTTCGAGCTATTCTCAGACGAGCGCTCGACGCTCAACGGCAGCGGGCTCATCTCGCTCGCCTATGTCGCGATCCCCGGCGGGGCGGTCATGTACTACCTCTTCAATCGCAGCATCGAGGCACTGGGGGCGGCTCGGGCGGGTGTCCTCCTCTACATTCAGACCATCTTCATCGCCGTGCTCGCCTATCTGATCCTCGGCGAGCAGTTGCAACGCTATCACCTCGAAGGCGCGGCACTCATCATTGCCGGCTTGCTTCTCATCATCCTGCTGAAGCCGAAGATCAAGGCCGAAGCGGCTACTGCATAATTCCTTAAATCGGGATCGATTTAAGGATAAAATTATGCAGCAATTCAAAGTGCTACAGCGTCCTTTGCGCGTCTGAAAAGACGCGCGGCGCTGTAGGGCCTGAGGTCTCCCCATCGCTGCGACATGGTTGCCGCTGACCTCGGCTTTGAGGGTGAGGGGGTTAGGGTTTCACCTTGGATTGCGCCTTTCGCTTACGCTCAAGGCGTTCGTCGTTGGCGCTCCTCACGCCTTGAGCGTAAGCGAAGGCAAGAATCACATGGCGTACAGACCGAAGGCGACGTGCGCCTCGCGCAAACACGCCGCGATTTATTCACCTCGAAGTCGCCGATTTCTCGGCCCAAGTTGTAACTTTCGTCACACCAGGCAATTGCCTGTGGAATGAGGCTCGCGAACCCGCCCGCTGCCCCATTGACAACATCTTATCGCCTTCTTGCCGTGGCCGGTTGCCCCGCCGCGTCCGATCGGCCGATTCCTGGACGATCCCGGCGGCGACATAGCGATCCGACGAACAGGGCAACATGGCGATATGACAGTCTACTATGTGAACTCAGCGAGTGGCTCCGACCGCAACAGCGGAACGGGCCAGACATCGGCTTTTGCGACTTTGTCCAAAGTGGAATCCTTGAAGCTGAAACCGGGCGACAGCGTGCTTCTTGCCAAGGGGAGCGTGTTCAACGAGCAGTTCGATATCAAATATTCCGGCAGCGAGAGTGCGCCGATCAAGATCGGCAGTTACGGGACGGGTGCGGCACCCGTCATCCACAGCAGCGGCGACGGCATCCACAGTCTCTATGCCTCGAACATCGTCATCGAGAACCTGAAGATATCGAATACCGGGGGGGCGGGCATTTATGGCGGCAGTATCACGAACTGGACGGTCCGCGACGTCGAGATCGCCAAGACGGGATTGTCGGAAAACTCAGGTGCCGTCACCTTCCGGAGCAGCAAGAACGTCACGGTCGAAGACAGCACGATATCGGGCGTCAAAGGCGACGGCTTCTGGATCGAGAAGGTCAACGGCATCAAGATTCTCAACAACACCGTCACCAACGCCCATGGCGCGACGGCCGATGGCGTGCAGGTGAACGACAGCAGCAACATTCTGATCAAGGGCAATCATCTCGACCAGACGCATGCCGATAGCCCGAAGGGCGTCATCGCGCTCGTCAGGCCGGTGAATGCCGTGGTCGAGGACAATGTGATCATGGGCGGCGGCTTCGGCGTCAGCGCCCAGGCGGGCAAGAACGTCGCCATCCGCGACAACGACATATCGGGATTTCACGGCTACAGCTGGTCCTTCGCCGTCGGTCTCGGCGACACCGGCAATACGCGAGACTACGATATCGCGGGCAACCACATCCATGACGGCGCTTGGGGCGTGGTCATCTCCGCGGCCGGCAGCCCCAGCTATGTCCGCACGAATATCAAGGTCCACGACAATGTCTTCGACGACCTCTCACAGGCGGCGTTAAAGGTCGACAGGCCGGCATCCGGCTCCTTTTCCAACAATACGATCGAGACCGGCACCAAGGCCACCAGCATTTCCCCTTCCATCGTCGACGCGCACACCTTCTCCGTCAGCAACAACCATACGGTCGCCAATGTCGAGACGGCGCTGGCGAGCCCAGTTGCCAAGACTGCCGCAGCGACGGAGGCGGCCGTGGATCCGGCGGTTGTCGCCGTCCATGACAATTTGAAGATCTTCACCGATACGGGTGCTGCCCATCACGGCAATCTCCTCGAAAACGACAGCTCGGACAATGACACCCTGGTGCTGCGCCGATTCGGGGACGAAACCGTCGGCAAGCACGGCCTGACGCTGACCGGGGAATACGGTGACATCCACGTGGACCGGGAAGGCAACTATGCCTACACGCTCGATGAAACGAAGCTCCCTGACCATAGCGGACATGTGAGCGAGTCGTTCAGCTACGGGATCAACGATGGAACCTCGCATCACAGCGACGGGGATACGCTGACCGTCTTCATCCATCTGGATGGCTTGCTGAGCTGAGGTGAGCGTGCCTCGGCACTACGCCGGGGAGGCTGCTTCCGGGGAAGACTCCCTGGGGAAGCGTTGCTCCTGCCACCAAATGGCTCCGCAGCGCCCCTCATCCGGCTGCCGCCGGGTGAGGGTAAGGGGCATGCCACACGGCCTCAACCTTTCTGGCTTGCGACTGACCTGAAACAGGACGCTGCTCCTCCCACGACCATTCGTCGCCGAGGCGTACGATACCGTTCGTTCACCTTTCGGTCGTTGTTGTGTAGATTGTTTGCGTATAAGTTGTAGTCTCGAAGATGCAGCCACCGCCAGGCGCTTCTCGGGACCAAGGCAGGCCCACAGGGTCTGCCAACCGCCGTGAAGGCAATATCGAAGACCTTCTTGAACATGGCCTTTAGCCCCGACCGCATCCGATCCACGCGTCGCAGCCGATCCAGACGGCTGCGCGGCAATTCGAGAACAAGGCGATATGGCAATCTATTATGTGAATCCGGCAATAGGCTCCAACGGCAACAGTGGAACGAGCGAGGACACGCCGTTTGCATCGTTCTGGGCGGTGGAAAACCTGAAGCTGCAGCCGGGCGACAGCGTGCTGCTCGCCGCCGGAAGCGTGTTCAACGACCAGCTCGACCTGAAATATTCCGGCACAGTGAATGCCCCGATCACCATCGGCAGCTACGGGGTCGGCGATGCGCCGGTCATCCATAGCCCCAACGACGGCATCCACAGCCTCTATGCATCGAACATCGTCATCGAGAACATCAAGATCTCCGACACCGGCGGTGCGGCCATCTATGGCGGCTCTGTTTCGAACTGGACGGTCCGCAATGTCGAGGTCGATCACACCGGACTGGCGGGCAAGTCAGGATCGATCACCTTCCGGACCGGCTCGAACATCACCATCGAAAACAGCACGATCAACGACGTCAACGGCGATGGCGTCTGGATCGAAAAAGTCAACGGCGTCAATTTTCTCAACAACACCGTCACCAATGCCCACGGCACCGCGGCAGATGCCGTCCAGATGAACGACAGCAGCAATATTGTGATCAGCGGCAATTACCTTGACCAGACCGGCGCAGCTACGCCGAAGGGCGTAATCGCGCTCGTTCGGCCCGTAAATGCCTTGGTCGAGGACAACGCGATCATCGGTGGCGGATTTGGGATCGGCGCGCAAGCCGGCACCAACGTCGCTATTCACGACAACGATATTTCAGGTTATGGCGGCTACAGCTGGTCCTATGCCATCGGTCTCGGCGATCAGGGCAATACGCGGGACTACGATATATCGGGCAATTACATCCATGACGGCGTATGGGGCGTGGCGATCAGTGCCGCCGGCACGACCAGTTACGTTCGCGAAGATATCAATATCTACGGCAACGTTTTCGATGACCTGTCCTCAGCGGCGCTGAAGGTCGACAGACCGGCATCCGGCTCCTTCCACGACAATGTCATCGCCAGCGATGTCACGCCCTACAGCATATCGCCTGCCATCATCGCCGCGAACACCTTTCCCGTCAGCAACAACACGACGCTCAACGAGGCCCAGGCGACGATGCTTGCGAGCAGCGATAGTCTCGCGGTCGGCGATGTGACGCACACGGACACGGCGCCTGCGCTTGTCGCAACCCATGACAGCCTGAAAATCACCTCCGACCTGGACGCCGCCCATTACGGCAATCTCCTCGAAAACGACAGCTCGGCCAATGGAACCCTGCTGCTTCGCCGCTTCGAGGGCGAGTTCGTCAACAAGGACGGCGTGACGCTGACCGGCCAATACGGCACCATCCATGTCGACGGCGATGGCGACTATAGCTATACGGTCGACGCGGCGAAGCTCGCCGGGCTTAGCGGAGAGGTGAGCGACACCTTCCACTACAAGATCTCCGATGGGACTTCGCTACATTTCGACACGGATACACTGAGCATCTCCATCCATGTCGATGACCTGCTGATCTGATAGGGACGCCGGCAGCAAACGGCTTGCATCATCGCTGCGGCAGTCCGCCCAGCCCTTGCGAAGTCTCATTGATCGCCGAGCAGGATACTAATGACGTCGACTTCGATTTCCGCGCAGATGATCTCGTATTCGGTGATGACTGCGGGATCGGCCGATCTATCCCGGCGCATGCGATCGAGGACGGTGCAGGCTTCGCCGTAGGCGCCGCACAATTCATAAAAATGGGGCTGGCTCGCCGCAACTGCTCTGATCGTTGCCCGCGTCGCAGGCAGCCTCATCATCAGCCTGGCCAGCCCCTGTTCCGCGGACTGCCGGGTGAGGTGGGCTACGCCTTCGTTCCTGACCATGCCGTCATTCCTTGCTGCGTGTGTTTTCCGATCCAAGGGGGTACGCAATACTCATCCCCCGACTAGTACGCAGGAATGCTGCATCTGGTTTCATGCCGGATGAAGGATTAGTGGCGCAGTGCCGCAAACAGCCGGTGCTACCAGCGCAGGAGGCGGGGGCCGAGCAGCGCGCCGATTGCGCCGGTCAAAAGGATGCCAAGCGAATACCAGAGGGTGACGAAGGGCAGGCCGTTTTCCGTGCAGAACCAGGAATAGACCCAGGCGCCGGATGCGCCGGCGGCAATGCCGGCGATGAAGCCTGCGATGCCGAGGTTGCTCGGGGCGCCGCCACGGAGAACCCAGGTATTTGCGATCAGGATCGGCATGGCAAAGGCAAAGATCAGCAGCGGGCAATGCAGGGCGGAGGAGCCAAGCACCAGCACGGGATAGCTTGCGGCCGGCGACAAAGCGAGCTGGACGGCCGCCATGACGGCGAGGGCGAGTATGATGGCCGCGGCAATCCCGAAAAAGCGCCCCTCCGAGCCATCCGGCCGGGACAGGCGGTAAACGGCTGCGAAGGCGGCGATTGCAAGCAGGGCATTGTAGGCGGACTTAATCCAGAAGACCGGCAGCATCAGCGCCTGCGCCATGTCGGTGCGAAGGCCGAGGACGATAAGCATCAGCAGCAGCGAGACTGCTAAGGCCGGCAGGATGGCGAGCGCGAAGCGGCGTTCGAGCGCATGTCTCGGCACCGGCTTCAGATCCCGGACAAGGCTGTCGATCACGTCCTCAGTCTCTCTCACATCCCACCTCGCAATCTTGCCGCCAGCGCCTTGATACCTCTGTGTACGCCAACCTTGACCGCCGATTCCGACTGTCCGGTGCGGCTTGCCGTATCGGCCACCGACTGCCCCTCGAGCTTGATCTGACGGATCAGTTCCTGCTGGTGCTGCGGCAGGCCGTTCAACAACCGTTCGACATCCATGCGCGCTGCAATCGCATCCTCCCTGAAGTCGTCTTCGATCTCCTCGTCCAATTCCATTTCCGCCTTGTACCGGCCGCCATGCTTTCGGTGGTGGTCGATCAGCTTGTAGCGGGCAATCGAGAAGAACCACGCGGTGAACGGCCGCTCCCTGTCATAGGTCGCCCGGCGCGAATGCAGCGCCAGCAACGTCTCCTGCACGAGATCTTCCGTGTCGGATTTCGCGGTAGTGCCGATCCGCCCGCCATAATAACCGACGAGCAGGGTTCGCAACGTCACGAGCAGACGCCGATAGGCTGCCTCGTCTCCGTCTAGGGAAAGAAGCATCAGCATCTTCAGTGCTTGTTCCGAATGGGCGCTCGTCATGTCGTCTGCAATATCATTCGGGTGGATGACGCTTTGGTTACAGGCGGGTTCAAAAAATCTTCCGGCGGCAATTCAAAGTGTACAGCGTCCTTTGCGCGTTTCGAAAAGACGCGCGGCGCTCTAGCGCTATCACATAAGCGTGAGGCTGTAACCGTCTTCGCAAGGGGATCGAATTCAGGACTGTGAGCCGTCGGCGGGTGCCGGCGGACATGTCAATCGATCCGAGGAGACCCTCATGACCAAGATCCTTTCCAGCCTTGCCGCCTGCAGCTTCGTCATCGGCCTGTCGCTTGCCGGTGCTGCCAGCGCCCAGAGCAGCGATGCCATGAAGAAAGACAGCATGAAGACCGACACGATGTCGAAGGATGCGATGTCCAAGGATGCAATGTCGAAGGACGCAATGAAGAAGGACACCATGGCGACCGGCAGCACCAAGGCCGACTGCATGCACAACGCCGGCATGGAGAAGGACACGATGAAGAAGGACACGATGACGAAGGCCTGCGACGCGATGAAGTAAGCTTTGGGCGCGGCCGCTGAAACTATTTGGCCGGCGGCCGCGTCCTTTTCTCGCGAAGACCTTTCATATCGATCCGGAGGAATTACCATGGCCACGACTGATGCCGGCATGGCGAGCGGAGGCACGCTCTTCTACCGCCATGGCCTGCTGGTGCGCCTGTCGCACTGGGTAAACGTGCTGTGCATGACGGTGCTGCTGTACAGCGGCCTGCAGATATTCAACGCCCATCCGGCGCTCTATTGGGGCCAGTACGGCGCCGACAACGATCCGTCCTTTATTTCCATGGAAGCGGAACAGGAAGGCGATGCGCTGAAGGGCGTGACGCGCATCGGCGGATTGAGCTTCGACACGACGGGCATACTCGGGGTTTCGAATGTCGACGGCGAGGCTGCGGTACGTGGTTTTCCGAACTGGCTGACCTTGCCGAGCTACCAGGATCTGGCATCGGGCCGGCGCTGGCATTTCTTCTTTGCCTGGCTGTTCGTCATCAACGGCTTCATCTATCTCGCCTATGGTTTTATCAGCCGGCATTTCCGCCGCGATCTGCTGCCGGCGGCCGTAGAACTGAAGCCTTCGCATCTCGGCCATGAGATCGTCAGTCACGCCCGGCTGCGCTTTCCCAAGGGGGCCGAGGCACGCCATTATAATACGCTGCAGAAACTCGCCTATGTCGCCGTGATCTTCGTTCTGCTGCCGCTGATGATCGGGACGGGGCTTACCATGTCGCCGGGCTTCAATGCGGTTGCGCCTTGGCTGCTCGATCTGTTCGGCGGCCGGCAATCGGCCCGCACGCTGCATTTCCTGACCGCTTTTTCGCTCGTCGCCTTCGTCGCCGTGCATGTGGCGATGGTGCTGGTTTCGGGTGTGTTCAACAATCTGCGCTCGATGATCACCGGTTACTACGATATCGAGCAGGGAGGAAAGTCATGAGCCGCATCATCACCAGGCGTCGCTTCCTGATCGGCGCGACCATGACGGCATCGGCGCTGGGGCTCGCCGGCTGCGATGCGCTCGTCGAAAGCGATCGGACGAAATCGGTGCTGAAGATCGCCGAAGGCTTCAGTATGAAGACGCAACGCTTCTTGCTCGGTGACGACGCGCTCGCCCGCGAATTCACGGAAGCCGATATCTCGCCGACCTTCCGGGCCAACGGCACGAGCATGCCAGATAATGCCCGCTATATCGACTGGATGAACCAGCGATTTTCAAGCTGGAAGCTCGAGGTCGGCGGGCTGGTCGACAGGCCGATGCAGCTGACGCTGGCGGATCTGAAAGCCCTGCCGGCCCGCACGCAGATCACGAGGCATGACTGCGTCGAAGGCTGGAGCGCGATCGGCAAATGGACCGGCGTGCCGCTCGGTGCGCTGCTTCAGACGGCGGGCCTCAAACCCGAAGCCCGCTACATCGTCTTCCACTGCGCCGACGAATATGAAAAGACGCTCGACGGCAGCGGCTGGTACTATGAAAGCATCGATCTCGTCGATGCGTTCCACCCCCAGACGATCCTTGCCCATACCATGAACGGCCGCGATCTCGAAGTCGCCCATGGCGCGCCGCTTCGGCTCCGGGTCGAGCGCCAACTCGGCTACAAGCAGGCAAAATACCTGACCGGCATCGAAGCCGTCGCCGATCTCGGCCAGCTCTACGGCGGCAATGGCGGCTTCTGGGAGGATCGCGGTTATGAATGGTATGCGGGCATATAGTCCCCGACCGATATGCCGACCTTGACGCTTTCCTCGTCTCGGGTTCCACGGCCGGAGAGGTCGTCGTGATCGAGGGTGTGGAACCTCGCCGCTGCCCCGCTCAGGTAGAGAGGCCGATGGTGATGGTAGCGGACAGCACGCCGCTATCGAGCTTTTCGAAATCGAAGATGTGGTCGGCCGCATCCTCCGGGATGAGGCCGTCCTCGTCGTTGCGCGTATCGCGGGCAGGGCGTCCAATATAGTCCGGATGCTCGCCATAGATGATATCGCTCAGCACATCATCGAAATAGATCTGGCTGACGAGAAGCTCCTTGCCCTCGACGAGGATGAGGCAGTGAACATGCGGCGTACGGCCCTTGTACCATCCGGGATAGGCCGTCAAAAAGCTTGCCTGCCCCTTGGCATCCGTCAGTTGGCGCCCGCGGAAGGCAAGCCCGCTGATGGCCTCGGCATCGCCAAGTGTACACATCTGCGCAGCCTCGCGGCCGGAATAGATGCCGCGGTGATCGGTATGCCAGATTTCGATATCGGCATTTTCGACCGGCCGGCAATCGGCTGCGTGGACGATCCGAACGGCCAACCGCAAAGGCAGCCCGGCCTTTCCGTCCGAGATGTCCTGACGAGCCGGGACATTGTTAACATGGCAGGGGCCAAGGGTCTGGGCGACGGTTACGACGCAATTCGGACGGCTGCGGAAGAGCGGCTCGGGCAGCTTTTCCAAGGTAACCGATTTCGTGCCGCCGCTCACGAAATCCGTTCCCTTCCAGTCGAATGTCCTGGCGGCAACAACGACATGCCGCCGTGGCCAGATCGCCACCGCAGCCACGGATGATGCGACAATGGCCGCACCTCCAAGTACAAGGGTTCGCCTCCTCATCTGTCTTCCTTTGCCTCAAGACGCAGGATTTAAGGAGGATGCGCGGAAAATTCCAATTAAATCCAGGCAATGATCGGCGCCAACGAGATCATCGGCATCAGATGCCCGCAGAGCCGTTAGCTGGGTTCGAAGTGGCCATTCCAGTTCGCGCAACGTATTGACGAGAAAGCGTATTCTGCCGATGTTAGCAAGTGGACGGTTGCTCAAAGGCGTCTCGTCGATTCAATCGCGCAAAGACTGCTGTAACGCGTTGAATTGCTGGATAATTTTGTCCTTGAATCGATTCCGCTTTGAAATATGCAGTAGGCATCCAAAATTCGTTTCCGAGCCGGGGCAGAGGCATATGGAACCAACACACTTGTTCGAGCTCGTCATCGCGATGTTTCTTGCGATCATCGCGCTGCATTATGCCGCCCACCGGCTCGGACTGCCGCCGTCCGTCGCGCTGCTGACCGGCGGCGCCTTGCTGGCGTTTGTGCCGGGGTTGCCGGCGATATCAGTCGATCCGGAGCTGGTGCTCGTCATCTTCCTGCCGCCGCTCCTCATGGACGGCGCTTGGGCCATCGCGCTGGCGCGGTTGCGGCGCCATATGATCGGCATCGCCTCGCTGGCCGTCGGCGCGGTGTTGTTCACCTGTGCGGTGGTGGCCGTCGTGGCCCATCTTATCTTTCCGTCGCTTCCCTGGGCCGCCTGCGCGGCCCTTGGCGCGATCGTTGCACCGCCGGACGCGGTCTCGGCGCGCGCCGTGCTCGAGCGCGTCAGGCTGCCGCGGCGGCTGCAGATTCTATTGGAAGGCGAGAGCCTGCTCAACGATGCGAGCGGCCTGGTTCTTTTCCGTTTTGCCGTTGCCGCCGTCGCAACCGGAGCCTTCAGCGCGGGGGAGGCGGTCGGCAGCTTCTTCGTGCTGGCGCTCGGCGGCGCCGTCGTCGGCGTCGTTGTGGGGACGGCATGGGTCAAGCTCGCCCGGCGTCTCGGCGACGAATATCTGATCATCGCAGCCACGGTGCTGCTTGCCTGGATTTCCTATCTGCTCGGAGAGTTGCTGCATGTTTCCGGCGTCATCGCCACCGTCACCACCGGCCTGATCGCGTCCTGGCACCAGCACACCGTATTTTCGGCCGCAACGCGCATGCGCGGCACGTCGTTCTGGACCGTGATGATCTTCCTGATGGAGGCTTCAGTCTTCACGTTGATCGGGTTGTCGCTGCGGGATGTCGTCGAACGCGGCGGCGGCTTAACCACCGTGATCGCGACGATGGGACTAGCGATGCTGGCGATCCTCCTCACGCTGGTGGTGGCGCGGTTTGCCTGGGTTTTCGCCTCCGATCTCATCATCAAGTTCTGTGCGGCCCTGGGGGTGACGCGAGCTCAGCCGCTCGGCGTCGGCGGCGCGACGGTTCTCAGCTGGGCAGGTGTGCGCGGCGTGATCACGCTCGCCCTGGCGCTCAGCCTGCCCGAGGGGTTCCCGGGCCGTGACTTCATCCTTGCCACATCCTTCGCCGTCATTCTCGGAACCGTGCTGGTGCAGGGCACGACATTGGGGCGGGTGATTGCCTGGGCGCGGCTGGCACCGGAGACGGAAAGAGCGCGCCTCACCATGAGCCAGGCCGAAGCCGCCATGGCACAGGTGCAACTCGGGATCGTCAAAAACCTGGCATATGACGCAAAGGGAACGCTCATCCACCCGCAATTGCTGGAGCGCTATCAGCGCAGGGCCACAGCGATCGTCGACTATGCCGAGAGAACGGAGCATTACGTACCGGTGCTCCATGCTCATTTCGACGTCGTTCTCGAAGCAGTTGCCACGGGACGCCGGGAGCTTATTCGCCTCCATCGCGCCGGCGACATCGACGACGAAACGTTAGACGAGCTGGAACGGGATCTCGATCTCGAGGAACTGAGCGCGATCTCGGCCAAGGCGTGAGGTTCAGCGCTTTGCGCCTTCGGCTTCATCGTCAACGCATTGCGATATCTAGGCTGATACCTGCGCGATCCTGATGTCGCCTACCCTAAATGGCGATTTGTTCGCCGAGTTCGACGACGCGGTTGGAGGGCAGGTTGAAATAGTCGGAAGGGTCAATCGCCAAGCCTTCCAGCGCCATGAATATGCGCTCCTGCCAGGCGGGCAACCCGGTGTTCGGCGTCCTGACGAGGTTCCGGCGGCCGAGATAGAAGGAGGTCCTCATGATCTCGAACTTGAAGCCGCCCTCCCGGCAAAGAGCCAATGCCCTGGTGACGTCAGGGTCGTCCATGAAGCCGAAGGTGATGTCGAGGCGGACGAAACGCGGCGAGAGTTGGCTGATCTTGATGCGGCGGCTGTCGGGAACATAAGGTTCGTCCTCGGTCCAGACGGTCAGGATGACGTTCTGTTCGTGGAGCACGTGGTTGTGCTTGAGATTGTGGAGCAGAACGTTCGGCGTCCGATCCGGGACGCTGGTCAGGAAGACTGCCGTTCCCGGAACGGTGACCGGCGAATGGTCCGACTTTCGCTCGATCGACCTGATGAAGGAATCGAGCGGGATCTCGTTGTTGGCCCGCAGTCTCTTCAGATAGGCCTGGCCTCGGGTCCATGTCCACATCAGGATCATGATCGCTAGCGCAAGGGCGACCGGAACCCAGCCGCCATCGTAGATCTTCAGCAGATTGGCCGCCAGGAACATGACTTCGATGGTGAAGAGCGGCAGCAGCCAGGCGGCGGCGAGCACGAGGGAGTAGCCCCAGACGACCCGAAGGAACTGGAAGACCAGCATGGTCGAGATGACCATGGTTCCCGTCACGGAGATGCCGTAGGCGGTCGCCAGCGACTCGGAGTCGCCGAAGGAAAAGATCAGCATCAGCACGCCGACCAGCAGGAGAAGATTGACGGCCGGCACGTAGATCTGGCCGGTGTTGGTCTCCGACGTGAACTTGATCCTGAGCCTCGGCAGGAAGCCGAGGTGAACCGCCGAGCGGGACAGCGAAAATGCACCTGTGATCACCGCCTGGCTGGCGATGATCGTTGCCATCGTCGCCAGGAGAACCATCGGCGGCAAGGCCCAGTCGGGATACATCAGAAAGAACGGGTTGCTCGCCGTTTCGGGATGGGCGAGAACCAGCGCGCCTTGCCCGAGGTAATTCAGCAGCAATGCGGGAAAGACAAGCACGAACCATGCCATTTGGATCGGGCGGCGTCCGAAATGCCCGAGATCGGCATAGAGTGCCTCAGCACCCGTCACCGTCAGAAAAACGGCGCCGAGCACGATGAGGCCGACGCTGCCGGCATGGGTGAGGAACAGGAATGCATTGGCCGGATTGAGCGCGGCCAGGATCCTCCAGTCGTCGCCGATATGGATCAGGCCGCCAGCCGCCATGGCTAGAAACCACAACACCGTGATCGGCCCGAAAAGCTTGGAAACGGCGGCCGTTCCCCTCGACTGGACGGCAAACAGAACGATCATGATTGCCGCCGATGCAAGCGGGACGTATTCGGCAAAGGCGGGTGTGATCAGTTTCAGGCCTTCGAGCGCCGACATGACCGACAAGGCAGGCGTGATCATCGCATCGCCGATGAAGAGGGCGGCGCCAATCAGGCCGGCGAAAAAGAGCACCGGCACGTTTCGTCCCATCTTCTTCATCAGGAGGGCGAGGAGCGAAAGCGCGCCGCCTTCGCCGTCATTGTCTGCCCTGAGAAGGAAGAGCACATATTTGAAGGTCACGATGATCGTCAGCGTCCAGACCATCAGCGAAATCAGACCGATGACCTCGGCCTCATGCACGCCATCGGCGGCAAACGGCCTCAGCGCCTCGCGAAAGGCATAAAGCGGGCTGGTGCCGATATCGCCATAGACGACGCCGACCGCGCCGATGACCAGTCCGACAAAGCCCTTCCCGCCGGCACCATCCCCCGTCTTATCCATATGCGTCGACGTCATGGTTCCCCGCTCATGCCACTTGCCTATGAGAACAAACATATGCCGCATTGCAGAACGGCAAGCAAATTGATGCGGGTGCGAATTTTTTGTGAGGGACAGATGCGGAGATGGGAGGGGCGTTGCGATCCGTTCAAATATCGCCAGTTCGCATCCCCTTGTGATTGCGCTGTCGCATGATAAAAAGAATACATGACCTGCGCCCTGAACCTTTCGAGCTTGTATTACACGCTGCTCCCATAGAGCGGCGCAAGGTCATATTCCTGACACTTGAGACGCCGCACGGTCGGCGGCACGTGTGTCAACAGATGGTCTCCGGCCTCATCGGCCCAAATGGAGACCCTCGTGATACTATCCCCCCAGCCCACCGGACCTAGATCCGACTTTCTTCGCACTTTGAGCGAGCGCGGCTTCCTGCATCAATGCACCGACTTGGCAGCACTAGACAGCTGGCTTTGTTCAGGGGCCGGCACGGCCTATAACGGCTTCGATCTTACCGCCGACAGCCTGCATGTCGGGCATCTCATTCCGATCATGATGCTGCGGTGGTTCCAGAAGACCGGTAACAAACCCATCGCTTTGCTCGGCGGCGCGACAAGCCGCCTGGGCGATCCGAGCTTCCGCGACACGTCGCGTCCCCTTCTCAATCAAGAGCAGATCACGAAAAACCTGATCGGCATCCGGCGTGTCTTCGAGCGGTTCCTCGCTTTCGGGGACAACCCGACCGATGCTGTCATGGTCAACAATTCCGACTGGTTGGGCGGGCTCAACTACCTCGATTTCCTGCGCGATATCGGGCCGCATTTTTCAGTCAACCGGATGCTCACATCGGAGAGTGTGCGCCAACGGTTGGAACGAGAGCAATCGCTGTCATTGCTGGAATTCAACTACATGGTCATGCAGGCCTACGACTTCCATATCCTCGCAGAAAGCTGCGGCTGCCTGCTTCAACTGGGTGGCTCCGACCAGTGGGGCAATATTGTCAGCGGCGTCGAATTTGGACGGCGGATCGGTGGACGCACTCTGTTTGGATTGACTGCCCCGCTGCTAACGACGACGTCGGGCGCGAAGATGGGCAAGAGCGTTTCAGGGGCGGTTTGGCTCAACGCCGATCGGCTGTCGCCCTATGAGTTCTGGCAATTTTGGAGAAACACCGGGGATACCGATGTGGGGCGTTTCCTCAGGCTGTTCACCGAGTTACCCTTAGGCGAAATTGCACGCCTCGAAGTGCTTCGGGATTCCGAGATCAACGAAGCGAAAAAGATCCTTGCCGACCAGATCACGAGGCTGTGCCACGGGCTCGATGCGGCAGTACCAGCTTCCGAAACTTCCCGGCGCATCTTCGAAGCGGGCGAGGTGCCGGCGGGTCTTCCGACGGTCAGGCTCCCGCATAGCCTTCGCGGTGCCTTTCCGCTCGTTGACGCCATGGTCGTTGCCGGGCTCGCCAAGTCGAAAAGCGAAGCACGCCGATTGATCGTCGGCGGCGGTGTGCGGGTGAATGGCCGCAGCGCAAACGATGAGGCAATGCGGCTTGTCGACGCCGACATCCAGAACGGCGTGATCCGGCTATCGGTCGGCAAGAAGCGACACGTCCTCCTTCAGCCGGTTTAGCGTGGTCTGTTCAATTCGGAGAGCGGGCAACCTCGAACCTCCTTGTCGCGCTCTCTGCGGGTGCCGTTGACAAGGTGGCCCTTCGGCCCGACTTATTTTGCAGCCTTCAATTGGAGCGGCTGCTCGGCATTGAATTGTGAAATCAGCGGCGGCGGCATCATGCTGACAGGGAATGTCAGCAGCGGTGGTCGATAATCCTGAGATCGCGGGTTTCTCAGCCAGTCGCCATTTCGTCGGAATGTCCGGTTATGCCGCCGATATCCCGCCCCAATCGGAGCAGAGTGCCGAGATGAAGCCGCACCACCGCATTTTCTTCATCCAGTTTGCCGTGGCCCTTTCCTTAGGCGCGTTTGTTTCGCGGCTGCCCGACCTTCAGCTCAAGTTCAGCTTGACCGAAGGGGAGCTTGGCCTTCTGCTCGCCGTCCTGTCCTCCGGGGTTCTCTGCGGATTGACATTCTCGGTGAGGTTGATCGAGAAGCTCGGTGCGCGCACCACCGCTTTCGTCACCGTCTTTGGTGCGGCGCTGTTTTTCGCGCTGATCCCCTGGATGCCTTCAGCTCTTCTGGCGGTGCCATTGTTCTTCATTGCCGGCGTTTTCACCGGAGCATTCGAGATCAACGCCAATATCGAAACCGATCGCCATGAGGCGCTGCTTGGCTACCGCATCATGAGCCGGGCTCACGGGATGTGGAGCCTCGGCTTCTGCATCACCGCCCTTGTTGCCGCCGGCATGCGGCAGGCTGCCGTCTCCATCGAACTGCATAGCTTCATCGTCCTGGTGACGGTCTTGATTGCCGGGTCGATCGTTTTCTCCGGGATCGAGAATGCGCCCCGGCGGCAGGACGCTCACCCCGGAGATACGCCGATCATCGCTTTTCCCACGATCGGACTGCTCCCGCTTTGCCTTGTCGCCGCAGCTCCGCTTCTTGCCGAAGGCGCAAGCGTCGATTGGTCGGCGATCTATATGCGCGACGTATTCGCGGTCGAACCCTTCGTCGGCGGGCTCGGCGTGACCATTTTCTCCTCGTTCATCGCCATCGGGCGGCTCGGCATGGACCCTGTCATCGACCGTTTCAATCCGCGGCCGGTCGCCATCACTCTCCTTGGGATCGCGGCCATCGGTGTTGTCATGGTTGCGACAGCGATACACCCTGCTATCGCGCTCGCAGGCTTTGGCCTGGCAGGTATCGGCTGCTCTTCAGTCTATCCGCTTGCCATCTCGGCTGCGGCCCGACGCACGGATCGACCCGCACCCGTCAACGTTGCAGCGCTCGGGCAGACGACGTTCCTTGTGTTTTTCGCCGGGCCGCCACTACTCGGTTTCGTTGCCGAACACTTCGGCATCCGCTTTTCGTACTGGGCGGTCGTCCCTGTTCTCGCCGCAGCACTGCTGGTCACCAGGGCACTTGCTGTTGATCCTGCACCGGTCACAGGCCAACCCGAACCGGCGCAACCACACGGTTGACCCGCCACGCCGGCCTGCGCTGTCGTAAGCTCGTTCACGTCCGCAACCGGAGGGGCAACCTCCGGCTTTCGCTGGTGAATTTGGCGAACTCAATGTATTTCCTATCGCGCCGAAGTATTATTGGCGGTTATCGGAAATATAGCTCGTATAGGTGAGGGGTTAATTCCGCGCGCTGTCGTCAACTCTTGGCGAATGGTTTTGCTGCTCAAGCATTGCGGACACAGTCCATCTCCTTTGAATGGACCTGGTTGCGATGGCGAGACTCCAGCCTTTCGGCCTAGCAAAACATATGTATTGCGGGGTTTGTGATGGCGGTCTCCGGCCGCAAGGGGAGGCTCGCCCACGGTGCTCTGCGCCTCGCTTCGGACAAATTTCCGCCGCCAAAATGCCAGTATTAGTTGTTTCTAAATCACGCCATAATTCGCATCTACGTTGCCGCGCCTGTTTTATTCTTCGCCACATTTCGGAATTTCAACATTATACAAACAATGGTGGGTAACTATGAAGGTTATTCTCGTCATCGTCCTCACGGCGCTTGCCGTGCCCTGTGAGGCGGACATGCTCGGCACGGCGTCCAAGTACAAGAGCATGCACGAACGCTCCATCTCCTTCCTCAGCATCAATCCGCGCAGGGTATCGTGGTGCGGGGCGTTCCTGGCCTTTGTCGCCAAGCGATCTTCGCGGCAACCGCCGCCCAACCCCAACATGGCGGCGTCCTGGAGGAAGTTCGGCAAGCCGGTCGGCGTCCGCTCCGCCAGGCGAGGGGATGTCGTGGTGATCCGCACCGGTCGGCGCTTTCATGTCAGCCTGTTCGATCACATCGACCAGCGCCGGCAGTACGTCTACCTGTTCGGCGGCAACCAATCCAATCGAGTCCAGCTGTCGCGCTATCGCGCCAGCTCGGTGGTCGCCGTGCGACGATGATGTTGGGTGAGAACCCGGGTGAGAACTCACCCTCCTTCCAAACCTCGGTGGCGGCGGGAAAACAGGCCTTACGCCTTGCGCGCCCTGATGTGGAGGAAGATCGGCGCGATGCGGGTATCGGCGACCATTGGCTCGGCGAGCGCCACCTCGACTGACGCCATCGGCTCGCCGAAAGCTTCGATCGTCAGCCCCGCTTCGACGATCATCGACACCCAGGTCGACAGCGTCCGGTGAAAACGCGGAACGGCGAACGGCGTCAGCGTCGCCCGTTCGGCCTCGGGGATGGAGGAAAAGATCCAGCGCTCGACCCGGCCGTCGCTTTCGTCGAAATAATCGGCGATCTCCACCGCGACGGGCTCGCCGGCCTGATTGCGGATATTGCGGCGCGTCGGCGGCACGAAACAGGGGTGCAGGATCGAAAACTGCAGGAAGCCGCCCGATTTCAGGACCCGGTGGATGCCTTTCAGCACCTCGCGCTGGTCGGCCATGTCCATCATCGACATGAAGGCGGTGACGAAATCGAAGCTCGCCTCCGGGAAATCGATGCCCTGGCCGTCGCCGAGCACGTAGTCGATGCCGAGCGGCGCTTCTGCCTCGCTCTCGCGGGCATAACGAATGAAGGTCGGGGCGATGTCGAGCCCGGTCATGCGGGCGCCGAGACGGGCGACGGCGCGGGTGTTGGAACCTTCGCCGCAGCCAAGGTCGAGCCCAGCAAGGCCTGCGACCGGCGGCAGCATCTTCAGAAAGGCCGGCGTGTTCAGCGCGTCGCGATATTTGTCATAGCCGGCGCGGCTATAGATCGTCCAGGTCTCAGCATTGCTCTCCCAATGGGCGGCGACATCATTGGCGTTCATCACTCTCCTCCTTGTCCGATCTGAACGGGCGGGGAGCTATAAGCGCAGCCTGTGGCAATGGGAAGACCGGTGGTCCACTGTAAGCGATTCACGCCTATGGATCATGATCAAGTTCGCGTGCACAATCATGCGATCGAGAGGATAGGGGGCTGCTGTGTCCGACGAAGTGATCATCCGCGAACTGGCTGGCCTCGATCAGATGATGACAATTTTCCCGCTGTACAGCCAGGTTAGTCGCCTGAGTGAGGCCGTGGTTTGCCAACGACTTTCAGCCATGTTTGCACAGAACAACTACCGCTGCATAGCAGCATACATCGACGAACGGATGGTGGGTGCGTCGGGTTTTTGGACTGGCACTCAGTTGTGGTGCGGCAAGTATGTCGAGGCGGACAATGTGGTGGTAGACAGCGCCCTGCGCAGTCAGGGCATCGGCGGCAAGATGATGGCGTGGATCGAGGCGGAGGCGGAGCGGACTGAATGCGCGGTGATCCGTATCGCCATGGTGCTGGGCAGGGAGCTTACGCATCAGTTCTACGCGAGAAACGGCTACTTCGACGACGGCCTGTTGATGGTGAAAGCCCTAAGTCGCGGTGCGGCTGAGTTTCCGGAATACGTCTCTCAACAAGTTTGACCATCGGCCCTCGCAGCTTGGCCGCAAGTTGCCACCATTAGAGCAACGCGGGCGGACGGAAGAATTGCACGCCTTCTTGTTTGGGGCGGCGATTTTAGGGTCGCATGACCGAGCTTAGAGATGCCGAGGCACCTTTGCCTTCAGCAACTGAACGAGCGCGGGGTCCATGAAATCGTAGTCATCAGGAATATGAAGGCAGATCAACCGCTTGTCATTGAGAGCTGACCGGTACTTGCCCTGGACTTTCGAACGATGAGCCTTCTCCATGACGAAGACGATATCGGCCCATTCGATCAGCTCGTTCGATAGCGGGTTTTCGGCATCGTTATTGGTGCCGGCCGAGGAGACTTCGATCTCCGGCCAGCCTGCGAAGACCTGTTCGGCCGTCGGGCTGCGAAGTTTGTTCTGACTGCAGACGAACAGGATGTTTTTCACGTTTCGATCTCTCTTGGAGTGAGCGAGGCCGGCGATAGCACAATTCCGTGCCGGGGCGAACCAAGGGAGTTGATGCGTCACCCCAGGCTCACACTCTTGAACGCGGCGATGATGCTTTGGGCGGCGAGTTGGGCCTCATCTGACGTCGTCTGGAAATTGGTGACGGAGAGGCGCAGCACGTCGCGGCCGCGCCATTTGGCGCCGCCGGCGAAGATGATGCCGTCCGCCTGAATCTTTTCGATCGTCTTTCGCGTCAGCGCGTCGCCTTCTTCAGAGGGCAGGTCGGGTCCGAAACGGATGACGAGCTGGTTCAGCGTTACCTCGTTCAGAATGGCGATGCCCGGTTTCTGCGACAGGAGATCGGCCACCAGCCGCGCTGAGGCGCAGCACTGGTCGATCAAGGCGGCGATGCCGTCGCGGCCGAGATGTTTCAGCATCGCCCAGGTGGCAAAGCCGCGCGCCCGTCTCGAAAGCTCGGGCACGTAGTGTGAGGGATCGCGTTCGCCTTCGCCGGCGAGCGGCAGGTAGCTCGCGGCGATCGTCATGGCGCGGCGATGGGCGAGCTCGTTGCGGACGATGGCATAGCCGCAATCATAGGGTGTCTGCAGCCACTTGTGGCCGTCGGTCGCCCAGCTGTCGGCCGCTTCGATGCCGCGGCTGAGGTGGTTGGTCTTCACGGATGCCTGCGCCCAGAGGCCAAAGGCGCCATCGATATGCACCCAGGCGCGCTTCGCCTTCAAGAGCGGGATGATGGCGGCGAAATCGTCGAAGGCGCCAGTATTGATCTGCCCCGCCTGGAGAACGGTGATGACGGGTCCAGAGACAGTATCGAGCGTGCCCGCCAGCGCGGCCGGGTCTATCCGTCCCATCGCGTCGGTGGGCAGGCGCAGCACGCGATCATGCCCGAGGCCGAGGAATTGCAACGCGGAGAAGACGGTCGTGTGGGCGTCATCGCCGATCAGCACGGTAATCTCAGGCGCCCCAAACAGGCCCTTTGCGTCGGCATCCCAGCCCACCTGGCGCAGCACCTCGCCGCGGGCGGCGGCAAGGCAGGTGAAGTTCGCCACCGTTGCGCCGGTGACGAAGCCGACCGAGCTTTCGGCCGGCAGCTTCAGGAGATCGAGAAGCCATCTCGCCGCGACGGTCTCGACGGCTGCCGCGGCCGGGGCGGCGGTATGGTTTCCGGCATTCTGGCCCCAGGCGCTGGTGAGGAAATCGGCCGCGACGCCGACCGGATGGGAGCCGCCGATGACCCAGCCGAAAAAGCGCGGTCCAGTGGTTGCATGCAGCCCGGGCTCGGCGCCGTCCGAGAGACGCCTGATGACATCAAGCATATCGGAACCTGCCGCCGGCAGCGGCTCTTCGAAACAGGCTAGCGAGGCTGCGTAGTCGTGGGTTGGCATATGGCGGGCGGGCGTTGCCTGCCGGAACGCGGCCGCAAGGCGGGCGGCTTCCTGAAACAGAGTTGCAATTGCCGTCATGCGGATCCCCCCTGCCGCCACCGATCCTGGAGGCCTCACCCTCGAAAGCAGGCTGCCGGCACACGCAATCTAGCCCATATCGCCGAGGCTGTCTTCGCCTGGCAGATCTCGGATCTGGGGTTCCGGGGCCTTCCCTGGGCTTGCCGAGACCTCAAGACAAATTGAGCATCGGGGAGGCGCTTCCTAAATATCTACAATAACTACCTTATCCCGTTCTGTGCATTTTTGAAATTTCGCGGCTCTTGTTGAAAATGATTGCCTTCGCTTCAAGTATCGTTCAATGATGCGGAAATATCATTTGCACCATTGTCAAGTTGGTGCTGCCAATCAGCGAGGGATATGCACTGAAATATTTCCTTCTCTACGCGCTGACGTGCACGTTGGTCGGGATAGTTCTTCTCTTCATCATCCGTGAAGTTGTACCGTTCACGATCGACAAGCCAACCGATCAATTGGTCGCCGGACCAACTGATGAGCCAGTTGCCGGAGCAACCGAGCAATCAGCGGCCGGACCAACCGGTGTGCCGTTGAACGCGGCAACCGGCAAGCCGGTGCCGGGGGCAACCGGCAAGCCGGTGCCGGGGGCAACCGGCAAGCCGGTGCCGGGGCCAAAAACCGATCAGTCCGCCGCCCAGCCAGCCGATCCCCTGGTCGTCCGATCCACCGGCCAGCCGGTCGACGGGCCAGCCCGTGAACCGGTGGTCGGGCCAACTGGCGAACCGGTCGTCCGGAAGGGCGGTCGGCTGGGGAGCCCGGCGCAGTGATCGGCGCTGAGATGATGGATTTCCGTTCGATTTCGTCACTTCGAGCATATGCTGAACTACGAAGCTTCCTGGCACCGGTTGCATCGGCTGAGGCCATCTGTATTGACAGTACCTCTCATCTTGCAGGAGGTCCCGATGGATGGAAGTGGCACGACGATCAGGCATGTCAGGGCAGACGAAGTGGAGGCTTTCCGGCGCATCCGTCTGGAAGCGCTTCGAACCGAACCGTCCCTCTTTGCAAGCCGCTACGAGGACTGGGAGGCTCTTTCTCTCGAGGAGTGGCGCAATCGCCTGAATGAGCCGGTTTTCATCGCCTTTCAGGGTGACGAACCCGTCGGCATAACCGGCCTGGTTCGACAGCGGTCGAGCAAGATGGCCCATCGCGCGACGATCATCATGGTTTACGTCAGAAGGAGCCTGCGCGGAACGGGCCTTGCCGGCAAGCTGCTCGGCGCGGTGGCCGATCGCGCGCGCGATACCGGCATCTTGCAACTGGAACTCTTCGTCAGCGCGGAGAACCCGGCGGCAATACGCTTCTATCAACGGGAAGGCTTCTCCGAGATCGGCAGGATTCCCGGCGGGGTTCTGGAGGAGGGCAGGGAGATCGACGACGTTATGATGGCTCGCCGTCTGGTCGGTTAGGTCTCACGCCGATGTTTCAGCGCATGTCGGTTTGCCTCACCTATTGACCTCAAGCGGGGTTGCAGCTCTATAGCCGCGACGAGAAAAATCGCTCCGCCTTTGCAACTGAGATGCAGCACACCTTGGGTATAGAAGTAGAGCCTGCCGGCAGCGCCTCTGAAGCCGTCGATGACGCCGACATCGTCATTTGCGCGACGACGAGCCGAACGCCCGTCATCCATGCGCGGGATTTGAAACCCGGCGTGCATGTCAACACCGTTGGCCCGAAAACGCATGAGGGATATGAACTCGGCCTGGATATCGCCGATGTCGCAGCCGTGATCGCGACGGACTCTCCCGAACAGACGCGCGCCTATGCTTCGCCGTTTTTCCTGGCCGGCTCCGGCAATGAGCACCGCATCGCCGACCTTGCCGATATCATGGCCGGGAAGGCGGCCGGGCGAGGATCTCCTGGCGATACGACGCTGTTTTGCTCCGTCGGATTGGCTGGAACCGAAGTCGTCGTCGCCTCGGCAATCCTCGATATGCTGTGAGCCTGTTTCCCTTATTCACGCCAGACCCAGCACATCCCGCATGGCGTATTGGCCGGGTGGGCGCCCTGCGATCCAGCGGGCGGCGGCAAGTGCGCCGCGGGCGAACATGCCGCGGTCGAGAGCCGAATGCGAGAGCGTCACGACTTCTTCGGCGGCGGCAAACAGGACGCTGTGTTCTCCGACGAGCCCGCCGGCCCGCAACACGGCAAAGCCGATTTCACCGGGCGGCCGCTCGCCGGTGATGCCGTCACGCCCGCGCCGCTCGACGGATGCGAGGGAAACGCCACGGCCCTCGGCGGCGGCTTCGCCAAGCATCAGCGCCGTACCCGACGGCGCGTCGATCTTCCTGTTGTGATGGGCTTCGAGGATTTCGATATCCCAGCCATTCGCGGGAAGGGCGCGGGCGGCCTGGGCGACGAGGCCGACCAGCATGTTGACGCCGATGGAGAAATTACCGGAGCGCAGGATTGGAATCGCGCGGGCGGCCTCTGCGATCCGTTCGAGCTCATCCGGCTCGAAACCCGTCGCCCCGATCACCAGGGCAGGTCCGCCGGCGGAAGCGCACAGGCCGGCAAGTTCGGCGGCAGCACGTCCCGTCGTGAAATCCAGGATCACGTCGGCGGCCTTAATCGCGGACGAACGGTCAATCAGCCCGGCGCCTGCGGAGCCCTCGCGGCCGATGCCGCCGACGAACGCAAAATCCGGATCGGCCGCCAGCAGCGGCAGGATGGCACGACCCATGCGGCCATTCGCGCCGGCGACGGCTATTTTGATTGGTGAGGTCACGGACTTTCCTTGGCTGGCGATATTCCCGACGGACGGCTGTTTGCATCGTCATTACGCCGGCGAACGGGATCTGCAACTACCGCACTTGCGCTCCCGGCGCAAAGCAGGGATCTCTTCTGGTCGTCAGGTGCTTACCAGTTGCCGGGGTCGGCAGTGTGATCGATGCTGGCGAAGTCGTCTGCCTTTTGCCGGTCCAGCTTCACCTCCGTGGCAGCCTTCGTCTCGTCGGTGACCGAGTAGCGGTCGGGGATCGGTCCCCTTGATAGTTCCTGATACAGGAGCAAGGCGGCCTCCTCGGCGGTGTCGGCCTCGATCTCCCGGGTGATTGATACGGTGAACTTGTGCATGGCTTCGGCCCTCTCGATCCGTGCGCCGGCGTGTGCGTGGCTTGCACAGTCTGACACGAGTTTTGTGTCGATGACACTAAAACTGCTCGCTTAGAATTTGATTCATGCGACGGCTTCAGGTCTTTGTTTTTATGAATGTCGTGGTGCCGAGCCGCCGCACAGTTTTGGGCGAACTCAGCCGAGGAGATAGATCATGCGCCTGAATCAAGTAACCGTTACGATGCCTGACCTCGATGCGGGCTGGAACTTCTACTGCGCTCTCGGTCTCAAGCCCGTCGTCGACGCCCGTCCTCGCTATGCGCGCTTCGTCTGCCCGGACGGGGACAGCACCTTCTCCCTGCATCAGGGCGAAGGCGGCGGTGGCGGCACCACGGTGTATTTCGAGTGCGAGAAGCTGGACGAGACGGTCGGCAGTCTCAGCGAGGCCGGTCTTCGTTTCGTCACCGGACCGGAGGATAAGAGCTGGCTCTGGCGCGAGGCGGAGCTTTTCGACCCCGGCGGCAACCGCATCATCCTTTATTTCGCCGGATCGAACCGCACCGATCCGCCGTGGCGCGTGGATAAGGCGGAACGCCCGAAGTAAGGCGCCTCGGGCCTGCCGATTTCGGCCATTCCCCGAATTGACGAATCGCGGTCGCCTCGGCATCTTTGTGTCGGCGTGGCCTAACGCCGAACCTCCCAGGACCTTCCCCAGCAGGGTCTTCAACCGGAGGCAAAGGGACTTTCGTCTCGGGTCGTGATCCTTGGTCCTGATGTTTCGGGCCTGTTGCTGGGGAACGATGTCCGGAACGTGAGAGGCCCTGATATGACTGAGAATGGAAATTTCAAACGGCGGGTGCGTGCGCGCGCCGCCAAGACGGGTGAATCCTATACCGCCGCCCGCATGCATGTTCTTCCCAGGTCGGCGAACGATGCACTGCCTGAGGCAAGACGCTTGCGTCTCGCCGTGGCCCAGACCACCCATGCCGACGATCCCCGCGATGCCGACAAGCTTCGCTGGAGCGGACAGGAGATGCGCCTGCTGATGCGGCAGGCGCGAGAGGCAGGGGCGCGGCTTATTCACTTTCCCGAAGGAACGACATCATCGCCGAACAAGCGCATCATGTCGGAAATCGGGCCAAGAGAGATCGGGCCTTCCGATTGGCGACGGTTCGAATGGGTGGTGCTTCGTGAGGAGCTGGATACAACGCGCAAACTGGCGCACGAACTCGGCCTCTGGGCGATCATCGGCTCGGTGCATCCGCTGACGCCGCCGCACCGGCCGCACAACAGCCTTTATGTCGTCTCCGATCGCGGCGAACTGGTGACGCGCTACGACGAGCGCCTGCTGTCCAACACCAAGATCTCCTTCATGTACACGCCGGGTTCGATCCCCGTGACCTTCGAGGTCGACGGCATCCGCTTCGGCTGTGCGCTCGGCATGGAGTGCAACTTTCCTCAAATTTTCACCGAATACGAGCGGCTCGATGTCCACTGCGTGCTGTTTTCGTCCACTGGGGGGACGTCGGCCAATGATACCTCCTTCGCCGCCGAGGTGCAGGGGTATGCGGCGAGCAACAGGTACTGGGTGAGTTTCTCCATACTGGCACATCCCGGTTTAGCCGATCCGGCCTCTTCCGGGATTGTCGCTCCCGGTGGCCGGTGGGCGGCGCAATGCCCTGCGGATGGAACGGCCGCGATATCGCTCGCCGATATCGACGACAATCACGGCGATATTGCCCGGCCGTGGCGGCGCAAAGCGCTGAGCGGCCTCTACGAGCCGCACCGCGTGGCCGGCGACCCGCGCAGCGACGGGCGGGATATGTTTTAGAGCCGCGTCGAACCTCATCCATGCGACGCGCTTGCCCAGTGATTTTCCAGTGGCTAGCTCAGTTAAGTTTTATCACCGGTGGCTCGACTCCAGCGGTGATGCAGCACCAAAAGAGCCTCACTCTAAGGGGCCTGAAGGTCGATGTTCGCAAGTCGAGGCGTCAACCGATGGCATTGAGCCGCGTTATAGTCAGCATTGGCGGCCGGGCTGGCACTCAGGGAGGAACCCTTCCTCAGCGACCACGTCGGATATCATATCAGCCGAACCGCTTACCAAACTGAACTCACCGTCGCAAAGACAATAAAACCCGTCTTGGGGAACGGGCAATTCCAGCATTTCCTGCTTTGAAAGGCCGGCATATACTCCACGCACCAATCTGCCAAACAGCCCGTGAGAAATCGCAACTGTCGGTCCATGTATGCCTACGATCCAGTCCTTTGCTCGCGCACAGGCAGCATCGAAGCTCTCCCCGTCTGGAGATTTGAAATACCAATCGAAAGCGTCGGACCCGTCCAGCATTCCTGGAAACTCGTTGTCGATCTCGAACTTGGTCATGCCGTCCCAAGAACCGACAGTCACCTCCACTAGCCGCGATTCCGGACGGGCCGCCAGCGGCAACACCCGTTCGATGCGAGCCGCAGTCTCCTGCGTTCTGCCGAGAGGGCTGACATGGAGTTGGAATGATTGTTGGCTCCCTGCCATTTCCTTTTTCAGAAGCTTCGCCATCTGTTCTGCCTGTTCGATGCCGCGCTCTGTAAGCGGTGAATCTTTTTGGCCCTGGAACCGACCTAAGGTGTTCCAAATGGTCTCGCCGTGGCCAAGCAGGTAAATCATTGGTGTTGTCCAAAATGAATTGATGAAACAATTAGCTGAGCTACCCGCCCGAGGGCCGATTGTAGCAGCTAGGTCGTGCGACAGTTCAATGATGACCGCAATTGGCGTGATCCAGGCGAGCCCGACGTTTTTCTACTGGCTCAAAGCTAGCAAGGACCTCATTGGACCTCCTCGCTCGATGCCGCTGGCTCGACACGCAGCCACGGCCAGCGCTGCTGATATTGTCTGCATTTGCGGGCGAACAATTCGGGCTGAGCGTTAAGTGGGTTCACCTGAGTATGCCGTGCCACATATCGTCGAGGTAATCGGGTGCATAGAGGCTGGCGTCATGAACTCTCACCCCTAGCCGAGTACAGGAGATGAGATAACGATCAACGCCGTCTTCAGTGCATTTGAAGGCAGGGAAGTCTTTGCCAAACTTCTCGCCATACCAGAGGTGGACGCGAGCCTGGTTCTTTATGTCAACTTTGTCTGCGAGGTCTCCCAGCAAGGCCTTGCCACGACGGATTACTTTGTCCTCGGCTTCCCATGAGAGATCGTGGTCGTCAAAATAAAAAATGTCATAATCTTTGATGCCGTGCTCTGGATCATTTCCGGTCTTCAAGTTCCATACTGTCTGAAAGAGGCAGCCAGCCGTCAGCATACATTGCGGCAGGCCCAGAGCCGGCAATTTCTCCAGGAGCAGATGGTTGACCGGATTAAGCCGAATGCGGGCTAGAAATTGTTCAGGGGTGATGGTCACGCTTATCCCTTCCTCTCTGCGATCATAGTCGATTCTCGTCTCGCGATCGTCCGCGTAAAATTGCTTCCATGGGCTGGAGAAAGACGGTTTGCCTCTTATTTCAGTGGGCAATGCGAAACGAAGAGCGAAAGGACAGCGCAATGGCAAAGAACACGATCTGCGTATGGTACGACAAAGAGGCTGAGGCGGCTGCCCGTTTCTATGCCGCGACTTTTCCCGATAGCGCCGTGGGTGCGGTCAATCGTGCACCGGGAGATTATCCTGACGGCAAGCAGGGAGACGTACTGGTCGTGGAATTCACCGTTGCCGGCATTCCTTGCATCGGCCTGAACGGCGGTCCTGCGTTCAAACACAACGAAGCCTTCTCATTTCAGATCGCAACCGACGATCAGGAAGAAACCGATCGCTATTGGAACGCGATCGTCGGCAATGGCGGCCAGGAAAGCGAGTGCGGCTGGTGCAAGGACAAGTGGGGCGTGTCGTGGCAGATTACGCCGCGCATCCTCTCCGAAGCGCTCTCGGCAGGCGGTGGCCAGGCAAAGCGTGCTTTTGACGCGATGATGACCATGAGGAAGATCGACATTGCGGCGATCGAGGCGGCGCGGCGCGGCTGAGATGGCCTTGCGCAGGACGATGTTTTGCCAGGGTTCGCATCTGGCGCGATCCGGCCCGGGGCGATCTTCGCAGTCGGCTCAGAACCAGAGATCGCGCACGCAGCGCCCCTTGGATGGAAGGTCTTCAAACGTGTCCAGGCCGTCGAAATGATCGATAGGCAGATGCTGAACGAGATCCGGCGGCGCAAGCCGCATGTTGACGGCCATGCGCCGGCGGCCATCCTTTGGAAGCCGCAGGCCGCGCCAACTCAAGACACAGGCGCAGGATGGGCAAAACAATATTTCGAGAGACGGCTCGTCCCTGTCGGCGCGGGCGTAGGAGGCGGTCTCACCGGTGAGAGCGATGCGCTCTCCTTCGTAGTCATAGGCCCATAGCGTACCGTAGCGTCGGCAGAGCGTGCAGTTGCAGGCGGTGATCGAGCCCGGATCACCTTCGAGTGTCCAGCTTGCCTTGCCGCAATGACATGAGCCCGTCAGCATGAGCGTCGGTTCGATCCTGCTCTCTGTTCAAGGACGGCATCCTGCCTCAATCGCGCGATGACCGCAATTGGGCGATCCAGGCGCCAGGTCTTATGCTATCGGCGGCTCAAGTGCCTGCCTTTCTCCGGGCCGGAGGACTTCCGCTGTGAGCTCCGGTTTTATCTATCGCGTTATCCATGGATGCCTGCAGGAGTCTTACCAGCCAGGCCACGCCTTCGTCACGTATTGCCGCCTTTGGCGCAGTCGCGTTTATGGCGAAGCGTCCGAGTGGCAGGGGAGGATTGACGCTGACGACGCCGAACCGCGCTGCATGCATTTCGACGAAACGGCGTGGCAAGGCCGAGATAAAATCTGTCTCCGCAAGCACGGCGAGCGCGAGCATGAAGTTCGGGACCGTCAGCGCCACCCGCCTGGAGCATCCATGGCTGGCCAACAGATTGTCGACAAAGCCATGTGTATCGCCCAGATGCGAGACCACAAGGTGCTGCGCGGCGCAGTAGGTGGCCAGGGTCTGATCTATCAGAAAAGGGTGGCACTGACGGGCAGCGATGACAAAATCCTCCTCGTAGAGCAGCAGGCTTGCAAAGCGGATTGGAAACCCGGCCTGAGGAATGATGGCGATGTCCATATCACGGGCTTCCAACGCGGCTAGCGCATCGCGCCAAGCCAGATCAGGCGATGGCTCGCCTTGTTTGGGCAGCAATTGCCGGACGCTGATTGCGATGCCGGGAGCGAACTTGGCCAGCAGGTCGAGCAATGGCGGTAGAAACACAGACGAAACGCCATCCGGCGCGCCGATCGTAAATCGTCGCTGAGAGTGGGCTGGATCGAATGGCTCCGCTGTCGCCACCACGCTGCGAACACGTGCCAATATGTCGGCGATGGGTGCCGCAAGTTCTTCGGCCCGATCTGTCGGAACGACGCCCTTCGGTGTTTTAAGAAATAGTGGGTCGCCCAGCAGCATGCGCAGCCGGCCAAGGCCGTGACTGATCGCGGATGGCGAGAGGTTCAACCGCTGCCCCGAACGCCCGACATGGCGCTCCTCCATGACAGTCTCGAACAGCACGAGCAGGTTGAGGTCGATTCTGGATAGATCAATGTGGTTCAGCATATTGCTGAAATCATATCATTGGATTCATTACCCTGAAAATGGGAGATAACGACCATCCGACGGCTGCCACCGACAGGAAGACCCCATGTCCCCCTTTAAGAACAAAACATCGCTTGGCGACGATGAGCCCATGCGCGAGTCCAAAAGCATTTCCCGTCGAGCCGCTCTGGCAATGGCGATCGCCGCGACAGGGCGCGTTGCGCATGCCGCCCCGGCATCCGATCAGGCATTGCCAGACATCATCAGCCGCACAGAACAACAGGCGGCGGCTTTCATGGCCGGCGACATGACAAGGTGGGCGAGCCTCATCCGGCTCGATGACGATTTCACCCTGATGCAGCCCTTCGGTGGTCCGGCGAGCCATGGCTTCGACGACAGTCCGGAGCGTCTGGCCGAGCTCGCCCGGTTCTTCCGCAATGGCGGCGGAACCCTCGAGGTGGAAAAGTCCTATGTCAGTGGCGACCTGATCGTATTGGTGATGATCGAGCGCCAGCATGGTGAGGTAGGCGGTCTGCCCGACCAGAACTGGTCGCTGCGCGTGACTCAGGTCTATCGCCGGCATGGATCAGACTGGCGGCTCGCCCACCGTCATGCCGACCCCCTGGTCGGGAAGATCTCGCTGGAACAGGCCGCAGCCCTGGCCCGGGGCGAGTGATGTCCGTCCGGATTGAAAACAATCGCGTGCTGCGGACGTCTCGTGGTCACGGCTTTTTCAGCGATTTTCTGAAATTTCTAATTGAGACTGCAGCCTGAAGATGATTGTCTGCCACCTTGCGTAGCTGAGTCCACGCCTCCTCCCGATTTTAATCCGAGTGGCCCATGTCGATTTCAGATGCGATCTATCGTCCTTTCGAAAGCCTGATCCGGCCGCTCGATATTCCCTACCGGCCACTGCCGTCCAAGGGGCCGGTGGCAGTGCTCCTGCATTTCATCTCGATGTTTCGCGGCGTGCTGATTGTGGTGACGCTTTGCACCATGGCGAACGAGGCCATGAATCTAAGCATTGTCTGGGGGCTGTCGGTCATCGTCGACGGTGTTACGCAACAGGGTGCATCCGCTTTCCTGGCGAGTGAATGGCCGCTGCTGACCTTCCTCGGCCTGCTGCTCTTTCCGGCCATGCCGATCGCCTCGTTCCTCGTCAACACGCTGACTTCGCATACGCTCGGCATCGGCATGCCGGCCGCCATCCAGTGGCAGGGCCACAAGGCGGTGGAGCGGCAGGATCTCGGCTTCTTCCATGATCTCTACGCCGGCCAGGTCGCCTCGCGCCTGCAGCAGGTGGCCTCTGCTGTCCAGCAGCAGCTCATTTCCGCCTTCCAGTCCATTCCACGCTTCCTGATGCAGATGGTGGGCTCCGTGATCCTACTCAGCGCCTTGTCCTGGCAACTCGCCGTGCCGACCGTCATCTGGATCACGCTCAACGTCCTGCTCGCCGTCAGGCTGGCACCGATCTTTACCGAGCGCGCTCGCCGCTCCGCCAAGCGGCGCAGCCTGATCGCCGGCGCCATCACCGATCTCTACACCAACATGCAGATGGTCAAGCAGTTCGCCGCTGAAGACAGCGAGGCGGGCACCATCCGCGGTATTATCGGCAAGTCGATCGAGACGCAGCAAAGCGAACAACGCATTTATCGCACAGCCGAGCTGACGGTCGTCGTCCTCAACGTGCTGCACTGGCTGTCCATTCTGTCGATCGGCTTTACCGGCCTCGTCGAGGGGTTCGTGACGATCGGCGAATTTACCGGCGCCGTCTATGTCCTCCAACGGCTGTCCGGCCACACCTTCACCTTCCTGCAAATGGGCCAACAGATCTTCCAGGCGATCGGCACGATCAAGGATGCCATGCCTGTTATGACGACACCGCCCACTATCACCGACCGGACGGATGCGAAGAACCTCGTGGTCGAGCGTGGTGAAATCCGTTTCGAAAATGTCCGCTTCGCCTACAAGTCCGGCAAGCCTGTTATCGATGACCTGTCGCTGACGGTTCGGCCCGGCGAAAAGGTAGGGCTCGTCGGCCTCTCCGGTGCCGGCAAGACGACGCTGGTGAGCCTGCTGCTGCGTTTTTACGACATAGAGGATGGTGCGATCTTCATCGACGGGCAGGATATCCGCGCCGTCACCCAGGCGAGCCTGCGCCGCTCCATCGGGGTCATCGCGCAGGACGTCGCGCTGCTGCACCGTTCGGTCGGCGACAATATCCGTTACGGCCGGCCGGAGGCGACGAAGGACGAGATCGAAGCGGTGGCGAAGATTGCGAGTGCCGATGTCTTCATCGCCGATCTTTCCGACGGCGAAGGCCGCAAGGGCTACGAGGCCTTCGTCGGCGACCGCGGCATCAAACTGTCAGGCGGCCAGCGCCAGCGCGTAGCCATCGCCCGCGTTCTCCTGAAGGACGCGCCGATCCTGGTGCTCGACGAGGCGACCTCCGCCCTCGACAGCGAATCCGAAGCCGCCATCCAGGAAAGGCTCAACCTCGTCATGGAGGGAAAGACGGTGATCGCCATTGCACACCGCCTGTCGACCATCGCCAGGATGGACCGGATCGTCGTGCTCGATCACGGGCGCATCGTGGAGGAGGGCAGGCCGGACGAACTGGTCGAACAAGACGGCTTGTTCGCGCGCCTATGGAAACGCCAGACCGGCGGCTTCATTCCCGAAGATATCGACGAACCCTTGCCGGCCTCGCCTACGACCTGAGTGGCTGGTCCTCACGAAAACCGGGATAACATCAGCGGGCTAGGAGCAGGCGACTGCCGATGAGGATCAGGGCGGCGCTCATCACGCGCTCGATGCCGGCCTTGAACCGCAGGAAGCTGGCGGAAACGCGCGGGTTCGAAAAGAAAAAGGCCAGGCCGCAATACCAGAGGGCCGAAAGAAGGAAGCAGGTCAGGGCGATGACGCAATAGAGCCAGATCGGCGCATGTGCAGGGATGACAAGCGCAAAGATACTTCCGAAGAAAGCCACTGATTTCGGATTGGTCATGCTGACGACGTAAGCGAGGCGCATCGCGGAGCGCCATGTGACTTCGGTCGGCCCCGTCGTCTTCAACGGCTTGGCCGCGCCGCGGATCATCTTCAGGCCCAGCCAGATCAGATACAGCGCGCCGACCACCTGCAACGTCACATGCAGCCAATCGAAATGCGTCAGCAGAAAGCCAAGCCCCGCCATCGCCATGACGGCCCAGGTCAGGGATGCGAACGCAAGCCGAGACCCGCAAAGAGCCCGGCGGCGCGTGATACCGTCATGCTTGTGTTGGTGACGATGATGAAATTCGGTCCGGGGCTGACGAGGGAGACGATGTAGACGCTGACGAGCAAGGCGAGTGAATCGATGTATTCCATCCGGCTTTCCTATTTTGCAGGCCGGGAGCCTATGCGAAGCAGGCGGTTTTTGAAAGGCTCGCCCTCCCAAGCATGATGCATCCGCGTACGGGATTGGCACCTTCTCCATCGCCGCACCCCTTGACGATGGCGGCGACCGTCCTGCCTATTGCCGGGAAGGGAAACGGGGGCAGGGTGGTCATGATCAATCCGTCGAGCAGGTCGGGCAGGCGCGACCACGATGGCACCATCCGTCCCCTGGTAACGGCGACCTCCCGCTTCGGTTCCGAAGGCAAACTGATGAGATGCCAGGTCCGGCTGAAAGCGGATTCCCTCATGCGCTATTCGACGAGCCCGAAGATAGGGCCGTAGCCGCCGTGCCAGGATCGGTCGTTGCGGCCCATTTCGGGATTGTAAAGTCCGACACCGCGTCCGCCATCGAGAAACAAGGCGTCGGGGCATTTCAGATGGTCGCGGAAGAGCCGTGCAAAATCGTGGAAATTCACCCCGTCTTCGCTGATCGCGAAACGAACCGCGCCACCGTCGCAGACGCCGACACCGCTGCGGCGGGTCCGGTCCGTCGATCCGACGATGAAGATCGGGTTCAGTTTGTTAGCGATGACAAGCATCGGGCCGGATTGCGTGGCGAACCGCACTTTGGGGCGATGCTTCAGAAATTCATCGGTCGGGAGTATGCCGGCGCTTGCTTCACTCAGAAAAAATATGCCGTTCGGCTTCCTATAGAAATTCGGTACCTGGCCCGAGGAGCTTTCGGCCTTTGTCGTATTGGCGGGCTGCAATTCCCTGCTGTTCTCAACGTAAAGCCCCATCGGGGAAAAATCGACCCGGTACATCCCGGCGTTGACGGCGAAAGCCAGCATTCGCCCCTCGGCGTGAACGGCTTCGGCTAGGCTTGAAAAAGCGCGATATGGCGCGCCATCGGCATTCTTCCAGAACAATCGCAGGTCGGCTTTACCTGGTTCAAGCGCACAGACAACGTATTTCGCCTCTTCGAAGCTTTCCTGCTCACACGGTTGCGCATGCGCCGGATGCGGGTATGTCATCGTTGCTGCCAGCATGATGGCCGCGGCGAGTATGCCATGTTTGAGATGGGTCATTGGTGCAGGACTCTCGTTCATATATCGCCAATGAAGCGTTTATCTATGAGATTGCAATAGTTTGGTGCGGCGAGTGGGGAGGGGTTTCGAGCTCGCAGGTAGCAAAGAGATCCACTATCGCCGCCCTAGTTAGTTTTCGACCTGCTGCAGCGATCCGCTAATTTTTCGCATGACCTCAATCGGGTGTTCTTTTTATGTTCTCATGTTTGCAATGTGAATTCACCCGATCTTGGAGCAGCAAAAGGGAAGACCATGCGTGTCTACGTAACCGTCGGCGCAATCGATTCCGTCAAATCGAATGGCTTTTATGATGCGACCTTGGCAACGATCGGGTGGAGCAAACATGGGGAATTTCCCGGATGGAGCGCCTATTCCGAAGGCGGGAAGGGTGACGGTTTCGTTCTATGGGTTTGCACGCCGTTCAACGGCGAACCGGCGAGCGCCGGAAATGGCTCGATGGTTGGTTTCATGGCCAAGTCCCATGCCGAGGTGAACGCTTTTTACGATGCTGCCTTGACAAACGGCGGAACGGACGACGGCGCGCCTGGTTTACGTCCGCACTACGGGCCGAACTGGTATTCCGCTTATGTGCGTGACCGGCCGGAAACAAGATTGCTGTCGTCTACGACAGCTGAGGCCAGCTCGATTGCAGCAACTCGACATCTCGGGGATTTCCCTATTTCCCGGCGAATATGATGCGGGGACCGGCGCCGCGGTCCGGCGCATCCCGGGGCAGACCGAAGAAGCGTTTTGCCATTTCGGTCGGGCCGATATCCTCCAGAGATGTGAAGCCCAGGCTCAGCAATCGGTTCGCAAGATCCTCGGGATCGAAGTGCGTCAGCCATGGCTCGCCGGCCGCGGCCGTGCGCGCGCCCATTTCCGCGGCGCGGGCACGGCGTTCGGGCGAATAGTTTTCGAGGGGTTCACCGTAGTCGAAGACGATGGATGCGCTCGGCAGGCTGGCGACGAAGCGCAACAGCGTAAAGACCGACGCCTCCGTGAGATATGGCACGACGCCAAGCCAGATGAAGAAAGACGGTGCTTCGGGCTCGAAGCCGGAATCGACGAGACGCGTTTTCAAATCCTCATGTTCGAAATCGACGGGAACGAATGTCGGCAGGCTTTGCGTCAGTCCGGTCTCGCTGAGCCGCATCTGCTTCCAGCTCTGCGTGGCGGGATGATCGACTTCGAAGACCTTCAGGCCGGCATGGGGATTGCGCAGTGCAAAGGTGTCGAGCCCGGCGCCGAGGATGACGGCTTGCCTGTCGCCCCTTGCGACGGAGAGGTCAAGGCAGTCTTCGGCATATCGGCTTCGCGCCGCCACGAACAGGCGAAAGGATCGCGTGGCGGGGTCCTGCGCTTTCAGATCGGCCTCGGCGCAGGCCGCCTCGCCGAGGATGCGGCGGGCGTAGGGGTCAAAGAAAATGGCGCCGCCATCCACACGCTGGTGTGCTGCTCGATAGGCTGCCGCACCCATCGCGGTGCGGCTTGGTTCGGATGCTCGCATGAAGGCCTCTTTCTCTGTAAACCTTGGTTTGTAAACCTTGTCAGTGCCGGGACGCGGCGCCCAGGAGAGCCTCACTTTGAGGTGACCGCAGGGCCTCGAAGGGCGAGGCGGGCGTCGGATGCATGCAAGAAGTAGTGTTGAGCGTGTCCTTCGAGGCTTCGCCCTTCAGGATGAGGTGGATTGGAGGATGCCGCGCGCCCAAAAAAATGAAGGCATTGGGGATGCCGCCCAATGAGGGACGTTGGAGGATACAGCCCCCAATCGCGATCTCCTCTCATCATGCCCTTGTCATGGGAGGCAGACTAGAGCATGATTTTAACACTGTAAAGATTAGATCGAGACATGGCCACGCACGACGGATTGACCCGCTATCATCACGGCAATTTGCGCCCCACGCTGCTGTCCGTGGCGCGGGCGCTGCTGGAGGAGGGAGGCCCGACTGCGCTGAGCATGCGGGAGATCGGCCGTCGTGCCGGCGTCTCGGCTCCGGCGGCATACCATTATTTTAACAGCCTGGACGCCATCGCGGCAGCACTCGCCGAACAAGGGTTTGCCGAACTCAGCGAAAGCATCGATGCCGCGCTAGCCGGTCCTCGACGCAATCTGCTCGCCGGCGGCATCGCCTATGTCGCCTTTGCCCGCGCGAATCCCGGTCTCTACCGGCTGATGTTCGGGGAGGGCTTTCAGGCCTATTCCAAAGGAAATGAGGCGATACGCGCCTTGCGGATGCAGGTCTACCGGCAGATGAAGGACGACCTGGAAAAGCGGCTGACGCCCGAGGACGTGCCGAACGCCGCGCTCTTTCTCTGGTCGCTGACGCATGGCCTCGCCTTGCTGATGATAGACGGCCAGGTCGAACCCGGCGCCGATCCCGACGCCAAGGTCGAGGATATCCTGAAGCTCGCCGGCATGGGGTTGCCTGCCGCGAGATAGGCTATCGACGCGCTCGGGTTTCATCCATCCCGCATGGGCGATCCAGCCAGGATCGCTTCGATCCTATTGTCGACGGCGATGCCGGGACATTCAATCGCTACCAGGCGGTACGGGCGGTGCCGAGCGCGGTCGTATGAGAGGATGAGACCTGGGCGACCTGCGCCTTGAGCGACACGACGCAGTTTCCCGGAACGCTGAGATTGTGCGACGTCAAGTGTTTCAGCAATGTCTCGGCGTCGCGCTTTTCGGTTAGCGGAAATGTCACAGTCATGCGAGTTCTCCAACGAATAAACTGAGCATCCGCACAAATTAATGTCTAAATTCTTTTGCGCTGCAACAAGAAAATTTTAACGATAAAATTAAAATCGATTAGCTTTCGGAGTGGCTATTTTAAAATCGTTTGAAATTGGATTCGGGGCTTCTCCATGGATGCCTGGACTGCTTCGGCCAACCGCGAGGGAAGATGCCGTCAATGCGGGCATTGACCTATCCGCCCATCTGACCCTCGCAGCTTATTGGGATCCGAACCGCTCCGTTTCGTCCGGTTCCTGCCGGTCGAAGTAAAGGCGTTTGGAGCGTCGAGCGTTGAGTGCGCTGGCTGACGTAAGATCGGGCGGTCATCTGCCGTTGCGGGCGGCCCAGCTCCTGAGCCGCAATCCGTTGAGCCTGATGAAACCTTCCGCGTCGTGATGATCGAAGGCGATGGTGCTTTCTTCGAAGGTGACGAGGTCGGCGGAGTAGAGGGAGCAGGGGGAGGCGCGGGAGATAACCGAGGCGCTTCCCTTGTAGAGCCTGAGCGTCACTTCGCCGCTGACGAAAGCCTGGCTGTGGTCGATCAGGGCTTGCAGCATTTCCCGCTCGGGCGCGAACCAGAAGCCGTTGTAGATCATCTCGGCGTAGCGGGGCATGATTTCATCCTTCAGATGGGCGGCGGCGCGATCGAGCGTGATCGATTCAATGCCGCGATGCGCGGAAAGCAGGATCGTGCCTCCGGGCGTCTCGTATATTCCCCTCGACTTCATGCCGATGAAGCGGTTTTCGACCAGATCGAGCCGCCCGATGCCGTGCCGGCTGCCTAGTCCATTGAGCTCGGTCAGCAATGCGGCCGGGGTCATGGACTTGCCGTTCACCGAAACCGGATCGCCCCTCTCGAAACCGATGGTGATGATCTCAGGCGTGTCGGGCGCGTCGACCGGATCGACCGTGCGCTGATAGACATGATCGGGCGCAACTTCCGCCGGATTTTCGAGAATCTTGCCTTCGGTCGAGGTGTGCAGCAGGTTGGCGTCGGTCGAGAACGGCGCCTCGCCGTGCTTGTCGCTGGGCACCGGGATCCGATGCTTTTCGGCATATTCCAGAAGCTGTAAGCGGGAGCGGATGTTCCATTGGCGCCAGGGCGCTATGACCTTGATCGACGGGTCGAGCGCATTGACCGCCAGTTCGAACCGGATCTGATCATTGCCCTTGCCGGTCGCGCCGTGGGCAACGGCATCGGCGCCGACCTCCCGGGCTATGCCAACCAGATGCTTGGCAATCAGCGGCCGTGCGATGGAAGTGCCCAGCAGATATTGCCCCTCATAGAGCGCGTTCGCCCGCAGCATTGGAAAGACGAAATCGCGGACGAATTCCTCGCGCAGATCGACGATACGGATGTCCTTGACCCCCGCCATCTCCGCCTTGGCTCGCGCCGGCTCGAGCTCCTCGCCCTGGCCGAGATCGGCGGTGAACGTCACCACCTCGCATCCGTAGGTTTCCTGCAACCATTTGAGGATGATCGAGGTATCCAGTCCGCCCGAATAAGAAAGCACAATTTTCTCTATCTTCGTCATTTACCCATCTCCATCTCGATGCTGGAACGATAGGCCAAGTCCTGCGCAATGAGCTTGCGAAGCATCCGTAAAGTTGCGAAAGTTTAGCATATCATGCCATTTCAGCATGAATGGGAGCTATGAAATGCCAGTCATCCTGGACCCGATCGACCGCCATATCCTGCGCGTACTTCAGCGTGACGGGCGTATTTCGAATGTCGATCTGGCGAGGGAGGTAGGGCTGTCGCCTTCGCCGTGCCTGCGTCGCGTCCGGTTGCTGGAAGAGGCCGGGATCATCGATCGCTACGTTGCCGTGCTGGACCCTGCAAAGGTCGGGGCGGGACTGACGGTTTTTGCCCGCGTCTGGTTCAAGACCCAGGATGCTGAGGTCACGCTCCGCTTCGCCGAAGCCGTCAGGCGGTTTCCCGAGGTGATGGAATGCTATCTGACGACAGGAGAATGTGATGCCGTGCTTCGGATCGTCACCGCCGATCTGCATAGCTACTGGCGTTTTCAGGCCGATCACCTGACGCGCATTCCGAGCGTCCTCAGCGTCAAAACCGACGTGCCGATGGAGACGCTGAAGCGAAGCTTCGAGCTGCCGTTGAGATAGGCGTCGTGGCTCGATCCTTATCCGAGAGAAGAGGCGCTCCGGCTCCTTGCCAGCCAGACGAGGCCAGTGACCAGGAGCAGGATCATCACGGTATGGGTGATGTAATCGAGGTTGGTTTGCGGGCCGACGCCGACGGCGATGGTGAAGGCGCCGACGATGGTGCCGAGGAGGGCGAAGGACTGGGCGAAGATCGCAGCCGTTCGGCTCCATGATCGGTCAAGGCCGAGCGAGATCAGGCCGAGAAGGAGTACCGCTGATATCACCGCTTCGGCAATCATCGCCTGCCGGTGTTCGTGTCCTTCTAGGACGAACCCGGCATGGGTGAGCGAGGCAATGGCATAAAGACAGGTTTCGATCAGGAAGAGGATGGCGACAGCTGAACGCATGGCATGGCTCCGTAGCAAGGTGGACGCCCAATGGACTTTCCGGGGAAGTCGCCGATAAGGTTTGATTGATACGATAATTTGAGTAATAAAACTATTTTTCAAGTGTGTTGTGAGGATATTTGATGCCTTCTGCCTCCGACCGCCATGCCAAAGCCGCCGCCTCGGCGTGGCGGATGATGTTCGATCTCTTGATGAAATCGGCGCCACAGCGGCTGGAAAGCCTTCAGGCGAGGGGGCTGACGCCAAACGATTCCAGGGCTCTGTTCACCTTGCACGACGAGGGGGAGCCGATCAGCATGCTTGCCCGCCAATGGGGGTGCGACGCCTCGACCGCGACATGGCTGGTCGACCGGCTGGAGCGTGCGGGTCTTGCCGAACGCGTAACCCCGGAACGTGACCGCCGCGTCAAGCTGGTACGGCTGACCGGCAAGGGCGCGGCCACCAAGGATGAGCTTTTGACGGAGCATTATCGCCCGCCGGCGGAACTCCGGCACCTTTCGACCGGAGAGCTCGAAGAACTGGCCAGGCTGCTTGCCAAGACCGAAGGAGAGGGGTGACGGGGTTCGGGACCGATTGCCGTTTACCGCACTCCCTAGACGATCGCATAGAGATGAGAGCGGTTCATCCCGGCTAGATCAGTCTTTGACCGCCATCCACATGGATCGTCTCGCCGGTCGTGAAATCGCTCTCCATGAGGTAGATGTAGGCGCTGGCGACATCGGCGAGGGTGGCGATGCGGCCTGCGGGCAGGCGCCCGGCCATGTCCTTGAGATAGCCGGATTTGGCGCTTCCGACGAGTACATCCCACATTGGGGTATCCACCCAGCCGGGGGAGACGACGTTGACCCGCGAAGGCGCAAGTTCGAGGGCCAGGCCGTGGGCGAAGTAGCTGAATGAACCGGCAATCGCCGCCACGACCGCTCCGCCCGGTACGGGCGGCCGATCCTTGTTGATCCCCGAGGTAATCGTCATCGACCCGCCACGCTTGAGATATGGCGATGCATGCTTGGCGAGGGCGATGGTGCCGATCAGCTTGTTGTCGACGAAGCGCCTGATGACGTCGAGGTCGAGGGCTTCGATCGGTGCGCCCGGCGGCGGCGTGCCGGCCGTGGTAACGAGGTGGTCGAACTCCCCAACCGTCTCGAAGAGGCGAGTGAGATCGGCCTCCCGCTCGAGATCGGCGGCAAAGCTTCGCAGGTGGGGAGGCCCGCCGAGCTCTTCTTCCGCAGCCTGCAGTTTTTCCTCGGAGCGCCCGGCGATGACGACATTGGCGCCGCGTTCGAGAGTGGCCGCGGCAACGCCGAGGCCGATGCCAGAACTACCGCCGAAAATAATAATGGTTTTTCCTGTGAGCGAGGTCATGGCTGCTCTCGTTTGCTGATGAGGTTCGGAGCGTGGACGGCATCTAGCCGGCATAGGCCGCTTCAAGATCGGCGATGATGATCTTCTGCATTTTGTACATGGCCTGGAGCGTCCGCTCCGCTTTCTTGCGGTCGGGATCGCCGATAAGGCGGAGCGTGATCTCCGGGCAGACCTGCCAATTGACGCCGAATTTGTCCCGCAGCCAGCCGCAGGCCCGCTCCGAGCCACCGCGCGATGTCAACGCTTCCCAGTAATAGTCGGTCTCGGCCTGATCCCTGGTTTCGATGAAGAACGAGACGGCGTCGTTGAAGCCGTCGCCGGGGCCTGCGTTGAATGTCCTGAGCCTGAGGTCTTCGAGCGCGAAATCGTAGGTGGCGATTGGCACAGTGCGGTTCGTTCCTGAGACCCAGTCCGGCACCTCCGTGGAGCCGAGTTTCTTCGCGTTTCTGAAGACAGAGAGATAAAAATCGCGGGCTTCTTCAGCCTGGGTGTTGAACCAGAGGAAGGGGAAAATCGTTGCCATGGTCGGTTGCTCCGCAACATCGGATATAGGTGATAGGAAATCACAGATCGTCTCGTTGGCGCCGATGTCGTCTCGTAACGAGACGCGGCGCTCATCCAGAACATATGAAGCGCATGGCTGGACGACAAACCAGATTTCGGCAATGATCTGTGATCAAAACTCACAAATGAGCCGAGCTATGCCGAGACGATTGCCGCCGCTGAACGCCCTGCCGAGCTTTGAGGCGGCCGCGCGCCATCTGAGCTTTTCCCGGGCCGCCGACGAACTGAACGTGACGCATGGCGCGATCAGCAGGGCGATCAAGCACCTCGAGGAGCAACTCGACGTGCAACTGTTCGAAAGGGGAACGCGGTCGGTCCGTCTGACCGCCATTGGAGAGCCTTATGCGCAGTCGGTCCGCGAAGCGCTCGATCTGTTGGCGGCGGCGACGAAATCCGCATCGGCCCGCCATTTGGACAAGACGCTCAATGTCAGCACGTCAGACGGATTTGCCGGCCGGTGGCTGGTGCCGCGGCTCTATCGTTTCCATCAGGCCAACCGCGACATCGATGTGCGGATATCGACGACAGGCCGGCTGACGACCTTCCTCGCCGACGGCATCGACATCGCAATCCGCTATGGCGGAGGCGAATATCCTGGGCTCACATCGGAATTTCTGACCGGCGAAGAGGTCTTTCCCGTCTGCAGCCCAAGGCTTCTGGAGGGCGCACACCCCCTGCGAGCACCTGGCGATCTGAAGCATCACACCCTCATTCACGATGGATTCCCCATCGACTGGGCGACCTGGCTGCGCAGTGCCGATGTCAGGGATGTCGATCCGAAGAGCGGCCTGACCTTCGACTCTGCCACCTTCGCCGTCGAATCCGCCGTGCAGGGGGAAGGCGTGGTCCTGGGGCGCACGATGCTAGTCGCTGCCGACCTTGCCGCGGGTCGGCTGGTCAGACCCTTCAGGCAGGCACTGACATCCGCGTCGCAGTATTTCGTGGTCTATCCGCCGCGCGCAATTCACCAGCGCAAGGTGAAGGCATTTCGTGATTGGCTGCTTGCCGAAATCAGTCATTCTTGAGATGCCGGGTGCAACAGGGCCTTGGCTGTCGCACTTTGAATTGTTGCTCGATGCCTTGGAAGCCATAGCCGCATCCCGATTTGACGGATGCGTCGAATGCAACATGACGACGGCGATCTATATGGCACGGCTACGTTCCTCAGATGCGGCCACTAGTCGACCTGGATATGAATATGGTCGTCGTGGCGGGCGGCGCGGCAGCCTTGAAAGCGGATATGGCCATCGGTGATCCCAAGCGCGTTCTTCAGATGCGGCTCGATGAAGATCTTCTGCAGGCCGAAGCGCGTCACACCTTCGCTCGTCAACCAGCCGATCGCGGCCGACGTACGCTGCTCCTCGATCCGATAGGCCGGAAACAGAGACTGCAGCGCATCGAAGTTCCAGCGGGTGGTGAGCCAGTCGTTGCGCCCTTCGCATGGTAGTTCGTCGCCGGGGACGGGTTGCTCGAAGGCGAAATAGCCGATTGGGGAGCGGGTGGCGCCATTCAGGAAGGCACCGTCCACATCCTTGTAATAATAGGCGAAGTCGAGCTTTTTCCCGTCGGCATGCGACAGGTGCGGCAGCAGCGGAAAGCCGTTCACAAAGGGGAAATTCGCATCCAGCGCGACGGTAATGGTTCCGGGAAATTCCTTGTCCATGTGGGCGGCAAGCGCCTTTGCCAGATCGCGTACCTCGGGTGTGACGTAGTTGCGGTTCAGCAGGCAATAGATCGGGGAGCGGACCACCAGCCTGTCCGCGGCGTTGGCGACGCAGGAGATGGGAACTCGCCCGAAGATCGGCGCGGCGAGGCTCGCGACAAAGGTGGCGCCGGCATAGCAAAGCAGGAAGATCGCAAGCTTTGCCAGAAACCGCCGTAAGCCCGAGGCGCGTGAGGCGGCCAGCGCCGCGAGATAGGCGATGCCGCCGATCTGGGTCAGCAGCGTCAGGATGAGAACGATCAGGGCGTGAAGGGCAAAACGGAACACGGGAAGGCCTTCGGAACGTTGCCATCCCATAGGCGAGGCGATGCTGCTGCGCAAGGCGGATGGCGGGGAAGTGCGCAGCTCATTTATGCCCTTCCTTTGAGTGCTCAGAATTGACAGGAGGAATTAGCTGACTAAAGTCAGATAATATGACTTACGATCCTGTCGCTCGTGTCCGTCGCTTCAACCGTGCCGTCACCTCCGAAGTCGGCGCTCTCGGTACGTCTTTCCTCGGACGCGGCCGTCCGCTGGGTGCTGCCCGCGTCCTCAATTCAATCGGCCGGGGGCAATCGGATGTTGCGGTAATCCGCGATTATCTCGGTCTCGACTCCGGCTTGATGAGCCGTCTGCTGCGCAGTCTGGAAGAGGAGGGTCTGATCGAGACGCTACCGAACCCTCAGGACGCGCGTCGCCGCGTTGCCCGATTGACCGAAACCGGCCGTTCCGAGTTTCAGGCTTATGAAGCGCTTTCCAATGCGCAGGCGAAAACATTTCTGGCGCGCCATCGGCGCCCGGACGAACTGCTGCGCGCCATGGATATCGTTGCTTCCTCGCTGAGACGCGAGCAGATCTTGCTCGAGGAGAAAGATCCTCGGCACGAGGACGCCAGCTATTGTCTGAACGAATATTACGGCGAACTCGCACGCCGCTTCGAGAAGGGTTTCGATGTATCGCTTTCTCGCGATCCCGACGCCAAGGATATGATCCGTCCGCACGGTGCATTCCTGGTGGCCATGTCGGATGGCCTGCCGATCGGCTGTGTCGGGCTGAAGGGCAATGGCGGCGAGGTCGCGGAGATCAAAAGGCTCTGGGTCGCCCCGTCTGCGCGTGGTCTTGGGCTCGCAACGCGCCTTATGACGGCCGCCGAGAACATCGCCCGCGAGCTATCCATCAAGCTCCTGCGTCTGGATACGAATAGCGCGCTGCCCGAGGCAACGCAGCTTTATCGTGGAACCGGCTGGAGTGAGATCGACCGTTTCAATGACGATCCATACCCGGACACGTTCTTTGAGAAACGCCTTTAAGTGACGCTCGCTTTGCGCTGCCCGAATTAGGGGAGGCGCCGCTGCCCGGCCCTTCGCATGGCTCAGGGCGTTCGGCCCTGCGATCGATTCACTGGATAGATCGCTCCTGCTTCGCAGGGCCGGGCCTCACTCCCTGCCAGTCAGGCGGCGAAGCGCTCCGCTATCGGGCGGCGGCGCAGGTTCGGCTGCGTTACCGCAGGCGGGTTATAGGCCGCCTCCAACGGGCCGGTGTCGGTGCCGGGCGGGACGACCGCGTCGATCCGGTCGAGGATTTCGTCCGTCAAACTCACCCCGGCGCCGGCAAGCAGATCGTCGAAGTGCTCCATCGTGCGCGGGCCGATGATGGCCGAGGTGACGGCGGGATGGGCGATGGTGAAGGCCATCGCCATGTGGGCCAGTGCAAGCCCTGCCTGTTGGGCGAGCGGGATGAGCCGTTCGACCGCGTCCAGCCGGCGCTCGTCGTTCATCTGCCTGGGGAAGCGTTTGGCGCGGGCGCTGTCGGGCTGCGGCGCGCCCTTGCGGTATTTGCCGGTGAGCATGCCCATCGCGAGCGGGCTCCACACCATCGCGCCCATTCCATAGCGCTCGCAGGCGGGCAGCACTTCGCGTTCGATGCTACGATTGAGGATCGAATAGGGTGGCTGCTCGGCGCGGAAACGTGCCAGCCCGCGGCGCTCGGAAACCCATTGCGCCTCGACGATTTCCGAGACGGGGAAGGTCGACGATCCCACGGCACGCACCTTGCCCGCCTGTATCAGGTCGGTGAGGGCCGATAGCGTCTCCTCGATGTCGGTATCGGGTGCCGGCCGGTGGATCAGGTAGAGATCGATATGGTCGGTCTGCAGGCGACGGAGCGAATCCTCGACTGCGCGGATCAGCCAGCGGCGCGAATTGCCCTGTCGGTTCGGGTCGTCGCCCATCGGCAGATGTGCCTTGGTGGCGAGCACGACGTCGTCGCGCCGGCCCTTGAGCGCCTTGCCGACGATCTCCTCGGATTCGCCGCGGCTGTAGATATCGGCGGTGTCGATGAAGTTTATACCGGCATCGAGAGCCTTGTGGATGATCCGGATCGAATCCTCGTGGTCAGGATTGCCGGCGGCGCCGAACATCATCGCGCCGAGGCAATAGGGGCTGACCTTGATGCCAGTTCTTCCAAGCGTGCGGTATTGCATGGTCTGTTCCTTTTATTGGGGAGGCGGACTTCGTGCGCATCGATGTGGCCAACACCGTCGCGCTGTGTTAATTTGCATAAACGGAACCGTATTCCGTTTATATACGGAACAATGTTCCGTTTTGCAAGCGGGTGAATGATGGGCGGCGACGAGAGCAAAGAGCAGGAAGACGGGCTGAAGCCCGGGGAAAGGGCGGACAGGCGCGTGCGCGCCGACGCCAAGCGAAATCTCGACGGGCTGCTTCAGGCGGCATTGACGGTGTTTGCGACCTCCGGTGTCGATGCCCCGGTGCGTGAGATCGCGGAAAAGGCCGGCGTCGGCATCGGCACCGTCTACCGGCATTTTCCCGAGCGTTCCGACCTCGTCGTCGCCGTCTTCCGCCGCGAAATCGACGCCTGTGCTGACGCTGCGCCGATCCTTGCCGCCAAACATGCGCCGGGCGAAGCGCTGGCCAAATGGATGCAGCGTTTCGTGGATTTCATCGCGGCCAAGCGCGGGCTTGCGGCGGCCCTGCACTCCGGCAACCCAGCCTTCGATGCCTTGCCCGCCTACTTCCAGCAGCGGCTGCAGCCGGCCCTTCGCTCGCTTCTCGACGCCGCCGCTGCCGCCGGCGAGGTCCGCACCGATATCGCCGCCGAGGATCTTTTGAATGCGGCCGCAAGCCTTAGCATGCACGCCTACGCCCAAGGGTCCGAACATGCCCGGCGCATGGTGTCCCTGCTGGTCGACGGGCTGCGCTACGGCGCTGTACAGCGGTGACGCCCCGACAATGAAACACGCCATTGCCCGGCCGGCACGCGCGCTCGGCCGGGCAACGAACTTGGCTTCAGGTCCGCATCGACAGCTCGATATCCTCTTCGAATGGCGTCGAGAGGTAGCCGGCTGCAGGCGAGCGTACGCGGGCAAGGTATTCCGGGCAGAGGTCGGCATTGTCGGCGATGATGAGGGCGCCAGGCCTCAGGCGGTCTTCCACCAGTTCCAGAATATCGCGATAGAGCGCCTTGGCGCCATCGAGGAACAGCAGGTCGATCGTTTCCGGGAGGTCCGTGCTCAGGGTCTCAAGGGCATCGCCTTCGCGGATCTCGACGAGGTCGATGAGGCCGCCGGCCGTCAGGTTGGCGCGGGCGCGGACCAGCTTCGACGGCTCGAACTCGCTGGTGATCAGCCGACCGCCGCCATTGTCGCGCAGCGCGGCTGCGAGATGGAGGGTCGAGATGCCGAAGGATGTGCCGAATTCGACGATAGTTCGTGCGCGGCTGCTTCGCGTCAGCATGTAGAGCAGCACGCCGGCCTCCCTGGAGACGGGAAGCCAGAGATCCTTTAGGCGCCCGTAAAGGTCGAGATATTCGGTCTTGCTGCCGATCAGGCGCATTCGCTCATCACCTGATAAGCCTGACATTGCCGGGCTCGTCGCCGCAGCGGCTTCTTCGAATAGACCGTTGAGCAGGGGCGCCAGCGGGGCGGTGGTCAGTGTCGTCATGCAAAATCTCCTGGATGACCGCTTCTTGTGTGGGGCGAAAAATACGAGTAATTCGTCGCATCTGCTATTCGCATTGCGGAGCGCTGCCATGACCGATCGTCCAAGAGCCCGGATTTCCTCACGAAAACAGCCCAAACAGGCTCGATCGAGCGAGCTCGTGGCGGCGATCCTGGATGCCGCTGCTCAGGTTTTGGCGCGGGAAGGCGCCCAGCGCTTCACTACGGCGCGGGTGGCCGAAAGGGCGGGCGTCAGCATCGGATCACTCTACCAGTATTTCCCCAACAAGGCGGCGATCCTCTTCCGCCTGCAGAGCGACGAATGGCGGCAGACGACGGACATGCTCGGCGGCATCCTCGCCGATGCGCAAAGGCCGCCGCTCGAACGGCTGCGCCGCCTCGTCCATGCCTTCCTCCGCTCGGAGTGCGAGGAGGCGGCGATGCGCGTGGCGCTCCATGACGCAGCACCTCTTTATCGCGATGCACCGGAGGCGCAGGCGGCGAGGGCATCGGGCGACCGCATCGTCGAACTGTTCATGCAGGAAGTGCTGCCTTCTGCGCCGGAGGCGACACGGGTGCTCGCCGGCGACCTGATCACCACGACCCTCGGCACAGTGGGAAAGCAGTTCTCGGAGGCACCCCGGAGCGATGCGGAGATCGAAGCCTATGCCGACGCCATGGCCGATATGTTCTGTGCCTACCTCGAACAGCTTAGGGCTGGCCGGGACGGGGCATGATGTTCCGGCTGCGATCTGTTGGGCCTGGTGTTCCTGGATGCTGGTGTTCCGGGGCGGCGGCGCGAGGGAGCGGTAAGCGAAAGCGCTGCATCCCAGCGCCTGTCATCGCAGAATGCTATGGTGCTTAGATGGAGGGAGAGGGTTCTACTGGTTGTCCAGTTGCTTCGACAGCTCGGCAAAAAGCCCGTCGTGGTTAGTGTTCATCTGGACGAGATCGACGGCGACGGTGATGGCGTGGCGTCCTTCTATGCTGTCGATGTCGAGTTTCCTCTCGCAGCACCATTGCCGAACGGCATCGGTGACGATGGTTATTTCATCATCGTTGAGCGAGATGAGCGACAGGAGCATCTTCGTATCTTCCATGAAGCGGCAAGAGCACCTATGTCTCTCAAGCGGTCGCGTCGATGATCCGATGGCGTTTACTCTACGCTCATTCCGCAGCAATACCACGGCCATTTTGACACGGCTTGGTGACAGCCGAACGATCCCGACAGGCGGCCGTCAGGGCGGCACCTGCCAGGATTGCTTCGACTCGTTTATTTCGCCAGCACGATATGCGTGGCGTGTTCGGTTGCGACATGCTCGGCGACGCGGAAGCCGAGGGCCGGGAGGTCGATGCCTGTGAACATCGCCTCGCCCTTGCCGAGCACGACCGGCGAGACGGCGAAATGCAGTTCGTCGATCAGGCCGGCCTGCAGGTACTGACGGACGGTGCTGACGCCGCCGCCGATTTTCACATCCTTGCCGCCGGCCGCAGTCTTCGCCTTGTCAAGCGCTTCCTCGACGCCGCCGGTGACGAAGTGAAACGTCGTGCCGCCCTCCATGACGATCGGTTCGCGGGGATAATGCGTCAGGATATAGGTCGGCGCGTGATAGGGCGGGTTCGGTCCCCACCAGCCCTTCCAGGCATCATACGGCCAATCGCCGCGGATGGGGCCGAACATGTTGCGTCCGAGAATGAAGGCGCCGAAATTGGCCATGCCGCGGGCCGCATAACCCTCGTCGACGCCTTCAGAACCGCCGTCCTTTCCGATCATCGCGCGGAAGGTGCGGGTACGGAAAAACCATTCGAACATCTCCGTCCCCCGCTTGCCCAGCGGATCGGTCATGCTTTGCTCCGGCCCGGCGCCGAAACCATCCACGGAAAGGGAAAATGCTGCGACACGCACCTTGGACATGCTACTCTCCTCCATCTGATTGCGATTTGAAACTAGTTGCGTTGTTGCATAAGTGATCCTATATTGCAACCAGTTTTTCGAGGAGAGAATTGGTGGATATTGAACTGCGGTCGGGCTGCCCGATCAACCTGACGATGGAAGTGCTGGGCGACCGGTGGAGCCTCATCATCATCCGGGACATCATGTTTGGCAACCGCCGCCATTTCCGCGATCTTCTGACCCATTCGGAGGAGGGGATTGCCTCCAACATTCTGGCCGCCAGGCTGAAGCGTCTGCTCTCGCTCGGATTCATCAGCAAGCGGGACGATCCGAGCCACAGTCAGAAAGCGATCTACAGCCTCCTGGAGCCAGCGATTCAGCTCGTGCCGGTCTTTGCCATGATCGGCGCCTGGGGACGGCGGCATCTGCCTGTGAGCGAGGAGCTGAGCATCCGCGCACAGCTTCTCGAAGAAGGCGGACCGCCGCTTTGGGACGAGTTTATGGAGGATCTCCGGCAGATCCACATCGCCGACCCGATCGGCGGCGCCAACGGTACATGCACCTCACCGGTGCTGGTGAAGCTGACTGCGGCATTCCTCGAGGTTCGCGCGAGATCGTTGTCGCAGGCATCCTGATATCGAGGAAGGTCGGTCGGCTCGATCAGCCGCCGGCACCCTGGTATTTGCCGGTGGCGTACCGCCAGTGAGTGATTGCCATCAAGACCCAGATCGGCCCGGCCACAAGAGACGCCGGCCCGGCCCAGTCCCCGAGGATCGGGATGGGTTTGCCTAGCAGGGCGCCGACAGGGACCGAGCTGGTGAGGGCCAGCGGAACCGCGGTGATGAGGATGGTCTGGATGCCGCCCGGAAAAATATTGAGCGGGTAGCGCGTCAATTCCCAAAAGCCGAAGAAGATCGAGAACAGGTGGTTGGACCGCACCCAGATCAGCGCTGTGGCGCCGATCATGGTGATGAGTGCCCCCGTCAGCAGCGTCGCGCTGATAAGCGCAGCAATTAAGAATGACGCGGACCAGACCGACCAGGTGAAGTCGACGGACAGAACTGCCCAAGCCATCAGCGCCACTGCGAGGATGACGTGGCCGGCATAGCCGATATTAAGGCCGGAAAAGACCAGATAGGCCCAAGGGCTGAAAGGCTTGACCAACAGCGTGTCGTAAGTGCCGAGCCGTACCAGTTCTTCGAGCTCGCGCAGCTGCACGAAGCTCATCGCAGCGCCGAGCGAATAAGCCAGCAGCTGGAAGCTGAACAGCAGCGCAAGCTCCGGCCAGGTCCAGCCGCCGAGCGTGTCGAAGCGGGCAAGCAGGATTCCGATGGTGGCGAAGACGCTGCCATAGGAAAGGATCTGCGCAAGGCGGTCGAGCCAGAAAGCGCCGCGATATTCCATCTTGGAGCGGACGTGCATCCGCACCAGCAGCGGAAGGACGCGCAGGTGGTGCATGAGCATGATCAACCTCCCTGCACCGTGATGCGGCCGGAGGCGCAGCGCCACAGCCAAAGGACGCCGGCCAGGAACAACGCGGCCCAGGCAAGGCCCAGGCCGAAATGGAGCCAGACATCGGCAGTGGAAAGCCTGCCGAGATAGACGGCATTGGGATAATAGACCACCCAGGCGAAGGGCAGGTGGCGGGCAATCGTGGCCAGCGGTTCGGGGAAGAACCAGAACGGTATCAGCAGGCCCGAGAACAATTGCAGCAGGGCGCCCAGGATCCAGTCCAGCGAGAAGCTCGTCATCAGCCAGAAGGCGACGAGGCCGAAGAGCGCCGACATCAGGAACAGCAGCGTAAAGGACAGCGCCCAGAAGGCGATGAACATCAGGCCATCGAACAGGCTTGCCGGCGGCAGCATGCCGTAAAACAACGCAGTAAAGGCGATGGTCGGAATGACCTGGGTCATCAGGCGATAACCGAAGCTGCCGCATTCGTTGGCGAAGAGATAGAGCGGATAGGACAAGGGCTTGAGCAGCCATACCGCGATATCGCCTGTCTTGAGCGACCGGCCGATTTCGCCGATGATCCTTTCAGGGCGGGTTGCGCCCATCACCGCGCCGCCGAGCAGGGCATAGGTCACCATCTGCTGCAGGGAAACGCCGTCGACTACGATGCCGCCGATGCCGGCATAGGCCGCCTGCCAGATGGCGACACGCGCGAAGACCTGCACGAGTTTGCCGAAGATATTGGCCCATACTTCGTTGCGGTAGGCGAGCTGCGAATGGAAGGAACTGCGCGCGAAGGCGAAATAGGCGCTCATGATGCCAGAGCCTTGGCATTGCGCCGCTGGTAGAAGGTGCGGATGACCTCTTCGATGTCGGGCTCGTGCAGCGCCACATCCTTGAGATCGCGGCCGTTGCCGACCTCCGACAGGATCGTGACCAGCGAGATATCTTCACGCTCGATGAGATAGTTCTTGCGCAGGCCCTCGTCGCTGACGAGGGCCGCGGTGCGCAATGGCAGCGGTCCAGGGTCACTGGCAAATTCGAGTGTCAGCCGCCGGGCCGAGCCCAATGCTGCGCGCAGGCTCTTCAACTCGCCGTCGAAGATGAGCCTGCTATGATCGACCATGATCAGCCGCGGGCAGATAGTCTCGATGTCCTGCAGATCATGGGTGGTGAGGATGAGGGTGACGCCGCGCTCACGGTTGATCTCGGCGAGAAAACGCCGCACGGCATCCTTGGCGACCACATCAAGACCGATGGTCGGTTCGTCCAGAAAGAGGATCTTGGGATCGTGCAGCAGCGACATCACGATCTCGGCGCGCATGCGCTGGCCGAGGCTGAGTTGGCGCACTGCGCGGTCGAGAAAGGGCGTCAAGTCGAGCAACTCGCTGAAGCGTCGGAGATTATCCGCATAGCGGGCGGCGGGGATGTCGTAGATACGCTGGTGCAAGGTAAAACTGTCGACCAGCGGCAGGTCCCACCACAGCTGGCTGCGCTGGCCAAAAACGACGCCGATCTCGCGGGCATTGTCCATCCGCTTCAGATGTGGCGTCCGGCCGAGCACCGAGAGCGTGCCGTCGCTCGGCACCAGGATGCCGGTCATCATCTTGATCATCGTCGATTTGCCGGCGCCATTCGGGCCGAGATAGCCAACGGCTTCGCCTGCCGCGATGTCGAAACCGATGTCGGAAACGGCCAGGACTTCCGTATATTCGTTGGTCACCAACGTCTTCAGCGCGCCCATCAGGCCCGGAAATCTCTTGTGCTGCCGGAAGCGTTTGCTGACGCCCCGCGCCTCGATCAAAGCCGACATGTGTATTTCCTCAAGGGGTAATTCCAGCCGATTCGGCAGCAGCACCCAAGCTAACGCGGGGCTCGGCCAGTTCAAGCTAAAGTCGCTTTTGGGGCGCTACTCAATCGCGCCTAGCCTAGCCTTTTGCGTTGACAGCCATGATCAATCGATTCCTGTTAGGGTCATGAAGATTCTCGCAATATCCGGCAGCGCCCGGCGCAATTCCACCAATACCGCCATGCTGCAGGCTGTTCGCGCCGTTGCGCCAAATGAGATCGAGATTTCGATCTTCGACGGTGTGGGGCGGTTGCCGGTATTCTCGCCCGATCTCGAGGGAGAGCATCTGCCGGAGGCGGTGCGGGATCTCATCGATGTGATCGCTCAGAGTGACGGGGTGATCATTGCCAGCCCGGAATATGTCCGATCCATCCCGGGCGGCCTCAAGAACGCGATCGATTGGCTCGTGTCAGGAGAGCAGATCGTCCATAAGCCGATCGCCCTGCTGCACGCATCACATCGCGGCGACGACATGCTGGCGGGTCTTCGCACCGTTCTTGCGACCATTACCGACCGGTTCGCGGGCGATATTTTCCTCAGGCTTCCTTTGATGAAGTTGGAGCCGACCGAGGTGTTCAACACCATTGAGGCAGCGGAGAACCGTTTCAAGGTGCAGGCCTATCTTCAGGCATTCTCGGCCTATTGTATGGCAGACAGTAAGACCGCCTGAGGGTTCGCTCGCTGCATCATCGGACGTCCATCAGCAGGCCGTTCTCGAATGCCGTCTTTTCGTGAAGCGTGTGCAGAATGACGAGTGGGGCTGCGAGCAGCGCGGCAAGGATGAAGGCGGAGAGAAAGTGTCTCGTCAGGAGACGGAGGATAGGTCGGATCATCTTGATCTCCAGCTGCTGCGGATAGTCTTTGTGCTGGACCTCAACAATTGCAGCAGCATGACCGGCTGCCTTGCAAGCTCCGCAATGCTGCCGCAACCCTTGTGGCAGACAGAAGGGGTGAGCGAGACAATGGACGGGCGATGCGGATACTGCTGATAGAGGATGAGAGGGAGCTGGCCGAGGCGCTGTCGGCCGCACTCGGCAAACATGGGATCGTCACCGACCACACGATGCATCTGGCAGACGCCGTCGAGCTGACGCGGCAGAACCTCTACGATGCGATCCTGCTCGACCGCCGCCTGCCCGACGGGGAGGGGCTGAGCTTCATTCCGGATCTGAGGCGGACGGGGAAGGATACGCCGATCATCGTGCTGACGGCGCTGAACGAACCGAAGGAGCGGATCGAAGGCCTCGACCTCGGGGCCGACGACTATCTCGGTAAGCCGTTCCTGGTGGAGGAGCTGATGGCGCGGCTCAGGGCCGTGCTGCGGCGATCGCCTGAACTGGCGGAACTCAAGATCACGGCCGGACGAATGGTGATCGACCCGCTGCATCTGAGCGTCACCGTCGATGCCGTGCCGCTGGACCTGCCCCGACGCGAACTTTTGGTGCTGGCCGCACTGGCTAGGCGCAACGAGAAGACCGTGCTGCGTTCGACGCTGGAGGCGGCGGTTTATAATTACGAGGAGGAAATCCAGTCGAATGCGCTCGACGCGCATATATCGCGGTTGCGCAAGCGGCTGATCGATGCCGGCGCCGGCGTAGCGATCCATAATATCCGCGGCGTCGGCTATCTCATGAAGGAAGAATGATGCGCGAGGCGACCAAGTCGAACCTTTCACTCTGGTGGACGCTCAGCTGGCAGCTCAGTATCGTTTTCGTGGCTGTTGTTGCGACTGTCATCATCGGGCTTTGCATTTACGCCACCAGCATCCTCTCACCCAATGAAGGAATGCAGGTTCAGCTGACTGCAGCCCTCGAGGAAGCTCTTACGCGTGACTCGCGGGGCAGGATCGTCATAGCTGATAGCCCGCGTCTCAGGTCGTTCAAGGCTGAGAACAACAGGCTCTGGTTTTTCGTCGCAACACCCAGTGGAGAAACGGCCTCCTATGGCGTAATGCCGGCGCCCTATGCGGACCTAGCCCGGTACGTTTACCTCATCAAAGACGCCGACATACGAGGGGCGTCTGGTACGACCGAGGTCGCCTCCATCGACCGTGTCGACACGGCAGAAGGCGAGTACAGAGTGATGTACGGCGGAAACGCCAGCAGAAGCTCCGCATTTCTGGCAATACTCGGCAAAACCTACCTCATTTACACACCACTTTTGGCCATCGCTTTGCCCGGGGTTTTTCTAACGATCCCCCGCGTCGTAGCGCGCGCTTTGGCCGGCGTGAAGGATATAGCGAGCAAGGCATCGGAAATCGAACCCCGCCGGCAAGGAGCCCGATTGCCGGTGGATGGTATTCCCACGGAAATCGCACCATTGGTGATTGCTTTTAACGGAACGCTTGAGCGGCTTGAGAACGAGTTTAAGAAACGTCAGCGCTTCCTGCTCGACGCGGCGCATGAGCTCCGGACCCCGATCGCCATCATGCAGACGCGGATCGACGGCATGCCAGACGGGCGCGAGCGGCAGCGGCTGCTCGATGACGTGGCGCGGCTTGGGCAGGCGGCCGAGCAACTGCTCGATTTTGAGCGCAACGATCAGGCGGCTGACCTCGACGAACCGGTCGATCTCGTCGAGATCGCCCGAATGACGGTTGCCGATCTCGCGCCGCTGGCGATTGTCGCCGGCTACCAAATTTCGTTTCAAAGCGAGGTCGAGAGGCTCGAACGCAAAGGCAGCCCGTCGGCGCTACCGAGCGCGGTGAGCAACCTCGTACGCAATGCCATCGACCACGGAGGCAACAGCGGTATGATCGCGGTTTCTGTGTCGGGTTCACCTTCCGGCGGCGAGCGGATCACGGTCACCGACGAAGGGCCGGGCATTCCGGCTGAACACCGGGAGTTGGTTTTCGAGCCCTTCTATCGCGTCACCCCGAAGAGCAAGGGCGCCGGTCTCGGCCTCAGCCTCGTCAAGCAGATCGTCGCAAATCATGGCGGCGAGGTTAGCATCGAGAGCAGTGCTGCAGGGACGCGGGTGACGATCGAACTCGCATAAAGGTCGGGCCTGCTTGAGCAGTATCCGCCCCCCGAGCCTTTCCTGGTTCTGATCAGGAAAGGCTCTGGATCTGTAATGTTGCGGCAATTGTCGACCGCCACTTTCGCCCGACACTAGAGCGCCGCGCGTCCGACAGGACGCGCCAAGGACGCTCTAGCGTTTTAAACCTGCGCATAATCCTTTCCGAAAATCGATCTCGATTTTCGGGGTTATGCGCTATCGGCGACGGAGGCCAGACAGCGTGCGCAGCAATCCATTTCCATTTTCCCTCCCCGTGGCGTCGAGAGGCTTGTCCCTCGCTCTGCCGGTGGCGCTCGCCATGGCCGCGGCCGGGTGCAGCTCGGTGCCGCTAAAGGAGGCCGGCACGCTCTCCTCCTACGGCAATCTCGGCGCGCCGAAGGGCAAGCTGTCGAAATCGCGCGTCTATGTCGATGGGACGCGCCTTAGTCCGGCAAAGACGGTCAGCATCGTGCCGACGACCTTCGCTTTCAACGCCGCGACCCGCGTCAAATCGAACGCCGACCGCGTGATGGTGGCGAACGCTCTGGACCGGGCGCTCTGCATTTCGCTCAGTGACAAATACCAGCTGGTCTCTGCCGGCCAGCCGGCAGATCTGACTATCCGCTCGGTCGTCACCGACATTGTGCCGACCAACAAGGCGATGGCGGGTGTTTCGACCGTCGTGACCGTCGGCACCGGTTTCGTACTGCCCGTCAGCGTGCCCCGGCTGCCGGCCGGCCTTGGCGGACTGGCGGTCGAGGCGGAGGCCGTCGACAGCGGTGGTGTGCAGCGGGCGGCAATCGTCTGGTCGCGCGGGGCAAACTCGCTGCAGAACAACCCCCGCGTTTCCGAAGTCGGCGATGCCTATAGCCTGGCTTCGAAATTCAGCAGCGAGTTTTCCCGCATGCTGATCAAGGGCAAGGAGCCTAAGGGATTGGATATCTCGCTGCCCTCAGGGCATCGGATGAAATCCTGGCTCGGCGGCAAACCGAAATACGCCGCCTGCGACGCCTTCGGCCGGCCGCCCGGACTGATGGGCGCCGTGGCCGCCAAATACGGCGCGCCGCCGCAGTGGACCGAGAAGAAGCCGAAACCGGCCGCGACCTATTGAGAGACAATACGCAGCGACGCCGCGAGCTGCTGCGCGACCAGCACTCAGCCCCACCCCAGGCTGACGGGACGGACGGAGCAAGGGCGGGCAAGGCCCGTGCTCCGTCCGTCTGAAAATCCGTCGGCTGCACGTCAGCCGGCGATTCCGGGCCTCAGCCAGAAATACAGTTTGATCTGATCGGGCCTGTCGGAGGGATGCGGGCCGCGCATGAACAATTCGCCGCCATTGCGCTCGATCACGCGCCGCGAGGCATCGTTATCCTCGTTGCAGAGGATGACGAGGCGGTCGAGGCCTTCCTTCGATGCCAGTGCCAACAGCAGTCTCAACGCAGCGGTCGCGTGGCCGTTGCGCTGTTTCCACGGCACGACGGAATACCCGACATGACCCGACACCTCGGGCGGCAGCTCCTCTATGCCCGCTTGAAAACGCAGGCTGATGCTGCCGCAGAATTCGCCGTCCCAGATCCAGAACAGACGGGTGGTGAGAGGCGGCGATCCGGACCCGGCGTGCGGTTTGCCATCACGAATGAGATCGTCGGGGAACTTCGCCCGGTCCTGGCGCAGCCGCTGAAGTTCACCGCGAACATAGGTTTCGTCGCCTGCGCGGCGCGGATCGGGAGACCAGCCGGCGGCGAGCGCCGCTTCGAAGCCCGACAGGTTTTCCATATCCGGCGGCAGCAGGATGACGGGCCCGGCGGGCTTTGTTGTCTCTCCGGATGTCATTCCGCACCTAAAGCACGTCGCGATCCTTTAGATTCGCTCCTGACGCATCTTTCTATCCAACGCATGTCGTTATCGCAAAACGGCTGCGCACTATTGCGCGACATGCTTTAGGTTCGTGTCGCCCAACTGAGCGAGTCGACCATGACCGCGCAGACCAGCACGGCCGACCGGCGATCGGAAGCCGTGTAGCGGGCTTCCGATCATCAAAAAAGCCCCGCATCTTCATGCGAGGCTTGCTCTGATGCGTGGGCCGGATTACCGGCACTGGCGGCGCGGGCCATAATTCGGCTGATAGGTATTGTCGTAGGCGCGGTATGACCGATAGCGGCTATAGCAGTATTCAGCATGCGAAGAACCATAGGCACGTGCGCGCGGCTGCGAAGCAATGATGCCGCCGAGGAGGGCGCCTGCTGCCAGGCCGCCGATGATGGCGCCGTTATTGTCATATCGGTTATCATATCGGCGATACCGGCGATCGTGACGGCGATCCCAGCCATAACGGTCGTCGCGGTCGTAGCGGCGATCGCGGTAGCTGCGGCGGTCGCGGTCTCGATCGTTGTCGCGGTCGCGGTTGCGGTAGGATCTGCGGTTATCGCCGTTGCCCGAGCAGACGATGGAGTAAGGGTTGCAGGCGACTGTCATGATCCGGGCATCGATACTTTGAGGCGCCGGCTGGGCCGATTGCATCGGGCTCGCCACGAAGGCCGGGGCCGCCGAGGCCGGCATTCCCGAGAAGGCCGTCGCTATCGACAGGGCAATGATGCCGAATTTGTTCATTTCACTCACCTTGGGTCAACGGATGTATTGGGGGATAACGCGGGGGAAGGGAATAGGTTTCATTTTGGGATCGGGAGGGATTATGTATGTGCGTATCTGCTAACGTACCGTGCTTTCATACATATAGAGCTGGTCGATAGGGGGCAAGGCGATTTGCTGGACGGCGTGACAGTCTACGGTGTCCCCGGGAGAGCCGCGTAACGGGCATTCGGGTATCAAAAAGCCCCGCATCTTCATGCGAGGCTTGCTCCAATGGAACGGGCCGGCTAGCGGCACTGGCGGCGTGGGCCGTAGTTCGGCTGGTAGGTATTGTCATAGGCGCGATAGGACCGATAACGGCTATAGCAATACTCCGCATGCGAACCAGAACTGTAGGCACGCGTGCGCGGCTGCGAAGCGATGATACCGCCGAGGAGGGCGCCGGCCGCCAGACCGCCGATAATGGCACCGGTATTGTCATGGCGGCGATACCGGCGATCATAGCGACGATCCCAGCCATAACGGTCGTCGCGGTCGTAATTCCGGTCACGATAGTGATTGCGGTTGCGATACCACCTGCGATTATTGCCGAACTGACCCGGGCAGTTCGTGAAGTTATTGCAGCCGACGGTCGTGATGCGGGCATCGGTGCTTTGAGACGTCGGCTGCGCCGATTGCACCGGGCTCGGCACAAAAGCCAGGCCTGCCGAGGCGGGCATTCCGGAGAAGGCCGTCGTTATCGACAGGGCAATAATGGCGAATCTGTTCATTTCACTCACCTTGGGTAAACGGATGTATCGGGGGATAACGCAGCGGAAGGGAATAGGTTTCATTTTGGGATGGAATGAGGCGGTGTATGTGCGTGGGTGCTAACGCAGCTGGGTTGCGCGCACTGCTGGACGGCAAATCGGCCGGCCCATATGGGGTCTCGCGAGCACTCCAGAGCAACCGCAGCCCGAGTGCGACAAGGAAGGGGGCGGCCACCTTCATGACGAAGAACAGGATGGCAGAGCGCGGAACGGCATGTTCAACCTCCCAGAAGGGCCGCCAAGGCCCAGAGGGGGACGGGATTTACTGGAGGGGCGCGGGGGCCGGTCATTCTTGCAATAGGTACCGTTAACACAACAGACATCTCAGGGTGGTAATTCCCTCCAAACAGAGCTTGGCTACCGGCGGCGGTTGATGCCACCGGGGCGCGTCTTGCCGGGGACTGGAAGAATGCCGAATTGGCGCGTGCGGCGGACGGCCCTGATCCTTGGGTTGGGCCTGATTTTGTCGATTAGCATCTACGATAGGACATCGCGTGACAGCGGGCGGGTCGTCAACAACATCATCCTTACATCCGATCCCGACAGTAACCAACAGATCCATGCCGGTGCGGGCGATGATGTGGTGTATGGCCGAGGCGGACAGGATGAAATCCGAGGTGACGAGGGAGATGACACGCTCTACGGCAACGAGGATGACGATCTTCTGACCGGCGGCACCGGCAACGACACCTACGGCTATGCCCGCGGCGACGGCAACGACACCATTGTGGAAACGATCGAGGATAGCGGCGACGCCGACACGCTGATCTTTTCCGATATCGGCCCCGGTGATATCGGCCTTCGCCAGGAGGGTGACGATCTCATCATTGCGATCAGGATGAGTGCGGCAGATGCCGCCAAGAACGTATCAATTCTCGAGGAAGCGAGGCTTGCGGCCAAGAGCGACGGCAGGCTCACCTGGGCGCTTGAAAGGACTGCCGCACGTATGGCCGCGGGCGGGTCGATCCTCATCGAGTCGGGACGATCAGGTGGCGATAAGGGGATCGAAAGCATCAGGTTCAGCGACGGGACAATCTGGTCGAAGCAGGACATCGCCGCGCATATCAGTGGGGTTCTGCCCGAGGGTATTGCCGGCACTGTCGGCCGGGAAACTCTAGAAGGCACGATGGGCGACGATCTGATCATCGGACTTGAAGGAAACGACACGCTTTCCGGATCCTTTGGCGACGACACCTATGTCTATACCAGCGGCGATGGCTCCGACGTCATCGATGACATCGTCAACATGTCGAACGAGATCGACACGCTTCGCCTGACCGATCTCACCGCTTCCGACGTGATGTTGCTGCGGAATGCGGCAAAGCTGATGGTGATCGTCAAGCCCACGGGCGAAGTGATCACCGTCGAGAAGCAGTTCTTGGCCGAGCTATTGGGGCATTGAAAAGATCGAATTTTCCGATGGATTGTCCTGGGATAGGGACAAGATTCTTGTGCGCTTGCGCTAGGTGCTGAACCGGAATGACTGCGCCGACCCCATCGTCGTATGTTCATGCAGCGGCGGCGCAAGTTTCTGCGCCGTGGGTCTCCATGTGCGTGTCAAAGCCGGTAAATGGCGGGAGGAGTCGGTCCGCTCTCGTTGTGCTAACGTGAGGCCGCTATCAGGCTCACCTTCCGCCGGCCAGCAACAGAAGCTGCCTTTCGTCATGCACACCCTGGCGGTAAAGCTCGATGATGAGGGCGCCCAGACGGTCGGCCTCCTTGCTCGATCTGTCGATCTTTAGCCCGCTACAGAGAGCTTCGTGGACACGCCTGCACACATCGAGGTCCTCGGAGGCGAGCGGTTCGTCACGCGTGCTGAACAGCTTGTCTGACATCGCAATCTGCCCTTTTTTGGATGCCGTGAATCGCTTTCGTGAAAAAAGATAATTTCGCGATCTTTGCTCTGCAAGATGGGCGAAGGTCCGAAATTCAAAAAGAATTCTGGGCACGCACGGGAAGATACCGGCGAGGGCGGCAGGGCATGGATATGAGACCGATCGGCGTGTCGACAGGATAGAGTGAGCGTGAGATCTACTTGGTTGCGGGGTCCTTGGCGCCCAGCTGCGACAGCCGCAGCTCTTTCAGCCGCTTGGTTTTTTCCCGGCGGGCCCGCTGCTCCGCTTCGATGGTTTCCTTGGCGGCGCGCTCGGTGTTTTCGAAACGATCCTGCCGGTAAGCCTTTGATGAGGGTTCACGTTCTCTTTTCATGGCCGCTAAACGCAAATCGCCGAAAACGGTTTCATAGGAAAATGAGTCACTGGCCGTCAATCGATCGACGTGGCCAGAATGCCGGCGTGCGGGATGGCAAGCCATCGTGGCAACCGGGCGCCTGATCGGCGCCCGGCAACATCACGGATCAGCCTTTGATGAAGGCGAGGATGTCGGGATTTATGATGTCGGCATGGGTGGTGCACATGCCGTGCGGGAATTTCTCGTAAACCTTCAGCGTGGCGTTCTGCAGAAGCTTGGACGAGAGCAGGGCGGAGTCGGCGATCGGCACGATCTGGTCGTCGTCGCCGTGCATGACGAAGGTCGGCACGGTGATGATCTTCAGGTCTTCGGTGAAGTCAGTTTCCGAAAAGGCCTTGATGCCATCGTAATGCGCCTTGGCGCCGCCGATCATGCCTTGGCGCCACCAATTGTTGATGATTGGCTCCGACACTTTCGCGCCCGGCCGGTTGAAGCTGTAGAACGGGCCGGCCGGCAGATCGCGATAGAATTGCGAGCGGTTGGCGGCGAGCTGCTTGCGCAGGTCGTCGAAGACTTCGATCGGCAGGCCGCCGGGATTGGCATCCGTTTTCACCATGAGAGGCGGCACGGCGCCGATGATCACCAGCTTTGCGACGCGGCCCTGCGGCTGGCCGTGGCGGGCGACGTAATGGGTCGCTTCGCCGCCGCCGGTGGAGTGGCCGACATGGACGGTGTTCCTGAGATCGAGATGCTCGACGACGGCTGCGGCATCGGCGGCGTAGTGATCCATGTCGTGACCGTCGCCCACCTGGGTCGAGCGGCCGTGGCCTCGCCGATCATGGGCGACGACCCGGTAGCCCTTCTCAAGGAAGAACAGCATCTGGGCATCCCAGTCGTCGGAGCAGAGCGGCCAGCCGTGATGAAACATGATCGGCTGAGCGCTCTTCGGCCCCCAATCCTTGTAGAAGATTTCGACGCCGTCCTTGGTGGTAACCGTGCTCATCTTTTGGCTCCGTTGGTTGGGGTTGGTTGGATTAATGCGGTCAGAAGTTTGCGCTGTTGCCTGCAGAATTGACAAGGCCACGAGCGCCGTTGGGCCGGAGGCTAGGGGCAAGAAGGTCGCGCCTGATCAACCCGAATATGTTGATGTGCTTATTGAGTTCCTCTTTCTATTCTATTGATATGACAGAAGTTTGTATGTCTACGCGAGATGGGTATAGCACCCGCCCATTTCGCATGACGCGCGGGAGCCCGGGTGATCCTCGCCTGGCTGCTTTGCGCTGCGAACATTGTTTTAATCCACTGTATCTCGGCTGTCGGCCACCTCAGGCTAGTTCGTCACGGGCGAGACGAACGTCTGCAATGAGCCATTTTTTTATTATTCGTTCAATATATCCGTCCGGGTAGTTCAATATATCTGTCCGGGGTAGGTGTGTTCCCATTCTGCCGCCGTGCATGCCGCTGCTGGCGCACACTTGAACGCGGTTCATCGCCCAACCATCTAATCCTCATACAACAGCGCCATGGCGGACCGTCGCAACCGCGACGGCTTCGCCGGCGGCGGGACGGCCGTTACTGCCGCCTGAGGATTCAATAATGGGTTACATGGACAAGCAGATAGCGCCTCAGAATGATGGGGCGCTGATCGATGCCTATTCGCAATCGATCGCAGCAGCAGTCGATACGGTCGGGCCAGCAGTCAGCCGGATCGAGAGGGTGGGAGGCCGGCAGGGGCAGGGGTCCGGCTTCGCGGTCTCGCCTGATGGCCTGATCATCACCAACAACCATGTCGTTGACGATGCCAAGGTCGTTCGCATCACCACGCCTGACGGTTTCGTTACCGAGGGCCGCGTGCTTGGCCGGGATGTGGATACCGATATCGCCCTCATTCGCGCCAATACAAGCACCGGCGCCTGGGCGAAGCTCGGAGATTCCCAGCGCCTGCGCAGGGGCCATATCGCGATCGCGATCGGAAACCCGCTCGGCTTCGAATGGACGGTTTCGGCCGGTATCGTCTCGGCGCTCGGCCGGTCGATGCGGGCGGCCAGCGGCCGGCCGATGGAAGATGTCATCCAGACCGATGCGGCGCTCAATCCCGGCAACTCGGGCGGGCCACTGGTGTCTTCGGGCGGGGAGGTCATTGGCGTCAACACCGCCGTCATCCAGGGCGCGCAGAGCATCGCCTTTGCCGTGGCGTCGAATACGGCCAATTTCGTGGTTTCGGAGATTCTTCGCTATGGCCAGGTCAGGCGCGCCTTCATCGGCATAGCAGGCGATACGATCGTGCTGCCGCGCCGGGTGGCGCTTGCCGCAGGCACGACGCAGACGACCTCGGTTCGCATCCGGCGCGTCGAAGCCGACGGGCCGGCGGCAAAGGGAGGGCTGCAGGAGGGCGATTATATTCTCGCCATCGATGGCAGCCCGGTCGGCGGCGTCGATGATATCGTCCGATTGATGGATGGCAGCAGGATCGGCAGGGATACGGAAATCCTGGTGTTCTCGCTGGCGGGCCGGATCGAGACGAAGATCTTGCTGCCGATGGCGCGGTCCTGACGCTTCACCTCAGCGCCATGACTAGGCATCACCTCACGTCAGGCGCTGACTGCTTCCTGATCCGTCCCCGAGAAATCCACTGCCGCAAAGGCCGCCGCCAACACTTCCGGCCCGGCGCCGGTTTTTGCCGCATCGGTTGAGAGGATCTGACGGTAGCGGCGGGCGCCGGGCAGGCCGGTGAAGAGACCGACCATGTGGCGGGCCACGTGCTGTAGCCGGCCGCCGCCGGCGATGTGGCGTTCGGCATAGGCCATCATCCGGTTACAGAGCGCCTCCCAATCCGGTTCGGCCGCAGGCGCACCAAAGAAGCGCTGGTCGATGTCGGCAAGGATCGCGGCATTCTGGTAGGCGGCGCGGCCAAGCATGACGCCGTCGACATGTTCGAGATGGACGGCGGCTTCGTCGAGCGTGCGGATACCGCCGTTGATGCCGATGAAGACATCGGGCCAGCGCTGCTTCATCCGATAGACGATCTCGTAGTCGAGCGGCGGGATCTCGCGGTTTTCTTTGGGGCTCAGACCCTTCAGCCATGCCTTGCGGGCATGGATCCAGATCGCGTCGGCGCCGGCATCGAGAACGCGGCTGATCAGCTCGGGCAGCGCCTGTTCCGGCTCCTGCTCGTCGACGCCGATCCGGCATTTCACCGTTACCGGCGCGGTCGCAACCCTCTTCATTGCCGCGATGCATTCGGCCACCGTTTCCGGCGTCAACATCAGGCAGGCGCCGAAGGTGCCGGACTGCACCCGGTCGGAAGGGCAGCCGACATTGAGGTTGATCTCGTCATAGCCATAGGGCTGGGCGATTTTCACCGCTTCGGTAAGCTTTGCCGGGTCCGATCCGCCGAGCTGCAGCGCCAGCGGATGCTCGGCGGCGTCATGACCGAGCAGCCGATCGCGCGGGCCGTGGATGATCGCATCGGCCACCACCATCTCGGTATAGAGCAGCGCCTCGCGGCTGATCTGGCGGTGGAAATAGCGGCAATGCCGATCCGTCCAGTCGATCATCGGGGCGACTGCAAAAATCGGCCTCTTCTGCGTCATCGACGTTCCACTGTTCCTTGTTACCGCGCCGCAGTGCGGTGCCCCCGCCGCAGGGGCGGGCATCTATAAAGGGCGCATATAACACTTGCCAATGTGATCGACAAATGACCGCCGATCACCACAAACAGAAACGGCGCCCCTTGCGGAGCGCCGTTATGCCGCGCGAGCGGAAGTCTGACTTACGAAGCCGAGATGTTGACAGCCTTCGGGCCCTTGCCCATGCGGTCCGGCTCGGTGTCGAAGGTAACCTGCTGGCCTTCGCGCAGCGACTGGATGCCAGAAGCCTGCAACGCAGAGATATGGACAAAAACGTCCTTTGCGCCGCCGTCCGGCGTGATGAAACCAAAACCCTTGTCCTGGTTGAAGAATTTTACGGTGCCCTTGGTGGCCATTGGGATCGTCCTTTTCCCTTAGTCTGTGTAGTATCCGCGCCCCCGAGAGGAAGCGGACGGCTTTAGCTTTCGCCCCGATCGATTGGGACGAAGGGTCAGTCGGAGAAGTCACGTACGGGGAAAGAACGTCTACGTAGGCGGGTAGTCCCGCGCCGCCTTCCAAACGGAAGGGATTACCACATCAGTCCAGTCACCGGCATGCAAATGCCCGAGTAAGTCAATTCGTGCCAGCATTTCGGGCAAAAAGCAAGCGGGATTCTTTTGGCATGCCTGCATCGATGTCGGGAAATGCCGAAGATTCAGATACTTGACGATGGGTTAACGGATTCTTGCGCGGCTGTGCCATATCGGGATTCCGTGCCGAAACGGGATGAGCGGCAGATTCGATAGCCGGGCAGGTTTTTTGTTCGTGGGCGGGGCGGCAGGCACGCCGATCAGTCTCATGGTGAGGGTGAGGAGCGGAGCAATCGATCCAGTGAATTGATTGCCCGTGACAAACGCAGGGTCGCCTCGACCGGGAGGGCGGGTGGCTGGGCTGCCAGCCTACTGCGCATCCCCCAGCAACCCGCTCAGGCTCCAGGGATTATCCCCCTTCTGATTGGCGATGTCGTCGACCTTCCAGCCGCCGTGTTCGCGTACCAGCGTATAGAAGAGCGTCACCTCTTCGCCGTTTTCGAACTCCACCTCCACCTCGGCCTTGTCATCCAGCAGGATCGGCTGGCCGATCCTGACGTCGCTGGCGGTGCCATCCTGGCCAGCGATGACGGGATCGAAGTCGATCGCACCGACATCGCCCTCTGCCGTGTTGTCGAGATCGGTCTGGAGGAGCTTGGTCAGGTGGTCGGAGAAGAAGGCGGAATAGGGCGAGGGCGCCTCGGCGTCGCTGTTGTCGGTGTCGTAGCTATAGAGCGCCTTGAGCAGCGCCTTCGGCGTCTTGTAGGTCGCTGCCGATGCAGGCAAGGCTGCGAGCGCCGAGACGGCGAGGGCGAGGATGAATGTGGGCAGGCGCATGCGGGCTCTCCTCGGATCGGCAGGAAATCATAGCCGAATCGGGTGCGAAGGGGGAGCAGCAATTTGGACCGGGCGGTAAGCCGAACTCCCTCTTCTACCCAGTGGGGAAAAGAGATTCGGTGGGGCACCTTGTTCCGCCTGATCGATACGGGGGCTTGCTGACCGCAAGCACCCCGTTTTGAAGGCCATTGGCGACGCATTTCTGCGTCGCCTGGAATCCAGTCGCAGTTAGATCAACGCCTCATGCGAGAAGCTCGAAACCGCCGGCTCGAAGACGTCCTTCACGGCGACCGTGAAATCGTGGCTGGTGACGTTTCCGGCCGTGTCGTAGGCTTCGGCAGTGTAGGTCAGGTTGTGGGTGCTTTCGTAGTCGATTGCAGCCTTCGTCTGGATCTTGTTGCCGACGAGCTTGAAGATGCCGTCGGCATCATCCGTCAGCCGCCATTTTACCGTGCCGCCTTCTGGATCGACCGCCGAGAGAAGGCCGACCGAGGTGCCGATCGCGACATTCTCGGAGATCGAGCTGCGCGAGAAGGCGAGATTGGTCGGCGCCTTGTTGACAGGTGCTTCGTTGACGTCGAGGACATTGATCGTGATGTCCTTTTCGACCGTGACCTTGCCGTCGGAAACGGCAACCTTGATCGTGTGCGACTTGTCGGTCTCGTAATCCAGCGCCTTGGAGGTGACGATACGGTCGCCCTTTATCCGGAAATGATCGTTGGCTCCGTCGAGCAGCGTATAGGTGAGGGCGTCGCCATCGGCGTCCTTGGCGCTGAGCAGGCCAACGGTGGTCCAGATCGGCGTGTCCTCTGAGAGGGCGGTCTTCGAAAGCTGGAAATTGGTCGGCGCGGTGTTATTGCTTGTGAAAGTTTCCGTGGCGAAATCGTAGACGCCGTCGGCAAAACGGGCGAATTCAACATCAGTCAGCGTATCCTTGCCCTCCAGGGCGCTCGTCAGGATGTGGCTGCCATTGTCGATCGCGAAGGAATAGCTGGCGAAATCGCCGGAGAAGACGGCCGTGTCGATGCCGGTGCCTCCAAAGAGCATGTCGTTCCCGCCATAGCCATCAATTCTGTCATTACCAGCTCCACCGTCGAATATGTCGTTACCATCGGTGCCTTCAAGTTGGTCGCTGCCGCCACCGGTCGCGACGTCAATACCGAAGGCCGTGCCACTGATATATGCCGAACGGGTGGCCAACTCGTCCGAGAGATCGACATGGGCACTGTCGGTCAATGTCAAGGAGATGATGCTTTCGTATCCCGGCTCGTAGACTACGATTTTGTCGAAACTTTCGAACTGCGCAGCCGAACCAATAGCGCCCGCTCCGCCCAATTCGAGGATTTCGAAATTTTGGATCGTCAGGCCGCTCAGATTATAGGCTTGCAGCGTGTCGGTGTCGGCACCGCCATTGAGTGTTCCGGACGCCTCGACATCGGAGCCGCGAAACACAGTTACGGTGTCGTTGCCGTTGCCTGCATCTATATCGAAGATTTTTGCATCGGCGTAGTCGTCACCATCGGTGATCGTATCATCGCCCGCACCGCCTCTCAGGACGTCATTGCCGGAGTAGCCATCGATAACGTCATTGCCGGCGCCGCCGTCGAAAATGTCGTTGCCATCAGTACCTTCAAGTTGATCATTGCCGCCACCGGTCGTGACGTCGATGCCGAAGGCATTGCCGCTGATATGCGCCGAACGGGTGGCCAGTTCACCAGCAAGGTCGACGTGAACCCCGTCCGTCAATTTCAACGAGATGGCATAGCTATCGTAGTTTGGATCGTCGTAGACGACGATCTTTTCAAAGCTTTCAAACTGCGCCGCCGAACCAATAGTTTCCATTCCCCCCGTCTCAAGAATTTCGAAATTCTTGATCGTCAAGCCGGTCAGATTATAGGCTTGCAGCGTGTCGGTGTCGGCACCGCCATCAACTATTCCCGAATTTTCGATACTGTATGCGATCTGCAGGTTCACGGTATCATTGCCGTCGCCCCCATCTATATCGAAGACTTCTGGAGGGCCGAAAAAGTCACCGTCGCCGATCGTGTCGTTACCCGTTCCACCCCTGATCACATCATTTCCGGCGCCCCCATAGACTTGGTCGTTGCCTTCGCCGCCGGTCAACAGGTCATTTCCAGCATTGCCATGCAATGTGTCGTTGCCGGCGCCGCCGTCGAAAATGTCGTTACCGGCTGTTCCGACGAAATTGTCATTACCGGCGCCCGTCGTGACGTCTATGCCGAAGGCGGTGCCTGTGATGGAGGTCCGACGGGCTGCCAGCTCGTCGGAGAGATCGACATGAACGCCATCCGCCAATATCAAGGAGATGACGGAACTGTCGTAGATCGGATTGTCACCGTAGATGATCTTGTCGAAGCTTTCGAACTGAGCAGCCGAACCGGCAAGGTGGATCCCTCCCGTTTCAAGAATTTCGAAGTTCTGTATCGTAAAAGCGGTCAGATTGTTCAAGCCGGAAAGAACGTCGATCCCGTTGCCGCCATCGATCGCCCCTGTCAGCGATTCATCGCTTGCTAATATAATTACTTTGTCGTCGCCGTCCCCTGCATCGATCGTCGTTTTCGGTGTGTTAAAGTGCGCAGAGTCGGTGATCGTGTCATTGCCCGCGCCACCATTGATCTTGTCATTACCTTGCCCGCCGTCGAGCGTGTCGTTGCCGTCCCCGCCATTCAGCGTGTCATTACCAGCTCCACCTCGGATCGTATCTTCTCCGGCACCGCCGTTCAGCGTGTCTGCGCCATCGTCGCCATTTAGCGTATCGTTGCCTTCTCCGCCATTCAGCGTGTCATTGCCATTTCCGCCCGATATAGTGTCGTTGCCCCTGCCGGTTGTAATCGCATTGGCACTGCTCGAGCCCGTTATTTCTGCGGAAACCGAGTCCAACTCATCGGCAAGGTTTATCGTGCCGAAATCCGACACCTTCAGAGTGACCATGGCGAGAGGATTATCGGCGGAGTAGCGGATGACGTCGTACGCCTCGAACTGCGCACCGGTCTTGATAACTGTAGCGCCGTTCGTGTCCAGAATATTCAAGGCCATGTAAACTTTCCAGAAGATGCGTTGGATTCTGCAAGAACGAATTGTGTCTTTTCTGCCGTTCCGGGTGGAGAAGGTTCGTGGGGGCAGCCCTCTTATTCGGAAAGACTGCGACCTTAGGCTGTGCGTTCGGTGCGGTGGTAGCGCCCGCGTGCTCGTTTAAAGGAGCACGCGGGCGCATCCTGCCCTTGTCGCGGGACCCATTTCTGCGTCCCGCCACAGTGTTGTGGCTAGATCAACGCCTCATGCGACAAGCTCGAAACCGACGCCTCGAAGACGTCCTTCACGGCGAGCGTGAAATCGTGGCCCGTGAAGTTTCCGGCCGCGTCGTAGGCTTCGGCGGTGAAGGTCAGGCTATGGGTGCTTTCATAATCGATCGCCGCCTTTGTCTGGATCTTGTTGCCGACCAGCTTGAAGATGCCGTCGGCATCGTCCGTCAGACGCCATTTCACGGCGCCGCCTTCCGGATCGACGGCTGTGAGAAGGCCGACCGAGGTGCCGATCGCGACATTCTCGGAGACCGAGCTGCGCGAGAAGGCGAGCTTGGTCGGCGCCTGATTGACAGGGGCTTCGTTGACGTCGAGGACATTGATCGTGATGTCCTTCTCCACGGTGACCTTGCCGTCCGAAACTGCCACCTTGATCGTGTGCGACTTGTCGGTCTCGTAGTCGAATTCCTTCGAGGTAACGATGCGGTTGCCCTTTATCCGGAAGTGATCATTCGCCCCGTCAATCAGCGTATAGGTGAGGGCGTCGCCATCGGCGTCCTTGGCGCTGAGCAGGCCAACCGTGGTCCAGATCGGCGTGTCCTCTGAGAGGGCGGTCTTCGAAAGCTGGATATTGGTCGGCGCGGCATTTCCCTTAGGCGTAAAAGTTTCCGTGGCGAAATCGTAGACGCCGTCGGCAAAGCGCGCCAATTCGACGTCTGTCAGCGTATCCGTCCCTTCCCCGGCGCTCGTCAGGATGTGATCGCCATTATTCAATGCGAAGGAATAATTGGCGAAATTGCCGGAGAATATTGCCGTATCGATGCCGTCGCCGCCATTGATGGTGTCGTCGCCGGCGCCACCGGTCAATTTGTCATTGCCGGCATTGCCATTGAGGATATCGTTGCCGCCGTTGCCGTCGAAAATATCGTTGCCGTCGGTGCCTGTGAACTCGTCGTCGCCGCTGCCGGTCTTGACGTCAATGCCGAAGGCGTGGCCGTCGATGAATGATCCGAGATCTCCCAGCTCGTCGGAGAGATCGAGGTGGGCGCTGTCCGTCAGTGCCACTGAGGCGCGAAAATCGCCGAAGGGATCGGTCGACCAAACGATCTTGTCGAAGCTTTCGAGCTGCGCGCTCGATCCGGCAACCGACCATCCGGCCGTTTCAAGAATCTCGACGTTCTTGATCGTCAGGCCCTGGAGCGAGCTTATCTGCAGCGTATCGATCCCGGCGCCGCCATCGATCGTTCCGGAATTCATTGGGGCGAATGTCTCAAGAGTTATGGCATCGTTACCGTCGCCTGCATCGATATCAACCACTTCAGAGGCAAGGCCAAAAAGCTCACCATCGGAGATCGTATCGTTACCCGCGCCGCCTCTGATAACGTCGTTTCCAAGGTCGCCGGATATGTGGTCGTTGCCGTCACCGCCATTCAGCGTGTCATTGCCATTTCCGCCCTGGATCAGATCGTTTCCGGCGCCGCCGTTCAGCGTGTCTGCGCCGTCACCGCCATTGATGTTATCGTTGCCTGCGCCTGTCGTGATCGCATTATCGCCACTTGAGCCCGTCACATTTGCGGAGCCGGAGCCCAGTTCGTCGGCAAGGTCCACCGCCCCGGAATCCGAGACGACCAGATTGACCGCGACGAGAGGATTGATTTCGGAGTCGCGGATGACGTCGTAAGCTTCGAACTCAGCGCCGGTCTTGGTAATTGTGGCGCCGTTTGTGTCCAGGATATTCAGCGGAGTACCCGGCTCGGTGCTGTTGAGCGTGAAGGTTTCCGTCGCGAAGTCGTAAACGCCATCGGCAAAGCGCGCGAATTCGACGTCTGTCAGCCTATCCGTGCCTTCCAGCGCGCTCGTCACGACACGGCTGCCATTGTCGATCTCGAAGGAATATTCGGCAAAATTGCCGGCGAATGCCGCCGTGTCGATGCCGGCGCCGCCATTGATGGTGTCGTTGCCGTCGCCGCCGGTCAATTTGTCATTGCCGTCGTTGCCATTGATGAGGTCGCTGCCGCCGCTGCCGTCGAAAATGTCGTTGACGTCGCTGCCCGCAAACTCATCATTGCCGTCGCCGGTTTTGACGTCAATGCCGGAGAAGCCGCGGACAAGGGTCCCGAGATCTCCCAGTTCGTCGGAAAGATCGAGGTGGGCGCTATCCGTCACTACCAGTGAGGGGTCAAAATTGAAGACTGGATCGGTCGATCTGGCGATCTTATCAAAGCTTTCGAACTGTGCACTCGAACCGCTAACCCGAAAATCTGCCAATTCAAGCACTTCGACGTTCTTGATCGTCAGGCCCCGGAGCGCCGAGGCACGCAACGTATCGATCCCGGCACCGCCATCGATCGTTCCCGATATCAGTGGAGCGAATCTCTCAATGGTTATCAAATCGTCGCCGTCGCCGCCGTCAATGTCGACGATTTCTGACTGGAGGCTGCCATCAGGTCCGAGCACAAAGCCAAAACCACCATCAGTGATCCTGTCGTTGCCGTCACCGCCGATCAGTTTGTCGTTGCCGGCGTTGCCGTAGATCGTATCGTCGCCGCCGCCGCCGCTCAGCGTGTCCGCGCCTTCGCCGCCTGAGATGTTGTCGTTGCCGGCGCCCGTCGTGACCGTGCTGCCGCCGCTCGATACCGTCACGTTCGCCGATACCAAGCCCAACTCGTCGGCCAGATCTGCCGCCGAGGAATCGGAAACAGTGAGAGAGACAGGTGCGGAAGGGCTGGTTTCAGAGTCGCGGATAACATCGTAAGCTTCGAACTCAGCGCCGGTCTTGGTAACTGTGGCGCCGTTCGTGTCCAGAATATTCAAGGCCATATATATCTTTCCCCAAAAGATGCGTTGTACTCGGCAATATGAGACATCCCCGAAAAAACTGTTTTATTGCTCGGCGGACGACAACCCCTCGGGGATCTATGCCAATCCCTGATTAAGTTTTCAATGCAAAATTGTGTCTTTTCATTGCTTTTTTAATGAAAAACTAAGGATGAAATACTGGGGAAACGAATTTTAATTTGAGAACTCAAAGTCATGGTTTGGTTTCGTAAATAGTATTATCTTTCATTTTCGGGCGGGATGCTCTCGCGAAAATTGTGTTTTCAGCGGGTTTGTCGGTAGCGCTGCGCCGCGCGACCATTCGCGTCACTATCGCAGGTTGGTGTTTGGCTTCGACTTGTTCAGACTTCCCGCGCGGAAGAACTACACGAGCTTGATGAGTCCTGCCTTCGTCGGCCTGAATCCACAGGCGCGGTAGAAGCTGGTCAGATGCGGTTCGAAATCGACATGCAGCCACTCGGCGCCGCGCTCCCCCGCAACCCGCGTCGCTTCCCTGACCAGCCGCGTCGCGATCCCCTGCCGGCGCATGTCAGGGTGAACCGAGGTGTCGAGGATGAAGGCATGGATGCCGCCATCCCAGGCGACATTGACGAAGCCGACGAGCCGGTCGTCCTGATAGGCGCCGATATGGGCGAGGCTGCGGGAGAGGATGGGGGTGAAATCGCGGTTGTGCGGGCTGCCCCAGGCGGCGGAAAAGAGCGCGTTCAGTTCGGCGGCGGAGGGGAAGGGGTCGATGCAAATTTCTGGCATGGGGAATTCCGTCTGTGGACACGCTGCAAGCCAGAAAGGCTGATCCATAAAATCGCCCATGGTGTCTCCAAAGCGATTGCCTAGACACGCACCCATGGTGTTAGCATCCGAGATTCGTCAACCGCGCCGATTACGAAAGGCGCGGCTGACCCAGCGACACACAAACCATCTTAAACCAGGCCGCCTGGTTGGCCGGTTTGTCGTTACCGCCCCGGCCGCCCAGTCTTCCCCTTCGTCCGCCCCTTGCGCTTCTGCTCGCCCGGGTCCTCATAGCTCCCCACGCCCGTCTTCCCACGCACGACCGGCCGCACGTCATCACGCTCCGGCTGGCCTTCGAGCAGCGGTGAAAACCGCTTCGTGCTTTTGGCGGCATCCGGCTTTTCCGGCAGTGCGCCGGTGACCGGCTTTTCGGTTCGGCCGACCGTCATTTCATCGAGGTCGTTCTTGCGGAAGAGGGTCTTCTTTGTGGGCTCGGCAATGTCGCGGCCCATCTCATCCAGAGCGGGTTTGCGGAAGAGGGGGGTGGTGGTGTCGGTGCCTGGGCCCATGTCGTCGATCGAGGGTTTGGCGAAGTAGGAGGGGGTGGGCCCCTCATCCGCCCTGCCGGGCACCTTCTCGCCGGCTGGGAGAAGGGACTCGCGGGTCGCTTTGGCGTTCCGTCTGACGCCTTCCATCGCCTTCGCTTCCTCGCGGGCCATCGGGTCGTCCATGGCGGCGAGTTCCACGGCTTTGAGGCGTTTGATTTCGTCGCGGAGGCGGGCGGCTTTTTCGAAGTCTAGGTCGGCGGCGGCGTCGCGCATGCTCTTTTCGAGCGCGTTGAGATGGGTCTGCAGGTTGTTGCCGACGAGGTTGCCGCCATCGGCGAAACCCTTGCCCGAGGTGCCCGAGATATCGGCGCGGACGTGGTCGCGTTCGTAGACGCTGTCGAGGATGTCGTTGATCCTGGCCTTGACCGATTCCGGCGTGATGCCGTGTTCCTGGTTATAGACCATCTGCTTTTCGCGGCGGCGGCTGGTTTCCTCCATCGCCCGCTTCATCGAGCCGGTGATCTGGTCGGCATAGAGGATGACCTTGCCGTCGACGTTGCGCGCGGCGCGGCCGATCGTCTGGATCAGCGAGGTTTCGGAGCGCAGGAAGCCTTCCTTGTCGGCGTCGAGGATGGCGACGAAGCCGCATTCGGGAATGTCGAGGCCTTCGCGCAGAAGGTTGATGCCGACGAGCACGTCGAAGGCGCCGAGGCGGAGATCGCGGAGGATCTCGATCCGCTCCAGCGTGTCGATGTCGGAGTGCATGTAGCGCACACGCACGCCCTGCTCATGCAGATATTCGGTCAGGTCCTCGGCCATGCGCTTGGTCAGCACGGTGCAGAGGGTGCGATAGCCCTTGGCAGCGGTCTCGCGGATTTCGCCGAGCACGTCGTCGACCTGGCTGCGGGCCGAGCGGACCTCGACCGGCGGGTCGATCAGGCCGGTCGGGCGGATCACCTGTTCGGCGAAGACGCCGCCCGATTGTTCCATCTCCCAGCCGCCCGGCGTGGCCGAAACGGCGATGGTGTCGGGGCGCATGGCGTCCCATTCCTCGAAGCGCAGCGGCCGGTTGTCCATGCAGGAGGGCAGGCGGAAGCCGTATTCGGCCAGCGTCGCCTTGCGCCTGAAGTCGCCCCGGTACATGCCGCCGATCTGCGGCACGGTGACGTGGCTTTCGTCGATGAAGACGAGGGCGTTGTCGGGGATATATTCGAACAGCGTCGGCGGCGGATCGCCGGGGTCGCGGCCGGTGAGATAACGCGAATAGTTCTCGATGCCCTGGCAGGAGCCTGTGGCTTCGAGCATTTCGATATCGTAGCGGGTGCGCTGCTCCAGGCGCTGGGCCTCCAGCAGGCGGCCGGCCTTTTCCAGCTCGGCCAGGCGTAACCTCAGCTCTTCCTTGATCGACTTGATGGCGCCGTTCAGCGTCGGGCGCGGGGTGACATAGTGCGAATTGGCGTAGATCTTCACCGATTTCAGGTCGCCGACCTTCTGGCCGGTGAGCGGGTCGAACTCAGTGATGGCGTCGATTTCGTCGCCGAACATCGAGATGCGCCAGGCGGCATCCTCAAGGTGGGCGGGGAAAAGCTCGATCGTATCGCCGCGCACGCGGAAGGAACCGCGGGTGAAATCCATGTCGCGGCGCTTGTATTGCTGGGCGACGAGGTCGGCCAGCAGCTGGCGCTGGTCGAGCCGGTCGCCGACCGACATCTGGAAGGTCATCGCCGTATAGGTTTCGACCGAGCCGATACCGTAGATGCAGGAGACCGAGGCGACGATGATGCAGTCGTCGCGTTCGAGCAGCGAGCGCGTCGCCGAGTGGCGCATGCGGTCGATCTGCTCGTTGATCGAGGATTCTTTCTCGATATAGGTGTCGGAGCGCGGCACATAGGCTTCCGGCTGGTAATAATCGTAGTAGGAAACGAAATATTCCACCGCATTGTCGGGGAAGAAGTTCTTGAATTCGGAATAGAGCTGGGCGGCCAGCGTCTTGTTCGGCGCCAGGATGACGGCCGGGCGCTGCGTTGCCTCGATCACCTTGGCCATGGTGAAGGTCTTGCCGGAGCCGGTGACGCCGAGCAGCACCTGGCTGCGGTCGCCATTCTCCAGTCCCTCGACGAGGTCGCGGATGGCTGTGGGCTGGTCGCCGGCCGGCTCGTAATCCGACTGCATGCGAATGGCGATGCCGCCTTCTGACTTGTCGGGCCGGGCAGGGCGGTGCGGCGTCCAGATCTTGCCGTTCTTGTGCAGCGGATTGCCGCTCTCGATCAGCGCCGACAGCGCCTCGACCGTGGCGGTGACGGCAGTGCCGGCCTGCAGCGACGAGGCCTCCTCCAGCGTCGTATCCATGCCGGAGACGGGATTGAGGCCGGCGGCCGCGCGCGTCTTCGGGTCGGTCGAGCCGCCCATGGAGGTGCCGCGCGCCGATTTCGACGCGCTGACGCCGCCGTCGCTGGTTTTCGTCCTGGCGGCGATTTCCACCTTCTTGCGATGTTTGCCGGCCTTGGAGGCGATCTGGCGCTGGGTCTCGACGCCCGAGGTTTCGGCATCGGCCTCCAGCTGCTTCACCCAATCGGCAACCGAGCCTGAGAGGGGGGCTCCCTCAAAAGACGATTGAGGGGCTTCCTCGAAGCCATTCGGGGCGGGGGATTTCTTCGGAGATTTGGCCATGGCGCGAATATGGAGAGAGTCAGCGCGAAAGTGAAGAGGGAAAGAGTACAAAAGGGAAACGAATGAATCGTTCGGATTTTTGAATAGTCTCCCGGTCGCGTGATACTAAGAGACCCCGCCCCAAACCCCTCCTGTAGGATGCCGGGGTCGAGCCACGGGTCTCGACCCGTCCTTCGGACCCCCACAAGTGGGAGGGGCTTAACCTGCCGCGCCGGCTTTCCAAATCCTCAACGTTTCGGAAGAGGCAAGGCGGTGCCGCCGGATTAGCCCCTCCCACCTGTGGGAGGGGTTGGGGAGGGGTCTTTCTTCAGCGGTTCTTACCACACTCATCACGCCGAACGCTGGTCCGCCGGCCCCTCCAGCCGCGCGAGGTTCAACGCACTGTTGATCAACCCGACATGGCTGAAGGCCTGCGGGAAGTTGCCGAGCATGCGGCGGGCGGCGGGATCATATTCTTCCGCCAGAAGCCCGACATCGTTGCAGATAGAAAGCAGCCGCTCGAACAGGCGCAGCGCATCGTCGCGGCGGCCGATCATGCCGAGGGCGTCGACGAGCCAGAAGCTGCAGGCGAGGAACGCGCCTTCGCCTGGCGGCAGGCCGTCGTCCACCTCCTGCGTCTCGTAGCGCAGCAGCAGGCCATCGCGCAGCAGCCTGCGCTCGATCGCCTCGACTGTCGCGACATAGCGCGGATCATCAGGCGGGATGAAGCCGACCATGCCGAGATGCAGCAGGCTGGCATCAAGCGCCTTGGAGCCGTAGGCCTGCACGAAACAGCCGAGTTCGGGATCGAAAGCCTTCTCGCAAACCTCGGCATGGATGTGATCTGCGAGCGTGCGCCAACGTACGGCGGCCTCGGGCTCGCCGTCCGCCTCGGCAATCTGGACGGCGCGGTCGAAGGCCACCCAGGCCATGACCTTCGAATAGGTGAAATGCTGGCGCTGGCCGCGCACCTCCCAGATGCCTTCATCGGGCTCCATCCAGATTTTTTCGAGAAAGGGCAGAATGGCCGCCGCCAGTTCGCGTCCGCGGTGATGCGGCGGAAGCCCGCCCTTGCGGGCCTGCAGCAGGGCGTCGGCCACCTCGCCATAGACATCGAGCTGCACCTGTTCGGCAGCGGCATTGCCGATGCGTACGGGTGTCGAGCCCTCGTAGCCACTCAGCCAGGGAACCTGCCATTCCAGCAGATTGCGCTCGCCGGCGACGCCATACATGATCTGCATCTGCGCCGGGGCGCCGGCGACCGCGCGCAGCAGCCAGCTGCGCCAGGCACTGGCTTCCTCGTAATAGCCGAGTTTCATCAGGGCGAGCAGGGTCAGCGTCGCGTCGCGCAGCCAGCAATAGCGGTAGTCCCAGTTGCGCGGCCCGCCGATCTTTTCCGGCAGGGAGGTTGTCGCCGCGGCGACGATGCCGCCCGTCGGCATGTAGGTCAGTGCCTTGAGCGTGATGAGCGAGCGTTTGACCTGTTCCGTCCACCGGCCCACTTTCGGGCATTTCGCGGCAAAGGATTGCCAGAATTCCTCCGTGTCCGGCAGCGCATATTCCACCTGCCGCTGAGCCGGCTGCGGCATATGCGAGGGGGACCAGGTCAGGGTGAAGATCTGGCTCTCGCCAGCGGCAACCTGGAAGGAGCCGACCGTGCTCAGGCCGCGGCCTTCGAGCGGGACGGCGCAATTCATGGTTAGCCTGTCCGGGCCGGCAATGGCGGTGATGCCGCCATCCTCGCCATGCGTGACCCAGGGAACGGTTCGGCCGTAATCGAAGCGAAGGTTGAGCTCCATATCGAAGGCGACAGTGCCGCTCTTGCCCTCGACGATGCGCATCAGATCGCTCGTGCCATCGCGAAGCGGCATGAAGTCGATGAGAACGGCGGTGCCGGTCTCGGTCTGAAACTCGGTTTCGAGAATGAGCGTGTCGTTGCGGTAGCGGCGCGTGACGCGGACATTTTCACCTGACGGTGACAGCGACCAGAAGCCGTTATCCTCGGCGCCGAGCAGGGCGGCAAAACAGGCGGGGGAATCGAAGCGCGGAAAACAGAGCCAGTCGATCGAGCCGTTCTTCGAGACGAGTGCGGCGGTTTCGCAATCGCCGATGAGCGCGTAGTCCTCAATGGGTACCGACACCGGAGCCTCCTTTGCATAGCAGTCGGGCTTTTAGGTAGAGGCCGTGCGCGGAGGTCAAGCGCGGAAACTAACGGGGCGGTAGGCGTGCCGGCTATCGTGCAAACTCCGGATATCAATTGTGGGAAGACCGCAGCTTTGACTGCCGCGCTCTGACGGATGATATCTCCACTGAAAGCGCGTTTCCCTTGTTCGCCATTGCCCAGGTGAATTCCGACGACCGCCGGGCGTCCGTCGTCGCTCGTGGTCAAGAGCGGACCTCCACTAGCGCCACTGCCGCAGTCGCAAAGGTGGCGAAGCTCAGGACCACCGGTCGGACTGACTTGACACAGGCTGAGGACGATTTGGTTACGGTCGCTTACGAAGCCGGCAAACCGAGCCGGAAAGCGGCGCGCCCTCAAAAGACGATTGAGGGGCCTCCTCGAAGCCATTCTGGGCGGGGGATTTCTTCGGAGATCTGGCCATGGCGGGAATATGGAGAGTCAGCGCGGAGGGAAGAGGGAAAGAGTACCAAAGGGAAACGAACTGTGTGTTCGGAAGATGGAATAGTTTACAAACTTATGGCGCTGCGAGCCGACGCACCCGCCCCGCCCTTCGAGGCCCCTTGCGGGGCGCCTCAGGGTGAGGCTCTCTTGAGCGTTGGCGCGGCATCCTCCAGCGCCGGCTATCGGCTACGGCATGCTCCAACGCCCCTCATGCTGAGGTGCGCAGCCCCCAGGGCGAAGCCTCGAAGCACGCGCCGCAGCGTGGCTGCTGGCAGCCATTGCTTTAGCCTGGAATGGATTACCGGCGCCCGTGATGTCCGGCGGCGATCATTCGGCCCAATACTGGAACCGAGATCGGTCTCCCGCAGTTAGTTTCCCAGTCACTTCACTTCTAGGTGCAACTGCCATTAGCGACCATTCTGCCTTCTGGGAAACCCCCATCTCGATCGACCTTGATACCGGCGAGCGGCTGGTTCTGCGCTCACCGCAGGATGCGCTTTATGCACTCGTCTCCGACTGGCCGGTCAATGGCGGCGTCCACCAGCAAAGGGCGATCGATTTTTGCCGCGCCTGGCTTGCCGGGCGGATGCCGGCCGAGACGGTGCGGCAGGCTTTCATCCTGGCCGCGTTGGAAGCCGGCGTTACGATCAATGATGATGAAGATGAAGACGGGGCCGGAAGCTCTGTTGTGAACCCTTCAGTGTAGGTGTGCCGACACTGATATATCCACGTCACGCGGCCGGCATCCTGCAGTCGCAACAATATTCCTATGAAGTATTGCAAATATTATTCTCGCTGTGTTTGTAGGAATACGCAGCGTTTATTTGCGCTCCGATTCTTTTAGGGATTCAGCTGAATGAAAATGAAAGTCCTTGTTTGCGTCGCGCTGCTGGCTCTCGCCGGCTGCAATGCGCCGGTGTCGCAATCCGTTGCGGATTCCCAGCGTCCTCCCTCGAGTGACGTCCGGCAGAATTTCATCAACATCGTGTTCAAGAGAAGCTACAGGCACGAAGCAGGAGAAGTCGTATGGGCCCGCATTTCCAGCGTGGTGGTGCTTGAACCTGAGAAAAAGATCTATGCTTACTGCGTGCGTTTGGTGGCCAAGCGCGGCTGGGGAGACTGGGCCTACCTCGGTGTCTCCTTCACGGATGGCAAAATATTAGGGGCGACGGTGAATGACGATCGCTGCCGCGACAAGCGGCTGCGCTACTACCCGTTTCCTGAGCTGACCGGCATGAAGACCTGACGCAGGGCGAAGGTTCCGGCCGCGTCGTCGTTCAAGGCTTTGTTGAGCGGCGGCGCGACGGCGGCGTTGGGGGGCGGCACCTCCAGCCTTCTTCATCCTGCGGTGCGCAGCCTGCAGGGCGGAGCAATGGCATAGAGATAAGCCATGTTCGTTTCCGGAAGATTAATTGGCTTGCAATTTGACGAGTTCGGCAACCACAGCGTGAGAAACAGCGGCTGCCACGTTGAGGACAGATAGACGCTGGGAAGAGGTTGGCAGCTCAGCGCTTGGCCAGCACTCGTGCCTGCACCGGCTGCTCGATCCCCTTGAGCACAAGCATGCGGGTTTCGGCGCCTGCCGCAAGGTCGGCGGCCTTCGCGGCTGTTTCGGAGGAGATCAGGATCTCGCCGGCGGCGGCCTGGGATTCGAGCCTTGCGGCCTGATTGACAACGCCGCCGATGGCGGTGAAATCGCTGCGAAAGCTTGAGAATTCGCCGATCTGGACCTCACCGGAATGGATGCCGACGCCGACGCCGAGGGTGCGGCCGGGTAATGCCTCGAGCACCAGACCGCTTAGCGCGGCGGCGCAGTTTCGCTGGATCTCCTGCGCGGCCAGGATCGCGGCGCCGGCGTGATCCTTTCTGACGATCGGAAAATTGAAGATCGCCATCAGGCCGTCGCCCATCTGCTTGTTGACGATGCCGTCATGCGCCCAGATCGCTTGCGCGCAACGATCCTGAAACAGGCTGACGATCTCGCTCAGCTGCACCGCCTCGATGCGCTCCGAAAGATCCGTGAAGCCCCTGATATCGGCAAAGAGGATGGTGGCGTCAACGGTGATCTGGCGCTGCTTCTTGACGTACTGGAAGGAGCGTTCGCAGATCGTGCAGATATCCGGGTTCATCTTGCTGCGCGTGATGCCGAGGGCGCGGAAGGGCAGGGCAAGCGGACCGCCGATCGGGATCGGCACATGCATCTGGTCCCAGCAGCCGCGACAAATCCTGGCGCTGCCGTGCCTGGTTGGCTCACTCGATGAGGCTGTCGTCATGTCGCGCAATCCATCGCCTGATAACCAAGAAATAAGCTTCCGATACTCGCCTGCTTTTTGCAACTCTGCTGATGGTCTGGGGTGACGATGACCTGAAGTATTTCATATCGAATTATGATGCGTTCATTTTGTTGAGGATGTCGAAACCCATCTTGCAAAATGCTATTCCCGGTAGATAAATTCGATCCAGTGTCATCGCCTTGTCTACAAGGTGCAGTCGATACTTTTTTAGCGAGAAGTTTGGATGACGTCTGAAGAATTGCGCAGATCGGAATATGCCTACAACAAACGTAAATTGCTCCTGATCTTCCTGGTTATAGTTGCCATCACGGCAGGAATCATTTGGCTAGGCTTCCATCCACCTGGGGATAAGGACCCTCGTGTGGCTTGGTTCTTCGTGGTGCCGGGTGCAGCGTTTTTTGGCATCCTAGCATTGCTGCTGCTGCCCAAGCTATTCTCCGTGGAGCCGGGACTCGTCATGTCGACGGCCGGAATCCGTTTGCCGAATTTCCCCGGCCAGATACTGCCGTGGTCTGCCATTCAAAGCATTGGCAGAGTCCAGACCAAATATGCGGATAACATCATTCTTCACCTTGATCCCACTGCCGCCAGGACCTTGGTCAGACGGGGGCTGACGAGCCGGCTGCCGGAATGGTTTGTTGGTTCACGCGCCAAGGTCGGCGTTGCTCTGAAGCTCTTGCGGGGCAATTCGGACAGGATATTCGATGAGTTCGTCGAATTGCTGTCCGAAGCTTACGAAGCCGAACGCCAAACCATGCAGGAAGATGGCTCGACCGCCCCGGATGATGAAGACGAAGCGTTGGAACCCGCTCTCAACAGCGGCGGGCATCCTATATTCACCTACATTCTTCTCGCCACTCTGATTGCGGTCTATGCCGGCGAACTAACCTTCGGTCTCGAGCCGCCCGTCGCCGGCACTCCCACCAATTGGACTCTCTTCGTCCTCGGTGGGACGTTTCGTCAAAGCATTGTCGAGCATGGTCAATGGTGGCGGCTGTTTACCGCACCCTTCATGCATGGAGGTATCCTCCATCTCGCGTTCAATTGCGTTTCCTTATGGTTCGCAGGAGGGCTCTTTGAACGGCTGATCGGCTGGCGCTGGTTTGCAGCGATTTTTTTCGCAAGCGCGCTTGGCGGGTCTGTCGCATCGGTGTGGATCAATGCGCCGAACACGATCGGGGTCGGCGCCTCCGGCGGGATTGTCGGTCTTTTTGCAGCCGTGATCGCTGCCAGCTTCCGTTTCCGCTCAGGGCCGATTGCAGATACCCTGCGGATCGGGGCAGCTCAAATTCTCATTCCCTCCCTGCTGCCATTCCTTTCGGCAGCAAGAGGCGGTGAGAACATCGATTATGCCGGACATTTCGGCGGCGCCTTGATCGGGGCCGCGCTATCGTCGCTGCTGTTGGCTTTCTGGCCGAGAGAACGCCCGACGCCTCGTTTCGGCGCGGCGGCGACAGCCTTCAGCACTCTGTTCGTTATTATAGCACGGGCATCGCTTTGGCCGATCAGCAATACACGTCAATTCATCGTCAATGACCCCATGGCGAACTATTTCGCAGGAAAGTACGAGCAAGCCGCGACAGGGTTCGCCATTAGGACAACCGAGAATCCCCCGACGGCTCCCTATTATCATCTCTGGCGCTTTATGGCTCAAAGCCGGGGCAATGATACAAAGGCAATCGCCGATCTCAAGATCGCGGCCAGTAAAACCGACCAGGGAACATGGCCCTATCCCGTTTTCAGTCTCTTTCTCGGCGATTTGAAACCAGATGAACTGATGGCGAAGGCGGCCGATAGCAACCAGCGTTGCGAGGCCACATTTTACAATGGCGAATGGTATCTGTTGGGCGGCAACACCCAGGAGGCGCGCCGACGTTTCGAGGCCGCCTTGTCCTCCTGCCCCACGACATACATGGAATATGACGGCGCGAAGGGTGAATTGAACAGCCTCGGCGTGCAGTAATTCTGTGCCCGCTCGGGCCCGAAACCGACCGGGATCGGGAAAAGGCGGATGAATTCGCCAGTATCGATCACACCGCCGTGGCAGGCGGCAGACGTCTGCTTTATCTGTGTGATCGACAGCATCGCTAAGTTGAATATCGCGAGCGCCGACGATAGCATCGCGGCAGGACATACTGTAGAATATTTTTAGTAATACATTCGCTCTCCAGGAAAGACCGGGGATGGAGCGCCGTCTTGCAGCAATCCTGATCGCTGATGTCGTCGGTTACAGTCGATTGAGCCAGATCGACGAAGAGGGCACCCGTGCGCGTTTTCAGGCGGACCAGAACGATGTCTTCGAGCCGGCGATTGCGCGTCACCATGGCCGGCTGGTCAAAACCATGGGCGATGGTCTGCTGGTCGAATTTCAGAGTGTCGTCGATGCCTTGCGCTGCGCGGTGGAGGTTCAGCAACTGAAAGCGACGCAGAGTGCCGCGGCACTGCCGGAGCATCGGCTCGAGTTCCGGATCGGCATCAATCTCGGCGATATCATCGTCGAGGGCGAAGACATCCAGGGCGACGGCGTCAATGTCGCCGATCGAATACAGGCGCTGGCCGAACCGGGCGGCATCGCCATATCGGGCACGACATACGACCAGGTGAAATCGAAAGTCCCGGTCGGTTTTGCTTCGCTTGGCGAACAGCGGTTGAAGAGCATCACCGAACCGGTCCGGGTCTATCGCGTCCTGCTTGACCCCACTTCTGCCGGTAAAACCCTCACAAGCCGGAGGCGCCTGCCGAGACGCCGCCTCGTTGCAGGCATCGCAGCGGCCGTTGTCCTTGCTCTTGCGGGCGCAGGACTCTGGTGGCAGCCGTGGATGCCGGCAGAACCGCCGGGGCCTGCCGAACGTTTCGCCTATCCGTTGCCGGACAGGCCCTCTGTCGCGGTTCTGCCATTCATCAATGTCAGCGGCGACAGCGAGCACGACCATCTCGCAGAGGGTTTGACGGACGATCTGATCACCGAATTGTCCAAAGTATCAGGCCTCTTCGTCATCGCCCGCCACTCGGTCTTCGCCATCCAGGGCTCCGTCGGCAAGATCCAGGACGTGGCCGCCGAACTCGGCGTGAAATATGTGCTCGAAGGAACCTTGCAGCGCGCCGGGCCGCGGCTGCGGATCAATGTCAAGCTGATCGACGCAGTCACCGGCCTGTCGCTTTGGGCCGAGCGCTACGATCGCCAATATGCCGACCTCTTTGCCGTTCAGGACGATGTGATCGGCAAGATCATCTCGGCCCTGTCGGTCAAGCTCAGCGCGCGCGAGCGCGACCAACTGGCCCGGATCCCGACCGAAAATCTCGAAGCCTACGATTATTACATGCGGGCCGAGCAGGAAGGCTTCATCTTGAGGGATGTCGACACCTATCGCCGGACGCTGTCCTTCTACCAAAAGGCGATCGATCTCGATCCGGGCTTTGCCAATGCCCATGCGGGAATCGCCCGCGTCGCTGTCGATGTCTGGCGCAACGACTATAATTACCTCTGGTCGGCCGCCGTCGCCCGCAAGATCGCCTATGACGCCGCCGGGCAAGCTCTCAAGCTGGATCCCAACAATGCCAGGGCGCACACGGTGCTTGCCCTGCTGCAATGGGTGGATGGACGCGAGACGGAGGCCAAAAATTCCGCCAACATGGCGGTTGCGATGGAGCCGAACGATGCGGAGGCCGCCGCCAATCTCGCTCTCATTCTGGTCCACACCGGAAGCAGCGGGCAGGCGATCACGGAGATGGAAAAGGCTTTGCGGCTCGACCCTTCGCCGGCGTCGAGCTTTCAACTGCTGGCGGGGATCGTGTTTTATACCGCGGGCGATGATCAGCGCGCGATCTCGCTGATAGAGCCGACGCTCGACAGCCTGCCGAAGGTCGAGCCGGCACGCGAATACCTGGCGGCGGCCTATGCCGACCAGGGCAATGAAACCAAGGCTGCAGCGGAGACGGCAAAGCTGCTGGAGCTCTTCCCGGAAAGCAATCTCACCTATTACGGCTATCTCTATGACTACTGGCGGGACGGCGATCTGCAGCGCCATCTGGCCGCATTGCGCAAGGCCGGCATTCCCGAATGGCCCTTCGGTTTTACAGGCAATCAAGCCGACAGGCTCGGCGAGGCAGACCTGCGCAATCTCGTCGACGGCAAGAGCTGGACCGGCAAGCACAAGAACGGCACGGATTTCACCCAGTTTTTCGACAAGGCTGGAAACACTGCCTATCGCAGTGCCAATACCAACATCACCGGTATCGCCGAGGTGCGAGGCGACAGTCTCTGCGAAAAATTCGACGGCTATTTTCTCGACCGGATGGTGTGCGGATATGTTTACCGCAACACGTCAGGTGAACAGCGCGACAGGCCATACGTCCATGTCACGCCGCGCGCCTTGACGTTCTTTTCACCCACACCCTGACGGGTCGGGCGTTGCGGCTTCATTTCGTATCCGGCTGCTGCCAGACGGTGTGCATCTTCTCCGAAATCAGCGTCTGCTGAACTTCGGACCAATGCTTCTTCGAGTCGGTCACCTTGGTCGGATTTTTCTCCATGCCTTCGGCCGCGCCGGGGTCATAGCTCAGGTACAGTTTGCCATCGATGATCCGCCAGGCTTTCGGATCGATATTGGTGGTCACTGTCCCGAAAGACACGCCGTCGGCGCAATAGCCGCCATATTGCGGCGCATATTTGGACGGATCGCCCTTGAAGAGGTCGCGATTTCTAGCGCTGGCGAAATACCAAGTCGCGCCAAGCCAGTGGTGGGAATATGTCTCGGATCCTTCGACGGCCTGGTTTTCAGTGAAATAGGCGACCGGGTCGTAACCCTTGATCGCGACATCGCCGAAATAGCCGGTATTGACGAGTTCCTCGGCCCCCGCAGGCTGAAGCAAGGAAAGCAGCATGACCGCAGCGCCAACAGCCACGCCCATTCGCTTTCCGGATTTTCGCGCATGATAAGACATAACAAGCTCCATTCCTGGACGCGGTCTGTTACCTCAAGCGAAATGCTATTGCCGTTTGGTGCATTCCTTGTAGAGCGGTTCGCCCACAAGCTCGGCTTTCTGGCAAACAGCACCGGCTTCCATGAGTAATTTGGCCGTATCCCAATGCGCCCGCCACCCGGCTTGAGTGAGAGGCGTGTACCCGTTTCTTTCCGTCGCTTCGACATCCGCGCTCTTCGTCAGCAGAAAAGCGACCACGTCGGTGCGGCCCTCTTCGGCGGCGCCGTGCAGCGGCGACATCTGATAGAAATTCTTCCTGTCGTTGACATCAGCTCCCTCGGCGACAAGCCGTTTCACCACCTCCAGATTTCCTCCATAGGCTGCTGCATGCAGTGCCGTCAGCCCACCCTTGTTGCGAACTTCGATGTCGGCGCCGCGATCCAGCAAAAGAACGACGACATCGGCATGGCCGGCCAATGACGCGATAATCAGCGCCGGCTCGCCCGCCTCATCGAGCTCCGACAGATCGGAGCCGTGGTCCAGCAACTGTGTGACGCGGGCGATATCGCCATCCTTGGCCGCTTCGTGCAAAGGACCTGCCCACGATGGGATGACGCCAATGACAAGCGCAGCAACAGTCGCGATAAAAACATTCACGGGCACGATCTCGGTTTGATCAGGGTTCGTATGCGCCGTTTTGTGGTGTTGTAGCACGTGTGCAATTCGTAAACAAGATTACGCTAATGGACGCGCTCCCGGCCAAGACCACTCGCGCACCAAGGCTGCGACCGGCGGGTTCCAGGGAATACGGTCACACTTGTTACTCCCCCTGTTCGATTTCCGATGCGAAACTATCTCAGACCAATGCGCGATGAACCGGGCTTCCAAGCCTGGGAAATCGCCCCAATGAGGAGATTGAAAGCCATGACTGCTTCAGCCGAGAATGGGAAAAGCGGACAAGCCATGCGCAAACCGCCGGTCGTGTCGCCGCAGACCTGGGAGGCGGCCCGCGCGCAGTTGCTCGTCAAGGAAAAGGCTGAGACCCGCGCCCGCGACGCACTCGCCGCCGAGCGCCGACGCATGCCGTGGATGGCGGTGGAGAAGGCCTATGCGTTTGAGGGGCCTCAGGGCAAAGTCAGTCTGCTCGACCTGTTCGATAACAGACATCAGCTCATCCTCTACCGCGCGTTTTACGAGCCTGGCGTGTTCGGCTGGCCCGACCATGCCTGCCGCGGCTGCTCGATGGTGGCCGATCAGGTCGCCCATGTCGCCCATCTCAACGCCCGCGACACGACGCTGGTCTTTGCCTCGCGTGCGCCGCAGGCCGACATTGCACGGCTGAAGGCGCGGATGGGCTGGACGATGCCGTGGGTCACGATCACCGACAGCTTCGACAAGGACTTCGGCGTCGACGAGTGGCACGGCACCAACGTATTCTACCGCGACGGCGAGCGCATCTTCCGCACCTATTTCATCAACAACCGCGGCGACGAGCAGATGGGCGGCACCTGGAACTACCTCGACATCACGCCGCTCGGCCGCCAGGAAGTCTGGGAGGAATCGCCCGCGGGCTATCCGCAGACCCCGACCTACAAGTGGTGGAACTGGCACGACAGCTATGTGCCGGACGCCGAGCCCGACAAGAAATGGGTCGAGGTCTCCGATGCCGGCGAGGCGGCGTTCCGGGCCGAGAGCGCAAACGAGAAACCGTAGGGTCGGTTCGGCCGGATCCTCCGTCCTCGCGGCAGGAGGATACGGCGGTCCGCATGAAAGTCTGGCGAACCGCAGATTTCCTTTCAAGGCAGCGCCGGTCGTCGACGATCGAGCCAACGATTGACGACTGTGCGACAGGGGCAACGTCCCCGAACGCGCTTGCGCCATACCGCCTCTTCCCTGCACCTTCTGCGCGCAAAATTTCACCGACATATCTCCTTACTGTCACGGAACCGTGCTAGATTTCGCCCGATTTCCAGGGGAGGCGGGCATGGATACGGATTTTCGTGTGACCGGCGGGAATGCGGCTGCGCTTTTTGCGCTGACCATCCATCGCGGCGACGGCATGGTGCTGATCGGCATGGACTGGAAGAATGGCCGGCCGCCTGCCGATTTCGTTGGTTTCGCCATCCAGTATCGTGAGCCGGATACTGATTTCTTCAAGACGGTGCATAACCGCATCGGCTTTCCCGGCCAACTGGTTCCCGAAGATGGCATCCGCACCACGGAAGCGCCGATCCAGAAGTTCCGATGGGTGCATTTTCCCTTCAATGCCGATCTGCCCGGCAAGTTCACCTACCGCGTCACGCCAAAGTTCATGGATGCCGCGGGCGCGCTGACATCGGGCGAGGCGCAGGAGGCGGAACTGGCGCTGATGCGAGAGACCATTCCCGGCAAGCTCAACGTCGCCTTCACCCGTGGCTTCGTCTCGTCGCAGGCCTTCGTGCGCAATTTTGCCGCCGGCGGACCCATCATCACGCTGGTGCCACCGGATGGCGACCAGGGACTGGACTTCGTGCCGACCCATGCCGATGCCGAGCGGGCGCTCGCCTGGATGGGCTTCGAGGCGCGGGCCGAAACGCTCGATCTGCTCGACAGGGCGCACGCTGCCGGCGCCGAAGTGCGCGCCATCGCCTATGACCTCAACCTGCCCGAGGTGGTCACCCGGCTGGAAGCGCTGGGGCCGAAGCTCAAGATCATCATCGACGACAGCGCCAGCACCAAGGGCCATGGTCGCCCGAATTCGCCGGAGACAAGGGCGGCGGAGCGGCTGATCGCCTCGGCGGGTGCTGCCAACGTCAAGCGCCAGCATATGGCCAACCTGCAGCATCAGAAATCGATCGCGGTCAGCGGCGGCGGCATCTCGACCGTGCTTTACGGTTCGACCAATCTCAGCTGGCGCGGGCTCTATGTACAGTCGAACAACAGCCTGGCCGTCCACAGCGACAAGGCGATCGAGGATTATTTCACCGCCTTCGAGAGCTATTTTACCGCCAAGCGCGCCGACCATTTCCGCGCCTCGCCAAGTTCTGCCGGCTGGATCGATCTCGGCCTTGACGGCGTCGACGCCAAGGTCGCTTTCTCTCCGCACAGCGACGCCAATGGCCGGCTGGACGAGATCGGCGCAGATATCGATACCGCGCGGTCCAGCGTGTTCTTCTCGCTCGCCTTTCTCGGCCAGATGACCAAGGGGGCGATCGGCCCGGCATTGGGGCGCGCCCTGGAGCGCCCCGATATGCATGTGATGGGCATTGCCGATGCCGAGGTGCGGGCCGGCAATCTGGGCCTGACCGTGCTCACTCCTGACAACCGTCGGCGGGTGGTACGGTCGGCGGCGTTGACGGGCAACGTGCCGCCGCCCTTCGTGACCGAACCCTCGGGCCTGTCAGGCATCGACGGCAAACAGCGCGGCACGCGGATGCATCACAAGTTCGTCGTGCTCGACTTCGACAAGCCGACGGCGCGGGTCTATCTCGGCTCCTACAATTTCTCCGAACCCGCCGATGATGAGAACGGCGAGAACCTCGTCGTCGTGCGCGACCGAACGGTTGCGACCAGCTACATGATCGAGGCGCTCAGGATGTACGACCACTATATCTTCCGCGTCGCCTCCGAAGCGAGCAACGGCCCGGCCCGTCCGCTGGAGCTCAAACACCCGCCTCAGCCCGGCGGCACGCCCTGGTTCGAACGCGACTGGACCGACCCCATCCGCGCCCGGGACCGGGAGTTGTTTGCGCGGGCGGAGTAATGTCGCTGGTCAGGATGGCCCTTGAACCTCAACCATTCCACGCGGGTGATTTCGAAAGGCGGTCCTTCGCTTTGGGGACGATGGCCTTGTCCGTCGAAGAGTATGAAAAGTGGCTGTCCGCATGGCCGAAGGGCCATGGAGCACCTGACATCCCGAAGTCAAATTAATACTTTGCCGGTTGCCAACATATTCTTCTCAAGGTGGAAACATTCCGGGGTCGGTTGCGTTTTACCCGCTACCGGCAGTGCGACCGACATCCCGTCTAGGAGGAGGCTTATTCATGAAGGTAATGATCGTCGAAGATGAGAATTTTATCGCTCTGGAGCTCGAACGCATTGCGCAAGAGGCAGGACACCAGACTATCGGGCCGGTATCGACGGTGGAGCAGGCTCTCGCCCACGCAAAAAGAAGCGATGTCGCGCTCGTCGATCTCAGTCTCTCCGATGGGCTGAGCGGCTCCCAGCTCGCGCGGCGGCTGATCGACCGCCATGGGGTTGACGTGATCTTCGTGACCGGCAGTCCCGAGAATGTCGGCCACGGTATCGAAGGCGCGCTCGATGTGATCTCCAAGCCCTTCACCGATGAGAGGATCGCCAGCGCGCTCTCGCGGGCGGAGGAGCGACGCAAAAACTTCGACAGCAGCAAGGCTGCGTTCTGAACAGCATCAAGGCTGCGTGTTATAAGAGGAAATCGACGTCGCTCAGGCCGCTGCGCCTGCCCGAGGAGAAGTCCGAATGAAATACGCGCTCATTGCCGTTCTCTTCGCTCTCTCGGCCTGCGCCAGCGCCGGGGATCCGCAACCTCTTCCCGGCAGCCTCACCTATGGCGGAAAGGTTCTCCGTTCGCCTTACCGTCCGGGAACGGTGGTCAAGAATACCTTTCTTGGCGATTTCGGTTACCGTGTGTTCGAGACCTATGTCGTCCAGCCGGACGGGACGCTGAAGCTGACCTCACAGAGCACCGGGCCGGACTTCCTCTGGCAGTGAGGACTTCCGGTTCCTCGGCGTCCAAGCGAAGGGGTGAGCAGAGTGCCGTCCGGTGAGAGGATGACGGCTCGCGTTTTCGCTTTCGTCCTTGGCAATTGAATGTTGCGCTGCAGTAAAGATCTCGTCTATACCGCAGGCATTCACCACGGACCCGGTGAGATCCCGGGTGGCTCTTCTGGCCGCCGATCCGCCAGACAACGCAAAACCTGCATGCCATCACGCGACCGCTCGAAAGAGTGGGGCCGGCTATGCTTTGCGAGAATCCTTCCTATGTTGCTTTCCTCCATCCGTCGTGATTGGTCCGCCAATCCCATGCGCGAAATGCTTGCCGGAGCGGTGGCGACCTTCGCCCTCATCCCCGAGGTGATCGCCTTTTCCTTCGTGGCGGGGGTCGATCCCGAGGTTGGTCTGTTCGCCTCTTTCGTGATCAGCATCGTCATTGCCTTTACCGGTGGACGCCCGGCGATGATTTCGGCGGCGGCCGGGTCGGTGGCACTGGTCGCGGCACCGCTGGTGCATGCTCACGGCTTGCCCTATCTTTTTGCGGCCGGGCTGCTGGCGGGGTTAATCCAGATCGTCTTCGGCCTGCTGCGGCTAGGCGTGCTGATGCGCTTCGTGTCGAAATCGGTCCGCACCGGCTTCGTCAATGCGCTGGCCATTCTGATCTTTGCCGCGCAGATGCCGCATATTGTCGGCGCCGGCTGGATGGAATATGCCGTGCTGGTTGCCGGGCTCGTCATCATTTACCTGACGCCGCGGATCACCACGGCGATCCCGTCGCCGCTGATCTGCATCCTGATCCTGACCGTCGCTTCGCTGGCGCTCGGGCTTCCCGTCCTCACCGTTGCCGACCTCGGCAAGCTGCCGGATTCGCTGCCTGTTTTCGGCTGGCCGGCGGTGCCGCTGACGCTGGAAACGCTTCGGATCATCGCCGGACCCGCATTTGCCATCGCCATGGTCGGGCTGCTGGAATCGATGATGACGGCGAGTGTCGTCGACGATCTCACGGATACGCCGAGTTCGAAGAACCGCGAATGCACCGGTCTCGGTCTCGCCAACGCGGCCGCGAGCCTGTTCGGCGGCATTGCCGGCTGCGGCATGATCGGCCAGACAGTCAGCAACGTGAAATATGGCGGGCGCGGCCGGCTCTCGACGCTGTTTGCCGGCGCGTTCCTGCTGATCCTGATGGTGCTCCTGAAGCCGTGGGTGTCCGAGGTTCCCGTCGCCGTGCTGGTGGCGATCATGGTCATGGTATCGATCGACACGTTCGACTGGTCGTCGCTTAGATCCGTTGTGGTTCATCCTCGGATGTCGAGCGCCGTGATGGTGGCGACCGTCATCGTCACCGTCTTCACCGCCAACCTGGCGCTCGGGGTGACGGTCGGCGTGCTGCTCAGCGGCGTGTTCTTCACCTTCAAGGTTGCCAGCCTGCTGCGGGTGGACGTCGCGCCCGACACAACGACCGGGCGACTGACCTACCGCGTGTCTGGCCAGGTGTTCTTTGCCTCCGCCGACGTCTTCGTCGAAGCCTTCGACGTTCAGGACGCGATCGGTAGGTCCGTGCTGATCGACGTGTCCGAAGCGCATTTCTGGGACATCACCGCCGTTGCCGCACTCGACAAGGTCGTCCAACGGTTCGGGGCGCATGGCATTGCGGTGGAGGTCGTCGGCCTCAACCAGGCGAGCGCGACCTTGATCGGGAGCCTCGACAGCAAGGTGGTGCTGAAAGAGGTGTGACGGCGCGAGCGAGGGCGGATTTCCTCGAGCATGATGCCGAAAATTGTGAGCGGTTTTCGGACGACATCATGTTCTGACTATATAATGTAGAACAGGATTCAAATTTTTGGGCCGACCCGGCCTAAAATCTTCCTGTTCTAGCGCGAGACGATTGCGAAATCATCGCCCCCGCCGGTTCCTGTGGCGTTCAGCCGTCTGACGGCCAGTTCAATGAATGCCTTGACCAAAGGCGGCAGGTGTCGGCTGCTGGGATAGACGACATGCAAGCCGCCGGCCGGGGTCGTATAGCCGTCGAGAACACGGCGCAGCCGCCCGTCCTTGATGCAGGCTTCGGCGAATCGGTGCGGCAATTGGGCGATGCCATGGCCGGCGATCGCGGCGGCCATCACCGCCTGCATCTCGTTGGCGGCGAAGCGGCCCGAAACCGCGACCGTTTCCTGACCGTGCGGACCTTCCAACAACCATTGCGCATGGGCAGCCTGGCCGGCGATGACGCAGTCGTGGCGGACCAGATCTTCAGGTGCAGCGGGCGGGCCGCGGCGGGCGAGATAATCCGGGCTTGCGCAGAGAAGGCGGTGCAACGAGCCGAGTTTGCGGGCGACCAAGGTAGAATCTTCGAGGATGCCGGTGCGGAAGGCGAGGTCTATACCGCTTTCGACGAGGTTCAGCCTGTCGTCGGTCAGGCGCAGTTCGACCCTCGCCTTCGGGCAGGTCGAAAGAAATTCGAAGATCGCATCCTGGAGGAAGTGGCCGCCGAAGCCGACTGGTGCCGATATGCGGATCGTGCCGGCAGGCTCCGCACGCGCTTCCGCAAGCCGCTGGTTGGCTCCCTCGATCGTGCGCAGCGCCTGGCTGCTTTCTTCGTAGTAGAGACGCCCCGAAGCCGTCAGGTTGAGGCTGCGGGTCGTGCGCTGCAGCAGCCGCACGCCGAGTTCGCGTTCCAGCGCGGCGATGCGGCGGCTGACCGTCGTCTTCGGCATGCCGAGCAAGCGCGCGGCGGCGGTGAAGCTGCCCGCTTCGACGACGCGGGCGAAGATCATGATATCGTTGAGATCGAGCATTGTATCCTTGGTTGGCACGATGTTTTCCAATTATATGCCATTATGGTTCAATGCGACAGGCCCTAACTTTGCTGCATCAGTCACAACAAGGAGCAGGCAGATGAGCAACACACGAAGCGTACTGGTCACAGGCGCCACCGGCCAGCAAGGCGGCGCGGTTGTACGCGCGTTGATGACGCGGGGACACCGCGTCAAGGCGATCACCCGCCGGCCCGAGAGCGACGGCGCGAAGCGGCTGACCGCGGCAGGAGTCCAGGTCGTCGCCGGCGATCTTGACGACGCGGCATCCGTGGCGGCAGCAGCAGAGGGCGTCGACGCGGTGTTCCTGATGGGCAACAGCTACGAAGCCGGAACGGAGGCGGAAACCCGTCAGGGCATTGCCGCCGCCGATGCGGCAAAGGCCGCCGGCATCGGCCACCTGATCTATTCCTCCGTCGCCGATGCCCACAAGACGACCGGCATTCCGCATTTCGACAGCAAGTATCTCGTCGAGAAGCACATTGCAGGCCTCGGCATCCCTTACACGATCAGCGCACCCGTCGCCTTCATGGAGAACACCGTGGCGCCCTGGGCGATCGACGGGCTGCGCCAGGGCGTCTATGCCGCAGCGCTGCCGCCCGCCCGTGTGCTGCAACAGGTCACCATCGATGACATCGGCGCTTTCGTCGCGACGTTGGCCGAGAGGCGCGAGCAAGTGTTCGGCAAACGTTTCGACATCGCGGGCGACGAATTGTCGGGCGAGCAGCAGGCGAAGATCTTGTCCGAGGTGTTCGGCCGCCCAATCACTTACCGGGAATTGCCGATCGCGGCGATACGGCAGCAGAGCGAGGATACGGCGCTGATGTTCGAATGGTTCGACCGTACCGGTTACGACGTCGATCTTGCCGCCCTGCGCCGCGATTTTCCTGAGGTCGGCTGGCACAGCTACGCCGACTGGGCGAAGGGGTTCGATTGGAGTGTGGCGGCTTGGTGAATTCGCTGTGACACCGGTGATCTGACCGGTGTCACCGACAGGTGATGCCTTGATGGCCTTCGCCACACCCTCCGTCATCCTCGGGCTCTACATTTGAGCCGAGGATCCATGCCACGGCCGCTTACGGGTGCCGCGTGGATGCTCGGGTCAAGCCCGGGCATGACGGAGAGCAGGGGGCATGTCCGAACTCTACATCGCAGAATTGAAGAGCGCTGGACCGGCAGATCGATCGCTTCCACGCCGCATGGCGATTGTCCTGCTGTTCAAGATAGACAGGAGCCGCCGCTGCCAACGATACCTCACGCCTGAGCGGTGGGCCTAACAACGATGTCGCTGATATCGACATCGGCGGGTTGCTCGATGGCGAAGGCGATGGCGCGGGCGATGGCATCGGGTGAAATCGCCATCTCGTCCATGCGCTTTGCCATCTCGGCCTTGATCTCTGGGCTGGTCATGGAGCCGGCGAAATCGGTTCTTATAAACCCCGGCGAGATGTTGGTGACGCGCAGATGCGGGCCGGCCTCCAGCCGCAGGCCCTCGGCGATGGTGCGCATGGCGTTTTTCGTGCCGGCATAGACGGCCATGGTCGGCTTGATGATGAGGCCGGCGGTCGAGAGCGTGTTGACGAAGTGGCCGGAACCCTGCCGGCGGAACACCGGCAAGGCTGCGGCGATGCCATAGAGCGGGCCCTTGATGTTGACGTCGATCATCTCCTCCCAATCCTCGACCCGCAGTTCATCAAGAAGGGAGATGGGCCCGATGCCGGCATTGTTGATCATTACGTCGATCCTGCCATAGCTGTTGCAGGCAAGCGCCACGAGAGCTGTGAGGTCCTCGCGCTTTTTCACGTCCATGGCGAGGCAGATGGCCTCGCCGCCTTTTTCGGCGATGCGTCGTGCCAGGGCCTGCAGTCGGTCGGCGCGGCGGGCTCCAAGCACGAGCTTTGCGCCGCGCTCGGCCAGCAGCAGCGCCGTGGCTTCGCCGATGCCGCTGCTGGCGCCCGTGATTGCAATAACCTTGTCCTTGATATCAGACATCTTCGTTCTCCTTTGTGCCTTTGAGGATTGCAGGTGCTGCCTGGAGAATCTATGCTAGTTGCTCCATGATTTCGTCTAGATCGTCCAGAACCCATGATCGATCCCTTGTCCGATGTCTTTTCGCTGCTCGACATAGAGAGTGCGCGCTGCACACGTTTCGAGGTCGGCGGGCAATGGGCGTTTCGTTTTCCAGCCAAGCCCGCGCTCAAATTCGTTGCTGTCCTCCGCGGCGCGTGTTCGATCGTTCTGCCGGGTGAGCCGCCATTTTCGCTTGTCGCGGGCGACACCTTCCTGCTTGCCAATGCGCCCGCCTATGTGATCGCCAACGATCTCGATCGGGAGCCGGAGGACGGGATCGCCTTCTTCGACTGGGAGCATTCCGACATCGCCCGGCACGGCAGTGACGAGACCGCGCTGATCGGCGGCACCTTCGTCATCGGAGGCGGCAACGCCCGGCTGCTGCTCGACGCGCTGCCGCCGTTCATTCATATCCCGGCCAGCGACCGCGCCGCCGCGCTGCTCAGCACTACGCTCGCAACCCTCGACGACGAACTCGAGGCCGGGCAGATGGGCTCGACGCTGATGACGCGGCGCATGGGCGACATCCTGCTCGTGCAGGCGCTGCGGGCCTATGTCGGCCGGAAGGGTGCTGCCGAAACGGGATGGATCGGCGCGCTGACAAATCCGCAGATCGGCGCGGCGATCAGCCTGATCCACAACAGCCCCGGCCATCGCTGGACGGTCGAGGCGCTGGCGACCCGGATCGGCATGTCGCGCTCCGCCTTTGCGCAACGCTTCAAGGAACTGGTCGGCGTTGCGCCGCTCGACTATGTCACGCGCTGGCGCATGCATCGCGCCCGCGAAGCCCTGCGCCGAGAGGATGTCTCGGTCGCCGGCCTTGCCGCGGCACTCGGATATTCCTCCGAAAGCGCCTTCGGAAACGCGTTCAAGCGTGTCTTCGGGCGCGCACCGAAGCGCTACTGGTCGGACGCGAAGATCGGGTGAGAACGGCTGTTCCGCTTGCTAGGGTTGCTGGGGAATCCTATTGTCCGGCGGCGGACCATCGTCCTTGAAGGGGGAGACTTCAATGCCGTCGAGTTTCAATGTCGAAAGTGCGGATGGTTATGAGCGGCTGATGGGGCGCTGGAGCAGGAGGCTGGCGCCGATGCTGGTCGATTTCGCCGGTCTCGCGGATGGCGATCGCGTGCTCGATGTCGGCTGCGGCACCGGCAGCCTGGCGTTCACTTTGGCGGAAACGCCCGGCCTGGAGGAGATCGTCGCTATCGACTATTCGCCCGTCTTCGTCGAAGCGGCCAGGCGGCGCAATACCGACCCGCGCATATCCATCCAGCAGGCCGATGCCTGCGCGCTGCCGTTCGAGGACGGCCGCTTCGACAGGGCGATGTCGCTGCTTGTACTGCATTTCGTGCCGGAGGCGGGAAAGGCGGTATCCGAGATGCGCCGTGTGGTGCGCCCGGGCGGCGTGGTTTCCGCCGCCGTCTGGGACCATTATGGCGGCATGTCCGGCATGCGGATGATGTGGGATACGGTGGCGATGCTCGACGAGAACGCGCTGGCGATGCGCCGCAGATATTGTTTCCAGCCGATGATGCGGCGGGGGGAAATGAAGGAGAGCTTCATCGCGCAGGGCCTAGCCGATGTCGAGGAGACCTCGCTGTTGATCCGGATGGAATATCTTTCCTTCGAGGATTACTGGGATCCGATCGCCTCCGGCGAGGGACCGCTCGGCAAATATGTTGCCGGTCTGGACCCGGCGAAGCGAAAGGCCGTCGATGCCGCCGTCAGGGCCGCTTATGAGGCTGGGGAGCCGAATGGGCCGCGGTCGTTCGCGTCGGTGGCGTGGGCGTGCCGGGGCAGGGTGCCGGGCGGTGGATAGCGGTGTGTGATGCCGGCGACGGTTGATAGACAGAGAGTTTGCGCCACGTCCAAGAGAGCCTCATCCTGAGGCGCCCCGAAGGGGCCTCGAAGGGCGGCGCGGGCGCGCCGGCGTCAAATGGACACACGGAGCAGCGTTGCGGCGTGTCCTTCGAGGCTCCGCCCTACGGGCTCCGCGTCTCAGGATGAGGGATGTTGGAGGATGCCGCGCCCAAGGGCAGGGCGCAGCACGGTCGTATGCCTGCGACAAGGAGCCGCGTGGGACGTCACCCGATCACGGCAATCGTGATGGAACACGGGCAGCATTGCTGACGTTATTGCCCGCTGTCGCCGACTGCAAACGCAGCCGCAACAGCATCACCCGCCCGTTTCGGGCACCCCTTCCGACGGCATCCGGAATTGCCCGCCTCGCCGCCGCTTTCGGACGGAGGAATATCAGATGTCCGCTTTGGAAAGCCTGCGCCGGCTGACGCCGCAGCAGCGCAACACCGTCATCGCCAGCTATCTCGGCTGGACGCTCGATGCCTTCGATTTCTTCATTCTCGTCTTCGTTCTCAAATATATCGCCGAGGAATTCCACACCGACGTTCCTGCCGTCTCGGTTGCGATCTTCCTGACGCTAGCCATGCGGGCGCTCGGCGCGCTGATCTTCGGGCTGGCGGCCGACCGTTACGGGCGGCGCATCACGCTGATGGCCGACGTGCTGCTTTATTCGCTGTTCGAATTCCTGACCGGCTTCTCCACGGGGCTCACGATGTTTCTCGTGCTCCGAGCGCTCTACGGCATCGCCATGGGTGGTGAATGGGGCGTCGGCGCCTCGCTTGTTATGGAGACGGTGCCGGAGGAAAGCCGCGGTATCGTTTCCGGCATCCTGCAGGCCGGCTATCCCTCGGGCTATCTGATCGCCTCGATCGCGTTCTTCCTGCTCTTCCCGGTCATCGGCTGGCGTGGCATGTTTTTTGTTGGCGCGGTGCCGGCGCTGCTGGTGCTCTACATCAGACGCAATGTCGAGGAGAGCCCAGCCTTCCTGAAGCGGAAGGCCGAGGGGCGCCGGCCGTTCCTGACGGTCTTGCGCGAAAACATTCCGCTGTTCATCTGGGCGGTGCTCCTGATGACGGCCTTCAACTTCTTCAGCCACGGCACGCAGGATATCTACCCGACCTTCCTCGAGACCCAGCGCAACTATTCGAGCTATACGGTCGGCGCGATCGCCATCGTCTACAATATCGGGGCGATCTGCGGCGGGCTGTTTTTCGGGGCACTGTCGCAGCGGATCGGCCGGAAGAAGGCCATCGTCATCGCCGCACTGATCGCCGTGCCCGTCGCGCCGCTCTGGGCCTATGCGCCGGGGCCGGTGCTGCTCGCCATCGGCGCTTTCCTGATGCAGTTCTTCGTCCAGGGCGCTTGGGGCATCGTGCCGGTGCATCTGAACGAACTGTCACCCGACGAGGTGCGCGGCACCTTTCCTGGCTTCGCCTACCAGCTCGGCAACCTGCTGGCCTCTGGCAATGCTACGCTGCAGGCGGGGCTGGCCGCCCGCTGGGACGGCGACTATGCCTATGCGCTCCTGATCGTTGCGGCCGTGGTGGCGCTCATCGTCGCGGCCCTTGCCGGCTTCGGCTACGAGAAGAAGGATGTCCGCTTCGGCACGGAGGAGGCCGAGGAACCGCATGGCGCGATGCGAATCTAGCGCTGCCTGCGGTTACGAAGGCCGGCGGCAGTTGTCGCCGGCCTTTCTTTGTGCCCTGTTGCCCGATCCCGGATGCCTTTCAGGCACTCACCACCTTGCAGGCGCAGATGCGATCGTAAAATGTCTGTCCCTTCCAGACGATGAACGGCCATACCCACCAAGCCACGACCGCTATAGTCCAGATAAAGTACGATTTGGCGGTGCCATGGTCCTCAGGCGTGTATCCGCTGCGGAACATTCCAAGCAACGCGTCGAAGTCTTCCGTGGGATAGACCGGGAGCAGCGAGATTGCGAAAACGGCGGCGCTGAAAAGAAGATTCGGGCTGAATTTCAGGATCTCGCGTTTAAACGCGGTGCCGAAGTCGGGATTTTTTCCATCGACGGATTGGACTCTCAGGAAGAAAACCGCCTTTCCGAATGTGCGGCGGCTATTGGCAGAAAAACAGGCGAAAGCCAAGGCTATCAGTGCGGTGTTGGCTATGCCTGACATCAAGCTGGAATATGCAGGTATGGTTTTGGTCAGTGGATAGTTGTTTGCGTCGATAGGGATGGTTAGCACCTGCGCCGGTGTCACGTAGTCCCAAGGCTCGATTGCAACATTTATTTGCAAATATTTCTGTTTTCGCCAATCGATTTGACTTACCTCGCAAATCTCACTGGTGCGAATTTCCGTGGCTCTCAACGGCCATCCCGCGTCAATTCGCTGTGCAAGTTGATCGGGCACCGCCTCGCTGCATTCCATGGAAGTCCGGCCGTGCAAAAGGAAGTCCAAGGGAGAAATCGTTGAAAAGTAGTAGACGGCTATGAGGATGGCAGCCTGAAAGATGATGATGTCGACGGTATAGGCAGCGAAGCGTCGCCAGAAGTGGCGGGAAGGCAGAGGCGGCATCTGCGGTGTAGTGTCCATGTCGCCCCCAATGTCCACGCTACCTGATCCAACACGTTGATTCGTTTCAACATGAAGTAGCAAAAATGCATGATCTTATCACAGAGGTATCATGCTCTTGCGAGTCCAGTTCTGGGGCGATTTCTGGGCCTGGAAGGCGAGCCGCCGCGCGACCTGCCGGCCATCCGCATCGCCTCGATGGCGTGACGATATGCCGACCGTCCTCGAGCGTTGTGGGGCTTGTCGCCGAACGCCGCCATGCTAGGTAAGGGCTGCCGGCATCGATCTCCTGCTGCCGGATGAAACCTTCCCCTCCGCAGCCCCGAGTTTTTCCATGTCATTTTCTCCCGCCGCCCTCTGGCCCGTCGTCATGCTGTTTGCCTCCAACATCTTCATGACATTTGCCTGGTACGGGCATCTCAAGCACAAGAACAGCGCCATCTTCCTCGCCATCATCGTCAGCTGGGGCATCGCCTTTTTCGAATATTGCCTGGCGGTGCCGGCCAACCGTATCGGTTCGGCGGTCTATACGACAGCACAGCTGAAGACGATGCAGGAGGTGATCACGCTGATCGTCTTTGCCGGCTTCTCGATCTTCTGGCTCGGCGAGAACCTGACCTGGAACCATGCGATCGGCTTCGCCCTGATCGCAATCGGGGCATCTTTCATCTTTCGTGCATAAACTTTAGCCTTTTCAATAGATTACAAATTGTCCATGTCTAGATATCGCCACATTTCCTACAGATTGGCGTCGCAATCGGCTGGCAGCCTGTCAGTTCAAGCATTTCCGGGTCGCGGAAATGCTCTGACGTTTGTTTGACGCAATTCCGGACGCAAAACCGCGACGCGCTTTTGCTGGAATTGCTTTAGCGGTGATCATGAGGTGAACGGCCATGAGCCTGTCTTTCCCGACCATGGCGGCGATCCGGTTCGGCTATGGTTTCCGGCCGGGCGAGGCGCCGCCGAGCAGCAAGGACGAGCTCATCGACCAGCTGCGCAAGGGGGCGGCGGCGACGCCGGACTTTCCCCTCGGCGGCCCCAACATGCGCCACCAGGCGATCCTCAGCCTGCAGGAGCAGTTGCAGCAGATCCGACAAGACGCCAAGACGGTGACCGACGATACGACGCAGCGCGAGATGCGCAAAGGGGTGCAGCGTCAGGCGCAGCAGCAATTCCAGCACGATGCGAACCTGCGGCTGATGCAGGCCGTGTTGTCGCCGTACGGCTTCTACGAGAGGCTTTCGACCTTCTGGACCAATCATTTCTCCACCAGCGCCAACAAGAGCCTGCCGATGCGCCTCATCGTGCCGCTCTACGAGGCCGAGGCGATCCGGCCGTTCATATCAGGCACGTTCGGCGATCTCTTGCGCAATGCCACCGCCCATCCGGCCATGCTGATCTATCTCGATCAGGCGGATTCGCTCGGGCCGGATTCGGCCGGCGGCATCAAGCGCAACAAGGGGCTCAATGAAAATCTCGGCCGCGAACTGCTGGAACTGCACACGCTCGGCGCCGGCAGCGGCTATAGTCAAGCGGACGTCACGGCGGCAGCCATGGTGCTGACGGGGCTCACCATCGACCGCAAGGAGATGGACATCGCGTTCCGGCCGAATATTTCGGAGCCCGGGACACATGAGGTGCTCGGCGTCAGTTATGGCGGGCGCAGGCGCTCGCGCGACGATTATCTCGACATGCTCGACGATCTCGCCCTCCATCCGAAGACGGCGGCGCATATCAGCCGCAAGCTGGCGGTGCATTTCATCGCCGACCAGCCCGATGAGGGGATGGTGTCCGACATGGCCGAAGCCTGGAAGAAAACGGATGGCGACCTGACCGCCGTCTACACCGCCATGCTCGACCATCCCGCCGCCTGGCGCGACGAGGGCGCCAAGGCGCGCCAGCCTTTCGACTATGTCGTCACCGGCCTGAGGGCGTTGAATGCGGGACCGGTCAACGGCGTTGTCGGCAGTTTCCTGGCGGCCAACCAGCAGGGCACGGACGAGGGCGACATGGCGGCGAATACGCCTGGCATGGCTGGATCGCCGGTGACGACCGATCCCGCCGGCGAGGCAAGGGAGAAGCGCCTCAAAGCCTTCCAGACGGCGCGGGCGCTGGGGCAGGGGGCACTCAGGCGCATGGGCCAGCCGACCTGGCTGCCGCCGAGTCCGGCCGGTTTCGAGGAAGGCTTCTCCGCCTGGATCACCGGCAGCCAGCTCGCCGAGCGGCTGGCCTGGGCAAGGCGGGCCGCAGCCCAGTTCGGCCGGGATGAGGATCCGCGCGAATTCCTGAAGTCGACGCTTGCCGATGCCGCCCGAGACGAGACGATCCGCGTGGTGTCGCAGGCGCCGAACAAGATCAGCGGGTTGACGCTGGTGCTGGCATCGCCCGAATTCAATCGCCGCTGAGCAGACTTTCGTTGGCAAGCCAACGCTTCGTCTGCTTAGCTCCTTTGTTTTGTCGCAGGTTCTGGCTGGAAAACCGTCGGACACTTTTCCGGAACCTGCTTAGGAGGCCCGCCAATGACGATGCCCATGAACCGGATTTCGCTGTCCCGCCGCGGCTTTCTGACCTCTGCCTGCTGTCTTGCCGCTGCCCCCGCCTTCACGCCGGTCACTTTCGCGGCGATGCCGGGTGACAAGCGTTTCGTCACCATCGTGCTGCGCGGCGCGATGGACGGGCTGGATCTGGTGCAGCCCTATGGCGATGCCGGCTTTGCGGCGCTTAGGCCGACACTGGCGCTGACGCCCGATACCGGACTTCTCGATCTAGATGGCCATTTCGGCCTCAATCCGGCTGCCGCAGAGCTGATGCCGCTGTGGAAGAGCCGCGAGCTTGCCTTCGTGCACGCGGTGTCGACGCCCTACCGCGACCAGCGCAGCCATTTCGACGGGCAGGACATGCTGGAATCCGGCGGCGAGCATGTCGCCGAGGAAAAGACCGGCTGGCTGAACCGGGCGCTCGCCGTCATTCCGCGCTCGGATGCGCGCAAGGCGATCGACATCAACACTTCGACGGAGCTGATCCTCTCCGGACCCAACAATGTCGATGTCTGGGCGTCGGATTCCAATCTGGCGCCGGCGCGTGACGAGATGCAGTTCCTGGCGCGGCTCTATGCCGGCGATCCGCCGTTCGCCGAGGCGCTTGCCGAGGCGACGCGGGCCAATAGCGCCTCGATGATCATCGAGCCGGAGGGCCAGCGCGGCGCAAAGATCGCCGATGTGGCGGCGCTCGCGGCCAACATGCTGAAGGGCGATTACCGCATCGCCAGCTTCTCGATATCAGGCTGGGACACGCATATCGGCCAGGCCGGCCAGTTCAAGCGGCCGGTGCAGGACCTTTCGCAGGCGATCAATACGTTGAAGACCACGCTCGGGCCTGAGATCTGGGCAAAGACGGTGGTGCTTGCCATGACCGAGTTCGGCCGCACTGTGCGTCAGAACGGCTCAGCCGGCACCGACCACGGCACCGGCGGCTGCGCGCTGCTATCAGGCGGCACCATCAACGGCGGCCGCATCCTCGGCCGTTGGCCGGGCATCGGCGACGGCCAACTGCTCGACGACCGCGACCTGATGCCGACCGCCGACGTGCGCGAGCTCGCCGCGGCAATGCTCTACCGGCAGTTCGATGTAAGCGCCGATGATTTGACCGGGAAGATCTTTCCGGGGCTGGGGTTCGACAAAGGGTCGCAGTTTCTGCGTGGGTGAGGCACGGTCCCGCAAAGCGGGAGCGATCGATCCAGTGAATCGATCGCAGGGCCGAACGCCCTGAGCCCAAGCGAAGGGCCGGGCGGCATCGGCGACAGGCGCTATCGGCCGGTCATCTTGAGCGCTGCCTCGGGAAGCCGCTCGCCGTGAACCTCGATGCCGGAGAGGGCGGCATCGATTTCGGCGAGGTCCTCGGGCAGCAGGTCGACGTCTATCGCCCCGAGATTTTCTTCCAGCCGGTGCTGCTTCGTTGTACCCGGGATCGGGACGATCCATGGCTTTTGGGCCAGCAGCCAGGAGAGGGCGATTTGCGCGGGCGTTGCGCCCTTGCGGTCGCCGATACGCCTGATCAGGTCGACGAGTGCAAAATTGGCCTTGCGCGCCTCGAGCGAAAAACGCGGCACGCTGTTGCGGAAATCGCTTGGATCGAACTTGGTGTTCTCGTCGATCTTGCCGGTCAGGAAGCCTGCGCCGAGTGGGCTGAAGGGCACGAAGCCGATGCCGAGTTCCTCAAGGGTGGGCAGCAGTTCCGCCTCGGGGCCGCGCCAGAAGAGCGAATATTCACTCTGGACGGCGGTGACTTTTTGAACGGCATGGGCGCGGCGGATCGTCTGGACGCCGGCTTCGGAAAGACCGAAATGTTTGACCTTGCCGGCTGCGATCAGGTCCTTGACGGCACCGGCCACGTCTTCGATCGGCACGTCGGGATCGACGCGGTGCTGGTAGAACAGGTCGATGTGGTCCGTCTTCAGACGGCGCAGGCAGGCATCGGCAACCGCCTTGACATGTTCGGGGCGGCTGTTGGTGCCGCCGCGGCGTTCACCTGTTTGCTGATCGATATCAAAGCCGAATTTGGTGGCGATGACCACCTGGTCGCGGATCGGTGCGAGCGCTTTGCCGACAAGCTCTTCATTGACGAAAGGGCCATAGGCTTCGGCCGTGTCGAACAAGGTGACGCCCTGCTGATGGGCGGTGCGCATCAATTTGATCATGTCGCCCTCGTCGGCGGGCGGGCCGTAAGCGGCACTCATGCTCATGCAGCCGAGACCAAGTGCCGAGACTTCGAGGCCGCCGATATTGCGTCTTTTCATGGTCGTATCCGTTCCTGGTTTTGCATGGGCTCGGGCAGTCCGTTCCGCGGTGCGGGAGCAGCCGGGCTTGCCGTCGGGTTGACGCGAACTTAGTCCTCGTGTCAGCTTTCGATTAGATGCTGTAATGCGCATGGACCTATAAGACGGACTAATGAATGCCCCTGGACAACAATTTCAACGAACTCGTGGCCTTTCTGACCGTCGCCCGGGAACGGAGTTTTACCCGGGCGGCCGCGAAGCTCGGCGTGTCGCAGTCGGCGTTGAGCCAGACGGTACGCGGTCTCGAAGAGAAGCTCGGGCTGCGCCTTTTGACCCGCACGACCAGAAGCGTGTCGCCGACACAGGCAGGAGAACGTCTGTTGGAGCGGGTCGGACCCAGATTCGAGGAGATCCAGTTCGAGATCGCCGCCTTGAGCGAAATGCGTGAGCGGCCGGCTGGCACGATTCGCATCACGGCAGGCGAGCATCCTGCGATTTCCGTCCTTGCCCCAGCATTGGCGCGGTTTCTTCCTGATCATCCGGATATCAATGTCGAGGTGATCGTCGACTACGGCCTGACCGACATCGTCGCCGAGCGCTACGACGCCGGCATCAGGCTCGGCGAGCATTTGGCAAAGGACATGATCGCGGTCCGGATCGGTCCTGAAATATGCATGGCAGTTGTTGGAGCGCCCTCCTATTTCGAGCACCATCCGCGCCCGGATATCCCGCAGGATCTGACGGCTCACAACTGCATCAATATGCGGCTGCCGACACACGGAACGATATATCCCTGGGAATTCGAGAAGGATGGACGTGAACTGCGCGTCCGTGTCGAGGGCCAGACGGTGTTCAACAACATCGCCATGCGGATCGGCGCCGTGCTGGACGGACTGGGGCTGGCCTACATGCCTGAGGACCAGGTTCAGTCCTACATTGAAGACGGGCGGCTGATCCGGATTCTGGAGGACTGGTGCCAGCCCTTTCCAGGATACCATCTCTACTATCCGAACAGGCGGCATGCATCTCCCGCCTTCACCCTGTTCGTCGATGCGCTCCGCTATAGAGGAAAGTAATGCCGATTTTATTCCATCACGGCTTATCAACAGCTTGTGATTAATTAGTCTACCTAATAGACCCTAGCTGTCCGAGGCGTCTAATCCTTTCGGTCCGATGCCGTTACCTTCTCGCCATCTGAAACGAAGCGAGAAGCCGACATGCGATATGGATTGTCCAACACCCTGGCCGCATTGCTGCTTGCCTCAGCGCAGCTTGCCGCGCCATTGGCGACGGCTGCCGATGCGGCAAAGCCCGAGCCATTGGTCATCGAGGAGCAGGGCAGCTTTGCCGTCGGGGGAACCAGTACGACGGCGCCCGGAACCTTCGATCCGCTGAAACCTCTCGATCCCTCAGGGCAGACCTATCACGGCGATCATGCCTTTGCCTTCTATCAGGTGCCGGCAAACCCGCGTCAGTATCCGATCGTGATGTGGCACGGTGCCGGACAATTCTCCAAGACCTGGGAGACGACGCCCGACGGCCGCGAGGGCTTCCAGAACATCTTCCTGCGTCGAGGTTTCTCCACCTATCTCGTCGACCAGCCGCGCCGGGGCGGCGCCGGGCGGAGCATGGCCGAGACGGTGGTGAAGCCGACAGCGGACGAGCAGCTCTGGTTCAACCAGTTTCGCGTCGGCACCTGGCCGACCTATTTCGACGGCGTGCAATTCTCCCGCGATCCGGAAGCGCTGAACCAGTACTTCCGTGCGATGACGCCGAACATCGGGCCGTTCGATATGGACGTTGTGTCGAATGCGGTGGCAAAGCTGTTCGAGAAAATCGGTCCCGGCATTCTTTTCACCCATTCGCAGGGCGGCGGACCGGGCTGGCTGACGGCCATCAAGAGCGACAAGGTCAAAGCCGTCGTCGCCTTCGAACCCGGCAGCAGCTTCGTGTTCCCGGCAGGCGAGGTTCCCGCCGATATGCCGAGCGCCTTCGACACGCTGAAGGGCGTGCCGGTACCGATGGATGACTTTATCAAACTGACGAAGATCCCGATCGTCATCTATTACGGCGACAACATCCCAGACCAGCCGACGACGATGCCGGCGCAGGACAGCTGGCGGGTACGCCTGGCAATGGCCCGCCTGTGGCGCGATACGGTGAACAAGCATGGCGGTGATGTCACCGTCGTGCACCTTCCCGAGATCGGCATCCGCGGCAACACCCACTTCGCGTTCTCCGACCTGAACAACGTAGAGATCGCCGACCTGGTCTCGGCTTTCCTTAGCGAGAAGAAGCTCGACTGATCTCGGAAATTATGAGGTGAAGACCATGAAACAACTGTTGGGAAACTTGATGCTGTCCGCCAGCATGATGCTGGCTGTTCTGCCGGGCGTCGTCAGCGCTCAGGCACCGGCCGAAGGCGACGACAAGTCCCGGCGTTCGCGCGCCCAGCAACTGATGGGTGCGACCGCGCCGAAGCTGGCTGAACTGACCGACGACGTCCTTTATGGCGACATATGGGAGCGCCCGCAGTTGTCGAAGCGGGATCGCAGCCTGGTGACCGTTGCCGCGCTGATCGCAATGAACCGGCCCGACCAGCTCAGATCCCATCTAGCCATGGCCCGCCAGAACGGTGTGTCCGAGGACGAGCTGATCGAGACGATCACCCACCTTGCCTTCTACGCCGGCTGGCCGAATGCGGTCTCGGCCGTTGCCGTCGCTAAGGACGTCTTCGGACGTGAATGAGGCGATTGGCCTGCCGCTTTTGCCGAAGCCGGTCGCCCGAATGTTCCGCACAAAACCAGGAAAAGACATCCATGCGTCATCTCATCAAGCGCATTTCCATTCTCTTTGCCATGGCCGGCGCCGTAGTTCTGGTCGGCTGGAACGTCGATGCCGAACCGAACCGGACGACGCTGCCCGAATTGGCGGGCCTTGTCCATTACACGACCGTCAGGCGCGGCAACGTGACCGAACACATCATGACGACGAACGAAGCGATCGAGGCTGTGAAGAATGGGCAGCCCGTTCCAGACGGTACGCACTTCGTGCTGGTCGATTACCGTGATGGGGAAATCTATCGCACCTTCGTCATGGAAAAGGGTTCCGGCTGGGGCAGCGATTATGACGAAGACCGTCGCACTGGCGACTGGCAGTTCCAATGGTTCAAGCCTGACGGCGGCGTCAACATGGCCGAGAATACGGCGCGATGCCAATCCTGTCATTCGTCCAGGGCCGACGAAGACTTCCTCTACACGCTCGACGCTCTCAAGGAGTTTGACGGAGCCGTCATTGACTAGGCCGGATCGAATCTCCGGCGAGGGCGTCGCATCGTGAGTCCTTTTTTCGTGATCCGCCTCGTGCTTGACTTCACCGCCGCTGGGCTGCTCTTGGCCGCGCTCGCCTACTGGTGGCTCGACAACACCTCGCATGAGCTGATCGGCACCAGCATGTTCATCCTTCTCCTATCGCACAACGTCTTCAACAGGCGGTGGTGGGCGAGGCTTCCGAAGGTGGAGCGCGGCAAGCGGAGCTTTCTGACAATTGCTTCGAATATCTCGATCGCCTTGGCGATATCAGCTTTGCTGGTGACCAGTCTGCTGATATCGCGCAGCGTGTTTGCTTTCCTTCCCGTCAGCGGCCGGCCGACGGCGCGCGAAATTCACATCCTTGCGGCCTATTGGGTGTTCATCCTCGCAGCCGCCCATCTCGGCCTCCACTGGTCGATGATCATGGCGGTCATAGGCAGATTGCTGCGGGTCGGTGCCCCAAACCCGATCAGGACCGCTTCCCTTCGCGTAGCCGCGAGCGCAATAGCGGCGTGGGGCATCCACAGCCTGTTCGTCATGGGAATCGGAGACAGGCTCATTGCCCGGCCATCGATCGATTTCTGGGACTTCCAGGAGTCCACGATCGGGTTCTTCCTGCATCACATCGCGATCCTGGGGACGTGTGCGTGCGCTGCTCATTATGCGGTCGTCTGGCTTCGGGGGGTGATTAGGGTGCCCGCGCGTGTGATATTCGCGCTGGCGGTGATGCTGTGGCGGTGAGGGGGCAACCTCTCTTCCGTCATTCCTGTGCTCGTCACAGGAATCCAGCCACGGCGTGTCCGCGCCGTGAATGACTTGCCAGAACGAAGGGACTCTCCCGCGCCCAAGGACTTGGGCGCACTGGATTCCTTTGACAGGCACAGGAATGAAGGAGAGGCTGTGTATCGCCGCCGCCCGGCCCTTCGCACGGCTCAGGGCGTTCGGCCCTGTGATCGATCCACTGGATCGATCACTCCCGCGAAGCGGGACCGGGCCTCACCCCAACACATCATAAAGCCTGAAAATGAAGCTGATCTGGTAGATCAGGTTGGCGATGATGAAGGCGGTGTGGAAGCGGCGGTTGGGGGTCCAGGCGGCGATGGCGCAGAGGAGGATGTAGATGATGTTGCGGGCTGGGTACTCCCAGCCGAGCGAGAGGATGCGCTCATGGCCCTTGATTGCCGTGTCGAGAATATCGACGGCGTAGGTGAGGCCGAGGATGCCGAAGAACCATTTGCGCCGCGAGATGAAATATTCCTCGTAGCCGCCATATTCGTCGAGCGAGGCAGGAAAGAGCAGGGCGCAGAGCAGGAAGAACAGACTGCAGAAGCAGATGAGGAAGAGATAGATGCCGAAGCCGATCGCCGGCACCGCCTGCAGGCGATATTCCCACCACCAGATATGGATGATGAACAGGAACATCGACAGCGCCCAGCCGAGATGGATGGGATAGACCTTGGCCTTGGCGGGATGCTGGACGATGCCGGCAAGGCCGGTGAGCACTCTGGCGAGTGAAAGGCTGATGACCATGCCCATCACCACCTTGATGTGAAGGAAGACTTCCGGCGAGCCGACCGTTTCCATGCTTTCGATCCTTAGGCTGTCACTCCTCGGGGACTTGCTTCGGTTTGCCCTCTTCGTCGAGTGCCACCATGATGAAGGTGCCGGCGGTGACCTTTTCCTGCTGGTTGTAGCGCGAACGATGCGCCCAGGCTTCGACGATCAGCGTGATCGAGGTGCGGCCGACACGGTCGATATCAGTATAGACGGAAAGCGTGTCGCCGATCTTGACCGGCAGCTCGAAGGCCATCTCTTTGACGGCGGCGGTGACGACGCGGCCCTTGGCGCGCTCGGCCGCACGGATGCCTGAGGCAAGGTCCATCTGCGCCATGACCCAGCCACCGAAGATATCGCCGGCCGGATTGGCGTCGCCCGGCATGGCAAGCGTCCTCAGCGTCAGTTCGCCTCTCGGCTTGGCGGCATCGGTCATCAAGTCTTCTCCATCTGGTGCGGGCCACGGGCCGGCGATTCACTGGGAAGCACCCTAGTGCAAAGGCTGTGGGGTGTAAAAGACGGCAAGGCCAAGCGCTACGGACGGCCGACGGGAAAAATGTTGCTGCCGTTTCCGATTGAAATTTCATTCGATTTCAAATGGTTGAATTTTGCAGCTTTCACCTGACCTTACGTTATTTAATATTTTTCTAATTAAGCTTTACGCTCCAGTAATACCGGCAATTCAGAATGCGATCGATCTCAAATACAAGAATCGCCGGGAACCTCATGCGCAACGTCAAGATTTCCACCCGCCTTTACTGCCTCGTCGCATTCGCGCTTGCCGTGCTCGCTGCGACGATGGTCTTCTTTCTGAACTATTCCTATTCTGAGCTGGAAGCGGAGCGGAAGGCGGGGCTGGCGCAAATGGATGCAACGGCGCTCGGCATCTTCGACAAATATTACAAGATGGAACAGGCGGGCACGATGACCCGCGAACAGGCGCAGGCGGCCGCCAAGGACGTGATCGGCGCGATGCGCTACGGCGCCGACGGTTATTTCTGGATCAACGACATGCACCCCACCATGGTGATGCACCCGATCAAGCCGCAGCTGAACGGCACCGATATCTCCCAGATGAAGGATCCGACCGGCAAGTTCCTGTTCGTCGAGTTCGTCAACAAGGTGAAGAAGGACGGCAAGGGCTTCGTCGATTATCTTTGGCCGAAGCCGGGCGCCGACCAGCCAGTGCTGAAATATTCCTATGTCGCAGGTTTCGAGCCCTGGGGCTGGATCGTCGGCACCGGTGTCTATGCGGATGACCTTGCCGCGCTCTATCGCCAGAACGCGATGTGGGCCGCGCTGCTCTGCCTGCTTGGCGCCGCCGCAACGATTGCCATCGCCTATGCCATCGTGCGTAGCGTGACTGCACCGATCGCCCGGCTGAAGGCGGCGATGAACGCGATTGCGGCCGAAGAAGCATCGGTGGAGATATCAGGCAGCGACCGTCGCGACGAGATCGGCCAGATGGCCAAGGCGCTGCTGGTGCTGCGCGATTCCGTCGACGAGCGCAGCGCGTTGCGCGGGCGGGAAGACGAAAGACAGCAGCAGATCGAGGAAGAGCGCCGCGGCAACGAGGCAAGCCTGCGTTCAGCATCCGAGCGGCAAACCCAAGCGATGCAGGCGCTCGGCGTCGGCCTTGAGAAGCTGGCGGGCGGCGACCTCACGGTTGCGATCGGCGATATCGGCGAGGATTACGCCAAGCTGAGGAGCGATTTCAACGCCGCCGTCGATGCGCTGAACGGCGTCATCCATGCGATCGCCGAATCGAGCCATGTCGTCAACGAAAGCGCTTCCGACATCAGCGAGGCAACCGGCAACCTGTCAAAGCGCACGGAGCAGCAGGCGGCCGCACTCGAAGAGACGGCGGCAGCGCTCGACGAGATCACCGCGACGGTCAAGACGGCATCCGAACGGGCGAACGAGGCGCGCGAGATGGTGGCCGAGACCAAGGCGAGTGCCGGAAAATCCGGCGAGATCGTCCGCAATGCGGTGACGGCGATGGGCAGGATCGAGGATTCCTCCAACCGCATCGGTCAGATCATCTCGGTCATCGACGAAATCGCCTTCCAGACGAACCTTCTGGCGCTGAATGCCGGCGTCGAGGCTGCGCGGGCGGGCGAGGCGGGCCGCGGCTTTGCCGTCGTCGCCCAGGAAGTGCGCGAACTCGCCCAGCGTTCCGCCAATGCGGCCAAGGAGATCAAGGAACTGATCAGCCGGTCGGCGACGGAGGTCGAGGGTGGGGTGGCGCTGGTGCGCTCGACGGGCGAAGCGCTGCTGGAGATCGAGGCGCTGGTCAACCAGGTCAACGATCACGTCGCATCAATCGCGACGGCGGCGCGCGAGCAGTCGACCGGGCTGAACGAGATCAACGGCTCCGTCAATCACATGGACCAGATGACGCAGCAGAATGCCGCCATGGTCGAGGAGACGACGGCGGCAAGCCGCACGCTCGCCGACGAGAGCACTCAGTTGAAGACGCTGCTTTCGAATTTCCGCCTGCGCGCCGAGCAGTCGGCGGTGACCCGATACACACGGGCAGCGTGAGGAAGCGGAGAGATGAAAGGCCGGGAAACCGGCCTTTTTCAATCCGTCGCGTTCAGATTGTGCCGGTAAGTTTTCATTCACCGTTTTTAATTAAAATTGGAGTGAGTTTTTTCGGTCACTGCCCAGCCAGCCTGCGGAAGCGATAAGAGTATGGCGTTTGTTTCCTTTCCTCGGCGAACCCTTTTGCCCGTTATCCTCTCGGCGGCGCTGACGACCTGTTCGATCAGCGACGGACTGGTGCCGCCCGCCAATGTCGACAACGGCACCAGGGTCAGTTCGATCTCGCCCGCGCGGGCACCAGCGGCGCGCATGGCGCCTTCGGTCCGAATGGCGCCGGTGGAAAGCCAGGCCTCCTATCCGGTTTCCAGCGCGCCCGTCGGCAATAGCCAGGGCTCCGTCGATTACCTCGACACGCCAAACCTCGCCGGCACCGGCCACGCGGCACGAGCCGCTCCGCCGCAAACCGCACCGGGACGTAAGCTGCCGATGATCGACAGCGACGAGGCGCTGGCGCAGCAGAACCAGAACTGGGGCGGCACGCAAGATCTTGCGATCCCGTCCGGCGGCGTCAACATGGATGACGATCTCGGGGCGGAGCCGGTCGTCGGGCTGGCACAGGAACAACAGCAGCAGATCGCCGAGGGCAATGCCACCGAGCCTGTTGTCGACGGCATCGGCACCGACAATCCAACGCAACTCAACCAGCCGATGCGCCAGCCCGTACCGCAGGCGATGCCGCAGCCGGCGGCCGAGGCACAGATGAGCCGGGCGCCCGCCTGGAACGACGGCAGCCCTGTGGTGGCGCCATCACGTGTTCCCGAAGAGGACGAGAGCGAAGAGGTCGCGATGCTGCGGCCGAATAATCCGATGATGAGCGAGCCGGCAGCACCCGTCGATCCCAGCGTCATGCCGTCCTCCGAGCTTGCCTGCCGGCGCGAGCTGAAGCGCATGGGCGTGCTCTTCGACGACAAGCCACCGATCTCGAATGGGCCGGCCTGCCAGGTGCCCTATCCCGTGTCGTTGAAGGGGCTTTCCGGCAATATCGGCGTCCGCCCGGCCGTAACGCTGAACTGTCAGGTGACGCTTGCCTTCGCCAAATGGGTGAAAAACGAACTGGCGCCGTCCGCCCGCTATCGTTACTGGTCCGGCATCAAGACGATCCAGCCGCTCGGCGGCTATTCCTGCCGGCGCATGAACAACAGCCGGCAGAAATACAATCCGATGTCGGAACACGCCCGCGGCAACGCCATCGACGTCGGCAAGTTCGTGCTGAAGAACGGCCACGAGATCGACGTGCGCAAGAAGGGCCTGTTCTCGCTGCGTGAGGGGCGGCTGCTGAAGGCGGTGCGCAGCGACAGCTGCCGCTATTTCAACACCGTGCTCGGCCCCGGCAGCAACCCGGAGCATTGGAACCACTTCCACTTCGATCTTCGCTCCCGCAAGAGCGGTAAGGCCTATTGCGACTGATGCCTGTCCTCCTACACCATGCGGCGGGTGCCGATGTTGCGGCCGCAATTGGGCCGGGCTGGCAGAAAACGGTTCATCCCCGCCGCAGGGCACGCTATAGATCGGCCAAGCGGATTGCCGTTTCGAGAGTTTGATCCATGAGCTATGATTTCCATGTCGGCCAGAAGGTCGTCTGCATCAACGATACCTTCAAGCATGTCAGCATCGACCAACTGATCCGCAAGGGCGAGATCTATACGATCCGCTGGGTGGGCGAATATACGCATTATATCGACGGCACCTTCATCGGGGTGAAGCTCGCGGAGATCAACCGCGGCAATGATGACGGGCCGGAAGGTTATGGCGCGGCCGACATGCCTTATCGCGCGACGCGGTTCCGGCCGCTGGTGAAAGACAAGATCTCGTCACTGCGCAAGCTGTTGGCGCCGACGCCCGATGCGCCGGTCGAACCGAAGGAAAAAATCAGGAAGAAAGAGAAGGTCTGACCGCCCCAAGACACCGATCAGGCCGTCTTTCTGCTCAGGAACAGCGCAGTCTCTTTGCTGACCTCAAGCATGCCGTTGCGTTGGCTGAAGGCATCGGCAACGGCTTGACGGAACCTGGTGAGCTGGAGCTCGCTGGCGCCGTCGCCGGGCGGATAGGAGGTGAGCGCCAGGAAGACATCCTCGGGCTCAGTGATCCGCAGGCTCGCCGGATGCTGCGACATGGTCACGTTTCCAAACTGCGACCGCATCGATCGTTCGGCAGCGTCATATCCAAAGGCTTCGGCAGCCGGGTCGGATGGAGCGCTGCCGAATACGGTCGTCAGCGCGTAGATCTCGCGCATATTGCCGGCGCCGTTGGTTGTGACCGCGAGCAAGCCGCCCGGCCTCAGCACTCTTGACATATCCGCGATGCCTGCGGCCGGGTCGGGCAGATGATAGAGCATATGCATCGCGACCACGGCATCGAAAGCGTCATCTTCAAAGGGGAGCGCGGCTGCGTCGGCCTGGCAGCCCCGGACGGAGCCGAATGGCAGGGTGCTGCAACGCGCCACCGCCTCGTCGACCATGCCTTGCGAAAGGTCGGCGAGCGTCAGGTCAAGATTCTCCGGCAGCAGACCTGCCGTGGCTGCCCAGAACCAGGCCGGTCCGCAGCCGACGTCGAGGACACGATCGCCTGGCTTCAGGGACAGTTGCGCCGCAACCCATGGAAACCAGGCCGTCTCGGCGATGGTGTATTGGCTATGCAGTCGAGCCCGCGCGGCGAGCTTCCTGCTGTCGCCATACTGTCCCGCATTGTCTGCTGTTATGGAGGACATGGCATCTCTCTGGGCTTCTTCACGGGCGCCGCGAGCTTGTTTGCAGAAACTATAGAGAGCTCTGCCCCCGGACAAGACCTGACTTTGTGGGGGCGAGCCGAGCTGCCGTTGAGGGATTGCCTTGGCGCGACGAGACTGGCTGTGAAAAATAAATCGTATCCGATTAAATCGGAATGGTGTTGACATCAGTTTTAGCGAAGCGTATTAGAGCGCATACGATTTAATCGGACACGTACAAAACTAAAACCGAAAGGATATCACCATGACCGAGAAGCTTCTTTTTACCGGCAAAACCCACATCTCCGGCGGTCGCAATGGCTCCGCACGCAGCAGCGACGGCACGATCGACATCAAACTGCCGCAACCGCATCCGACTGCCGAAAACCTGTTCGGCATCGCCTGGTCTGCCTGCTATATCGGCGCCATCGAGTTTGCCGCTTCGCAGCGGAAGATCACGCTGCCTGATGGTCCAGAGGTCGATGCGGAGATCGATCTCAACGTCGATAATGGCTCCTTCTTCCTCAGGGCGCGCCTCAATGTCAGCCTGCCCGGCATCGATCGCGACGTTGCGCAGGAATTGATCGACGCAGCCCATGGCATCTGCCCCTATTCCAAGGCGACACACGGCAATATCGACGTCGAGACTACGCTTGTCTGAGCGGGGAAGGGCGGACCTCACCGCCAGAGGATTTCATGCGGAGGGCCTGCCGATCGGCCGGCAGACCCCTTCTTGAGGTAGCAGGCACCGGAACCTTGCCGATCTGGAGAACATGCCATGATCAATAGCCACGCCCAGCCACACCAGGCCTATGACGAGTTTTCGCTCGTACTCGACCCAGCCGTCTATGAGCCGCTGCCCGAGGATTGGCTGATCGGCATCACCGACGTCGTCAGCTCGACGCTGGCGATCAAGTCGGGACGCTATGAAGATGTCAACTTCGCAGGCGCATCTGTTATCGCCGCTCTCGGTAATGCCTGGGGTTCGTTCGATTTCCCCTTCGTGTTTCGTGGAGACGGGGCGGCATTCGCCTTGCCGCCGCACGGCATCATGGCCGCGACCTCGGCGTTGCGGCAGGTCGCGAGCTTTGCAAGAAGCGATCTCGATCTCACCCTTCGTATCGGGTTGCTCACGGTGCGCGAAATCCGCAATAGTGGGCGCGACGTAAGAGTTGCGCGCTATGCGGCTTCGGAAAACGCGACCTATGCGATGTTTGCAGGGGGAGGGCTCAAATGGGCGGAGCAGCAGATCAAGAGCGGCAGGTATCTGGTCAGGCCGGGCCGCTACGCGACGAAGCCCGATCTGACCGGACTGAGCTGCGACTGGACGCCATTCCCGAGCCAGCAGGGCGAGATCCTGTCGCTGCTGGTCGAGCCGGATGACGATACGAGCCCGGAGGTCTTTGCGGCGCTGGCGAAGCGTGTACTTGCCGTCTTCGATGCGCCGTCGCACCGGTCTCATCCGGTTCCCGTAGATATGGCTATCCCCAGGGATATTGCCATGCCCAAAGGCAGCGGGAAGCGCGTCGATGCGAAACGCTGGTCGGAGGTCGCCTCCCATTCGGATTTCCGCAAATTCGATGACGGTTTGCGCCTGACGCTGGACTGCACGCGCGAACAGATCGACAGGGTCGAAACCATGCTTCTTCTGGCAAGGGCGCGCGGCGAGATCAATTTCGGACTGCACCGCCAGTCGCATGCGCTGATGACCTGCCTCGTGCCATCAGGCAGCCCGGATTCGCATCTGCATTTCCTCGACGGAATGGGCGGCGGTTATGCCAAGGCGGCCGAGATGATGGAGGCCGGTGCGCTTGGCGACGTCCTGCATCATGCTCGCTGAAGACCCGTCCAGCCGGAGAGACGTCGTGGCCGCCTATCAACCTAAGCGGGCGTGCCTGTTTCCCGCATGGCCAGATTTGCCAGCATTTCAGTGAGCTGAGGCAACGCCAATTCGGTTTCTTTTTCTATCTCGGCGGCGGTGAACCATCTGAGCTCGGTGTGTTCATCACCGACAAGTCGCGGCCGGCCGTGCCATTTATCGACGTGATAAACATGGAAGGTGACGGATGCTTCGGGCGGGTCTTCCGATACGAACCGTCCTAGAAACTGCCAGAGCTCCGACGTCACGCCTATTTCTTCCATCAATTCCCGGCACATTGCCGTCTCGGCGTCTTCGCCCTCTTCGATATGGCCGCCCGGGAGGCTCCAGCGATCCGGGTGCACTTTGCGCTCGGAACTGCGCCTGGCCAGAAGAACGGTTCCATTCTGGCTCAAGACGCCCATCGCGATGTCGGGCATGCATTCTCCTCTCCTCATCGATCTCGCGCCGATGCTGCCCGGAGCTACGGTTCTTTGCAATGACCGGTGTCCATCAAGCCCCTCGACTCATAGTCTGACCGTATAGGTTGACCCCCGACGTTGCCCAGGAGCATAGTCCCCGGACAGACGCGAATGACCTGCTGATGCGAACGAGGTCGGTCAGTCGATCTTCGTCCGTTTCCGAACAGATCAAACGGAGAGGAGAGCGTCATGCCACCCACATCCCTATCAACGCCCACGCGGCGCGAACTGCTTGCGGCCACGGCCGCCGCCGGAGCCATGAGTATGCTTGCCGGGACGCGTAGCGCTCAGGCAAACGGCGACGGGGTTAGCCCCTTCAGCGTCAATTTCCCCGAGGATCAGCTTGACGATCTGCGCCGGCGCGTCGCGACCACCCGTTGGCCTGACAAGGAAACCGTCGCGGACGATACCCAGGGCGTGCAGCTCGCAACGATCCAGAAACTCGCGAAGCATTGGGCGACGGATTACGACTGGCGCAAGATGGAGGCGCGGCTCAATGCGCTGCCGCAGTTCATCACCGAGATCGACGGGCTGGATATCCACTTCATTCACGTGCGCTCCCAGCATAAAAATGCGCTGCCGTTGATCGTCACACATGGATGGCCTGGCTCGATCATCGAGCAGTTGAAGATCATCGAACCGCTCACCGATCCGACAGCGCATGGCGGGAGCGAAGAGGACGCATTTGACGTGGTGATCCCGTCTTTGCCGGGCTACGGCTTTTCCGGGAAACCGACGGGGTCGGGGAACTGGAACCCGCCGCGCATCGCCCACGCCTGGGTGACGCTGATGCAACGTCTCGGCTACACGAAGTTCGTGGCGCAGGGTGGCGACTGGGGCAACGCGGTCACCGAATTGATGGCGGTGCAGGAGCCGCCGGGATTGCTCGGCATCCATACGAACATGGCGGCCACGGTTCCGGCTGACATCGCCAAGGCTCTTGCCGCCGGCGGCATGCCGCCCGCCGACCTGTCGCCGGACGAAAGGCGCGCCTTCGATCAGCTCGACGATTTCTACAAGAACGGACTGGGCTATGCGATCGAGATGAACAACCGGCCGCAGACCCTCTACGGGATCGTCAACTCGCCGGTCGGGCTTGCGTCGTGGATGCTCGATCACGACATCCGCAGTTACCGGATGATCGCCCGCGTTTTCGACGGAGAGCCCGAGGGGTTGACGAAGGACGATATCCTCGACAACGTCACGCTCTACTGGCTGACGAACACCGCAATCTCCTCGGCACGCCTCTATTGGGACAACGCGCACCATCCGTCGGGCGGGTTCTTCGACCCCCGGGGCATCAAGATCCCGGTGGCGGTCAGTGCTTTTCCGGATGAGATCTACCAGGCGCCGCAGAGCTGGGCGGAGAAGGCCTATCCGAAGCTCATCCACTACAACCGGCTGCCGAAGGGCGGTCACTTCGCCGCCTGGGAACAGCCGATGGCTTTCACTGCCGAGCTCAGGACTGCGTTCCGGCCGCTGCGGCAGTAGACTCAGGCGGGATCAGGCGACTGAGGCCGCGATCACGATTTCTCCGGTTCGCCCTGAGTTGACCGCAGCAGGTTGTCGCGCAGCGTCGTCACCGATTTCTGCACGACGGGAAAGTCGTCGCCGAGGCCGATGGCGCCAAGCAGCGCGTTGCCGGGATCGGTTTCAACGAGTTGGCGTCCTGCCGGCGTCAGGCTGACCCGCACCTGCCGTTCGTCGGCAGGATCGCGGTGACGGGTGATAAAACCATTCGACTCCAGCTTCTTGAGGATGGGCGTCAGCGTGTTGGATTCGAGGAACATCTTTTCCCCCAACACCCCGACGGTCTGGTCGTCCTCTTCGGAGAGAGCCACCATGGCGATGTATTGGGTATAGGTCAGGCCAAGCTCGTCCAGGATCGGCTTATAGGCGCGGCCGAAGGCGAGATTTGCCGAATAGACCGCGAAGCACAGGAAATTCGAAAGTTTCCTGCCTTCCTTGCCCGCTGGCGGGGAGGCGGGCGCAGGCATATCCGGCCCCTTAGCTGCTTTAGATGTCGGCATCGGTCCATCCTGTCCAAGCTTTCTGACGATGACATCTATATATATATCGCATCCGATTAAATCGCAATAGTGTCGAAGTCGGTTTTCGATCCTGCCGTTTGTGGTGACTCGACAAAGATCAGCGGAAACTCCTGGGAGGCTTCCCATACTTCTTGCGAAAAGCGGTCGCGAAATGGGCGGAGTCGGAGAATCCGATTTCAAAGGCGATCGCCGTCATGGGCAGTGTGCTGTTTTCGACTAGAAACCGGCCATAGCGCAATCTCGTCTCGACGATAAAACGCTTCGGGGTCATGCCGATATTGTCCTGGAACAGACGCGCGAACTGGCGTGGTGACAGGCCGACCAGAGAGGCCACCTGTTCCGGTGAGACGTCGCGGCCTTTCCGACTCTCGATGAGAACAACGGCTCGCTGTATGCGCGAATCTTCTGTGCGGCGAAATGTTGTGGCGCGGCCGTGATCGAAGGCGCTCATGTGCTTCTGCTCCGAGAGCGAAAGCTGGTGCACGGCCTTGGCCGCCCGATCCGGCCCGCAATGCGTGCGGATGAGCTCCGTCATCAGCGACAGGATCGATACGCCGCCAGGCACGGTAATGCGGCCGTTTTCGATCAGGAAGTCATCGCGCGTGGAGAAGGCAAGGCGCGGGAAGGCAATTCGGAAATCCTCCGCGTGAAAGGGATGAACGCACGCCTTGCGTCCGGCGAGCAGTCCCTCCTGCGCCAATACGAAGGCGCCCGTACACACACCAATGAGCGGGACACCTGCCGATGCCGCCACCCTGAGATAGTCGCGATGCTTGCTAGGTGCGGCGCGCAGATGTGGCAGGAGGCCGCCGATAACGACGACGTAGTCGAAGTCGGTCGGGTTAATGTAGGGCGCATCGGCGTGAACCCGGATGCCGCAGCTGGCGACCGCTGCATGGCCGGGAGCCCCCATGATCGACCAGCGACAATGCAATGGACGGGAATTGTCGGCAAAGTCCGCCGCATGCCTGAGAGGCTCGACGATACCCGTCAGCGACATCATCGGGAAAGTCGGCCAGAGGAGAATGCCGACAGAGAGATCGGCCTTTCGGTCGCGTGCGAGCAGAAGCCGCTCGGCCCAAAGATCGTCGAGCCAGCGCACATAGTCCGGCTCGTTGGCAGATATTTCGGAAGGTTCCTCGGATGTGATCATGGCGTGTGGCGATGATAGAGTCATCATGTCCTTTTTTCAAAGAAAATGTCCGATTTATAAAATTCAGCCGCAGCCTTCAGTGTCAAGTTTCCTCTCGTCGAACACGACTTCCGGGGACAGAAACCACCGGACCGGGGAACCAACAAATCAAGGATCAGAACAATGGCACTTTCTCTTTCGAGAAGGATGGTGACGTGCGCTCTGCTGGCAGGCAGCTTCATGTCCCTTTCATCTATCGCCAATGCTTTCGAACTTGCCGAGCAGGGCAAGCTGACGGTTGCCTTCACCGGCGACATGCCCGGCTCCGGCTGGCAGGACGGGAAGCTGGTAGGCTATGACGGTGAAATCATGCAACGCATTGCCGAGAAGCTCGGCCTCAAGATTTCAGCCTGCCCTCATGGAATGGTCGGGTACGATCGCCTCCGTTCAGTCGGGCCGCGTCGACGTCATGCTCGGCACCATGGGCTGGACCGAAAAACGCACGAAGATCATGACGCTGTCCGAGCCGATCCACTACTTCAAGAACGGCATCATGCAATCGACGAAGACGAGCTGGGACAAGCTTTCTGATCTGGAAGGCAAGAAGATCGGCACGATCACCGGCTTTTCGTTCGTCCCTGAACTGAAGAGCATCAAAGATCTCCAGCTTTCGCTCTACGACACTTCCGATGCGGCCGTGCGCGATCTTATCGCCGGGCGCATCGACGCTGTCATCGGCGATCCGCCGGTGATCTCCTACGCCATCAAGCAGAACCCCGATTGGAATATGCACTTCCTCGCCTTCACCGATAACAGTCCGGATTTTCCGCTGCTGACCGGTCTCGGCCAGGTCGTTTATGGCCTCAACCAGAAGAACGACGATCTGCGCCAGAAGATGGACGCCATCATCGCCGACATGTGGAAGACTTGCGAGATGAAGGAAATCGGCGCCCGCTACGGATTGTCGTCGGATGTCTGGTTCAAGCCTGCGGGTCAAAACTTCCGCGCCGGTGTCGATCGCCCCGCAGATTACAAGCTGCCGTCCTGCGCAGCTGGCGGCTGAACGGCCGTGTGGACGGAAGCAGCAGTCGGCAGCTTTCGTCCACCCTCTTCGCCTACTGCATAATTCCTTAAATCGGAATCGATTTCAGGAGAAAATTATGCAGCAATTCAAAGTGCTACAGCGTCCTTGGCGCGTCTGAAAAGACGCGCGGCGCTGTAGATATAATCGCATAAGGAAACGGCGATGAATGCGCTTCTGAGCGTTGCAGGCCTGCGCAAGAGCTATGGTCCTATCGAAGTTCTCAAAGGTATCGATTTCGACGTCGCGCCAGGTGAGAAGATTGCCCTGATCGGCCCTTCCGGCTCCGGGAAATCCACCTGTCTGCGCTGCATGAATTTTCTGGAAAAGCCCAGTGCTGGCGAGATCCGCCTCGATGGCGAGCGGATCGGTACGCGCAATGGCCGTATCATGAGCGACCGGCAACTTGCACCGCAGCGCGCCGAGATGGGCATGGTCTTCCAGCTCTTCAATCTCTGGCCGCATCTGTCGGTGACGGAAAACGTGGCGATCGCGGCGCGCAAGGTGCGCGGTCTGCCTGCCGCCGAGGCACGCGAACTGGCTTTGGAGATGCTGGCCAAAGTCCATATGACGCACCGCGCCGAAGCCTCACCACTCGAGCTGTCCGGCGGCCAGCAACAGCGCGTCGCGATTGCGCGGGCGCTTGCCCAGAAGCCAAAGCTCATGCTGTTCGACGAGCCGACATCGGCACTCGATCCCGAACTGGTCCAGGAGGTTCTGAAAGTGATGGAGGAGCTGGCAGACGAAGGGCGCACGATGCTGATCGTCACGCACGAGATCGCGTTTGCACGCGAGATTGCCGACCGCGTTCTGTTTCTCGACGGCGGCACGATCGTGGAATCCGGCCCGGCACGCCAGGTCATAACCGCTCCTCGGGAAGCGCGCACGCAAGCGTTTCTCAACAAGATCCGGCACTAGGCGTGTCATGATTGGATTTTCCGTATTCTTCTCGGTCGTCCAGGGGCTCGTCGCCGGGCTTGGCGTAACCGTTTTCGTCACGATCGCCTCGCTCGTGTTCGCAGCCGCTTTCGGGTTCCTTCTCGCTCTGCTCAGGCAATTTGCCGGGATCAGGTTCATCAATCTCGCGATCGATGCCTGCTGCGAGATTCTCTGCAATGTGCCGGCCTTGACGCATCTGTTTATCCTCTACTTCGGGCTTGCCAGCCTCGGCGTGAAATTGACGTCGATCACGGCGGCCATCCTGGGCCTCGGGCTCATCGGGGCGGCGATCACCTGCGCAATCTTTCGCGCCGGTTTCGCCGCGCTGCCTGGCGGGCAGGCGGAGGCGGCGCTTGCTGCAGGGCTGACCCCACTCCAGACCATCTTTGAGATCCTGACGCCGCAGGCCATGCGGATAGCGCTTCCGGGGCTCGGAAACTACGCGGTGCAGCTTCTCAAGGATACATCCGTCGTCTCGGCCATTGCGGCGCCGGAAATCATGTTCTTCGCCCGTTCAATGGTGACGTCGTCCTTCCAGACAACAATGATCTATGCGACGGCGGCGGCACTCTACCTGTTGCTGAGCCTGCCATTGATGCAGGCAACGCAGTTCCTCGAAAGACGTTACGGGAGATTGAAAGGATGAGTGCTTTCCTGGCGCCCTATGGCGATTATGGTGCCGAATGGCTGCCTCTGCTGCTGCGGGCGATGGTGAATACGGCCCTGCTTTCCGTTTGTGCGTTTGCCCTGGCATTCGTTTTCGGCCTGCTGCTTTCGCTCTGCCAGAAATCCAGTTTCGCAGCGCTGCGGTATTTTGCGGCTCTCTATGTGACGATCGTGCGTGGCGTGCCGCTGCTGGCGGTTCTGTTTCTGATTTATTTCGGCTTGCCGGGTGTCGGGATTGTCCTTGATGCTTTCGGCGCGGCGATTGCGGGCCTGGCGTTGTGTTTCGCGGCCCAGGTCGCAGAGCTTTTCCGCGCCGGCCTGAAGGCTATACCGGCCGGGCAGAGCGAAGCCGCGTTGGCCGCGGGCTTTACCCCGGCCCAGAGCTTCGTCCTGATAATCCTGCCGCAGGTCGCCCGTGTCATTCTGGCGCCGATGATCATCACCTTCGTCTCGCTGCTCAAGGATTCTTCTCTCGCTTCGCTGATTACCGTCAACGAACTGGTCCTCACCGGGCGGTCCATGGCGACCGAGTATTTCCTGCCCTTGCAAATCTACATTGCCGTCGGCCTCTGCTATTTCGCGATAGCCTGGCCTTTCTCGGTCCTCTCGCGCCGGCTAGCCCTTTCGGCCGCCCGCTAACTCGTCATCACAAGGCCAAGACCATGACCATTGAAACGACCGTTGCCACGGGCAACGCACGTCGGCATGCAACGCAATCGCATGAACCTCGCTGGCCGGTGATCCTCATGACACCCGACGTTAGCGAGGCGCCCGATGCGCCGACCGAAACGGAGTATGTGGTGCGTGCCAACTATGCGGACGCCATAGCCGAGGCCGGGGGAATTCCGTTGATCCTACCTTATAACACCCGGAACCTGGCATCTGCGTTGGCGCTCGCCGATGGCATCGTCCTCACCGGTGCGCGGCCGGGGACTGAGGTGACAGGCGCGCGCAGACAGTTCGAAACTCAGCTGGTCGAGCAGGCCTTGAAAACGGGCAAGCCGCTTCTCGGCATATGCCACGGGATGCAACTGATCGGCGAATGCCTTGGAGGCGAATTTCAAACCGAGCTGCCGGCCGCGGCCGTATCCCACATCCCGCAAGATATCCCCGACGTTTTGGCGCACGAGATCATCGTCGAGGAAGGCAGCGTGCTGACCGATTGGGTGGGGAAGGGGCCGGCACGCGTCAACAGCCTGCACCGGCATGCTTTGGCCGGCCGAGGACGCTTCCGTGTCGCCGCGCGGGCGCCGGACGGAACCATCGAAGCATTCGAAGGGGACACGGACGGCTTTTGCCTGGGCATCCAGTGGCACCCCGAATACCGGCTGAGCGAACTCGACAGGAATATCATGAGGGCCTTCGTCGACCGCAGCGCAGAAGCAGCAGTCCGCAAGGCACACGATGCTTCATCGGCTGGAAGCAATCGCGTACGCGAACGGCTGGCACAGCTCGAGCTTGCTCTGCCGGAAGCATCCTCGCCGCCAGGCGCATTTTCCGGGGCTGTGCGGACCGGCAGCATCATCACCGTTTCCGGTCAGGTGCCGCTGAAGGATGGTGTGGTGCTGCGGACGGGACATCTCGGAGCATCCGTCTCCATCGAAGAGGGGCGAGAATGCGCGCGCTGGGCGCTTCTCAATGCGCTTGCGCAGCTGGAAGGGGCTGCGGGCGGCTTTGACAACATCCTGGGCTTCGTCCGGCTCGCGGGCTATGTCGCGGCGGATGCTGCTTTCGAGCGCCACGGCGCCGTCATCGATGGGGCTTCCGAATTGCTCCGAGAGCTCTTCCCGGATCGATGGGCGCATGCCCGCATCGCAATCGGCGTAACATCCCTGCCGCGCGGGGTTCCTGTTGAAGTCGAGTTGACGGCCGTCGTCGGCGACGAGGCTTGAGATGGCGCGCGTTGCGGTGATCGGCGCCGGCGTCATCGGCGTATCGTCGGCCTATCTTCTGGCCCGGGCGGGGCATGATGTGACACTTATCGATGCGGCAAGCGAGCCCGGCATGGGGGCGAGTGCCGGCAACGCCGCGCAGCTGTCCTGGGCCTACGGTGACGCAATGGCATCACCAGCCCTGCTGAAGCATCTGCCAGCCATTGCGATGGGCCGCGATCCAGCCTTCCGGATCCACTGGCAACTCGATCGGGACTTTCTCTGCTGGGGGCTGAAATTCCTTGCCAATACACCGTTCAGGCGTTGGTGGAACAATACAGAGGAGATCCTGCGCCTTGCCGAGCAATCCCGTCACGATCTCGCAATCCTGCTTAAGGAAACCGATATCGAATTCGACTATCGTGTCGCCGGAAAACTGCACCTCTATGCCGATCGGCAAAGTTTTTCTGCCGCCGATTCCAGTGTCGCGCGCAAGAATGCCCTCGGCTTCGAACAGCGCCTGCTGACGCGAGTGGAGGCGGAAAACATCGAGCCTGCGCTCGCCGCGTATCAGGGAGAGATTGCCGGGGCCGTTTACACTCCCGGTGATGCCCTCGGCGATGCGGCCGGATTTTGCCGCCAGCTGACCGCCTGGATGATCGAGCGCCGGCAGGTGTCGGTGCTTTTCGGCAGGAGGGTCTCGAGCTTCGTCCAAGCGGGAGGCGTGCTGACGGGGCTGAGGTTCGAAGACCGCGATGAGCTTCACGTCGATGCAGCCATCGTCGCCGCAGGACCGCAGATCCGTTCCCTCATATCCGATTTGCCCGAGGCCCGAGACATACGCCCCATCAGAGGCTACTCGCTCACCGTTCCAAGAACTGGCCTTGCACCAAGTATCAGCCTGACAGACGTCAAGCGAAAGCTTGCCTTTGCAGCCATCGGCGACCGTTTTCGTGCCGCCGGACTGGCAGATATCGAGCGTTCTGGGGCCGGTTTTGATGCCGGACGTTTCGAGACGCTGAGGCTGGCCGCGTCTGTTGTGCTGCCCGACCTTTTCGAGCGTTCGGACGAACTGATGAGATGGTCGGGCGAGAGGCCGATGACGCCGACCTCCAAACCCATTATCGCCGCCTCCCGACACATCAAAGGTCTCTACATCAATGCCGGTCACGGCATGCTGGGTTGGACGCTTGCATTGGGCTCTGCCCGCCGCGTGGTCGATCTCCTCTTTCAATAAGTCGGTGGCTGGCGCCCGGTGCCTACAGTTGCTGACGCTCTTCCACCTGCCGCAGCGTTCCGGCAGAGGCTGCCGAGACTTCGCTCAATTCATACCTCTTCACATCCATCTGATCGTTCCGGATCATAAAATCCGGAACGAAGGGAGTCAGAGCTCATCACCAAATGGAATCCGGAATGCGAGGTTGGTCCTAGCCGAATTTCTCGGTCGTATCGGCCTTGCCGAAGACCCAGTAGCCGGAAGCCTTGATCCAGCCGAGCGGGCAACCTCGTTCCAGCAGGTAGGCGCGGATATCGCGTGTCACCGAGGCTTCCGCCGCGACCCAGATGAAGGTCTCCGGCTGGACATCGACCGTACTCAACAGTTTCAGCAGTGCTGCGGCATCGGTTGCCTGCGAAAGCGGCCGGTGCACCCAGTGGAGGTGCAGCTCGGCTGATGTCTCGAAGGTCTGCTCTTCCAACGGGCCGGTGACGGCTGCGATTGTGGTGACGACGGTTCCGGCGCCGATTTCCTCGATCCGGCGGCCGATCGCCGGCAGTGCTGTTTCGTCGCCGATCAGCAGCCATCGTTTTACGGTCTTCGAGACTACGGCGGAGCCTCTTGGTCCGCCGATCTCGAGCCTGTCGCCCGGGTTGGCGTCGATCGCCCATTTCGTCACCGGACCTGCCTCATGCAAGGCAAAGTCGATAGTCAATCTCCGCTCGGCATTGTCATAGCGGCGCGGCGTGTAGTCACGGCGCTCTTCTCCACCATCGGCAGTGGGAATGAAGATCTTGATGTGGTCGTCAGCACCGAGACTGATGAAATCGGCGAGATCGTCACCTGCCAATACGACCCGGCGCATGCTCGGAGTGATATCGACGACGCTTTCGACTGTCAGTAAGCGCCGCCGCGTGTCGTGGCGAATCCGCTCGATGCCAGGGGTCGATGAAGCTTGATCTTTGAATTGATTGCTATCCATGTGTCCTTCCGGGGCTTCTGAAGCTCGATCCGCAGGACACAGTCGCGCAGATCGAAGCCGCAAAGCCGTTCGATCATACGCGTTGAGTGACGTTAACGCTTACGTGGCCGGGTGACCCGACCATTGACGGCATGATGTAGCCGACGGCGGCGGCATGTGCAACCGCAAGGGAGCTAGCAATGGCGATGATTGCCAAAGTTTAACTTTCCGGTGCCGTTCCGGTTGGGCAATGATCGGCCGATCAGCGGTTATGGAGAAGACAATGGACAGCAGAATCCAGGACGTGCTCGACATCTATCACGCGATGATCGAGACGGAGCATAACAGCCCGCGCGAGCTGCCTCCGGGCGGCCGCGATGGAGGACAGGATCAGCGGTTGCGCGCGGTCGGGCCCGCGACCGGGCAGTTCATCAATATCCTCGCCAAGAGCCTCAAGAGCCCGACCATTCTCGAACTCGGCACCTCCTTCGGTTATTCCGGGATATGGCTGGCGGAAGCCGCGCGCGCTTCCGGCGGGCGGCTGATCACCATGGAAATGCACGACTACAAGTCTGGCTACGCACGAGACATGGCCGTCAAGGCAGGGCTCGCCGAGCATGTGGAATTCAAGGTCGGCGATGCCGTCCAGATGATCGGCGCGCTTTCCTCCGGCATCGACTTCGTGCTGGTGGATCTGTGGAAGGATCTCTACGTTCCCTGCCTCGAAGCCTTCTACCCCAAGCTCAATCCAGGCGCGATCATTGTCGCCGACAACATGCTGCGCCCGGGAGGCGATGATCTCAAACGCTATGGTGAGGCTGTCCGTGCCAAGCCCGGGATATCAAGCGTGCTGCTGCCGGTCGGCAGCGGGCTTGAGGTCAGTCGGTTCGATTGAGGCTGACGTGAGATTAGCGGCCATTTTGTTTTTAGTTGCAGCAAAAAAGATGACACGTTTGAAGCTAATTTCCGACACTTTCCCGATCAAAGCTCCGCCATCGCGAGCTTTGGAGATGTGATGTCGGGCATTCTTATCGCCACCCTGTTGGCAACGGTTTCAGCAAAGATTCCTGCCGGATTTTCCAGCGGTGACCTGCTTTATTCTGATTGCGGCGGCTCCCGGCAGTTTGTCGTCGGATATGTCGCGGGTTGGTTGGACAAGTGGAACCGGGACGAGTATTTGGCCCGCCGTATTTTCACTGAAGTCGTTCCTGCGCCGAAAGCAATGGTGAACTCGGCGTATTTTGCCAACTCCGTTGGGGTAAACGTCTGTGTGCCGGTTGGAACGACCGCGGAAGCAATCGGCAATACGTTGTGTACATTCCTGGAAGAGAATCCCGGCATTCGCGAGGCCACCGGCGACGAGCTGATGACGACGTTGATCGCCTATAAATACCGCTGCCCCGTGCCGTAGGAACGTCAAACTCCCCCCGGCTTGTTGGTTTCGATGAAACGGCTGAGCGAGGTGGCGGCGTTCAGCATGTGGGCGCGCATGCGCCGGGATGCCATCTCGCCGTCGCCTTCGGCGATCGCCTGCATGATTGCCTCGTGTTCGTCCCGGGATCGGCGGAGCCGTTCGCCCTGGCGCAGCTGCGTGCGCCGAAAGGCATTCAGGCGGTTGCGCACGGCGATCGCCTGTTCGGCAAGGAAGCTATTGTGGGTGGCGTGATAGATGGCTTCATGGAATTGGCGGTTGAAGCTGTCATAGGCATCGAAATCGCCGGTCTCGACGATCGACTCTGAGAGGTCGTGCAGTTCGATCAGATGGCTGCGTTCCAGCGGTGTCATGCGGTAGGTGGCGAGCCTGACGCAAATGGCCTCGATCTCGGCCACCGTCTCGAACATCTCCATGATGCGCTCCGGTGTCATACGGGCAACGACGCCGCCGCGCCGGGCGCGAAGCTCGACGAGGCCGCCCGCCGCCAGCTGACGCAGCGCTTCGCGAACCGGCGTGCGGGAGGCGCCGAAGCGATCGGCAAGCTGCTGTTCGTCCAACGCTGCGCCCGCCGCCAGCGTGCCGGTGGCGATCTCGTCCGTCAGGGCGTTGCGAATGCGGTCGGAGAGCAACCCGCGATCATCGCCGTCATCCTCGGTTTCGAAACCACTCGCCATTTCCGTTATCTCCGATCTGTTTCAGCATCGACGGCTCGATCGATTGTGTATGCAAATGCGATTGACGTGCCGCTAGGCGTATACACTGATAGCATCACGAAGGTGTTACGTATTCAATAATTGACTTTATATCAGATGGGAATACATAAATCTCCAGCAAGCAGGCTTCTGCATACACGAAGCCGCTTCCAATACCGATTTGAATACGACGGGAACCGCAACGCGACGAAGGCCAGCGCATCGCGCCGGGCAAAGCGAACTGTTCCGACACGGCATCACAGACCAACCGATTTTGACTTGGCTTCGGTTCTTCGGTCCCGAGCCGACATGCTTTCGATCCTTCAATTCCTGGACGCACAAGGAACCAGATCATGATGATGAACAGACGGACTTTCTCGGCTGCCCTTGTTGCCGGCGCCGCCGCTTCTCTGCTTGCCACCCGCGGCATGGCCGCGACACCCTCTGCCGTTAAGGCGCGCAACGTCGTGCTGGCGCACGGGCTGTTTGCCGACGGCTCGTGCTGGACCGAGGTGATCGCCCGCCTGCAGGCGGCCGGGCTCAACGCCACGGCGGTGCAGAACCCGCTGACGACGTTGCCCGAGGCCGTCGCTGCCGTGAAGCGGGTGCTCGACCGACAGGATGGCCCGACGGTTCTGGTCGGGCATTCGTTTTCCGGCATGATGGTCACCGAGGCCGGCGTGCACCCTGACGTTTCGGCGCTCGTCTATGTCGCGGCGCGGGCGCCGGATGCAGGTGAGGATTATACCGCTCTCGCCAAAACCTTCCCGACGCCGCCGGCGTCCGCCGGCATCGTCTTCGACGCCGACGAAGGTCGGCTGGGCGAGGAAGCATTCCTGCGTGATTTTGCCGGCGACCTGCCGGAGGCGAAGGCCAAAGTGCTTTATGCCGTGCAGCAGCCATTTCAAAAGGCGCTGCTGACCGGCAAGACGACACAGGCTGCCTGGCGTTCGAAGCCGAGCTGGTATGCCGTTTCGACCGAGGATCGGACGATAAATCCCGATCTCGAACGCTTCATGGCCAAGCGCATGGGGGCGAAGACCATTGAAATCCAGGCCAGCCATCTGTCGTTGATCTCCCACCCGGACGAGATCACAAAGCTGATCCTCACGGCGGCGGGGCAGAATACGGACTGATGCCGAGGCCGGAAAGCGGCAGGGCCGTTCGCCGGCTGGTCACCGGCGCAGCGGCCTGAACGCTGCTCGAAGCTCGGCGGAGAAGAGCTCGGGCTGCTCCCAGGCGGCGAAGTGGCCGCCCTTGTCGACCTTGTGGAAATAGATAAGGTTGCGATAGGCGCGACGGGCCCATGTCTCCGGGGCCTGATAGCTCTCCCCAGGAAAGACGGTGATGGCGACCGGAAGCGCGATCTTGGAGGTCTTCTCCCCGGCCGCAAGGACGGGACTGCGCCCGCCGCCATATTCCCAGTAGATCCGGGCCGAGGAAGCGGCGCTGTTGGTCAACCAGTAAAGCGTGATGTCGTCGAGCACCTCGTCGGGAGACTTTTCGGGATCGCTGCTGTCGTAGGTCCAGTGCGTGAAGCCTGGATGACCGAGCGTCCATGCCGCAAGGCCGGCCGGGGAATCCGATATGGCGTAGCCGATCGTCTGCGGTCTCGTGCCCATCATCGTGGCATAGGACCTGTTCCCCATCTTGGCTGCGGCGCTGAGGGCATCGAACGCCGCGCGTTCCTCGGTGGAGAGTCGCTGCGGCGCTGGCCCGCCAGCGGCGAGCACCGCGGCAACTTCGGGCGGCACGACAGCCGGCAGGTTGATGTGGATGCCGAGCAGACCTTGTGGCGCGAGCCGTGCCATCGCGCCGGAGACCGGCGAGCCCCAGTCGCCGCCCTGGGCGACGTAGCTGCTGTAAGCGAGGCGCTTCATCAGTTCTGCCCAGGCCCGCGCGATGCGGTCCCCAACCGGTGCCGGTCGGCTTGCCGGAGAAGCCGTAGCCCGGCATCGACGGAATGACCACGTCGAACGCATCTTCGGCGCGTCCGCCATGAGCGGTCGGATCGGTGAGCGGGCCGATGATCTTGAGGTTCTCGAATACCGATCCCGGCCAGCCATGGGTGATGATGACGGGCAGGGCATTCGGATGTTTCGAGTGGACGTGAATGAAGTGGATGTCTAGGCCGTCGATCTCGGTGATGAATTGCGGCAGCGCGTTCAGCTTCGCTTCCGCCTTTCGCCAGTCGTAGCCGGTGCCCCAATAATCGACGAGCGGCTTGATCTTTTCGAGCTGTATGCCCTGCGTCTGGTCGTCGACCGTCTCGCGTTCGGGCCAGCGTGTTGCCAGCACGCGCCGGCGAAGGTCGAGGAGGTCCGCCTCGGGAGTGTCGACGCGAAACGGGCGGATCGCATCTCCCGTGGCAGCCGATGCCGGATAGGACGGAAACAGGCTGGTCGCGCCCACGGCGGCGATCCCGATCGCCGCGGTGGTCAGGAACCTGCGCCGGTCGCGGTTCGGGGATTCCGAGCCGGCACTTGTGAGCATTTTGAAGAGCATGGTCATGGCATTGTCCTTTGAAGCAGACGCCTTGGGCAAGACTTCGATGAGTTCGGCCGTCGTCAGAATAGCATGGGCGTAGGTCGGGCCGTTCGGCTTGTGCGCAGCATGCATCATTAGGTGCGAGAAGGCGGCCGTCGCGTCGCTCGCCAGGGTCGCGAAATAACCGAGTTCCATGACGAAGCGGGCGGTGGATTCGATACAGGTATCCCCGCCGGATCATCTCGATGCGAGGCCGGCCGTATTGCGCAGGTGATCGGGATGCGTGCCGCCGCCCATACTTCTCGCCACCATCGCGACGATGGTTTCGAAGAGTTCGTTCTTTGCCTCGACGGCGGTGATGTCGCCCGACGCGGCGGCATAAGAGAGGGCTTCGGCGGCGCCGAGCATGGCCCAGAGGCCGGCTGCGGCGATCGTGCCGGCACCGGTAAAGGGCGAAAGCGCGATGCGGCATTTCTCGATGAAGGCCGCTTCGTATTCGCGCTTGATCCTTTCGAGTTCCGGCGAGCCGGCAAGTGCTGCGATCACACCGGGGATTTCGCGGCCCTGAAGAAGCACGCAGTCGACATAGGAGGTGGCGATGACTGTGGCCCGGTCGGCGAGCGACGGCTGGCTTGCCGCAAGGGCTGCGTCCATCACAGCCGTCTGGCGGGCGTCGAATTCGCGGTAGAGCGCTGCGAGCAGGCCGGGGCGGGTTTCGAAATGATCATAGACCACGGGTTTCGTTACGCCCGCCAGCTCTGAAAGCCGGCCGAGGGTCAGCGCTTCCGTTCCTTCGTCACGGACGATCTGCCAAGCGACGTCGAGCAACTGGCGATGCCGATCCTGCCGCGACAGGCGGCGGCGCGGTTGCGGATTGGTCGGCTGACCTGTTGTTTCGGCGCTTGACATCGCTATATACCAAAAGTAACTTACTGAAAGTAGCTTACCAAAGGTATACAGCCCGCGACTTCCGTCCGCAATCATTCAACGGGAGTTTTCTGCATGCACGCGCTCATCGTCGTCGCGCATCCCGATCCCCGGTCGCTTACCCATGGCGTTGCTGCGCATCTCGCCGAGGGCATCACTCTTTCCGATGCCGGCCATTCCTTCGAGATCGCCGATCTTGCGGCCGAGGCCTTCGATCCTCGCTTCAGTGCTGCCGATATCGCCCTGCATCTCAGGGAAGGGGTGTTGCCCGCCGATGTTGCCGCCGAGCAGGCAAGAATCGATCGCGCCGATGCGCTGGTGCTCGTCTATCCCGTCTATTGGTGGTCGATGCCGGGGCTGCTCAAGGGATGGATCGACCGGGTCTTCACCAATGGCTGGGCTTACGACTACGGCGCGGATGCTAGGCTGGTGAAGCGGCTTGGCCGACTGCCGGTGCATCTGGTCGGCCTCGGCGGCGCTGATGTCAGGACCTATGCGCGGCACGGTTATTTCGGCGCGATGAAGACGCAAATCGATCATGGGATCTTCGACTATTGCGGCGCCCGGGTCGTGACATCAGAGGTGCTGTTCGAAGCCGGACCGGACCATGCGACCGCTCATCTGGAGGCTGCGCGTGCCGTTGGCCGCAGGCTCTTCGTCACATCCGGGCGATACGAGGCGACTGACGCCGCGTAAAGGTGTCCGAGTGTCGGTAAGGTTTATCGGCTGGCTAAGGCAGAGTCTTGCGCCGCCGGCCTTTTCACGAGACAAGCCTTGGATGACTATTCCGACGACACATCCCTTCGCCTTCGATCCAACCTACGGCATGAAGCTTGACGAGCTTCTTGCGGTCGAGCCGCCCGAAGCCCCTGAGGGTTTCGATGTGTTCTGGAAGGCGCGTTATCTCGAGGCGCTGACGGTCGATCCGCAGCCGGTGCTTTCCCGCAGCCGGATCACCCATCCCGACTGGCATGTGCTCGACCTCGTCTATCTCTCGACCGGCGAGTTCCGGATCGGCGGCTGGCTGCTCCTGCCGCGGGAAGGGCAGGTGCGGCGCGGCCTCGTCGTCGGGCACGGTTACGGCGGGCGGGATGGTCCTGATTTCGATCTACCGGTCAGGGAAACGGCGCTCATATTTCCCTGCTGCCGCGGGCTGTCGCTCAGCGCCCATCCGCCGATCTCCGAGAACCCGTCCTGGCATGTGCTGCACGACATCGACACACCGGAGGCCTATATCATCGGCGGCTGCGTCGAGGATATCTGGCTCGCTGTTTCGACGCTTACGGCACTTTATCCCTGGCTTTCAGGGTATATCGGCTATAGCGGCATCAGCTTTGGCGGCGGTGTCGGAGCAATGGCGATCGCCTACGACGAGCGCATCGATCGCGGCCATCTGGCGCTGCCGAGTTTCGGGCATCAGCCGCTGCGGCTGATGCTGCCGAGCGTCGGCAGTGCGGAATCGGTGCAGGAATATCAGGCTGAACATGGAAACGTGCTGGAAACGCTGCGCTTCTACGATGCGGCGACCGCCGCCAGCCGGATCAAGGTGCCGATGTTGACGGCCGTCGCCCTTTTCGATCCTGCCGTCGCGCCACCCTGCCAGTTCGCTGTCGCGAATGCGATACCAAAATTTAATGAAATCTTCATCCTGGATGCGGGGCATTTCGACTATCCTGGCAGCGCTGAGCAAGAGGCGGTTCTCCGCGACAAGGTGAGACAGTTTTTCAGGGTGCCATGAACCGCGAATATCTGCGCTGGTATAGTCAGCGGCTGCATCGAGACATGGAGATGCTGGTGTTCGGCCATGCCGGCGCCAAGGTGCTGGTCTTTCCGACGCGAGACGGGCGTTTCTTCGAATATGAACAGCTCGGCCTGGTCGCGAGTCTCGCCGACAAGCTGGAAGCTGGCCATCTCCAGCTCTATTGCATCGAGGGCCTGGCGGCAGAGACCTTCTATGGCTTTCACCGTCACCCCGCCGAGCGCATCCGCCGGCATGGTGCCCTTGAGGATTACATTCTCAACGAGGTGCTGCCGCTGATGGCGACGAAAAATCCACATGACTGCACCATCGTGCATGGCTGCAGCCTCGGGGCCTTCCAGGCGGCGAGCCTGTTCTTTCGCCATCCGCATCTCTTTCGCAAGCTCGTCGCCTTTTCCGGCCGTTACGACCTGACGACGAAGGTGGAATCCTTCGGCGACCTGTTCGACGGCTATTACGATGACAGCGTCTATTTCCACACGCCGGCGCATTTTCTTCCAGGGCTCGGCAGCGACTGGCGGCTCGACAGGCTGCGTGAGCGCGACATCGTTCTCACCATCGGCGACGCCGACCCTTTCCTCGGCAACAACCGCTATCTCAGCCGGCTGCTCGGCGAAAAGAATATCGGCCATCAGCTGTATGTCTGGGACGGACGCGCCCACCGCGCCGGCGCCTGGCGAAAGATGGCAGCGCTTTACCTCTGACACCCTCGGGATGCCGTCACGGCCAACGCAAAGCCGCCGTCGCAACCGGCGCGTCCCAGAGCGCGATCTCCTCGTCGGTCAGCAAGGCAAGGGTGACCGACAGTCCCTGCATGTCGAGCGAGGTGACGTAGGTTCCCACAAGTGAGCGCTCGATCGGGATGCCTCTTTCCTCGATGAAGCGGCGGGCGCCATTATAGGCGAGGTAGAGTTCAGCCGGCGGCGTGCCGCCGAGGCCGTTGACGAAGAGCAGTGCGCGGGTACCCGGCGCCACCGCGATATCGCCGGCGATGGTTTCGCAGAGATGGCCGATGATGGCGTCGGAGGCGGCGAAGGGCTGCCTGGCATGGCCGGGCTCGCCATGGATGCCGACGCCCATTTCCATGTCGCCCGGCCCAAGCGAAAATGTCGTGCGCTCGGTCTGCGGCACCGTCACGCCGTTCAGCGCGACACCCATCGAGCGGATGCGGGTGTTCAATCCTTCGCCAAGCTGCTTCAATTCGGCAAGCGACATGCCGCGTTCGGCCGCAGCACCCAGGAGCTTTTCGACGATCAGCGTTCCGGCAACGCCGCGCCGGCCATTGCCTTCGCCGGACCTTGATGTCTCGATATCGTCGCTGACGACGACCATGTCGATGTTGTGGCGGTCGCCGGCCATCTCGATCGCCATTTCGAAATTCATCAGATCGCCGTCGTAATTCTTGACCACGAGCAGGCAGCCGGCGCCGGTATCGGCCTCTTCGATGGCGGCGATGATCTGGCTCGGTGTGGGAGAGGTGAAGATATGGCCGACGCAGGCGGCATCCAACATGCCGTGGCCGACGAAGCCGATATGCATCGGCTCATGACCGGCGCCGCCGCCTGATATAAGCGCCACCTTTTCAGGCGTGAGATGGCGACGGCGGATGAACCTGCGCTCGGGGCCGAACACTACGAAGGCCTCATGGGCGCGCACGAAGCCTTCGACGCTTTCGGCGACCATGGTTTCCGCAGTGTTCATGAATTTCTTCATCAAGCCCCTCCCAAGGCCAAAAGCATTACGTCACGTCAACCCGCTCACTACTCACTGCTCACTCGCCCCTGAAATCGCGACGATCTTCTGCACCAGATCGGAGATCGCCTCTTCCAATAGGCGGTTTTTCCTGTCATCGCCGAAGTCGGGCACCATCAGCGAAAGGTGCCGCAATTTCTCGGAATGGCCGAGGTCCGGCAGCTTGCCGGGATGGGCGGCCTGATAGGCTTCGAGAAAGCGCTCCTGTTCGGCGGCGCTGAAATGGCAGACGCGGACGATCGTGGCGAGATGGCGCGCCGGCAGCGGCGTCGCATAGGTCGGGCTGGTGATTTGGGTGACGAAGCTGCGATGTTTTCCAAGCGCCGTCGCCAGGCGCTGGCGCGTGCCGGATGGCCTGTTGTCGATGATCTGCGCCAGAATGGACTTGTAGGCGATAATGGCGTCTTCGGTGTCTTCGCGCGCCATTCTACTCTCCGGCTGCCCTTGTGCCATCGGCGTTGAGGCCGATGATCGCCGATCTTATCGCGGGACGCCGGGCCGGCGCCACGGAAAAATGCCTAAGACCGGCGGCGAGCAGGCCGGGCAGATAGTGCGGATTGCCGGCCATGTCGCCGCAGATGCTGACTGGCTTGCCGGCGGTCAGCTTCACCGCCTGGGCAAGCAGCCGGAGCACGGCGGGTGCTGCCTTGCCGGTATCGGCATCGATATCGTCGCGGGCGGAGGCGGCGAGATACTGGGTAAGATCGTTGGTTCCGAACGAGAAGAACGCCGCAGATCCGAAGGTGTCGAGCATCAAAGCGGCAGCCGGTACCTCCACCATCATGCCGATCGGCGGCATTCGGTGGTGCAGGGCGCGGCGGCCGAGCTTTTCGGCTTCCTCCCGGAAGATGTCGCGCATCCTGTCGATTTCGTCGGGAAAGGTCACCATCGGCAGCATTACGGACAGCCTACCGAAGACGGCGGCGCGCAGCAGGGCGCGGGCTTGGACGCGGGCGATTTCCGGCCGGGCAAGCAGCAGTCGGATGCCGCGTAGGCCCGAGGCAAGAGCCGGCAGATCTTCCAGGCCGGGGAGCGGCTTGTCGCCGCCGATATCGAGCATGCGGATCGTTACCGGCCTGTCGCCTGCCTGCTCCAGCACGCGGCGATAGATCGCCAACTGCTGTTCCTCATTGGCGGCATCGGCCACTGAGGTTATCGAAAATTCCGAGCGCATCAGGCCGACGCCTGCCGTTGCCGGATCGAGCGCATCGATCTCGGCGGGATCGTTGATGTTGATCGAGAGCAGGATCGGCACGCCGTCCGCCGTGCGCAACTCGCCGCCGGTGGTTTGCGTGTCGCCGGCGGGTTCTTGTGCAGGCACGAGCGGTGGGATCAGCATGCTGCCCGCCTGCAGGATGACCGCACCGGCGTTGCCATCCACGCTGACAGGATCTCCGTCTGCGGCTGAAAAGCGGCCTGTGCCGATCACCATCGGCACCGATTTCGCCCGGGCGAGCAGGGCGACATGGCCGGCGGTGCTGCCTGCGAACAGCGCGATGCCGCCGCCTTTCGACCAGTCATGGGCGAGAAAGCGGCTCGGCTCCATGTCCTTGCCGACGAAGACCGAGCCGGGCGGGAAATCGGCAATCGGGGTGCCGGCGAGCGCGCCGAGCACGCGGTTCTTGATGTCGAGAATATCGACGGCGCGTGCCCGCATCTGCTCCTCGTCGGCCGCTTCGAGTTCGCCGATATAGGCGTCGAGGGTGGCGACCCAGGCAAAGACGACATTCTCGTCGGCTTCCAGGCGTGCGCCGGTCGCTTCCGCGATCGAGGGATCGCGCAGCACCTCGATCTGGAAATCGATGATATCCCGGCTTTCGGCGTCGGCTCCATCGGCAAGGTGCTCGAGTTCGCTGATCGAGATGTCGATCGCCTTCTCCAGCGCACCGTATCCCCCGACGGCTCGGGACGCAGGGGCGGTGTCGGGCTGCTCGGCAGCGGAAGGAGCCTTCGGCTCCTCCGCGAGAAAGGCCGGGCCGGATGCGATGCCCGGGGATGCGCTCTTGGCTTGCAGTCTAAGCGGTTCGGCCATGTTTCTTTTCCTCATCGAAGTTGCGCTCGATGAGTTCCTTCAGGGCGCGGATCGCCTCTTCGGCGAGAATGCCGTCGGCCCGTATTCTAAGGATCGACCCTTTTCGGATTCGCGCGCCCATGATCTTGATGATGCTCTTGCCGTTCAGCCAGACATCGCTGCCGTTGACGGCGATCTCGATCGAACAGGGGAAGGACTTGGCAAGCCGCGTGAAGGTGACGGAGGGGCGGGCATGCAGCCCGACGCCGTGCTTGACTTCTACCTCCGTCTGGCAATTCACATGCAATGGATCGGGCTCCTGTTTTTCACTACGCAATCCTGTTGTCATCAGGGGGACAGTTCCTCGGCTGTGGCGACGACCTTGGCCAGCGAAGCGCCCCCCGACGCCTCGGCGGCGGCGATGACGGCGCCTTCAACCAAAGGCGCGTTGCAGATGGAGACGAGGGCTGCGCGGGGAAGGCCCAGCATTTCGATCGCCATCTCGCTGTTCGTTTCAGCACCGCCGAGATCGACGAAGACGGCGACGCCGGCATCGGACCAAGCGGCCTCGATCGCCCTGAGGATACCGCCGGCATCGGTGCCGAGTTCGCCATGGACATTGCCGCCCGACCAGGCGAGCGGCACGCTGTCGCCCACCATCTGTCGCACCATATCGGCGATCCCCCTTGCCACCAGCGGCGAGTGGGAGACGATCACGATACCCACATTTGCGGTCTTTCCATTCATTGCGGACGATGCTCCCCGAGATAGCGGCAGATCGCCGTGGTCAGCAGCGCGCAGCTCGACGCGCCGGGATCGACATGGCCGATCGAGCGGTCGCCGAGATAGGCCGCGCGCCCGCGCATCGCCTTCATGTCAGCCGTGCGGCTGGCAGAACGTTCGGCCTTGCGGGCGACGTCACCGAGTGGAGACCGCTTCTCCAGCGCGGCATGCACGGGATAGAGCACGTCGAGCAGCGTCTTGTCGCCGGCATGCGCCCGCCCGCGCCTTGCGACGGCGTCGATTGCCTGTTTCAGCACGAGGGAAAAATCGGCTTTCTCGTTGCTTTTGCGAAGCTCGCGGCCGATCTCCATCAGCAGCGTGCCGTAGAGTGGCCCGGCGGCACCGCCGACATTCATCACCAGCGTCAGGCCGATCTTTTCCATGGCGTCGGGGAAGGGCAGGCTGGACAGGCTTTCGCCTTCGGCGCTCACTGCCTCACAGCCGCGCCGCATGTTGGTTCCGTGATCACCATCGCCGATGGCGCGATCGAGCGCGCAGAGGTGATCGCTGTTTGCCGCGATCGTCGCGCGGCACACCTCGATCAATCCTGCCACAAGCACCGGTTCCGCCTGCACTGCCATCCTCCTAGTCGCCGCGCCTCCCGCGGGCTTTCAAACGTCACATCGGTCAGGCGAGGCTTGCCGCCACACCGAACGCGCCGGCAACCGCGACGGCGCCGGGATCGGCAACGCCCGCCAGATCCCTTTCGCCGACATAGGAGGCGCGTCCGGCTTTCGCCTTCGTCATCGCCTTCGTCAACTCCGCCCCCGCTGCCGCAGCCTTTGCCGCGGCGGCGACATCGCCGGATGCGAGCGCCTGCAGGGCAGGCGACAACGCATCGACCATCGTCCGGTCGCCGACTCCGGCTCCGCCATAGAACGTCATCCTGTCGAGCCCGGCAAGAAGGGCTGCTGATATATCGGCCTTGTCAGCCATCGCCTTTGCTGCGGCGGTGAAGAAGATCGATAGCAGCACGCCACTCGATCCGCCCATGCTGGTGCCGAGGATATCGCCAAGCGAGGCAAGGGTTGCGGCCGGCCGGTCGAGCGGCAGTGTGTCGAGGCGGGCCAGCACGCTGCGGGCGCCCGTCGCCACCGTCGAGCCGGTATCACCGTCGCCGACGCGGCCATCCAGCCGGTTGAGTTCGCTTTCCTGCGAGATCAGATGTTCGCAGAGTGCCGTGATCAGGCGCCGGTTGTGGGCGTCATCTCCAGCTGCGCCGTTCGCGCCGTTCAATCCGGCTGATGTTCTCGGTGCGGCGATGATCTGGATCTCGTGGCGTTCGACGGCCGGCATCCAGGCATGCGGTTCGACCGCTGCCGTTAGCGCGGCCTCACGCACGGCGTCCAGCCGGATCAGCGACAGCGAGAAGCCGTTCATGTTGAGCGCGGTCATCATCGGCGCCGGGCCAATGATCAGCCGGACGCGGCGGCCAAGCGGCGAGGACAGCACGGCATTGGCAATGACGGTCATTTCAAGTGGCGGCACGGCGCCGAGATTGTTGATGAGGAGGGCGTGGCTTGCCCCTTCGCGCAGCGCAGGCGACAGGCGCGCCACCATGGTGGCGACGATATCGGCGACCGGCTGCAAAGTGATGCGTTCGACGCCGGGCTCGCCATGGATGCCAAGGCCGAGTTCGCCCTCGTTCTCGCCGAGACGGTCCTCATGCGCCTGACCGGGTACGCTGCAGGTGGAAAGCGACATACCGAGCGAGGCGATGTCGCCGGCTGCCGCGGCGGCATGGGCTGCGACCGTCTTCAGGTCCTCGCCCCTTTCGGCATGATAGCCAGCGATCTTGTGGACGAAGAGCGTGCCGGCGACACCGCGGGGCTGGTTGATCTCGGGGATGGCGATGTCGTCGGCGACGATGACCATTTCAACGTCGAAACCTTCGGTGCGCGCCTTTTCGGCGGCGAGGCCGAAATTCAGCCGGTCGCCAGTGTAGTTCTTGACGATCAGCAGGGCGCCCTTTTCGCCGGTCACGGCGCGGATCGCCGTCAGCACGGCATCGACGCTCGGCGAGGCGAAAATCTCGCCGGATACGGCAGCCGTCAGCATGCCCTTACCGACGAAGCCGGCATGGGAGGGCTCATGGCCGGCGCCGCCGCCGGATATGATCGCCACCTTCGACTTGTCCCAGTCCGCGCGCAGGATCACCTTGATGTCGGGAAAGCTGTCGAGGCGGGCAAGACGACCCTTGCTGCTCGTCAGAAGCAGACCGTCCAAGGCTTCGGTGACGATGTTTTCCCTGCGGTTGAAGAAGTGTTTCATCGATTGAGACCCGTCTGTTTGTTTTTCATGCCATCATCAAGTCTGTTTGCCGGTCAGGACAGGCGCTGTCCAGCCACATCGAAATAAAGCGGATCACGTAGCGTCAGGCTGATCCGGTCGCCCGGCGCAATCGCCAGATATGGATCCGCAAGTGTGACGAGCTTGTGTTCCCGCGCGGCCTGCCTGGGATCGCGGACCCTGATGTGCAGATGGTTCTGGTCGCCCAGATGTTCGATCCAGTCGATCTCGGCGTTGGCATCTTTGCCGACGACGATATCAAGATGTTCGGTGCGGGCGCCGACGGTTTTCGTGCCGGCCGGCGGCTGACCGCCCGGGAGCAGGTCCGCCGGCAGAAGGTTGATATGCGGCTGGCCGAGGCGGGCGGCGACATGCAGGTTGGCGGGATTGCCGTAGATTTCGCGCGGCGTTCCCACTTGCATCAGCCGTCCCTCGGCGACGATGCCGATGCGGTCGGCCATGGTCATGGCTTCCACCTGGTCGTGGGTGACATAGAGTAAAGTCGAGCCCAGTTCCTTCTGGATACGCTTGAGCTCCAGGCGCAGTTCGGCGCGCAGCTTGGCGTCGAGCGAGGACAGCGGCTCGTCCATCAGGTAGATCGCCGGCCGGCGCACCAGCGCCCGGCCGATCGCGACACGCTGCATCTCGCCGCCGGAAAGCCTGGTAGAGCGGTTCTCCAGCTTGTGGTCGATCCGGACCATGCGCGCGACTTCGCGCACGCGCCGGTCGATCTCCGCAGTGCTGAGTTTGCGGACCGGCGCCTTCAGCGGGAAGGCGAGGTTCTCGTAAACCGTCATATGCGGATAGAGCGAATATTGCTGGAAGACGAAGGCGACGTCGCGTTCGGCGGGCGCTTCGGCGGCGACATTGCGGCCGCCGATCTCGATGCCACCGCTGTCGGGCTTTTCGAGGCCGGCGATCAGCCGCAGCGTCGTGGTCTTGCCGGCGCCTGTGGGACCGAGCAGCACGACGAACTCGCCGTCGCGGATCGAAAGATCGAGGTCGGCCAAAGCCTGGGTGTCGCCGAAGCGCTTGGCGAGGTTCCTGAGGACGACATTAGCCATGCCGGGTCTCCTGATAGAGCGAGGACGGTACGGCACGGCCCGATGTGCAGTCGAAGAGCGCGAGTTTCGCCGGGTTGAATTCGAGGCCGACCCTTTCGCCGATCTGGAAGCTGCGATTGGCGGGAACGCGGGCCTTGATCAGGCCGCCCTGGGTTTCCACAGCCACGACCTGGTTAGTGCCGAGATATTCGCTGCCATAGACGGCACCGCGCAGCGCCGAGGCGTCGCTGAAGCGGATATGCTCCGGCCGGACGCCGAGCGCCAGTTGGCTTTCGGCCATGTCTTGGTGGATCTCAGGAACGGCGACATCGACGCCGTCGAGCAGGATCGACTTGTCGCCGCTTTTCAGGCCCGAGGTGAAGCGCATGAAGTTCATCGGCGGCGAGCCGATGAAATCGGCGACATACATGGTCGCCGGCTTGGCATAGATCTCCTGCGGCGTGCCGAACTGCTCGATGACGCCATGGTTCATGACGGCGATCTTGTCGGCCATCGCCATCGCCTCGTGCTGGTCGTGGGTGACGTAGACGGTGGTGGCATGGATGCGGTTGTGCAGTTCTCGCAGCTCGTGGACCATGATCTCGCGGAACTCGGCATCGAGCGTGCCGAGCGGCTCGTCCATCAGGAAGCATTTCGGGCGCCGGACGATGGCGCGGCCGAGCGCCACGCGCTGCCGGTCGCCGCCGGCAAGGCCCGAGACCGAGCGGTTGAGAATATGGTCGATCTGCAGCAGGCGGGCGGTCTCTTCGACGCGTTGACGGATTTCGGCTTTGGGCATGCCCTGCGACAGCAGCGGGAAGCCGATATTCTTACGCACGTTCATATGCGGGTAGAGCGCGAAGAGTTGGAAGACGAAGGCGATGTCGCGGGCGCTGGCGCGGTTGAAGGTGACATCCTCGCCGTCGAGATAGATCTTGCCGCTCGACGGCAGCTCGAGGCCGGCAATCATGCGAAGCGTCGTCGTCTTGCCGCAGCCTGATGGACCGAGCAGTGCCAGGAACTCGCCGTCATGGACGGTGAAGCTCGAATCCTCGACGGCGACGAAGCTGCCGAATTCCTTGCGGAGATTTTCGATCCGGATATCCGCCATGGTTCACTCCGGGAATTTCGAGACGATGATGAACATGACGGTGCCTGCGAGCAGGGTCACCAGCGAATAGGTGTAGAGCACCAGCAGGAAGGGCTGGAACAGCATCAGGAAGCCGAGCCCGATCAGCACGGTGGCGATGGTCTCCATCGGGCCGCGGCGCAGGAAGAACGGCCGCTTCGGACGGGCAGGGGTGCGTGTTTCGATCAGGTGGCTCATTTGCGGACGGCTCCGAAGGTGATGCCGCGCAGCAGCTGCTTACGCAGGAGAATGGTGAAGACGAGGATCGGGATCAGGAAGATCGTCGTTCCTGCAGCGACCGCCGGCCAGTCCTGGCCGCCTTCGCCGATGATCGTCGGGATGAAGGGTGGCGCGGTCTGGGCCTCGCCCGAGGTCAGAAGCGCGGCGAAGGCATATTCATTCCAGGCGAAGATCAGGCAGAAGATCGCGGTGGCGGCAATGCCGGTCGTTGCCTGCGGCAGCACGACCTTGCGGAAGGCCTGCAGCCTCGTATAGCCGTCGATCATCGCCGCTTCTTCATATTCGCGCGGGATTTCGTCGATGAAACCCTTGAGCAGCCAGACGGCGAGCGAGACATTGACGGCGGTATAGAGCAGGATCATGCCCAAGGCCGTGTCCGACAGGCCGAGCTCGCGGTACATCAGGTAGATCGGAATGGCGACGGCGATCGGCGGCATCATCCGCGTCGACAGGATGAAGAACATCAGGTCGTCGGCGAGCGGTATCTTGAAGCGGGAAAAACCGTAGGCGGCGAGCGTGCCGAGGAAGACCGCGAGGAAGGTGGAGCCGAAGGCGATCACCAGCGAATTGACGAAGCGCGGCAGGAAATTCGACGGGCCGGCGATCACCATATTGCGCTTGCGCGTCACCTCATCGCAGGTGCCGACCGGCGCCGGCAGCGAGGCGATATAATCAGGGGTCTGTCGCGTGCGCGTCGTGAACAGGTTACAATAGCCTTCGAGCGACGGCGAAAAGACGATCTTCGGGGGATAGCTGATCGAATCCGGCGGCGACTTGATGCTGGTCAGGAAGATCCAGACGAGCGGGATGAGGGTGATCAGCGCATAGAGGACGACGATCGTGCCGGCGATGCGCTTGCTGGACAGGCTCGGTTCGACGACCGAATGGGCTGAGTTGGCGGCGCTCATCGTTGCTTCACCTTGTTCAATGCCTTGACGTAGATGTTGGCGAGGCCGAACACCGCGACGAAGAGGATGATGGCGAAGGCCGAGGCCCGGCCGGTCGCCCAGCTTTCAAAGGCAGCGCGCTTCAACGTGATCGAGGCGACCTCGGTGACGGAGCCCGGACCGCCGCCGGTCAGCAGCGTCACCATGTCGAACATCTTGAAATTCTCGATGCCGCGGAAAAGCACGGCGAGCATGATGAAGGGCAGGGCCATCGGCACGGTGATCGACCAGAACTGGCGCCATGGCGAGGCGCGGTCGACTTCGGCCGCCTCGTAGATATAGTCTGGGATCGAGCGCAGGCCTGCCAGGCAGATCAGCATCACATAGGGCGTCCACATCCAGGTATCGACGATGATGATCGCCCAGGGCGCCAGTGTCACGTTGCCGAGCATCTGGATATCTGATGTCGGAATGCCGGATACCATCGACACGGCGTAGGCGAAGAGGCCGATCTGCGGCTCGTAAAGAAAGCGCCAGAAATTGCCGACCACGGCCGGCGACAGCATCATCGGGATGAGGATGATTGTCGTCCAGAAGGCATGGCCGCGAAACTTGCGGTCGATCAGATAGGCGAGCGTGAAGCCGATCACCGTCTGCAGCACGATCGTCCAGAAGACGAAATGCGCGGTGGTCTGCATCGCCTGCCAGATATCCGGATCGTTGAGGACGCGCTGGTAATTTCCGAAGCCGACACCCAGGACCGGCGCATTCGGCCGGTTGGCGCGGTAATTGGTGAAGGAGAGATAGACCGCCCAAAGCAGCGGAAAGATGTTGATCGCTAACAGCAGAGTGATGGCAGGCGCAATGAATAGCCAGGCGATCGCCCTGTCGGAGAGGCCGCGGACGCGCCGGGCGACCGAGGAGGGCGTTGCCCTCGCAGTCGCATCGGCTGCCTTCTCGACGATGGAGGAATGGGAAATGGTCAAGTCTTCACCTGGTATTTTTGGGGTACGGGGTCTATTAGGATATGAGAGATCTGGCGGCCCGGCTCGTCTGCCGATCCGGGCCGCCATCCTGACGAGGATGGCACGCATCAGGGATGACACGCGTCAGATCTTGCCGTCGTCCTTGAAGACGTCGCTCCAGTCTTTCACCAGACCGTCGAGCGCTTCCTTGGCAGTGCCGTTGCCGGCGACCACGTAATTATGGACGCGCTTCTGCATGGCCTGCAGCAGCGAGGCGTAGCTCGGCTCGGCCCAGAAATCCTTGACGATCGCCATCGAGTCCAGGAAGGCCTGGGCATAGGGCTGGCTCTTGGCAAAGCCTGGCGCATTGACGACGGAGTTCAGGCAGGAAAAACCGCCGAGTTCCCACCATTTGGCCTGTACATCGGGCTGTGCGAACCACTTGATGTATTGCAGGGCGGCATCGCGTTTGTCGGAATAGGAGACCACCGAGATGCCCTGGCCGCCGAGCTGGGCGAAATGCGCCTTTTCAGCCGGATTGGGGAAGAAGCCGATCCTGTCGCCGCCGACCTTCTCGTCCTTGTAAAGGCCGGGCCAAGTGAAGGCGAAGTTCATCTGCATGGCGACCTGGCCGGATTTGAAGGCGTCGGCGGATTCGACCATGTAGACGTTGGAGCTGCCGGGCGGGGTGCAGCAATCATAGAGCGACTTGTAGAATTCGAGGCCCTTGACCGCGTCGGCCGAGTTGACGAAGCCTTCCATGTCATAGGGCTTCTTCGGGTTCTCGTACTGGAAGCCCCAGTCGTAGAGCACGTTGGTGACGCCCATGGTGATGCCTTCGGAGCCGCGCTCGGTATAGATCGAGGCGCCGTAAACGGTCTTGCCGTCGATCTCACGCTTCTGGAAAAACTCGGCGATCTGCTTCAGTTCGTCGTAGGTCTTCGGCGCTGCGAGATCGTGGCCGTATTTCTCCTTGAATTCCTTCTGCAGTTCCGGCTTCTCGAACCAGTCCTTGCGGTAGGTCCAGCCGACGACGTCGCCCATGGCGGGCAGCGCCCAGTAGTTCGGGGTGTTCTTCGGCCATTCCGAGTAGCCGACGACCGTCGCCGGCACGAAGTCATCCATCTTGATGCCTTCCTTGTCGAAGAAGTCGTTGAGCTTGACGTAATGGCCGTTCTCTGCCGAGCCGCCGATCCACTGGCTGTCGCCGATGATCAGGTCGCAGAGCTTGCCGTGCGAATTCAGCTCGTTGAGGAAGCGATCGGCATAACTCGTCCAGGGAACGAATTCGAACTTCATCTGCGTGCCGGTCTTGGCGGTGAAATCCTTCGAGAGCTCGACCAGCGCATTGGCGGGGTCCCATGCGGCCCAGCACAGCGTCAGTTCATCGGCTTTGGCGAGATTGGGCAATGCCGACGACATGACGAATGCCGTGGCCAGCCCGAAAAGGGCTTTCGATGTTTTCTGCATAAGTTCCTCCCAGAACCAAGGGCCGGCTCCCCGCCGGCGTCGCATGTTCACCCACTTCAGAGAATGCTCACATGAACTCCTCAATCATCATGTTTAGCAATATGTTTAGTGATATCTATTTTTATAAACATTGCAAGCGCCAATCGTTGCTGCAATGCGACAGGTGTCGCGCCACATCGGCGGATAGTTTTGGGGCCGATCGTTTTTCGGCAGATCGCGAAAAATTCTTTGGCGAGCGTACCGATGCAGCGACATCTGGCCTCGCTGCGACATGGATCACACGGTATGGACTGCGCGCCGCTCCTGTTTTTCCCCGGAGCGGATCAAGCTTGGCCTCGCTTCGGCGGGGCCTTTTTCTTGAATCCTTTCTTGGGATCGATAGTGGCCAGCTATCCGGCTGCATCGGGAATATTCCTGCGTAGTGCGAGATTTAGCCTTTCCGGCCGGATGCAACGGGCGTATTCAGCCAGTGCGCGGCTTTCCATGTCCGCGCACCTCCGCGCGTCAGATCTTCGATCGGCTTCCTTCCCGTTTCCCTGCCGCGTCATCCGGAATTTTTATTGGCAGATCGATGACCACGGCAGAGACGAGCGAGAATGGGCAAGAGGCGGCGAGCGGCCGCCAGGCGAAGATCGTGGCGCTGGTCGTTGCCGTTTCCTTCTTCATGCAGATCCTCGACGGCACGATCGTTACCACCTCGTTGCCGCAGATGGCGGCAAGTTTCGGCGTGCAGCCGGTGTCGATGAGCATCGGCATCACCGTTTACATGCTGACGATGGCCGCTTTCATTCCGCTGTCCGGCTGGCTTGGCGATCGGTTCGGCGCACGCCGCATCTTCCTGATGTCGATCGCTGTCTTTACCGGCGCCTCGCTGTTTTGCGGGCTGTCCGGCAGCCTTGCGGAATTTGTGCTGTGGCGCGCCGTCCAGGGGGCGGGCAGTGCGCTGATGACGCCGGTCGGGCGCATCATCGTACTGAAAAATGCCCGCAAGTCGGAACTCGTCCAGGCGATCGCGCTGATCACCTGGCCGGCACTGACGGCGCCGGTGATCGGCCCGGTGCTCGGCGGCTTCATCACCACCTATGCCAGCTGGCACTGGAACTTCCTCATCAACATCCCGATCGGCATTCTCGGCATCGCGCTGGTGCTGCGTTTCGTGCCGGAGCAGCGCGAGACCAATCCGGGCCGGCTGGATCTCCTGGGCTTCGTCCTCAGCGCTGCGGGACTGACCTTTCTGCTCGCCGCGCTCGAACTCTCGGTCAAATGGGACGGCGGGCTTTTGCCCGTCATATCAATGCTGGCGGCGGGCATCGTACTGTCTGTCATGGCGACGCGGCATTTCCTTGCCGTCGACAATCCGCTGCTCGACCTTTCTGCCTTCCGCATCCAGACCTTCTCGATGTCGACGCTGTCGGCGGGCACGGCCTGCCGGATGGCCATCAATGCGACGCCGTTCCTGCTGCCTCTGCTGTTCCAGCTCGGCTTCGGCCTCAGCTCGATTGCCGCCGGCACCTATCTGCTCGTCTATTTCCTCGGCAATTTCAGCATGAAGGCGGTGACGACGCCGCTGCTGCGCTTCTTCGGCTTTCGCACAGTGCTTGGGGTCAACGGGCTGATCGCCGCGCTTTCGATCGTCGGCTGCGGTTTCCTCTCGCCGCAGACGCCGCCATTTTTCATCCACGCGCTGCTTTTCCTTGCCGGCCTGTCGCGCTCGATGGAATTCACCGCTTTGAACACGTTGGCCTTCGCCGATATCGGCCCGGCGCAGCGAAGCTCGGCCTCGACGCTGTCGAGCATGCTGCAGCAGGTATCGATGCTGCTCGGCGTGGCGGTGGCGGCGGCCGTGCTCAACATCGGCTCGGCTCTCAGGGGCGCCGACAATCCGGTTCTTGCCGATTTCCGCTGGGCTTTCGTCGTGGTCGGCGCGATCGGCGTCGTCTCGTCGCTGCGCTTCCTGCAATTGCCGGCGGAGGCGGGGGCCGAAGTATCCGGCCATCGGAAATTCCAGAAAAGTTAGCTTGCTGCGGAACCAATCGGGCCGCTCGGCGTTTATGCATCTCATTTCAGGTTCTTCGTTTCCCCATCTCCTTCAACGGCTTCCATGGGATCCTCCCCAGGCCAGGGTCATGTTCTGAAAATGCCGGATTCCCGACATCCTTCTTCCGCGCCGCCTGCAACAAGAGCGAGGGATAACCGCTGTTTACCCCGGGCGGCCAATACAATACGACATTGCCATGCGGACGACTCGGACGCTTGCGGGCGGTCGTCGCTGCGAGAGAACGCCGGGAGACCGAATGAGCAATTCTAGCGGCGATGCGGATGCCCTGATCCACATCCTCTATATCGACGACGACGAGGGGCTTGCCCTACTGATGCAGAAAAACCTGCGTGGGCGTGGCTTTTCGGTCGAGCGGGCCGAGAGCGGCGCGGCCGGCCTTGCGAGACTCGGCGAAGGCGGTATCGACGCCGTCTTGCTCGATCATATCCTGGCCGGCGAGACCGGCCTCGACATTCTGCCCTGCATCACGGCGATGCCGGATCATCCGCCGGTGATCTATGCGACGGGTTCGGACGATACCAGCATCGCGGTCGCGGCGCTGAAGGCCGGCGCCGACGATTACATGCTGAAGGGGATCTCAGCCGATTATTTCGACCTGCTCGCCGCCGCCCTCGAACAGGCGCTGGAGCGGGCGCGTTTTCGCCGCGAGACGGCGCAGGCGCAGGAGGTGATCCGCCAGCAGCGCGACCTTGCCGAAATGCTGCTTACCGAAGTCAATCACCGCATCGCCAACAGCCTCGGCCTCGTCGGCGCGCTGATCCGTATGCAATCCTCGATGACCACGGATCAAGTGGCGATCGACGCGCTGCACGAAACGCAGATGCGCATCAATGCCATCGCCAGCGTGCACCGCCGGCTCTATACCAACCGCCAGGTCGGCTCGGTGCAGGTCGACGAATATCTGAACAGCTTGCTCACCGAACTCGAAACCTCGATGCGCGACGACAAGCGACCGCACCGGATCGTGCTCACCGCGCAGCCGGTCAATCTGGCGACAGACAAGGTGATCACGCTCGGGCTGATCGTCAGCGAGCTCGTCACCAATGCCTTCAAATATGCCTATCCGGACAGCGTGCCGGGCGAGATCCGCGTCATCGTCGACCAGACGGACGAGGCATTGCGTGTCATCGTCGAGGATGACGGCGCCGGTTTCGACCCATCGAGCCCGGCCAGGGGAACCGGCCTTGGTACACGCATTTTGACGGCGATGGCCGCCAGCTTGAAATCGGATTTCGCCTATGACCCCGGCCACGACGGAACCAAGGCGACGCTGGTGTTTTCGTTGCACGAGGTGAAGTAGCGTTTGACGCTGGACTCGACGATGTTTCTCTCGTTCGCCGCTATACAACAGGCCGTTTGTCCCATCTCTACAATAGTTTACCGACATCACAGCAAGGAACATGACGCTAGGGGAGGAGACATGACGACGATTCGCACACCGAAGGAAGTCTATGATTTCTGGTTCGTCAGATGCGGCCGGGAGCTGTGGTTCCGCGCGACGCCTGACCTCGACGCGGAGATCAGCACGGTTTTTCACGATACCCATCAGGCCCTTGCCGCGGGTGTTGACGCCGAATGGCGGGCGGATGCGGAGAGCCGGCTGGCGGCTGTCATCGTGCTCGACCAGTTTCCCCGCAACATCTATCGCGGCACGGCGCTTGCCGTTGCGACCGATGGGCTGGCGCTTCGGGAAGCCAAAGTCGCGCTTGCGTCGGGCGCCGATCAGGCGGTCGAACCCGCATGCCGGACCTTTTTCTACATGCCGTTCGAACATGCCGAGGACCTTGGCGAGCAGGAGCGATCGGTGGAACTGTTCGGCGCGCTCGGCGATGCCGAATATCTCGATTATGCGATCCGCCACCGCGACGTGATCGCCACCTACGGCCGTTTTCCGCACCGCAATGTCATGCTCGGGCGGGAGTCCACGGCTGAGGAATGCGACTATCTCACCCGGCCCGATGCCGGTTTCTAAGGGTTTCCAGGGAGCTTCCGCCTTTCTGTCGCCTTTCTTTACTAAGACAAGCTGGCATTCTATTCCGACGACAACCTTTCCCGGAGGCGCTTTTGCGGCTGAGACCGATCCTGCTTCGCACCATTCTTCTGCTGACGCTGGCGGTCGCGGGCGCGCATTTCAAGGGTGTTGCGGCTTTCGCACAGGAGCCGCAGGCACCGACGGCCGTGCAGGCGCCGCTCGCCGATACGCCGTTCGACCAGGCGACAAAGGAGATCGACAAGGCGAAGGTCCAACTGACGGCGCTTCAGGACGGCGTCAAGCAGAATGCCGACAACGACGATGCCCTGGTCGGGCTTGCGACCAAGGCCGACGAGCTCAGCCGCGCCGTCATCACCATATCGGTCAATCTTAGGCCGCGTTTCGACCAGATCAAGAACCGGCTTGCCGAGATCGGCGATCCGCCGAAGGACGGACAGCCGCCGGAAGCCGAGGTCGTCACCCAGGAGCGCAACGCGCTCGCCGCCGAACGCGCGCAGATCAACGCGCTGACGGGCGATGCCGAAAACCTCTCGATCACGGTGACGAAGCTCGTCAACGAGATCACCGAGATGCGGCGGCGGCTGTTTGCCGATACGCTGCTCAGGCGCACCGAGATTTCGGTCTCGGTGCTCGACGATGCCGGCAGCGCCTTTGTGCACGAGGCCAGCGAATTCTCGCAGGCGCTGTCGAGCTGGGCCACCTTCGTCTGGAAATTCAAGCGTTTCCCGATGTTTGCCGCGATCTTCCTGTCGCTTGCCGCGGCGCTGATCCTGCTCTCCGGCAGCTACCGGCTGTTCGGCTCCTACCTGCAGCGCGACGAGGCTGTCGAGAACCCGTCCTATATCGGCCGGCTGTCGATCGCCTTCTGGTCGACGTTGATCCGCACCCTGGCGCTCTCGGTGCTGCTCGTCACCTCGTTCTTTTTCCTTAACGGGTTCAATGTGCTGAGGCCCGACATCGCACCTGTCATCGGCGCGCTGTTCGGGGCGATCGGGCTCGTCTATTTCGTCGGCCGCTTCGTCAATGCCATCTTCGCACCGCACGAACCGCGCTGGCGCCTCGTTCGGCTTTCCAATCTCGGCGCGCGCTCGATCGGCTACTGCCTGCTGGCGATGGCGATCGTCAACGCGCTTGATTATCTGTTTGGCACGATCGGCGAGGCGATGGGCTCGCCGCTGGTGCTGACCGTGGTCAGAAGCCTGATCGCCGCGCTGATCATCGGTCTGATCCTGATCGCGGTCTCCTTCGGCAAGCCCATGCTGGCCAGGAACGGCGATCCCGATGCGCCGGGAAGGCATTGGCCGCGCGGCATGGCGATCATCCTGCGGGTGGTCGGCGCCGGCCTCATCCTCACCGCGCTGACCGGTTATGTCGGGCTCGCGCGCTTCGTCGCCACACAGCTCATCATCACCGGCGCCGTCGTCGTCACCATGTATGTCGGCCTGCTCTCCGGCAAGGCGATATCCAGGCAGGAAAGCTTCGGCGACACCTTCTTCGCAAGCTTCCTGACACGCCGTTTCAAGCTCGGGCCGGTGGCGATCGACCAGGCCGGCCTGCTTGTCGGTCTTGCCATCTATGCGGTGGCGCTTCTCGTCGGCATCCCGCTGATCCTGCTGATGTGGGGCTTCCATGTGCAGGACCTGCAGATTCTTGCCTATAGGCTATTCACCGAGGTCAGGCTCGGCGGTATCAGCATCTCGCTGCTCGGCATCTGCACCGGCATCCTCTTGTTTGCCGGCGTCTACCTGCTGACGCGCTGGCTGCAGCGCTGGCTCGATGGCAATGTGATGGCCAGAAGCCATGTCGATCTCGGCGTGCGCAATTCGGTCAAGACGGGCATCGGCTATCTCGGCGTCGGCATCGCGGCGATCATCGGCGTTTCGGCGGCCGGCATCGATCTGTCGAGCTTCGCGCTCGTCGCCTCCGCACTTTCGGTCGGTATCGGTTTCGGCCTGCAGAACATCGTCTCCAACTTCGTCTCCGGCCTGATCCTGCTCGTCGAACGGCCGTTCAAGGTCGGCGACCATGTCGTTTCCGGCACGGCCGAAGGCATCGTCAAACGCATTTCGGTGCGCGCCACGGAGATCGAGACCTTCCGCAAGCAGTCGATCATCGTGCCGAATTCGGAGTTGATCAACGGCCTCGTCGGTAACTGGACACACCGCAACAAGATCGGTCGCTCGGAAATTCCGGTTTCCGTCGCCTACAACGCCGATCCGCAGCAGGTGATGGACATCCTGCTGGAACTGACGGCCAAGATACCGCTCGTCATGCGCAATCCGGAGCCGCATGTCGAATTCCTGCGCTTTGGGCCCTATTCGCTGGATTTCGAGCTGCGTTTCTTCCTCGCCGATATGGGTGACGGCATGGCGGTGCGCAACAATCTCAGGATCGAGATCCTTAAGCGCTTCAAGGCCGAGGGCATCGAGATCCCGCTGCCACAGACCGATCTTACCATCCATCGAGAGGCTCGTCCCGCGCTTGCCGATGCGGGCAGGGATCAACCCAACGAGCAGGAAAACTCGGCCGACACGCCCATGGAGGAGGAAGAGCAGCCGGTGCGGCAATTGCGCAGCAAGACGGCAGACGGCAATCGGAAAGGCTGAACGGGTCATTCAGCCATCATTCACAGCTATATGTGCATGATCTCCACTATCGGGATCGCTGCCGGGGGCAGCACCGATCGTTCGAGGGGAGGGCGCGCCAGCGCCGCCGCACATGATGGCAAGATTTGCCGCCGTTCTGCTTGTCCCGCTGCTTGCCGCACCCGCGGCTGAAGCGGCATCCATCACCAACACCGATCCAGCCGCCGTCGTGCTCGTCATCACCGAGAGCGGCCAGCGCGTCGAGGTTGTGGTCGATGCCGGCGCTTCGGAAAACCTCTGTGCTTCCGGCTGCTTCATGACGACGCCCGACGGCGACCGCATCGGGCTCGACGGCGGCGAGACGATCGACATCGTCAAGGGCTCGGCCGTCGTCAAGTAGCGCCTGTCCCGACTAATGCGCTCAAGCTTCTCCGGGATTGGGAACAGGTTCCGGCCGGGCAACAACCGGGCGCGTCAGCCGCGTGATGGCGAAGAATGCGGCAACGGCGACGGTGCTGAGCAATGCAGCGATCGATAGTGACCATGATACGCCGAGATAGCCCATCAGGAAGGCAAGCGCGAACGGCGCCATCGAGGAGACGACGAGACGAACCGACATGATTTGTCCTTGCCGCCGGCCGTAGCCATCGCTTCCGAAGAGCGCGAGCGGCAAGGTTCCGTAGACGATGCTGTTAAGCCCCGAGCCGAGGCCGAAGACGACGGCGAAGACCAGCGCACCAGGCACCGAGGGTGCGGTGGCGATGAGGATGACAAGGGCTGTCGGCAGCAAGATGGCGCAGATGATCGCGAGCATCACTTGCGACAAGCTCTCGCCAAAGACCATGTTGATGAGGCGGCTCAGCACCTGTGACGGGCCGAAGAGCGTTCCGACCACCACTGCCATGGCGCCGAGGCCGAGGGCCGACATCACAGGCACCATGTGAACCAGAAGCGCCGAGTTCACGAAGCTTTCCAAAGCAAAGCCTGTCACCATCAGGATAAAGGCCAGCCTGCGCACCGACGGCGGAAGGCTCGGCTCGGCGCGTTTTGCGGCCTCCTCTCCGGTCCGTCCCCTGGTTTGGCTGATGCCACGGGAGAGCCAGGCATGAATGGGAAGGCAGACAACGAGATTGAGCGCGGCGAAAATCAGATAGACGTTCTGCCATGAGAGATGCGCATGCAGCGCCGTGGTGATCGGCCAGAAAATGGTTGAGGCGAAGCCGGCGATTAGGGTCAGATAGGTGATGCTGCGCTGGGCGACCTGCGGCCTGATCTGCACGAGCAGGGCGAAGGCTGCGCCATATTGCACCAGGTTCGAGGCGATCTCGATGCCGATCAATGCCGCGACGAAAGCGATCTTTCCCGGCGCGAAGGCGCAGGCGACGAGGGCGGCGGCGGCAATCGCCGAGCCCGACGTCATGATCCTGCCTGCGCCGAAGCGATCAATCCACGTGCCCATGAGAGGTGCGGCCAGACCGCCGATCAGAAGGGCCACAGAGAGCGCGCCGAAGATCCATTCAGATGACCAGCCCAAATCACGGGCCATGTCGGGGGCGAGGATGCTGAAGCTGTAATAGAGCGATCCATAACCGATGATCTGCGTCAGCCCGAGCGCGGCAATGGCCGCTACCGGTGGTCGTTCGGTGCTGATTGTCATAGGGATCTGAGGCTCACGCGCTGTTCGAGCTTTTCGGCTTCTTCCTTCCTCTCGCTGTAGCGGTCGGTCAGATAGTTCGAGGCATCACGGGTCAGCAGCGTGAACTTCACCAGTTCCTCGCAGACGTCGACGACGCGGTCGTAATAGGACGAGGGTTTCATACGGCCGTCCGCGTCGAATTCTTGGAAAGCTTTTGCAACCGAGGACTGATTGGGAATTGCGATCATCCGCATCCATCGTCCAAGGATGCGGAGCTGGCTTACCGCATTGAAGGACTGGGAGCCGCCAGAGACCTGCATCACCGCCAGCGTCTTGCCTTGCGTCGGCCGAACAGAGCCGACCGACAATGGAATCCAGTCGATCTGCGCTTTCATGATGCCGGTCATCGCGCCATGACGTTCGGGGCTGACCCACACCTGGCCTTCAGACCATGCCGACCATTCGCGCAACTCCTGAACTTTCGGGTGGCTCGCCGGCGCCGCATCAGGCAGCGGCAGACCTTCCGGATTGAAGATGCGCACTTCGCAGCCGAAATATTCGAGCAGCCGCGCGGCCTCCTGTGCGAGGAAGCGGCTGTAGGACACTGCTCGCAACGAGCCATAAAGGATCAGGATGCGCGGCTTGTGCGTCGAGAACGCCGGCCTGAGCGCGTCCATATCCGGTTGACGCAGATGCATCGGTGATATGGCAGGCAAATCAGACAATGCGCTTGCCTCCGGCATCGAGCACCTTCTCGCCGTCTTCCTTGGTGAAGGCGCCCTGATGCGTTTCCGGCAGGATTTCGAGAACAAGTTCCGAGGGCCGCGACAGACGCGTGCCGAGCGGCGTGATGACGAAGGGCCGGTTGATCAGGATCGGGTTTTTCAGCATCGCGTCCAGCAATTGCTCGTCGGTAAGATCAGGGTTGTCGAGGCCGAGCTCCGCATAGGGCGTGCCCTTTTCGCGGATCGCCTCGCGAACGCTCAAACCGGCATCCGCAATCACCTTGATTAGCTGGTCGCGCGACGGCGAGTTTTTCAGATATTCGATAACGTTGGGCTCAATGCCGGCGTTCTGGATCATCGCAAGCGTGTTGCGCGAGGTGCCGCATTCGGGGTTGTGATAGATCGTAACATCTATGGTCATGAGGCGGATTCCGTCTTGGTGAGAGTTTCAGGATCGCGGGCTTCCATCAGCAGCCATCCCGCAAGCATCAGCGCCAGCAAGGCGCCGAGGACTTCAGCGGCGATAAACCCCGGTAGATCGATCGGGCGGATGCCGGAAAAGGTGTGCGTCAGCGATCGAGCAATCGCGACGGCGGGATTGGCAAAGGACGTGGAGGCGGTGAACCAGTAGGCGGCGGTGATATAAAGGCCGACCAGCCATGCCACGGCATCGGCGCGAAAGCGCACACCGGCTAAGATGACGAAGACGAGGCCGAAGGTTGCCGTCACTTCAGAGAGCCATTGCGCGCCGCCGGTGCGCACGGTTTCCGAGGCCTGCAGCACGGGAAGGGCGAACATCGCATGAGCGAGCATCGTTCCGGCAATGCCGCCGACGATCTGCGCGGCGATATAGGGGGGAACGGAGGAGGCAGGCAGTTCGCGCCGGAGCGCAAACACCAGCGACACGACCGGATTGAAATGAGCCCCGGAAATCGGGCCTAAGATCGTAATCAGGACGACGAGGATTGCCCCCGTTGCCAGCGTATTGCCGAGCAGCGCAAGCGCCGTATCGTCCGTCAGGCTATCCGCCATGATGCCCGAGCCGACGACGGTTGCTACGAGCAGCAGCGTGCCGAGCGCTTCGGCGACCAGTCGTCGAGACGGGGGAAACATCGGCGCGCTCATGCCGGCAGGCTCCGGACCATCAGGGCGGCCGATGCCGGGCACAGGCTTGCGGCCTGCCGCGTCGTCAGGATCTCGGCCGGCGCTTCATCGCGGGCGATCGGACGAAAGCCGAGCGATTGAAAGAAGGAGGCGGCTGTTTCTGTCAACAGATAGGCGGCAGTGGCGCCTTTCCTTTGTGCCTGATCGAGCAGGCTAAGGGTGATCGCATGGCCGAAGCCAAAGCCTTGCTGATCGGACAGCACGACAATGGAACGCAGGAGTACAGTCTCGCCATAGAGTTCCAGCCCGCCGAAGCCGACCGTCTCGCCGCCACGTGAAAACCGATAGAAGCTTCGGCCGGCGTCTGTGAGGTCATCGACCGGAAGCCCGGCGCCTGCGAGCGCGCCGCGAAGTCTGTCGTCGTGCCCTTCCAAGGCCTGCTGGTTCAAATCGAAACCCATCAGCTCGCCTTGGGCTGTTTAATGCTGGCGCCTTCCATGGTGCCGATCTGGCGCAGGTGCGATTCCAGGGCGAGCTTGTCGATCGAGGAAAGAGGCAGGCTCAAAAAGGCGCTGATCCGGTTCTTGAGGAAGCGGGCGGCCTGCGCGAAAGCGCGGCCTTTGTCGACTTCGCTGCCCTCGACGACAGCCGGGTCCTCGACGCCCCAATGGGCGGTCACCGGATGACCGATCCAGACGGGACAAGCCTCGCCGGCAGCGCTGTCGCAAACCGTAAAGATGAAGTCCATCTCCGGAGCGCCCGGCTCGGCGAATTCGTCCCAGCTCTTTGAACGGAGGCCGACTGTTGGGTAGCCCTGCGCCGCAAGCTCCTTCAGCGCATAGGGATTGACTTCACCCTTCGGCTGGCTGCCGGCCGAATAGGCCTTGAATCGACCCTTGCCTTCGGTCTCAAGGATGGATTCAGCCAAGATCGAGCGGGCAGAATTGCCCGTGCAGAGAAAGAGCACATTGTAAATGCGGTCAGGGGTCATTGCAATTTCTCCTTCATTTTAGGGGCGCAGCAGGCCGCGACCTCCGCGGCAGGTGCGCAGATTTCCGGATGCCCGGAACAGCAATCTTCCATCAGAAAGCGAACCAAGCCACCAAGTGCCTCGTAGTTCGCGGTGTAAATGATCGATCGGGATTCACGCTGTTGCGCGATCAACCCCGACCGTTCCAGCTCTTTCAGATGGAAGGAGATATTAGAGGGCGAGACCTCCGCCTTCTCAGCGATCGCGCCTGCCGCCATGCCGTCGGGACCCGAAACCACGAGCATGCGGACGATGTGAAGGCGGGTTTCCTGCGAGAGCGCGCCGAATGCGATGAGGGCTTGACGTTGATCCATATTTCAATAATCCTTGAATCATTGAAACGAGGATTAGCGCAAATGAACGTCATCGACAACAGCAAAATTCAAGAGAACGAAATCGATCTCGGCCTGCTGCTCAGTGTGCTTACCGGCGCCAAGGATTCTCCGCTGATTTTCTATTACGACGGCAAGGCGGTAAAGCCTGGCTATCATGTCACCGAGGTCAAGGCGGGCCAATTCTCGGCGTTGGATTGCGGCGCCAATCCTGAAGCGTGGGCGGAAATCTTCATCCAGCTCTGGGATATCGAGGAAGGCGACCGCACGCATATGCCGGCCGGCAAGTTCCATGCAATCATCCGCAAGGTTTCCGATCATGTGCAACTGGATGGTTCGGCGAAGCTGACCTTCGAAGTCAGCGACGGCGTGCGGCCAATGCAGCTTTATTGCGCAGCGATGCCGGTTCTCCGTGCCGGCGCCGTCCATGTTGCGCTTTCGCCGCGGCCGTCAAGCTGCAAGCCGCGCGACCGATGGCTGGCAGAGGAGAACAGCAAGGCGGCGGCCTGCTGTGGGCCGCAAGCGGCAGCGAGCGGCTGCTGCGCGTAACGACACATAAGAACGCGCGGCAGGGCAGGTGGCAGAGAGATCGGGATCGTATTGACTGACCACCAGTCAGTGATGTAGATGGAGGCTGCCGGTTTGATGCCGGCGCCACCCGTTTCATGCCCGGAGATTGCCATGAGCGCGCAGACCCTGTTGAACTCTCTGTTCCAATACAAAGCCAGCGTCGACGACGAGCTACTCGATGCCTTGAACGCGCTCGGCGTGGAGGCGCGATCCGATGAGTTCCGATCGGCCCTTCGCGTGTTCAATCACGCCCATCTCGTCGATCGCATCTTCACCGCCAATCTTCAACGGCTGGATCACTCCTATGCGGCGCGCTGGAGCAGCGAAGCGCCGCCCTTGGCACAGTTGTCCTCCGATATCCGGGATACGGATCGTTGGTATATCGATTATACCTCGCGTATAACGCCCGAGGAAATGGAGGAGGTCGTCGACTTCACCTTCACCGATGGCGGACGCGGGCGCATGTCCCGCGAGGAGATGCTGGCCCATGTGGTGACGCATGCCGGCTATCATCGCGGTGAAGTCGGTCGCCTGCTGCCTGATATCGAGAGCACCGCAATGCGCGACGTGTTTACCGGCTACCTGCACAGGACCGATCCCGCGCGCCGTCAATGAGAGTGGACCAGTCTTGCCGCCGGCCAATCCTGTTTCAAAACCGAGAACCAAGCCACCCGAAGAACGGCGCGACGAGCTGATGACCGCGGCTGAGCGGCTGTTTCTGGAAAAGGGCCTGGAGCAGACCACGATCGAGGAGATCACGACCGGGGCGGGGGTCGCCAAGGGCACCTTCTACCTGCACTTTTCCTCGAAGGCCGATGTTCTCCAGGCGCTGCGCGCCCGCTTCTTGCAGGGCGTGCTGGATGGCATCGTCGCGGCGGTCGAAGGACTGCGGTATGAGGATTGGCGCGGGAAGCTGGCGGCCTGGTCGACGGCATGCGCCACTGGCTATCTCGACGCGGCTGGGCTGCATCATCTCGCCTTCGTGGCGGCTCCTCCTGCAACGCGGGAGGGGCTTTCGCGCAACATCCTGATCGACCATCTGAACGAATTGCTTGCCGCTGGTGCTGGCGAGAATGCCTGGTCGGTCAGTGATCCCCGCTTTACGGCGGTGTTTCTGTTCAACGCCCTGCACGGTGTGGTCAATCAGCCCGGCATCGGTGAGACGCCCGCGGCCCGCGCCGAATTGCTGCGGGGGCTTGAGGGGCATTTCCTACGTGGGCTGGGATTGCCGTCAGGCATTGATTGAGAGCTGGGCATCCCACCATCTGAGCACCCGCATCGCCCGGAGCGTGATCCACCGCGAGGGCTTGCCTTGCCCGTCATCGACCTCGAACCACACTCGACCGGCAGGGCTGTTGTCGAGCGGCCAGCTGCCGTCCTGCAAGCGTCTGGACCGAAGGTGGTCGATTGCCTCACCGAGGCGCGGATCGGGGTCGGCGCCGGTCAGGATTGTGCTGGCGCGGAAATAGTCGAGCGCGCGCAAAATGTCGTAGCGCCACCGGTTCGGATGTAGGAAGTGCAGGAAGCGTTCGTCGGCCGGCTCGCCGGTGCCAAGGCGGCGGAAGAGGTTGCGGGCCAGCAGAAACTCCTCACCCGTCCTGCGCGCCTCTCGAGACCGATGCGTGCCGCCGGTCGATCTCTGGTATTCCAGCAAACCTTCCAGCACATTGATGGTGCTGGCGAAAGACGAGCGGACGGAGCCATTGATCCGCTCGCAGTTCCAGCCACCGTCGTCGAGACGCTCGCCGGCCAGCCTGTCGACGATGGGCGAGACGTCGATCCCCAAATAGGCGCCATCGGCAACGGTGCGGCCGTTGATGCACTCCTCTACTTCGCCTTCCCAGTAGGGCTGGCCGCCTTCTTCCCAACGGGCGTTGGCGCCGATCAATTTGACGGCGCGCCTGGCGCAATCGCAGGCGGGATCGAGACCGAACTCGCGCAATTGCGACAGCGAGAAGGTCGTGGCCGTCCACGGCTGGCCACGCTGCTTCCACTCGCGCGGGTCGAAACCGGCGGGCAGGAAGGCGCCGCCTGCCCATTGCCCGTCCTCATCCTGGCAGGAGAGCAGCCTGGCGCCCCAGCCCTCGGTCTCGACTTTGGCCCGCTCAGTCATCCACTCCCGCTCCGGAGCATCGAGCAGGTCGCGCATCACCTGCCATCGGATCGACGGGTCGGAGTCGAGAAGCCATTCGATCACCGTGTCGGATTGGATCATGGGCGAACCTGTCGGCGGGTCGGGGTCGATGGCTCGTTTATAATCGCTTCGGCCGAGCGGTGCCAGCCGGGTGGGCTCGTCGGCGGCCGGCTTACGCCAAGGAAGGCACGAAGCTGAAGATCAAAACCTCGGTTCGACCTATAATGCGACGGTTGTCGGCGAAAGCCTTTTCGATGCCGAGAATGCGGCGCTTCGCGCCCGATTTCTTAATCATATCCGCAAAGAAGTCGGAGGCGGCTCGATCGGGCCGCCTCTTCATTTATATCCAGGCGCGCCGATTAATAATTACTCAAATCAATTGATGTATCAGTTTGATCCGGGGACAGATTTTACATCAAAGGTTTGCTATGGCGTTTCTAGGTATTTCGGGGATGCAATATTCCGGGGAAATGTTTGCGGGTGCGCGCATTATTGTCGCGGAAGATTCCAACGTATTCACCTCGATGATCAGCAAACGCCTGAAGGAGCTGTTCGACATCGATGTCGAGATCTGCCGCAACTTCGAGGATCTGCAGGTTTCCTACGACAAGTCTTCCGATCCGATCACGCTGGCGATCTCGAATATCAACCTGCCCGGCGCCGAAAACGGCGAAGCGCTCGAATATCTGGTCGATCTCTCCATCCCGACCATCGTCTTCACCGGCACATTCCATGAAAACATGCGCGACAAGCTGATGGCCAAGGATATCGTCGACTATATCCTCAAGGACAATATCTTCGCCGTCGACCTGCTGGCGGAATCGATATGCCGCTTCCTCACCAATCATCGCCACCACGTGCTGATCGTCGACGATAGCGCGACTGCGCGCGCCCTGCTGTCGAGCCGGCTGAAGCGCTACAATTTCCGTGTCAGCGTCGCCGAGAGTGGCGGCAAGGCGCTGGAGATCCTGAAGGCCAACCGCGATATCGGCCTTGTCATCACCGACTACAACATGCCCGACATCGATGGCTTCGAACTGACGCGGCGCATCCGCGCCAGTATCGGCTCGCACGAGCTGCGCATCATCGGCGTTTCCTCCTCCTCGAACCGGCTGCTTTCGGCGCGATTCCTGAAGGCCGGCGGCAATGATTTCATGCTGCGTCCTTTCATCGACGAGGAGTTCTACTGCCGCGTCAACCAGAACCTCGATACGCTGCTGCAAATTCAATCGATGCGTAAGGAGCGGGCGGTTGCCTGACGACCCTTCCAGTATCGGTGTCGCCAGGGCGGCGGAAATGATGGTCGGGGACAGTCGTCGAATTTTTGCAATTACAAGTAACAGCGCCATTATTTGTCCCCTTCACGCGCACAGGTCTCTCGGTTATCGTCCCCGCCGGGGAGAGGGCCGAGTCGTGCCCGTCAGACGCATGGGGGAATAGCGGCTGTGGCTTTTCAAGCGGATTTTCTGCGGGATGGCATCGGGTTACGCTCCGGCGGGCTCAAAATACTTCTGGTTGAAGATTCCCGGATGTTTTCCGCCGTGCTCTGTCACCGGTTCCAGACGGAGCTGGGCCTTGCCGTCAAATCATGCCCGTCGCTGAAGGCTCTTCGCAAGGAACTTGCCGACGACGCTCACGGCTACACTATGGCCGTCGTCGATCTCAACCTGCCGGATTCGCCCTATGGCGAAGCGCTCGACTGCACGATCGAGCACGATATCCCGGCGATCGTCTTCACCGCGACATTCGATCTCAACACGCGCAACAGGATTATGGAGCGCAACGTCATCGATTACGTGCTGAAGGACAATGAATTCGCACTCGACAATCTGGTTGCCACCGTCCGGCGGGCGATCTCCAATCGCAAGACGCGGGTGCTCGTTGTCGACGATGTCGTCTCGGCGCGCCAGGTGCTCGTCGACCTGCTGAAGGCACAGCAATATCTCGTCGTCGAGGCAAATTCCGGGCTTGAGGCGCTGGCGGCGCTCGAGGCCTACAGCGATATCGAGCTCGTCGTCACCGATCACCACATGCCCGATATGAGCGGCTACGAGCTGACGCGGCGCATCCGCCATCGTTTCGGTTCGGACAGGCTGCGTGTCATCGGCGTTTCCTCCTCCAACGACCGCATGCTTTCGGCGAGTTTCCTCAAGGCCGGCGCCAGCGATTTCGTCTACCGGCCCTTCGTCGCCGAGGAGCTGCAATGCCGCATCGCCAACAATGCCGAAACGCTGGCGCAGATGCGGCAGCTGAGGGCGGCGGCGGCATGCGATTACCTGACCGGCCTCTATAACCGCCGCTATTTCTACGACAACGGCCCGAAGCTGGTGAACGAGTGCCTGCGGCTGAAGGTGCCGAGCTCCGTCGCTATTCTCGATATCGACCATTTCAAGCGGCTGAACGACACCTATGGCCACGAGATCGGCGACAAGGTGCTGAAGGCTGTCGCAAACAGGCTGTTCACGATCTTCGAAGGCAGCGACAATCTTCTCTCGCGGCTCGGGGGCGAGGAATTCGCCATCCTCTTCCCGCAGATGGATTCCGCTGCCGCGACCAAGCTTTGCGACGAGATCCGCTCGGACATTTCACGGCTGAAGGTCACGGCCGACGACGAGGAACTCGGCGTCACCATTTCGATCGGCATCGCCGAGATCGCCGGTTACGAAACCTTCGAAAATTACCTCAACGCCGCCGACCAGTTTCTCTACATGGCCAAGCACAGGGGCCGCAACCAGGTCTATTCCGACGCCAAGATGACGGAAGAGGCGGCCCAGTAGCGCCTCCCGGGGCGGGGCTAAACCGCCGCCCTTAGTCTCAGGCGGCGACGATCTTTCGCGTCAGGCGAGATCCGCTTTTTAATGTCTCAAGCGGCGACGGCCGTCTTATTGTCTCAAGCAGCAACCGCCTGGCGAGCGGTCGCCATGGTCATCTTGCGCTCGGCGCGCTCCTGCTGCGGCGAGCGATGGTAGAGTTCGCGATAACACTTGGAGAAATGCGAGGCGGAGACGAAGCCGCAGGCGACGGCGACCTCGACGACCGGCATCGAGGACTGCACTAGAAGGTGGCGCGCGCGATCGAGGCGGATTTCCAGATAGTAGCGGGCCGGCGAGCGGCCCATCTCCTGGCGGAACAGCCGTTCGATCTGGCGGCGGGAGAGGCCGGCGCCGTCGGCGATTTCGATCAGCGACAGTGGCTCGGCGAGATTGCCTTCCATCAACTCGATGATCGACAGAACCTTGGCGTTCTGCACGCCGAGGCGGGCGCGCAGCGGCAGGCGCTGGCGGTCGTGCGGGTTGCGCACGCGGTCAGTCAGGTGCTGCTCGCAGATGCGGTTGACAAGGCTTTCGCCGAAATCCTCGCCGACGAGGTTCAGCATCATGTCGAGCGAGGCGGTGCCGCCGGCGCAGGTGTAGAGGTTGCCGTCGATCTCGTAGAGATCGGCATAGACCTCCGCCTGCGGGAAGGCTTCCGAAAAGCCCGGCAGGTTTTCCCAGTGGATGGCGCAACGTTTGCCGTTCAGGAGGCCGGCCTGGGCAAGCACATGCGCGCCCGTACAGAGGCTGCCGACGGCGACGCCGCGATTGTAGCATTCACGCAACCAGGCATTGACCGACTTGTTGTTGAACTGCTCGACATCGATACCGGAACAGACGAGCACCATGCCCGGCCGATTTTCGCCGCCGAGATGACGGCGCTCCTCGGCGAGCGAGGAATTTGCCTCGACGCCGATGCCGCAGGATGAATAGACCTTTTCCCCGTCGACGGATGTCAGCCGCCAGGTATAGGCCTGATAGCCGAGCATGCGATTGGCGATGCGCAAGGTGTCCACGGCCGCCGAAAAGGGCAGCATGGTGAATTGCGGTACCATAAAAAAGACTACCGAACGCTTCTTGATCTGCATCCTGTTCATAGCGAAATCCATGCTCGAGGGGCGATGACACATTCGTCGCGCGGAATGCGTCGCGCCGATGTCCTGAAAGCGACACTGGCATGGAAAAATGCGGCCGGGAAGAGCAAATATGCGACATCGCCGGCGATTTGGCCGATCAAGCCGTGGGAACGGCTGCGGGCAAGGCAAAAGAGAGGCTCATAGACGACTGAAATTCAATGTTGAAAATGGCTTAGGAATGGACGATCAGGCCACGAAAAAGGCGGCGTTGCACGAGGCAGGCGCCGCCCTTATCTGGGGAGGAATGTCGCATTCATTACAGCCAGCTGATGTTCATTGCGCTGTCGTTGAAATTTCGTCAAAAGGCATGCGGGAAGCATAACTGGCGCTGCATGACCCACGCCAAGATGGTGCAGTGTTTCCTGAAGAGTATTTTAGTCGGAGCTTCCACAACGACTCGTCGCATTTAATCCAAAAGGCAGCATTGAATGAAGGACCTCGCTTTTCAGGGCACGTGGCGAGCATATCAGCAGAAGATACTTGATGATCTTGCAAATCTCATCGGCGATGACGGATTGCATATTGTCGCGGCACCCGGCTCCGGTAAAACGGTTTTAGGTCTTGAAGTGATGTGCAGGCTCGGCGAGGCGACTTTGATTCTGGCTCCGAGCAAGACCATCCGGGACCAATGGGCGCATCGGCTGCGCACGATGTTCCTGCCCCCCGACCTTGCGGAACCGGAGTGGATTTCCCACGATGTGAGAGCGCCCGGAACCGTCACGATCATCACCTATCAAGCTCTGCATGCGGCGTTCTCGGGCCATCCGTCCGAAGAAGAAGTCCTCGACGGTGAAGAGGAGGGCAGCGACGGGGCGGAATCCGGCGAACCAGGCAAGCAGGAAACGGAGAAGGCGAGAAAGAAAATCATCGCGAAGCTGCGCGAGGAGAAGGTTCGCACCCTTGTGCTCGATGAAGCGCACCATCTTAGAAACGAGTGGTGGAAGGCGCTGATGATGCTCAAGGAAGCACTAGGCCAACCCACTGTCGTCGCGCTGACAGCTACGCCTCCTTATGATGTAGATCCTCAGGAATGGGACCGCTATCAGGCGCTTTGCGGGCCGATCGACGGTGAAATTTCCGTGCCGGAACTTGTGTTGCAAGGCGATCTTTGCCCGCATCAGGATTATGTCCACTTCAGCCTGCCGAGTGCGCTGGAAGCACAGAAGCTGGCCGAGGTTCGCGCGCAGATCGGAGACTTCATTGAAACGCTGCTTGAGAGTGCAGAATTCAAAGAGGCAATTCTGCGCCATCCATGGATTACGCAGCCGATCGAGAATGTGGAGCATATACTGGACGATGCACGCTTTTTCTCCAGCATGCTCATCTTCCTGAATTCCCAATATGTCGACCTGCCGCAGTCGACTCTCGACATTCTCGGCGTCAAGGTGCGTGAAATACCGGATCTGACGCTTCAATGGATAGAGGTATTGCTGAACGGCGTTATCTACACCTATCGCAATGATTTCGAAGAAGCTGAACAGGCAATCCGCTGCCAGCAAGACAGGCTGAGGGAAATTAGGGCAGTGGAGCACAGCAGAGTGCGACTGACTGATCCACGATCGGTTCAGAAGCTGCTGGTATCAAGCGCGAGCAAGCTAAAAGCGATCGTCGATATTACCCGGCTCGAAAGCGCGTCGATGCGTGACGAACTCCGTATGGTTATCCTTTCCGACTATATAAGGAAGGATGCGCTGCCCACTGCCCTCGCGGACCTTCAGCCCATCGAGAGAATGGGCGTCGTGCCAATCTTCGAGACGCTGCGGCGGTCCGAACTTGATCTCAAGCTTGGAATTCTGACCGGGAGTCTGGTTGTCATTCCGGCGGGGTCAAAAGGAATTCTTGACGAGATCGCAGACCGTCTTGGTATAGGTGCAGAACATATCCGTTATCAACAGACGGCATTCGATGCCGGCTTTCTGAGCGTGGAACTTGGCGGCGAGCTGAGCCGCAATATTGTCCATATGATCACTGAACTGTTCAGTCGCGGCGGGATCACGGTCCTGGTCGGCACCCAAGCTTTGCTGGGTGAAGGATGGGACGCACCGTCCGTAAACACTTTGATCCTGGCAAGTACGGTGGGATCATACGTGCTCTCCAATCAGATGCGCGGTCGTGCCATTCGCATCGATCCTCGAAGCCCTCAGAAGGCCGCGAACGTCTGGCATCTGGCGGTCATCGACCCTGAAAAGCTCGAGCAGAGAATACCGCTGCGCTTCGGGAGGAAATCGACCGACAGAAAAGCGCCCGATCCCTATGACACCATGACAATAGACCTGGGCAGCGACGTCGATGCGCTAAAACGCCGATTTTACGCGTTTGAAGCTTTGTCCTTCGGCGAGCCTCCGCTGATCCAAAGCGGTTTTCAACGATTGATGCTGGGTACTGCCAAATGGAATGCGCGCGGTGTTGATGACATCAACAAAATGATGGAACGGAGGGCTGCAGACCGCAAATCACTGAAATTCCGCTGGCATAGCGCGCTGCACAGCAAACGCGCCGTTGCGAGGATGCAAGAAACATTGGAGAGCAACTATGCCCCTAAGGGGCTAGTTAACTGGAATACGACAAAGTTTCTGTTTGCGCACAGCGCCGCGCTCGCCGGCATGATCTTGAACGGATTTTTGCACAGCTTTCGCGTTACGCACATCCGATCGCTCCAACAACTGGAGTTGGTCCTGTTCGTTATGTTCGCAATACTGGCCATCTTCTGCTTGCCGGGTGCACTCAAAGCTAGTCTGTTGCTGCTGCGGAACGGCTCCCTGGAAGGGAGCATGGAGCAAGTGGGAATAACCGTTCTGGAGACGCTGCATCATATGGGCGTCATAAGGACCGAATTGGGAAAAGTGAGTGTCGAGGCGACGCTCGACCAAAACGGCATGATTTACTGCCGGCTTGAGGGTGCCACGACAATTGAGCGGTCCCGCTTTCTCGACGCTCTACGGGAAGTCCTCATTCCCCCACAGAATCCCCGCTACATTCTCGTCAGGTCGTCAAAATTCTGGCGGCTGAACCGGGTGGATTATCATGCAGTCCCGTCGATCATCGGCCGGAAAAGGGAGGATGCCATATATTTCGCCCAGCTGTGGCATCGTTACGTCGGTTATTCGGAACTTGTATACACGCGCAGTGCCCAGGGTCGCCTGAAACTGCTCCAATTCCGCGCGAAGTCATTCGCTTCTGCGTTTACAAGGAAAACCGATAGAATTAGCCGGTGGGAGTAATTGGGAAAGCCTGATGCTGGCTCCCACCTGCCGCGGCGCGTTTGCGCCTGATATGCAGTTGCGGGGCCATCCAATGCCGGAAAGGCGAGCGACAATCGATAAGCAGATTCGGGAATTCGGAAGAAGAAAAAGGTGGCGTTGCACGAGGCAGGCGCCGCCCTTATCTTGGGAGGAATGTCGCATTCATTACATGGTCCGGTGTTTGTTGTCGTCCGTGCTCGGCCAGCCGATGTCCTTGCGAATGTCGAAGGGCATAGCTTCGATTTCGCGGGCCGTCTGCCAGCGCGTCCAGGCGAGCACAAGCTTACGGGCATAATCTGCCAGGTCGAAGCGGCTTTCGCTGGAGGTGAGGGACTTACCACCACCGCGATAGGTGAGAGTGGTCATTTTCCGGTTCCTTTCTAGGGTCAAGGGCATGGTCGTCAATGGGAGGTTCGTCCATGTCCATGATCCTAATATGGGCCTTGAAAACTCATCATTCAAACGAATAGAACTTATGGATAACATCAGAGATATTGAATGATCGTTGCGTGCCCGCCGGCCGTCTATGGCACCTTTGCAGCCTGTCATCGAGCTTAATCCCCCGGCTTTCCGTGCAGGGGGATCGCAAATCTGCAGCTAAACATGATGCCGAGATGCGTGAGCGGTTTCGGACGACATCACGCTCTATTTCTTGATTTAGAGTCCCGGTTCAAATTTTAGGTCGGTCCGGCCGAAAATTGTCGGATCTAGTGTGCCGCGCCCGGGGTGATGATCCCGAGATTGCCAAGCCCGACGACGATCAACTGGACTGCGACTGCGGTCAGCAGAATGCCGAAGACCACCTCCGAGACGATCATGGTGACCGGCTTCATACGCTTGGCGAGCTTGTCGATGTTGGTGAACACCAGATAGTCCAACGCGCCGACGATCAGGATCAGGCCAATGACGAGTATCGCGCTGGTGATCGAGACGACTTCACCGGAGGCGATGATGATGACCGTAATGCCGACAGGATTGAGCAGGTAAGGGACCGCAAGCGGAAATACGGCCAGCTTGTCTGGATCGACTGGCGCCGCAATGTCGTCATGCGGCTTCTCTATCGGTCCTGATGCCATCTTGATCGCGATCAGCGCGAGGATGATGCCGCCGGCGACGGCGACGGCGCCGCCCGTGATGTGGAGAAGCCGCATCAGCAGAGCGCCGGTGGCGAAAAGGATCAGGGCCGTGACAACGGCGATCATAACCATCTGGCGCCCGATGCGCACCTTGGTTTGGGTATCGAAGGCGTGGGTCTTTTCCAGAAACGGCACCAGGGCAATCTTCGGCCCCATGCCGATCAGAAGCAGCAGGAGAAGTTTTCCGACGAGTGCGGCATCGATGACTGTGAAATCCATGGAACGTGCCCTCTAAATTTGTGACGCGGAAATTGAGACCCTCCCCAGCTGGGGGAGGATAGTGACGAAGAGAACCAAACGAACTCGCCGGTCTTTCTGCGAGCACTCAGCGCGGGCACACGTCCCAGAAGCCTGTCGTCTTGGCGGGCGAGGTGTAATACCAGCATTGACCGGACTGTGGCGGCGTACCTGCCAAGGACACGGCGGCAGCTCCGGCGACGAAACCGATGGCAGCACCTGCGGCGATGGCGGTCCCTGGACGCCAATAGCGGCGAGGGGCGACGACCACGACGCCACGCCGGACGGGCGGGCGAACGACTGGAGCGGTTCGGCGTCCGACCGCAGCGCATCCGCGTGGTCCGCAGGCTGCGGCGCCACAGCCTCTCGGACCGCATGCCGCCACGCCACGACGGGCGGCTTCGGCCGTTGCGGGAACGAGGACGGGCGCGCTGACCGTCATCATGACGGCAAGTGTCGCAAGCATGTGCGATAGAATGACCAGGATCTTCATTTCATTTCCTCCCATTGCTCTCGTGTTTCGTTTCATTGCCTAAAAGCGCCGGCCTCAGGCCGGGCCCGCAGCGGTGGCCGCGTTGTGAGCGGCGAGCGTCTGCTGGGCAGCGGCTGCAATAGCGTCGTCCCTGCCGCCCGAGACCTGGACAGTCGGCACGGCGAGCTTAATGCCGTTTTCGTTGAACGCCTCATGGATCATCCGCAGGGCCCGCCGCTTCAGCGTGAACTGCTGGCCCGGAAGTGTCATGACCTTCATCCGCAGGAGCAGGCCTGAGTCGCCGAGGCTGTCTATCCCCTGCATCTTCAACGGCTCGATCGTCGTCGGTTTGAACTCCGGATCCTCGAACAGTTCCAGGCCGATCTTCTTGATGATCTTGCGGGCCTTCTCGATGTCGGAATCGTAAGTGATGGTGATCGTCATCTTCTCGATCGCCCAGTCGCGGCTCATGTTCTGGACTGCTCCAAGCTCGCTGAAGGGCACGATGTAGACCGCGCCGCGCTGGTGCCGGAGCTTGATGGATCGCAGGCTGAAGGACTCGACGGTGCCCTTGTAGCTGCCGCTTTGGATATACTCTCCCACTCTGAAGGCGTCATCGAGCAGGTAGAACATCCCGCTGATCACGTCCTTGACAACAGTCTGCGCCCCGAAGCCGATCGCGACGCCAACCACGCCGGCGCCTGCGATCAGCGGACCGATTTCGACCCCCAGCGATGACAGTGCCATCATGATTGCGACGGCACTGAAGAGGATCATCAGGAAATTGCGAAGGATCGGTAGGAGTGTTCTGAGACGCGTGCGCCGCCGCTCTCGTTCGCTACCGACTTCCAGGACGGCCTCGGTGTCGCCGAGCTTGCGATCGATCAGCACTTTCACGACGCTCCAGGCAAGATCGACGACCAGAAGAATGATCCCGGCGCTGAGGAGGCCACGCACGAGGCGTAGAAGCGGCGAATCCTGCATCGTCATTTGCGTCAGCCTGATATCGAGCGCATCGGCAAGCAGGATGATGGCGCCGACGATCAGCGCCGCCCTGATGCCGCGCTCGACGATCACCGAGACGACGGTGCCTTTCTTGTGGCCGTCCTCTTCGTCCGTGGAAGAGCGCAGAATATTGTTGACCGACGCCTTGGTGAGGGCGATGGCACCGGGCAGGGCGGCACAGACCACGGCGATCCAGAACAGCCTCATGGCGCCGACCACCCACAACAGCCAGACGGCAACGAAATAGACTGTCCAGAGCCAGTTCCGCGTCCGCAGGCCGATCCGGCTCGCTTGACCGGCAGCCAATTGAGACGGCCGTCTCCAGACGGCTTCGATACCGATGAAAAGCAGCACGAGGCCGAGAGAATAGGCGGCGAGCTGTCGGGCCGGGACCGAAAAGCCGAGAGTACCGAGCAGGCGGATGCTCACCCAGCCAAAGGCATACCAGCCGACGAGATAGCCCAGGCGTTTTGCCCAGTGGCCGGCGGTATCGCTTGTGATCGGGACGACACGAAATCCACCCCCTTCCTCCGCCCGCGGCGCCAGGAACACGTCGAAAAGCGCGCTCGCCAGACGGAAGACGACAATTGCGAAGAGGTACCCGACGACGATCTCCCTGATGACTGGCGGCCATTGGAACAGCAGGAAGAAGCCAATGCTGCCGAGACCGAACGAAAGGACGTAACATGCCGCCCACAGAAGCCTCGCAGTCAATGCGGTCACTCTTTCCAGAACCGTCGCATAGGGTGCACGTGCCATCCATGAGCGCCAGCCGGCGCTGATCCACCAGAACAGCCATTGCGCGGCCAGACCGACGGCGACGAAGGCAGCGACCAGGAAGATCGGCCGCGTCCCGCCGTTCGCCTGGATGTCTTGGTCGAGTATGGCCGCACCACGCATCGTCTCCGAAGGAAAGGACTGGATAGCCCCGAGAAGGCCGGAGGCGTGGACACGGAACCGCATCGCAAATTCCGAGAATGAAGGGTCGGCGTTCGGCGTTGCGACGGGCGGTTCCGTCACGGCCTTGGCAGCTTCCGACTGCTGCTGCAGGAAGCGCTGGACATCCGGATCCGAGAACATGCCGATAAAGCGCTGGACACTTTCAGGCTGCGGGCTCGCAGGCGTCGCGCTCTGCGCCACGGCAATGGAGGCACAAAGGAGAATGGATGCCAGGGTGGCCCCGATGACAAGCGGCCTGACCATGCGGATCTTGGAAAGTAAAGGCATCGTCTATCCTGATCTCGATGAAGCTGTTGCGTCTGCCGGTTGCTGAAGCGCTATTGCCTGCATGTCTCCTTCGATCGGCCCGCGGCAGTGCACTCGGACGCCTTCGGTCGCGTACCCACGGGACCCGTGAGGCCGCTGACCTGGCCGGCGTAATTATCTCTGGTGTCGGCATCGACGACCGCGACCGGGGCGGCAAGGATCAGGCCGGCGGCGCTGCCCGCCGCCGCCGCCGTGCTCGTCGTCGCGGCGAGGATCTTGTCCCCGAGCCCGACCTTGCTGTCGGTCAGCGTCTGGCCGTCGGAAATCCGAGCGCCGATGAGCTGAACGACCTCGGGCGATTCCGCGAATTTTCCATGGTTCAGCCTGTCGCCCGCCTTGACCTTGGTGAGGTCGATCACGGTGATCTGGCTGTCGGCCAACTCTTTCTTGAAAGGGGCCTGCTCGGGATCGATGGCGCCGAGTCTGGCGACGTCGCCCCATACCCTGCGGGAAACCGCGAGCGCGCGGTCGTCTCGCGAAACGAACAGGGTGAAATTCGGATGCTGCTTGCCCATGTCGACGATCTGCTGGCGGAAGACATCGACATCCACGTCGGGCGAGGCCAGCATGACATTCTTGAACTTGGCAGGGAGGCGGCCGTTGCGGATCGCCATCTGCCGAAGCGCTTCCAGCGCCAGCCAGTTCCCCATCGAATGCGCCAGGATCGAGACTTCCTTCACCTCTGGATCCTTCGCGAGATACTGGAAGAGCATCTCCAATGCGTTGCGCGTGTAGTTGGTGCTCTCCCTGTCATAGCCATATGCGAGCAGACTTCCGCGCGACGGCCACGTCACCAGCACGGGCGCACTGTGGACGCCAGAATCCTTGACGATCTGAGCGAAGCGATAGACGGAATCTTCGAAACGGTTGTTGAAGCCATGGATGAACACCAGCACGCTGCGGTCGCGGCTCTTCCTGACAGAGGCGCTCAGCCATTTCTTGGCGTCGTCGCGCGTGATCTCCTCGGCTTTCAAGGTTGCGAAGTCCGTTGCCGGATTGGATGGAAGCCTTTTCGGCCAGGCGACTTCGCCGATCTTGCGGACGTTCGCAGGCGGGATGGATACGGTGATGTCGGCAAAGGCCGGGGCGAGTGCGCGTTCGCCCGTGAACATTTCGCCTTGGATCGTGGAGCGGCTGCGCGTCGTGGTCACGAGCATGGCGACCTTGGTGGCGTTCGGCGCGCTATCGGCAACCGGGATGAGCACGTTCTTCGGGTGGCCGCCGCATCCGGCCAATGCGCAGAGCAGCAGCAGAGCCGATATCCATTTCAAACCCAGAGCATTACCTAGTTTCTCCGAGCCACGGAAATGCTCTGTCTTTTTGTTTTCACGCAATTCCGGACGCAAAACCGCTGCGCACTTTTGCTGGAATTGCGCTAGGGAAGGGCTTGGTTGAATTCGGCCGTCAAGACATTTTGCTGTGCTCACTGGCGTTCCTCATAGCCCTGTCAAGTTTGTACGGGCCTCGACGCCGCACGCCGCGGCGGTCGAAGTCGGCACTGAGGTCAGACTATGCGAAGACGAGATGGCGTGCCCGTATGATCGGGTATGTTACGGTCGGGGAGACAGTATCAGCGAGGTTGCAGGTCCGAGGTGGCGGCAGTCGACGCAATTGCGTCGGGATCGGGCACCGTCATCCCCGCTTTGCGAAGTCCTTCGATCAGACGATCGCGATCTTCGGGCTGCATGTTGCGCATTGCGAGTTCCGTTACAATGTTCGGCAGGAAGTCTGGTCGCATGCCGACGAACACCTGTCCTTCCCGGCGGGCGTCGTCCATCATGCCAGCTTCTGCGTAGATGATGGCGGCAACAACATGGAATAGAGGGAACTTCTGCATGTTCGCCTGCCTGATCTCCAGCACGGCGGTGTGGTTGTCGCGGAGCATGTAGGCGGCCAGGGCTCGCGTTCCGTGGTAGAAGCCGCCGCTGCCTGGATTGAGCGCGATGGCCTGGTCCAGCAGGCTTGCTCCACGTTGCCACTGGCCAGCGATCGCAAGCCGCGTTCCGAACTCGCCCATCAGTTCGGTGTCATTGGGATTGGTGGCGAGCGCCTGCTCGCCCACACGAAGTGATTCAGCCAGCTGCCTGTCGAAGAACAGCGCCGTCATCAGCGCTTGAAGTCCGCGCGTATTGTTCGGATCGATCTGCGTTGCGCGCCTGGCGGCATCGAGTGCGCGCTGTATGGCCGAATCCTGGCCTGGTGTCGGATTGAACTTGTACCGGTCCTCATCGAGATAGACGATCGACAGCATTGCCCAGGCGGTCGCATAGCTCGGAAACCGCGCGACCGCAGCTTCTAGGCAATCCCGGACGCGCGCATGCGCTTCGGCGCTCAGTTCCGAACGATAGGCATAGAAGCGCAACGTGCACTCATACGCGCCGAGGTCGTCCGGCGGCGGACCGGCGGAGTCGATCTGTGCCATGACCCCGTAGGGTTGGGCGATGGCGGTCGCGACCTTTCTGGCGACATCCGTCTGGATCGCAAACAGGTCTCCCGATGCGAGATCATTGTCATAGTTCTCCGACCAGAGGATCTCGCCGTCCGAGGTATCGAGCAGTCTCGCCGTCACACGAAGACGCTTGCCCGACGTGCGTACCCCGCCGGCAAGGAGGTAGCGTGCGCCGAATTCGGCCCGAATCTCCGATGCGCCCACATCCGCGGGGAGGGACTTGGACGTTTCGCGGCCGAAGACCTTGATCTCCTTGAACCGTGGCAGGATGGTCATCAGTTCCTCGGTCAGGCCAGCCGTGTAGAGCTGTGCCTCCGGCCCTTCGCCGAGATTGGCAAAGGGAGCGACCACGAGGGCCGGACGATCGGGCGACAGGCTTGCAACGCGTTCGAGCGACGGAGCGGGAGATCGCGTCCCGATCCAATAGAGCGAAATAGTCACCGCAGCGAGCGCAGCAGCACCCGGCAACAACACCCGCCTTGCGCGCCACCAGCCTCCGGGGCGGACCTCAGAGGGCGATGTTTCGCCAGCGTCTTCGTCTCCAATTTCGGCTGACTCCGGACAGGACCAGGCGAAGGTTGGAACATATCCGCCTTTGGGGATGTCGATCCTGACAGGGTCATGCTGCCCGGCGACGAGATAATAGCGCTCGAGCGACCGCCGCAGCCGTCCGGCCTCGATCCTGACCACCGGATCGTCCTGGGTGAAGCCGGGATCCCGGCCGAACACCTCGATCGCGATCGAATAGGCTTTGATCCGGTTGCCCCGACCCTCGAGGGTTTCCGAGACGACATAGCGGAGAAACGCTGCCGCGCGACCGACGCCCGGAAATTCAGGGCTGGAGACGACACGTTCCAGTTGCTCGCTGATATCGTCGGCTTGAGGCGCCGGCCTTGAAGAAATGGGTGCAGCAGACCCCTCTGCTGGTATCGATGTCTGCATGTCTGTCCCCAATCCCCCGTGGAGTCACATCGCTGCCAGACCGTATGTTACGGTAACATACTCCACGAACCGATCGTCGTCCATGAAGATCGGGATCTGGCACACGTTGCGGTGGCGACGTCTCGAATGCCGGTAAGGAGTGGACCATGGACGAAGACGTGACCGCAGTCCGTCGGCAGTTTCCAGCCAGGATCAAGGCGATCGACGATCTCTCTGCCCGCAGTGAGGATTTTCGGGAAATCTGCAGGGACTTTGCCGACGCCCAATCGGCGCTGCAGAAATGGAACGTCTCGACCGATCCGAAACGCGACGAGCGCGTCGTCGAATACCAGGAGCTGATCGCCGAACTCTCCAAGGAGATAGAGGGCGCGCTTGACGCCTCGGTACCGCCAACCGCTCGCTGATGCGTGCAACCAGGCCGGCGGCAAGTCATCGCAAGGCGTATGTTACGGTTACCTACTTGCGTTCCATCGCCCGGCAACGACCATCGCGACACACGTCCAGTGCTGAACTTTGCGCGCTGAAACTTTGCGCTTCCACGAAACGAAACGCCTCCGAAGGATATTGCCGTGGTTTCCGAAAATTTGGACGAGCCTGCCATTTCCCCAACGCCTCGGAATCCACTCCGCAGGATAGCACTCATCATCGTCCTTTTGGCGCTCGCCCTGTTCGTTCTCTCCATCTTCATGGAGCGGCGCACGCCATCGACCTCGCAGGCTCAGGTCCAGGCCTATATCGTCGGCATCGCGCCCGAAGTCACCGGCCGGGTGGTGGAAGTCGGCGTCGCCGACAATTCGCGCGTCGAGGCCAATCAGATTCTCTTTCGTATCGATCCCGAGCGCTATGAACTCGCGGTCAGTGAGGCCGAGGCGAGCCTTGCAAGTGTCGGCCAGTCAATGGGCGCGTCAACGGCTGCTGTCGATGCGGCACAGGCAAAGCTTGTAACGGCCCAGGTCGATCGGGACAATCTTCGCGAACAAGCTGCGCGCGCCGCAGAGCTGGAAAAGAGGGGCGTGTATTCCAAAGCGCGGGCTGATTCAATCAAATCGGCTTTCGGTCAGTCAGAGGCGGCCGTCACCGGTGCTGAGGCTGAGTTGGCCAAGGCCAAGGAGCAGCTCGGGCCAAGTGGAAATGACAATCCGCAGCTCCGGGCAGCTCTGGCCGCGCTCGAAAAGGCACGACTCGATCTGCTGCGGACCACCGTTCAGGCACCTTCGGCCGGGGTCGTGACCAACCTCCAACTTACAACCGGTAAGGTCGTGTCGGCCGGACAGTCAGCCATGACCTTTATCGATGTCGGAACGATCTGGATCACCGCCGCCTTCAAGGAGAACAGCCTCGAGAAGGTGGCAGTCGGCAACCGGGCGGAAGTCCTTTTCGACGCGCTTCCCGGCCGGTTGTTTCCGGCGCAAGTCGAGAGCGTTGGTTTCGGCGTATCGCAAGGCAGCACGGACCCGAACACCGGATTGCCGACGATCCGGAGCGATAGCGGCTGGGTCCAGGAGCCGCAGCGGTTTCCAGTCCGGCTCATCATCGAGGAGGCGCAGAGGCCCAAGGGCGGCGTACGCTACGGATCGCAGGCGACCGTCGTCATCTACACCGGCGACAACCCGGTCACCAATGCCTGGGGATCGCTCTGGATCCGCATCATGTCGGTGCTGACCTATGTCCGCTGAGAGGAGCCCCGCGGTCGAGGAGCAGAAACGCAAGGGGCTGCGGGTTGCGTTCGCGGTCTCGATCGGCTTTACGCTCGCAGTCTATGCGGGCGCCATCGTGCCCTTCCTCGGTCCGCTCTTTGCCGCCCAGTTTCTGCTCGGAAGTTCGCGGCCGATGCCGCTCGGAAAGACCATCGGCGCGGCGATGATCATCCTGATCGTCGGGATGGCGATGATGGTTCTGACCAACGTGCTCGGCGCCCGTCCGGCGCCCTTCCTTCTGATCCTGGGGCTGACCTATTTTGCGTGCTTCGCCGCACAGTCGACGGGAAAGGGAGGACCGGCGGTCTTTCTCGTGCTCGTCGTTTCGATCATCGTGCCTCTGCTCGGCATCCTGAACAAGGAGCTCGCCAATTCCATCCTGTCCATCCTGGTCGCCGGGGTGTTGTCCGGCACGGCTCTGATGTGGTTCGCCCATGCGGTCTTTCCCGAGCCGTTCTCCCCGGAGGTTGAGGTGGCGATCGACGAGCGGCCGCCGGCCTTGGGTCGGGCGCTGGCAAACACGGTCATCCTTCTGGGCTCCGTCGTGATCTGCCTGACGAGCGACAACCTGACCGCTGCGGCGGTCATTCCGATCACCGTGGCGTCGCTGCTCGGGCAGCTCGACGTTGCCGCGAGTGCGCGAGTGGCGATCGGGCTCGTGCTCGTCAACCTGTTCGGCGGAGTGCTCGCCTCCGTTGCCTATGCCGCGCTATCGCTGCGCCCCAATCTTTTCTCGATCTTCCTCATCGTTCTCGTCGTCGTCCTCCTCATCGGAGGGCGCGCGGCTGGTCGCTCGAAGGACGCCCCGGTTTTTGCCGGCGCCCTGACAACCTTCCTGATCCTGTTCGGCCTCGGGGTCTCGCCTCTGCCGGGGAGTGCTGCAGAATCCTTCGCGACCCGCATCGTCTATGTCGCAGCGGCCTTGATCTACGCGCTGCTGTTTGCCGTCATCCTGTGGCCGCGGACGAGGGAAACGAAGAGGATATCGGCATGACATTTCCTCGCCACTGGAATGAATGTAAGTATATGTGAATATACTAAAGCCGGCAGCCTACACACCATGTCTGACCGCAAGGAGGATTTGAGATGGCTAGACCTCATGCATTGTTAATCGCCACGTGCCTGTTCCTGCCTTTTGCAGGGTTCCCGTTTTCGCCACATCCGATGCCGATCGCCGCCGCGCAGGAGCCTGCCGCTTCCAGTCCCGTCGCGGCGGAAGACGACGCGCCGGCGCCGCTGAGCGAGGACGAACTCGAAATCCTGGTAGCGCGGATTGCACTTTATCCGGACGAACTGGTCGCGCTCGTCACATCGGCGTCGCTCTATCCTCTGCAGGTCGTGGAAGCAGCCCGGTTTCTCGAAACCTTGAAGAAGCAGCCCGAGCTCAAGCCGAAGACGACGTGGGACGGCAGCATCGTATCGCTGCTGAACTATCCTCAGATCGTCACGATGATGAGCGAGGATCTGGACTGGACGCAGTCTCTCGGAGAGGCGCTCTCCTACCAGCAGAAGGACGTTCTGATCGCCATACAGCAACTGCGCGACAAAGCGGTCGCCGACGGCATCATCAAGAGCGACGACAAGATCAAGGTCAGCCAGGAGAACGACAATGTGGTGATCGTCTCCGCCAGTCCCGACAAGATCTACGTTCCGCAGTATGCGCCGGAGATGCTGTATGAACCGAACTATGTGGCCGCGCCGATCGGCTACTATTCCGAGCCCTATCCGAACTACTACTATCCGACCGCCACCTTTTTTGCCGGCGTGGTGACGGGAGCAGTGTGGGCGGCTGCCGTCGACTGGAACCGTTGGGGTGTATGGGGCGGGCGCTGGAACGGCAACGTTGATATCGACTGCAACAACTGCTTCAACAACATCAACGGCAAAGTGAATATCAACGACGTCGACTGGAAAAACGTCGACCGCAGCAAGATCGGGTTCGACAGTGCGCAGTTCAACAAGATCGACCGCAGCTCCTTCCGGACCAGTATCGAGGCGAACGGCAACAACAGGGTCGGAGCAAGAGGCAACGACCGTGCGAACACGGTCCGCGACCAGCCACGCAAAGTCAGCGTCAACGATGTCCGCAAGAGCAAGATCGATGCGGACAGGGTCAATGCTGCTCGCAACAAGGCAGGCAATTCGGGAGTGGTCTCCGGGGGCGGGAAGGGAGCGCAGGCTGCGCAGACCCGCAGGCCCGAGGCAAGGACGCCGAACAGGGCTGCCGAAAACGCAAGGCCCGGGGTCAACGCCAAACGCCCGGTCGCAAAGCCGAAGCCCGCGGCCCGGGTCGACAGCCGGCCGAGAAAGCCGTCGGCACTCGGCCAGGTCGATAGCGGCAGGCGCGCTGAGATGCAGTCCAACCGCGGCAGACAGGCCATGGCCGGCGGCAATCGCGGTGGCGGTCGTGGAGAAATCCGCCGCGGCGGTGGTGGCGGCGGCCGTCGTCGATAACCGGAAGAAGGAGGAAAGTCATGACCAGATCAGTCAGAAACATGCTTCTGGGTTCGGTGTTCGCTTTTGCGGTTCTCGCCACCAATCCGGTTTCCACATCTGCAGCGGAGCCATCCGATGCGACCGTCATCTCGGGCTTCGCCGCGCAGAGCGATCCGCCCGTATTCGAGACGCCGGAACAGGCCATCGACGCTTTCAAGGCGGCCTTGGCGGCTGATGATTTCGATAAGTTTACGGCGCTGCTGGGCATCGATGCAGCGAAAGCGAAAGCAGGCGAAGGGGTGATGGACACCTACGCACAGATCCGGGACGGCACAAGCAAGAAGATCGTCGTCAAGGACGTCGATAACCGCAAGATCATCGAGATCGGCGACAAATTATGGCCTCTGCCATTTCCGATCGTGAAGGGCGACGATGGCAAATGGGGTTTCGACACCTATGCCGGGTTCGAGGAGATCATCAATCGTCGCGTTGGCGAGAACGAATTGCAGACTATCGACACGATGCAGGCCTATGTCGACGCCCAAAAGGAATATTCTTCCGCCGACCACGATGATGACGGCGTCCTGGAGTATGCCCAGAAACTGATCAGCAGCGACGGCAAAACCGATGGTCTCTATTGGTCGCCTGATCTCGGCGAGGGTGATAGCCCGGCGGGCAATGCCCTCGAAGACAATGCGGCGCTTGATAAGGCCAAGGCCGGCGAGGGCTATTACGGCTATCGCTACAGGATCATCGACAGCCAGGGGCCGAACATCGCGGGCGGAGAGTTCGATTATGTGATCAACGGCAACATGATCGCAGGATTTGCCCTTATCGCCTGGCCGATCCGATATGGCGAAACCGGCGTGCACACCTTCGTCGTGAACGCGAACGGCACGGTCTACCAGGCCGATCTCGGCCGGGAGACCGAAAAAATAGCTGCTGGCGTCAGGACCTTCAATCCGGGTGACAATTGGGACGTGACTGCCGATTGAACACGGTGCGCGTGTTTGGAACCAAGTCTGCTCCACCTCGTTGCCGCTTCGTACCTGACAATGTTGCAAAGGAGGAAACGATGATTTCCGCAGAGCAGATCCGTGAACATATGGAAGTGCGGGCTGCCGACGGCACCCATGTCGGCACAGTCGATCACCTCGACGGCCCCACGCGCATCAAGCTGACGAAGCTCGATTCGGAGGACGGCAAGCACCACTTGATCCCGATCGATTGGGTCGATCACGTGGATGCTCACGTCCATCTGTCGAAGAACGCCAGGGATGTTCGAAGCCAGTGGGCCACCATCAACTGACAGCCGGTCGGCTGCGGCTTGCGGGCCGCAGCCTCCTTGGAACAGGATGATCAGAGCACGATGTCGTCCAAAAACTACTCACTCTTTTCGGCAAAAGGAGCCCGCCAATGTCGAAGCAATTGAAGAGGGGCGATGAGGTAAGCTGGAATACTAGCCAGGGAAAGACCGAGGGCAGGGTGGTCAAAAAGCAGAGCAGTCCGACGAAGATCAAAGGCCACAGCGTGAAGGCATCGAAGGCCGAGCCGCAATATATAGTCGAGAGCGACAAATCGGGAAAGCGCGCGGCACACAAGCCTGAGGAACTCAAGAAGCTTTGACGCCGGCGGCCGTTCTGTTCGAGCAAAAGGAGATCGATATGCCAGCCAAGTCCAAGGCCCAGCAGAAGGCGGCAGGCGCCGCACTTTCGGCCAAGCGTGGCGAGACGCCGAAGAGCGAACTCAAAGGCGCCTCGAAACAGATGGTGGAATCCATGAGCGAGAAACAGCTTGAGGAATTTGCATCGACCAAGAGGAAGGGCAAACCCCAGCACGTCTCGAAATAGGGGTGCCGAGCACCGCCATGCGTTACAGGACGTTCCCGCGCTTAACAGCTACGGGGCCGTGACCTTGAAAGCGGTTGCCTCTGCCGCCGGCGATGGCTGCCTATGAAGCAAGATTGGCGGTTCGTCCGCGGTCGGTGTATGGTTCCGACGATCGTTTCGAGGCAATTGCCCATCAGCTAGAAGAGCGCATCGCGCTAAAATGGAGTTCGAGATTGGCCGTCGCTTTTACCAAGGAAGAGAGTTTCGAAACCGCTTCGGAAACCCTGCTGCCCGATCGTCCGATTTCGGCTCATCCGAACCTTGTCACGGAAGCGGGGTTGAAGGCTCTGGAATTACAGTTCCAGCAGGCTCGCGAGGCCTATGATGCTGCGAGCCCAATCGAAGACGTGAACGAAAGGCGGCGGCAGGCGGCCAGTCCTTTGCGTGATCTTCGCTACTTAACGGCAAGACTTCGCACCGCTCAGCTCATGCCTTCCCCTACGTCAATCGATACTGTCGCCTTCGGCAGCACGGTGACTTTCCGTCGTGACGACGGGCGGGTGCAGACCTATCGCATCGTCGGAGAGGACGAGGCTGATCCGAAGGCCGGATCGATTTCCTATGTCTCGCCAGTCGCACGGCTTTTGATGGGCAAGGCTGTCGGCGATATGGTGGAGACAGGCGGCCAGGAACTGGAGATCATCGCCATCGCGTAGGAGAGCGCTATTCGCGTAGCCCTCTCATTATATTGGTACCATACGGTACTTTATTTATCGAACATTTACCATCCGTGGCTAGAACGATGACATTCCATCATCGAAAGTCATGCTCATGGTCAGCGCAATTTCCAGTTCTGCATCCACCATTTTGAGTTCAGCCGCTTCAACCTCGTCTTCCAGTTCCTCAGACCAACTTGCCTCTCTCGAGGCGCAGCTTGCCGAAAAGCAGGCAGCCCTGTCGGAAACGCAGGACGAGCAAGAGAAGGCCACGATCGAAAAATCTATCGATACGCTGGAGGCGAAGATCGCCAAGCTCGAAGCGAGCGAGAGCAGCCAAACTCAGGCGTCTGCTGCATCGAAGCCTGCCGGTGACGTTCCGAAAGAACTTTCCGGCGAAAGCGAGCGTATCGGCACGACGAATTTTGACGAGACCAGCGAGTTCGGCAGCCGCACGGCTTACGTCTGATAAAAGCGACCCGGTCACCGGGATGATGCCGCATTTTTGAGTGATGCATCAAAGACGGCGCTGGGCCACGGTGACGACTTCGCGCGTCAGATCCGCCAGGCGGTCGGCGGCGAGGCGATTTATCTGCCAGTAGAGCGAGACATCGAGCGGAGTGTCGGGCACCAGCTCGACTAGCCGTCCGGATGCGAGGTGCTCGCGGGTCAGCTGTGTCGGGTTCATTCCCCATCCCATGCCCGAAAGGCTCGCCTCGACGAAGCTCTGCGGCGACGGCAGCCAGTGGGTGGGATAATCGAGATCGCGTCCGAACGTTCGCCTGATCCAACTGCTCTGCAGCCTGTCCTTCTGATTGAAGGTGAGCGCCGGAGCGTTGCGGATCGCCTCTGATGTCACGCCCTGTGGAAAATGGCGCGCGACGAAATCGGGCGTTGCCGTGGCGTGGTAACGCAGAACCCCAAGGGCAAAACGCCTGCATCCGCGGACCGGCTTTTCCAGGCTGGTGACGGCGGCGATCACCCGCCCGCGCTGCAGCCATTCGGCGGTGTGGTCCTGATCGTCGACGGCGATATTCAGCAGATAGGAAGAGCTTTTGGCAAAATTCGACATGGCCTCGACGAACCATGTCCCGAGGCTATCGGCATTCGTCGCGATTTGAAGCGTGACCCTTTGGCGTGGTTCGTTGGGATCGACGAGGGCCGGCAGCTGCCCGAAGAGTTCTGCTTCGAGCATGCCGACATTTTCCATATGGCGGCAGAGCCATTCTCCCTTTTCGGTCGCCGTGCACGGCGTGCCTCTGACGATGAGGACGACGCCTAGGCGCTCCTCGAGCTGCTTCACGCGCTGGGAAATGGCCGAAGGCGTCACGTTCAGCGCGGTCGCGGCTCTTTCGAAGCTGCCTGTCTGGACAATGGTTGCGACGGCGCGAAGAGCGGGATAGTCGAGCATGGATTAGTTTTGCTTAATTGGAGTAAGATGGATTAATTAGCCTAATTCTCCTAATCGCGATAGCGCAGCCTCACCGAAATGAGGGGCGTTGGCCGAAGCGATGAATTTTTCGATCTATGGAACCGGCCTGATGATGGGCCTCAGCCTGATTGTCGCCATCGGCGCGCAGAACGCCTTCATCCTCCGCCAGGGCTTGCGCAACGAACATGTCTTTGCCGTCTGCCTCGCATGCGCTGTATCGGATGCCGCGCTTATCGTGCTTGGCGTGACCAGCCTGCAGCAAATCGCCAGGTTCATGCCATGGCTCGATCCGGTCATGCGCTATGGCGGAGCCGCATTTCTGGTCTTGTACGGAGCAAGAAGCCTCTATTCCGCCTTGAGATCGTCCGCTGCTCTGACGGCCGGGGAAGCAAAGTCGTCAAGCTTTCGGCAGACGCTCGCGACCTGCCTCGCACTCACCTGGCTCAATCCGCACGTCTATCTCGACACGGTCGTGCTGCTCGGCACGATATCGACGCGATATCCGGGAGAGCAGACTTCTTTCGCCGCAGGGGCGGTGACGGGCTCCTTCCTGTTCTTCTTTTCGCTCGGATATGGCGCAAAGCGGCTGCGGCCGATCTTCTCGAAACCCTCATCCTGGCGCATGCTGGAAACGCTCGTCGCTTTCACGATGTGGATCATAGCGTTCAAACTGCTGGGTGGGTTGTGATCGGCGTTCGGCGTTCGGCTGTCGGTGCGGCGCAGGTCGAGCGGAAGTTGCAAGTGGACCGGCAGCGATCTGAGCGGATTCAAAGCGATCAAGCGTCTCTACCGCGTTCCATCGCACGCGCGGCGCTCCGGGACGGTCAACTCTAGCTCGCGCTGGCAATCTGCCAGCAGATGTGGCGGAAAGCGCCTTAGCTCCCGGAGCGCATGCTCATGGTTGGCATCCCTGCGCCTCTGCGACTTGAATGCGGAAAGGGCCTGTACGATATTCCAGATGCTTGTTTGAGACATGTCGGGCCTCCTTTGCTGCATTTAGCTGCCGACACCCGAAATATGAGGGTCAATTGACATTCAATCAAACAAAATGATATGGGGTTATAAATCAGAAAAATTGAAAGATGCGACGATGAGCATTCCATTTCGCCGTCCCATTCCGCTGCTTGACAACGAAGTGCTGCGTACCTTCGTGGCTATCGCCGAGACAGGCAATTTTTCGACCGCCGCCGAGGCGGTCTTCCGTACGCCGTCGGCAGTGTCGATGCAGATCAAGAAGCTTGAAGAGCAACTGGGGGCAACGCTGTTTCTGCGCGACGCCCGTTCGGTGTCGCTGACACGCCACGGCGAGATGTTGCTATCCTATGCGCGCAACATGCTGGCGCTGTCGAACGAGGCGGTGTCGCGCTTCATCATGCCGGAACTCAGCGGCGTCGTGCGGCTCGGCGCGCCGGAAGATATCGGCGAACGGCTGCTACCGAGCATCCTGAAGAGTTTTGCCGAAAGCTATCCCGGCATCATGGTCGACGTGACCATCGACATGAGCATCGGGCTGAAGAAGCGCATGGAGGAGCAGCGGCTCGACTTGGCCTTGATCAACTGTGCGACACGGCCGTTCCCGACGGGCGGAGAGGTGGTGTTCCGCGAGCGGCTGGTCTGGGCTGGCGCCAAGTGCGGTTCGGCGCATCGCCGCGATCCGCTGCCGATCTCGATCTGGGAAGACGGCTGCATCTGGCGCCAGGAGGCGCTCTCCCAGCTCGAACGCAACAAGCGGCATTATCGCGTCGCCTATCTCAGCGGCCACACGATGGCGCAGCGCGCCGCCGTGCTTTCCGATCTCGCCATCGCGCCGTTGCCGCTGTCCTATGTCAACGAAGACATGGCGATCCTCGGGCCTCAGGAAGGGCTGCCGGAACTCGGCGCCTTCGATATCCGCCTGCTGACCGCCTCGCAGGTGTCGGGGCCGATCGAGACGGTGGCTGACAGCATTCGCGGCGCCTTTGCCGAGAGAGCAAAGGCGGTCGCCGCCTAGCTGCATCGGACAGGATTATGCTCCGATCGAAAGTGATGGCGCGTCCTATCGGACGCGCGGCTTTAGCCGGTGTTCTTATAACCAGTGAACCTTTTGGTTTGTCGTGCGTTATTGGCGCGGGACGGCAATTGTCGCCGTTCGGGGTTGATTTCAAACAAGGATATCCGAGATGACGACAACGGCCAAAATTGCCGCAGCTTTTATGGTTCTTCTTGCCCTTTCCTCCTGCGGCAACACGATCCGCGGTATAGGAAAAGATACGGCAAATACCGTGAACGCCACGCAGGATGCCGGCCGCTCGGTCGACCGCGCCGCGAAGAAGTAACGACCGTTCAGATCGCTGCTAGAATCGCCGGATCAGGTGCTGACCCCGGGGATCATCAGCCGGGTCCGGATCATCCTAACGGATGACCGGGGGATAAATCTTTTCCAGCCCGCCGGATCGGTCGAGACCGGTCCGGAAGGCCTGGTAGGCGGGATGTTGGCTGGAGCGGGCGGTTTCCGTAAGCCGGATCTGCAGCCGGTCCGGCGCATGGCTTCCGAGCCAGATTCCCAGATTTTCGAGCTTCAGCGAGTTCAGGAATCGCGATCCGGCGGCGAGATCGAGATGGCGGCGCAGGCCGTCGAGCAGGTTGTCGTCCTGGGCGGCGTTTTCCATGAGCAGCGCCAGGTATGACTTGTCGGTCTCCGACAGCCCAGCGAGCTTTTCCGCAACGGTTTCGCGGTCGGGAAAGGGAACATTGCCTGTCATCGAATCGTCCATGCTTGATCGTGTTTTGGCCGTTATAAGCTCGCCTTGACCTTCTCGGCTACATCGACTGGCACCCATTTCGTCCACAGGCTCTCGTAATTGCGAAGGAAATAGATCGCGGCATCCTCATTGGTTTCGCGGTTTTCGTCCTGCCAGGCGAGCACCTGGTTGATCGTCGCATTGTCCCATTTGCGGGTCTTGAGATAGGTCGTGACAGGTCCGGTGCGGCTGGCGAAGGACCTGGTCATCAATGTGAAGGCGCGCGAGACCGGGTAGGAGTTGAGCTCGGGCCTGGCGCAGCCGGCAACCGCGGTACAGCGGTCCCATTCATTCTTGTTGTGGCCGACGCCGAAGCTCAGGCGCGTCATGTCGTATTTGCCGAGGATGGCGGTCGGCGCCCAGTAATAACCGAGCCAGCCGACCTTGTTTTCGAAAGCGCGGGCAATCGACGCATCCAGCTGTTCGGGACTGCCGGTCTCGACAAGTTCGAAGCCCTTCTTGTCGGCGGCAAGCGCCTTGAACAGGTTGGTGGTCGATATCTGGCAGCTCCAATCGGCGGGGCAGTTGTAGACTGCGCCTTTCGACGGGTCGTCCTCAGCGGGGAAGAGTTCGGGATGTTTCAGCGCGCCTTCGACCGAGCGGATGTCGGGGTGGGCGTCGGCGATGAATTTCGGTATCCACCAACCCTCGACGGCGCCGTCAGCCAGGATTTCGGCCCCCTGGACCAACCGGCCGCTATTGACGGCTTGATCGAGCAGGGACCTGACGGAATTGATCCAGTATTCCGAGGCGATGTCGGGGGTGCCTTTCTCATTCATCGAGGCGAAGGTCGGCAGAGTGTCGCCATCGACAATGGTGACGGAACAGCCGTATCCCTTTTCCAGGATGATCTTATCGAAGCTCGCCGCAATGCCTGCGGAGGCCCATTTCATTTCGGCGATCGAAACGCTGCCGCATTCGGCGGCTTCAGCCGGCGCGACGATAGAAAGAGCCGCGGCAAAGACGGCCGGAATCAGAAACGTCTTCATCGTCATTCCCCGAATTCTTCTTAGGTGGACGTGCAGCAGGCTCTGAAATTCACCGACAAATCTCTCCGAGCACCCGAATGCCGGGGCGATACCGCAACAGGCTTTCCGGTTCATAGGCAAGCCATGTTCAACAATGGCGTGTTATGACGGAGCCTACGCGTTCGCTCGCAGAAATCAACCATCTTCTGCTCATGGTTGCGTGACTAAATTATTGAATTCGAAGAATTTATGTCAGCATTCCGAAACTGGCACCCTCGGGTGAAAAGCACGCTCTTGGCGACAGGCTGCGGATCTTCGGCAGAAATTTTGGCCAGAATGTCAAAAAAGATCAAAATTAACATTTGCGTAAGCCTTCAATAACTCTCCGGTAAGAATGTGCCGTTATCAGTTGGGGCGTGGCAGCAATGACCGCCGCTTCTCCGGTTCAGGTAGTGCGTACCGGAGAAAGCGAGCTTCGCCGTGTAAGGGCGAAGACGCCTGAGTTTTTCGGCAAACCGCGCAGAGCCAAGGCCATGCGCGGTTTTCGCGTTTGCGTGGGTACTTGTCCCAAGCTAAGTCTTGCGCCGGGCCAAGCTTGACCCGAGGTTGCCGCCCATTGTAGGCCTCGCCTGAACGAGAGGCGAATGCGGGCCATCATGGCAAGAGCGATCATGCTGCAGGGAACCGGCTCCGATGTCGGCAAGACGGTGCTGGTCGCAGGGCTCTGCCGACTGGCGGCCAATCGCGGGCTGACGGTCCGTCCGTTCAAGCCACAGAACATGTCGAACAATGCGGCGGTCGCCGATGACGGCGGCGAGATCGGCCGGGCGCAGTGGCTGCAGTCGCTGGCCGCGCGCACGCCATCCTCGGTCCACATGAACCCGGTGCTGCTCAAGCCGCAATCGGACAATGGCAGCCAGATCATCGTCCAGGGCAGGGTGTTCGGACAGGCAAAGGGACGCGACTATCAGCGGCTGAAGCCCGAGCTGCTCGGCGCCGTGCTCGAGAGTTTTGAAAAAGTGGCTGCGGGGACCGACCTCGTTATCGTCGAGGGCGCCGGATCGCCGGCCGAGATCAATCTCAGGGCTGGCGACATCGCCAATATGGGCTTTGCGACGCGGGCCGGCGTGCCTGTCGTGCTCGTCGGCGATATCGACCGCGGCGGTGTCATCGCCTCGCTGGTCGGCACGCATGCGATCCTCGACGAGGGCGACCGGGCGATGATTGCGGGCTATATCATCAACAAGTTCCGCGGCGACGTCTCGCTGTTCGATGACGGCATTCGCGCCATCGAAGGTTTTACCGGCTGGCCGTGTTTCGGCATCGTGCCTTGGCTGCGGGGTGCCGCGCGCCTGCCGGCCGAAGATTCGGTCGTGCTCGAACGGCTGGCGAGGGGCGGGGCGCGCGCGCTGAAGATCGCCGTGCCGGTGCTGCCACGTATCGCCAATTTCGACGATCTCGATCCACTGAGGACCGAGCCGGATGTTGAGTTGGTCTTCGTTCGCGCCGGCGAGCGGATGCCAGCCGATGCGAGCCTCGTTGTGCTTCCCGGCTCGAAATCGACAATATCGGATCTCGCCGACTTCAGGGTGCAGGGCTGGGACCGCGATCTCCAGGCGCATGTCAGGCGCGGCGGCCGGGTGATCGGCATCTGCGGCGGTTACCAGATGCTCGGCCGGACGGTGCACGATCCGCTCGGCATCGAGGGCGGGACGCTGGAGACACCGGGGCTTGCGCTTCTCGATGTCGAGACCGAGATGGCGCCGGAAAAGACCGTGCGCAACAGCCATGCCCGCTCGACCGAATATGACGCGCCGCTTGACGGCTACCAGATCCATCTCGGCATCACCCGCGGCCCGGATTGCAATCGGCCTTCGGCAATCATCGATGGAGCACCCGACGGGGCGCTTTCGTCCGACGGCCGGATCATGGGCACCTATCTGCATGGGCTCTTCGGCAGCGACACTTACCGCGCTCGACTGCTCCAAAGTTTCGGCCTATCAGGCGAGCGGAGGAATTACCGCGAGAGCGTCGAGCAGGCGCTCGACGACGTCGCCGGGGAATTGGAACGTCATCTCGATCCACGCTGGCTGGCCGGGCTGCTTGGTTAGGTCGGATGTGTACCGGACGGGGCTGCCTCACCATCATCCGGTCTCGTCGTTCGGCTATTGCCAAATTAGTTGACTGAGTCCATTAATTGTCGCGGCGGACCCGGTTGAGAGCGACGAAAACCATGAGCATATTGGACAGATTTTCGCTGGCAGGGCAGGTGGCGCTGGTGACCGGCGGTGGCCGTGGTCTGGGCTTCGAGATGGCGCGCGCCCTTGCCGAAGCCGGCGCGCATGTCATCGTCAACGGACGTACGGCGGCGACGCTGGAAAACGCCGTATCGACCATCCGGGCCGCGGGCGGCACGGCGGAGGTCGCGGCATTCGACGTCGCCGATCGCGAGGCACAGCGTGCTGCGATGGCCGATGTCGACAAGAACCATGGCCGTCTCGATATTTTGATCAACAATGTCGGCGCCCGCGACAGGCGGCCTCTGGCCGAATTCGACGATGATGCGATCATCGAGCTGCTGCGCACCGACCTGGCGGCGGCGATGACGCTTTCGCGCGACGCTGCCGTGTTGATGAAGCGGTGCAATCACGGCCGCCTGATCGCGGTGACCTCGATCAGCGGCCATGTCGTCATGCCCGGCGACTGCGTCTATCCGGCAGCCAAGCAGGGCCTGACCGGACTGATGCGCGGCATGGCAGTCGAATTCGGCCCGCACGGCATCACCAGCAACGCAATTGCGCCCGGCTGGTTTGCCACCGAGACGAACGCGGCGATGGCTGCGAACGAGGAATTCATGCCCTTCGTGCGCCAGCGCATCCCGGTCCAGCGCTGGGGACGGCCGGACGAGATCGCCGGCGCGGCGCTGTTTCTGGCAAGCGCCGCCGCTTCCTTCGTCAACGGCCATGTGCTGACGGTCGACGGCGGTATGACGGTCAGGATGTGAGCGGAGCCCGCAACTGCCGTGGCGCCGGCGTGCCTTTTCGCGTAATCCGCCCAATCGACCGAAGTTTGATGTCGACTTCTTAGGCGCGCCTGACAGGTGGGCTGAGTTCGCGTACGAGCTGCTGCAGGCTGCGCTGGTCTTCCGCTCCCGTCTTGTCGTAGATGGCGGCCAGTTGCGATTTCACGGTGCCGTCGGCAACGCCCTGCGCATTTGCAATCTCGGATCGCGTCATACCTTCGGACACGTAGCCGACCACGCGCCGTTCGGCAGGCGTGAGAGCAAAAAGGGCGGCAACGGCTTCGACGGCAGACTGGACCACCGTTCCAGCCGCGGCGAGAAAGATCGCCGCCGCCGCCCGGCTTTCGAAGCGTCCCCTTTCGGTGCGCCGCTGCAACGGCAGAACGTGGGCGACGGCGGGGCGCTCCGCCGAGGCAAGGGGAACATCGATCCCAGCGGCTGCGAGACTGATTTCGTCGCGCGCGCCAAGCGCCACTGCGTTGGAAAGGGCGGCGCCTGCATAACTATAGCGAGCGGCCAGACGGCCTGAAAGCGAGTGGACCACGTGCTGCTCGCGCAGCCGCGCTTCGGCGGCTTCATTGGCGAAGAGGATTGTCATGTCTTCTGCAACGATGAAGACCGCATGATCGAGGGCGTCGATGACCTCCCTGAGGACGGCGGCTTCGGCGCGCTCCATCTCGAACATGTCGTGGATCGTCACGGCACGGCGGATATGCGGACCGAGCAGCCCGATGATGTCGAAGACACGTCGCTCGCTCGGTTCGTATTGCACCGAAATGTTGATCGTCCCGACACGGGTCGGGCGCTTCAGCACGGCCATGTCGATCGAGTTTAGAACCCCATACCTGGCATGAAAGTTCTGGTGTAGCGCACCGCTTTTCCAGACGGCTTCGCCATCGGGTCCATAGAGGGAAAACATCCGCTCCAGCGTATCCGGCTGATCGATCTCCATTCGGTGGAGAAGGTGGAAGAACGGGACGTCCTTCGCATGCGCGACGAGGGTGCGGATGGCCTCTCCGTCGTCGCAGGCGATCTGGGCCAGCCGTGCGGAACGCGTGGTGGTGTCGAAGACGGCAAGCGTGGTTAGAAAACCGTTCACCTGACCATTGATCAGACGAAGAGCGTTTGGCCAGGCATCCTCCCGGGCCACGCAATCATAAATAGCGCCAATAATTTCCGACAGCTGCTGTTCCATGATCACAATCCTGCATCAGCCCGGCCAGCCCGGTCAATTGTCGCCGGCCACGGCGCCTTCATTTCCGGGATTTGCGGAAGATTTCATCCCCCATGCGGGAGATGTTTCATCGCGCGGATTTTTTACAACGCACTGCCGGCCGGAATCCAATCGGCTTGGACAACCAGAAATTGGAGGGCAATCTTCATGAAAGCGACAAAAGCGCCGATCGCGGCGCTTCTCATTATGGCAGCTCTTCCGGCTGCAGCGCTCGGCGGCGGCGGCCTGCCGGAACAGGTCCGGGAGGCCAATGCGCGCTTCCGGGACGTCAACCAGGCCGTCAAGGAAGGCTATTCGCCGATCCCGTGCACCAGCGGCATAGATGGAGGTGCGATGGGTATCCACTATGTCAGTGCCGACCTCATCAAGGATGAGGCCATTGATCTCTCCAGACCGGAGGCCGTGATGTACGAGCCTGACGAACACGGCAAGATGAAACTCGTCGCTGTCGAATACATCACGACGAAAGGTCCCGCCAATCTCGGCGGCCAGCTGTTCAGTTTCACGAACGCACCGAACCGCTACGGCCTTCCGGCTTTCTACGAGCTGCACGTCTGGGCATGGAAGAACAATCCGAGGGGACCGTTCGCCGACATGAACCCTGACGTCAGCTGCCGGCATGCGCACGGTTGATGAAGCTCCAGCTCACTCAAAACATCATGAAAGGATAAAACAATGCCGCAATTCGTTGTCGAACGAAACATTCCAGGTCTCGGGGACATGGACAAGGAAACTCTGCGCGAGATCTCGGCGAAATCCAACGCCGTCGTAGCGTCCCTCGGCGAACCCTATACCTGGATCACCAGCTATGTGACCGGGGACAAGATGTACTGCGTTCATGAGGCCGAGAGCGCGGAAGCGGTCTATCGGCACGCGGAAAAGGGTGGCTTTCCGGCGGACCGGGTGACGGAGATCACGACGCTCATCGGCCCACATTCGGCGCGCTAGGATGTCGGAACCGGCCGGCGAACGAGTCGCCGACCGGTTCTCCGGGTTGCGATCTTGCCATCGGCACGCGCAAATTCATGGGGATCACAATGAACGAGAAGCTCTTGTCCGGCGCGGTCGAGCTGCGACTGCGCAAAGTGATGGCGCTGCTTACCTCTCCGCTGCGCGCCCTTGTCGTCTGGCGACGCAGGCGATCGGCGGCAAATCAGCTTGGCGCCTTGCCAGATCACATGCTGAAAGACATTGCCTTGTCGAGGGGCGAAATACCCTTCGTCGCCTCCCAGGATGCAGACTGGAGCAGGTTCCGCTAGCGTCTCGTGGTGGGCGTCCGCATCGGGCGTAAAACCTCGCAATGCGTCGATAACGGTATCAATCTCTCTGCCATCTGCCCCGCGGTTGTGGTGGCCGAGCTCGATGGCTAGAAACATCGGTTTGGCCGGGCTATCACTGGATGTCGTGGCGACCCGGTTCGGATTGCCGCCCATTTGCCCGATTTGCCATCATAAGATTGTGGCGGCTCATGTGGAGGTTTAAAAATTAGCAATCATATTCAGTGGCTTATAGAACATGGAATCACAGCTGAGCATATCGCCGAGCTGATAGCCGGATTGTGCGATCGGTTGATCGCGGATGGCTTTCCGATCTGGCGGGGAAGCATTTCAATGCCGTCAATTCATCCCATGTATGGCGGCGTCTCGGCCAATTTCGTGCGCGGCGGTGCGACCACGATCGAGAATGCCGAATATGGCACTGCGGGAGTGCTGAATTTCGAAAAGACCCCGATCTATTTTCTTTTGGGCCGTGGCGAAACGTCAGGTCGCTGGAACATCGCCAAGGGTGAGGGTGTCGATGACTACCCGCAGCTTGCGGAATTCGCGCATAGCGGCGGCACGGATCACCTGGTCAGCCTGCTGGAGTTCCCGAAGGAGGCTGCGCTACGCGGCGTCAGCCTGTCCCTCACTAGCGACAGGCCGGGCGGATTTTCCGATGATCAACTGGCGATCGTCGCGAAGCTCTTCCCGGCGCTGGGGCTGGCTTGTTATCGTATCGCGGCAACGAAAACCGCATCGGATATCCTCGCCGTCTATACAGGCGCCAAGACAAGTGCACGCATCCTTGCAGGCGATATTCAGAGGGGAAAGGGAGGGGCGATCAATGCTGCGATCCTGCTTGCGGACCTGAGAAACTTCACGGCGCTGACCGAGGTTTATCAGCCGGGCGAAATCGCCGGGTTTCTGAATGAACATTTCGAGCTGATCGGCTGGCATGTCGAGGAAAATTCGGGCGAGATCCTCAAGTTCATGGGCGATAGCGTGCTGGCGATCTTTCCGACCGATGCTGAAGATCCGCAAAAGGCCTGCATGGCCGCTCTGGCTTCAGCAAGGAATATTCTAGAAGCCAACAAGGTGCTGAATGGTCAGCGGAGGAATGATGTAGGTCCTGACATCGGCGTCGATGTCGTGCTGCATCTCGGCGAGGTCTTCTACGGAAATATAGGCGCACGCGGCAGGCTTGATTTCACGGTGATCGGCAGCGCCGTCAACGAGGCTTCGCGGCTCGAAAAGCTCTGCGGCACGCTCGGGCACCATTTGCTGATGTCGGAGAGTTTCGCGGTCACCTCTGCCGTTGCCAGCGAATGTCTCGGCTCCTTCGAATTGCGCGGCGTTTCGAAGCCGGTCAACGTCTTCAAACTCGCCGGCACCGACTGACGACGGAGTGTTCCGACTTGCTCAGATCTCGCCTGAGACCTCGCGGCGGCGGCGGTCGAGTTCTTCGCTGTAGCGGCGCAGCGTATAGCTTTCGCTGAGCTGGCCGATCACCTTGCGTTCGATCAGGTTGTTGACGACGGCGAGCGCTTCGCTTTCGCTCTTGTCGAAGATCGCCGCCGCCTGCCTGGCATTCATCTGCGGCTGCAGGAAATCGTTGCGATAGTGGATGAAATCGGCAAGCGTCTTGCCCTCGTCCTGCGCATCGGTCGGATTGGCGTAAATCTCCGGCACCAGCACGAGGCCCGCATATTTGTCGCTCTCCTCGACGAGGATGACGCGCTGGGTCGAGCCGATCGGGAAGGCCTGCTTGAATTCCTCCAGAGAAATGCCCGCCCTTGCCGTCTTGACGTCGGCGCGCATCAGCTTGTCGACCGTCAGATTGCGGATCCAGCCGACATCATGGGCGCTGCGGATGCTTTCGCCGCGCAGGTGGAAGCGCCATGTGGCGAAGGAGTAGCCGAAGGTCGAACGCACGACCAGCGAGGAGGTGATGACGGCAGCGAGCACCAGCGCCGTGATCGGAAAGTCGCCGGTGATTTCGAGCGCCAGGAAGGTCATGGTCAGCGGCCCGCCGATGACGGCGACGGCAAGCGAACTCATGCCGACCACGGCATAGATGACGGGCGTCAGCGTCGCATCGGCGAAATAGGGGCCGCAATAGGCGAAGAGTTTGCCGAGCAGGGCTCCCATGAACAGAGAGGCGAAAAACAGGCCGCCCCTGAAGCCGGAGCCGATCGAGATCGCCGAGGCGAAGGATTTCAAAAGGAAGAGGCCGATCAGCGTCGGGATTGCCACGTCACGGGAAAGGTTGAGATGCAGCGCGCCGTGGCCGGCCGAAAGCACCTGCGGCGAGATCATCGCCAAGAGCCCGACGATGATGCCGCCGAGTGCCGGGCGGAAGGGTGGGGCGATCGAGCTCTTGCGCGCAAGCTCCTCGACAAAAGCGACGCCCTGCATGATCAGGATGCCGACACCGGCGCAGAACGCACCGAGCAGCAGCGCTGGGATATAATCGGCCGGCACGACCGAGCCGAAGCTGCCGATATCGATGGTGAAATCGCTGCCGGCGAGCAGCCTTGCGATCAGGGTGGAGACAAGGGCGGAGACGACGACAGGCGTCAGCGAGACGATCGTATAGGTGCCGATGATCAGCTCGAAAGCATAGAAGGCGCCGGTCAGCGGCGCGTTGAAGGCGGCGGCGATGGCGCCCGCCGCGCCGCAGCCAACGAGGGTGCGCAGGTCCGAGCGGCGAAGCTGCAGCTTCAGACCGAATTTCGAGGCGAGGCCGGCGGCAAGCTGGGTATAGCCGGCCTCCAGGCCGACGGAGGCGCCGAAACCGTTGGAGATCAGGTTCTGCACGGCAACGATGATGCTGTCGGTCAAGGACAGGCGGCCGCCATGCAGCGCATTGGCCTCGATCGGGTCGACCATCGGTTTCTTGCGTCGTTTCGCCAGCACGAAAAGCAGCAGGCCGAGCAGGGCGCCGCCGATAACCGGGGCGGTGAGCAGCAGCAGCTTGTTCTCGATCTCGGAGGAGCTCAACCTTTCGCTGTCGGCAATGCCGAAGACCAGCTGATGCAGCTCGTTGGAGACGTAGCTCATGCCGGTGACGGCAAGACCCGAGATGATGCCGACGACGGCGCCCGCCAGCGACAGGCCGACCTCGCTGCGCCGGGTCAGCGCCCTCAGGCGTCCCGGATCAAAGAAAACACGCAGCGCGCGGAAACCGCGCCGATCCAATTTCATAAGCATGGCTAGACAACTAGGCGGGGAGAGGCCCGGTCAAGGGCGGAGATGGTCGGGCACTCCGCTTGCGACGCAATTGCGGCGAAAAGCCGGAGCGCGGGATAAATATTTATCACGTAAGTCTCTGATAAAAGACGATATTTTAGGTAGAGTAAGTCGTGTTGGCGTGGGCGCTCCAACCGGCCGGCTATTCCCTAGCCGTGAAGGCCGGTTGACTTCACCCCTGCGCTTGCCTAACCATCCCGATAACGGATGGTCGACTGACCATCCTGACATAACGGATGGTTCCGGATCGGTGTTGCGCCCTTCCGGATGAAAAGGGAATGTGACGGGGCGGACCCAAGCCGGGCGCCTTCATCACAGCCGACCCCGCGACTGTAGAGCGGTCAGGGTCTTCCATCCGGCACTAAGCCCTTCCGGCCGGCGGCTTGCAATCATGCAAGCGGGCGGGATGGGCGACATGCCGGAAAAGCCACTGGATATGCATGGTGATCAACCGGGGTCGGACGCCTCTCAAGTCTACGAATCGTCCACCTTTTCACTGATGCAGCCGGGAAGGCGAGGATGATCCGCTGGCACGATCAGGGCGACCGGTTTCCGGTCCGCCCCGATCGCGGCCGATAACCGCGAGCCAGGAGACCTGCCATGCGGCCGGGCGAGAAGCCCACACCTGGGCACTATGCCCGTTGCCAGCACGGAGGTTGTCTTGGCTGAACGATTGAATTCGGCGCGGCCTGGTGCAGGGCGCGCGACGCCTCCAAGCAGTGCTGCAAGAGGTGTGCTTTCGGCCGTTTATGTCGAATGCTGGGTCCCCCCCTCTGTCCTGCCGGACATCTCCCCCACAAGGAGGGAGATCGGCAAGCAGCACGACCGTCGCCCTACATCAATTGTTTGGAGAAAAGCTCTCGGCGATTCAATCTCCCCCCTTGTGGGTGAGATGTCCGGCAGGACAGAGGGGGGTGTCACACCCTCAGTAGCCGAGAAAGGTGCACTCGGAACAAGCCACGGCTACGCACTCTCCCTGAGGGGCGTTTGAGCATGACTGCCACCTTCATCCTCGGCGGCGTACGCTCCGGCAAATCCCGTTTCGCCGAAGACCTCGTGACGGCCGCCGGACTCGACCGCCATTACCTTGCGACCGGCCGCGCATGGGACGAGGAGATGCAGGCGCGCATCGCCCAACACAAGGTCGACCGCGGTCCGTCCTGGACGACGCATGAGGAGCCGCTCGATCTTGTCGGCAAGCTCACCGCCATCGACGGACCGGGGCGCATCGTGCTGATCGACTGTCTGACGCTCTGGATCACCAATCTGATGATGGAGGAGCGGAACATGGCGGCGGAATTCGCCGCCCTTGCCGATTTCCTGCCCGCCGCGAAAGCGCGGCTCGTTTTCGTTTCCAATGAGGTCGGTCTCGGCATCGTGCCCGACAATCGCATGGCGCGGGATTTTCGCGATCATGCCGGCCGGCTGCACCAATCGATCGCGGCGAAGGCCGCCGAAGTCTATTTCATCGCGGCAGGCCTGCCGCTGAAAATGAAGGGTTAAGTCCATGAACCAGCAGAAGATTCCCGCAACCGTCATCACCGGCTTTCTCGGCGCCGGCAAGACGACGATGATCCGCAACCTGCTCACCAATGCCGGCGGCAAGAAGATTGCGTTGATCATCAACGAATTCGGCGATCTCGGCGTTGACGGCGATGTGCTGAAGGGCTGCGGTGCGGAGAATTGCACCGAGGACGATATCATCGAGCTGACCAATGGCTGCATCTGCTGCACCGTCGCCGATGACTTCATTCCGACGATGACCAAGCTGCTCGAGCGCGAACAGCGTCCTGACCATATCGTCATCGAGACTTCGGGGCTTGCCCTGCCGCAGCCGCTGGTCGCCGCCTTCAACTGGCCCGACATCCGCACGCAGGTGACCGTCGACGGCGTCATCACGGTGGTCGACAGCGCTGCGGTTGCCGCCGGCCGTTTCGCCGACGACCATGATGCCGTCGATGCGCGCCGTGCCGAGGATGAATCGCTCGATCACGAAAGCCCGATCGAGGAGCTGTTCGAGGACCAACTCACCTGCGCCGACCTCATCGTGCTCAACAAGACCGACCTGATCGATGCTGCCGGCCTTATCAGGGTGCGTGACGAGGTCGCCTCCCGCACCGCCCGCAAGCCTGTCATGATCGAGGCACGGAACGGCGAGGTGTCTGCCGGCATCCTGCTCGGCCTCGGCATCGGCACGGAGGACGATATCGCCAATCGCAAGTCGCATCACGAGTTGGAGCATGAGGACGGTGCGCCGCACGACCATGACGAATTCGACAGCTTCGTCGTCGAGCTCGGCCCGGTCGCCGATCCCGCCGGCTTCATCGCGGCGCTGAAGACGATCATATCAGCCCATGACGTGCTGCGTCTCAAGGGTTTCGTCGATGTCTCGGGCAAGCCGATGCGCCTGCAGCTCCAGGCCGTCGGCAGCCGCATCGACCATTATTTCGACCGCGCCTGGGGCGCGAGCGAAAAGCGCGCCACGCGCCTCGTCGTCATCGGCCTGCACGAAATGGATCAGGACGCGGTGAGGGCGGCGATCGAAGCGCTGGCGTAACCCGATGCATCTGCTTCTGGCTCAACAGGGAACGATCAGCGACGGCGAGGAGGCAATCGACCTCGGGCAGACGCCGGGCGATATCCTGTTCCTGTCGGCGGCCGACAGCGAGCTTGCCGCGATCGCAACCGCCCATCGCGAGCGCCGGGCGGGGCCTTCGCTCCGGCTCGCCAGCTTGCTGAGCCTCAAGCATCCGATGTCTGTTGATACCTATGTCGAGCGCACGGTGCGGCATGCGAAGCTGATCATCGTGCGTGCGCTCGGCGGCGCCAGCTATTTCCACTATGCGCTGGAGGCGCTGCATGCGGCAGCAGCGCGCGCCGGTGCGCTGATCGCGGTGCTGCCGGGCGACGCCAGGCCGGATGCGGGGCTGGTGCCTTTCTCCAACGTTGATCTCGACGATCTCAACGCGCTCTGGGCCTATCTGATCGAGGGCGGCGATGCCAACGCGCGGGCCTTTCTCGACTATGCCGAGGCGATGCTGTCTGGCGCCGAGAAGCCGGCGCCGGCTGTGCCTTTGATGAAGGCTGGCATCTGGTGGCCGGGGCGGGGACTGATCGGGGTTGAGGAGTGGCGGCGGATTGTTGCTTCGCTCCAGGGTGCGCCTTTGGGTGTGGCACCCCCCTCTGTCCTGCCGGACATCTCCCCCACAAGGGGGGAGATCAGGGATGAGAGGTCTCGCTCCATCTCCTCGGCCGAAGGCACGGTATCCTCCAACGTTTCTTTTGTGCGAAGCCCAAGCGACTTGCCGATCTCCCCCCTTGTGGGGGAGATGTCCGGCAGGACAGAGGGGGGTACTACGAACTCGACGCAACAGGCATCCCCCATCGTCGCCATCAGCTTCTACCGCGCCCTCGTCCAAAGCGGCGAGACCGGGCCGATCGAAGCTCTGATCGAAGCGCTGGTGACACTCGGCCTCCGCCCGCTGCCGGTCTTTGCCTATAGCCTCAAGGATCCGGTTTCCACAGGCATTCTCGAAAGCGTGTTTTCGACGCTGAAACCCGATGTCGTCATCAACACCACGGGCTTTGCCGTCTCGGCACCGGGTGCGGACCGGCAGGCGACGGTGCTGGAGGCGAATGAGGCGATCGTGTTGCAGGCGATCCTGTCGGCCTCGTCGAGGGAGGCATGGGCGGCTTCCTCGCAGGGCCTGTCGGCGCGCGATCTCGGCATGAACGTGGCGCTGCTGCCTGAAGTCGATGGCCGGGTGCTGGCGCGGGCGATCTCCTTCAAGACGGCAGCGCGCTACGATGCTGCCGTCGAGACGAATATTGTCGCCAGCGAGCCGGATACCGGGCGGGTGCGCTATACGGCCGAGCTTGCCGCCAACTGGGCGCGGCTGCGGAAAACATCGGCCCATGACCGGCGCATCGCGCTCGTCATGGCGAATTATCCGAACCGGGACGGTCGACTTGGCAACGGCGTCGGCTTGGATACGCCGGCCGGGACCACTGAGGTGCTGAAGGCTATGCGGGCTGTGGGTTATCCGGTCGCCGAGATTCCCGCCGACGGCGATGCGCTGATCCGCCACCTGATGGAAGGGCCGACCAATTCCGGTTCCGATGGAAAGATCATCCGCGAGACGCTTTCCCTGAGTCTGTACAACAGCTTCCTGGAATCTCTTCCCGATAAGATTCAAGATGAGGTGAGAGCCCGCTGGGGCAATCCGCAAGACGATCCGTATTTTCGCGAGGGCGTCTTCGCCCTGCCTTTCGCGCGTTTCGGCGAGGTGCTTGTCGGCATCCAGCCGGCGCGCGGCTATAATATCGATCCGAAGGAAAGTTATCATTCGCCGGATCTCGTGCCGCCGCACGGTTATCTCGCCTTCTATGCTTTCCTGCGCCGCGAGTTCGGTGCCCATGCGATCATCCATGTGGGCAAACACGGCAATCTGGAATGGCTGCCGGGTAAGGCGCTGGCGCTGTCGGAGACATGTTATCCGGAAGCGATTCTCGGGCCGTTGCCGCACCTCTATCCTTTCATCGTCAACGATCCGGGCGAGGGCACGCAGGCCAAGCGCCGCACTGCCGCCGTCATCATCGACCACCTGACACCGCCTTTGACGCGGGCCGAGAGCTACGGACCGCTCAAGGATCTGGAGGCGCTGGTCGACGAATATTACGAGGCCTCCGGCGGCGATCCCCGCCGCATTCGTCTGCTCAGCCGGCAGATCCTCGAGCTCGTTGCCGATATCGGCCTCGACCGGGATGCCGGGATTGCCAAGGGCGAAAGCGAGGGCGAGGCGCTGAAGAAGCTCGATGCCTATCTCTGCGACCTCAAGGAAATGCAGATCCGCGACGGGCTGCATGTCTTCGGTGTGTCGCCTGAGGGGCGGCTGCTGACCGACCTGACCGTGGCGCTGGCGCGGGTGCCGCGCGGGCTGGGCGAGGGTGGGGATGCGAGTTTGCACCGGGCGATTGCGGCGGATGCGGGCTTGGGCGGCGGCATGCGGGGGATACCCCCCTCTGTCCTCCCCGACATCTCCCCCACAAGGGGGGAGATCGGGGATGAGAGGCCTCGCTTAATCTCATGTGTCGCAGGTGCGGCATCTTCAAACGGTTCTTTTTCGGGAAGCCCAAGCGACTTGCCGATCTCCCCCCTTGTGGGGGAGATGTCCGGCAGGACAGAGGGGGGTGCCTCCATCTTCGACCCTCTCAACACCGAAATGGCCGCTCCCTGGACCGGTCCACGGCCCGCAATCCTCGCAGATATTCTCGATGCTCCATGGCGAACCAACGGAGACACTGTCGAGCGCATCGAACTGCTGGCGGCAAAGTTTGTTTCCGGTGAGATGGAATGCCCGACCCTCTGGTCCCAAACCAGATGTGTACTCTCCGAGATCGAAACCCGCCTCAAGCCCTCCATTCTGGCCTGCGGGCCGGCCGAAATCGCTGGCCTGCTCGCCGGCCTCGACGGCCGCTTCGTCGCGCCCGGCCCCTCTGGCGCACCGACGCGCGGGCGGCCCGATGTACTGCCGACCGGGCGGAATTTCTACTCCGTCGACAGCCGCGCCGTGCCGACGCCGGCCGCCTACGAGCTCGGCAAAAAATCGGCGGAGTTGCTGGTACGCCGCTATGTGCAGGATCACGGCGAATGGCCTGTCTCCTTCGGGTTGACGGCCTGGGGCACGTCAAACATGCGCACCGGCGGCGACGATATCGCCCAGGCCCTGGCGCTGATCGGCGTCAAGCCGCTCTGGGACATGAGTTCGCGGCGCGTCACCGGCTACGAGATCATTCCGCCGGCGATGCTCGGGCGGCCGCGCGTCGACGTGACGCTCCGCATTTCCGGCTTCTTCCGCGATGCCTTTCCCGAGCAGATTGCGCTGTTCGACAAGGCGATCCGCGCCGTCGGCGCGCTTGAAGAGGACGAAGCCGACAATCCCATCGCTGTGCGGATGCGCGGCGAGGCAGCTAGGCTTGCGGCCGCCGGCCTCGACGAGGTGTCGGCTAAACGGCGGGCAGGCTACCGTGTGTTCGGCTCGAAACCCGGCGCTTACGGCGCCGGATTGCAGGCGCTGATCGACGAGAAGGGTTGGGAACGGCGCGCCGATCTTGCCGAGGCCTATCTCGTCTGGGGCAGCTATGCCTATGGCGCCGGCGAGGAGGGCAAGGCCGAACGCGGCCTGTTCGAAGAACGGCTGCGCTCGGTGCAAGCCGTCATTCAGAACCAGGACAATCGTGAGCACGACCTGCTCGACAGCGACGATTATTACCAGTTCGAGGGCGGCATGGCCGCCGCCACAGAACAGCTCACCGGCGCACGGCCTTCGATCTATCACAACGACCATTCCAGGCCGGAGCGGCCGGTGATCCGCTCGCTGGAGGAGGAGATCGGCCGCGTCGTGCGAGGTCGCGTCGTCAATCCGAAATGGATCGCAGGCGTCATGCGCCACGGCTACAAGGGGGCGGCCGAGATCGCCGCCACCGTCGACTATCTCTTTGCCTTTTCGGCGACGACAGGGGCGGTCGGCGAACATCACTTCGATGCCGTCTACCAGGCCTTCGTCGCCGATGACGGCGTGCGCGATTTCATGATCGAGAAGAACCCTGCAGCATTCGACGAGATGAGGGAGCGGCTGCTTGAGGCGATCGACCGCAGCCTCTGGACGCCGCGCAGCAATTCGGCTCGGTTCGACCTGGCCGCCAGACAACAGAATGAGGTGAACCAATGAGCGACGAGACCACGAACGCCGAGATCGGAGAAGCCGGGAGCGGCAAGGACGATGCGCGCCACGCCGAGAAGATGGCGAAGAAGAAGGCCGCGCGCGACAAGATCATGGCCACCAAGACGGATGGCAAGGGGCTGATCATCGTCCATACCGGCAAGGGCAAGGGCAAGTCCTCGTCTGCCTTTGGGATGATCTTCCGCCACATCGCCCATGGCAAGCCGTCTGCCGTCGTGCAGTTCATCAAGGGCGCGATGTGGACCGGCGAGCGAGACCTGATCGAGAAGCATTTCTCCGATCTCTGCCAGTTCCACACGATGGGCGAGGGATTCACCTGGGAAACGCAGGACCGTGCCCGCGATGTCGCCGCAGCCTCTGCCGCCTGGGAAAAGGCCAAGGAACTGATCCGCGACGAGCGCAATTCCATGGTGCTGCTCGACGAGATCAATATCGCGTTGCGTTACGACTATCTCGACATCAACGAAGTCGTCGCCTTTCTGAAGAGCGAGAAGCCCCATATGACGCATGTCGTGCTGACGGGGCGCAACGCCAAGGAAGAATTGATCGAAATCGCCGATCTGGTGACCGAGATGGAACTCGTCAAACACCCCTTCCGCTCCGGCATCAAGGGTCAACCGGGCGTGGAGTTCTGAGGCGGTCAGTTGAGCGCGAGGCTGCGCAGGATGGCAGCCGTTTCCTCATCCGCCGGGAAGAAGGATTCGACCGCGAGTTCCGACAAAGTGATTTCTACGGGCGTGCCGAACACAGTCGTCGTCGAGATCAGGGAAAGCAAGCCGGCCTTGCTCGAAAGCTGAAGGGGAACGGCGATGCCGGCGTAGTCGGTATGGACCTCGCCAGCAGTTTTAGGCGCCGGATAGGACAGCAACTCCTTTAAAAGCTTGTCCAACATTGGATCGCCCGAAGCCGAGAACTGCTGGCGCAGCCTGCCGATAAGGTGGGCGCGCCACTCGGAAAGGTTTTTGATATGGGGCGCCAATCCTTGTGGATGCAGGCTGAGGCGCAGTACGTTGACGGGTGGCGTGAGCAGAGACTGGTCGGAAACGGCTGAGAGCAGCGGAGCGATGGCCGCATTGGCCGCGATGAGTGTCCAATGGCGGTCGACAGCGATTGCTGGGAAGGGCTCGTGCCCTTTCAACACCATGTCGATGGCGCGACGGGCCGGTTCCAATGCGGGATCGTCGAGTGCGCGTTCGGCAAAAACAGGAGCGAAACCCGCCGCGAGCAGCAGCGGGTTCCGATCGCGAAGGGGTACGTCGAGCCGTTCGGCAAGATGCAGCAGCATGTCGCGGCTCGGTGTCGAGCGCCCGCTCTCGATGAAGCTCAGATGCCGCTGCGAGATCTCCGCCTCCAGCGCGAGGTTGAGCTGGCTCATGCGGCGGCGCTGGCGCCATTCGCGCAGATGGTCTCCAAGGGAGCGGGCGGTCGGCGTCATCAGGCGGCTTCCGGCAGCAAATCTATGAAACCGCGGACGGATTTCAGCTTGCCGCCTTCGAGTTCGGCGAAATCCGTGCCCTTGATCAGCGCATCGCCGTTTTCCGGGCCGAGGCCCCAGGAGAAGCGCAGGTTGTCGCCGTAGCCGTCGGCCGCGCCGATCAGGGCGAAGCGGAAGCCGGGGAAGCGGCTTTGTACCGCCTCGACCAGCGAATTGATCTGCTCATGGCCTTCGCCGCGCATCAGTGGGTCGATATAGGTGGCGGCTTTGCTCCAGCTCTCGGCGATGAGAGCGCGACGGCGAGCGGCATCCGTCTCGTTCCAGATGGCGAGATAGCGCTCTGCGTTGGTGTTTGCGTCGTTCATCGGGTCATCTCCTTTTGATCGCCCGTCAGTTCCAGGCAGTCCGATCATGCGGGAAGGCGATGCACCCTATCAATTACGCCAGAGGTAATGGAAGATGGTCGAACCGCCCATGACAGCCATCAGCGCCATCGGCAGTTGTTCCGCAAGCTGCACATGGCCCTTGCGGGTATAGGTGATCGTGGCCGAGGCCGCGCCGAATGGGGACTGCACCTTGTTGGTGCCGAGGGTCTGGAGCGGCGGAATGCCCGCGATCAGCATGATGGGGACGGTGATGAGGCCGCCGCCGCCGGCAATGGAATCGACCAACCCGGCAAAGAAAGCCACGGCGCAGAGCAGCAGAAGCAGATGGAAGGCGATATCGGGCAAGGTGGTTTTCCGGGCAGGGATTTCGAACGGCCTTGTTGCATTTGCCGCCCCAAGCTGCAATGGCTGCAAAGACATGGGCAGGGCGTATTTGACGGTTTCCATGAGCGATATCTCTTTCGATACGGCGAGGCGCCACGTGCTCGGGCTCGGCTGCGAGCGCGGCACGCCGCCTGCCGAGATGCTGGCGCTTGCGATCGAGGCGCTCGACGCAGTCGCTATAAGCGCGGCGGAACTCACAGCCATTGCCTCGATCGACAGCCGAAGACTGGAGCCCGCGATCCTTGCCGTTGCCGCGCATTTTTCCGTGCCCGCCGTGTTTTTCGGCGCGCTGCGGCTCGAGGAGGAGACGCCGCGACTGGCGAATCCTTCCGCGATCGTCTTTGCCCGCGTCGGCTGCCATGGGGTCTCCGAGGCAGCTGCGCTGGCGGCTGCGGGGCCGGATGCCGAGCTTGCTGTCGCCAAGATCAAATCTGCACATGCGACGGCGGCAGTTGCCCGCAGCGGGTTGCAGAAAGCCTAGTGGACGTTATGGTGGCGCCAATTCGCAGCGCCGTTCGGCAGCTTCACGGTTCACATCTAGAGGATATCTCATGCACAAGGTCATCTACGACACTGACCCTGGCGTCGATGACGCCATGGCGCTTCTGTTTCTGCATCGTCATCCCGAAATCGACCTCCTCGGCATCACCACGGTCTTCGGCAACGCCTCGGTCGAGACGACGACGCGCAATGCGCTCTTCCTCAAGCGCGAATGGAATATTGCGGCACCCGTTTCCAAAGGCGCCAGCGTCACCATCGATTCCGCGCGCGCGGAGCGGCCGTGGCCGGCCATGGTGCATGGCGAGAACGGCCTCGGCGATATCGATGTGCCCGAGACGATCGACCTGCCGCTCGATCCGCGCCCGGCGCATCGCTTTATCATCGACACGGTGCGCGCTCATCCGGGCGAAGTGCGACTCGTCGCCGTTGGCCGAATGACCAATCTGGCGCTGGCGCTGAAGGAAGATCCCGAGATTGCGACGCTGGCCAAGGACGTCGTCATCATGGGCGGCAATTTCTATGTGCCGGGCAATGTCTCGCCGGTCGCCGAGGCCAATATCCACGGTGATCCCGAAGCTGCCGACATCGTCATGACCGCGCCCTGGAAGGTCGCCGTCATCGGCCTCGACGTCACCGCGATCACCACGATGAGCCGCAGCTATCTCGGCGAGATGGCGGCTAGGGGTGACAAGGCGGTGAAGCAGCTCGACGCACTCTCGCAGTCCTACATCGATTTCTACAAGCACGCGGTCGAAGACGGCATGATGGTGCATGACAGTTGCGCCTGCGTCTATGTCGTGGTGCCGGAGCTGTTCTCGTCGATATCGGGGGCGGTGCGCGTCGTCTGCGGCGGCATCGCCGATGGTCAGACGATCGTCAGGCCGGATGGGCGGCGTTTTCCGCCTGACGGCGCTTGGGATGGCCTGCCGAGCCAGGTCGTCTGCACCGGTATTGAATCGGAGAAGGTCCTCGACCTCATCCGCAACACGCTGCTTGCAGCCTGAGGGATGGGTGAGCCGGCGCATCGCGCCGGCTTTCGATATATGATAATATATTCATATTGTTGTGCCGGTTTTTCGAGAATTCGAATCCGCCTCTTTGCAAAGTGAGTCATGGTCGTCTTAGCAACTTCAAGTGAGGTGATGGGCGCGGCGTTGACCTTGCCCTTTGCGGGGCCTAGATCAGCAGGATGATCGATGCCGCATTCTCCCATCTTCCGGTGCTTGAGCCGGGCAGCGTCTGGCTCGTCGGCGCCGGTCCCGGCGATCCCGGGCTTTTGACGCTGCTCGCCGCCAAGGGGCTTTTCGAGGCCGACGTCATCGTCCACGACGCGCTGGTCAACGAGGAATGCCTGGCGCTGGCGCGGCCGGAAACGCTGGTGGAATATGCCGGTAAGCGCGGCGGTAAGCCTTCGGCGAAACAGCGCGACATTTCGTTGCGGCTGGTGGAGCTGGCGCGCGCCGGCAAGCGGGTGCTGCGGCTGAAGGGCGGCGATCCTTTCGTGTTCGGGCGCGGCGGTGAGGAGGCGTTGACGCTGGCCGAACACAACATTCCCTTCCGCATCGTGCCCGGCATCACCGCCGGTATCGGCGGACTCGCCTATGCCGGCATCCCGGTGACGCATCGCGACATCAACCATGCCGTGACCTTCCTTACAGGCCATGATTCGTCCGGCATCGTGCCCGACAGGATCAACTGGGAGGCGATTGGCCAGGGCTCGCCCGTCATCGTCATGTACATGGCGATGAAGCATATCGGCGAGATCAGCGCCCGGCTGATCGCCGCAGGCCGGCTGCCGTCGGAGCCCGTTGCCTTCGTCTGCAATGCTGCCACTGGCCGGCAGCAGGTGCTGGAAACGACGCTCGGGGAGGCGACTGAGGCCGTCGCTGTCTCCGGGCTGGAGCCGCCGGCGGTGGTCGTCGTCGGTGAGGTGGTCCGGCTCCGAGCTTCACTCGACTGGCTTGGTGCGCTCGCGGGGCGGCGCCTGCAACCCGATCCATTCCGCCGGTCCGGCAAGGTGCGGGCATGAGCGGCCTCCTGATCGCAGCCCCTTCCTCCGGCGCCGGCAAGACGACGGTGACGCTCGGGCTGCTCCGTGCGCTTCGCCGGCGCGGCGTCGCGGTCGCGCCCGGCAAGGCTGGCCCCGACTATATCGACCCCGCCTTTCATGCGGCCGCAAGCGGCACGCTCTGCCTGAATTTCGATCCCTGGGCGATGCGCCCGGAGCTAATCTCGGCCAATGGCGCCCTTCACCGCTCCGGCGACCGTATCCTTGTCATCGAGGCAATGATGGGGCTTTTCGACGGCGCGGCCGACGGAAAGGGAACGGCGGCCGATCTCGCGGCTCAGCTCGGGCTTTCCGTGGTGCTCGTCGTCGACGCCTCGCGCATGTCGCAGTCGGTGGCGCCGCTGGTTGCCGGTTTTGCCGGCTTCCGCGCCGATGTCCGCGTTGCCGGTGTCATCCTCAACAAGGTCGGCAGTGACCGGCATGAAGCTATGCTGCGACAGGCGCTGGAGGCTATCCGCATGCCTGTCATCGCCGTCATCGGCAACGACAAGGCGCTTTCCCTGCCGGAACGCCATCTCGGCCTCGTCCAGGCCGGCGAACATGCGACGCTCGACAATTTCATCGACCATGCAGCGGATGCGGTCTCCGAGGAATGCAATTTCGAATTTCTGCTACGCATTGCGAAGCAAGGGCTCAACCGGCCGTCGGCCGCCAATATCGACCGGTTGCCGCCGCTGGGCGCACGCATCGCCGTGGCGCGCGATGTCGCCTTTGCCTTTTCCTACGAGCATATGCTGCTCGGCTGGCGTCGCCGGGGTGCTGCGATCTCCTTCTTCTCGCCGCTTGCCGACGAGGCACCAGCTAACGACGCCGATGCGATCTATCTGCCTGGCGGTTATCCTGAGTTGCACGCCGGACGGCTCGCAGAGGCGCAGAATTTCCGCGCCGGCATGCTCGACGCGACGGCGCGCGGCGTCCGGATTTACGGCGAGTGCGGCGGCTATATGGTGCTCGGCAACGGGCTGATCGATGCGGAGGGCAAGCGCCATCAGATGCTCGGCCTGCTGCCGGTCGTTACCAGCTATGCCGAGCGAACGCGCCATCTCGGCTATCGCCGTGTCGTGCCGCTCGACGGCGCCTTCTTCGCGCGGATGATGACGGCCCATGAATTCCACTATTCCAGCGTCGTCTCCGAGGGCGAGGGCAAGCGGCTTTTTCAGGTGCAGGATGCGCTCGGGACCGATCTGGGTGCAGCCGGGCTCCGGTGCGGGCAGGTGGCGGGGTCCTACATGCATCTGATCGATCTGGCCGGAGCAACGGCTGCATGAGCGCACCGATCGTCCATGGCGGCGGCATCACCGCCGCTGCCACCGCTTTCGGCGGCAGGCCGGAAGATTGGCTCGATCTTTCCACCGGCATCAATCCGTGCCCCGTCGCCCTGCCGGAGATTCCTGCACGGGCTTGGCACCGCCTGCCGGACAGGCATTTGGTCGACGCGGCAAGGTTTGCAGCGCGCGACCATTACGGCAGCGGCGAGATTCTGCCGCTGCCCGTGCCCGGTACGCAATCGGTCATTCAGCTTTTGCCGCGGTTGGTCGGCGCGGATGAACGCATCGCCGTGACGGACGATAGGATCGCCGTGGTGTCGCCGACTTACGGTGAATATGCGCGTGCCTTCACCTCGGCCGGTTTTGCCGTCGATGCGGTCAACGATGTTGCCGCGATCGGAGCCGCGCATCGGCTGGCCGTCGTCGTCAATCCGAACAATCCGGATGGGCGGATATGGCCGGCCGAAACGCTGGTCGCCCTGCACGACAGGATAAAGGCTGCAAACGGGTTTCTTGTCGTCGATGAGGCCTTCGGTGATACAAATCCGGCGCTGAGCCTTGCATCCCGTGCGCCGCAGCTTTCCAATCTGGTGATCTTTCGCTCCTTCGGCAAGTTCTTCGGGCTTGCCGGCCTGCGGCTCGGCTTTGCGATTGCGGGGGAGAATATTCTCGAACGCTTCGAGGATTGGCTCGGCCCCTGGGCCGTCTCCGGCCCGGCGCTTTCGCTGGCCGCTTCGCTGCTGCGTTCGGACGTTTCTCCGATCCACAGCCGCATCGAGGAGCGCAGCATCGGCCTGCATACGGCGCTGGATGGTGCCGGGTTGCGGATAGCAGGGGGCACGGCGCTGTTTACCCTTGTCAATGACGCCAGGGCGAGCGACATTTACACATATCTCTGCCAGCATCATATTCTCGTCCGCAAGTTCGATAATGCGCCGGATTGGTTGCGTTTCGGGCTTGCTCCCGATCCGGCGGCGGACAGGCGGCTTGGCGAAGCCCTTCAGAGATTTAAGCGATGACGATCGACCAAAACCTTCTCGTGCTGCTTTTGGCGCTGCTGCTCGACCGGATCGCCGGCGATCCACAATGGCTGTGGTTGCGGGTGCCGCATCCCGTCGTCATGTTCGGCGCGGCGATCTCCTATGCCGACCGGCAGCTCAATCCCGCAAGCCTCACGGGGTCGCAACGCCGGATGAACGGCGTCGCTGCCATCCTGGCGCTGCTTCTTTTGGCGCTGGCCGCAGGCTTCGTGTTCAACCGGTTCTTCGCGCTGTTCGGCCTTGTCGGCATCTTGCTGGAGACCGGGCTGGTGGCGATCTTCCTGGCGCAGAAAAGCCTTGCCGATCACGTCGCGGCCGTCGCCGTCGCGCTACGCGACGAGGGGCTTGCCGGCGGGCGGACCGCCGTTTCCCGCATCGTCGGGCGCGATCCCGAGACGCTGGACGAGCCTGCCGTCTGCCGCGCGGCGATCGAAAGCCTTGCCGAGAATTTCTCCGACGGCGTCGTCGCACCGGCGCTCTGGTATGCAGTCTTCGGCCTGCCGGGGCTTTTCGCCTACAAGATGCTGAACACGGCGGATTCGATGATCGGCCATAAGTCGGAAAAATACATCGACTTCGGCTGGGCGGCCGCTCGGCTCGACGATGTCGCCAACTGGCCGGCCGCGCGCCTCTCCATCCTGCTGATTGCCGCCGGAGCCTGGATCCGGCGGGGAACAAGCGCCGGCCGTGAGGCGATCCGCGTGGCGATGCGCGACGGGGCCTTGCACCGTTCGCCGAACTCCGGCAGGCCGGAGGCGGCCATGGCAGGCGCGCTGAACGTCCAGCTCGCCGGCCCGCGCATCTATGGCGGCGTCATCGTGCGTGAACCGATGATCAACGACGCCGGCCGCGACGTGGCGACCTCGGGCGACATCGAGGACGGCGTATCGGTGTTTTATGCCAGCTGCATGGTGCTCGCCGGTGTGACGTTCGGGCTTTTCTTGTGTTTTCTGTAGAGGCGGCACGGTACGACCACGCCTCGGTAGACAGCTCCCACTCAAACGTTTATGCGAAACGCCTCCTACCTCCACCAGACCGGAAGCAGAGTGATGACAGTTCAGGTTGAATTACCGTGCCCGAAGTGCAAGAGCACCAAGATGAAGTTCGAGCGTCCCGAGATCCGGGAGACCGACATCATCACCTGTGCCGCCTGCGGCCATAATCTCGGCACCATGGCCTCGATCCGCGAGAAGATGAACAAGGCCTACCAGCAGCTCAATCAATTTGGGGCGAAGCGTAAGCTTCAGTAAGCCTGCGGCGCACCCGCTTGCTGCCATGCGCCGTTAGAGTTGTGATTACCATTCGGATTAAAGCAATATAATAAGTATTGCCGTAGTCTCTCTTTCGTGGGGGCGCAATTAAACTGCGCCAAGGCGATAAGAGGGTATCATGAGGCGGGTTTTGGCGGCTGCGGCCGCAAGTTTATTGCTGCAGTTTTCTCCCGTTGCCGCTCAGGCAGCAACGCTGGTCGCCAATATCAGCATCGGCAAGCAAACGATGACCGTTTCCGAGAACGGCTTCGTCAAGTACCGCTGGAAGGTTTCGACCGCGCGCAACGGCTATGTCACGCCAACCGGTTCGTGGAGCGCCAAGTGGCTGTCGCGCGATCATCGCTCGCGCAAATACGACAATGCGCCGATGCCGTACGCCGTGTTCTTCAACGGCGGTTACGCCGTTCACGCCACTTTCGACCTGAAGCGCCTGGGCCGGCCGGCCTCGCATGGCTGTGTTCGCCTGCATCCCGACAATGCCGCCCAATTCTTCTCGCTGACGCGGCAGGCCGGCCTTGCCAATACCCGCGTGGTCATTACGCGCTGATCTCGGATCAGCAAATCGACAGCTGATCCCTTTTATGCGCTGATCTCAGATCAGCGCCTGACCCGAAATCGGCAGCTGATCCCAGTTTACGCGCTGATCATCCTCTCCAGCTCATCCATGTCGGGGACGATGATACGTCGGAAGTTCTCGATGCGAATGACGCCGCTCTTGCGCAGCCTGGTCATCTGGCGGCTGACGGTTTCGATCGTCAGACCGAGGAAATCGGCGATCTCGGCGCGGGATAGTGGCAAGTCGAAGGCGGTGCTTGTGGCCGTTTGCGGTTCGGCATGGGTGGCGATGAGGTGGAGCAGGCTTGCGACCTTCTCTTCGGCGGTGCGTCGGCCGAGCGTCAGCATCCATTCGCGCGCGGCATCCAACTCCTTCAGCGCCTGATCGTGCAGGCTGCGCTGTAGTTCCGGCGTCGCCGATATCATGCGGTCGAGCAGGTTGCGCGGGAAGACGCAGATTTCGGAATCGGTCGCAGCCTCGGCCGACAGCGTGCTTTCACGCACGAATGGCCTGCCGACGAAATCGGGGGCGAATTGCAGGCCGACGATCTGCTGGCGCCCGTCCGGCATCACCTTGCAGAGCTTTACCACCCCGCGCATGATGTTCGAATAGAAGGAGCTTTCCGAGCCTTGAGCGATGATCTCGCTGCCGGCATCGACCTTGCGGCGCAGCGAGTGGCGGCCAAGCTCCCGGAGCTGGCTGCTCGACAGCGCGCCGCAGACGACGCCGTGCCGCGCCTGGCAGGAACGGCAGGCGGCGAGAGTGCCGGCGTCGGAAACCTCACTGCGTGCGACGTCCATGTCCTGATCCCTTCGAAATCCGCATGTGCCGGGTGTGGTTGCGCATGCCGGGCATACCCTAGACGATTACGCCGCGATTGCGGGTTCGGCTATCCCGATTTCTTCCAGCGCGGCTTGATGATTATCAATTTTGGCCGGATCGCGATTTGATCCAGATCAAAGTTTGCGTGCCCTGGCTGTTATTGGAAGTGCGGCGTCGAGACGAGGCCGTCCGCGGGTTTGATTCGGACGGCTTCTTCGCCCTCGCCGGCGAGACGGGTTTTCTGCAGCAGCGTCGCCTCGCGCCCTGGGTGACGGCAAAGGCCGGCATTCCATTGCTGTTTAGGCAACACCCAGCCGGCAAATTGCCGCAACGCCGGGACGAAAGCATTGGCTTTTGAAATGGATTTGCCTATGAGGGGGTTTAAATCGTCATTTCATGAGGTACAGCGCGTGACCGCTACATTCGATAAAGTTGCCGACATTATTGCAGAAACCAGCGAGATCGACCGCGCGACGATCACGCCGGAGAGCCATACGATCGACGACCTCGGTATCGACAGCCTCGATTTCCTCGACATCGTCTTTGCGATCGACAAGGAATTCGGCATCAAGATCCCGCTCGAAAAGTGGACGCAGGAAGTCAACGAAGGCAAGGTTTCCACCGAAGAATACTTCGTGCTGAAGAACCTCTGCGCCAAGATCGACGAGCTCAAAGCAGCCAAGGCCTGAGCGATATAACAGTCTTTTTTGAACGCCCTGCCGCCGTGAATATGGCGGCCGGGCGGTTTCGTTCCTAACTAGTGCATGCCGGCCAAAAGTGCGCAGCGGTTTTGGGACAACGGCATGCATAAAACAAAGACCTAAAGTGCGAACCAGACGCGCTTTAGGCGTCACCGGCGGGCGGATCTTGCCTGTCGGGCCGGAGGATCCGAATGCTGCTGGAATATTTCCAGATGATTGACCGCGTCGAAGCGGTGGACCTGAAGAAGGGCACGCTTAAGGCGCGATCCGTCGTGCCGGCGAAGAGCCCCGTCTTCGAGGGTCATTTTCCCGGCATGCCGCTCGTTCCCGGCGTGCTGCTGATCGAGACCATGGCCCAGGCCTCCGGCATGCTGGTGCTTGCCGTCACCAATTTTGCCGCCATGCCCTTCCTGATGACGGTCGACGGCGCCAAGATGCGCACCTTCGTCGAACCGGAAGCCGTGCTCGACATCGAGGCGGTGCTCGAGCATGACGGTTCGGGTTTCGCGGTCACCAAGGCTAGAATCACCAGCGGCGGCAAGAAGGTCTGCGATGCGCAGCTGAAACTGCGCACCATGCCGTTTTCCGAGGTGCCGCTCGGCGATATCGTGAAGAAACGTGCCGGCGAGATCGGGCTTCTCGAGGCGATCGCGGCGCAGGGAGTGATTGGATGAGCAAGGCTGCAAACGACGTCGTCATCTCGGGCATCGGCATCGTCACCTGTCAGGGCGTTGGCAAGGATGCGCATATCGCGCTGCTTTCGGCCGCCAGTGCGCCCAAAGCGATCGTCGAGACCGAAAAGTTCAAGCCCTATCCGGTGCATCCGCTGCCCGAGATCGACTGGTCGCAGCAGATCGCCAAGCGCGGCGATCAACGCCAGATGGAGAACTGGCAGCGCATCGGCGTCTTCGCCGCCGGCCTTGCGCTCGACGATGCCGGTTTCAAGGACGATATCGAGGCCTGCGGCACGATGGACATGATCGTGGCGGCCGGCGGCGGCGAGCGCGACATCAATGTCGACACGCTGATCGTCGACGAGGCGCTGAAGCGCAATGACCGCGAGTTGCTGCTCAACGAGAAGCTGACGACCGAGCTGAGGCCGACGCTGTTCCTCGCCCAGCTTTCCAACCTGCTCGCCGGCAATATCTCGATCGTGCACAAGGTCACCGGCTCGTCGCGTACCTTCATGGGCGAGGAAGCAGCCGGCATATCCGCCGTCGAGACCGCCTTCTACCGCATCAAATCAGGCGAATCCTCACATGCACTTGTTGGAGGCGCCTTCGCGGCCGAACGGCCCGACATGATCCTGCTCACCGAGGCGATCGGCGCTCATGCGCGCGGCGACTGGGTGCCGCTCTGGTCGCGCAGGCCGAGCGACGGCGGCGGCATGATCACCGGTTCGGCAGGCGCCTTCCTGGTGCTGGAATCGCGCAAACACGCCGAAGCCCGCGGCGCCCATATCTATGCCGTCATCGATGCAGTCGAGGGCGACCGCGGCAATCGCAATTCCGGCAATCTCGAAGTCCGGCTGGAGCGGCTTTTGGCGCCGGCTGCCGGGCTTGCCACTGAAAGCACGGCGATCTTTTCCGGATCGACCGGCATGCACGATCTTGCCGCCCGCGAGCGGGCGGTGCTCGAGCATCAATTGCCGGACGTTGCGATCCGCGGCTTCGGCGGCGTCACCGGCCATACGATCGAGACGCAGTTTACGCTGGGTCTTGCGCTCGCCGCCCTTGCCGTCGACGGCAAGGCCAAGGTTCCGCCATTCGACGCCGCCCATGAGGCGCCGATGCGGGCAGGGATCACCGCCGCCGTCGTGACCATGGTCGGACACCAGCGCGGCGAGGGCGTTGCCGTTCTTTCCGCAGATGCGTGAGGAGTGAGAGATATGACAGCTTCCGCTTACCAGGATCATCTCGGCCGTCCGATCGTCGCCGTAACCGGCATGGGCATCATCACTTCGCTCGGCCAGGGCCTCAGTGACAACTGGGCAGCCCTTACCTCCGGCACATCGGGCATCCACGAGATCAACCGCTTCCCGACCGAGGGCCTGTCGACGCGGATCGCCGGCACCGTCGATTTCATCGGCATTCCGTTGCCGAACGCCGTCGAGCGCTCCTATGCCTTCGCCCGCGAAACGACGATCGAGGCGCTCGCCGACGCCGGCCTTTCCGGCGATTTCAACGGCCCGCTATTCCTCGCCGCCCCGCCGATCGAGCCGGAGTGGAGTGCGCGCTTCGAGCTTGCCGACCGTTCGCCGGCTTCCGACCATCCGGGGGATGCCTATGAGCGCTTCCTGACGGCGCTGCGCCAGCGTCCGGATCCGGCCTTCCATGAGGCGGCCCTGTTCGGTGCGATTTCCGAGCGCCTTGCCGACCGGTTCGGCACCCGCGGCCTTCCCGTCACGCTGTCGACCGCCTGCGCCTCCGGCGTCACGGCGATCCAGCTCGGCATCGAGGCGATCCGCCAAGGCCGCAGCGATCGCGCACTGACGGTCGCGACCGATGGATCGCTGAGTGCCGAAGCGCTGATCCGCTTCTCGTTGCTGTCAGCTCTTTCGACACAGAACGATCCGCCGACCAAGGCTTCCAAGCCGTTCAGCAAGGATCGCGACGGCTTCGTCATCGCCGAAGGCGCGGCGACGCTGGTGCTGGAATCGCTGGAATCAGCGGTCGCCCGCGGCGCCAAGGTGCTCGGCATCATGAAGGGCGCTGGCGACAAGGCCGACAGCTTCCACCGCACCCGGTCGTCGCCCGATGGCGGCCCGGCAATCGCGACGATCCGCGCGGCCCTTGCCGATGCCGGCATCGACGAGAGCGGCATCGGCTACATTAATGCGCACGGCACCTCGACGCCGGAGAACGACAAGATGGAGTATGGCGCGATGTCGGCCGTGTTCGGCGATCGGCTTGTCGGCATTCCGGTTTCGTCGAACAAGTCGATGATCGGCCATACGCTGACAGCGGCGGGTGCCGTCGAGGCGGTGTTCTCGCTGCAGACGATGTTGACTGGAACGCTGCCGCCGACGATCAACTACAACAACCCCGATCCGTCGATCGTTCTCGATGTCGTGCCGAACAAGAAGCGGGAAGCCCAGGTTTCAGCCGTGCTTTCCAACTCCTTCGGCTTCGGCGGGCAGAATGCCAGCCTTGTCATGGCGCTCGAACCGGCTTAAGCGGTTCGCGACAATTTCAAAACAAGAAGACCGTCTTGAAGGCGAGGGATTTTGCCATGCGCGCTTTGCAACTGATCGATGACCGCAAGCTTGAGATCACCGACCTGCCGGAACCGGACGCTCCTGGTGCCGGCGAGGTGACGCTGCGCGTCAAGGCGGTGGCGCTCAACCATATCGACGTCTGGGGCTGGCGCGGCATGGCATTCGCCAAGCGCAAGATGCCGCTGGTTATCGGTGCCGAAGCTTCTGGCGTCGTCGAGGCGATCGGGCCGGGCGTTGCCAACGTGCTGCCGGGCCAGCTCGTCTCCATCTACGGCGCGCGCACCTGCGGCCTCTGCCGCCCCTGCCGCGAAGGCCGCGACAATCTCTGCGAACATGTCTCCGGCGTGCACGGCTTCCATCTCGACGGCTTCGCCCAGGAGAAGGTCAACCTGCCGGCGCGCCTGCTGGTGCCAGCCCCTCCCGGCGTCGACGCGATCGGCGCGGCGCTTGCTCCGGTCACTTTCGGCACGGTCGAGCACATGCTGTTCGACAATGCCAAGCTTGAGCCGGGCGAGACGATCCTCGTCCATGCCGGCGGCTCCGGCATCGGCACGGCGGCGATCCAGCTTGCCAAGAAGATCGGCTGCACCGTCATCACCACGGTCGGTTCGGACGACAAGATCGAGAAGGCCAAGGCGCTCGGCGCCGATCACGTTATCAACTACCGCACCGACCGTTTCGAAGGCGTGGTGCGCAAGCTCACCAAGAAGAAGGGCGTCGACGTCGTTTTCGAACATGTAGGCAAGGACACCTGGGCAGGCTCGATGCTCTGCATGAAGCGCGGCGGGCGCCTCGTCACCTGCGGCTCGACCTCGGGTGTTTCCACTGAGATGAACCTGATGATGCTGTTCCAGCAACAACTCAAGCTCTTCGGTTCCTTCGGCTGCCGCATGGAGAACATGGCGAATGCGATGCAGAAGATGGGCCGCGGGCTCGTCCATCCCGTCATCGATACCGAGGTCAGCTTCAGCGATATCGACCGGGCGCTGGAGCGGATGGAATCGCGCCAGATCTTCGGCAAGATCATCCTGAAGATGGATTGACCGCGTGAAGCTTTTCATCACCCGGATCGTTCTGGCGCTCAGGAATTTCCAGCAATGGCTGGTGGCTCAGCTGATGTTCGGCTTCATGAATTTCCTGAAGCTGTTTCCGGCCGATGGCGCGATCCGCTTTGCCGACAGGATGATGCGACGCCTCGGCCGGCTGACCGGCCGCCACAGATTGATGCTGACCAATCTGCGCAACGCCTTTCCCGAGAAGCGCGAGGCCGAGATCGAGGAGATCGCGCTCGCCAGCTGGGGCAATATGGGCCGGCTTGCTGCGGAATACGTCTTCCTCGACCAGTTGTTCGACTATGATCCTGAAAAGTCGGAGCCGGGCAGGGTGGAGGTGTCGGGCGTCCCGATCTTCCTCGACCTGCGTGACAATCCGCGCCCCTTCATCGTCTTTACCGGACATACCGCCAATTTCGAGCTGCTGCCGGTGGCGGGAGCCGCCTTCGGGCTCACCGTGACCGTGCTCTTTCGGCCGCCGAATAATCCTTATGTCGCCAAGAAGGTGTTCGACTTCCGGAGCGCCCGCATGGGCAAGCTGGTGCCCTCGCACGCAGGCTCGTCTTTCGCGCTCGCCCGTCAGTTGGAAGCAGGTCAGGGCGTGGGCGTGCTGGTCGATCAGAAATTCCGCAAGGGGCTGAAGGGCACCTTCTTCGGGCGCGACGTCAAGACCAATCCGCTGCTGCCGAAGCTGGTGCGTCAGTTCGACTGCGAAGTCTATCCAGCGCGCTGCATCCGGCTGCCGGGAAATCGCTACCGGCTGGAAATCGAGCCGCGGCTGGACATGCCGCGCGATGCCAAGGGCAACCTCGACCTGCCGGCCGCCGCCCAGCTGCTCAACGACAAGGTGGAAAGCTGGGTGCGGGAATATCCGGAACAGTGGCTCTGGTATCACGACCGCTGGCAGATCAAGCAGACGCTCGCGCCTTAGAATAGGATGCTCCAGAATAATAGTTGGAGCATGATGTCGCCCGAAAACCGCTGACACTTTTCGGCATCATACTCCAAAAAAAGGTCCACCCCCATTTATCAGCGGTGAAAAGCGGCAGGTGCTCTCGGATTGAATCTGAGGGCACTTCATGTTACCCGTCACCACCAAGACGCGAATAATGTCTACCGGAAGGCGCATTTTTGGGAAATGCAGCCATGTGAGGTTTCGGACTCGTCTCTTGGGACAATGGGAGTGGAGGCGTCTTGCTGGAGCTTTTTCGAGCTTTTTCCTTGCGTTGCGTGCAAATCGAGGAAGCCATACGCCTGGGCGACGATCAACGTGTCACGGCGCTCGACCGCCATGTCGAGCCGCTGGTCGAGGCAATCCTCGCCTACCGGGCAGTCAATCTGCTCGAAGTCTACATGCAGCTACAGTTTGTGAGCCATCTGATCAGCCAGGATGCCGACGACAGCGCCAGCGTCACGGAGCACACGTCGGTGCTTTCCTACCTGCTCGACCGCTATTTCGGGGCACATGGGCCGGACTGGCGCGTGCCTTCGCCGCAGGATGTGCGCATCGAGCCGCCGCCAGCCTATGTGCCTGATACCGACAATGGCCAGTTCCTCAACGCGGTAATCCTGGAAAGCCTACCGGATCGCGTGGCGGTGCTGACAAGGGACTATCGCTACCTCTATTCCAATCCAGCCAACAGCGCCCATCTCAACAGGAAGCCGATGGAGCTCATCGGCCGTCACCTTTCCGAATTCATCGGCGAGGAGCGGTTTGCCGAATGCGCCAAGCATAAGCTCGACGCCTGTTTTGCCGGCGAACAGATCGACTATTCCTATGAGCGCTCGGCGGGCAGCGGCAAATCGCGGCAGGTGCGCTGTCGCATGTCGCCGCTGCGCGATGCGGGCGGTACGGTGATCGGCGCCCTGCTCGTCATGGAAGATCTCGATCGGCTGTCGCAGACTGCCTGATCTAGGTCGGCAGCCTTAGGCAGCCTGACCAACTCGGCTGCCTCGGGCAGTCTGGCTAAGCAGCCGCCCAGACGGCGAGCTCGTAACCATCGCGGTCGAGGAAGTGGAAGCGACGGCCGCCGGGAAAATCGGTGATCGGCCGGCAGATCGTGCCGCCGGCTCTTTCGACTGAGGTCAGCACTTCTTCCAGATCACTGGCATAGACGACGACGAGCGGGCCGCCGCCCGGCCGCACCGGTCCGAAATCGGAAAAGCCGCCCTTCAACCGGCCATCGTCGAATTCGCAATAATTGGGGCCGTAATCGGTGAAGCGCCAGCCGAAGGCCGAGCCGTAAAAGGCTTTGGCGGCGGCGATGTCGGCGACGTTGAATTCGACATAGTCGATGCGGCGGTCGTGGTTTTCTGTCTTCTCGGCCATCTATCTCTCCATCAGGGCTTTCAGCATGGCGAGATCCTTCTCGACATGGGCGGCATCGGCGGAAAACTGTGTGTCGGTCATGCCGGGTAGGCGCAGCAGCGTGAACATGACCTCGCAGCCATCGCCGTTCGGCACGATGCGCAGAGCATTATAAACCCTGAGGCCGGATTCGATCGTCACCGTATGGTCGATCACGCCGAATTCATTGGCAGGAACGAAGCTCACCTTGACGCTGCCGAGAGCGCCGTGGGCGATCCAGTCGGCGCCGTGAGTCTCTAAGCCGGTCGCAAGGCCGGAGGCCCAGAGCGGCATGTTCTCTGGCTTGCCGGCGAAGTCATAGACGTCGCGCCAGTCGCGCTCTATCGACAGGTGTAGGATTTTCGCGGGCATTGTCGACATGGCTTGCAGGTCCCTGGCATTTGGTTTCGTCAGAATAACAGACCGGCCAGCAGCGTCTTGAACAAAACGGTCAATCGGCTCTTTGCCGTATGCTGAGCTGGCCGAGAATGACGGCAGGTGTCAGCGTCGAGAGCTCGCCGACCTCGCGTGTCATGTGGGGCTGGTCGGCAAAGCCCGCTTCGAGCGCAAGGCGGGCAAGCGGCATAGCGCCCGACCTGCGGCAGAGGTCGAGGAAACGCTGGAACCGGCGAATCCGTTCCAGCGTCTTTGCGCCGTAGCCGAAATGGTGGTGGCAGCGGCGGCGCAGCTGCCTTTCACTCATGCCGAGGCGGTCGAGCAGGCCGGACACCGGGCGAGCATTGTCGGCGGCGGCGAAGATCATGGCGGCGTCGCGGGCTGGCTCCTCCTCATTGCGCGCGGTCTCTTCGAGCAGGCGGCTAAACAGCGCCGTGGCGGCCGGGGGGTCGAGACAATCCGCAAGCCGCGCTTCGAATTCGGCGGTGTCCTTTCGGCCGATGTCAGCAAGGGGCACCGAGCACCCGACCAGTGCCGAGAGCGGCGTTTTCAGCCAGGGTGCTGCGGCGCCGGGCGCAAAACGTGCGCCGATGACAGTCGCGCCCGGCCGGATGACGGGAAAGGCCGCTGTCCGGTCAGGGCCGGCGACGACCAGCCGGCCGTCGATCCAGAGCAGGTCGCAATAGCCGTCCGGCACGATCGCCACCATTGCCGGCGGTCCGTCATGCAGCGCATGCGACCAGAGGCGGCTGAAATGGCGTCGCAGCGCCGGCGGCGGCATAGCCTCGCGGTACTGGCCGGCGCGGGCCGCCAGGAGAGCCGTATCTTTTCGTCTTCCCGATGACAATGTGATATCTCCCGATGCCCTGATGATAACATGAGATAGGGCATTGCGGGCAGGGCGCACGAAAAACTCAGGGCTTCCGGACTGGGCGCCAGCCGGCGGGTTGTCGGACAAGCGGCGATATTGCAAGCTTCATTTCATTGGCTTTTGCGAACCGATTAGACCCTTGCGAGACTTGCCGTTTGACCGAGACAGTGCCACAACACCGGTCCAAATGACACATCGGAGGTTTGTCGTGGAAAAGGCAGAAATCGGACTGATCGGCCTTGCGGTCATGGGCTCCAACCTGGCGCTCAACATCGCGGAGAAAGGCAATAAAATCGCGGTCTTCAACCGCACGCCGGAGAAAACCGACGAATTCTACGAAAGCGCCGGCGATCTGAAGAAGCAGATCATTCCTTGCAAGACCATCGAGGAATTCGTCGATGCGATCCGGCCGCCGCGCCCGATCATCATCATGATCAAGGCGGGCGAGCCCGTCGACCAGCAGATGGAGCTGCTGCGCCCGCATCTCTCCAAGGGCGACATCATGATCGATGCCGGCAACGCCAATTTCCGCGACACCGTCGCCCGCTTCGATCGGCTGAAGAATACCGATCTGACCTTCATCGGCATGGGTGTTTCCGGCGGCGAAGAAGGTGCGCGCCACGGCCCGTCGATCATGGTCGGCGGCACTGAAGAGTCCTGGAAGCGCGTCGAGAAGGTGCTGACCTCGATTGCCGCCCGTTACAATGACGAGCCCTGCGTCGCCTGGCTCGGCAATGACGGCGCCGGCCATTTCGTCAAGACCATCCACAACGGCATCGAATATGCCGACATGCAGATGATCGCCGAAATCTACGGCATCCTGCGCGACGGCCTCGGCAAGAGTGCCTCCGAAATCTCCGGCATCTTCGGCGAATGGAACAAGGGCCGGCTGAACTCCTACCTGATCGAAATCTCCGAGAAGGTGCTTGCCGCAACCGATCCGGTTTCCGGCGGGCCGATGGTCGATATGATCCTCGACAAGGCCGGCCAGAAGGGTACCGGCAAGTGGTCGGCGATCGAGGCGCAGAACATGGGCATTCCGGCAACGGCGATCGAAGCCGCGGTCGCCGCCCGCAGCCTCTCCTCGATGAAATCGCAGCGCGAAGCCGCCGAAAAGATCTTCGGGACGCAGGCCGTGTCCTTCCCGATCGCTTACGGCCCCGAGCTCAACAAGGATCTCGAACTGGCGCTGTTTGCCGCCAAGATCGGCGCCTATGCGCAGGGCTTCGCGGTGATGGCGGAAGCGTCGCGCGAGTTCAACTGGTCACTGCCGATGCCGACGATTGCCAGGATCTGGCGTGCCGGCTGCATCATCCGCTCGCAGTTCCTCGACGAGATCACCTCGGCCTTTACCAAGGCGCCTGATGCTGCAAACCTCATCGTCACGCCAGCCTTCTCCGACATGGTCAAGGAATCGGTCCCGGCGCTGCGCCGTGTCGTCGGTGCCGCGATTGCCGCCGGCCTGCCGGTGCCGGCGCTGACCTCGGCGCTGACCTATTTCGACGCCTATCGCCAGGGCAGGGGAACGGCAAACCTCATCCAGGCACAGCGCGACTTCTTCGGCGCCCACGGCTTCGACCGCCTTGATGGTAGGGATTTCCACCACGGCCCCTGGGGCAGCGGTGCCTCGACCTTCTGAGGTTTTCCGATTTTTCAAGGAGAGGCCCGGCCACAGTGCCGGGCCTTTTGCTGAGATGCCGCGGCCGAGAACCCGGAGATCTAAGTGACGAGCATTCGGATAGCCGCCGCGCAGACGCCGGAATTTCGGGAGAATGTCGGAGCGGCCTTGGATTATGCGGTTAGGGTCGCGGCGCTCGCCGAGGCTGATGGCGTGGTCCTGCTGGTCTTTCCAGAAGGTTTTCTGCAGGGCTACCTGACCGATGAACGATCGGCGCGGTGTGTTGCCTTCGATCTCGCATCGGCCGAGTTCGCGGCGGTCCTGGATCGGTTGCCGAAGTCGGGACCGGTGCTGGTCATGGGGCTGATCGAGATCGATGACGGGCGATTGTTCAACACCGCCGTCGTCGTCGAGCGCGGCGTTCTCCTCGGCCGCTACCGGAAGGCCCACCTGTTGCGTGGCGAACGGGCTTTCGAGGCAGGAAAAGACAGTCCGCTCTTTGCGATCGGTGCCCTACGCTACGGGATCAACATCTGCTACGACACCAATTTTCCGGAAGCGGCCGCAAAGGTCGCCGCGTCTGGCGCGTCGCTGATCCTATGCCTGTCCAACAACATGATGCCACGGGAAAAGGCGGAAATATTCAAGCCGCTGCATAATGCCGTTCGAGGTGAAAGATGCCGCGAGACAGGCTTGTGGCTGATATCGTCCGACGTGACGGGGGAGCACGACGGGCGCATCGCCTGGGGGCCGACGGCGGTGCTGAACCAGGAAGGGCAGGTCGTGGCGCAACTGCCGCTGGAGGAGCCCGGCTTGCTGGTCTTCGACTTTCCCTGTGATGGACAAGATGCAGGTGCTCGACTCAAATGACGAGCACTGCGAAATCCGGGAATGTGCCCGAAAGTTGGATGGGGACAGTATCCCCATCCACTTCTCATGGCTGGCTTAGATCGGTTGGCCAACGTCAATACGGTTGCCGTCGGGGTCTTCAAACACGAAGGCCCGCAATCCGTAGTCCTTGTCCTGAAGGCTCTTGATGATTCTCAGCCCATATTGCTGGCAAACCGTGTGCAGGGCATCGACATTGTCGACCATCAGGTGGGCAACATTGAAGTCTGCAGCCTTGTGGTTCGGCTGCAAGGTGAGATGCACTTCACCCTGATCGCGCTTCAGGATCATGAAGCCGACAGGATTGCCGTTCTCGAATGTTTTCTTGAAGCCGAGGATATTGGCGTAAAAATCATAGGCCTTGGTCATGTCCTTGACCGGCAGCATGGCGGCAATTCGTCCGAAACGAACACCGTGATCGGCGATATCATTCATCGCAGAACCTCTGATTGCGAAGACGCAAACCACCTTCCGGACGGTGCCGACAGAGATGGTACGCTCCGATGTTTCGATCAGCAGGACGGTGCCCACGAGCTTAGGTCTATAGCCTCGGAATCCTCTTCGGAAGAGGGGGTAGCGGAATCTCCGCGAGATTTTCGTGGGATCTACGACACTTCGTTTCAATGGGATAAGACATTGTTTGTACGGGCAGCCCTGACGACAACGCGCTTGAGGAATTGACAGAGATGCTTATCCGAGACGAAACGCCTGATGATATCGATGCGATTCATGATCTGACCTCGACCGCCTTCAAGCCGATGCCCTACAGCGACGGTACGGAAGCGGAAATTGTCCGAAGACTTCGTGCGGCGGGCGATCTCAAGATATCGCTGGTGGCCGAGCAGGGCGGCGAGATTCTCGGGCATGTGGCGTTTTCGCCGGTGACGATCAACGGCGCGCATGACGGCTGGTTCGGGCTGGGGCCGATATCGGTCAAGCCGGAGAGACAGCGGCAGGGCATCGGCAAGGCGATGATTGCACGGGGTCTCGAATTGTTGAACGAGATGGGCGCCAGCGGATGCGCCCTGATCGGCAATCCCGAGATCTACAGCCGTGTCGGTTTCAGCAGCGATGGACAACTGGAGTATCTCGACCTCGATACGCGGCTCGTGCAGAGGATTGTTTTTCGCGGATCTCCGCCAAGCGGGACGTTGCAATTCGCCTCGGCATTTGAAAGCTAGAATATTTCGTTCAACGGCCGAAACTCCAAACCCAACCTGACAGAGAAGGCGACTTGTCCGAAGCGGGCGCGATAACCATTCGAACCGAGCGTCTCAGGCTCCGCATGCCTGACATCGCGATTTCGCCGCCTATGCGCAGATCATGGCGTCGCCGCGATCGATCGGAATGGGTGGTCCGTTCGATCTGCGCGCGGCGTGGGGGATGTTCTGTCACGACGTCGCTCTGTGGCAGCTTTTCGGGCACGGAGCGCTGACGATCGAGCTTGGCGAAACCGGCGAATGCGTCGGTCAGGTGGGGATCAATCACGGACCGCTCTTTCCCGAAAAGGAATTGGGCTGGTTCGTCTACGAGGAATACGAGGGCAGAGGCTATGCGACCGAAGCGGCCTTGGCGCTGCGCAACTGGGCCTTCGCGACGCTCAAGCTGCCGTCGCTGGTCAGCTATATTGCTCCCGGCAATGCTGCATCCGCTGCCGTTGCCGAACGGCTGGGCGCACGCCTCGATCCTGCTGCACCCAGAGATGACCCTAAGGATCTGGTTTATCGTCACTTCGCTTCCTGAACGGAGAACATGGTCCTGGGTACACTGCGACTGGTTGCAGACGTCTCAGTCCCTACATGTTGATCGGTTAGGGAATCGGGCTCTGCAAGAGATGGGGATATCGGATGACAGGCGAGAAGCGGGAACACTGGGACGAGGTCTATCGGACGAAATCTGCCGACAGCGTCAGCTGGTATCAGCCGACGCCCGGGCCTTCCTTGCAGGCGCTTGACGCGCTGCAACTGCCGGCCACGGCCTCGCTGATCGATGTAGGCGGCGGCGCATCGAGCCTTGTCGACCGTCTTGTCGAGCGCGGGTGGTCCGACCTCACCGTCCTCGACATAGCCGCGCCGGCGCTCGAAGTCGCCAAGGCGCGGCTGCGGGATGAAGCCGCCCGCATCGCCTGGGTGGTTGCCGACGTCACGTCATGGCAGCCCGACCGCCATTACGATGTGTGGCACGACCGCGCCGTCTTTCACTTCCTCACCGAGCCAGAGCAGCGGCTGGCCTATCGTCGAGCACTCGAAACCGGCACGGCGCCGGGCAGCGTCGTGATCATCGCGACCTTCGCGCCGGACGGGCCGGAACGGTGCAGCGGCTTGCCGGTCCAGCGTTACGACGCGGTGGCGCTTGCGACCGAATTCTCGTCCACCTTCGCGCTTCAGCATGACTGGCGGGAGGAACACACGACACCGGGTGGCGGCCGGCAGTCGTTCCAGTGGTGCGTTTTTCGGAGGCGCTGAGCCCCTTCGAGAAGGCGGCCGAGAGAGACCCTAACGATCTCGTCTACTGCTGCCTCGTTTCCGGAGAGAGGCAGTCGAGGATGAAATCCGCCCGGTCGGCGACCACGATTTTCGGCAGCGTGACGACGTCGTAGCCGAGCGTCGGATAGACGGCGGCAAGTCGATCATATTCGGCGACCGCCTCGTCGAAGCCATGGCGCCGCTCGGGGTCGGTCGTGTAGATTTCGGGCCATGGCGGCGTGAGAAAAACCCTCTGGTGATAGCGGTGGGCGGCGCTCAATTTCTCCAGGACCTGTTCTCCGGTCAGGTGCTGCAGCGCTGCCGCCGCATCGATCAGCCCACGATCGAAAAACGTCCAGCCGGACTGCTCACGCGCCGCCGTGTGGTCGGCCATCGCCATCTCGATTGCGCGGCGAGCAAAGGCCGCCATGTCGACCCAGGGCAGGGCTGCGCCGTCGCCCTCGAGTTCCTGTTTGACGATCCGCCGGCCGGGTTCTTCGACGATGGAATGACCGCGGGCGGCAAGTTCTGCAAGCAGTGTCGATTTTCCGCCGCCGGAACATCCCGAAATCAAGACCAGCCTGTTCATGATCAAGCTCCCGTCTCAGGCGGCCCGTCGGCTCCGCGCCAGGCCGTGATCCACCAGGCGGTCGATGATTTCGGCGTAGGTGACGCCGCTTGCCGCCATCGCCTTGGAATACATGCTGATATCGGTAAAGCCGGGGATGGTGTTGATTTCATTGACGAGGAACTGCATGTCATCCGTCAGGAAGAAGTCAATGCGGGCCATGCCATCGCAGCCGACGGCTCTGAAGGCTTTTGAGGCCACGTCGCGCATGGCGGTCTCGATCTCCTGCGGCAGTTCGGCCGGCACTTTCAGCACAGCACCTTTCTCGTCGATATATTTGGCATCGTAACTATAGAAGCCGTGGCTTTCGGCCGGCACGATCTCGCCCGGCCGAGAGACGAAGAGTTCTCCTGCCGTATCTTCCAAGACGCTGAATTCGATCTCACGGCCGCGCACGAATTCCTCGGCGAGCAGCGTGCGATCGTGGCGGAAGGCCTCAGTAAGGGCGGGCGCGAATTCCTGGCTGGCATGGACCTTGGCGACGCCGACCGACGATCCCTGGCGCGCAGGCTTGATGAAGAGCGGCAGGCCGAGCTCACCTTCCAAGGCTGCCAGTGAAGGGGCGGCACCCTCATGGATCGTCACCGCGCGCGCCACCGGCAGGCCCGCTGCCCTCAGCAGGCGTTTGGCGATGTCCTTGTCGAGCGCTGCGGCCGAACCGAGGATGCCGCAACCGGCGAGTGGGACGCGGGCCACCTCCGTAGCGCCCTGCACCGATCCGTCCTCGCCATGCGGGCCGTGCAGCACGGGAAACAGGATGTCGATCCTCGCCAGCTCATGCGGCGCGCCATGAGCCGGCATCGCCAGCATCCGGCCGTGCCCACCCGGCACCAGGCAGATTTCCGTGCCCGATGAAGGCGTCGCCAGTATACCGTCCTCGAAATTGCTCAGCAGCCATTGCCCCTCGCGCGTGATGAAGACAGGGACGGCGTCGTATTTCTCGGGCTTGAGTGCACCCATGACATTGGTTGCCGAGAGCACGGAAACCTCATGCTCGGCCGAGCGGCCGCCGAAGAGCACGGCAATGCGCAGCCTGTTTGGGGATGGGGTCATGAAAGGCTCCGAAACGATCTGGTGTTGAAAAAGGTCAGGCGTCGACCGATATGCCGCGATTGGCGAAGAAACGGTCGAAAATGGCGAGCGGCAGTGTGACATCGGCCTGGCTCGCTTCGTCATGACCGGACGGGTTGTGAAAGCGGATTGTCGCGTCGCTGGCTGCCGTCACCAGCACCAGATGTCCGCCTTTCGACGGCGGCTCGCGCTCCGGCCAGCGGATGCCCGAGTTCACCGAGGCGATGAAAAACCGGCGCTTCGACAGAAGCTCGGGAATGGCCGATGTCTCGACGCCGGTGATCGTCTCCGCGCTAAGCCCGAAACGGTCGGCGGCGAATCGGACGAAGGGTGCGTAGATCAGTCCTTTGATCGTTGCATCGATCTCGTTGACGACATAACCGCCATAGGCGGTGCAGGCGCGGGCAAGCTCGAGGGTCGGATGGATTTCGCCACGCGCGGCAAGGATCATCTTCAGGCAGGCCATGCCGCAGACATTGACCGCCCAGCGCGCATACTCCTCGATCGTCGCGGCTCCCGAATGGCGCCAGAGTGGATCGCCGAGCAAGGCCTGCGATCCCTCGGCAAGCACCGGCAACGTCATGCCGGGTGTTTCCCATTGGCTGAAATAGGGCACGCCGCTCTGCTGCATCCTGTCGATATCCCCGTGACTCGTCTCTTGAGATGGCGGGCAATCTTGGCTTTTTTCGAACCGATGCCCCGCTTGCGAATGTAAGGCTAAGGTGCCGTTTTCTTCAGGTCCACTTAATTAAAATAAGCATATAGGTTAGAAATTATGGCCGATTGATCAACCGGAGAAACGGGCTTGGATTTCTTCCGATTGCGCACACTTCGCGAGCTCTCGCGCCGCGAGACGATGGCAGCGGTTGCTGATGCGCTCGGCATTTCCTCGTCGGCCGTGTCCCAGCAGATCGCCCAGCTGGAAGACGAAGTCGGCATTGCGCTCGTCGAGCGGCGTGGGCGAGGGGTGACGCTGACACCGGCCGGCCGGCGGCTCGTCCTGCATGCCGACCGGATCTTCGGCATCGTCGAGGAAGCCAAAACCGATATTGCCGAGCTGCAGAACGTCGTCGCCGGCGACCTCAGGATCGTCGCCCAACCCTCGGCGGCCTCGTCCTTCATCCCCGCCGCAATACGGCAACTGGCGATCGACCATCCGCATCTCAACATCGTCATGACGACGATGGGACCTGCCGAAGGCCTGGCAGCGCTCCGGGCCTGGCAGGCCGATATCGTCGTTGCCGACGACATATCGTTCGATCCGCATACGCTGGAGGGCACGGCCGACACGCTCTTTCTGTGCCGCGACCAGCTCTACGTGCTTCTGCCGGCTGGCCACAGGCTGGAGAACGAGCCCGTCATCGAACTCGCACAGCTGAGGGATGAACATTGGGCGCTTGACGTCGCCTCCAGCGCCTATTCCATGGCCATCCGCCAGGCCTGCCGCGACATCGGTTTCGAGCCCGTCATCAACGGCTTCAGCGACAGTTTCGAAGTGGTGTTCGCACTGGTAGAAGCCCGGTGCTCGATTTCGGTGATGCCCGGGCTGGCGCTGAGAGATTTCGGCGGAGCGCTGTTCGTCAAACCCTTGGTGCCATCCGTTTGCCGTGGTATCCATGCGATTACCCGGCGTAGCGAGGCGCGTAACCCGAAGATCGCCGCGGTGCTCGATCAACTGGTAAAGAGCGCGCCACGGGATTTGAACAGATCTTGATTTTCGCGCGAATGCACTCTTGGCAGGAGCGATCATATCGGGCACTCTTGGTTCATGATTGTGGCAACCCAAGCAGCAGACGCTCGCGCACGCGACGCACGACTTACCACCGCGGCCTCCTGATCGGAGCCGGGTTAACACCGTCGTTTGCTTTCTTCTTATTTTCCTTGAGCCACCGTCCATGGACACCAGATCGTTTCCAAAGCCACATCGCGCTTTTTTCGTCCGGAGCTTCGCGCAGACGTCCTGCGCCGCAACTCCGCACGCGTTTCGACTTAGCTGCGGCTGCCGGACGTCACCGGAGCACCGGCAGCCGTAGCTGCTCCTGAACCAAAGAACGCCTCCATTTTTCAGGACACGCCGCGGCAAAGCCGACCGGCGCCAGGAGTGATGCATGCCTTATGATCCCAAGACGATCGAACCGAAGTGGCAGGCCTATTGGGCCGACCACCATATCTTCCGAGCGGAAATCGATCCGGCCAGACCGAAATTCTACGCACTCGACATGTTCCCATATCCTTCGGGTGCGGGCCTGCATGTCGGCCATCCTCTCGGCTATACGGCCACTGATATAACGTGCCGCTACAAACGCATGCGCGGCTTCAACGTCCTGCATCCGATGGGATGGGACAGTTTCGGCCTGCCTGCGGAGCGCCACGCGATGCGGACAGGTGTGCATCCCGATATCACGACGAAGCGCAATATCGAGACGTTTCGCGGGCAGGTGCAGAGGCTGGGTTTCTCCTATGACTGGAGTCGCGAGTTTGCCACGACCGACCCCGCCTATGTGCGCTGGACGCAGTGGATCTTTCTGAAGCTGTTCGAGAAGGGCCTCGCCTATCAGGAGGAGATCGCGGTCAACTGGTGCCCGGCCCAGAACGCGGTGCTTGCCGACGAGGAGGTCAAGGACGGGCGTTATGTCGAGACCGGCGATCCCGTCATTCGCCGCAGGATGCGCCAGTGGATGCTGCGCATCACGGCCTATGCCGACCGGCTGCTGCAGGGATTGGACGGCCTCGACTGGCCCGAAAACCTGAAAACCATGCAGCGCAACTGGATCGGACGCTCCGAGGGCGCCGAAATCCGGTTTCCGCTCGAGCACGGCAAAAAGGTCATCACCGTCTTCACGACGCGCCCCGAAACCCTGTTCGGAGCAAGCTATATGGTGCTCGCGCCGGAGCATCCTGCCGTTGCCGCCATCATCGAGCCGGAAATGCGCGAGGCAGTGGCCGCCTATATAGCCGAGGCCGAAGGATTGGAAGAGACGGTGCGGGCCGATGGCAGGCGCGAGAAGACGGGCGTCTTCACCGGCGCTTATGCGACCAACCCTGCCAACGGAGCCCGGCTGCCGGTTTGGGTGGCCGATTACGTGCTGGCTGGCTACGGCACCGGCGCCCTGATGGCGGTGCCGGCTCATGACGCGCGCGACTACGCTTTTGCCCATGCGCACGAGCTGCCGATCATTCGCGTGGTCGACAGCGAGGACGATATCGAAAAGGTGGCTTATGAGGGCGAGGGGGCGATGGTCAACTCCGGCTTCCTGGATGGCCTGGGCTCGCCGGAGGCGAGATCCGCCATCATCGCCTGGCTGCAGGCGAACGGCGCGGGCTGGCCGAAGGTCATGTACCGCCTGCGCGACTGGCTGTTTTCCCGCCAGCGCTACTGGGGTGAGCCGATCCCGGTGCTGCATCTGGCGGATGGCTCGGTGATGCCGCTGCCTGAAGAATGCCTGCCGCTGTTGCCGCCTGAACTGGACGACTACGCTCCGGCGCCGGATGGCGAACCGCCGCTTGCCCGTGCGCAGGCCTGGGTCGAAACGATCGTGCCGGGCACCGATATTCCGGCACGGCGGGAGACCAACACGATGCCGCAATGGGCGGGCTCCTGCTGGTATTATCTCAGATTCCTCGATCCGGAGAACACCAGCGAACCCGTCGGGCGCGAGGCCGAGCGCTATTGGATGCCGGTCGATCTCTATGTCGGTGGTGCCGAGCACGCGGTCCTGCATCTGCTCTATGCCCGCTTCTGGCATAAGGTGCTCTACGACATCGGCGTCGTTTCGACGGAAGAGCCGTTCCAGCGGCTGTTCAACCAAGGCATGATCCTTGCTCATTCCTACCGCGATGCGGCGGGCCGGTATTACGCGCCGTCTTTCGTCGTCGAAGAGGAGGGCAGATGGTTGGCTGGGTCGGTCGAAATGCAGCGCGCCGTAGAGAAGATGTCGAAGTCGCGGCTGAACGTTGTCAATCCCGACGATGTCGTCCATCAGTTCGGGGCCGACGCCTTGCGCCTGTACGAGATGTTCATGGGGCCTCTGGACGCGGCAAAACCCTGGCAGACCGCTGGCGTGATCGGCGTGCGTCGGTTTCTGGAGCGTGCCTGGCGTATTGTCTGCGACGAGAGCGACGGACTGTCCGCAGCGGTGCTGGAGGCGGCCTCCAGCCCGCAGCTTCTGCGCTTGCGCCACCAGACCGTGAAGGCCGTGACGGCGGATATCGAAGCAATTCGGTTCAATACCGCGGTTTCCCGGCTGATGGAACTGGCCAACGCATTGACGGCGGAAGCGGTGCGTCCGCGCGAAGTGGTGGAGACACTCGTGCTGTTGCTCGCACCCTTTGCGCCTCACATCGCGGAGGAGTTATGGAGCAAGCTTGGTCACGGGGAAACGCTGACATGGGTTTCCTGGCCCACCTTCGATCCTGCAATGGTCGGGATGGAGACCCGCGAATATGTCGTGCAGATCAACGGCAAGGTTCGCCACCGCTTCGAAGCCGCCGCCGATCTCGGCGAGGCGCTGCTTGCAGCGGCGCGATCCGAACCTTCCATCATGGCCTTGCTCGACGGCAAAACGGTGGTCAAGGAAATTCTGGTCCCGGGGCGACTGGTGAATTTCGTCGTCGAAGACCTGTGAAGATCCAAAGCGGATCGTCGGATTTGAGCCCGACGGTCCGTTCCTTCAACCGACCGCCTACCTGCCACTCTCCGGCCAGGTCGGCTGACTAATGCTCTGCAACAGTTCTGGTTCGACGCCGTCGATGCGGGCGATGACGGCTTTGGCCATTTCGCGGCCGGCATGGCGGACGTCTTCCTGGGCGGTGATGATCTCGGGGCGGATCCAGTTCAGGATCGGTACCGATTGCTTGGAGACCATGTCGAGATCGCGGCCGAGCGCCTTGCCGGCGGCTTCGATGCCGGCATTGACGGCGATTGCAGCACTGCCGGCCGAACAGACGATGCCGTCGGGGGCGTTGGCCGAGCGCATCATCACCTCGACGACGTCGCGGATATCGGCGAGCGGGGCGTCGGTGTTGATGCGCAGCGGCACTTCCTCGGCGCCGTAATCATGCAGGCCGGTCTGGAAGCCGATGCGGATATGGGCGTAGTAAGTGAGCTTGCTCGGCGGCTGCAGCAGGGCGATGCGGCGCCGGCCGCGCTTGACCAGCTTTTCCACCGCCTTATGGGCGAAGGCCTCGTTGTCGAAATCGTGGAAGGGATGCGTGAGACCCGCATCGGTGCGCCCATGCGTGGCAAAGGGCATGCCGCGCTCGCTCAGCAGCCTTACGCGCGGATCGTCCGGCTCGATGCGTGAGATGATGACGCCGTCGGCCGAGCCGGTATCAAGGATATAGCGCACCGGCAGCATTGGGTCCTTGCTGTGCGAATGCGGCGTGATGACGATATGATAGGGCGTGCCGGATAGCACCTCGGAGATGCCGAAGACCATCTGGCTCGAGAAGCCCATGATTTCCTCGTCGATGCTGAGGACGAGGGCGATGACGTTGGTCTTGCCGGTACGGAGGCGCACACCCGCCCTGTTCGGCTGGTAGCCGAGCTGGCGGGCGACCATGCGCACGCGCTCCTTGGTTTCGGCCCCGATATCCGGCGCATCCTTCAGCGCGCGCGACACCGTCGTCACGCCAAGGCCCGTCATGAAGGCGATCGTCTTCAACGTCGGGCGCTCGCGCGCTGCCGGCGTCGATGCCGCGTTCCCGAAATTTCCCTTGTTTTCCATCCCTTTAGGCCGTCCTGCGCGAATTGGTGTCGCTTATAGAGGCTTTTTCCAGCGTCGTAAGCCCGCCGCATGCCAAAATCGCACCTCCTGAGGAATGCAATCTGTAACGATACAGTAGAAATGTCGAGTGCTTTTTGTTGTGTGCATTGCAACATTGTACGTATAGGTTGAATCGGCAATCCATGCTCTGTTTTATTGCGATTGCGAAGAGACTGAATTGCAAGACTAAATTTCTTGTGTAAAATTATGACGCAAATTCAAATTGATAAATAGGCAACGCATGTGCGAGAACGCCCAGCCCTGTATAGTTTCAAGGGGATGCAGTGCTCCTGATGTAAACAGGCAGAAGTAGCAATTCCGGTTATCACGGAAAAATTTGCCTGCGGGCAGTTGCGTGGAGAAATCGATTGATCTAAGTTTTTCCGGCAACGTTTCAGTGAGGGAGGAGAACTCATGAAAATCCGTATATTGGCGGCCGTACTTGCCGCTTCGGTCGCGCTTCCGTTCGGCGCCGCAAATGCCACCGATCTCGAAGTCACGCATTGGTGGACTTCGGGCGGCGAATCAGCTGCCGTCGCCGAACTGGCAAAGGCATTCGACGCTACCGGCAACCACTGGGTCGACGGTGCTATCGCCGGTTCCGGCGGCACTGCCCGTCCGATCATGATCAGCCGCATCACCGGCGGCGACCCAATGGGCGCCACCCAGTTCAACCATGGCCGCCAGGCCGAGGAACTCGTTCAGGCCGGGCTGATGCGCGATCTGACGGATGTGGCGACTGCCGAGCACTGGAAGGACATCGTTCGTCCGTCGAGCCTGCTCGATTCCTGCACCATCGACGGCAAGATCTATTGCGCTCCCGTCAACATCCACTCCTGGCAGTGGTTGTGGCTGTCGAACGCCGCCTTCAAGAAGGCCGGCGTCGAAGTTCCGAAGAACTGGGACGAGTTCGTCGCCGCCGCTCCGGCGCTCGAAAAGGCCGGCATCATTCCGCTCGCCGTCGGCGGTCAGCCGTGGCAGGCGACTGGCGCCTTCGACGTGCTGATGGTTGCCGTCGCCGGCAAGGATACCTTCAACAAGGTCTTCAAGGACAAGGATGCGGAAGTTGCCGCCGGTCCCGAAATCGCCAAGGTGTTCAAGGCGGCCGACGACGCTCGGCGCATGGCCAAAGGCAGCAACGTCCAGGATTGGAACCAAGCCACCAACCTTGTCATCACAGGCAAGGCCGGCGGTCAGATCATGGGCGACTGGGCGCAGGGTGAGTTCGCGCTCGCCGGTCAGAAGGCCGGTACCGACTATACCTGCCTGCCGGGCCTCGGCGTGAACGAGATCATCTCGACTGGCGGCGACGCCTTCTACTTCCCGCTGCTGAAGGACGAGGAAAAGTCCAAGGCGCAGGCCGTGCTTGCCAAGACCCTGCTCGATCCCAAGACCCAGGTTGCCTTCAACCTGAAGAAGGGTTCTCTGCCGGTTCGCGGCGACGTCGATCTCGCCGCCGCCAACGATTGCATGAAGAAGGGTCTCGAAATCCTGGCCAAGGGCAACGTGATCCAAGGTACCGACCAGCTGCTTTCGGCCGACAGCCAGAAGCAGAAGGAAGACCTCTTCTCCGAATTCTTCGCCAACCCATCGATGACGCCGGAAGACGCTCAGAAGCGTTTCGCCGGGATCATCGCTTCTGCTGACTGATCGGCAGATTCGCTGCCCTTGCGGTCCGGCTCCCATGGGGGCCGGATCGTTCCGGACGATCGGTGATGGTCCGGCGCGCGGCGGCGTCTCTCTGGTACCTTCAGCAGGTTTCGGAGGTGGAGACGACAGGCGGCGTTTTGCCGTTCTGTTACTTGTCGCAGTGGCGATTGAGGAGAAGTGTTTATGACGGGTCAAGCGCGAGCAGGCCGGCCAAACAAGTTACTGCGCAATCTGAATGCCAAGATTGCGTCTATCCCGATGATCCTCACAGCGCTGGTGATCTTTGTCGGCGGCACGTTTTGGACGATCTTTTATTCTTTCACTAATTCCAAGCTCCTTCCGCGGTTGAGCTTTGTCGGATTCGATCAGTACCAGCGCCTCTGGGCGGCACCCCGCTGGGTGACGGCGATCGAGAATCTGGCAGTCTACGGCATCCTCTCGCTGATCTTCAGCCTGGTCATCGGTTTCATGCTCGCCGCGCTGATGGACCAGAAAATCCGCTTCGAAAACACCTTCCGCACCATCTTTCTTTATCCCTTCGCGCTGTCCTTCATCGTGACGGGCCTCGTCTGGCAATGGGTTCTGAACCCTGATTTCGGCATTCAGGCGGTGGTGCGCTCGATCGGGTGGACGAGCTTCACCTTCAATCCGCTCTATACGCCTGAAATCGTCATCTACGGCATTCTGATCGCGGCACTCTGGCAGGGAACGGGTCTCGTCATGTGCCTGATGCTCGCCGGCCTGCGTGGGATCGACGAGGATATCTGGAAAGCGGCGCGCGTGGACGGGATTCCGATGTGGAGGACCTACCTCTTCATCGTCATCCCGATGATGCGGCCGGTCTTCATCACCACGATCGTCATCATCGCCTCCGGCATCGTCAAGGTCTACGACCTCGTGGTCGCCCAGACATCGGGCGGACCGGGCATTTCCTCGGAAGTGCCGGCGAAATATGTCTACGATTACATGTTCCAGGCGCAAAACCTGGGGCAGGGCTTTGCTGCCTCGACCATGATGCTCGTCACAGTCGCGATCATTATCGTTCCGTGGGCCTATCTGGAATTCGGCGGAGGGCGCAAGCGTGGCTGATGTAGGAACTCTCAACACCACCGCCGCCGGCATCGACGCCGTGGCGCCTAAACTCGGCGATGGCCCTAGCGGCCCCAGGCCGCGCCCGGCGGTGTCGGCGCGTAACATCATGCTCTACGGCACGCTGATCATCGCAGCGCTCTACTATCTGTTGCCGCTCTATGTGATGGTGGTGACTTCGCTGAAGGGCATGCCGGAAATCCGGCTCGGCAACATCTTTTCGCCGCCGATGGAGATCACCTTCGAACCCTGGGTGAAAGCCTGGGCGCAGGCCTGCACCGGGCTCAACTGCGATGGCCTGTCGCGCGGTTTCTGGAATTCGGTGCGCATCACGGTGCCGTCGGTGATCATCTCGATCGCGATCGCCTCGGTGAACGGTTATGCGCTGGCAAACTGGCGCTTCAGAGGATCCGAGCTTTTCTTCTCGATCCTCATCGTCGGCGCGTTCATTCCCTACCAGGTAATGATCTATCCGATCGTCATCATCCTGCGCGAAATCGGCATCTACGGCACGCTGACCGGCCTCGTCATCGTGCATTCGATCTTCGGCATGCCGATCCTGACGCTGCTCTTCCGCAATTATTTCGTGTCGCTGCCGGAGGAACTGTTCAAGGCGGCGCGTGTCGACGGGGCGGGCTTCTGGCAGATCTTCCTGCGGATCATGCTGCCGATGTCGCTGCCGATCTTCGTGGTCGCGATGATCCTGCAGGTGACCGGCATCTGGAACGACTTCCTGTTCGGCGTGGTCTTCACCCGGCCGGATACCTATCCGATGACAGTACAGCTCAACAACATCGTCAATTCCGTCCAGGGCGTGAAGGAATACAACGTCAACATGGCGGCAACGATCCTGACGGGTCTGGTGCCGCTCATCGTCTACTTCGTGTCGGGGCGGCTTTTCGTCCGCGGCATCGCCGCCGGCGCAGTGAAGGGTTGATCTCATGAATATGAATGCAAGCGTCTCCATCAAGGATCTGTCCCTGAACTTCGGTGCGGTCAGCGTACTGAAGGACCTCAACCTCGACATCAATGACGGCGAATTCCTCGTGCTCCTCGGCTCGTCCGGCTGCGGCAAGTCGACCTTGCTGAATTGCATCGCCGGCCTGCTCGATGCCTCGGAAGGGCAGATCTTCATCAAGGGCAAGAACGTTACCTGGGAAGAGCCGAAGGACCGCGGCATCGGCATGGTGTTCCAGTCCTATGCGCTCTATCCGCAGATGACCGTCGAGAAGAACCTGTCCTTCGGTCTTCGCGTCGCCAAGGTGCCGCAGGCAGAGATCGACAAGCGGGTGGCGCGTGCCTCCGAAATCCTGCAGATTCAGCCGCTGCTGAAGCGCAAGCCGGCTGAGCTATCCGGCGGCCAGCGCCAGCGCGTGGCGATCGGCCGGGCACTGGTGCGCGATGTCGACGTCTTCCTGTTCGACGAGCCGCTGTCCAATCTCGACGCCAAACTCCGCTCGGAGCTGCGTGTCGAGATCAAGCGCCTGCACCAGTCGCTGAAGAACACGATGATCTACGTCACCCATGATCAGATCGAGGCGCTGACGCTTGCCGACCGCATCGCCATCATGAAGAGCGGCATCATCCAGCAGCTCGACGATCCGACGACGATTTACAACAGGCCGCGCAATCTGTTCGTTGCCGGTTTCATCGGCTCGCCGTCGATGAATTTCCTGCACGGCGAGCTGGTCAAATCAGGCGACGGCATTGCTTTTTCGGCCAATGGCGTCATTTTCTCGCTCGCTGACTACGACGCTGGCGAGACGCTGCAGCCCGGCCGCAAAGTGGTGCTCGGCGTTCGTCCGGAACACATCAAGGTCAACGAGAATACCGGCGGCGAAGAACATGACGCCACCGTCGATATCGAGGAGCCGATGGGCGCGGACAATCTGCTGTGGCTGAAACATGCCGGTCACACGATGTCGGTACGTGTCAACGGCGCACGCCGCTTCAACGTCGGAGCCAAGGTGAAGCTCAGCTTCGACATGACGGTCGCCTCGGTCTTCGATGCCGAAAGCGAGCTGCGTCTCTAGAGAACTCTGCGGGCGGGGCGAATTCGGCGAGAGGCCTCCACTCTCTGTCATCCTCGGCCTTGTGCCGAGGATCCATGCCCGTGGCTGCTGGTGGATGCGGTCTGGATCCTCGGGTCAAGCCCGAGGATGACGAGAGTGAGGCGGGCAGAAGGAGCCCTGACGAACGACAACGACCGGACGACGACCAAACGCCGTCTCTTTCAAAATCATAAATCGGAAACGATATCGTGACGCATCGATCAACTACTCCCAACATCGACCTTTCCGGTTCGTGGCAGCTCGCCTCCGTCGACGGCAAGATCCGCACCGCGATCATGCTGCCGGGCGACGTGCACACGGCGCTCCACCGTGCAAGCTTGATCCCCGATCCCTATTTCGGCCGCAACGAGGAAAAGGTGCAGTGGGTCGCCGAGCGCGAATGGGCAGTCGAGCGCAGCTTCACGCTTCAGGAGATCGAGGGCGACTGGTATCTCGATATCGACTATCTCGACACGGTTGCCAGCGTCCACGTCAACGGTTTTCTGGCGCTCGAAGCCGACAACAGCTTCCGCCGCTATCGTCCTGACGTTTCCAGCATGCTGAAATCAGGCGACAACAGCATCCGCATCGTCTTCGCCTCCAACGTCGCTGTCGGCGCTGCGCGACAGAAGCAGCAGCCCTTCTACATCCCCTACAGCACGGGCAACTCGCCGATCCCCGACGGCAACATGCTGCGCAAGCCGCAATGCCATTTCGGCTGGGACTGGAACATTGCCATTGCCCCGCTCGGCCTCTACGGGACGATCGCGCTGAAGAAGCTCGAAACCGCGCGCATCGAACATGTGGTCACCCGCCAGACCCACAATAACGACGGCTCGGTGGACCTCAAAGTGACGGCAACGCTGTTTTCAAAGGGGCCAGACATTGCCCAGGTCTATTTCGACCTCGACGGCGAGCGGGTGCGCCTGGATGTCGGCGTCAACGGCGAGACGCATGTCAACCACCTCTTCCATATCGACAATCCGCGCCTCTGGTGGCCCTCCGGCAGTGGCGAGCAGGCGCTCTACAGGCTTTCCGTCGAATTGCCGACTGATGAGGTGACCAAGCAGATCGGTCTTCGCACCATCGAGCTGATCACCACGCCGGATGCATCAGGCAGTCGCTTCGCCTTCGAGGTCAATGGCCGCGAGATCTTCTGCCGCGGCGCCAACTGGATACCGGCCGACGCGCTGTTTTCGCTGTCTTCGCCCGAGAAGACCGAAGACCTGCTGCAATCGGCCAAAGCCGCCAACATGAACATGATCCGCGTCTGGGGCGGCGGCTTCTATGAGCAGGATCATTTCTATGATCTCTGCGACCGGCTGGGCCTTATGGTCTGGCAGGACTTCATGTTCGCCTGCAACCTTTATCCCTCGACCGAGGACTTTCTCGACAATGTGACGATCGAGGTCGATTTCCAGGTGCGCCGGCTCTCCTCGCATCCGTCGATCGTGCTCTGGTGCGGCGACAATGAGCTGGTCGGAGCACTGACCTGGTTCGAGGAATCCCGTAAAGACCGCGACCGCTATCTCGTCTCCTATGATCGCCTCAACCGCACGATCGAGCAGGCAGTGAAAAAGGCGCTGCCCGGCGCGCTCTGGTGGCCTTCGAGCCCGGCTTCCGGTTATCTCGATTTCGGCGATGCCTGGCATGCGGACGGATCCGGCGACATGCATTACTGGTCGGTCTGGCACGAGAACAAGTCGTTCGACAACTACCGCTCGGTGCGTCCACGCTTCTGCTCGGAATTCGGCTTCCAGTCCTATACGTCGCTGCCTGTGATCAAGACCTATGCCGAGGCGAAAGACATGAACATCGCTTCCCCGGTCATGGAGCTGCACCAGAAGAATGCCGGCGGCAACGAGCGCATCGCCGGCACGATGTTCCGTTATTTCCGCTTCCCCAAGGATTTTCCGAACTTCGTCTATCTCTCCCAGATCCAGCAGGGGCTGGCGATCAAGACGGCGGTGGAATACTGGCGGTCGCTCAAACCCCATTGCATGGGCACGATCTACTGGCAGCTCAACGACACCTGGCCGGTCGCCTCCTGGTCGAGCCTCGACTATGGCGGCCGCTGGAAGGCGATGCACTATCTCGTCAAGCGCTTCTTCCAGCCGGTCGCGGTCGCGGCCATTCCTTCCGACGACGGCAAGACGATCCGTTTCTCGCTGGTCAACGACACGCTTGCCGATGTCAGTGTCGACCTTTCGATCTCGCTGCTGACGACGAAGGGCGAGCGCCGACACCTGAGAGACGTACGGGCCATATGTTCGCCGGATGCGGCCGTCACTGCCACGAGCATCGACGTTTCCGATATTCCCGAGGGAACGTTGCTTGCCTGGCGTTTCACCGCGTCGAACGGCACAGGCGGCGAGGGGCACCATGTCAACGGTACCTACAAGGCGCTGGAGCTGGAACCTGCGGGGCTGACAGTCACCCACGACTATGTCGAGGAGAATGGCTCCGTCGACATAAACGTCACCGCTAGGGGACTTGCGCTTTTCGTGATGATCGAAACCGAGACCGACGGCAAATATTCCGACAACGCCTTCGATCTTGCGGCCGGCGAGAGCCGCCGCATCACCTTTACCCCGGCACGGCCGCTTGATCGTGGCGCGCTTCCGGAGTTCCGGTTCTACGACCTGTATTCCTGCCAGTCGGCGGATTGATCTTGCAAGAATGGGCACGAGGCCCAAGGAGAACATGATGACGAAACTCAGCTACCAGCTCTATAGCGCCCGCAACTTCCAGCCCTATTCGGCGATCTTCGAAAAGCTCGGCAAATCAGGTTATGCCGAAGTCGAGGGCTTCGGCGGTATCTATGCCGATCTCGACGATGCCGGGCTGAAGAGCCTTCGCGCTGAACTCGACAAGAATGGCCTGGTCATGGCGAGCGGCCATTTCAGCCCCGATTTCCTGGAGAAGGAAGTTCAGAAGTCGCTGAACATTGCCAAGATCCTCGGCATGGATTCGATCTATGCGCCGCATCTGGCGGCCGAGGAACGGCCATCCGACGCTGCCGGCTGGGCCGCCTTCGGCAAGCGCCTGCAGGAAATCAGCAAGCCTTACAAGGCTGCCGGCTACGAATTCGGCTGGCACAATCATGATTTCGAATTCTTCAAGCTGCAGGACGGCTCGCGGCCGATCGAGCACATCTTCGAAGGCGCGCCCGACATTTCCTGGGAAGCCGATATCGCCTGGGTCATCCGCGGCGGCGCCGATCCCTTCGCCTGGATCGCGAAGCTCGGACCGCGCATCACCGCCGTGCATGTCAAGGACATCGCACCGGCCGGCGAAGCGACGGATGAGAGCGGATGGGCCGATGTCGGTCACGGCAAGGTCGAGTGGGCCAGGCTGATGACAGCGTTGCGCGCCACCAAGGCCAAGCACTACGTCGTCGAACACGATAACCCGAATGACATCGACCGCAATATCAGCCGCTCGATCGCATCCTTCCAGAGCTACTGAGGCTTCATCATGACCAGGGAACTTGGCGTCGGCATCATCGGATGCGGCAACATCTCCACCACCTACTTCTCGCTGGCACCGCTCTTCAAGGGGCTTAAGGTGCTGGCTTGCGCCGATATCAACGCGCAGGCGGCCGAGGCGCGCGCCAAGGAATATGGCGTCAAAGCGCAGACGATCGACGAGCTTCTCGTCAATGACGAGATCGACGTCGTCGTCAATCTGACGATCCCGGATGCGCATTTCCGGGTATCGAAGGCGATCCTCGAGGCCGGAAAACACGTCTATTCCGAAAAGCCGCTGGTGCTCTCAGTGGAAGAGGGCGAGGAGCTTCGCCGCATTGCCAAAGAAAAGAACCTTGCCGTCGGCTGCGCGCCCGACACTTTCCTCGGCGGCGCCCATCAGCTCGCCCGCAAGTTCATCGATGACGGCGGCATCGGCCGGGTGACCTCGGGCGCCTGTTACGTGATGAGCCCTGGTATGGAAATGTGGCATCCGAACCCGGACTTTTTCTTTCTGCCGGGCGGCGGCCCGATCCTCGATCTCGGCCCTTATTACATCGCCAACCTGATCAACCTGATCGGCCCGGTCAAACGTGTCGGCGGCATGACCTCGATGGCGTCGCCCACCCGCACCATCACCAGCCAGCCGCGCAACGGCGAGATCATCCCGGTCAAGACGCCGACGACGATCCAGGCGCTGCTCGAATTCGTCAACGGCGCCACCGTGACGCTGACGGCGAGTTGGGACGTGTGGTCGCATCGGCATGCCAATATGGAGCTCTACGGCACCGACGGCTCGCTCTACGTGCCGGACCCGAACTTCTTCGGCGGCACCGTTGAGGCAAGCGGCCGCGACAAGGACATCAAGCCGCTCGATGCCTGGGAGCATCCGTTCGGCAAGATCAACCAGGAAAGCCCGAACGGATCGCGCGCCAACTACCGCACCGCCGGCCTTGCCGACATGGCGATGTCGCTGATCGAGGGACGCGACGCGCGCTGCTCGCTCGACCGCACGCTGCACGGCGTCGACGTCATGACCTCGATCCTGAAATCGGGCGAGGAGGGCCGGTTCATCGACCTGACCACGACCTGCACGCAGCCGGCGGCTCTCGGCATCGAAGAAGCGCAGGCGCTTCTGAAGTAGAGAGCACGCGCGCCTTGGGCTTGCCGTATCGGCGCGCTTGTTACAATAGTTTCGTCAACCTCGGGCCTGTCCCACGGCTGTGCGGTTCGCGCCGATGGCTGCCCCTCACCCTAACCCTCTCCCCGTAAAAAAAACGGGGAGAGGGGACGTGCCAAACGCAGCGTCGAGGTTGAGGTTGAGGAAGACGGCGCGGCATGTCCCTTCGCCCCGTTTACGGGGGTCCGAAGGGCGGGTCGGGACACGTGGCTCGACCCAGGCAAAGGTGGCGGCAGCCGGATGAGAGGCAGGTGTCGGCAATCTCTTGGGCCGATAATGTCGCATGACGACCATATAGCTATTTTATCAAGGAGACATTCAGATGAGCTGGCAACCAGCCGCAGACCGCTATTCGAAAATGAAATATAACCGCACGGGCCGTTCCGGCCTGAAGCTGCCGGCCGTCTCGCTCGGCCTTTGGCACAATTTCGGCGGCGACACGCCGCATGACCGCAAAATCGACATGTGCCGCACGGCCTTCGACCTCGGCATCACCCATTTCGACCTCGCCAACAATTACGGCCCGCCTCCCGGCAGCGCCGAGACCGCCTTCGGCGAAATCATGCGCACCGAATTTGTCGGGCTTCGCGACGAGCTGATCATCTCCTCCAAGGCCGGCTACGACATGTGGCCCGGCCCTTACGGCGAATGGGGCAGCCGCAAGTATCTGATCGCCTCCTGCGACCAGAGCCTGAAGCGCATGGGCCTCGACTATGTCGACATCTTCTATTCGCACCGCTTCGACCCGGAAACGCCATTGGAAGAGACCTGTAGCGCGCTCGACCATATCGTCCGTTCCGGCCGGGCACTCTATGTCGGCATTTCCTCCTATAATTCGCAGCGCTCGCGCGAAGCTGCAAAGATCCTGAAGGATCTCGGCACGCCGTGCCTGATCCACCAGCCGAGCTATTCGATGCTCAACCGCTGGGTCGAGGACGACAGGCTGCTCGATACGCTGGATGAGGTCGGCATGGGCTCGATCGTCTTCTCGCCACTCGCCCAGGGCATGCTGACGACGAAATATCTCGGCGGCATTCCCGAAGACAGCCGAGCGGCGCAGAACCACTTTCTCAAGCGCGACTACATCCGCCCTTCAATTATCGACAATATCCGCAAGCTCAACGAGATCGCCGAAAGGCGCGGCCAGACGCTGGCGCAGATGGCGATCGCCTGGGTACTGCGCGGCGGCCGTGTGACCTCGGCTCTGATCGGCGCCAGCCGCTCGTCGCAGATCGTCGATTGCGTCAAGGCGCTCGACAATCTCGAATTCACCGTCGAGGAACTGGCTGAGATCGACGTCTATGCCCGCGAGGCCGACATCAACCTCTGGGCCAAGTCCGCCGAACGCGAATAGTCATCTCAGGCCCGGAGGCAAGTCTTCCGGGCCTTTTTCTGCTATAATCTGATGTACGTACAGCAAAGCACCGCCGGTCGGAGGAGACCCTGTCATGATCCGCAATCCCATCCTGCCCGGGTTCAATCCCGATCCGTCGATCTGCCGCGTCGGCGCGGATTATTACATCGCCACCTCGACCTTCGAATGGTATCCCGGCGTGCAGATCCACCATTCGCGCGACTTGGTGAACTGGACGCTGGTGCGCCGGCCGCTGGAGCGCAGATCGCAGCTCGACATGCGCGGCAATCCCGATAGCTGCGGCATCTGGGCGCCGTGCCTGTCCTATGCCGACGGGCAGTTCTGGCTGGTCTATACCGACGTCAAGCGCTACGACGGCAATTTCAAGGATGCGCCGAACTACATCGTCACGGCACCTACGATCGAGGCCGATTGGTCCGAGCCGGTCTATGTGAATTCCTCCGGCTTCGATCCCTCGCTCTTCCACGACGATGACGGCCGCAAGTGGTTCGTCAACATGCAGTGGAACCACCGCACCGAAAGCTATGGCGGCTCGCCGAAATCGCCGGCCTTCGACGGCATCCTGCTGCAGGAATGGGATCCGGTGGCAAAGGCGCTGAAGGGGCCAATCAAGAACATCTTCGCCGGCAGCCCGCTCGGCCTCGTCGAAGGCCCGCATCTCTTCAAGCGCAATGGCTGGTACTATCTGACCACCGCCGAGGGCGGCACCGGCTACGACCATGCCGTCACCATGGCGCGGTCGCGTAATATCGACGGGCCCTATGAGATGCATCCGAACATGCATCTCATCACCTCCAAGGATCATCCAGGCGCGGTATTACAGCGGGCAGGTCATGGCCAATATGTCGAAACGCCGGAGGGCGAGGCCTATCACACCCATCTCTGCGGCCGGCCGCTACCGCCGAAACGACGTTGCACGCTGGGGCGCGAGACATCCTTGCAGAAATGCGTCTGGCGCGACGATGACTGGCTCTATCTTGAAAACGGCACCTCGGTGCCCGATGTCGATGTGCCAGGCCTCTTTGGCGCGGCGCCGGTGGAAAAGCCGATGCGCAGCGAATACAGCTTCGATGGCGGCACGTTGCCCGCCGATTTCCAATGGCTGCGCACGCCAGAGCCCGCGCGCATCTTCAACCTGACGGATCGTCCCGGCCATCTGCGCCTGATTGCGCGCGAAAGCATCGGCTCCTGGTTCGAACAGTCGCTGGTTGCCCGCCGCCAGGAGCATCACAGTTTCCGCGCCGAGACCGTGATCGACTTCTCGCCCGACACCTATCAGCAGGTTGCGGGGCTGACGCATTACTACAACCGCCACAAATTCCACGCCGTCGCGGTGACGTTGCACGAAACACTCGGCCGCTGCGTGACGATCCTCTCCTGCAACGGCGACTACCCGAACGGCCGGCTGAGCTTTCCCGCCGACAGCGGGGTTTCGATTGCCGCCGATGGCCGCGTCCAGCTTGCCATGGAAATCCGCGAGAACGACCTGCAATTCTTCTGGCAGACCGAAGGCAAGGGCGCCTGGCAGCCGATCGGCCCGGTCCTCGACGCCGGCGTGATTTCCGACGAAGGCGGCCGCGGCGAACACGGCTCCTTCACCGGCGCTTTCGCCGGCGTGTTTGCCTTCGATACGTCGGGCCGGGCGAAGGCCGCGGATTTTGACTGGTTCAATTACGATGAGTTGTGAGGGGCACCTAGTCGCTTTCATCCACGGTGGACTACAGAAAGAATGAGGTGGGGAACGAAAAAAGAAAGCCGGCGCAGGGCCGGCTAAGACGAACGCGGCTGAACAGGGGATACTGGCCGGTTCCAAGCACTTCGTGACTGAACAATAACTTTGACTACATGGCCGAGGCAGCAAAAATGGGGCGCAACGAGAACACCCGGAGACGGCTCCGCAAAGGGGTGGCGGTGGGGCGGATGCCGGTGCTGACCTCGGCTCTCTTATCGGACACGAAGATCACCGGATGATGACATCTGAAAGCGGCAGCCGCCTTTCTTTTCGCCGTAAGGGGCTTCTCCTCGCGAAAACCCGATGCCGGCTACTTCGCCGCGTCAGCAGGTCAGCAGGTCAGCGGGTCAGCGGGCCAACTGTGTTAGCAGCGTGAATGCAGTGTTCATGGCTTAAGGATGTTAAAGCGTTACAAAGGGACTATATAGCGGCCGAAGTAACTTCCGAGAATCCGCAAGAGTACCGCATGGCCCCCATCATTTCCGTTCAGAACCTCACCAAGACCTATGCCAATGGGTTCGAGGCCCTGAAGGGCATCAATCTCGACGTCGAAAAAGGCGAGATCCTGGCGTTGCTCGGGCCGAACGGTGCGGGCAAGACGACGCTGATCTCGATCATCTGCGGCATCGCCAATCCGAGCCGCGGCCGGGTGCTGGTTGCTGGCCACGACGTCGTGAAGGATTTCCGCGCCACCCGCGGGATGATCGGGCTGGTGCCGCAGGAGCTGACCACCGATCAGTTCGAGACGGTGTTCAATACGGTGAGCTTTTCGCGTGGACTGCACGGCAAGAAGGCCAATCCTGCCCATATCGAGAAGGTGCTGCGCGCGCTCTCGTTGTGGGACAAGAAGGACAATATGCTGCGCCAGCTCTCCGGCGGCATGAAGCGGCGGGTGCTGATCGCCAAGGCGCTTTCCCATGAGCCGGAAATTCTTTTCCTCGACGAGCCGACCGCCGGCGTCGACGTGACGTTGCGCAAGGACATGTGGCATGTCGTTGAAGAGCTTCGGGCCTCCGGCGTCACCATCATTCTGACTACCCACTATATCGAAGAGGCCGAGGAAATCGCTGACCGTGTCGGCGTCATCAATGGCGGCAAGTTGCTGCTCGTCGAGGACAAGGCGGCGCTGATGGCCAAGCTCGGCCGCAAGCAACTCATCCTCGATCTCACCGAACCGCTCAGCCGCCTGCCGGATTGTTTTGCCGGCAATGGGCTGACGCTGGAAGCAGACGGCAACCGGCTGACTTATGATTTCGACGCTGGCAACGAACAGGAAAGCATCGCGGCCCTGCTGACCCGGCTCGGTGAGAACAATATCCATTTCAAGGATCTCTCGACGCGGCAAAGCTCGCTCGAGGACATCTTCGTGGCGCTGGTGGGAGCGGAAAAATGAACATCGAGGCCGTCAAATCGATCTATTTCTTTGAGATGGCGCGCACGCGCCGCACGCTGCTGCAGAGCGTCATCTCGCCCGTGATCTCGACCTCGCTCTATTTCATCGTCTTCGGCGCCGCTGTGGGATCACGCATTCAGGAGGTAGAGGGCGTGTCCTACGGCGCCTTCATCACGCCCGGCCTGATCATGCTGACGCTGCTTGGCCAGTGCATCAGCAATGGCTCCTTCGGCATCTATTTCCCGAAATTCACCGGCACGATCTACGAGGTACTTTCCGCGCCGGTGGCGATGACGGAGATCCTGCTCGGTTATGTCGGGGCGGCGGCGACCAAGGGGATGCTGATCGGCTTCATCATTCTCCTGACTGCCAATCTCTTCGTCGACGTCAGGATCGAGCATCCCTTCATGATGATCCTGTTCTTCCTGCTGACGGCGATTACCTTCAGCCTGTTCGGCTTCATGATCGGCATCTGGGCCGGCAATTTCGAACAGCTGAACCTCATTCCCATGCTGGTCGTGCCGCCGCTGACCTTTCTCGGCGGCAGCTTCTATTCGGTCAGCATGCTGCCGCCCTTCTGGCAGGCGGTCAGCCACCTCAACCCGGTGCTCTATCTCGTCAGCGGCTTCCGCTGGAGTTTTTACGGGATCGCCGATGTCAATCCGGCGATCAGCCTGGCGATGATCACGATGTTTCTGGTGATCTGCCTGGGAACACTCGCCTGGATCTTCAAGACCGGTTACCGGCTGCGCAACTGATCCGGCCCTCAGGAAGTGCCGCAATTTCAACATGAAAGATTGCTCAGCAAGAGGTCATCGGTCATGGGGCAATCTGATGGTCAGCAGCAATGTGCTTGGATGCCTCGCAATCGCATCCATCTATTACCTAGCACCGCAGCAAGGCCCATCGCAGGAGGCCGCCCATCCCGTCAAGGTTACCTTTGCTGTGGTGGTCGAGGGAAAAGAGCCTTTCTCTGCCGAGGTGTCATGCCTTCCCGACGACACATGCAGTCTCGCCAAGCATGACGATCTCGGCATTAATCTTGCAATTACAGTGTTTTCGGGCTCAGAGGCGCATGGTGAATTGAGCATCCATTGCTCACCCAATTCTTGTTCCTTCCGGAATTTGCGATCACGGATCGAGTTCTTCGGTCGGCGTGCTACCGTCGATATTTTGTCCGGTGAGGCTGACTCTGGTGTCACGACTCTGCTGGTTGCAAGGCAACGCCCGAGGATCGGTGAAGTCCTCATCTCGTACTGAGCGCATTGCGCCAGTTTTCCGTCAGGCGCTGCTGACGAGAAGGGCGCCCGAGATGATGAGGAGGATGCCGGCGACGAGCTTCATTATGTCGAGCTCGGAGGCTTCGCCGAGTCGTGCCGCCAGCCACTTCAACCCGGTGCCCTATCTTCAGCGGCTTCCGCTGGAGTTTTTACGGGATCGCCGACGTCAACCCGGCGATCAGCCTGGCGATGATCACGGTGTTCCTGGTGATCTGCCTGGGAACGCTCGCCTGGATCTTCAAGACCGACTACCGGCTGCGGAACTGATCAATCACCCGAACACGCGCCATCGGAAAACCCGATGACGCCATCGGTTTCTTCCGTTTTTCTTTCGCTCTGATCCGAGGCATCTGCTGCATCAGCCGAGAAGGAGATGGCAGATGACGGATATCAGGATCGAAGGCGCGAGGATCATTATTGTTGGCGGCAGTTCCGGAATGGGGCTGGCGCTGGCGAGGCGCTTGCTCGGGGAAGGGGCGGCGGTAACGATCGCAGGACGCAGTGAAGATAAGCTAGCGGCGGCCCGCCGCGATCTCGGCGAGCATCCTGGATTGGCGACGGTCGCCGTTGATATATCGCGCGAGGAAGAGGTCGCGACGCTGTTCCGCAATAGTGGGCGGGTCGATCACATCGTCAGCACGACGGCCGATATCGAAGGCGCCTATCAGCTACTGCCTAAGATCGAGCTTGCGGCGGCGCAAAGGGTGGTCGAAAGCAAAATCTACGGGCCGCTGCTGCTGGCAAAATATGGTGCCGCCCATTTGCCGCCGTCAGGATCGATCACCTATACGTCAGGTGTCGCGGCCTACCGGCCGGCGGCGCGTGGATCGGTGGTCGCAGCCGTCAATGCGGCGCTCGAAGGCATGGTCAGGGCGCTTGCTGTTGAACTGGCGCCGATCCGGATCAACGCGGTGTCGCCCGGATGGGTGGACACGCCGATCTGGAGCTTCGTCGCCGGCGAGGCCAAGCAGGCAACGCTTGATGCGATGGCACAGCGCCTGCCGGCCGGACGCGTTGGACGGCCCGATGATATTGCCGATGCGATCCGCTTCCTGATCGGCAACGGCTTCACGACAGGCACTATCCTGCATGTCGAAGGCGGGCATCGGCTGGTCTGAGCGGCGAGAGTTCTTCGCTTGCCGATTGCAGCAAGAGGGTAAGCGCCGGCGGCTGCACGCGCCTGCGCCGCCACATCATCACCAGTGAAGCGGCAGGTGGATTGCCCGGCCATGGTAGTTCGACGACGTCGCCCCGTGTTGCGGCCGGGCCGACCGCAAGGCGCGGTACGAGGCCATAACCGGTGCCGGATGCGACGAGCCGGATGATCGTCGCGATGCTGCCGGCTTCGGTGACGATTGATGGTGCTGCAATCTGCGCTTCGGCAAAGGCAGTGTCGAACAGGTGACGGTAGACGCAGCCGGTTTCGGTGGCGACGAAGGGGGCGGTGCTCAGTGCCGCGAGGCTTGCAGGTAGCCGAGCTTGCGAATCGCGACCGCCAATCAGCACCAGCGGTTCGCTGCAGATGCGGCGCGTCAGGAAGCGCTCATCCTGCTGCCCGCGATCGAAGGTGAAGGCGACGTCGATCGAGCCGTGCTGCAATTGCGCAAGTAATTCGCCGCTGCCGCCGACCTTGAGCTTGAGGCCGACGTCTGGGTTCTTCTTGCGAAAGAGTGACAGCCACGGCGCCAGTCTTTCGGCGGCGATGGTTTCGAGCGTGCCCAAGGTGACGGACTGCTCCGCACTGCCGGCTGCGGCGCTGACGGCGGCATTCGCTTCGTCGTTCAGCGCCAGTATCTCTTCGGCGTAAGCCTTGAGGACCGAACCTGCCGCTGTCGGGACGACGCCCTGCCGGGAGCGGAGGAAGAGTTCTGCGCCCAGTTCCTCTTCCAGCGCCTGTATCTGGTCGCTGAGGCTTGACTGAGCGAGATTGACCTCGGCAGCGGCGCGCGTGAGATTTTCGTGCCGGATCACCGCAAGGAATGTCTTCAATTGTCGTGGGTTCATGTCGAGCTCCGGTACGGCGCGCAGAGGCGCCTGGACGCAGGATATCAACAAAGCAGAAGGCGCTGCAACGCAGGAGCATGTGGCGGCGCACCAGTCCCCGTCAAGCGCTGCTGACGAGAAGGGCGCCCGAGATGATGAGGAGGGTGCCGGCGACGAGCTTCATTACGTCGAGCTCGGAGGCTTCGCCGAGAAAGACGGCGCCGATCGCCAGCGTCACCAGTACGTTGCAGCTCCAGATCGGCGCGAGTTTCGAGACGGGAACACCGTAAGTGAAAAGCGCAAAGCTGATCAGGCCGGTGCCGACGGCAAAGCAGGCGCCTGCGGTGGCGGCAAAGCCGAGACCTTCGGCGGTCCAGGGGGCAGGGCGCCAAATCAGGGCGGCAATTAGCCCAGCCAACGCACAGGCGGCGCCGAAGGCGATCAGGTAGACAGCGGAGCCGGTGGCTGATGTGGCGCTCTGCTTCTGGAAGATGGCGGTAATGCCCCAGAACAGGGCCGGCAGAGCGCCGCCGATGACGATCGGCCAGAGTGAATTCATTGCGAAGCTCCTGTCGCACCCATGGGTCAAGGCCTCGCCGCGGGCGAAGGCCGGTCGAACATGCGGTGCCACCAGACTACAGCGCCGCGCGTCTTTTCAGACGCGCAAAGGACGCTGTAGCACTTTGAATTGTTGCATAATTCCTTAAATCGATTCCGATTTAAGGAATTATGCGGCAGGAGTTTCTTATTGTTCTTTGTGGTCTTGTTGTTCTTGCGCTCAAGCTGCCAGATCCGCTCGTCGCCGTAAAGCGGTGGAGCCGCAATTAGTTGCGCATGCGGAGTTCGTCGGTCTGCATCTGCAGCGAGCCCAGCGTTTCCAGGAAGCTCATACCGAGCAGGCTCTGGTCGAGCCGGCCATCCTCGGAGACGCTGGCTGCGACATTGTTGCGGACGATCGGGCCGATCGCTACCTGGTCGAGCGTGACGGGTGCTGCGCGGCCGCGGCCGTTGGCGGTCATGACCGTCATGGAATAGGTGAGGCGGGAGAGGTCGATGCCGATGCGTTCGGCATCTTCGCGCGACAGCGCCACCATGCTGGCGCCGGTATCGACAAGCATCTCGATCGTCTGGCCGTTGACTGCGACATCGGCTTGGAAATGGCCGTTCAGCAGCTTGTGCAGGATGATCTCCTGGCCGCCCTCGCTTGTGGTGACGACGACGGCGCGGCCGGGAACGAGGCCGGCGAGCAGCCTGTTGCCGACGCCGAGCGCTTCCTGGCGATAGAGGTAGACGGTCACGAGCGCCAGGATGATGACCAGCCAGATCATCATCTGGCGCATCGTTTCGCCGATGCTGCGCCGGCTCGCCCAGATGCCGGCCGACAACATCAGCGCGATCGGCAGCAGATAGACGACGCGGCCGAAGTCATCGCTCTGCAGACCAAGGATGCGGCTGTTGTCATTGTTGACAATCAGCACGGCAAGGCCGATGCCGATCACGACGAGGAAGACGGTCAAACGGATCATAAAGGCCGCTCCGGCCCACCGGCGAGGCTCGTTTTCATACGGTTCGACGGCGTGGCGGCGCCTGCGAGCCTTGCCGGCAGCAGCGCCATGATCCGTCTTCGCTCGGTGTCGGAATAACTCATCCAGCTGCCGATTTCCTGAAGAGTCCGGCCGCATCCGGCGCAAAATCCGGTGGTGGGTTCCAGCGAGCAGACGTGAATGCAGGGTGTTTGCATGAGCGATATATCGGAGTTTCAAAGGGCCGTGGCAAGGGCGCAAAGAGTGGCGATCTCGCAAATTTGCTGCGTCGCGCCCAGCGTATCGCCGGTGTGGCCGGCAAGCTTGCGGCGGATGAAGGCGGTGAAGGCAAACCCTGCGATGCCGGTGGCGAGCAGGCTTGCGACCAGCGGCCGCAGGCCGAATGCCGGCCAGATCAGAAGCGCTGCGACGAGGCCGGCCGAGGCGAGCGCAAACTGCATCGCCGCCTCGTCCGGCTGGCCGGTCGAGGCGGCCACGCCATCGGCCTTTGCCGGTGCCAACCGCTGCCAGTGCCAGGCGATGGCGCCACGGCTGAGAGCCGCGACGGCGGGAATGGCGAGGGCAGCAGTGAGCGGCGAGGAATGGCGGGCGATGGCGGCAAGTGCGGCTGCGCGGATCGCGAAGGAGAGGATCAGGGCTATCGCGCCATAGGTGCCGATCCGGCTATCCTTCATGATGAGCAGGCTCTGTTCGCGGCTCTTGCCGCCGCCGATGCCGTCGGCCGTATCGGCCAGACCGTCCTCGTGCAGCGCGCCGGTGACGAGGACCTGGACGGAAAGCGCGATCAGGGCTGCCATCAGCGGATCGGCGCGCAGCCCCAAAAGGAGGAAGAGGGCGAGTGCGGGGATGAAGCCGATGACGATGCCGGCAAAGGGAAAGGAGCGCACCAGCGGGCCGAGCCTGCCGTCATAACCTTTGAACAGCGATTGCCGCATGGGAATGCGGCTGAGGAAGGCGACGGCGCGGGCGGTATCGACCGCATAGTCCTTGATCTTCATTCTGTTTCGTTCTGCCGGAGGTCTCGGCTTATGGTCTCGGCTGCGCTTTTGGAGTTGTTCGCCTCGTCCGCCCGCTTTAAGAGAGTTTCCATCCGCAAAGAAGCTGATTTGCGGGGAAAAAACAAGAATACCCGGATTTATAGGAAAACCGCACAGATGAGCGTTTCAGGCCTGCCGTTCGACGATTTCCGTACCCTGCTCCGCGACCTGCCGGGGCCGGACGCCCGCGCGCTGGTGGCGGCGCGCGAACGTGACGCGCAGCTGACCAAGCCGCCGGGTGCGCTCGGACGGCTCGAAGAGATCGCCTTCTGGCTTGCCGCTTGGACGGGCCGCACACCTGCCGTCAACCGGCCGCTGGTGGCGATCTTTGCCGGCAATCACGGCGTCACCAGGCAGGGGATCACACCTTTTCCGCCAACGGTGACGCAACAGATGGTCGAGAACTTTGCAGCCGGCGGTGCGGCGATCAACCAGATCTGTGTCGCCTATGATCTCGGATTGAAAGTCTTCGATCTGGCGCTCGATTATCCCACCGGCGACATCACCGAGGAGGCAGCACTTTCCGAGCGCGATTGCGCCGCGACCATGGCCTTCGGCATGGAGGCGATCGCCGGCGGCACCGACCTGCTCTGCATCGGCGAGATGGGCATCGGCAATACGACGATTGCGGCGGCGATCAACTATGCGCTTTACGGCGGTTCGGCGCGCGACTGGGTGGGACCCGGCACCGGTTCGGAAGGCGAGATGCTGGAGCGCAAGATCGCGGCAGTGGAAAAGGCGGTGGCGCTGCATGGCGACCATCTCGACGATCCGCTGGAGATCATGCGCCGGCTCGGCGGCCGCGAGATCGCTGCGATGGCCGGCGCCATTCTTGCGGCCCGCATGGAGCGCATCCCGGTGCTGATCGACGGTTATGTCGCGACCGCCGCGGCGGCGATCCTGAAGGCCGCCAATCCGTCCGCGCTCGATCATTGCCTGATCGGCCATGTCTCCGGCGAGCCCGGACATCTTCGCGCAATCGAGATGCTCGGCAAGACGCCGCTTCTGGCGCTTGGCATGCGGCTCGGCGAAGGCACCGGTGCCGCACTTGCCGCCGGTATCGTCAAGGCGGCCGCCGCCTGTCATTCCGGCATGGCGACCTTCGCCCAGGCGGGTGTGTCGAATAAGCATTAAGGCCGCAGTGGGCGCCGTCGATCCGCGCGCGTTCGCTTGCGCCGCCCAAATGGATTCGGTATTTGCGTATTCGCTCATTGATGGGGAGGCTCCCCGGTTTGATGCAACAGGAAGAGGAAGGGCATCTTGATGAAGCCTGCGGTGACGAAAGAGACCGGACTTCGGCATTTCATCGCCGCCGCCAGCTATTCCTGGGCAGGCTTTCTGCGGGTGCTGAAAGAGGCGGCCTTCCGTCAGGAACTCGGTTTTTTCATCGCTTCGATCGCGGCGCTGGCGCTGGTGGGAGCCACTGCGGGCGAGATCGTCGTCGCGGTGCTTCTGTTTCTCGGGCTCTTTTCGATGGAGGCGATGAATACGGCCGTTGAAGAGGTGATCGACCGGATTTCGCCGGAGATTTCGATTGTCGGCAAACATGCCAAGGATCTCGGCTCCTTCGCGGTAACCTGCATGATTGCCGCCTGCTGCCTCTATCTCGGCTTCGTCCTCGGAAAGCAGCTGTTCTTTAGCTGATTCAGGCAAAACTCTTGCGCTTGCGCGCAACGGCGTGAGCCTCCTCGACGGCCGGCAGGCTCTGGAGCACACGCTTGGCGGGCAGGATGGCGATGACCTCGGTGCCCTCGCGCAGTTTCGATTTCAGCAGGAACTGTCCGTCATGTTTGGCAAGGATCGCCTGGACGATCGGCAGGCCGAGGCCGGTACCCTGTTCGGCGCTCTTGATGGCGATCGAGCCCTGGCCAAAGGCCGACAGGACGACGGGAATCTCTTCTTCCGGAATGCCGGGGCCGTTGTCCTTGATCGAGATGTACTGGCCGCCGCCAGCTGTCCAGCCGACCTTAACGTGGATCTCGCCGCCCTGCGGCGTGAACTTGACCGCATTGGAGAGAAGGTTGAGCACCACCTGGCGCATCGACTTCTCGTCGGCCCAGATGGCCGGCAGCTGCCGCTCGAACTGGTCCGAAATGGCAATGTTCTTGGCGCGGGCGCGCAGCTGGACCATGCCGATGCAATCTTCGGTGATATCGAGAAGCGAAATCGCCTCCTCGCTCAGCTCGTATTTGCCGGCCTCGATGCGCGACAGGTCGAGGATCTCGTTGATGAGATCGAGCAGATGCTGGCCGGAGCGGTGGATATCGCCGGCATATTCCTTGTAGGTCGGATTGGCGAGCGGCCCCATGACTTCGGCCGACATCACCTCGGAAAAGCCGAGGATGGCGTTGAGAGGCGTTCGAAGCTCGTGCGACATGGAGGCAAGGAAGCGCGACTTGGCGAGGTTCGCCTCTTCGGCGCGGCGGCGAGCCTCGTCCGACATCGATTTCGCCACTTCCAGCTCTGCGATCAGGTCGTCCTTCTCCGACTGATATGAGAGAATCCTGAGGTTCGACTTGAAGAGCCGGTCGCTGATATAATTGAAGAAGACAAGAGTGGTGGTGAAGGCCACCGTCAGGCTGATTTCGAGCAGGTCGCGCGACAGGCCGCTCTTGGCGGCGAGCGCCAGGACCGCCGGTGAGAAGGCGGCGAGCACGGCAGGCGTCAGCATGAAGTTCGACATCGCCGTGACGGAGAGCGCGATCAGCAGCGTCGCGCCCTTATAGAGAATGAAACTCGATGGCTCGCAGGTGTCGCAGCCTTGCAGCGCGAAGACGGCCCAGCAGCAGCCGAGCAGGAACTGGCCGGAGAGCAGCAGGCGGCGCCATTCGCGGGCGTTCTCGGAGGTGATTTCCTGCCGGCGGGCGCGGCGCGCCAGCAGGATATTGCCGGTATGACAGGTGAGCGTCAGCAGCGCCCAGAAGAGCAATTGGGTGTTCTGGGTGAAATAGACGCCAAGCGCGGTGATGATGACGACGAAGAGCGGCATGAGCGACGCGCTCTGCAGCACCGATGCCACATACATGTTGAGCACGTCACGATCGAAGGAGGAATTTGACGCATGACCGGACTGAAGACGTTCGCGCGTCTGCCGCACGGCCTTGGAAACGGCCTTGTTGCGGTGGCTGCGCGACCTGTCGACGATGATCTTGTCGGTCGATGTGCTTACGCCGGTACTCATGTGCACGTTGAAACTTCATCCCAGGGTGGATAAGAGCTTAACCGACAATTCTTAAGAAGATGTTTGCCATCTTTGCCAAGGATTTGTTTTTTAAGGAGGCGAAAGCGTGACACGGGGCCTGCGCCTGATTCGCGACGGCGTGACCGCTTTTGCCCTGCTGGTGCTCGTGGCGCTGATCGCCGCCAAGCTCAACGATGCAGCAAAAATCGAGCATGCCGGCGCCTTTCATGCTGCCGACGGTGACAGTCTGGCGTTGGGAGGCGAACGGTTGCGCCTCGAAGGCATCGATGCGCCGGAGCTCAACCAAAGCTGCGAGCGGGCGGGGAAGGCCTGGGCCTGCGGGCGCGCGGCGCGCGAGGCGCTGCAGGATATGGTGCTGGCATCGGGAACTGTTTGTCAGGGCAGCCGGCGCGACCGCTACGACAGGCTGCTCGTCGTCTGCCGGAGCGGGGCGGGCGGCGACATCAATGCCGCCATGGTGCGCCGGGGCATGGCCATTTCTTATGGCGATTATGGCAAAGAGGAGGCCGAGGCAAAGGGCCAGAAGGCGGGCCTCTGGGCCGGGACTTTCGAGCGGCCACGCGATGTGCGCGACCATGCGCGCCAGAGTTCCGGTTTCGACGGCGTCCTGCGCTTTATCGGGCAGGCTGTCGGATGGGAGTAAAGTCATGAGCGACGAAGCCATGCTGGAGATGCTGCGGCAGGAGATCGGCTCCTGTCGCATCTGTCGAGACGCACCGGGAAAAGGCCTCGAACACCGGCTGCCGCACGAGCCGGGGCCAGTGGTGGTGATCTCATCGAACGCGCGCATCCTGATCGCCGGGCAGGCGCCCGGGCTTCGGGTGCATGAGAGCGGCCTGCCGTTCGACGATGCATCGGGAGACCGCCTGCGATCATGGCTCGGTGTTGACAGGGCAAGCTTCTACGACCGCGACCGATTCGCTATCGTGCCGATGGGCTTCTGCTTTCCCGGCTACGACGACAAGGGCGCGGATCTGCCGCCGCGGCGTGAATGCGCGCCGTTCTGGCGGCAAAGGGTGATCTCGGCCATGCCGCAGATCGAACTGGTGCTGGTCATCGGCCAATATGCGCAGGCCTGGCATATGGCCGGTGAAAGGCGGGACAATATGACCGAGACGGTGCGGGCATGGCGTGACTGTTTTCTGTCCAACCGATCGCCGGCGGTGCTGCCGCTGCCGCACCCGAGCTGGCGCAACAGCGGCTGGCTGAAGCGCAATCCTTGGTTCGAGGAAGAATTGCTCCCGGTCTTGCAGGAACGGACGAAAATGCTGCTTTCCTGAAACAAAATTCTTTTAGTTGCACGGAATCGAGTTATACAAAGAAAATAATTCGAAAGGACTGTTGTGCGCATGGACCGCCTCGACCGAAAAATACTGCGTCTTCTGCAAGAAGATTCGACGCTTGCCGTTGCCGATCTCGCCAAGAAAGTGGGGCTTTCGACGACGCCATGCTGGCGGCGCATCCAGAAAATGGAAGAAGACGGCGTCATCAAGCGCCGAGTCGCCATCCTTGATCCGGAGAAGGTCAACACCAAGGTCACCGTCTTCGTGTCGATTCGCACCGCCACCCATTCGATTGAATGGCTGCGCCGCTTTTCCGAGGTGGTCGCCGAATTCCCCGAAGTGGTCGAATTCTACCGGATGAGCGGCGATGTCGATTATCTCCTGCGAGTCGTCGTGCCTGATATTGCCGCCTATGACGCTTTTTATAAGCGGATGATCGCCAAGATTGAGATTCGCGACGTTTCCTCCGCCTTTGCGATGGAGCAGATCAAGTATTCGACGCAGCTGCCGCTCGACTACATGATTCTCGACAATGCCAAATCCAACGAGGATTGAGGTCAAGCGTGCGGTCATGACCGCACGCGATAATGCCAAATCCGAAGACTGGGACCACGCGTGAGTCTGACCGGGGATATACCTATTGGGTGTGTTCTGGCCGCAAGCGGGAATGCCGGTTCCGCAAAACCAAGTTTTGGCCAGTGCGGTCGGCGATTGCAAAAAAAGCCTCAAAAATAGCAAAAAAACGCTCAAATCGCCCCAAATTCCTGGAAAAGTGAATAGCCTGGTAAGGATTCCGGGGTTATGGTTGATGAAACCACGGGGCGATATGTCATAATTTCGTCTCATTGGTATCGAATTCAGAACACCATGTTCTAAACCGCTGCCTTGTTTGTGCTTGTTAGCCGGCGGTAGAGTTTATGCGCTTCACCAGTATGTTCGACGGGGGTCGAGCGGTGGAGAATTTGACAGATGGGGTGTAGCGTTTTGCGGCTTGCGATGGAGGATTTCCGTCGCGGAGCCGTTTGTCGTGTTTTTCGCCTAAATATTTGAAGTTGTTGTATAAAAATCACGTCACCGGGGAAAGTTGCTCGAAGGAGCCCACCTGGCGTGTATCGAGAATTGCTTGATAGGTCCTTGTATGTGATGACGGTTTGGCGGTTCGATCGATCCGCACGCCGAGATGGCTGTTCAAACTGGGCCGGCTTCAAATCGACTACCCGATCTGAAGCTAGCCCCGATCGACAAAGGAATGGATTGGTAAATGAACATCAGAATGGTTTTGCTTGCATCAGCAGCAGCATTTGCTGCATCGACGCCGGTTCTTGCAGCTGACGCTATTGTTGCTGCTGAGCCGGAACCGGTTGAATATGTTCGCGTCTGCGACGCTTACGGCACCGGCTACTTCTACATCCCGGGCACCGAAACCTGCCTCAAGATCGAAGGCTACATCCGTTTCCAGGTTAACGTTGGCGAAGATGTCGGCGGCGATTCGGACTGGGATGCCGTCACCCGCGGTCAGGTTCAGTTCACGGCCAAGAGCGACACCGAGTATGGTCCGCTGACCGGCGTCATCGTCATGCAGTTCAATGCTGACAACGCCACCGATCAGGACGCCATTCTCGACTCCGCTTACCTCGACGTCGCGGGCTTCCGCGCCGGTCTGTTCTACAGCTGGTGGGACGATGGTCTCTCCGGCGAAACCGACGACATCGGCTCGGTTGTAACGCTGCACAACTCCATCCGTTATCAGTATGAAAGCGGCACCTTCTACGCTGGCCTCAGCGTCGACGAACTGGAAGACGGCGTCTACAAGGCCGACGAAGAAGCCAACAACGTTGGCGTTGCCTTCGGCGTTGGTGGCACTGCCGGTGCGTTCAGCTACCAGATCACCGGTGGCTATGACGTCGACAACGAAGACGGTGCTGTCCGTGCAATGGGCACGGTTGACATCGGTCCCGGTACGCTCGGCCTCGCCGGCGTATACTCTTCCGGCCCGAACTCCTACTACTCTTCGGCTGAATGGGCTGTTGCTGCCGAATACGCAATCAAGGCAACTGACAAGCTGAAGATCACGCCGGCCGTTCAGTACTACGGCAACTACTTCGGCGGCGACAAGGCCGTTCCGGATGACTTCGACGGTCTCGGCGATGCCTGGAAGGTCGGTCTGACGGTTGATTACCAGATCGTCGACAACTTCTACGCCAAGGCTTCGGTTCAGTACCTCGATCCGGATGATGGTGACAACTCCACGACGGGCTACTTCCGTCTGCAGCGTTCGTTCTAATCCACTTAGTGGATGCTCCCGGTCTTCGGACCGGGAGCACTTAAATCAGTTTCTGATCCGAGTGACCTCCGATCAGCTACGGGGACGGGTCCGGTCTTCCCTGCCGGACCGTCCTTGCAGCGTTTTTGAAGCGCCGTCTTCAATGCCGTTTTTCAGAATCGCCTTTTGAGGTGAACCCAACAGGTACGTTGCGTATCGCACGTCGGCATCTGCAAGCCTCGCCTCTCGAGGCACTCCGTTTTTCAATCTTTCAAACGAGCTGGATCCACCGATAGAATTATCGTGCGGACGGCTGTTGGTCTGTCTGCCTATGCGGCGTCGGCTGGCTTTGCCGCAATAGGTCGCGAAAAGAAAATCCAATGCCGACAATGTGATCACAGCTTTTTGGGAGAGAGGATACAACCCTTGCTGGGGGCCGGCATTCATTCCTACTCTCGGATAGCTTGTTCTTATGGACGATCTCAACGACTACTATTATTTCGCCGCTGTCGTCTCCAGCGGCGGTTTCGCTTCTGCAAGTCGCGATCTAAAAATACCACGTTCGAAGCTCAGCAGGCGGGTCAGCCGGCTTGAGGAAGGGCTTGGCGCAAGGCTCATAGAACGCTCGACTCGCCACTTCCGGGTGACTGAGATCGGCCAGGCTTTCTACGAAAGATGCCAGACCATCCTGCAGGAGGCCGATCGCGCCAAATCGATCGTCAGCGAGGCTCAGTCCGACCCGCAAGGTGTGGTGCGTATGGGCTGCCCGCTCGGTCTCGTCGACATATCGGTCGGGGGGATCCTGCCCGAATTCCTGGAACGTTATCCGAAGATCAAGCTGCAGATCATCGGCTCCGAGCGGCGCGCCGATCTCATCAACGAACGGATCGACCTCGAGGTGAGGGCGACCAACGAGCCGGAGACGCAGACGAGCCTGACGATGCGTAAGCTCGACCGTATCAGGCGTATCCTGGTCGCAAGTCCGTCGCTCGTCGAACGTACCGGCAACTTGCATTGTGTGGACGAACTCGCGGACCTGCCGACGCTGGCGATGACGTCATGGGTGTCGTTCCACACCTGGGAACTGGTCGGTCCGAATGACGCCAAGCAGGTGATTCGGCATCAGCCGCGGCTCACCTGCCGCAGTATGACCGCCATCCTCGACGCAGCCCGTGCCGGCCTCGGCTTCGGGCTTTTGCTCGAAAGTGCCTGCGAGGCCGATCTCCAGGCCGGCAAGCTGGTGCGGGTGCTGCCGGAATGGCAGTCGGAGGAGAGCCAGTTCTACATCGTCTTCACGACAGCGAAGGGCATGCCGCCGGCGGTGCGGGTCCTGATCGATTTCCTGGTCGAAAAATCCAGGCAGCATTGATTTAGAGCCTTTCCGGGTTAGATTGAAGCATTCTGCCGGAGCAGGTTTTCGTCAGGGCAAAGGCGATTGGCGACGGGCATACCCCAGGGTACGTCCGAGCCGATCGCCTCTGATCCTGGCGCAAAGATGCCCGGCCCTTCGGGTTGGCTGAAACGGGCCGGCTGATCGACCGGCCGGCTTGGCCGTAGAGCTTGGCTACGACGCGCGCCGGCCGGCCAACCATCCGACTCCGTTTGAGCCAACAGAATGCTTCAATCTAACCCGGAAAGGCTCTAGTTATTCGAGCCGGCATCCCGCCTCATCTCAACCGTGCCAACAGCTTTTCGTCGGCCAGTTCCCTGGCGGCATCCTTGCCGATCCAGTGGGCGGTTTTATCAGGGCTTTCCGCCAGGATCCTTGCGAGTGCCAGGGCCGGCGCATGGCAGGCGAGATTGCGCTTGCCGATACTGCGCAGGGCCCAATTCACGGCCTTGCGCACGAAGTTTCGCGGGTCGTCGGCATGGGCCTCGATCAGCGGCAACCAAGCGAGGATGGTCGCATCAGGTTCCTTCTTCAAGTGAACCGCGGCACCGGCAATCATGGCGAAGGCGGTGCGCCTGATAAATTCACGCTCGTCGGCGGCGAAGTCTGAGATGAGTTCATCCAGCCGGGCTTCAACGAAGAGATCGGCGGCGCAATCGACGATCTCCCAGGAGTTGAAATCAGCGGCCCAATTTCGGGCTTCTTCAGACGTCAACCGCTTCGGCTCGGCTGTGTAGAGGGCAAGCAGGCGGGTTTCGCGGATATCGCTTCGCCAGAGCTGCATTGCCCTGAGGTGATCCTTCTTCGCCAGTCTGGCGACCGCCCTGATATCGGGATTGGAGATACCGAGGGCGTGATCGGTAACGATGCCGAAGCGCGCCATGGCGGCGACATTCTCCTCCGAACGCAGGGTTTCGAGATGCGCGATCAGTTCGGCCGCATCGGAGGAGGGGTCGATCATTTTTCGAGGCGGGCAAGCAGCGAGGATGTGTCCCAGCGATTGCCGCCCATTGCCTGCACGTCGCCGTAGAACTGGTCGACGACGGCGGTGACCGGTAGCTTGGCGCCATTGCGGCGGGCTTCGGTGAGCACGATGCCGAGATCCTTGCGCATCCAGTCGACCGCAAAGCCGAAGTCATATTTGCCTGCGTTCATGGTCTTGTGGCGGTTTTCCATCTGCCAGGAACCGGCCGCACCCTTGGAAATCACCTCGACGACCTTTTCAATATCCAGGCCGGCGCGCTTGCCGAAATGCAGCGCTTCGGCAAGTCCCTGGACGAGGCCGGCGATGCAGATCTGGTTGACCATCTTGGTCAGCTGGCCCGAGCCTGCCGGCCCCATCAGGCCAACCATGCGGGCATAGGCGTCGATGACAGGCCTGGCGCGTTCGAAGACGGCCTCGTCGCCGCCGCACATGACGGTCAGGACACCGTTTTCGGCGCCGGCCTGGCCGCCGGAGACGGGCGCATCGATGAAATCGACACCTTTTTCCTTTGCCGCGGCATGAAGCTCGCGGGCGATCTCAGCGCTGGCGGTGGTGTTGTCGATCAGCACCGAACCCGGCTTCATGCCGTGCAGGGCGCCGTTTTCACCCAATGTCACCGAGCGGAGATCTTCGTCATTGCCGACGCAGACGAAGACGAAATCGGCTCCAGTGGCTGCCTTGGCCGGAGTGGGAGCGGCGTGGCCCGAAAATTTCTCGGCCCAGGCGGCGGCTTTTGCCGGCGTGCGGTTATAGACGGTGACATCGTGGCCGCCTTTCGTCTTCAGATGGCCCGCCATGGGAAACCCCATGACGCCGAGACCGATGAACGCGACTTTTGCCATATGTCCTATCCTTTTCCTGAAGTGCAGGCCCGAGGATTAACCGAAACGGCGGGAGCAGAAAAGCCCGTGAAGACGGACTTCCCTCCGATTGCGCATATGAGGCTGGCCGCCGTTCGGCCGAGCCCTAGATTAGCGACAGGGCATTATGTTTCCGGGAGGTGACATGAGCGAAATTCCGACGATCAAGCCGCGGCGCAAAGGCCGCAGCGGAATGCAGGCGATGCTTATTCCATCGCAGCAGATGGTCGCAGAGCAAATTCGATCGGCACCGGAAGGTGTCCTCACCGACGTCGGCCTTCTCCGTCGCCGTCTCGCTGCTCAATACGGGGCAGACGCCTGTTGCCCGGTGACCATGCAGCGGCATTTGCGTGCGATCGCCGAGCTATCCTTCGGGGCACTGGAGAAGGGCGAGCCGGTGTCGACGGTTACGCCCTATTGGCGCATGGTCGATCCCGCAAGTCTGCTTGCGAAGCGTCTCACAGGTGGCCCCACCTTCATCCGGGAGCGGCTGGCCGCGGAAGGTCGGGAGTGAGCCGGGATGGTAGGCAGCATATGGCGCGCGAAAAAAATCCGCTCAAGGGCGATTTCCGAGCTGCAAAATTTCAGCAAAGGCGGAAACTTGCAAATAAAATTGTCGATATAAATTATAGATTTCATCATCATGGAATTCACCACTGACGGGGTCGACCAGCCGAAAGACAGGCCCGACACCATAAAAAATGGGGAAAGTCATGATTTCACGTCGACAAACGCTCGGGCTTTTCGCAGCAGCTGCGGCCACGGCAATCCTGCCGGCTGTCAGGCCGGCACGCGCTGCCGCCAGCGAGTTCCGTATCGGCTGGCAGAAGAACGGCGTGCTGGCGCTCGCCAAGCGTCGCAGTGCACTTGAAAAGCGGCTTGCCGATCACGGCATTACCGTCAGCTGGTCGGAATTCACCTCCGGCCCGCCGCTTCTCGAAGCGTTAGGCGCAGGCGCTCTCGATTTCGGCGCGACCGGCGATGTACCGCCGCTCTTTGCCCAGGCGGCCGGCGGGCAGCTCTATTATGTCGGTCTCTACAAGGGTAGCCCGGCAGCCTCGGCCATCCTCGTGCGCAAGGATTCGTCGATCAAGACACTTGAAGACCTCAAGGGAAAAAAGGTCGCTTTCAAGCGCGGCTCCAGCGCGCATAATGTAACGGTCAAGGTTCTGCGCAAGGCAGGCCTGAAGCCCGAAGATGTCGAGCAGCTCGACCTTTCGCCGCCGGATGCTGCCGCCGCTTTCAAGAATGGCAGTATCGACGCCTGGTCGATCTGGGATCCATATCTGGCGATTGCCGAAGCTGATCCGGAGACTCGTATCATCACGACCGCTGAAGGCATCGTCGACTCCTACAGTTTCTTCCTCGCCAATCGCGATTTTACCGATGCTAATGGGCAAGTGATCGTCGACGTGATCGATGAGCTTGCCAAGGTCGGTAAGTCGGCACAGAGCAATCTCGACGAAACGGTGAAGGAGCTTTCCGAAATTACCGGTGTGCCGGCTGACGTGACGCGCGTGACATTGACACGCAAGGGCGCCGATCTCGGCAGCGTCTCGACCATCACCGATGCCGCCGCCGCCTATCAGCAAGCACTCGCAGACGAGTTCTACGGGCTCGGCATCCTGCCGAAGAAGCTCGTGACCGGCGATATCGTCTGGCGTCCCAAGGCGAGCTGATTTTCCGGCCGAGCCAAGATTTCCGCGAGGCGGCATGGAGAGGGCCTCCATGCCGCTGAACCGGAAAAATATTCTCCAAAACGGATTAGAATAGCAAATTGATATTGTCGATCTAATTGATAGTCTATGTCACTATCCTCGCGATCGAGCGGACACCGAAAGGCATCTGCCTGCTGCCATCCGATCGACAGGGATATTTCAGATGCTCGCGCATAGACAGACAGCCGGCCTTCTTGCCGCCCCGCCCACTACGATCCTCCCAAGCATCTGTGCGGCGGCGGCGCTACGCAAGGCAGACAGAGAGCTATCTCGACCACGCGAGTTGATTTTCGAATTCCGCAGCTAAAGGACCGTCTTCCAATGACCACCTCCCATACAGGCACATCCGAGCCCATCAATTTCCTCTGGTTCATCCCGACATCGGGCGACGGCACCTATCTCGGCTCCTCTGATCTCAACCGCGCGCCCGAGATCGGCTATCTCACGCAGATCGCTCAGGCCGTCGACCGGCTCGGCTATTCCGGCGTGCTGCTGCCGACCGGGGTTGCCTGCGAAGAATCCTTCGTGACGGCGGCAGCCCTTGCCGCCAAAACCGAGAAGCTGCAGTTCCTGGTGGCGATCCGTCCCGGCACCGCATCGCCTGCCTATTACGCGCGTCTTGCGACGACGCTCGACCGCATCTCCAACGGCCGCCTGCTGCTCAACATCGTCGTCGGCGGTAGCCCGGCGGAGCTAGCCGGCGATGGCATCCATCTCGAGCATGACGAGCGCTATGCCCATGCCGAAGAGTTCTTCACCATCTTCGAGGAACTGCTGGAAAAGGGAACGGCAAGCTTCGACGGCAAATACATCAAGGCGACCAATGCGCGCCTCGGCTTTCCCTCGGTGCAGAACCCGCGCCCGCCGCTCTATTTCGGCGGCTCGTCGGATGCCGGCATCGATTTCTCCGTCGGCCGTGTCGACAAGTACCTGACCTGGGGCGAGCCGCCGGCACAGGTTGCCGAGAAGGTCACCAAGGTGCGCAAGGCTGCCGGCGAACGCGGCCGCGAGGTGAGCTTCGGCATTCGTCTGCACTTCATCGTGCGCGAAACCGATGATGAAGCATGGGAGGCGGCCGAGCGACTGATCCGCCATCTCGACGACGATACGATCCGCGAGGCGCAGGAGCGCTTCGTCCACGAGTCCGACTCGGTCGGCCAGAAGCGAATGGCTGCCCTTCATGGCGGGCGCCGCGACAAGCTCGAAGTCTCGCCGAACCTCTGGGCCGGCGTCGGCTTGGTGCGCGCCGGTGCGGGCACGGCACTTGTGGGATCGCCGAAGACGGTGGCCGCGCGCCTTCGCGAATATCAGGAGATCGGCATCGATACGGTCATCGGCTCCGGCTATCCGCATCTCGAAGAGGCCTATCGCGTCGCCGAACTGCTTTTCCCCGAACTCGGCATCACCCGCGAGCAGCAGCGCCTGGGCTTCAACAACGAGTTCGGCCGCAAACAGGTCTTCGCAGGCGGCAGCCATGGCGGCAATCTGAAAGTCGTCTCCGGCTCCTGAGCTCGAACGAAGACGCCGAGCGTGACACCGTCGCGAGCCGCTTACGGCTTGCGAGATCCTGCTCCCGATAAGCGCGAGGACAATGCATGTCGACTTTCGATACTCCGTTCGTACGGTCGGTCGCTTCCGAAAAGGCCGGGAAGGCGGGTTTGCGCCTGCCGCTGCCCGGCCTGGACAAGCTGACCCCCTATCTGGTGCCGGTGGCGATCGTGGCGTTGTGGCAGCTTGCCTCCTCAGCCGGCTGGATCTCATCGCGCATTATGCCGTCGCCGGCCGATGTCGGCTTCGCCTTCTGGTCAACGACGGTTTCCGGCCAGTTGCCGAACGACGTGCTGGTGAGCGCCGGCCGCGCCTTTGCCGGCCTTCTCGTCGGCGGTTCGATCGGCTTCCTGCTCGGCATTGCCAATGGCGTATCGCGCATTTCCGAGCAGTTGACCGATACGACGCTGCAGATGCTGCGCACCATTCCGCATCTGGCGATGATCCCGCTTGTCATCCTGTGGTTCGGAATCGGCGAGGAATCGAAGCTGTTTCTCACCTCGCTCGGCGTGCTCTTCCCCGTTTATCTCAACACCTATCACGGGGTGCGCAATGTCGATCGCGACCTGATCGAAATGGGCAAGGTCTATGGCATGGGCAACTGGACGCTCTTCCGCAAGGTGATTTTTCCAGGCGCGCTGCCGTCGATCTTCGTCGGTCTCAGATATGCGCTCGGCATCATGTGGCTGACGCTGATCGTATCGGAATCGATCGCCGCATCGTCAGGCATCGGCCACATGGCCAACAATGCCCGCGAATTCATGATGACTGACGTCGTCGTGCTCGCCCTTGTCATCTATGCCGTGCTCGGCAAGCTTGCCGATGTCATCGCCCGGGTTCTGGAGAGGCGGCTGCTCGCCTGGAACCCGGTCTATCAGAAATAGGAGAGACGCCATGACATCGATCGCGCATGAGCGTTTTCACGCCGTCGCCGAAGAGCCAGCTTATGCGCGTGAAAACGCGCCCGCGGTAGGCCATAGTGCGCCCGCGGCGATCAGCCTGACGGGACTTGAAAAGAGTTTTGGGGCCAACCGCGTACTGCGCGGCATCAACCTGCATATTCCGGCCGGCCAGTTCGTTGCCGTGATTGGCAAGAGCGGCTGTGGAAAGAGCACGCTGCTGCGCATCCTGATGGGCCTTGACGAGCCGAGTGCCGGCGAATTGCATTTCGAGGATGCCGGCGGCGCGCAGGCGAGTCCGAACGCGCGCATCGTCTTTCAGGAGCCGCGGCTGCTGCCCTGGCTTAGTGTTGCCGACAATGTGGTTGTTGGGCTGGGTGACGGCATCGACAGGCGGGCGGCGCTGAAGGCGACCGACGCCGTGCTTGCCGAAGTCCAGCTTGGCGAAAAGACCGGGGAATGGCCGGCGCGGCTTTCCGGCGGGCAACGGCAGCGCGTGGCGCTGGCGCGGGCGTTGGTCAGCCGGCCGGGCGTGCTGGCACTCGACGAACCGCTCGGCGCACTCGATGCGCTGACGCGGATCAGCATGCAGGAACTCATCAACCGTGTCTGGCGCGAACTCGGCTTCACCGCAGTGCTCGTCACCCATGATGTCAGCGAGGCGGTGCATCTCGCCGACCGGGTCATCGTGCTCGACGAGGGGCGGATCGCACTCGATCTTCCCATTCCCTATCCGCGTCCGCGCCGGCACGGCCATCCCGGCCTCGCCGAGCTGGAAGGCCGGCTGCTTGCCGCGATTCTCGGCACCGACGGCGGCCATTGATCCCAAGGCTATTCGCAACGCTAAATGACCTCGGCACAGGCGAGGCGTGTCCGCGCGAGCATACATGACCAATGGCGAAAATGCATAGCCTCTTGGGTATGTGAAGTTCACCCTACCTCTGCCACGCGCGCTGCCATGCGCACCAAATTCAGCAATACTATTTTCCTCAAGTTGTTTTACGTTCAGCTTGACTCATTCATATCTCCATGGCTATACGTTAATCCATAGCCAACGAGGTATGGATTGTAGATGTCGGACACCCAGGACGTGCTCTTCAGAACGCTCGCCGATCCGACCCGGCGGGCTCTTTTCGAACGGCTGTGCCGCGAAGGAGAAAAGACGGTCGGGGCTCTGACGGCTCGGGCCGGGGTCTCGCAACCAGTCGTCTCGAAACATCTTGGAATCCTGAAGCAGGCCGGATTGGTGCGCGACCGCCATGAAGGGCGGCAGACGCATTATAGCGCCCAGCTCGGCGCGCTGTCGCCGCTGGTCGACTGGACAAGCGAGATGGCTGGCTTTTGGCAAAACCGGTTCGACCAGCTGGAAGATCTATTGAAAAGGATGGACCAATGACCGAAATTTCAAACGAAACCCGTTCCGTCATCGTCGAACGAGAGATCCCTTTTCCGCCGGAAAAGATCTGGCGCGCGCTCACGCAGCCGCATCTGATTGCGGACTGGCTGATGAAAAACGACTTCGTGCCGATCGTGGATCAGCGTTTCAAGCTGAGCGCGGATTGGGGCTCGGTCGACTGCCAGGTCCTGGAAGTCGAGCCGAATAAAACCCTGTCTTACACCTGGGCTGCCTATGATCTCGAAAGTGTCGTCACCTGGACTCTCACGCCCACGGGCGCGGGCACGCAGTTACGCATGGAGCAGTCGGGCTTCCGGCCGGATCAGCGGCAGGCCTACGGGGGCGCCAAAAGCGGTTGGCCGCAGTTCTTCGCAAATCTCGAGCAGGTGCTGACGCGGATCGAGTGAGGCCGCGGCCAAAACGGATCACACCATCCGCTTCGCTTGTTTTCGCAGGAGGTTCCCTTGAATTGGAATAACTGGCTTCGGCAGATCCACCGTTGGCTGTCCATTGCCTTTACGCTGGCCGTCATAATTAATATCATCGCAATGGTGCAGGAGAAATCGTCCGTCTGGGTAGGCCTCACGGCGCTGCTGCCGCTGACCTTGCTGCTGCTCACCGGTCTCTACCTGTTCGCGCTGCCATATGCCACCCGGTGGCGCGGCGCGGGACGCAGCGGAGGGTAGGAGTGAAGGCAATGTCCGGGAAGACATCCAAGGCCGTGGCAAAGGTCACGAAGAAGACAGCCGCCAAGCCTGATACCGCGGAGCCGACCCTTCTCTCGGGCGGCAACCCTCAGATCGCCAAGGGTTACGGCGACGCTCCCGTGCAAGCCTACATCGCCGCCATGCCGGGCTGGAAAAGCGACGTCGGGCGCCGTCTCGACGCGCTCATCACCCGTACCGTTCCCGACGTACACAAGGCAGTCAAATGGAACTCGCCCCTTTATGGCATGGAAGGGCAGGGCTGGTTTCTCGGTGTCCATTGCTTCGCAAAATACATCAAGGTTGCTTTCTTCCGCGGCACGTCGCTCAGTCCCGTTCCGCCCGGCGAGTCCAAACAAAAGGAAGTGCGTTACTTCCACATTCATGAGGAAGACCGACTCGACGAGGCCCAGCTCGCCGCCTGGGTGGAACAGGCAAGCCAATTGCCCGGCGAACGAATGTGAGCGGACGCGTAGATTTAAGCGTTAGAGCGTCCTTTGTTCGTTCGAAAAGACGCACGGCGCTTAGGCCATCAGCATTTAAGGGATGAAGGGGAGATATCGATGAATAAAGCCACGGCAACCCTGAAGAAGAGCGGCTCCAGCGAAGAGAAGGACGGAGACTCTCCTTCTCGTTTGATCGATGCGAGAATCGAGGAGTTGAGCGATTGGCGCGGCGAGATGCTCGCTCGGGTCCGAACTATCATCAAGCAGGCCGTGCCCGACGTGGTCGAGGAATGGAAGTGGAGAGGCGTTCCGGTGTGGGAGCGCGCCGGGATCATCTGCACCGGCGAGACCTACAAGAGCGTGGTGAAACTGACCTTCGCCCAGGGCGCCTCGCTGGAGGACCCTTCAAGCCTCTTCAACTCCAGCCTTGACGGCAATACCAGGCGCGCCATCGATTTCCACGAAGGCGATGAGGTTGACGAGGAGGCGTTGAAGGCGCTCATTCGCGGTGCTGTCACACTCAACACTTCAAAGCGGGCCGCGGCTCGTCCTGCCGGCTCGCGGAAGAAAGCAAGCAACGCTTGAGGCTTGGCTTATTTCGCCTGAAACGCATCGCGTCAAACTTGATTCATGCGAGACGATTCAGTTTTGTGCGCCATGCGATCAGTGGATCGGGCTTTCCTCGCGCTCGAGGAAGAGTTCCAGATTGTCGAGGCCGATCTCGGTGCCCTGGAGGCGGGCACCGTTATCGGCGTAGCCGTCGAGGAATACCACCTGTTCGGTGAAGATCATTTTCGTGCCGCCGGGTGCGGCTTCGAAGGCAACGGTTGTGAGAGACGCGGAGATGCGGCTTTCCCCAAGCTTCATCTCATAGGCATAGACGATGCGGGCATCGGGCACGATATCGATATAATGGGCGTCATAGGCGTGCAGAAGGCCGTCAGTATCGGCGACGTAGTTCCTTTCCGTGCCGCCGGGGCGGAAATCGAGCCCGTAGTCCAGCGGCACCCACTCGCCATGGCATGCGAACCATTGGCGTTTGGCCTCTGGCACCGACCAGGCGCGGAAGACGCGGGCGACGGGCGCCTTCAGGTGACGCTCGATGACGAGAGTGGCGTGTTCGGCGGATCGTGTCGTCATTCGGGAAGGCTCTCCGTTTCATTGGCGAGAAAGTGGTCCAGCCTGTCGAAGGTGGTCGTCCATTGGATCTTCCGCTGTTCCACCCAGCGCTCGACGGCGGCAAACGCGTCCTGCTGCAGGCGGTAGGTTCGCACCCGGCCTGATTTTTCGGAGAGAACGAGACCGCTCTCCTCCAGCACCTGCAGATGTTTCATCACCGTCGGCAGGGCAACCGCGAGCGGTGCGGCCAGTTCGGTGACGGAGGCTGGGCCACGGCCGAGGCGGTCGATCATGCCGCGGCGGCTGCGGTCGGAAAGCGCATGGAACATGCGGTCGAGATTTGCCTGGCTTTCGATCATCCCGCCGCATCCCGGAAGCGGGCCGGCAGCCTCTCTTTGTAGGGATAGAACTTGAAGTAGGGGCTGGCCTCATCCAACGCCCTTGCAAAGGACGGGCGTGCCAGCAGCCGATCGTAATAGCCGCGAAGGTTCGGGTGTTCCGATGAAAACGGAACCAGCGTTTCGGCATAGAAAAGGGCGGGGGCGGCGGCGCAATCGGCCATGGTGAAGCCGTCACCTGATATCCATTGCTTGTCGGCGAGCTGCTTTTCGATCATTGCATAGGCGGTGGCGAGTGTCGCCCTGGCGGCGGCTACCTCAATCTCGTCCGCCGTGCCGTCGGGGCGCCGGCGATTGCTGACGATGGTCTGCATCGGCGCCTGGACATAGTGGTCGAAAAAGCGATCCCAGAGACGAACCTGCAGCGCCCGGTCGATCTCCGGCGGCAGCAGGCGAACGGGGCCGGCATAATATTGCTCGAGATATTCGATAATGATCGATGTCTCGGGAATGGTGCTGTCGCGCGCCTCGTCCCGCAGCAGCGGCATCTTGCCGATCGGCCAGAAGCGAAAGAGATCGGCGCGCGAGCTTTCGTCGGAAAGATCGACGATGCGATTCTCGAAGGGAGTGCCGTTTTCATAAAGCGCGATAAGTACTTTGTGGCAGAAAGAGGCGAGCGGATGCCCATAGAGCACGAGCGACATGCGGCGACCTTTCCTATCGTTGCGGTAAACTTTACCGATCGACTAACTATCAGGTCATGACACATTTCGCAACAGATACTTCGCCAACCGTGCAAGTATTCCGTCAGCCGATCTACCAGGTGTTGGCGTCAGCCATTATACCGGGCGATCACCAAATGGCCTGGTGTCGGCCGGCCTTCTTCCATGCGCACGTTGATATCCGATATCTCGACGAGTTCGAAACCCGTGGCCGTCAGGCGTTCTCTGACATAGGCGTCGGCATGAGCGAAGCGCTGGTGCGGGCCGACCATATAGGCGCGGCCGGCGAGAATTTCCTCAGGCAGGGTTTCCGAGGAGAAGATGAACAATCCGCCCGGCATTATGTTCTCGGCGGCGCCGAAGAACAGCGGTTCGAGTGCGCCGAGATAGGGCAGCACGTCGGTGGCGGCGATGATGTCGAAGGCTTCCTCGTCGTTGTCGTCGAGGAAATCCTCGACCTCGGCGACGAAGAGCGTCTCGTAGAGATCCTTCTCATGGGCGATCTCGACCATTTTCTCCGATATGTCGATGCCGGTCATATCAGCGCAGAGGTCGCGTAGCGCGCCGCCGGTGAGGCCCGTGCCGCAGCCGAGATCGAGCAGCCGCTTGAACGGTCCGAGCTTCAGCGCCTGCAGGCGCTGGCGCACCAGCATCGGCACGTGATAGCCGAGCTGCTCGACGAGCACGTCCTCGAAAACCTCGGCATGCTGGTCGAACAAGGTCTCGACATAGGCATCGGGCGCCTTGACCGGCGTTTCGCCGCGGCCCATCGCGGCGATGCGTACGGCCGCACCACCGTGATCGTCGGGATCGAGTGCCAGGACTTCCTCATAGGCTGCAACGGCCGCATCAACATCTCCGGCCTTTTCCAGCTCCAGCGCGCGGTTGTAGGCCTCGCCAAGGGCATCTTCGTCGATCTTCTTTGCCATCACAGTCCATCGTCCTTTTGTTTCAGGCATGCGTCTAAGACGGCTTTCGATGTTTTGCAATGGCGCGATTGCGGGCGCAGAATGGCCGAAAAGAAGACGAAGGGAGGAATGAGCCATGAAAATGGAGGAAGACGGGACTTCATCGGCAAGGGAAGGAGAGGGCGGGTGGCCATTGCTGCTGCCTAGCACACCAGGCGAGGTCACCAATACGCTCTGCCATTATTACCGCGGTGAACTCGGGCGGATGACGAGCTGGCGCGACCGCATCGACCGGACGTCCAACTGGGCGATCACGGTGGTCGCCGCACTCCTCTCGGTGTCGCTGTCGACGCCGACCTCGCATCACGGAGTGCTGTTGTTCGGGATGATGCTGGTGACGCTGCTTCTGATGATCGAGGCGCGGCGCTACCGCTTCTTCGATATCTATCGCGCTCGCATTCGCCAGATCGAGCGCTGCTATTTCGCACAGATTCTGGCGCCCGACCCCAATGCCGGCAGCGAATGGGCAGTGGTGGTCGCCAGTAGCCTGCGCAAGCCGCGCTTTCTGCTCAGCTATCAAGAGGCGATGCACCGCCGGCTTAAACGCAATTACGGCTGGATGTATTTCATCCTGTTGCTCGCCTGGTGCCTGAAGATCTCGACGCCGAAACTGCAGACGGAGGGAATGCCGGCGCTGCAGGCGCAGTCATGGGCCTATGTCATCGACAATGCCGTGCTCGGGCCGGTTCCCGGCCTTGCGGTCATTGCAATCGTCATCGCCTTCTATGTCGGCATGCTCGGTTTCGCCCTGCGCTCGGATCGCGACGAAGGCGAATTCGGCCATGGCGAAGCACATGTCTGATCTGGTGAGCATGATGTTCTACGAAAAGCCGTTCACACTTTTCGGCATCATGCTCCAGAACCGATCAGTGCAGGATCAACTCGCCCTTCAGTGCCCGCCACTCGGTTGCCGAGATCAGCTTGCGGTGGATGTAGCGCACCGAATGCAGCGGTCCGTCGAGCTTCTCTTCCCAGAATTTCAGGAAGCCGCGCATTTCGGGAAAATCGGGGGCGAGGTCGTAATCCTGCCAGACATAGGTTTGTAGGATCACCGGGTGGTCCGGCAGGCGGTAGAGGATCTGGGCGGTCGTCAGACCATAGCCCTTCAGTTGTTTTTCCATTTCCTTGTGCATCGTATTCCGCTTCTTCTTGTTCCCACTCGCGCGCTTATTAGCACTGCATGATATGGAAACATGCGAGTGGTTAACGGAAGCTTTACAGATACTTCGTAAAAGGGCAATTTATTTTTAATATCAATGGTTTGGCAGCATCGTCCCGAGAGTGCTGCCAAAGGCTCAGCGCTTGAGATGCCGGGTCAGGCGGCGCTCGAACCAGGCCCAGAGATGGCGTAAGGCTTCGACGATGGTGAGGTAGAAGATCGCCGCCCAGAGATAGGTCTGGTAGTCGAAAGTGCGGGAGAAGGCGTAACGGGTTTCGCCCATCAGGTCGAGTACGGTGATGATGGCGACGACCGCCGAGCCCTTGATCAGCAGGATGATTTCGTTGCCATAAGGGCGAAGTGCGACGATGAGAGCCTGCGGCAGGATGATCTTGCGGAAGGCGATGAACTTGTGAATGCCGAGTGCGGCGGCCGCCTCGTGCTGGCCATGCGACACGCTTTCGATGGCGCCGCGCAGGATTTCCGCCTGGTAGGCCGCGGTGTTGATGGTCATGGCAAAGAGGCCGCAATACCAGGCTTCGCGGAAGAACCACCAGATGCCGACGGCCTCAAGCTGCGGCCGGAATATGCCGAGGCCGTAATAGACCAGGAACAGCTGGGCAAGCAGTGGCGTGCCGCGGAAGAAATAGATGTAGCCGTAGGCCAGCGCATTCAGCACCCGGTTCTTTGACATGCGCGCCACGGCGAGCGGCAGCGACAGGATGGCGCCGCAGATAACGGAAATGAAAACGAGGCTCAGCGTTATCCAGAGGCCATGGAGATAACGCGGCCCGTAGCGGGTGAATTTTTCCGGATCCCAGCCATTGATGACGGAGATCACCAGGAGCACCCCAAGCAGAGCCCAGAGAGCGACGAGGATATAGCCGGCCATGCGCGCCGGTGTCATCGGCTTCATCACTTCCCGGGGTGCGGGCTGCGGCGGGATCAGTGTTTCGGCGTAGCTCATCGGCGGATCTCCGAACGCTTGGCCCAGCGCTCGACATAGACGAGCAGAAAGGAGGAAAGGATGGCGAGCACCAGATAGAGGCAGCAGGCCAGACCATAGAAAAAGAAGGGTTCCTTGGTCACGCGTACGGCGACACTCGTCTGGCGCAGGATATCGGCAAGGCTGATGATCGAGACGTAGGACGTGTCCTTCAGGAGGACCATCCAGAGGTTCGTCAGTCCCGGCAGCGCGATGCGCACGAGCTGCGGCAGGACGATGAGGCGCAGCGTGCGGCCGCGATGCAGCCCCAGCGCGTCGCCCGCCTCATATTGTCCCTTGGGAATGGCGCGGAAGGCCGAGAGCAGCACTTCCGAGCAGTAGGCGGAGAAGACGACCGAAAGCGCGATGACGCCGGCGAGGAAGGCGTTGATCTCGATCGGCGGTCCGTCATAACCGACGAAGGTCAGCAGAGACTGGATTAGCATCTGCATGCCGTAATAGATGATGAAGAGCGTCAAAAGCTCCGGCAGGCCGCGGAAGATCGTGGTGTAAATACCGGCCGCCAGGCGCAGCGGCTTTTCCTCCGACTGCTGGCCGAGCGCCACCAGGAAGCCGATGGCGAGGCCGATCGGCAGGGTGACGATCGCCACTGAAATGGTGACCTGCAGGCCAAGTGCAATCTCGTCGCCCCAGCCGGTATCGCCACAGGCAAGGATCGTCGACTGACCTAACCACGTGAAGATGCCAACGGGTCCGCACAGCGGATCGAATATGTGCACAATCCAGCTCCAGAAGGAGCTCAGCGCGGAAAATAATCCGCCCATGCGAGAATTCCCCTCACGGCTTTTGCCGTTTTAATCTTGCAATCCTTGTCAAACAAAAATGGCGGAAGAGCAAGCCTTCCGCCATTACCTTCGTCGGCCAGATAACGAATTTCTTATTGGCCGTAAACGTCGAAGTCGAAGTACTTGTCCTGGATCTTCTTATATTCACCGCTGGCGCGGATCGCAGCGATCGCCGTGTTCAGCTTTTCCCTGAGCGGATCGCCCTGGCGGATAGCAATGCCTGCGCCGTTGCCATTGATTTCCTTGTCGACCGGCAGGGTCGTCAGGATCTTGCAGCAAGCGCCGGCGTCGGACTTGACCCATTCGGAAAGAACGACGACGTCGTCGATGACGGCGTCGACACGGCCGCTGGCAACGTCGAGCTTGTATTCGTCAGCGGTCGGATAGAGCTTGAGCTCGGTGTCGGCGAGATGCTTTTCGGCGTAGTTGGCGTGCGTCGTGGAGGTCTGCGCGCCAATCACCTTGCCTTTGAGGCCGGCGACGTCTGATATCGTCGAATCCTTCGGCACGGCAATGGCCGGCGGGGTGTTGTAGTACTTGTTTGAGAAGTCGACGAGCTTCAGACGCTCCGGCGTGATCGACATGGAGGAGACGATCATGTCGAACTTCTTGGCGTTGAGCGCCGGGATGATGCCATCCCAGTCGGTGCTGACGAAGGTGCATTCAGCCTTCATCTCGGCACAAAGCGCCTTGGTGATATCGATGTCGAAGCCTTGGATGGTGCCGCTGGCATCGACGAATTCGAAGGGCGGATAGGTCGAATCGGTGCCGATCACATATTTCTCGCCATCGGCCATGGCCGATCCGGCAAAAAGGGACATCGCCGCGATCGAGGCTGCCGCGAAAATACGGGTAGAATTAAGCATGAGGATCCTCTCTGTTGGTAGCCGTCGCTCCTTATTTCTGTTGGGCTGACGGCCGCAGTTCAACGGTGCTGAGACCGCCTTGCGGCGATAATCAGACTTTTTCTCATGGAATTGCAACACAAATCCCATCGCAATTGTGCGGTGCAAATAGCAGGCGAGATGAACGTCGGCAGACTGCAACAATCACGCGAGGTTAATCCCCAACTTCTTAGAACCGGAACAAATCGGCGGCTCGGCAATTGCCATTCCGCCGTTTCGCCTCAATGCGAAGCTAGGGGCGGAACCAGGGCCTGGCGGCCTCAAGAAGCTCAAACAGGATCGAGGAAACCCGATGGGCATGAAATCAAGATTGTTCGCAAGCGCGGCTTTTCCGTTGCTTTCTCTTTCGCTGGCTTTGCAGCCGGCAGCGGCGATGGCGGCCGTACGTGACGTCGCGACGCAGGCTTCGCCCGTGCGGCAGGCCGAGCAGGGCAGCTTCCAGGTGGCGCAAGATGCGCCAGCCGAGGTGGCGCAGGATGCGCCTTCCGAAGAGGAGTTGCTGAAGAAGAAGCGCAAGCAGAAGGAGGAAGCCCCGGCCGAACAGGCGCCCGCCGCCGAGAAGCCGGCGCAGCAGGAAGCGCCCGCGGAAAAGCCGAAGGCTGAGCGCAAGGAAGCTCCGGCGCCGGAACCCAAGGCAGAGCCGGAGGCGCCCAAGGCCGAAGCAGCGCCGAAAGAAGAGCCTGCTCAGCAGCCGGAAAGCAAGCCCCAGCGGAAAGCCAAATCAGAAGCGCAGCCCGAGGCCGAGCAGCCGGTAACCCAGGAAAAGCCGAAAAAGCCGAAGAAGACGGAGGCGCAGCAGGCCGAACCAGAACAGCAGCCGGCAGCAAAGGAAGCTCAGCCGGAAGCGGAGCAGGCACAGCCCGAAGCCAAGCCGGAAGGCGGCAAACGGGATAAAGGACAGGACAAGGCCCAGGGCCGGGATAAAGGCAAGGGCAAGGCTGAAAAAGAAGCTCAGCCTGCCGCTCCCGAAGCCGTGAAGCCGACTGCGGAATCGGCCAAGCCCGAAGCCACGCCTGAAGCAAAACCCGCCGCCGAGGCGCCGGCCGAGAAAAAGCCGGCAAAGGGTGAGACTGCAGCACCAGCAGACAAAGCACCAGCAGACAAAGCACCCACAGACAAGGCGACCGAAGGCAAGGCAACCGAAGGCAAGGCGACCGAAGACAAGGCGGCGGCACCGGAAGCTGCCCCCGCCGAAAAGCCCAAAGATGGCACGGCAGCAAAGCCTGCCGGTGAACAGCCCGCCGGCGCACAGCCGACCGCGCCCGCAACTGACACTGCCCAGCCGCTGCCGGATGCCAGCGGCGGCCAGCAGGCGGAGCAGGCTATTCCGGCGCCGGAAAAGGCTTCGCCCGAGGAGCTGGAACGCCGCAAGAAGATCGCCGCAGATCCGGCCAAGAGCAGCGAGACCGTCGTGCTGCCCGTGGAGAACGGTGCGGCCGTGCTCGACAGCGACAAGGATGCCGACCGCAGCAAGGGCCGGGAAGGCCGCCGCGACCGCGACAGGCAGCGCGCCGACAGCCAGGAGGTGAAGGTGCCGACCTCGGATGCCGATGCACAGGCCGCCACCGGCGGCAAGGCGCCGGCGCCGGTCAAACTCGAGGCGGTGACGCGCGAGAAGGGCAGGAAGCTCGACGAGCGGCCACGATTCGTCCGTCCCGACGGTGCGCGCTTCGACGACCGTGGGAGCGACGACAGCCGGGTGATCATCCAGTACGACAACAGGACGATCGTGCGCGGCGACGATGACAGGCGCTTCCTGCGCGACGGCGAACGGCCGAGCTACGAAGAGCTGTCCGGCGACCGCTACCGCGAGACGATCACGCGGCCGGAAGGCTATCGCATCGTGACGATCCGCAACCGCTACGGCGACATCATCCAGCGGTCGCGCGTCGATGCCCGCGGACGCGAGAACGTGCTCTATTATTCGCAGGATCTCTATGACGATCCGGACCGCGACTATTTCGAGGATCCGGGTGCCGACCTGCCGCCGATGCGGCTGCGTGTGCCGCTCAGCGATTACATCATCGACACCCGCAGCGACCCGAACCGGGACTATTACGAGTTCCTGAGCGAGCCGCCAGTCGAGCCGGTCGAGCGCGTCTATTCGCTGGATGAGGTGAAGTACTCGGCCCGTATCCGCGACAAGGTACGTCGCATCGACCTCGACACGATCACCTTCGCGACCGGCAGCGCCGATATCCCGATGACCCAGGCGCGCACCTTGCGCAAGGTCGCCGACGCGATCAGCCAGGTACTCGAGAAGGATCCGAGCGAAACCTTCCTGATCGAAGGTCATACCGATGCCGTCGGCTCTGACCAGAGCAACCTGATCCTCTCCGACCAGCGGGCGGAATCGGTCGCCAACGTGCTCTCCGACGTCTACGGCATCGCGCCGGAGAATCTGGCGACGCAGGGCTATGGTGAGAGCTACCTGAAGGTCAACACGTCGGCCCCTGAGCAGGAAAACCGCCGCGTCACCATCCGCCGCGTCACGGCACTGGTCCGCCCGGTCGCTGCCAACAAGTAACGATGTTGCCCCTCCCCATTTTCGGGGAGGGGCATTTCGGTCTTGCTTCTTCTTTCCAAGTGGCTTGAAGGATGGTTGAGAAGTGCGGCTCGCTCTTCTCCCCGGCGGGGCGGTGCCGGCAGGAGAGCGGATTGTCGTCGACTATCGAGGCATTGCCACGCCCTTTAGCGCCTATGCGGCGCTGCCGACGCCACGTATCTTTGAATTCATACGGCGCAGATCGCGATGTCCGACTGTCCTCTTCGTGGATTGCCGTATAAGTTCACGATGCTTCTTAGCCCACCGTGTCTCCGGTACTTTTAAGGAAAAAGTGCATTTTTTGAGTATCAATTGGAACGCTAATCCTGTCATCCGGTCCAACGCGCGATGACGCGTGGATCTGGGCAGTAAAGGGTGCTGACCCGACCTTGCCGATCGCCAGTGTGTATGGACCGAGAGGCTCGATATCGGCGACCTGAAGGCTCACAGTTGGAACGTTGGGATCCCCAGCCATAGTATGCTCCGGTCGAATTCCGAGAACCACTGACTGTCCCACTGCCGCCGAAAGGCGCTCCGCTTTTTGCGTAGGAACTGCAATGTCGACGCCACCTTCAGCTTGGAAGGCAATTCCACCGGAGTTTTGCACAAGTCGCCCTTCGATGAAATTCATGCTTGGCGAGCCGATGAAGGCAGCGACAAAGAGATTCTTCGGGGATTCATAAAGGGTGATCGGATCAGCGGCCTGCTCGATCCGCCCTTGATTCATAACCACGACCCGATCTGCCATCGTCATCGCCTCTACCTGATCGTGTGTAACGTACACGATCGTGGTTTTGAGTCTGCGGTGTAAGAGCTTGATTTCTGTTCGCATTTCAATGCGCAATTTAGCGTCGAGGTTGGACAGTGGTTCGTCGAACAGGAACACATCCGGCTGGCGAACGATCGCTCGGCCAATTGCCACTCGTTGGCGTTGGCCACCTGAGAGCGCGTTCGGCTTGCGTTTCAAATAGGCACCGAGATTGAGAATGCGCGCCGCATTTGCAACGGCGGCATCGATGTCCTGCTTCGGCGTTCCGCGCACCTTCATGCCGTAGCCGATGTTTTCGGCGACTGTCATATGCGGATAGAGCGCGTAATTCTGAAACACCATCGAGCAATTGCGCAGACCCGGGCGCAGCGCAGTAACGTCCCGCTCGCCAATACGTATTTCCCCTGATGTCGTCTGTTCCAGCCCCGCGATCATCCGCAGGGTGGTTGTCTTCCCGCAGCCGGAAGGCCCGACAAGAACCACGAATTCCTTGTCGGCAATTGCCAAATCGAGCGGAGGAATGACCTCAACGCTACCAAAGGATTTGGTGACCTGATCCAAACGCACCTGGGACATGCTGTAACCTTTTCATGAGAATTCCATCGCCTGGCCCAGCGCATCGGCCCGAAAATCGGAATCGATTTTCGGAAAGCACGATGCGAGGATTGAAAGAGTTAGAGCGTCCTTCGTCCGAAAGGACGCACGGCACTCTAAGCGGCGATGGTTTGCTTCTTCTTTCCACGATGTCTGATCTCATCCCGGCACCGCCGGGATGAGATGTTGAGGATGGGCTTACTTCGCAGGCAGGCCCATCGACGAACGATAGGCTGCCAGTTGCTTGTCGCGGCCGAACTCGTCCGTCAGCTTGTTCCATCCGGCAGCCACGGTATCCAGCGCCTGCTGCGGCGTCACCTCTCCAGCCAATGCCTTGGAAAGCTCGATTTCGAGAATTTCCGTATAGGAGAAATAGCCCGGCAGGCGCATGTCGAGCGCCGTGTTCTTGGCGGTCACCGCGTCCTTCTGGCTTCCAAGATATTCCTTGGCCTCACGCTCGGAAAAGATCTTCGACCACAACGCTGTATTCGTCGTGTGCGAAAGACGGTATGGATTGACGCCTGTGCCGCCGGTAATCGCCGCCTGACCGGAAACCTCCGGGCTCGTCAGGAACTGGATATAGTTCCAAGCGGCCTCCTGGTTCTTGGAGGACGACGGTACGGCTGCCTGCCAACCGCCGAAGGCCATGAAGGAAGTCTGGACGACCTCGGGCTGCTTGTCCCACTTTTTGGTCTTGTAGTTCCAGATCTCGTCGGATCCCGGCAGCGATGCCGAACCGACATTGCCAGCAACCTTGGACTGCTTCGGGTCGGCGGCGATGACGCCGGTATCGCCCCAGCCGATCGATTCCGCGACCTGGCCACCGGCAAAGGCTGCGTTCACTTCGCCGAACGAGAAGTTCAGCGCATTTGGCGGTGCCAGTTTGGAGGCGCGAATATATTCCTCCAGGCCGCGCACCCAGCCTGGATTGTTGACCTGCGCATCCATCGTGTCAGGATCGAAGAACATGCCGCCGGGATTGTCGGGATGGCTGGTGTATCCCGCCACGTGACTGAACAGGAACCAGAATTGCTGGCCACCACGGCGGAAGGCTTCCGCCGTGCCCCAAAGGCCCTTGTCCGGCTGCTGGAAGAATTCAGCGATGTCGAGATACTGCTTCCATGTCTTCGGTGGGGCCAGATCGTAGCCATACTTCGCCTTGAAGGCGCTCTGGTTTTCCGCGTTTTCAAACAGATCAATGCGGTAGGTATAGGTATGGGCGTCACCGTCCATGGTCTGCGACAGGACCTTGCCGTTCCAAACCATCAGTTGCTCGCGGTAAACCGGCGCGATGTCCTCCCAGTCGGCACCTGATTGCATCGCCTTGGGCATTTCCGAGAGAAAATCGGTGAAGTCCGGTGCCCAGGCCGGCGCAAAGGCGACCACGTCGAACGTGTCTTCGCCCGAGGTCAACGAGGTTACGATTTTCGGATAGAGTTCCGACCACGGAAATTCGACGACATTCACCTTGCCGCAGGTCTTTTCTTCCCAGCCCTTGGCCGCGAGTTGTAGCGCAGAGGCGATATAGGGGCCTGTCTGCGTCGTGGCGGTGAGCGTGACACCGGTGTAGTCCGGTTCGCACGCGAGCGCGGATGTGACGCCCGCCGCAGCAAGTAGTCCTGCGGCCGTTGAACTCAATAGGAATCTTCTCATGTTTTCCTCCCCGGAATTGAACAATGACTAGGCTTGTCGAACGGTCACTTTATTGCTCCTAAAAGCAGGCCAGACCGCATCAGCCTGCTCAAAATGCCCGCCATGACGACCATGGGTATGATCGCGACCAGGGCGGCTGCCGATATCGACCACCACTCGTCGCCGCGCTGGCTGTTTTGCCCTGCGACGAGAATGGGAAGGGTCTGCCATTTGGAACTGGTCAGGAAGAGTGCGAACAGGAACTCGTTCCAGACGAAGGCGAGCGTGATCATGAATGTCGCGATCAGGCCCGGCTTGGACATGGGCAGGACGATACCAAAGAAAATTCTCCACGACGGCACATTGTCGACCATCGCCGCCTCTTCGACTTCCACCGGCAGTGCCGCAAAGAAATCGCGCATCAGCCAGATCACGATCGGCAGCGAGAAGGCGACATAGGCGAAGGTGAGGCCCGTATAGGTGTCCACCAGCTTGAACCCCAACTTGCCCATTTCCGTGTACATCAGGAACAAGGCAAAGGCGGCGACGATCGGCGGAAACATGCGCTGGCTGACAAACCAGAAGACGATATCATCATTGCCAAGAAGCGGCCCTGGAAGCTTCATTCGGCTGGAGCCGATGGCGAGCGCAAGCGCTGCAACAAAGGCAAAGATCAGCGAAATAGCCTGCCCGTAGCCCAGCACGTGACGGCCGAGAAGATATCCGCCAAAGGCAACAACGACGAAAATCACGCCGGACAGCAGCTTTACCTCGAAGGTGAAGCGCACCAGCGCATAGGCTGCCATGGATCCGATGAAGGTGGCCAGCACCGATGCGGAAAGCCCGATGATCGTCGAGGCGATGAAGGTGTTGTAGAACTGGCCGCGCGCGCCCGACAGAAGCTCGCTCCAGGCTGTCAGCGTCGGGTCGAAGTCGACGAATGGTATATAGGTCGGCCCGCCGACGACGCCGAGCGGCGACTTGAACGAGGTGATCGCGACCCAGTAAAGCGGAAAGAAGGTGAAGGCCAGCCAGAGCAGGCAGCCTGCGAGCGCCCACCAGCGGCCGGATCCTTTGAGGTCACGCACACTCATTTGTGCTTCTCCAGATAGGGCTTCAGGATGGCGAGATAGACGAGCCCGATCACGGTGATGACGATCAGGAACAGGAAGGACAGGGCGGAGGTGTAGCCGAGGTTGAACTTCTTGAAGCCCTCCTGATACGCGAACAAGGTCAGCGTTTCGGTCGAAATGCCGGGCCCTCCGCCTGTCATGACAAACACCGTGTCGATGATCTTGTAGCTCTCGATGAGGCGGATGAAGACCACCGCCACCGAAATCGGCAGCATGATCGGGAAAGTGATCCCCCAGAACTGCTGCCAGGGACTGGCATTTTCAAGCGCGGCAGCCTCGTAGACGTCCTCCGGCAGGGTTTGCAGCCCGGCAAGAAGCATCAGGATGACGAAGGGTGTCCACTGCCACACTTCGACGGAAATGATGGCGCCGATAGCCCATCTGGTCTGCGTCAGAAACGGCAGATTGGGAAAGCCGAAGGCGGTCATCAACTCATTGAGAGGGCCCATCGTCGGGTTGAGGATCTGGCGGGCAATGAGTGCAACGGCGACGGGCGCCACCAGCATTGGCACGAGGAAGCTGACCCGGAACAAACCTTCGCCAGGCACCCGACGGCTGAGCGCCAGCGCCACGGAAAAACCGATGACATACTGCAGCGACACCGCAACAAAAGCGATGATCGTCGTCGTCCAGGTGACACTCCAGAAGCGAGGGTTCTGAAGCAGTTCCGCATAGTTGCCGAAGCCGACGAAATGCGCGGGGATCGGCGGCACGAGCCGTAGGCTCATGAAGCTGGTGGTCAGCGAATAGATCAGCGGGAAGATCGAGATCACCAGCACGATCAGCAGCGCCGGCCAGATGAAGAAGTGTTTGACCGGATCGTTGCGGGTCATGCTGCGCCTCCTTTCTGCAGAAGCGCCTCGATTTCCTCGATCGTCGGCATTGCAGGCGCGGTACCCCGCCGCGTCACAGCGATACCGGCGGTCGCGCAGCCGAAACGCACGGCCTCGACCGGACTGGAGCCCCGCGAGAGCGCTGCCGAGAAGCCACCGACAAATGCGTCGCCGGCGCCGGTGGTATCAATGACTGCGCCCGCCGAGATCGCCGGAACATGAACCGATTGCCCGGCCTTATGATAGAGCACACCGCGACCACCCAGTGTGATCAGCGCGGCTTTCACGCCCTTGGCAAGAAAGGCGTCGCCAGCCCGTCTGGCGTCGTCGAGCGTGTCGAGCGGAAAACCGACGATGGCGGCTGCCTCGGTTTCGTTTGGCACGATATAGTCACAGAGCGGATAGATCGTCTCCGGAAACGGCTCGGCCGGCGCTGGATTGAAAACAGTGGTAACGCCGGCCGCATGGGCGATTTCGAGGGCGCGCTGTGCCGCTTCGGCCGGTTGTTCGAGCTGGGTCACGAAAACGGCTGATTGCTCGATGGTTTCGCGTGCCGCCTCGACATCACCAAGGCCGATGGTGCCTGCGGCGCCTGGATAGACGATGATCGCATTGTCGCCGTTACCGTCATTGACGTAGATGAAGGCAGCGCCGGTCGGCATATCGTCCATCTGCACAACCTTCGGCGTCACCCCTGCTTCCGCATAGGTCTTCAGCGCCATGTCGCCGAACGTGTCGCGGCCGATCTTCGAGATGAAGGAGACTGTTCCACCGGCGCGGGCAGCAGCGACAGCCTGGTTGGATCCCTTGCCGCCCGGGCCTACTGCAAAACCGGTCCCGGTGATGGTCTCGCCAATGTTTGGCATGCGCTTGGCCAGATAGGCCGTGTCGGCGACGAAAATCCCGAGGATCGAAACACCCACCTTCATTATCGTTTCCTCTCAAACAGTTTCCGGCGGAATCACGCCTTTGGTGAAGAGGAAGCAGCCGTAGAAGCGGTTTTCGCCCGTGGTGATGACGCAATAGGCCTTTTTGGCTTCCTCATAGAAGGCGAAACGCTCGATGCCGTACATCGGCGCCGGATTGCCCTCGGCGCCGTCGATAACGGCCTGGACTTCCTGCTGCACTGAAGGGATCTCGTCCGGCGCGCCCATGATTTCCATTCGCCCGGCGGACGGCTGCAGCGGCGTATCCAGCGGCATTACCGAAAGAATAGCTTCGATGGCGCGGGCAGAGGACACATTGTCTATGCGCAACAGCTTGCCGAGCACCGTTTGCCGGGCAATGGAATCCGAAGGAAAATTGGTGTCGGAAACGACGACCGTGTCACCATGTCCCATGGACCGGAGCGCGTGCAGCACATCCGCATTCAGAGCCGGATCGATATTCTTCAGCATGGAAATCCTCCCTTAGTTGCACCATTTCGCAGCACCTCGTGCCGCAAAACAGAACCCGATAACCGCAGCTCCGTTACAGCTCTGCGATTCCCTCAAATTCCATTGTTCTCGCCTGCCGGTGCGGTTCTCCTCCCGCCCGAATGACCAGGGTTGGAGCCCTTATTCTCCGTAGGGGATCCAGATATTCTTCACATCCACGGCGCGGCGAAGGTATAGCGCGCCTTCGGCAGCGGCTTTGTCCATCCAGTCCGTCGCCTTGCCATTGTCCACGAAGGTTCGCTTGAGATTGCCCGAAGACAGCTTCTCCACCGTCGTCGAAAGTTCAGCCGAGCCGAAGGCCCACAACGCATCAACGTCATTGTGCGCGGCAAGGATCTTTGCCAGTTCGATCGCCGACCCGGTGACGATATTGACGACACCGGCAGGCACATCCGACGTTTCCAGAACGGAATAGAAATCCGTGGCCGAAAGCGGGAAGGCCTCACTCGGCACGGCGACGACACGATTGCCGGTGGCAATCAACGGCGCAATCAGACTGATAAAGCCGAGCAGCGGCGCTTCCGGCGGGCAAATGACGCCAACGACGCCGATGGCTTCCGGCATGGCCAGGGCAACGCCGCGAAGCGGTGGCTGGTGAATGCCGCCTTCATATTTGTCCGCCCAGGCTGCGTAGGTGAAGAGACGGGAAATCGCGGCGTCGACCTCGGCATTTGCATTGGCTGCGGAAGCTCCGGTCATCGCTGTTATCCGCGAGGCGAACTCGTCGGCGCGGCCACTGAGGTTTTCGGCGATGTAATAGAGAATCTGGGCGCGGTTATGAGTGGTCGCATTCGACCAGGCGGAGGCGGCCTGTGCGGCAACCACCGCATTGCGGATGTCCTTGCGGTTGCTTTCGCCGACCTCCCCGATCGCCTTGCCCTTGGGTGAGGCGATGACACGGGAATAATTGCCGTCCGGGCGTGCCTGCTTGCCGCCGATGAAGAGCTTTGCCGTCCGGTCGATGCTTGGCAGGGCAAAATCGCCGGCAACCGGCTTCGCCTGCGAAAGTGCAGGCATGGCTGCGCGCGCCTTGCGACCGACCCAAGCCTTCGGCTTCAGATATTCGTAGCAACCTTCGCGTCCGCCTTCGCGGCCGAATCCGGATTCGCGCTTGCCGCCAAAACCGACGGCGGCATCAAAAAGATTGGTGGCATTCACCCAGACCACGCCGGCTGCGAGCTTTGCCGCAACGTTCAGCGCCAAGCCGATCGTCTCGCTCCAGACGCTGGCGGCGAGGCCGTAGCGGGTGTGATTGGCAAGCTGGATCGCCTCTTCCGGTGTGCGAAAAGTCATGGAGACCGCGACCGGCCCGAAGATTTCCTCGGTCGCGACGATCGATGTCGGCTGCACGCCGCTGAGAAGCGTCGGCGGGTAGAAGCTGCCGCCCTTCGGCAGGTCGATCTTGGCCTGATGCAGCGTCGCGCCTTCTGAAACTCCCTTTTTCACCAGCGCTTCGATCCGCGTCAATTGCACAGGCGCTATGATCGCACCCATATCGATGCACTTGTCCAAAGGCTGACCGACCCGCAATGTCTCCATCCGGCGCTTCAGCCGCTCGTGGAAAAGATCGGCAATGCCTTCCTGGACCAGAAGCCGCGAACCGGCGCAGCAGACCTGTCCCTGGTTGAACCAGATCGCGTCGACCACGCCTTCCACGGCGCCGTCGATATCGGCGTCGTCAAAAACGACGAAAGGGGACTTGCCGCCGAGTTCCAGCGTCAAGGATTTGCCGCTACCCGCGGTACGCTCGCGAATAACGCGCCCGACTTCGGTCGATCCGGTAAAGGCAATCTTGTCGATATCCGCATGCCCGACGAGCAGCGCGCCTGTTTCGCCTTCTCCCGTCACGATATTGAGTACGCCCGGCGGAAGGCCCGCCGCGGATGCCAGTTCGGCAAAGAGAAGCGCCGTCAGCGAGGTGAATTCGGCAGGCTTCAGGATGACGGTGTTGCCGAGTGCCAAAGCCGGCGCCACTTTCCAGGCCAGCATCAGGAATGGGAAATTCCACGGGATGATCTGGCCGACGACGCCGACCGGCACATGATCGGCAAATTCCGTGTCCTGGATTTGCGCCCATCCGGCGTGATGATAGAAATGACGAGCCGCCAGGGGCACGTCGAGATCGCGGGTTTCGCGGATCGGCTTGCCGTTGTCGATTGCCTCGACCACAGCAATCAGACGCGCATGGCGCTGGATCATCCGGGCAAGCGCATAGAGATGGCGCGCCCGCGCGTGGCCCGGCAGCCGCGCCCATGACGCCTGTGCCTTGCGGGCCGCAGCAACCGCATTGTCCACATCGGCCGCGCCGCCATTCGCAAGCTTGGCCAGGACCTTGCCGGTGGCCGGCTCGAACGTGTCGAAGTTCTTGACCGACGCGGAGGGCACGAACGCGCCATTGATGAAGTGACCGAAACCGGAAGCGTGGCGCGCCAGCCAGTCGCGAGCTTCGATATCGGATTCAGGGGCGGGGCCGTAGGACATTTCGTCGAAATACTTTGCAACAGTCATCTGGATCATCCAATCGGGTGTCTGTTGAGGGCCGAATAGGCACCGGTGACGTGATGCTCCAGCTGCCGCTCGATATCCGCAAGCAAGCTTGATGCACCGATGCGGAAGAGATCGGACTCCAGCCATTCGCGCCCCAGTTCGTCCTTCATCAGGAACTGGTAGTTCAACACGTCCTTCGCCGCGGAAATGCCTCCGGCCGGCTTGTAGCCGATCTTGATACCGGTGCGCTCCTGATATGCGCGGATCGCCCGCAGCATGGTCAATGTCACGGCCAGCGTCGCATTGACGCCTTCCTTGCCGGTCGAGGTCTTGATGAAATCGGCTCCGGCCATCATGCAGACCAGCGAGGCCCTGGCGACATTGCGGAGCGTCTTCAGGTCGCCGGTCGCCAGAATGGCTTTGACATGCGCATCACCGCAGGCTGCGCGATATTCTTTCATTTCCTCGTAAAGTGCTGTCCAGTTGCCGGTCAGCACATGCTCGCGGGTGATGACGATGTCGATTTCCTTCGCGCCATCGGCAACTGACGCCTCGATTTCCTTGACCTTGAGGTGGTGCGGGCTGAGGCCGGCAGGGAAACCGGTCGAAACCGCGGCGACCGGAATGCCGGAATCTCCGAGCGCCTCGACGGCCGTTGCAACAAAACGATGGTAGACGCAGATGGCGCCGGTGGTGATCGAACGGCCGCTCATGCCGAGAGAATCCAGAATGTCGGCGCGTATCGGATTCATCGCCTTCGCGCACAACCGCTTGACGCGTTCAGGGGTATCGTCGCCGTTCAACGTTGTCAGGTCGATGCAGGTCACCGCCTTCAGGAGCCAAGCAGCCTGTGCGTCCTTTTTGACGGTGCGGCGCCCAGGAAGCGAGGCTACGCGGCGCTCGGTTGCAGACAGGTTGACCCGGGTATCAAGCACCCACGACAGATCGAGTCCCATACCGGTATTGCGCGGCCGGTTATGGGTGCCGTCCGGCAATCGCGAAGGGCCTCCATGATGCGCCGCGTTTGCCGCATTGTGAACAGCAACGGTTTCCAACTAGAATCCTCCCGATCCGAGCGTGAAGATCCTGTTGCCATCAGTGAAGAGGCACGCAGACGAAGTTTCACGACTGGCTCAAATGTGATTTTTTTTTCACTGTTTGTGAAGTTTGCATCACCGCGCCGCTGCGTCAAGTTTAGATTTCGCCAGACGCAGAAAAAATGCGGGATTTCTCAGTCGAAATCGTCCATGCCGTTTTCGGTGATGACCACGTCGAACGACTTCATGTCGCTGAAAAAGGCTGGCTTGAGCTTGCCGATTTTGCTGCTGTCGGCGAGAAGAATATTCTTTCGTGCCCGGGACATCGCCTTTTTCTTGATCTCCGCTTCGTGAAAATGCGCGCAGGTCGCGCCACGCCGGGCATCGACACCGGCTGCTGAAAGAAATGCCACGTTGATCACAAGCTGATCGAGCATTTCCAGCCCCGAGGCACCGGAAAAGCTCGCCGATGCTGGGTGATAAAGACCACCGAGCATAACAAGGCGAACGTTGGGTTTTCGCGTCAGACGATCGGCGACATTCATGGCGTAACAGATCGCCGTTATATGAATCTGGTCTGGGAGGAGATCGACCAGATAGGGTAACGTGGTGCCGCAATCGAAAAACACCGTATCATCATGGTGAATGTAATCAATGGCTTGTATGCAAACTTGCCGTTTTGCAGCGGCATGACTGTCGGCTGCCTTGGAAATTTCATAGGGATCGTTTTCCGCTTCGATAGCCGGAACGATATGGCCGCCGAGAAACGCGAATTGGTCTGCATTGGCGCCGACATCACGCCGAACCGTCATCTCTGAGACGCCCAGGATCTCCGCAGCATTCTTGATGTGCAGAATGCGATGTTGTGAAAGGGCCTCGGATAAGACTGCGATGCGCCGGCCCTTGCGACTATCCATATCGCATCTCTCCCTTATCGTTTACACCTGGAATAGTGTTCTGATCAAAATTTAACAAGGGACTGCCATTCTCATCTTGTCTGTCCCTCGAGCTACGACTCGGCATTTGCGCCGAGCTACAGCTTCTGCACCAGCCAGTTGCGCGCAACATGGCATATCGTCACAATTTTACAGGGAAACCCCGCAATTTGAAATGAGAATTTGTGACAAATCTTCCATTTTCGTGATGAAATAATCACAAAACTGCATAGATGGTGCCTCACTTCGGCTGCGGGGAAGCGGGTGACGACGAGATCGACATTCTCGGCCGGCAGGGGCGAGTTCGTCACGCCTCTGGTCGGGGTGGCCTTCCGACCAGAGGCTTCATCCTCGCGGCTGCTTAGGACATTCCTGGCTGCGCGCGCTACTCGCCGGCTTTCCTTGCTGCCGTTTCGATCGCATCGGCAACCTTTTCCGGTTGGGATGCGAAGACGGCGTGGCTTGCCTTTATTTCAGTCACGTTGCTTCCGGCACGTTTTGCCATGTCGCGTTCAAGCTCGGGGTTGATGGAGCGATCCTCGGTGGCGACGATCGACCAGCTTTTCTTTGTCCGCCATGCCGGCTGAGTGATCTTGGCGGAGAATGCCTGCTTTGCGGCGAAGACCTGTGACTTTGCCATGAAATCGGCGTCGGCTTGCGGAAGGTCGGCTGCGAAATCCGCGGCGAAGGCGCCTGGATCGAGATAGAGATATTTGCCGTCCTTCGTTTCCTTTATATCCATGCTGCCGGCGGGCTTCGAGCTGGCGAGGCTCAGCAGGCTTTCGCCCTTGTCGGGCTGGAATGCGGCGACATAGACCAGGCCCGCGACCGCGGGATCGTTGCCGGCTTCGGTGATGACCATGCCGCCATAGCTGTGGCCGACGAGCAGGACCGGTCCGTCCTGAAGGTCGAGAACGCGCTTGGTCGCCGCCACATCGTCATCGAGCGAGGTGATGGGCTGCTGGACGATGGTGACGTTGAAGCCGCGCTTCTCGAGAATGTCAGTCGCCTTGCGCCATCCCGAGCCATCGGCCAGCGCGCCGTGGACGATCACGATGTTCTTGACCTCGGCAGCCTCCGCCGCGAATGCGATGGCGGTGGTGGCAAAGGCAAGGGCTGCAGTGAAAAGAAGACGTTTGTTCATGACTATCACTCCTTGGGGTCGTTGTTGATGATTGGGATCGTGATGCGTTTCAGGTTCAGCCGAATGTGAAGGCGTAAGCCTGCACGCCGGGATCGAGAAAGCGGATCTCGAAGTTGCGGGCGGCGACCGTGTCGGACTGGCGGACGAGTTGATAAAGCCTCGTCGCGGTCACCGTACCGTTGCCGTCGGCATCGATGTCGGAGCCGTGGTCAAGCCCTGGCGCCTTGCCGTCGACCTTCACCTGGAAGCGGACCGGTTTGCCGCTGCCGCCAGGCCCGAGAACGAGATGCAGATCGCGGGCGCTGAAGCGATAGGTGATGCCGCCGCCCGACTGATCAAGCGTCGCCTGATCCCGGCCGACGGTCCAGGTTCCGGACAGGCCCCAGCCATTGAGGCCGGGTTCGGCGATCGAATAGCTTTTCGCCGTATCGGCCTGCAGCCCTTCGGGAGAGGCGAAGTTCGCCGCCTGTTCGTAGCCGAGATAGGTTTCGCCCGAGCGGATATTGCCGAGATCAGGACCTGCTTCCACACCCCTGGCATCCGGCGCGACCGGCGCACTTGCCGTCGTTTGGCTACCGGCCTCGCGCAGCAGGTCCTGAATAGCCTGTTCGGTCCTGTCGTAATTGCCTTCGCCAAAATGGTGGTAACGGATCTGGCCTTTGGCATCGATCAGATAGGCGGCAGGCCAATAGCTGTTTTCGAAGGCGCGCCAGATGCTGTAGTCATTGTCGATCGCAACGGGATAACCGATCTGGAAGCCGCCGATCGCCTTCTTGACGTTGTCGATCTTCTTCTCGAAGGCAAATTCCGGGGCATGGACGCCGATCACCACGAGGCCCTGATCCGCATATTTTTCGGCCCAGGCCCTGACATAGGGGATGGTACGAATGCAGTTGATGCAGGAATAGGTCCAGAAATCGACGAGCACGACCTTGCCGCGCAGCTGCTCGGTGGTGAGAGGCTGAGAGTTCAGCCATTCGACCGCGCCATCGAGCGAAGGGGCGTGGCCTTCGACGGGCAAGTCGCTACGGAAGGGGGTCTTCGCATCGGCTGCGGCGATCATCACCTCGTTGCTCGCCAGCTCGGAAGATGCGCCGCTGAGCGGCTTTGCATGCAGCCTGTCGAGCACGGCCTGTTCCAGCGATGCGGTGCTGGCGTAGGAGAGCCGGGCGAGCAGGCTGGTGTCGAGGCCGAGCGCGATGACGGCGACGCCCGCCAGCACGGCAGCGCCGAGCCCCTGACGAATCCTGTCGCCAACGCCGAGCGAACGCTTCATGGCGGTGAATATCCGGCCGCCGACCAGCAGGGCGACGGCAAGCGAACTTGCAGCGCCGGCGGCATAAGCGATCAGCAGGAAGGTCGTCTGCAGATTGGCGCCCTGCAATGCGGCTCCGGTCAGCACAAGGCCGAGGATCGGACCGGCGCAGGGCGCCCAGAGCAGTCCGGTGGCGACGCCGAGAAGAAGCGCGCTCTTCACTGTCGTGGTGCCGCGCCCGCCGCCGGTGGCGTTCATAAGATTGTTGCCAAGGTCGACGACCGGCCGGGCAAGCGTACTTGCGATTCGCGGTGAAAGCAGGCTTGCTCCAAAGAGCGCAAGCAGGACGATGGCGGCAAGTCGGCCATATTCATTGGCGCGAATGGCCCAGCTGCCACCGACTGCGGCCAGTGTGGCGACCAGCGCGAAGGTGGCGGCCATGCCCGCCAGCATCGGCAGCGTGCTCCTGACGAAGGGCTGTCCGGCGCGGGCGAAGACGAAGGGGAGGATGGGGAGGATACAAGGGCTGAGGATCGTCAGCGCGCCTCCGAGATAGGCAATGATCAGAAGTGTCATCATCGTTTCCTTTGAAACCGATTGATCGGGCTCTGGGCGGCGATGGGGCCTGAACCAGCAACGGCGGGGATATGGCCGGTGTGAAGTATCCCCGATGTGTCCGGCTTTGCGGGAAAATGTACCGAAGTGTCGGGGTAGGGCGGCGGCGATACAAAGCGATACAAACTGCCGCAGTGGCGAGGAAACGGCTGCGGCCAATGCGACCGCTTGCTGAGGCAGTGCGATTGTATCGGAATGTATCCAGGCGGCCGGAAGCTACATCCGCATTCAAAAAACGGTTGCTTACGACATATCGGGGATACAAGTAGAACGCCTTTTCGCGACCGTGATCCATTCGACAGGAGTGACCGATGTCAGAGCAAATCAACCATCACCGCCGCCGTTTCTTCGGCATGACTGCAATCGCCCTTGCGGCGGTCGAATTCGGCGTGGCCGGCACGGCCGCCGCCCAGTCGTCTGCGACTGCCGCATCGGTGCCAGCTATAAAGCCCGGAACCAACACGTCCTTCGAAGCGCTGAAACAGGTCAAGGCAGGCGTGCTCGACATCGGTTATGCCGAGGCGGGAAAGCCGGATGCCCCGGTCGTATTGCTGCTGCATGGCTGGCCCTATGACATCTATAGTTTCGTCGATGTCGCGCCCCTGCTTGCCGCGGCGGGCAACAGAGTGATTGTGCCTTATCTGCGCGGTTACGGGACGACCCGCTTCCTGGACGATCAGACGCCTCGCAACGGCCAGCCGTCAGCGCTCGCCGCCGACATGATCGCGCTGCTCGATGCGCTGGATATCGAGAAAGCTGTCATTGCCGGATACGACTGGGGCGGGCGGACCGCCAACATCATGGCGGCGCTCTGGCCCGAGCGCTGCAAGGCGATGGTATCTGTAAGCGGCTACCTGATCGGTAGCCAGGAGGCCAACAAGAAGCCGCTTCCGCCGAAAGCCGAACTCGCTTGGTGGTACCAGTTCTATTTCGCCACTGAACGCGGTCGTCAGGGATACGAGAGCAACACCCATGATTTCGCAAAGCTTATCTGGCAAACGGCATCGCCGAAGTGGAACTTCGACGATGCGACGTTCGACAGATCGGCCGCTGCCTTCGACAATCCTGACCACGTCGCGATCGTCATTCACAATTATCGCTGGCGCCTGGGGCTTGTCGAAGGCGAGGCCAAGTACGATGCCTACGAGACGACGCTCGCCGCAACGCCTGTCATTTCGGTGCCGACCATCACCATGGAGGGCGATGCGAACGGTGCGCCGCATCCGCAGCCTTCCGCTTATGCCGGAAAATTCTCCGGCAGATACGAGCATCGCACGATCGGCGGCGGCATCGGCCACAATCTGCCTCAGGAAGCGCCGCAGGCTTTTGCGCAGGCGGTCATAGACGTCGATCGCTTCTGAGAGCGGCGCCGCCGGTCGCAGAGCCTCGTTGCTCCGACCGGCGGAATATGCGTAGCTCCATCAACCGTCTCGACATCGAGGCGGAGGGTGGGGGCCGCTTCTATCGGTAAGGAATAGGGAAATATGGATCATGTCGATCACATCCTGATCGTCGATGACGATCGCGAAATCCGCGAGCTGGTCTCGGGTTATCTGCAGAAGAACGGCCTGCGCACGAGCGTTGCTGCCGACGGACGGCAGATGCGCAGTTTTGTCGAGGCCAATGCCGTCGACCTGATCGTGCTCGATGTGATGATGCCCGGCGATGACGGGCTGGTGCTGTGCCGCGAACTGCGCGCCGGCCGGCACAAGGCGATCCCTATCCTGATGCTGACGGCCCGCACCGACGAGATGGACAGGATCCTCGGGCTGGAAATGGGCGCCGACGACTATCTTCCCAAGCCCTTTGCTGCGCGTGAGCTTCTCGCCCGCATCAAGGCGGTGCTGCGGCGCACGCGGATGCTGCCGCCCAACCTGCAGATCAGCGAAGCTGGACAGTTGCTGACCTTCGGCGACTGGCGGCTCGATACGGTGGCCCGGCACCTTCTCGACAAGGAGGGGACCGCGATTGCGCTGAGTGGCGCCGAATACCGTCTGCTTCGCGTCTTCATCGACCATCCGCAGCGAGTGCTCAATCGTGACCAGCTTTTGAGCCTGACGCAGGGCCGCGACGCCGATCTCTTCGATCGTTCGATCGATCTTCTGGTCAGTCGCCTGCGTCAAAGGCTGGGCGACGATGCGCGCGAACCGACCTATATCAAGACGGTGCGCAGCGAAGGCTATGTGTTTTCGGTTCCGGTCGAAATATCGGAGCCGCGCCAATGAAGGCGGCAATCCCCTTGCGTTCGGGCCTGACGTGGCCGAGCACATTGCGGTCGCGGATCTTCCTGATCCTGCTGATCGGATTGGCCTTGGCCTACGGTCTGTCTTTCAGTGTGCTCTATATGGAGCGGTACATGTCGGCCAAAGCTGTGATGCTCGGCACGCTGGAAAACGATGTGGCAACGTCGATTGCGGTTCTCGATCGGCTTCCGCCCGGCGAACGTGGCGATCTGCTCGACCGGTTGAGCCGCGGCAATTATCGTTTCGAGCTCGGGCCCGGTCTTCCCGGCGTGCCTGACACATCAAGCAAAGGGGCGGAAATCTCGGGAAAGATCGAGGAGGCCATCGGACACCGCTTTCCGATCCGGATCGAACGAATTCCTGGCGATGTGAATCGGCTGCAGGCGCATCTGACGCTGAGCGACGGAAGCCCATTGACGATCGACGTCACGCCAAAGGGCGTCATGCCGATCGCCGCATGGCTGCCCTACGTCTTCGTCGTCCAGATGGTGCTGCTCATCCTCTGCACCTGGTTTGCCGTTCGCCAGGCGATCCGGCCGCTCGGCGAGCTTGCCGCCGCCGCCGATGCTCTTGACCCGAACAAGGACGGCCCGGCTTTGAGTGAGGCGGGCCCGAGCGAGGTCGCGCATGCGGCAAGGGCGTTCAACGCGATGCGGGAGAGGATCGCCCATTACCTCGAAGAGCGCGTCCAGATACTGGCGGCAATCTCGCATGACCTGCAGACACCGATCACCCGCATGCGGCTGCGTGCCGACATGGCGGAGGATTCGCCTGACAAAGACAAGCTGGTGCATGATCTCGGCGAGATCCAGCGCCTCGTTCAGGACGGCATTGCCTATGCACGCAGCGCGCATGGCAATGGCGAGAAGAGCGCCCGCATCGATCTCGCCTCGTTCATCGACAGCATAGCCTACGACTACCAGGATACTGGAAAGGCCGTCACCGTCGTCGGTCTGGTTCAGGGCGCTGCCTTCACCAAGCCGCATGCTCTTCGCCGTATCCTGTCGAACTTCATCGACAATGCGCTGAAGTTTGCCGGTGCTGCCGAGATCAGCGTCGAGCGCAGCGCCGAGAACGATATCGTCATATCAGTCATGGATCGCGGGCCGGGAATTCCGGACGATATGCTGGAAGCCGCCATGCAGCCTTTCTTCCGGCTGGAGCAATCCCGCAACCGGGAGACCGGCGGCACCGGTCTCGGTCTTGCGATCGCCCAGCAACTGACGGCCAAGATTGGCGGGTCGCTCCGGCTCTACAATCGCGCCGGTGGCGGACTGGCCGCGGAAGTCACCATCCGCTGACATTCGGGCGCGCCGCAAAATTTCGAGATGTTTTGTATGCGAAGATGTCCTTGATATCGGATGCTACGCTTTGTGACATTTCGGGCGTTTTCGGAAACATGGCGGATATATCCGTCGGTCAAACCACACTCCGTCAACCCGGCCGCGCACCGCGGCCAGTCGCCTTTAGCGACGCAACAAAGGAGTGTTCCATGACAAAGATCGACAAGGTTCTCTATACCGGCAAGACCCACACGACAGGCGGGCGCGACGGCGCTTCGCACAGCGACGACGGCCAGCTTGATATCAAGCTTTCGCCTGCGGGCAGCAACCGCGGCGGCACCAATCCCGAACAGCTTTTCGCCGCCGGCTGGTCTGCCTGCTTCATCGGCGCGATCGGTTTCGCCGCGGCTAATCAAAAGGTCAAGCTTCCAGCCGATCTTGCCGTCGACACCGAGGTTGATCTCGGAACCGCCGATGGCGGCTATTTCCTGCAAGCCCGCCTCAAGGTCAGCTTGCGGGGGATCGAAGCGGAGGTCGCAAAGGCGCTGATCGACGAAGCCCACCAGACCTGCCCTTACTCGAAGGCCACGCGCGGTAACATCCATGTCGAATTGACGGTTGCCTAACGAGTGGAATTGCCCACCGAAAGCCATTGGCTGCGGTGGTCAGAAAGACAGAGCCGAAATCAAGCGAGACGGGGCCGATCGGGCCTCGCCGATGGAGGATTTGATGAGATTGATGATCATCTGTTTTTTGGGAGCGGTGGTCTTCGCCGCACCCTGCATCTACGACGTAAGCTCGCAGGAGCCTTCGCCGCTTGCGGGCCTCGTGACGGCGGCATCCGCAGCTTCTTCCTCAGGGGAACAGCCGCCGTTTCAGCCGCTTGGATCACCAGGAGAAAGACAGTGAAACTCTATCAGAACGAAATTTCTTCGGCGACGTCGAGAGTCCGTATCGCGCTCGCTCTGAAGGGACTGACGGCAGAAGCGCTGCCGGTTGGCATCCTCGGCGAAGATTCCGAGAGCCGGCAGGCCGGATATCGCAGCGTCAATCCGCAGGGGCTGGTGCCGGCCTTGCTGACGGATAGCGGCGTCCTCATCACCCAGTCGCTGGCGATCGTCGAATATCTCGACGAGATAAAGCCTGAACCGCCGCTATTACCTGACACCGCGGAAGGCCGGGCGCTGGCGCGGTCGATCGCGCTTGCGATAGCAGCCGAGATCCACGCGCTGCTGCCGCCGCGGATCGGTCTGCATCTCGGCAAGGTCTTCCAGGCGGATGCCGATGCCATTACTGCCTGGAATCGTCATTGGGTCGGTGAAGGAATGGCCGCGGTCGAGGCGATGATCGCCGGCCGCCGGCAGGGAGCTTTTGCTTTTGCGGATCAGCCTGGTATTGCCGAGATCTTCCTCTTCCCGCAGGCGATAAGCGCCCGGCGCCTCGGCTTCGATCTCGCCCGCTGGCCCAATATCGCGGAGATCGTCGCCAGACTGGAGGCGATACCGGCTTTCCAGGAGAACGCACCGGCGCCGAGACGATGATCCAATCTATGAAGAATCGGCTGCAAGTGGCTGCGGCCGATTCTCTTCTGGTGTTCTAGTGACGCGCCTCAATGGCCCGTCGGTGCTTTTAGCGGTTGACCCTGGCTTGCAGGTGCGCGGGATAACGATCGCCTTCCACCTTGATCGTGGCCAGCGCGCTTTCGATGCTGGCAAGATCCTCGGCCGTCAGTTCGACCTCGGCGGCCTGGATGTTCTCCTCGAGGCGGTGCAGCTTGGTGGTGCCGGGGATCGGCACGATCCAGGGCTTCTGCGCCAGCAGCCATGCGAGAGCCACTTGGGCGGAGGTAGCCTTCTTGCGGGCGGCGATTTCTCCGAGACGATCTACGAGCGCTTGGTTGGCTTTTCGCGCCTCCTGAGAAAAGCGGGGCACGACGTTGCGGAAATCCTTGCTGTCGAAGGTGGTCGTTTCGCTGATCGCGCCAGTCAGAAAGCCCTTACCGAGCGGGCTGAAGGGCACGAAGCCGATGCCGAGTTCTTCAAGCGTCGGCAGGATTTCCTGCTCTGGTTCGCGCCACCACAGCGAATATTCGCTCTGCAACGCCGCCACCGGCTGGACGGCATGGGCGCGGCGGATCGTCCGGGCGCCCGCTTCCGAGAGGCCGAAATGCCTGACCTTGCCTTCCGCGATCAGCGCCTTGACCGTGCCGGCGACATCCTCGATCGGAACATCGGGATCGACGCGATGCTGGTAAAAGAGATCGATGACATCAGTCTTCAAACGCTTCAGCGCCTGGTCGGCCACCGCGCGGATCTGCTTGGGCCGGCTGTTCATGCCGCTCTGGCCGCCATTGGCATCGAAGTTGAAACCGAATTTCGTGGCGATCACCACCTCGTTGCGGAAGGGGGCGAGCGCCTCTCCCAGAAGCTCTTCGTTCTTATAGGGGCCATAGGCCTCGGCCGTGTCGAAGAAGGTCACGCCGCGTTCAAATGCCCGCCGGATCAGTACGGTCGCTTCCTGAATATCTGTCGCCGGGCCATACCCGTAACTCAGCCCCATGCAGCCGAGACCGACGGCCGAGACTTGAAGTCCGCTCTTTCCAAGTTCACGCTTCTGCATAGAAGTTTCCTTTTCTAACCTTGGTATTGTGTGTCGGTGACATGCTCCATCCAGTCGACGACCTTGCCGTCGAGCTGTTCCTGGATGGCGATATGGGTCACTGCCGTCGTCGGCGCTGCGCCGTGCCAATGTCGTTCACGCGGTGCGAAGCAGACGACGTCGCCGGCGCGGATCTCCTCGACGGGGCACCCCTCGCGCTGCACGCGACCGCAGCCCGATGTGACGATCAACGTCTGGCCGAGCGGATGGGTGTGCCAGGCAGTGCGGGCTCCGGGCTCGAAGGTGACGTTGGCACCAGCCGCACGTGCGGGGCTGGTCACGGCAAACAGCGGGTCGACACGCACGCTGCCGGTAAACCAATCGGCTGGTCCCTTGGCCGAAGGCTGCGAACCGCTTCGCTTGATCTCCATCTTTGTCTTCCTTTTGATGTCGGGCTTTCGATGTCGGGGTGGACATGTCCACTCGAGTGACACGGTATTTAGGGCGTGCGCTTGGTTGCGATTAGATGGTATAAACGGCAAGAACCCATGAGAAAGTTTCATAAATGCCGCGCCCCGCCGTCAACGACCTCATCGCCTTCCTTGCCGTCGCGCGTGCGCAGAGTTTCACCAAGGCGGCGGGCAAGCTCGGTGTGTCGCAATCGGCGCTCAGCCACACCATCCGCGGGCTCGAGGAGCGGCTTGGACTGCGATTGCTGACACGCACGACCCGCAGCGTCGCGCCGACGGAGGCCGGTGAACGCCTGCTCGTCTCCATCGGACCGCGGCTCGACGAGATCGAGAGCGAGCTGGCTGCCTTGAGCGCGTTCCGGGAGAAGCCGGCAGGCACCATCCGCATCAATGCCGGCGAGCATGCGGCCGATGCCGTCCTCTGGCCCGCCTTGGAAAAGCTGCTGCCCGATTATCCTGATATCAATGTCGAGATCATCGTCGACTACGGCCTGACCGACATCGTCGCCGAGCGTTACGATGCTGGGGTGCGGCTTGGCGAACAGGTGGCGAAAGACATGATCGCGGTGCGCATTGGCCCCGACATGCGCATGGCCGTGGTCGGTTCTCCCGCATATTTCGGCACCAGGCCGAAACCACTGACGCCACAGGAGCTTACGGATCACAATTGCATCAATCTGCGCCTACCGACCTATGGCAGCGTTTATGCATGGGAGTTCGAGAAGGATGGGCGCGAACTCAGGGTTCGGGTCGAAGGGCAATTGGTATTCAACAATATAGCGCTGCGGCTGAACGCAGTACTGGCAGGTCTGGGGCTGGCATACATGCCGGAGAACTTGGTCGACGCGCATCTAGCCGATGGACGGCTGGTGCGCGTCCTCGAGGATTGGTGCCTGCCGTTTTCCGGTTACCATCTCTACTATCCGAGCCGCCGGCATACGTCGCCGGCATTTGCTCTGCTCGTCGATGCACTTCGCTATCGACCATAACGCCCACCGTTTCGAGTCGCCCGGACAGGCAGCCACCAGTGACCGGCTCTTGTCGGAAGCGAAATCATGCCTGCCAGTGATTTGACATTCCATCACTCGCCGCTAATTCACACTTGAAATCGAAGGAAACAGTGAATGAATACTGCGGCACCTGCCACGAAAGCTCGGACCGGCGTGTCCGGTTTGGATACAGTTCTGGCGGGGGGCCTTTCGCCGGGCCACGTGTTTCTCCTGGAAGGAAACCCGGGAGCGGGGAAGACGACGATCGCGCTGCAGTTTCTGATCGAAGGTGCACGGCTCGGCGAGCAGGGGCTCTACATAACCCTTTCAGAGACCGAGAGCGAACTCCGAGCCGGGGCCGCATCGCATGGCATGGTGATCGATGGCAATATCGAGATCTTCGAGGTCGTGCCTCCGGAAAGCCTGCTGGATGCCGACCAGCAGCAAAGCCTGCTTTATTCATCAGATCTTGAACTCGGAGAGACGACAAAGGAAATCTTTGCCGCTTTCGAGCGGGTCAAGCCACGTCGCGTGGTTCTCGACAGTCTGTCGGAGATCAGGCTGCTCGCACAAAGCTCACTACGCTACCGCCGGCAGATCCTTGCGCTCAAGCACTATTTTGCCCGGCAGGGCGCGACAGTCCTTCTGCTCGATGATCTGACCTCCGACGTGCTCGACAAGACGGTGCACAGCGTTGTTCACGGCGTGATCCATCTCGAAGAGATGGCGCCGAACTACGGCTCCGAACGCCGACGTCTAAGGGTCATAAAATATCGCGGTCAGGCCTTCCGAGGCGGTTATCACGATTTCATCATCCAGACTGGCGGCGTTATCGTCTTTCCGCGGCTCGTCGCCGCCGAACACAGGTCGAGCTACACCCGCGATCAGATTTCCTGCAATATTGCGGAACTGGACCTTCTTCTGGGAGGTGGCCTCGAGCGAGGTTCCAGCACACTCATCCTTGGTCCTGCCGGCACCGGCAAAAGCACTTTCTCGTTTCAATTCCTGGTGGCTGCGGTCGCGCGCGGCGAGAAAGTGGCGGCCTTCATTTTTGACGAGGAGCTGGGCCTGCTCTTCACGCGGCTGAAGGCGCTCGGAATAGATCTCGAGGCAATGCGGGACGCCGGTCATATCCACATCGAACAGCTCGATGCCGCCGAACTGTCGCCGGGCGAATTTGCCCACCGCGTGCGCAGCTGCGTCGACAAGTCGGATGCGAAAACCGTTATCATCGACAGTATCAATGGTTATCAGGCTTCGATGCCGGATGAGAATTCGCTGATCCTTCATATGCATGAGCTGCTGCAATATTTGAACAGGCAAGGCGCCAACACCTTTCTCACCGTTGCCCAGCACGGGCTGGTCGGTGACATGAAGGCACCTGTCGACGTCACCTATCTCGCAGATACCGTCATTCTGCTGCGTTACTTCGAGGCTGCGGGAAAGGTGCGGCGGGCAGTCTCGGTGATCAAGAAGAGGACCGGCTTTCACGAGGATACCATCCGCGAGTATCGTATCGACGCCTCCGGGTTGAGGTTTGGAGATCCTCTCGTCGGGTTCCAGGGCGTGCTTCGCGGCGTTCCCGAATTTATCGCGACCTCAACGCCGCTCCTAAAGACCGATGGCGGGGATAGCGGCAATTCCTAATTCCGGAAAACCGAAAGCATTGATCTACACCCCCGCCGGTCGCGACGCCTGGGTGGCGAGATCGTTGGTCGATGAAGCCGGATTGGCATCGATTGCTGCCACCGACCTGTCTATGTTCGCGTCATCGCTCAGCGATGACATCGCGCTTGGCGTCTTGACGGAAGAGGCCGTTCGCTCGAGCGATCTCAAGCCGATTGCCGCCTGGGTTTCGGCCCAGCCGAGCTGGTCGGATCTTCCCTTCATCGTACTCACCACACGTGGCGGCGGGCCTGAACGAAATCCGGGCGCTGCAAGGCTTTCCGAGGTTCTTGGTAACGTCACCTTCCTGGAAAGGCCATTCCATGCGACCTCCTTCATCAGCGTTGCCCGGACCGCATTAAAGGGACGCCTGCGCCAATACGAAGCGCAAGCCAGGCTTGAAGCTCTGGGCGAGGGAGAGCGACGGTTGCAGACGGCGCTCGCCGCCGGTCGTCTCGGGGCGTGGGAGCTGGAGCTGTCCTCGATGGCCTTGTCGGCCTCGGCGACCTGCAAGGCAATCTTCGGCCGAGGGCCGGATGACGATGTCACGCGCGACGATCTGATCGCAAGCATCCACCCCGACGACCAGGATCTTGTGCTGGCACGCCTGCGCCAGACGATCGATACCGGACGCGACTATTCGATCGAGCACAGGACGATCTGGCCGGATGGATCACTGCATTGGACCGAGGTCCATGCGCAGCTTTATTCCGACAGATATGGTTCCGCCAGGAAACTTGTCGGTGTCTGTTCCGATACCACCGTCCGAAAGACCATCGAGGAAAATCTGAGACGGCTCAATGAAAACCTCGAAGAGCGCGTGAGGGAACGAACCAAAGAGGTCAACGCCGCTCACCAGACCCTGCTCGAGGAAGTCGCCCAACGTGAAAGAGCCGAGGAGCAGCTTCGCCAATCGCAAAAGATGGAGGCGATCGGCCAACTGACCGGCGGCGTCGCCCACGATTTCAACAATCTGCTGATGGTCGTTCTCGGAAATCTGGAGCTGCTCGGCAAACACGTTGGCGGAGATGCCAAAGCGACGCGTCTGGTCGACGGGGCGATTCAGGGCGCGCGGCGCGGGGCGGCGCTGACGCAGCGGCTGCTGGCTTTTGCCAGACAGCAGGATCTGCAGGTCAAGCCCATCGATCTGGCCGAGCTGGTCTCCGGCATGAACGACCTGTTGCGGCGCTCGGTCGGATCCTCGATCAGCATCGAAACCATCCTGCCGGCGACGCTGCCGCCGGCGCTGATCGACGCGAACCAACTCGAATTGGCGCTGCTCAACCTCGCGGTCAATGCCCGCGATGCGATGCCGGATGGCGGGACCCTGTCCATATCGCTGCGCGAGGAGCAGGTGCCTGGCGATGACGGCGCTCTCGGCGAGGGGGCCTATCTGGTGCTGGCGGTGGCCGACAGTGGCACCGGCATGGATGCGGAGACGCTGAAGAAGGCGGTCGATCCGTTTTTCTCGACCAAGGAACTCGGAAAGGGCACGGGCCTAGGCTTATCGATGATCCACGGACTGGCCGTTCAGCTCAATGGTGCACTTCGTCTGACCAGCGAGCTTGGAGTGGGAACGACCGCCGAGCTGTGGCTTCCGGCGACGGAACGGCGCGCCGAGCGGGCGATCGAAGCGGAATTGCCCGTTCCGCAAGCTGCGTCCAGACTGAAGATAATTCTGGTCGACGACGATGCCTTGATCGCCATGAGTTCGGTCGACATGCTTGAAGATCTAGGCCACGAGGTCGTCGAAGCAAACTCCGGCTCGCAGGCGCTGGAACTGATCAGCAGCGGCCAGCATTTCGACCTTGTCATCACCGACTATTCGATGCCTGGCATGACCGGCGCACAGCTTGCCCAGGCCGCGCGGGACATTTGTCCGGGGTTGCCGATCGTGCTGGCGACAGGTTACGCCGATCTTCCTGCCGGCACCGATATCGATCTTCCGAGATTGGCAAAGCCCTACGATCAGGCTCAGCTCGCCAAGGAAATCGCCAAGGCGATGGCAAGCGAAACGGTTCCGCTTCTGAGGTCCGGCGGCAACGCAGGTGGTTCAAAGCTTCGCCTGTCCAAGGCCAACGATGTCAGCGATGAAATCGGCGATGGCGCCTGTGTCGTTTAGATCGAAGACCGGCAGGGCCGTATCCGTGACTGCATGATCGGCGGCGATGGCGCAGATATGGGGATCGCTCGGCGCCAACGGTTCGCGATTTGCCGCTTCCAGGCGGCGGGCCTCGATCTTCGGGATCGGCTCGCGCTTGTAACCTTCGATCAGCACGAGATCGCAGGGGGCGAGGCGGGCGAGGATCTCTTCGAACTCAGGTTCGGGGGCGCCGCGCAGCTCGTGCATGATGGCGTAGCGGGTGCCGGAGACGATGGTGACCTCGTGGGCGCCGGCCTGGCGATGGCGGTAGCTGTCGGCCCCGACCTTGTCGATGTCGAAATCATGATGGGCGTGCTTGATCGTCGAGATCCTGTAACCGCGGCGGGTGAACTCCGTCACTAGCCGGACGGCGAGACCCGTCTTGCCCGAGTTCTTCCAGCCGGCGATGCCGAAGATTTTCGGTGCAGTCATACGCGAAGGGCCTCCAGCCAGCGTTCCGCCTCGACGAGATCGTCGGGCGTGTTGATGTTGAAGAAGGGATCGAGCAGGCTGGCGCGGGTCGGATGCAGCGGAAACGCCACTTCCGTAACGTCATGCCGCAACAGGAAGTCGCGCACACGGCGCTTCTCGTCGGTGGCGATCCAGGCTTCGAGATCGGCGGCCAGCGTCACCGGCCAGAGCCCGAAGACCGGATGGCTACGGCCTTCGGAGGTGGCAATTGCGATCTGCGACGCGTGCTCGACCGCGGCCGCCAGCCGGGCGACGAGATCGGCCGGGAAGAACGGGCAATCCACCGAGACGGTGACGACATGGGTGATCGAGGGCAGACCGGCGGCATAGACCATGGTGGCATGGATACCGGCCATCGGCCCGGCCTTGCCGGGAAAACGGTCGGGAATGACAGGCACACCCTCGGCGGCGGCATCGGCATTGACGGCAACGTGGAAAGTTTGCTGCGAGAGGCGGGTCAGCACATGGCGGAGCAGGCTCTCGGCCCCAAGCATCACGCCTGCCTTGTCGCGGCCCATGCGCTGCGAACGGCCGCCGGCCAATACGACGCCCGCTATATGAGATTTATCCAACGAGAATTGAGCCATCATCCTTCCTCAAACCGGCGCACGCGGCGCGGATTCCTGCGCAATCGGCGACACACGGCGCTTGGCCTCACGATAGAACGTATAGAGGCCGGAGGCGATGACGATCGCAGCCCCGACGAGCGTCCAGCTGTCAGGCACTTCCGCGAAGAAAAAGAAGCCGAGCACAGAAGAGAAGATCAGGCTGGTATAGCGAAACGGCGCGACGAAAGAGATTTCGCCGGTGCGCATGGCGAGGATGACCGACTGGTAGCCGACGAGCACCAGCACCGATGCGAGTACGAGATGCCCAAGTGCTGCGGCGCTGACCGGCTGCCAGCCGCCGAGCACCGGGATGAGCAGCGCGCCGAAGAAGGAGGCTGATATGGCGGTGATGACGGTTATCATCAGCGAGGGAATCTCCGGACTGATGCTCCGGGTGGCGAGATCGCGGCCGGCCGTCGTCAGCACCGCAGCGACGCAGAGGAGGGCGGCGGCGGTGAATCCCTCAGGGCCGGGACGGATAATGATCATCACGCCGACGAGGCCGACAAGGATCGCCGACCAGCGCCGCCAGCCGACCGGCTCGCCGAAGAAGAGGGCAGCGCCGAAGGTGACGACCAGCGGCAGCGACTGCAGGATCGCCGAGGCATTGGCGATCGGCATCATGCCGAGCGCGGTGATATAGGTGACGGCGGAGAGCGTCTCACAGATGATCCTGAAGATGATCATCGGCTGCAGCATGATGCGCCAGGAGCGCAGCGCGCCCATTTTCCAGGCGATCAGATAGACGAGCAGGCTGGTGAAGAGGCCGCGCAGGAACATGATCTCGCCGGCGTTCATATAGGCGATCACCGATTTGGATAGAGCGTCGCTTGCGGAAAAGCCGGCCATCGCCATGCTCATATAGATGGCGCCCTCAGTATTGCGTGACCGCGGCATGAAGAGATTCCCGTTACCTGTGCGCTCCTTTTAATCGCGAAGACGCATGAAGGGAATCGGATGAATGCCACACCAGGCATAAATCGATGATGCGGTGCACAACGGCACTGACCTCAATGCAGGCGTGTGGATGAAGGTCTCGGCAAATCTCGGTTTTATAAGGCGAATTCCGATGTTTCCGACGCCGTGATCAAGGCGTCGATGAGGACGCGCCGTCGCGCTGCCGGTTCGGCCATAGGCGTTTTTCTCGTCCTGCGCGGGAAACGGGTGGCTGCATCGCATGATGTTTGAGCATGTCAAATCTGGCAACAAACCAGGAGAGAACGATATGACACTTCTCAACGACAAGATCGCCATCATCACCGGCGCAAGCTCAGGCATCGGCCGCGCAGCGGCGAAACTCTTTGCACGGCAAGGTGCCAAGCTCGTGGTCACCGGCCGGCGACAAGACGCGCTCGACGCCGTCATCGCGGAAATTGAGGCGGAGGGTGGGCAGGCCGTCGCCATATCAGGCGATGTCAGGGACGAGGCGCTCCAGGAAAGGCTTGTCGAAACGGCAGTCTCGCGTTTCGGCCGGCTCGACATCGCCTTCAACAATGCCGGCATCATCGGTGAGATGGGGCCGGTCGCCGGGCTGTCGGTGGAGGGCTGGCGCGAGACGATCGAGACCAATCTCACCGCCGCCTTCCTCGGCGCCAAACACCAGTCGGCGGCGATGGGAAAAGGCGGCGGATCGCTGATCTTCACCTCGACCTTTGTCGGCCATACCGTCGGCATGCCTGGCATGGCCGCCTATGCGGCGAGCAAGGCGGGTTTGATCGGCTTCGTGCAGGTGCTCGCCGCTGAACTCGGAGCGCAGAAGATCCGCGTCAACGCACTGCTTCCCGGCGGCACCGACACACCCGCCAGCATTACCAACGCGCCCGATGCCACGCCGGAAGTGCTCGCCTTCGTGGAGGGATTGCATGCGCTGAAACGCATGGCGCAACCCGAAGAGATCGCCAATGCAGCGCTTTTCCTTGCCTCCGACATGTCGAGCTTCGTGACCGGCACGGCGATGCTGGCGGATGGCGGCGTTTCGATCAACCGGACATAGGGGCAGGAAATAGGGTGTGCTGTGGCAACCAGCCGTGCGCGTCTGGGACCCAGCCACCCGCCCTCGTCCTTCGAGGCTCCGGCCTGCGGCCTGCGCGCCTCAGGATGAGGGCTGGTCGGTGTGCCTTGCCGCTGCGCTTCCCGTTGAACCAAGCCGCAACCTCTCTCCAGCCTCATCCTGAGGCGCCCCGAAGGGGCCTCGAAGGACGGGGCTGGCCGCTTTGCGCCGATCAGGCGACTTCGCGTATGTCTCTTTCCGCCTGGCGGTCGAGATAGGCGACCAAATCCGCGATGGTGACGAGGGGGAGGTTGTGGCGTTCGGCAAAGAGCGTGAGTTCGGGCAGGCGGGACATGGTTCCGTCGTCGTTGGCGACTTCGCAGATGACGCCGGCGGGGATCCTTCCGGCGAGGCGGGCGAGATCGACTGCGGCTTCGGTGTGGCCAGGGCGGCCGAGCACGCCGCGGGGGTTGGCGCGCAGCGGAAAGATATGGCCGGGGCGGGCGAATTCGTCGGGCTTTGTGCGATCGTCGACGAGGGCGCGGACGGTGGCGGCGCGGTCCGCCGCAGAGATGCCCGTCGTCGTGCCCTTGAGATAATCGACCGAGACCGTGAAGGCGGTTTTGTGCGATTCCGTATTGTTGGGCACCATCAGCGGAATATCGAGCGCATCGAGGCGCTCGCCTTCCATGGCGATGCAGACGAGTCCACGGGCGTGGGTCATCATGAAGGCGATTGCCTCAGGGGTGACGGCATCGGCCGCGACCACGATATCGCCTTCGTTTTCCCGGTTCTGGTCGTCGACGACGACGACCATCTTGCCGCTGGCAATGGCTGATATGGCATCTTCAATTCTTGCGATAGTCATGCTGTCTGGCCTTTCAAGGGTTATGTCAGCGGGCTGACATGGTCTGCTCGGCTCAATCCGTGAGCGAGCCTTCTGCCCTTGGGCGAACAAACGTCAGCCGACTCCGGGATGGAGTGCAACTGCCCGTGTTGTCCTCTTCCATCCGGACTATACCGTCGGCTCCGGCATCTCACCGGATCTGCTGACCTTCCGACAGGAGGTGCCGGAAGCGCTCGCGGGCTCCAAGATTGCTCCTGATACCGCCGGTGGGGAATTACACCCCGCCCTGAGAACATTTCAAAGATAGGATCAAAAACAGGCAGATGGCAAGGTCACTCGACCGGGCAAAAATGCAAAGCTGCCCTGACGCCGATGGACACACTGTTCACACGGAGGCGACAACCGTGTCGCCTTCCGCGCTTCGTTGGTGCTTTGATCCTTCCATGCATGTCGTTGTCCCAAAACCACTGCGCAATTTTGGGCGCCTGCATCAGGACATGATCAGGCCGCCGTCGACATTGATCGTCTGGCCGGTGATATAGGCGGCATCCTCGCTGGCGAGGAAGGTCACCAGGCCGGCGACGTCTTCGCCGGAGCCGGCCCGTTTCATCGGGATGCCCTCGACCCATTCCTTCATCAACTCGCCGGGGGCGTAGTTGCCGAGCAGCTTGCCCCAGGCCTGGTCGTTATAGGCCCACATGTCGGTTTCGATGATGCCGGGGCAGAAGGCGTTGACGGTGATCTTCTCGGTCGCGACTTCCTTGGCCAGGCTCTGGGTGATGCCGACGACGCCCATTTTCGAGGCGGCATAATGCGGCGTGTAGATGAAGCCGTCGCGGGCCTGGCCGGAGGCGGTGTTGATGATGCGGCCGCCGCGCTTGTGCCTGCGCATTCTCGATATCGCCTCCTGGGCGCAGAGGAAGACGCCCTTGGTGTTGACGGCCATCACCTTGTCCCACTCGTTTTCGGTCAGGTCCTCGACGCGGGCAATGGTGATGACGCCGGCGTTCTGGATCGAGACGTCGACCGAGCCGAATTCCTTCTCGGCGGCATCATAGAGGGCGGTGACGCTCGCCTTGTCGGTGACGTCGCCGATGAAGGAGATCGCCTTGCCGCCTTCGGCCCGGATCTGTTCGGCAACGCCGTGAACCAGCTCCTCGTTGGCCGAGACGACGAGATTGGCGCCTTCTTTCGCAAAGCGTCTGGCGATCGCCGCTCCGATGCCGCGGCTGCCCCCGGTAATGACGACGGTCTTCTGCTCGAAGCGTTTCATGCTCTTTCCTTGTCCATCGATAAACAATAAATCTGGGTGCGACCTACCATGCGATCATTATTGGAGATCAACCGGTTGTCGCGAATTCAGGCAGTGTTGAGCGCCGGTGACGACGTCCGCGCCTTCCATCCGTTCGACAGCCCGTTCGATCGGCGTGAAGGGCGGGCAGACGACGATATCGCACGCCGTCATGCCCGTTAGTCCCTTCAGCGCCTCGATCTCAGCCAGGGAGGAAGCGAGATCGGTCACTTTTCAGCAGCGGGAATGAGCTTTCTCATCACCAGCAGCAGAAACCGCCGTCGACGAGAAGATCGACGCCGGTCACGAAACTTGCTGCATTCGACAGCAGAAACACCGCCGGACCCACCATCTCGTCCACCGCTGCCATGCGCTGCATCGGCGTCTGCTCTTCGAAGAGCTTGGTCTGGTGGACCATCTCCGGACGGGTGTTCATGGGCGTTGCCGTGTATCCGGGGGAGATGGTGTTGACGCGAATGCCGCGGTCGACCCATTCCATGGCCATGGACTTCGACATATGGATCACGCCCGCCTTGGAGGCGTTATAGTGCGCTTGGCTCAGCCCCCGGTTCACGATCACACCCGACATGGAAGCGATGTTGACGATGGAGCCGCGTCCATTCTTCAGCATGGCGCGAGCCTCTGCCTGGCAGGAAAGAAAGACGCCTTTCAGGTTGATATCCATCAACGTCTGATATTGGTCCTCCTCCATTTCTTCCGCTGCGTTCGCGTTAGCGATGCCTGCAGCGTTGACTGCAAGCGTCAGCGCGCCGAGATCGGCTTCGGTACGTGCTACGGCATCTCCAAGGGAAGATTTGCTCGTGACATCCGCCGCGATCTGGATCGAGCGGCGGCCGGCGGCGCGAATATGTTCGGCCGTCTTGACCAGCCCGTCGTCGGTTCGGCGGTCGAGCAGCGCCACGTCGGCGCCGCATTGCGCAAGGCCGATGGCAATGCGCTGACCAATACCGCTGCCGGCACCGGTAACGATGGCAACCTGGCCGCTGAGATCGAAAAGCTTCGGGGCGTTCAGAGTGATGTCGGACACCGCTCTTCCTTTCTCTGTCTGTTTAGATGGTGGCCAGTTCCATGACCGAAACGTCATTTGCCTGGTCACGATTGAGAATCCCCGCCTGCTTGCCTTGCGCAAGCACGACAATGCGATTGGAGACTCCGAGAACTTCTTCGAGGTCCGAGCTTACGACGATGACCGCCACGCCCCGTTTGGCAAGATTGACGATGATGTCGTAGATACCGGCTCGGGCGCCGACGTCGATGCCTCTCGTCGGTTCGTCGAGCACGACGACCTTAGGATCGCGCATCAGCCATTTCGCGATGACCACCTTCTGCTGGTTGCCGCCGGACAGGTCCGAGGCATATTGCTCCGCACGGCCCTTCACGCCGAACTTGGCCACTGCCTTCTCCGCAAACGAGCGCTTGACGCTCGGCGTAATCCAACGCCCGCCCAGCTTGTCGAGATTGGCGTAGATAATGTTCTCGCCGATCCGGTGCCCGACAACGAGGCCTTGCTCCTTGCGGTCTTCCGGAACCATCACGATGCCCTTGGCGATCGCGTCCGCCGGATCGCGCAGCCTGAGTTCTTCGCATTCCAGCTTGATCGAACCTGCACTGATTGGGTCCGCGCCCGAAATGGCGCGGACAAGTTCGGTGCGGCCGGCGCCGACCAGTCCGGCGATTCCGAGAATTTCCCCGGCGCGCACATCGAAGGTAACGTCGCGGAATGAGTTGTCCGGCGAGCACAGCCCCGACACCTGGAGTACTGGATGCTCTGTCGGAACCGGCAGGGCAGGGAACAAGCGGTCAAGCGGGCGTCCGACCATGCTCTCGACGATCGTTCGCACCGGTGTCGCGCTGTCGGAGAATTCCTGCACGCGCTCGCCATCGCGAAGAACGACGATCCGATCGGTTATTCGCTTGATCTCTTCCATGCGGTGGGAAATGTAGACGATGCCGACACCTTCTGAGCGAAGCTTCCGAACCTGTTCGAAAAGAGCTTCCGTCTCCGCGCCGCCAAGGGCGGCCGTCGGCTCATCGAGGATCAGGAGCTTTGCGTTGAGAGCCAGCGCCTTGGCGATCTCGATGAGTTGCTGATTTGCCGTGGAAAGGCCGGCGACCGTCCGCGTTGCAGGGATGTGAAGGTTCAAGCGAGCGAGCTGGTCCTGGGCCCGGCGAACCATCTGGGCGCGGTCGACGACGCCGTTCTTCATCGGCCAACGTCCGATGAAGACGTTTTCCGCGATCGACAGCTGCGGCAGAAGCTGCAGCTCCTGATGGATCAGGACAACGCCCTTGTCGATCGCTTCCCTTGGGGTGGCCGGGGCATAAGGCTGCCCCAGCCATGTCATTGATCCTTCGGACGGCGTGCGTGACCCGGCGATAATGCCCGATAGCGTTGACTTGCCTGCGCCGTTTTCACCGAGAAGTGCAACCACTTCGCCGGGATAAACGTCCAAGCTGACATTCTTCAGAACCTGGAGCGGCCCATACCATTTGGATATGCCCCTCAGGGAAAGAGCTGGATCAGTCACGGCACACCTCCTCAAGACCTCAACTTCATTACGGATGGTTGGCGATGAAGCCTGCGACGTTTTCCTTGGTTGTCAGCGTGGCATCCAGGAGCTGGACCGGCGGCACCTTTTCTCCGGCGACAAGCTTGGCGGCGTTTTCAACCGCGTCGCGGCCCATCTTCTGCGTCTGCTGGGTCGCCGTTACGTTGAAGACACCCTTGCTGAGCGCTTCGAGAGCTGCGGTGTCACCATCGAAGCCGCCAACCACGATCTTCTGGGAAGGATTGGCGACCTTGATCGCCTGCGCGGCGCCAAGGGCAAGGCCGTCGGCCTGGGCGAACACGATCGAAACGTCCGGATTTGCCTGCAGCATATTCTGCATGATCTGGAATCCTTCGTCCTGGCTCCAGATGTTCGAGAACTGCTCGGCGACAACCTTGACGTCCGGATATGCCTTGAGAGATTCAGCGCAACCCTTCGAACGATCGACTTCCGGCGTTGTGCCCTTCTGGCCGTGGATGATGACCATCTTCCCCTTGCCGCCGGCTTCCTTCAGAATGTAGTCGCACACGGCCTTGGCAGACGCGACGGAATCCGTTGCAAGGAAGGTATCGCCCGGTGCTCCCTCGGCGTTGCGGTCAACGTTCACGACCGGAATACCAGCGCTCTTGGCGAGCTTGACCGGAACGGTCGCAGCCGCCGCACCTGCCGGAATGTAGATCAGCGCGTCGATCTTCTGGGTCAGGAGGTCCTGAATCTGGTTGACCTGCGTCGGCCCGTCGCCCTTTGCGTCGACCGTGATGACTTCGATGCCGCGCTTCTTGGCTTCGGCCTCGACCGATTGCTTGATCTGGTTGAAGAAGTTTGCCTGAAGGTTGGCAACGGCCAGGCCGAGCTTCTTCAGTTCCGCCGCGTGTACGGGGCCGAGCATGAGGCCGAGCAGTGCAGCAGATGCGAGCATGGTGCGCGCTATTTTCATTGTATTTCCTCCGTTGTTTGATGGAACCCTCGGGTATGTCCTCCCCCTCGGGGTATTGATCCGACCCAAATTTTTGGAGCGGAATTCCGGGTTCGCCAACGCGGCGGACCCCGCTCGTCAGGCGCGACGCCGACGAATGGTCTCCGCGCCGACCGCGAGCACGATGACGATGCCGATGATCACCTGCTGCAGGAAGGGCGAGACGTTGAGAAGGTTGAGACCGTTGCGAAGCACACCGATGATAAGAACGCCGATCAGCGTTCCACCGATGCCGCCCGCGCCGCCGGAGAGCGAAGTTCCGCCGATGACGACCGCAGCGATGGTGTCCAGTTCATAGCCCAGACCACTGGACGGCTGGACGGAATCCAGCCGCGCGGCGAGCACGATGCCGGCGAGCCCCGCAAGGACGGCACTCACGACATAAACGGCTATCGTCACGAGCGGGACGTTGATACCGGCCAGGCGTGCGACTTCGGGATTTCCTCCCACCGCGTAGAGCATGCGACCTTCGGAGCGGAAGTGCAGGAAAAGCCACGCGGCAAGAACAACCGCAAGCATGAGAAACACAGTGGCTGTCAACACGCCGAAATGGCGATCGATTGCCAGCATCATGAACCAGTCGGGGAATCCAACGATCTGCTGGCCGTCCGTGATCATATTCGCGACGCCGCGAGCCGCGGACATCATCGCAAGAGTGGCAATAAACGCTGGAACCCTGAACTGCGTAACCAGAAGTCCGACGATCAGCCCCGAAAGGCCCGCTGCGACCAGAGCAAAAGCGATCCCGACCGGCAGCGGCAGGCCGGCGACATTCGCAGTCCAGCCCATGACCATCATCGCAAGAGCGAGTGCCGAGCCGACGGAGAGATCGATGCCGCCGATCAGAATGACAAAGGTCATTCCGACGGCCATGATGCCGAGGACAGTGATCTGATCGAGGATGTTGAGACCGTTCCGAACCGAAAGAAACGTGTCGGTGCTGAGGCTCAGGAAGACGCAAAGCGCGAGCAGCCCCACGAGCGGGCCGGTGGCGCCCTTGAGTTTGCTCAACCAGGCCCCGGACGAAAGCCCGTGTTCATTGATATCGAGCGCCACCATTGTTCCTCCCTATGCCTAGGCTGATTGCTAATTCATTCTGCGAATAAATATTCACTGATGCTGGAAAATTCATTAACAAGTTGCTTTCCGGCTGTCAACAGGATTTCTAGACTTACAACTGTCGGTGTTCCACTTAAAGGGCTTGACTAATCGGTGTCTTGTGCAAAAATATTGACAACTGAATATTTATGCATGAGAGGAATCCATGAATACGACAGAACTCGAGCGGGTCGCTCGCGAGATCCGATTGCGCGATCTCCAGGCGGTCTTTGAAGCGGGCGCCGGCCATATTGGCGGGGAAATGTCGGTCATCGACATTTTGACTGCCCTCTATTTTCGTGTGCTGAATGTTTGGCCCGATCAGCCGAAGCACCCCGACCGCGACAGGTTCGTTCTTTCGAAGGGACATACTGCATGCGCGCTGTATGTGACGCTCGCAAAACGCGGCTTCATCCCGGAGGAAGAGATTTCCACCTTTTTGCAGCCGCATTCGAGGCTGAACGGGCATCCAAATTGCAACAAGGTTCCTGGCGTCGAAACGAATACCGGGCCGCTCGGCCACGGTCTTCCTGTCGCAATAGGAATGGCAAAAGCCGCCAAGCTCTCAGGCGCGAAATATCACACCTATGTCGTCACCGGCGACGGTGAGATGCAGGAGGGCTCCAACTGGGAAGCGATCATGGCGGCCGCTCAGTTCAAGCTCGATAACCTGACGCTGGTCATCGACCACAACAGGTTCCAGCAGGGCGCCGCCCTGGCGGAAACCAACGATCTCGCCCCGCTTCGTCCGAAGCTTGAAGCTTTCGATTGGGAAGTCACCGAGATCAATGGGAACAATATGAGCGAAGTCGTTTCAGCCCTCGAATACCGGGGGTCGAGACCGCATTGCATCGTGGCCCACACCAACAAGGGGCATGGAATCTCGTTCATGCAAGACCGAGTCGACTGGCACCACAAGGTACCGAGCAAGGAACAATACGAAATCGCATTGGCAGAATTGTCGGAGGCACTGTAATGAACGCGCCAATAAACGCACCCAAGCTCTACGATTGCCGCGACGCATTCGCCACTACGCTTGAGCGGCTGGCAGCCGAAAACGAAACGATCGTTGCCGTCTGCAACGACTCCGTGGGCTCCTCCAAGCTCGGCGGCTTCAAGGCGAAGTTTGGAGAGCGCCTCGTAAATGTCGGCATCGCTGAGCAGAACATGGTGGGGGTTGCAGCAGGCCTCGCCAATGGCGGACGCCTTCCGTTCGTGTGCGCCGCCGCTCCGTTTCTAACGGGACGGTCGCTGGAGCAGATCAAGGCCGATATTTCGTATTCGAATGCCAACGTCAAGCTGGTCGGCATTTCTTCTGGAATGGCGTATGGCGAACTCGGCCCGACCCATCACTCGATCGAGGACTTTGCCTGGACGCGGGTTCTGCCCAATCTTCCGGTCATCGCGCCTTGTGACCGCATCGAAACAGCTGCTGCAGTCGAGTGGGCCGCGGCCTATAACGGCCCCTGTTTCCTGCGTCTGTCTCGCGTAAGTGTGCCTGATCTCCTTCCGGAGGGTCACAAGTTCGAACTTGGCAAGGCAAACCTCCTTCGCCAGGGTTCCGACGTCACCCTTATCGCAAACGGCACTTTGACTCATCGAATCTTAAAGGCTGCCGAGATCCTCGCAGAACGCGGTATCAACGCCAGAGTGCTCAACCTTGCAACGGTTCGTCCGATCGACGAGGAGGCTATCATCGCCGCGGCGAAGGAAACCGGAGCGATCGTCACAGCCGAAGAGCATTCGATCTTTGGCGGGCTCGGTTCCGCGGTAGCCGAAGTGGTGGTCGACAATGCTCCAGTCCCGATGAAACGTCTCGGAGTTCCCGGCGTCTACGCTCCGACCGGTTCGGCAGAGTTCCTGCTCGACGAATTCGGGATGGCGCCGTCCGCAATCGCCGACGCCGCGCAGTCGCTGATCAGGCGCAAGTAACTGGGATGACGTGATCAGCCCGGACGCTTTTTGTCGTCCCGGCTGCCGTCTGATCTGGGGAGGATAGAATGCGGGCAATTCTGGCAATTGACCAGGGAACCACCAATTCAAAGGCAGTTCTGGTTTCCGAAAAGGGAGAAATTGTTGGCAGAGGTTCGGCTCCAGTCGGCATCACCTATCCGAAACCCGGCTGGGTCGAACAAGATCCACGCCGGCTCTACGCATCCGTCTGCGAGGCGATCGACGCCTGCCTGAAGGCCACTCCCGACGTGGCTGTCGAGGCCGTGGCGATTTCCAACCAGCGCGAGTCTGTCACTGCCTGGGATGCCGAAACGGGAGACGCGCTTGGACCGGTGGTAAGCTGGCAGTGCCGTCGAACGGCACAGGATTGCGAACGTCTCATCGTCGAAGGCCGCCTTGACCGTGTGCAGGCGCTCACAGGCCTGCCATTGGATCCGATGTTCCCGGGTTCGAAATTCCGATGGCTGCTCGACCGTATTCGGGCCGGGCGACCGGTGCGGCTGGGAACGGTCGACAGTTGGCTCGTCCACTGCCTGACGGGCGGGCGCCGGCATGTTTGCGACGCTTCGAATGCCGCCAGGAGCCAGTTGTTCGATCTCCGGGAGCAGAGATGGAGCGAGGAACTTGGCGAGATTTTCGGGGTGGATATCGCGCTCCTGCCCGAGGTACTCGACAGCTCTGCCGACTTCGGCAGGACGCAAGGGTTGCCAGGCGTGCCGGATGGAACTCCGATAATGGCCGTGATCGGAGACAGTCATGCTGCGCTGTTCGGTCATGGAGCATTCAAGCCGGGTGATGGCAAGGTAACCTTCGGAACCGGCTCGTCGGTGATGACGACGCTTCCACGATTTATTCCCCCACGCAATGGCGTCACTACGACCGTCGCATGGCGTCTCCATGGAAAGCCGACCTTCGCTTTCGAAGGCAATATTCTCGTCTGCGCCGCCAGTCTCCCCTGGATGGCAGACATTCTCGGCCTTTCGGACGTGGCGGCCCTTGTCGAACTTGCGGCGAGCGCCGAACCGGGCGGACCGGGCTTCGTGCCAGCATTCGTGGGACTGGGCGCACCCTATTGGAACTCCGACGCCCGTGCCCTGTTCTCCCAGATCAACTTCAATACGACACGTGCGCAAATGGCGCGGTCGGTCACCGACTCGATCGCCTTCCAGGTGCACGACGTGATCGCCGCCATGCGAGCACAAAGCGGCGGCGAGCTCGGGGCCCTCTATGTGGACGGCGGACCGAGCCAGAACCGTTTCCTGATGCAGTGTGTCTCGAATCTCATCGAACATCGCGTGATCCAATGCGAAGCACCCGAGGCGTCGGCTTTGGGAGCCGCATATCTCGCGGGTCTCTCGCTTGGCCTGTGGAGCGATCTTCAGGTTATCGCGGAGCTGCCCCGGAGCTCACATATCATTGACCCGGAACCCGTCGATCGAGCGGTGCTTCTGAATACCTGGAATGATGCACTTGCCCGCTCGACGGCACGCGAAACAACGGCTAATGATGAATAAAAATTCACCCTAGGATTAGCGATGACTCGCCTCAATGAACTCCGCCTCATCTCGAGGGTCGCCCAGATGTACCACTTGGAGGGGCGGCGACAGGCGGAGATCGCACAGCACCTTCGCCTGTCGCAGGCGACAGTGTCGCGCATGCTCAAGCGTGCCGAGGCCGAAGATATTGTGCGAACCAGCGTGACCCCCCCCGTTGGCACCTACAGCGAGCTTGAGAGCGCGCTTCGCGAGAAATATGATTTGCCGGAGGCGATCGTCGTTGAGTGTACGGAAGATCGGGACGGAGCCATCATGGCCCGTATCGGAGAGGCAGCGGCTCATCTCTTGGAGGTAACGCTTGCGCCAGGGGAGATCATCGGCGTCTCGAGTTGGAGCCAGACCATTTCCAAGATGGTCGAGAACATTCATCCCCTGAAGAGCGCTCAGGCGAAATACGTCGTCCAAACCCTTGGAGGCATGGGCGATCCTTCAGTGCAGACGCATGCGACGCAGCTTACCACGCGGCTTGCTCGGCTGACCGGCGCAGAGCCAAAACTGCTCGCTGTGCAGGGCGTTACGACGTCCAGAGAGGCAAAATTTCTTATGCAGGCCGATCCATACGTTCGGGAGACGATGGACTTGTTCGGCAGCATAACGCTTGCGATTGTCGGAATCGGAGCAGTCGAACCGTCCGAACTTCTCGCACGGTCAGGCAACATCTTTTCGTCTCGCGAACTGTCTGATCTCGCGGAAGCGGGAGCCGTCGGCGATATCTCGCTTCGCTTCTTCGATAAAAACGGCAAGCCGGTCAAGACGCCCCTGGACGACCGGGTCATAGGGCTTCCACTCGAGGATCTCGAACGGGTGGACCGGGTCATTGCTCTTGCCGGCGGGTCTAAAAAGACCGACGCAATCGCAGGGGCGCTCCGCGTGGGAGTCATCCACATGCTTGTTACGGACAAGTTTACCGCGCAGCGACTGATCAACTGATGAGTTAGGCTGATTGCCACCTCAATGCGCCGTCCCATCCACAATCACGTGGTCATGGTCCAGCGAGCATCTCTCCACCCGGGCCTCGACCCTGTAGATCTCCCGCAGCATCTCGGCGGTGACGACGTCGCGGGGGGTGCCGCAGGCATGCATGCGGCCGTTGGCGATGACGATGACCTTGTCGGCGAAGCGGAGCGCCTGGTTGAGATCGTGGATGGCGATCAGCACGATCATGCCCTTGGTGCGGGCCTGTCGGCGCATGAAGTCGAGGACCTCGACCTGGCGGTGGAGATCGAGCGCACTGGTCGGCTCGTCCATCAGCATGATCTCGGGTTCGCGGACGAGCGCCTGGGCGATCGAGACGAGCTGGCGCTGGCCGCCGGAAAGCGCGCCGAGGTCGCGGAAGGCGATGGAGGTAATGTTCAGCGCCTTCATGATCTCGTCGATGAAGCGCAGGTCGCTGTCGCTGACGGCCCAGGACTGGCCCTGCTTGCGGGCGAGCAGGATGGATTCGTAGACCGTCAGCACGGCGTTTGCCGAGGTATCCTGCGGCATGTAGCCGATGGCGTTTTTCGCCTTCGAGCCTTCGACGACGACATGGCCCGGCCCTTTGAGGAGGCCGGTGATGCGCTTGAAGAGGGTCGACTTGCCGGCAGCGTTCGGGCCGATCACTGCCACGACCTCGCCCGATGTCATCACCGGCGTCGTCACATCTTCGACGAAGAGCTTGCGGCCGTGATAGGCGCCGACCGACTGCAACTGAAGCGCTACCACGACCGGCTCCTGTTCGAGAGGATGAGGGAGAAGAAGAAGGGCACGCCGACCAGGGCGGTTATGATGCCGATCGGAAAGACGACGCCCGGAATGATCGACTTCGAGACGATCGAGGTCAGCGACAGGAGCAGCGCACCCGACAGGATCGAGCCCGGCAGGAAGAAGCGCTGATCCTCGCCGAGGATCATGCGGGCGATATGCGGCCCGACGAGGCCGACGAAACCGATCGTGCCGACGAAGCTGACGGGTATTGCGGCGAGTAGCGAGACCACAAGCATGGTTTCCAGCCGGATGCGGCGGACATTGACGCCGAAGCTTGCGGCCTTGTCCTCGCCGAGGCGGATGGCCGTCAGCGCCCAGGCATTGCGGGCAAAGAGGGGAAGTGCTGCCAGCAGAACCGCGAGCGTCACCCAGATCTTCGGCCAGGTGGCCTTGGTAAGGCTGCCCATCGTCCAGAAGACGACAGCCGACAGCGCCTGTTCTGAGGCGAGATATTGCAGGAAGGCGAGCAAGGCATTGAAGGTGAAGACCAGCGCGATGCCGAGCAGCACAACGGTCTGCACCGAGACGCCGCGGGCCTGCGAGACGAAATGGATGAAGAGCGTGGCGATCAGCGCCATGATGAAGGCGTTGACCGGCACCAGCAGGCCGGCTGCAACAGGCAGAAGCGGAACGCTGGTGACGATCGCCAGGGCGGCACCGAAGCTTGCCGCCGCCGAAATGCCGAGCGTGAAGGGGCTGGCGAGCGGATTGGCGAGGATCGTCTGCATCTGTGCGCCGGCGACGGAGAGCGATGCGCCGACGACGATCGCCATCACCGCAACCGGCATGCGGATGTCCCAGACGACGGCCCGCACCTGATCCGAAACGGAGGAGGGGTCTAGGAGGGCGGCGACGACTTCACTGAGACTATAGCGGGCCGGACCCCAGGCGAGATCGACCGCAAAGGACAGGCAGAGCGCTGCCGTCATGGCGGCAAGGATCAGCAGCTTGCGCCGGGCAAGGGCGCGGTAGCGCTCCCTCCCGGCTTCGGCTTCTATCGATATGGCGGCGATCTCGGCCATTTTGGATTATTGACCCGCCTTGGCGTCGACCCAGTAACCCGGCTGGTAGGCGACCGGCAGGAATTTTTCGTGGAATTCCTTGAAGGTGGCATCGGGATCGAGATCGGCAAAGAGGTTCGGATGGAACCACTTGGCCAGCTGCTGGACGGCGACGAACTGGTAGGGGCTGGTATAGAACTGGTGCCAGATCGCATGGACATTGCCGCCGGCAACCGCTCTGGAGCCGGTGAAGGCAGGGTTTTCCACCAACGTGTTCAGCGCCTTGCGGCTGTCGTCGAAGGTGACGGCGGCATTCGGGCCGACATTCACATAATCCTTGGCATTCTTGGTCTGGCTCCAATTGGATCCGGTGACGACGATGACATCGGGATTGGAGGCGACGACCTGCTCTGCATTGATCGAGCCGGTATAGCCCGGCAGGAAATCGGAGCCGAGATTGTGGCCGCCGGCCCAATCGACCATCAGGCCGAAATTATCGGGGCCGAAGGTGCCGCAGCATTCGACCAGGCCTGCGGCGCGGTACATGAAGACATTCGGCTTCGGCGGATTGGCGGCCTTCAGCCTGTCGGTGACACGCGCCATCTGCTCTTTCCAGAAGCTGGCGACGGCTTCGGCGCGGTCTTCATGGCCGAAAATCTGGCCGAGGATCTTCAGGCTCGGCTCGGTGTTGGCAAGGATGTGCTCGCGGAAATCGATATAGACGATCTTTACGCCGATGCCGTTCAGCATCTCCTCCAGCTTCACCTCGTCGGCGGCCGCCTTGTTGCCGATCGGCAGCAGCAGCACGTCGGGATGAAGCTTGACGACCGTCTCGGTCTGCAGCGTGCCGTCGGTCAGGTTGCCGAGGAAGGGCAGGTCCTTGCCCTTTGGAAACTTCTCGACATAGGCGTTGAAGCCGTCCTTGTCGGTGGTCCAGAGATCGTTGCGCCAGCCGACGATTTTGGCGAAGGGATCTTCCTTCTCGATCGGCGCGACGGCGTAGAGCATGCGGCCTTCTCCGAGGATCACACGCTCGACCGGCTTGTCGAAGGTCACTTCGCGACCCGCGACATCCTTGACGGTGAAGGACTGCGCCCAGGCCGAAAGCGGCATCAGGCTCGCAATCGCCGCTGCGGAGACTGCGAGTATTTTCACGAAATTCATCTGGAAATTCCCCCGAGGTCTGAATAATGTCCGCAGGCATAAGAAATATGACTTTATGAATCAAGTTATATGTTTTAGAGCCTTTCCAAACTGATCCGATGCCGGGGTGCCTCAGATGAATTCCATGAACACGAACTACTCGATCCGCGACGAAATCCGCGACTTCTGGTCGGAACGGGCGGCGACCTTCGACCAGAGCGTCGGCCATGAAATCTTTTCGGAAGCGGAGCGGAAAGGCTGGCAGCGGCTGATCAGAAAACATCTGGGCGAAGGGCAGGGGCGCGCGGCACTTGATCTCGCCTGCGGCACCGCCGTCATCTCGCATCTGATGCATGGTGCCGGCTTTGCGGTCACCGGCCTCGACTGGTCGGATGCGATGCTGGCGCAGGCACGCGCCAAGGCGAAGAAGCGCGGCACCGATATCCGCTTCGTCTCCGGCGACGCCGAAAACACCATGGAGCCACGGGAAAGCTACGACGTCATTACCAACCGGCATCTCGTCTGGACGCTGGTGGATCCGGCTTCTGCCTTCAAGGAATGGTTCGCGGTGCTGAAGCCGGGCGGCAAAGTGCTGATCCTCGACGGCAATATGGGCAAGGAAACCTGGGTCAAAGGCCTGCAGAAGCTCTGGACAAAAGTGACCGGCAAGCCGGCGGCAAGCCACATGACGCCGGAGATGATGGCGCGGCACCAGAAGATCCGCTCACGCGTGCATTTCTCCAGCCAGATGCCTGCTGAAGCAGTCGTCGATCTTCTGCGCCAAGCCGGCTTTACGGATATTGTCGTCGACCGCAAACTCGCCGATATCCATTGGGCGCAGGCGCGCAAGATGCCGTTTCTGCGCGGGCTCGAGCGCATGGTGCAGGACCGGTTTGCGATTTGTGCGCGTAAGCCTGAGTGATGGGTTGGCGCTTGGGGACGGTCGGCCCTGCAGCAGGCAACGTTCCATCTACCTACGGCAGAAAATCTAGCGCGAGGATCAACCCAGCCTCCCTCATTCCTGTGACGTGCACAGGAATGAGGGTGGTGCGGGTAGGCGTACGGCCCTATTTTTCACCCACCAGTAACACTCATATGCCGCGCTACCGCTGGACGGTTATGCGTGCGGTCGATGATGAAGTCGTGGCCTTTGGGTTTGCGGGTGATGGCCTCGTCGATGGCGGCGTGGAGGAGGGCGTCGTCTTCGGTGGCGCGGAGTGCGGCGCGTAGATCGGCGGCGTCGTTCTGGCCGAGGCACATGTAGAGCGTGCCGGTGCAGGTGAGGCGGACGCGGTTGCAGCTCTCGCAGAAATTATGCGTCATCGGCGTGATGAAGCCGAGGCGGCCGCCGGTTTCTTCGACCCTGACGTAACGCGCCGGGCCGCCGGTCTGGTAATCGATGTCAGCAAGGGTGAACTGGTCTTCGAGATCGGCGCGCAGTTTCGAAAGCGGCAGGTACTGATCGGTGCGGTCTTCTTCGATCTCGCCCATCGGCATGGTTTCGATGACGGTCAAATCCATGCCGCGGCCGTGGGCGAAGCGCAGCAGCTCCGGCATCTCGGCATCGTTGAAATCCTTCAGCGCCACGGCGTTGAGCTTGATCTTCAACCCTGCCTTTTGAGCAGCGTCGATGCCTTCCATGACCTTGGCGATATCGCCCCAGCGGGTGATCTTGCGGAACTTGTCGGGGTCGAGCGTATCCAGCGAAACGTTGATCCGGCGCACGCCGCAATCATAAAGCTCCTCGGCGTGGCGAGAAAGCTGTGAGCCGTTGGTGGTCAGCGTCAATTCGTCGAGGCCGGCGCCGATCTTCTGGCCGAGTTGGCGAACCAGATACATGATGTTCTTGCGCACCAAAGGCTCGCCGCCGGTCAGCCTGATCTTGCTGACACCCCTGGCGATGAAGGCGGAACAGAGCCGGTCGAGCTCTTCCAGCGTCAGCAGATCCTTCTTCGGCAGAAAGGTCATATTCTCCGCCATGCAATAGGTGCAGCGGAAATCGCAGCGGTCGGTGACGGAGACGCGGAGATAGGTGACCGCCCGCCCGAAGGGGTCGATCATCGGGTCCGCACCTGCCACCAGCGGCGATGCATTGCCTATCGTTCCAACTCTAGTGTTCACCTGTATCTCCGTACTCTCGTCAATGTGGGCATATGCTATTGTCGCGTCAAGGGAAACCGCCCGCGCGAGCATGCCAATTTCAGCTTGCGCCGAAAAAGATCAACGCCTACTTCTCGCATGAGAAGAGGACAAAATGATGAGCGATATCTGGCCGAGCGAACTTCGCGTCTCCAAAGACAGGCAGCGGCTGGTGGTGACCTTCAACGACGGCCAGAGCTTCGACCTGTCGGCCGAGCTCTTGCGCGTGCTGTCGCCCTCGGCCGAGGTGCAGGGCCATGGGCCGGGGCAGAAGGTGACGGTGCCCGGTAAGCGCAACGTCGCGATCATCTCGATGATGCCGACCGGCAATTACGCGGTCCGCATCGGTTTCGACGACATGCACGATACCGGCATCTACACCTGGACCTATCTGCGCGAGCTCGGCGAACAGGGACCTGAGCTGTTTTCGGCCTACGAAGCCGAGCTGAGCGAAAAGGGCATGAACCGCGACACGGCGGAGAAGCCGCGCTGACACTCACCTGAGCCGCTATCACTTTCAATCCATGCATAATCCAGCCATCGGGGGGCCATATGGCGAAAACGAACGGAAAGAACTGGCTGCGCGCCAAGGGCAGCGCCAGCAGCAACAAGGTGACCTTCCTCGAACTGTTCTTCGACCTGGTCTTCGTCTTTTCGATCTCGCAGCTCTCGCATGCGCTCGCCGCCCACTACACGCCGCTCGGTGCCGCCGAAGCGGCGCTGATGACCTTCGCCGTCTGGTGGGTGTGGATTTTCACCGCCTGGGTGACGAACTGGCTCGATCCGGACAAGATGCCGGTGCGCGGGATGCTGGTGGTGCTGATGATGCTCGGGCTGCTGCTGTCTGCCTCCATCCCCGAGGCTTTCGGCGACAAGGGCCTGCTGTTTGCCGGCGCCTATGTGGCGATGCAGGTCGGGCGCTCGCTGTTTACGACCTATGCGATGACGCGCGTCGACCGCGCCAATACGCTGAATTTCGTCCGCATCACCGCCTGGCTCGTGGCAGCAGGCGTCTTCTGGATCGCCGGCGGGCTGCTCGAGCATGAAGCCCGGCTGATCGCCTGGGTGATAGCGCTTGCGATCGAATATGCCGGGCCCGCCGCGGGCTTTGCCGTGCCGGGGCTCGGCCGCTCGACGGCGCGGGACTGGGATGTTTCTGGCGCGCACATGGCGGAGCGCTGCGCACTCTTCGTGATCATCTGCCTCGGCGAAGCGATCCTTGTTTCCGGCCGCACCTTTGCGGAGCTGCCGTTCTCAGGGCTGACCAGCGTCGTCTTCGTCACCGCCTTCATCGGCACGGTCGCCATGTGGTGGCTCTACTTCCGCTTCGGCCACGGGCGCGCCGCCCACCGCATCGAGCATGAGGAGACGCCGGGAAGCTTGGCGCGGCAGGCCTTCACCTATGGACATATCCCAATTCTTGCCGGCATCATCGTCCATGCGGTCGCGGTCGAGTTCATGTTCTCGCATCCGCATGAAACCGGTGATCTCGGCATCGCCGCAGCCGTGCTCGGCGGCTCCGGCCTATTCCTGATCGGCAATCTCTGGTTCAAGGGCGCGACCAGCGGGCGGATGCCGCTCTCGCATCTCGCCGGCCTGGTGTTTTTGATCCTGCTTGCCTTTGTCGCGCCTTTCATCGAGGTCTATCTGATGGGCATTCTGGCGACGCTGGTGCTGATCGTCGTCGCCGCCTGGGAATACCGCTCGCTGACGGGCACGGAGGCGGCGCCGACGCTGCATTGAACATCAGTCCTCGTCGCGCAGATCTTTCAGCAGCACAGTGATGATCCGCTCCATCGAATCGGCAGTCGCCATGCATTGCTCTATCGGCTCGTCCGACAGCACGCGGTCGATGAGGCCGGTCTGGATGGCCATGGCTTCCTCACTCAGTTTCCGACCCTCTGGCGTCAAATAGAGGCGCAGCACGCGCTTGTCGCGCTCGTCATCGCGGCGAAGGATCAGGCCGCGCTTCTCCATCTGCGGCAAGAGCATGCTCATATTGGAGCGGCCGACCAGCAGTTTGCGCGCCAGCTCCTGCTGCGAGATGCCTTCGAAACGATAGAGATTGACCAGGATATCGAGGTGCGGCGGCTTGATATCGAGATCGGCAAGCGAGCGGGCCAGGGATTGTTGCATCAGCTGGCAGGCGCGAGCCACCGCGATCCAGCTGCGAAAACGCGGATGATCCCAGGGAAGGGATTGATTTTTGTTCATCGTTGTACTTTATTGTTCAGTGTTGAACAGTCTTTTGGAATCCCACTATGGCAAACTTTGCGCTTGACGTCACCCGCCTCGGGTTTTCGGTTCTGCAGGCGGTTTCTCCTGATCTGGCAGGCAAAGCGGCGTTCCAGCTGTTCTGCCGGACGCCATCGACAAAGCCGAAGGGAGCAAAGGCGAAAGCGGTGCATGCAGCGGGTGCGCTCCGGCTTGCCGGTGCCGAACGCTTCACCCTCCGGCTTGCCGGCGGGCGCCAAGCGCATGCCTATCGGCTGAACGGCGGGGCGAGGGGTAAACGCAAGCGCTATCTGGTGACACATGGCTGGGGATCGAGCGCGGCATATATGGCCGAACTCGTCTCGATGCTTGCGGCAATGGGCGCGGAGGTCGTGGCGCTCGATTTTCCCGGCCACGGCCGTTCCGGCGGACGCTTCCTGCATATGGGGCTTGCGGTCGAGACGATCGCGGCGGCCGAGGCGCGCTTCGGCGCATTCGATGCGGCTATCGGCCATTCCTTCGGCGGTGCGGCGCTGATGGTCTCGGCGGCGGGGCTGCTGCCTGGTGTGGCGCCTGTCACCGGCGAGAGACTGGTGCTGATCGGCGCGCCGAGCGAGATGGGCTCGCTGTTTACCGATTTCGGCGGGATGATCGGCCTTCGCCCTACAGCGCAAGCGGCACTGGAGAACGAGGTCCATCGCATCACCGGACGGAGACTTGAGGATTTCGACGTCGGCGGGGCTGCGGGCGGCATCGGCCGGCCGGTGCTCGTCATCCATGCCGAGGACGACAAGGAGGTGTCGTCTCTCCATGCCAGGCGCTATGGCGCAGCGGGGAAGGGCGTTCGGCTGTTCTGGGCGAACGGCTTCGGCCACCGGCGCATCATCGGCGCCGAGCCGGTTCTTGCCGCGATCGCGGCGTTTCTCGACGGCGATCGAGGCGTGGTTGAAGTGCCCGATGAAAGCATCAAAAAAGATGCGGAGATCATTCCGTTTTTTGAGCTTCCGGCAAGGCGCGCGGCATTGTAGCGTCCGTCGCGAAGATCAAGCCGCGGCGGGACGCCTCATGAAAATCATCAGCAGCATCGAAGAGCTCAATACGATCTACGGCGCCGGGCTTTCGCCGGCCTCCGTCGCCAAGGTGACGAAGCAATTGACCCCCCTCTATCGCGAGATGATCGAGATCTCACCGTTTGCGGCGCTTGCGACCGTCGGCCCGGAGGGTCTCGACTGTTCGCCGCGCGGTGATCTTGGCGGCGTGGTGCGCGTCGCCGACGACGAGACGCTGCATCTGCCGGATTGGCGCGGCAACAACCGGGTCGATTCGCTCTCCAACATCGTGCGCGATCCGCGCCTGGCGCTGATGTTTCTGATCCCCGGCTCGAACACGACGATGCGCATCAACGGCCGCGGCGTCGTTTCCGACGATGAGGCGCTGCTTTCAAGCTTCGAGATGGACGGCAAACATCCGCGCACCGTCGTCGTGATTTCGATCGACGAGGTCTATTTCCAATGCGCGCGCGCCGTGATGCGGGCCGAGCTGTGGAATGGAGAACACTTCGCCGATCCGGCAAAGCTGCCGACGCCCGGGCAGATGCTGAAGGCCGCAACCGGCGATTTCGACCAGGAAACCTACGATCGGGAATGGCCGGGGCGGGCGGCGAAGACGATGTGGTAGGGTGTGGTGCCGAGAAGCGGACACCCACCTCTCTTCCCTCATTCCTGTGCTTGTCACAGGAATCCAGTGCCCAAGTGCTTGGGCGCGGAAGATATTTTCACGGTCGCAAAGAGTTATTCACCGCGCAGACGCGTGGTGGCTGGATTCCTGTGACAGGCACAGGAATGAGGGAGCAAGCGGCTACCTCGTCCGTTCCCTCGGACTCCTGGCGGACAAGGGAGCCATCGGCGCGAACCGGACAACAGTCTAAGCCGTCACGTTGTGGTGACAGCGTGCGCACGGCGACCGATTACCCTCACGTCTTATAAATCAGCCAGCTCTTGGTGAAATCCTTCTGCATGCCGTCCTGATAGAGGATGGTGCAGTTGCGGCCGGCATTCTTGGCGCCGTAGAGCGCGATGTCGGTCTTGCTGTAGAGTTCGCCGGCATCCTCGGCATTGGAGGCCATGCAGATGCCGATCGAGACGGTGACCGGGCCGTAATTCACCCGCGTGCGGGAATTCTTGAAGGGCGTCGTCTCTAGCGTGCGGCGGATGCGCTCGGCGATGCCGGTGACTTCCTCAGGCGTGTTGCCGTCGATGATGAGGGCGAACTCCTCACCGCCGGTGCGGGCGACGAAGATGTCGCGACGGACATTGCTGCGGATGACGGAGGCGACGGTGGCGAGCACCTTGTCGCCGACCGGATGGCCGTAGGTGTCGTTGATCTTCTTGAAATTGTCGATGTCGCAGAGCAGCAGCGCCGTCACCGGCCGCATGCTCGAATTGTCGAATATGGCGGCGAGGCGGTCGTCGAAGGCGCGGCGGTTGGAAAGGCGGGTCAGCGAGTCGGTGTTGGCGATGCGCTTGTATTCGTCGAGTTCCTTGCGGACCTGATCCATCTCCTGCGAGCGCTGGACGACGTCCTCGACGGTGCGTTCACCATGCGCCATTGTGTCTCCGGTTGCCTGGCTCAGCAGATCGATGGCGTTTTCGATCAGTTCGACGCTGGCATTGCTCTTTGAGGTAATGCGCTTGTGGGTTTCGCCGAGCAGCTTGGTATAACTTTCGAGCGAGCTCTGCTCCTGCTTGAGAATGCGCAGCAGGCCATCGAGTTCGCCTGATATGCGCGTATGGGCATCGTCGAAGACACGGGCCGGGCTGTGGGTGAAGTGCTGCGCGCCGAGCGCATCGAGTTCGGCCTGGGTCACCTGGCCGCCGAGGGCCGCGAGCTCACGGGTCAGGGCCGGATTGGAGCCGATATAGGCCTCGTAGAAGAGTTCGTAATTGCGCGGTATCGGCGCAACGCCCATGGAGCGCATGGCATAGGTGATCTGACCCGCAACGTCGGGAACCTGCACCTTCGGCGCGACAGCCGTATTCATCCGGCGAACTCCTCATATATTCAAAGGCAATATTCCATTTGTTAGCTTAAATTTCTTGGGAAAAGATTAAAGCGATATATACCAAAGATTACATACGACAAATGCCCCATGGGTCAATACTTCGATCAGGCCTATGATTTTCCACGGGAAAAAGTATCTTTAGCGGCACAGTGCGTACTCGCTGAGCGGGAGCGTTGTCTGGAAAACTTACAGTTCTTCTCTGCCGGAGACCGTATTCATCTTGTCGACAGTTGGTTTTGGCCGTTTCGTATTGCAGTGGCAGTATTTCGGGTTGATATTTCTTGGTGGCAAACCCGATCGTAGCCTGCAAGCCAGGGCGTGAGATCGTGGAAACCTCCCGCCATATTTCTTTTGCCATCCTTGCCTTCACCGTCTTCGCCGCCGGCACCTTGTTGCTGGAGCACACCAGCTTCTTCGCCGGCGCGTTCCGCACGGAGATCCTGGCGAGGGTCGATGCCTGGGATGTGGTGAGTGCGAGCGAGGCGGTGACGGCGCGGAACATCGGCGCGTCGGATAAGGCGTCGGCACGGTAGAGCAGGCGCAGCCTGCCCCGTCACCCCAAATTCAGCTCCTGGAAGAAATCATTGCCCTTGTCGTCGATGACGATGAAGGCGGGGAAGTCTTCGACTTCGATCTTCCAGACCGCTTCCATGCCGAGTTCGGGATATTCGAATACTTCGACCTTGCGGATACAGTCCTGAGCAAGACGGGCGGCGGGTCCGCCGATCGAGCCGAGATAGAAGCCGCCGTGCTTCTTGCAGGCTTCGCGCACGGCGCGCGAACGATTGCCCTTGGCGAGCATCACCATCGAGCCGCCGAAGGACTGGAACTGGTCGACATAGCTGTCCATGCGGCCGGCCGTGGTCGGGCCGAAGGAGCCGGAGGCGTAGCCGGCGGGCGTCTTGGCGGGACCGGCATAATAGACCGGGTGGTTTTTCAGGTAATCGGGCATGCCTTCGCCCTTTTCCAGCCGCTCGCGGATCTTGGCATGGGCGAGGTCGCGAGCGACAATGATGGTGCCCGACAGCGACAGGCGCGTCTTGACCGGATGCCTGGAGAGTTCGGCAAGCACGTCTGCCATCGGCCGGTTGAGATCTATGCGCACTGTCGATTCCGACAGTTTCGCCTCGTCGATCTCGGGCATGTATTTCGACGGATCGGTTTCGAGCTGCTCGATGAAGATGCCATCGCGGGTGATGCGGCCCTTGGCTTGGCGATCGGCGGAACAGGAGACGCCGAGGCCGATCGGCAGCGAGGCGCCGTGGCGGGGCAGGCGGATGACACGCACGTCATGACAGAAATACTTGCCGCCGAACTGGGCGCCGACGCCCATCTGCTGGGTCAGCTTGTGGATTTCCGTCTCCATCTCGATGTCGCGAAAAGCGTGGCCGCTCTCGGACCCTTCGGTCGGCAGCTCGTCGAGATAGCGGGTAGAGGCGAGCTTGACAGTTTTGAGGTTCATCTCGGCCGAGGTGCCGCCGATGACGATCGCCAAATGGTAGGGGGGACAGGCTGCCGTCCCTAACGTCAGGATCTTCTCCTTAAGGAAGTCGATCATTCGGTCATGGGTCAAGAGCGAAGGCGTGCCCTGGTAGAGAAAGGTCTTGTTGGCCGAGCCGCCGCCCTTGGCGACGAAGAGGAATTCGTAGGCATCGGTGCCTTCCTCGTAGATGTCGATCTGGGCCGGCAGATTGTTCCTGGTATTCTTTTCCTCGAACATTTTGATCGGCGCGAGCTGCGAATAACGCAGGTTCTTCTTCTCATAGGCATCCATGACGCCGCGGGCGAGTGCGGCGGTATCCTCCCCCTCCGTCCAGACCCTGCGGCCTTTCTTGCCCATGATGATCGCCGTGCCGGTATCCTGGCACATCGGCAGCACGCCGCCGGCGGCGATATTGGCGTTCTTCAGCAGGTCGTAGGCGACGAAACGGTCATTGTCCGTTGCCTCGGGGTCATCGAGGATCGAGGCGAGCTGCTTCAGATGGCCGGGACGCAGCAGGTGGTTGATGTCGGCAAAGGCGGTTTCGGCCAGCAGCCGGATCCCCTCCGGCTCGACGGTCAGGATCTCCTGGCCCTTGAACGTGTCGACCGAGACATGGTCGCCGCTGAGCTTGCGATAGGGGGTGGCATCCTTGCCGAGGGGAAAGAGATCGTCAGCCATCGAAGTGACCTTTCTGGTAGGGCGTCGCTAGATTGGAAGCGGTCTAAATCCACCACGGGGCAAATGCAATCGGGATGCGGCGGACTCTGGAGTGGGGGGCATGTCGTGCCGCGTTTTGCAGTCGGCACGTCACACGCGGTAAGCGAGTGAAAGAACAGGCGAAATCGACATTTGTCGCGAAACAGACGACTTCAGGTTGCCTTCGGTCCGCGGCCAGTTCATATTCCCGGCAGCGTTAACCTGCCGGGGCTTCCAATGACAAATGCAAAGCCAACTGCTGTCGACGACCTTCTCTTTTTTTTCGAAGACAATTGGATCCGCGGGAATCTGCTGCGCCTCTCCAGCGATCCCGAGGGAGCGGACATGTATGTTCGCTTCGTCAATGGCGTGCGTATCGACGCCAAACATGGACCTGACCACGAAACGATCATAAGGGGCGAATACGGAACCTTCAGACTGAAACCTGACGGTCACTTCGAGTACGAGCTGGACTACACGCTCGACGTCGTGAAAAATTTAACGAAATACGATCAGCTCATCGAGAAGCTGAGCTTCAAGATGTCCGATGGCTCAGGAGGCACGGACCTCGGCGTGCTGACGCTCGCGATCGACGGCGTCAACGAAGGCGACAAATACCACGAAATCCTGGATTTCGACGATTTGGGCGTCACGTCGAGGGCCGATAATTTCTCTCTGCCTGATTATCGCAACTTTGCGCTCTCGGTGAATGGAAGCCACGAGGTGACGCTTCTGAACGGGTATGTCTATGATACCATCCCGGGTGTCGACGCCATCACCGAGGACGGTTTCAGCGATACCGTTCTATCGCCGGGTTCTGCGCCCGTAAGCTTGAAAATGCTCGATGGCGGGGAATTCACCTTTCAGAGCGTTTCGATTGCCGAATTGTCGGCAGCGCCCTTTCACCTGACGCTCACCGCGCTGAACGACGGCCAGATCGTTTATCAGCAGGAGCTCGAGGTCACCGGCCCCACTCTCGAGGTCAATCTCGAAGACATCGAAGAAATCCGTTTCGACTTCATGGGCAATTCCGTCGTGATGGACAATTTTTCGCTGTTTGCCTTGCTATAGGCTTGAGGGAGTTGCGGCATATCACCTTCTCCCCGCGAGCGGGAAGAAGGTGGCGGCAGCCGGATCAGGGGCTGTGGCCTATGCGACCTTCCTACTTCGGCCCGATCATCGTTTCCGGGCGCACGATCTCGTCGTACTCTTCCGATGTCACCAGGCCGCTGGCGAGGGCCTCTTCCTTCAGCGTCGTGCCGTTCTTGTGCGCCGTCTTGGCGATCTTCGCGGCTGCGTCGTAGCCGATCTTCGGGGCGAGTGCGGTCACCAGCATCAGCGAGCGTTCGAGGCCTGCCTTGATATTGTCCTCGCGCGCCTCGATGCCGACGACGCAATTGTCGGTGAAGGAGACGGCGGCGTCGGCGAGCAGTTGCACCGACTGCAGGAAATTATAGGCCATCATCGGATTGTAGACGTTGAGTTCGAAATGGCCCTGGCTGTCGGCGAAGGTCAAAGCCGCGTTGTTGCCGAAGATATGGATGCAGACCTGGGTCAGCGCCTCGCACTGGGTCGGGTTGACCTTGCCGGGCATGATCGAGGAGCCGGGCTCGTTTTCCGGCAGCGCCAGCTCGCCGAGGCCGGCGCGCGGGCCGGAACCGAGCAAGCGGATATCGTTGGCGATCTTGAAGAGGGCGGCGGCTGCCGCATTGATGGCGCCATGGGAAAAGACCATGCTGTCATGCGAGGCGAGCGCCTCGAACTTGTTCGGCGCGGTGACGAAAGGCATGCCTGTGATGGCGGCGATCTCCTCGGCGACCTTTTCGGCAAAGCCCACCGGCGCGTTGAGGCCGGTGCCGACGGCAGTACCGCCCTGGGCGAGCTCGCAAAGGCCGGGCAGGGTCATTTCGATGCGCTTGATGGCGGAGCCGACCTGGGCGGCATAACCCGAAAATTCCTGGCCGAGCGTCAGCGGCGTCGCATCCTGGGTGTGGGTGCGGCCGATCTTGATGATGTGACTGAATTCGGTGACCTTCATGTCGAGGGCGGCATGCAGGTGCTTCAGGGCCGGCAGCAAGTGATGGGCGATCTGCTCGGCGCAGGCGATGTGCATGGCCGTCGGATAGGTGTCATTCGACGACTGGCTCATATTGACGTGATCGTTCGGATGCACCGGTTTTTTGGAACCCATGACGCCGCCGAGCATTTCTATCGCACGATTGGAGATCACTTCGTTGGCATTCATATTGGACTGCGTGCCTGAGCCGGTCTGCCAGACGACCAGCGGAAAATGGTCGTTCAGCTTGCCCTCGATCACCTCCTGGGCGGCGTCGACGATCGCTTTGCCGAGGCCAGGATCGAGCTGGTCGAGCGACATGTTGGCGCGGGCGGCGGCCTGCTTGACGATTCCGAGCGCACGCACGATCGACAGCGGCTGCTTTTCCCAGCCGATTTTGAAATTGCCGAGCGAACGTTCGGCCTGGGCGCCCCAATATCGGTCGGCGGCGACGTCGATCGGGCCAAAAGTATCGGTTTCGGTGCGGGTTGCGGTCATCAGCCTTGCCTTCCCTTTACATGCTGTTTTCGGGCATCTTCGAAAGATGAGGTCTTATAGGTTGGAAAGTCCGACAAGAAAACTGGATGCCGTGCGAAATATTGAAACCGGAAGTCATGTTTGCGCAGGCTTGTCGGCGTGCCTTTTAAGCCACTTTGGAAATTTTATGCATCCTGGCGTTTTCGCCGCACTGGTCTGGCGGCGAAAATTCGGTAAAAAATTAACCAATAATTTCATAATTTTGTGTGAACTGCTGGGCGGCGCCGTGCAGGATCTCCGTCACACAAAATTGAGTCCGCCGGCGCTGGCGGCGCAGGCCGGTTTCTGATCAATGAGGCCCTACGCTGCTTGAGTTTCGCGGGATTTGAGCTTGAGCCTTGCGCTCGTGACAAGAACAGCAGGACACCGGGACTGGAAGATATATGACGTTCGTTTTGAAAAGCGCGGCATCCGCATTGGCAATTTCCTGCGGCGTGGCAGTAATGAGTGCCTCACCCGCGCATGCTTATACATTGATGGATATGCTGCGCGGCGACAGGCAGCGGACCCAGAGCACTATCTTCATGGACCAGATGCCGCCCGGCCGTGTGGGTCCGCGCGGCGGCGTCGGCGGATCGCTCGGCGGGCTCGATCCGGAAGCGCCGCTGCCGAAGGTGAGCGGTCCTCGTTATTATACTTATAAAACCGAGACGCTGCAGTTCGTCGATACCGGCAGGTTCGCCGATCCCGTCGTCACCGGCGCGGTCGCCGATGTTTCGGGTAGCGGCGATGCCAGCGCCGAGCCGGCCGTGCAGCGCCGTTTCCTGGCGCAGGCCAAGGTGCGCGCCAATGCCGACGTCGCAAAGGCGCTCGAAGCCTATTACGGCGACAGCCGCAATCCGCTCGTCTGGGTCGAGGGCAATCAGGTCAACGACCGCGCCAAGTCGGCGATGCTGGTACTTGCCGATGCGGCCTCCGTCGGCCTCGACCCGGCGGATTACGCCGTCCAGACGCCTGATATCGACCCGGCCAATCCCGATCCCGCCTTTCGCGATCGGGCGCTGACGCAGTTTGAACTCGATCTCTCCGCCAAGGTGCTGGCTTTCGCGCAGGACACGGTGCGCGGCCGCATCGATCCGAACAATATCTCCGGCTATCACGACTTCCAGCGCAAGGTGGTCAATCTGACCCCGGTGCTGAAGCTTGCCCGCCTGAGCCCCGATGTCGGCGCCTATATCGCCAGCCGCTCGCCTGATAGTTCGCAATTCCAGGCGCTGAAGGCGGAGCTTGCCAAGCTTCGCGCCGCCGACGGCGGCAATGAGGAGCGAATCGTCGTTTCGCTCGACAGGCTGCTGAGGCCTGGCGACAGCTCGCCGGAGATCGCCAATATTGTCAAGGCGATCGGCAAGCACGGTTCCGAAACGCTGAGGACAGATCATGCGGCAACGCTTGCTGCTTACGCCGGCAGCATCGATTATTCGCCTGACATCGTTTCGCTGGTCGAGGAATTCCAGAAGGAGCGTGGGCTGAAGGCCGATGGCGTCATCGGCCAGGCGACCGTGCGCGCCATGACCGGCGGCGACACCAATGCCTCGAAGATCGACAAGCTCATCGTCGCCATGGAGCAGGCGCGCTGGCTGCCGGAAGATCTCGGTTCCCGTTATGTCATGATCAACCAGCCGGCCTACATGGTCTACTACCACAATGACGGCAAGGAACAGCTGTCGATGCGCGTGGTCGTCGGCGGCAAGAACAACCAGACCTATTTCTTCGACGACGAAATCGAGACGGTCGAGTTCAACCCTTTCTGGGGCGTGCCGCAGTCGATCATCATCAACGAGATGCTGCCGAAGCTGCGCTCGGATCCGAACTATCTCGACCAGCTCGGTTATGAGGTCGAGGTGAACGGCCACGCTGTCGCCTCCTCGAGCGTCGACTGGTACGGCTCGACCAACAATGTTTCGGTGCGCCAGCCGCCAAGCAGCGACAATGCGCTCGGCGAACTGAAGATCCTGTTCCCGAACAGCCACGCGATCTACATGCATGACACGCCGTCGAAGAGCTTCTTCAAGCGCGACATGCGGGCGCTGAGCCACGGTTGCGTACGCCTTGCCGATCCGCGGGCGATGGCGGCGGCCGTGCTCGGCACGACGGTCGACGACGTCGCCAAGCAGATCGCCAGCGGCCAGAACCATGCGGTGCGCGTGCCGCAGAAGATCCCGGTCTACGTCTCCTACTTCACCGCCTGGCCGAACAAGGACGGCGTGGTGGAATATTTCGACGACGTCTACGGCCGCGACGCCTATGTCGACAAGGCCTTCGACGCGACGACCAAGGCGCGTGGAGCGCAGATCTGATAATTGGATTTGATTAGTGATGCCGGCGGGCAGTCTTTGGGCTGCCCGTTTTTGTTTTTTTCCGCGCGCAGGGAATGAGAGTAAAGTGGAGAGGGCTTGCCGCGTGGTACCCCCCTCTGCCCTGCCGGGCATCTCCCCCACAAGTGGCAAGCGGCCCGACCTTCCGGCCCATGTTCCGCTTTGCCGGCTGCCACGATGATTGTTTGGGGAAGCCGTCGCGCCCAGCCAATCTCCCCACCTGTGGGGGAGATGGCCGGCAGGTGTCGGACCCGGATAGATAGGTAACAGAACGGACCGTTTACATAGGTGACAGTTCTCTAGCAGCCGGGAGGGCCCGGCGATGGTTTGGAGAGAGACTGGCATCATGGACGAGCGGCTGCGCTTTGTTGGGGAATGTCTTGCGGGCGAGGAGACGATGACGGCGCTGTGTGCGGCCTACGGGATATCGCGCAAGACGGGCTACAAATGGTTGGAGCGGTATCGGGCGCTCGGCCCTGCGGGGCTTATCGACCTGCCGCGGGCGCCGCTTGAGCACGGGCGGGCAACGGCGGCGGAGCTGGTGGCGCGGATCGTGGCGGAGAAGGAGGCGAATCCGCAGTGGGGGCCGAAGAAGGTGCTGGCGCGGCTGAAGCGGTCGGCGCCGCAGCTTTGCTGGCCGGCGGCCTCGACGATAGGCGAGATCCTGAAGCGACACGGGCTGGTCGGGCGCCGGCGGCATCGCTGGCGGGCGGCTGGTTGCGGCCCGTTCGCGCCGGCCAACGGGCCCAATGCGGTGTGGAGCGCCGATTACAAGGGCTGGTTCAGGACCCGCGATGGGCGGCGCTGCGAGCCACTGACGGTGATGGATACGGCGAGCCGCTTTCTGCTGGCGCTGGAAGCCTGCGCGACGCCGGCCGAGGTAGAGGCCTGGCCGGTGTTCGAGCGGCTGTTTGCCGAGCACGGACTGCCGGAGCGCTTTCGCAGCGACAACGGTTCGCCCTTCGCGGCGATCGGCGTCACCGGGCTGACGACGCTTGCTGTACGGTTCATCAAGCTCGGCATCGGCCTGGAGCGCATCCAGCCGGGCAAACCGCAGCAGAACGGCCGCCACGAACGCTTCCATCTGACGATGCTGCCGCTGGCCATGGCGCCGGAGGTCGACCATGCCGCGCAGCAGGCGGTCTTTGACGCATTTCGCCAGAATTACAACGCCGAGCGTCCACACGAGGCGCTCGCTATGGACGTGCCTGCTGATCATTACCGACCATCACTGCGGCGCCTGCCCGACCGCCTGCCTGAACCGGACTATCCGGCCGAGGCGGCGGTGCGCCGGGTGCGCTCCAGTGGCGAGATCAAATGGAACGGTGACCTCGTCTATGTCGCAGCAGCGCTGGCCGGCGAGGTCGTGGCGATCGAGGAGAGTGAAGCGGGCATCTGGACGCTACGCTTCCATGCCCATCCGCTCGGCATCATCGACAAGAAGACCAAGCGGCTTGTCCGCCCCAGCGCCCTGCAACCCCGACCAGCCGGCGCAGGGGCGGACACTGGTTTACAAGGGGGAGAACTGTAACCCATCTATCCGGTTCAATCTGTTACCCATCTATCGGCTGGACAAGGACAGAGGGGGGGGTGCCCACGGTACGCCAGCAGAAAGTAAGGAACGGCTCCGCCTCAGACGGCAACCTTCTCCGCATATTCCCGCAGCAGCGTTTCCACCAGCTCCGGGGTCAACTCATCGAAATGGGTGATGATAACATCCGGATCGAGGCTCGAAACCGGCACGTCGGAATAACCGAAAGGCACGGCGATCGAGGGTACGCCGGCGTTTCTCGCAACGGCGATATCGTTGACGCTGTCACCGATCATCACGGTGCGGGCGATGTCGCCGCCGGCGCGTTCGATGGTGCCGGTGAGGTGGCGGGCGTCGGGCTTGCGGTATTCGAAGCTGTCGCCGCCGGTGATGGTGTCGAAATATCTGACGAGGTCGAGCTTGTCGAGCAGGCGGACTGCCAGGCTTTCCATCTTGTTGGTGCAGACGGCGAGGCGGTAACCCTGAGATTTCAGCCGGTCCATGGCGGCGACCAGGCCGGGATAGGGTTCGGTCCGGCCGGGCATGTTGCCGGCATAATGAGCGACGAAGCGCTCGACCAGCGGCGGCAGGGCGTCGCTTTCGAGCGGATGGCCGCGCAGCCGGCAGGCGCGCTCGATCATGACGCGCGCGCCCTGACCGACGAGATGGGTGAGGTCGTCGTAGCTGACCGGCTCGAGGTCAAGGGCCGCGATCGTGTGGTTCAGGCTCTCGACCAGGTCCACATGCGTATCGAGAAGGGTGCCGTCGAGATCGAAGACGACGAGCGCCGGGCGAGTGGGGGCAGGGGTCAAGGGCATGTCTCTTTGAGCGATGGTCGTTTTGAGGAGCGATGTATCGTTCTGAGGAACGATGGATCGTCCCTGAGGTAGGCGATCGTGCGGCGGAAAGCAACGTCCGGCGATGGCCGGGAAGGCCGCAGGCCTCTGTTTCGGCTTTTCATTTTCCGTGATGATTTTGACTTTCGTTTGCCAGGCGAGCCGTGTAAACAGCACATCCAACGCAATATCAGGAGCTGGCGGCGCATGGATGCCCGCGAAATGAAGATCAAGGCCGCCGAGGCCGCACTCGCGCATGTCGAAAGCGGGATGCGTCTCGGGATCGGCACCGGCAGCACGGCGGAAGAATTCGTTCGCCTGCTGGCGGAGAAGGTTGCTGGCGGCTTCAGGGTCGAAGGCGTCCCGACGTCCGAACGAACCGCGCGGCTCTGCGTCGAACTCGGTGTGCCGCTGAAGTCGCTCGACGAACTGCCGGCACTCGATCTGACGATCGATGGCGCCGACGAGGTCGATCAGGCGCTCAGGCTGATCAAGGGTGGCGGCGGTGCGCTGCTGCGCGAAAAGATCGTCGCGGCCGCGTCAGAGCGAATGATCGTCATTGCCGACGAGAGCAAGCTGGTCGATACGCTCGGTGCCTTCGCGCTGCCGATCGAGGTCAATCCGTTCGGGCTCGTCTCGACGCGGATCGCGATCGAAAAGGTCGCGGCCCGGCTCGGCCTCTCGGGTGAACTCGCTCTGCGCCAGTCGGGTGACGGAGAGTTTACCACGGATGGCGGCCATCACATCATCGATGCATCTTTTGGCCGCATTCCTGATGCAGAGGCGCTTTCGAGCGAGCTGAATTCCATACCCGGCGTCGTTGAACACGGGCTCTTTATCAATATGGCGGCACTTGCGATCATTGCCGGTCCTGCGGGTGCGCGCACGCTGCAGGCAAACAGATAACAGGAGCATATACTCATGATGAACATTGCAGGTCTTGGCCGTCTCGCCGCTGCCACCGTCGTTCTTTCCGGGCTTGCCTTCGGCTCCGCCGTCAAGGCGCAGGAAGTCTCCGAGGATCAGCTGAAGGCGTCTCGCGCGGCGATCGACGCCATTGGCGCCACCGCCCAGTTCGACAACATCCTGCCTGGTCTCGCCGAGCGCCTGAAGGCCGGACTGATCCAGGATTCGCCGAACTACCAGGACATCATTTCGTCCACGGTCGACGCGCAGGCGCTGGCGCTGGCGCCGCGCCGCGGCGATCTGGAGAAGGAGGCGGCACTCACCTATGCCAAGACCTTCACCGTCGACGAGCTGAAGGCGATCGCCGACTTCTATAATTCCGACGTCGGCAAGAAGCTGCTGCGCGACGGCCCGGTCGCCTCGCGCGAGACGGCGAAGGCTGCCGACATCTGGGCGCAGGGCATTTCCCGCGACCTGGAAAAGCAGAGCAACGTCGAGCTTTCCAAGGTCATCAAGGCACCGCCGCCGGCAACCGACAGCCCGACCGCTCCGGCTCCGGCACCGGCTGCCCAGCAGTAAGGCTGCCCCATCTAATTTGCGAAAGCCCGGCATCGTCCGGGCTTTTTTGCTATGATACGGCAAATGCCGCCGGCGAGGCTTCAGGTGACCGCAGACATGTTTGATCATGACAAGGCCGTCCGAGTGCGGATATCCGGCAAGGTCCAGGGTGTCGGTTTTCGCTATTGGACGCGCGATGAGGCCGTACGGCTCGGTTTGACGGGTTGGGTTCGCAATGAAGAGGACGGGGCCGTGGTCGCTGTGATCGCAGGACCCGACAGCGCCATCTCGACGATGATCGAGCGTTTCAGGCGCGGGCCTTTGGGGGCGTCGGTTTCGGGCGTCGAGACGGAAGCAGCCCAGCTTGAGAAGAACCCGACGGATTTCCGCATTACCCGCTGACAGCGCTAATCGCTAAGCAGATGCAATTGGCATCGCATATGCGCCGCACCTCAGCCCCTATGGGTTCGGGTTCTTTGCAAGTTGCCACACACCCTCTTCATCCGGCTCCACGCGCTTGTTGCCGCGGTAGAAGATCGGCAGTCGCGTCTTCTTGTCGATCGAGAAACGGCTCGGCGTGTATTTTTCGTCCTCGTGGCCCTGAATGGCGAGGCCGAGCGCTTCCTTGAACTTGCCAGCCTTGCACAGGTTGCTGAAGAGAGTTTGATCCATCTTTTGCTCCGCCATTCTTTTCCATCCCATGGATTGCCTGCCAGCCTCGGCCGACCGGGTCAACCGTAAACGGTGACTGGTCAACCGAAGTCGGTGTCTGGGCCAACCTAGACGGTGACCGGGTCAACCGTAGACGGTGACTGGGTCAACCGTAGACGGTGACTGGGGTCAGCCCTTTACAATGAAGATTCGGCGATGGGAACCGGATGATGCAGGAGCGGGCTTTTGTTTTCATGATGATCGCCCCTATATCAGGAACATCCTTCCTGCGATTCCCTTCCGGAGCTCCTCATGTCTTCCTACGACTACGACCTCTTCGTCATCGGTGGCGGTTCAGGAGGTGTGCGCGGCGCCCGTGTCGCCGCCTCGCTCGGCAAGAAAGTGGCGATCGCCGAGGAGTATCGCTACGGCGGCACCTGCGTCATCCGCGGCTGCGTGCCAAAAAAGCTCTTCGTCTACGCCTCGCAGTTCCATGAGCATTTCGAGGATGCGGCGGGCTTCGGCTGGACGGTCGGCGAAACCAGCTTCGACTGGAAGAAGCTGGTGGCGGCCAAGGATGTTGAAATCGCCCGGCTCGAAGGCCTCTACAAGAAAGGTCTCGCCGGCGCCAATGCCGAGATCCTGGAAACGCGCGCGGAACTCGTCGATGCCCATACGGTCCGGCTGCTGAAAACCGGACAGACGGTGACGGCAAAGACGATCGTGATCGCCACCGGCGGACGGCCGAACCCGCATGCGGCCCTTCCCGGTCACGAACTCTGCATCTCCTCCAACGAGGCCTTTCATCTTGAAGAACTGCCGAAATCGATCGTCATCGCCGGCGGCGGCTATATTGCCGTCGAATTCGCCAATATCTTCCATGGCCTCGGCGTCGAGACGACGCTGATCTATCGCGGTGCCGAGATCCTGTCGCGCTTCGACGAAGATTTGAGGCGCGGGCTGCACGAGGCGATGGTCGCCAAGGGTATCCGCATCCTCTGCCACGATACGCTGCAGAAGGTTTCGAAGGGTGCGGACGGGCTCGTTCTGGAGACGCTGAACAACGGCACGCTGCAAGCCGGCGTCGTCATGCTGGCGCTCGGGCGCGATCCGAACACCGAAGGCCTCGGTCTTGAGGCGGCCGGCGTCGCCGTCGACGAGCGTGGCGCCGTTATCGTCGATGAATATTCCCGTACCAATGTCGAAAACATCTATGCGCTCGGCGATGTCACCAACCGGGTACAGCTGACGCCGGTGGCGATCCACGAGGCGATGTGTTTCATCGAGACCGAGTACAAGAACAATCCGACCCGGCCGGATTACGAGCTGATCCCGACCGCCGTGTTCTCGCAGCCGGAGATCGGCACCGTCGGCCTTTCGGAAGAGGAGGCGGGCAGGCGTTATCCCGAACTCGAGGTCTACCGCGCCCAGTTCCGGCCGTTGAAGGCCACGCTTTCCGGGCGGGCCGAGCGGATGATCATGAAGCTGATCGTCGATGCGGCGAGCCGCAAGGTGGTGGGTGCCCATATCCTCGGCCACGATGCCGGCGAGATGGCGCAGCTGCTCGGCGTCACGCTGAAGGCCGGCTGCACCAAGGACGATTTCGACCGAACGATGGCGCTGCATCCGACGGCGGCCGAAGAGCTCGTCACCATGTATGCGCCGAGCTATCGGATCCGCGACGGTAAGCGCATTTGAGCCGCAACGTGCTTTTGCCTTGCATGTCGTTGACCCGGAACCGCTGCGCACTTCCGGGCGACATGCATTAGAGCGCCCTGCGTCCTTTCGGACGCACAAAGGACGCTCTAACTCTTTGAGCCTACGCATCGTGCTTTCCGAAAACCGATTTCGATTTTCCGGCCGATGCGCTAGCTGGTGATGCGCGGTGCCCGGATGACCTTGAGGAAAAGCGCCTTCATCGCATCGGCGATGCCTTCGGTCGGCGTCACTTCGAAATAGAGGCCGGGCGAGGCGCATGCCTGCATCTTCGTCGGGATCTCGCCCTGGAAAGGCTTGATCCACGTATTGTACCAGCTGTTTTTCGGCAGCGGCAGATAGGTGGTGTAGAGCACCGCGATCCTGATACCCTTGTCCTTCAGTGGCTGACAGAAGGACGTGTCGATCGGCTCCTGGCAACGGTTGCCGGTGAGTTTCTTGGTGCAGCCTTTCGGTTTTTCGCTGTCGCCGACGCCGTCCGAGACGAAGAAAAGAATCTTCTGCGGTGTCGTGGCGGTGCTGCCGTCGCCGGGGGTGGTGATAATGGTTTTCATCTGCGTCAGCGCGCTGTCGAAGCTCGTCTGCTGGTCGTTGTTATAGCCCTGAAACGGAATGGTCATGAGATCGACGGCGTCGGTATAGCTGCGCACCTTGTCGAGATCGTCCGTCGGGTCGGATATGGTGGTCAGCTTTGCATCCTCGGCCTTGGTGCCGAACGTATAGACGCCCATGCGGAACTGATTGCTGGAAACACGCGTGGACTTGGCGGTCACCGTCAGTTCCTTGGTCGCCTGGCGCACGACGTCGATGCGCATGCTGACGCCGAGCTTCTTGGCGAGATTGTAATAATTGTTGTTGTTCTGCGTTTCATGGCACGCGAAAGCGCAGGTATCGCTGGTGTTTTTTTCCATCGTCGAGACGTCTGTCGCGGTGGCGCCAACGCCCATCGAAGGGGTGTTGTCGAGGAGAATGTAGAAATCCATAAAAGACGCGGTCTGGTATTCGGCCGTCGCTGTACCAGAGATCGTGATCGAATCCCGGCCAAGAACGCGCATGAAGGTGGTAGGCACAGTCGCACTGAAGGAAACCTGCGAATTCAGCTTGTTGGCGGTCTTGGTGACATCGATTCCGAGATCGACCTGAACGTCGGTCAGCTCCCCGGATATTTGAGACATGAAGATGCTGCGGGCGTCGTCCTTGCCGAGCGAGATCGTGCCGTTGCCGCTCATGGTCATGGCGGCTGCGACGGCGCCGGATTTTTCGGCGATCGAACCGACGGCGGCAGCATCGGCAGCGGCGTAGAGCTGCGTCCTCAGGCTGAGCGCGTGGGCGAAATCCACCGCCATGCCGGCCGCACCGAAGAGCGGCACCACCAGCAGTGCCGTCATGATGCCGAAATTGCCCGAGCGGTCTGATATGAAACCGGGCGGAAGGATCGCCATGCCATGTCCCCGAAGTTGAAACTCTCTCCGGTTCTACATTGAAAGTCTAAAGTATGGGAAAATCGACATGGTATACGCTGGTTTAACTAGAGCAGGGCGGGCGGCGGCGATGAGGCGACAACTGTCGGCGAATGGTCTTTGCAAGCCTGACCTAAAGGTCTATAAGCCGCCGCATATTGAGGGCATCCTGAGGTATGGATGTGAGAACAGGTGAGTGAGATGGCAGACAATTGGACCCCGAGCAGCTGGCGGCAAAAACCGATCCTGCAGGTTCCCGAATATCCCGACGCAGCCGCTTTGGCGGCAACGGAAGCCACGCTCGCCAGCTATCCGCCGCTTGTCTTTGCAGGTGAGGCGCGCCGCCTGAAGAAACATCTCGCCAATGTCGCCGAAGGCAACGGCTTCCTGCTGCAGGGCGGCGACTGCGCCGAGAGCTTCGCCGAACACGGTGCCGACAATATCCGCGACTTCTTCCGCGCCTTCCTGCAGATGGCCGTGGTGCTGACCTTCGGGGCTCAGCTGCCGGTCGTCAAGGTCGGCCGCATCGCCGGCCAGTTCGCCAAGCCGCGGTCGTCGAATGTCGAGAAGCAGGGCGATGTGACGCTGCCGGCCTATCGCGGCGACATCATCAACGGTATCGAGTTCACCGAGGAATCGCGCATTCCGAACCCGGAACGCCAGGCCATGGCCTATCGCCAGTCGGCTGCGACGCTGAACCTATTGCGTGCCTTTGCGATGGGCGGTTATGCCAATCTCGAAAACGTGCATCAGTGGATGCTCGGCTTCGTCAAGGACAGCCCGCAGGGCGAGCGCTACCGCAAGCTTGCCGACCGCATCAGCGAAACCATGGATTTCATGAAGGCGATCGGTATCACCTCGGAAAACCAGCCGGCGCTGCGCGAGACCGATTTCTTCACCAGTCACGAGGCGCTGCTGCTCGGCTACGAGGAAGCGCTGACCCGCGTCGATTCCACCTCGGGCGACTGGTATGCAACCTCTGGCCACATGATCTGGATCGGCGACCGCACGCGCCAGGCCGACCATGCGCATGTCGAATATTGCCGCGGCATCAAGAACCCGATCGGCCTGAAATGCGGCCCTTCGCTGCAGGCCGACGACCTGCTGCAACTGATTGACATCCTGAATCCTGCCAACGAGGCCGGGCGCCTGACGCTGATCTGCCGCTTCGGCCATGAGAAGGTCGCCGACAGCCTGCCGAAACTCATTCGCGCCGTTGAGCGCGAGGGCCGCAAGGTCGTCTGGTCCTGCGATCCGATGCACGGCAACACGATCACGCTCAATAACTACAAGACCCGTCCCTTCGAGCGGATCTTGTCGGAAGTCGAAAGCTTCTTCCAGATCCACCGCGCCGAAGGCTCGCATCCGGGTGGCATCCATATCGAGATGACTGGCAAGGACGTGACCGAGTGCACCGGCGGCGCCCGCGCGGTCTCCGCCGAAGACCTGCAGGACCGCTATCACACCCATTGCGATCCGCGCCTCAACGCCGACCAGGCGCTCGAGCTGGCCTTCCTGCTTGCCGAGCGCATGAAGGGTGGTCGCGACGAAAAGCGCATGGTCGCCAACGGCTGATCGCAGCCCCAAATGGATGAAGAAAAGCCCGGCGATGCCGGGCTTTTTTATGCTGCGAAGGTGGAACAGGCAGTCAGATGCTGGCCTGGACGCTGTGCAGATTGGCGTAGACGCCCTCTTGCGCCATGAGCTCATCATGGGTGCCTTGTTCGACGATGCCATCAGCTGTCAGGACCAGGATGCGGTCGGCATGGCGGACGGTCGACAGGCGGTGGGCGATCACCAGGGTGGTTCGGCCGTTTGCCAGGCTCAGCAGCGCCTGCTGCACCGCCCGTTCGCTCTCGTTGTCGAGCGCGCTGGTTGCTTCGTCGAAGATCAGGATTTCCGGATTCTTGAGGAAGGCGCGAGCGATGGTGATGCGCTGGCGCTGGCCGCCCGAGAGCTTGACGCCCCGTTGGCCGATATCGGTGTCATAGCCATGCGGCAGGGCGATGATGAAGTCGTGTGCATTGGCCGCGCGCGCGGCCGCTTCCAGCTCGGCATCGCTGGCGTCGGGCCGGCCGTAGCGCAGGTTTTCCGCCACCGTACCGGCAAACAGGTAGACATCCTGCTGCACCACCCCGACATGGCGCCGGAGCGAGGCCAGCGTCACATCGCGGATATCGATGCCATCGATCCGGATTGCCCCAGCCGCGACATCGTAGAAACGCGGTATCAGCGCGCAAAGCGTGCTCTTGCCGACCCCAGACGGGCCGACCAGGGCGACGAACTCACCGGGCGCGATGGTGAGCGACAGCTGCTCGAGCACCCGCGGGCCATCGGCCTCGTAACCGAAGGCGACGTTGGAAAAACAGATCTCGCCCCTTGGTGCCAGCATCGGACGCGCGGCCGGTCGATCGGTGATATCGGGGGCTATCTCCAGGATCTCCATGGCCCTGCTGAAGCCGGTGTAGCCCTCCTGCCAAAGGCGCACGAAATTGGCGAGCCGCTGCACCGGATCGACCAGCACGGCGACGCAGAGCAGGAAGGTCAGCATGTCGGGCACAGTCAGTTCCGCCGCCAGGATGCGCAGGCCGCCGATGATGATCACCAATATGGTGACGAGTTGGGCGAAAGTTTCGGTGCCGACCGAAAACCAGGCTTCGCTGCGGTAGCCCTCGGCACGGCTTTGCAGGAAACGCCGGTTCTGCTCGGCGAAGCGTTCCTTTTCCAGCGCTTCATTGGCGAAGGACTGGACCACGCGGATGCCCGCAAGAGCATCCTCCACCCGCTCGTTGACGGCGGCGATCTGCCGTTTGCTGGCTTCGAGCGCGCGGTTCATGCGCCGGTTGAAATAGAGCGCATAAGCCACCGCTACCGGGGTGAGCAGCAGGATGAGCCCGGCCAATGGCGGATCGATGAAGAACAATACCAACATGGCGCCGCCATATTTCAGCACGGCGATGGAAAGATCCTCGGGGCCGTGATGGAAGAGCTCGCCCAGCCACAGGCTGTCATTGGTGATGCGGCTCATCAGCTGGCCGGTGCGCTGGCGGTCGTGGAAGCTGAACGAGAGCTTCTGGCAATGCTCGAAGAGTTCCTGCCGCACCGTCGCTTCGATGCGCGCGCCCATCACGTGGCCGCGATAATCGACGAAGAAGATGGCGACGATCTGGACCGCCAGAACGACCAGCATGACGCCGCCCATCGTCAGGATTTGTGCGAAGGCCTGCGGTATGTCGGGCAGAGCCAGAAGGCGGCTCGTGACGATGTTGGCGCAGAGCGGGAGGGCGACCGCCGTGCCGGCGACCAGGATGGCGCAAAGCAGATCCGCCAGCAGCAAAGGCAGATGCGGACGGTAGTAGGAGAGGAATTTGCGCATACGCGACCAGCGCCGCTCGCGGTCGGCGGCATTCGCATCGTCGCGGAAGAATCTCGGGAAGACGTTATGGCGTCGCGAGCTTTTCCTCGCGCGGGAGAACCGAATGTTCATGAAGCTGAATGTCCTTGTGGGGGATGTTTCCTTTCTGTTCGGACAGGGTCGCTCTCATGTCAGTCTCCCGAGGGTCGAGTGAATTGGACCTTAAGTATCACCGACAACAGCCGGCGATTCAATGCCGGGATGAGATGAGGTTGGCAGCTGTTGTCGTCGAGCAACACGTGCTCGCGCCGACCAAGCATGGATAAGGCTGGCGATTTTCAAGATTTCTGATGATTTCGTTGAGCGGAATGGATTTGACGCCAAGGGCGATCGGCGGCAACGTTCCGTCGTAAACGGGAGAGCAATCATGACCGAACGGCATACAGGCGGCTGCCTTTGCGGCGCCGTACGATTTTCAACGACGGCGAAGCCAGGACCTGTCGTCGGCTGCCATTGCTCGCAGTGCCGCCGGCAGACCGGGTTTTATTACGCCGCGGTCAACGTGGCCCGCGCGGCTCTTTCGGTTGATGGCACTGAGGCGGTCCGCTGGTACCGGTCAAGCGAAGAGGCGCAGCGCGGCTTCTGCTCGAATTGTGGCTCCGCGCTGTTCTGGCAGGCGGATGGATCGGCGGAGATTTCGGTGATGGCCGGCGCCTTCGACGCGCCGAGCGGCCTGACCTTCGGCCATCATATCTACTGTGCCGACAAGGGCGATTTCTACGAGATATCGGACGGCCTGCCGCAATACGCCGTGAATCCCCCATCGTCATCCTCGCCGGCCCGTGATTGACAAAGGTTGATCGCCGAGGCTAGGTTTACCGTGCTGCGTAGGGCGCTTCGTCGAATGTCGAAAGGGCAATGCCCGCCTACAATGTATCAACAGTTGCGCCCATGCCGAATCTCGAAAACCTCAAAAAGCAGGCCAAGCAGTATTTGCGATGGCACAGCGAAAGATACTATCCTGTTGCAGCCGAGATCAGAGCTGCGTTGCCGCGCTTCCGTCATCTCGATGACAGCCAGGTGCTGGAGGCGCGCTTCAAGCTTAGCGACGCGCAGGACCTGATCGCACGTCAAATGGGTTTCGAGGGATGGCAGGCGCTCAAGACAGGAGCCGCAGCCATGACAGATCCGAAAAAACAGCCAGCACCACAAGCCATCCTGAGTTCGCTATCCGCGCAGTTGTTCGTCACCGATATCAAAGCGTCGTGCGAATTCTTCACCGGCAAACTCGGCTTCAGGGTCGACTTCGTCTATGGCGACCCGCCGTTTTACGGACAGGTCATCCGCGACAATGCTCAACTCGCTCTGAGGCTGGTATGCGAGCCCGTGTTCGTCGGCGATATCAGGCAACGGGAGCATCTGCTTTCAGCCTCGATCACCGTCGGTACATCAGACGAGATCAAGCGCCTGTTCCTGGATTTCCAGACCGCAGGCGTATCCTTCCATCAGCCCCTCAGGAAGGAGCCGTGGGGCGCCAGAAACTTCATCGTGCTGGATCCGGACGGAAATCTCATCCTGTTTGCTGGTCCGGGCGGCTGATAATTGCGCAATAAGCGCTGCCTCAGCTTCTGGCGGAAAGTTCGGCGCTGAGGCGGGCCACATCCTCGCGCAGCGCCGTCAGTTCGGTCAGCACGCTCATATCGATCTTCTGGTGCAGGGAGAGCACTTCGAGCTCGGCCTTGAGATTGACCTCATAATCCTTGGCGGCCTCGAAGCGGTCGCGCTCGGCCTGCCGGTTCTGGGACATCATGATGATCGGCGCCTGGATGGCGGCGATCATCGACAGGATCAGATTCAGAAAAATGAAGGGGTATGGGTCGAAGGGATTCGCCACCAGACCGATGGTGTTCATCAGTGTCCAGACGGCGAGAAAGGCGAGGAAGGCGAGTATGAAGGACCAGGAGCCGCCGACGCGGGCGATGCCATCGGCGATACGCTCGCCGAAGGATGACTCGGCGGATAAGGCGGCATTGACGTCGGTCGAGATGATCTTGCGCGCGTGCGTTTTCGCCAGCACGCGCTTCTCGATGTCGCCGAGTTCATCGGCCGGCTTGTCGAAATGATGGTGCACGAAATTCGAAAGATTAGACATTGTCTGTTTCCGATACCGGTTATCGATGCGGTCGCTTTCGGCGCCAGTATTCCGCTCCAGAGGCAAATTGCAATGCGTATCAGTGCCGCGCGGGAGCACGCGCGATCCGTTCACAAAAATTTCGTCGTTGCGAGGTGCCGCTTTCGGCCCGAACGTGTTGCGGTCGTGAAAGGTGCAGTCTAAATAAATGACATGACACAGGAAAACGCTCTTTCTGATATCTTCCGCATCGCCATCGGCCAGCTCAACCCGACGGTCGGCGATGTCGCCGGCAATCTTGCCAAGGCGCGCGAGGCGCGCACGGATGCTGCCCGGGAGGGCGCGCATCTGCTCGTGCTGACCGAGCTTTTCATTTCCGGTTATCCGCCTGAAGATCTGGTGCTGAAGCCCGCCTTCATCCGCGCCTGCTGGAAGGCGGTCGAAAACCTGGCCGCCGATACCGCCGATGGCGGGCCGGGCGTGATCATCGGCTTTCCCCGGCAGGACGAGACCGGGCGCTACAATTCGGTCGCGGTGCTCGACGCAGGCAAGGTGATCGCGGTGCGCGACAAGATCGACCTGCCGAATTACGGCGAGTTCGACGAGAAGCGCGTCTTCGACCAGGGCGCCATGCCGGGGCCGGTGAATTTTCGTGGCGTGCGCATCGGCATTCCGATCTGCGAGGATATCTGGGGCGATCTCGGCGTCTGCGAGACGCTGGCCGAAAGCGGGGCCGAGATCCTGCTGTCGCCGAACGGTTCGCCCTATTATCGCGGCAAGGTCGATATCCGCCATCAGGTGGTGCTGAAGCAGGTGATCGAGACCGGTCTGCCGCTGATCTATGCCGCCCAGCTCGGCGGCCAGGACGAACTGGTTTTCGACGGTGCGAGTTTCGCCTTCAATGCCGACAAGTCGCTCGCCTTCCAGATGAGCCAGTTCGAAACGGCGCTGGCGGTGACCACGTGGAAGCGCGGCGAAGATGGTTGGCATTGCGCCGAAGGGCCGATGGCGCATATTCCTGAAAGCGAGGAGGCCGATTACCGCGCCTGCCTGCTCGGCTTCCGCGACTACGTCAATAAGAACGGCTTCAAGACCGTGGTGCTCGGCCTTTCCGGCGGCATCGATTCTGCGATCTGCGCAGCAATCGCTGTCGATGCGCTCGGCGAAGAGCGGGTGCGCACCGTCATGCTGCCCTATCGATACACCTCTGAGGATTCGCTGAAGGATGCGGCCGATTGCGCGAGGGCGCTCGGCTGCCGCTACGATATCGTGCCGATCGAACAGCCGGTGACGGGTTTCAGCAGCGCGCTCGCCAGCCTTTTCGAAGGCACGGACAGCGGCATCACCGAGGAGAACCTGCAGAGCCGGGCGCGCGGCGTTATCCTGATGGCGATCTCCAACAAGTTTGGCTCGATGGTGGTGACGACGGGCAACAAGTCGGAAATGTCGGTCGGCTACGCCACGCTCTACGGCGACATGAATGGCGGCTTCAACCCGATCAAGGATCTCTACAAGATGCAGGTCTATGCGCTTTCCCGCTGGCGCAATGAAAACGTGCCGCCGGGCGCGCTGGGGCCGTCGGGCGAGGTAATCCCGCAGAATATCATCGACAAGGCGCCTTCGGCCGAGCTTCGTCCCGACCAGAAGGACCAGGATTCGCTGCCGCCCTATCCCGTTCTCGACGATATCCTTGAATGCCTGGTGGAAAAGGAAATGGCGGTCGAGGAGATCGTCGCGCGCGGCCATGATGTTGCGACCGTCCACCGGGTCGAGCACCTGCTCTATCTCGCCGAATACAAGCGCCGGCAATCGGCGCCCGGCGTGAAGATCACCAAGAAGAATTTCGGACGCGACCGGCGCTATCCGATCACCAACCGTTTCCGGGATCGATGACGCAATCGAGATTGCTGACGGCATCAAGCTTTGGGAGGAATCATGCGCAGCTCGGTTGAGATCTACAATGTCCGAACGGGCAGGGCCCGCGAGGTCTGGCAGACGGACAAGCTGGTGGAGGCGCCGAATTTCTCGCCGGATGGTTCCTACCTGCTCTTGAACGGCGATGGGCTGCTTTACCGGTTGCCGCTCGATGGCGGCGAGGTGGTCAAGGTTGATACCGGCTTTGCCGTCAACTGCAATAATGATCACGGCATTTCGCCCAATGGCAGTGAGATCGTCATTTCCGACAAGACCGAATTCGGCAAGTCGGCGATCTATATTCTGCCGATCGAAGGCGGCACGCCGAGGCTGATCACCGAGAACCTGCCATCCTACTGGCATGGCTGGTCGCCGGACGGGCGCCAACTCGCCTATTGCGGCATCCGCGACGACCTCTTCGATATCTACACCATCTCCGTCGACGGCGGCGCCGAGACGCGGCTGACGCATGGCGAGGGCCGCAACGACGGACCGGATTATTCCGCCGACGGCCAATGGATCTATTTCAATTCCAGCCGCACCGGGCTGATGCAGATCTGGCGCGTCCATCCCGACGGCACGGGTCTCCAGCAGGTGACATCAGACGATTACGGCAACTGGTTCGCCCATCCGTCGCCCAACAACGACATGGTGCTGCTCTTGTCCTACGACCCGTCGGTATTCGACCATCCGCGCGACCTCGACGTACGGCTGCGGCTGATGGATATGGATGGCGGCAATCTGAAGACGCTGTTCGAGCTCTTCGGGGGGCAGGGCACGATCAACGTGCCCTGCTGGTCTCCTGACGGCGAAGAGTTCGCCTATGTCCGCTATTTCCCGGCGGCTTAAGCGCGGGTCTGGCGGCGCTCGCGGGCGGATTTTGCCAGGTCTTCCAGCACCGCGACCGACATCGCCCAGTCGATGCAGCCGTCGGTGATAGACTGGCCATAGACCAGCGGCTTGCCGGGAACGAGATCCTGGCGGCCGGCGACGAGGTTGCTTTCGATCATCATGCCCTTGATGTCGTTGTTCCCGGCGGCAATCTGTGCGGCCACCGATTTGACGACGAGCGGCTGGTTCATCGGATCCTTGCCGCTGTTGGCGTGGCTGGCATCGATGAGGATGCGCCGGGCGACGCCGAGCTTGAGGGCTTCGCCGGTGACCGCTTCGACGTCGGCCGCTTCATAGTTCGGCCGCTTGCCGCCGCGTAGGATGATGTGGCAGTCCTCATTACCCGTCGTCGAGGCGATGGCCGCCTGTCCGTCCTTGGTCACGGCGGGGAAGTGATGCGGCTGCGAGGCGGCGAGGATGGCGTCCAGCGCCACACGCACGCCGCCGTCGGTGCCGTTCTTGAAGCCGATCGGGCAGGAAAGGCCGGAGGCAAGCTGACGATGGACCTGGCTTTCGGTGGTGCGTGCGCCGATCGCTCCCCAACTGACGAGATCGGCAATGTATTGCGGCGTGATCGTGTCTAGGAATTCGACGCCGGCCGGAAGACCCATCGCATTGATATCGAGCAGCAGGCGTCTGGCAATCCTCAGCCCCTCCTCGATGCGGTAGCTGCCGTCGAGATGCGGGTCGTTCATCAGACCCTTCCAGCCGACGGTGGTGCGGGGCTTTTCGAAATAGACGCGCATGACGATCTCAAGATCGCCGGCGAAGCGCTGCCGCTGTTCCGTGAGCCGAGCGGCATAGTCCCTGGCGGCAACGGGATCATGGATCGAGCAGGGGCCGATGACGACGATCAGCCGATCGTCTTCGCCCTGGAGAATTTTATGGATCGCCTCACGATTGATGGTCACGGTCTTGCTGACATCCGCATTGCGGGAAATTTCCGCGATGATATCGGCAGGCTTGGTCAGGGGGGTAATTTCGACGATACGCAGATCGTCAATGGTATCAGACACGGTATGGCTCCTGTTTGGTCATACCCGCGCGGAACAAAAAAGCCGCCAGGTAGACTAGCGGCTGTTCGGGTTGTCGTCGCGTCGAATTCAGTTACGCATGGACCCGCATCCGCTGTGAGCAGCGGTACCAATAAAATCGCGAGGCGTTGATTGATGTGATCGACATGGCGCGTATGTAGCGTCACGCCCAGGCGTTGTCACGCAGAATTTGCTGTTTTGAAGCTGGTGCTCTTGCGGGAGGGAGGCGCAAAGGAGATGAGATCGAGAACGCTCTACAGAGGGCGCGGCGAGCTTCTCGTTTAGGTGAGGAGCGGCGGTCGAACAAGCTACGATCTGTTGCGCTTTACGGATGTGCTCGGCGGGACGCTCCGCCGCAGGCTCCGTCTTGCTCACCAGAGCCCGTTTGAAGAAATGACGGAAGTTGGATTGGGTGTCAATGAACAGGAGAGAGACCACACGGCAGCCATTCACATTGTTCCCTGCCAGCCGAATACCAAGATTGGTGGAAAATATGGGGTCGGGGCTCCAGTGCTCATAGCGTCCAGTATCAAGGAGTTTATCGCGTTCGGCAAGGAAAGCCGCTCTCAGGAGACTCTCCTCGTCAGCAGAGATTGGCTTCGCCTGTGGAGCAAGTTCCAGATTGCAGGAACGTCTTGTTTTGCCGCCATGAGGTGGATACTCCGTTTCGACCACGACAAAACGATCCCCTGGAATTCCCCAACGCTGTTCGGCCATGTCGTAGCCTGGCATGATGGCCTTGGTAGATCCGGCCATCATCGGCGGCGCTGCGATCCTTAGGCTTTGTCCCAAGTCGCGTAATCCCATTGCATCGAAGTCTTTGCCTGTCTCCACGGCAACTCGGCACCGTGTAAATAAGTCACGCCAAACGCCGGAAATGTCTTCGCCAGCGTTGGCACAGGCTATCAGAGCCAAATTCAGAAGCACTGACAAGGTGATACGGCGCAAGCAGAGTTTCCTTTACACTGGCATCGCTGCGGTAGCCGATGATATTGGTCCCGGGGGGAGGCACGAAGCACGTCGCACTCGATCTCACTCATGCGACGTGCGTGCCAAGTCGTAGTCCATGCATATTGTCCGCGCTTGCTTCCGGCCAATATGCATTTGCACTGCTTTAATGAGATTACAGGGCGTCGACGTTCACGCCGACGGTAATGGCGCCGATCGGTGTTCCCGTGTCGTCGGAAATCGTCACACTTGCCTGCGACTGCAGCGTCTGGGTCGACTCATCCTTTTCGATCTCATCGACGAAGACGGCGTCCTTGCCGGCTCCGAAGGACTTCTGGAATTTGCCTTCGTCGCCCTGCCAGTAGTCGGATGTGGTGTCGCTTTGACCGACATTCAGGCCTTTTGCATCCATGACGAAGATTTCCGTGATCTTGCCGCCGGAAGCCTCCTTCTTTCCCTGAAGGAATTTCGACAGTGCATTGTTGAGCACGCCGTCGATCATCGAGTGGTCTGAGCCATCGACTTCGGCACGCCACTTCTTGTCGAGGGCGTCAACATCAGCCGCGCTGAGATTGGCGTTGGCAGTGTTCTGGGCCTTGACAGCCTCGATGATGGCTGGGTCGTTGAGCCAGGGCTTGACGTCGCTCGTCACGTAGTCGGAGATCGGGGCAAGCTTGGCATCTTGCGCCATGGATACGCCCATGGGCATGGCAAATGCGGTGCAGGCCAAAAGAAATGCGGGCACGATTTTCTTCATAAGCGTTTCCTTCCTGATTATAGGTTGCTGAGAACTAAGGCTTATCGGATGCAGACGACGTCAGAACTCCTCCCAGGCACCGGGAGCAGCGGCAACGGCGGCATTTCCTGTATGACGCTGCGCGAAGGCTCTGGGCTCAGGACGAGCTTGGCGGGCGGCTTGAACGGGTTTGGGCTGGCTGGCGGTAGACGCACTGACGACGAACCTGCCGGCCGAGTCCTGTAGAAGGCGTCCTTGCGACAGCAGTTCGTGGCAGGCCGCGTTGGTTTCCTCGACCATTGCCGCGTTCTGCTGTGTCGTCTGATCCATCTGGTTGATCGCGCTGTTGATTTCCTGCAAGCCCGTCGCCTGTTCGCGATAGGATTGGACGATGGAAGCGATGCTATCGCTGATGCGGTTGATCTGCTCCTCGATCTTCAGGAGTGCGTCACCGGTTTCGTTCACCAGCCCGACGCCCGCGGCAACTTCCTGGCCAGATACATTGATCAGGTTCTTGATTTCCTTTGCGGCATTTGCCGACCGCTGGGCGAGTTCACGCACTTCCTGCGCAACGACCGCAAAACCCTTGCCGGCCTCGCCGGCGCGCGCGGCCTCGACGCCGGCATTCAGCGCCAGCAGGTTCGTCTGGAAGGCAATCTCGTCGATGACGCCGATGATGCGGCCGATCTGGCTCGACGAGGTTTGGATCCGGTCCATCGCCCCGATCGCATCGCGCACCACCGTCGCCGACACATGGGCGCTCCGTTTTGTCTCCTCGACCAGCTGCCCGGCATTTTCAGCCCGTTGCGACGATGTTCTGACCGTGGTGGTCACCTCATCCAGTGCGGCGGCGGTTTCTTCCAATGCGGCTGCCTGTTGCTCTGTGCGTCTTGCGAGCTGATCCGCGGAGGTCGCCAGCTCGCTCGAGCCAGTTTCGACAGCCACGGAGGCGGTCTTGATCTCTGTCAGGGCGGCTGCGACCGCATCGACCATGTTGTTGAAGTCCTGCCGCAACTTATCGAATTCAGGACCGACATCGGCCAGATGTATCGAGAAGTCGCCAGCGGCGAGCTGTTCCAAGGCATTTTCAAGAGCGTGCATCACCAGCCGCTGCGTGTTGCTGGCCTCTTCTGTCAACATTGCGTTGCGCGCCCGCTCGGCGTCGAGCGAGGCACTCTGCTCGGCAGCCGCCTGCTCTCTCTCGACCTTCGCAATCGCCTCGTGACGGAAAACTTCCAATGCGCGCGCCAGAAAGCCGATCTCGTCGCCATTTTCCCTGTAGGTAACGGGAGAGACCAGATCGCCTTTCTGCAACGCGCTGATTCGTTCGCTGATCACCCTGATGGGTCGGCCGACCAGGTTGCGCATGGCGAGAAGGAAGGCAACGACGGCCATGGCGGTGATCGCGGACTGCGTGAGCAGCGAAATGAGAACTTTCTGCCTGACTTCGGAAGCGATTTTTTCGACGGACCAGTTCGTGACGATGTAACCGGTGGCCTTGCCCGACTTATCCAGCGGGAGCGGCGCGATGATCGTCACGACGCCGGCAGATATTCTACCGTCATCGATGGTCGTCTTTTCCGGTTTCGCGGTGAGGCTCTTCGCCAGATCGGCTGGTGCGGGCAAACCACTGACGCCATCGCGCGCCCAGGTATCGACGACGGCAGGTTCGGCGTTGAATGCGGCAAACTGCACGAGATCGAGCGAGGGGTCGTCGCGGTAGAGCGAATAAGCCTCTCGAACGGCGTTCGCCTTCCCCCATTTCACGCCGCCCGCAGCCAGAGATGCAAATTGCTCGGCATCCTTGGACCAGTTCGCCTTGGCGCCATCGATCAACGCCCGGGTTTCGTACATCCAGGTATAGGTGGCGAAAGCGGAAATGCCGCAGAGGTTGACGGCAACGATAATCGCCGCCAGCTTGGCGGTCAGAGGCATCGTTTTCAAAAAATGAAACATTCCGCGGCGGCCTAGAATTGCGGCTCAGTCGGACATGTTCCCGACTGGCGTATCAATACGGGCATCGACGCTGACGGTCACATCACGAGCCCTCATGCCCATGTCCTGATAGCAACCCAAAACGCGCAAACGCAGTGTGTATTTGATGTGTGAATAAATCATAAAGTAGAATGGGGTGTTGGGGTACACGTGGGTCATTTCACCCTGGCGCCTGCCGGTGCCGAGTCTTGCGAACCGGCGGGTGAGGAATGCTTCCATCGCGCCAGGCAGATCTGTCTCAATCAGCTATTTTCCGCCACGGCCTCTTCGGGCTCGGCATGCCTGCGCTTGCGACCGCGCGCCGTCAGTTCCGCGCCGGCATCATGCGGCAGGCGCAGGAAGGTGATGCAGGCCAGCGCCGAAATCGCCGAGACGCTGAAGAAGGCGATGTGGAAATCGGAGACCAGCAGCCTACCGTCGTGAAAGCTGCTGGAGATTTCGAGGATGCCGCCGGCGATCGCCACGCCCATCGCCATGGAGATACGCTGGGCAACGGCATTGATCGCGGTCGCCTGGCTGCTGTCGGCGTCGTCGACATCGCCGAAGGCCATGGCGTTGACGCCCGAAAAAGCCATGGAGCGGAACAGGCCGCCGATCAGCAGGCAGGCCATGATCAGGAACAGCGGCGTTTCGGCGGTGAAAAGGCCGTTGATGCCGAGGAAGATCGCCGCCAGCAAGGTCGTGATTGATATGACGGTGCGGAAGCCGAAGGCATTGAAGGTACGCGCGGCGGCGAATTTCGAGCCCATGGAGCCGAGCGCGCTGACGAAGGTGACAGAGCCCGATTGCAGCGGCGTCAGGCCGAAGCCGAGCTGCAGCATCAATGGCATCAGGAAGGGCAAGGCGCCGAGCCCCATGCGGAAATTCGAGGCGCCGAGGATCGCCGCCCGGAACATCGGATAACGGAACATCTTCGGATCGAGAAGCGGATAGGGCGCGCGGCGGGCATGGAGGAGGTAGATGAGGCCGGCAAGGATGCCGATCGCAACCGTGACATAACCGTAAATGACGGGCACGGCCGGCAGGCTGATCACCGACACGCCGAAGACGAAGCCAGAGAAGCCGATGCCGCAAAGGAAAAAGCCCGGGAAGTCCATCGGCCGCGGACTGCGTGGCTCGACGGCCGGCAGGAAACGCGTGACGAGGATGATGCCGAGCACGCCGATCGGGACGTTGATCCAGAAGATCCAGTGCCAGGTGAGGTAGGTGGTGAGGAAGCCGCCGATCGGCGGACCCATGATCGGGCCGATCAGAGCGGGAATGGTGAGCCAGGCCATGGCATCGACGAGTTCGTGGCGCGGTGTTCCCCGGACCAGCAGCAAGCGGCTGACCGGCGTCATCATCGAGCCGCCGGCGCCCTGAATCAGGCGCGAGATGACGAAGGCCGTGATCGAGTTTGAAAAGGCGCAGGCGATCGAGCCGATCATGAAGACGAAGATCGCCATGCGGAAGATGTTGCGCGCACCGAAACGATCGGACATCCAGCCGCTGATCGGGATGAAGATCGCCAGCGCCACGAGATAGCTGGTGACGGCGAGCTTCAGCGCGATCGGCGAGGTGCCGATATCGGCGGCGATTGCCGGCAGGCTGGTGGCGATCACGGTCGAATCCATCTGTTCCATGAACAGGGCGACGGCAAGGATCATGGGTGTGAGGCGGGGCACGGGCAACCGGGATGCTGCGATGGACTGTCTCAGTCCATACGCCTTCGGTGGCGATAAGGCCATAGGAACGATGGGGTGAAGAGGCTTGCCAAGCCGCTTCAAACCGACGCGGGGCGGCTGTCTGTTCGCTGCTGGATAGAGGGGGTGCGCGGTGACGTCTTGCTCCATTCTCACCTCCAGAGCATAGCACTGCCTCATCCTCAAACCACAGTCGAATTGCATGCCTCATCTTCGGCGCAGCGGCGAATCTTTCCTGAGCCGAAGACGAGGAAGCTGGCCGTGGCCAGCAGCCACGCACCGAGGCCACCGTAGAGCATCACCCAGCCGAATCCCTCGACGAGCGCGTCGCGGATGATGTTGGCGGGCAGATCGGGGAGGGAGGCGATGTTTCCGGCTGAGATGCGTTCAGCCATAGCCCGCAGTTGTTCCGGGCCGAGCGTCGCCGGCAGGACGTTTTCTAGATGTGAGAACACGCCGCTGACCAGGATGAAGCCCATCACTGCGATGTTGATCGCGAGTGAGATCATCCGGGCGCTCATATCGATCCCCGATGCCATGCCGGCGCGGTCGCGCGCGACCGCACCTGTCGTCGTGTTGGTGACGGGGGTATTGGTCATTCCGAGGCCGAGGCCGGAAAGCAATGCGCCGGGCAGCATGGTCAGCCAGCTTGCCGCGTCGGAGGCAGCTCCGAGCCGCATCAGCAGGAAACCGAGGCCGATCGTGAACAGGCCGATTGGAATGACGAGACCGGGGCGATAGCGCAGCGATAGCCGCTCAGCCAGCGGCGGGACGATGAGCGTGGGAAGCGTATAGGCGAGCAGCGACAAACCGGCGGCGAGACTACCATAACCAAGGCCTGCCTGAAACCAGATCGGCAGATAGATCATGAAGGGCCAAAAGCTGATATTCATCGCGACCGAGCCGATTATGGCGCCGGAGAAGGCGCGGATGCGAAAGACCGAGACATCAAACATCGGCCGCGAATTGATCTTCTCTGCAACGATGAAGGCTATGAAACTTGCGGCAGAAAGGCCGATGGCTGCAAGTGCCGTCGTATTGTCAAAACCGAGGGCCGGCCCCTGGGTGATGTAGAAGGCAAGGCAGAAGACGGAAAGCGACAGGGTGGCGATGCCCGCGATATCGAGGCTTTTCGCCTCGGGGTCACGCGATTCACAGACACCGAAGACGGCGAGCGTGGCTGTCACGGCCGCCAGCACAACATGGACCAGGAACACCCATTCCCAGGTCGACAAGGCCGCGATCATAACGCCGACCAGCGGCCCGAATCCCAAGCCGATGCCGAAGATAATCCCCCACCAGCCGAAGGCCATGCTGCGCTGCCGCCCCTCTGGAAACTGGTGCGAGAGGACGGCCACCTGGCAGATCAGCATAGCGCCGCCACTCATGCCCTGGAGGAAGCGGGCGACGATCAGAACGGATGCATTGTCCGCGAGCCCGCAGATCAGCGAGGTCAAGCCGAAGGCAATGATGCCGATCAGGAAGACGCGCTTGCGGCCATAACGGTCGGCCAGCGTGCCCGTTGCCATAAGCACCGTTGTCACCGCGATCGTATAGGCATTCATGATCCATTGAAGTTGCTGGAATCGGCATGCAGCACCGCCTCCAGCGTCGGCAATATCGCGGGTACGCTTGAGATCTCCAGGCCGAACATCAGGGATGAAAGGCAAGCAGCTGCCAAGGCGACGATGCCCTGCAGCCTGGATGAGATGATGGAAGCGGGTGACATGGTTATCCTTTCAGCACGGGATGAGCGACGGCGAAATCCCGATGACAGGTGAAATCGATGCGCTGCCGGGAGCCACCATAATCGTCACTTGACCATAACTGAATTGGATGATTTTCTATTTCAGAAACAACAATTTTGGATGATTGATATGACGATGCTCGATGTGGATGCGGTCCGGGCGTTCGTGACTATTGCCGAGCTGCAGAGCTTCACCCGCGCCGCTGAGGCGTTAGGCAGCACCCAGGCCGCAATTAGCGTCAAGTTGAAGCGGTTGGAGGAGCGGCTCGGCCACAGGCTGATCGAGCGGACCCCGCGTTTGGTGCGCCTGTCGGCGCAGGGCGCGGTCTTTCTTCAATCCGCGCGGGATTTCATCGGCGCTCATGATCGTGCGGTCGCAGCTCTTTCCTCGACAAGCCGGCACTTCACGCTCGGCATAGCCGCGCATGTGGCGGGGCCGGAGGTTCCGACGATTCTGGCGCGTCTCAGCGCTCACGATCCAGGGCTGACGATCGAGGTGCGGCTCGACAATTCTCGAGTGTTGCTCGATGCATTCGATCGCGGTGAGCTGGATGCGGCGATCATTCGCCGGGAGGAGGACCGGCGTGACGGCGAGGTGCTTGGGCCGGAGCATTTCGGGTGGTTCGCGGCACCGCAGTTCGAGTATCGCCGCGGCGAGCCGCTGCGTCTTGCTGCGCTGTCACCGTCCTGTGGCGTCCACAACATCGCCACCCACGCGCTCGATGGTGCAGGAATCGCGTGGAACGAGGTTTTCCTCGGCGGGGGCTCGCTGGTGATGACGGCGGCGGTGTCGGCTGGACTTGCGGTCGCGGCATTCTCCCACCGTCTTGCGCCGGTGGGCTCGATTGAAGTGAGTCAGCGCTTCAGCCTGCCGCCGCTGCCCTCGTCGGAGATTGTCCTGCATTCGACACTAACGGATGCAAGATCGCGCTCGGCGCTCAGAACGCTGGCTGCGGCGTTCAGGGAACATCGCGCCGCTGCCAAACCGAACGCGGCTTCAACGCCACATCGGGTCCAGCTTGCCGCCGCGCCGGTTTCCTGAAATAGATGCGCCGTCAGGTGCCCGCCGGTAAGGCGGGAGAATCGGGAATCCGGTGCAAGACCGGAACGTGCCCAACGCTGTAAGGCCGACGCCTGCCGCTTCATCACGCCACTGGCTTTTGCCGGGAAGGCTGCGGCAGACGGATGACGCCGAGTCAGAAGACCGGCCTGGCAAGATAGACCGATCCGCGCGGACGGCGGGGCGGTCGCGTTGTTGGGGATTTGACGATGCGACCCTTTGATGAGGATGCCCTTTCGGCGGCATCCGGTTTTTCCTTGATCGAACGCGAGGCCGTCTATCACGCGATCATGACGCGGCGTGACGTTCGCAGTCAGTTCCTCCCCGACCCTTTGCCCGACGATGTCGTGAAGCGGTTGCTGACGGCAGCGCATCACGCGCCGTCGGTTGGTTTCATGCAGCCGTGGAATTTCATTCTGGTGAAAAGCCCAACTGTGCGGGCGCGCGTCCGGGACGCCTTTGCGAGCGCCAACGAGGAGGCGGCGCAGATGTTTGCCGGCGAGCGGCGGCAGGCCTACCGCGCCCTCAAGCTCGAAGGCATCGTGGAGGCGCCGCTCGGCATATGCGTGACCTGCGATCCCACGCGTAGTGGCAGCGTGGTGCTGGGGCGCACCCACAATCCGAAGATGGATTCATATTCGACCGTCTGCGCCATCCAAAATCTCTGGCTGGCGGCGCGGGCGGAAGGGGTCGGCATCGGTTGGGTCAGCATTTTTCGCGAAGGCGATCTAAAGAGCATTCTCGGCATACCCGAGCATATCGAGGTGGTCGCCTGGCTCTGTGCCGGTTTCGTCGACCGGCTCTATGACGAGCCGGAACTCTCCGTCAAAGGCTGGCGGCAGCGGCTACCGCTCGAGGAACTCGTCTTTCATGATGGATGGGGACTGAACGCCTAGGGCAGTGCGGTGGAGCATCGCCTCAATCGCACAGTCACGCCATTGACAGTCAAGGTGAGCAAACCGGTATCGCCGACGCCGTGCGAGGCCGAGATGTCTTTATTCCTGACCGTCATATCGATACGCTGAAGGCGAAGTCCCGGAATTGGATATTCGGCTATCGGCGGCTCAATCGGAGGATAACGGCCCAATGAACATGATCGACTTGAAGGAACGCATCATCGTGATCACAGGCGGTGCGCGCGGCATCGGCTATGCTATCGCAGAGCGCGTCATCCAGTCTGGTGGCAAGGTGGCCATCTGGGACTTGAACGAAAACATGGCGAAGGACAGCGCTTCCGCTCTCGGATCCGGCACCGTCGCTTTCGGCGTCAACGTCGCAGATCCCGTATCAGTGGAAAATGCGGCGGCGGCGACCGAGGAGATTTTTGGCCGTATCGACGGGCTCGTCAATTCCGCCGGGATTACCGGCCCGGTAAAACCTGCGGTCGAATACGATGTCAGCGAGTGGAAAGACGTCGTCGATGTCTGCCTCACGGGAACCTTCAATTGTTGCCGGCACGTCGTTCCGGTCATGTTAAAGCGCGACTACGGGCGGATCGTGAACATTTCCTCGGTTGCGGGCAAGGAAGGAAATCCGAACATCGCCGCCTACAGCGCAGCGAAAGCCGGGGTGCTGGGCTTCACCAAGTCTCTTGGCAAGGAACTCGCAAAGACAGGGATCGCCGTGAACGCGGTAACGCCGACCACCGCAAAGACACCCATATTGGACGGGCTGACACCCGAGTTTATCGAATATATGCGCGTCCGCATTCCGCGCGACCGTTTTGCCGAACTTCATGAGATCGCTTCGATGGTCGTCTGGCTGCTCTCTGAAGAGAACTCCTTCACGACCGCATCGACGTTCGACTTGAGCGGCGGTCGTACGACCTACTGACCATGCTCCAGCGACCCGCATTCACCTCCCGCCGCACGTTCACCTGACTCGCGGTCATCTCATGCCCCCTGGCACAACGGCGCTATGGCTCGGCCACCGCATCCAGCTGTTCGATCACTGCTGCTGTTGCGGCTGCGGACCTGACGTTGCCGGGTTGGCGAGATCAATCGAGCCCTGATCACCGGCCAGAAATTGCGGGCCGACCTGACGGACGCGGTTCTGCGCCGGATCGTAGGGGCGCTCGGGAACGGACGGCTGCGGTGCGATCTGCGCTGCAGCATCCTTTGCCGGGGGATTGGTGCGGATGGTGGTGATCGAGCCCTGCTGCGGCGGCTCGCTCACCGCCTGCTTGCCGCGCATCTCCTCATAATAGGCTGTCAGATTGCAGGCGCAGGAGGACTTTTCCCCGGGCGTGCGGTTCTTGTAGGCAAAGGCATTTTTCATGGCGCTGTAGGGCGTGCCCGTTGCGACCGAGATCATGTTCGAGGCTTCGGTGCTCGTCACGTCACGATAGAACAGTTCGGTCTCGATGCCCGGGCACATCTTGGCGCAGGTCTGGGCGTCGCGGCCGAAATCGACCGACGTGGCGTTCGAGCTGATCGGGAAGAAGCCGCCGTCGCAGCTGCGCACGCACATGGTGCTGACCGGCGAGAGCATCTCTGCCCGCGGCACGCCGTAACGCGGATCGATCTCTTCACCGCCGCCGAGCGGAATGAAGGTATCGGTGCGCATCGCCTGTTCCTCGACGCTCGGAGCCGGTTCGTTGGCGCTGCGGTCGCTCGGAGCATAGAAGTTTTCGCTGTTGCATCCGTTGCGGTCGAGAGCCGCGACCAGTTCGCGGCGCGCGTCGTCATCGGCGCCATTCTGGCCGGCCAGCTCGTTGCGGCGGTCCTGGAGATAGCGGATATTGTCGATCATGCGGGCTTCGGACTGCGCGAGTTCGGCGCAATAATCGGCATTCTCGCCACCGATCACGACCATGCTGCCCGAGGTGCAGTCATTGCTGCGGAGCTCGTTGCGAACCTTGCGCAGCTCGAGGTTCTGCTCGGCCATGGCGCTGGAATATTGGCGCGCTTCCGGGCCGTTGCCATTGCCGATCGATCGCGGCAAGTCGGCGAGGCGGCCGCGCAGGTCCTCACAGACGGCGCTGCTTTGCGCGGCGGCAGGCGCCGCAAAGGCAAGGAGAAGGGCAAGAGACAGGTTTCGGCGTTTCACGGCGTCGTCCCGGAATGAGCAAAGAATCGATCGGTCGATTGCGGCCTCGATCGCCGCGCGTTGTCTCTTAACGTGTTTCTCTTAATAAGCTTGGAGAAATTCCTAGCGCATTTTCGCGATTTTATCCAGTGGACCGCCAGAGACCCAGTGTTCGATTGTGAAGAAGCTGCCGATGGCAATCAACGAGGCCAGTGCTCCACTCCAATCTCCAGGGTCGCTTGGGGAACGTACTCATATCAGGACGTCGAAAATGACAGGTATTGCCAACGAACTCAGCTCCCCCGCAACGACAGTCGGTCTGCCGGAAACCCAAGACGGCTTCCACGTCTTCGTGGACGGTTGTTATGAACCGGGTTCTGGGCACGGAGGCTGGGCATTCGTCGTTTATCGCGATACCGCGGAAATCGCGTCCGGCTTCGGTGGCGCCGAAGATTCCGCCAATAATTCGATGGAATTGACCGCCGTGCTCAGGGCGGCAATCTGGATCAACAGCGAGGCAAGCGGCGAGCCTGTCACCATCTGGTCCGATTCCGTCTACGCCGTCAAAGGCTGCAACAGCTGGCGACATATCTGGAAGAACAACGGCTGGAAGAAGGGCAGCCCGAATGGGAATGCGCGAAGGCGAACGATCGCCAATGCGGAACTCTGGAAAGCGGTCGATCTTCAATTATCCCAGAATGCGCTCATGACCATTGCCTGGTGCAAGGGCCATTCCGGCATTGCCGGTAACGAACGCGCCGATGTGCTCGCGGATAAAGGGCGCCTGTCGATACGGAGTGCCTGAGACGGCATCAGGACATGTGTCGGGACGACTTCAGGGTCTTTACGCTGTGTTGCGGCAACCGGCTCAAGCCGGTTGCGATGCCTCGACGACGGCGAGTGCCGCCATGTTGACGACGCCGCGGGAGGTGACCGAGGGGGCGAGGATGTGGGCGGGCAGGGCGGTGCCGAGCAGGATCGGGCCGACATGCAGGCCGTCGGTCATCGACTTCACCACACCGAGGGTGATGTTGGCGGCATCGAGGTTCGGGAAGACCAAAAGGTTGGCCTCATCGTGCAGCGTCGTGTCCGGCATGACGCGCTTGCGCAGCGCTTCGGTGATCGCGCTTTCGCCGTGCATCTCGCCATCGACCTCGAGGTCGGGTGCTGCCTCGCGCACGAGCTGCAGGGCGTTGCGCATCTTCGTGGCGCTTTCGGATTCACGCGAGCCGAAGTTAGAATGCGAGACCAGGGCGGCGCGCGGCGTGAGGCCGAACCGGCGGATTTCCTCGGCCGCCAGCACCGTCGCCTCGGCGACCTCTTCGGCGGTCGGATTGAAGGTGACGTAAGTGTCGGTGAAGAAGGTGGCGCCGCGCTGCGAGATCATCAGGCTGAGGGCTGAGAAATCGCGGACATTCTTGCGCTTGCCGATGATCTGGCGAACATCGCGCAGATGCTTCTCGTAGCGGCCTTCGAGGCCGCAGATCAGAGCATCGGCCTCGCCGCGCCTCAGCGCCAGCGCGCCGATGACGGTGGTGTTGGTGCGCACGATCGTGCGAGCGGCTTCCGGGATGACGCCGCGGCGGCCGACGAGGGAGAAATAGAGATCGACATATTCGCGGAAGCGCGGATCGTCTTCCGGATTGATGACTTCGAAATCCTGCAGCGGCCGAATGCGCAGGCCGTAGCGCTTCAGACGCGTCTCGATGACTTGCGGGCGTCCGATCAGGATGGGTTCGGCAAGGCCTTCTTCGAGCAGCACCTGGGCAGCGCGCAGCACGCGCTCGTCCTCGCCTTCGGAGAAGATGACGCGTTTGCGCTCGGCGGCCTTGGCGGCGGTGAAGATCGGCTTCATGACGAAGCCGGAGCGGAAGACAAACCGGTTCAACTGGTCGAGATAGGCGTCGAAATCCTGGATTGGGCGGCGCGCCACGCCGCTCTGCTCGGCGGCCTTGGCGACCGCAGGTGCGATGCGCAGGATCAGGCGCGGATCGAAGGGCGAGGGGATGAGGTAGTCAGGGCCGAAGACCGGGGTCTTACCGGAATAGGCGCGGGCGGCGACGTCGGACGGCTCTTCGCGCGCAAGGGCTGCGATGGCGCGCACGGCCGCCATCTTCATTTCCTCATTGATCGTCTCGGCGCCGCAATCGAGCGCGCCGCGGAAGATATAGGGGAAGCAGAGGACGTTGTTGACCTGGTTGGCGAAATCCGAGCGGCCGGTGCAGATCATCGCGTCGGGACGGGCAGCGCGGGCGAGATCGGGCATGATCTCCGGCGTCGGATTGGCGAGCGCCATGATCAGCGGCTTGTCAGCCATCTGCGCCAGCAGCTCGGGCTTCAGCACGCCGGCGGCCGAAAGGCCAAGGAAGACGTCGGCGCCGCCGATATTTTCGGCGAGCGTGCGCGTATCGCTCTTCTGGGCATAGATGGATTTCCATTCGTCCATCAGCTCGACACGGCCCTCATAGACGAGGCCTTCAAGATCGTGGACCCAGATGTTTTCGCGTTTTGCCCCGAGAATGACCAGCAGGTTGAGGCAGGCAAGGGCGGCAGCACCGGCGCCGGAGGCGACGATCTTGATGTCGGCGATGTTCTTGCCGGCGAGTTCCAGCCCGTTCAGGATCGCGGCGGCGACGATGATCGCCGTGCCGTGCTGATCGTCGTGGAAGACGGGGATCTTCATCTTCTCGCGCAGGCGCCGCTCGACCTCGAAACATTCCGGCGCCTTGATGTCTTCGAGGTTGATACCACCGAAGGTCGGCTCCAGCGAGGCAATGGTCGAGACCATCTGGTCGACGCCTGGGGCATCGATCTCGATATCGAATACGTCGATGCCGGCGAATTTCTTGAAGAGCACGGCCTTGCCCTCCATGACCGGTTTGGAGGCAAGCGGGCCGATATTGCCGAGGCCAAGCACGGCGGTGCCGTTGGAGATAACGGCGACGAGATTGGCGCGCGAGGTATATTCTGCCGCCATTTCGGGATTGTCGCGGATGGCAAGGCAAGGGGCGGCAACGCCGGGCGAATAAGCGAGCGCCAGGTCGCGCTGGTTGCCGAGCGGCTTTGTCGCCTGGATCTCAAGCTTGCCGGGGCGGGGATAGCGGTGGAAGAAAAGCGCCTGTTCGTCGAGATCGCCGCTCGTCAGGTTCTTTTCTGTCTTCGATTTTTCCGGGTGATCCATCGCCGCCTCCGTGCACGTCTTTTGAGCTCCCTCCATACATCAATCGGATACGCACGACAGTATGGAAATGGCGGAGTTGGCGAGTTTTTGTCTGGGCAATAAAAACATCCCGCCCTCACGGACGGGATGTCGCTCCTGCCGATCGATGAGAGACCTCAGGCGGCGATGTTCATCCAGGCCGGGGCGATGGCGGTTCCGCGGCCGAGCCCGTAGCCGAGGCGGATATTGAGCATGCCCAGCGGTTCCAGGAGCTTGGCAGCGTCGAGGCCTCCGGTCTTTTCGACGGCAAATCCTGCGTCGACGACTAGTCTGGAAACCTTTTCCACCGCGTCTGCGTCATTTCCGGCGACAAATACCGGCACCTTGGCCGTGGCATCGTGGGACGCGTTGAAGAGCTCGGCGAAGATGGTGTTGAAAGCTTTGACCACCCTGGCGCCGGTCGCGGCATTCTGGATTTTGTCGGCGGCGGAGGTTTCGTGACCGAAGAGCAGACCGGAGAAATCGGGCTTCAGGGGATTGCTGATGTCGACGACAATCTTGCCCGAGAGCGACGGCGAGGCGGCGATCTCAAGAGCGCTGGCATAGGGAACGGCGAGGATGACGATCCCCGCGGCGGCGATCGCCTCCGCAATAGTAGCGCTTTCAACGCCGAGGCTTTCGGCAAGGCTGCGCGCGGCCTGATCGTTGCGTGCCGCGACGATCAGGTCAGTCTTCCCGGCAAGGCGTGAGGCCAGGCCCTTGCCCATGTTTCCGATGCCGATAATTGCAGTCTTCATCGTTCTGTCTCCTGTTTCCGATGTGATGGCCACAGGGATACATCCGAAATATTCCGTCGTTAATTGCATTGATCCCGATAACAGAGATGCATAAAAGTATCGAATGCCCGATCTTCTGAACTTGCAGACCCTCATTGCCGCCGCGACATCGGGGAGTTTCGCCGCCGCCGCGAAGCGGCTCGGCATTTCGCCTGCCATGGTCGGCAGGCGCATCCAGGCGCTGGAGCAGGAGTATGGGGTCAAGCTGATCGAACGCACGACGCGTACGCAGCGGCTGACCGAGGTCGGGTCCCGCTTCCTCGTCAAGGCAAACAGAATCATCGACGAGTTGGAGGAACTCAACGACATCTCCCGGCCTGACGCCGAGGCCATGTCGGGACGCCTGCGTCTAAGCGCTCCGACGACACTGGGGATCAAGCGGCTTGCGCCTGTCATGGCCGAACTCGCGGAGCGGCATCCGGCACTTTCGGTCGAGCTCAATCTCAGCGACCGCAATGTCGACTTGGTGGCCGAAGGGTATGATCTAGCGATCCGGATCGGCGAATTGAAGCCTTCGTCGCTTATCGCGCGGCGTGTCGGCAGCTATCATTTCGTCTGCTGCGCCTCTCCGATATATCTCGATAGATTTGCCGTGCCGGAGAGGCCTGAGGATATTCGCCTCGGCCGCTGCATTCTCAACCTCAATCTCGTGCCCCGCGACGAATGGCCGTTCGAGACAAAGGGCGGTGAAAGTTTCACGGTTGGGGTTCGCGGCAACATCGAGATCGACAACGGAGAGGCGCTGCGAATGGCAGCGCTCGCCGGGGCAGGCATCATCTACGTCCCGGTGGATCTCGTGGCGGAAGACATAGCGGATGGCAGGCTCGTGGAAGTTCTCGCCGGCTGGCGGAAACTGGTGCTGCCGATCCACGCCATTCATCCGTCACGCCGGTTCGTGCCCGGCAGGGTTGGCGCGATCATTGATGCCATTGCTCGGGGGCTGCGGGATTAGGGATTGTTCCGCCGCGTGCGGGATTGCCGCCGCAGTCATCGATTTCCGATGAAAATTCAATAGGAAGTCGCTTCCTTTCTTTGCTGCCGCCGAGGGCTAATCCTTTTCGAAACTTGTTTGAGGATCGTAGCAAGCGCAAAATGCCGGCCGCGACGGTGCGGGGCGCCGGTCGCATGGAGGAAACCATGGACAATTTGAACCTCACGACCCTGCAAAGGGGGCAGACGATGGTCAATGACGTGGCCATCGATGCCTTTGCCGCCGGATTTCGCGGCAGTCTCCTGACCAGTAAGGACTTGGATTACAATGAAGCGCGGACGATCTGGAATGCGATGATCGACCGCCGGCCCGGACTTATCGCGCGCTGCGCCGGTGCTGCCGATGTTATGCGGGCGGTGCGGTTTGCACGCGACAATAATCTGCTCGTTTCAGTGCGTGGCGGCGGCCACGGCATTGCCGGCAACGCCGTCTGCGAGGGCGGTGTCGTCATCGACCTGTCGGCGATGAAATCGGTGCGGGTCGATGCGCAGACGCGGCGCGCCAGGGTCGAGCCGGGCGCCACGCTTGCCGATGTCGATCAGGAAACGCTGGCCTTCGGGCTGGCGCTGCCGACCGGCATCAATTCCACCACCGGCATCGCCGGGCTCACGCTCGGCGGCGGCTTCGGCTGGCTGACCCGCAAATTCGGGCTGACCATCGACAATCTGCTTTCGGTTGATGTGGTGACGGCCGACGGCGAGTTGGTCAAGGCGAGCGAGACGGAAAAGCCTGATCTCTTCTGGGCGTTGCGCGGCGGAGGCGGCAATTTCGGCGTCGTGACCTCCTTCGAATTCAAACTCAACCCTCTCAACACGGAGGTTCTTGCTGGGCTCGTCGTGCATCCCTTTGCTGATGCGGAAACGGTGCTGAGGGAGTACCGGCAGGCGCTGGAGACGGCACCTGACGAACTGACCTGCTGGGTGGTGATGCGCCAGGCGCCGCCGCTGCCGTTCCTTCCGGCCGAATGGCACGGCAAGGAGATCATGGTGCTGGCCATGTGTTATTGCGGAGACATCGCGGCGGGCGAAAAGGCGACGGCCAGATTGCGGGCGATCGGAAAACCGATTGCCGACGTCGTCGGTCCGGTGCCGTTCACCGGCTGGCAGCAGGCATTCGACCCGTTGCTCACGCCCGGTGCGCGCAATTACTGGAAGAGCCAGGATTTCGCCTCCCTTCCGGATGCGGCGATCGACGTGCTGCTCAACGCCGTGCGCAAGCTGCCCGGCCCGGAATGCGAGATCTTCATCGCCCATATCGGCGGCGCGGCCGGCCGTGTGCCGACCGAGGCCACCGCATTTCCGCAGCGCAGCTCGCATTTCGTCATGAATGTTCATGCGCGCTGGCGGGAACCGGGGATGGACGCAAGCTGTACCGGCTGGGCGCGGGAGCTTTTCGAGGCAACCAAGCCGCATGCTGTCGGAACCGCCTATATCAACTTCATGCCGGATGATGAGGGTGATCGCGTCGAAAGCGCTTATGGCGCCAATTACGCTCGTCTTGCCGAGGCCAAGCGGCGCTACGATCCGAACAATCTGTTCCGCATGAACCAGAACGTGAAACCGATGGCGGCGGTGCGCGCTGCCTAGCCGGACCATCCCCGCGCTCGGGTGATAGACTCGGGCGCGGGATGATGCGCCAATCGCTTGTGTCACCCTTCGGTGAGTTCGATCAATTCCTGCAACAGCGCCGTATCATCGGACGCGGCATGGTCGTCAGGCCTCAGAACATGGGCAAGCCATGCGCCGTCCGCCGCCAGGCGAACGATCTCGAGCCGCATTCCCACGTCGGTTTCAGCGTGCCTGACCAGCCGGTCATTCATCCATCTATGCCAGAGGCTCTTGGAGTAGGGGTCGGAAAGCACCGTCATCGTCTGCGCCGACCACGGGCTGTTGTTGAGGGCACGGTCGGAAAACAGGGTGCGGACGTAGGCGCGGGTGAATGTGCCGTGGCCGCCCTTGTCCCTTTCCAGTTCCTCGTCGATCTCGCGGTCGAGGTTTTCCATCATGCCGTCGAACACGGCCTCTATAAGAGCCTGCTTATTGGGGAAGTGGTGAAACAGACCCCCCTTGGTCACGCCGGCAGCACTTGCGACTGCCTGCAGGCTGACGGCGGCGAGACCATGTTCCAGCGCCAGCTTGGTGGCGCAATCGAGAAGAGCCTGCCGCACGACATCCGGCTGTTTCTTTCTGTTGCGGGGGCTATCTACCAATGCATGACCTGTGTTCGAGATAAGCTTCGCGCCGAGGCGCGCGAGAGGATCAGTATCACTCCCGGGATCGCCGAGCCATGGGAGTTCCGACCATGATAATGCTATCATACCAACCGGTAGGTATCTTGCAAAGTAAAAAAAGATCGACTATCTGTCGGCTGAGGAGGCCCGCCGAACGTCATTTCGGCGGGCTGTGCTTTTTTGGACCCCAGCGGGACCAACAGGAAGGCTAGTGAACATGCTTTTTCGAACGAAATCATTGGGTTGTACGCTTGTCCTGGCGCTGATATTCGGCGCCGACCTGCCGGCTTACGCACAGGAAGGCGGCGCGATGCCGCCAACAGCCGTCAGCGTCCTGACGCTCAACGCGCGTCCGGTTCCCGTTATCAGCGAATTGCCCGGCCGCATTGCCGCGACGCGCGTTTCCGAAGTGCGGGCCAGGGTTTCCGGCATCCTGCAGGAACGGATCTTCGAGCAGGGCAGCCTCGTTCATCAGGGCGATGTGCTCTACCGGATCGATCCAGCGCTTTTCCGGGTCCGTGTGGCCAGTGCGGAAGCAAGCCTCGATCGCGCCAGGGCGACGCAGCTGAATGCCCGCCAGCAGCTGGACCGGCAGAAGTCGCTGCGCGACCGTGATGTTGCAAGCGGTATCGAATATGATGCGGCCGCCGTCGCCCTTGCCCAGGCCGATGCCGATGTCGCGCTGGCGCAGGCCGCACTCGACGAAGCGAAGATCAATCTCGGCTATACCGAAGTCCGCGCACCGATATCAGGCATCATCGGCGGCGCGCTGGTGACGGAAGGCGCGCTGGTGACGGCCGATGGAGGCGACGCGCTGGCGATGATCCAGCAGATCGACCCCGTTTATGCCGACTTTATGCAATCCTCCGGAGACCTGCTGGCGTTGAAGCGGGCGGTCGAGAACGGCAGCCTCACATCGACCGAACCAGGCAAGGCCGACATCAAGCTCGTCTTCGACGACGGCACCGTCTATGGCGAAGCCGGGAAGCTGCTCTTCAGCAGCGCCAGCGTCGATGCGACGACGGGCCAAGTCACCCTCCGCGGTGAATTCCCCAATCCGAAGGGCGACCTGCTGCCCGGTCTTTACATCAGGGTGCGCATCGAACAGGCCGTCCGAGAGAAGGCAATCCTTATCCCGCAACGCGCCGTCATCCGCACGGCCGACGGCAAGGCGCAGGTCTACGTCGTCCAGGAGGGAGACGTGGCACAGCCGCGGGACGTGGAGCTCGGTCAATCCTTCGGCAATGAATGGGTGGTCGAAAGCGGTCTGTCATCAGGTGAGCGTCTCGTTGTCGACGGCAGCCAAAAGCTGCAGCCGGCGCAAAGGTCGCGCCGGAAGAGTGGCGGGATGGCCAGCTCGCGTCCGGTGACGCCAAGAAGCCGGAGTAAGGTCGATGGCACGTTTCTTTATCGATCGCCCGATCCTAGCCTGGGTCTTTGCGATCTTCATCTCCATCGCTGGCCTGATCGCGCTGCCGTTCCTGCCGGTCGCCCAATATCCCAAGGTCGCGCCGCCGCAGCTCAGCATCACCACCAGCTATCCCGGCGCTTCGCCCCAGGATATCTATCAGGGCGTCACCCGCCAAATCGAGGAAGAGCTGAACGGGGTCGAGCACCTTTCTTATTTCGAGTCGACGTCGGATACATCGGGCGCGATGACGATCACCGCGACCTTTGCGGCCGGCACCGATATCGACCAGGCCTCCGTCGACGTTCAGAATGCCATTCGCCGCGTCGAACCGCGGCTGCCGCAATCCGTCAAGGATCAGGGCATCACGGTCGAGGAGGCGTCGTCGGGCTTCCTGATGTTCATCTCGCTGACATCGACGGACGGGAAGACCGACGAGGTGGCGCTCGGCGACTATCTCAACCGAAACGTCATCGGCGAGCTGCGCCGTCTCGAGGGCGTCGGCCGCGCCCAGCTATTTGCGTCGCAGAGGGCGATGCGCATCTGGATCGATCCCGACAAGATGGTCGGCCTGAACCTCACAGCATCCGACATCAGCGCGGCGATCTCGGCGCAGAACGCCCAGGTCGCGGCGGGCCAGATCGGCGCAGCACCCAATCCGATCTCGCAAGACCTGACGGCGACAGTGCTGGTCAAGGGGCAACTGACCGACATCAAGGAGTTCGGAGACATCGTGCTGCGCGCCAATGCCGACGGATCGAATGTCCGGCTGCGCGATGTCGCGCGCATCGAAGAGGGCAGCGAGAGTTATAGCTTCTCCACCCGCTTGAACGGGCAGCCGAGCGCCGCCATTGCCATCCAGCTGTCGTCGACGGGCAATGCCGTCAACACTTCCAATCTGGTCAAGGCGAAGATGGAGGAGCTGTCGCGCTTCTTCCCTGCTGGCGTCGAATATTCCGTTCCCTATGATACCAGCCCGTTCGTTTCGGCATCGATCGAGAAGGTGGCGCATACGCTCGCTGAAGCCGTGGCGCTCGTCTTTGTTGTCATGCTCATCTTCCTGCAGAGCTTCCGTTACACCATCATTCCGACGCTCGTCGTGCCGGTCGCGCTGCTCGGGACGCTTGCTGTCATGTTTGCTGCCGGCTTCTCGATCAACGTGCTGACGATGTTCGCGATGGTGCTTGCCATCGGCATTCTCGTCGACGACGCCATCGTGGTGGTGGAAAACGTCGAGCGGCTGATGGCGGTGGAAGGGCTGTCACCGAAGGAAGCGACCAAGAAGGCGATGCGGCAGATCACCGGCGCGATTCTCGGGATTACGCTGGTTCTCTCCTGCGTCTTCGTGCCGATGGCGTTCTTCCCAGGCTCGACAGGCATCATCTACCGTCAGTTCAGCCTGACCATGGTCGTATCCATCCTGTTTTCCGCCTTCCTGGCGCTGTCGCTGACGCCGGCGCTCTGCGCCACTTTCCTGAAACCGATCAAGGGCCATCACGAGAAGAAGGGCGTCGCCGGCTGGTTCAACCGCAACTTCGACCGGCTGACCGGCCGTTATGCCCGCACCGTCGAGGGACTGGCCAAGCGCTCCTGGCGGGTCATGGCCGTCTATGTCGCGCTGCTCATCGGCCTTGGCTATCTTTTCGTCAACCTGCCGAGCAGCTTCGTGCCGGACGAGGATCAGGGCTTCCTGATCGTCGACGTGCAGGGACCGCCGGAGGCGAGCCGCAACCGCACGGTGGCCTCGCTCGAAAGCATCGAGGCAATCTTCAAGAAAGAGCCGGCCGTTGCCAACGTCGTCGCGATCCAGGGCTTCAGCTTCTCCGGGCAGGGACCGAACGCCGCCCTGGTGTTTGTCACGCTCAAGGACTGGGCCGAACGCGGCGCCGGCAATTCGGTGCAGGAGATCTCCAACCGCGCCAATATGCAGCTGTTTGGGCTGAAGGACGCGACGTCCTTCGCGCTGTCGCCGCCGCCGATCGAAGGGTTCGGCACGACCAACGGCTTCACCTTCCGCCTTCAGGATCGCGGGGCGAAAGGCCAGGCGGCACTGACCGAGGCGGCGGGAATGCTGATCGGCAAGGCATCGCAGAACCCCATCATCGCAGGTATCCGCCCGGAAGGCATGCCTGACTCGGCCCAGCTCGTGCTCGTCATCGATCGCGAGAAGGCAAATACCTTCGGTGTCGCCTTCGCCGACATCAACAGCACGATCACCGCCAATCTCGGCTCGAGCTATGTCAACGACTTCCCGAATTCGGGCCGCATGCAGCGCGTCATCGTGCAGGCGCAGGACAAGAGCAGGCTTCAGGCGGAAGACCTGATGAAGCTCAATGTCCGCAATGCGAGCGGCGGCATGGTGCCGCTATCGTCCTTCGCCGTCGCCGAATGGCAGAAGGGACCGGCGCAGATCGTCGGCTATAACGGCTACCCTTCCGTGCGTATCTCTGGCGCTCCGGCGCCGGGATATTCATCGGGGGCGGCGATTACCGAAATGGAGCGGCTGGCCTCGGAACTTCCCGACGGCTTCGGCTTCGAATGGACCGGCCAGTCGCTGGAGGAGCTGAGATCGGGATCGCAGGCGCCGTTCCTGTTCGGCCTCAGCATCCTCTTCGTCTTCCTGCTGCTGTCGGGGCTTTACGAGAGTTGGTCCATCCCGTTGTCGGTGATGCTGGTCGTGCCGCTTGGCGTCATCGGCTGCGTGCTCGCGGTGATGAGCCGCGACATGTCCAACGACATCTACTTCAAGGTCGGTCTGATCGCGATCATCGGATTGTCGGCAAAGAACGCCATCCTGATCGTCGAATTCGCCAAGGACGGTTTTGCCGAGGGCAAATCGCTGATGGATGCCGCGATCGAAGGCGCTCGTCTGCGCTTCCGACCGATCATCATGACCTCACTCGCCTTCACATTGGGCGTGGTGCCTCTGGCGATCGCCACCGGGCCAAGTGCGGCGAGCCAAAATGCCATCGGCACGGGCGTGCTCGGCGGCATGATCTCGGCGACGGTGCTGGCGATCTTCTTCGTTCCCGTCTTCTTCGTCTTCGTGCTGCGTCTCTTGAGGACGAAGCGGCCCGAGACTGTGAACGAGGAGGCGGCGGCCGGGCAGGAGCCGGCAACCGTGACGTCGCCGACCTGAGGTGAAGAATTGGCGGGTTGCCTTACGCAACCCGCCACAGACCTTTGCGGCGGTCCGATTTCGGAATTATGCAGTCGGCTTCGGCGTGATCGTCACGTCGGCGCCATGGGCATCGCGCAGTTCGCCTTCCTGTCCCGGCTGCCGGTCGGCGGCCTGATGCAACAAGATCGACTCGTATCCTTGCGAGCGCGTCCCCTCGATCAGGGTGATATCGGCGTTTCCAGGATTGTCGGAGCGCTCGAACCACTCGACGGGGCGGTGCAGGAAATTCATTTCGACCGCCCGGTTGGTGACGCCATGGCCGACGATCACGACGTTGTGGTCGCTATTTTCTGCATCGTGCATGACGGTTTGCAGGAACAGGCGCACCCGCTGGGCCACATCCGCCCGGCTTTCGCCATCCGGCGGCCGTGCGTAGAACTTGCCGCTGTTGCTGCGCAGCCTCGCCCATTTTTCGAACTCCTCGGGAAACTTCTGCTTCTGTTCCGCGTGATCGTAGATTTCGGTGAAGAGACCGAAATCCTGCTCGCGCAGCAGATAATCCTCCCTGATATCGCCGACGAAACTTTCCGGCAGGGCTTCGAGCAGCGCATCCTTGCTCTGCCGGGTCCTCAGAAAGGGCGAGTACCAGATATGCAGCTTGCCGAAACCAGCGCTCGGCAATGCTTGCAGGTAGGAGGCGATCACGCCGCCTGCTTCGAGAGCCTGCCGATGGCCCCATCGCGTCAGCGGCACATTGTGATCGCCGAATTGACGGTAGGCCTGTTCGTTGATGTTGCCGAGGGATTCGCCGTGGCGAACGAGAAAGAGACGCATCAGCCATCCCGCATTGTCGAATATGAATCGCCGTCATCATGAACGCCCTGAATGCACAGGGCAACCTTGTCGGCGGGCCTGGCGGCGACGGGCATACAGCCCGCGTGGCGACGGCCATGCGGCCCGCGCGGCGAACGGCCATGCGGCCGCGTGGGATGAACAGGTTTGCAGGGCTTTTCCCCAGCTTGTCATCTTTCTGAAACACGAGTCTGGTTTTGGAAGGTTAGATGAAAGATGGGACATGAGCGGCAGCTCGTGAAAGACATGATGGAACCCAGACATTTCCGCACGCTCTTCATTTCCGATGTCCATCTCGGCTCGAAGGCCGCGAAGGCCGACTTCCTGCTGGATTTCCTGCGCCACCACGAGGCCGATACGATCGTGCTCGTCGGCGACATCGTCGACGGCTGGCGCCTGAAGCGCAGCTGGTACTGGCCACAGGTCTGCAACGACGTCGTCCAGAAACTGTTGCGCAAGGCGCGCAAGGGCACGCGCGTCGTTTATATTCCCGGCAATCACGACGAATTCCTGCGCGCCTTCCCGGGCATGCATTTCGGCGGCATCGAGGTCGTCGAGCGTATGATGCATGACGGCGCCGACGGCAGAAAATATCTGATCCTGCATGGCGACGAGTTCGACGTCGTCGTCCGCAACGCCCGACTGCTCGCCTATCTCGGCGACTGGGCCTATGACACGGCAATCCGCATCAACATCATCCTGGCGGCGGTGCGCCGCCGACTCGGCATGCCCTACTGGTCGTTCTCGGCCTGGGCGAAGCTGCAGGTCAAGCATGCTGTCAACTTTATCGGCGAATTTGAGCGCGTCGTGGCCGAGGAAGCCCGCAAAAACGGCGCCGATGGGGTGATCTGCGGACATATCCATCATGCCATCATTCAGGACATGGACGGTATCCGCTACATCAACACCGGCGATTGGGTGGAAAGCTGCACGGCTGTCGCCGAGCACGAGGATGGCACGTTCGAACTGATCACCTGGCGGGCGCTCGCCAGCAGCGTGCCGGCGCTTGCCGCTATCGAAATGCATGACGAGGGCGAACTGGCCCCGCAAGCCGCCTGATTTTGGCGCCGGCGCATCCGCGCCTGCGCTCCCACGAATTTAGCCGTTACCGTCAGGCGACAGGCCCTATTTATTTTCTAAAACGTTTCAGAACGGCTATTTCTCGCAATAGTCGCCTCCAGGGTGGTGTGTTAGGACAACGTCCAGTTTCCTTCAGGTCCACCCATGATTCCCGCTCAAAATTCCCCGACGGGTGAGGGAGCGCCGCCGCGCTTCCGGCTTCTCAGTGCGCTTTCCTATTGTGCGCCGCTGCTCGTCAACGGCATCGTCCTGCCGTTCTTTCCCGTCTGGCTCGCAACCCATAGCTTTAGCGATCATGAGATCGGCATCATCCTTGCCATACCCATGGTGGTTCGCGTGCTGGTGGCGCCTGTCGTCGCCATGATCGCCGATCGATTGAAGGAGCGCGCCGACGTGCTGCTCTGGTCGGGCGGCCTTTCGCTGCTGACGGCGGTCGCGCTGTTCTGGACGACGACTTTCTGGCCGGTGACGATCGTCTATGCGCTGCAGGGCGCCACCTTCGCACCCTATGTGCCCGTCGTCGAATCGATCGTCATCTCGGGCGTGCGCCGCTGGGGGCTCGATTACGGGTCGATGCGCGTGTGGGGCTCCATCGCCTTTATCGTCTCGACGCTGGTCGGTGGCCAGATGATCAGCCGGTGGGGCGGCGGAATGGTGCTCGATGTCATGGTGTTCGGCTTTGTCATGACCGTTGTCATGGCGATCTTCTGTCCGCGCATCGGGCCAACGCGACGGCGGGGCCAGCCGATCAACATCCCAGCCGCTACCGGCAGTGGCCTGCGCGAGCCGCACCTGCTGCTGCTTTTGATCGGCGTTGCCATCCAGCAGTCGAGCCATGCGGTGCTGAACGCTTTTTCCTCGATCTACTGGCATCAGCTCGGCTTCTCCGGCACTGAGGTCGGCCTGCTCTGGAGCGCCGGCGTCGCCTCGGAAGTGACGGTGTTCTTCCTGTCGAAGCGTCTCAACCGTCGCTTCGATGCCTGGACGCTGATCCGCTTCGGCTGCGCCATCAGCGTCTGCCGCTGGATCCTGTTTCCGATGAATACCGGTTTTGCCGGTTTCTTCCTGCTGCAATGTTTCCACGGCTTCACCTATGCCTTCGTGCATACCGGCGTGCAGCGACGGATCATGGCGACGGTGCAGGAGACGCAGGAATCTTCGGCACAGGGCGCCTATTTCTTCTATGTCGGCATGGCGATGGCGCTGATGACCCTGGCGTCGGGTTATCTCTACGCCTGGCTCGGCGTCGTCAGCTATTACGTCATGGCGCTGGTCGCGTTTTCCGGCCTCGGCCTCGTCATCTTCGCCTATTACCTTCAGCCCCAAAGGGTGCTTTCCGGCGGAAAGACCAGCGAAGCGGCGTAGCGCAGGCCGGGATCGCGGTCGCGGGCAAGCAGCAGCGGACCGTCGAGATCGACGAAATCGGCATTCTGGGCGAGGAGAACGGCGGGCGCCATGGAAAGCGAGGTGCCGACCATGCAGCCGATCATGATACTGAATCCGAGCCGTTCGGCCTCGGCCTTCATCGACAGCGCCTCCGTCAGGCCGCCGGTCTTGTCGAGCTTGATGTTGATCGCGTCGTAGCGGTCGGCAAGGCTTGCGAGATCGCCGGTGTGGTGGACACTCTCATCGGCGCAGACGAGGAGCGGGCGGCGGATTTCGGCAAGCAGGCCATCGCGGCCGGCCGGCAGTGGCTGCTCGACGAGGGCGATGCCTGCTTCGGCGGCGATATGGAGATGACGCTCCAACACCGCTTCCGGCCAGCCCTCATTGGCGTCGAGAATGATGGCGGCATCGGGGGCGGCGGCGCGGACGGCGCGGATGCGGCTTTCATCGTCGCCGGTGCCGACCTTGACCTTCAGCAGGGCGCGGCCGGCATGCTCGCGCGCTTGGGCGGCCATCACCTCCGGTTCACCGAGCGAGATGGTGTAAGCGGTGGTGAGCGGCTGCGGAGCGGCAATGCCGAGGCGGGCGGCGACGCTGTCTCCTGTCTGTTTTGCCTGAAGGTCCCAGTGGGCACAATCGACGGCGTTGCGGGCCGCGCCCGGCGGCATGGCCGACAGCAGGTCATGGCGTGAAATGCCGGCCTCGATCAGCGGTCGCGCCGCCTCGATCTGGGCGAAAACGCTCTCCATGGTCTCGCCGTAGCGGCGGTAAGGCACGCATTCGCCGCGCCCCTGCGCACCCTCTTCGACAAGCGTGCAGGTGATGACCTCGGCTTCGGTCTTTGCCCCGCGGGAGATGGTGAAGGTCCCGGCAATCGGAAAGGAATTCATCTGGATATCGAGGGTACGCGGCATTATTGCTCTCCTGCAAGCATGGAAATTGCACGGTGCTTCTGTATATTGACGCGCCGGGCGAACGATCTGCTTCGCGATTCGGCAATGTCGCTGTAAGCCTTGAAAGACACAAGTATCTTGAACGCCGAGAATCGCAACGCCGCCTCCCTTGATGTGGACGACCAGGCTGATGGATCGGGACAGCGTGTGCGTCTTCAGGGCAATTGGCGCAGCGCCTACATCCATCTGGTGCTACGCGATTTCGAAAAGCTTTTGCAGAAGAAGACTGGCGACCTGACGGTAGACCTCTCGGATATTTCGGAGATCGACACCGCCGGCATCTGGCTGCTGTGCCGGCTGAAGAAGCAAGAAGAGGCGGGCGGGCGGACGGTTCGCTTCGAAGGCACCAACTCGCATATCGACGAAATGCTGGAGATGTTTTCCGAGGAGCCGACCAAGGTCGAGCCGGAGCAGACGGAGAAAGTCTCGCTTGCCGCGCGCATCTTCGCGCCGATCGGCAAAATGACCTACGAGGTCTGGGACAATTTCGCCGCCGCCATGTATATCCTTGGCTCGGCGGTGCGCGGCGCGCAGATGAAGTTCGGCCGCGGCAGCGGCGTTTCGCCGGCCTCGATCGTCAACCAGATCGACCATATGGGCGTTCGCGCCGTTCCGATCATCTTGCTGATGTCTTTCTTGATCGGGGCGATCATCGCCCAGCAGGGCGCCTTCCAGCTGCGCTACTTCGGTGCTGAGGTTTTCGTCGTCGATCTCGTCGGCATCCTGCAATTGCGCGAAATCGGCGTGCTTCTGACTTCGATCATGATCGCCGGCCGCTCGGGCAGCGCCATCACCGCCGAAATCGGTTCGATGAAGATGCGCGAAGAGATCGACGCGCTGAAGGTGATGGGGCTGAACCCGATCGGCGTGCTGATCTTTCCGCGGCTGGTGGCGCTGACCATTGCGCTGCCGCTTTTGACGGTGCTGGCGAATTTCGCTTCGCTCGGCGGTGCTGCCGCTGTCGCCTGGGGCTATTCCGGCATCACCTTCGCCAATTTCCTGTCGCGCCTCCACGAGGCGGTCACATTGTCGACGGTGCTGTCAGGCATGATCAAGGCGCCGTTCATGGCGCTGGTCATCGGCATCGTCGCCGCCGTCGAGGGGCTGAAGGTTGGCGGCAGCGCGGAATCGCTCGGCCAGCACGTGACGGCCGCGGTGGTGAAGGCGATTTTCGTCGTCATCCTGATGGACGGGCTTTTTGCGATGTTCTATGCAGCGATCGATTTCTAGGATGGCGGACCGCGTGGACGAGAAACCGATCGATATGGAAGACAAGGACGAAAGGGACATCGTGCTGTCGGCGCGCGACGTCACCGTCGGCTTCGGCTCCAAGGTCGTGCTCGACAATCTGAACCTCAATATCTACCGCGGCGAGATCCTCGGATTCGTCGGCGCGTCGGGCACGGGTAAATCGGTGCTGATGCGCACGGTGCTCCGGCTGCTGCCGCGCCGCTCCGGCACGATCAAGATCCTCGGCCAGGATTTCGACGAACTCGACGAGCCGCAGCGCAACGCCCTCGACATGCGGCTCGGCGTGTTGTTCCAGCAGGGGGCGCTGTTCTCGTCGCTGACGGTCAAGGAAAACATCCAGGTTCCGATGCGCGAATATCTCGACCTGCCGACCTCGCTGATGGACGAACTGGCGCATCTGAAGATCCGTATGGTCGGGCTTGCAGCCGATGCCGCCGACAAATATCCATCCGAACTGTCCGGCGGCATGATCAAGCGCGCAGCCCTTGCCCGCGCACTGTCACTCGATCCGGAACTCGTCTTCCTGGACGAGCCGACCTCCGGCCTCGACCCGATCGGTGCGGCCGAATTCGACGAACTGATCGCCAACCTGCGCGATAGTCTGGGATTGACCGTGTATATGGTCACGCACGACCTCGACAGCCTGTTTTCGGTCTGCGACCGTATTGCCGTGCTCGGAAAGAAGCGAGTAATGGTGGAAGGCACGATCGACGACATGCTGGCCTATGACGATCCGTGGGTGCAGGCCTATTTCAAGGGCAAACGCGCGCGGTCGATTGTGCCGCAGAACGATGCTGCCGCGCGGCACGACAGCAGCGGAAAGTGACCGGATAAGATGGAAACCAAAGCCAATTACACGATTGTCGGTTTTTTCACGGTGCTGGTGATCGCGGCTGCCTTCGGCTTCGTCTACTGGATGGCCGAATATGGCCGCGGCGGCCCGATGACGGAACTGATCGTGCGTATTCCGGGCTCGGCCAACGGCCTCAGCGTCGGCTCGCCGGTGCGCTTCAACGGCATCCAGATCGGCTCGGTGCAAACGCTGTCGATCGATGCCGACGATCCGCAATATTCGCTGGCCTTCACCCAGGTGCGCACCGATGCGCCGATCTACCCCTCGACCAAGGCCGCCCTTGAAATCCAGGGCTTGACCGGGGCTGCCTATATCGAACTCTCAGGCGGCCGCAAGGGCGAGGAAAGCATCCTCCAGCATGCGATCGACAACGGCAAACGCGCCGTCATCGTCGCCGACCAGTCGAGCGTCACCAATCTCCTGGCGACCGCAGACAAGATCCTCGATCGCGCTAATGACGCGGTCGGCGAACTTCAGGGTTTCATCGAAGATTCGCGTGGGCCGCTGACCGAGACTTTCAAGAATGCCGAGACGTTCTCCGATGCACTTGCCAAGAATTCCGGCAATATCGACGCCTTCCTGCAGAGCGTGGGTGAGCTCTCCAATACGGTGAAGGCGGTCTCCGGTCGTGTCGATTCGACGCTTCAAGCCGTCGAGTCGCTGGTCAAGGCAGTCGATGCGCAGAAGATCGATAACATCGTCTCCAATGCCGAGAAGATTACCGCCAATGTCGCCGATGCCTCAGGCGACCTCAAGGGCGCGATCCAGAAGTTCGACCAGACGGCCACCACCTTCAATGATTTCGGCAAGCAGGCGCAGGCGACACTCGACCGCGTCGATACGCTCGTTGCCCAGATCGACCCGGCGAAGGTGAAGGGCTCTGTCGACGATATCTCGCAGGCGACCAAGGATGCGCGCGCCGCCGTCGCCTCGATCCGCGAGGTCGCCAACACGGTTTCGGCGCGTCAGAAAGATATCGACCAGACGATCCAGGACGTGTCGCAGCTTTCCAACAAGCTGAATTCGGCCTCGACCCGCATCGACGGCATTCTCATCAAGGTCGATGCGCTGCTCGGCACCGACAATACGCAATCGCTGTTCACTGAAGCGCGCGACACGCTGGAATCCTTCAAGAAGGTCGCCGACAATCTCAATTCGCGGATCGGGCCGATCGCCGACAATCTGCAGAAATTCTCGAGCGGCGGCTTGCGCGACGTGCAGACTCTCGTCAACGACATGCGCGGGACCGTGAGCAATCTGAACGATACGATCACCAACTTCGACCGCAATCCGCAACGCCTGATCTTCGGCGGGGACACGGTGAAGCAATATGACGGCCGGACGCGGCGTTAACTGGGAAGTCAGGGGTAGCCTAATATGGTCGCATCGCATCTGTTGTCGCGCCGTTCTTGGATCAGGGGAACGGTGATCGCGCTGCCGCTGACGGCGCTGATCCTTTCGGGGTGCGGCACCGCGGCCAAGAACGACACCTATGACCTGCCCGCCGCCGTCGATGGCAGCGGACCCGCGGCCAAATCCCGCCAGATCCTGATCGCCAGCCCGACGGCGCTAAGGTCGCTCGACAGCGAGCAGATCGTCATCCGTGTTTCGCCTTCGGAAATCCAGTATCTCTCAAAGGCGCAGTGGGGCGACAAGCTGCCGCGCATAGTGCAGTCGAAGCTGGTGGAAGCTTTCGAGAACTCGGGCAAGCTCGGCGGCGTCGGCATGCCGGGGCAGGGGCTGGCGATCGACTACCAGATCGTCACCGATATCCGCTCCTTCGAGATCGATGCTTCGCGCGGCAACCAGGCGGTGGTCGAGATCTCCGCCAAGATCCTCAACGATCGCAACGGCTCGGTGCGCGCTCAGAAGGTGTTCCGCGCCATGGCGCCGGCCGGCGGCGACAATGACGGCTTCGTCAAAGGCCTCGACCGCGCCTTCTCCACGGTTGCCTCCGAAATCGTCACCTGGACGCTGCGCTCAATCTGAACTGGAATTCCCAGACCGCCCCTTGAATATCAGGGGTTGTCGATTCTGAAAAATATTTAACCCCATGGTATGCGGGCCGTCATCGTATTCAATTTCTTCATGAATTTATGGAACGCATCATGCAGTCCCTTTCAGGAGGAATGTTGCATGGTGGTTGCACGGGTCTTCGGGAAATCGTCATTGGAGGCGATCCAACGCGAAAATGATCGCCTGGCTGTGTTGCAGCAGCTCGATATCCTCGACACTCCGAGGGACGAGGGCTTCGAGCGGATCGTACGCCTGATAAAGGAGATCTTTTCCATCGACATCGGCATCGTGTCGCTGATCGATGCGCATCGGCAATGGTATAAGGCTTGCTCCGGCCTCGCGGGCGACGAGGTGTCGCGCGAAGACACGTTCTGCCGCTATGTCGTGGACTGTGAAAAGCCTATTGTCGTGCAAGACGCCACCAAGGATTCGCGGTTTTCACAACATCCTGCGGTGACGGGCGAGAACCATATCCGTTTTTATGCCGGCGTGCCGTTGAGAACAAAAGCCGGGCACATGATCGGAACGGTATGCGCGATCGACCGCAGGCCAAGATCGTTCGGCAACAGAGATCTCAGCATTCTCGAGGAGCTGGCGGGGGCTGCTATGGACCGCATCGAGCTCATGCAGTCGGCCGCGATCGACAGCCTCACCGAGGCGATGACGCGGCGCGCCTTCAAGCAGGAGGCAGATCAGCTCATTTCGCTCGCTTTGCGGCACAAGCACGACCTATCGTGTATCGTCTTCGATATCGACCATTTCAAGAAGGTGAACGATACGCATGGGCATGCGGCCGGAGATGAGGTCCTCAAGGCGGTCGCATCGACCTGCAAGACGACCCTTCGAGCCGGCGATCTGTTCGGCCGTCTTGGCGGGGAGGAATTTGCCGTCATCCTGCCGCATGTCGATCGGGAGGGTGCTGCCGCGGTCGCCGAGAAACTCAGAGCCGCCGTCGCTTCTCACATCATACGCGGCGATCATGGCGCCCTGACCGTCACAGCCAGCTTCGGAACTTCTGCACTCTCGATTGTCAGCAAGGAGATCGAGACCCTGCTGGCTCAAGCGGATGCGGCGATGTATCAGGCCAAGCATGGCGGACGGAATCGTTGCGTGTCGTGGAGTTCGATCCACGCCGATCACGCCATTGGGGCTCGACGGCGGGTGCTGAAGGCGGGTTCGATCCTGTTCAACGATCGACGCTCGACCATCGACTGCACCGTCAAATCCATTGGATCGGAGAGCGCCGGCATTTCAGTCTCCAATACATCAGGCATTCCTTCGGAATTCGTCCTGGCCATCAAAGGCGAAGGATTCGAAACGAATTGCAAGGTGATCGCGCAAGACCGGCAGCATCTGGAAGTGGCCTTCAGATAACCCGTCAGAGCGCCGTGCGTCTTTTCGGACGTATAAAGGACGCTCTCACTCTTTGAATCTACGCATCGGGCCGACGCGCTAGCGACCTTTCGGCAGGTCTCCGCTGGTCGATCTACTTCGTCGGCTGCGAATCCGTCATCGTCGCGCCTGGCTGGCTGACCGGTGTCGTGGAAGCTGTGGCGGTCGATGACGACTGCAGAGTACTGTCCAGCAGGCTTGCCATCTTGTCGTCGCGTATGCTCGCGGTCTTTTCGCCCATGACGACGCCGACCACGCGGCGGCCATCCTTCAATGCCGATGTCACGACATTGTAGCCCGATGCATCGGTGTAGCCGGTCTTGATGCCGTCGACGCCGTCATAGCGATACATGAGGTTGTTGTGGCCGCGCAGCTTCATGCCGCGGAACTGGAAGCCGCGCATAGAGAAGAGCTTGAACTCCTCGGGGAAGTCCCGCATCAGCGAAACGCCGAGCGTCGCCATATCACGCGCCGTGGTGACCTGCTCCGGATCGGGAAGCCCCGACGGATTCTTGAAGACCGTATCCTTCATGCCGAGCTGGTGTGCCTTGTCGGTCATTGCCTTGGCGAAAACCTGTTCAGAGCCGCCAAGCTGTTCTGCGATCGCCACAGCCGCATCATTGGCGGAGAGCACGACAATTCCTTCGACCGCTTCGCGCAGCGTCACCTTGCGGCCGGCACCGACAGCAAGCTTGAAGGGCTCCTTGCTCTCGGCATTTTCCGACATGGTGAGCTTCTGGTCCCAGTTGAGACGTCCGTCATGCAGGGCCTCGAAGGCGAGATAGAGCGTCATCATCTTGGTCAGCGACGCCGGATAGTTCAGATCGTCCTGATTGGAGCCTTCGAGGACCTGACCGGACTGCACATCAACGACGAAGCTTGCCTGACCTGCCTGGGCCAGAGTGAAGGCGCCCATCAGGAAAACGGAGGAGAGCGCGGTGGCAAGGAGCCGGGATGTCGTCTTGGTCATCAATGTTGCTGTCTCGATCGTTTGGATGGTGGAGTGAGCTATTCGCTTTAATGTGAGCGGATCAGAAAAGTTTGTGACGGAATGAAGGACAGGGGGCAATAAAAAAGGGTCATCCACAGCTGATTCCTTTTGTCTCACCCTCTTCGGTTTTGACAATGATGCGCACGGCTCGTAGAAAACTCGCCATGAGCATGAAGCGCGCGTCTTTCTCTCGTCATATCAGCACCTGCCTGCAGGTCGCGATCGTGCGCGCTCTTGGCGGGCGAGGTCTTCGCGTCCTGCTGTGACGTCAGGGCGCTCCGCGTCCGGCGCGCTGCTGGACGTAAAGCCCCTCACCACGTCAATCAAGGTTGCCAGGGAGACAGGCACCGTGCTCAATATTTATCATGTCAATTCGCTCGTCCATTGGGAGGAGCGCGAGATCCAGCTGCGCGATCATATGATCGGCTTCTTCTCGCAAGAGGTCCGCAGCTTCCTCAGATCCGTCAATCCAGCCTGGGATGTCAGGAGGGTCGAGGCGCCGGCGTTGATGCCGCGGTCGCTGGTTTCAAGCGCCTATTCGAACGCCGATATCTGGGTCCAGGAACAGCTCTCCACCAGCGAGACCGCGCTGGTGCTGAGACCGGAGACCACGCCGTCGACCTACATCTACATGCAGCATATTCTCGGCAATCATTCGAAGACATGGTTGCCGCTCTGCGTCTGGCAGGCCGGCAGATCCTATCGTCGCGAGCAGGAGCAGCCGACCAAACACATGCGGCTGAAGGAATTCTGGCAGCTCGAATTCCAATGCGCCTTCACGGCCGACAGCGGCAACGACTATCACGCCGCCTGCCTCGAGCCGGTCCGCCGGATGATCGCATCGCTGATCCATCTGCCGACCCGGATCGTGCCCTCCGACCGGCTGCCGGCCTATTCGGAGGTGACTGTCGATATCGAGGTCGACAATGGCGACAAATGGATGGAGGTCTGCTCGATCTCCCGACGCACGGATTTTCCGCAGCGCTACCGGTCGCAGCCGAGGAAGGGAGCGGCCGTCGACCACGACGTGCTGGTGCTTGAGATCGCCATCGGCCTCGATCGGTGCGTCTACAACTGGAATATAGCGGCCGATCGGTGAGATATCGGAACCCGGGGCCGCCAAACGGTCCCGGGTTCCCATGTGGTCCGAAAATTTAGGAAAAGTCGATCTCGGCAGCGGGGCGGATTTCTACCGTCGCCTTGCCCGCATCGAAACCATCGAGTGTTTCATTGTGATGGGCAATGATCTCGGAGAAGGCTAAGGTCGCCGTGTCGCTGGTCGTGTGACCATCGGCAATCAACGTCACATCATATCCGAGCGACACGGCTCGCCTGACTGTCGTGTCGACGCAGAATTGGGACATGCATCCACCCACGACGAGGTGAGTGACCGATCGTTCGCCCAGGCGTTCTCCAAGATCGGTCTCGAAGAAGGAGTCGGCGCTTTTCTTGCGCACAACGACCTCGGCCTGCCTCGGCGCGATCTCGTCGCGTAGCGCCCAACCTGGCGTGCCGACAGCCAATCGATGGCCGCTGTCGCCGTCATGCTGAACGAGTACGATCGGCGCGCCCGCCTGCCGAGCTTTTTCCTGTAGCGCGGCCAGCCGTGCGACGGTCTGGTCGAGTGCGGCATCGACTTGGGGCTGCCGCTCTGGCGAGGCTTTGCCGGAGAGGATGGCATTCTGGACGTCGATGATCACGAGGGCTTTGGTCATTTCGGGCGAAGTTTCCGTGGCTGGATGGCGAAAGCCGCCTGACACATGTTCAAGCGGCTTTCCCGGGTAATTCCAGTTCAGATCAGCGAGTTCAGCCGAGCCTGCCTGCGGCATGAGCGAGCATGGTGTAGACCTTGCCCGTGTCCGAGGTGAGGTAGGACTGCGTCACCGTCCGGTTCGGGTCGGTGCGGGCGACGTCGGCGAGCAGCTTTTCGAAATCACCGATGTAGCGGTCGACGGCGGTGCGGAACTCCGGTTCGCGGTCGTATTTGCGCTTGATCTCGTCGAAGGTCTGCTGGCCCTTCAGCGTGTAGAGGCGGCGGGTGAAGACGTCGCGCTCGCCGCGCTGGTAACGGCGCCAGAGATCGACCGAGGCGTCGTGATCGATGGCGCGGGCGATATCGACCGAGAGCGAGTTCAGCGATTCGACGACGTGGCGCGGATTGCGGCTGTCGTTGCTGCGCGCGGCCGGCGCGGCAGTTTCCGCCGGGCGGGCAGGAACACGGGCGGCCGCGGCCTCGTCGGCGGCGTCCTCACGCGATGCGCCACGCAGGAGATCGCTGATCCAGCCGCCGCTTTCCGGACGAGCCGGCTCTTGGCGACCTGTTTCCGGGCGGCCTGTTTCCTGGCGAGCGGGGGCAGGCTGCGGCGCGGCGCGCTGGGGGGCGGCAGCCGGCGCAGACGGTGCGATCGCTCCGCGCAGACCTGTCGCTTCGATCGGCGGCGGTGCTGCCGGCTGCGGCGGCTGGGCTGCGACCGGCTGGGCAGGACGCGGGGCCGGCTGCACCTGAGCGAGTGTGCGGGCGACGGGCTCGGAGATCTCGAGCTGCTGGCTGGAGCGGCCGACCAGCTGGGAGATATCCTGCAGCGCCTTGATCTGCTCGGCGACGGCCCGGCGCATGGCCGAGGCGCTTTCCTTGGCTTCCTCGGGAAGATCGAAGGCGCCGCGCTTCAGTTCGGCGCGGGTGGCGTCAAGCTCGTTGCGGATGTCGGCCGCAGAGCGACGGATATCCTCGGTGGCGCCGGAGAAGCGGCCGACGGCATCATCGATCGCCTCGCGCAGCGCTTCCCGCATGTGCTGGGCGGCGCCGTCTGAGGCGCGGCCAGCTTCGCCGAGCATGCGATCGACTTCCGACAGCGAGGCGGTGAGACCGCCGCGAATGCGATTGGAGAGATCGCCGGAGCGGCGCTCGACATTGGCGAAGGTGCCGTCGATCGTCGTATTGGCCTCGTCGCCGGCGCGGGTGATCGCCTCGCGCATCGTCTCTGCCGCTTCCTGGGCACGCTTCTCGGTTTCGGTGAGAATGCGGCCGATATCGGCGAAGGAGGACTGCACGCCCTGGCGCAAATTGCCGGTAACCTGGTTGGAGCGTTGCTCTGCCCGCTCGAACACGGTCTCGATCATGCTGCCGAGGCCTTGCATGGTCTTTTCGATCTCGGCCGAGCGCGAGACGAGGCCGACCGAGAGCGTCTGCAGCGCGCTCTCGCGTTCCTCGAGCGTCGAGGCGAGGTTGGACTGGGCGGCGCCGAGAAGCTGCGAAGCCTGGGTCAGAACCTTGGAGTGTTCGTCGAAGCGGCCGATGATGCCGCCGACCTGTGCCAGCGTCTGGCCCGAAATGTCGGAGAGGCGGTCGACCTTGCCTTCGAGAAGCCTGGTCGAGGCGGAGACCATTTCAGCGGCCTTGGTGGCGGAGTCGGCAAAGCGCGTGGTGGTATCGCCGAGACGACCGTCGACGCTGGTCAGTTGCTCGGCGGCGCGGTTCATCATCATCGCCATCGCCGCGCTGCTTTCCGACATGCGCTCGACGAGGCCGTTGACGTTGCCGACCAGGCTGTTCTCGATGGCGCTGACGGCATTGGCGACATTCTCGGTGCGGGCGGCAACGGCGCTGGCGAGCGCTTCGTTTTCGGCGCGCAGGCGGTCGGCGCTGAGGTTCGCCGCGGCGGTGATGCGGGCGGCGGCCTGCTCGCCGGCATCGGTGTAGCGGTCGATGATCGGGCGGGCCGTTTCGTCGAGGATGCGCGTCAATTCGACCGAACGGCCTGATAGCATCGAGTTGAGGTCGCGGGTGCGCTCCTCGAGCGTCGAGCGGATCGAGTTGCCGCGCGCTTCGAGCGCCCGGTCGATTTCGGAGAACGTCGTATCGATCTCGCGGGCACGCTCTTCAAGGTTGGTGCGAATGGCGCTGCTGCGTGCTTCCAGCGAGCGATCGACATCCGCCATGGTGGCGGAAATCTCGGTGCCGGCGCCCGACAGGGTCGAGCGGATGGCATTGCCGCGTGTCTCCAGAGACTGGCCGGCATCCGACAGCACCTTGGAGATGGCATTGACCTGCGTGCCGACGATGGTCTCGGCCTCGGCGACCTTGTTGACGATGGCGTTACCGGCTTCCGAGAAGGTCTGGGCAACGGCAGCGGCCTGGCTTGCCAGCCGATTCTGAGCTTCGGCGACGCGGGTGACGATCTGTGACGAGCGCTCATCCATGGTGCGGGTGAATTCGTCGCTTTTCACATTGAGATCCTCGGCGAATTGCTGGCCGGTCTTGCCAAGCAGTTCGGTGGTTCTCGTCGCTTCGCCTTCCATTCCCTGGGCCGCGTCGGCAACTGCGCTGCGCAGCGTCGAGGCGAGACCGGCGGCCTTGCCTTCGATGGTGCGATTGACGGCATCGAGGCCGACAGTCAACGCACGGTCCATGGTGGAGAGGCGTTCCTCGATGCGTTCATTGCCGCGGTCGAGCGTTTCGGCGAGGCTCGCGGTGCGGCCATCGATGGCGCCGGTCAGGCTGGTGGTGCGGCTGTCCAGCGTCTCGGCCAGATTGGCGGTGCGGCTGTCGATCGCCTGAGTGAGGTTTGCGGCACTGCCTTCGAGCGTCGCCGAGATGCGCTGTGTGGCGTCGTTGCTGAGCGCGCCGATACGGGAGACGCCGTCGGCAAGCACGCCGGACAGTTGGCCGCTGGCCGCTTCGACCTTTTCGGCAACGCCGCCGACGCCGTCGCGGATGCGGGTCTCGATCGCCGCAAGGCCGGCTTCCACACGCGATCCGGTTTCTTCAAAACGGCCCGTCAGGCTTTCGACCGACCGATCGAGATGGGTGGACAAATCCTGGGTGGAGCTCGAAATCGCACGTGCCGCCTCCTGGAAGCGACCGGCGATCTGGCCGGCGCCGGCATGCATGCGATCTTCCAATGTCTGGGCGCCGGCATCGATCGCCTGGCGGATCGCCGCTTCACGGTGCTCCAGTGACAATTCGAGCATGCCGACGCTTGTCGCCACCGAGGTGCCGATGCTGGTCGCCTGTTCGGCCAGCGTATCGCTGATCAGCGCATGGGCCTGGTTCAGCGATAGGTCGATGGCGTTGGCGCGGTCTTCGAGCGTCGTGCGGATGCGCTCATGGGCAGAGGCGAGCCCGCCCTCGATGCGCGCTGCGGCCTCGTCGGCGAGGCCTCCGAGCCGTGTATGTGCATCGGTCAGACGGCCTTCGATGCGGCCGGTCAAGCCGCCGACGAGATCCTCGAAGCGGGCGCCGCCGGTATCGAGAACGCCTGAGAGGGCGGCGCTATGTTCGGAAAGCGCATTTTCGAGCCGCTGCTGATTGTCAGTATAGGCGGTGCGGATTGCATCGGTCTTGTCGGAGAAGGCGCCGGCGACTCGGGCTTCGGCACCGGAGACGGCCTCCATGATGGCGTTGCTGCGGGCTTCGAGCACACTGTCGAAGCGGCTCTGGTTATCGTCGAGCGAAATGGCGAGCGCCATGGTCTTTTCATCGAGCGTATCGGTGAGCCGATCGTGGGTTGCCGTTACGGCGCCGATGATCGCGGCGGTGCGGTGGCCCAAGGCCTCCTCGAGGCGAGCCTGGCCTTCGGTTAGCGAGGCGGCGAGGGCGGCGGCCTTCTGGTCGAGCACTCCGTTCAGGCCGACATGCGTGCCGGAAACCGCATTGGTGATCGCCTCGGCGCCTGTTGTCAGCGTCTCCTCAAGACGGCTCTGGCTCTCGTTCAGCGAAATGGCAAGCGCCATCGCCCGATCGTCGAGTGTCTCGGACAGGCGGTCGTGAGTGGCGGAGACCGCATTGAGTAAGGATTCCGAGCGGCTCTCCAGGGTGTCCTGCAGGCGGCTCTGGCCCTCGTTCAGGGAGGCGGCGATCGCCGTCGCCTTTTCGTCGAGCGTTTCCGAGAGTCGGTCGTGCGTGCCGGACACGGCCTTGAGGAAGGCTTCAGAGCGTGCTTCCAGCGTGTCTTCGATCCGCGACTGGCTCTCATTGAGCGAGATGGCGAGCGTCATCGCCTTCTCGTCCAGCGTCTCGGACAGGCGGTCATGGGTGCCGGAGACCGCATTCAGCAGGGCTGCCGAGCGGGTTTCCAGCGTGTCTTCGATACGCGTCTGGGTTTCGTTGAGCGAGATGGCGAGGGCCATCGCCTTTTCGTCCAGCGTCTCGGAGAGGCGATCATGGGTGCTGGAGACGGCGTTCAGCAGCGCTGCGGAGCGGGTTTCGAGCGTATTCTCGATCCGGGCATGGCCTTCGCTGAGCGAGGTGGCAAAAGCTGCCGCCTTGCCGTCCAGAGTCTCCGAGAGACGATCATGGGTGCCGGAGACGGCGTTCAGCAGCGCCGCGGAGCGGGTTTCCAGCGTATCCTCGATACGGGCCTGGCCCTCGTTCAAGGAAATGGCGAGCGCCATCGCCTTTTCGTCGAGCGTTTCGGCAAGACGGTCGCGCGTGCCGGATACAGTGTTCAGCAGTGCCTCGGCGCGCGTTCCAAGCGCATCCTCGATGCGGGCATGGCGCTCGTCGAGCGAGGTCGTAAGGGCCGCCGCCTTGCTGTCCAGCGTTTCCGACAGGCGATCATGCGTGCCGGACACGGCGTTGAGGAAGGCCTCGGAGCGGGTCTCGAGCGTGTCCTCGATGCGAGCCTGGCTCTCGTTCAAGGAAATGGCGAGCGCCATCGCCTTTTCGTCGAGCGTCTCGGCAAGACGGTCATGGGTGCCGGAGACGGCATTGATGATGGCGTCGGAGCGGGTCGTCAGCGCTTCCTCGAAGCGGCCGTGATGGGTGGTGAGCGCCTCGAGCAATGCGCCGCCGCGCTCTGCCATGACGCTGTCGATACGGCCGTGGGCCGTGCCGAGCGCCTCGCTGATTTCGGCCGCACGGGCGGTAAGCACGCCGCTCAGCTCCTCGGCGCGACCGCCGAAGGCAGAGGTGACCTGTTCGGTGCCAGCGGCAACGGCAGTCGTCAGATCGGTGGTGGTGGTGCGCAGCGCGTCGCGGAATTCGGCCGAGCGTGTCTGAAGGTTGTTCTGCAGCTCGGAGGTGCCCGATGCGAGCGTCAGCGCGATGTCAGACGTAGCGCTCTGCAGCGCCGAGGTCAGTTCGCCGGTGCGGCTGGTGAGGGCTGTGGTGATTTCGTCCGCGCGGCTGCCGAGCGTGCTTTCCAGGACTTCGTGGCCGGTGGCGAGGGCGGTGGCGAGCGCCAGCGACTGGTCTGATATCGACGAACCAAGGCGGTCGATACCGGAATTCAGGATGCCGTCGATCGAATCCGAGCCGCCGGTCAGCGTCTCGTTGATACGAGCGAGGCTCTCCATCAGCTTGGTGTCGAGCGAGCCGGTGCGCTTGTCGAAGGCGCTGGTGAATTCGGAGACGCGTTCGTCGAAGGCGGTCGACAGCTGGGCGACGGTCGTCTGCAGCCGCTCCTCGAAGAAGCCGGAGCGCACGTCGAGATCCATGACGGCATCGTCGGCGGTGGTCTGCAGGCTCTGGCGGAAGCTTGCGCCCTTTTCATCGAGCGCGCTGTTCAGCTTCGACAACACGTCGTCAAGCGTGCCGCCGATGGTGCGTTCGCCTGACGTCAGGCTCTCATTGATCTCGCGGGTGCGGGCGATCAGGATCTCGTTGAGCTGGTGCGTGCGCTCATTCAGCGCCGCATTCAGCTTTTCGGTGCTGCTGTCCATGGTCGAGGCGCGCGTCTCGAACTGGCTGAGCAGCCTTTCGCCATGGTCGTTGAGATTGACGGAGAGGGCTTCGAGGCGGTTGTCGAATTCGGTGGCCAGCGCAAAACCCGATGCGTTCAGGGTCTGCAGCAGGGTATCGGTCTTGGCAGCGAGCAGGCTGCCCATCGACTGCAGGGCGCTGTCCGACTTTTCCAGGATCGTGGCGGCGCGTGTATCGATCAGCGAGGCGAAGGCTTCGCCAGATGTGGCAAGCCGCACCGCGATCTCTTCGGTCGCAAGCGACAGCTCTTCCTTCAACTGGTCGTGCACGCTGCCGATCGAGGTGCGGATACGGTCGGCATGGTTGACGATCGCCTCGCGCTCGGAGCCGAGTTCGTGGACGAGACCGCGAACGCGCAACTCGTTGTCGGCGTAAGAACGTTCAAGCGCATTGACTTCGGAATGGACGAGCGTTTCCAGCTCGGAGGCACGCGCGATGGTGCGCTCGATGCCTTCATTCATGGCCGAGACCTCACGGCGCACGGCCTGGCCGACGGTCATGATGCGCTCGGAGGCGATGGTTTCCGGCTCTGCCAGGCGCAATGCCACCTCTGCCATGGAACGGGCGGCGTTGCGCATGTCCTGGGCGCGGGAGATCATGATGGCAAAGGCATAGAACATCATCACGGGAATGATGATGCCGACGAGGCCGGCGATGACGCCGGGCAGGGCGACGAGATCGGCGAGCGAACGAATCTGCCAGATCTGCGGAGCATAAAGCAGCGACATCAGGCCGAGGCCGGCCATGACCCAAAGCACGGAAAACAGCGTGGCGGTGCGCACCGCCGAGCGGCTGGAGGCGCCGTCAAAGGATTTCAGGATCGAGGCGGGCGTATTGCGGCTGGCATCGTTGGCGGGGGCGAAGGCCGGAGCCCTGGAAGTCTGCTCGCCGGCGGCACCGCGGCGGCTGCGGCGCTGCGCTTCTTCCTGGGCCTGCTGGTTACGCGCATTTACTGGATCAGACACATTAGCCTCCGGGGCCTGGGGCGCGTCGCCGCGGCGAGACGGTACGTTATCCTTGCTAAAGTCGATCTGGAGCGCCTCGTCCAATGCCTTGAACGCCTTGTCCTCAATTGACTCGTTATATTTGTTGTTCGCCATTCGGTTATGCCTCGTTACTGTCAGCCAGTCCGACAGCGCTTCCTGGGCTTCCGCCTCACCCGGGAACAACTTTGCCGTTCCAGCCTTCCATCCCAACGAAGGACGGATAAGCATGTCATTTCAGAGTAGATAGCCGCTTTTTCAAACGGAAGGTATCAAAACACTACCATTATCCACTCGCTCGGCAAAGGCGCGTACCACAAACCCGCTCCACCAGTATCGTAGTGACACATCTGGGCTCTTCACACAATTAATGAAGGCTTGAGATTCATGGCGCGTTAACCCTTTGTTAACACCTTTGAATCCCAGGCGCGGCTCAAAAGCCAATAGTTTAGGGATATTTAACGGATGTTAACCATATGGCGAGATTTCCGCCCTGACTGTGCCGGAATTTAACGTGATGGCCACCCTCCTGTCGCAGAACTGTTGCAACTGCGGACGACAGAGACGGGAGAATTGGCAATGGCAGCCCAGATGGCAGCATTGAACATCGTATTCGAGGCGCCTGATAATGCAAAGGGACCGTGTCCCTCGAAGGTCCGGCCGATCGATCTGGTCCATCTCGCAAAGCAGACGATGGGCGACAAGACACTGGAACTCGAAGTCCTTCAGATGTTTGCGCGCCAGGCTCGCGCATGCCTGCAGGATATTGCCAGCGGCGAAACCATCCGTATCGGCGCAGCCGCGCATCGGCTGAAGGGCGCGGCAAGCTCGGTCGGCGCGTTCCGCGTGTCGCAGACGGCGGAAGCCGTCGAGGAAAACGGCGGCGATGCCGGCGCGACGGCAGCGCTCGGTGCCGCCGTCATCGACGCCGAGAATTTCATTCTGAAGCTCTGCCGCGGCTGACTCCAAGTTTTTATCTGACGCATGTTGTTGTGCCAAAACCGCTGCGCACTTTTGGGCGACGTGCATAAGATACCGTTCGAACGAGGCCCGTTGTTCCATTGCGGAACCGCGGGTCTTTTTGCGACGTTCTTTATGACGCTTTGAAGACGGCGGGCGAAGGGCCGATCTGCGAGGCTGTCGCGGATTTCCCAATGTTGACTGATGCGTCGAATTGTCGGAAGAAAATCCGCCCACCCACTGAAGACCGGAAATAGTCCTGATGCCAAAACTTACCATCGTCGCCTTCGACGGCACGCGCTTCGACCTCGACGTCGACCAAGGCTCCACCGTGATGGAGAATGCCGTGCGCAATTCGGTGCCCGGCATCGAGGCCGAATGCGGCGGCGCCTGCGCCTGCGCGACCTGTCATGTCTATGTCGACGAGGAGTGGACGGAGAAGGTCGGCCAGCCGGAAGCGATGGAAGAGGACATGCTCGACTTCGCCTTCGATGTGCGCCCGACCTCGCGGCTGTCCTGTCAGATCCGGATGAAGGCTGTCTATGACGGGCTCGTGGTGCACGTGCCGGAACGCCAGGCCTGAAGCGCGCTGCGCTTCAAACGTCGTCGAAAAATTCGATACCAAAAAAAAGACGCCTCGCGCGCTAGAGCGAGCGAGGCGAGGCGGGCGCATTACCTACGGATGAGGGAGGAACATCCGCGGCTTCGGAACGCGCCAGGAGAACCCAGCGATGAAAGTGCAGATGCCGTACCTGAACTTTCGAATGTGTTCATATTAACGCGTTCCGGTTGAGTCTGCCAGGATGAAAAATGACCAGTGAATCGCTGGGGAGGGTGCAAGTTTCGCACAAGTTTCGTTATTCAGCTAAGGGTTTCCGCTCGCAACCAGACTGAAAAAGCCTTATTTTGCGCCGGCTCGACCGTTGATTCGATTGTTCAGCAACCTCAGCATCCGCTTCTGGAAATTGACCGCCTCGACCCGGTCGAATCGCGCCTGCTGCTGGTCGTGCTCCTCTATACCGCGAGCTGATTCGCCGGAGACGAGTTCCTGCATGGCTTCGCAGCTGCGCTGCTGCGGCAGCGCCCGGATGGCGCGCTCCATGGCGCGGGCCTGGTCGCGGGCGATCTCGGCATGGCGCTCCTCGTGGCGCTTGATATCGCTCGACAGCGCGTCCCAGATCATCGACAGCTCCTTGCTGGCGCCCTTGCGACTGCTCCAGCGCGGCAGGATGATCTGGGTGTGGACCGTGACCTTGACGTTACCGACGCGGCAGCGCCCGTTATTCTGAATATAGGTTGCCTCGCCGCCGAAGCGGATCTTCGTAGCGCCGGGGTGGCGTGCCGAGGAACCGCTCGCCGTCGGGCCGCGCCGGCTGAGTTCGCGGTCGAGCTCATCCGCGCTTTTGCCGCGAATGTCGAAATAGGAATAGCTTTTCGATGCGATCACTTCGGCTGCCGACGGGCTGCAAAGGGAAAGAGCAATGGAAAAGGCGATAGGAACGACCATATAACGCACTGCAAGCGGCATTCTGAACGCAACCCGTGTTGAAATCGACAGGAGCTTGGGGCATAGCCACCCCAAGCGCAATATCAGATGGCGCTTTTTTCGTCATCAATGGGATAAGTCTGGTGACAGGGCTCGAAGGCATCATATGGCGTGTCGGCCATGGCCGGGAGATCGAACTCGGGCGTCGTTCGGTGATCATGGCGATCATCAACGTGACGCCGGACTCCTTCTCCGACGGCGGACGCTTTGAAACCGTCGATGCGGCGGTCGAACAGGCGTTGCGGGCGGTAAGCGAGGGTGCCGGGATTGTCGATATCGGCGGCGAATCGACCCGGCCGAACGCTGCAACCGTCAGCCCTTCCGAGGAGCAGGCGCGCGTGCTGCCCGTCATCGAGGCGCTGCGCGGGCGCACCCAGGCGCTAATCTCGATCGACACCTATCGCGCCGAGACGGCGCGGCTTGCAATCAGTGCCGGCGCCCATATCGTCAACGACGTCTTCGGGCTGCAAAGGGAGCCCGATATCGCCGATATTGCTGCGGTGACCGGAGCCGGGCTCTGCATCATGCATACCGGCCGCGACAGGGTAAAACTCGTCGATGTGATTGCCGATCAGGTGCATTTCCTCGAACGGTCGCTTGCGATCGCCGCTGCATCAGGCGTCAACCGCGACCGCATCGTGCTCGATCCGGGCTTCGGCTTCGCCAAGGAGACGGCGGAGGAGAACCTGGAGCTGATGGCGCGGTTTTCCGAACTTTCCCGTTTCGGCCTGCCGCTGCTCGCCGGCACGTCGCGCAAGCGCTTCCTCGGCACGGTGACGGGGCGTGAGGCGCAGGGGCGGGATGCAGCGACGGCTGCGACCAGCGCGCTGCTCAGACTTCAAGGGGCTGCGGTTTTCCGCGTGCACAATGTCGCAATCAACAGGGATGCGCTCGATATCGCCGATGCTATGCTTAATGCGCGCCAGGAATTCGAGAGGAAGCGGCCGACATGACCACCTACACGATCACGCTGCAGAACTGCGCCTTCTTCGCGCGCCACGGCGTGCATGACGAGGAGGAATTCCTCGGCCAGCGTTTCTTCGTCGATGCCGAGCTCGATGTTGTCGCCGGCGAGGCGCTGGAAAGCGATTCGATCAACGATACCGTCAATTACGGCATCGCCTTTACGGTGATCGAGCAGATCGTCACCGGCAAGCGGCGCTACCTGATCGAGTCCCTGGCGCTCGATATCGCCAAGGGGCTCTGCGAGACATTCCCGCAGATCCGGCGGGCGAAGATCACGGTGCGCAAGCCGAACGCGCCGGTGCCCGGCGTGCTCGATTTCGTGCAGGTGAGCGTTGAGCACTTTGCCTGAGGCCGCATTGCAATCCGCCACACTCGGTCTCGGCGGCAATATCGGCGACCCTGTGAAGGCGATGGCCGCGGCACTGCAGAGGCTCAACGGACGGGACGACTGCCGGGTTACGGCGGTCTCGCGGCTCTATCGCACGCCGCCCTGGGGCAAGACCGACCAATCGTTCTTCTTCAATGCCTGCGCTGCCGTCGAGACCAGGCTGAAGCCGGAGGCTTTGCTCGATGTCTGCCTGTCGATCGAACGCGAGATGAAACGCGAGCGCATCGAGCGCTGGGGTCCGCGCACGCTCGATATCGACGTGCTGACCTATGGCGACGTGATCCAGGACGCGCCGCGGCTGGAACTGCCGCATCCGCGCATGACCGATCGCGGTTTCGTGCTGATGCCGCTTGCCGACATCGCGCCGGGTCTCCTGGTCAGGGGCAGGGCGGTGAGTGACTGGCTGTCGGATGCCGAGGTGGCCGGCATCGAGATTGCCGACGATAGTCGCGACTGGTGGCTGAGCGCCTGAAGCAGGGAAACTGAAACGGAAAACGGCGGGAACCCCGCCGCTTCAGGAAAATCCGCTGTGCGATTTGTCTACTGGATGGAACCCACGGCCATCTCGTCGACCTGGCGGGTCAGCGTCAGGCCGATCACCGGGATCATCTGGCTTTCGACCTTGACCGAAACGGTGACGTTCATCGTCTTGTCATCGCGCACGCGGGCAATCATCGCACCATTCAGCTTGGCGCGGTTGATGCCGACGACGACGGTATCCTCGCTGACGGCGCCGGAGACGACGTCAAGGCCCTTGCCGGCGGCGCCGTCGAGGAATTTGCCCTTGTAGCTCGAGCCCGACTGAGAGATGACGGCGGTCATCGGCTGCTTGAAGACGCCGACGCGGCAGGTGCCGTCGAGCTTGATGCCGGCGCTGCTGTCGCCGGTGGGCTCACCGATCAGGTTGCAGGTGAATTTCGTGCCCTTGTACTTGCCGGCGACGATTTCACCAGGCCCCTTCCAGGAGCCGGCGACGGAATCGAAGAAGGCCTTGTCACGGGTTGCAGCGGTGGCTGCCGGTGCGACATCTGCGACGGGAGACAATGCCGCGGCGGCCAGGCCGCATACGATGAGAAACTTGCGCGAATACATGGATTTTCCTTGGCAAACACCACTCACGAACTGGCTGCAAGTTTTGCCGAAGAATGGTTAATCCTTCCTTTCGATTGTGCCGAAATGCAAGGTAGTACAGGGTTTTCGCGCGGTGATGGTTTTAAAATCCCGTCACTAGAGCCTTGAATCTGCTGAAATTTCTCCGGCATTACGCTACGGCAAGCGAAAACTGCGGAATCGCTGCTTCGTTCAAGGATTGTTGCCGCGCGGCGACATGGATGGGGTGAGATCGCCGATGAAATCACCGATTCCCGGCCGCTTCAGGGCGCGGAAGGCGAGCGGGCGGCAGAGATCCATCGCCGCGATTCCAATGCGGGCGGTCATCAGGCCGTTGATGACGCCTTCGCCCAGTCGTGCCGAGAGCTTCGAGGCCAGCCCGTGGCCGAGCACCTGCTGGACGAGGCTGTCGCCAACGGCGATCGAGCCCGTGACGGCCAGATGCGCCAACACGTCACGCAACAGACGGAACATGCCGAGCGTGCCGGGCCGGCCGCCGTAAAGCTCGGCCATGGCACGGATGAGGCGCACGGCCTCGTAGAGCACGTAGAGCAGGTCGACCACGGCGCGCGGGCTGACGGCGGTGACGATCGAGACGCGCTTCGAGGCGTTGACGATCAGGGCGCGGGCCTTGCGGTCGAGCGGAGCGAGCAGTTCGCGTTCGGCAAGCGCAATCAGATGCGGGGGATCTATGACCTCGCCTTCGGTCGCCTTCAGCGTCGCGCGGCCCTTCGATGTCTCAGGATTGGCGGAAAGGAGCGTGGTAAGGCGTGCGACGACGGCACGCGCCTTCACTGGTCGGGTTTCGAGCATCGCCGCGTCTGCCTCGGCCCTGATCGTCTGGACGGCGGCAAGGCGCATCATGCCTGATGTTTCGCGGATGACGAGGGCCAGCACGGCGAGGATGCCTACCGCGAGCACGGCAAGGGCCGCATAGCCTAACCAGTCGGCGCGGGTGAAGAGATCGCGGATCAGGCTATCGGTCCAGAGGCCGATGGCGAGCGACAGCAGGATGCCGAAGGCGCCGGCGGCGATCTTGCCGAAGGAGGTCCGCCGCTTGCGCGGCGCTGCAACGGGGACCGCGCTCAGATCCTTGTCGGGATTGAGGAAGGGATCGTCCTCATCCGGCGTCACGACGACATTCTCGGAGAAGCTTTCCGGCTTGCGCCGCTCACCTCCTTGCCGGCCGTTGTCACGCCGCTCGGTGGCTTCGTCCTCATAGATGAAGGCGGCGGGTGCGCGGCGCGGCGGATCGGACGGGGGCTTGCTCATGCGAGACGGTCTCCGAACAGGAACTGCATGGCGCGGTCGAGGCGGATATGCGGCACCGACAGCTTGATGCCGCCGCCGGTTTCTTCGAGATGCGGCGGGCGGAACCTGACGACGTTAACATCGGGCAGCTGCAGGCCGGTCTCGCCCGAGGCGATGCGGTCGAACAGGCTTTCCGGATCCTCCGGCAGGTCACCGGGGAAGATCGCGGTCTTTCTCTGGCCGTCGAAGCGTTCGCCGGCGATGGTTTCGCCCTCTATCGGCGTGCCGACGATGACCGGAAGTTCATGGCCGTCACGTTTGACGGTCGCCTCGCGGGTGGCGCGCACGGAAGCAAGTGCCATGACGTCGATGCCGGCGCCAGCCATGCCGATGCGGTCGATGGCGCGATCCACCAGGCGGCGGGTCAGCGCATCGAGCCGGTCGTGGCTTTCATGATGGAGATGATCGGCTTTGGTGGCGGCGACCAGCACGCGGTCGATGCGGCGCCCGAGCAGGGAGGAGAGCAGCGAATTGGTGCCGGGGCGGAAACAGGCGAGCACATCGGTCAACGCGCGTTCCAGATCCTGCACTGCTTCGGGGCCGCGGTTCATCGCCTGCAGCGCATCGACGAGGACAATCTGGCGATCAAGCCGGGCGAAATGCTCACGGAAGAAAGGTTTGACGACGACCGATTTGTAAGCCTCGTAGCGCCGCTCCATCATCGTCCAGAGCGAGCCGCGGCCGGGACGCCCGTCCGGCGGCAGAGCCAGCGGCGCAAAGGTCAACGCCGGCGACCCGTCGAGATCGCCGGGCAGGAGCAGGCGGCCAGGCGGCAGGGTGGAAAGCGAGCGTTCGTCGGCCTTGCAGGCTTTGAGATAATCGGCAAAAGCGGTGGCGAGGTCGCGGGCGATCATCTCGTCGGCGCCGGCATGGATGTCAGTGGCGCGCGTCAGCGCCAGCCATGGGCGCGACAGTTCGGAGCGGACGCCCGTTTCGGCAAGTGCCAACGTTTCCTCGCTGAACGTGCGATAATCCTTGCCGAGCAGCGGCAGGTCGAGCAGCCATTCGCCGGGATAATCGACGATATCGATCGACAAGCGGCCGGGCGAAAACAACCGGTTCCAGCCGCTGGCGCTCTGATAATCCAGCGTGATGCGCAATTCTGATATGGCGCGGGTCGAATCCGGCCAGATACGGTCCTTCACCAGTGCGCGGATATGGTCCTCGTACTGGAAGCGCGGCACGGCATCGTCCGGTTGTGGTTCCAGCCGCACCGCCGAGACGCGGCCGGATTGGACCGGCTCGAACAGCGGCAGTCGGCCGCCATGTAGGAGATTGTGGACCAGCGAGGAGATGAAGACCGTCTTGCCGGAGCGGGAGAGGCCGGTAACGCCGAGCCGCACGGTCGGATTGACGATCCCGCTCGCCCGATCGGCGAGATTGTCGAAGGCGATGCGGGCGTCATCGGCAAAAGATGTCAGGCGTGGCGGCAAGGCGCAATTCCGGTTGGTGACTGCCCGCAATATAGGGAGGGCGCCCCGCCTGCAAAAGAAGCGGCGCGAAAGTCTTCAGACGACCACGAAATCGATAAGGCGCCAGACGGCGCCCGAAGCGTCGTAATCGACAACGGCAAGGCCTGCCGTCGGGAAGCCGCCGGGAAGGGCGCTTGCCATCGCCTCATGGCCGATCAGCGCCTCCAGCGTCTGCTCCATGGTCGGATTGTGGCCGACCAGCATAACGGCAGATTCGTCCTGCGCATCGATGATCTCGAGATAGGTGTCGACCGTGGCGTTGTAGAGCGCGTCGACATAACGAACCTCAAGCGTGAGGCCTATCGCCCGGTAGACCGCATCGGCGGTATCGCGGCAGCGCAGCGCCGTCGAACTGATCAGAAGATCGGGACGGTAGCCTTTGTCGGCGGCCTTATCGGCGATGATCTCAGCATCGCCGAAGCCCTTTTCATTGAGCGGCCGGTCGAAATCGCGCTGTCCGGATTCGGCCCAGCCGGCCTCGGCATGACGCAGGAGATAGATGCGGTTGGGCGGAGGCACGGGTACGGTCATGGGCAAATCCAGGATCGGGCGGGTCTTTTCAGTAGCGGTTGTAATTGGCCGCCGTCAATCGCCAGTCAGGCCGCAACTCCCTAAAACCTGGCTGACAACACGGCGTTTTGAAGGCGAAGCAAAAAACGGCGGCCGGAATAACCATGACAAAATAGATCGTTAGCCGAAAATTGTAACAGATTTAAAAATCTGTTTACCTGTCGTATTTGGCTTGAATCGCGACTAGCGCTTGGGATATACACCCGGCCAGATGAGATGTTCTTCAGGAGAATCGCGTTGAGTGAGAAGATCGATCTTAGCAATTACGTTCCCTCGGAAGAGGAAGAGTTCATGAACGTAAACCAGCGCGCCTATTTCAGGGCCAAGCTGGTTGCATGGAGAAATGATATCCTTAGAGAAGCGCGTGAGACACTCGACCATCTGGCCGAGGAAAGCGCAAACCATCCCGACCTCGCCGACCGGGCGTCGTCGGAAACAGATCGGGCGATCGAACTTCGCGCCCGTGATCGGCAGAGAAAGCTGATTTCGAAGATCGACGCGGCAATGCAGCGCATCGACGACGGCACCTACGGCTATTGCGAGGAAACCGGCGAACCGATCGGCCTCAAGCGTCTCGATGCCCGCCCGATCGCGACACTGTCGATCGAGGCGCAGGAGCGTCACGAACGCCGCGAAAAGGTCTATCGCGACGAATGAGAGTTTTCATGCGGGCATGAAAGCAGAATAGGCGCCGCGATCTGATCGTGGCGCTTTTTCGTTTATCCTTATCCCGGTGTGTTGGATAACAAGCCACAAAGGCCCAGGATCGAGCCGTTGTGGCCGCGGATTTCCGCGATTACAGCGGATCTCCTGATGCCAGAGGTTTCCACGATTGCTCTCGATCGGCCTGCATGGCGAGGTCGATCACGATAAGGGTGCCATTCTTGATTCGCCGCCGCATCACGTCTGCTGGGTGAGGATTTGTCAGAACCATGCCTTGATTATGAAGAGCCTGCAGCCGCGAGCGCGAAACTTTCAACTCGGAGGCCAGCAGACGGTCAAGCCGTGTGCTGGTTGGAAACGGGACCATCAGTTCGATTGCCAATCTCGTCCAATCTGCAGTTTTCTGGTGAATCTCCTTTGCGATTTCAAATTCAGCAAACTCGTCCACACGCTGCGACTTGTGCCGGAGAGCCTCGAGGTTGAAGGTTTCTGCCCGGATCCAGTCGGGATCGTTGGATTGTAACGCGTCAAGGACGGCAGGATCGATGTCGCGAACATTGCGGCGCTCGATGATTGGCCGGTTCCATGTCCTTTCGCAGGTCAGGCATTTGTAGATAAGCCAAGCGTCGAGCTTGCGACCGTTGGCGTTGAGCCGGATCTTGCCGCTGGATTGGAAGGCTCTCAGGCCTCCGCATCCGCCGCATGCAATCCAAGGCTGGGGAGCTGTCTTGGGAATAATGGTCCATCGGACCCGAAGCGTATTGCACATACCGTCTTGGTCTTCCGTTCGGAAGTCCACCAAGATGGTGCATGAGAAAACCCCTTGCGGGCGCGGTGTGGCGATGTTGTGGGCGGCTGAAGAGCTGAGACAGCGGAGCTGCACATGGCACATTGTAACAATGCCAAACCGGTCTCTCGCCACCACCCGATGAACATGTTCGCATGCCGCCAGCGTATCGCTCTGCGGCAGTACGGGTGAAACTGGAGTGAGACCGGTATTTACTTAGGCAAAGTGCAACCTCGAATGCGCCGACGCTCTTCAACCCTAGGGATAACAAATGATCGGCATGAAAGGGAGCCCCCAAGCCCGTTCGGGGTGCTGAAAGCCAGGGCAATGCGGCTTTTATGCAACTTAGTGATGAAGGAGGGGCGCTCTAGCAATCCGACATCACTTGTCGCGATTGACACTCATTTCGCCGAAGATGCGGGCGACTTCCTTCTGCAGCTCGGTATCGGCGCCGGTGATCGGGGCAAGCTCGGGATCACGGCGTGGCAGGTTGGCCGGCTGCGACACCGCTTGGCGAGGCGCCTGGTTTGCCGGCGCCGGCACGATGCGTTCGGCCGTCAGATTGTTCGACATTTCCTCTTCCAGCACCCGCTGGAAATCATGACGGATCGCCGCTGCCGACTGCGCAGCCGCCTCGTCTTCGGCGCTACCTGGTGCGGCGCGCGCGGCCGCCGGCATGTCCCGGACAGGCGGGGCGGAGACCTCGGGTTCGATGCGCTGCTGCGGCAGCACGCGCTGGCGGGCGGCATCGAGGATCTCGGCGGCACTTGAGGCATCGTGAAACGGTGCGGGCTGCGCGGCTGGGGGAGCGGCGGGACGCTCCTGCGGGCGCGGCTGGGGCGGGACGGCGCGCAGAGGATTGTCGCGTTCGGCCGACAGCGGAGCTGTCACGGGCTCTGCCGGAAGAGGGCTCGTGACCACCGGCGGTGCCACGGCAGGCTGAGACGGCGGTTGGGCCGGTGGTTCTGGGCGCGGGCGCGGCTCTGGCGAAACCGGCGCAGAGAAAGTGGGCTCGGCGGCCGGCTCGACACGGGCTGCGACCGGCGGGCGTGGTGGAGAGACCGGCGGTGTTTCCGGCCGCGCGACCGATATCGGACGCTGCTCGGCGGGCTGCTGCGTGCCGCTGACGCTTTCCGGCTGTTCGGCCGCTGCGGGCAGGATACGGCTTTCGATGACGATATCGCTCGGGCCGCCGATCATGATCAGGTGTTCGACGTCGTCGCGGCGCACCAGCACCAGCCGGCGACGGGCATCGACGGCTGCGGCATCCAGCACCTGCAGCCGGGGCTGCCGGTTGCGGCCGCCGCGCACGAAGGGCGAGGGCGCCCGGCTGCGGATCACCCAGAGCACGATGATGAGCAGGAGAAGCGCCAGACCGACGCCACCGGCGGCAAGCAGGAAACGGCTGCCATAAGCTCCGACAACATCATCCAACATAGTCACTCACTCCATTTCGCATTCGGCACATATTGACGACTTTTCCGTTCCTTAGGCAAGGGCCGCCGATACTGTCCAGTCACGGGAGAACGCGATTTCGTGTTCCGCTGCCAGGCACTCGGCGACCTCACACACAGGCGGCAGCTTTGGGTTTCTGGGGCAGATGGCGCTGTTGCCTGTGAATTCAAGCAGTCTTGCCGGCCAGCGGTGTTTTTGCCGACGCGGCAAATTGCTAAGAAGGAAAGAGTGCCTGATTCCTGCTTCGTGTTCGTGCTACGAAGCGGTAGGGTTTATGTGAGGAATATATGACGAAACCGCGTCAGGCCGACGACTATAACGCACCGCTTGTGGATCGTGGGGGGCGTTCTGGCACGGTCTTGCGCATTCTTCTGCTGGCGCTCGTGCTGATTGCGGCTGCCGGCGCCTTCGTCTTCTTCAAAAAATCGCTCGACAACGAGGTCGTGCTTGGCGGCCTCGGCGTGCTCGCCATGGTCGGCATCTTCTTCCTGGTGTCCTCGGTCATCGGCTTCATCGAGGTGATGCCGCAGCGCCAGTCCGACAGCCTGGCGCGCGCCTTCCTCAACAGCCATCCCGACGGTACGCTGATCACCGACGAAAAAGGCCGGATCATCTATGCCAATGCCGCCTATGGCGCGCTGACCGGCGCGCGCAAGGCGACCGAGGTGCAGACGCTGGAAACGCTGCTGTCGCGCCACCGCGAATCCAACGAGGCGCTCTACCGGCTGGTCAACGGCCTGCGCGAGGGCAAGGAAGGCCGGGAGGAATTTCGCCTGCTGCGCGCCGTCGGGCCTGGCAGCAACAGCTCCGGCGCGCATTGGTACCGGCTGAAGGCGCGGCTGCTGCAGCCGGAGGAAAACGGCGGCCAGCCGCTGCAGATCTGGCAGATCACCGACATCACCACGGAGCGCGACGACCAGGAGCGCTTCTTCAAGGAATTGCAGAACGCGATCGATTATCTCGACCACGCGCCGGCCGGCTTCTTTTCCGCCGGCAGGAAGGGCGAGATCTTCTACCTGAATGCGACGCTTGCCGAATGGCTGGGCCTCGACCTCACCAAGTTCGTGCCGGGCTCGATGACGATCGGCGACGTCGTGGCGGGCGAGGGACTGGCGCTGATCCAGTCGGTGCAGGCCGAACCGGGCCTGAAGAAGACCGTGACGCTCGATCTCGACCTGCGCAAGAGCAACGGCCAGAGCCTGCCGGTACAGATCGTCCACAGCGTCACCTCGATGCGCGACGGCGCACCCGGCGAAAGCCGGACGATCGTGCTGGCGCGTGAAAAGGGCGATGCCGGCGGCCAGTCCGCTTCGGCCGCCGCCATGCGCTTCACCCGCTTCTTCAACAATACGCCGATGGCGATCGCCTCGGTCGACGGCAACGGGCGCATCTTGCGAACCAATGCGCCGTTCCTGAAGATGTTCTCCGGCGTCGTCTCTCGCGACGATCTCGAAAAGGCGCCGCATCTTGAAACCATCGTGCAGGAAAGCGACCGGCCACAGCTGGCCGCGGCGCTGGCGGCGGCCAAGGATCGGCAGGGCGACATCGCGCCGCTCGACACCCGCACACCGACCGACGAGGCGCGCTATTTCCGCTTCTATGTCAATGCCGTCATCGACCAGAGCGACGAGGCGCCCGAGGAAGCGGCGATCGTCTATGCCGTCGAGGTGACCGAGCAGAAGGCGCTGGAAGCGCAGATGGCGCAGACGCAGAAGATGAATGCGGTCGGAACGCTCGCCGGTGGCATCGCGCATGATTTCAACAACGTGCTGACGGCTATCCTGCTTTCCTCCGACCATCTGCTGCTGCAGGCGCGGCCGGCCGATGCCAGCTTCGCCGATCTGATAGAGATCAAGCGCAACGCCAACCGCGCCGCAGTGCTGGTGCGCCAGCTGCTCGCCTTCTCACGCAAGCAGACGATGCGGCCCTCGGTGCTGAACCTCACCGATGTCGTCGGCGACCTGCGTATGCTGGTCGATCGGCTGCTATCAGGCACCAATGTCAAGCTCGACGTGCAATATGGCCGCGACCTCTGGCCTGTCAAAACAGACCTTTCGCAGTTCGAGCAGGTGCTGATCAATCTCTGCGTCAATGCGCGCGACGCGATGCCAGAGGGTGGCACGCTGACATTGCGCACCCGAAACCTGACCGCTGCCGAGGTCTCGGCCTTCAATTACTCCTACATGCCGGCCGAGGACATGGTGCTGGTCGAGGTTGCGGATAACGGCACAGGCATCGCACCTGAAATCATGGACAAGATCTTCGAGCCGTTCTTCACCACCAAGGATGTCGGCAAGGGCACCGGTCTTGGCCTCGCCATGGTCTATGGCATCGTCAAACAGTCGGGCGGCTACATCCAGCCGGAATCCGAAGTCGGCAAGGGCACGACCTTCCGCGTCTTCCTGCCGCGCCACATCCCGGAGCCGGCGGTTGCGGCCGAAGCGGGTTCGATCGACGGCGCCATCGCCGGAGCCGAAGTGGTGCCGCTGCCGGTATCGCCGCAGCAGCCCGAGGACCTGACGGGATCGGCCGTCATCCTTCTCGTCGAAGACGAGGAGGCGGTGCGCCGCGGCGGCAAGCGCATGCTGGAAACGCGCGGCTACACCGTCCACGAGGCGGGCTCGGGCGTCGAGGCGCTGGCTATCTTGGAAGAACTCGACGGCAAGGTCGACATCGTCGTCTCCGACGTCGTCATGCCCGAAATGGACGGCCCGACGCTGCTGCGCGAGCTGCGCAAGACCTATCCCGACATGAAGTTCATATTCGTCTCGGGTTATGCCGAAGATGCCTTTGCCCGCAACCTGCCGCCGGAAGCGAAATTTGGCTTCCTGCCGAAGCCGTTTTCGCTGAAACAGCTTGCTGTCGTCGTCAAGGAGACGCTGGACGGGTGAGGGAAGGGATGGTTGTCGGGGAAGCTGTGCCGTGCAAGCCCCTTCTGCCCTGCCGGGCATCTCCCCCACGGGTGGGGAGATCGGCTGGGCGCACCGGCTTCCCTAGCCAAGTATCCATTGCAGCTCGGCGAAACGTTGATGTGATGCGAAGGTCTCGCCGCTTGTCATCTCCCCATCTGTGGGGGAGATGCCCGGCAGGTGTCCGACCCGGATAGATAGGTAACAGAACGGACCGTTTACATAGGTGACAGTTCTCTAGCAGCCGGGAGGGCCCGGCGATGGTTTGGAGAGAGACTGGCATCATGGACGAGCGGCTGCGCTTTGTTGGGGAATGTCTTGCGGGCGAGGAGACGATGACGGCGCTGTGTGCGGCCTACGGGATATCGCGCAAGACGGGCTACAAATGGTTGGAGCGGTATCGGGCGCTCGGCCCTGCGGGGCTTATCGACCTGCCGCGGGCGCCGCTTGAGCACGGGCGGGCAACGGCGGCGGAGCTGGTGGCGCGGATCGTGGCGGAGAAGGAGGCGAATCCGCAGTGGGGGCCGAAGAAGGTGCTGGCGCGGCTGAAGCGGTCGGCGCCGCAGCTTTGCTGGCCGGCGGCCTCGACGATAGGCGAGATCCTGAAGCGACACGGGCTGGTCGGGCGCCGGCGGCATCGCTGGCGGGCGGCTGGTTGCGGCCCGTTCGCGCCGGCCAACGGGCCCAATGCGGTGTGGAGCGCCGATTACAAGGGCTGGTTCAGGACCCGCGATGGGCGGCGCTGCGAGCCACTGACGGTGATGGATACGGCGAGCCGCTTTCTGCTGGCGCTGGAAGCCTGCGCGACGCCGGCCGAGGTAGAGGCCTGGCCGGTGTTCGAGCGGCTGTTTGCCGAGCACGGACTGCCGGAGCGCTTTCGCAGCGACAACGGTTCGCCCTTCGCGGCGATCGGCGTCACCGGGCTGACGACGCTTGCTGTACGGTTCATCAAGCTCGGCATCGGCCTGGAGCGCATCCAGCCGGGCAAACCGCAGCAGAACGGCCGCCACGAACGCTTCCATCTGACGATGCTGCCGCTGGCCATGGCGCCGGAGGTCGACCATGCCGCGCAGCAGGCGGTCTTTGACGCATTTCGCCAGAATTACAACGCCGAGCGTCCACACGAGGCGCTCGCTATGGACGTGCCTGCTGATCATTACCGACCATCACTGCGGCGCCTGCCCGACCGCCTGCCTGAACCGGACTATCCGGCCGAGGCGGCGGTGCGCCGGGTGCGCTCCAATGGCGAGATCAAATGGAACGGTGACCTCGTCTATGTCGCAGCAGCGCTGGCCGGCGAGGTCGTGGCGATCGAGGAGAGTGAAGCGGGCATCTGGACGCTACGCTTCCATGCCCATCCGCTCGGCATCATCGACAAGAAGACCAAGCGGCTTGTCCGCCCCAGCGCCCTGCAACCCCGACCAGCCGGCGCAGGGGCGGACACTGGTTTACAAGGGGGAGAACTGTAACCCATCTATCCGGTTCAATCTGTTACCCATCTATCGGCTGGACACAGGGCAGAGGGGGGCTTACACGGCGCGACCGTTTTGAAGGCCATGCTGGCCCAGCCCCGTCACCCCTCATTCACCCAGCGCCACCGCAATCTCAGCGGCAAGCCGCGCATTGTTTTCAACGAGCGCGATATTGGTCTTGAGGCTTTGGCCATCCGTCAGGTCGAAGATGGTCGACAGAAGATAGGGTGTGACCGCCTTGCCGGTGACTTCGTCGCGCTCGGCGCTGTCGAGCGCCCGCTCGATATAGATTTCCATTTCCTCGCGCGCGATTTCGTCGGCCTCAGGCACGGGGTTGGCGACGAGCATGCCGCCGTCGACGCCGAGTTGTTCGCGCACCGTCTGGAAGTTGGCGATGGCGGCCGGGCTGTTCAGCGACAGCGGGCTGCGGATGCCCGAGGAGCGCGACCAGAAGGCGGGGAATTCCTCGCTCTCATAAGTGACGACAGGCACGCCGCGGGTTTCCAGCACTTCCAGCGTCTTCGGAATGTCGAGGATCGCCTTGGCGCCGGCGCAGACGACGATGACGCCGGTGCGCGCGAGTTCCTCGAGATCGGCTGATATATCGAAGCTTTCCTCGGCGCCGCGATGCACACCGCCGATGCCGCCTGTGGCAAAGACGCGGATGCCGGCGCGCGCCGCCGCGATCATCGTCGCCGCAACCGTGGTGGCGCCGGTGCGGCGCTCGGCGATGGCGAAGGCGAGATCGGCGCGCGACACCTTCATGACTTCAGTGGCCTTGGCCAACTGTTCCAGCTCCGCGGCTTCAAGGCCGATATGCAGCGTGCCGTGAATGACGGCGATCGTTGCCGGCACCGCACCCTGTTCGCGGATGATCGCCTCGACGCTGCGGGCCATCTCGATATTGCCGGGATAAGGCATGCCGTGGGTGATGATCGTGGATTCCAGCGCCACCAGCGGCGCGCCGCGCTGCTTGGCGCTGGCGACTTCCTTCGAATAGGCGATCGGCAGAAGAGGGGAGATGGGCTTGGTCATGGTCTTGTCCTGTGATCGACAGAGCATGATGCCGAAAAGGGTGAGCGGTTTTCGGTCGACATCATGCTCAACTATTTAATTCGCCGCTTCAATGCAGAATTCTGACCTTGGGGACAAGGGCAAGCGCCTCATTCAGGAGATCGGGCGTCAGATTTTCGTTGACGGCGTGCCGCGACTGCACGGTCAGTATGGCGGCCGCAGTGCCGTGGCGGACGGCTTCTTCGAGCGGCAGGCCTGATATCAATGCGGCGAGCGTGCCGGCTGCAAGGGAATCGCCGGCACCCGTGACATCGGCGACGATGTCGGCAATCGGCGGCTGTAGCGTCACGGCGCGGCCGTCGCAAAGCGCGACGAGCTCGCGCCGGCCGCGGGTGACGACGGCGTTCCTGATGCCGATCTCGTTCAGCAACGGCGGCCAGCCTGCAGCCCCTTCCGGCCGCTCACCGGCAAGGGCGGCAGCTTCTGCCTCATTCAGGAACAGGTAGTCGATATCCCCGATGCAGGGTTTCAGCCTGACGACCTTGGCCGGCGAGATGGCGATTGCCGCGATGGGCTTGCCTAGCGAGTGCGCCTTCGCGACGATCGCCGCGATCGTCTCTTCCGGCAGGTTGGCGTCAAAAAGGATGAAGTCATGGGCGGCGAAGGCCTCCCGCACCCAGCGGATGGAGAGACGCCGTGGCACGAAGAAGCGGTAAAGATCCATGTCGGCAAGGGCGATCACCAGATTGCCGTCCTTCTCGATGATTGCCGTATAGCTCGGCGTCTTGCGGTCGAGGAAGACGAAGGGCCGGTCGTCGATGCCGGCAAAATCGGCAGCTTCTCCGACCGTCTCGCCCATCGGATCGCCGCCGCGCGGCGAGATCATCGTCACCTGAAAACCGAGCCTTGCCAGGTTGCGCGCCGCATTGAAGCCACCGCCGCCCGGCTCCTCGAACCAGGTGCCGGGATTGCTGGCGCCAGGCGCCGTCTCGCCGGAGATGCGGCCACGCCGATCGATATGGGCGCCGCCGAGAACAAGAATCTTTTTCTTCATCCGAGCCGCTCTCCCGATGCCCGAAAGGCGAATCGATGCGATGCGCCTTGCGCCGCTCGTGCCAGCACTTCAAACCTAAGTCGTTGCTTTCCATCGATAAAACAAATACAGAACACGGGTCGTTTTACCTTTTTCTTTCAATTATTTGATCGCCTATTGCGAAAATGGAACAAATAGGGTACAAACTCGACATTGCTAGAGCGGCTTCAATAACCTAAAGGTGGATCGGATGTCTCAGAATTCATTGCGGCTGGTAGAGGACAAATCGGTGGACAAAAGCAAGGCGCTTGAAGCGGCACTCTCACAGATAGAGCGGTCGTTCGGCAAGGGCTCGATCATGAAACTCGGCTCCAACGAGAATGTTGTCGAGATCGAGACGATCTCGACCGGCTCGCTTGGCCTCGATATTGCACTCGGCGTTGGTGGCCTGCCGAGGGGCCGCATCGTCGAAATCTACGGGCCGGAGAGCTCCGGCAAGACGACGCTTGCATTGCAGACGATTGCCGAAGCGCAGAAGAAGGGTGGCATCTGCGCCTTCGTCGATGCCGAACATGCGCTCGATCCCGTCTATGCCCGCAAGCTTGGCGTCGACCTGCAGAACCTTTTGATCTCGCAGCCCGATACCGGCGAGCAGGCGCTCGAAATCACCGATACGCTGGTGCGCTCCGGCGCCGTCGACGTTCTGGTCGTTGACTCGGTCGCTGCCCTGACGCCGCGTGCCGAAATCGAAGGCGAGATGGGCGACAGCCTTCCCGGCCTGCAGGCACGACTGATGAGCCAGGCGCTGCGCAAGCTCACCGCTTCGATCTCGAAGTCGAACACCATGGTGATCTTCATCAACCAGATCCGCATGAAGATCGGCGTCATGTTCGGCTCGCCGGAAACGACGACGGGCGGCAATGCGCTGAAATTCTACGCCTCCGTGCGCCTCGACATCCGCCGCATCGGCGCGGTCAAGGAGCGCGAAGAGGTGATCGGCAACCAGACCCGCGTCAAGGTCGTCAAGAACAAGATGGCGCCGCCCTTCAAGCAGGTCGAGTTCGACATCATGTATGGTGAGGGTGTTTCCAAGACCGGCGAACTGGTCGATCTCGGCGTCAAGGCCGGTATCGTCGAAAAGTCGGGCGCCTGGTTCTCCTATAACAGCCAGCGCCTCGGCCAGGGCCGCGAAAACGCCAAGACCTTCCTGCGCGATAATCCGGACCTCGCCCGCGAGATCGAACTGTCGCTGCGCCAGAATGCCGGCCTGATCGCCGACCGCTTCCTGCAGAATGGCGGACCGGAGCCCGATGACGGCGATGGCGATGCCTCCGCGGAAATGTAATTTTCGCGCTTAAACTCATCGGACAGTTCCAACCGGCCGCATTCCTGATGAGAATGCGGTCGGTTTTGTTTGTCTGCTGGACAGTGGCGGGGGCGAACGTTAAAAGCCGATGGATTTGTATTTACCTGCCTCCGGCAGCATTGAAGGGCATAGCATGAGCGGCGTGAACGATATCCGGTCGACCTTCCTCGACTATTTCAAGAAGAACGGCCATGAGATCGTTCCGTCGAGCCCGCTCGTGCCGCGCAACGACCCGACGCTGATGTTCACCAATGCCGGCATGGTGCAGTTCAAGAACGTCTTCACCGGCCTCGAAAAGCGTCCCTATTCGACGGCGACGACTTCGCAGAAATGCGTGCGAGCCGGCGGCAAGCACAACGATCTCGACAATGTCGGCTATACTGCACGCCACCTGACCTTCTTCGAGATGCTCGGCAACTTCTCCTTCGGCGACTATTTCAAGGAGAATGCGATCGAGCTTGCCTGGAAGCTCGTCACCGAGGGCTTCGACCTTCCGAAGAACCGCCTGCTGGTGACCGTCTATTCCGAGGACGAAGAAGCTGCGACGCTGTGGAAGAAGATCGCTGGCTTTTCCGACGATAAGATCATCCGCATTCCAACCTCCGACAATTTCTGGCAGATGGGCGATACCGGCCCCTGCGGCCCGTGCTCGGAAATCTTCATCGATCAGGGTGAGAATGTTTGGGGCGGTCCTCCGGGCTCCCCGGAGGAAGATGGCGACCGGTTCCTGGAATTCTGGAACCTGGTCTTCATGCAGTTCGAGCAGACCGCACCCGGCGAGCGTTCGCCGCTCCCGCGCCCATCGATCGATACCGGCATGGGCCTGGAGCGCATGGCCGCCGTTCTGCAGGGCGTTCAGAGCGTATTTGACACCGATCTCTTCCGCACGCTGATCGGCACCATCGAGGACACGATGGGCGTCAAGGCGGAAGGCAGCGCCAGCCACCGCGTCATTGCCGACCATCTGCGCTCCTCAGCCTTCCTGATCGCCGACGGCGTGCTTCCGTCGAATGAGGGCCGCGGTTATGTGCTGCGCCGCATCATGCGCCGCGCCATGCGCCATGCACAACTGCTCGGCGCCAAGGAACCGCTGGTCTACAAGCTGCTGCCGACGCTGGTGCAGCAGATGGGCCGCGCCTATCCGGAACTGGTGCGCGCCGAGGCGCTGATCTCGGAAACGCTGAAGCTGGAGGAAAACCGTTTCCGCAAGACGCTGGAACGCGGCCTGTCGCTTCTGTCAGACGCGACGACGAATCTTTCCAAGGGCGATATGCTGGATGGTGAGACCGCCTTCAAGCTCTACGACACCTACGGCTTCCCGCTCGATCTGACGCAGGATGCACTGCGTGCCCGTGAGATCGGCGTCGACATCTCCGGTTTCACCGATGCGATGCAGCGCCAGAAGGCCGAAGCCCGCTCGCACTGGGCCGGTTCCGGCGAGAAGGCGACGGAAACCATCTGGTTCGAGCTCAAGGAAAAACACGGTGCGACCGAATTCCTCGGCTACGACACCGAAACGGCTGAAGGCGTCGTGCAGGCGATCGTCAAAGAGGGCGCGGTTTCGACCGCGGCCAAGGCCGGCGACAAGGTGCAGATCGTCGTCAGCCAGACGCCATTCTACGGCGAATCCGGTGGCCAGATGGGCGATACCGGCGTAATCTCGTCCGACCACGGCAAGATCGAGATTTCAGATACGCAGAAGAGGGGCGAAGGCCTGTTCGTGCATCAGGGTACTGTCATCGACGGCGTGTTCAAGGATGGCGATGCAGTCGTGCTGACGGTCGATCATGCTCGCCGTTCGCGGCTGCGCGCCAATCACTCAGCGACCCACCTGCTACACGAGGCTTTGCGCGAAGTGCTCGGCACCCATGTGGCGCAGAAGGGTTCGCTGGTTGCGCCCGAGCGCCTGCGTTTCGACGTTTCGCATCCGAAGCCGATGTCGGCCGAGGAGCTGAAGATCGTCGAGGACATGGCAAACGAGATCGTGCTGCAGAATTCGCCGGTTACAACTAGGCTGATGAGCGTCGACGATGCGATCGCCGAAGGCGCGATGGCGCTGTTCGGCGAAAAATACGGCGATGAAGTCCGGGTCGTGGCGATGGGTGAGGGTGTGCGCGGCGCCAAGGCCGGCAAGGCCTATTCGATCGAACTCTGCGGCGGCACGCATGTCGGGGCCACAGGCCAGATCGGCCTGATCCGTGTTCTCGGTGAAAGTGCCGTCGGCGCCGGCGTTCGCCGCATCGAGGCCGTCACCGGCGAATCGGCGCGCGAATATCTGGCCGAACAGGACGAACGCGTGAAGACACTGGCCGCCTCGCTGAAGGTGCAGCCGGGCGAAGTGCTGTCACGTGTTGAAGCGCTGATGGACGAGCGCCGCAAGCTCGAAAAGGAATTGGCTGACGCCAAGCGCAAACTCGCCATGGGCGGCGGGCAGGGCGGCTCGGTCGATGCCGTGCGCGAAGTTGCTGGCGTCAAGTTCCTCGGCAAGGCGATTTCGGGTGTCGATCCCAAGGATTTGAAGGGACTGGCCGATGACGGCAAGACCAGCATCGGCTCGGGCGTCGTTGCCCTCGTCGGCGTTTCCGACGACGGCAAGGCAAGTGCTGTTGTGGCGGTGACACCGGATCTGGTGCAACGCTACAGCGCCGTCGATCTCGTCCGCATCGCCTCTGCCGCCCTCGGCGGCAAGGGCGGCGGCGGCCGCCCCGACATGGCCCAGGCCGGCGGTCCCGATGGGTCGAAGGCCGACGAGGCGATCGAGGCCGTTGCCGTAGCACTCGCCGGCTGATTAGCCGGCTAATCAATGCGTTTCGAAAAGGCGGAGGCTTGGCTTCCGCCTTTCTCATTTCATCGGCTCACTGCCGAGGGCAAGTCAGCAGGATTTGTCAAATCGGGATATGGTTCTCTCAAGCCGATCGATTGCACGAGGTTCCGAGATGAATGGCGAAACGGCATGGGCACTTTATGAAAACCGTCTGAGACGGGTTTCGGCCTATATTCACGACCACCTCGACGAGGAGCTGGATATGGAACGCCTTGCCGAAATCGCCTGCATGTCGAGCTATCACTGGCACAGGATCTACCGGGCGATTTACGGCGAGACGCTGGCGGCCACCGTCAAGCGGCTCAGGCTGCATCACGCGGCTGGCGAGATCGTCCGCACGGAACTTGCCGTCAGTGAAATTGCGAAGCGATCAGGCTACCCCAATCTCCAATCCTTCAATCGTATCTTCAAGTCGGTCTACGGCATGCCGCCGGCGCGCTACCGGAAAGAGGGAAGCCATACAGCCTTTGAACCCTCACCCAACGGAAAGACCAAAGCAATGTTAGACGTTACCATACGCGAGATCGGACCGATCGAGCTGATCGGCGTTGCCCATACCGGCTCCTACATGCATATCGACAGGGCCTTCGAGACGCTGTTCGGCACGCTTTATGCTCGCGGCCTCGCCAGGCCCGACATGCGGATGATCGGCGTCTATCTCGACGATCCCGACATCGTGCCTGAAGAAAAGCTGCGCTCGATCGCCTGCGTCACCGGCGCTTCCGACGTGCCGGTCGAGGCGCCGTTCGAGCGGCGCACCATCGACGGCGGCGATTATGCGGTGCTGCGCCACAAGGGTCCCTATGCTAATATGCCGAAGTCCTATCAGTGGCTCTTTGCCGAATGGCTGCCGAAATCCGGCCGGCAGTTGAAGGACAGGGTGATGTTCGAGGAATACCTCAACAACCCGCGCGAGGTGTCGCCGACCGAGCTTCTGACGGATATTCATATGCCGCTCGTCTGAGGTCGCTATTTGGGGGGGCGGCGGATCTGCCGCGTCCCCGAGCTCTCAAGCGGCCTGCATGGTCTTGATGGCTTCGTCATCGAGGGCGTTCGCCCGCTTGTAGGCCTCGCGCTCGTTGATGCGGCCGAAATAGTCGATGAAGGCTTGGCGCTTCTCGATGGAGCCGAAGCCGAGGCCCCAGGCGATATGGGAGCCGACATAGACGTCGGCGGCGGTGAAGCGCTCGCCGGTGACGTAGGTCGAACCGGAGACGGCTTTCTCGAGTGTGTTCATCACGTCGCCGAAGCCGCCGCAGCCGGCCATGCGCAGGCGTTCCTGCGGAATTTCGAAGCCGAGAGCCTTCATGGTCACCGCCGATTCGAGCGGACCGGCGGCAAAGAACATCCAGCGGTAGTAATCCGCGCGCTCTTCCGGCCTCGGCGCCAGCGCCTTGTCGGGAAAGGTTTCGGCGAGATAGGCGCAGATCGCCGCGCATTCGGTAACGACGGTATCGCCGTGGCGGATCGCCGGCACTTTGCCCATCGGATTGACGGAGAGATATTCCGGCGCCTTCATCGTCTCGCCGAAGGTCAGGTATTCGGTGCGGTAGGGCTGGCCGATCTCTTCCAGCATCCAGCGCGCGATGCGGCCGCGCGACATCGGGTTGGTATAGAATACCAGTTCTTCGGTCATGAGATCCTCCTGTTGTTCCTATGTTTGCGGAACCACCCCTTCGAGAATCAACACTTATCAACCCTTGATGTCAAATTTCGCCAGCAGTCAGAGCGCCTTGCGATACTGGATGAAGCCGGAGCGCTCGGCGATGCTGTCATAGAGCCGGCGCGCCGTCGCGTTGGCCTCGTGCGTCATCCAATAGAGCCTGCCTGCGCCGTTTCCGCGCGCGAGATCTGCGACGGCGTCGATGAGTGCAGCACCGGTGCCGAGCCCGCGCTGGCTGCTCTCGACATAAAGATCCTGCAGATAGCAGGTCCATTGCGGCAGCCAGCAGGAACGGTGAAAGATGGCATGGACGATGCCGACGAGGCGGCCGTCTTCGTCGAAGGCGCCGAGCGCATGCATCGGTTCGTCAGGGTCGTGGAAGCGAGCCCAGGTGAGATCGGTGGTTTCAGGCGGGATGACCACTTCATAGAAGTGCTGATAGGCAGCCCATAAAGGTTCCCAGGCGGCACGGTCAGAGGCTTCGAGCGGGCGCACGGTTGCCGTCATCGGTTCATCCTCGCAAATGAAAACGGCGGGGAAAGCCCCGCCGTTTCAATGCTATACCGAAAAGACCGGCTTACGCCATGGCCTTCTGCAGGTTCTCGTCGATCTTGTCGAGGAAGGCGGTGGTCGACAGCCACGGCTGGTCGGGGCCGATCAGCAGCGCCAGGTCCTTGGTCATGAAGCCGGATTCGACGGTGTCGACGCAGACCTTTTCCAGCGTCGAGGAGAAGCGGGCGAGCTCGGCATTGTCGTCGAGCTTGGCGCGGTGCGCCAGGCCACGGGTCCAGGCGAAGATCGAGGCGATCGAGTTCGTCGAAGTTTCCTGGCCCTTCTGGTGCTGGCGATAGTGACGCGTCACCGTGCCGTGGGCGGCTTCGGCTTCGACCGTCTTGCCGTCGGGCGTCAAGAGAACCGAGGTCATCAGGCCGAGCGAGCCGAAGCCCTGGGCTACGGTGTCGGACTGGACGTCGCCGTCATAATTCTTGCAGGCCCAGACATAGCCGCCCGACCACTTCAGCGCCGAGGCGACCATGTCGTCGATCAGGCGGTGTTCGTAAGTGATGCCGGCTTCCTTGAACTGATCCTTGAATTCGGTCTGGTACACCTCTTCGAAGATGTCCTTGAAGCGACCGTCATAGGCCTTGAGGATGGTGTTCTTGGTCGACAGATAAACCGGCCACTTACGCATCAGGCCGTACATCATTGAGGCGCGGGCGAATTCGCGGATCGACTCGTCGAGATTGTACATGGCCATGGCAACGCCGGAGCCGGGGGCGTCGAAGACGTCCTTCTCGATAACCGTGCCGTCTTCACCGACGAACTTGATCGTCAGCTTGCCCTTGCCGGGGAAGCGGAAGTCGGTGGCACGGTACTGGTCGCCGAAGGCATGACGACCGACAACGATCGGCTTGGTCCAGCCGGGAACGAGGCGCGGCACGTTCTGGCAAATGATCGGCTCGCGGAAGATGACGCCGCCGAGAATGTTGCGGATCGTGCCGTTCGGGCTCTTCCACATCTGCTTGAGATTGAATTCCTTGACGCGGTCTTCATCCGGCGTGATCGTCGCGCACTTGATGCCGACGCCGTATTTCTTGATGGCGTTGGCGGCGTCGACGGTGACCTGGTCGTTGGTGGCGTCGCGGTTTTCGACCGAGAGGTCGAAATAGTCGATGTCGAGGTCAAGATACGGATGGATCAGCTTATCCTTGATGAGCTGCCAGATGATGCGCGTCATTTCATCGCCGTCGAGATCGGCGACGGGATTTGCGACCTTGATCTTGTTCATGTATCTGCCTCGTTCGAGCTTGAATGGGGACGGGGGTCCCGGGTGGGTGATGTGATGAGGAGCGCTATAGCATTGTGAACCGGGAACGCAAAGCTGCAACGGGTTTCAGAATGCGTTTTTGCCGCCATTGCCAAGTGCTGGAATTTGGTTAGTGTCCGCCACGATCTGCCGCCCCGGACATTCGACCATGAAGACAATCGCCGTTGTTATCGCATGCCTTATCGCCTTTTCCGGCACCGGCCATGCCGCCGATATCATCGCTCCCGTGAAGGAGATCATGGAGGCGACCAGGAGCAATTGGGCCGACAATAACAGCGACTGGACCGACATCTTCGATGCGAGCCGGCTCGACCATCTCTACAGCCGCGATTTCGTCGCGAAATACCAGGCGGCGGCTCAGTTTCCCGCCATCGACGATGACGGCATTTCGCCCTTCGACTACGACGTCATCGTCAACGGCCAGGATGCCTGCCCGCTGGAGGATCTGACGATGGCGGCAGCGCCTGTGGTCGACGGCGTGGCCGAGGTGACCGTGCGCTTCAAGAAATCCGCCTGCTCGGACGCTGCTGACGCCAAGGATTATACGACTGTTCATTTCCAAGTGGTCGAAGAGGGCGGCAAAACCGTCATCGACGATATCGTCACCGAAAATATCGAAACGCAGGCGCGCGATTCCCTGAAGGCAACGATGGCGCTGATTGCCAAGGGCCAATAGGCGCGCGACATTCGAGAGCATCTGGATTCGATCTCGGGTGGTTTGATTTCCGCTCTTGCGGCGGTATCTGTCGATCCCTGGGCAGCATGAGGGGCTCTTGCACTTGTTTTCCGGTTTTCAGTTCCGCGACTGGCTGCTTGCCAACGATCCGGCGCTATCGCGCCTGCGGATGGCCTCGCGGGTGACGCTGACGATCGCTTTCTCCTTTTTAGTCCTCCTCGCCATCCAGATGTTCATCCTGCCTTTGCCGACGGCGGCTTTCGGCCTTGGCATCGTGCTGTCGATCGAGGGCGGGGTGGCGGTTCGCGACAAGGGCAATGCGCGACAACTGGTGACGCGGCTCTTCGGTTGTGCCGCAAGCCTTGGCGTTGTCGCCATCGCGGCGGGCCTCGAAGATCACCGCTTTCTCTCCGATCTCGTCTTCCTGGTGGTGATCGCGCTCGCATCGGCGGGCCGCGTGTTCGGGCCGCGCGGTTTTGCGATCGGCATGTTCGCCTTCACCTCCTATTTCATGGGGTCTTATTTCCGGCCTTCTCTTGCCGAGCTGCCTGATGTGGCGATCGGCCCCGTCGTTTCGGTGCTCTTCGGGCATCTGGTGAGAGCCGTGCTCCTGCCGGACGATTGGCGGCGCGACCTGCTGCGGTCGCTCGAAAGCGTGCGCGGCCGGATCAATCAGATCCTCTTCAAGCTCGCCGCCCTTGCCGGTGGCGCCGAGATCGGCGAAGCCGACAGGCAGGAGCTGCGTCAGTTGGAAGACCGGCTGAAGGAAGTGGTACTGATGGCCGAAACCTTCATTCCACGCCCGGCCGGCGGGGTTTTCGATGCCACCGCCGATCCCGCCGCAGAGCTGGCAATCCGGCTCTTCGACGCGCATCTTGCTGCTGAGAGCGCGATCGTGCTGAGCTTCCAGAGCCCGCCGCCCTTCGCACTCGTCCATGCGGTGATCGAGGCGGATGCAGCCGAACTTGCACCCTATAGCGCCATGGCGGAAGCCATCAAGGACGAGCCGCAGGGCGAAACTGTGCGGGCGCTTCTCTGGCTCGGCGAGGCGCGGCAGCAGCTAACGCAGGCGATTGGCGAGGGGCAGGTCTCCGGCTTTGCCGGCATCGATGCCGTCAGGGACACTGCGCAGCCTGAAAAGATCGACTTTTCCTTTGCCAATCCGCTGCTGCGTTCGGCGCTGCAGATCACGCTCGCTTCGGCGATCGCCATGGGCTTCGGCCTGCTTCTGTCGCGCGAGCGCTGGTTCTGGGCGGTGCTGGCCGCCTTCCTCGTCTTCACCAATACCAATTCGCGCGGCGACACGGCGATGAAGGCGCTGTCGCGTTCGCTCGGCACGGTGTTCGGGATCGCCATCGGGCTCCTGTTGGCGACGCTGATTTCGGGGCAGCTGGCAATCGCCATTCCGGTTGCGGTCATCTGCATCTTCCTCGCCTTCTATTTCCTGCAGGTCTCCTATGCGACGATGACCTTTTTCATCTCGATCGTGCTCTGCCTGGTCTACGGCATGACCGGGGTGCTAACGCTCGACCTGCTGCAGCTGCGCATCGGCGAGACCGTGATCGGCGCGGTGGCCGGAACGGCGGTCGCCTTCCTCGTCTTTCCGGCGCGCACGCGGGGTGCGCTCGATGCTGCACTTGCCCGCTGGTTCCAGGCGCTGGAGGACCTGCTGAACGCGATCGGTGAGGGCAGTAGCGGCTTCGAGCTGATCGCCCTGTCGCAGAAGATCGATGCCTGCTACCGCGACGTGACGGTGGCCGCGAAGCCGCTCGGCTCGTCCTGGTCGGTGGTGACGCGGCCGGGCCAGATCCGCCAGACGCTGGCGATCTTCCTTTCCTGCACCTACTGGGCGCGCATCCTGGCGAAGAGTTCCACAGCGCCGGCCGAGGCCGACGACCTGAAGAGGCTGATCGCGTCGGATCTGGCGCTGATGAAGGATGCGGCCCCGCGCGGCTCGACCTGTTTCTTCATTGAGCGCAAGGCGTCGCGGACGACAGGGCGGCACCTGCCGCTGTCGCGCGAGGGCGCGAGACTGGGGCTCGAAATGATCGGTTCTGCGCTGGAAAGGCTTTATCCGCAGGCTGACGTCTTGCCGTTTGCAGCGGGCGAGGTTATTGCGCGCTCGAAACAGGGATAGAACGATGGCAGGCACGAACAGCGAGCGTCAACTTCTGGCCGAAGGGCCGGCCATCATTCTGGTCGAGCCGCAGATGGGCGAGAATATCGGCATGGTGGCGCGCGCCATGGCGAATTTCGGCCTTGCTGAACTGCGCCTCGTCAATCCGCGCGACGGCTGGCCGAACGAGAAAGCCCTGGCGACCGCCTCCAAGGCCGATCACGTCATCGAGGCGACCAAGGTCTACGATACGCTGGAACAGGCGGTCGCCGACCTCAATTTCGTCTATGCGACGACGGCGCGCGAGCGCGACGGCTACAAACCGGTGCGTTCGCCGGTCATTGCCGCCGAGACGCTCCGGGCGAGGTTTCGTGCCGGCGAGGGAACCGGAATCCTCTTTGGGCGCGAGCGCTGGGGGCTGACCAACGAGGAGGTGGCGCTTGCAGACGAGATCGTCACTTTCCCCGTCAATCCGGCCTTTGCTTCGCTGAACATCGCCCAGGCAGTGCTGCTGATGTCCTATGAGTGGATGAAATCAGGCATGGAGGATCTCGGCGCGGTGCCCTTCCAGGCAATGGGGCAGACGCCCTCGACCAAGGACCAGCTGTTCGGCCTGTTCGACCAGCTGGAGGAGGCGCTCGATGCGCGTGGTTATTTCCACCCTGCCGGGAAAAAGCCAAAAATGGTCGACAATCTCCGTGCCGTACTCTCCCGCCGGGCCTTCACGGAGCAGGAAATCAGCGTGCTGCGCGGCGTCATCTCCTCCCTCGACCGCTTCTCGCGCAAGAGCCCGCGCGGCGGCCGGTTCCCGACAGCGGCCAAGGAAACACCGCCCGATGACAGCGCCGACGCATGAGCTGAAACCCGTCCTCGTCTTCGATTCCGGCATCGGCGGGCTGACCGTGCTGCGCGAGGTGCGCGTGCTGATGCCGGAACGCGGCTTCATCTATGTGGCCGACGATGCCGGCTTTCCCTATGGCGGCTGGGAGGAACAGGCGCTGAAGGAGCGGGTGATCGGGCTTTTCGGCCGGCTGCTCGAGGAGCACGATCCCGAAGTCTGCATCATCGCCTGCAACACCGCCTTCACGCTTGTTGGTGCCGATCTCCGCGCCGCCTTTCCTCAGATGACCTTCGTCGGCACCGTGCCGGCGATCAAACCGGCGGCGGAGCGCACGCGCTCCGGCCTGGTCTCGGTGCTCGCGACGCCGGGCACGGTCAAGCGCGCCTATACGCGCGATCTCATCCAGTCCTTTGCGCAGCAATGTCATGTGCGGCTCGTCGGCTCGGAAAACTTGGCGCGCATGGCGGAGGCCTATATCCGGGGCGACGCGGTTTCCGATGAGGCGGTGCTGACCGAGATCGACCAATGTTTCGTCGAGAAGGAAGGCCGCAAGACCGATATCGTCGTGCTCGCCTGCACGCATTATCCCTTCATGGCCAATCTATTCCGCAGACTGGCGCCTTGGCCGGTGGACTGGCTGGATCCGGCAGAAGCCATTGCCCGGCGGGCGCGCACACTCGTTCCGCAGATCGCCGATGCCGTTCACCCCGATAATTTCGACTTTGCCGTTTTTACATCCGGCAATCCCGACTTTGCGACGCGCCGGCTGATGCAGGGTTTCGGTCTCAGCATGCGATAAGGCACTGCGCGCTTTATTTCACCGATGTCATCGCGCAACATCTCTGTGGGGAATCGCGGGCGGGTGTTTGCCGCTCGATACATAAAGGGATGCGCCGTGCCGCTGCAAAGACTTGTCATGCTGATCTTCTTTCTGCAGCCGATAGCCTTTGGCGCCTGGTTGCCGCGCATTCCTGATATCCAGGCGAAGCTTGAACTCGGCACCGCCGATCTCGCCGTCGCACTTCTGGGGTTGCCGATCGGCACGCTGATCACCCTGCCGTTTGCCGGCCGCCTCGTCTCGCGCATCGGCGGGCGCATGGCGATCATCTATGGTTTCATCTTCTTTCTTGCCGTGGTTTCGCTTCCAGCCTTCGCCCCCAGCGTCATGCTTCTATTCTTCGCCTTGATTGTCGTTGGGGTTGCGCTTTCGACGGTGGAACTCGGCATGAATGTCGAGGCCGATGTGACGGAGAAGGCGACGGGGCTGATCATCATGAGCCGCTGCCACGGCTTCTGGAGTTTCGGTATCATGGCCGGCAGCCTGATCGGCGTTGGTGCCATAGCCCTCGGGCTTTCGCCGCACTGGTCGATCCTGATCACGGCGATCGTTATCCTGCCGGCTGCGCTGATTGCCAGCCTGCGCCTGCCGAAATTGCCGGAAAGTCACCATGCGGAGAATTCGCAGGCAATGACCGGCTTCAAGCTGCCCAGTCTTGCTCTGCTCGGGATTTGCGCCTTCGTCTTCGGCGTGACGATGACCGAAGGTGCGATCGCCGATTGGTCGGCGGTCTACCTCCGCGATGTCATGAATGCAGAAGGCGCACAAACCGGCCTCGGTTATTCGGTTTTCGCTTTCATGGTTGCGGCGGGGCGCTTCAGCGGTGATTACATGAAAGGCCGTTTCGGCGCGGTTGCCATTGCCCGTGGCTGCGGCATCGCCTCGCTTGCCGGTATGCTCGTCGTTCTCCTTGCACCGGCGACGCCGCTTGCGCTACTCGGCTTTGCCGCAGTCGGTGTCGGCGTCTCGGTCGGGTTTCCGCTTGCGGTGACGGCCGTCGCTTCGCTGACTGATCGCCCGCCCGCTTCAAGCGTTGCGACGCTTTCCTTCGCAGCCCTGACCGGTTTTCTCATCGGGCCGCCGATCATCGGCTTTCTCGGCGAACTCCTGGGCTTGCGCGCGGGGCTTGCGGTCTTGCTGGCGCCGCTTTTCGTCAGCCTGCTCTGCACACGTTTGCTGATTCCGACGCAGAAGGACATGGCGGGCGACCTCGTCGAGCGCGAGGCGGTGTGAAGCCTTATTTCCCAGGGCTGGCTTTCCTGTGGGTTCTTAAAGGTTTGACGACAACGGTGCCTGCGAATCTGCTAGAGCATGATGCCGAAAAGTGTACGCGGTTTTCGGACGACATCATGCTCTATTTCTTTGATGTAGATCAGGAAACAGGTTTTAGGCCGATCGGGCCTAAAATCATCCTGATCTAGAGACGGGCCGGGAATTTGTAAGGGGAATTGGACGTGCAGGTTGGCATCGATATGGGATTGGCGTCCGGCGCTCCGGCGACGCTCGATATCGAGGAGCTGCTGGCGACACGTCTGCTCGTGCAGGGCAATTCCGGCTCCGGAAAATCGCATCTTCTGCGCCGTCTGCTCGAGCAATCGGCGCAATGGGTGCAGCAGGTCATCATCGATCCCGAGGGTGATTTCGTCACGCTCAGCGACAGGTTCGGCCACGTCGTCGTCGACGGTGAGCGCACAGAGGCGGAGTTGGCGGGCATTGCCAACCGCATCCGTCAGCATCGCGTTTCCTGCGTGCTGACGCTCGAAGGCCTCGATCTCGAAGACCAGATGCGCGCCGCCGCCGCCTTCCTCAACGGCATGTTCGATGCCGATCGCGAATACTGGTATCCGGTTCTCGTCGTGGTCGACGAGGCGCAGATGTTTGCGCCGTCGGTCGGTGGCGATGTCTCGGAAGATGCGCGCAAGATGTCGCTCGGCGCGATGACCAATCTGATGTGCCGCGGCCGCAAGCGCGGCCTTGCCGGCGTGATCGCGACGCAGCGGCTTGCCAAGCTCGCCAAGAACGTTGCGGCTGAGGCCTCGAACTTCCTGATGGGCCGCACCTTCCTCGATATCGACATGGCGCGCGCCGCCGACCTGCTCGGTATGGACCGGCGCCAGGCCGAGATGTTCCGCGACCTGAAGCGCGGCAATTTCGTCGCTCTCGGACCCGCGCTGTCGCGCCGGCCGCTGCCGATCCAGATCGGCGCGGTGGAGACCTCGGCGCGCTCCTCCAGCCCGAAACTGATGCCGCTGCCGGATGCGCCGCAGGATGTCGAAGACCTGATCTTCACGCCCGATCCGGAGGAATTCCAACGCCCGCTGGTGCGCCGCGCCCCGCCGGCGCCACGGCCGACGACCGATATTCTGGCCGAACTCTCGCGCTCAACGCCGGCTGCATCGGCCGTACCTGCGGAGGCGAGGGCGAGCCAGGTGGAAGTCTCCGCCGAGGAGCGGGAGGAGCGCCTTGCAGGTGTGCTGGCCGAGATACTGGACGATCCGGCATCCGCCTTCCGCACCGATTCGGTGCTCTACCAGGACTTTCTGGTAAGGCTGCGCATGCGTCGCGTGCCGGGACCGCCGATCGCGCTGCCGGATTTCCGCCGGCGCGTGGCGATCTCGCGCTCTGGCGTCGATGCGGCAACGGCCGCAACCGATGCCTGGGCGACGGCGCTGTCGCTGTCTTCAGGTGTCACCGACGACCTGCAGGGCGTCTTCCTGATGCTCGCCAAGGCCGCCGTCTGCGGCGAGCCGTGCCCGTCGGACGCCCGCATCGCCCGTGCCTATGGCACCCATTCCGCCCGCCGTGCGCGGCGCCTGCTCGGCTATTTCGAGGAGCAGGGCATCATCGTCGTGCACGCCGATTTTTCCGGCAAGCGTATCGTCGCTTTCCCTGATATGGACTGCCAGACGGCGCCGGGCGACGCCAACGCACCTGATGCTGGCGGGGACCCACGGCTGGCGGCGGAATAGTGGTGCTTTCGAGCTTTGCCGCTGTTGACAATTTCATGACGGCCCTCTAAAGACCGCCGCAAGCACCGGGCAGCAATGCCCGGTGTTTCATTTGACATGTCCCGTGGATCGTTCCTGTTCGCTAACCGGAACATCCTGTCAGGTCTCGGAAAAGACCAGAGGAGGGCGTGTTTCCTTCGTGCGGTTTGGCAACAAGCCGTCATAAACCTTTGAAAGGAAATACGATGAGCAAGCGCGAATCGTCCAAGTACAAAATTGACCGCCGTATGGGCGAAAACATCTGGGGCCGTCCGAAGTCCCCGGTAAACCGCCGCGAATACGGCCCGGGCCAGCACGGCCAGCGCCGCAAGGGCAAGCTTTCGGACTTCGGTGTGCAGCTGCGCGCCAAGCAGAAGCTCAAGGGCTACTACGGTGACCTGCGCGAAAAGCAGTTCCGCGCGATCTTCGCCGAAGCCGACCGCCGCAAGGGCGACACTTCTGAAAATCTGATCGGCCTGCTGGAATCGCGCCTCGACGCAATCGTCTATCGCGCCAAGTTCGTTCCGACGGTCTTTGCTGCCCGCCAGTTCGTCAACCATGGCCACGTCTCGGTCAACGGTGTGCGCGTCAACATCGGTTCCTACCGTTGCAAGGCCGGCGATGTCATCGAAGTTCGCGAAAAGTCGAAGCAGCTGGTGATCGTTCTGGAAGCCGTCAGCCTCGCAGAGCGCGACGTTCCTGATTACATCGAAGTCGATCACAGCAAGATGGTCGCAACCTTCGGCCGCGTTCCGACGCTCAGCGACGTTCCGTTCCCGGTCGTCATGGAACCGCATCTGGTCGTCGAATTCTACTCGCGTTAATGCATTCGTCTCGCAGTCGAAACCGATTGCGAGACAACAGCATGCGTCGATATACGGAAAGCCGCTCTTTCGAGCGGCTTTTTTGCGATCTGGAGAGAAGCAATGGCAGATTTGCAGGCGACCCTCGATAGCATCTACGCCGATATCCAGCCGCGGATCGGCGAGGGCAAGGTGGCGGACTATATTCCGGAGCTCGCCAAGGTCGACCCGAAGCAGTTCGGCATGGCGATCGTCACCGTCGACGGCAAAGTCTATCGCGTCGGCAATGCCGATACCGCCTTCTCGATTCAGAGCATATCGAAGGTCTTCATGCTGACGCTGGCGCTCGGCAAGGTCGGCGAGGGGCTGTGGAAGCGGGTCGGGCGCGAACCCTCGGGATCGGCTTTCAACTCGATCGTCCAGTTGGAGCATGAGAGCGGCATCCCCCGCAACCCCTTCATCAATGCCGGCGCGATCGCCGTCAGCGACGTCGTCATGGCCGGCCATGCGCCGCGCGAGGCAATCGGCGAGCTGCTGCGCTTCGTGCGTTATCTCGCCGATGACGAGTCGATCACCATCGACGACAAGGTGGCGCGCTCGGAAACGCAGACGGGATACCGCAATTTCGCGCTTGCCAACTTCATGCGCGCCTACCGCAATCTCGACCATCCGGTCGACCACGTGCTCGGCGTCTATTTCCATCAATGCGCGCTGTCGATGAGCTGCGAGCAGCTCGCCCGCGCCGGGCTGTTCCTGGCGGCGCGCGGCAGCAATCCGACGACCGGCCATTCGGTGGTCTCGCCGAAGCGGGCGCGTCGCATCAATGCGCTGATGCTGACCTGCGGCCATTACGATGGCTCGGGTGACTTCGCCTATCATGTCGGCCTGCCCGGTAAGAGCGGCGTCGGCGGCGGCATTTTTGCGGTGGCGCCGGGCATTGCCTCGATCGCGGTGTGGTCGCCGGGGCTGAACAAGGTCGGCAATTCGCAGCTCGGCGCCGCGGCGCTGGAAATGCTCGCAGCCCGCACCGGCTGGTCGGTTTTCGGCGATTGATGCTGTGTTGCCAGGCAGCTTTCTGCTAGAGCAAATGTGGAATTTCTGTAGGACGAAGCAATGAATATCGCAGCCAACATCGCCGATGATTTGGAAACCGGCGAAGCCGACACCAGCGGCCATGCGCTGTTTGCCGATGCACCGCGCTCGGTCTCCTTCAACAAGCTGCGCAAGCGGCTGCTGCGGCAGGTGCGCCAGGCCTTCGACGATTTCGACATGCTGAAGGGCCAGAAGCGCTGGCTGGTCGGCCTTTCCGGTGGCAAGGACTCTTATGGGCTGTTGGCGCTGCTGCTCGATCTCAAATGGCGCGGCTTGCTGCCGGTCGAGCTCATCGCCTGCAATCTTGACCAGGGCCAGCCGAACTTTCCGAAACACGTTCTGCCGGATTATCTTAACAAGATCGGCGTCCGCCACCGGATCGAGTATCGCGACACCTATTCGATCGTGAAGGAGAAGGTGCCTGAAGGCGCCACCTATTGTTCGCTCTGTTCGCGGCTGCGGCGCGGCAATCTCTACCGTGTCGCGCGGGAAGAGGGTTGCGATGCGCTGGTGCTCGGCCATCACCGCGAGGACATTCTCGAAACCTTCTTCATGAATTTCTTCCATGGCGGCCGGCTCGCCTCGATGCCGGCGAAGCTTCTGAACGACGAGGGCGATCTGATGGTGCTCCGTCCGCTCGCCTATGCCGCTGAGGACGACCTCGCGAAGTTTGCCGTCGCTATGCAGTTTCCGATCATCCCCTGCGATCTCTGCGGCTCGCAGGACGGGCTGCAGCGCAATGCGATGAAGGATATGCTTGCCGATATCGAGCGGCGGATGCCGGGCCGCAAGGATACGATGCTGCGGGCGCTTTCGCATGTGAACCCGTCGCATCTGCTCGATCCGAAACTCTTCGACTTTTCCACCCTTGGTGTCACCGATCCTTCATGAAAGGCCAGCTATGCAGGCAGGCTATTGAATGAGGCAGGATTTCGCATGACTATTTCAGATCAGGATATTCTCTTTCTCGGCGATTGCGTCAGAGAGGCGGCGCAAGCCGAGATCATGCCGCGTTTCCGCAATCTCGGCGCTGCCGATGTTTCGGAGAAGACTTCGGCAATCGATCTGGTGACGCAAGCGGATCTGCTTGCCGAACACCGGATCACCGCGGCGCTGAGAGAGCGCTTTCCCGCAGCACTCGTCGTCGGCGAGGAGGCTTATGACGCCGACCGGTCTGTCGTGCCGGCACTTGCCGATGCCGAGCTCGCCTTCGTCATCGACCCTGTCGACGGGACGTTCAATTTCGCCGCCGGGCTTCCTGTCTTCGGGACCATGTTGGCGGTGACCGTCCGGGGCGAGACGGTCGCCGGCATCATTCACGATCCTGTTCTCGGTGACACGGTGACCGCGATCAGGGGGGCAGGCGCCTTTCTGACGCGTCGGGACGGGCAGTCGACAAAGCTGAAAGTCGCTGAGCCTGCTAGCCTGAACCAGATGGTCGGTGGCCTGTCATGGAGCCACATGGACGAACCGGATCGCGCGCGTATCTGCGCCAACATGGCGAAGATCCGGATGACCTTCGCCTTCAACTGCTCGGCCTACGAATATTGGATGGTCGCCTCCGGCAAGCTGCATTTCATCGGCCATGCGAAGCTGATGCCTTGGGATCACCTGGCCGGGGTGCTCGCGCATCAGGAGGCCGGCGGCCATACGGCGAAATTCGACGGCACGCCCTATCGCCCCGGCGAGACCGTGGGCGGTATCATCTCCGCGCCCGACAAGGAGAGCTGGCAGCTCATCCGGCGCGAGATCGTCGGCATCTGATTCAAGGTTCTTCTGAGAGACCCAAGCGTGAGGATTTGACATGACTTCGATTGTCGACGCGACCCTTCTTGCCGATTTGCTGCGCCGCGCGGCAAAGGCGGAGATCCTGCCGCGCTTTCGCCGGCTCAGCCAGGCCGACGTACGCGCCAAGAGCGAGGCGACCGATCTCGTCACCGAAGCCGATGAGCAGGCCGAGCGCATGATCAAGGCGGAATCTGCGCAACTCTGGCCGGGTGCGCTGTTCCTCGGCGAAGAATCGGTCGCGGCCGATCATGATTTGCTCGGCAGGCTCGAGCATGCCGATCTCGCGATCGTCGTCGATCCGGTCGACGGCACGTTCAATTTCGCCTCCGGCATCCCGGCCTTCGGCGTCATGGCATCCGTCATCTCCGGCGGCGAGACAGTTGCCGGCATTATCTACGATCCGATGGGCGACGACTGGGTGATGGCCGAAAAAGGCGGCGGCGCCTGGCTGCGGCGGCCGGATGGCGGCGCCGAGCGGCTGTCGGTCGCAGCTCCCGTGGGACTGGAGCATATGGTCGGCATGGCCTCGACAGGCTACCTGCCGCAGGAGAAGCGGGCCGAAGTGCTCGCCAATCTCGCCAAGGTGCGCTTCCTCACCAATTACCGCTGCGCCGCCCACGAATACCGCACCTTTGCCGGCGGCCATGTGCATTACCTCATGTACAACAAGCTGATGCCCTGGGATCACCTTGCCGGTACGCTGATCTCGCAGGAGGCGGGCGCCTATGCGGCGCGCTTCGACGGCTCGCCCTACCTGCCGCATCATCTCGATGGCGGGCTGCTGATTGCGCCCGACAAGGCCTCGTGGGAGGTGTTGCGGCGTGAGGTTTTTACGGTCTGAACCCGCCGTTCCGGTGAGCTTCAGACTGCTGAGACGGTTGTCTAACTCCTCTTTCGTCATGCTCGGGCTTGTCCCGAGCATCTGCAATTTGTTGATATGCAGCAGATCCTCGGCACAAGGCCGAGGATGACGTCGAGTGAAGAACGTTTGTCAACAAACTAAACCCGCCGGGTCCAGCATTGATCCCATTTCAGAAATGCGCCGCACCCGGATCGAGCTGCGGGCTGTCGCCTGGATGGGTGAAGAGCTTGCCGTTTTCGGCCCAAAGGGTGGCTGCGATCGTCACCGCGCCGAAGAGCGCGAAGCCGCCGAAGAGCGGCTGCACCGTGCCGTTGAACATCTGGCCGACCAGGCCGCCGAGGATGGCGCCGGCCGTCGTCGAAACGAAGCCGGTGATGGCGGTCGCCGTGCCGGCGAGATTACCCATTGGCTCGAGGCAGATGGCGGTGAAATTGGTGGCGATCAGGGCAAACATCATCAGCACGATGGTGAAGATGCCGTAGGCAATGGCGAAATCGGGCTTGCCGGCCAGCGAATAAAAAAAGCCGACAGCCGATAGCGCCGTGAAAATCAGCAGGGCGGCGTGCGAGATGCGGCGCATGCCGAATTTGCGGACGAAGAAGCCGTTGGCGAAATTGGCGACGGCGATGCCGCCAGCGGTGGCCGCAAAAGCGATCGGCAGCCAGTCGCCAAGGCCGTAGACCTCGCCGAAGACCTGCTGCACCGAGATCACATAGGCGCTGATGACGCCGGTGAACATGGTGAGGCCGATCATGTAGCCGCAGGTGATGCGGTTGGTGAGCACGGTCTTGAAGCCATCCACGACAGAGGCGACCGACAGCGGCAGCCGCTCTTCCGGCGGCAGCGATTCCTTCAGCCGCAGGAGAGCCCAGACGAACAGAATGGTGGCGATGATGCCGAGCAGGATGAAGATCCAGTGCCAGTTGGCATAGAGGATAATGAGTTGGCCGACGGATGGGGCAACGATCGGCACGATCATGAAGACGATCATCACATAGGACATGACTCGGGCCATTTCGCGGCCACCGAAGCAGTCGCGCACCATGGCCATGGTGGTGATACGCACGGCCGCACCGCCAATACCCTGGACAAAACGCATGACGAGCAGCATTTCGAAGCTGCCGGTCGCTGCGGCGGCAAACATTCCGACAATATAGCAGGCCAAGCCGCCGAGCAGGATGTTGCGGCGGCCGAACGTATCCGAAAGGCTGCCGAAGAAGATCTGCGAGACGCCGAAGCCTAAGAAGAACACGCCGATGATCAGCTGCGCGTCGTTGGTATTGGTGACGCCGAGGGAATGGCCGATATTGGGCAATGCCGGTAGCATGCTGTCGATCGCCATAGCGACGCTGGCGGTCATGATGGCGATGGTGACGACGAATTCGCCAAAGCCCATGCCGATGCGGCGGGAGCCCTGGTTTTCCTGGTGCGGTTTATGCGGCGGCGTCATGTGGTGAAATCCCGGATGCGAATGAGGCCCGCCGTTCAGACGGCTGGGTTCTGCGATTGGAAGAGGCGGCCCTTTTCGGCGATCAGCACGAAGACGAGCCCGATGATCGACACGGTGAAATAACCGGCGACCATCGGCAGCGCAGTGCCGTCGAAGGCCTGGCCGATGCCGGCGCCGATAATGGCGCCGCCGACCGTGCTCATGAAGCCGAGGACCGAGGAGGCGGTGCCGGCGACGTGGCCGAGCGGCTCCATGGCGAGCGAATTGAAGTTCGAGCCGATCCAACCGAACTGGAACATGGAAAGGCCGAAGAAGGAGATGAACAGAGCGAAGGGCATCGGCTCGGTGCTGGCCAGCTGGACAATCAGCCAGATGGTGTTGATGGCGATGAAGCCGATGAGCGAGCCGTGCGACAGGCGGCGCATGCCGAGCTTGCCGACGAAGCGCGAATTGAAGAAGGACGACAGCGACATGAAGATCGCCACGCCGGCGAAGGCGAAGGGGAAATAGACGCCAAGATCGTAGATGCCGACATAGACCTGCTGGGCCGAATTGATGAAGCCGAACAGCGCGCCGAAGATGAAGGTGCTGGCGATGGTGTAGCAGAGCGCGACGCGATTGGTCAGGACCAGCTTGAAGGCGCCGAAGATCGAGCGGGCGGTGAAGGGCCTGACATTGGCGGGATGCAGGGTTTCCGGCAGGCGCAGATAGGCCCAGACGGCGATAGCGGTCGCCATGGTGGCGATGAACAGGAAGATCAGGTGCCAGTTGCCGAAGAACATGACGATCTGGCCGGTGCCGGGCGCAATCACCGGCACGATCATGAAGACCATCATGATCAGCGACATGACCTCGGCCATCTGCCGTCCACCATAGATATCGCGGACGATGGAGATGGTAATGACGCGGGTGGCCGCCGAGCCGATGCCCTGGACGAAACGCAGCACCAACAGACCGGCGAAGGAGGGAACGAAGACGATGCCGATGGCCGAAACGATATAGACGACGAGGCCGAACAACAGCGGCGTGCGGCGGCCGAAGCGGTCGGAAAGCGGTCCGTAGAAAAGCTGGGCGCAGCCGAAGCCGAGCAGATAGGAGGAGACGACGAATTGCCGGTGGTTCCCGCTCTCGACGCCGAGGCTCGCGCCGATCTGCTGCAAGGCCGGGAGCATGATGTCGATCGCCAGCGAATTGATGGCCATCAGGAAGGCGGCGAGCGCGATGAATTCTCGCTTGCCCATGGGCAGGCGGCCCGCGGACACGGCTTGTGAAGAATCTGTCACAATGAAATTCCCATAAACAGGTCAAGGCGCTGCTAGCCGCAGCGCCTCGAACTCAAGAAACAGATTTGGAAACCGGGCGGACGTCCGGTGACCGGTCAGGAGGCGGCGCGCACGGCGATGCCATTTTCCTGGAGATGCTGCTGCAGTTCACCAGCCTGGAACATTTCCCGGACGATGTCACAGCCGCCGACGAACTCGCCCTTTACGTAGAGCTGTGGGATCGTCGGCCAGTTGGAATATTCCTTGATGCCCTGGCGGATTTCCGAATCGGCGAGCACGTTGACGCTCTTGTAATCGACGCCGATGTAATCGAGAATCTGCACGACCTGGCCGGAGAAACCGCACTGCGGAAACTGCGGCGTGCCCTTCATGAAGAGGACGACGTCGTTGCTCTTGATTTCGTTGCCGATGAATTCGTGAATGCCGCTCATGGGACCTAATCCTTTCAACAGGCGGGTTAAAGGCCCACCGTTTCAATCGTTGCCTTTAGATAGCATGCGACAGCAGGAATTCCAGCCGCCCGAACCAAAAAAAGACCAGTTCGGGCAGGCCGCTGCCGGGTTGTTGCCGTCGCGTTACGGTCGACGGGCGAGATAGATCTGAATCTGTTCGATTTCCACATCGGTGAAATGGCTGAAGTCCCATTGGGAAACCTCCGTCATCACGCCGAGATCGCGGCCGCCGACACCCTTGCCGGTGCGCAGCAGCGTCTTGAAATCGGCAGCCGAATAGGATTGCGCCAGCGGCTTAAGCGCCGGCGCCAGGAAGGCTTCCGACTGTTTTGCCGTATCGAGATTGTGGCAATGGCCGCAACCCGTCTTGAAGGTATATTCGCCGATATCGGCCGGGCGAGTGGCGGCAGGGGTGATGACAGCCGGTACCAGATCGGCTTCGAAAGGGATCTTGTCGAGCGCCAGGCCGATGCGTCCGAGCGGCCCCCACTGTGTCGTTCCCTCGACGGCGTCGGGCAGTTGCTTCAGACTGCGCAGCCAGGTGATGATTGCCGCCATGTCGTCGTCGCTGATATTGGCGAAGTTGCTCGCCGGCATGATGACGGCACCGGTGCCGTCCTTCTTGACGCCATGGCGGATGAGGCGAACGAGTTCGGCGTCGCTGTACATCGGCACGAAGCGGGTCATGTTCGGCGCGACGATCCGGCCGACGCCCGGCTCATCGAGCAGCACATAACCGGCGTCGTGATGGCAGCCGCCGCACATCAGCGTGCGGGCGCGGCGTTCGGATTCTTCCGCAGACAGCGTCGTCTTGACGGTGAAATCGGTCGCTGCGACATCATAGGTCCTGGAGAGACGCATCTCCGACAGGGCATAGACGCCGGCAACGGCGATGAGACAGATCGCGACGACTGCCGCGAGAATGATTTTCACAATGCGCATCATCGGTTCAGGCCCTCAATAGCGCCGCAGAATTCGTCCGAAACCGCTCACTTTTGATCGTGCCTTAGCTGCGTCGCTGGCGGCTGCGGCCGGCGGCGGTGCGGCGCTTGCTGACCTGTTTGCGAGCGGGCTTGGACTTGGCCGAGGTCGTCTTGCGCGCAACCTTCGTTGTCGCGGCGGGGCGTGTCTTATGTCTTTTGCGCTTCGTCGTGACGCGGCCGGTGGTCTTCTTCAGGATCTCCTTCAGCACGCTGTCGACGACGCCTGATATCAATTCTTTGACTAGGTCGGCCACAAAACCCCTCCGTTCGTGATGGAAACGACATGGCTGCTATTGAATTCCGGAAGAGTTCGGTTAGCAAGACGGCTTCGAGACCATAGCTGCTTTTTTGCTGATATCAGTGGCGCAGCAATATGCCGGCTATTCGCCCGGCCGGAAGAGTGGAATGAAACTGATCGAGAAGCGGGTCGTCCTGCATTTCACGGGCTTCGAGCCGCTCGACGGCGTTGCCCACAGGGCACGCTACGAGCGCTCGGCCAGGCAGAGTGCCGCCGTCTGGGGCTATTCGGTCGAGACGGGGGCAGCAGACGAGGGGAGCGATCCGGTCAGTTTCGAGGTGATGACGGCTGGGGCGTTGGCGGAGCCCGAATCAGAGACCGGTTTCCCCGGCTGGCAGACGAAGAGCCGGATTCACATGGTCGATCACGACACACTGGTGCGCAAGCTGCGTGCCGGCAACACGCTGAGCCAGATCATTGCAGGCTTCCGAAGCTGCGCCGAGATCATGCTTGAAGGCGGGATGCGGGGATATTTCCACCACGCCTGGCGCTTCGGCCTGTTCTTCCTCTTCCCGTTCCTGCTGACGGCGCTGGCGATCGCGCTGACGGCGCAGATCGCCATCTTGCCCTATGCTCTTAGCTTTTCGCCATGGCACATGCTCTGGAGCGGGCCGCTGGCGCTCTGTTTCTTCATCTTCGCCTTCCTGCCGTTTTCCGAACGCTTCCATACGCTGCATCTCTTTGCCGATTGGAAAATGGCCGTGGCGCTCGGCCGCATGGACCAAGCCGATTTCAACGGCTGGCTGGAAGACCAGGCCATTGCGGTGCGCAAGGCGCTTGAGGAAGAGGCGGACGAATATGTGATCTCCTCGCACAGTATGGGATCGAGCGTCGCCGCCCATGTCATCGGCATATTGCTGGAAAGAGAGCCGGAGATATTCAAAGGCAAGCGCGTGGTGTTTGCCACACTCGGTAGCGCCATCCTGCAATGTGCGCTCATGTCATCGGCCACGCTGCTTCGCGCCCGCGTCGGGCTGATCGCCCGCTGTCCCGAGATTTCCTGGCTCGACGTGCAGTGCCTGACGGATTCGATCAATTTCTACAAGGTGCCGGTCGTTGCCGTCTCCGGCCATCCGGATGCACCTCACGCGAAAATGATCCTGATCCGCGTCAAGCAGATGCTGACGCGCGAACACTACCGCAAGATCCGCAAGGACCAGCTGCGTGTCCACCGGCAATATGTGCTTGGGCCGGACCTCAAGGCATCGTTTGATTTCACGCTGATGACCGCGGGACCGATGCCGGCCTCGGTCTTTGCCGATCCCGACGAAAAGAGAATGCCCGGCTGAGGGCCGGGCATCGTCATCCGGATTGCGTCTGGCTCTATTCCGGCGCGGAGGTCTGGAGGGCCAGAGCGTGCAGTACGCCGCCCATATTGCCCTTCAGCGCCTCGTAGACCATTTGGTGCTGCTGCACACGGCTCTTGCCGCGAAAGGCTTCGGCGACGACTTCGGCGGCGTAGTGATCGCCGTCGCCCGCCAGATCGCGGATAGTCACTTTGGCACCGGGAATCCCAGCCTTGATCATGTCTTCGATATCGCCGGGTTTCATGGCCATGATCGTTACTCCTTGCGCATCATTCCGCAGCGGCAAGTTCGCCGCGGCCTTCCATGAAATCAGGGAACCATGATTCATGGGCATCGCGCAATTGCTGAATCGGCAGCAAGATGAGATCGCCAACGACGAGCGCCGTTCCTCCGACCGTGCCGAGACGGCGGAAGGGAACGCCGCCACCTTCTGCATTGACGCAGACGAAATCGGCGACATCGGCAGGCAAGGTCAGGACGTAGCGCGCCTGATCCTCGCCGAAGAGCAGCGCATGCGGTTCACCCTTGCCTTCGCTCAGATCGATCGTCAGGCCTTTGCCTGAGGCCATCGCCATTTCGGCGAGCGCCACGGCAAGGCCACCGGAGGAAATGTCGTGGCAGGCGGTTGCCTGGCCGTTGCGGATGACGGAGCGAACGAAATCGCCGTTGCGGCGCTCGGCAAACAGATCCACCTCCGGTGCCGGACCTTCGCGGCTGGAAAGCACGTCGCGGAGATAGACGGACTGGCCGAGATGGCTGCCGTCGACGCCGATCATGATGACCTTATCGCCATCGTTGGCGCTGCCGATGCGGGCCATCTTGCGCCAATCCGGCAGCAGGCCGACGCCTGCGATCGTCGGGGTCGGCAGTATGGCGACACCGTTGGTCTCGTTGTAGAGCGAAACGTTGCCGGAGACGATCGGGAAATCGAGCGCGCGGCAGGCCTCGCCGATACCCTTCACCGCCTGAACGAACTGGCCCATGATCTCGGGCTTTTCGGGATTGCCAAAGTTCAAATTGTCGGTGGCGGCGAGCGGCTCGGCGCCTGTCGCGGTGATGTTGCGCCAGCATTCGGCGACCGCCTGCTTGCCGCCTTCGAAGGGGTCTGCCTCGACATAACGCGGAGTAACGTCGGAAGAGAAGGCGAGCGCCTTGGAGGGATGGCCGTCGACACGCACGACGCCGGCATCGCCGCCCGGCAGCTGCAGCGAATTGCCCTGGATCAGCGTGTCGTATTGCTCATAGACCCAGCGGCGGCTCGACTGGTTGGCGGAGCCGACGAGTTGCAGCAGCGCCTGGCCGTAATCCTCGGGTGCGGCGACGAGATTGGCGGGCAGGGGGCCATGCTTGCCGGATTCGCGCCAGGGGCGGTCATATTCCGGCGCCTGGTCGCCGAGATCCTTGATCGGCAGGTTGGCGACTTCCTCGCCCTGATGCATGACGCGGAAGCGCAGGTCGTCGGTCGTCTTACCGACGATAGCGAAATCGAGGCCCCACTTGACGAAGATCGCCTTGGCTTCCTGTTCCTTCTGCGGCTGCAGCACCATGAGCATGCGCTCCTGGCTTTCAGACAGCATCATCTCGTAGGCCGTCATTCTCTCTTCGCGCACCGGCACCTTGTCGAGCTCGAGCAGGATGCCGAGATCACCCTTGGCGCCCATTTCGACGGCGGAGCAGGTAAGGCCGGCTGCACCCATGTCCTGGATGGCGATGACCGCCCCGGTCTGCATCAGCTCGAGGCAGGCTTCCAGCAGGCATTTCTCGGTGAAGGGGTCGCCGACCTGTACGGTCGGGCGCTTCTCTTCAATCGATTCGTCGAATTCGGCCGATGCCATCGTCGCGCCGCCGACGCCGTCGCGGCCGGTCTTGGCGCCGAGATAGACGACCGGAAGACCGACGCCCTTGGCTTCGGACAGGAAGATGGCGTTGGATTTGGCGATGCCGGCGGCAAAGGCATTGACCAGGATATTGCCGTTGTAGCGGGCGTCGAACTCGACCTCACCGCCGACCGTCGGTACGCCGAAAGAATTGCCGTAGCCGCCGACGCCGGAAACGACGCCGGAAACGAGATGGCGGGTCTTCGGATGATCCGGCTCGCCGAAGCGCAGCGCGTTCATCGCGGCGATCGGGCGCGCACCCATGGTGAAGACGTCACGCAGGATGCCGCCGACGCCGGTCGCAGCGCCCTGATAAGGTTCGATATAGGAGGGGTGGTTGTGGCTCTCCATCTTGAAGACGACGCAATCGCCGTCATCGATGTCGACCACGCCGGCATTTTCACCCGGGCCCTGGATGACACGCGGCCCCTTGGTCGGCAGCGTGCGCAACCATTTCTTCGAGGATTTGTAGGAGCAGTGCTCGTTCCACATGGCCGAGAAGATGCCGAGCTCGGTGAAGCTCGGTTCGCGGCCGATCAGATCCAGAATACGCTGGTACTCGTCAGGCTTCAGGCCATGGCGTGCGATGAGTTCCGGCGTGATCGGGATGGTGTTTGAAATGGTCATGAGCGGAAAGTCCCTGGCGCGTTTTGCGCTGTCTTTAGCTTATGTAGCGACGGCGCGCGACAGGAAAATGCCCGCCGTCAACAGAGGGCGGGCGACTTCTTTGTCTTGGGTAAAGGCGGCTGCTTCTCAAAGTCTGTTTGACAACTTGCTTTCGGTTGTCGACCGATAGCAATGGGGCAAGGCTCCGGCCTCAGCTTTTGTGTGCCGCTGATGTTTCCTATAGGAAACTTTTCTTCTTGGTTGATGGTATCGAGATACAATGCCGGACATACAACAACAGGCAGACGAAAAGGTGTTTGCCGGGCGCGCGCTTGTCGCTGGCTTCGCTACGGGGTCGATCGTATTCAGCGACACGGCGCTCAGCTTCTGGGGCGGCGTCGACTCCCAGACGGGAGAAGTCATCGACCGTCACCATCCCCTGTCGACACAGGTCCTGACAGGAAAGATTCTCGCCATCCCCGGCGGACGCGGTTCGTGTACGGGCAGCAGCGTGCTTATGGAGCTGATCATGAACGGGCACGCTCCCGCCGGCATCGTGGTCTCGCGCCAGGAGGAAATACTGTCGCTCGGAGTGATCGTCGCTGACGAAGTGTTCGGCCGATCGATCCCCGTTGTCCAGCTCTCCGAAGACGACTTCGCCGAGCTGCACTCTATCCCTGAAGTCACCCTCATCGGCGACAAGGTCATCGCGAGCTGGATCGAAACCGCCCCCGGTTTCGATGCCGCCGATCGCACCTATGGAAATTCGATAGCGCTGACATCGAGGGATCGGTCGGCTTTGAACGGGGAGATGGGCAAGGCTGTGCAGGTGGCAATGAGGGCCACGACGCGCATGGCTGAAATTCAGGGAGCGACGGAACTTATCGACATCTCCCAGGTCCACATCGATGGCTGCATCTACACCGGGCCGACCAGCCTGGAATTCGCGAAACGCATGCGGGACTGGGAGGGTAGGGTTGTCGTTCCAACGACCCTGAACTCGATATCGGTGGACCAGATGCGTTGGCGGGAGCAGGGCGTGTCTCCCGGCGTCGCCGGACCCGCATCCGAATTGGGTGAGGCTTACGCCTCCATGGGAGCACGAAAGACGTTCACCTGCGCGCCCTATCAGCTGTCGTCCGCACCCAGGCAGGGTGAGCAGGTGGCCTGGGCGGAGTCGAACGCCGTCGTATTCGCGAACAGTGTTTTGGGTGCTCGCACTGCCAAGTATCCTGACTACCTGGATCTGTGCATCGCTCTCACCGGGCGCGCGCCGCTGACCGGGCCGCATATCGCCGACAACAGGCGCGCCAGCCTCGTGGTCAATGTGTCGGGCTTCGTGTCGTGGGATGACATGGTCTACCCCATTCTCGGCTACCACATCGGCAAGCTTGTCGGAGATGAAATTCCGGTCGTGATCGGCCTCGAGACTTGGAAGCCGAATCTGGACGACCTAAAGGCGTTCGGGGCGGGTTTTGCGACGACATCAGGCTCTCCGATGTTCCATATCGTCGGTGTCACGCCGGAGGCCGACAGCCTTGAGAGCATTGTCGGAAGCAACATCAAGGCGAGCTACGAAATCTGTCCCAAGGACGTCGTTGCGGAGTGGAGGAAACTCAACGGCGGGTCTGTGGATGCCATCGAGTTCGTTGCGCTGGGCAATCCCCATTTCTCTTTCGACGAATGCGAGCGGCTGGCCGCGCTCTGCGAAGGCTTGGCGAAACATCCCGACGTCAAGGTTCTGGTTACCTGCAACCGTGCGACGTTCGAAAGGGCTTCCGCTGCGAATCTCGTCGGCAAATTGTCGGACTTCGGCGTAGAATTCGTAACCGATGCGTGCTGGTGCACACTTGCGGAGCCTGTCATCCCAAAATCGGTCGATACAATTATCACCAATTCCGCGAAGTTCGCTCACTACGGTCCCGGATTGACGGGTAAGGCGCTTCGGTTTGGCAGCCTGGCGGACTGCGTCGCTGCTGCTTGTCAGGGCGAGTTGAAGCCTGTTCGTCCCACATGGGACTGAACGGTTCCCGCCTGCCGATGGCCGATCAGACGGCCGTAATGAGCAGTTCAATCATCCGTCGGCCAACCCGCTGAAATTGTCGAACGGACTCTCAGAATTTGTAGCCGACCTGCAAGCCGGCGCGCGTCATGCCGTCGTTTGGCCCGTCGCAGAGATTGGCGTGCGAGGAATGGGCGACCTGGGCCATCACATTCCAGTGGGCGTTGAAACGATAGCCGGCGCCCAGATATTCGTGGAAAAGGACGCGACAGCCGAGTTCCGGACCGTCATCATCGCCGTCGAGCTCGCCGGTATGAATGACGCCGCCGAAGCCGGCTTCGGCAAAAAGCTTCTCGTTGAAATCGACCGTCCAGGTGAATCCGGTGAAGAACTGGGTGGCTTCGCCTGACGTGCCGATCGAGGTGCCGAGATGCACACGAGGATGCAGCAGCTGTTGCTGCCAGCCGACCGCCGTATCGTAGCCGAAGGGATCGAAGAGAGCGGTAATCTCCGGAAAGACGCCGTCTTCTCTGGAATGGCCCGATTGTACCGAGGCCGAGACGCCGAAGCGTAATTCATCAAATATCTGCTCGCCGGCAGTTGCCGAGCCCGCAACCGAGATGGCGGCTGCCGCTGCTAATGATGCCATACCCAAAAAACGCAACGCGATCTTTCCGAAGTCGACCCTCATTTGCTGTCCTTTGATTCGCGTCAGACGGGAACAACAAAGAGGTAACATGGAGGTTGAGTCGGTAAAGCGCTCCGAATAGGCGTCAGCGTTTTTTCCGATTTATGGCGTGTATTTGCAACACGTCATATTTCGCCATCATAGGCGGAGCCGCCGTTTTCCAGCAGACGGCGCAGGATCATCAGGCCCGAGATCAGTTCCTGCCCGGTCTTCGGCGAGGAAAAACCGATGCGAACGCGATGATAGGGCCTCTCTCCGCGCGCCGACTTGAACTCGTCCTCGTCGTCGACGAGCACGCCGTCGCGGAAGGCGGCATTCTTGAAGGTGCCGGACATCCAGGGTTCCGGCAGTTTCAGCCAGAGGAAGGGCGCGTGTACGTGCGATTCGAAATCGAAGCCCTGCAGCTGCTCGCGGGCGAGCCGGACCCGCCGGGAAAGTTCCTCGACACTTGCCTTGCGGATCTCGTGCGCCATGCCGCTTTCGACGAGGCGCGCACAGGTCTCCGCCAGAATGAACGGCAGACCGCCGGTGATCATCCTGTGCGTCACCTTGATGCGCTGGGCAAAATGCGGCGGGCAGGCGACCCAGCCACCGCGCACGCCGGCGGCGACCGATTTCGACAGGCCGTTGACGAGGAAGGTGCGATCGGGCGCAATCGAGGCGAGCAGCGGCGTATCGTCGTCGGCCATGCCGCCGTAGAGGTCGTCCTCGATCAGCCAGACACTATGTTTCCTGGCGATTGCGGCGATGGCCGCGCGCCGCTCATAGGGCATGATCGCCAGCGTCGGATTGTGGACGGTCGGCATCAGGAAGGCGATCTTCGGATGCTGCTGCTGACAGAGCCGCTCGAAATCCTCCGGGATCACGCCGAGTTCATCGGAATCGACCGTCAGCGTGCGGCGGCCGAGCAGGCGGGCGCTGCGGCTGACCTGGGTATAGGTGAGATCCTCGAAGACGATCTTGTCGCCCGGCGCCGAGACAGCGGCGATGACTGATATCGCCGCTGCATGAGCGCCGAGCGTCGGCACGATGTTTTCGACCTCCGGCGTCCAGCCGCTGCGGGCAAGCCACAGGCGGCCGGCCTCGAACCAGTTGCGCGGGAAGCTCCGGGAATAGGAGGAAATTTCGGCAAGATGCTGCTCGCCGATCTCGGCGAGGATGCCTGCTATGATCTTGCCCTGGCCGAGATCGGGAGCGGCTGTCGTGTCGAAGCGGATCTTGTTCGCCGGCGCATCCTGGACGCGGGTGCCGCCGAGCGAGACGGTTAGCGGATCGATCTGTTCGCCGGGCGGCGTTTCGGAGCGGTTCAGCACATAGGTGCCGCGCCCCACTTCGCCGGCGACCAGGCCGCGCTCATGCACCAGCGCATAGGCGCGGCCGATCGTGCCGATCGTCACGCCAATATCATAGGCGAGGTTGCGTTGCGGCGGCAGCTTGCTGCCGGCGGGCAGGGCGCCGCTTGATATGGCGGATTCGATGCTGTCGGCAAGCCGGAGATAGACCGGCCCGGAACCGCGGGAAATATCGGGAAGCCAATTTGTCATGGTGACAATTGTATATATTGGCACATTGTATCGGTCAAGCGTATGAGTCAATTCCAATGGCAAGCCAAGAGGATCCCTGGAATGTCTGCCTTACCTGAGATCAAAATGCCGATTGTACCGATTGTCTCTTACGAGGACAGGAGGCAGATCATCCTCCCCGCCGCGCCCGCCGAGGTGACGACGCGCCGGGGCCGGATCTGGGCTGCCATTCTTCTCTGGCATCAGAAGCGGGAAGGCCGGCGCGCGCTGAGGGAACTGACGGCGACCGCGCTCAAGGATATCGGCGTGTCGCAGTCCGATGCCGCGCGCGAAGTCGGCAAGTCATTTTTCTGGGACTGATCATTTTCGGGCTGCCGTATCATTCCTTAAATCGGAAGCGATTTCAGGAACATATGCGGCATTCAGGGTGTTGCAGCGCCCTTTGTGCGTCTTGGAAGACGCGCGGCGCCGTCAGCGGGACGATCAGCTGCAGGCCTTGTTGCCGCCGGACCAGCGATTGACGTCGGTGGTGATGCGGCCGGCGACCGGTTCCTGCATCATCGGACCGAAGGCCTGAAGGCGCGACGGGCTTCCCTCGGCCTGGACGACGAGCAGCGGCCGGCTTTCCGGGCTGCCCTTATGGACGAGCAGGATGCGCGGACGGCCGGAGAAGGAATTGAGCTCCGGCGCGAGCTTATAGGCTGCAAAGGCCGGATCGCCCGATTTGAACCAGCAGGCATTGGCGCCGAGCGCCACGCGTTCCATCGTCGGTAGAGCGGCGCGGTTCGGGCCTGTCGGTGCCGGCGTCTGGCAAGCTGCCACCGTGGTTGCGATGGCGGTCAACAGGGCGGCGTGTGCGACGGAGAGGCGAGGGCGCATCGATCTTGCTCCAGATCCGGATGAGAGGATTTTGAGTGCCGAGGTTTAGGCGGCGATGACGTCGAGCGCCGAGGCGAAGAGGCCGCGGCCGTCCGAGCCGCCATGGGCAGCCTCGATCAGGTTCTCGGGATGCGGCATCATGCCGAGCACGTTGCCCTTTTCGTTCATGACGGCGGCGATATCGTTGATCGAGCCGTTCGGGTTGGTGCCCTCGGCATAACGGAAGACTACCTGGCCATTGCCTTCGATCGCAGCCAACGTCGCATCGTCGGCGAAATAATTGCCGTCATGATGGGCGACCGGGCAGCGGATGACCTGGCCCTGCGCGTAGGCGCGGGTGAAGTCCGTCTCGGCATTGACGACTTCGAGCTTGATCTCGCGGCAGACGAATTTCAGCGAGGAATTGCGCATCAGCGCGCCGGGCAGCAGGCCAGCCTCGACGAGGATCTGGAAGCCGTTGCAGACGCCGAGCACCTTCACGCCCTTTGCAGCCTTGTCGATGATTGCCTGCATGACCGGCATGCGGGCGGCGATCGCGCCGCAGCGCAGATAATCGCCATAGGAAAAGCCGCCGGGGATGACGATCAGGTCGACATCGGGGAACTCGGTTTCCGTCTGCCAGATCGTTACCGGTGCCTGGCCGGAGATCTTGGTCAGGGCCGCGATCATGTCGCGGTCGCGGTTGAGGCCCGGAAGTTGAACGACGGCTGATTTCATAGGGTCCCTGCGTTTCGCGAAAGATATTGAACTGGAACGCTTTCAGCGAGCCATACTCCATTGTCGGAGACAAAGAAAGAATGACCTTCTGAAAACATGCGGGCCGCGTCCACACGTAGGATGATATGTTCACCCTTGCGGCGCGTTGCGACGATTTTCGCCGTTTCGACATCCGCCGACAGATGAATGTGGTGCCGCTGCATCTTCTTCAAGCCTTCGCGCTCGATCGACTGCCAGTTCGTCAGAGACGTGCCGTGAAAAAGAGCGGCGGGCGGTTCAACCTGGTTCAATGCGAGATCGACGTCGACGCTATGACCTTGGTTTGCGCGAATTCTGTTATCGGTAAGCGTAAAGCGCTTCTTCGGATTGTTCTCGACAATCTCGATGATATCGGCGCGGGAAACGTCGTATTTCGACGCCAACGCTTTTTCGAGTTCGTCAAACGACACCCAACCCTCGCTATCAAGCGTCAAGCCCGCAGCATCAGGCGCATGACGCAAAACATAGCTCATATATTTCGAGACTTCCGTCTCCAGCTTTGCTTTCATCATGACGCCAAATCCTCAAAGTCCGCCAGACGACGGGTCTGTGATCATCAGTCGATCGCGATTGCGTAGTTCTCGATCACCGTGTTGGCGAGCAGTTTTTCGCACATGGCCTTGAGGTCAGCCTCGGCCTTGCCCTTGTCGGCGCCTTCCAATTCCAGGTCGAAGACTTTGCCTTGTCTTACATGGCCGACGCCCGAGAAGCCGAGGGCGCCAAGCGCACCCTCGATAGCCTTGCCCTGCGGATCGAGAACGCCGTTTTTCAGCGTGACGGTGACACGAGCCTTGATCACTTTGTCTTTCCTGCCTTACTTGACGAGAACCGGGCCGGTGCCGCGCACAGGCTCGTTTTCATTGATGATGCCGAGACGGCGCGCGACTTCGGAATAGGCTTCGAGCAACCCGCCGAGGTCACGGCGGAAGCGGTCCTTGTCCATCTTCTCGTGGGTTTCGATATCCCAGAGCCGGCAGCTGTCCGGCGAGATCTCGTCGGCGAGGATGATGCGCATCATATCGCCTTCGAAGAGGCGGCCGCATTCGATCTTGAAATCGACGAGCTGGATGCCGACGCCGAGGAAGAGGCCGGTCATGAAGTCGTTGACGCGAATGGCAAGCGCCATGATGTCATCGAGTTCGGCGGGGTTTGCCCAGCCGAAGGCGGTGATGTGCTCTTCGGAGACCATCGGATCGTCGAGCGCGTCGGACTTGTAATAGAATTCGATGATCGAGCGCGGCAGCACGACGCCTTCGTCGATGCCGAGCCGCTTGGCGAGAGAACCGGCCGCGACATTGCGCACGACGATCTCCAGCGGGATCATCTCCACTTCCTTGATCAACTGCTCGCGCATGTTGAGCCGGCGGATGAAATGAGTAGGGATGCCGATCTTGTTCAGATGGCTGAAGATATATTCGCAGATGCGGTTGTTGAGGACGCCCTTGCCATCGATGACTTCGTGTTTCTTCTTGTTGAAGGCAGTGGCATCGTCCTTGAAGAACTGGATCAAAGTACCCGGTTCCGGGCCCTCATACAGAATCTTTGCCTTGCCCTCGTAGATACGGCGGCGACGGTTCATCGTGGTCATTCTCTGTTGTTGGCGCTCTTGGGATAGCGCGAGTGGATCTATCTCGTGGCGTCCCCTTAAAGGAAAAGAGATGGTTTCACAATCCGCCTGTCGCTCCTTCCCTGGTTTCCGGATTTCGCGGCCCGGTTTCCGATTTTACGGAATACTGCCAAGAGAATCGAATGAATTCGCAAGACCAGTTTAGCGCCTTTTCCTCTACGGTGGAATGAAGGCGAAATGGCGGGCCGCTTATGCAGGTTTTTATTTGGCGGCTCTGCCTGGCAGGGCGCGGCGAAGCTGCGCCTGCAAGGCGCGAGCGGCGATTTGCCCGTGGCGCCAGCTTCCGGCGCGGATGAAGGAGGGGATCTGCATGGCCGGCATCGGCCGGGCGAGCGCGTAGCCCTGCAGCGTGTCACAGTCGAGTTCTTCGAGAATGCGGATATGCTCCGCCGTCTCGACGCCCTCGGCGATGACGAGGATGTTCAGCGAGCGACCGATATCGATGATCGAGCCGACCAGTTTGCGCTGCTCTGCCGATTGCGGCAGCATGCGGATCAGCTCGCGGTCGATCTTCAGCGTCTTCGGGCTCAGGCGCAGCAGGCTGACGATCGAGGCATGGCCGGTGCCGAAATCGTCGATCTGGATGTCGATGCCGAGCTTGCGCAGCTTTTTCAGGTTGGCGACCACCGCCTCGTCGCAATCGTCGAGCGAGATCGATTCCAGCAGCTCGAAGGAGAAGGTGCCGGGCTCAATCTTCAAGGCGCGGAGCTTTTTGCCCAGATCGGGATCGGCGAGCCGCCTGGCGGAGACGTTGACCGATATCTTCGGGATCGGCAGCCCGTCCTTCAGCCACACCTTCCGGTCGGCAATGGCACGCTCCAGGATGAGGGCGTCGATAGTCGAGACGACGTCGAGATCCTCTGCAATGTCGAGGAAGCGGTCGGGCGTCAGCAGCCCGTGCACAGGGTGCTGCCAGCGGGCAAGTGTTTCGACGCCTGCGACATCGAGCGTGCGGGCATCGAACTGCAGCTGATAGAAAGGCACGAATTCATTGCGCTCAAGACCGATCAAGATCTCGTCGGCAAGGTGCTTGGCGGAGATGATGTCGCGGCGGGCAGCGGCCGAGAAGAATTCGAAGCGGTTGCGGCCTAGGCCCTTGGCACGGTAGAGGGCGATATCGGCGTCGAGCAGCATCTGCTTGGCGTCGAGCGTCGGTCCGCTATCGATGGCGATGCCGATGCTGGCGCCGAAACGGCAATCGTGTCCCTCATATCTGACGGGTTTGCGCAATTCGCGGATGACACGTTCGGCAAGACTGGCGATCTTCTTCGATGCGGGATCGACGATGCAGAGGATGACGAATTCGTCGCCGCCGATGCGGGCCACGAAGTCGACGGCGCGGACGGACGTTCTCAGCACGCTTGCGGCATGCTGCAGCATGGCATCGCCGGCCCGGTGGCCGAGCGTGTCGTTGATCTGCTTGAAGCGGTCGAGATCGATATGCAGGATCGCCATCGCCATGCCCTTGGCCCGGCATTCGGCCGCACGCTCGTCCAGCATCTTGTCGAGATAGCGGCGGTTCGGCAGGCCGGTGAGGTAATCGTGCAACGCCAGATGCTCGATGCTCTCCTTGGCGGCTTCGAGCTCGCGGTTGCGCGCCTCGGCCAGATCCTTGGCACGGCGCAGCTCGTTGCGCAGTGCGACTTCCTCGGTGACGTCCCAGTTGGCGCCGATCAGCTTGCGGTGGCCGTTGCCGTCGATGAAGAAGGCCGAGCGGGCGCGGATGACGCGTTCGGCGCCGTCGCCGCGGATGATGCGGTATTCCTGCTGGAAATCACTGCCGCTTTCGACGCTACGGTCCGACAAGCCAAGCACACGCTCGCGGTCGTCGGGATGCAGGCTTTTCGCCCAGGCGTCGCTGGCGATCTGGCGTGAGGCGCCCTGCAGCCCGTAAATGGCAATGAGGCGGTCGTCCCATTCGACGGTATCATGCTCGATTATCCGCCTCGAAGACGCCGATGCGGGAAATCTCCAGCGCCAGATCGAGCCGGCGCGACAAACGCGACAGCGTCTCCTCGGCCTGCTTGCGGGCGGTGATATCGGTATCCGTGCCGACGATGCGCGTCGGCACGCCATTCTCGTCCCATTCCACGCAGGCGCCGCGACACTCGATCCAGACCCAGTGGCCATCCTTGTGACGCTCGCGATATTCGAAGATCTGGTAATGCGGATCGCCGGCATTCTGCCGGTCGATCGCATGGACGACGAAATCGCGATCATCGGGATGGACCAACTGCAGCCAGGTATCGTATTCGCCGGCGGCTTCTTCGTCGGGTGCCATGCCGCGGATGGTTTTCCACGTCTGCGAGTAATATTTCCGGTCGAGACGGTAGTTGTGATCCCATACGCCAAGGCCCGAGCCGACGAGCGCATGGTTCCAGCGGGTTTCCCGCTCTGCCAGGTCGGAATCGTCGGTCGGCCCATTGCCGATACCTGCCTCAGCCGCATCGCCATGCGGATCACCGGCCTCTGGATGGGCTTTCTTCACGGGCATTCTCGCTTATCTCACCTCGGCGCAGTCTGCTGTCATTCCATTAAGAAAGACTTAGAAAGCACTTGCTCAACAAGCGGGATAGCGCCTTTTCCTCGATCAGGGGGAGAGCCGGCCGAGGAACTGGGCAAAGACCATGGTGCCTTCTGGCCACGGGCCGTGACCGGAATCGGCATTGATATGACCGGACTCGCCGGCATCGACGAGGAAGGAGCCCCAGCTGCTGGCGACATCGTCGGCATGCTCGTAGCTGCCGAACGGATCGTTGCGGCTGGCCACCGTGATCGACGGGAAGGGCAGCGGATCGCGCGGATAGGGGCCGAAAGTCATCAGGTGCTTCGGGCGAATGTCGGGATTGGCAACATCGGGCGGGGCGACCAGGAAAGCGCCCGCCACGCGGTTGCGGAAATGCGGGATGGCGTGGATCACCGAAGGCACGCCCAGCGAATGGGCGACGAGGACGACCGGGCGGGTCGAGGCGTTCACCTCCTCGGCGATGCGGGCGATCCAGTCCTCGCGGACCGGCTTCGTCCATTCGGCCTGTTCGACGCGCCGCGCCGTGCTGAGCTTTGCCTCCCAGCGGCTTTGCCAGTGGCTCGGGCCGGAATTGGTGTAACCGGGGATGATGAGGATATCTGCGTCTGAGGCTTTCATAGTGCCGCCGATGTGAGAAAGCTGGTCCAAGATGTCAAGAGGGAGTGTCAAGGGAGAGAGCGACACAGGCGTTGAAAGTTGCTATATTGCTCCAGTGCCGGTTGCGGAATTCGTATCGGCTTGCCCGCCGATGCTGTCCGCCGCCGATCAGGTCTCGGCTGAGGAGGAGAAAACCATGGCGGCATTTCATGTCATGACGGGTGCCAGCGAAAGCTTGGCGCGGCCCGTTGTCAATCGCATCGGTATCGCTGACGTCTTCGACGCGCTAAAGCGCGGATACGAAGATTTCATGGAGAAACCGTCCCATTATGTGTTCCTGTGCCTGATGTACCCGATCGCCGGCGTCTTCCTGACGCTGTGGACCTCGGGCGCCAACCTTTTGCCGATGGTCTTCCCGCTGATGGCGGGTTTCGTGCTGATCGGCCCGATCGCAGCGATTGGCCTCTATGAGATCAGCCGCCGGCGCGAGGCCGGCCTCGACGCGTCCTGGACGCATGCGCTGGACGTACGCCATTCACCGGCGCTGCCGTCGATTGTCGCGGTCGGGCTGATGCTCTGCGGCCTCTTCGTCGTCTGGCTGGTGACGGCGCAGACGCTCTATAGCAATCTGCTCGGCGAGGTCTTTCCGCGCAGCATGGGGGATTTCTTCCGCCAGGTCTTCGGCACGTCAGAGGGCATGCAGTTGATCATCTGGGGCAATCTCACCGGCTTCGTCTTTGCGCTCGTCGTGCTGGCGATGACCGTGATCACCTTTCCGCTGCTGCTCGACCGCGATGTCGGGGCAGTCGCTGCCGTCACGGCGTCGATCCGCGCGACGATTCTCAATCCGGTGCCGGTGCTGCTCTGGGGCCTGATTGTCGCCGCGCTACTCCTCATCGGCACGATCCCGGTCTTTGCCGGGCTTGCGCTCGTCATCCCGATCCTCGGCCATGCGACCTGGCATCTCTATCGCAAGCTGATTGCGCGGGAAGCCACAGCGTAACCACGGCGCTTTCTGCGGGGAATCCCGGACCGGGAGGAATCTCGATTCCGGGGGGAACCTCGAACCTGCCTCGGAGTTTGTTTAGCCGAGAGCATGATGTCGTCGGCATCGTGCTCTGGAGACTTCGAGGGAGGATCTTTGAGGTGACGATGAAGCATCTGTTTGCCCACTTCGCAACCAAGGTATCGGAATGGGCGGGCAAGCCTGTCATCTTCATCCTGGCACTGATTGCCGTCGTCATCTGGGCGGCACTCGGCCCCTTCTTCGACTATTCGGAAACCTGGCAGCTGGTCATCAATACCGGCACGACGATCGTCACTTTCCTGATGGTCTTCGTGCTGCAGAACGCCCAAACGCGCGACACCAGGGCGATCCAGGCAAAGCTCAACGAAATCATCCTGACCAGCCATGCCGAGAACCGTTTCATCGGCATCGAGAATCTCGACGAGGAAGAACTGAAACGTCTCGACGAGCTGGTCGCGAAGGCCGCAAAGGGCAGGGGTGAGAGGGAGGCTTGCTGGACATCGGACTCAACCGAAGCAGCGAATGCGGCGCCGTCGAAAAAGGCGGAGGTGCGCAAACGACGGGTTTCAGCCAAGCCGGTGAAGCAGAGGTAGAGATCGGTCGGCTATTTTTACCAGGCTTATCTTTCCTGCATCGCTTCCGATCCGATCTCCGCTAACGCAAGAGATATTCAAGGATGCGCCGGCTGCCAGTCTTGACTTCAACGGTGACGGACATGCCCGGCGAAAGCGCCAGGCCCAATGCTTCGGCAGTGAAGTCGCCGGGGTATAAGCATGCAGGCCTGACAAAGCTCCCTAAACCCTGTCAGTCAACGACAGTTACACGGGCAGTGATCTCCCAAACGCCAGCCTCAGACTCGCTCGACTCTCGCAACTTGATTTTATCGGATCCAGTGAACTTGGCGCCTGGCGTATAGTAGACCACAGCTCCCTCGACCTGGCGGCCATTGCATTTGAAGCGGGGATTGCTTCGCTTGAAAATCGGAAACACCTTTTCATGGACGATTTGAATCTCTCCATGTTTGCCGCCGTCCAGAATCTTTAGACGCGGCACAGCGGCCAAGCTGCAGTCGGGATTCACAAATGACGATTGATAAATGATGGTTCGACTGCCGGAGATGACTGTAGCGGAAGTATTTACCTTTTTGATCTCCTGCGCTTGGGCATGTCCCCCGGCAATGAGAAGAAGGGCCGAACCCAAAAGTCCGTATCGGATGTTCATGGAATTCTCACCAGTATTGAAATTGGGTTCTGGGGCAGGCGGCATCATAAGATTACGATACCGGCCGCCAACGCAGCATGACTATTCGACAACCGTAATATTCAGCACCCCTTCGGTGACAATGCCGTTTTTATCGGACGTGCGAATTACAATTCTGTCCTTGCCGACAAAGCCCTTGTCAGATGTATAGTACCCTACCGTGGTAGGTACCTTTGTGCCATTGCACTTCTTATATTCACCCTTGCCATGGGGGAACGCGAGTTCGCGCAGGCTCTCCACGTTGCCATGTTTTGGGGCCTCGCGGATGCGGACCTCGGGTACAACTTTCGCGCTACAGTCAGGGTTGAGGCTGAAGGCAACGCCAATCTTGGTGCGCTCGCCGCTCGCCACGCTGATATTCCTTTGGTAATGCGACAATCCATCCGGACCGGTCGTCGTGCAACTCGCCAATGCTGCACTGGCGCACATCGTGGCAACCGACAGAATGAATGCTTTCTTCATGAGAACCTCTGTTGTCATTGTTGATATTGTGTTTTGGGCGGCACGCATCACCGCGTCAGCGGCTGAAATCCGGTCATAGCGAATTGTGAAGCAGGGGGCGACTTTCACCTCTCATCAAATCCAAAAACGCGAAATGCGTCGGCCGGGCGTGGGGATATCATCATCACTGAGATCCAAAGCGCTACTTCCGAAGCAGGCGTCGAGCTTATCGCTCGCTTCCATCGATAAACACCGATCTCAAGCCCGCTTACGCTCCTCCAAACACGCGCCGGAAGATCGTGTCGACGTGTTTCGTGTGGTAGCCGAGGTCGAATTTTTCGCGGATGTCTTCCTCCGAGAGGGCAGCGCGGACTTCGGCATCGGCGAGCAGCTCTTCCAGGAAATCCTTGCCCTGTTCCCAGACCTTCATGGCGTTGCGCTGGACGAGGCGATAGGCATCCTCGCGGGAAGTGCCGGCCTGGGTCAGTGCCAGCAGGACGCGCTGCGAATGGACGAGGCCGCGGAACTTGTTGAGGTTCTTCTCCATGTTCTCGGGATAGACCAGCAGCTTTTCGATGACGCCGGCAAGCCGCGACAGGGCGAAATCGAGCGTCACGGTGGCATCGGGGCCGATCATGCGCTCGACAGAGGAATGCGAGATATCGCGCTCGTGCCAGAGGGCGACGTTTTCCATCGCCGGCATGGCGTAGGAACGGACCATGCGGGCAAGGCCGGTCAGGTTTTCGGTCAGAACCGGGTTGCGCTTGTGCGGCATGGCCGAAGAGCCCTTCTGGCCGGGGGAGAAATATTCCTCGGCTTCCAGCACCTCGGTGCGCTGCAGGTGGCGGATTTCGGTCGCCAGCCGCTCGATCGAGGAGGCGACGACGCCGAGCGTGGCGAAATACATGGCGTGACGGTCGCGCGGGATGACCTGCGTCGAGACCGGCTCGGCCTTCAGGCCGAGGGCTTCTGCGACATGTTCCTCGACGCGCGGATCGATATTGGCGAAGGTACCGACGGCGCCTGAGATGGCGCAGGTCGCGACTTCCTCGCGGGCGGCGACGAGACGCTGGCGGCAGCGCTCGAATTCGGCATAGGCAAGCGCCAGCTTGACGCCGAAGGTGGTGGGCTCGGCATGGATGCCGTGCGAACGGCCGATGGTGACGGTTTCCTTATGTTCGAAGGCGCGGCTTTTCAGCGCTTCGAGCAGCCGGTCGATATCGGCAAGCAGGATGTCGGTGGCGCGTACCAGCTGGACGTTGAAGCAGGTGTCGAGCACGTCGGACGAGGTCATGCCCTGGTGGACGAAGCGCGCATCCGGGCCGACGATCTCGGCGAGATGGGTGAGGAAGGCGATGACGTCGTGTTTGGTGACGGCCTCGATCTCGTCGATGCGGTCGACGTCGAAGGTGGCGGCGCCGCCTTTCTCCCAGATTGTCTTTGCAGCCGATTTCGGGATGACGCCGAGTTCGGCCAGCGCGTCGCAGGCATGCGCCTCGATCTCGAACCAGATGCGGAACTTGGTTTCGGGAGACCAGATGGCGACCATTTCGGGCCGGGAATAACGCGAGATCATGGGCGGCTGCCTTTCAAGAGGTTTGTTAGCGCCCCTGTAGCAAAGACAGGCGGCAATCTCAACGCATGCGTTTGGCAAGATGATAGCTGCTTGCGACAAGGCAGACGAGGCCGAGCGGCAGGAAGAGGCGCAGGCCGATCACCAGGAACTGATAGACTGCGCTGATACTGGTGAAGACGAACTGGAAAGCCCAGACGATACTGCCGAAGGGCGCATGCCAGCGCGAATAGAAGATCCGGTATTCCATCGCGAAGAGGAAGGCGGTCATCAGGATCGTGGCCGCTGTCAGCGTCACGAAAAAAGCGGCAAAACGCGTTTCCAGCGGCCTGTCAAAGGCAAGGAAGCGGGCAACCGGCAGGGCGAACGGCCAGGCGAACAGGCCGCCGGCGAAATAGAGTGCGGCGATCTCGGCAAGGCGGCTCGTCTGCAGGCCGTTGCGCAGGTAAAGGCCGAGCATTGCGGCGGCAAGCATCTGCATGCCCCAAAGCAACGCACCGGCAATCAGATCGGGATAGGGCGGCCGTGCAGCTCTTAGACGATCCATCCTGGGGCGATCCGTCCTCGGGCGATCCATGCTCAGGGATGAACCGGAACGGCAATCCAGCGTCCGTTCCTGTCGGCATCGAAGGCCAGGACGAGGGCGATGTGAACCTGGTTTCCGGCCTCCGGCTGATAGACCACGGCGCCGCCGATCCGGTATTCGACGGAACATACGCGCTCGGCCGGAACTGCGGTGGCCTGGCGCGCCGCCTGCCGGTTCGGAGCGCCTTCCTTCTCGATCATCTGCAGGCTGAAGCTGATGACCCGCTTGTCGACTGCAGCGCAATCCTTCGGCGTCGGCACCGGCATCTCGCCGAGCGAGAGCGTGTAAGGCGCTTTCGGCGGGCCGTCGGTCGCAAGCGTCGTGTAGCGGATCGTCTTCGAAGGGGAGCCGAGTTCGGTCGGCGGATTGAAGGCGGCGATCAGGCCGGGATTGGTCAGGAGATCGTATTTGTCCATCTGGCTGCGCGCCGCCGTCAGGTTCTGCCGCCGCGCCTTGGAGAGATTGGCGTCCTTATCGGTCAGTTCGGTATGGAAGGGCGTGCCCTCGAGATAGTGGCCGTCTTCGGTATCGATGAAATAGGTGTTGGAGTAGGGAAGGTTGCCGCTCTCCTCGATGCCGAACTCCTGAAATCCAAAGACCTTGCCGTCCGCGGAAAAGCCGATCGGCTGGATATTGGCGATGTCGCCGGCAAGTGACAGGCCGGGCAGGCCGGCAAATGCGGCAGCAAGCATGCCACCGATGATCAGACGTTTGTTCATGCTCGTGCCCCTTCGGCTGCCTGACGCAGATCGGCGACAGTCCGGCGATAATCCTCGACCGTATCGCCCTTGAAAATTGCCGAGCCGGCGACCAGAACGTTGCCGCCCGCCCGCGCGATCGCAGGCGCCGTTTCCACCGTGACGCCGCCGTCGACCTGGAGTTCGATCGGCCGGTCACCGATCAGTGATTTCGCCGCCGCGATCTTCTTCGCCATCGCCGGAATGAATTTCTGCCCGCCGAAACCTGGATTGACCGACATGATCAGGATGAGATCGACATCGTCGAGCACGTTTTCGATAGCGCTGAGCGGCGTCGCCGGATTGATCGTCACGCCAACCTTCTTGCCGAGATTGCGGATGGTCTGCAGCGAGCGGTGCAGATGCGGTCCGGCTTCGGCATGGACGGTGATACGGTCGCAGCCGGCCTTGGCGAAGGCTTCGAGATAGTCGTCGACCGGCGAGATCATCAGGTGGCAGTCGAAGGTGGCCGATGTATAGGAGCGCAGCGACTTGATGACATCGGGGCCGAAGGAGATGTTCGGCACGAAATGCCCATCCATCACGTCGAGATGGATCCAGTCGGCGCCGGCGGCCGTCACGTCGCGCACCTCCTCGCCGAGCCTGGCGAAATCCGCCGCGAGGATCGAGGGGGCAATGCGAATGGGCAGCGTCATCAAATCTTACTCCGTATGGGCCGCCATTTGAGCGCCGGGCCCGAATTCAAGGCTGGCGCGCCGCTCATTGCGTCGGCGCGGCCGGTGGAAAAAAGCCGTTGCCCCGCCATTCGAGCAGGCGGTAGGGATTTTGCGAAAGTTCATGCGCACCGGTGAAGGCAATGGTGCCGACCGGTGTCTGGAATGTCGTGCCGAGAAGCGTCTCCTGGAGGGGCTTGCCCGCCGCAGCGGCGGCTTGCCCGGCCTGGCCGGCAATGAGGGCCGCGGCCAGCGACGGCAGGACATAACCTTCCGGCTCGATGCCTTTGGCGCGTAGCGCGTCGGCCGCAGCCGTGCCTTCCGGCAGGATGGCGTATTCGGGCAGGGCGACAGCACGCACGCCGGCATCCAGCGGCAGCGGCTGGTCGGCAGCGCGCATGGCATCGCCGCCGAGGATGGATAGCTGGATGTTCTCGACCTTGGCGTCGCGGGCGATGACGGCGACATCGTTGCGGTCGCCGCCGATGAAGACCCTGGTGGCGCCGGCTCTTTTCAGGCGGCGGACGAGGGCGATCTGCTGTTCCTGTCCCGGCCGGTAGGTGTCGGTAAAGACCGGCTTCAGGCCGTTCTGCTCCAGCGCATTGCGCACCGCTTCCGTCAGTTCGCGACCATGGATGGTGCCGTCCTCGATCAAGGCGATCGGATCGGCGGCCCAGTCCTTCAAGATCACCTCGATGATCTTTGCCGCTTCGGCACCGTCGGCGGGCGCTGCCCGAAAGAGCGGCCAACCGTTCTTCAGCGCATCCTCCATCAGGATGCGGGAGCGCACGGAGACGGTGATCGCGGGAATATTGGCGTCCTTCAGCTTCGGCAGCGCGCCTTCGAGCGTTTCGCTGCAGAGAAAGCCGACCGCGACCTGCACCTTGGCATTGACAAGCGCATCGGCGATCGCGGCACCGCTATTGTCCTCGCAGGTCTCGTTGATGGCGACGAGGGTATTTCCGGATTGCTGGATCTCGAAACCGGCGCCGGCGGCAATCTGGGCGCCGAGGAGGGCGAGCGGTCCGTTCTGAGGGGCGACGACACCGATCGTCAAGCCGGCCGCATGGCTTTCAGCCGCCGCTCCCAGCAGCGCCAGAAAAGCTGCTATGCCACGCAGGTTGATCATGAAAGGCGGAGATCCCTAGCCATCGTCCATGCCCTTTTATCCGCAAGGCCGCGATCGTCAAAGAAAAACAAGCGCAACACAGCGCTTTTCACCGGTCCTATTGTAGAAAAGGTAACCGATGCTCGCCATATTGGCGCGATAGCAAGTGGATCCAGACAGAGTAAGCGCGTACGGGAGAAGCAGGTGTTGAACAGGCAGCATATCGACCCCGGCCTTTATCGCGATGCCATGAGCCGTTATGCCGGCCACGTGCAGCTCGTGACGACGGCGATGGGCGAGCTGCGCCGCGGCGTCACCATCACCGCCGCCTGCTCGGTCTCGGACAATCCGGCCTCGGTGCTGATCTGCCTCAACAACACCAATCCGAAGAACGAGATCTTCTTTCGCAGCGGCATTTTCGCGCTGAACACGCTCGGCGCCCACCATCAGGGTGTTGCCGATGCCTTTTCCGGGCGCACGTCGCTTGCCAATGACGACCGTTTCGCCAGCGCCCGTTTCGAGATGCTTGCCACCGGTGCGCCCGTGCTAGCCGACGCACTTGCCGCCTTCGATTGCCGGGTGATCGATATCAAGGAAATGCCGACGCACAATGTCATCTTCGGCGAGGTCGCGGCTGTCCGCTTCAGCGAAAAGCACCCGGCGCTCATCTATATGAACCGGGATTATCACGCGCTGTGATAAGAGCGCCGTGCATCCTTTCGGAAGCATTTCGAGGGTAGTAGAGAATGGACAATGCCGGGATCGAGGAAATGTTTCAGGGGCTCGGCCCCGTCACGGTCAAGCGCATGTTTGGCGGCAAAGGCATCTATCATCTCGGGCGGATCATCGCGCTTGAAGTGCGCGACGAGATGCTGCTGAAGGCCGATGAGACGAGCGCCCCGGAATTTGCCGCTGCCGGCGCCACGCAATGGACTTATGAGGGCAAGAAGGGCAAGCCGGTAAAAATGCCCTATTGGTCGATCCCCGACGAGGCCTACGACGATCCCGATCTGATGGCGAAATGGGTGAGGCTTGCCTATGAGGCGTCGCTTCGCGCCGAATAGTTAGCCGCGTTCAGCGGGCGACAAGGCTGCGATCGCCGCCTTGGTGAAGGCCGACAGTGGCTCGGGTAAATCCGTCAGGGGAAACCAGCCGAAATCCGAAAGCTTGTCCGGTTCGGTCAGCTGCGGCTCGCCCTCGACGTCGCGGGCGAGATAGAGAATCGACATCCAGTGTTGGCGGTCGGCATCGATGATCTGTTCGGTCATGCCGATTCGTTCGATGCGGCCGATCGTCAGACCGGTTTCTTCTTCGGCCTCGCGGCGCGCGGCAGTCTCAGCCGGCTCCATGTGATCCACCTTGCCGCCAACGATATTCCAATAGCCGGCTTCAGGTGGTCGCATGCGTTTGTAAAGAAGGATCCTGGCGTCGCGCAGAATCACCAGGCCAACGCCGAGACCCGGAAAATCAATGCCGGGCCTACCCATGATAATGCTTAGACCTTGGCGCTGCCGGCGATCAGCATGAAGGCGGGGATATCGTCGCCGAAGCCGACCGGGGTCGGGCCATCGTCGTGGTCGCGATGACGGCGGCGGTCGCGGCTGTCGTCGTTTGCCGGGTAAGGCCGACTGTTGCGCGCGTTGTTCTGCGGCTTCTGCTCTGCTTTGCGCTCGTTCTTCACGATGTCGGCCTTTACTGGTGCTGCTTCAATCACGTCGACGCCATTATCCTGTATGTCGTTATCAGATTTATGACTCGCGGCGGCGCGATTGCCTCGTCCGCGTCCACGATCCTTGTCGCCATTCTCTCTCGGCGCGCGATCTCGGCCTGCACCATCTCTGGCGCCACGCTCGCGGCCGTTGCGGCGCGGGCGTTCGCTGTCCCGGCTGTCTTCTGCCGGCGGCGGCAGCGACGTCAGGTCACCGCTCAGCCATTCGACCTTTTCGCCGATCAGCTTCTCGATGGCATCGACGAACTTAGTGTCGCGCTTGGTGACGAGCGTGAAGGCGGCACCCGAGCGGCCGGCACGGCCGGTGCGGCCGATGCGGTGGACGTAATCCTCGGAATGAATAGGCACGTCGAAATTGAAGACGTGGCTGACATCAGGGATATCGAGGCCGCGGGCGGCGACGTCGGAAGCGACCAGAAGCTGGAGATTGCCGTCACGGAAGCTTTGCAGCGTCATCGTGCGGGAACGCTGGTCCATGTCGCCATGCAGGGCGCCGACCGAGAAGCCATGACGCTCGAGCGACCGGAAGAGATCGGCGACATCCTTCTTGCGGTTGCAGAAGACGATGGCGTTCTTGAGCTCGGTCTGGGCGCGGACGAGTTCTCGCAGAACCGCTCGCTTCTCGTAATCCTTGCCGTGGGAGGCGACGAAACGCTGTGTCACGGTCTCGGCCGCGGAAGCCGGCTTTGCGACCTCGATACGTTCGGGATTCTGCAGGAAACGGTCGGCGAGCTTCTGGATTTCCGACGGCATGGTTGCCGAGAAGAACAGCGTCTGGCGGGTGAACGGGATCATCTTGGCGATGCGCTCGATATCGGGGATGAAACCCATATCGAGCATGCGGTCGGCCTCGTCGATGACGAGGATCTCGACGCCGCTCATCAGCAGCTTGCCGCGCTCGAAATGGTCAAGAAGGCGGCCGGGGGTGCAGATCAGTACATCGGCGCCGCGTTCGAGCTTGCGGTCCTGGTCCTCGAAGGAAACGCCGCCGATCAGAAGGGCGACGTTAAGGCGATGGTTCTTGCCGTATTTCTCGAAATTCTCGGCGACCTGGGCAGCGAGTTCGCGCGTCGGTTCGAGAATCAGCGTGCGGGGCATGCGCGCACGCGCACGGCCCTTCTCCAGAAGCGACAGCATCGGCAGCACGAAGGATGCCGTCTTGCCAGTGCCGGTCTGCGCGATACCGCAAATATCGCGGCGCTCAAGCGCAAACGGGATGGCTCCCGCCTGAATAGGCGTGGGGATCGTGTAGCCCGCGTCCGTAACAGCGGATAGCACTTTTTGGCTTAAGCCAAGGTCAGCAAATGTCGTCAAAGGGAAAACTGTTTCCATTCCGTTCGGCCGAGCTCTGAACGAGTCGGCGGGATTGCATGCCGCAATGCAGCGCGACATAGCCCCGAATGGCCGGCAAGTCAAGAAATAGAGACGCCGCACCCATTGCAGAGTGAAGCGTTGGTTACCGGGCAGGAGTTACTTGATATAGGTGGCGAGTTTAAGGCCGGCATTCATGAAATATACTGGATCGACGGCATGGCCGTCCTGGCGCACTTCATAGTGCAGGTGCGTGCCCGTCGAGCGGCCGGTGCTGCCGGCGAGGCCGATGACATCGTTACGGCCGACCGTGTCGCCGACCTTGACCAGAACCTCCGACATATGCCCGTAGCGCGTCGAGATGCCGTTGCCGTGATCGACCTCGACCATGTTGCCGTAGCCGCCGGTCCAGCCGGCCGAAACTACCTTTCCAGGTGCCGCCGGGCGAATTCGTTCGCCGGGCGAAAAGCGGAAATCGATGCCGGAATGGAGCGCGAGGCGGCCGAGGAAGGGATCGCGGCGATTGCCGAAGGGGCTGGTCACGTCCTTGCCGATAGCGGGATTGCGGAAGGGCAGGGATTCGGCGGTGCTGCGGACCTCCTCAAGACGAGTCAGCGCGCCGTCGAGCGCCACCAGAGAATTGTTGAAGTCGTCGTTGCTTTCGGGCTCGACATAGGGGCCGCCGACGGCATCGTCATCGTCTTTCTTGGCAGCGGTCTCTTCCGGTACCGGAATCTTGAAGCGGGTCAGCACGGTCTCGATGGCATTGGCGGCATTGCCGGCATCGCTCGTCAGCTGTTCGACACGGCTGCGCTGATCCTGTTCGACATCTTTAAGCGACAGCGTCACCTTGGAGAAGATGCGGTCGGCACGATCGCCGACGGTGTCGGTGGCCGGCACATAAGCAAGCGTCGAATTGTCGGGCGTCGCATCGGCGGGGGCGCCGTTCGCCAGCTGTTTCTCGATCGCCTCGATGCCGCTACCGGAGAGCGAAGCACGCTTGTCCTTGACATCGGGCGCATAGGACTGAACGGGCGAAGACGGCGCAGGCAGGGCGCCGTCCTTTTCCGTCAGGCCGGAGCTTTCGGCCCGGTCGAGCAGATTGTCGAGCTTGCCATGGCGCGAGGTCAACGCCATCTGCTGCTCCATCAGCTTGTCGACCTTGTCTTCGACCACCTGCTGGTCGAGAAGCTGGCGGGAGGTGATGCGGTCGACCTGGGCGCGGAGGGCGGCGATGCGGTCTTCATAGTCGTGCTGCATGCGGGCCTGGCGGGCCATGGTGGCGCCGATCAGGTCGTCGCGCAGCACGAGATAGGATGTGGCCAGGAGGTAGCCGATCGAGAAGACGCCGACGAAGCAGAAGGCAAGCGCGGCCATCCACGGCCGGACCGTCATATGGCGGACTTTGTCGCCGCTTGCGAGGATGAGGATATGTTCCTGCGCCCGCCTGCCGAATACCCGGTGCTGATGTCCGCTGTTCACGCAGGCTCTCCCGATTGATGCTCTACGCCTCTTTCGGAAATTAGACACCGTTATGGTTAATGAATGCTTTCATTGTTGCCGTCGCGTCATAAATTTCAGTGACTTCAAGCGTAGCTGATCGATGCGAGCGAGCGGTAGAAGGACGGCGTCAGCCCGGCCTCGGCGCGGGCAAGATCGTTGAAGGGCGGCTTCAGCGGTCCGCGGAAGTTGGCGCGCACCAGCTCCTGGAAGGCCTTTGCTGGATCGCGCTTCTCGCGGGCGCAGAGGAAGCGGAACCATTTGGCGCCGACGGCGACATGGCCTTTCTCGTCATTGTAGATGACGTCGAGCACCGCAGCACTTTCGAGATCGCCTGTCTGGCGCATTTTCGCCTGCAGCGACGGCGTGACGTCGAGGCCGCGAGCTTCCAGAATCAGCGGCACGACGGCGAGCCTTGCCGTCAGATTGTTGCGCGTCGAATGGGCTGCCTGCCAGAGCCCGTCATGGGCGGGAAGATCGCCGTAATCGGCGCCGAGATCGTTGAGCCTGGCGCGCACCATGCGGAAATGCTTCGCCTCCTCGAAGGCGACCAGCATCCAGCCGTCGAAAAAGGAATTCGGCACCTGCTCGGTCGCGAATCGCGCGACGATATCGAGCGCCAGATCGACGGCGTTGAGCTCGATATGGGCGATGGCATGGAGCAGGGCGATCCGGCCTTTGAGCGTATGCAGCGAGCGCTTCTCCACCTGGGTCGGCGGCGTCAGCACCGGTTTCTCAGGACGGCCGGGCCTGTCGGGCAGGGCCGCATCGAGCGGCGAGCGCAGCGACACCCGGCGCGCAAACCAGCGGGTGGCGCTTTCCTGTGCAAGTGCCGTCTTGCGGTCGAGATCGGCGGACGAGATTGCATCGATGGCGCCGCCGCGCAGCGAGGTTATCGTCAGATCCCCTATCACGCTGCCAGGTTCCTCACGGCCTCGAGCACGGTTTCGGCATGGCCCTGCACCTTCACCTTCTGCCAGATGGTGGCGATCGTGCCGTCCTGGCGGATCAGGAAAGTGGTACGCTCGACGCCCATGAAGTTGCGGCCGTACATGCTCTTTTCCTTCCAGACGCCATAGGCCTGCAGCGTCGTCTTTTCCTCGTCCGAGGCGAGCGCCACCGAAAGACGGTGCTTCTTGATGAACTTGTCATGGCAAGCGGCCGAATCGGGTGACATGCCGATGACGGCAGCACCCGCCGCTTCGAACTCGGCTGCTAACGCGGTGAAAGCCAGCGATTCGGCGGTGCAGCCCGTCGTGTCGTCCTTGGGATAGAAGAACAACACCAGCGGCTTGCCGTGGAATTCGGCCAGCGAAACGCGGCCGCCGCCGTCGCGGGGAAGGTTGAAATCAGGGGCCGAAACGCCGATGCCGGGAACCGCCATTAGGAAAACCTTTCTTTTGCCGGGTTTGTGGATGACACTTTCTCTCCCCGAATTATATAGTGGACGGATACCCGTCCAGCATGGCCGGGTTCAATTCTTCACTTAAAGGGAGAGCCCGAGGGCGCATGTCAGCCATCCGCGGCGAAAAGGTCACGTTTCGCAAGAAGGATATCGTTGCGCTGGACCGCTTGCCGTCCGCCCAGGCCGAGGATCCGATCATCGTTCATTGCCCGCCGCCGCGTTCGCCGATGCGCCGCACGGCGAAGCTGACCTGCGGATTTCTGGGGCTGATCCTCGTTATTCTCGCTGGCATCGTTTTCACCGTCGAGAGCGGCATGTTCGACAAGCCGCTGTCGCAGCAGGCGCAGGCGGCGCTGAACGGGGTAGCCGGACCGCGCTATCGCGCCGAGGTCGGTTCCACCGTCATCCGCTTCACCTCGGATTTCCGGCTGGCGCTGGAAGCGCGCAACGTCAACATGATCGACCAGGAGAGCGGCCAGCACCTGTCGACGACGGGTTCGGTGCGCCTGGGGCTCGATCCGCTGCAGCTTTTCCGCGGCCGCATCGCCGTCGCGGACATCGAAGCGGAGGATATTGCGCTCGATACCGCGCTTCTGCCCTCCGGCAATGCCGTCAAGCTCGACGATCTGCGCATCGACGCCATGCCGGCGGCGATGGAAAAGATCTTCTCGCAGTTCGACATGTTCGACAGCATCGTGACGCGCGGCTCGACCAATTCGGTGCGCATCTCCGGCCTCGACATCAAGCTTGCCGATACCGCCAACGGTCCGCTGTCGCTCGTCATCGACAATCTCGTCTTTGCCCATGCCGGCCCGTCCTCGCTGCAATTGACCGGCGAAGTCGCGCTCAACGGCGAAGTGGCGGAGCTCGACGTGCGGGCCGAGAAAGACGACGGCCACGTGTCCAAAGTCGTGGCGACGCTCAGACATGCCGACCTCACCCCCTTCGCGCTGAAACGCAACGATCAGGGCATGATCCGGCAAGGACTGAGCGCCTTTGCCGATCTGACAGTGTCGGCCACCCGGGCGCGCGATGGCGCGCAGCCGGCGCTGACGGCGACGGTCGACATCGATCCCGGCCAAATCTATGCGGACGGCGATCCGCAGCAGCTCTCGGGCGGGCAAATCAATCTCGTCTACGATTTCGCCAAGCAGAAGCTCGAGATTGCCCGATCGAACGCCCGGTTCGGCGCGACTACGCTTCCCATCAATGGCGCGCTGATTGATCTCGACAAGCTCGACCCGCAGGCGGGCAAAGGCTTCGGCATCGACCTGCTCGTCAGTGGCGGCACGGCTGCCCCCGGCGGCTCCGGCGAGGAGCCACTCTCCTTCGACATCCAGGCGACCGGGCGCTACATGGTCGCCGGCCGTGAGTTCCAGTTTCCCAACATAACCGTTTCCAGCCCGCTCGGCGCGCTCTACGGATCACTGCACGTCAAACTCGGCGACAAATCGCCGGAGATCAGCTTCGCCGGCCAGTCGGCGCAGTTGCAGACGATTGCGATCAAGCAGCTCTGGCCGTTCTGGATGGCGCCCAAGGTGCGCACCTGGGTGCACGGCAATCTCTTCGGAGGCACCGTCACCGACGCTTCCATTTCCGTCTTCATTCCCTTCGGCAGGCTGGACGAGGCAGCCGGCGGAAAAGGATTGAAGCTCGACGCCAACCAGATCCGCATCGGCTTCGACATCACGGGCGCGCGGATGAACGTCGCCGGCGACATTCCGCCGATCCGCGACACGTCAGCGCATTTCGACCTGACAGGCCCGGTTGCGACGATCGCGATCAAGAGCGGCACCTCCTATTTCCCCTCCGGTCGGTCGGTCGGTCTCGGGCAGGGGACGTTCATCCTGCCCGCCACCTACGATAAACCGCTGATGGCCGATATCGATCTCGCGGTCTCCGGAGCCGCGGACGCCGTCGGCGAGCTTCTGACCTACCGGCCGATCCGGGTGCTGCAGCGCGCCGGCTTTACGCCCGACGATCTCAAGGGCCGGATCGAGGCGAATGTGAAGGCCCATTTCGGTCTGCTTTCCTCGCAAAACCCGCCGCCGGCCGAATGGTCGGCGGCAATGAAGCTCACCAATATCGATCTTGCCAAGCCGTTTTCCGGCAGGATGATCAGCAATCTCGACGGAACGCTGAACGGCAATCCTAAAAGAATCACGCTTGACGCCAAAGCCCAGATCGACGGCGTCCCGGCCGATATCGATCTTACCGAACCGGTCGAGGCATCCGACGCGGCGGCCAAACAACGGGTGATCACCGCGACCCTTTCCGAGGACCAGCGCAACAAGCTGATACCCGGCCTTTCCGGAATCGTCGGCGGCAGCGTGAAGATGGTGCTGACGCGGATCGACGACGACCGGCAGGACGTCCAGCTCGACCTCACCAAGTCGCTGCTCGAACTGCCCTGGATCGGCTGGGCGAAGGGCAGCGGCATTGCCGCCACGGCCGAATTCGAAACATCCGGGCCGGCCGACAATACCCAGATCAAGAACTTCCGACTGAAGGGCGACGGTTTTGGCGCCAATGGATCGTTGAACATCGGCAAGGGTGGGCTGATCTCGGCCGATTTCGACAGCGTCAAGCTCTCCTCGCTCGACGATTTCGCCCTGTCGGTGAAGCGCAGCAAAGGCAATTTCGACGTCTCGGTCTCCGGTGACAGCGCCGATGCGCGACCGGTCATCCAGCGGTTGAAATCGGGCTCGGACGGCGATGGTGACGGGGATGGCGGCGACACCGGCGTCTCGGTGCGCGCCAGGCTGAAAAACGTCATCGGTTTCAACGACGAGAAGGTCGGCAATTTCCAGGCGCAAATATCACTGCGCGGCGACAAGCTGCAGGCGCTCAATTTTTCCGCCGTTACCGACAGTGGCGAGGCCGTGGTCAGCCAGATGAAGGACGGCGGCGTCATCAACATCACCAGCGGCGATGCCGGCGCGGTATCGCGTTTCGCCGATCTCTACCAGCACATGCAGGGCGGCCTGCTCAACCTGGCGATCCGGCTAGGGGCGGAGGGCGGCTGGGACGGCTCGCTCGACGTGCGCCGCTTCGCGATCGTCAACGAACAACGGCTGCGCTCGATCGTCTCGACACCGGTCGGAAATGAGCAGCGCAGCCTCAACGAAGCCGTCAAGCGGGACATCGATACCTCGTCGCAGCGCTTCCAGCGCGGCTTTGCCCGTGTCGTATCGCGCAATGGCATGGTCGGCATCGAGAACGGCGTGCTGCGCGGCGATCAGATCGGCGCGACCTTCCAGGGCATCGTGCGCGACCGCAAGGGCAACATGGACATGACCGGCACCTTCATGCCCGCCTACGGCCTCAACCGCCTCTTCGCCGAACTGCCGCTGATCGGAGTCATCCTCGGCAATGGCAGCGACCGCGGCCTGATCGGTATCACCTTCAAGCTGACAGGCAAGTTCGACCAGCCGAACCTGCAGATCAATCCGCTGTCGATCATCGCGCCGGGCGTCTTCCGGCAGATTTTTGAATTCCAGTGAGGCGGGAAGCGGTTACGGCAGAGGTCGTGGCGAGACCTACCTAAATCTCCGTCCGCCTGAGGAGATAATCGAGACCGCCGACGCGATACCAGCGATAGCCGTGGGCATCGAGCATGACGGTATGAAATCCTTTTTCGTCCGCTTTGCTGCTCGCGCCATCGGCGATATCGATTAATTGCCGCCCGTCTTCGCCTATCTCGGGATCGAAGGTCACTTCCGCCGGCTGCGCATGCAGATTGTGCAGGATCAACACGGAATTGCCGCGCCAGTCATAACGAAGCGCCAGCACGCCGTCATCCCCGGTGTCGATTACAGAAAAGTCGCCCCAGCCGATCTCAGGGGCTTCCTTGCGCATCCGGATCATCCGCTCGGTCCAGTTCAGCAAAGAATTGGGATCGCGCCGCTGTTCGGCAACATTGACATGCTGGAAACCGTAGGGACCGTCCTTGATAACGGGCGAGATCGGCTTTTCACTTTTGGTGAACCCGCCTTCCGGTTCGGTCGACCACTGCATCGGCGTGCGTGCGCAATTGCGCTGGGGCAGGCCTAGATCGTCGCCCATGCCGATTTCGTCGCCGTATCGGATGACGGGCGTTCCAGGCAGTGAAAACAGCAGGCTGTAGGCCATTTCGATCCTGCGGTGGTCGCCGCCGAGCATGGGCGCGAGGCGACGGCGAATGCCCCTGTCGTAAAGCTGCATGTCCTTTTCAGGCCCGAAGGCGGCAAATACCGCGGCGCGTTGTTTTTCCGTCAGCCGGCCGAGATCCAGTTCATCATGGTTGCGGAGAAAGAGGCCCCATTGCGCGGTCGCAGGGCGCGGTTTGGTGGCCTCCATGGCCTTCTTGAGCGGCCGGGTATCGGCGCTGGCGAAAGCATAAAATAGCGCTTGATTGACCTGGAAATTGAACATCATCTGCATGCGGTCGCCGTCATCGCCGAAATATTCGAAATTGTCCTTCGGCAGGATGTTGGCCTCTGCCAGGATGATGGAATCGCCCAGCCGCCACTGCAGGAATTCGCGAAATTTCCTCAGCATATCGAACTGTTCGACAGGCTTGGTAACGTCGGCGCCTTTCGTTGCGATGATGAAGGGGGCGGCATCCATTCGGAAGCCGGAGACGCCGAGCTGGATCCAGAAGCCCATGATCTTCAGGATTTCTGCCTGCACCTCGGGGTTCGATGTATTGAGATCGGGCTGGTGATCGTAGAAGCGGTGAAAGTAATAGGCCTTGGCTCTATCGTCATAGGTCCAAGTGGTCTTCTGGACGCCGGGGAAGACCATGCCCTGATCGGCATTATCAGGTTTTCTCTCCGACCAGACGTACCAGTCGCGATAGCGCGAACGCGGATCGCTCCTGGCGTCCTGGAACCAGGGATGGTCTTTGGATGTATGATTGATCACCAGATCGATCAGTACCCGGATACCGCGCTGCTTGGCGCCGTGGGTGAATTCGACGAAATCGCCGAGCGAACCATAACGCGGATCGACATTGTAATAATCGGAGACGTCATAACCGTCGTCGCGACCGGGCGATGCCTGGAACGGCATGAGCCAGATCGCCGTCACGCCGAGGCCGGAGAGATAATCGAGGCGCCGCATCAGACCCTGAAAATCACCGACGCCGTCACCGTTCGCATCCATGAAGGTCTCGACGGACAGGCAGTAAATGACAGCGTTCTTATACCAGAGGTCGTTGATCATGCCGGCACTCCAATCCAATCTGGTCGCAAATCCCGGCGGGCGGAAAAGGTTCCGATAAAGCATTCGCCATGTGGGTCGTGTTGCTTTCCAGTGGAAAATGCGGGGGCTCCTCCTCGGCAAGGCCGAATCCAAGCCAGGCTGACAAATCCGGCAGTGATGCTTTGCCTATTTTAGGAAAATCTGATGTACTATACTGCCCCGGTCAGAACGCAACGGCCGGTGCAATGTCGGAGGATGCCATGCAGTGCGCCCGGACAGTTTCTTTTGCATCGGCCGCCATGATGGCCGTCACGATTGCCGACGTGTCGCTTTCTGCGGAAAAGAGCGTGCGGCTGAAATCGCAAGAGGCGGTCATCCGTTCCGACCACGTCCTGGTGGTTCCTCTGGACGCGGAAATGACGCCGCCGATCTTCTCGATCAGCTGGTGGTCGCGGGTGAAGCCCGCTTCAAGCGTCGATCCGCCCGGTTATCTTCTCAAGAGACCAGACGAGATGACGCGGAATACCGGCGGGGAGCTGAATGATCTTGCTCGCCGACCCGAATAGTGAGGCAAAGAAAAGCCGGCGCGGACGCCGGCTTCGATATCCGTTCAAAATTTGACGCCGCTTACGCCGCGCGGCGGATCAGGATGTGTTTCTTCTTGCCGAGCGAGAGCTTGATGACGCCGTCGGCGGTGATTTCGCCGCTGCCGATCATCTTGCGTTCGTCGTTGACCGCCTCGTCGTTGATGCGGACCGCGCCGCCCTGGACGTGACGGCGGGCTTCGCCATTCGAGGCGGCAAGGCCGGCACGAACGATCAGCGAGAGGAGGCCGATGCCGCCGTCGAGTTCGGTGGCGGGGATATCGACCGAAGGCAGGTTCTCCGAGAGGCTGCCTTCCTCGAAGGTCTTGCGCGCGGTTTCGGCGGCCTGCTCGGCGGCCGGGCGGCCATGCAGGATTGCCGTTACCTCGGTCGCAAGGATCTTCTTGACCTCGTTGATCTCCGAACCGCCGAGAGCGGAGAGACGGGCAACCTCATCCATCGGCAGCGTCGTGTAGAGCTTCAGGAAGCGCGAGACGTCGGCATCCTCGGTGTTGCGCCAGTACTGCCAGAAATCATAGGCCGAGAGCATGTCGGCGTTCAGCCAGATAGCGCCGGTCGCCGACTTGCCCATCTTGGCGCCCGACGACGTCGTCAGCAGCGGCGATGTCAGCGCATAGAGCTGCTGTGTCCCCATGCGATGACCGAGATCGATACCGTTGACGATATTGCCCCACTGGTCCGAACCGCCCATCTGCAGGCGGCAATCGTAGCGCTTGGCAAGCTCGACGAAATCGTAGGCCTGCAGGATCATGTAGTTGAATTCCAAGAAGGAGAGGGACTGTTCGCGGTCGAGGCGCGTCTTGACGCTATCGAAGGACAGCATGCGGTTGACCGAGAAATGCTTGCCGACATCGCGCAGGAATTCGAGGTAGTTCAGCGAGCGCAACCATTCGGCATTGTTGATCATCAGCGCGTCCTTGGGACCGTCGCCGTAGTTCAGGTAATTGGAGAAGACACGCTTGATCGAGGCGATGTTGCCTTCGATCGTATCGACGGTCATGAGCTGGCGCGCCTCTTCCTTGAAGGAGGGGTCGCCGACCATGCCGGTGCCACCGCCCATCAGAGAGATGGCGCGATGACCGGTCTTCTGCATCCAGTGCAGCATCATGATCTGAATCAGCGAGCCGGCATGAAGGCTGGGTGCCGTGGGATCGAAGCCGATATAGGCCGTCACGGTTTCCTTGGCGAACAGGTCGTCGAGGCCGCTTTCGTCGGAGACCTGATGAATGAAGCCGCGCTCTTTCAGCGTGCGGAGGAAATCGGACTTGAACTCGGACATAGGTTTCGTCTCTTGGTGTCTGCTCCGCACCCCATGGGGGCTAGGCGCAAGTTCGTTGTTGTTGATCTGTCGCGGCGCGTTTAGCACTGTTTTTATAAATGTGCATCCGGGAATCGCATGGGAGGCAAGCCTCATGGATGTCATCAGGACCTCGATCGGGCTGATGAGCGGCACGTCGATGGACGGAATCGACGTCGCATTGATCAGGACCGACGGCCGCGGCTTTATTGAGCGCGGCCCGTTCATGGGCGTGCCCTATGACGCGGATTTTCGCGGGCAGCTCAAACGGGCGCTGGAACTGTCGCGTCCACTCAGTGAGAGAAGCCAGCGACCGGCTGAGCTTCGCGATATCGAGCTTGAACTGACGTTGCGGCATGCAATTGCCGTTACGGTATTCCTGGAGCGTTTCGGGCTTTCTGCCGATGCCGTCGATATTCTCGGCTTCCATGGCCAGACGGTGCTTCATCGCCCTGATGAGGGATTGACGATCCAGATCGGCGACGGCCAGGAACTTGCGAAGAGAACCGGCATATCGGTGGTCTACGACATGCGCGCCAACGACATGGTCCATGGCGGGCAGGGAGCGCCGCTGGTGCCAGCCTATCACGCAGCACTTGCAGGAAAATTCCAGCAGGCGGGACAGGCGGTGTGCTTCGTCAATATCGGCGGCATCTCCAATCTCACCTTTATCGGCACGGACGGCCGGATATCGGCCTTCGACAGCGGTCCGGGCAATACGCTGATCGACCAGTGGGTGGAGATGCAGACCGGCAAAACCTATGATCCCGGCGGCGCGATCGGCGGACGCGGCAGGGTGGTGGCCAGCCTGGCGGAACGTTATCTGCAAAGCCCGTTCTTCCGCGGCAATGTTCGCCGTTCGCTGGACCGCGGCGATTTCGCGCCGCTTCGGCCGGAGGACGCGAGCCTCGAAGACGGCGCACGCACGCTGGCCCATGTCGCCGCCGCGTCGATCATCAAATCTGCCAACTTCCTGCCCGAGACCCCAGCGATCTATATCGTCTGCGGCGGCGGGCGGCTGAACGCCACCGTGATGGCGGAGTTCTCGGCCATGGCCGAATGGCTGGGATCGAAGGTGTTGACGGCCGAGGAGGCAGGTTTCGACGGCGATGCGATGGAAGCCGAGGCCTGGGCCTATCTCGCCGTCCGATCGCTGGATGGGCTGTCATTGACATTTCCCGGCACAACGGGGGTCGACGCCCCCGTCAGCGGCGGGGTGCTTGCAACGCCATGAGAGAGCCGAGCGTTATATTGAACACGCCGCGGCTCAGCTTCGTCATGTGGGACGAAGGCGATGCGGCCCTGGTGCAGTTGCTGCATTCGACGATGGCAACGACCCGATATCTGTCCGGCAATGCGCCGTGGAGCCTCGAGAAGGCTGAGCAGCGGCTGCAGGGCTGGTTCGAGGAGCAGGCGCGCGACGGCACGACCAAATTCAAGCTCCTCGCCGAGGACGGCAGCTTCATCGGCCGCGCGGGGATTTCGAGGTTCAGGAACGAGCAATTCGAACTCGGTTATTCCCTGCGCGAGGAGGCCTGGGGCAAGGGCCTGGCAACGGAAGCGGCGAGCGTGCTGGCTGACTGGTTCTTCGAAAGGCAGTTTGCGCCAGGCTTCATTGCCTTCACACATCCCGACAACATCGCTTCGCAGCGTGTGCTGAGGAAGATCGGCATGCGCGAACGCGCGCCGATCCTGATCGATGGAGTGCTGGGCACGGCTTTCGAACTCACCGTCGATAAACGGCCGGCAAAGCTCTAACTCTTTACGGCGACCGGCCGGACATGGGATTCGCGCCCAGCCTGATTGCCATCCTCGACGCCCCTGACCTGGGCGATGAACGAGAATTTCTTGCGAAGGCCGAGGATCGGCTTCTCGATGAAATGCCAGGACAGCACCGCAACGGCGAGAGCCGATGGCAGGCCGACGAGATAGAGCGCCAGCGCACCATATTTCGGATAGAGGAAAACCGACGGGAACGAGCTGATCCAGATCTGTAAAAACGGGTCGTGATAGAGATAGACGCCGTAGGAATAGTCGCCTTTCCTGAAAAAGGCCGGAATGGGCACCTCGGACAGGCCGACGAAGACGGTGATGTAAACGAGAGAGGTGATGACCAGGGGCCGGTTCATCACCGATTCCGTCGCACTGCTGTCGAGGGTGAGGATAGCGACGATGCAAACCAGGCAGGCGGCGGCAAACAACCAGCGAGAATGCGGAATGACCGCTTTAAACTGAAAGACGACGATGCCCATCATGAAGGCCGTTATCAGCTGGGAGCCGCGGCTCATGAACAGGAAGCGAGCGATCGGCTTGATCGAGCCTGGCAGCAGATAGGGCATCTTCTGCACGATAAGGCCGATGACGATGTAGGCGATCGTCACCGCGAGCAGCTTGTAGCGCGTCTTGACGATGGCGGTGATCATCAGGAACGACATGATGATGTAGCAGAAGATTTCCCAGGGAACCGTCCACAGAGCGCCGTTGACACGCTGGCTCGGATTATCCTGGAAGACGCCCGGAAGTTCGTAATGAATCCAGCCGACGATATTCAGGAAGTATTTGAAAAACCGCTGATCGGTAAAATATTCGGAGTGGTAAACGACCGTAATGATCGGCCCGATGATCAGCGAGCAAACGACGATATCGACGGCAAGGGCCGGGACGATGCGCAAGCCTCGGTTGATCAGAAAATTCCGAAGGCTCAAGCGCTGGGCGCTACCGGCAATCAGAAATCCGCTCAAAGCGAAGAACATCGGAACAAGAGCGTATTCAGTAAACCAGAATACTGACCCCCTGATGAAGTCATTGTTGTCGGTTAACAAAAAGGAATGGGTCAATACGATGGAAAAGGCGAGCCCTATTCGAAGAAAATCGAACCCCGGACCAATTCCCCTATACTTATCCAGGACTTCCCCGAACGACTTGGTCATTACGGACCTCGCTTTTGTTAGGATCGCGAGGACCCTACCGCACTGCAACATGGATTGCAACACGGTAGGTGATCTGTTCCGGGACAGCCGGCCCGGTTGTGTTGCGGACCGTCATGGCCTCGATGAGGCCGAGATTTGGGTGTCAGCGAATCCGCTTGGCGGCGGGTTCCGGCACCAGTTCGCCGTTGAGACGACGGTCGAGGTAATCCTCGCATTCGCCCATCAGCGTTTCCACCTGGCCATTGAAAAAGTGGTTGGCGTTGGTAACGGTGCGGTGGGTGATGAGGATGCCCTTCTGGGTCTTCAGCTTCTCGACCAGGCCGTTGACATCCTTTTCCGGCGCCACCTTGTCGGCCTCACCATTAATGATCAGGCCGGAAGAGGGGCAGGGCGCCAGGAAGGAGAAATCATAGGTGTTCGGCTGCGGCGCGATCGACATGAAGCCCTCGATCTCCGGCCGGCGCATCAGGAGCTGCATGCCGATCCAGGAGCCGAAGGAATAACCGGCGACCCAACAGGTCTTGGAATCAGGATGCAGGCTCTGCACCCAGTCGAGCGCCGAGGCGGCGTCCGAGAGTTCGCCGGCGCCGTGGTCGAATTCACCCTGGCTGCGGCCGATGCCACGGAAATTGAAGCGCAGCGTCGTGAACCCACGCTTCTGGAACATATAGAAGAGCTGGTAGACGATCTGATTGTTCATCGTGCCGCCGAACTGAGGATGCGGATGCAGAATGAGCGCGATGGGCGCGCTTTTTTCCTTGGAGGGCTGGTAGCGGCCTTCAAGACGGCCGGCTGGGCCGTTGAAAATAACTTCGGGCATTGGTACTCCGGGTTTTATTTCGCGTTCGCGCTGCGTTGGATGACAACATGACTTGACTAGTGTTGTCAGCTTTTCTAAAACGCAGTTTAGAACAATTCGAAACTTGCATGGCGATCCACGCATCGTGGAATGTGTCATAAGGCAAGCCCGGCGGAAATTTCAAGAAAAATGAGCCGCGGGTGCCGAAGCAAGCTCGTCAAGCGCAGGACTGAAGATCATGGCGCCGCCACGCCTTTATCTCGACTGGAATGCCACAGCGCCGCTGCACCCCACGGCACGCGCGGCGATCATGCGCGCCATCGACATTTTCGGCAATCCAAATTCCGTTCACGGCGAAGGGCGTGCCGCCCGCGCTGCGATCGAAGGCGCACGACGCAAAGTGGCGGCACTGGTCGGCACCGACGCCGGCAATGTGGTCTTTACCAGCGGCGCGACTGAGGCCGCCAATCTGGTGCTGACGCCGGATTTCCGCATGGGCCGCACGCCGCTTCGGCTCGGCCAGCTTTATTTTTCGGCGATCGAGCATCCGGCGGTGCGCGAAGGCGGCCGCTTCGCCAGAGAGACGATGACGGAGATCCCGGTGACGGAAGCCGGCATCGTCGATCTCGATGCGCTCGGCCGCTTGCTCGAAGCGCATGACAAGGCTGCCGGCCTGCCGATGGTCGCTATCATGCTCGTCAACAATGAGACGGGCATCGTGCAGCCTGTCGAGGCAGCGGCAAAGATCGTCCATGCCCATGGTGGCCTCTTCGTCGTCGACGCCGTGCAGGCGGCCGGCCGCATCGCGCTCGATATAGAGAAGATCGGCGCCGACTTCATGATCGTTTCCTCGCACAAGATCGGCGGGCCGAAGGGGGCCGGCGCGCTCATTGCGCGCGGCGAGGCGCTGATGCCCAGGCCGCTGATCCAGGGCGGCGGACAGGAGCGGGGTCACCGCTCGGGGACACAGAATTCGCTGGCGCTGATCGGCTTCGGCGCGGCAGCAGAAGCGGCGGTCGACGAACTCGAGGCGCGCAATGCGGCAATCGGCGCGTTGCGCGAGCGGCTCGAAGCCGGCATGCGTCAGACGGCAGCCGACGTGATGATCCACGGCGAGGGTGGCGAGCGTGTCGCCAATACGATCTTCTTCACCCTGCCGGGGCTGAAGGCCGAGACCGGACAGATCGCCTTCGATCTCGAAGGCGTTGCACTTTCCGCAGGTTCGGCCTGCTCATCGGGCCGGCTTGGCGAAAGCCATGTGCTGACGGCGATGGGACGTGACGCCAAGCTCGGAGCGCTGCGCATTTCGCTCGGCTTTTCGACGACGGAAGAGGATATCGACAGGGCGATTGCGGCTTTCGCAAAGATCGCCAACCGACGCAGGTCGGCTGGCGAGGCGGCTTGCCCTGTGTCAAAACTTGCGGAAACGCAAATTTCTGCTTGCCAATCGGGCTGAAAAGTCCCTTTTGGCCCCTTACATAAAGGGCAAGACAATTGCCCAAACACTACAAGCTGCCGGACCTTGTATCCGGCGAGATTGGAGAATGAGATGGCTGCCGTGCAGGAAACAATCGACCAGGTCCGCCTGATCGATGTGGACCAGTACAAATACGGTTTCGAGACCGTCATCGAGATGGACAAGGCGCCGAAAGGCCTGTCCGAGGACATCATTCGTTTCATTTCGGCGAAGAAGCAGGAGCCTGAGTGGATGCTGGAATGGCGTCTCGAGGCCTATCGTCGCTGGCTGACGCTGGAAGAGCCGACCTGGGCGCGCGTCGACTATCCCAAGATCGATTTCAACGACATCTATTATTACGCCGCGCCGAAAAGCACGCCGGGTCCGAAGTCGCTTGACGAGGTCGATCCGGAGCTGTTGAAGGTATATGAGAAGCTCGGCATTCCGCTGCGTGAGCAGGAGATCCTTGCTGGTGTCGAGAGGCCGAAGATCGCCGTCGACGCCGTTTTCGACAGCGTCTCGGTCGTCACCACCTTCAAGGCAGAGCTGAAGAAGGCCGGCGTGATCTTCATGTCGATCTCGGAAGCCATCCGCGAATATCCGGAACTGGTGCAGAAGTACCTCGGCTCGGTCGTACCGACCACGGACAATTATTACGCGACGCTGAATTCGGCGGTCTTTACCGACGGTTCCTTCGTCTTCGTGCCGAAGGGCGTTCGCTGCCCGATGGAGCTGTCGACCTATTTCCGCATCAACGAGAAGGGCACCGGCCAGTTCGAGCGCACGCTGATCATTGCGGAAGAGGGCGCCTACGTCTCCTATCTCGAAGGCTGCACGGCGCCGCAGCGCGACGAAAACCAGCTGCATGCCGCCGTGGTCGAGCTGGTTGCGCTCGACGATGCCGAGATCAAATATTCGACGGTGCAGAACTGGTATCCCGGCGACAAGAACGGCAAGGGCGGCATCTACAACTTCGTCACCAAGCGCGGCGATTGCCGTGGCGACCGCTCGAAGATTTCCTGGACGCAGGTCGAGACCGGCTCGGCGATCACCTGGAAGTATCCGTCCTGCATCCTGCGCGGCGACGATAGCCGCGGCGAGTTCTACTCGATCGCCGTGTCCAACGGCCATCAGCAGATCGACAGTGGCACCAAGATGATCCATCTCGGCAAGAACACGTCGAGCCGCATCGTCTCCAAGGGCATCGCGGCCGGCGTTTCCAACAACACCTATCGCGGCCAGGTCTCGGCTCACCGCAAGGCATCGAATGCGCGCAACTTCACCCAGTGCGATTCGCTGCTGATCGGCGACAAGTGCGGCGCCCATACCGTGCCCTACATCGAGGCGAAGAATTCGACGGCGCAGTTCGAGCATGAGGCGACAACCTCGAAGATCTCCGAGGACCAGCTGTTCTACTGCCTGCAGCGCGGCATCCCGACCGAAGCGGCGATCGCACTGATCGTCAACGGCTTCGTCAAGGAAGTCCTGCAGGAACTGCCGATGGAATTTGCCATCGAGGCGCAGAAGCTGATCAGCATTTCGCTGGAAGGCTCTGTAGGCTGACATGAGCGAAGCGGACAAGAAGCGCATTCTTGAACGTCTGACGAATATGCGCGGGGAGATATTGGCGAAAATTCGCCCCCGCGAGCTAAGAAACGAGACCGAAACGCCGCCGGAGCAGCCTTATGTGTTTCTCCGGCAGCGCATGGAAAAACCGGGAATGATCTTTCAGGGGATCTCGGATTTTCTCGAATGGGTTGGGCTCGTAACGGTCGCGGTTTTCCGCGTCGTCCGCTTTTTTGCTCGATAGCGCCGAGCGCAACATGTCGATGTCCCTTAGATATTACGCGAGGCTCCTAGTGAGCTGCGCAGAGAAAAACGCAGGAACCAAAGATGCTTGAAATTAAGAACCTTCATGCCCGCATCGCCGAAGACGGCACCGAGATCATCCGTGGCCTGAACCTGACGGTGAAGGCCGGCGAAGTTGCCGCGATCATGGGGCCGAACGGCTCCGGCAAGTCGACGCTCTCCTATGTGCTGTCCGGCCGCAGCGACTACGAAGTCACCGAGGGTGATATTCTCTACAATGGCGAGAGCATTCTCGAGCTCGATCCGGCCGAACGCGCTGCCAAGGGCATCTTCCTCGCCTTCCAGTACCCGGTCGAAATTCCGGGCGTTGCCACCATGCAGTTCCTGAAGGTGGCGATGAACGAGCAGCGCAAAGCGCGTGGCGAGGACGAGCTGACGACGCCGGACTTCATGCGCCGGGTCAAGGATGCCGCCGGCAAGCTGCAGATCAATACCGAAATGCTGAAGCGGCCGCTGAATGTCGGCTTCTCCGGCGGCGAGAAGAAGCGGGCCGAAATCCTGCAGATGGCGCTGCTCGAGCCGAATCTCTGCGTGCTTGACGAAACCGATTCCGGCCTCGACATCGATGCGCTGAAGATCGTCGCCGACGGCGTCAACGCGTTGCGTTCGCCGGACCGCGCGGTCGTGGTCATCACCCACTACCAGCGCCTGCTCGACTATATCGTGCCGGATACCGTCCACGTGCTCTACAAGGGCCAGGTGATCAAGTCGGGCGACAAGACGCTGGCGCATGAGCTGGAAGCCAACGGCTATGCCGACATCATCGGCACGGCGGCCTGAGTTTCGGGTGGAAAGGATGATGTCCATGAACATGCAGACGACGAGCCGCCTGACTGCGGCCGAGACGGCGCTGATCGAGGCCTTCAATCAGCAGATCGGCGAACTGCCGGGCAATGGCACGGTGACGGCCCTGCGCGACCGGCTTCTCGACGACCTGAAGAAGGCCGGCCTGCCGACGCGCCGGATCGAAGCCTGGCATTATACCGACCTCAAGAATCTGCTGCGCACCGTTCCGCAGCAGGCGGGCGATGCCGGCTCGGAGGCTTTGGAGCCGCTCGTTGCTGATGCCACGGTGCTGGCGGTGATCCAAGGCCATTCCAACCAGAAGGCTACGGCCGACGGTCTTGGCGTTTCGGCCTATTCCGAACATCTGCTCGACGGCTCCGCCGCGGATGGCCTGGATGCGCTCGGCAGCGACGACGCGGTCGGCCGCATCAATGGCAGCTTCGTGCGCGATGGCTATGTCATCGACGTGCCTGCCGAGACCGAGCTTGAAAACCCGCTCGAAATCCAGTTCATCCATGCGGGCGGGCAGACGCATACTCGCTTGCCTGTGTCCTTCGGCGCCGGTGTCAAGGCGACGGTCATCGAGCGTCACCGCACGGTGACCGGCGATGCTGCGCTGGTGTCCCACGTCACCGACATCACGGTCGGCGAAGGCACGGAACTGACCTGGATCATCCTGCAGCAGCAGGGAGCCGACGATACGCATCTCGGCCAGATCCGCATCGATCTCGGCGCAGACGCCAAGCTCCGGCTTTTTGTCATCAATGCCGGCGGCAAGCTGGTGCGCCAGGAGCTGCATATCAAGGTGACAGGCGAGGGCGCCGACCTGACGCTGCGCGGCATCAATCTGCTCGGCGGCGACACGCATACCGACGTGACGATGGTACTCGGCCACGACGTGCCGAATACCGGGTCGACCGAAGTCATCCGCAACGTCGTCTTCGACCGTGCCAAGGGTGTCTTCCAGGGCATGATCCGGGTGGCGCCCGATGCGCAGAAGACCGATGCCAAGATGGCCTGCAACACGCTGCTGATGTCCGACGATGCCGAATTCTCGGTCAAGCCCGAGCTCGAAATCTTCGCCGACGACGTGCAGTGCGGCCACGGCGCCACGGTGACCGATATCGACGCCAACCATCTCTATTACATGATGGCGCGCGGCATTCCGGAGAACAAGGCGCGGGCGATGCTCGTCAACGCTTTCGTTGCCGAAATCGTCGAGGAACTGGAAGACGAAGCCCTGGTCGAGGCGCTGGAAGGCGTGATTTCGGCCTGGCTCGAAAAGCACGCCTGATCGGATATATCAATGGACAAGATAGTGCCGGCCAAGCCATACGACGTCGAAGCCATCCGCCGGGATTTTCCGATCCTAGCGGAGAAGGTGCATGGCAAGCCGCTGGTCTATCTCGACAACGGCGCGTCGGCGCAGAAGCCGCAGGTGGTGATCGACGCCATCTCGCATGCCTATAGCCATGAATATGCCAATGTGCATCGTGGCCTGCACTATCTCTCGAATGCGGCCACGGACGCCTATGAGGCAGCGCGCGAGAAGGTCCGCCGCTTCCTCAATGCGCCTTCGGTGAACGACATCGTCTTCACCAAGAATTCGACGGAAGCGATCAACACCGTCGCCTATGGCTGGGGCATGCCGAAGATTGGCGAAGGCGACGAGATCGTGCTTACGATCATGGAGCACCATTCCAACATCGTGCCCTGGCACTTCATCCGCGAGCGGCAGGGCGCCAAACTTGTCTGGGTGCCTGTCGACGACGAGGGCGCCTTCCATATTGAGGATTTCGAGAAGAGCCTGACGGAGCGCACCAAGCTCGTTGCCATCACCCATATGTCGAATGCGCTCGGCACAATCGTTCCCGTCAAGGAAGTCTGCCGGATCGCGCATGCGCGCGGCATTCCGGTGCTGATCGACGGCAGCCAGGGCGCCGTGCATCTGCCTGTTGACGTGCAGGATATCGATTGCGACTGGTACGTCATGACCGGCCACAAGCTCTACGGCCCGTCAGGCATCGGCGTGCTTTACGGCAAGAAGGAGCGGCTTTTCGAGATGCGCCCGTTCCAGGGCGGTGGAGAGATGATCTTCGAGGTCGCCGAGGATATGGTCACTTATAACGACCCGCCGCATCGCTTCGAGGCCGGCACGCCGCCGATCGTGCAGGCGATCGGGCTCGGTTATGCGCTCGACTACATGGAGAAGATCGGCCGCGAGGCGATCGCCCGGCATGAGGCCGATCTTGCCGCCTATGCGGTCGAGCGGCTGAAATCCGTCAATTCGCTGCGAGTCTTCGGGACGGCGCCCGACAAGGGCAGCATCTTTTCCTTCGAACTTGCCGGCATTCATGCCCACGACGTCTCGATGGTGATCGACCGGCAGGGTGTTGCAGTCAGGGCCGGCACGCATTGCGCCATGCCGCTCTTGAAACGCTTCGGCGTCACCTCCACATGCCGTGCATCCTTCGGCATGTACAATACCCGCGCCGAGGTCGATGCCCTGGCCGATGCGCTTGATTATGCGCGCAAGTTCTTTGCTTGAGGAGTGTCCGTGATGAGCCTGGACGAAAGCGAACAGAAGATCGACGTGCGCGAAGGCATCGTGCATTCCAGCATTCCGGCCGATGAGCTGGCGCGACTCAGCGACGACGTCATCAGCGCGCTGAAGACGGTCTACGATCCGGAAATTCCCGCCGACATCTTCGAGCTCGGTCTGATCTACAAGATCGACATCGAGGACGACCGGATGGTGAAAATCATGATGACGCTGACCGCCCCCGGCTGCCCGGTGGCCGGCGAGATGCCCGGGTGGGTCGAAAACGCCGTCGGCGCCGTCGAAGGCGTATCGGGCGTCGAGGTGGCAATGACCTTCGATCCGCCGTGGACGCCGGATCGCATGTCGGAGGAGGCGCAAGTCGCCGTCGGCTGGTACTGACATCCCGCGGTATTGATCCGTTTACTTCAGGGTACTACATTTGAGTCACGATGCGCCGGATCTTGACCCCGGTTGCGGAAGGAGAATGAGCCGATGGGCTTTGCAATCATGAGCATGACGGACGGGGCTGCGGCCCGCGTCAAGGCGATCGTCGAGAATTCGGGTGCTGATGCCAAGGGTGTCCGCGTCGGCATCAAAAAGGGCGGCTGCGCCGGGATGGAATATACCATCGACCTAGTGACCGAGCCCAATGCCAAGGACGACCTGATCGAGCGCGACGGTGCAAGAGTCTGGGTCGAGCCGTCGGCAGCCCTCTATCTGCTCGGCACCGAAATGGGCTTCGAGACGACGACGCTCCGCTCCGGCTTCACCTTCACCAATCCGAACCAGACATCGGCCTGCGGCTGCGGCGAATCCGTCGAGTTGAAGCCCGCCGATCTCGCAGCCCTTGCCGCCCAGCGCCAGGGCGAGCCGGCGCATTCCTGATAGCCGCGCCCTTCAGGCTGGCGGGAAATTCTCAGCCAGCCAATTCTCGATGAAATCCGGGTGTGCTCAGTCGCGCTTGATGCTCATCAGCATTTCCCACATGTCGGCGCCGGTCTCGAAGACCACGGCATTTGCCTTGTAGCTCTGCTCGGCTTCGATCAGGTCGGTGAGCTCCGTGGCCTGATCGACCTCTGACGTCGTCGGGCTGACGACGGCCTGTACGCCGCCTGACACAACGGATGTGAGGCTGGTGTTCAGCCTAGCATAGTCTGGCGTGCTGGTGTTTGCAATGTTGTTGGCAATCGCGCTAACCCGCGTCGCCTGTGCCCGCATTCCCGAAAGAGCAGTACTCGCAATATCCGATAGGCTCATCAGCCGTTTCCCCAGAACTGGATGGTAAGCTTGTAGCTGCGAGGCTTTAGGAAATGCTGAAGGCTTTGCGTTAGCAAAAGCCTTAGGTCAGGGCCTCGTGCCGTCGCCTCTGTTCGGGATCGGCACGGCACTTTATCCAGGATAAGCGGCAGTGGAGCCTGCGGCGGCGATAAGAGACGCCGCCACCAGGGCCGACATGGGCGATGCGGCGGCTGCAAATGCAAGCGCCGCAGCCAGGATGAGCAACTGGCCGATGATCAGCCGGCGTCGATTGACATGGTTCCCGAACGACCGCAACGGAGGCCATTCGCGTCCGTGACATAGCGCTTCATAACAAGTGTCGACGAAAGCTGATCCGTTGGCGGCCGCCTTCGCCAGACGACCAAATCTTCCGAGTTGAGGATCCTCAAGTGTCCGGATAGTGGTCATGACATTACCGCTTTCCAGCGGACGGTCAGCCGGTTATGCGGCGTTCCGGGTTGTTTCGAACAGGAACCAGGCGCGGCGTTCCGTCTCGTCGATCCAGACTTCGAGCAGGCTTGATGTGGCGACGTCGTTATGCTCGGCGCAGACCTCGTGCGCCTGCCTCATGAACGAGATGAGCTGCTGGTTGTCGTCTTTCAGTTCTGCGAGCATGTCGCGCGGCGTGACGAAATCGGCGTCATTGTCGAGAAGGCGCTGCAGCCGGCCGATATGACCGATCGAGCGAATCGTCATGCCGCCGATCTTGCGGGCGCGCTCGGCGATCGCATCGGTCATCGCGAAAATCTGGTCGCCCTGTTCGTCGAGCAGGAGGTGATAATCGCGAAAATGCGGGCCGCTCATATGCCAATGGAAGTTCTTGGTCTTGAGATAGAGGGCAAAGGTATCGGCAAGCAGCGCTGCCAGCGGGCCCGAGATGTCGGCGGTCGCGTTGGAGGCAAGGTCGGACGGAGTGGCAAGCGACGCCTTGCGACGGTTTTCGAGTTCGATACGGTCCATGGCTGTTCTCCCTGGCTGGGGATTTCGGGAATGAGCGATCTGGCTGCGCGGCCGTCAATTTGGCGTTCCTGCTTCGCTGGCCTTGAAAGAACCGTAGAGCAGGTTTGGAAAGCAGGACATTCAATGCTGGTGTAGCCGGACCTATCCTTCTGTTTAGGTCTCAGCGGGCACCACGAGCTTGGGCAATATGGTATCAACAAGATCCCCCATACCTATGTATAGTTTCGTGGTCTGCTGCCGGGACGTAAGGTCTGGCTGTCTCTCGGAAGTGACTTCCATGTGGAGACCGGCACCGCGAATGTGCCGATAGACATCGGCATGTCCCCTCCCGCGCCGAGTCTCGTGGATCCCATGATCCGCCAGGACCGCTCCGCCCCCTCGGAGCGGTCCGATCTTTTAAAAGGATGTCCGCGCCATCTATCGCATGGCATCCCTTTGCATTGATAATAGGCGCTGGCCCTCGGACGGATTTGTGGAGCAGGTGATGACCAAGAAGCGGCCGAAAGGCATCGAGAAATACACGGCCCCTGCCGGCGGTTGGGGTGCACTCAAAGCCGTCGCCGAAACCCTTGCGCGCCAGCAGGTCATTGCGCAGGGGGCTGCGACGCTGCTGAAAGCCAATCAGCCCGAGGGGTTCGATTGTCCGGGCTGCGCCTGGCCCGATCCCAAACATACGAGTTCATTCGAGTTCTGTGAAAACGGCGCCAAGGCGATCACCTGGGAATCCACGGCGAAACGGGCCGGGCCTGACTTTTTCGCAGGGCATACGGTCGCCGAACTGTGGCAATGGAACGACCATCAGCTGGAAGACCAGGGCCGCCTGACGCACCCGCTGGTCTATGATCACGCCAGCGACCGCTACCTGCCGATCGGCTGGGAGGAAGCCTTCACGCTGATCGGCGCCGAACTGCGCAAACTGCCCGATCCTGACATGGCCGAATTCTACACATCGGGACGCGCCTCGAACGAGGCGGCATTCCTGTTCCAGCTTTTTGTCAGGGCCTACGGCACCAACAATTTTCCCGACTGCTCGAACATGTGCCATGAGGCGACCAGCGTCGGTCTGCCCGACTCGATCGGGGTCGGGAAGGGCACGGTGACCTTGGAAGATTTCGATCATGCCGATGCGATCTTCAGCTTCGGCCACAATCCCGGCACCAACCACCCGCGGATGATGACCACTCTGCATGATGCCGCGAGGCGCGGCGTCCCGATCGTGGTCTTCAATCCCCTGAAAGAACGCGCGCTCGAGAAATTTGCGGGACCGCAGAACCCGGTGGAAATGGCGACGATGTCTTCGACGCCGATCGCATCTGCTTATCATCAGCTGCGCACCGGAGGGGATCTCGCTGCCCTCAAGGGCCTGATGAAGCGGATATTCGAGCGCGACGATGCCGATATCGCGGCAGGCGGCAAAGGCTTTCTCGACCGGGAATTCATCGAAGCCCACACGATCGGACTGGAGGCTCTTAAGGCCGATATTGCAAAGACGGAGTGGGCGTCGATCCTGAAGAGATCGGGATTGACGCTCGAGGCGCTCGACAGCGCCGTTGATGTCTATCTCAACGCCCGCAACGTCATCCTCTGCTATGGCATGGGCATCACCCAGCACAGCCACGGCACTGCCAATGTCCAGCAGCTTGCCAATTTCCTGATGTTGCGGGGAAATATCGGCCGCCAGGGCGCCGGTATCTGCCCGCTGCGGGGGCATTCGAACGTTCAGGGCGACCGGACCGTCGGAATCACCGAGATCCCCAACATGGCGCTTCTCGACGGCATGGAGAAGGCCTTTGGCTTTCGCCCGCCGGAGGAGAAGGGCCATAACGCCGTCGAGGCCATCGAGGCGATCATCGAAGGCCGGTCGAAGGCGCTGGTCTGCCTCGGCGGCAATCTCGCCGTCGCCATATCCGATCCGGAGGCGACATTCGCCGGCATGCGCAAGCTCGACCTTGCCGTCCATCTGGCGACAAAGCACAACCGCTCGCACCTGCTGATCGCCCGAACCTCCATCATCCTTCCCGTTCTCGGCCGCACCGACCAGGATATTCAGACGACGGGACCACAATCGGTGACCGTCGAGGATTCCATGTCGATGGTGCACGCCTCGCGCGGCTTCCTGAAACCACCAGGCGAAGAGCTGAGATCCGAACCGGCGATCATCGCCGGCATCGCCAAGGCAACGCTCGGCGTCAAATACGGTATCGATTGGGACGGGATGATCAGCGATTACAATCGCATTCGGGAAAAGATCGAAGTGGTCTTTCCCGATTTCCATGATTTCAACACACGGGTCAGGAAACCCGGCGGCTTCCGGCTTACAGTGGCGGCCTCCGACCGGCAATGGCGCACGCCCTCAGGAAAAGCACAGTTCCTCATCGCGCCTGGGCTGGAGGAAGATCCGCGCCTTGCAGACGCAGACACACTGGTTCTGACAACGCCGCGCAGTCACGACCAGTACAACACGACAATCTATAGCCTTGACGACCGCTATCGTGGCGTCTTCGGCCGCCGTGACGTGATCTTCATGAACAGCGGGGATCTCTTCGCACGCGGCCTCGCCGATGGCGATAAGGTTGATATCGAGTCGGTCGCTGAAACCAGCAGCAGGGCGGTCAGAGGCTTCACCGCAGTGGCCTACGACATCCCTGTTGGCTCCATCGCCGGATATTATCCCGAGATGAACAGGGTCATCGCGCTTGGCGATTACGACCGGAAATCGGGAACGCCTGCCTACAAAGGCGTGCCGGTGAAGGTGCAGAAGTCCGCGTGAGGACGGGGCGCGGAGCCATTGCAAGCTTCGGCTATCGCGACGCCACCCAGTCGTGCCAATCGCTTTCATTGCCGTTGAACACGTTGAGGTCGATCTTGCCGTCAACGCCATCGGAAAGGCCGGAGCCGGAATATTGCCAGAACAGCCACTTGCGACCCGGATAGACCTTGGAGGGGTGAGCGGCCACAGAGCGCAACCAGAAGGGGTAGTCGAGCAGTTGGCCCTTCAAATTGTCGCGGTAGAAGTCCGGCGCCGTGTAGATGATCGGGCGCTGGCCGTAATAGCGCTCCAGCTTGTCCATGAAGACCTGCATCTTTTCCCGGACACGTGCAGGCGAGATGCGCCTCTTGCAGCTCGATTCGCCGTTCCATTCGACGTCGATGACGGGCGGAAGAGCGTTGGCTTCCCTTGGCACGTTGCGGATGAACCAGTCGGCCTGCTCGCCTGCCGTCCGGCACCAATAGAAGAAGTGATAGGCGCCGTGTTTCAGGCCGGCTTCCTTGGCGCGGCGCCAGTTTTTCTTGAACATCGGATCAAGGTGATCGCCGCCGTCCGTGGCTTTGATGTAGACGAAATTGGCGCCTTGCCTCCGCAACGTTTCCCAGTCGATCTCGCCCTGCCAACGCGAGACATCGACGCCATGCACGGCAAGCTTTCTCGGCGAGGTGGAGCCGAAGTTGATCGGCTTGGCATCGCGGAAGCGGTGGCCGTAAATTTGGCCGCGTGTCGGCGATCTCGTGCCGACATCGGGCATTGCATTGCCGGCGGGATTGGCCGGCATCAGCAGCGCGACCGGTTTATCTGTCGGCAGCGGCATGCCAACCGGCCTGTCGGCGGGCACGAGCGCCTGCGGCTCCGGAACCTCTCCCGCCCAGCGCAACGCTTGCTGCGGCGGGCTTGCCTGCGGCGCAGGATCGCCCACGGCAGCGGCAGGAATCGGGCCGCTTGGCTGGGCGATGGCATTGGTCGTTTCCGACGACGGCACGTTGCCCAGCACATCTTCGGCGCCAGAACTGGCGGCGCATCCCGACAGGATCAGGGCGGCGAGGAGGATTGCTGGCACTGCCGATGTACGCATAAGAACCTGCACGCAGAACAAGGGATCGACGGAGATCCATGTTGATGGAAGCCGCCTTTCTGAATTGCTAACAGAGACTTGCTAAGAAAGGTTAAATTTGATCCTTGCGCACCAAAAGCATGCAGACCCTCCCAACCTGGGGAAGGAGCTTTGCCTAACGCTGCTACTCAGCCGCCTCTGCGTAGCTTTCCACCGGCGGGCAGGTGCAGATCAGGTTGCGATCGCCATAGACGTTGTCGACGCGGTTGACCGGCGACCAGTATTTGTCGACACGGAAGGCGCCGGGTGGAAAGCAGGCCTGTTCGCGGCTCCCAATCGCCGACAAGTTCTTCCACCTTGCGCGCGGAAACCCTCCATGTCGATGTCCCCAACCGTCATCTGAGACAGCCGTGCCGCAATGGTACGACAGCCTCAGCGACTGGCTCTCATACCCGCAATCAGAATATCGATGAGTTGCCTTGCCGCATCCCGCCAGGCGGGGCCACTGCTGATGCTCGCGCCGCCGGCCAGGGCGCGCAGGATATCGAGCGGGTCCATCGCCAGACGGATTTCACCAGTGGCGACTGCGCGATCCACCAGCAGATTGACGGCACCTATGATCAAATCGGCAGAATCGGCATAGAGCTCGGAGGTGCCGCCGACCAAAGAATCCAGCACTTCGGACATGCCGTGTTTCGTCACGACATAGTCGACGAACTGCACCAGCCACAGGCGAAGCGCTTCGACAGGCGGATGTGTCTCGGCAAGGCTTTTGGCGGCAGCGGCAAGCTGCGCCGTCTCGTTGCGGTAGATGGCGGAAACCAGTGCGTCGCGGGTCGGGAAATGGCGATAGAGCGTGCCGATGCCGACGCCGGCGATGCGGGCGATTTCCTCCAGGCTGGCGCTGGAACCCTTGTCGGCAAAGACGGTCTTTGCCGTCTCCATCAGCAGAAGACGATTGCGTTCGGCATCCGCACGCGGCTTTCGGGCGGTGGGCTCGTCGCTTTTTTCGGCCATTTCCGAGAGGCCCCTTGATAAGCGGAGGTACCCTCCATATTTATCTGGAGGCATCCTCCTTTTATTTCATTTGAGGCCGGCGGGCAATGGTCCACCAGCCTGGAGCGGTGCGTCCATGATCAAGGAGATAATCATGAGTGGACTTTTTGGCGCGACATCGACCACCGATGAGGTGCTCGCCGGCGTCGATCTCAAGGGCAAGCGTGTTCTGGTGACGGGTGTTTCGGCCGGCCTCGGCGTGGAAACCGCGCGTGTGTTGGCAGCCCATGGAGCGCAGGTGACGGGTACGGCACGTGACCTTGCAAAGGCGAGGGCGGCAACGGAAGTCGTGCGTGCCGGTGCGGCCAATGGCGGCAGCCTTGATATCGTCGAGCTTGATCTTGCCTCTCTGGCAAGCGTGCGCGCCTGTGCCGATGCGCTCATTTCGGATGGCCGGCCCTTCGATGTCGTCATTGCCAATGCCGGCGTGATGGCCGCTCCCTTCGGCCGCACCGCCGATGGCTTCGAAACGCAGTTCGGCACCAACCATCTCGGTCATTTCGTGCTGGTCAACAGCATCGCACCGCTCGTCAAATCGGGCGGCCGAGTGGTGATCGTCGCATCCTCGGGCCATCGCATGGCACCTTTCAGCCTCGATGACCTCAATTTCGAGAGCAAGACCTATGAGCCCTGGGCGGCCTATGCCCAGTCGAAAACCGCAAATATCCTGTTCGCGGTGGAACTCGACCGGCGCCTCAAGGAGCGCGGCATCCGTGCAACGGCACTGCATCCCGGCGGCATCCAGACCGAGCTCGACCGTCATCTCGACCCTGACATGATTGAAGGCATGATAACGCAGATCAACGCAGCACTCTCCGCCGAGGGCAAGCCGCCTTTCCAGTGGAAGACGATTCCTCAGGGTGCGGCTACCTCCGTCTGGGCAGGTTTCGTCGCCCCTGCAGACGCGGTCGGTGGCAGATATTGCGAGAATTGCCACGTCTCCGAAGTGACGGATGCGGAGATCAGCCCGATTTCCGAAGGCGTGCGTACCTACGCGCTCGATCCCGAGACGGCCAGGGGATTGTGGACGAAAAGCGAGCATATGGTCGGCGAGCGCTTCTAGAGCATGATGCCGAAAAGTGTAAGCGGTTTTCGGACGACATCATGCTCTAACTATATAATGTAGAACAGGATTCAGATTTTAGGCCGACCCGGCCTAAAATCATCCTGTTCTAGCCCGCAAACCGGCACGCTTCGACGCTGATAGAGAGCAGGGGAACTGGGAAACTGGTGCCCCTGCCGAGGAATTGAACCTGGATCGGCTAACAAGACAGGTTAGCCGCACATTTCTATCAGAATTAGGAAAGCCCCTCCCTTGATGGAAGGGGCTCAGATTGCTGGGCCCGTCGCTACAGCGTCAGGCTTGACCGCTATTCGGCGGCCTCTGCGTAGCTTTCCACCGGCGGGCAGGTGCAGATCAGGTTGCGGTCGCCATAGACATTGTCGACGCGGTTGACCGGCGACCAGTATTTGTCGACGCGGAAGGCACCGGGCGGGAAGCAGGCTTGTTCGCGTGAGTAGGGGCGGTCCCATTCGCCGACGAGGTCTTCCACCGTGTGCGGAGCGTTCTTCAGCGGGTTGTTCACCTTGTCCATGCGGCCATCCTCGATGGCGCGGGCTTCCTCGCGGATCGCCAGCATCGCCTCGCAGAAACGGTCGAGTTCGGCCTTGGTCTCGCTTTCCGTCGGCTCGATCATCAGCGTGCCGGCGACCGGCCAGCTCATGGTCGGCGCATGGAAGCCGCAGTCGATCAGCCGCTTGGCGACGTCGTCGACGGTCACACCCGAGCTGTCGACCAGCGGACGGGTGTCGATGATGCATTCATGCGCGACGCGGCCGGCAGACGACTTGTAGAGCACGTCATAGGCGCCCTTCAGCCGGGTGGCGATATAGTTGGCGCTGAGGATCGCCACCTTGGTCGCCTGCGTCAGGCCTTCGCCGCCCATCATCAGGCAATAGCTCCAGGAGATCGGCAGGATCGAGGCGGAGCCGAAGGCGGCGGCCGAGACCGCACCCGGACGGCCGTCGGTTTCGGGATGGCCGGGCAGGTAGGGGGCCAGATGCGCCTTGACGCCGATCGGGCCCATGCCGGGTCCGCCGCCGCCATGCGGAATGCAGAAGGTCTTGTGCAGATTGAGATGCGAAACGTCGGAGCCGATGTCACCGGGGCGGGATAGGCCGACCATGGCGTTCATGTTGGCGCCGTCGAGATAGACCTGGCCGCCATGCTCGTGCACGAGGTCGCAGATTTCCTTGACGGTCTCCTCGAAGACGCCGTGCGTCGAAGGGTAGGTGATCATGCAGCAGGAGAGGTTTGCCGCATGCTGCTCAGCCTTGGCGCGGAAATCGTCGAGATCGATATCGCCATTTTCGCGCACCTTGACGACGACGACCTTCATGCCGACCATCTGAGCCGAGGCCGGGTTGGTGCCATGCGCAGAGGTCGGGATCAGGCAGACGTCGCGATGGCCGTCGCCATTGGCGATATGATAGTTGCGGATCGTCAGCAGGCCGGCATATTCGCCCTGCGCGCCGGAATTCGGCTGCATGGAGAAGGCGTCGTAGCCGGTGACGGCGCAGAGCTTTTCGATCAGGTCGTCGATCATCTCGCGGTAGCCGAGCGCCTGGTCGGCCGGCACGAAGGGATGGATGTCGGAAAATTCCGGCCAGGTGATCGGCAGCATTTCCGCCGTCGCATTGAGCTTCATCGTGCAGGAACCGAGCGGGATCATCGAGCGGTCGAGCGCCAGATCCCGGTCGGAGAGCCGGCGGATGTAACGCGTCATCTCGCTTTCGGCGCGGTTCATGTGAAAGATCGGATGGGTGAGGTAATCACTGGTGCGGAGCAAGCCCTTCGGCAGGCGGTAGGAAGGCTCGAAATCGGCAATGGTAAAATTGCCGCCGAAGGCGCGCCAGACGGCTTCGAGCGTCGCCGGCCGGGTGCGTTCGTCGAGGCTCATGCCGATTTTGGTTTCGCCGACCTTGCGCAGATTGACGCCTTCGGCGACGGCGGCACGCAGGATGAGACCCTGCATATGGCCGACATCGACGGTGATCGTGTCGAAGAAGGTCTCGGGTTCGACCTTATAACCGAGCTTTTCCAGGCCCTTGGCCATCAGCACGGCCTTCTGGTGCACCTGCTGGGCGATCGCCTTGATACCCTTCGGGCCGTGGAAGACGGCGTACATCGAGGCCATCACGGCAAGCAGTACCTGGGCGGTGCAGATGTTCGACGTCGCCTTTTCGCGGCGGATATGCTGTTCGCGGGTCTGCAGCGACAGGCGATAGGCGCGGTTGCCGCGGGCATCGACGGAAACGCCGACGAGGCGGCCGGGCATGGAACGCTTGATGGCATCCTTGACCGACATATAGGCCGCATGCGGGCCGCCGTAGCCGACCGGCACACCGAAGCGCTGCGAGGATCCGACGGCGATATCGGCACCCATTTCGCCGGGCGATTTCAGCAGCGTCAGCGCCAGGATATCGGCGGCGACGATCGCTATGGCGCCGGTCTGGTGCAGGCGCGAGATCAGGCCGGTAAAATCATGCACGTGACCGTGCGTGCCGGGATATTGGAAGATCGCGCCGAAGACGTCGACGGGATCGAGATCGGTGAAGGGATTGCCGACGATGACGCTCCAGCCGAGCGGCTCGGCGCGGGTGCGGATCAGGGCAATGGTCTGCGGATGGCAGTCGGCATCGACGAAGAAGGCCTTCGCCTTCGACTTGGCGACGCGCTCGGCAATCGCCATGCCTTCGGCGGCGGCGGTCGCCTCGTCGAGCAACGAGGCGTTGGCGACGTCGAGGCCGGTGAGGTCGCAGACCATCGTCTGGTAGTTCAGCAGCGCTTCCAGGCGGCCCTGGCTGATCTCCGGCTGGTAAGGCGTATAGGCGGTGTACCAGGCCGGGTTTTCCAGGATGTTGCGCTGGATGACCGGCGGCGTGATCGTGCCGTAATAACCCTGGCCGATCAGCGAGACCAGCACCTTGTTCTTGTTGGCGGTCTCGCGCAGCTTGTCGAGCGCCTCGCGCTCGGTCATCGGCGCGCCCCAGACGAGCGGCGCCTTCTGGCGGATCGAGGGCGGCAGCGTCGCGTCGATCAGGCCGTCGAGGCTGTTATAACCGATCACCTTCAGCATGTCGGTCATCTCGGCCGGCGAGGGGCCGATATGGCGGCGATTGGCGAAATCGTAGGGCTGATAGTCGGTGAACTGGAATTCTGTCGGCGTCGTCATTACGCAGTGAGCTCCTTGTAGGCCGCCTCGTCGAGCAGGCCCTCGGCGTCGGCAGCATTTGCAAGCTTCAGCTTGAAGAACCAGCCGGCGCCATGAGGATCGGAATTGACCAGCGATGGATCTGCAACGATGGCCGGATTGACCTCGGTGATCTCGCCATCCAGCGGACAATAGACGTCGGAAGCAGCCTTGACCGATTCAACGGTCGCGGCATTGCCGTTCTTGGAGAAGGTCGCGCCGACTTCCGGCAGTTCGACGAAAACCAAGTCGCCGAGCTGATCGACGGCATAAGTGGTGATGCCGACCGTCGCAACGCCGCCTTCGATCTTCAGCCATTCGTGTTCTTCGGTAAATTTCAGCATGGTTGGTCCTCTCTGGAAAAGGTTTAGCGTTTGTAGGTCGGTGTGACGAAGGGCAGGGCGCTGACGGTGGTCGGCAGATATTTGCCGCGCACCTCGGCGTAGACGAGCGTGCCTGCCGCAGCATGGGAGAGCTGCACGTAGCCCATGGCGACGGGGCCTTCGACGCTGGGGCCAAAGCCGCCCGAGGTGACCTCGCCGATTTCGATCTTGCCCTCGGCATCGGTATAGAGCTTGGCATGGCCGCGCACTGGCGCCTTGCCTTCTGGCTTCAGGCCGACGCGGCGGCGTGCGGCGCCGTTTTCGAGTTCGGAGAGGATGCGGCCAGAGCCCGGGAAGCCGCCGGCGCGCGCACCGCTGCCGCGCCTTGCTTTCTGCATAGCCCATTCGAGTGCGGCCTCGACCGGCGAGGTGGTCGTGTCGATATCGTTGCCGTAGAGGCAGAGGCCGGCTTCGAGGCGCAGCGAATCGCGAGCGCCAAGGCCGATCGCCTGGACGTCCGGATGTTCGAGCAGCCGCTTGGTGACATCCACGGCCTTGTCTGATGGAATCGAGATCTCGAAGCCGTCCTCGCCGCTATAGCCGGAGCGCGAGACCAGACAGGAAACGTCGTGCAGACGGCAGTGGCGCACGTCCATGAATTTCATCGCTGCGACATCGGCCCAGAGTTCGGCAAGAACCGCAACGGCGCGCGGTCCCTGCAGCGCGATCAAGGCGCGATCGAGGACGGTGATGTCGCATTGGTCGCTAATGTGTGCCTGCAAATGGGCGACGTCGGCCTCCTTGCAGGCGGCGTTGACCACGACGAAGAGGTGGTCGTCGACATGGGCGATCATCAGGTCGTCGAGAATGCAGCCGGTATCGTCGGTGAAGAAGCCATAGCGCTGGCGGCCTTCGCCAAGGCCCAATATGTCGACGGGGACCAGGCTTTCGAGCGCGAGAGCCGCATCCTCATAGCTGCCCGACTTCGCCTTCACGATGACCTGGCCCATGTGGGAGACATCGAAGAGGCCGGCTTCGGCGCGGGTATGAAGATGCTCCTTCATCACGCCGGCCGGATATTGCACCGGCATGTCGTAACCGGCGAACGGCACCATGCGGGCGCCGAGCTGGAGATGCAGGGCATGCAACGGGGTTCTTTTCAGGGCAGCAGTATCGTCCAAAAGACGCCTCCGGGGTTTGCGCCTTCTTCACGAAGGCGCGGGCTCAAATCTGAAGGCGCGGTTGCGCGCTTCTCTCCTGAGCCCCCTCTGTCCTTGTGCCTGAGATTGTTATCCCTTCGGCGAGCGTTTCGAGAACGCTTCTCTCCAGAGTTCCGTCTGCCCCTTGCTGGTCCTTTTGCCTGAGAGTTTCCGGGGCGGTTGCTCCTTCGGCACCGGTGGCGAAAGCACCGGCTTCTCCCAACAAGGTTGGCGCAATTATCCGGCGGGTGCAGCACTTGGCAAGACCAAATGTCGTGACCGGGCAAATTTTTGTCGTCTTATTCCCAGCAAGCGTTGATCTCAGGCAAATCTGCTTTTGCATTCCGTGCTAAAACCGGCTATCGCGGCCTTCTGTTGAAGGGGATCTCATGCGGCAGACCGGACTGAAAGCGACGCTCTTCCTGCGCATGCTTTGCGCATTGAGCCTGCTTTTGCTCGGCCTCGCCCATCAGGTGCCACAGGCTGTCGCCGCCGAAGGCTATGATGCCGCGGCCTATGTGCTGCCCGACGGCACCTTCGCCTCGCTCTGCGTCACCGTGAAGGATGCCGACGGCAAGACCGTCGCCTTCAAGCCGAATTGCGAAGCCTGCCGGCTGTCGGCCTCCACCATCCTGCCGACGCCGGATGCGGGCTCGTGGCTCGAGCGCAAACTCGCTTCGCTGATGAATTCGCCGATCGAAACATCAGCCGTTTCAGGCGCAAGCGCTGTCTGCCGGCCGAATTCCCGCGCGCCTCCCATCCTCGCCTGATCTGCCTTCGCAATCCATGATGCAGCATGCCGGTCCGCCCGAGAGAGGTCCGTGGCCGGCGAGGAGACATCCGATGAAAACTATCAAGACATTTGGCAAGACATTCGGGCTTGCCGCCGTTCTTTCCGCGACCGCCTTTGCCAGCGCCGAGGCGCATGTGACCTTCCTCGACAGAGAGGCGACGCAGGACGGCACCATTCTCGCCACGCTGCAGGTGCCGCATGGCTGCGACGGCAAGGCGACCACGGAAGTGCGAGTCAAGCTGCCTGAGGGATTCGTCTTCGCCAAGCCGCAGCCGAAGGCCGGCTGGGAGCTCGAGGTGATCAAGGGCGACTACCAGAAGACCTACGACAATCACGGCGACAAGGTGAAGACGGGCGCGATCGAAGTGCGCTGGAGGAACGGCAATCTCTCCGACGATTTCTACGATACCTTCGTCATCCAGGGTAAGGTATCGGGTGTCGAGGCCGGCTCCTCGCTCGTCTTTCCGGTGACGCAGATGTGCGGCGAGACGGTCACGGCCTGGGATCAGGTGGCGGCGGAAGGCGGCGACGCGCACGGACTGAAAAGCCCGGCGCCGCTGTTGAAGGTCGTCGCCGGCGAAGGTGGCCATGACCATGACGACATGGCCGGCATGGATATGTCCGGTATGAACATGAGCGGGACGGCGGGCATGGGCGCTGCGGCGCCGGCCGGCGAAACGGTCAAGGCCGGCGATCTCGAAGTCTCCGGTGGCTTCGCCAAGGCAATGCTGCCCGGCCAGCCGGTCGGCGGCGGCTTCTTCACGGTGAAGAATAACGGCCAGACGGACGATCGCCTGGTGTCCGTCAGTTCGCCCGCAGCTGGTGAGGTTCAGATCCACGAGATGGTGACGAAGGACAACGTCATGCGGATGCGCCAGCTGAAGGACGGCATCGCCATCGCCGCCGGCGAGACGGTCAAGCTCAAGCCCGGCAACCTGCATCTGATGTTCCAGAAGGTGAAGACGCCGTTCAAGCAGGGCGATACGGTGCCGGTGACGCTGATCTTCGAAAAGGCCGGCAAGGTCGATCTGGTCCTGCAGGTGCTCTCCGCCCAGGGCAAATGAAAGTAGACTCGTTAAACAGAAAAGCCCGCGACTGTGACGGCAGTCGCGAGCTTTCGTTTGGAAGGCGATGGCCTCAGAAGTCTTCGTAGGATCGCAGCGCCTGTTTCAGGCCGGCCTGCGGCTGGCGATTGCCCTTGGCCATCAGGTCGAGGGCCACTTCGGTCGACTGGATGATGCTGGAGGGCTCGTCTATTTCCTCGGTGCCTTCGGCCTTCAACTGCCGGTCGGCAACGCGGCGCGCATCGCGGGCGGCGGTGCTCGTCGCGACACGCTGCGGGATTCGGAGCGACTCGAACGCAATAGCGGCGGTGTTGGCCGATATGGACAGGAGCTGGGTCATGCCGTCACGGTATCGGCACGATCTTGGCGCCATTATAAGAAAATCATCGGCATTTTACCGGATGGTAAGAATTCATACCTTCTCGATTGGAATCGCTGCGGAGTTGCGATAAATCCGGCTGATGATCCAGGCTCTTCTCGTCGCCGTTGGCGGCGCCATCGGTTCTCTTCTCAGATATTATGTCGGCCAGTGGGCGCTGAGACTCATGGGGCCGGCATTTCCGTGGGGCACGCTCGCCGTCAATGTTGTCGGCTGCTTCGTCATCGGCGTCTTCGCCGAGCTGATCGCGCGGAAGTTCAACGCCTCGGTGGAGCTGCGCCTGCTGCTGATCACTGGCTTCCTCGGCGGCTTCACAACCTTCTCGGCCTTCTCGCTGGATGCGATCTCGCTGTTCGAGCGCGGCGAGGCCGTCGCCGGCGGTATCTACATCGCTGCGAGCGTCGGACTTTCGATGGCGGCCGTCATCGCCGGGCTCGCCGTCATGCGCGCTTTGGCCTGATTTCTTTTCCGGTTTCCGTTTTGCTTGAAAATGCTCTAAAGGCTGCGGCAAGAACGCCGGCTCGGCCTGCGCTGCAATTTCCGAAAGATCGTTTATGGCTGGCATAGAACATATCAAGGTTGAACCCGACGAAGCCGGCATGCGGCTCGATCGCTGGTTCAAGGTGCATTTTCCCGGGCTCGGCTTCGGTCCGCTGCAAAAGCTCTTGCGCTCCGGCCAGGTGCGCGTCGACGGTGGGCGTGTCAAATCGGATGCACGCGTGCAGCCCGGCCAGACGGTGCGCGTGCCGCCGATGGATGTCGATGCGAAGCTGAAATCCGGACCGATCGCCGGCAAGGATCTCAAACATTCGTCGGATTTCCAACTCTTGTCGCGCATGGTGCTGCACGAGGACGACAAGGTGATCGTGCTCAACAAGCCACCCGGTCTTGCGGTGCAGGGCGGCTCGGGTGTGGCCCGGCATATCGACCAGATGCTCGAAGCCTGGACCAGCCCGAAGGGTGAGAAGCCGCGGCTCGTCCACCGCCTCGACCGCGACACATCGGGTGTTCTCGTCATCGCCCGCACCCGCGGCGCGGCGCAGAAGCTGACGGCTGCCTTCCGCGAGCGCGACACCAAGAAGACCTACTGGGCGCTGGTCAAGGGCGTGCCGCGCAAGCACGAGGACAAGATCTCGACCTGGCTGGTGAAGGAGCCGACCGCCGACGGCGACCGCATGCGCATCGCCAAGCACGGCGAGGACGGCGCCGACCATGCGATTTCCTTCTACCGCGTGCTGGAGACGGCGGCACAGAACCTCGCCTGGCTGGAGATGGAGCCCTATACCGGCCGTACGCATCAGTTGCGCGTCCATGCCCTGCATATCGGCCATCCGATCATCGGCGATCCGAAATATTTCGACGACGATCCGAATTGGGATTTTCCAGGCGGCGTCCAGAAGAAGCTGCATCTGCACGCGCGTCACATCGACATCCCGCATCCCTCCGGCGGCCGCCTGCGCATCAGTGCGCCGCTGCCAGCGCATATGGTGCAGACCTGGAACCTTCTCGGTCTCGACCTTGCCGGTGCCGAAAGGGACGCCGAATGAAACTGGCGCTTTTCGATTGCGACGGCACGCTGGTCGACAGTGCTGCGTTGATCCACGAAACCATGCGCAGGACCTTCGACAAGTTCGGCAAGCCGGAACCGCGCTTTGAAGACACCAAGGCCATTATCGGCCTGTCCCTCGATATTGCGATCGCCCGCATGCAGGGCAGGCCGCATGTGGAGCAGCAAGATATCGACATGACCGCGCATTACAAATCGCTGTTCTCGATCGTGCGTCAGGATCTTGACTATAAGGAGCCGCTGTTTCCCGGCATTCGCGCGATGATCGACGCGATCAGCGGACGCGATGACCTGCTGATCGGCGCGGTGACGGGCAAATCCCGCCGCGGGCTCAAGGTCGTGATGGAGACGCATGGCTTCGACAAGCATTTCATTGTCGCACGCACCGCCGACGATTGCCCCTCCAAACCGCATCCGGCCATGGTGACGGAATGCTGCGATGAAACAGGCATGAATGCTGCCGACACCATTGTCATCGGCGATGCGGTTTACGATATGCAGATGGCAAAGGCTGCCGGCGCCAAGGCGATCGGCGTTGCCTGGGGCTATGCCAGCGTGGATGAGCTGATCGCCAACGGCGCTGATGCGATCGCCTCCCATCCGAACGAGATATTGCGTCATTTTTCCTGAGGTGAGCCCATGCGCGATCTGCTGAACGACCTTTCCGAAGGCCTGAGCCATCCCGATCCCATCCGCCGCGCGCAGATTCAGATGAAGAAGCCGCTGCCGAAGCGCTTCTATACCGACGTCTCCGTTGCCGAGCACGAGGGTGGTTTTGCGATCACCCTCGACGGCAAGTTGGTGCGTACGCCGGCGCGCCAAGTTCTCGCCGTGCCGACCGAGGCGCTCGCGCGGCTTGTCGCCGCCGAATGGCAGGCGCAGGGCGAAGAGATCAATCCCGTAAGCATGCCGGTGACCCGGCTCGTCAACACCGCACTCGACGGCGTTGCCGCCAACGCGCAGGCGATCTTCGAGGATATATTGCGCTTTTCCGCGAGCGACCTCATCTGCTATCGCGCCGAGGAGCCGGAACTGCTGGTCGAACGCCAGGCCGAGCACTGGGATCCGGTGATCGATTGGGCAGCGAATGATCTCGGCGCCCGCTTCATCCTCGTCGAAGGGGTGATGCCGCAGGAGCAGCCGCGCGAGGCGACGGCCGCCTTCGCCGTCACGCTCGCAAGATATGATAGCCCGATGGCGCTGGCCGCCCTCCACACAGTCACCACTCTGACCGGCTCAGCGATCCTGGCGCTTGCCTTCGCCGAGGGCCGGGTGACGGTGGAGGAGGCTTGGTCGCTTGCCCATCTCGACGAAGATTGGACGATCGAGCATTGGGGCAGCGACGAGGAAGCCGAGCAGCGGCGGGCCAAGCGCTTTGCCGAGTTCAAGGCCGCAGCGGATGTTTTTTTTGCCCTAAGCGCCTGAAACATATTGCCTTCCAATGCATTATGACGAAGTCTGCGACTCCAACGGGGTGGTGCGGGATTTTTGCAATGAATTGGCTGAGGTCGTGTTTTTGCCGGGCGACACTCGTCTGTGTCGCGCTCACGGCCTGCGGCAGTCTCTCGGTCACCAAGCCGGCGGCGCCGGTCTATGATGTGCGCAGTGCCGTCGTTCTCTCCGGTCCGAACATGCCGGCCGAGCTGCTTTCCGGTATCAACGACCGCGTCAACACAGCGATCAATGCCACCGTGCGCGACACCGTGCTGCCGCGGGTGGTGCTGACGATCCGCGTGGTTTCCATCCAGAAAGGCCTCGGCTTCCAGAAGGACCGCAACGTCGTCAAGATCAGCATCGATGCGGCCTCGGTGGAGGATGGCTCGGTCATCGCCGTCAGCGCCTTCGACGTCACCAGCATCGCTGCCGATCCCAAGCTTGCCGACGAGATCCTGGCTGAGGACGCCGCTGCTAGGATACGCTCGGTTTTCTCACTCAGCGGGCGCGCTCATTAGCGCGACGTTTTAGCCGCCGGATTGCCGCCCGCAGCGGCGAGGGAGATCGCATGAAGGAAATTCTCGAAGAACTGGAACGGCGCCGCGACATTGCCCGCCTCGGCGGCGGCGAGGCGCGTATCGACGCCCAGCACAAGCGCGGCAAGCTGACGGCGCGCGAGCGCATCGACCTCTTCCTCGACGAAGGTTCCTTCGAGGAGTTCGACATGTTCGTCGAACACCGCTCCACCGATTTCGGCATGGACAAGAGCCGTATCGCCGGCGACGGCGTCGTCACCGGTTGGGGCACGGTCAATGGCCGCACCGTGTTCGTCTTCGCCAAGGACTTCACCGTCTTCGGCGGCTCGCTGTCTGAGGCGCATGCCGAGAAGATCATGAAAGTGCAGGACATGGCGCTGAAGAACCGCGCGCCAATCGTCGGTATCTACGATGCGGGCGGCGCCCGCATCCAGGAGGGCGTGGCGGCCCTCGGCGGTTATGCCGAGGTGTTCCAGCGCAATGTGCTGGCCTCCGGTGTCATTCCGCAGATCTCGGTGATCATGGGTCCTTGCGCCGGCGGCGACGTCTATTCGCCTGCGATGACCGATTTCATCTTCATGGTGCGTGATACCTCCTACATGTTCGTCACCGGTCCCGATGTGGTGAAAACCGTGACCAACGAGACGGTGACATCCGAAGAACTCGGCGGCGCTATCGTGCATACTGTGCGCTCGTCGATTGCCGACGGCGCCTATGACAACGATGTCGAAACGCTGCTGCAGGTGCGACGGCTGATCGATTTCCTTCCGCTTTCGAACACCGCGCCATTGCCGGAGATCGAATGTTACCAGTCGGTGACAGAGATCGACATGTCGCTCGATACGCTGGTGCCGGCGAGCTCCAACAAGCCTTACGACATCAAGGAACTGATCCGGAAGGTGGCGGACGAGGGGGATTTCTTCGAGATCCAGACGAGCTTTGCCAAAAACATCGTCTGCGGCTTCGGCCGCGTCGAAGGCTCCACCGTCGGTTTCGTCGCCAACCAGCCGATGGTGCTGGCCGGTGTTCTCGACAGCGACGCCTCACGCAAGGCCGCCCGTTTCGTGCGCTTCTGCGACTGCTTCAATATTCCGATCGTCACCTTCGTCGACGTGCCGGGCTTCCTGCCGGGTACGGCGCAGGAATATGGCGGCCTCATCAAGCACGGCGCCAAACTGCTCTTTGCCTATGCCGAGGCGACGGTGCCGAAGCTCACCGTCATCACCCGCAAGGCCTTCGGCGGCGCCTATGACGTGATGGCGTCGAAGCATCTGCGCGGCGACCTCAACTATGCCTGGCCGACGGCGCAGATCGCCGTGATGGGCGCCAGGGGCGCCGTCGAGATCATCTTCCGCAAGGATATTGCCGATCCGGAGAAAATCGCCGCGCATACGAAAATGTATGAGGACAGGTTCCTCTCGCCCTTCGTCGCCGCCGAGCGCGGTTATGTCGATGAGGTGATCATGCCGCACTCGACCCGCAGGCGGCTTGCGCGCGGTCTAAAGATGTTGCGCAACAAGGATCTCGCCAATCCCTGGAAGAAACACGACAACATCCCGCTTTGACGGCTGCCGGCGAATAAAACTGTCCGGTCAGGTGTTTAGCCACTGTCGAAAAAGTGAACGGCCGTCAGCGATCCGTGTGTTCTATCCTTACGGGGGACAGGCTAACGCTCGGCTCTTATTATTTTAAAGGAGAGGTTTAATGTCATCTTTCGAGCGTCTTTCTGCCTATCGCCCCTATGGGCTGGCCGCTCTCAGAATTATCACCGCGCTGCTGTTCATCGAACACGGCACGATGAAGCTTTTCGCTTTCCCGGCTGCGCAGATGGCTGGCCCGTTGCCGCCGCTGATGCTTTTCGCCGCCCTTCTTGAGCTTATCGGCGGTATCCTCATTCTCGTCGGCCTGTTGACGCGCCCTGTCGCCTTCCTGCTGGCCGGCGAAATGGCGGTCGCCTATTTCATGGCGCATGCCCCGAGCAGCTTCTTCCCGGCCGTCAACCAGGGCGACGCCGCGATCCTGTTCTGCTTCGTCTTCCTCTACCTGTTCTTCTCCGGTCCCGGCGCTTTTGCCGTCGATAACCGCAAAGCAGCCTGAACGATAGACTGAGGGGCGTCGCGACGCCCCTCAACCTTCACATCAGGCGGTAAGCTTCAGACCAGCGATGCCGGCGACGATCAGCGTGATGCAGGCAAGACGGGAGACACTTGCCTCATCGCCAAGCAGCCAGATGCCGAGAAATACGGTACCGACCGTGCCGATGCCGGTCCAGACCGCATAGGCGGTGCCGATCGGCAGGTGCTTCACCGCCAGGCCGAGCAGCACGATGCTCACCACCATGGATATGACGGTCAGCGCCGTCGGCAGCGGCCGTGTGAAACCCTCGGTATATTTAAGGCCGATTGCCCAGCCACATTCGAAAAGACCGGCGAGAAAAAGCAGAAACCAGGCCATGCGACTCTCCTTGTTCAAGAGCGAGGCCGTCCCCGCGACAGTTGCATCCCAGAGGATGCCGCAGTCGTCTGCGATAGCGCTTATATGCGTGAGGAAACGGCCGACTTCAAGATAGGAATCGGCATGGCTGCCATGCCACCCGTTTCTTGCGGTCTACAGCGCCGCGCGGCTTTCAGACGTGCTAAGGACGCTGTAGCAGCTTTAGTTGCTGCATCACGGCTGCCCGCCAGCCTCCGAGGCAAGGCTCTTGGCGCGGCGGCAGAGGCGATCAAAGGTTTCGAGGAAGCGTGAGCGGTCCTTCGGGCTGAAGGCGGCGTTGTAGCCCTTGCTCTCGCCGGTTTCGCGCAAGTGCGCGCCGAGATCGCGCATGGCGCTCGCCATGCCGATATTGGTCTCGTCGAAGACGCGCCCTGTGGGGCCGCTGACGAAGGCGCCGGTCGCGACACAGCGCACGGCAAGCGGCACATCGGCGGTGACGACGACATCGCCCGTGCCGGCACGTTCGGCGATCCAGTTGTCGGCGGCGTCGAAGGCGTTGGAGACGATGACGTTGTGGATCATCGGATCGCGCGAGGGGCGCAGGCCGGAATTGGCAACGAAGGTGACCTCGAGGCCGTGACGTTCCGCGACCTTCAGGACTTCCGGCTTCACCGGGCAGGCATCGGCGTCGACATAGATCATGGCAATATCCTCATGCCGGTTGCGTGGCCTGCTGGCGGACCATATCGATGTGGGGAATGCCGTCTTCCAGATATTCCTGTGACACCGCTATGAAACCGAAAGATTCGTAGAACCGCCGCAAATGGGCCTGTGCTGACAAGGCAATAGGATTTTCCGGATAAAGCCGCTCGCAAGCGGCAATCGCCTCGCTCATCAGTGCATCGCCCAGCCGCTTGCCGCGATGGTCAGGCGAGACGACAACGCGGCCGATCTTCGACGGATCCTGTGGCTCATACGGTTTCAGGATTCGCGCCGCGCCGAGGAGTTCGGCACCTTCCAGCAGCCGCAGATGCAAGGCATCGATATCCTTGCCGTCAAGTTCCGGGTAGGGGCAGTTCTGCTCGACGACGAAGACATCGACGCGCATTCTCAAGAGGTCGTAGAGTTCCCGCGTGGTAAGTTCATCAAGACTCCTGAGGTCTGCCCTATAGGTGGCCGCAGCCCCCGTCGCCTTGACCTCCACCGGCACTTCGCCGGCCCGCGGCCCCTCCAGCTGCACGGCCATCACTTCCAGCGGTTTTCCTGCCTGAAGGGCAACGGCGGCGCGAACGTCCATCTTGATATCTCCCTGCTGATTTTGTCGGTACCCAGCTGCTTGTCGGGCTGAGCTTGGCATGGTCGGCAAGCCGGGCCGATGTGAAGCCGGCCGCCTGGCTTGTCTCTCAGGCGAATTCCATGATGACGGCATCGACGGCCAGGCTTTCGCCGGCCGCGGCATTGATCTTCGAGACGACGAGATCGCGGTCGGCGCGCAGCACGTTTTCCATCTTCATCGCTTCAACGATCGCAAGCGTCTCACCGGCCTTGACCTCCTGGCCCTCGGCCACCGCGATGGCGACGACGAGGCCGGGCATCGGGCAGAGCAGGAGCTTGGAAGTATCGGGCGGCAGCTTCACCGGCATCAGCCTGTCGAGCTCGGCATGACGCGGCGAAAAGACCTTGGTCGTCACTGAAAGTCCCTGCCAGTCGATGCGCAAGCCGTTCAGAACGGGGCGGATCTGCGCGGTGATGTCGCGACCGCCGACCTTGCCCCTCCAGACAGGGTCGCCCGGTCTCCAATCGGTGACAACATTCTGGCTCCCGCCCTCTATCGCCCCATCGATCGCGATATCCATATCGAAGGGGATGGTGACGAGGCCGTCGAGCAATCTTGCCGCGACGTGGTTGTCGCCGATCTTGACCACCCAATCCTCGCGCAGCGCGCCCGCTGCGGCGCGCAGGCGATCGGCGAAACGTTCGCGGCGGTTGGTCTCGATCAGGCAGGCGGAGAGCGCGATGCCGGCAAGCACGGCTTCTTGCGCCGGGTCCGGTTTCATCGGCGCAAAGCCATCGGGGTATTCCTCGGCGATGAAGCCTGTGGAAAGCCGGCCCTCGCGCCAGCGCGGATGTTTCATCAGCGCCGACAGGAAAGGAACATTGTGCTCGATGCCATCGACGACGAAACCGTCGAGCGCCTGACCCATGGCCTCGATCGCTTCCAGCCGCGTCGGCGCCCAGGTGCAGAGCTTGGCGATCATCGGGTCGTAATACATCGAGATCTCGGCGCCTTCGAAGACGCCGGTATCGTTGCGGACGACGACATTGCCGGTCCTGCCTTCCGCCGGCGGCCGGTAGCGCGTCAGGCGGCCGATCGAGGGCAGGAAGTTGCGATAGGGATCCTCGGCATAGAGCCGGCTCTCGACCGCCCAGCCGTCAAGCCTGATATCCTCCTGGGCAAAGGGAAGGGGCTCTCCTGCTGCGACACGGATCATCTGCTCGACGAGGTCGATGCCGGTAATGAGTTCGGTCACGGGATGCTCGACCTGCAGGCGGGTGTTCATTTCGAGGAAATAGAAATTGCGGTCCCGGTCGACGATGAATTCGACGGTGCCGGCGCTCTGGTAATCGACGGCTCTCGCCAGCGCCACCGATTGTTCGCCCATCGCCTTGCGGGTCGCTTCATCGAGGAAGGGCGAGGGCGCCTCTTCCGCCACCTTCTGGTTCCGCCGCTGGATCGAGCATTCGCGCTCGCCGAGATAGACGACGTTGCCATGCGCATCGGCCAGGACCTGGATCTCGATATGTCGCGGCTCGACGACGAACTTTTCGATGAAGACGCGGTCGTCGCCGAAAGAGCTTTTCGCCTCCGAGCGGGCGCGCTCGAAGCCGTCGCGCACTTCCGCCTCGTTCCAGGCAATGCGCATGCCTTTGCCGCCGCCGCCGGCCGATGCCTTGATCATGACGGGATAACCGATCCCGCCCGATATCACTTCCGCATGGGCGCCATCCTCGATGATGCCGAGATGGCCGGGCACGGTGGATACACCGGCGGCATTGGCGAATTTCTTCGATTCGATCTTGTCGCCCATCGCCATGATGGCTTTCGGCTTCGGGCCGATGAAGATGATGCCCTGTTTTTCCAATTCAGCGCAGAAGGAGGCGCGTTCGGACAGGAAGCCATAGCCGGGATGCACCGCCTCGGCGCCGATTGCCTTGCAGGCGGCAATGATCTTTTCCGCAACCAGATAACTCTCCGACGCCGCGGCCGGGCCGATATGAACGGCCTCGTCGGCCATCTCGACATGCAGCGCGTCCCGATCCGCATCCGAATAGACCGCGACGGTCAAAATACCCATGCGGCGCGCAGTCTTGATCACGCGGCAGGCGATTTCGCCGCGATTCGCGATCAGGATTTTCTTGAACATCGAGACTCCACCCAGAAATGCATCCCGGAGTTTTACGCACAAAACACCGGAACGCACAATCAGGCTTGCGGAGCGTCAGGCGACGGCGGCTTCTGCGACGGGTTCCTCGTCGACGATGCGCAGCCAGCGGCTGCGCCGCGGCTCGGCATAGTCGCGCAGCTCGACGGCAGCCATGATCCCCGCCCAGTGCGGATGATTGGCGCCGCGCAGCGTTGCCTGCTCGATCTGCTGGAGAACGCCGTATTCGACCGACGAGACCGGGATGACGCCGCCTTCGGCGACGCTTCTGAAGATGCGCATCGCATAGTCGATGTCCTGGCGGGTGATGCCCCGGCGATCGATGGCGCGCGACAGCTTGTAGCCACCGATATTGTCGGTGATCGCCAGGCGAAGCTGATCGAGGGCGAGCGCTCTCAACTCGACTGGGACATCGGCCGAAATCTCCATGACGTGGAGAATGAGTTCGAGCTCGAGCGCCGAGTTGACGACACCATCGGTCGTGAACATGCGCATGATCCAGGCGACGTTGATTTCATCCAGTGAGCCCTGCGGATAGGTGTAATGGACGATGAAACCGGCGAGCTGCTCGACGAAGAAAGCGTTCCAGTCGGCACATTTTTCAGGGCAGGAATTGTTGAGCGCCAACATCGCCACGACATCGTCGGATGTCCGGATACCCTCCGGAAAACTATGTTTGCGCAGCAGTACTATATCTTCGGCCGTCAGCCGATGCTTGCCGGCCACGACACAGGCCGGAAAAGCGAGACGAAATTCGCTCATGTTTTAACTCCAGGCTTCATCATGAAGCCGGAGACGGTTTTACCGCCTGCGAATTGACGATCCCTCAAGAAGAGGAGTTAACCCGATATTCCCCGGGTCAGGAAGATTTTAACGATTGCGCCTGCAGCCGCTCGCGCCAGATGATGAAGAGGCCTGACGCAACGATGATGAAGATGCCGATCCATTTGGAAAAGCTCGGGAAATCGTTGAAAAGCGCATAGCCGAGAACGGTCGCCGAGATGATCTCGAAGTACTGGAACGGCGCAAGCAGCGACAGCGGCGCGAGCCGGAAAGCCCGGACGATGAGCATATGCGCATATCCCGAGATCGAGCCGAGGGCGAGAAGCAGAACAAGACCGAGGCCGGAGGAGGGTAAAGAGACGGCAAAATCGGCATTGCCTGAACTGTTGCCGAGGAAAAGGGCGGCCGCCATGAAGACCGTTCCGCCGATGCCGGCCATCGTCTGCATGGTCAGCGGAGAATCGGCCTCGCCGATGGCGCGGTTGAGGAAGAGATAGAGCGAGAACAGAAAGGCGCAGGCGACCGGCAGCAGCGCCTTCAAGCCGAAAATCTCGTAGCTCGGCTGAATGACGATCATCGCGCCGCCGAAACCGACGACAATCGCCGTCCAGCGCCGCCAGCCGACCTTCTCTCCGAGAAACAGCGCCGACAGGGCGGTCAGCATGAAGGGCTCGACGAAATAGATGGCGAAGACATCGGCAAGCGGCATGTATTTGACGGCGACGAAGAAAAGCAGGCTCGCACCACCATGCAGCGCACCGCGCAACAGGTTCATCCACGGCCGTTGCGCCGAAAGCGCCTTCAGGCCGAAAAGGGCGAAAAGAATCGGCAGGGTGCAGGCGATCTGGAAAAAGAATCGGTAGAAGGTCACCTGACCCGGTGACATCGCTTCGAAGGTCGCCATGTATTTGGCGATCGCATCCATGATCGGCAGGATGAGCATGGCGCCGGACATGATGGCCATGCCCTGCAGGGGATTTTGATGGGGCTCTGACATGGCTGCTGATTCTTGCGAGGATGACGCCATCAACCATGAGATGGCCGGGTAATCAAGCCGATCAACCGCAAATAGCTTCGAGGTGAAATCGAAATCGTCGCTTAGAAAGCGTTTCCCTGAAGGGAAATGGTGCGGTCGAGAAGACTCGAACTTCCACGGGTTGCCCCACAGCGACCTCAACGCTGCGCGTCTACCAATTCCGCCACGACCGCATCGTGGTAGGTGCCGATTTGCGTCGGCGGGGCAGCATGTAGCAAAAGCATCTGGGGTGCACAAGGGCGATATGACAGTTTTTTTGAAAACCGCTCACAGCATTTGAATTGGCCCCGAAACGGGTCCATATAGCTGTCCTGCCGCCCCTATTTCACAGGCATTTTGAGGAGAGCGGCAAGGAATGGCCATGCTTCGCACCGATCTCGAATTTTCCATGCTTCCCCAACTCGGCACCCGGCCGGTCCGCTGGCGCATTGCCGACGGCCTCGTCCCCTATGAGGAGGCGGTGGAAACGATGGAGCGCGAGGTGGCTGTGATCGCTGATGGCGGTGATGAGCTCGTCTGGCTCGTCGAACATCCGCCGCTCTATACTGCCGGCACCAGCGCCAATGCGAGGGACCTTGTCCAGCCGAACCGGTTTCCGGTCTTTGCGACAGGGCGCGGCGGTGAATACACCTATCACGGACCCGGCCAGCGCGTCGCCTATGTCATGCTCGACCTGAAAAGGCGGCGGCAGGACGTGCGGGCCTTCGTCGCTGCCCTTGAAGATGTCGTCATCCGCACGCTCGACATGATGAATGTGCGCGGCGAGCGACGTGAAGATCGCGTCGGCGTGTGGGTGCGCCGGCCGGAAAAGCCACTGCTGACCGATGGGGCGATGGCCGAGGATAAGATCGCCGCCCTCGGCATAAGGCTGCGGAAATGGGTGACCTTCCACGGTTTGTCGCTCAACGTCGATCCCGATCTCGATCATTTCGGCGGCATCGTGCCCTGCGGGATATCGGCCTACGGCGTGACCAGCCTCGTCGATCTTGGCTTGCCGGTGATGATGGCTGATGTCGATATCCGGCTTCGCACCGCCTTCGAAGCGGTTTTCGGCGAAACGACCGGCGAAATCTGACTGATCACGGCGGCGACCGGGGCAATTTGCATTGCCTGGCGCATCCCGCAGTCAGGCTCGGCAATCGCTTCACCGTCAGATGCGAGCCAACATTTTAACCTATAATTAGCAATGGCAAATATATACGACACTACAGCTCTGTGAATATGGAAGTCTGAGGACAATGAAAAAAAATGCAGCGGCAAGCTGGTCATTCCTCGATGTGTATTTCGTTCTCGATCTTATCGAGAAGGTCCTCATCGGCTATTTTTTCGTCGGGATCGTCATGCGTGTCCTGCCGCAGATGCAGGACAATCGGGCGATCATCGATTGCCTGCTGATCGTTTCGGAGGGAGCCGCCGCCTTCCTCATCCTCACGCGCCGGCCGACGAAAAACGCGTCTCTGCGCCTGTTCGACTGGACGGTCACCGCCATCGGCACGATCTTCCCACTGCTCGCCGCGCCCTCAGCGACACAGCCGCTAGCACCGCTGGCATTCTGCGGGACGGTGATGGCACTTGGTTTCGTCCTGCAGATATCGGCAAAGCTGACATTGCGGCGGAGCTTCGGCCTGGTGCCGGCCAATCGCGGCGTCAAGATCGGCGGACCCTACAAGTTTATTCGCCATCCGATGTATGCGGGTTATCTAATGACGCATATCGGCTTTTTCCTGACCCATCCGAGCCTTTGGAATTTTGCCATCTATGCGGCGGCCCTTTCCGCACAGTGTTTCCGTCTCTTGGCGGAGGAGCGTCTGTTGAAGCAGGATCCTGCTTACGAGGCCTTCATGAACACGACCCGTTACCGGCTCGTTCCGTTCGTGTTCTGAGACGACAAGCACGTCGATTGAAAAAGAGAAGGGCCGTTTCCGGCCCTTTCTTTTATCGGATCTCGGTCCTTTATAGGATCCCGGTCTTTTATCGGATCAATGCGTCGCGCGGCATGCTTCGGTGCGGGAGGCGCCGCTGTCGGCACCCTTGGTATGGGAGCCCTTCGGGCCGATCATGCTATGGCACGGAGGCAGGGAATTGATGCTGGCCGTTGCGGTCTTGTCGACGACAGGAGACGCCATGGCGCTCGGGGCGAAGCCGTCGCTGTCATTGGTGTAGTCGCTGGAATATGCCGGCGCCTTGCGACTGCTGTAGTGGACCGGAGCAGGCTTCGACATGGGGCTTGGGGCGAAGCCGTCGCTGTCGTTGTTGTAGTCGTCGGAATAGGTCGGCTGGGCGAAGGCAGCGCCTGCAAGGCTGACGGCGAACAGGGACGCGGCAAGGGCGAATTTGATGCGCATGGGTCTATCTCCTCAATCTGCTGTTGAATTCCACAAACGTAAACTAACCCTCGGCACACACGAGTTCGCGCTCCAATTCAGGCAATTTTGTGATAATATGGCGACGCAGCCGCGACCATTTGTCCAAATGAAATCACAGTGTTGTCAACGAAACTAACGTTCTTGTGACAGAAGTCGCCTAACAAAAATCGGCGATTGGTCTCAGAAATAAGACAGTTGTTGCTACAATCGTAAATTGTTAACTTTTGGTAATGTTGATAAAGATCGGCAACAGGCGACGGTAGCCCGCCGCCCGTTGATGATCTGCGCTTTGGCGTGAAGTTCAATCCTCGTTCGGGATATGCGCATCGACACCGGTCAGCTGCAGTTTGTTGCGGACATGATGGACGCCGTCGACCGAAAGCGCGCCGAGTTCGACCTTGCGGGCGATGCCGATCGTCTCCACCGAGCCTTCCAGCGTGACGACGTGACCGTCTGCATGAACCTCGATACTGTCGATATCGACCTCGGGAATGTTTTCGAGATTGTCGTTTACCCGCGCTTCGAGTTCGTCGCTTTCATCGCGGTCGATCGTATCGGCCCGCAGCGAATCTCTCAGGCGGTTTTCATTGCCGTCCTCATCCGTGCCGTCGACCCGGAAGCCCTTGTTGGGATCGCTGTCGAAATTGGCCGCTGTCTCGCCGTAGGGGCGATTATCAGGGCCGCCGGTGCCGGCGCCGCTGCCATCGGCATAGGGCCAGCCGTCGTCGAGATTGCGCTCTTCGAGATCGCGATAATCTTCTTCCCGGGAAAGCTCAGGCTTCTCCCGGGAAAACTGGGTTTTGTCACCGATCCTTGCCATTGCATTTGCTCCTTGTTTCTCTGCTGGAAACGCCGGCAGCGGCGAATGGTTCGGTGTGGACGGCGATTTGTCAGCCGTGATTGTCAGTCCTGGGTCTTCTCCCATTTTTTCACGAGACGGTCGCGCTTCAGCCGCGAGAGGCGCTGCAGCCAGAATATGCCGTCGAGCTGGTCGACTTCGTGCTGGACGCAGATGGCGAGGAAATCTTCGGCACCGTCCTCGTGCACGGCGCCCTCGGCATCCTGATAGCGGAAGCGGATCGCCCGAGGGCGCGTGACCTCGTCGGTCGCGCCGGGCATCGAGACGCTGCCTTCGACATGGCTCATCGTCTCCTGCGAAAACCAGGTGATATGAGGGTTGACGTAGAGGCGCACGCCGTCGGCCTTGTCGAGCTCCAACACCGTGACACGGCTGACGACGCCGATATGGGCGGCGGTGATGCCGACGCCGGGGGCTGCGCGCATCGTCGCCAGCAGGTCGCCGGCAAGGGCTGTAAGCGAGGAATCGAAGGCTGTCACCGGCGCGCAGACAGTCTTCAGGCCCGGATGCGGATAGCGCAGAATCGGACGGATGGGCATGGGGAAGGTTTCCTCTGCTTGGACGGGGGAGGAAACTATCGCCGGCCGCGGGCATTGTCATCACGAAGCACGTTTGGCGCTTTACGACACGGATGCTTTGGGCTAGCAGGAGCCAAGAATTCCGGCTGCGGGAGCCTCGCGCCGGATTCGCTTATCCGCTTGTTGATAATGTGTTTTCGGCCGACATTTGCGAATGCGGCGCGGCAGTCGTTGAAATTCGAACCAGATGCGAGGGCGGCAGATGACGACGACCGATGGGGAAGACCGCATTCGCAGGCGTCCCGATGACGAGGAAGCCGATATCTACGACGAGGACGGCAATGTCCGCGGCGATTTCCTGGCGCTCGTGGGTGCTGCGATCGCCGACCGCGACACACTGTTCCTGCGCCAGAACGTTGCCCGCCTGCATGAATCCGAAATAGGCGACCTGCTGGAATCGATCCAGCCGGATCAGCGCCTGGCGCTGGTGCGCCTGCTCGGCGACGATTTCGACATGACGGCGCTGACCGAGGTCGACGAGGCGATCCGCCGCGAAATCGTCGACCAGATGCCGAACGCGCAGATCGCCGCGGCGATCGGCGAGCTCGATTCGGACGATGCCGTCTACATTCTCGAAGACCTCGACAAGGAGGACCGGGAAGAGATCCTCGCCCAGCTGCCGTTCACCGAGCGGGTGCGGCTGCGCCGGGCGCTGGACTATCCCGAAAGTTCGGCCGGGCGCCGCATGCAGACGGAATTCGTCGCCGTGCCGCCGTTCTGGACGGTCGGCCAGACGATCGACTACATGCGCGACGAAGAGGATCTGCCCTATTCCTTCTCGCAGATCTTCGTCATCGATCCGACCTTCAAGCTGCTCGGCGCAGTCGATCTCGACCAGATCCTGCGCACCAAGCGGCAGACGAAGATCGAGCAGATCATGCGTGAGACCAACCATCCGGTTCCGGCCGAGATGGACCAGGAGGAGGCGGCCCAGCTCTTCGAGCAGTACGACCTTCTCTCGGCCGCCGTCGTCGACGAGAACGGCCGGCTGGTCGGCGTGCTGACCATCGACGACGTCGTCGACGTCATCCATGAGGAGGCGGACGAGGACATCAAGCGCCTCGGCGGCGTCGGCGACGAAGAGCTGTCGGACAATGTGCTTTCGACGGTGCGTTCGCGCTTCCTGTGGCTTTTGATCAATCTCGGCACGGCGATGCTGTCGGCAAGCGTCATCGGGCTGTTCGACGGCTCGATCGAGAAGATGATCGCGCTCGCCGTGCTGATGCCGATCGTCGCCTCGATGGGCGGCAATGCCGGCACGCAGACGATGACGGTGACGGTGCGCGCGCTCGCCACCCGCGATCTCGACATCTACAATGCCGGCCGCATCATCCGCAGGGAGGCGGGCGTCGGCATCCTCAACGGCATCGTCTTCGCGACGATCATGGGCGCGATCGCCGGGACCTGGTTCCACGACTACCAGCTCGGCGGGGTGATTGCGGCGGCGATGGTCATCAACCTGATGGCAGCCGCTCTTGCCGGCATCCTTCTGCCGCTGTTGCTCGACAAGATGGGCGCCGACCCGGCGATCGCTTCGTCGGTCTTCGTCACGACGGTGACGGACTGTACCGGCTTCTTCGCCTTTCTTGGTATCGCCACTTGGTGGTTCGGCATCTGAACCGCCCAAAAATTGACTATTACGTAAAAGTCAATATTATCGTCTGTCCGACGACGGGGAACACATGCCGGTGAACAAATATTATAGCATAACGGAACTGACGCGCGAATTCGGGGTCTCGACGCGCACGCTCCGCTTCTACGAAGACGAGGGACTGATCCATCCGGAGCGGCGCGGGCGTACCCGTCTGTTCCGGCAAGCCGACCGTCGCCTCATCGGGGAAATCCTGCGCGGCCGGCGCATCGGTTTCACCATCGCAGAGATCCGCGAGATCATCCAGGTCTACAAGGAGCCGCCGGGCGAACTCGGCCAGTTGAAGCTCCTGATGAAGCGCGTCGACGAGAAGCGCGACGACCTGCGCCAGAAGCGCAAGGATATCGACGACACGCTGGCGGAACTCGACGCTATCGAAGAGACCTGCCTCGGCCGCCTCGCCGAAATCGGCGTCACCACCTGATCACGCGCCGTATTGTCGGCGAACTCATTCAGCCTCGGCGCTGCATTCGGCAGCGATCGTCTGGACCCGCTCGTCGTTCTGTATATCGATCGCGCCCTCCTGCAGCGGTGTGAACAGGGCTTGCGCCTGCAATTTCCCCAGCGTGCACTGGCAGAAGCTGTGGCAGAGTGCTTCGCCTTGCTGCATGACGCAAGAGGCGTTGCATTGCCTCAGGTAAGTCGCGACCGGATCCGGCGCCTGCGGCGGGAAGACGAGGGAAATCCCGTAGGCGATGGCGATCAACACCGGCTGGTGGATGAGATAAAAAGCAAGGCTGTGGCGGCCAAGCTTTGCCGGCCACCAGGAGCCGGTGCCGACGGCGGCAAGCCGGTGCAGCAGCCTGGTTCTGATGGCGATCGAGGCGATACTCAATCCAGCGAAGAAGGGCGTTGCCCAAGGAAACAGCGGCACATAGTCGTTGGAGCGCTCCGGCGTCACCGCAAGGCCGATCCAGGCGAGATATCGGGGATCGAAGAAGGATGAGCGAAGCAGGCCGGGTGGTCCGAAATTATCGGTTATCCAGGCGGCAAGGAGCGCGAGCGTGGCGATGAGCGTGAAGGCGAGCGGCAATCTCAAAAAAACGACGCCGATGAGCGTGAGCACCGCGATGCAGTGCAGGATGCCGAAATAGATCCACTCGTTTGGCATGGCGATGCGCGTGGCGATCGAGATCACCGCGGCTGCCGCGGCAATCATGCCGAAGCGCTTCCAGAAGGATGGCCAGCGAATCTCAGGCTTGCTCGACAGCACCAGGCTGACGCCGACGATGAAGAGAAAGGTGGTGGCGATCGCCCGGGCATAGATCTTCAGCCAGCCTGTCTCGGCCGTGCCCGGCGCGAGATAGCCCATGAACTCCATGTCCCAGCTGAAATGGTAGCTCGCCATGGCGATCAACGCGACGCCGCGCGCCGTATCCAATAGGCCGATGCGCGGCGGTTTTGCCGCTGCATCGGTTTCCCTTGCCGGCAATGTCATCAAAGTTCCTCCGGCAAATCACTTCCGTCGCTCGACGGCCTATCGCGGCGAATAGCAGAAAGGTGGAGATTTGATGGCGGGCCGGTATCCATGATCGCCAGTCGCGCTTGCGAGAAAAATTGCCGGCGTGTCAGCACGAAGATGACGATCGCCGTCGTCATCATGAAGACATAAGGGTTGATGAACCAGCCGAGATAGCCGATCGACAGGAAGATCGCTCTGAGGCCCTCGTTGAAATTGCTGCCGGCAATGACATTCATGCGGATGACGCGTTCGGCGGCCCGCTCGGCGGCGATGATGTCGCGCTCGCTGTCGCGCATCATCGGGATCGAGCCGAAGAGAATGGTGCAGTAGTTGAACAGCCGATAAGACCAGCCGAATTTGAAGAAGGCGTAGCCGAAAAGCACTGCCAGTCCGCCGACTTTCATCTCGAAGACGGCATGGCCGCCATGGAGGACGAAGGGCAGATCGGCGAAGACCGCGTCGACCTTTTCCGTCGCGCCGAGCAAAGCGAAGCAACTGCCGAGCGCGAAGATCGAAGTCGAGGCGAAGAAGGCGGTGCCGTTCTGCAGGCCGGCCATGATCTGTGTGTCGATCATCTTCAGGTCGCGGCGCAGCGAATTGTAGATCCACTCCCGGCGCCGTTCGGTCATCGCGTGAGTCAGGCTGGTGCGTCCGAAGAAGGTGCGGCCGTGCAGCAGCCAGGAATAGCCCACCCAGACACAGGCAAAGAAGGCCAGAGCGATATAGTCCGCCGTCGTCATCAGTGTTCAGTCTCCGCATGAACGCGGCCATCGTGCCGCAACCCGGATTATGCCGCATGGCCGAGTTCGGCGGCTCGGCGCAGGCTTTTTGGCCATGCGGCAGTTCGGCATAATCGAGGCGTCGGGAAACGACAAGGCTTGGTGGATCGCCGACCGCATCTTCTGGAGCTAACTGCAGCGGTCATTCGTCGCTTGGGGGTTCGGGACGGCGCCCAAAGAAGAAGAAAAGGACGGCGCTAGCCCTCCAGCGCCTCAATCATCCCCACCCGCGTCGCATGACGGCCGCCCTCGAACTGGGCGGTCAGGAACGCATCCACGATATCGAGTGCCAGCCCTTCGCCCACCACGCGCACGCCAATCGAAAGCATGTTGGCATCGTTGTGCTGGCGGATCATGCGGGCTGAGAATGTGTCGACGCAGACGCCGCAACGGATGCCCTTTACCTTGTTCGCCGCCATCATGATGCCCTGGCCGGTACCGCATAAAATGATGCCAAAGCGGCAATCGCCGGAGGCGACGAGACGCGCCGCCGCTTCGCCGTGCTTGGGATAGTGTGTGCTCTCCGGCGTCGTCGGTCCGATATCGACCGCTACCCACCCCTGCGCCGCGATATGACCGGCAATAGCCTGTCGGAGCTGAATGGCGGCGTGGTCGCTGGAGAGGGCGATGCGGTTGGTAGCTGTCATGGAGAAGTGGTCCCGTTTTCCAAAGCAATTTGCCGTCTTGAGGATGCACGCTAGCGCATCGGCCCGAAAATCGGAATCGATTTTCGGAGAGCACGATGCGTCGCTCTAGCGCCACACCAGTCTAGAGGCGCACGAGCAGGGCGCCGCGTTAACCGCTTGTAAAGTCGTGATGGCCAATTGTTCAGGACTGAACCTCAACTCCGAATTCAAAAGTGACCCATGAGTCGGCCGGATTACATCCCGAGTCTTGATGGCCTGCGCGGTGTCGCTGCGCTTCTGGTCGTTGGAGCCCATATTGGCCTTATCTTTCCGATCACAGCGCCGCGTCTCGTGACGATGGGCGACGAAGCCGTCGGTTTGTTTTTTGCTCTCAGCGGCTTCCTGATGGCTCATCTCTACGGCTCACGGCCGGTCACGAGAGACAACGTCCTGGATTTTCTTGTCAGCCGCTTTGCCCGCATCTATCCGGTTTACCTAGCGGCTGTCGTTCTCGTAGCGATGCTGTCGATCATGCAAAATCTGGATTTTGTTCAGCCGATCGTTAGCGGCACGGATTTTGTCCGTCATATCGTCCTTCTCGGCTCGAGTGGTGTTTTCTGGTCGATACCACCCGAGATCCAGTTCTATCTGCTCTTTCCCGTCCTGTGGCTTTGCTTGGCCCAGCCGCGCCGCTATAGCGGCGTGATTGTGGGCCTCACCGTGGTCGTCGTCGTGGATGGCCTGGTTGAATTGCCAGGCCCGGGAATCCTGCTCGTCTCGAAGCTCCCCTACTTTCTTTTCGGCGCACTGGCCGGAATGATCCATTCCCACTGGAACAGCTGGATTCCATCCGCCCTCACAGGCATTTCAACGCTTTTTCTCCTGGCGGTGTTTTTCGTTTACCGGCATATCTTGCCCGGTTTTTCCCCTGAATTTTGGGGCCTGCAAAGTGCGGTGGCCGCAGCCGTGATTGTCGCGCTCGTCGCTCGACAGCCTCCCATCGCAGCCCGTGTCCTGGCAACTGCACCAATGCGGTTTTTCGGAAAGATCAGTTTTTCACTTTACCTTTTCCATGTCCCCATCATGTTCCTGGCGCGTCTGACTTTTGATGCCATGATGCCCGAACCGGCGCTCATCGTGGTGACGCTTTGCATTGCGGTCGTTGGGGCATGGTTCATCCATGAGACGATAGAGGTTCCAGGCCGGCGGCTGCTGGTCCTGATATGGCAGGATAATCGCTGGCGTCTGGTTTCGCGCGAAAGTCCGGCTGACCAAATGGACCGCGCGATCCTCGACCTGCAAGAAATCGAAAAGCGCCTGCTGAGCGGCGCAACGTCAACCACCGCCGATCAACGACAAATCTCGACGACGCCCGAACCCCGGGATGGAGCCGACGGCACGGTCATTCAAGATGATCGCGACGAGAAGCTTCGCGCATAGCTCAGCCAAGTTCTTGGGCGAGTCCGATGAGAAGCCCTCCAGGCCCGCGGATGTAGCAGAGCCGATAGGTGTCTTGATAGTCCACGACTTCGCCGACGAGCTGCGCGCCGCGCTTGCGGAGCCTCTCAAGCGTCTCATCGATGTCATCAAGGGTGAACATGACGCGGAGGTAGCCTAGAGCGTTCACCGGGGCATTGCGGTGATCTGCGACGGCAGGCGGCCTGAGGAAGCGGGAGAGCTCGAGCCGGCTGTGGCCATCAGGCGTGCGCATCATGGCAATCTCGACGTGCTGATCGCCCAGTCCAGTAACACGCCCCGCCCATTCTCCTTCGATCGCAGCCCGCCCTTCGAGCTCGAGGCCGAGCTCGCGAAAGAAATCAATCGTCTCGTCGAGGTCATCGACGACGATTCCTACGTTGTCCATCCGTTTGAGCGGCATGTGTCCAATCTCCCAATCTACAAGGTGTCATCTAGCATCGACGTCAGCAGGACATTGGGAGCCGGAGCAGACTGTCAAGATAAGGCAACCAGTTCTTCCTCCGCATAGCCTTCATTGAATGCAGCAATGATTGGTAAGACGGGCCGTTTGGTTTAGCGCATGATCCCGAAAATCGGATTCGATTTTCGGACGGGATTATGCGCAAGCTCAAAGTGCTGGAGCGTCCTATTGGACGGGTGGCGCTCCAGCGTGCAGTGCGAATGTCGCACCGGCTCCATGCGATGTCGGTGCGCCGCACGGATTCGAAACCGGCCTCGCTTAAGCTTGCATCCTCATCTTCAGAAGGCGCACCCATGTTTCTCTCGGTATTCGATGTCTTCAAGATTGGTGTCGGGCCGTCGAGCTCACACACGATGGGTCCGATGTCGGCGGCCAAACGGTTTCTCGAGCTGATCCTCTCGAACGAATGGCCGCGCCCGTCATCGGGCGCGCAGGTCACAGCCATCAAGGTCAGCCTGCACGGCTCGCTCGCCCATACCGGTATCGGCCACGGCACGGGCAGGGCTGTCATTCTCGGGCTGATGGGCGAAGCGCCCGACAGCGTCGATCCCGACAAGATGGACGGCATTGTCGACACGGTGGAGCGCACGGGCCGCATCACGCCGGAGGGCCATCCCGGCTATCAGTTCCAGCCGAAAACCGACTTGATCTTCGACAAGAAACAGCCGCTGCCCGGCCATGCCAACGGCATGGTCTTTTCCGCTTATGACAAAGACGGCCGGCTGCTCGTCAAGCGCATCTATTATTCGGTCGGCGGCGGCTTCGTCGTCACCGACACCGAGCTGGAGCAGATGCGGGCGAAGAAGAACGCGCCCGGCGGCACGCGTGTGCCCTATCCCTTCTCCACCGCCAAGCAGATGCTCGAGATGGCGGAGCGCTCCGGGCTGTCGATCGCCCAGATGAAGCGGGCGAACGAGGAGAGCCAGCGCAGCCAAGAGGAGCTCGACCAGGGGCTCGACCGTATCTGGGAGGCAATGCGCTCCTGCATCGAGCGTGGTCTCAAGGTCGAGGGCATCATGCCCGGCGGCCTCAACGTCAAGCGCCGCGCCCGCAGGATTTACGACAAGCTGGAGGAGGAGTGGCGCAGCAACCGCGTCAACCCGCTGCTCGCCAATGACTGGCTGAGCGTCTATGCGATGGCGGTCAACGAGGAGAATGCAGCCGGTGGGCGCGTCGTCACGGCACCGACCAATGGTGCTGCCGGTGTCATCCCGGCGACGATCCGCTACTACGAGCATTTCCACGAGGACTGGGACCAGAACGGCATCCGCGACTACCTGCTGACGGCCGCCGCCATCGGTGGCATCATCAAGCATAATGCCTCGATCTCGGGCGCCGAGGTCGGCTGTCAGGGCGAGGTCGGCTCGGCGGCGGCGATGGCGGCCGCGGGCCTTGCCGCCGTCATGGGCGGTACGCCGGAGCAGATCGAGAACGCCGCCGAAATCGCGCTCGAACATCATCTCGGCATGACCTGCGATCCGATCGCCGGATTGGTGCAGGTTCCCTGCATCGAGCGCAATGCGCTCGGCGCTGTCAAGGCGGTCACTGCGGCTTCGCTCGCCATCAAGGGCGACGGCCAGCATTTCGTGCCGCTCGACGCCTGTATCGAGACGATGCGCCAGACCGGCCACGACATGAGCGAGAAATACAAGGAGACCTCAACCGGCGGTCTCGCGGTCAACGTCGTCGAATGCTGAGTTTGTGGATGCTGCATGGTTGGCGCTTGACGCTCGCTGCCAAAAGGATTTCAACGGCAGCATGGCATTGCATCTCATCAAACTCTGTGTCGGCGCCGACTCGATAGACGACCTGCGCGAATGGGTGGCGGAACGCTCGCTGCGCGCCATCGCCGCCGGGCTCGAGCCGCATTCGATGCATACGACGCGCATGGCGCCGAAGCGTATGGAGGAACTGCTTGACGGCGGCTCGCTCTACTGGGTGATCAAGGGGCAGGTGCAGGCGCGGCAGAAGCTGCTCGACATCGAGACCTTCACCGACGGCGAGGGTATCTCGCGCTGCCGCCTGATGCTCGGCCCTGAGGTCATCGAGACGGCTGTGCAGCCGAAGCGTCCCTTCCAGGGCTGGCGTTATTACACTGAGGACGATGTGCCGCGCGACCTGACAAGCCTTGGCGCCGGCATTGCCGAAATGCCGGCGGATCTGCGCCGCGAGCTTACGGACCTTGGTCTGCTCTAATCCCCGAAAATCGAAGCCGATTTCCGGAAAGTTTCATGCGTGAATTGAAGGTGACAGCGTGCCCCCTTCGGGCACGCGGTACTCTGCAGTTCAGCGCAGGCGCAACTGCACCGGCGCACTGCCGTCCGGCGAGGTCACATGCAGATGGATACGGGCTTCGGGCTGGGAATAGCGCCAGGCGCGGGCGCCATGGCACAGCAGCAGATTGATGAGATCGCGGGTCTTCGGAGACTTCGCCTTCGGCCGCTGCAGGCCGATCTCGGCGAGGCGCATAGCCGCCTCGTGCAGCGGATGCAGAGATGAGCGCCCCTTGGCCGCCATGCGGCGGTCTGAAGGCATTCCCGGAACATTCTCATTGATCGCCATTGTTTTCCCCGTACGCAATACTGATCGAGTTCAAGAACGGTGGCCGGAAACGCAAACACCGATTCCGGCCGTCACCGATGCCGCCAACCATCTTGCAGGCAGCATCGAATAGCTCATTGGGCAGCCGCCCAGCACTTGATGCCGGCCTTCTTCAAGGCCTTGCAGGCGTTGACGGCGTCGCGCTGATCGTCGAAGCCGCCGAAGCGGGCGCGGTAAAGCTGGTCACCACCAGCCGCATAGGCAACCGCGAAGGGCTTCGCCGAGGCCAGCGCCTTGCCGCCCTTGCTCTTGGCGCTTTCCAGAAGATCCATGGCCATCTGCCGGTTCGGCGAGACGCCGACCTGCACCACCCAGCCGGTCGGACCGTTGCTGGTTGAAGCGGCACGAGTCGGGGAGGGAGTGGTCGAGGCGGTGGTGACGTTATCGACCGACGTATCGCCCTGTTCCGGCGGCATATAGGCGGGTGCCGGCGTCGGCACGGCGACCGATGCCTGCTGCTTGAAGGCCATGGTCTTAACTTTGGTCGGCGCCGGCATCGGCTGGGCTACCAGCGGATTGTCGGATTTCGGCGCAGCGGTCTCGGCATAGGCGACCTCGGTCTCGGCGACCTGATAACGCGCATCCGGCAGCGGGCCTTTGTGCGGCAGGCTGAGATCGGCAGCGGCGGCCGAAACCGGCGGCTGCGCTGCGGTGATGGTCTTTGCGACCTGCTGCTGGGCCTTCTTCGGCTGAACCGGAGCGGGTGTCTCGATCATCGCCGGGGCAGGGGTTGCCTGGGCGATCAGCGCCGACGATCCGCCGCGGCTCGATGCCTTCGGCAGGTAACTGGCGATCAGATTGCGCATCTGGGCATCTCGAGCAGGCGTCGAGGCGCCGCCGAGCACGACACCGACGATCGACTTGCCGTCGACCTGCACCGAGCTCACCAGATTGAAGCCGGCGGCGCGCGTGTAGCCGGTCTTGATGCCGTCGACGCCGCGCACCGAACCGACCAAGCGGTTGTGGCTGCGGATCGTGCGGCTGCCGAACTTGAAGGCGCGCGTGGAGAAATAGCCGTAATATTGCGGGAAATGCTGGCGAAGGGCGATGCCGAGGCGGGCCTGATCGCGCGCCGTCGTCATCTGCGCCGTATTCGGCAGGCCGTTGGCATTGCGATAGGTGGTGCGCGTCATGCCGAGTGCATGCGCCTTGGCGGTCATCAGCTGGGCGAACCGATCCTCGCTGCCGCCGCCCAGCATTTCGCCGAGCGCGGTTGCCGCATCATTGGCCGACAGGGTGACGAGACCGAGAATGCCCTGCTCGACGGTAATCGTGCCGCCGGCGCGCACACCGAGCTTGGTCGGCGCCTGGGCTGCCGCATGGGCGGAGAAGGGGACCGGCGTGTCGAGACGGATGCGACCCTGCTCCAATGCCTCGAAGGTCATATAGAGGGTCATCATCTTGGTCAGGGAGGCGGGGTATTGCAGCCGGTCGGCATTCTCGCTGTAGAGAACGTTGCCGGTCTTGGCGTCGACGACGATGCCTGCATATTTCGAATTTGCCGCTTCCGCGTCGGCATTCACCGAGTCGACCATGACGATCGTGACGGCCACCGAAAGGATCGCCAGCAGCCTTGCGAAAAAGCTGCCGGATCGGGACGATGATACGGAGGAGACTGACCTTGACACTATTCCACTCTTCGCTTGCATTTCAGATATTTGGCATTTCAGAATTTGGCAGGAACGGCACACCTCCCGCCGCGCAGCTCATCTGCTAAAACTACCGGTTGGGCGTTACCAATCCGTTTATGATGAATCGTTTATTTCGCTGTCCCTGGAGCATTTTAGGGACCTGTCGCAGAACGGTTCACAAGACGCGCGTCTACAAAGGTGCGGATAGCGGCATCAATATGTTCCCAGTCGTCGAGATGGCTGCTCGAAAAACGATAGAGAACACTGAGATCCCTGCCGACTTTGATATCGCGCTGACAATCTCCGCCCCCCGCCTTATCCGGGGCTGACGGCAATATGCAGCGCACGACGTAATCCGGCCCGCCCTTGACGGGCGCCGTCAGCAGCACCTCATCGCCGTAGCCCGCATCGGCGCGAAGACGATGCAGCGTCAGCCCGTCGCGGAAGGGCTCGGCCGGGCCTTCGAGCAGATGCGAATAGATCGGCTCCAGCCGCCCGGACATGTCGCGCGACATGGTGCTCTGGGTGATCTGCAGGAAGATCAGCCCGGAGGACTGGGCGATATCGTCGAATTGAAGGTGATTTTCCTTGCCGTAACCCTGCATCTCCGGCCAGGCGAGGTAGAGATCGACGCGCTCGGCGGCGCCTTCATGCCTTTGGCTCGGGAAGCGGATGGTGTTCTCGGGGAATTTCACGGTGTCGCGGCCAATGGCCAGCTGAATTTCAACCGTGCTGTCGGTGTTGCCGGCAAGCGAGATATGCCGGCCGAACCAACGGCCGCCGATGCTGATAGCAACAGTCAGGACCGCCAGGACGGCGATCACCGCCATCGTGCGGAGGAGAAACCCCATGGAAAGAAGCGGCTGCTCGTCGGGTGCGCTGTGCGCGGCATGGCTCATGGCAGTTCTTCGCGTTTCGGTCCGCCGCAGGAAGAACATGAGCCGCCGGTCCGATGATGATTCTCATCGCCATGATCGGACCGACAGGGTTAACAATTCACTAAAATACTAAAGCCTGCCGCGCAAAAATATGCAGCGGTTTGCGATAACGGCATGCGTAAAAACAAAGACTTAAAGCGCAGGAGCGCAGCTTAAGATCGCGAAGCGCTTTCGTAAGGGAAGTCTAGGAAAGGGGCGAGCCGTTCCCGGGACAGCGGGAACGGCTCTTGGGCACCGGTCGGGGACGGGATGCGGGGACTGACCGGGCCGCAGGTTGCAGCCGGCATTGGCCGGCAGGCTGTTCTTACTTGACGCTACCGACCGCGACAGCGCGGCCGTCCTGAAGCTTCGACCAGCGGGCCGGATCGTCGGCGGACTGGCGCTTCAGATAGGTGTATTCGGTATCCGACCACAGCAGCACCTTGTTGCGCATGTTGTCGAGAATGAAGTCGCCGTGATCAGTACGGACCGTCAGCACGGCATGGCCTTCGCCATTCGGCTGCAGCACGACGGTGATCAGCGTGTCGGACGGTGAAAAACCGTCGTCGATCAGCATCTTGCGCTTCAGCAGGGCGTAATCCTCGCAGTCGCCGACGGTGCGCGGATAGGCCCAGCGCTCCTCGACACCGTAGATCTGCTCATCCGTCATCGGCTGGATCGTCGAATTGACGGTGTAGTTGACCTTGAGAATTTCCTTCCAGCGATCCTCGGTGAGGATGGCCGGTCCGGCATCGCCGCCGACTTCGACACATTCCGTCGGATTCGCCTTGCAGAATTCGTAGTGTCCGATCGGCGGGCTGGCATTGCCTGCCAGGGCCATGCTGGCGGGCATCGCCTGTCCCGAACCCGCCATTGCCATCATGATCGCACCGGCCAGAAGGCCGCCTTTCAGGATATTCGCAGTTGTCATTGCCGTCTCCCCGTAAGTTGAGGTGACAATGGCACAGACGTTTTTATCTCACGCAAAATTACGTAATAGAATTAAAGGCTTAGTTGATTCAAATACCGATAAAGCTTGGCTAAAAACAGATTCGAATACGCATAAAATTCGATGCGGATTTGTCTTGAATTCGATTAAAATTGTAATCCACGCAACAAGGCTTTCGCCCGTGAAAAGGTTGCGTTGCCGTCCTCATGTTAAGGATTTTCGTCGAGCCGGGTAAATTCCGCCGGCCGATAAGCGATCTGCGGCGGCGTGCCGCCGGTCGACGATGCCGCCGGAAACGACCGATTCGGCCGGTTCGAAAGCAGAATATCGCTCAGATCGCCGATGTAGGCGGGAAAATTATTTTGGAGGAAAATCGCGAAATCGATCGGTGGCAGTCACAATCGCCGCGCTCATATCCGGATTTGCGATGGAATGGGCAGCATGCGGAAGGATGCTGAGCTCGCTTTGCGGCCAGGCGCGGGCGAGTTCCCAGGCCGTGACGAGCGGCGCCTCGATGTCGAGCCTTCCCTGCAGCAGGATACCGGGAATGCCGATGAGCCGCGCGGTGTTCTTCAAAAGCTGGGCGTCCTCCAGCCATGCGCCGTTGGTGAAGTAGTGGGTGATGATGCGGGCGCGCGTCAGCAAATAGGCCGGATCGGCCCAGCGGCGCGGCCGGCCTTGGGGATCGGCGAGCAGGATCGAGGCCGCCTCCCAATCATGCCAGTCGCGCGCCGCTTGGAGGCGCGTTTCCGGGTCCGCATCGTTGAGGAGACGATGATAGGCTGCAACCATGTCCTCGTCCCGTCCCTGGCTGCCAGGAGGAACAGCCTGGCGGAAACGTTGCCATTCTTCCGGAAAGAGCGGCGCCATGCCACGATAGAGCCAGTCGATTTCCGAGCGCCGGGTGGTGGTCACGCCTGACAGGACGATCGCGGCGACACACTCCGGATGGGTTTCAGCATAGGCCAGCGCCAGCGTCGAACCCCAGGAATTGCCGAAAAGGAGCCAGGTATCGATGCCGAGACAGGCCCGCAGCCGCTCGATATCGGCAACGATATGCCAGGTGGTGTTGAGGGAGAGATCGGTTTCGGGATCGGCAGCGCTCGGCAGGCTGCGGCCGCAATTGCGCTGATCGAACAGAATGATTCGGTGGGCGTCGGGATCGAAATAGCGGCGCGCCGCGGTCGTACAGCCGGAACCAGGGCCGCCATGAAGCACCAGCGCCGGGCGGCCCGCCGGATTGCCGCAGGCCTCCCAATAGATCAGATTGCCGTCGCCCGTATCGAGCAGGCCATGATCATAGGGTTCGATTTCGGGATAGACAGCTGACATCGGTCCGCCTGCGGTCGAAGCGGATCTTATCCGTCATATCGCTGACAAAGGGAAGGCGGGCGAGGGCGGGGCACTCCGGGACGCAACAGCACTGCACAATTTGGGGCGACCTCATTAGGGTGCCGATTGGTGTCGCAGCTTGTTCCACTCATAATTCTAACTACCGACTGGCTGGAACGACTTGCGACAGGATTCGCGCTTGCTTTCCAAAGCCAGATTTGTTGCCGCTTGCAAAGCTCTTGCCGTGAAGTGCCGGCTTTTCAACACGACCTGACCGGGTGCGCACCGGACTTGGCAATCGCGTTCGATGGAAGTCCGTCGAGAATTTGCACCCGCCACGGAATCCCCGGCAGGCAACGCCATTTTCAGCAGCTGTTAAAGGAATTCGCGCAGCGTCTCGCGGGACTGGATCGACAGGAATTCGATTGCCACGCCTTCGACGAAGTGGCGCACGACGCGCCCACGCATGTTGCCGAGGCGCACAGCCGTTCCGATCGAAGGGCGCATTTCGACGTCGACGGCGGCGCCCGACAGCGAAAGGTCCATGATGCGGCAGGAATAAAGCGTGCCGTCCTCCAGCGTCAGATCGGTCTTCGTGTCGCGTGGCGTCAGACGGTCGTGGCGGCGATCCTCGGGCAGGCCGAGTTCGTGTTTGTTGGCAAGCCAGGTGAGCTGGGCCGCGAGTTTCTCGCGCTTCCGGTCGGTGGCATTGATCGACATGGTGAAGCCGCGGCCATCGATCGTCTGGACATAGCCTTCGACGCGGCCGAGATGGTCAATATAAGCGACGACGCGTTCGTTGGCGCGCGGCCGGCCGAGGCAGGTGACGTACATATCGCCAGGCGACATGTCGATCACCATGCATTCGAATTCTTCGTAGTTCGCAAGCATCAGCCGGCCCTGCATATTGATGGGCACGCGCTGGAATACGCCCTGTTCAGGGCGCGGCGCAGGTCGTTGCGTCTGAGCTGGCTGGAACGAGTGCATCAAGGGGCTTCTTCATGAAAATCACAGAGACCGATCTTTACCCACAATCCATTAACAGAAGGTTGTTCTGCCCCACCCCGACATAGCGGAAAACGAGTATGCAAGATGTGCCGAAACGGGACCGTCAACGAGCCTCCACGCTCAGCAGCTGCGACACCATGCGGCGCATGACCTGCCCGAAATGGATGCTTTTGCCGGCGACGATCCTGTTGATGGGGCGCCGCAGTTCGGCCGGTGCTGCCTTGTCGAATTTTCCGGGCAGCAGACGGCTGCGGTCGAGCGCCAGGAATTCGAGCGGTACGATCTCCAGCCAGCTCGCGGCCGCTGCCGGCGCGATCGCGCCGAGCAGCCGGTCGCAGGCGCCGTCCGGCGAACGCAGCGGCATCATGATAATCTCGAAGGAGGCCTGATGACCGACAGTGCTGTAGCCGGTGGCGTTGAACAGGGCCGGCATGGCATGGTCCATGACACCCATCGCCGTGCGTTCGATGTCCGCGAGCTGACCATTTGCCCAGAGAGACGAAAAACGTTCGCCGCGCAGGTCACGCCCGAAGAGATCACAGATACGGGTGCCGGCGAGCCGAAAGCCGATATCTCCACCCTTGCGCGTCTCCAGAATAAAGAGACTTTGGAGAAGATGGGGGACGGCGGAGGGTTCGACCTGTGATTTCAGCGGCGCATCGGCAGCGCCGCGGATACGGTTCCAGTACTCAAAAATTTCGATGGTCGTTTGTAGCCGCATTTCACACCAACCTGTTCCATTCCGGAGCATTTTTGGGCAGTCATTGCCCGTACAAGCTCTACCTTGCGGATTTCATGCCAAATCACGGCGGTTAAGGTTAAGAGATGGTTTCGGTTGAGATGCGATGCCCGTCGTGAGACTGTCCTGCCATCGCTTCGACTTTCGAAGTTCAGCACAACCTGCCCGGGCCGAGGTCTTTTCCTGGAGCTCCCGGTATGCCGTCCGACCCTTCGGACGGCTTTTTTTTTGACAATCGCTCCTGTATGGCTGTGGCCTCAACGAGGCGAAACACAGATGAATGAGCAGACGGCCGAGCCGCATAAGGCGCCCGAACCTCCCGAGGTCCAGCCGCCGGCACGGCCACCGCGCGAACCGGTCTTCAACCTTCCGCCAGCGCTGTTCTTCAGCCTTTGCCTGCTTGGTATCATCTATGCGGTGCAGGAGCTCCTGCTCTCCGACGATGCGGTGATGTGGCTATTCAACACCTTCGGCTTTAATCCCCACAGCTACGTGACTCCGTTGTCGCAGCAGGGGCCGGAGCTGTTCTGGACACCCGTCACCTATTCGCTGCTGCACGGCAGCGTCCAGCATATCCTCTTTAACGCCTTCTGGCTGATGGCCTTCGGCGCGCCGGTCGTGCGCCGCATCGGGACGCTGCGTTTCGCGCTCTTCTGGCTTTTTTCCGCCGTCGCGTCCGCCGCCCTGCACGCGGTCCTGAACTGGGGGGACGTGTCATTGCTGATCGGCGCGTCGGGCGTCATCTCCGGGCTGATGGGCGCCGCCTGCCGATTCGCCTTTCCGGCCGAACGGCGACCGATGGCGCCTGCGCATCTCAATCCCCGGCTTTCCATCGTCGAGGCGCTGAAGAGCCGCACCGTAATCATCTTCATGCTGCTCTGGCTGGTCGGCAACGCGCTGATCGCTGTCGGCATCCCGCTCGTCGGCGACAGCGACCAGGCGATTGCCTGGGATGCGCATATCGGCGGATTTGTCTTCGGCTTCTTGCTGTTTTCGTTGTTCGACCGGGCGCCGCGCCCGCCGGTGATGGAACCTGACGGAACCGAGAAGGATATGTTGCAATCCTGAGCCGAGCAGTGCACGATCGACCTATATCCGTGCCGGGGGGAGAAACCGCCGCGGATGCCTGTGACAAGTGTTTCACGGACATAGGAGGTTCGAATGACCAGTTCAGTCAAAGCAATCCTCGACCTGAAGGGCAGGGACGTCGTCACCGCCGGGCCGAACACCACCGTCGCCGAGGCGGCGGCCATCCTCAGTAAGAAGAAGATCGGCGCCATCGTCGTCGTCGGCATGGAGAACCGAATTTCGGGGATGTTCACCGAGCGCGATCTCGTGCATGCGATCGCCAAACACGGTAAGGAAGGCCTCGACCACTCGCTGGCCCAGGTCATGACCACGAAGGTCTATCGCTGCCATGAGGAAACGACCGTCAACGAGTTGATGGAGCTGATGACCAGCCGTCGTTTCCGTCACGTGCCGGTGGAAAGCAACGGCAAGCTTGCCGGCATCATCTCGATCGGCGACGTGGTGAAATCGCGTATCGCTGAAGTCGAGCGTGAGGCCGAGGAAATCAAGGCCTATATCGCCGGCTGAGGTTTTCGCCGGCCGTGCTTGAGCGATGTCGTTGCCGCAAAAGCGCTGCAGGCTTTTGGACGACGTGCATCAGGGGTTTCTTGCATAGACTTCCTGCATGCGCTTGATCTCGGGGAGCCGGGCTCTGGCTTCCTCGTAGCCGCGTTCGATCGCCTCGCCAGCCCGGTGGAATTCGGAAAGGCCGATATAGCTGAGCCGCGGCTGCAGCGAAATATCCGGTGGGTCGCCGGCAAGGCGGGCGCGGGCGATCCTGTCCTGGATAATGTTGAAGGCCTGCACCATGACGCCGGTCATGCCGAGGCGCGCATAGGGCGCCTCTTCCTGCTTCTGCACTTCCTGCGGCGACAGGCTGGCATTGTGCCGGACGACGGCCGAGCGGCCGTAGAGATCGTAATTGAGATTGACGGCGACGACGAGCGGCTGCTCGTAGGCGCGGCAGACGGAGACGGGGACGGGATTGACCAGCGCCCCGTCGACCAGCGTGCGGTGATTGCTGCGCACCGGCTCGAAAATGCCGGGCAGGGCATAGGAGGCGCGCAGCGCCGTAATCAGCGAACCATTGGCAATCCAGACTTCATGACCGGTATTGACCTCGGCCGCGACCGCCACGAACGGCCGGTCGAGATCCTCGACGTTCAGGCCCTCGAGATGTTCCTGCATGCGCTTGGTCAGCCGCATGCCGCCGAACAGGCCGCTGCCGCCGATCGTCAGGTCGAGCAGACTTGCGATGCGGCGCATCGTCAGCGAGCGCGCGAAACTTTCGAGTTCATCGAGTTTGCCGGCGAGATAGCAGCCGCCGACCAGAGCGCCGATCGAGGTGCCGGCAATCATGCCGATCTCGACCTTCGCCTCGTCGAGGGCGCGCAGCACGCCGATATGAGCCCAGCCGCGGGCAGCGCCGCCGCCGAGAGCCAGAGCGATCTTGATTTTCTTGAGGGGCGAGGGAGGCGGGATCGTCTCGAGCGTAGTCGACATGCCGGAACCGGCACCTTCGCCTTCAGAGCTTTGACGATGCAAACTCCAGCTCAGCATGGCCTTCTCCCCTCCCAACACTTGGTTCCGATAGTCTGCCCGATCAGTTTCCAAATGGTATATAGAGACGGTTTCTGGCGCAATAAGGGGCAAATGCCCGGGAGGTACAGCCTATTTTCCGTAAACGTCCGCGGGATCGAATTGGCGCTCGTCGTCAACGATATCGAGCATCGGCTTTCCATCTCGGAGCGTGATCGTCCGGTAGAAGCAGGAGCGGCGGCCGGTGTGACAGGTGGCGTCGTGGCCGGCGACCTCGACCTTCAGCCAGATGGCGTCCTGATCGCAATCGGTGCGGATTTCCTTCACCGTCTGGAGATTGCCCGAGGTCTCGCCCTTCTTCCAGAGCTTGCCGCGCGAACGGCTGAAATAATGCGCCGTGCCGGTCTGGATGGTCAGCGCCAGCGCTTGGGCATTCATGTGCGCCACCATCAGCAACTCGCCGTCGCCGGCGTCGGTCACGATGGCGGTGATCAGGCCGCGGTCGTCGAAACGCGGCGTGAAATCGCCGGCGTCTTCCAACGCCGACTTGTCCTCGGATGGTTGATTGAAGATCAGTTGACTCATCGCGGCCCTCCTGAGGGAGCCGGTATCAGCGGCTCCGCACCATGGTCATGAAACGGGCCTGATCGGCCGGCTCGGTCTTGAACGTTCCCGTAAAGGTGGTCGTCAACGTGGTCGAGCCCTGCTTCTGAACGCCGCGCATCGCCATGCACATGTGTTCGGCCTCGATCAACACGGCGACACCGCGCGGATTCAGCGTATCGTCGATTGCCCGGGCGATCTGGGCGGTCATCGTTTCCTGCGTCTGCAGGCGACGGCCATAGATCTCGACGACACGGGCAATCTTCGACAGGCCGAGCACACGCCCGTCCGGCATGTAGGCAACGTGGGCCTTGCCGATGATCGGCACCATGTGGTGTTCGCAATGCGAGTAAAACGGAATGTCCTTGACGAGGACCATGTCGTCGTAACCGGCAACCTCCTCGAAGGTGCGGCCGAGCACGTCTTCCGCCGCCATGTCGTAACCGGAAAAAAGCTCGCGGTACGATTTGACGACGCGGGCCGGCGTTTCGAGCAGACCTTCACGCGCCGGGTTGTCACCCGCCCAGCGCAGCAGGACGCGAACGGCTTCCTCCGCCTCCTGCTGGGAGGGGCGATCCGAGTCGCGGTTCGTCTGCGGAAAATTCTTTACGATGGCGTCCATGAACAATGGTCTCCTGGTCCGCACCGCGGACCCATCTGTCGGAATCGCCACTGGTCAATCCCATGCGGGAATTCATGCACCTTTGGCAGGCTCCGGGGCTTTCAGGGCAGTTCAGCCCGTCCGGCACGGTTTCCCAATCAAACTTACACGAGGCCATTGCATTTTAATGGCCTTCGAACGACATACATATAGGAAGACGGCCATCGTATGTAAGTATCCTCACACGACACGGTGTGTTTTTTGTTTTGATGACAATAACGCCCCAACAGAGGCCGATCCGCAGTGATTTTGGAGCGGAAATCCAGCATGGACGATATCTACAACAGCAAAATCCTCGAATTCGCCGGCAATATTCCATTGACCGGCGCGCTTGATGATGCCGATGCAAGCGCCCAGGCCTATTCCAAGCTCTGCGGCTCAAAGGTGCGGATCTGGCTGAAGATGGATGGCGACACCGTGACCGGCTTTGCCCATGACGTAAAGGCCTGCGCGCTCGGCCAGGCCTCGTCTTCGATCATGGCCCGCCATGTCGTCGGTGCCAAATCGGACGAATTGCGCCAGGCCCGCCAGGACATGCTCGCCATGTTGAAGGCGGACGGGGCAGGGCCCCATGGACGATTCGAAGACATGCGCTATCTGCTACCGGTGCGGGACTACAAGGCCCGCCATGCCTCGACGATGCTGACCTTCGATGCGGTTGTCGATGCGATCGGGCAGATCGAGGCAAAACGGGCGGAAATTGTCGAGGCGTAACTGACATGTGCGAGTTCTGCGCTCGGCAGGCTGACGATGAGGACGACGGCGGTGCCGCCGGTTCAGCAAAGCCGCGTGAAAAGGCGGCACTCACTTCCCGCAATTATACCGGCCCGTTCCGCAAGTCTCCCGACCGCCTGCTCGGCATGGGGCTGATCCGCCTCTACCAGCTGACGCTTTCCGGCTTTATCGGCAATTCCTGCCGGCATATCCCGACTTGCTCCGAATATGGCTACGAGTCGATCGCCCGCCACGGCCTGTGGGCCGGCGGCTGGATGACACTGTTTCGCGTCGGCCGCTGCGGCCCCGGCGGCACCAGCGGCCTCGACCAGGTGCCGGAGATGCTCGGCGACAGCTTCCGCTGGTGGAGCCCTTGGCGCTATCTCGCCCTCGGACGCAAGAGAGGGTGACCGCCATGAGCACCTTCATAGCCCTTCTGCACAGCATTGTCCTGACGCCCGACCGCCGCGTCATCATGCAAGATTTGCGCGCCCTTGCCGAAGAGCTCGGTTATCGCGAGCCGCGCACGCTGGTTTCCACAGGCAATCTCGTCTTCGAGGCCGACGAAATGCGGCCGCACGAACTCGAGGTCACGTTGGAAGAGGCCTTTGAAGAAAAATTCGGCAAACATGTCGACATTATCGTGCGCAGCGACTGCACTTGGATGGCGCTTTGCAGCACCAATCCCTTCAAGGACGGCAAGGGCGACCAGGTGATCGTCCGGGTGATGCGCCTGCCGGTCGACCCGAAGAAGGTGGAGGCGCTGAAACCGCTGATGACGGAGGGACAGCGCATCGCCGTCGTCGGCGGCGATCTCTGGATCGATTTCGGAGGCAAGCCGAGCCAATCCAAGCTGCTTTCGGCCCTGACGACGAAGCGGATCGGCGTCGGTACGATGCGCAACTGGAACACCGTGTGCGGCCTGACTGAAATGCTATTCTAGATGCAAGGAGAACACGCCTTCAAAGGTTTTCATTTACCGAAGGAAAAATGTACTTGCAGTTGAATAAGTGGCGGATATCACTGTATTTCCAGTCCTAGTTTTCGAAATGTCGTCACTAATGAAGCTCTTCTATCTCGCGACCGCCTCACTTTTTCTCGTCATCTCCATTGCCAATTCTCCCGCAATTGCTGCAAGCGCAGATGACCCCACATCAGAAGCCAAGTGCCGCCATCTGGCGCGTGATGGCCTAGATATCGACAATCTCGCTTATTGGCGGAATGCGCTTACCGCTTGCGAAGTCTATTTGCAGGCAGAACCAGGCTCCATCGACGCCCGCTATTTTTCGCTCGCCAGCAAATTCAAACTTCAGCAATTCGAGCCGGCACTTGCCGGATTCGATGAGTTGGCGGCCCAGGGACACGCACCCTCCATGGATTACCTGGCGGAGGCAGCTGCTTACGGCCTCGGGCGTGAGCGCGATCTCAATGCCGCGCTGTCCTGGCTGAGAAAGGCAAGAGCAACAAACGATCCGCGCTCCGCCGAATATCTCGGAGAGATGTACATGTTGGGCTGGGGCGTTGCGCAGGACTTTGTCATGGCGCGCTCCTATTTCGAACTTGCAGATCGGCTAGGCTATATTCCTGCCAAGAGATCACTTGCTTGGATGTACCTGGACGGGATTGGTGTTCCCGTTAACGCAGAGCGGGGTTTTGCACTGCTTTCAGCCGCAGCAGAACAGGGCCATGAGAGAGCGACAACGGACATCGCATTCCTTTACACGAAAGGCATTGGAACGGAGAAGAACGCCAGCCGCGCCGTTGCCATGCTGGACGACCTGGTGCGGAAAGGTTCCGCCGATGGGATGAGGACGCTTGCTCGATACTATCTGAGAGATGGGGACAAGACGCAGAGAAAGACGGCGCTCGATCTCCTTGAGAAAGCAGTGGCACTTGGCGACGGCAATGCGATGAGGACGCTGGCAGACGTCTACGTGGCGGGCAGGGAGACGAAGCGTGACTTCGCAAAGGCCGAGAGCCTGCTGGATCAGGCAATTGCGCAAGACATACTCGCTGCCTATCGTAGCAAGGCTTTGCTTTTATTGAAGATGCCCGATCCGCGCTATGACCAGGCCATGTACTGGATGAAGGAAGCTGCCTCTCGTGGGAATGCCCGTGCCATGGCAGATGTGGGCGCCATGTATGAGCAAGGCAAAGGTGTGCCGGTAGACGAGAGCGAAGCCCGCATCTGGTATGGAAAATCTGCCGAACTCGGAGATTCCAGCGGCGCCCGACGTTTCGGTCAATCGCTCTATAGGGGAACGGGTGGTCCTCGCGACGTCGAAAACGGCGTGAAATGGCTGGAGAAATCTGCGGCCGCCGGCGATACAGACGCCATGCGGGTGCTTGCCTATGGTTATGAAAATGGCGGCGGCCTTCCCAAGGATGTGGTCAAAGCTTTCGAATGGTTCCAGAAGGCGGCGGAGGCAGGAGATACCGACGCATTTCTCGAAGTTGCGGACCGCACCTATGACGGTTCGGGTACGACTGCCGACGCCCAAAAATCCTTTGTCTGGTATCTCAAGGCCGCCGAAAATGGTTCGGCCAAGGCCCAGTATTGTGTTGGGCTTTTGTATGAAAGAGGGGAGGGTACAACTCAGGATTCGAGAGAAGCCGTACACTGGTTCAAGGCCGCCGCAGAGAACGGATACATCGACGCCTTCGCCGAGCTTGGCCAAATGTACGCCAATGATGCCAATCTGCCGCGGGACGACGGCAAGTCGATCGACTATCTGGAAAAGGGCGCCGCCGCCGGTAACGTCACGGCGATGGTGCTGCTCGGCATCAAATATGAAGATGGCGATGGTGTCGCCCGCGACTATGCGAAAGCGATCGAGTGGTACGAAGCGGCGGCGAACAAGAAATCTGCTGACGCGATGTACAGGCTCGGGACGCTCTATCGAGGAGCGGATGGAAGCCAGAAAGATTTCGGCAAAGCTTTGGAATGGCTGACGAAGGCCGGGGCCCATGGCAATGCGAAAGCGCAATACGCCCTGGGCGATATCTACGAATACGGGCAGGGCGTGCCCATTGATCGCTCCAAGGCGCTCAGCTGGTTCATGATGGCGGCCCTCAAGCAATATCCTGAAGCGATGAACGCCGTCGGCTACTACTACCAGAATGGCATCGGCACCAAAGAGGACCAGACCATCGCCCGCAACTGGTTTCAGAAGGCGGCCGATGCGGGATCCGCGGCCGGCGCTCTTAATCTTGCGTGGTATTACGAGAACGGCAAAGATCAAGATCAGGCTATCGCATTCCAATATTATAAGAAATCCGCCGAGCTGAATTCGGCCGGCGGCATGTTCGCGCTCGGGCGTTTCTACGACGATGGCCTCGGAATTGCTGTCAACCGGCAAGAAGCCATCAAGTGGTATCTGCGGGCGATGGACACTGGCTACAATAGAGCCGCCTATCGGCTGGCCTATGCCTATGATGCGACCTTCAGTTCGGATAATGCAGCCGAAAACATCCTTCTGGCAATGCGGCAGGGAGACCGGCAGATTGCCGATGAGCTGAAGGCGTTTTCGCCTTTCACCCGCACGGCACTGAAAAGAAGCCTCTTGCGACGCGGCCTTTACGATGGGCCGCTGGACGATGAGATCGACCAGCCCTTGAAGTCGGCACTCAAGAATTACACAATGACCTATGGGGGATAGACGCACGACCTCGCTTCGGTGCCGGATTGTCCCGCTTCATCTTTACTCAGACAGGAAATCTGGCTATCAGGCGGCTGCGCATTCAGCTCCGCGGAGGCGCGTTTCAGTCAACCACCCGCATTCGTTGGCGGGACTGGACAAGGAGAATTTCGATGTCCCAAGCTATTTCCCTGACATTTCCCGATGGTTCCGTGCGCGGCTATGATGCCGGCGCAACCGGCCGGGATGTCGCTGAATCCATTTCCAAGTCGCTGGCCAAGAAGGCGGTCGCCGTTGCGATCGACGGCACCGTGCGCGACCTTTCCGATCCCGTGACGACCGGCAGGATCGAGATCATCACCCGCAATGACGACCGCGCGCTCGAACTCATCCGCCATGACGCGGCGCATGTCATGGCCGAAGCGGTGCAGGAGATCTGGCCCGGCACCCAGGTGACGATCGGCCCGGTCATCGAAAACGGCTTCTATTACGACTTTGCCAAGAACGAGCCCTTCATACTCGACGATCTGCCGAAGATCGAAAAGAAGATGAAGGAGATCATCGCCCGCAACGCCGCCTTCACCAAGCAGGTCTGGTCGCGCGAGAAGGCGAAACAGGTCTTCGCCGACAAGGGCGAGCAGTACAAGGTCGAACTCGTCGATGCGATCCCGGAAGGGCAAGATCTCAAGATCTATTACCAGGGCGACTGGTTCGACCTCTGCCGCGGCCCGCACATGGCCTCGACCGGCCAGATCGGCAGCGCCTTCAAGCTCTTGAAGGTGGCTGGCGCCTATTGGCGCGGCGACAGCAACAATCCGATGCTGAGCCGCATCTACGGCACGGCCTTCGCCGAGCAGTCGGAACTCGACAACTACCTGCATATGCTTGCCGAAGCCGAAAAGCGCGATCATCGCCGGCTCGGCCGCGAGATGGATCTCTTCCATTTCCAGGAAGAGGGTCCCGGCGTCGTCTTCTGGCACGGCAAGGGCTGGCGCGTCTTTCAGACGCTGGTTGCCTATATGCGCCGCCGGCTGGCCGGCGACTATCAGGAAGTCAATGCGCCACAGGTGCTCGACAAGTCGCTGTGGGAGACCTCCGGCCACTGGGGCTGGTATCGCGACAACATGTTCAAGGTAACGGTTGCCGGCGACGACACCGACGATGATCGCGTCTTTGCGCTGAAGCCGATGAACTGCCCCGGCCATATCCAGATCTTCAAGCACGGGCTGAAATCCTACCGCGAACTGCCGATCCGGCTGGCCGAATTCGGCAATGTCCACCGTTACGAGCCGTCGGGCGCGCTGCACGGGCTGATGCGCGTGCGCGGCTTCACGCAGGACGATGCGCATATCTTCTGCACGGACGAGCAGATGGCCGCCGAATGCCTGAAGATCAACGACCTGATTCTTTCGGTCTATAAGGATTTCGGCTTCGACGAAGTCACCATCAAGCTCTCGACAAGGCCGGACAAGCGCGTCGGCTCGGATGATCTCTGGGACCGCGCCGAAAGCGTGATGATGGGCGTGCTGGAGACGATCCAGCAGCAGTCGAACAACATCAAGACCGGCATCCTGCCGGGCGAGGGCGCCTTCTACGGTCCAAAGTTCGAATATACGCTGAAGGATGCGATCGGCCGAGAATGGCAGTGCGGCACGACGCAGGTCGACTTCAACCTGCCGGAACGCTTCGGCGCCTTCTACATCGACAGCAACTCCGAAAAGACGCAGCCGGTGATGATCCACCGCGCCATCTGCGGCTCGATGGAGCGCTTCCTCGGCATCCTGATCGAGAACTTTGCCGGCCATATGCCACTCTGGGTATCGCCGCTGCAGGTGGTGGTCGCAACGATCACCTCGGAAGCCGACGCCTACGGGCTTGAAGTGGCCGAGGCGCTGCGCGAGGCCGGTCTCAACGTCGAAACCGATTTCCGCAACGAGAAGATCAACTACAAGGTCCGCGAGCATTCGGTCACGAAGGTTCCTGTCATCATCGTCTGCGGCAGGAAGGAAGCCGAGGAGCGCACGGTCAACATCCGCCGCCTCGGCAGCCAGGACCAGGTTTCGATGGAGCTCGACGCCGCCGTCGAGAGCCTTGCCCGCGAAGCGACACCGCCTGACATCCGTCGCAAGGCCGAAGCAAAAAAAGCCAAGGCGGCCTGAAAACGGCCGAGAACGACAGCGCCTTCGGCGCTGTCGGAAGCTGATCTCTGGCCATAATGTTTATCGGAACGTGTCACCCCAAGACCGGGGTGCGTTTCAGAGAAATACTCTATGCCAATGATGGAATCCGCGCCTGAGCACTGCTGAGCTGCACGGCCGGGGGGCTTCTGGCCGCGATCCGTCTTCTCAGTGGCGCCGACGTCGGCTCGAGCCGAAACCGCTCACGGAAAAATTAATCGAGGCTGGTGTCGTCGCCGCCCTGCGGCACGAGCTGTTCGTAGGAGGGCAGCGGTGCCACCGGAGCTGGCTGGACACCCGGCGGCGGCGGTGTGCCGACCGGCACCTGCTGTACCGTGCGGGCCGCGTCGCTCACGGGCGGCTGCGGCTGCTGGTCCTTCATCAGAACCTCGACATCGGTGTTCCTGCCGGCGACGACAGTGAAATCGCGCTGGTAGATCTTGTCCTTGTTGCGGGCGACGGCGGAATATCCGCCTTCGGCGAGAACCATGGTGGGGAAGGCGCTGACACTTTCGCCGACGCTGTCGCCGGCCGCCGTCAGGATCGACCATGCGGTATCGGCGATCGCCTCGCCGCCGGCATCGGAGACCAGCTTGAAGGTGATCTGCGCGGCGCGATGCTGGATCGTCGCCTCGGTCAGCTTGCCGGCCTCGACCTGGATGTCGGCGCGGATCACGGCGTTGACGCTGCCATATTCGGAAACGATGTGATAGGTGCCGGCATTGAGACGGACGACGGTATTCGGCGAGATATCGGCCATAACGAGGCCACGCTCGCCATCGTCGCGCACTTCCGAGGAATAGATCGAGAAGCTCAACTGGTCGGGGCGGATGCGGGCATCGGCGCCGGAGACGGCATTGAGCAGCAGACCGCCGGCATCGAGCACCATCACCTGCTTGTCGATCTCGCCGTCAGCGGGCACGGTCAGTTTCTTGGTGACGCCGGCGCGGCCGAAGGAGACGTTGACGAAATAATCGCCGGGGGCGAGCTGAAAGGCGGCGGGGCCGCCCTTGGCGCTGGCGATCAGCGGCAGCTTGCCGTCGGCTCCGGCGATCGGGCTGAAGACGTACCAGGAAAGGCCCTCCTCAACCGGCGTGCCGTCCGCCGTCAGCTTGGCCTCCATCGGGACGTCGCGCAGCTTGACCCCATCGGGCACAGTGCCAGGCGCGATGAAGGCATCGAGCTTCGGCATCTTCGGTGTCGATTCAAGCTGTTTGAATTCCTTGAAGGCATCCTGAGCGCCAGCGCCGAGGGGCATCAATACCATCAGGGCAATGGCAAGGCCGATGCGTGCAAAAGGCAAAATGCCAAACATCTGTTTCGTGAACCGATTGACTTCTGAAATCGCAAAGGTCACTTCAAGACCAACGCGATGGCAAATTCAAGACCCACCCTTTGCAGCAGCATAAAAATGAGAGCTTCTCCCGTATGAAATCCGATATCAAGCTGATCGACTACCTCGCCGTGCGCCGCTCCATTCCCGCTTTCCAGATGTGCGAGCCAGGCCCCGAGAAGGCCGAGATCGAGGAAATCCTGCGTCTTGCCTCGCGTGTTCCCGATCACGGCAAGATCGCGCCCTGGCGCTTCATCGTCTATCGCGGAGAGCAGCGCGTGCGTCTCGGCGAGGAGCTGCTGGCGCTGGCACTTCAGACAAAGCCAGACCTTTCCGAAGAGATGATTCAGGTCGAGCGCAGCCGTTTCACCCGTGCGCCGGTGGTCGTCGCCATCGTCAGCAAGGCGGGGCCGCATATCAAGATCCCGGAATGGGAGCAGCTGATGTCGGCCGGCGCGCTTTGCTTCAACGTCATCCTCGCTGCCAATGCCAATGGTTATGTCGCCAACTGGCTGACGGAGTGGTTTGCCTATGACGGGCGTGCTTATCCACTGCTCGGCGTCGGGCCTGATGAAAAGGTGGCGGGCTTCATTCATATCGGCTCGACGACATTTCCGGCGATCGAGCGGCCGCGGCCGGAGATTGTCGATACCGTAACCTGGGTCGGCGGAGAAGACTGATGTTTTACACCACCGACAGCAACCGGCACGGGCTCGCGCATGATCCGTTCAAGGCGATCGTGTCGCCGCGCCCGATCGGCTGGATCGGCAGCAAGGGCAGGGATGGTTCGATCAATCTCGCGCCCTATTCCTTCTTCAACGCCGTTGCAGACCGGCCGAAGCTGGTGATGTTTTCTTCCGCCGGACGCAAGCACAGCCAGCGCAACGCGGCCGAGACCGGCGTCTTCACCTGCAATTTCGTCAGCCGCGATCTTGCTGAGAAGATGAACCTCTCCTCGGCGGCGCTACCCTACGGCGACAGCGAATTCGACTTCGCCGGCCTGACGCCGAAGCAGGCCGAACTGATCGACGCGCCCTATGTCGACGAGGCTTTCGCGGTGCTCGAATGCAAGGTGACCGAGATCATCGAGCCGAAGACGCTGTCGGGAGAACCGTCCGAGAACGTCCTCGTCTTCGGCGAAGTGGTCGGCATCCGTATCGATGAAGCGATCGTCAGGGACGGCCGCCTCGACATGTCAATCGCCCGACCTTTGGCCCGGATGGGCTACATGGATTACAGCGAAGGCAGCGATGTTTTCGAGATGATCCGGCCGAAGCCCTAGCAAGGCTGAGCCCAACCGCCAGGCGTCCAAAGGCTTAAGAAACATGGTGAACCAATCTTAAACCTTTTGCCGCTACGGTCGCAGCATTGAATGGAGCGCGAGGGAATCGCGTTCAAGTGCTGGGGCGTCGCGTGATCGTAGAAGCTTTCCTTCGTTGGATCGAAACGGCCAAGACCGGTGACCGGGCTCGGGCCGCAAACGCCCTCGGGCGCGCCTATCTGCAGTCCGAAATGTCCGCAGACGAGCGGGCGGCGGCCGAAATGGCGATGACCTTTCTTCTCGACGATCCGTCGCCGCGCGTGCGGCTTGCACTTGCCGAGGCGATCGCCTGGTCGCCCGACGCGCCGCGCAACCTGATTCTTTCGCTTGCCGAAGACCAGCCCGAGGTCGCCTGCCACGCGGTGACCTGCTCGCCGCTTTTGAGCGATGCCGATCTCGTCGACCTTGCCGCGCGCGGCAACGGCGCCACCCGCATGCTGATCGCTGCCAGAGCGCATGTGACGCGCCCGGTTTCCGCAGCCCTTGCGGAGGTCGGCGACGAGGAAGAACTGCTCTGTCTGCTGGAGAATGACGGCGCGGTGATCTCCAGCCTGTCGTTGAAACGCATTGCCGAACGGCTCGGCGACTGCTGCGATGTCCGCAATCTGCTTCTCGACCGCAGCGATCTTCCCGCCGATGCCCGCCAGCTGCTCACTCAGCACGTCAGCAATGCGCTGATCGGGCTGCCGCTGGCGCAGGCGGCGATCGGCCTGCAGCGGCTTCAGCGCATCAGCCGCGAGGCGACCGAGGCTGCCATCGTTTCGATCGCCGGTGACATTGCCCCACGTGAAATACCAGACCTCGTCCAGCATCTGCGCCTCAACGGCCGGCTGACGCCGTCCTTCCTGATGCATGCGCTCTGCGCCGGAAAGGTGGATTTCTTCGCCGGCGCGATTGTCGATCTGACCGCGTGCAGCGAGCGCCGCGTGCGCTCGATCCTGGCCACCGGGCGCATGCATGCCGTGCGCGCGCTCTACGAGTCCGCCGGCCTGCCGAGGGATATCAGCGTGATCTTCGTCGAGGCGACGATGCTGTGGCGCGATGCCGCCAGAAAAGCGCCGGGCAGCGTGCTCGGCAATGTCTGCGGCCGTCTTCTCGAAAGATTCCGCCATCACGATGCGCATGGCGCGATCGGCGAACTGCTCGACATGGTAGAAAAGCTGCACGTTAACGAGCAGCGACAATCGGCCCGCGTCTATGCGGCGCTTGCGGCGGCCTAATCAGCTAGCCGCGTCACCACCCAGGAATAGCTGGCGGAGACGAAATGCACCGGCTTGGTGAGTGTGTCCTTGACGCTTCTGCCCGAGGGCAGGTGGGCGCGGACCTGTCCGGCGATGCCTTCAGCAAAACCGGCAATCCTTCCTGCTGGTTGGGGCGCTGCGACGGCGACCTCGGGCGCGGCGGCAGGCGCGGGCGCTGGTTTCGGCGGCTCGGCGGCGGCGATGGCTTTCGGCGCCTCGCACACCGCGATCACCGAGGGATAGTTGACATTCACATAGGTCTTCAGCCGTCGTTCGGCTTCGGCATCACAGGCGGAAACAGTTTCCCAGCGTTTATCGACCGTCGCGACATAATTGCACTGGCTGATGGAATCGTCGCAGCCGAGAATGGTCATCGCGATCAGCACCGCTTGCATATTCTGCTTCCTTGATTATTGAGCACCTCATCGTCTTAGAGGGCGCAATTCCAACCGAATGAAGGCAAGGGTATTAACTCTCCGTCATATCGGGGAAAATTTTGTTACGCGCCGGCAGAGGGAGCCAACATGTCCGTCACCATCGCCCATGAGCCGCCGCGCCAGGAGGGCGTCATCCGCCTTCTCGATCTTTCCGATGCCTATGCGCAATCGCTCTATCCGGCGGAAAGCAACCATCTGGTCGACCTCTCCGTGCTGGAGAAGCCTTCGGTGAGCTTCCTCGTCGCGCGCAACGGCGATGCGATCGTCGGCTGCTGCGCTCTGGTCGAGGCCGGTGACGGCACGGCTGAGATCAAGCGCATGTTCGTCGATCCCGAGGCGAGGGGGCTGAGGATCGCCAGCGGCCTGATGAATGCGCTCGAAGCAATCGCAGGAGAAAAGGAGCTGACGGCGATCCGGCTCGAAACCGGCATCTACCAGCCCGAGGCGATCGCTCTCTACCGCAAATACGGATATCGGGAAATCGAGCCTTTCGGCAGCTATCTGCCGGATCCGCTCAGCCTGTTCATGGAAAAGCGGCTGGGTTAGCCGGTCTGCGAAGCCATGTTCAGCCTTCGGCGACGCGCGGCATGGTTTTCGGCGAACCGGGGACCGGCGGCGGGGCCTGTTCGTCGATGATGATCTGCGGCCCGGTTTCGCTCTTATCGGCGTTGCGGGCCTCGTGGATCCACTCGCGCCAGATGGCGACGATCAGCGCCATCAGCACCGGGCCGATGAAGAGGCCGAGGAAACCCATCGTCTTGACGCCGCCGACGAGGCCGAAGAAGGTCGGTAGGAAGGGCAGCTTGATCGGACCGCCGACGAGTTTCGGCCGCAAGGTCTTGTCGACGATGAAGAGCTCGACCGTCCCCCAGACGAAGAGACCGATGCCGGCGACATGCGAGCCGCTCGCCAGCAGATAGATGGAGACCAGCGTGAAGGAGAGCGGCGCACCGCCCGGTATCAGCGCCATCACACCGGTCAAAACGCCGAGCGTCACCGGCGAGGGCACGCCGGCAATCCAGTAGGCAAGGCCGAGCACGATGCCTTCTCCGATCGCGATCAGCGTCATGCCCATGACGGTGGAGCTGATCGTCGCCGGCACGACGCGGGAAATGCGCTCCCAGCGGTTGGGCAGGATGCGCTCGCCCAGCATGTCGATCTGCTTGGAAAAGGAAAAACCGTCGCGATAGACGAAGAACAGCGCGATCAGCATAAAGAGCAGGGTCAGCAGCAGATGGAAGGCGCCGCCCCCGGCCGCGAGCACGGCGCGGTATATGTTGCCGATATTGGCGCCGCTGACCGCCTGGATGACTTCGCCGAGGGCGCCGGGGCTGCCGATATATCTCGTCCAGACTTCATTGAGATAGGCACCGGCCCAAGGCAGTGCGACGATCCAGTCGGGCGTCGGGGCGCCGACGCGGTTGGCATGGATCGCCCAGGTGACCCAGGTGCGCACTTCGCCCGTCGTATAGGTGACCGCAAGCCCGATCGGGATGACCAGGAAGGTGATGATCATGATGATCGCGATGGTCGCGGCGATCGTCGTATTGCCGCCGACGCGGGCAAGAAGTTTGCGGTAGAGCGGCCAGCTGGCAAAGCCGATGACGAGGGCTGCGAGCACCGGCACGAGGAAGCCGTAGAAGAAATAGACGCCGGCAGCAACGACCAGGACCAGCAACCAGCGCGCCGCCGAAATGGAGGGAATCAGAGGCGTGCGCGTTTGCGCCGACGATCCGAGCCATCGCGGTTCATGATTGCTTTTCTGACGGTCGAACACACCCACGCGCGCCTCTTCTTTTTCTTGTACTCTGGTTATGGGCCATCAACCCGGCGGTTTCAAGGTCCGCACCATGAAAGCGTATACAAAGCGTCGCTATTCGACCCGCAGACCCGAGCGTCTTACTGCTGCGGGCGGTTGAGAACCTTGAAGGCATAGAATTGCGTCTTCTGGCTGGTCGAAAAATTATTGTCGGAGCCGAGAATGAGAAGATCGGTGCCGTCCTTGGCCTTGCCGAGCGACATGGCCTCGATATTGTCGGGAACGAGGCCGATCGCCCTCAAATCGAGGACCTGGCTCTTGCGGACAGGGACGACGCGCTGGTCGTTTTTGGCGAGGGACGCGATGGCGGATACATCGGTGGCATCAGTCAGATCCATCATCATGATCTCGATGCTGTTGCCGAAGCCCTGGGCATAACTCCGCTCGACGGCGAGCAGGCGGTGATCGTCGAGGGCAAGCATTTCAGACATGCCGTTGTCATTACCGCCGTCGGCCTTGGTGGCGGCCTGCGGGATCGGCGAGACGGGATAGACGTACTCGGCTTTCGGCGCGCCGGTGGCGCCGTCGTAGCGGACGATGCGCGACAGGCTGCCCGACGTCAGCGAGGGGTTCGGACCGTCCTGGTAAAGGGCCGCTTCGACACCGACGAAAACATCGCCGGAGGGCGCGACCGCGAGATCCTCGAAAGCGAGGTTGTCGCGGATGCCTGTTGACTTGTCTGCGGTCGGTGCAAAGCCCTCCGGCAGCTTGAATTCGCGGACGAAGGAACCGTCCGGCGATGCGACGCGGATGAAGGGCGCCAGCAGCGCCTTGCCGTCGCCCTCACTGCCCCAATAGATGCCATCCTTGCCAAGGCGGATCGATTCTGGATCGACGGTCCGGGCAACGAAGAGCTCGCCGTTCTTGTCTTTCAGCGTCACCTGCTTGACGACCGAAACGCGCTTAAGGCCCGACGCGTCGACATCGACGTTGAGTTCATAGAAGCGGGCCGGGCCTCTTTCCGAGCGGTCGTCGCTGATGGCGATATAATGGCCGGTGGCGACATCGAAATCGAGGCCAGAAATGCCGCCGAATTCGACGCCGTTTTCGATATGGCCTGTGGGGATGACGAATTCACCGAGATAGGAGAGCGAGATGCCAGCGGCGCAATCGCCGAAGGGGCAGGCGGTCGCGAAGGTGGCGCCGATATCTGTGGCGCTGGCGGAGACTGTGCTTGACAGAAGGGCGAGAGCGGCAGCCGCGAGAAAACGCTTGGTCATGACAAATATCCGGCAAGGGTTGAAAACGGTTCGACCGGCGCAAATGCCCTCCGAGGAAGGCGCGCCGACCGCTTCATGCGCCGGTTGTTTGACGGAGTTGTTACGGTTCTTCATCAGTTCCGTGAAATCGTGAATGCTAAAATGCGGCGCGCTACACTGTTTCCATCCGCCCCACAGGCGCATTCAGCCTTTCTACCCTAGAGTGCATTTTTAATACATTATTTCTTCTGATGAGGGTAAAAATGTAAGTTTCACTTGTCATTTATAAATTCAATTTATAATCATCTTTTGATGATCATCAGCGCTGAATTGCAACTTGGAAGATGGCGCTTGTGATCTAAAGCGAGGGCTAAGCGTGGCCGCGGACCAACGTTCGCGTCTCATTTGCTGTGTCGTCCGGGCTGAGGTTTCCGATGGCGAGTGGCAGAGGCTTGGTCGGGCGGCGCCTGTTCCGGGCATGCCGGTGGAGGCCTTCATACAGACCGGTGAGCGGACAGCGCTCGCATATCTGACGAAGCCATTCATGGATCAGGTGAGTTCAAGATGCGTGGCGTTCCGGCTGATCAAAGACATGGGTAAGAAGGGCTCCCAATTGTGGCCGACGAGTTGACCGCTTCAGCATTCCGTAGGGCAGTGGATCCTGGTTCGGCCGATGATTCCCATCTTGCTAGCCGAGCGGTTCAAGCAAAGAACCACTTTATCTTTCTGGACGAGCTTCGGGGAATAGCTGCGTTATCGGTGGCTCTCTTACACGCCAGCCAGATTTTTGGCTTCGGTCTTTCCTACGCCTACCTGGGCGTGGATTTCTTCTTTTGCCTTAGCGGCTTCGTTATCGCAAATGGGTACGACCAAAAATTGAAGTCCGGTGTTTTGCCGAGCAGTACATTCTTCCTGAAGCGCGTGGTACGGCTTTATCCCATGATCGCGGCTGGCGTCGCCTTGGGCGTACTCGCGTCGCTATTTGCTTCCACGGCAAGTCTTTCTTTCGCCGACGTTTCAATTCTTGCGGTTGGTGCAATGCTCCTATTGCCCCTGGGGCTTCTGGTGGGGCAAGAGGCGTTCGCGATTAACAATCCGCTCTGGTCCCTCTGTTTTGAAATGGCCGCCAGCGTGACTTACGGATCCGTCGCTCGCCGAAGATTTCATTTGTGGCATGAGATAGCAGTTCTCGTATTATTGGCGGCGGCGCTTTTCCAGATTGTCGCGATCGAGGGTACTATCGGGCCAGTTGGATTTGGCAGCTGGCGGGCGTTCTTTGAAGGATTTGTCAGAGTTGGGTTTTCGTTCCTTGCCGGCGTTCTCATCTTTCGCTGGCAGATCCATCGTCGCGTCAGAGCGATACCGCCTCAAATCCCACTTTTCGTCCTGATCGGTGTTCTGTTCTTTCCGGTGACGGTCCCGAGAGAGATCTACGATTTCATCTGCATCGCTATCGTGATTCCGATCGTGGTGGCGCTAGCGGCTGCAGTCCCACTGAGTGAGGAGCGGCCATTCGCTGGATATCTCGGAAAGTTGTCTTATCCCCTCTACATGGTCCATCAGCCTGTTTTTCAACTTGGTGCTCAATTCGAACACTTTGCCGATGGCTTCATTCCACGGTTAATCACCGTGAGCGTCACCGTCTTGGCCGCTGTTGGAGTGGCACATGTTTTATCCATTTGTTTCGATGCGCCAATTCGCGCTTACCTGGGCCGCAAGTTCTCCCTGGACTAGTCAAATCGGGCACGGCGTTTTGGACAATGTAGAAAATCTATCGCAAAACGGCTCGGCGCGATGAGCCCATTTTTTGGAACAAGCTGAAGGTGCTACTAGGTAGCATCATGCCCTAAATATCGAGGTTTTCAGCGAAAGCCGCGCGATCCTGGATGAAGCGGAAGCGGGCTTCCGGCTTGGTGCCCATCAGATCGTCTACGGCGGCGCGGGTGCCTTCGAAATCCACCTCGTCGATCAGCACCTTGAGCAGGGTGCGCTTGGACGGATCCATGGTGGTTTCCTTGAGCTGGGCGGGCATCATTTCGCCGAGACCTTTGAAGCGGCTGATCTCGACCTTGGCCTTGCCCTTGAACTCCGTCTGCATCAGCTCGGCGCGATGATTGTCGTCGCGGGCATAGGCGGATTTCGCCCCTTGGGTGATTTTGTAGAGCGGCGGCACGGCGAGGAAGAGATGGCCGCCGCGCACCAGCTCCGGCATCTCCTGATAGAAGAAGGTGATGAGCAGCGATGCGATATGGGCGCCGTCGACGTCGGCATCGGTCATGACGATGATGCGCTCGTAACGCAGGTCTTCGTCGCGGTATTTCGAACGCGTGCCGCAGCCGAGAGCCTGGACGAGATCGGCGAGCTGCTGGTTGGCGCCGAGTTTTTCGCGGCCGGCGCTGGCAACGTTGAGGATCTTGCCGCGCAGCGGCAGAATTGCCTGGTTGGCGCGGTTGCGCGCCTGCTTGGCCGAACCGCCTGCCGAATCGCCCTCGACGATGAAGAGTTCGGCACCCACGGCGGTGTTCTGCGAGCAGTCGGCGAGCTTGCCCGGCAGGCGCAGCTTGCGCACTGCCGTCTTGCGGTTGACTTCCTTTTCCTTGCGGCGGCGCAGGCGCTCCTCGGCGCGCTCGATCACCCAGTCGAGCAGCTTGGCCGACTCGTTCGGATTGTCGGCAAGGTAATGGTCGAAGGGATCGCGCAACGCGTTCTCGACGATGCGCTGCGCCTCGACGGTCGCAAGCCTGTCCTTGGTCTGGCCGACGAATTCCGGCTCGCGAATGAAGACCGACAGCATGCCGACGGCCGAGATCATCACGTCGTCGGTGGTGATCTGCGCGGCGCGCTTGTTCTGCGTCAGCTCGGCATAGGCCTTCAGGCCCTTGGTCAGCGCAATGCGCAGCCCCGCTTCATGTGTGCCGCCTTCGGTCGTCGGGATGGTGTTGCAATAGGAATGCACCTGCGGATCGCCGCCATACCAGGTGATCGCCCATTCCATCGAGCCGTGGCCGCTTACCTTCTCCGTCTTGCCAGCGAAAATCTCGCGGGTGACGGTGAACTCCTTGCCCATCGTCGCCTGGAGATAGTCCTTCAGGCCGCCAGGAAAGTGGAAGACGGCCTTGTCAGGGACCTCGGAGCCTTCGGGCAGCACGCCCGACTCACAGCTCCAGCGGATTTCGACGCCGCCAAACAGATAGGCTTTCGAGCGCGCCATGCGGAAGACGCGGGCGGCATCGAACTTCATGTGATCCCCAAAGATCTGGGGGTCGGGATGGAAGCGCACGCGGGTGCCGCGGCGATTGTGAACGTCACCCAGCTCTTCGAGACCGCCCTGCGGCAGTCCGCGGGAGAAGCGCTGGCGGTAGAGCTTGCGGTTTCGCGCCACCTCGACTTCGAGGTCGTCGGAAAGCGCGTTGACGACCGAAACGCCGACGCCATGAAGGCCGCCCGAGGTCTCATAGGCCTTGCCGTCGAATTTACCTCCGGCATGCAGCTTGGTCATGATGACTTCGAGCGTCGACTTGCCCGGCACCTGCGGATGGTTCTCGACCGGGATGCCGCGGCCGTTGTCGGAGACCGTCAGATAACCCTCTAGGTCGAGATAGACTTCGATGAAATTGGCGTGACCGGCGACCGCCTCGTCCATCGCATTGTCGATGACTTCGGCAAAGAGGTGGTGCAGCGCCTTTTCATCGGTACCGCCGATATACATACCCGGGCGCATGCGCACCGGTTCGAGGCCTTCGAGGACGCGGATCGACGAGGCGCCGTAATCATCCGAGTTCGAGGCGGCGGGTGCCGGGCGCGCTGAGGCTCCGGCAGCAGGGGGCGCTGCGGCGACCGGCGCAGCCGGAGCCGGCGGCCGTTCGACCGGAGCGGCGGGCTTCTGCGCCTCCTCGCGTTTTTCAGAGAGGGGCATTCCGGAAAAAAGGTCGTTGCTATCGTCCATGGAGCCGTTCAGATCTTCATCCTGTCTTAGGTCTGGCTTGGGCGGGCATCCGCCGCCGACCCAAAATCACCGCATTTCATGCCACGTTTGCGAATCAGGCAGATTTTGCCAGAAAGCACAGCTATACGCGACACCGCCGGACTTGGCGGCCTTTTCCTCAATGATTTGCGTTGCCGGGCGCAGAATGGCAAGCGGCGGCCGGCTTCAGGAACCATCCGAATGCGAATGTCCACAAGTCATTGCACGATCATCACCGCAATTGCGGCGTTTTTCCTATCCGCAGCCGTGCTGTCCGCCAGTGGACCAGCGCAGGCAGCCGATGTGCTGACGCCGTTCAAGGACGATCTGTTTTCGAAGCAGACCGTGTTGCAGACCGGCGATAACGGCGCCTTCGAGCTCATTGACTATGACGAGATGCGCGATATCAACGGCCGCGACCAGATCCCGCAAAAGCGTGTGCAGCAGAAATATGTGGCGCTCGGCATCCGCAAGGCGCAAGCGGACGAGACGCTGTCCCTCGACGGCATCAAGCTTGATGTCACCAGGGTGGGACCTGCTCAGAGTGCCGCTTTCACGGTGATTTTCATCCATGGGCGCGACGGCGACCGCCGGCTCGGCGCCAACGACTATAGCTTCGGCGGCAATTTCAACCGGCTGAAGAACCTCGTCGCCGGCAATGGCGGCGTTTATTATTCGCCGACGGTCAAAAGCTTCGACAGCAGCGGCGTTGCGGCGATTGCCGGCCTCATCCGCCATGCCGGCGCGCAATCGCCCGGCCGGCCCATCATCCTTTCCTGCGCCTCGATGGGCAGCCAGGTCTGCTGGGGCATTGCGCGCGATGGTGACAGCGTCAAGCGGCTTAAGGGCATGCTGATCATGAGCGGGGTCACTGATCCCGATTTCACCAGGAGCGCCTTCTACAAGGCGAAGCTGCCGCTCTGGTTCGCCCATGGCAGCCGCGATCCGGTCTATGCAGCCACAGACCAGCAGGCGCTGTTCGAAAGCCTGCACAAGGCAAAATATCCGGCGCGTTTCACGCTTTTTCAGACCGGCAATCACGGGACGCCGATCCGGATGATCGACTGGCGTCGGGTTTTGAACTGGATTCTGGCTGGCTAAAGCATGTCGCGCAAAAATGTGCGGCGGTTTTTGCGATCACGCCATGCGTAAAAATGCCGAAAGGGCGGTTTTCGGCAGAAATATGCGCGGGATCGACGAGATTCCCCTTACGTCAGGGGCATGATGCTTTTCTTTGCCACAAGCTTTTGATATTGCCCAAGGCATATGCAGATTGTGGAAGGCCAGCATGACCCCTGACGTGCGCCCGCTTGTGGCGGGAAACTGGAAAATGAATGGCATGCGTGCCTCCCTGGATCAGATCAAGGCGATCGCCGAGGGTGTTCATCCGCCGCTGGCCGACAAGGTCGAAGCGCTGATCTGCCCGCCGGCGACGCTGCTCTATGTGGCGACGGCACTGTGCACCGACAGCCCGCTGGCGATCGGCGCTCAGGACTGCCATCAGAACCCGTCCGGTGCGCATACCGGCGACATCTCGGCCGAGATGATTGCCGATTGTTTCGGCACCTATGTCATCGTCGGCCATTCCGAGCGGCGCACCGACCATGCCGAAACCGACCATCTGGTCCGCGCCAAGGCGGAGGCCGCCTTTGCCGCAGGGCTGACGGCGATCATCTGCATCGGTGAGACGGCGGATGAACGCCGGACAGGCCAGGCGCTCGACGTCATCAAGCGCCAGCTTTCCGCCTCCGTTCCGGACGGCGCCACCGCCGAGACCACAGTTATCGCCTACGAGCCGATATGGGCGATCGGTACCGGTGTGACGCCGACATCAGGTGATGTCGAGAAGGCGCATGCCTTCATGCGGGCAGAGCTCGCGGCCCGCTTCGGCGACGAAGGCCGCAAGATGCGTCTTCTCTATGGCGGATCGGTCAAGCCGGCCAATGCCCATGAGCTGATGGGCATCGCCAATGTCGACGGCGCGCTGATCGGCGGAGCGAGCTTGAAAGCGGCCGACTTCCTCGCCATCTACCGGGCCTATGAGGCGCTGCTCGCCTGAGGCATTGCTTATTCCTAGTTTTATTCCGGGCCGAAGGGCTTGGAATAGATGAAAGCCTCATGTAAAGAGCCGCCAGAATTCTTACTTATGTCCGTCTCCAGGCGGGCAGGACTGGACCCATGCAGACCGTATTGATTGTCATCCATCTCATGATCGTGCTCGCCCTTGTCGGCGTCGTGCTCATTCAGCGCTCGGAAGGCGGCGGCCTCGGCATCGGCGGCGGTTCCGGCTTCATGTCGGCCCGCGGCACGGCCAATGCGCTGACGCGCACCACCGCGATCCTTGCGACCCTGTTTTTCCTGACCTCGCTCGGCCTCGGCATCCTGACGCGTTACGAGGGCCGTCCGAGCGACATTCTCGATCGCATTCCGGCTACAGGCGGCCAGGGCAACGGCATTCTCGATTCGCTCGGCGGTGGCGCACAGGCTCCAGCAACCCAGCCGGCCGGCAACGGCGTTCCGAGCAGCGGGGCGGCGACGCCCGCACCGCAGGCTCCCGCCGCTCAGACGCCGGCAACTGGGGCTCCGGCAACTCAGGCCCCGGCAGCCACCGCACCTTCAACGACTGCTCCGGCAACGACTGCTCCGGCAACGCCCGCGGCTCCGGCCGCGCCGGCACCGGCTCAGCCCTCCGGCGTCCCGACGGGACAGTAAGCCGGTCTTCGACATAAACGCCGGCAGGCCCTCGGGTCTGCCGGTTTTCTTTTGTTCAGATTCCTGCGCCACGCATCGAAAGTTCTGGAAAAGAATTTTTGGGCTGGTGGAATCGTTTTTGAAAAGGTATCCGGTGAATCCCATGGCGCGATACGTATTCATCACTGGCGGCGTGGTTTCCTCTCTCGGAAAAGGAATTGCGGCCGCGGCTCTCGGAGCGTTGCTGCAGGCCCGTGGATATCGGGTTCGGCTTCGCAAGCTCGACCCCTATCTGAACGTGGACCCGGGCACGATGAGCCCGACCCAGCACGGCGAGGTCTTCGTCACCGACGACGGCGCGGAAACCGATCTCGATCTCGGTCACTACGAACGCTTTACGGGGCGTTCGGCGACCAAGACCGACAACATCACCACCGGCCGCATCTACAAGAACATCATCGACAAGGAACGGCGCGGCGACTATCTCGGCGCGACCGTGCAGGTCATCCCCCACGTCACCAACGAGATCAAGGATTTCGTCATCGAGGGCAATGACGACTACGATTTCGTCATCTGCGAGATCGGCGGCACGGTCGGCGACATCGAAGCGATGCCGTTCATGGAAGCGATCCGCCAGCTCGGCAACGACCTGCCGCGCGGTACCGCCGTCTACGTTCACCTGACGCTGATGCCCTATATTCCGGCCGCCGGCGAGCTCAAGACCAAGCCGACGCAGCATTCGGTCAAGGAACTGCAGGCACTCGGCATTCATCCCGATATCCTGCTGGTGCGCGCCGACCGGGAAATTCCGGAAGCCGAGCGCCGCAAGCTCTCGTTGTTCTGCAACGTTCGCCCGTCTGCCGTCATCCAGGCTCTCGACGTCGCCAACATCTACGATGTACCGATAGCCTACCACAAGGAAGGCCTCGACGACGAAGTGCTCGCGGCCTTCGGTATCGAGCCGGCGCCGAAGCCGCGGCTCGACCCGTGGGAAGAGGTCTGCAATCGTATCCGCACGCCGGAGGGCGAGGTGACGATCGCGATCGTCGGCAAATATACCGGCCTCAAGGATGCCTATAAATCGCTGATCGAGGCGCTGCATCACGGCGGCATCGCCAATCGCGTCAAAGTCAATCTTGAATGGATCGAGTCCGAGGTCTTCGAAAAGGAAGATCCGGCGCCCTATCTCGAAAAGGTGCACGGCATCCTGGTGCCCGGCGGCTTCGGTGAACGCGGTTCGGAGGGCAAGATCCATGCTGCCCGCTTTGCCCGCGAACGCAAGGTGCCGTATTTCGGCATCTGCTTCGGCATGCAGATGGCGGTCATCGAGGCGGCGCGCAATCTCGCCGACGTTTCCGGTGCCTCCTCGACCGAATTCGGCCCGACGAAAGAGCCGGTGGTGGGCCTGATGACCGAATGGGTCAAGGGCAACGAGTTGCAGAAGCGCACGGCAGCCGGGGATCTCGGCGGCACGATGCGCCTCGGCGCCTACAAGGCGGCGCTGAAGAAGGGCACGAAGATCTCGGATATCTACGGTTCCACCGATATTTCCGAGCGTCACCGCCACCGCTACGAGGTCAATATCGATTACAAGGATCGGCTCGAAAACTGCGGCTTGGTCTTCTCCGGCATGTCGCCGGACGGCGTGCTGCCGGAGACGATCGAATATCCGGATCATCCCTGGTTCATCGGCGTGCAGTACCACCCGGAACTGAAGAGCCGGCCGCTCGACCCGCATCCGCTGTTTGCCGGCTTCATAGAAGCGGCGACGGAACAGAGCCGCCTCGTCTGATGCATGCAAACCAGATCGCGTTGTTTCAGGCGCGATCTGGATAACATCCGTGCCTGCGCTAACTTGCCGGCATGACCCCTTCACGCAGCACGACCGTCTCACGCTTCATCGCAGCGCCGCGCGAGCGCATCTACCGCGCCTTCCTCGATGCAGACGCGGTCGCCACCTGGCTTCCGCCCGATACGATGAAGGGCATTGTCCATGCCTTCGAGGGCAGGGAAGGCGGCGCCTTCTGCATGTCGCTCGTCTATCCCGACGACGAGACATCGCAACCGGGCAAGACCTCCGACAAGACAGACAGGTTCGAAGGCCGCTTTGCCAAGCTCGTGCCGGATGAACGGATCGTCTGGGCAACGGTCTTCGATTCCGAGGACGAGGGCTTTTCCGGCGAGATGACCGTCAGCACGATGTTGTCGCCTGCGGATGGAGGCACCGATGTGACGATGTTCTGTGACAATATTCCGTCCGGGATCCGCCTCGAAGACAATGAGGAAGGGTGCCGCTCGACGCTCGGCAATCTGGCCGCTTTCGTCGGCGGTTAGGGATCGGCGGCAGGACATGCTGCCGCCGAATTCAATCTTCAGGCAGCCGCCGGTAGCGGCCCGATATAGACCGAGCGCGGCCGGATCAGCCGGCCGTCGAGCGCCTGTTCGCGGGCATGGGCCAGCCATCCGACGGTGCGGCCGATCGCGAAGACGCCGGTGAAGGCCTCGCGGGGAAAGCCGAGCGCTTCGAGCAGCAGCGCGGTATAAAACTCGACATTGACGTCGAGCGGCCGGTTCGGTTTGCGTGCCTTCAAGATGGCCAATGCAGAGGCCTCCACGGCTTCGGCCAATGTACCGCGGGCGCTGTTTACCTGTCCGGTTGATATCAGCGGCTTCAGCGCTCCCTTCAGTGCATCGGCGCGCGGATCGCGGACGCGATAGATGCGGTGGCCGAAGCCCATCAGCCTTTCGCCGCGGTCGAGCGCTTCGCCGAGCCACGAGTAAGCATTCTCCGCCGTTCCGATCGCATCCAGCATGTCGAGCACAGGACCGGGCGCGCCGCCGTGCAGCGGCCCTTTCAGCGCGCTCAGTGCGGCGAGCACGGAAGAAGTGAGGCCGGCCTGCGTCGAGGCAATGACGCGTGATGCGAAGGTCGAGGCATTGAGGCCATGGTCTGATATCGTCACGAGATAGGTGTCGAGTGCCGCCGTCTGCTCCCTGGTCGGCAATTTTCCGGTCAGCATACGCAGGATATCGGCCGCCTGCGGCAACGAGGCGTCGGGCGCGATCGGTCTTTTGCCGCTTTGCATGCGAAGGATCGCCGGCAGGAAAACTGCGGGCGCAGCCAGAAGGCTGAGCGCAGTATCGAAATCCTCGCCGTCGGGCAGGCGGGCGATCAGCGCCCGCATCGCATCAACAGGAGGCAAAGCGAGCAGGGCGGCATCGGCGGCCTTGATATGGCCGAAAATCCTCGTTCGCGCCTGCGCCAACCAGTCGCGCAATTCCGCTTCGTCGAAGCTTTTTTCCATCAGCCCATCGAGCAACAGGGCGGCGACGCCTTCATAGGTGCCGTCTGCAACTAGGTGATCCAGCGATACACCGCGGATGATCAGTCGTCCCGCTTCGCCATCGACATCCGAAAGCTGCGTTTCGGCAGCAATGACATCTTCCAAGCCGTTTTTCATGTTGTTTCTCCTTTACGGTCCGGATGATCCGACCTAGTTTCATTGACGTCAATCTTGACGCAATTGATCAATGTGAGGCTCCGATGTCGTGGCTGACCGCCGAGGAGGCGCTGCAGGCGCTGAAGACCAAGCCGCAGACGCTCTATGCCAATGTCAGCCGTGGGCGCATCCGCGCCAAGCCCGATCCCGCCGACCCGCGCCGCAGCCTCTACCAGGCTTCCGACGTGACGCGGCTTGCCGAACGCCATGCCGGCCGCCGCAAGACTGAAACGGTGGCCGCCGAGGCGATCCGCTGGGGCGATCCGGTTTTGTCGTCGGCAATTTCCACCATCATCGGCGGACGGCTTTTCTATCGCGGAAAGGATGCGGCCGGTTTCGCTGAAGTCGCGACGCTGGAGCAGACGGCGGCGCTGCTCTGGAACGGCGCGGAAATACTCTCCTCCGGCAGCGGAACCGGGCATGCCGCTCCGTCGCTTCAGGCGGCGTTCCTGGCGCTGGCAGGGCGGGTGACATCGGATCTGCCATCGCTCGGTCGCTCGCAGGCAGCACTTCGCCGTGAAGCAAGTGGCGTTCTCCGTACCGTCGCCGATGCGCTCGCGCCGGGACCTTTCGACCAGCCGCTGCATTTGCGGCTTGCGGCAAGCTGGCAGCGGCCGGATGCTGCCGATTGCCTGCGTCGCGCGCTGGTGCTGCTTGCCGATCACGAACTCAACGCCTCGACCTTTGCGGCGCGGGTCACGGCATCGGCAGGTGCTGCCCTTTCAGCCGCCGTGCTGTCCGGTCTGGCGACGTTGACAGGGCCGCTGCACGGCGGCGCCTGGCAAGGCGTCGACGCCTTGATCGAGACCGCTTCCACGCTCGGGGCGGAGCAGGCGATTCGCCGTACGCTTGCCCAGGGCAATCGCCTGTCGGCCTTCGGCCATCCGCTCTATCCCGATGGCGATGTCAGAGCCTTGGCGCTGCTGTCGCACTTCCCTCTGCCGCCGCAGTTTGCCGAGGTCCGGGAAGTGGGCGAGGAGATGGTCGGCGAGAAGGTCAACGTCGATTTCGCGCTTGCCGCAATGGCCGCCGCCTTCGATCTCCCAAGGGAGGCGCCGATCATCATTTTCTCGCTTGCCCGTTCCGCCGGTTGGCTTGCACATGCGATGGAGCAGATCGACAGCGGCGAATTGATTAGGCCGCGGGCGCGTTATGCCGGACCGGTGCTTGAAACGGATAGTAGAACGTAAGAATTCCGCCGGCGATTGCGCCGGTTTGCTTTTTTTGCCTAGGGAAATATTTGAATTCGGCTATCATGCCTCATATGGAAGAAGACGGTTGGCGGGCGCTTTCCAAAAGAGCTGTTCCGCACGGTCAAGGGGACTTTCCATGAATACGACGCTTCGCAGCCTGCTTGCCGCCGCGCTCGCTATCGGCCTCATTCCGCATGCGGCGGCCTTTGCGCAGTCTGCCGGCTGCACCGTATCGCGTGATGCCGGCGCCCGCCAGGTGCTCAGTTGTCCCGGCGGCGTCACGGTGACGGCAGAGGCCGGAGCCGCCTACAGCCTCGTCGACCGCAACCGCGACGGCAGCCCTGATTCGGCGTCGCTGCGGCGCAAGGCCATCCTCGTCGATGTCGACAGCAGTCAGCACGCGGGTGGTTTCCAGGTCGTGACGCCGCAGGCGATCGCTGCCGTGCGCGGCACCCAATGGGCTGTCGATGTCGCAGGCGGCAAGACCTCGGTGCTGGTCGTCAGAGGCAGCGTCGCAGTCCGCCGGCCGGCCGGCGAGGCGGTGGTGCTGTCGCCGGGCGAGGGCGTCGACGTTACCGGCGGAACGGAACCCCTCGTCGTGCGTCGCTGGCCGGCGCCGCGCGCCGCTGCCCTTCTTGCCCGCCTCGGCCAATAAGTCCCATGAACCATCGCTTGCTGACAGTGATCGCGCTGCTGCTCGCCGGTCTTTGGGGAGCTGCGCTCGGCTATGTCAATCTCAATGCCGAAAGCGGCCTTCTCGATCGGATGGAAGCCTCGCTTGTCGATATCCGCAGCGCCATCGTCGGGGCGAAAACACCGCCTCCCGTCGTCTCGATCGTTGCGATCGACGACCGCACCGCTAGGGCGCACGGCTATCCGCTCGATCGGGCGACACTTGCGCGCCTCGCCGGCGCGATCACCGCGTTGAAGCCGAAGGCCCTGGCGATCGATATTCTGCTGGTCGATCCGGGGCCGGAGGCGGGTGATGCGGCGCTGACTGCTGCCTTGCGCCAGGGGCCGAGCGTGATTGCGGCTGCGGCCACTTTCGCGCAAAGCCGCCAGCGGGTCACGGATACGGCCGGCGATCCGCTTGCAGCCATCCCTGAGGCAAACCAGCTGCTGTTGCCGCTTCCGCGCTTTGCCGAGGCCGCCGCGGTCGGCATCGTCAATGTCGCAACCGACCAGACTGGCACGCCGCGCTTCATTCCGCTGATCTCGCGTGCCGCAGACCGGCTGGATCCAGCTTTTCCGCTGCGTGTCGCGTCGGTGGCGCTCGGCGTCGATCCCACGATCGAACCCGATGCCATCATGCTCGGAAAGCTGCGAATTCCCACCGATGTCGGCCAGCGCCTGCCGGTGACCTTTTATGGCGGGCATGGCAGCATCGCCACCTTCAGCGCCGCCGATGCGCTTGATGGCAAGCTTTCGGCGGATGCGGTCACTGGTCGTATCGTCGTCATCGGTTCGACGGTGACTGGCGGCGGCGACGTCTTCCCGACGCCGTTCGATCCCGTCATGCCGGGCGTCGAGGTAATGTCGACGGCGATCACCCATCTCGTCACTGGCGACGGCATGGTGCGCGACCACCGGATGCGGCTGATCGATGCCGCCACCGCCGTCGGACTGGCGATCGTGCTCGTGTCGCTGGTCGCCTGGCGCCGGAGTGCGGCAGGCTACATCATCATCGTGCTGACGCTGATCGTCTGGGCGATGCTCAATTTGTCGGCCTTCGCGCATGGCTACTGGCTGAGTGCGGCGCTGCCGATCGCCGCAGCACTGCCGCCGGCGCTGGCTTATGGCGCGGCCGAACTCTGGCTCGACCGTGGCCGCGCCCGTCATTTCGCCGAGCAGAGCGCGCTCCTGCAGCGCATCGAGGCGCCTGGCCTTGGCGAGTGGCTGGCGCGAGATCCGAATTTTCTCGCCGCGCCAGTACGCCAGAACGCCGCCGTCATCTTCATCGATCTCTCGGGCTTCACCGGCCTCAGCGAAAATGTCGGGCCGGTGGCGGTGAGCGAGATGCTGAGCGGCTTCTTCGAATTGGTCGACGAGGAGGCGCGCGCCCATGGCGGCGCCATCACCAGCTTCATGGGCGACGGGGCGATGATCCTGTTCGGCCTGCCGGAGCCCGCCGATGACGATGCCGCCCGCGCCGCTGCCTGCGCGGTCAGCCTGTGCGAGCGCACACGGGCCTGGCTTCAAGCGCATGCGGGCTTTGCCCCGAAGAAGATCGGCTTCAAGGTCGGCGCCCATTGCGGCCCGATCGTCGCCTCGCGTCTCGGTACCGGCGACCGGCAGCAGATCACGGCGGCAGGCGACACCATCAATGTAGGCAGCCGGCTGATGGAGGTCGCCGCCCGCCATGGCGTCGAACTTGCCTTGAGCGCCGAAATCGTCCGCGCCGCCGGCCCTAATAGCGTGCTCACGCAGTCCGGCCGGATGGAGGGACCGTTGGAAACAGCGCTGCGCGGCCGGGCAAGCCGCATCGACGCCTGGCTGTGGCGCAGCCGCACGCTTTGACAATCGCCGCGGGAGCGGCTAGGAACGGCGCAAATACCCAGCCGGCTGGCTCCGGCCATGGCGCAGCAACGCGCCTGGCAGCTCCGAAAGATCGAACTCATGACAGAATTTAACGGCGTCGTTCCGGCGATCGCCAAGGCGTTGCAGAAGCGTGGTTACGCCGAACTCACCCCGGTGCAGAAGGCGATGCTCGATCCGGCGCTTGCCGCTTCCGACGCGCTGGTCTCGGCCCAGACCGGCTCCGGCAAAACCGTCGCCTTCGGCCTGGCGCTGGCGCCGACGCTGCTCGAAGGCAGGGAACGCTTCGGCAATGCCGCCGCGCCGCTCGCCCTCGTCATCGCCCCGACGCGCGAGCTTGCCCTGCAGGTGAAGCGCGAGCTCGAATGGCTCTTTGAGATGACCGGCGCGGTGATCGTCAGCTGCGTCGGCGGCATGGACATCCGTAGCGAGCGCCGCTCGCTCGAACGCGGCGCCCATATCGTCGTCGGCACGCCCGGCCGGCTTTGCGACCATATCCGCCGCAGGGCGCTCGACATGTCGGAACTGAAGGCCGCCGTGCTCGACGAGGCCGACGAGATGCTCGATCTCGGCTTCCGCGAAGATCTTGAATTCATCCTCGATGCGGCGCCGGACGAACGCCGGACGCTGATGTTTTCGGCAACGGTGCCGGCGGCGATCGCCAAGCTTGCCAAGAGCTACCAGCGCGATGCCGTGCGCATCAGCACCGCGGCCGAGGAAAAGCAGCATATCGACATCGAATATCGCGCGCTGATGGTTGCCCCGAGCGACCGCGAGAACGCGATCATCAACGTGCTGCGGTATTACGAGGCGACCAATGCCATCGTGTTCTGCTCGACGCGCGCCGCCGTCAACCATCTGACCGCACGCTTCAACAACCGCAATTTCGCCGTCGTGGCGCTGTCCGGCGAGTTGACGCAGAACGAGCGCACTCACGCGCTGCAGGCGATGCGCGACGGGCGCGCCCGTGTCTGCATCGCGACCGACGTTGCCGCCCGCGGCATCGACCTGCCGGGGCTCGATCTCGTCATCCATGCCGACCTGCCGACCAATCCGGACACGCTGCTGCACCGCAGCGGCCGAACCGGCCGGGCCGGGCGCAAGGGCATCAGCGCCATGATCGTGCCGCTGAATGCACGGCGCAAGGCAGAGCGCCTGCTCGAGAATGCCGGTATTTCGGCTGCCTGGGCGCGACCGCCTTCGGCCGAGGAAGTGAGCGAGCGCGACGACGAGCGGCTGCTCGCCGATCCGATCTTCAACGAAACGCCGCAGGAGGAAGAGCAGGGGCTGGTACAACAGCTTCTCGCCAGCCACGGCGCCGAAAAGCTCGCCGCAGCCTTCCTGCGTCTTTACCGCACCAATCATTCGGCGCCGGAGGACCTCATCGAGGTTACCGTGCAGGACGACCGCAACCGCAAGCGCCGCGACAATGCCGAGCCCTACGAGCCGGCGCAAAAGGGACCGCGCGAAGATTTCGGCGCCAGCGTCTGGTTTTCCGTCTCGGTCGGGCGCAAACAGAATGCCGAGCCGCGTTGGCTGATCCCGATGCTCTGCCGCAACGGTAATGTGACGAAGCGCGAAATCGGCGCGATCAAGATGCAGCCCGAGGAAACTTTTGTGGAGATCGCCGCGGCGAGTGCCGAAAGCTTCCTGGCGGCGATCGGTCCGAACAAGGCGCTCGAACGCGGCATCCGCGTGACCAGGCTTTCCGGTACGCCGGATTTCAGCCGGGCGCCTGCGCCGAAACCTTATGCCGGCAAGCCATCTCGCGACGAGCGGCCGGACGACACATTCCGCGGCGAGCGGCCGAAGAACAAGTTCGGCAAGGGTCCGGGCGGCGGATATGCCGCGGCCGATAATAGCGGCGGGGACAAACGGGATAGCAAGCCCTGGAGCAAGAAGCCGGGCAAGCCCGCTTTCGATGGCCCGAAGTCCGACAAGCCGAAATACGAAGGCCCAAGATCCGACGCCCCAAGATATGAGGGTAAGGGCGGCGCCGGACCAAAAGCTAAGTTCTCGAAGAAGAAGCCCGGCTGATTATGCCGGCAGCCCTACGCTGGTCCGGCGGAGGGCTTTGGGCCGTATCCCTGAGGGAGGCAAGGATGGTGATGGAAACGGCGATCCTCAGCGTCCCGGTTTTCAGTATGCTCTGCAATGAGGCCTTCCGGCTGCGGCGCGCTATCTTCGTGCATGAGCAGAAGGTTCCCGAAGCCGAGGAATTCGATGCCGACGATCTCAACGCCCATCATCTTGTCGCCGTCACGGCGGGCGAAGTGTCCGGAACGCTGCGGATCATCTACGCCGAGGAACATGTGAAGATCGGGCGGGTTGCGGTTGCAAGCCAATGGCGCGGCCAAGGCGTTGCAGCCGCAATGATCGGGCAAGCGATGGACCTGCATCGCGCTGCCCGCGACAACCGCTTCTATCTGACAGCGCAGGCGGACAAGTTGCCGCTCTACGAGCGTTTTGGCTTCGTTGCCTCTGGCGCGGAATTTCTTGACGGCGGGATGCCGCACCTTGCCATGAAGAACTACTGAGCTTCAGCAAAGCGTAGCCTCAGGCTTGCGTTTTCACGTCGAAGGCAAGCGAACTTGAAAGGTCCCGATAGGCGTCGATCTGCTGCAGCAGCAGCGCGATTTTCTGTTCCACCATGCCAACAGCATCAGCTCCGGCGATGAACCGGCGGGGTAGCTCCGGTTGGTTGACCAGGGCGATCAGCGCTTGCGCGAGTTTTGCGGGATCGCCGCTCTGCTGGCCGTCGGCGGATTTCCAGAATGCCAGGTGTTGGGCGCGTCTTTCGTCGTAGTCGCTGACAGATGACCGAGCATATTGGGTTGATTCGTCAGTCAGCAATTCCGTGCGGAAGAAGCCCGGATTGACGATCATCGTTTCGATACCAAACGGCGCCACTTCGGGCTGCAGCGATTCCATCCAGCCATCGAGGGCAAACTTCGCGGCAGAGTAAGCGCTGCAAAACTCAAAGCCCAGCAGGCTGGCCGTCGATGAGATCGAGATGATCTTGCCGGATCCCTGCCGGCGCATCACCGGCAGGACAGCGCGGGTGACGCTCATGGGCCCGAGGAGACTACTGGCCAGTTGCAGATCGACCTGAGCCGGCGTCAGCTCCTCAAAATAGCCTGAGTAGAAGTTTGCGGCATTGTTGACCAATATGTCGATGCGACCAAAGCGTTCGAGTGCGGCTTTGACGGCAGATTCCGCGTCGGTCGGCTTGGTTACATCCAGCGTGACGACAAGCAGATTTTCCGACTGGCCGATCGCCTTGGCAACGCGCTCCGGATTGCGGCCGGTTGCAACGAGTTTGTCGCCAGCAGCCAGAACCGCCTTTGCGAAATCCAGGCCCATGCCGCGCCCGGCTCCTGTGATCAACCAAACCTTAGTCATCGAATTTTCCTTCATGCGAGATTGTGTGCCGATGCTGCCGATGCTCTATGCGGTGGCCTTCTGCCGCTGCGCTTCGTGATCATCGTTGATGTTGAACCAGCCGGTGGCCGCCTCGATGACGCCCCAGAGTTTGGCCGGAAGGGCAATTTCCGGGATTGTCGTGGTCCTGATCTCGTTCTCGATCAGTTTCTCTTTGCCACTCCGTGAAAGTTCGACCCACTCCGGGTTTATCACCAGCCCTTGGCCTACAGCCACAAGCGAAAGGCCCAGATGAAGGGCGCTTTCCGCCTGTTGGGGTGACTTGATCTGGCCAGCGGCGATAACCGGAACGCGCCCCGCTACCCTGGCAGCGATCAGTTCAGCGATAGGCTGATCAGCGATGGCTTCGAGTGGTTGGGCTTCGAGTACGCTCGTCAGCGAAGCATGGATGTAGTCCACGCCGCCGTCGATCAGATGCTCGATGAGTTCGTAGGTGTCTTCAATACGGAGGCCGCCCTCTTCAGGTTCTTCGGGCGAGACCCGGTATCCCAGTAGAAACGGACGCGTCGCGTGTGTGCCTATCACCTGCCTCACGTTGCGGACCACGGCGAGCGGAAACCGCATCCGGTTTTCCGGCGTGCCTCCCCATTCGTCGTCGCGATGATTGTGGAGCGGCGAGTAAAAGTTCTGGATCAGGAAGCCGTGGGCCGCATGCAGTTCGACCCCATCGAAGCCGGCTTCGATAGCGCGGCGGGTTGCTTCGCCGAAAGCAGAAATCACATCAAGGATTTCGTCGTGGCTGAGCGCGCGCGTCGTGCCGCCGCCTGGATTGAAAGGACCGGGTGAGACTTGCAGCGAACTGGCGCTGACAACGTCTCCGTCCGGAACAAGCGCCGGCACGGCCTTGCTGCCGGCGTGAAAAATTTGAAGAATCGCCGGTGCACCGCCGCTTTTGGCCGCCTCGGCCAGACGCCGGAGGCTTGGTGTGAAGCTGTCATCATAAGAAGCGAATTCGCCCGTGAACCCGATGCCGTTGGGCGAGACATGCGTGCAGCCGGTTAGAACGAGGCCAACGCCGTTCACCCTGCGTCGATAGTACGACACTTCCTCATCCGAAACTGTTCCGTCGTCATTGGCTGACCACGTCGTCATCGGAGCCATGACGACCCTGTTTCGAAGCGTGATCCCATTGGTGAAAACGAAGGGTTCAAATAGTGCTGGGGTGGCTTCCATCATCATTGTCTCTCTTGCATGCCGTTCAAGCGGTTTGTGAAATGACAGGTAGCAATGAGGACAAACTTTGATTAGTTGGTATAATCTGCATGAAGTTAGAAATGAGAGAGATAAATGAGGCACGGTGATTTCAGCGAGCTTGCAGCCTTCATCGCCGTCGCCGAGGCCGGAAGTTTCACGCGCGCCTCCGCCAAACTTGGACTTTCCCAGTCTGCCGTCAGTTACTCAGTCAGAATGCTGGAGCAGAGGCTGGGGGTGCGGCTGATCTCACGCACCACACGCAGCCTATCGCTGACCGATGCCGGAGAGCGTATGCTTCGAAGCCTCCGCCCTGCCTTTGAACACATCGAAAGCGAGATCGCAGCCGTCACCGCACTTCGTGACAAGCCGGCCGGCACTATCCGCATCACGACGTTTCGATATGCCGCCATGAGCGTGCTTTGGCCGGTCATGACAACGTTCTTGGCGGAATATCCGGATATTGAAATGGAGGTCATTCTTGACGAGGGCCTGACGGATATCGTGGCCGGCCGGTTCGATGCCGGTATTCGCATTGGAGAACAGGTTCAAAAAGACATGGTTGCCGTCAGGATCGGCCCTGACCTTCGCATGGCAGTCGTCGGATCGCCGTCCTACTTCCAGAACCGCACAATCCCGATGACGCCCCGCGATCTCGGCGACCACCGGGGTATTAGCTACCGGCAGACCACAGGAGGTGGATTGTATGCCTGGGAGTTCGAGCGCGACGGCGAGGAGCTTGTGGTCAGAATGAACGGGCCGCTCATCATCAATGATAGTTTGATGCTGGAAGCCGCTGCTTTGGATGGGCTTGGTCTTGCCTATACGTTCGAAAGTCAGGTTTCACAATACATTGCAGACGGGCGACTGATCCGGGTCCTCGACGATTGGTGTCAGCCGTTCCCTGGCTATCACCTGTATTACCCAAGCCGACGTCAGCATACGGCTGCGTTTGCGCTCCTCGTCGAGGCGCTTCGTTTCAAAGGCTGACGCTCCTGCCAGATGGTCGCGATGCGTTGGGGGACTTTTCTCAGTTGCGCGATTTTGCCGATAGACGTGAAGTCCAGCCTGTCCTGATTGCTGGTGAAGCGCGCGGTCACCGCCGACCGCGAAGTCTTAGCGCTATGGTTGTCGAGACGTCACGCGACAGGAACATCGCGGCCCTGTGCGGCCCGCTGCATTCAGCGGCACACAGGACCGGGGCAGGCTCTCGTCCGAGCCAGGTTCTAAGCGAGGTTGAAAGGCATCTGCCGGACTGGCTTGCCTGTCAGACGCGAGATGGCATTGGCAAATGCCGGCGCCAAAGGTGGCAGGCCGGGTTCGCCCATGCCCGTCGGTGCATCCGCGCTTGGTACGATGTTGACGTCGAATTCCGGCACATCCGTGATCCTTGCCACCGTGAATTCGCTGAAGTTGCTTTGCTCCACAACACCGTCCTTGAGCGTGATTTCCGAGCCGGTAAGGCACGTCGACAAGCCCATGATCGCCGCGCCTTGGACCTGCGCTTCCACGGTCCGAGGGTTGACGGCCAGATTGCAGTGCACCCCCGCCGTGACCCGATGCAGCTTCGGCTGCCCATCGACGACGGAGGCTTCCACCACGTAGGCCACCACGGATGAAAAGGATTCGTGCACGGCCACACCCCAGGCCCGGCCTTCTGCCAATGTCCTACTGCCGTAACCGCTCTTGTCTACGGCGAGTTGCAGTGCATCGCGATGACGAGGATGCTCATCGCCAAACATCTTCATTCGATATGCGACCGGATCCTGGTCGGTGGCTCTCGCTATATCGTCGAGCAAGGTCTCCATCACGAAAGCCGTATGGGTGGAGCCAACGCTGCGCCACCACAGAACCGGCACGTTGGCAGCAGGATGATGTACTGTCAGGCGCATGGGAAGCGGGTAGGGGCTCCGCATCCCCTCTGTCGTGGCGGCATCGATGCCGTCCTTCACCTGGAACTTCTCGAACACGGTTCCCGTCAGTATGGACTGGCCGACGATGGTGTGGTCCCAGGCCAGTACATTGCCCTCTTTGTCGAAGCCAATGCGAGCGCGGTGAAGATGCGTTGGACGGTAGTAGCCGCCCCTCATATCGTCCTCGCGGCTCCAAAGCGTGCGCACTGGCGCCTTCAGCCCCGCCGCCCTGGCGGCTTTGGCTATCTGGCAGGCCTCCATTGCCGTGTCGCTGCTGCTGGAAAAGCGCCGGCCGAAGCCACCACCCGATGTTTGCACATTCACCACGACCTGTTCCGGCTTGAGGCCGAGCACGTTTGCGGCAACGCCGGCATCGAGCCCCGCACTTTGGCTTCCCATCCAGATCTCGGCACGATCGTCGGAAAGCCGAACCGTGCAGTTCAGCGGTTCCATCGCCGCGTGGGCGAGATATGGAAACACGAACTCGGCTTCCAGACTCAAGGGTGCGGTTTCCAATGGCGCCATGTCGGCATCGAACTGGCGCGGGCCGGGGCGATTGGCGATCTCGCGAAACTGGGCAAGTTGCTTTTCACTATCGACCTTTTCGACAGCCGATGTGTCCCACTCCACCTTAAGGGCGTTGCGGCCCTGAGATGCCTGCCAATATCCGTCGGCCACCACGGCCACGCCCTCTGCACCGCGATCCAGCGGCACCCGCAAAACAGCTTTCACGCCCTTTACTGAACGCGCTGCGCTGTCGTCCAGGGAGGCTATCTTGGCTCCGAAGACCGGAGGGCGAGCCACCACGGCCGTCAATTGTCCCGGCAGCTTGAAGTCGATGCCAAAACTCTGTTGGCCACTGCTCTTGGCTTGTGCGTCCAGACGCTGGGTGGGTTGGCCGATGATGCGGAAATCCTTCGGATCTTTCAACGCTATTTTCTGAGGCACGGGCAGGGCCATGGCCGCTTCGGAAAGTTCTCCATAGCCGAGCTTGCGGCCATCAGAAGCCAGAACCACACCGGCCTCGGTTCGCAGCGTCGAAACATCCACGTTCCAGCGGTCCGCCGCGGCTGCGAGTAGCATGGCGCGGACGCGGGCACCCAACTCGCGATACTGCGTAAAGCTGTTCTTGATGGTGTTCGAACCGCCGGTAAGGTGCATTCCGAAGAGCGGATCAACATAGGCCATGTCATTGGTGCCGAGCTGGCTGCGTACTAAATTCCAGTCCGCGTCGAGTTCTTCGGCCAGGATCATCGGCAATGCCGTTTGGACGCCTTGACCGAACTCGAGCCGGTTGATTGTGACCATAACTTCGCCATTTGGCGCAATTTGAACAAATGCAGAAGGCCGCTCGGTCGGCTTCAGAGCGGTGGGCACCTCATCCGCGTCGGTGGACTGGGCCGCGGCCAGATGCGGGAAAATGCCGACAGCCAGACCGAGGGCCCCCGTCAGCTTGAGAAAGCTGCGGCGTGGCAACGCCTGAACCGCCGTCGAACGACCCCGTTCCAGCATGTGCTGCAGCGCACGTGGTAATTCGCTATTCGGCAACATATGGCGTCTCCTTCAGACGAGATTGCTGGCAGCATCGGCTATGGCGGCGCGGATGCGGACATAAGTTCCGCAACGACAAATATTGCCTTCCATTGCCGAATCGATCTCCGAGGCAGTCGGCTGCGAACCGGAGGGCAGGGATGCGAGGAACGCCGTGGCGCTCATGATCTGACCGCTCTGACAATAACCGCACTGCGCTACATCGTGCTTGACCCAAGCTGCGTGCACCGCTGCGCCGACACGGTCGCTGCCGTCGGTCGCTTTTTCTATGGTGGTGATGGTCAGGCCCTCGGCAGCGGAGAGAGGGGTGCTGCAGGAACGGACGGCCTCACCATCCAGATGTATCGTGCACGCGCCGCAAAGCGCGGCGCCGCAGCCGAACTTGGTCCCGGTCATACCGAGCGTGTCGCGCAGGACCCAAAGGATGGGTGTCTCTGGGTCGGCATCGACCTTGTGCTGATTACCGTTGATATTCAGTGTGATCATGACTGGTCGGTTCTCCGATGTTTCATACTGGATGTGCTCGTTGACCGTCGATCTCTAAGGAGAGCGACGGCGACGGGAGTGCCGCCAGCACCTCCGGGATGATGAGACGCCGTCGACCAAGAGCCTGCTCTCCGCGATAACGTTAGCTTGTCCGGCGCCGCCGAATTAGTTGGCGAAACCTGCACGACGTTAGAAAGGCGGCTTCTGAATGCGAAGCAAAAGCACGAGCTGACACGTCAACCCAAGACGGGGTCAGCGATGATCAGCCGGGTCGGGTGCCCATCGATCGCCGGCTTGCTGAGCCACGAGGTTCGCCGCTACTCCGACAGGGACTTCAGGTAAGCGATGATGTTTAGCCGATCCTCAGGCTTGGACACGCTCACGGTCATTGTGGTTGTCGGTACAACTTCGCGGGGCGCTGCTAGAAACCGGTCCAACGTCGCCTCGTCCCATACTAATCCCGACGCTTTCATAGCCGCCGAATAGCGGACGCCCTCCACAGAGCCGGCTGCGCGCCCGACAACGCCACCGAGCCCCGGTCCAGCCTTTTTCTGGTCCGTGGTCGAATGACAGGCGGAACAGCGCTGAAACGCTTTTTGTCCCAAGGCGACATCTCCCTCCGCTGCGGCAGGAGCCGTCGCCGACACCAGGATCAAGGTGGAGATCACAACGGACGCAAAAATTTTTGTCATGCGTGTTCTTCCCGAATACAGGCTTTCGAAGCCCTGAAAGGACGGTGGATTTGCGCGCGCCAGCGCCGTTGCTGGCAGGCCGCGCTAAAGACCTTAGACCCAAGACGCGCCTCATCTTCTCCGGACATGGCATCGCACTGGAGACGGCGGTTGGTTGGGGACGTTACCTCGCCTCAGCATGGAGCATTAGGCGGTACTATCTGCATGATGTTAGAAATGAGGTTCATAAATGCCCGACAGCCAACGATCGTCGACGAAGGTTGTCTGCCTTTTTTGCACCAGCAGGACTCAACCCTCTTGATGCCTGCCGCAGCATGCAATCAGTTGAGCTTAAGCTTCCCTTGGAGAGGTTCTGCAGACATCGGTTGCAGCGCGGAAGTTCGCCTATTTAGAAACCACATTCATAACTTCATGCGAGCAACGACGGCTAATCCAGCCGTTCGTTCTTTGCTATCGCTCTTCACTGCCCATGGTGGATCTTCCACCCGGAAGAACGATCGGCAGTGGAACGTGACAGAAATGCGAACAGGAAGTTCCGCGATGCAACGTAAGCTCGCAGCGATTCTCGCCGGGGACATTGTCGGCTACAGTCGGCTCATGGCGGAAAACGAAGCGACGACGTATGCGGAGTTGCGTTCCGTGTTTGACGACGTGATCGATCCAGCGGTCCAGCACCATGGAGGCCGAACATTCAAAAACTCTGGCGATGGCTTCCTCGCTACATTCCCGAGCGTTAACGAAGCGTTGAATGCGGCGGTGGAGATTCAGAACGGCTTCGATAGGCGGCCCTTTGAATTTCGGATCGGCATCAATCTTGGTGACGTCATCGAAGACAATGGTGACATGTACGGCGATGGCGTGAATGTCGCATCGCGCCTTGAGGCAATGGCAGATCCTGGCAGTATCTTTGTTAGTGGTGCGGTGGTCTTGAGTGCTGACCGGGGTCGAGGCGACGAGTTTTTCCGCATTGGACGTCGGAATGCCAAAAACCTTCCTGAACCACTCGATGTCTATGCGGTCACGCGCGCTGGACGACGGAGAAGCAAATGGAGCCGGTACGCGGCTCTTGTCCCGCACGTGAGCGCTCGCCTTGGCTATTGTCTTGGGGCTGCGTCGCTCGTGCTCATCGGAATCGCAATCCAGCCGCTTCCTCTCGCGGCAATGATCGGCCGGATACCGGCTGAGCTTTCGGTGCTTGCCAGCGGTGAACGGCCGGACCCTCGGCCGTCTGTGGCTGTTATGCCTTTCGACAATATGAGCGGCGAGGCAACACAGGCCTACTTTGCCGATGGGCTGACGGAAGACATCACGACTGAACTTGCCCGAAACTCGGAACTTCAGGTGATTGCCCGCAACTCGGCTTATGCGATGCGAAGCCAGGAAGCCGATGTCCGCAAGGTCGGCGAGAAATTGGGTGTGGCCTACGTCATCGAAGGTAGCGCTCGACGGGTGGGTGATAAACTCCGCGTCGCCGCTCAACTTATTGACGTGAATAGCGGAGCTCACCTCTGGTCGCGCAGCTATGACCGCCATATCGATGATATATTCACGGTCGAAAGCGAGTTGACATCCGAGATCGTTGCCCACCTTGTTTCCTTTGTCCGCAAGTCTGAAGCCGCAGAGGCGATGAAACGCCCAACCAAGGATTTGCAGGCCTACGATCTCGTTCTTCAGGCACGCGCTCGTTTCACGCACGATTCGAAAGATGCCGAGGGGCTTCTTTCCGCCCGAGGACTTTTCCAGCGGGCTTTGGAATTAGACCCGGCTTATGCCGTGGCGCGTGCCAATCTCGGTATGACCTATATCTTCGATGTCACGCAAAACGTCAGCGGCCACGCCACAGACCGAGACCTGGAGATTGGCTTGAGCGAGGCGCGTCAATCCATCCGACTCGATCCAAATCTGGCGATGGGATATCAGGTATTGAGCTACGGCTTGGCTGCAAGCGGCGATTACGCTGGTGCTTTACAAGCGGGACACCGGTCGGTGGAACTCAATCCGAATGATCCTGACAGCATGATGGCGCTCGCAAAAGCCCAGGTTCGTTTTGGTGACTACGATGGAGCATTACGGAATGCTGAGCGTGCCCGCCGTCTTCATCCCATAGCTCCCGAATATTATGCTTATGTGCATGGTCAGGCGCTTTATGCGGCTGGTCGTAGCGATGAAGCTGCGAGCGTTATCCAAGAGTGCCTGATCCGCGCGCCGCAGGATTCGAATTGCCTGCTCATTCAAACCGCGTTGCAGGCTGGTCGCTCAGAGCTGGACAAGGCCAAGGCGACCATGGCCAGTTTGGTCAAAGCAAAGCCCGACTTCTCGCTTGAAACAGAGCGCAACTATCGTCGGTTTGGTGATTCCCCGCTAATGGAACAATTTCTCGCGGATCTCGCGCGCGCCGAGGCTCCCAAGACGGTCTCGCTTCAACGGCCTGTGTTGCGTTCTTAAATGGCATACGGCACACCTCATCACGAATAGCGGTGCAGTTCCTTGCGAAAAGCCTGGCTCGGCTTCATTATTCCACCCAAATCATAGCGTGCATAAATGGCGCGGAATTTTACAACGGCGGCCTGCTCTTGCTATTAAAAACGATAGGCAGTTACAGCGCCGGCAGGAGCAGATGACGATGAAACGCCCGGGCATGTCTCAACCCGATCCGGCCGTCTTCATCCGTGCCAACCTGCCTATATCACCCGTTCCATCCATCCCCGAGATCCGGATTCATACGGCAGGGCCCGCGAGCGGGCTCTGGCGGCTTGCCGGCCGCGGAGAGGCCGATCCGCCGCCTTACTGGGCCTATCCCTGGGCCGGCGGCGCAGTGCTTGCCCGCCATCTGCTCGATCGACCGGAAATGGTGACCGGCCGCCGGGTGCTCGATCTCGGCGCTGGCTCCGGGCTCGTGGCCATTGCCGCGGCGAAGGCCGGAGCAGCCACGGTGACCGCTATCGACATCGATGCCAATGCCATTGCCGCAATCGGGCTCAACGCAGCGATCAACGGTGTGAACATCGTGGCCTTGGCCGCCGATATTATCGAGGATCAGCCACCAGCGACTGACCTTCTCGTGGTCGGCGACCTGTTCTACGATCCCTCGCTTGCCTTGCGGGTGATGGCCTTCCTGCGGCGTTGCCAGGCGAGCGGCGTCGAGGTGCTGATCGGCGATCCCGAGCGGGCCTACCTGCCGCAGGGAGAACTCGACCGAATCGCCACCCATGCAGTTGCGGATTTCGGCGGGGGCACTGGCGGCGGTGCCGTGCAGGCGGGTGTCTTTGCGCTCTCCGGCAAAGTTGAAGGCGAGATTATGCCAGGAGGTCAGGCCGCAACAGCATGACCGGGCAGGGCGCTCCGGCCGGCAGCTCCGGTGCATGCGGCGGGCGGATGACGAGACAGTCGGCTGCGGCGAAGACCTTCATCATCGAAGAATCCTGCTTGCCGAAAGGTTCGGCGAGCCAGTGGCCGGCGGCGGATTTCGAAAGTTTCGCACGGATATAGTCCTGCCGGTGGTCGTTGGCGCGCAGTGTGACGGCCGCCTCCACCGTTGCCTCGCGCCGCACCGGCGGCAGGGAGGCGAGCCTGCGGATCAGCGGCTCAAGGAAGAGCAGCGAGCAGACGAGGCTAGAGACCGGGTTGCCGGGCAGGCCGAGCACATGCGTCTCGCCGAAGCTGCCGACCATCAGCGGTTTGCCGGGGCGCATGGCGATGCGCCAGAAATCGAGCTGCATGCCGGCTTCGATCAGCGTGGCCTGCACCAGATCATGGTCGCCGACCGAAGCGCCGCCGAGCGTGACGATCACATCGACCTTGGCGTCCCGCGCCGTGCCGATCGCCGCGCTGATCCTGGCCTTGTCGTCAGGCACGATGCCGAGATCGAGCACATCGGCGCCGGCTTTGCGGGCAAGGGCTGCAATACCAAACGTATTGGATGCGATGATCTGCGAAGGGCCGGGCGTGCTTCCGGGCGGCAGCAGTTCGTCGCCGGTTGCGAGGATGGCGATCAGCGGGCGCCGCAGCACTTCGACATCGGGCCGGTTCATGCCCGCAGCGACCGTCAGCCGCGAGAAATCGAGCACGGTGCCGGCCGACAGCACCGCTTCGCCTTCGGCGAAATCCTGACCGCGGGGACGCACGTGCTGGCCCTGCCGCACAGGGAAATTGGTTCGGATACCGCCTTCGATCTTCTCAGCATCCTCCTGCAGCAGGACGCTGTCGGCGCCTCGCGGAACTGGCGCACCGGTGAAGATGCGGACGGCCTCTCGCTGGCTGACGCTTCCCTCGAAGCCGTGGCCAGCGGAAGACGTGCCGATGACCTTCAGCTCGGCGCCCGGCTCCGGCGCGTCTTCGCGGCGCAGCGCATAGCCATCCATGGCGGAGGCATTGAAGGGCGGCTGGGTCAGGCCGGCCGTCAGATCGACGGCCAGGACGCGGCCCTCGGCTTCGGCAAGCGGCAGCGTCTCGGACGCAGCAATGGGCTTTGCGCGGGAGAGCAGGCGGCTCAGGGCGTCGGCGACCGGGAGAAGGTTCATCTTGCCTCCGGATGACGGAAATCGCCGGATTTGCCCCCGGACTTTTCTAGAAGCCGGATGCCGCCGATCTCCATTGCCTTATCGGCCGCCTTGGCCATGTCGTAGATCGTCAGACAAGCGACCGAGACAGCGGTCAACGCCTCCATCTCCACACCGGTCTTGCCGCTCAGCTTGGCGGTCGCCGTAACGCGCAGGCCGGGCAGGGCGGCATCTTCCGCGATCTCGACCGTGACCTTCGTCAGCATCAGCGGATGGCAGAGCGGGATGAGATCGGCGGTGCGTTTTGCCGCCATGATGCCGGCAAGGCGCGCCGTGCCGATCACATCACCCTTCTTGGCATTTCCTTGGACGATGAGAGCAAGCGTTTCCGACGCCATCTTAACATGGCCTTCGGCAGTGGCGATGCGCACCGTCTCGGCCTTATCGGAGACATCGACCATATGTGCCTCGCCGGAGGCACCGATATGGGTCAGACCGGGCTTTGCGCCGCTCATATCATTCGGCCGCGATGGCGGCTTCGCCGAAGAGCAGTGCGCGGGTGGCGGCGGCGACGTCCTCCTTGCGCATCAGGCTCTCCCCGACAAGGAAGGTATTGATGTCGACGGCCTGCAGGCGCTGGCAATCGGCATGGGTGAAGATGCCGCTTTCGCCAACCAGGAGCCGGTCATCAGGCACCATGGGGGCAAGCGCCTCGCTGACGGTGAGGCTGACCTCGAAAGTACGCAGATTGCGGTTGTTGATGCCGATGAGCGGCGAGGAGAGTTTCAGCGCCCGCTCCATCTCCTCTGCGTCGTGGACTTCGACCAGCACGTCCATGCCGAGGGCGAAGGCCTCGTCCTGCAGGCGTTCGGCTTCATCGTCGGACAGCGAGGCCATGATCAAGAGGATGCAATCGGCGCCCCAGGCGCGGGCCTCGTGCACCTGATAGGTCTCGAACATGAAATCCTTGCGCAGCGCCGGCAGCGCGCAGGCAGCACGGGCGGCTGTCAGAAATTCCGGCGCGCCCTGGAAACTCGGACTGTCGGTCAGCACCGAAAGGCAGGCGGCACCGCCGGCCTCATAGGCGCTGGCCAGCGACGGTGGATCGAAATCCGGGCGAATGAGGCCCTTCGAGGGGCTTGCCTTCTTGATTTCGGCGATCAGGCCGAAGCGGCCGGAATCACGCTTGGCAATGAGCGCCTTGTGGAAGCCGCGCGGGGCGGACTGGCCGGTCTGCATCGCCTTCAGATCGGCAAGCGACACTGTCGCCTTGGCAACGGCGATCTCTTCGCGCTTGTAGAGTTCGATCTTCTTCAGGATATCGGTCATCGGGCAATCCTAGTCGATATCGTTGGAAACGGCGATGAGTTTGTCGAGGGCGAGCGCGGTGGAGCCACTATCCAGCGACTGCGTGGCCAGCGTCATGCCGTCGCGGATCGTCTCGACCTTGCCGGCGATGACGAGCGAGGCGGCGGCATTGGCGAGCGAGACATCGCGATAGGCATTCTTGGCGCCGCCGAGCACCTCGCGAAGGGCCGCGGCATTGGCGACACCGTCACCGCCCTTGATATCCGCAAGCACGCAAGGGCTGACGCCGAAATCGGCGGGCGAAAGCTCGAAGGTGCGGATCTTGCCGTCTTCGAGTGCCGCCACTTGTGTGACGCCGGTGGTAGTGATCTCGTCGAGGCCGTCGCCATGGACGACCCAGACGCATTCGGAGCCGAGATCGCGCATGACTTCGGCAAGCGGCACCAGCCATTGCGGCGAGAAGACGCCGAGCAGTTGGCGGCGAACGCCGGCCGGATTGGAGAGCGGCCCGAGCAGGTTGAAGATCGTCCGCGTGCCGAGCTCGACCCTTGAGGGGCCGACATGGCGCATGGCGGAATGATGCATCTGCGCGAACATGAATCCGACGCCGGCCTCGGCAATGCAGCGGGAGATGATCTCGGGGCCGACGTCGAGCTTGACGCCGAGTGCGGCCAGATTGTCGGCCGCGCCCGATTTCGAACTCAGCGCCCGATTGCCGTGTTTGGCGACGGGAACACCAGCGCCGGCGACGATTAGCGCCGCCAGCGTCGAGATATTGTAGGTGCCGCTGGCATCGCCGCCGGTGCCGACAATGTCGATCGCATCGGCCGGCGCCTCGACGGTCAGCATTTTCGAGCGCATTGCGGTGACGGCGCCGACGATCTCGTCGACGGTTTCGCCGCGCACGCGCAGCGCCATCAGGAAGCCACCGATCTGCGAGGGTGTCGCCTGGCCCGACATCAGGATGTCGAAGGCAGCGCGGGCCTCGTCACGCGTCAGCGGCTCGCGGCTTGCGGCCTTGGCCAGGAACGGCTTCAGATCGGTCATAAAGCCTCCTAGCGGGTCGTCGCCTGTTCAGCGAGCGTCTGGTTGATCTCGGCGCCGTACTGCGTCTGCAGCAGGTTGACCATCTGATCGAGAATATCATCGCCGGCGGCATTAGCCATGGCGGTGATCTGGGCATCGCGGTTGTTCAGCACGTCGCCGGTCGGCTGGGTGTTGACCTCGGTGACCTTCAGCAGGATCTGCGTCGAGGGATCGGCGCCGACAGCGCTCGCGACCGTGTCGAGCGGGCCGGAGAAGGCGGCGGTGACGCCGGCCCGGCCGAGGACCGCATCATCGGTGGAACGGGTGACGCCGCTCTTGCTTTCGACGGCAATGCCGAGCGGCGTTGCGATATCGGCAAGGGCAGTGCCCTTTTTCGCCTCGGCCTTCAATGCATCGGCCTTCTTTGCGAGCTCGGCCTTCTGCTGTTCCGCCGTCCAGTCCTCGACGGCCTTTTCGCGCACTTCGGCGACCGGGCGGTCGCGGTCCGGCGTGATTTCGCGGACGTTGAACCAGACATAGCCGTCATTGCCGATCGGCAGCGGCGGCGCATCGACGCCAACCTCGGTCTTGAAGGCTTCGCCGAGCAGCTGCTGCTTGACGGGAATATCCTTGACCTCTTGGCCGTCCTTGTCGGCGCCGGTCATATCGACGGCATCGACGGTGACGGCTTTGAGCTTCAGCTGGCCGGCGATATCCTCGAGCGTCGAACCGCCGGCGCGCAGGTCCTCGATGCGGTCATGAACGTTGATCACTTCCTGGGAGGCGTTGGAGAGCGACAGCTGCTTGCGGATATCCTCCTTCACCTCATCGAAATTCTTCGCCGTTTCCGACTTGATGTTGGTGACGCGCAGGATGACCGAGCCGAAGGAGCCATCGACGACAGGCGTCGTGCCGCCATCGCGCGAAACTGCGAAGGCCGCATCGGCAACCGCCTGGTCGGGAACCTTGTCCTTGGTGAATTCGCCGAGCAGCACGTCACTTGCCGTCTTGCCCTGGTCGGAGACCAGCTGGTCGAAGCTGGTGCCGCTCTTCAGCGCCGTTTCGGCGGCGGTGGCGAGATCCTTGCTGGCGAAGGTCAGCTGTTCGATGGTGCGGCTTTCCGGCGTGCGATAGGTATCCTTGCTCTTGTCGAAGGCTTCGTGGATCTGGTCGTCGGTGACGGTCGCGGCATCGGCGATATCGGCAGGCTGCAGCTTGAGATAGGCGACCTTACGGTATTCGGGCGCCCGGTAGCGCTGCTTGACACCTTCGAACCAGGTTGCCAGCACGTCGTCGGCAGGTGCCTTGATCGGCTCGATATTGGCATTGGTGAGCAGCAGGTAATCGATGCTGCGGCTTTCATCACCATAGAGCTTAAGGGCGTCGACCAGGGTCTTCGGTGCGGTGAAACCATTCGAGATGGCATCGACCACCTGGCTGCGGACAGCGACCTTGCTGCGCTCCTTGATGTAATCGTCCTGGCGGATGTTGGCATTGCGCAGACGCGAGATGAAGAGCTCGCGGTCGAACCGGCCGTTGACGGCCTTGAAAGCCGGATCGTCAGCGATCAGCTGGGCGAGGCGATCTTCGGAAAGGCCGAGGTTCATGTCTTCGGCGAGCTGGTCGATCGAGGCGCCGGCGACGAGCTGGGCGAGCACCTGCTGCTCGACGCCGAAGGCGCGGGCCTGCTCGGGGGTGAGGCGCGTGCCGAACTGCTGGCTGAGGTTTGCCACCTGGCGCTGATAGGCGAGGTGGAATTCGTTGACGTCCACATGCTGATCGCCAACGGTCACGACCGTGGTGCTGTTACCGCCTGTCAGCAGCTGATGCGACACGCCCCAGGCGCCGAAAGACACGACGAGCAGAAGCAGGAGCAGCTTGGCAACCCAGGTCTGAGCAGCTCTTCTCAGGATATGGAACATAGAAACGCAAACCTCGCAGTATCATTGACCCGCGCGCGGGCGGACATTCGACGTTCCTTAAAACAAACCCGACAGGAAATGAAGGGTTTGTCACGCGAAAAGCTGCACAAGTCGACCGCTCCGCCGCGGCGGCTTTGCGGAGAACAAAAGATCGGTTGCGACGGAACCTTTCGGGCCGCCATTTCGTTGAAGCGGCATCCCATGAAACAGGAGCAGACCATGGCAGAATTGAAAACCGCTTCCGCCGAATCCACCGCTGCGCGCGTCAAGGCTGATATAGCAGCAGACGATCTGTCGGCGCAGGTCGCAGCCCTTCGCAACGATCTCTCCCGGCTAACGGAAAGCGTGGTCGCGCTGGGGCAGGGGGCGAAGTCGGCGGTGACCGACGAGGCTTCGGTGATGACGGAACGGCTGCGCGACAAGGTACGCGAAGAACCGCTCGTGGCACTCGCCGTGACGGCAGGCATTGCCTACGTGTTCGGCCTGCTCAGCCGCCGCTGAACGGCAATTCAGAGTGAAGAAAAGCCGGGCGCCATGAACGCCCGGCTTTTAGTGTTTGCATCCGTCCAAAAGTAGCCGGGCCAGCTGACGCGACCGGGCTCAGTTGGCGCGGCCAAGTCAGCGGCGGATGACGCGCCCGATCGCGATCAAGATGCAGGCACCGACGAAACCGGTGATCAGATAACCCAGCCAACCGGCGAGCGGCTGGATGTGCAAAAGACCCAGGATCCAGTTGGCGACAATAGCGCCGATGATGCCGAGCAATATGTTCATGAGCAGGCTCATGCTGCTGCGCATTGCCTTTTCCGCCAGCCATCCGGCGACACCGCCGATAATGATGGCTGCAATCCAACCCACGCCTGCGCTTTCCATAGTTATCTCCCTCCTGGCAAAACGAGTCACAGAATGCACGAAACGAAACGAAGTTCCACTCCTAGTTACTGAGATTGCTTTGCGGGTTCAGCAACTTATGTGACTCACGGCTGCAGCAGGGTGACCGGGGAGTGCACCGCGTATGCGACGATCTGAAACAGGAGGCCAGCAATGGCCAGCAATGCGAAGCCAAAAGGCATAATCAAGCTTTTGCTAAACATCTTTCCTCTCCCGTTTGCGTAAAGCATAAGCGGAAGCGGAAGGAGCGCAAGAATATTGTTAACAGATAGTTAAGCATGGCAATTAGTTAAAATTTAATACATCCGCTGACGTCGTAATACTTTCGGATGTCAAAACGTTTATTTTTGCAGCCCTGCCGTGTCTGCTGGCGGATCATGCTACTTTCGCTCCAGACCTTCCACACTCTGCCGGCTCGTCGCCTTTGGCGCGAGATGCTTTAGATGCAGCTGGAGATGCAGTCTCTCTGGCTCGCAGACACGCGGCCGCAGAACGGGCCGGCGCTGTCGCGCGCCGTCGGGCAATCCGCGTCGCGGGCGATCAGGTCCGGTGTACGATCAGCATAAAGACGAGGAAAGACGCTGTTGCGACCGTCGCGGCGAAGGCAAGCTCATAATCCATGTCATTAACCCGGTTGGATGGCACCCCTAAACGCCGATCCGCGTCAGGGAGTTCCATACCGCCACTCGCGCTTATCGCCTGCCGATTGATTTTGTCGAGGAGTGTATCATTTTCCCTAGAACAGGATGATTTTAGGCCCAGTCGACCTAAAATCTGAATCCTGTTGCAAATTAAGAGTTAGAGCATGATGTCAAAACCGCTCACACTTTTCGCGATCATGCTCTGAATCGCCATTCAGCCAAGGGGACCACTTGATGCCAAAAGCTGCAATCGCCATCGCCTGCATCGGCTTGCTGACACTTTCCGGCTGCGGCAATACCGCATACGGGCTGAAGAAGGATGGACAGGAAGCAAGCCACGCAATGGACAATGCAACACATCGGGTGCTTTCGGCCGGCGCCAAGAAGTGATGCAGGCGATGGAATAAAAAAGCCCGCCTGGGGTGAGGCGGGCTTAGGATTAACAGGGAGAATGGGCGGATAGGCTTCCGCCTCGACTAATAAAGCATTTTCTTAAGCGCATGACTTTACGTCATTCGACGTAATGGCGATCGGCAACGACCAATGCGGCCAGGATTCGGAATCGAATCAGAGATGTCCGGATCGAATCAGAAGTTGCCCCAGTTCTGAGCGCGGGCACGAGCGCGAATAATCCGGTATTCGCGACCGCCATAGAGGGAGCCGATTGTCAGCAGAAGCGTCAGAACGTCCCAGATGATATGCATGTTATCCTCTTAGGTTGGACGGCCCCGCCGCCGATCGGTGAAGATACAATAGCAATCTTTCGAACGTGCTTATATGACAAGAAATCGGGATGAGCGGGAAAGCCGGCAGGGCGCTTCCGCAGAGGAGAGGCGGCGTTGCCGCCTTGGAGCAGCAAAGTGAACAGATTCGACGGCGGCTTATGACGATTTTCTCTGTCCGCCACATCACGTCCTATCGTTACGTCAGGGACGTCGATTTCGGCGAGCATCGCTTGATGTTCCGGCCGCGCGACAGTTTCGACCAGCGGCTGATCGAAGCGTCGTTGACGATCTATCCTGAGGAAAGCCATGTGCGCTGGATCCACGATGTTTTCGGCAATTGCGTGGCGCTCGTCGATTTTTCGAGGCCGGCGTCCGAACTTCGTTTCGAAACCTGGATCACGCTCGATCATACGCCGCAGGTCGCCCTGGATCTCAAGGTCGACGATGCGGCCCTGACCTATCCATTCTCCTACGACAAGGACGAAATTGCCGATCTGACGCCGGCGATGCAGCGCCATTATCCCGACCCGAACGACGAGGTCGGGCGCTGGGCACGCCAGTTCGTGCGCCAGGGGCGTCCAACAGAGACCGGGCATCTGCTGATGACGCTCTGTTACGCCATCCGCGAGAGCTTCGTCTACGCGCGGCGCCAGGAACATGGAACCCAGACGCCGTTGCAGACCTTGCAGCTTCGCTCCGGCACCTGCCGGGATTTTGCGCTTCTGATGATGGAGGCGGCACGGGTGCTTGGCCTCGCGGCGCGGTTCGTCACGGGCTATGTCTATGTTCCCGACCGGGACGGTTCCACCGTGCTCGGCGGCGGTTCCACGCATGCTTGGTGCCAGGTCTATCTTCCAGGCGCCGGCTGGACGGAGTTCGATCCGACCAACGGCATCGTCGGCAACCGCGATCTCATTCGTGTCGCGGTTGCCCGAGATCCGCGCCAGGCCGTCCCGTTGAGCGGCAGCTATGATGGGGACGGGAAGGATTTCGACAGCATGACGGTGCAGGTCAACGTCACCACGAGGTGATCTCGACTACGTCTGAGGTAATCTTGGATTACTCCGGCCTGGCCGCCCGCAGCCATGGGAACCGGGTCGCGCGATCAACGTTCCCTACTCACCTCCACCGATGCGGAGACGCGAGAAGGAAGCCACAATGAAGATACGCGCCGGGTTTCATCTGGGCTACGAATGCACGCAGCCGACGCCGATGCTGCTCGTCCTCAACATCCATCCCTCCCGTCGCGCTGATCTTCTCAGCGATCAGATCCTGACATTCGACCGGCCGATCGAGGCCTGGGGCTATACAGATGGGTTCGGCAATGCCTGCAGCCGGATCGTCGCTCCGCCCGGGCTGACGACGATCTCCACGGAGTTCGAGATCTATGACAGCGGCCAACCCGACATCGTTCCCGACGATGCCGTCCAGCACGGGATCAATGATCTGCCGGACGATGTGCTGGTCTTCCTGCTCGGCAGCCGTTATTGCGACACCGACAGGCTTGCGGATTTCGCCTGGGCAAGGTTCTCGTCGACGCCGCTCGGCTGGGCGCGTGTCCAGGCGATCTGCGATTTCGTCCATGACCACATCACTTTCGATTACCTGAAGGCCGACGTGCTCAGGACCGCGCATGGCGGCTTCACCGACAAGGCGGGCGTTTGCCGCGACTTTGCCCATCTCGCCATCGCGCTTTGCCGATGCATGAATATTCCCGCACGATATTGCACCGGCTATCTCGGCGATATCGGCGTTCCGATCGATCCCAATCCGATGGATTTCAGTGCCTGGTTCGAGGTCTTTCTCGGCGGTCATTGGCATACGGTCGATGCCCGCCACAACACGCCTCGCATCGGCCGGATCCTGATGGGGACCGGCCGCGACGCCACCGACGTCGCGATGTCGACAGCCTTCGGCCCGGCTACACTCTCCCGTTTCGAGGTGATCACCGAGGAAGTGCCGCAGGAGGCGATGAAAGCCGATTGATCGTCGGAGTCGGACTTACGAAGCGTCGACCGAGCATCGCAGGCGAGGCAGATCCTATGCCTTCTTCAAAAACTCGGTTTTCAGCACCAGGCCTTTGACCTGCTTGGTGCTGCACTCGATCGCGCCCGGATTGTCGGTCAGGCGAATGCCCTTGACCAGCGTTCCACGCTTCAACGTCTCCGAGGTTCCCTTGACCTTGAGGTCCTTGATCAGCGTCACGGAATCGCCGTCGTGCAGCTGGCTTCCGTTGCTGTCTTTTACAATGATGTCGGTCATAACGTCCCCGTTTGGTGATCCCGACGGGAAATCATGGCGACGCGGGATAGTCAACCACACGAACGGATCAATCGGCCCGACCTCAGATCCTACGCACTCCTTCAATCAGCGCGCGCGCAGGCGTCCCGAACGCAGCCGCGCAGCCAGCGATGCGCGGGATCGGCATCAATCCTGGGGTGCCAGAGTAATGACACCGTGATCTCGGGCGTCGGGACGGGGAGGGGGAAACTATGCATTCCCGCGCGCAAGGCTCCGGTGTGCCGTTCGGGCACGCTGGCGATCAGATCGGAGGTTCGGGCGAGCGCCAGTGCCGTGGAAAAGCCGCTGACGATGGTGGCGATCTGCCGCTCCAGCCCGAGCGCGGTCAAGGCTTCATCGATCGGTCCCTTGTCGAGCCCGCGCCGTGAGACGTAGATGTGCTGGCCGGCGGCATAAAGGGAGGGCGTCAACTCGCGCTCGCAAAGCGGATGCCCCAAGCGCACGACGCCGATGAAACGATCGCGGAACAAGGCCTGCGCCCGCACCTCCGGCCCGGTCGTCCCGCCGACGACGCCGGTTTCCAGATCGACGGTCCCGTCGCGAAGCGGGGCGCTGTCCTTGTCCGGCTTCTGCACGAAGCGCAGCCGCACGCCGGGCGCTTGCCGGCCGAGGCGTGCGATAAGATCAGGTCCGAAGCTCTCGGCAAAGCCTTCGCTGGTGCGCAAGGTGAACGTCCGGACCAAGCGTTGAAGATCAAGCGCCTCGGCAGGACGCAGGACCGCCTGCGCGTCCTCGACAATCCGGCCGACCCGCTCGCGCAGTTCGAGCGCGCGCGGCGTGGGGACGAGGCCGCGGCCGGCGCGCACCAGCAGCGGATCGCCCGTCGTTTCGCGCAATCGCGCTAAGGCCCGGCTCATCGCCGACGGGCTGAGCCGCAGCCTTTGTGCCGCACGCGCAACGCTGCCCTCGGCAAGCAGCACATCGAGAGTGACCAGCAAGTTGAGATCGGGTGTCGACATGCATCAGCTATAACACGCTTTCATCGTGATGTGGCGCCAAACGCATGAATGAAGTGAAAATCATGCGCCTTCCGCCATATCAAACATAGGACTAGGTTTTCACCAGTTCCATTTGGGGAACTAAGAGAAAACGGAGTTCACGTGGTGAAATCGATCATTGCAGAGCGAAGCGAGGCCATCGCCGAACAGTCACCCTCCGTACGATGGGCGCTTGCCAGTCTTTCCCTCTCGATGTTGTTGCCGTCACTCGGCACCAGCATCGCCAATGTCGGCCTGCCGAGCTTGGCGCAAGCGTTCAATGCGTCCTTCCAGGATGTGCAGTGGATCGTTCTCGCCTATCTCCTTGCCATCACCACCCTGGTCGTCAGCGTCGGACGGCTCGGCGACATCACCGGCCGACGCCGGCTGCTGCTCATCGGCATCCTGCTCTTCACGCTGGCCTCGATCCTCTGCGGCGTCGCGCCGACTTTATGGCTGATGATTGCCGCGCGCGCCGTGCAGGGGCTGGGTGCGGCCATCATGATGGCGCTCACCATGGCCTTTGTCGGCGAAACGGTGCCGAAGGAAAAAACCGGGAGCGTCATGGGGCTGCTCGGAACGATGTCGGCGATCGGCACCGCTCTTGGGCCTTCGCTCGGCGGCCTGCTGATCGCCGGGCTCGGCTGGCCGGCAATCTTTCTCGTCAACGTGCCGCTCGGCGTTCTGACCTTCGTTCTCGCCTATCGCCATTTGCCCGCCGATATCAGCAAGGGGAAGACGGATCGGAAGGGCTTCGACTTGGCGGGCACACTGCTGCTTGCGCTGACGCTTTCGGCCTATGCGCTGGCGATGACGATCGGGCACGGCCGCTTTGGGCCGCTGAACGTCGCTCTGCTCTCGGCCGCCGTCTTCGGCACCGGTTTGTTCGTCTTAGCCGAGGCGAGAGCGGCATCGCCGCTGATCCAGTTGACGGAATTTCGCAATCGCGTCCTCAGCGCCAGCCTGGCGATGAACGCGCTGGTTTCGACTGTGATGATGGCGACGCTGGTGGTGGCGCCATTCTACCTTTCCCATGCGCTCGGGCTCAATCAAGCTCTCGTTGGCATCGTCATGTCGATCGGGCCCGTCATCTCCATCTTGAGCGGGGTCCCGGCTGGCCGCCTGGTCGACCGTCTGGACACGTCCTTCGTGGTTGTCGCAGGGCTCGTTGCCATGGCGGCAGCCTCCGTCGCCATGGCCGTGCTGCCCGGGATATCAGGCTACATCGCCGCCATCGCCATGCTGACACCCGGTTATCAGCTGTTCCAGGCGGCCAACAACACTGCCGTCATGGCGGATGTCCGTCCCGACCAGCGAGGCGTCATCTCCGGCATGCTCAACCTGTCGCGCAATCTCGGGCTGATTACCGGCGCATCCGTGATGGGCGCCGTCTTCGCGCTCTCTTCGGGAGCACCCGATATCACAGCGGCGCATCCCGAGGCCGTCGCCTCAGGTATGCGGGTCACCTTCGCCGTTGCGGCAGCACTGATTATCGTCGCGCTCGCCATTGCGGTCGGGACTTACCGCCGCCGCCGAGCGCTCGGGGAGAGTTGAGCCCGGCAGGCCGCGCGAGCGAAGCTCAGACCAAGGTCCGATCCATCCCGGACTTCGTGCCCATAGCAACTTTCGGTCAACGCGATAGGTCCTTGCGGCATGCGTGGAGGTTTCGGAGTGTTGCTGTGACTAAAATGTTCGTTGCGGGGATGATACTGACACCGCTTATCTTCTGGGGTTCTATTGGCGTCCTGATATACGCGTACTTTTCGTGATGGCTGTCCGGCAATCATCGACTGAGGTCGGCCGCGTCCCGCTTATCTGCCGATATGAGCGACGGTCAAGATTTCGACCAGGGCATCCCGCTTCACGAGGCCGCATTGGTATCATGGAATGAGAATGTACCGTGCGTTCCGCGCACTCCATATCTTCGCGCACTTGGCCGCATCGCCGAGCCAATATTTCGAAACATTCTGCGCCTTGACGATGCCGGCTGATGGCGCCGAAGAGATTCCGAACTGCCGCCTGGCCGCCGACATCTAGGCATCAGTTCGATTGGCCACGGAAGATCGCAACGGCCGCAGTGACCAGCACGACATTGTCGTTCGCAATCGTCCCATCCGGAAGGTGCTTGCCATCTTCCAGGCCGATACGGGTGGAGTAGCGCCGCTCGCGCGCCAACCTGACGAAGGGCCAGACGGTGTCGTCGAAACCGTGCAGAAGAATGGGCCGATTGACCCCGCTATCCCTGAGCACCTTGATAATGCCGCCCGCGATATCGCATGCGCGCTGCAAATCCTGTTCGTCATCGAGCTCGATGAGCACGCGAAAGACCCGGTCATGATCATCGAGGCCGATGTAGCGCTCCGCATCGGCGACCGATGCCAGCCCGACTTCAATGCCGACACCCTTCTGCCGCAGCAGCTGCATGACGCCGGGGCCATCGTCTTCCGAGAGGTTCACCGAGGCATAATCCGGCAGGACATCCCATCGGCGGATGGCTTCCCGCGTTTTCTCCCGATCACCTTCGATCCAGGCGCCCGTGGACACGCCGATCAGCGTTCCCGGGCAGGCCCAGCGGATTGCACCAACCGTCTCGTCGACGGCGGCAAGGCTCTCCTTGCCATCGGCTCCGCGCGGATGAACGTGGAGCTCCGCAGCGCCGGCAGCAACCGAAGCCGTGGCATCACGCACCATGGCATCGATCGTCAGGGGAAGGAGGGGATGGAAATCGCTCGGACGTGCGCCGTTGATGCAAGCTTGAACGATCATAAAAGGAGCCTCGCGCTTGTTGGGCCGCTTAAGACGCCGGGTATACCAAATTGGAAACCTGAAGACCTAGGGTGCTGCTGACAAAGTCATTTCCCTTGCCGTTGCAGCCCCAATAATATCATCTCAGTCGAGATAGGCGACTGCTGCTCGTGCAGGGTCAAGCTGCGCGCACGCCGACCAGAGGACGGCCACGTGATCTCGTGGCAGCGACGTGACGTCAATCTGCCGCCCGACCCCATTCTTAAGTTAATGGCGGTCGCGTCCTGTTGCTGCCTGTACATCATCTCATCGTCGACGCAAAGGAGGGGGGTGAAACTCATCTGTTGCCCTTAGGGAAGGCCAACCTTCCTGAGGTACAAAACCGCAATTTTCGGAAAACGACGGATGGCGGAAGGCTCGTGAACTCTACGACATCAAAATTCTTAGCTCAGCTCACGGCAGGCAGCGGCGAGCAGTCGTTGGCCCGGCCATCGAACCCATCACCGGCTGATCATGACCCGCCACATTCAGAACCGCATCAAGATACGCGAGAAACAGGGCGGCCGCTGCGGCTACTGCCTCCGGCCTATGGTTTTGAGTGACCAACCGCCTCATAAGCAGCCGCGGAATGCCGAAACCCTTGAGCACCTGCGGCGCCGCTCTAATGGCGGCCGCAACAATCGAGACAACATCGCTTTGGCGTGCAAGCGTAGCAACGAAGAGCGCGGCGCTGCCGAGCCGCAGCGGCGGCGGGACCAACACCATAGGCCGGCGCGATCACCACCCGCGACCACACCAGCGGCGCGCCGGCCGGTGTTTTCTGGGATGCTCGCAGCTGTTCATCGGAGGTTAATGCTTATTAACCCAGAATCGCAGCCTGAAAGGATGCGCCGATGAAGATGCTTTTTTCCTCACTTGCAGCCATGATCTTGTCTGCATCTTTCGCCCTGCCGCTGAACGCCGCGCCGATCGTTGTGCCGAACGCAGTACATATGCATACCCCCGACGTCGAGCAGGTCAAACACCGGAGCCACGGTAATGGACATGCGTATGGCCACCGGAAGAAACACCGGTACGCTTACCGCGACTGTCGGTATTACGGCTCGTGCTATCGTCCGCGGTATTACGGCAGTCGCGACTATTACGGCTATCGCGACCGTTACCCCGATCGTCGTCGGTCAGGCGTGACCGTGTATTTCGATTTTTAGCCGGCAGTGCCACGGAAACCAACCTTGGTGCTCAACAAATGCGCCGCCGGCCTCACCTGCCGGCGGTTTTCATACCAGAAGCGGGGTTATGACAAGCGTGCAATTCTCAGGCGGAAAGTAGAAATTATACAACAAAATCAATACAATATGGCGGAAGAGGTGGGATTCGAACCCACGGTACGGTTTCCCGCACGCCGGTTTTCAAGACCGGTTCCTTAAACCACTCGGACACTCTTCCATCTGATTGAAAAGGTTGAGACATCAACATGCTGTCGATGTCTACGAACCGGCCATTGCTACCGATTTGCGACCCAATCACTCGATGGCTGGCTTTTTAGCAGCTTTGTTAGCAGCGTCAACGTGCTCTGCAGCATTTGCCAGCATCTTCGCCATGACGTGCAACTAGCTCGAGAGAGCCGCGCTTCCGCTGTTCTTCAGCCCGCGCGAGCCGGTAGCGGGTCGGGCGCAAGGACGCTGGAGGTCAACCCGACGCTGCTGAACAACTCAACCCTGTTGCGACCCTTGTTTTTGGCAATGTAGAGCGCCTGATCTGCACGCTTCTGAATGTCTTGTTCGGTCAGGCCCGCTTCCCAAAGAGCCACACCTGCACTGACGGAAGGGGTGACCTGATTTCCTTCCAAGACAAGGCTCACGGCGTTGACAGCCTCGCGTATCCGCTCAGCGAGCGCAAAAGCAGAGGCTGCCGTTTGGCCGCGAAAAAAGAGGCTGAACTCCTCGCCGCCCAGCCGGCCGAACACACAGGAAGGGGGGACACTCAGAGCAATCGTCCGAGCAACATTTATGAGAACGACATCGCCTTTGTCGTGTCCATGCATATCGTTAACACGTTTGAAAAAGTCGATATCGATGAGGATGAAGGCGTCTCCGGAGCCGAGGCTTTTCGGAAGGGAATTGAAGAAATGCTGCCGGTTGGGAATGCCGGTCAGCATATCGGTATTTGCAAGCCTGATAAGCTTTTCTTCGGCTCTTTCCTGCACGAGGACGAGCACGAACAGAGCCACTGCGAAATGACAGATGATCAGCAGAAAGAAAGCGTAGCGCGGGGGAAGAGGCGCATCGTCTGGAAAGATGAAACCAACGACGACCAAAGCCGAGAGAGACGTCGCCACCCAAATTGAAGCGGAGAGGCCGAGCCGCGCGGTAAGACGCTCGTGGAAGAAGTCGCGGGCGATCACGAAACCTGACAAGGCAAGCAGGATGGTGGCGTTGCCATTGAACACGGATGCTCTCGATCCATTGTTCAAATACCATGGCGTGATCGCCGCACTCAGCATCAGGACGACGGGCAGGAGCAACGGCCACCAGTCTCGTAGAGAATTCTGACGCCGACTGAGGCCGAAAAGACCAACCGCCATCAGCCCGTAACCATTGGCGCCCAGTGAAAAACTCCAGAACGTCCTGGCATTATCGGACATGTGAAGGCTCTCGTCCCACCCTGCCAGCGTTGAGGCGATCGCGAGCAAAGTAAAACCCACGGCAAGTACGCCGAGCCCCGGCGTCGCTCCGGAACGCCATCTCACATAGAAGAAGCAGATCGCTCCGACGATGAAGGAAGACTTGTGTAGAAGAAGGACTGTCGCAAGATCCATTGCCGGAACCCGATGTGAGATGAGAAGCGGGGTTCGAATAACTGCTAAAGTCTACTTTTCGATGAACGCCGCGCGACCTTCTGACGGCGGAACTCGCTGCTCTTCTGGAGACTGCCGACCGAGACCGTTGGGAGCCCGTTCCATATATTGGAAATGACTCGCGTTCTCCCCGACTTGAGCGTTAACTGTGCTGTTCTGGCGGAGGAAACAAACCATGGCCATGTATCTCACGCGCTTCAGCTACACGCCCGAGACCTGGGCACGGATGATCGAAAACCCCGAGGATCGCCGAGAGGCGGCACGTAGTTACATTGAATCCGTGGGCGGAAAGCTCCATGGCTTCTGGTACGCGTTCGGCGAGCATGATGGTTGGAATCTGTGGGAGGCGCCTGATAACGTATCGATGGCGGCTGTCGCGCTGGCGATCGGCGCAGGAGGCGCGCTCAGTTCCATGGAGACCACTGTCCTCCTCAGCGTCGACGATACGATCGAAGCCTTGGAAAAGGCGAAGTCGATTCGCTATCGTCCACCGGCAGCATAGGCGGCGACCACGGCTTCCCATCCACGTCGAAGATGAGCGCGTCGCGCGTATCGTTCCCGGCACAGGCTTTGTGTGATTTGCTGCGGACATAACAGACTTAGCTTCCGTCAGATCCAAGGCCCTTTGGACCGTTGAGCTGGTTCATATCCCCGCCGAGAGATCGAACCGCCTCCATCGTCACGGCGAGGGCCGACATCAGGATTGCGATGTCGTTATCTTTATCCGGCTGGGAAAGCTGGCGAGATCGGGCATGCAACTGATGGCTGATCGTGTCGAGCTGCGTCAGGGTTTCATCGTTCATGGTGATCCTCCAAAGGTCTAAACCTTCAAAGCCCGTGGCGGGCAATTCGTTCCCATGCAGAACGAAGCGTCGCCGCTGCGGCGCATCAAATACGCGCAGAGCGCGTTTCAGTATGGAGCATTTGGGCCGTCCGGAACCGCCCGGATGTTCACCATATGCTCCGCATCGGCACGATGATTTCGGGCTTCATTGCGGCGGCGAAAGGGCAGGGCGGCGGGGCTTTTGTTAGTGATTTATAAACCATAATCATTAGAATTGTCGCTATCGCTGCGAAATCGTTCGTAAATTTGCCACGAAGTTAGCAAGATTAAAGCCTCGTTAGGCGGGTGGGAATAAGGCGTTGTTGGCCCAAGATGGGGCAAGGTTCCTTAACCATAACGATCTTTGAGCGGCGTGGGGCATATGAAACTGGATTACGGGGCGGCGTCTTTCGCAACGACAGCACGGTGGCTGGCGATCTCGGCGATGTGTGCGACGGTTGCGGCGTGCGGCACGACACAGGCGGTGCCGAAGAAAAAATCCCACGGCAAAGAATACTTCTCCGAATCCGAATACGGCGTGAAGGCGAGCCCGCGGGTCGCTACCGGCAACAATATCCCGAAGGGCGGCGGCCGCTACATCGTCGGCAACCCCTACGAGGTGAAGGGCAAGTGGTATTATCCGAAGGAAGATTTCGCCTATAACAAGGTCGGCGTCGCCTCCTGGTATGGTTCGGCCTTTCATGGGCGCCTGACGGCCAACGGCGAAGTCTACGACCAAATGCATCTTTCAGCTGCACATCCGACCTTCCCACTGCCGAGCTATGCGCGCGTCACCAATCTCGAAAGTGGCTCCTCCGTCATCGTGCGCGTCAACGATCGCGGCCCCTATCATGCAGGCCGTATCATCGACCTTTCGAACAAGACGGCCGACATGCTGGATCTGCAGCACAGCGGCACCGGCAAAGTGCGCGTGCAATATGTCGGCCGCGCCCGCATGGACGGCCACGACATGCCCTATCTGATGGCCTCCTACGCGCCGAAGGGCAGCCGCCTTCCCGGCGTCAATCCGGAAGGCCAGATCGCAACCGGCGTCATGGTCGCCTCCAACAGCCGCAAGATCACCCGCGACCAGCTGCAGAGTTCGGAAGACTACGAGACGCCGGCCAACGTGCCGGTGCCTAGGTCGGCGACTTCTTATGCCGGCTCGACGCCGAGCGCCCGCAACAATGCGGCAGCCGCCGCGGCACCGGCGGCCCATGTTCTGGTGGCGCCATCAGCGCCGTCCTTCAACAATGGCGCGCAGGCCATGGACCAGATGGTCGTGCTGCCGGAAATCGGTCCGATGCCCTATGAGCGGCCCCAGAATTCGCTGGCCCTCGGCTACCAGAACGAAGAGGTGAAGACGGTGACCGTCGATCTCGCCTTCGACGCGGTGATGGTGCGCAATGACGGGCTGACGCAAGAGTCCATCCTTGCCTCGGCCAAGCGCCAGCACGCAAAGTCCGCCGCCCGCTGAGCATGGCATTGCATCGAATACCCCCTCGCTCTAACCTCCCGACATACGCCGCTCCATAAATGGAAATTGCGATGCTGAAGCCCGCGCTTCGCCTGCTTGCATGCCTGATGCCGTTCGCCACCGGCGCCTTTGCAGCCGATGGCGGTGCCGCCGGTTTCGCCACCAAGGCGGCGCAGGCCTATATGATCGAGGCCGCCACCGGCACGGTGCTTCTCGCCAAAAACGAGGATCAGGGCTTTTCGCCGGCCTCGCTCGCCAAACTGATGACGATGGATCTCGCCTTCGAGGCGCTGACCAAGGGCCAGATCACGCTCGACACCGAATATCCCGTTTCCGAATATGCCTGGCGGACGGGCGGCGCGCCGTCGCGGACGGCAACAATGTTTGCCAGCCTCAAATCGCGCGTGCGCGTCGAGGACCTGATCAAGGGCGTCGCCATCCAGGGCGCCAACGACAGCTGCATCATCCTCGCCGAAGGCATGGCCGGAAGCGAGCAGCAATTTGCCGTGTCGATGACGCGGCGCGCCCGCGAGCTCGGCATGGAGAAGGCCGAGTTCGGAAATTCCACCGGCCTTCCCGACGGCAAGAGCAAGGTGACGGCACGCGAGATGGTGACGCTCGCCGCCGCCCTCCAGCAGACCTATCCGAACCTCTATCCCTATTTCGCGCAGCCGGATTTCGAGTGGAACAAGATCTTCCAGCGCAACCGCAATCCGCTGCTCGGGCTCGATCTCGGCGCCGATGGGCTGGCGACGGGCTTTACCGAGGGCGAGGGCTATTCGATCGTCGCTTCGGTTGAGCGTGACGGCCGGCGGCTTTTTGTGGCGCTTGCCGGCATCGCCTCCGACAAGGAGCGGACGGAGGAAGCCAAACGCGTACTCGAATGGGGGCTGACGGCCTTCGAGAACCGGCAGATCTTCGGCGAGAAGGAAGTGATTGGTGCTGCCAGCGTCTATGGCGGCACGGCGCGTACCGTCGACCTCGTCGCCAAGGCGCCGGTCAGCGTCTATATCCCGATCAGCAATCCCGACCGGCTGTCGGCGCGCATCATCTATCGCTGGCCGCTGACGGCGCCGGTCAAGCCGGATACCCAGGCAGGAACGCTGAGGATTTTCGCAGGCAGCCGGCTGCTCAGGGAAGTGCCGCTTTATACCGTGCAGGCAGTCGGCGAGGGATCGCTCAGCAGCCGGGCGGTCGATGCCATGCTGGAACTCGGCGAATCGCTGTTCTTCTCCTGGCTCTGGGACAAGCCCGCGCCCGTCTGACGAGCTGTATCCAACGCAATTAGCCGGGAAAGGTGAATATGTCGCCGCGGCGAAAGGTTTTCCTCCGTGATATCTTCGGATAGATAGAAGGAACGAGGCGCTTGCGGCGCCTGGAATGCGGGAAGTTGTCATTGTCATCCGGTACGGGATTGTTCGTTACGTTTGAAGGCGGGGAAGGCGCGGGGAAATCCACGCAGATCCGCCGCCTCGCCGAGGCGCTGAAGGGCGAAGGTCACGACGTGCTGATGACGCGCGAACCAGGCGGATCGCCGGGCGCGGAGGCCGTGCGCCACGTGCTGCTGTCGGGAGCTGCCGAAGCCTTCGGCACGCGGATGGAAGCGATCCTCTTTGCCGCGGCGCGCAACGACCATGTCGAAGAGGTGATCCGGCCGGCCCTCGCATCGGGCAAGGTCGTGCTCTGCGACCGCTTCATGGATTCCTCCCGCGTCTACCAGGGCATCACCGGCAATCTCGAGCCTGATTTCATCGAGACGCTGCAGCGCATCGCCATCAACGGCGTCATGCCGGATTGCACCGTGATCCTCGACATCCCCGCCAAAGTCGGGCTGGAGAGGGCGCAGAAGCGCGCCGCGGCCGATGCTCCCGATCGCTTCGAGAAGGAGCGGCTGGAAACGCACGAAAAACGGCGCGAGGCCTTTCTCGATATCGCCGCCCGCGAACCGGAGCGCTGCCACGTGGTCAACGCCATGCAGAGCGAGGAGGCGATCGCCGCCGAGATCCTGGCGATCGTCCAACAGCTGCTGTCGCCGTCAGGCCGTTTGCGAATGCCGGAAGCCGCCCATCATGAGTGAAGCCCATTATGAGTGAGGAAAGGCCCGGACTGCTCGACGGCGCCATCTGGCCGGGAGAAAATACCAGGATGTTCGGCCATGCGGAGGCAGAAGCCTTCCTTGCGCAGTCCTACCGGTCCGGCAAGGGCCACCACGCCATCCTGATCGAGGGGCCGGAGGGCATCGGCAAGGCGACGCTCGCCTTCCGCTTTGCCAATCACGTGCTCTCGCATCCTGATCCCCAGACAGCGCCGGAGACGATCGGCGATCCCGATCCTGCCTCTCCGGTCAGCCGGCAGATTGCCTCGGGCGCCTCGCACAATCTGCTGCACCTTGCCCGGCCGGTGGACGAAAAGACCGGCAAGGTGAAATCGGCGATCACTGTCGACGAGGTGCGCCGCGCCGGCAAATTCTTCTCGCAGACCTCAGGCACCGGCAACTGGCGGATCGTCATCATCGATCCGGCCGACGACATGAACCGCAATGCGGCCAACGCCATCCTGAAGATCCTGGAAGAACCACCGAAGAGGGCGCTGTTCCTGGTGCTGTCGCATGCGCCGGGACGGCTGCTGCCGACGATCCGCTCGCGCTGCCTGCCGCTGAAGCTGGCGCCGCTTGCCGACGATGAACTCGTCGCGGCCCTTACCCATCTCGGCATATCAGGCGAGGGCGGGGCGGTGCTTTCGGCCGCCAAGGGCAGCGTCGGCGAGGCGCTGAAACTCCTGAACTACGGCGGCGGCGAGATCATCGCTGCCTATGACGAGATGTTTGCCGCCGAGGGACCGACAGCCCGCAAGGCAATGCATCGGCTGGCCGATGCACTTTCAGGCCGGGAAAGCGACACGATCTTCGATTTCTTCGTCAGCCATGTCGGCGACGACATCATGAACCGCGCGCGCGTAGCGGCCGGCGAGGGACGGATCGCGACGGCGGAGCGGCTGGCCCGGCTCTATTCCGAAATCACCGAGCGGCTGACCATTTCCGATGGCTACAACCTCGACCGCAAGCAGACGATCATCAGCATTCTCGCCGATATCAAGCAGCCGGGCCTTTAAAGCGCGTCACCGCTGACATTTTTCGGCATCGCGCTTTGATCAGCCGGTCAGCAGCTTCAATGCAACGACGGCAAGCGTGGCGGCAAGGACGATGCGGATGGTGCGTTCGTGCAGTTTCGGCGCCAGAAGGCTTCCGATGATGATGCCGGGGATAGAGCCGATCAACAGGGCAAGCAGCATCGGCCAGTCGATCTCGCCGATCAGCCAATAACCGGTGCCGCCGATCAAGGTCAGCGGTACTGCATGGACGATGTCGGAACCGACGATTTCGCGCACATCGAGCCTGGGATAAAGGACCAGCAGGATCGTCACCCCCAGCGCGCCAGCGCCGACCGAGGTCAAGGTGACGAGGACGCCGAGAACGAATCCGAGAATGACGGTGAGGGCGAGGATGGTTGTCGGCTTTGGCGGTGTGCGATCGCCGACGGCGCGGCGCGCCAATTCGAGGATCGGGCCTCGGAAGACCAGCATGATCGCGGTCATGACGAGAAGCCAGCCGAGTGCCGTGGTGATCGTATTGGTCACGCCGATGCTTTTGCGATCGACGCCGGCTAGCAGCCAGAGCATCAGCAGAGCGGCCGGCAGGCTGCCGGCTGCGAGGCTGCCGACGATCCTCCAGTTGACCCGCCCATGCATGCCGTGAACGGCCGTGCCGGCCGTCTTGGTGATTGCCGCATAGAGAAGATCGGTGCCGACGGCGGTGGCGGGATGGACGCCGAAGAGCAGCACCAGCAGCGGCGTCATCAGCGAACCGCCGCCAACGCCGGTAATACCGACGAGGGCGCCGACGAACAGGCCGGAAAGCGAATAGAGCGGCTCGAATGTCAAGCAAGCGCCCCTGACGGCGCGCGGGCACGACCATTCCGATAGATGAAAACTGGCACTTCGTTCTTGTCCCGCCCTCTTTCCCAAGACGGGTAGATTGGGCGAGAAGCTGAGTCAAGTTCACGCCCCCATCGTCCGGAAATCATTGGCGGCGGCGAAACTTGAGGTTTCGCTTGACGGTGACATGCGCTAAGAGCGGCTGACCATTTTTATAGAGTTAGCCGGACATTGGCCGCCATGACAGACAAGACACCCTTCTACATCACCACCGCGATTTCCTACCCTAACGGCAAGCCGCATATCGGCCATGCCTATGAGCTGATCGCGACCGATGCGATGGCGCGCTACCAGCGCCTGGATGGCAAGGATGTGTTCTTCCTGACGGGCACCGACGAACACGGCCAGAAGATGCAGCAGACGGCGCGCGCCGAGGGCATCACCGCGCAGGCGCTCGCCGACCGCAACTCCGGCGAATTCCAGGCGATGGCGACGCTGCTCAACGCTTCCAACGATGATTTCATCCGCACCACGCAGGAGCGCCATCACGAGACGTCGCGCAACATCTGGAAGCTGATGGCCGACAATGGCGACATCTACAAGGACAGCTATGCCGGCTGGTATTCGGTGCGCGACGAGGCCTACTACCAGGAAAACGAGACCGAGCTGCGCGCCGACGGCGTGCGTTACGGGCCGCAGGGCACGCCCGTCGAATGGGTGGAAGAGGCAAGCTATTTCTTCAAGCTCTCCGAATACCAGGAGAAGCTGCTTGCGCATTACGAGGCAAACCCTGATTTCATCGGTCCGGCCGAGCGTCGCAACGAGGTGATCTCCTTCGTCAAGTCGGGCCTCAAGGACCTCTCGGTCTCGCGCACGACCTTCGACTGGGGCATCAAGGTGCCGGACGATCCCGCCCACGTGATGTATGTCTGGGTCGACGCACTGACCAACTACATCACCGCGACCGGCTATATCGAGGACAAGAACGGCCCGCGGGCGAAATACTGGCCGGCCGATGTGCACATCATCGGCAAGGACATCATCCGCTTCCACGCCGTCTACTGGCCGGCCTTCCTGATGTCGGCGAAGCTGCCGCTGCCGAAGCGGGTCTTTGCCCACGGCTTCCTGCTCAACAAGGGCGAGAAGATGTCGAAGTCGCTCGGCAACGTCGTCGATCCGGTCAATCTGGTGAACCATTTCGGCCTCGACCAGGTGCGCTATTTCTTCCTGCGCGAAGTCTCCTTCGGCCAGGACGGCAGCTACAGCGAAGAGGCGATCGGCACGCGCATCAATTCCGATCTCGCCAACGGTATCGGCAATCTCGCCAGCCGCTCGCTGTCGATGATCGTCAAGAACTGCGATGGCAAGATCCCTGAATGCGGGGCGCTCAGCGATGAGGACAAGGCCATGCTGGCTGAGGTCGACGCGCTGCATGCATCGACCCGCGAGGAAATGGGTAAGCAGCAGATCCACCGGGCTCTCGCCTCGATCATTTCGGTCGTCTCCGAGACCGACCGTTATTTCGCCGGCCAGGCGCCGTGGGCGCTGAAGAAGACCGATCCGGAGCGTATGGGCACGGTGCTCTATGTGACCGCCGAAGTCGTGCGCCAGATTGCCATCCTGCTGCGACCCTTCATGCCGGATTCATCAGGCAAGCTGCTCGATCTGGTCGCGGCACCTGCAGACAAGCGCGATTTTGCTGCCCTCGGCGAAGCCGGCCGTCTCACTGCCGGAACGACCCTCGAAGCGCCGACGCCGGTCTTCCCGCGCTACGTGGCTCCGGAGGCTTGAGGCCGTGCTAATCGACACGCACTGCCATCTTGATTTCGCCGACTTCGAGGCGGAGCGGGACGAGATTGTCGCGCGCGCCCATCAGGCCGGTGTTGCGCAGATGGTGACGATCTCGACGCGGGTGCGTAAGCTCGAGACGCTGCTTGCCATCACAGAGAAATATCCTTCGGTGTTCTGCTCGGTCGGCACGCATCCGAACAATGCCGACGAAGAGCTGGATATTGAGACGGAAGACCTGGTGCGTCTCGCCAATGCCCATAAGAAGGTGGTGGCGATCGGCGAGGCCGGCCTCGACTATTTCTACGACACGCAGAAGCCCGAGGATCAGCAGACCGGCTTTCGCCGGCATATTGTGGCGGCGCGCGAGACCCAGCTGCCGCTCGTCATCCACAGCCGCAGCGCCGACGAGGACATGGCTGCCATATTGACCGAGGAAAGCGGGAAGGGGGCCTTCCCCTTCATTCTCCACTGCTTTTCCGCAGGACCGGAGCTGGCCAAGACCGGCGTCGCGCTCGGCGGCTATATCTCCTTCTCGGGCATCCTGACCTTCCCGAAGTCGGAAGAGCTGCGCGAGATCGCCAGGACGATCCCGCATGAGCGGCTGCTTGTGGAAACGGACGCGCCCTATCTGGCGCCGAAGCGCTGGCGCGGCAAGCGCAACGAGCCGTCCTATGTCGTCAACACGGCCGAGGTGCTCGCCGATACGATCGGCCTTTCCACCGAAGAGGTCGCGCGGATCACGACGGAGAACGCTTTCCGCCTGTTCTCGAAGATGCCGAGGATCTAGCGGCGTGCTCTACCGGCGGCGTTTCACCATTCTCGGCTGTTCGTCGTCACCGGGCGTGCCCCGCATCACCGGCGACTGGGGCGCCTGCAATCCCGACAATCCGAAGAACCGGCGCACGCGCGCCGCCTTCATGGTGCAGCAATTCGCACCCGATGGCGGTGTCACCACCGTCGTCATCGACACCGGGCCGGATTTTCGCGAGCAGATGATCAGGTCAGGGGCCGACCATGTCGATGCCGTGCTCTACAGCCATCCGCATGCCGATCATATTCATGGCATCGACGATCTGCGCGGCTATTTTCACAATACCCGCCGCCGGGTGCCGATCTTTGCCGACCAATTTACCATGGACAGGCTGCGGGAAGCCTTCGGCTACTGCCTGGCAACGCCGCCGGGCAGCAATTACCCGCCGATCGTGCTGCCGATCGTCATCGAAAACCTCGACGCGCCCTTGGAAATTCACGGTCCCGGAGGCACTATCGCTTTCCATCCCCATATCCAGCAGCATGGCGACATCCACTCGCTCGGCTTCCGGATCGGCGATGTGGCTTATTGCAGCGATATCAGCGATTTCCCGCCGCAGACCGTCGAGAAGCTTCAGAACCTCGACGTGCTGATCATCGACGCGCTGCAATATACCTACCATCCGAGCCATCTGTCGCTGGAACAGTCGCTCGACTGGATCGGCCGGCTGAAGCCGAAACAGGCGATCCTCACCCATATGCACACGCCGCTCGACTACGACGTGGTGATGGCCGAGACGCCGGACCATGTGGTGCCGGCGTATGACCAAATGAGTTTCGAGACCGAGGTCAGGCTTAAAGCTTGAACCCGCTCGCTTGCACGTAAGGCAGCACTTCGACGCTGCCGCGGTGGATCATGTCGAGCGAGACATAGAGGATGATCAGCAGACCGACATAGGCGATCCAACGATGGTTGGTGAGCAGGCGGGCGATCAGGTTTGCGGCGATACCCATCAGCGCGATCGACAGGGCAAGACCGATGACCAGTACGCTCGGATGCTCGCGCGCTGCACCGGCAACGGCGAGCACGTTGTCGAGCGACATCGAGACGTCGGCGATGACGATCTGGGTTGCCGCCTGGAAGAAGGTCTTTTTCGGCGCGCCTTCCGCGCCTGCCGCCTCGTGGTTCTCGCCATGGCCGGCGCGAAGCTCGCGCCACATCTTCCAGCAGACCCAGAGCAGCAGCAGGCCGCCGGCCAGCAGCAGCCCGACGATCGCCAGCAGATAGACCGCGACGCTGGCAAAGAGAATACGCAGAACTGTCGCGGCCACAATGCCGACGATGATCGCCTTGCGGCGTTGCGTGGCCTCGAGGCCGGCAGCGGCAAGACCGATAACCACGGCATTGTCGCCGGCGAGAACGAGGTCGATAGCGATGACCTGCAGCAAAGCCGTCAGACCGGCCGCGGTAAAGATGTCCATGTGAATTATCCCCAATGCATTAAAGCCGTGCTAGCGTCTCGAAGGTTTTCCGTCAACCGCTGAGGGATTTCGCGAGCGGCGCAATTTGCGACTCTGCGCGCCGAAATGGGCAGGCGGCAATGAAACAGCGGGCGATACGGCGGAGCATCGCCATTCCCTTGGAACATTCAACTCAGCCACCGGTTCTTCAAGTCAGGAAGCCAGACGCCCGGCCGAATTTCGTATTGGCGGCTGGATCTGCACATCGAGAGGAGAGTCCCATGGGCACCATTTACAACGATACCAACCCGGCCTTTTCAGGCCCGACAGGCGGCAGCAGCCTTGCCGCATTTTTCGATAACCGATCGGAGGCCGAATCCGCCGTCTCCCGTCTCGAGGACGCAGGCGTGCCGGTTGCGAGAATAAGGCTGATGCCCGGATATGAGGCGGATGGAAAAAATGCCGGCGCAACGAGCGAAGACCGCAGCGGCTTCTTCGACGCGCTGGCGGACTTCTTCTTCCCCGACGAGGATCGCGCGGTCTTTGCAGAAGGCCTGCGACGAGGCGGCTTCCTCGTCCAGGTCAATGATATTGATGACGCGCTCTACGAGACCGTCCACGATATTCTGGACGACGGGGGGAGCATCGACATGGATGAACGCGCTGATCTCTGGTCGTTGGAGGGCAGACAGCAAGGAGCATCCAATACCGTGTTTGTCGGATCGGCGCAGGGCGGCAAAGCCTCGGAAAACCTCGCCGTGTCCGAGCGCGCATTTGACGATGCGCGCCCGGTGGCAATGCGGGACACCGCGCATGGAAGCGCCAAGGTGCGTGCCTATACCTTCCCCGAGCCTGGCACCACGTCATCGGACGAAACCAATCGCCAATCTCAAGACCAGTCCCAAACCCAATCGCAAGGTGGATCTCACCAGAGCCAGGGTTTCCGGCGCGACCATTGAAATCATGAGGCCCGGCCGCAACGCCGGGCCTCATCTCTCGCTCACCTATTCGAGGATACGTCGATGCAATCATCCATCAACCGCCACGGCCTTGCGCCTGACCCCGACGAACTGATCGCGGAAGGCGATCCACCCTTCGCCGACGCCGCTGAGCAAACTGCGCGTGAAAAGGCCGACGAGAGCCTGAACGCCCTGCAACATGAGGTCAGGCTGCTGAATGCCCGCATCGGCGCGCTGCGCGAGGATGCCGAAGCGGCGCTCAAAGCCAAAGCCACATCGGTCGATGCAAGTGCCCATGTCCAGCTCGGCGAATATCCTTGGCTGAAACTTACCGCGGCGATCGGCGCAACCTTCATTGCAGCCAGGCTGGTTCGGCGTCTTTCACTCGGGGCCATGCTTGCGGGATTTGCCGGTCATTTCTCCGAGGCGAGACCGCGGTGACGATAGTTGATGGTGACTGCTTGATGCGGACGAATATCGTTCCAGACACCGATGCGCTCATGCCAAAACCAAGCCGGCAATTCCGGCCAAGGTCGCGACACCGCCTGCGATCGCAAAACGAACCGTATAAGCGATGCTCCCCGTACTTGCTGCAAGAACGGCTTTCGCAAGAAGATTGGCGAAAGCGGCGACCGCTATGGCTCGAGCGGCCGCGTCTGCAGGCACCTGGACGGATGACAGTTTCGCAACAGCAAGCGTTATCGCATCGAGATCGCCCAGTCCTGTGATAAATGCAAGGGCGATCAGCGACTGAGTTCCAAAGCCGATCAAGGTCATTCGCGTCAGGACTGTCACGACGGCGAGAAGGAGTGCGAAGCGCAGCACGACCATCACCTCGAGCGGGTTTCGGGGTGAAAAATCGGTGTTGTCATCCGGGCGTTGCAGCAATGCGGCAAAGCCGCCTGCTATGGCGAGGGTGGCAGCAGCCGGAGCGAGTGATGGAGCAAGCTCCCTGAAAACTGCCGGTGCTATGACGCCGCAAATCAAAAGCACGCGGGCGAGAGAAACGGCTCCCGCCAGCATTGCTCCCGCTGAGAGGAGTGGCGAGAGGCCAGGCATCTGCTTCGACTGACGGGCGAAGGAAAGCGTCAAGGCCGTCGAGGAAACGATGCCGCCGCTGGCCCCCGTCAGCAGTATTCCGGCGCGGGCGCCGCTCAGCCTGATGAGGATATAACCGGCAAAGGAAACGGCTCCCACCAGGATTGTCATCATCCAAAGCTCGAAAGGATTGATTGTCTGCCAAGTATCAATCGGCCTATTGGGAAGGATAGGGAGGATGACGATGGTCATCGTCAAAAGGATCAGAGCGGCCCTGAGTTCAAGCCAGGTCAAACGGCGAAGAAATCCATGCAACGGCTCCCGCGCTGCAAGAAGGGCCGTTATGGCCACAGCGCTTGCGGCCGTTACCGTCATATCCGCCACGACCGCGCCAAAGCCCAACGCAAAAACCGCCAGGGCCGCAATGGTGCCGGTGGCGCTGTAATCCTCTTCTTGTGCCGCCTGCATGAGGCTGAAGAGGAGAACGGTGATGCAAAAGAATATAAAGATGGCTGTCGGCAGAATCGGCCCTGTCAGAGGCTGCAGAAAACCGCAGAAGCCGCCGAGGAAACTTGACAGGCCATAGGTGCGGATACCGGCTACTCTTTTGCCCGGAGCAGCCTCACGATCCTGCCAGCCGCGCTCAATACCGACAAGAATGCCGATGGCAAGCGCCAGACTGAGGCGCTGGAATGCTTCTGTCGTCACCAATGATGTCATCATCCGATGGGTCCAGGCGCGCCGGCCGTTTCATCGAAGGCAGCTGCGCCGTATATGCCATTGCTGTTCATCCGCAAGCTGCTGCCCGGCGGCGTCCGGACGGGTCTGCTCCGCGAAGTGCTGATATTCAATCGCTGATCGCACTTCATCGCTTAGCATAGATCTTTGCCGCTTCGCCCTATGAATTCCGCTTCCTTCCTCATGAGGACGTTCAATATCACGCTCGCGCTTTCGCGGTGGAACGACCTTGATCTTCATCAAGGCGCGGGAGACACCTTTACGCTATGATACCTCCAACCATTAGGAGGACTTCAGCCATGAAAGCGCAATTCCATTTACCGCTGGCCACCTATCCAGACGCAAGCTCCTTCTCGCTCCTTCAGAATGCTGTCGATGTTTCCCTTCACCAACAGGCCGGTTTAACGGCAAGTATACCGCAGATCAGGATCGAACCCGTTCAGCCGCGATTTCCATCACTCCTTGACATAGACAAAATGCGCGTGGAGGCGGAGCGCTTGAGTAGAGACAATGGTACGGTTCTCGGGCAGACGCTCCGTGATTATGCGAAAAAAGCCGAGGTCGAGCTCGAAATCCAGCCATTCGATGTGAGGCAGCCGTTTGTCGCACAAACTCTTGCCGAGCTCTCGCGCGCATATGATCTTTCCATTTTGGAAGCATCTGAACTGATGAGGCCGTTGATCGAGAGCGTGCTGTTTGAAAGCGGTCGACCGCTCCTGCTTTTCCCCCCAGATAATTTCAGCGGCCGGATCGATGCTGTCGCCGTCGCCTGGGATGGAGGAGCCACTGTCGCGCGAACACTGGCGGGTTCCAGATTCTTGCTGGAACATGTTTCGCGTATCGTCCTGATTTCCATCACCGATGATAAGCAGATTGACGAGCGCAGCCGAGATCACCTTGCGGCTGCGCTTCGGAAGGCTGGTCTTGCCGTCGATGTCGCAGCCGTGCAAGCGAAGGGAGACTCACCGGCCAGCGTCATTCAAGGCGCAGCCCTGGAACGCAAGGCAGACTTGCTCGTCGCCGGCGCGTTCGGTCATTCGAGGCTGCGCGAATTCATCTTGGGAGGGGTCACACGATCGCTGTTGACCCGCCTCGAAATGCCCACTGTCCTTTGCCACTAACTGCAGTGCGCGCGGCGCATTGCCGATAGCAGCAATATCGCCATCATCGAAAGTCTGATGCACAATCAACGCTTTGGAAGGAATCAATGAACCTGCGCGACGTCTGAAGGCATCGGCTTGGCAAGCTCTTTGAGAATCGCTTCAAGCGCATCGGCCGTCGTCTGCAGACCGGATGACCGCGCAATTTTCAGTGCCGCATTGCAGTGAGCGGACAATTCGTCTTTCTCCCCGTGATCATTCGTCGGAAATACGATGCCCGCATATTGCGACGGGTTTCCGGCTTCATCCCTGAAGCAGCGGCCCAAGGCCGCCACGGCGACTATTTGCCCGCTTCGATCAAATACCCGATAATCACAGCGATACGGATTTCCGGTGATCACCGATTGTGAAATCGCCTTGGCGACAGATGGCTTGTCGTCCGGATGAATCCGGTCGAGGTATCTTATGACCGGCAGCCCCGTGAGAGTCTCTTCGGGATCAAGCCCAAAGAGGTTTGCCAGCGCCGAATCCGCATAAACCTTGTCGGTCGCCAGCTCCCAGGTGAAAATGCCCGGCTCGTCGGTAAAGGAAAATTCGGACGTTCCCAAAGCTCTGTTGACAAGACTCATTTCGTATCCCCGGTCTGCACGCCAATGCCGCCGGGTGGCTAGGTCCCCCGGTTCTTGAGAGAAACCGACGCGCTCGATCAATGACAGGGCGGTCGACCATTCATTCCCGATCTTAGCCGCGTTTCCATCCGACGCAACTGCAAGGACATTTGGAGCCGAGACCGCCAAACATGCTCGTGGCGCGCGGCCAGCAGCGTCGTTTTCTTGACGCGCACGGCGAAGGTGTGCTCCACCTCGGCTTCGACGTTCCAGCATGCGACGAAGCTGACAAGACCAGCGCGAAGGGTTGACGGAAATCATGACGAAAATCGATCTCAATTCTGATCTGGGGGAGGCGTTTGGACCTTGGCGCATGGGCGATGACAAGGCGATCCTTGACGTCGTCACCAGTGCGAACATCGCATGTGGCGGGCATGCCGGGGATCCAGCGACCATGGTGGAGACGCTTGCCCTCGCAAGCGAGCGGGGTGTCGTCGCCGGAGCCCATCCGGGCTTTGCAGATCGCGAGGGTTTCGGACGACGGCTGATCCCCTTGAGCATCCGGGAAGTGGAGCAGCTTGTCGCAACGCAGACAGGGGCGCTGATGGGAGCTGCAGCCCTGGCGGGCGCCCGCGTCCGTTACATCAAACCGCACGGCGCACTCGCCAATTGGGCGGCCGACGAACGGCCGGTCGCCGACGCCATCATCCGCGCAACCCGAGCGGTCTCGCCGGAACTTGCCATACTGGCGATCTCCGGGACAGAGCTGCAGCATGCGGCCCGCGATGCCGGGATGACCGTCTTTAGCGAGATTTTTGCCGACCGCGGCTACCTATCCACGGGTCGGCTCGTTCCGCGCAACTTGCCGGGAGCGATGATCGATGATCCCGCAAAGGCGGCAGCGAGATTGATCGGATACCTGTCCAGCGGCCTCATGCCGACGGTCGACGGCGTTCCGATCCCTCTTAATGCGCACTCGATTTGCGTTCATGGGGACAGCCCAGGAGCACTTGCCATGGCTGTCCACGTACGCCGGGAATTGCAGAAGGCAGGCATCGAGGTGGCACCATTCCTCCAACCGACACAGGAAAACAGGTGATGGCCAAAGGCAACCTCGTCGCCCAGGTTACCGTTACCGATCCGGACGCCTATGGGACCTGCGCGCCGGCCGCAGATGCGGACTTCATTCTGATCGAAGGCGCCGACTGACGTGTCACAGGACCCCTCCGCATCGTCCGGCAGCGTTCCGAACTACCGCCCGGTGGGCGGGCACGCGTTGCTCGTCGAATTTGGCGCGACCATCGATAAGCGGATCCACGATCAGGTCGTCAAGTTGGATGCCGCCTTGAAGGCGGCACCCTTTGAAGGATTCGTCGAAGCTGTCCCGGCCTATGCCAGCATTCTCGTATGCTTCGATCCGCTTATGGCCGATCACCGGACGACGGAGGTGGCCATTGCCGAGCTTCTGGGGGCCGAGGTTCCAGAGACGATTGGAGCGATGCGCGAAGTCGAAGTTTGCTACGATCCTGATCTTGCGCCCGATCTTGCCTCCATCGCCGAGGCAAGCGGATTATCGCCGGAAGACGTTATATCCGCCCATCTCTCCGGCGACTACAGCGTCTTCATGTACGGCTTCGCTCCGGGATACGCTTACCTTGCAGGCGTGCCCAAAGCCATTCAGCAGCCGAGGAAGCCGGCGCCTATTCGCGGCATCGCCGCCGGAAGCGTGCTAATCGCCGGTCCGCAGTGCCTGGTCAGCACGCTCACCATGCCGACCGGCTGGTGGATCATCGGCCGCTCGCCGACGAAGATCCTCGATGCCGCGTCCAACGACCGTCCGTTCCTTTTCGACGTCGGCGACACGGTGCGTTTCCGCCGCATATCGAGGACCGAATTCGACGCGAGGTGCCTTGCATGAGCCAAGCCGTCCTTGCAATCAACTTCGCGGGTCCTCACGTCGCGGTCCAGGACGGAGGACGCCACGGATTGATGCGTTACGGCGTTCCGGCCTCTGGTCCGATGGATAGGATCTCGTTTGCCGCCGCTAACGTCGCCGTCGGCAATCCTGCCGGTCAGCCCGCAATCGAAGTCTCCATGGGCGGCCTGGTTCTCGACTGCCTGTCGGGAGACGTTACGTTTGCCGTCGCCGGAGGAGGCTTCATCGTAGAGCATGCCGGCGACAAGCGCGGCGCATGGATGGTCGCCACGCTGAGGGCCGGGGAGCGGCTGGCAATCCGTCCGGGACACTGGGGAAGCTGGACATATCTGGCCTTCGTCGGTCATATCGAGGCGAAGACCTGGCTAGGCAGCATGTCGACGCACAGTCTCTCCGGTCTCGGCGGCGGGCGCCTTACGGCCGGTCAGATGGTCACCGTCGCCGATCCGGAAGTGCGGGATGATCGACATGGTCCGATCACATGTCCAGTCATCGCAAGACCGCGATCCGAGCTGCGTGTGGTGATCGGTCCACAGGATCGGTTCTTCTCGAAAGAAACCCTGTCGAATTTCCTTTCGTCGCCTTTCCGCCTGAGTGACGCCTACGACCGCATGGGCGTACGCCTACAAGGTCCGTCGCTTGCGCCAAGCGTTGCGCTGGACATGCCGTCGGAAGCGATCGTGCGGGGCTCGGTGCAGGTGGCCGGAGACGGTGTTCCCACCATTCTGCTGGCCGACCACCAGACGACCGGAGGGTATCCCAAGATCGCCACGGTGGTGGATTCGGATCTGGACGCCTTCGTCCAGCTACGCCCCCGCGACCATGTCGGCTTCCTGGCCGTGACGCCGCAGCAGGCGATCGAGCACATCCGGCTTCGGGCTGCGACTATGTCCCGTTACCTCGCGGCGGTCTGCGACGGACCATGGAACGTCCGAACATAGGCCTGTCGATCCGAAGGGGAGGGCGGCGATAGACGCTTGGAGCTGCCGTGAGCCCGAAGTACTGTTCAGAAAATCCAGATTCAGTTCGGGGGCACCATGGATTTTCTGAACGTCGCAGCGATCGTTTTCTTCCTTCTCGTCTGGGTGGCGGTCGAGCCTTTGATGGCAGCGGGATGGCCGAGAAGGAACGATAGCCTTTCCGTCGATATGGTGCGCATTCGCACAGCCTGGATGCGCGAGGTTCTGACGCGTGACAACAACTTCATTGGCGACGCCGCGATCCTCGGGCACACGATCAATTCGGCATCCTTCTTCGGCTCCGCCAATCTCATCGTCATCGTCGGGCTCAGCGGCGCGCTGTTCATGGAGCCGAACTATGGGTCGGGTGGCGGGCTGATCGCAATGTTTGCGGCTCGGGACCCAGCGTGGTTTTTCCAGTGCAAAGTCCTCCTGATCATGGCGACGCTGCTGCGGGGATTATCCGATTTCATCTGGGCGGTCCGGCAGATCAACTACTGTCTGGCGGCGATTGGGGCCAGCCCATCCCGGGATGAAGACAGGGACATCGCCGGTTGGACGAACGCCCTGACCCTGGTTTTGAACCCTGCACTTCGATCGTTCAGCGTCGGTGTCCGATCTTACTACTTCACCTTTGCAGCGGCCTTCTGGTTTCTCGGGCCAATTCCCTTCGCTGTTGCCACCATCCTCAGCGTCGGCATTTTGATCTGGCGTCAATCCTGGTCGGATGCTGCAAAAGGGATCATGGCCATACGGAAGCTGCTTGACTAGTGCCGAGCCTGAAGCTGTGCTGAAGCGGAAATTTGTCTGAGACCGGTGTGGCAGCCGCGGCGCTCGAACAATAAAACAGAAGTGGTATCTTACTGGCGGTGTCCGATGGATCGTCTCGAAGCAATGCGCATATTGCTGGCGGTCGTCGACGCCGGAAGCATCTCGGCCGGCAGCAGGAAGCTCAACGCGCCATTGCCCAGCGTCAGCCGTAAGGTGGCGGAACTTGAACGACATCTTGGGGCGAACCTCATCGTCCGCACCAGCCGCAATCTTCAGCTCACCGACGCCGGGCGTGACTATGTCGACGCCGCACGAAAGATCATGGCGGATCTTGAGGAGGCCGAGCGAAGGGCGTCCGGGGAATACCAAACGCCCAGAGGCGTGCTGACGATCACGATGCCGATCGAATACGGCAGCCGCTACGTCCTGCCCGTTGCGCTGAGCTTTATGGACAAATATCCCGAGGTATCGCTGAACCTTCTGTCGCTCGACCGCACGGTCGATCTCGTGTCCGAGCAGGTGGATATCGCGATCCGTCTCGGCGAGCTCGCCGACAGCGCCCTCCATGCCGTCAAGATTGGTGAATTCCGCCTACTGACCTGCGCGAGCCCCGCCTATCTCCAGCGGCATGGCACACCCGAGCGTCCCGGCGATCTCATCGATCGAGACGGGATCATCTTCAACAAGCGAACATTCTTCTGGACGTTTGATGTCGACGGCACGCCGATGGAGGCGGTGCCCCGCAACCGGCTGGAGGTGAATACCGCGGCGAACTGTGTTGCGGCGGCCGTCGGCGGGGCGGGGATTGCGCGGCTATTCGACTATCAGGTTCCTGACGAGCTGGCGTCCGGCACGCTCGTTCCCATCCTCAGCGATTTCGACGGCCCACCCAAACCCATTCATATCGCCTACGCGCGCCAGGGGCTTCTCGCGTTGAAGGTACGGGCTTTCGTCGACTGGGCATTGCCACGACTGCGGAAAGTCAGCAAAAATAATCGAACATTATCTGAATGATGTACGGATTTCTTCAACCGTTTGTTTCGAAGTCTGAAGATGCGGAAAGTGGCCGATGCCTGGCAGGACGTCGAGTTGTGCACCGATCTTGCCAGCGAACTCGATGCCCATCTCGCTGCTGATATAGATGTCCTTCTCGCCCCAGATCACCTTCACGGGCGTCTTCAGCCGGGTGAGGTTGGCCTCGAGATAGTGCTGATCGCGGGTGAAATTCGCGTAGTAATGAGCGAAGGCATCCGCTGAAGTCATCCCGTCAAGGCTCCACGAACGGGTCATGTCCTGCTGGATGTCGATCGGCAGATCGAATTGTTCAGCGGGTGAGAGGCCGCGCCTGTGCACGTTCTCGAGGATCTCGTCGCTCGTCGTGTTCATGTAGGCACGGGTCGGCGAAGCGGTCGGCTCGGCTTTGAGGTTCTGCAGGTTCTCCCACATGTATTGCGGCCGATCGAACGGCGCGAAGTCTCCGACGATGATCTGCCTGGCGATCGTCGGCTCGTCGAGAGCAAGCAGCAGGACGGGCAGGGCACCGATGTCAGTCGCGTAGATCAAGAGGTTCGACCGATCGATGCCTGCCCGTTCGATATAGGCCTTCAACACCTGGGCGTACGCCCTCGGCGCATAGGAAAACCGTCCCGAAGCCGGGCGCGACGACTGCCCGTAGCCCGGCCAATCGAAGGCATGGACGTCGTAGTCGAGAGCAAGCGTTGTCGCGATGTCCTTCCACACCGTCAGTGTTTCCGGAAATCCATGCAGGAAAAGCACGGTACCTTTTGGAGAGGCGGTGCGGACAACCATCCTCCTCAGCGTCAGGATCTCATTGATCTCGATGAAGCCGACGGCGTCGCGCGCGGCTTGCGTAAAAGCGAAGGCTTCAGGCGTGTGGGAAGACGGAGTTGTCGCGACTGAGGCAGCATTTACGGTTTTGTCCCTAGACATAGGATGTCCTTTCTGAACGACGATCAGCCAAAGCCCAAAGAGCCGGCTGTCTCCACAAATAATTGGGCACGGCGTCAGCTCGCGGTAGCCGGAGAAAGCGAGAGGAACCCTCTCGACGGCGGCAGCGCTGCAACCCGCTGCCCAAGGCTGACATCTGAACGAGAGGGTGCCTCTCACTTTCCCGAGGTGCCGGCCGGCCGTCGACCCGCCCAAATATTCACCAGCCGCCGATTTGAGACAGCTCGTTGGCGTTTGCGTGCGGAAGGCAGAGCGTCGGCCGCGACAATATAAGGAAGAACTGATATGAACGACATTACCCAAAGCAGACAGCTGGCAGCCGACCCCGACAAGGTCCGCAGCCTCCCTGGCCACGCCACTGTCGGCACGAATGATCTGGATGCCGCGTCGGTATTCTACGACAGACTTCTGGCCGTGTTCGGGATCGGACGAGTCCTCGTCCAGCCTAACCGAGCCATCTACTACGGTCATCGCACGCTCGAATTCGGCATCATCAAGCCGTTCGATGGCCGCCCTGCCACCGTCGGCAACGGTGGAATGGTTGCTTTCGAAGCTCCGTCCCGTTCAAAGGTCGACGAAGCCCATGCAACGGCATTGGCAGGGGGCGGCTCGGACGAAGGGGCTCCTGGTCCGCGTGGCGAGAACGGTGCGGGTCCTTACTGCGCATATTTTCGCGATCCGGAAGGCAACAAGTTTCTGATCTTTCGTTCCGGCGCCGACGCTGCCTGACGTTTTCGGCATTGAAGCGGGGCAGGGCCATCGTTTTCCCCTCCTCGATATCACGAAAGGACACGGCATCATGGCAATGCTGAACGTTTTGAAACACCGCGACGTATCGCGCCGCTCGCTGCTGTCAGGCTTTGCCGCGGCCGGCATAACCGCTGTTCTCCTTCCGCGCGCGTCCGACGCCGCTGATGTCGTTGTCGCGTCCGAGGAGATCCGACCGTTCAAGGTTGATGTCTCCGAGGCGGCGCTTACAGACCTCAGGCGGCGTCTTGCCGCGACCCGGTGGCCCGACGGCGAAACCGTCATGGATCGCTCGCAGGGGGTGCAGCCCGACAGGCTGAAGGAACTGGTGCGCTGCTGGCAGTCGTCCTACGACTGGCGGAAGGCGGAGAGCAGATTGAACACATTTCCGCAGTTTCTCACCACTGTCGACGGACTGGACATCCATTTCATCCATGTCCGTTCCCGTCATGAAAACGCGCTGCCGCTGATCATGACCCACGGTTGGCCAGGTTCGGTCTTCGAGCTGCTTAATGTCATCGGGCCGCTCACGGATCCGACGGCGCATGGCGGCACGGCTGAGGATGCCTTCCATCTGGTGATCCCTTCGATTCCAGGATTCGGCTTCTCCGGCAAACCACCAGCAACAGGTTGGAACCCCCAGCGGATAGCGGCTGCCTGGGACGTGCTGATGAAGCGACTGAACTATGACCGCTATGTCTCGCAAGGCGGCGACTGGGGCGCGATCATCAGCGACGCCTTGGGTCGCCAGGCGCCGGATGGGCTGCTCGCAATCCACGTCAACAGGGTCGAACGCGCCACGACGTTTCCAGCGGACGCAGCGCAGGCTCTCAAAAATGGAGGGCCAGCTCCCGATAGCTTGTTTCAGGATGAGAAGGTCGTCTTCGACGAGGCTCGGGACTTCCTCAACAACGGCTTCGGCTACGCAGCGATCATGAGCACACGGCCGGAGACGATCGGTTACGGCATTTCGGATTCTCCAGTCGGCCTCGCCGCCTGGCTTTACGACAAGATCGCCGACTGGGTGTATACACGCGGCGATCCCGAACAGGCTCTTGGCGAGGATGCGATCCTCGACAACATCACGCTGTACTGGCTGACGAATACCGGCCCCTCCAGCGGTCGGATCTATTGGGAAAACGTCATGTCGGGCGCCAAGCTTACGGCCGTCAAAGTCCCGGTCGCCGTCACAGTGTTCCCCGGCGAGGTCTACAAGCCGCCAAGGCATTGGCTGTCGAAAGCCTATCCGACGCTCATCTACTACAATCGCGCTTCCAAGGGTGGTCACTTTGCCGCCTGGGAGGAGCCAGAACTCTTCAGTCAGGAGATCAGGGAGGCCTTCAGAAGCTTGCGGTCTTAAAGCCGTCCGGCCCTTGGTTCGCAGTCTGCGTCCGCCAGACGGGTTCGTCGATTGACGTTGGTCGTGCAACGCTTCACAAAGTCCGAAGTTTCGACCAACCCAGCAAAAGCGACGACACCGTCGCGGGGACCACGGCTATATGCGCATCAACGACGACCGTCATCCCCGCCGAGGAGTGTGCGCATTCCTGACGGTGGTATTTTCAACGCTTCTGCTGGCGAGTGCAAACCCCGCATCGGCGGCTGAGCCGACCAATTCCTCGGCGCCGATCCGGGTTATTATCGAATTGCCGAATGATGATTCCGGACGAGCGCTGGTTAATCGGATCGTTCCGGGCAATCAGGAACCGGCGCAGCCGGTAGCAGTCTCGCAAGAGGCGGCACCGACGTCGATTGCAACGTCACTACAGGATTTGCGCCAGAGGTTGCTCACACTCGTCGGTGCCGTTCCGACCCTTCCCGGGCAGATCCAGTCGGCGATCCGGGTCTTCCAAACGGATGATCGTATCGAACCGGTCGGCCTGATCTTGGCGGTCATACTCTTCGTCGCAGGCGGGTTCGTTGCGCAGCGCCTTGCCTGGTGGTCAGGGCGAGGGCTGCTCCATTTCGTGCTGAACGCGCCTGCCGACACAGTCCGGCAGCGGATCAGGCTCCACGCCGCCCGGCTTTCAATGGGTCTTCTGGCGTTGGTCGGTTACCTGATCGGAAGTCTCGGCGCGTTTATCCTCTTTCCATGGCCTGCCGTGTTTCGCGATATCGCCCTCATCCTGCTATCAGCGGCGCTCATGGTGCGCCTTGGCGTGCTCGTGGGCCGTATTGTCATCGCACCAGGCGCCCGCCTGCCGCATATGCGGCTTCTGACGTTGGTCACCTCACTTGCCTGGTTCTGGTACTACTGGCTCCTCGGAATCGTCGCTGTGCTGGCGGCTGGCTGGGCCGCTATTGAAGTGATCGGGACGATCGGGGCTTCACCCATCTTGGTCGACCTCTTTACCGCAGCATGGCTCGGTGTCGTTTCAATCGCTCTGATCGTTATGATCTGGCTGCGGCACTTTCGTTCCGACGGGCCGCCGGTGAGCCGGCTGGTCTGTGTCGGCTTCAGCGCGAGCATCATAGTATCGTGGCTGTTATGGGTGTCCGGGCTCCACGGGGCATTCTGGACGGTGGTCATCATTACGCTTCTGCCTCTTACCGTTGCGGTGGCTCGTGATATCATTCGGCGCATTATTCAATCCGGGGAGGGGCAGGCGGTCGAGGATCCGGCCATCGTCGGATGGTCTGTTGTCATCATGCAAACGCTGCGGAACGGCCTCATCGTGGTCGCCGCGCTGCTCATTGCCCGCGCGTGGAATGTCAATCTCAGTGATCTCGCCGCAGCCGAAACGGTGACCACGCGTTTGATCCGCGCAGGAATCCGCATCGTTATCGTGCTGCTGGTGACCGACGTTATCTGGAAGCTCGCAAGCACGTTGATCGACAGTCAGATGGCGGTGGCGTCGCGAAGCGTGCAGGCGGGGCATCAGGAGGGACCCGACGCACGCCGGCGTCAGCGGTTGAATACCCTCCTTCCCATTCTTCGCAATGTGCTGTTTCTGGCGATCGGCGCTGTCGGCTTCCTGATGATCCTGGATGCCGTTGGCATTCAGATCGGACCGCTGCTGGCGGGCGCCGGGGTCGTCGGCATAGCCGTCGGCTTCGGTGCCCAAACACTCGTCAAGGACATCATCTCCGGCGTCTTTTATCTGTTCGACGATGCCTTTCGCATCGGCGAATACATCCAGGCGGCGAAATATAAGGGGACGGTCGAAGGTTTCTCGCTGCGATCGATCCGCTTGCGCCATCACCGCGGCCCGGTCACCATCGTTCCCTTCGGCGAACTCGGCGCGGTGCAAAACCTCAGCCGTGACTGGGTCATCGACATCATTACGCTCACCCTGAACTATGACAGCGACCTCGAGGAGGTCCGCAAGACCATCAAGCGCATCGGCGTTGAGCTTCTGGAGGATGCCGAACTCGGGCCTAACATCATCGAGCCCTTGAAAATGCAAGGGATCGAGCAGATGGCCGATTATGGTGTGCAGATACGGCTGAAGTTTATGACCAAACCCGGCGAACAGTTCGGCGTTCGCCGAAAGGCCCTTGCCATGCTCAAGAAGACATTCGCGGAAAAAGGCATCCAGTTTGCAACGCCGACCGTTCATGTTTCCGGCGGTCCCGCCGATGCAGCGGCAACCGCCGCCGCCTCGGAGCTGCAAAGACCATCGAAAGTCATCTCGACACTTGAGGAATAGCCGCGGCGAGCCCCACGTGCTTGCTTTCCATCAAATCCCGTCAAAGCAACACATAGGTCTGGTCTCAAACTTCCGAGAGCGGCCTCCTGGCGGCTCGCCGCATCAGCGGTTCCGCCCATACTGCGCGCCGCCAGCGCCAGCAGGGAGCGTCCGGGAGTCCATTCCAATGTCGTTCGCCGCCCGAACATTGCTGCCAACCGGCGGCACCGGCCGCACGAATCGCTCTCCGGGAAGAGCCAACTGACCTAACATGACTACACGTCCTGCTAGACTGATTGATCGATTTACTGCATCTAAAGGTTAGCAGGGAGCGAGAATATGATCGACATGGCAGACGGCGCATCTGAGCAGAATGAAACGTCCATCTTTCAAAGTAATCTGTCCGTAGAAGCCAAGATCGAAAAGGCCAGAACCGAACTACTTGACCTTTCTGCGCGCAACCGCCTTTTGAACGTTCCCCGCTTTTCGAAAAGTGCGAAAACCATCGACGTTGTCGACGAGAAGTCGTCCGAAGTGTTTCGGATCCTTGTGACCGATGGAAGGACCATGACTTTCCTGGCGGGGGCGAAGGGGCGGGAATCCAAGGATGACGGCGACGGTGACGAACTGATCGAACTCGCGCTCCCGGACGATGATGAGCGCGACGGCGACGGTCGGCTTGTCCGTCATGGCGACACCAAGCTCCAGACCCGCATGACGCCAAATGCTCTCCAGAAGCGTCTGCTGGACCTTTACTTCGATGCCCGGACATTAGAGGAAGAGCAGGGGGTGAATATCCTGTTCCTCGGGCTGGGCACTCTGAAGTGGATCGATCCCAACAATGCGGAGAACGTCCGCTACGCACCGCTCATCCTCGTGCCGGTGTCGTTGGAGCGTGGCAGCGCAGCCGAGCGCTTCAAGCTTCGAGCGCGCCAGGAGGACCTCGCTTCAAACCTCTCCCTCGAGGCCTTTCTCGACCGTGTCCATCAGATCTCAATGCCGGCGTTCGAGGCGAGCGACGACTTCACATTCGAGGACTACGCCGCGAAGGTGGCGGCGTGCATCTCGATGAAGCCAAACTGGTCCGTCCAACCCGACGACATCGTGCTCGGTTTCTTCAGCTTCGCCAAATTCCTCATGTACAGAGACCTTGATCCCACGCTCTGGCCTAAGGATGCCAAGTTCACCGAGCTGCCACTCATCATCGGTTTGGTTTCCGATGGCTTCGAGGGCGGCGAACAGCTGCTTGGCGAGGACGTCAAGATCGACGAGCACATTTCGCCTTCCGAGATGACGCATATCGTCGATGCCGACAGTTCGCAGACGGCCGCGATCCACGAAGTCAGGCGAGGGAGGGACCTCGTCATTCAAGGCCCGCCGGGCACGGGAAAATCCCAGACAATCGCCAACATTATCGCGTCGGCGGTCGCCGACGGCAAGACGGTGCTGTTCGTAGCCGAAAAGATGGCGGCGCTCGAGGTCGTGAAACGACGCCTTGACCAGGCGAGCGTCGGTGAAGCCTGCCTCGAACTCCATAGTAACAAGGCGAACAAGCGCGCCGTCCTCGCAGAGCTGCAGCATACTTGGGAGCTCGGCACGCCCAAAGGGGAATCCGGCAGTGCGCTCGACCAGCGCCTCACGGACGCACGCGATTTACTTAACGCCCATCCGGCACGCATTCACCGCGTGTATCAACCCTACTCGCTTTCCCCGTTCCAAGTCATGGGACACCTTGCAAGGCTGCGTCGCGAGGGCATGGCTCCATCGGATATCGATCTGCCGGTTGCTGCGGACTGGACGCCGGAGGTGCGCGAGCGGGCGAAGGCGCTGCTGACGGAACTTGCTGAACGCATCGAGGACATCGGCCTGCCAAAGCACCATCCGTGGTACGGCGTCGGGCTTACCGGAGTTACCCCGCTCGATCTTGAACGTCTGACGACGAGATTGAAAACGGCGGCCACGGAACTGGCTGAATTGCGCAGCCAGATGGATGACGTATCGCAGACGCTCGAACTATCATCGCCTCACTCGCTGGCAAACTTTATGGACATCGCGTCGACCGCGGAAAGGGTCGCCTCGTGTCCTTCGGAGATATCTTCGGAGGCATTGGCAAACGACGCATGGGCGACCGAACTGGATCGGGTACGCGATCTTGTCGTTGGCGGCGCCGAATTCTCGACATACGCGGCCGAAGTCGCGGCCCGCATGACGCCGTCCGCATGGGAATCTGATCCGGAGCCGATTGCCACGCAATTCGTCCGTCTTTCTGCAGACTTCTCACAAAGCGGGTTTGCCACGATCGAACAGCTTGCGTCTGTGCTGCCGCGCTTCCTGGCGGGCGCGGGCGCGTTGCGTACCCTGCTCGGCGTCAATGCTTCTCCGACCTTGGCATCGATTGATCGGCTCATCGTCATCGGACAGCGCGTAGCCGAAGCCCCGGACGCGAGCCCCGACGCCTTCGTTGCCGCCATCTGGGAACGAGGCCTTGACCAGGCCTCCGATCTCGCTGAGGCCGTGGGAGACTTTCGGCGTATTCGTGCCGAGCTTGAAGGCAAGATCTCTGAGCAGGCCTGGGATATCGACCTTATGCAGGTGCGGGCAGCGGTCGCCGTCCATGGCAAGCGTCTCTTCAGGTTCATGAGCGGTGAGTGGCGCAAGGCAAAGGCGCTTCTGCGCAGCGTGATGCCCAACGAGACTTCGCCCGACGAAACTGTTCGAATCCTTGATCTTCTCCAGAAGGGCAAGAGCGCCCGCGCTGCGATCAAGGACGGCGACAGCCTCGGCAGATCTGCTTTCGGAGCGGACTGGCGCGGAGAAAAGTCGGACCCGAAGCCGCTTGAAAACCTCGTACTTTGGATGCGAAGCCTGCGCGGTGTCGGTGTCGAAGCACGGTTGATAGCCGGCCGTCTCTCCGACAGGACGTCGGTAGCGGGCCGTTGTGAGCAGGTGAGGGCGCTGCTGGACGAGTCGCGACGTCTTCTGCTCAGTCTATGGAAGGATCTTGGTGAGAAGGCGTCAGTTTTGTTTTCGGACGCTCCAGGCCCAGATGGCGTCTCGCTTACACAGACATCGCAATTCGCCCGCGAAATCGCCGATGCCCACAAGGTCTTCCTGACGCTGGTCCGCTCTGTTCCGGAAACCAACGCACACCGTCTTGCGCTATTGAAGCTGCTCGCATTGGCGCGCGGCCTGAAATCCACGCTGGAGCGGCTGGACTCCCTCGGCCGGGCTTCCTTCGGTCCGCTTTGGAAGGGGACGGAGTCGGACTGGTCGCTGCTGTCTCGCACGACTGAGTGGATTTCACACAACTCCGACATCCGCCTGCTAAGCTCGCGCGTATCCGACCGCCCCGCGGTGGCTGTGAAAGCTCGCGATGCATTGGCGAGAGGAGCGATCCTTCAACACGATCTCCAAGCTTTGCTCGGCTTCCTGAAGGCGGATGTGTCGATTGTGTTCGGCGCGCACGAAATCGGACAGACGGAGCTTGCGACGGTCGCGCAAAAGCTCGCGAAATGGGTCGAGACCGAGGAGCACCTATCCAAATGGGCCGCCTATCGCGGAAGAGCGGAAGACGCTGCGAACGCCGGCGTCGGTCTTGTTGTTGAACGCCTCGAAGATGGGCGGGTGAAGCCGGATGACGTCGTGCCATATGTGGAGATGGCGATCTACGAAGGGATCCTCAGACATCAGCATTCCGCCGACCCCGAATTATCTCGTTTCGACGGCGAGGTGCACGGGCGACTCGTGAACGAATTCGCGACATTGGACCGGAGCAGAATGGCGCTATCCCGTCTTGAGGTCGTCCGCGCTCACCACAAACGAATTCCTGCCGTCAGTGGGATCGGTCCTGTCGGAGTCCTTAGGGGAGAGATGGCGCGCCGTCGCGGTCACATGCCGATCCGCCAGCTCATGCAGCGCGCGTCCGTAGCGATACAGGCCCTTAAGCCAGTCTTCATGATGAGCCCGCTTTCCATAGCACAGTTCCTGCCGCCCGGTCTTCTGCAGTTCGATCTCCTCGTCATGGACGAAGCCAGTCAAATTCAGCCGGTAGACGCGTTGGGAGCGGTAGCCCGCGCTAAACAGGTGGTCGTGGTTGGGGACGAGCGTCAGTTGCCGCCGACCCGTTTCTTCTCGAAAATGACCTCCAGCACGTCGGATGACGACGACGCCCAGGACGGCGCTCAGGTGTCAGATATTGAAAGTATCCTGGGACTCTTTTCCGCCCGAGGCCTTCCGGAAAAGATGCTCCGATGGCACTACCGAAGCCGCCATCAGTCTCTGATCGCGGTCTCAAACAGCCAGTTCTATGATAACAAGCTCTTCATTGTACCGAGTCCTTATACGGCCGAGGCGGGCATGGGCCTCCGCTTTCAGCATGTGCCTGGCGGCGTCTTCGAGGATGGCGTCAACAAGGTAGAGGCTAAGGTCGTCGCCGAAGCGATCATACGGCATGCGCTTCAATCGCCGAGCCTGTCGCTCGGCGTCGCGGCATTCTCCATCAAGCAGCGTCGAGAGATCCAGGACCAGTTGGAACTGCTGCGACGCCTCAACCCAGAAACCGAGGAGTTCTTCCACTCGCATCCGAGCGAGCCTTTCTTCATCAAGAACCTTGAAAACGTTCAGGGCGACGAGCGCGACGTCATCCTCATTTCCGTCGCCTATGCCAAGGGGCCAAGTGGCGCGCCAATGAGCATGCGCTTCGGGCCGTTGGGAGCCGAGGGAGGCGAACGTCGTCTCAATGTTCTTATCAGCCGCGCGAAGCGGCGCTGCGAGGTATACGCTTCGATCACCGACGAGGACATCGATCTCGAACGTGGAAAAGGCAAAGGCGTCTTCGCATTCAAACTGTTTCTCCATTACGCTCGGACGGGCAGGCTTTCGATGACCCAGCGCACCGACCGTGGGATGGACAGCGTCTTTGAAGAACAGGTCATGGCTGCGCTTAAGGAGAGGGGCTATCAGGTCCATCCGCAGGTTGGAATCGCCGGGTTCTTCATAGATCTGGCGGTGGCCGACGAGCAGATACCGGGCAGATATATTCTGGGGATCGAATGCGACGGCGCCGCATACCATGACTCGCGTTCGGCTCGTGACCGAGACCGGCTTCGACAGGCGGTCCTCGAGGATCATGGCTGGAATATCTATCGCATCTGGAGTGCAGACTGGTTCCAAAGGCCCAAAGCGGAACTTGAACGCCTCGTTGCCGCCATCGAGCGGGCCAAGGCCGACGTCAGGTCGGGAACAGAGGAACACCTGTCGAGGCGAGCGGTACCGGTCGAGGTCGTCACTATCGAACGTGCGGACGTTACAGAGATTGGTCTGCAGCCGGTTATCGTCGACGAAATTTCGAGCGCAACCTTGTATCAGGAGGCCGTGCTGCGACCGAATATCGTAGGCGAACTTCACGAAGCGCCGATCGGCGTGGTGATCGCGCTGGTAAAGCAAACGGTCGGAGCAGAAGGACCAGTGCATCAGGACGAGGTCGTCACCCGCATCAGGTCGGCCTGGGGTCTTCAGCGGGCGGGAAACCGGATCGATGCCCATGTCGGCGCGGCGATCACGATCGCCCAGAATTCTCAGGAGATCGTGCGCGACGGAGAGTTTCTGCTTTGGCCGGACAAGGACATCACGCTCAGAGATCGTAGCGGCGTCACGTCTCTCAGCCTGCGTCGGATCGAAATGCTGCCGCCGATGGAAATTGACGAAGGGCTTATCACAGTCATCAGAACGAGCCTCGGGGCCACCGTAGATCAGGCGGTGAATGCGGTCGCGCGCGGGCTTGGGTTCAAGTCAACGAGTAGTCAGTTAAAGGAACTGGTGGAGTCCCGGATTGTGCTCTTGCAAGAGAAGGGTTCCTTGATCGATTTCGGAGGCATGCTGACTGTTCTCAATCAAACCTGATGTGTGTAATGCCGAATTGGACGCGCAGCCTCAGGCAAGACATCTCGACAATTGTACATCGGGAAATCTCGAATTCATACTCTACCGAAGTCGTAACTTCGCCATCGAACACATTGATATCTAAATCGTAATGCCAATCGGCGATAGCCGCATCTTCGGCGGTCTGAGAGGCTATTTCATTAGGCTGCATGTTCCATAATCTATCTTATGCGATACATGTATGTAGCCGGGGTGGGTTCAAGGATGAAGTGCGACTTGCAATAGATAACAACGGTTTATCCCTGCAAGGAACGAGACATGAAGCGCACCTACTCCCAGATCGATATGGATGAACGCCGCAAGATCGCTCGTTGGCGAATGGCCGGATGCTGCCCTCCTGAAACGGATTGTCTCAACGGGGCAAGATCACGACACGCATGGCCCCATCCACTGACCTAGTCCTGATTGGCAACCACTGGCAAACTGCCTTCGTTCGAAAGACGGGTTTCGGTCTGCCGGGCGGCAAAGACGAGGCGGCGCTTTGCGCGGATCGCGTGCCATTGTTGGTCGATCAGGACGCCGATGAGGATCACGCCACCCATGACAGCGAAATTCAACGACGAGGGAATACCAAGTAGGTTGACGAGATTCTGCAACTCCTGGAGCAGGACCGTCCCCAGCACGACGCCGACGATCGACCCCTCGCCGCCGCGGAGCGAAAAGCCGCCGAGTACGGCAGCGGCAATCGCGTAGAGTTCGTAGAACTGGCCATGGCTCGCCGGCGAGATCGAGCGCGTGTACATGGCGAAATAAATCGCCGAAAGCGCCGTCAGCAGCCCGCAGATGACATAGGCCGACATGATCATGCGGCCGGTACGGATACCGGAATAGCGGGCTGCCTCCTCGTTCTTCCCGATCGCGTAAAGATAACGCCCGAAGACAGAGCGATGCAGCATGATCCACATGACCACGGCAATGATGACGAGTGCGATGAAGGTGTTGGGAACGCCGTAAAACCGTCCGGCGGTCAGGAATTCGAGGTCTGGGAAATTTTGGCCGAAAGCAAAGCCCGCCGTTCCGTCGGCCGTGTAGAAGCGCGCTGCCCCACGATAAATCAGGAGGCCGCAGAGGGTGACGACGAAGGGCTGCAGGTTGAGCCGGGTGATCAGCCAGCCGTGGACGGCGCCTATGACCGCGCCGAGTGCGAGAATGAACGGCAGCGCCAGCATCCATGACATATCCTGGACCGCGATGAAATCGACGAACAGCACACCGAGAAGCGCAACGAGCGAGCCCACGGAAAGCTCGATACCGCCTGTAATGATGACAAAGGCCTGGCCGATCGACAGGATGCCGAACAGGCCGATCAAGTTGGCGGTGTTGGCCAGGTTGATCGGTAGGAGGAAGCGCGGGTTGATGATGGCGACGACGATGCCGACGACGACGATCAAAAGCAGCAGTCCGAGATCTTTTTTGATCATTCGAGATCCATCCCCCGATACTTATTTATGGGCCGCAGCCGCTATTTTACCCTTTTGCCGACAGCAAGCAAAAGGACACTTTCCTGGCTGATTTCGTCCTCTTCCAATATGCCGGCGATCTGGCCCTCGTGCATGACGGCGATGCGGTCGGAAACGCCGATCACCTCTTCCATGTCGCTGGAGATCATCAGGATGGCGACTCCGGCATCGGCAAGCGCTCGCATCAGGCCGTAGATCTCGTTCTTCGCGCCGATATCGATGCCGCGCGTCGGCTCGTCGAAGATCATCACCTTCGGGCTCATCGACAACCATTTGGCAAGCACCACCTTCTGCTGGTTGCCGCCGGACAGAGTGCCGGTTCGCGTCGAAACCGACGGCGCCTTGATACCGAGGCGAACACGCTGCTTTTCGGCCGCTCCCCTCTCCCGCTCGGCAGAAAGCATGAAGCGGTTGGAGAGCTTGGGGAGATCGGCAAGGGTTATGTTCTGGGCGATCGGGAAATCAAGAAGTATGCCGTTGCGCTTGCGATCCTCCGGTACCAGGAAAATGCCACGAGCGACGGCGTCCCGGGCAGACCTGATCGCAATTTGCCGCCCGTCCTGCAGAATGGCTCCGCCGTAGCTCCGGTCGATGCCGAAGAGTACTTTTGCAAGCTCGGTGCGGCCCGACCCAACGAGCCCTGCAAGCCCCATGATTTCTCCATACCGGATTTCCAGATCAACGGGGCGGGCGGGATAGGCCTCGGTGCGCACGCCGCTTGCCTTCAGCGCGACCGAGCCAGCCGAGCGTTGCGGTTTTGCGGTCCGGGCCGCAAGCACCCGGCCGATCATCAGCTTGACCATCTGGTCGTGGCCGATGTCTTTCTTGGCGAGCGTGCCCACAAGCGTGCCGTCGCGCAGGACTATGACCCGGTCTGCGACGCGCTCAACCTCGTGGAGGCGATGCGAGATGAAAATTACGCTGATGCCATCCGCTTTCAACGATTTGATAATGCTCAGGAGCCGCTCGGTTTCGGCCAGCGGCAGGCTGGACGTGGGTTCGTCGAAGATGACGAGCCTGGCGTTGATGGATAGCGCCTTGGCGATTTCCACCATCTGCTGCTCGGCAAGGGAAAGCGATGCCACGGGTGTGTCGGCGGAAAAATGAGCCCCTACCCGCTTCAAGAGCGGCTTCACCATGTCTCGCAGCCGATCGCGATCGACGAGCTTGAAAGGTCCGGCCTTGAGCGGTTCGCGGCCCAGGAAGATATTGGCAGCAACGTCGAGATTTTCAAAGAGATTGAGTTCTTGGTGCACGAAGGCGATGCCGGATGCGATACTCGATTCCACAGTGAGGAAGCGAAGCTCTGTGCCGTCGAGCAGGATCGTGCCTCGGTCGGGTGCGATCACGCCGCCAAGAATCTTCATCAGGGTCGATTTTCCAGCCCCGTTCTCGCCGACGAGGCCAATGACCTCGCCCGGCATGATGTCGATCGACAGGCCCTCAAGCGCAACGACGCCCGGATAGGTCTTGCCAACGCCGGAAAGCGAAAGGAACGGGGTTGCAAGCGGGTCCGGTGACGGGATGTCAGAGCTGTGGTTCATCGCCTGTCCATGGCAACTAATGCTGTGTCGGCACGACACGTCAGTCGCGGCAGCGGCAAGTGCCGCCGCCGCGAAGGAGGGTTATTTTCCAGACATAGCCTTCAGGCTGGCGGCATACTTGTCAACGTCATCCTTGCCGATGATCACCGTCGGGATGATGATCAAGCCGTTGCTGGGAACGCCTGATTTGTCGCCCTTGAGATAGGCCGCCATCAGCTTCATGCCCTGATAGGCCCACTCGAACGGCTGCTGCACGACGGTCGCTGCGATCGTGCCCTCCTTGACGCCGCCGAGCGTGATCGGATCGTCATCAAAGCCGACGACGGTGATCTGGCCGAGTTTGCCGGCGTCGCGCAGCGCCTCATAGATGCGCGGCGTATTGTAGGAGTAGAAGCCGACCATGCAGGTGACGTCCGGGCTGGCCACCAGCGCGTCTTCGACGTTCTTCTTTGCGCGCGTCTGGTCGATATCGTCACCGCGGACATCCGTCAGCTCGATCTTCGTGCCCTTCAGGCCGTCCTTCATGCCCTGGATGCGTTCCTTGGCATTGTCGGCGCCGAGCAGGCCGACGAAGCCGATGCATTTGCCGCCGTCAGGCATCGCCTTTTTGGCGATCTCGGCGGCCTGCATGCCGGCATCGATATTAGACGAGCCGATATAGGCGACGCGGTTGGTCTGCGGCGCGTCACTATCGGTCGTGAAGAGAGCAGTCTGCGAGCCGATCTTGTTCAAGCCGTCCGTCTGGGTCTTGGGATCGACCGCGGAGACCATCACCCCCTTGACGCCGGCACTGACCAAGTCTTCCATAAGCCGTTGCTGAACGGCGACCGATGCCTGCTCAGGATACTTCAGCTCCATCTGGTAGTCTGGCATCTCGCCCTGCGCCTTCTTCACGCCCGCCTCTGCGGCTTTCCAGAAGTCGGATGCGCCATTGACGACAAATGCAAGTGTCGGCTTGTCGGCAGCATGCGATACGGCAATCGGCGCCGCGCTCAGCATCAACCCGGCGAAAAACAAGGCTGCATTGCGTTTCAGCTGTTTCATAATACACCTCCCGAGGGGCCGCAGTTGCACGGGCCCGTTTCCGATTTACGGCCGGCCGGATGCGCCCCCTCCCAGGGCCGTCGCAAAGCGACGAGTGGCATAGGTTCCGATCGCTCCCTGACGGTATACAAGAATTTTAATTAGTAAATAGTATTATCAATGCAGATCGAAACATTTCATCGCCCAGTGGTCAGGGCTGCAATTTCGTACTGGAAGTTGCCAATAACCGCTGGTGTTGAAGCAATTCATGCAATTGCCAACGCTTTCAGATAGATGCTAATACTATTAGCAGAAAACGACAATCAATCACCCTGCCCCATTATCTGAAGCAGAGACAGTTTCCACGAATGCGAAAACCCAAGACCCAAAAGAGGAATAAGCCTGTGCGTGTGACGATGATGGATATCGCCGCCGCAGCTGGCTGCTCGCAGGCGGCCGTCTCCTTCGTCCTCAACGACACGCCCGGCACCCGTATCTCCCAGCAGACGCGCGATCGCGTATGGGAGGCGGCGCGCGAGCTCGGCTACATGGAGAAGACCTACGCGACGAAGGCCTCTTATTCGGGACTGGACAACGTCATCGGCTTCGCCGTCGATCAGCTCGCCACCAGCCCGGAAGCGATCGTTGCGATCGAAGGCGCGCGGCAAGCCTCCTGGAACGCCGGCAATGTCCTTTTGGTAACCCAGACGCTCAGTGATCCCGTCATGGAGCCGAAGGCAATCGAGGCGTTGACGAGCGGAGGCATATCGGCGCTCATTTATATGACGATCTATACCCGCCAGGTAGAGCTTCCCTCCTATGTCTGCGAGCTCAACATCCCGACGGTCCTGCTGAACTGTTATACGGCCGACCATGCCTTTCCCGCCGTGGTGCCGAGCGAGATCGCCGGAGGGCAGAGCTCCACCCGGCACCTGATCACGCACGGACACCACCGCATCGCGACGATCACCGGCGAAATCTGGATGCAGGCTGCGCAGGACCGGCTGACGGGATATCGCCGCGCCCTGGCGACCGCCGATATACCCTTCGATCCTGAATTGGTCATTGAAGGCGACTGGTCGGCCAGTGCCGGCTATGCCTCCACGATGAAACTGCTTGCTCTGAAAGAGCCGCCCACCGCGATCTTCTGCCAGAACGACCGCACTGCCATCGGGTGCTACGAAGCGCTCAAGGATGCAGGGCTTCGCATTCCCCAGGACATGTCGGTGGTGGGTTATGACGACGAAGAAATTTCACGACATCTCGTACCGCCGCTGACGACTTCGGTCCTTCCACATCTTGCCATGGGGCAATGGGCGATCGAACATCTCAACCCGGAAAGTATACCGGGCAAGCGCTATCCAATCGCGAAGCTCGAATGCTCGCTCGTTAAGCGTCATTCCGTCGCCGCGCCGCGGGCCGAGGCGCGGCAGATCCTCGATGGCGCCCATACCTCGTCATAGAACCTGGGTTCGCGCCGGGCCAGATAGGCTGGCGAACGGATCGCCCCTGCCCTTGCCTCGTCACTGGCTACCCTACCGATCTCAAATATTCTCAACTGCAGATACAATCTACGCAGAGACGTCGTTGACGACGTGTAGATTCGGAGGTAGCTCTATCGCCCATGAAAATCGCAATGGTTCTCGTAGTCGTGATATCGCGCATGGGCAGGACGGTCTGATCGTCCGGCAATAGCCACCCATGCGCCGAAAACAGGTCCCTGACGGGGCCTTTTTTTATGCCCCGTCGCAACTATCACCTCACTCACGACGGAACCCAGATATGACCGGCGAGACAGCCAACTCTTCTCTAAACAACCCCTCTGATCGTCGCATGAACGGCGGCGAGATCGTTCTGCAAGCGCTGCGCGACAACGGTGTCGAACACATTTTCGGCTATCCAGGCGCCGCGGTGCTGCCGATCTATGACGAAATCTTCCAACAGGAGGACATCAAACATTTCCTGGTGCGCCATGAGCAAGGCGCCGGACACGCAGCCGAGGGCTATGCCCGCTCGACGGGAAAAGTCGGCGTCATGCTGGTGACATCAGGACCAGGCGTTACAAATGCGGTCACGGCGCTGCAGGATGCCCTTATGGACTCCGTTCCCCTCGTCTGCCTCGCGGGCCAGGTGCCGACAAGTCTGATCGGCACGGACGCTTTTCAGGAATGCGATACGGTCGGCATCACCCGCCCCTGCACAAAGCACAATTTCCTGGTCCAACACATCGACGATCTGGCCAAAACGATCCATCTGGCTTTCCGGATCGCGGCGGCCGGTCGGCCCGGCCCTGTTCTCGTCGACATGCCAAAGGACGTGCTGTTTGCCAGCGGCATCTACGTCTCACCTGACAAGGTAGGTCCGCTGCCGAGCTACCAGCCGGCAATGCAAGGCGATCAGAACGCGATCCGGTCGGCTGTCGCATTGATGGCCGAAGCCCGACGCCCCATCATCTATACCGGCGGCGGCATCATCAACGCCGGACCGGAGGCATCGCGATTGTTGCGCGAGTTCGTCGACCTAACCGGCTTTCCCGTAACGTCCACCATCATGGGGCTTGGAGCCTACCCCGCTACCGGGCCGAACTGGCTGCGGGTCGCCGGACAGGACGGATCGCATGAAGCCAATATGGCAATTGCCGACTGCGACCTGATGATCGCCATCGGCGCGCGGTTTGACGACCTTGCGATCTCGCGCGTGCATGAGTTTTCGCCTCACTCGAAGAAGATCCAGATCGATATCGATGCCTCGTCGATCAACAAACGCGTTCTTGTCGACATCGGCATTCAGGGCGACGCCGCGCATGTGCTGGCGGACATGATCCATGCCTGGCGGTCGCTTTCCACCGTCCCCGACCAGAAGCGGTTGCGGGCGTGGTGGTTGCAGATCGATCATTGGCGAGCCCACCAGTCGTTTTCCTACGAGCGGCTGGACCATGCAATCATGCCGCAACATGCCCTGGAGCGTCTGCATGCGCTGACAAAGCCGCACGACCCCATCATCGCCACGGAGATCGGTCAGCAGATGTGGGTGGCGCAGTTCTTCGGCTTCGACAAACCCAATCGCTGGATTACGTCAGGTGGATTGGGGGCGATGGGCTTCGGTCTTCCTGCCGCGCTGGGCGCGCAGCTCGCAAATCCTGGGCGCCTTGTCATCGACATTGCCGGCGACGCTTCGGTGCAAACGACGATGAAAGAGCTGTCGACGGCGATACAGCATCAAGCGCCGATCAAGATCTTCATCTTGAGCGATGAGCATCCGGGCATGGCGCGAGAATGGGGTCAAGTGCCGGATGGCAGTGGTCGATCGCGCTCCTATTCGGCCTCACTGCCCGATTTCACCAAGCTCGCGGAAGCCTATGGCGCCGTCGGCCTTCGTTGCGAGAGCCCTACCGAACTCGACGCCAGGATCGAGGAGATGATCGACACGGACCGGCCGGTGCTCCTTCACTGCCGGGTCGCGAGGCTCGCCGGCACCGATCGGCAGTAGCGGCCGGTTCGAACACGCCAAAAGCAAGCCGTGCGATGCTGCAGCCCGCAGATCACCGTTCTCAAGCTACCGAAGCTGTCGCCAGATCCGCCACTTGTTTAGTACTTGCGGGCCTGGGGCAGCAGGTTCATGCTTGTCCCCTGTCTGAGGCCTGCTGGTTGCGGCTGAAATAGCCGTACATCGGGGTTTCGTGAGATGCGTCCGATGGAGTGCAGCGGCTGCGGGTTCGATATTCAGAGCGGTTTTGCTTTCTGTCCGCGATGCGGCGCAAGGCAACCGATCACCTGCGCCGCCTGCGGCAATGCTTGTCAGCCCGATTTTGCCTTCTGCCCCAGCTGTGGCGCGTCGATTTCGGGCAAAGTCCAACCCGCATCGAAGCCGAAGATCGAGGCGCTACCTCAATCAGAGGGCGATGCCGACCGGCGGCCGGTGACCGTGCTCTTTGCCGATCTCTGCGGCTTCACGACTCTGAGCGAGCAGATCGACCCTGAAGTCATGCGGGTACTGCAGAACGAATTGTTCGAAGAGATGACCCAGGCGGTCGAGGCTTATGGCGGCTTCGTCGACAAGTTCGTCGGCGATGCGCTGCTGGCGCTGTTCGGCGCGCCGGTCGCTCATGAGGACGATCCGGTCCGGGCGCTCGGGGCCGCACTCGATATGATCGGTCGGGCCACTGAGGTCGGCGAGCGCTGGCACGCCCGCGCCGGCGTGCCGCTCCGCCTGCATATCGGTATCAATAGCGGTCCCGTCGTCACCGGCGGCTTCGGCGCGGTCAGTACAAAATCCTATTCGGTGACCGGCGACACGGTGAACACCGCTCAACGCCTGCAATCCATGGCCGGCGAAAACGATATCCTCGTCGGGCCGCTGACCTATCGCCTCACCCGCCATGCCTTTGCCTTCGACAGTCTTGGCGCGCAGACCTTGCGGGGTAAAAGCGGCAACGTCCTTGTCCACCGGCTGACAGGGCTGTCGGAAGCGCCGCATACGGCGCGCGGGCTCGAAAGTCTCGGCCTTCAGGCACCGATGATCGGACGGGATACGGAAATGTCGCGGTTGCTGACATGCCTCGACCTTGCCTGCGGCGGTGCGGCGCAGCTTGTCCGGCTGATCGGCGAAGCCGGCATCGGCAAGTCTCGGCTGGTCAACGAATTCGTCGCAATCGCCGGCAATGCCGCTCGTTTCCAGGGCCTCGCCATCCGCAAAGCGACCTGCTCTCCGCTCGGCGAACAATCCTATGGCACGCTCGGCGCGGTCGTGCGTAGCGCCTACGGCATCGGCGAGCGGGACGATCTCGACAGGGCGCGGCAACTGCTGGCAACGGGGTTCCGCGCGCTCGATCTGACGCAGGAGGAGGTCGAGGGACTTTTGCCGCTCTTTCTGCATGTCCTCGGTCTCGGCGATCCCGATGGCGCTTTGCGGTACATCGAGCCGGAGCAGTTGCGGCGGCAGATCTTCTATGGCGTCCGCACCGTCTTCGAGCGGCGGCTGGCGCAAGGTCCCCTGCTGCTTGTCATCGAGGATCTGCACTGGGCGGATGCCGCCTCACTGGAAGTGCTTCGCTTCATGATGGACCGGCTGGAGCGCAGCCGGTTGATGCTGCTGGCGGTCTACCGGCCGACATCGCAGACCGACCCACTGGACTCCAATCGTGTCAGCGTCACCGTGCAGCGTCTTGCACCACTGTTTGCGGCCGACGGGCAGAAGCTGCTTGCTGCGTTTTTCGGCGAGGATCAAGGCAAGTTGCCGGTCACGATGCGCAAGCGTATCCTCGACCGCGCCGGCGGCAATCCGCTTTTCATCGAAGAAATCCTTCGGGCGCTGATCGACATGGGCACGTTGCACAATGACGGCCAGCGCTGGCATGTCGCAGCGGAAGACACGGACGTCGATATCCCGGTGAACCTGCAAGCCCTGTTGCTTGCCCGCGTCGATCGTCTGCCGCAGGACATCAGACGGCTGGCGCAAGAGGCGGCGGTGGTCGGCCCGAAGTTCGATACCGCCCTGCTCCGCACCATCGCCACCGACCCAGCCGCCATCGATGCCGCATTGGATCATCTCTGCGATGCCAATATCATCGAGGAATTGCGCGGGCCCGATGCCGGCGGATCGCCGGGATATCGCTTCAGCCAGACACTGATGCACGACGTCATCTACCATAATCTCCTGCTGCAACGGCGCATGGAGCTTCATCAACGCATCGGCCGGGCTCTGGAACGTCAATATGGCGCAGCGCCCGATCGGCCCGAGCACCTGGCGCAGCTCGGCCATCACTTCAGCCTGACCACCGAAAAGGCCAAAGGGGCCACCTATCTGATGGCGGCGGGTGATCTGGCGCGCAAGGCCTACGCCAATGACGATGCAATGCGCCTCTACCGTCAGGCCCTTGCGGCCTTCGCAAACGAGGCGGAGGTGACACCGGAACAACTGGCGCTCTTGGAGCGCCTTGCCGATCTCTGCGGCCCCGCCGGCCTGCGCGACGCCGCCTTGAACCATTATCAGCGGGCGCTTGCGATCCACCGCACCAAAGACGACCCTATTGCCGCAGCGAGGATATTGCGCAAGGTCGGCCGTTTGCATCTCGATGCAGGACGCCGCGATCAAGCGGAGACATATTTGGCCGAAGCCGAAGCGATAATCGCGACAATCGATGCGCCGGTCGAACGTGCACATGTCCTGCAGGAGCGTGGCCATCTGGCCTTCCGCATGGGGGATCAGGCCGCTGCCGCCGAGTGGGCGACGCAGGCACTTCAATGCCTGCAAACGCTGCCGATCGACGGGACGACCGAGGCCGGACGGGAGACAGCGCGAGCGATGGCGGAGGCGCTGAACACCAAGGGTGCGGCCTTTGCGCGGCTAGGACGTCGCCGCGAGGCCGTGCAGGAAGTGGAGCGCAGCCTCTCGGTCGCCGAAAAAGCCGATCTGCAAAGTGCTGCCTGTCGCGCCTATTCCAATCTCGGCGTTCTCTACACGATTGTTGATCCAGCCAACGCCATCAAGATCTGCCGGCGCGGATTGGAGCTTGCGACCCGTATCGGCGATCTCGGCTTCCAGGCGCGGCTTCTCGCCAACCTCGCAGTTGCCTGCTGCACCTTCACCGATCGCTGCGCCGCTGAGGGTGTACCGGCTGCGGAAAAGGCCGTCGAAATCGACCGGGCGCTCGATCAGCGCGACCATCTCTCCGTGCCGCTGATCGTGCTGGGCCAAATTCATCAATGCCACGGGCAGCCAAAGCTAGCTCGTAAGTATTACGAAGAAGCCCTTGAGGTTGCGAAGGAAATTGATGAACCGCAACTGCTCTTTCCGTGCTATGATGGATTGGCGACACTCAGCCTTGAGCATGACGACATGGACGAGGCGGAACGGTATTTCACGCTGGCACAGGATGTGTGCATCCGCCACAACCTCGATCCAGGCACGCTCGTCGTCCTGCCGTTTCTCGACTGACTTGTCCTCGTTGCAGTGATCGCCGGAGATCGATTAGGCAAATCGATTCAAGAAGATAAAGGGAGGAACGAAACATGCAGGAGAACCACGCCGCAAGACCATTGCAGCCGGGAGATCGCGCGCCGAACGTGGTGCTGGATGCGATCACCCGCCAGGGCAAGGTCGCCATCGACGATTTTCGCGGCCAGAAGCCGGTGCTCGTCGGGTTGTTCCGCGGATTGCATTGCCCCTTCTGTCGCCGGCAGATCGCCGCCATGGCTGAACTCACCGATGCCTTGCAGGAGAAAGGCATCGACAGCCTGACCATCGTCAACACGCCGATCGACCGCGCTCGCCTCTATTTCCGCTACCATCCGCTTCCCAATTTGCTGGCGGCCTCGGACCCGGAACGGGTATCGCACAGGGCCTTCGGCCTGCCGAATCTTCAGTTTACCGAAGATGAGAATGAGTGGCCGCGCAAAGTCAGCATGAACATGGTGATGTCGATGCGCATCGACATGCCGGGCGAGCTTCCAGCGCCTATGGACCCGATGGCGGCGTCGGAATTCCTCGACAAGGCGGACGGCTATGAAATCACCGAGGATGACAAGCAGATGATCGCCACCGGCCACGGCCAACTCGTCGGCGAATTCCTGCTCGATCGGGATGGCGTCGTGCGCTGGTGTTTCACGGAAGTCGAGGAGGATGGTCGCCATATGTTCGGCGGTCCCGCCCCTCGGGAAGTGATGTCGGCAGCGTCGAACATGGCTGTTTGAAACGAATGATCTTTAAAGCGCGCCGCATCGAATCGGATTCATGCGACGCGCCTTCGATGAGACGAACGACACGTTCGGCGTCCGCACCGAGCCCTCTTACCTCAAGGAACAAATCTCGCATGGCGATGTTGTCATTACGACAAACATAGGATCATGGGAGGAACTCATGCGGAAATCTCTTCAGTGCGTACTGGTCGGCTTGGCTGCGATAAGCGGCTTGACGATCTCGCCGACGATCGCGGCCGCGCAGGACTTGGAGTTGCGGGTCGGCCCCGGTGGCGTCGGCGTTTACGATCGGAATCGCGATCGTGACCGATATGACGGATATGATCGGCGCGGACCGCGCGGATGCGATCCGGATGATGCTCTCGACATCGCACGCAGCGAAGGACTTCGCAGGGCGCAGATCGTACGCATGTCTCCCCGCAGTATCGTTGTGCAGGGGATGACGCGCCGCGGACCGGAACGAATGACCTTCGCAAACCGGCGAGGCTGCCCGGAAATCTGACTGCGGCGTGAGCAATGAGGTGGGCGGCCGGGCCTTCGAGATTGTCGAAGGAATGCGGCCCGCGCGGCCTTGTTTTCAAACCGGCGGAACCTTTGGCCACTCTGGACATTGCTGCCCATGCAGCGCTCTGCTTGTGGGTCGCGTGCACGTTGGAGCACCATAGGAGGATTCATCATGATGAGCGGTCAATTGAAGGCGCTTCTCGCCGTCCTTGCCGTTGCCGGCTACCAAAACAGAGACAAGATCGGAGAGCTTCTGCGGGGCATCCAGAACCCTCAGCCGGGTGATGAGGGAAACCCGCAGCCCGGCGGGCTAGGCGGCCTTCTTGGCGGACTGGCCGGTTCGGGTGGTCTCGGCGGCCTTCTCGGCGGACTGACATCCGGCAGTATCGTCAGCGGCGGTCTCGGCGATCTGCTGAAGACGTTTCAGCAGAATGGTCATGGTGACACGGCGGAGTCGTGGGTAAAGCCCGGTCCGAATGCGGATATCGATGACGGCCAGCTCGCGGAAGCACTGGGCCCGGATGTTCTGAACGAGATCGCCGCCAATACCGGCCTTTCGCATCAAGAGATTCTGGGGCGACTGAAGCGCGATCTTCCCAAAGCGGTCGACGACCTGACGCCAAACGGAAAACTCCCTACCGCCGAAGAGGATTTTTTGTCTTCCGCGAGCCAATTTACGACCTCCGCGCGGCCCGGCACCATCTAATCTCGGGCCGTCTTTGAGGCCGGCGTCACTCCGGAAGTCCGGCCTTACGGTAGCCGTCGATGAAATGCTCAAGCGTCCGAGCGTCGCGGAATGGCTCGGTCTTCGCCCAGTGGCGGGTTGAAAAATGCGGGTTGGCGACGAGAAACAGTTCGGCTTCGGCGCGCGCCTCGTCGAGCCGGCCGAGTTGAGCAAGGCTTGCCGCCAGGAAACGGCGTGAGCTCGTGCGATAGGTCTCGTCGCTCCGCAGCGTGTCGACAGCGGCTGCGTATTGGCCGGCGGCATATTGCGCCTGTCCGAGCGCCAGATAGTACCAGCTTGCCGGAAACGGGTTCAGCCGGAAAGCCTTGGCGATATGCTCGAGGCCCTCCCCGACCCGCCCGGCTAAAACCGCGATGTCGGATAGTGCCGCAAAGGTGTCGGCCTCGTTCGGGTCGAGTTCGATCGCCTTGGCAAATTCGGCATCCGCCTCGGCAAAGTTGCGCTCATAGGCAAGCAGGTAAGCCAGTATCCAGCGGCAGCCAGCATCGTTGGGATCGATCGCCACCGCCTTGCGCGCCAGTTCCAGAGCAGTCCCGCGTGTGGGTTCCGTCGGTCCGCCGGAATGGACCTCTCCCATCCAGTGGTTCATGGCAAGCCAGCGGTACGCCTCGGCATAATCAGGGTCGAGGGCAATCGCGCGCGTCAGCATCAGATGCGCTTCCCGCGCCGTCTGCGGCGTATCATCCATCAGCCTGCGCGCCCGTACGCAGAGATCGTAAGCCTCTAAATTTTTGGGCCGATTGCGCGATGGCGGTGCGCGCAGCCGCCCGAGCAGCGCTTCGACGATCTTGCCGGTGACCTCGTCCTGAACGGCAAAGATATCGTCGAGGCTGCGATCGAAGCGTTCCGCCCATAGATGATCGCCACTTGCCGCATCGACCAGCTTGGCGTTGACGCGCACGTGCCCTGCTACGCGTCTTGCGCTTCCCTCCACCAGGTAGCGTACGCCGAGCTCCTCGGCGATCTCGCCTACGTCCCTCGCCTTTCCCTTGTAGGCGAAGGCCGAGTTGCGGGCGATGACGAACAGGCCCGGCATTCTGGATAAGTCGGTGATCAGGTCTTCCGTCAGCCCGTCGGCGAAGGATTCCTGCTCGGGATCGTTGCTGATATTGACAAATGGCAGCACTGCTATCGATGGTTTGTCAGGCAGCGGCAAAGCTTTTCGCTTCACGCCGCCAAGCTGGTTGATGGCGCCTATGAAGCGGTAGCCGATGCGCGGAACCGTGGAGATCCATTCACCGCCGTTCGCGGCCGGACCAAGCAGCTTGCGCAGCTGCGCAATCTGGACAGTCAGGTTGCCCTCCTCGACTGATATGCCCGGCCACGCCGCGTCCATCAACTCGGCCTTGCCCAAGATTTCGCCGGGTCGTCCGACAAGCGCTGCAAGCAGCTTGACCCCGCGGTGGCCGACGGCAACGGGATCATCGTTCCGAAGAAGCGTTCCCGCAGCCGGATCAAGCACGAATGGTCCAAAGGCAAAACGCGATCCCTGCATAAGGCGCATCCTAGAGTCATTAAAGCTTGGATGGAACTGTTCGCCCGCTTAGGCCGCGTGGCATCGAGGACGCGATCAGTGTAAATCGTATTCCAATGGCCGATTGCGGTGACGACCAAATAATGACTGCCTGAAAATAGAGCGTCGAGGTGACTCCCATGGTTTTCTGGATGGCGGGTGCAGTTGGATTGACGATCGCCTATCTCCTCGGTTCCACACCCTCGGGCTATCTGGCGGGCAAACTGATCAGGGGCATCGATATCCGGGAGCATGGCTCTAAATCCACCGGGGCAACGAATGTATTGCGAACGCTCGGCAAATGGCCTGCATTTGTGGTGCTTCTGGTCGACGTCTTGAAAGGTGTGGGAGCAGTCGTCTTTGCCCGCTGGTTTTACCCTTGGTTCTCGACAGTCTCATCGGGCACGCCACCGACAGCGCTTGACCTGCAAAGCTTAGAGCCTTGGGCTGTTTGCCTCGCAGGACTTGCCGCGTTGTTGGGGCATGGCCGTTCGGTCTGGCTCAACTTTACGGGAGGCAAGTCGGTTGCTACAGGGCTCGGCGTGTTGCTGGCGATGTCATGGCCCGTAGGTTTGGGCGCTGTGGCGGTTTTCGGCGTTACGTTGGCGGCCTTCCGGATTGTTTCCCTGAGTTCGATACTGGCAGCATTGACGGCCATCGCTCTCGTCTGCGGCTTGGAACAACCGCTGCCCTATCGTCTGCTGGTGATCGCAGGCGGCATTTACGTGATTGCCCGCCATCGCACCAACATTCGGCGGCTACTGGCCGGGACGGAGCCTCGTCTGGGCAAGGTCGCCTAGAGCGGTTCAGCTTTTAATGGAAGCGCAGGGCCGCTCTAGCTTTTTGTTTTTACGCAATTCCGGACGGAAAACCGCTTCGCACTTTTCCTGGAATTGCTTTAGAAGCGAAAACGCACCGCACCATGCACTGGTTGCTGCCAGAGGAAACAGGGTTTCAATCTTGCCGGACGATGGCGCCGACCGCATTGACCAGAAGGCGTGCGGCGGTCAGGGCCGACAGGCCGTCAATGTCGGCAGGAGGATAGAGCTCGACAAGGTCGAATCCTGCGATTCTGGCCCGCCTGCCGAGGCCCGCGATCAGGTCGATCACCTCAGTGTAGGTGAGGCCGCCGGGCGTACGCGCCACCACGCCCGGCATGATGCCGGGATCGAGGCTGTCGCAGTCGAGGGTGACGACGACCCGCGCTCCTTCCGGAATATGCCGGAGAGCTGCTTCGGTCCCCTCGGCATGAATCTCGCGGGCGGTCACGAAGCGGCTGCCGTAGGCCCGCGCCGCTTCAATGTCGGCGAGGCGTGCGCTGCCGACGCTGCGGAGGCCGACCTGGACCATGCCGGCGACATGCGGCATCTCGCTCGCCCGACGCATCGGGCTCGAATAGCCGTGGCGCTCGCCATGCACCTCGTCGCGCCAGTCGATATGGGCGTCGATCTGCAGGATACAGACCGGCTCGTGGTCCGCAAAGCCAGCGAGGAAGGGAATGGTCACGGAACAATCGCCGCCGAGCAGGATCGGCACTGCGGGCATTGACAGGACCTCGCGCGTCCTCGCCTCGATCCGGGCTCGATTGCCGGCATTGTCATGAAGGATGGTTGGAACGTCGCCAGCGTCAACGCAGCAGACCGGATTGTGGTCAAACAGCGGACCGCCGAGATCGAAATCCCAGTGCTCGACGAGCGCGGCATCATCCTGGCTCGCAGCGCGGATGGCGCCGGCCGCCAAGACATAGCCGCTGCCGTCCTTGCCGGGATAGGTGCTGCCGTGAGCGGCTGCGAAGATCACCGCTCGGGGCAAGCGACCATCGGCGAGGCGATCGGGAAGGCCAAGAAAGGAAGGTGAGGCGGTCATTTACTGATGGTCCTGATGATGTCCGGCTGAAATTGCTGTGGTGAGGACTTTTGAGAATTCGATGCTGACCTGTTTAGTCTGTTTGGACGTTTTTGAGAACTTTTTGGGAAAGCTTAAGTACGACGCTCACCCTATCCTGCAGAATTCGTCCTCTTTCAGGTGAAAGGCCCCCGGCCCTTCAACCCTATGGAGGTTGCTGTGAACGATATTTCCTGCGTGGAGCCGGCGGACGTGTCGGATCGACACTTGCACGGCACGACATCGCCGCGAGTGGATCGGACCCCATGGGCCGCGATGGCGGGCATCATCGCGACCGTCACGGTGTTTGCCGTGGCGCAGGGGCTGACCTATCCGCTGCTCAGCTTCATCCTGGAACGGCAAGGGACGACATCAGGCCTGATCGGCTTGTCGGCGGCGATGACGCCGCTCGGTTTCATCCTATCGGCGCCCTTCATTCCTGCGCTTTCACCGCGCGTGGGTGGGGCGCGGTTGGCGATCCTGTGTTCGATCCTGGCCGCGCTCACTCTAATGACGATTGCCTGGGCGCAGGACGTCTGGGCCTGGATGCCGCTGCGCTTCCTGCTCGGCGTCTTCGCCAATCCGCTTTACGTGATCAGCGAAACCTGGCTGATCTCGATCACGCCGGCGCCACGCCGGGGCCGGATCATGGGTCTCTATTCATCGATCGTTTCGGGCGGCTTCGCCATCGGCCCGCTGTCGCTCTGGCTCACCGGCACGGAGGGTTGGCCGCCCTTCGCGATCGGCATTGCGGCCTTCCTCCTCTGCGGCCTGATCGTGCTTGCGGTCGTCCCACGCCTGCCCGACATGCCTGGTGAAGGCGAGGCAACAACGGTGGGCCGCTTCTTCGCGCTAGCACCACTGCTGTTGTTTGCCGTTTTTACCGCTGCCGCCTTCGAGCAGATCCTGCTTTCCCTCTTCGCGGTCTATGGCGCAGCACTCGGCAGCGCCGAGGAGCGCATCGCTTCGCTCATCACCTGTTTCATCGCCGGCAATGCCGTATTGCAGATTTTACTCGGGCGCTTGGCCGAACGGTTCGGCTCGACGCGGATGATGCTCTTCTGCGTCCTGGCCTGCCTCGCCAGCTGTCTGCTGCTGCCGTCGGCCTTCAATTCGTGGCTCATCTGGCCGCTGCTTTTCGTCTGGGGCGGGGTCTCGTTCGGGATCTACACCCTGTCGCTGATCCTGCTCGGCGAGCGTTTCACCGGCCAGGCCCTGATCGCCGGTAACGCCGCCTTCGCCTTGGTATGGGGCATCGGCGGCATCGTCGGATCGCCCGCGACAGGACTGGCGATGCAACTGATCGGACATCAGGGTCTGCCATTGTCCCTTGTCCTGCTCAGCTGTGGGCTGGCGGTGTTGCTGATGGCCAGGAGATGGCGGGGCTGATCGAGGCACTTGCTCGTGCCGCCCTGCCCCGGCTTCGCCTGCCGGCCCTTGGCTCAGAAGAATTGCCATTTTATGTATAACATGTTATATAACTTCCCATACAAATGGAGATCGGCATGGTCGAGGATGTGGTCCGAACGCTCGGGTTTCTATGTATGGGCAGCCGGCTGCGGCGCATCGGAGAAAGGCTGCAGGCCGATACGCAGCAGGTCATCGACGAGGCCGGGCTCAGCATTCAGGCGGGCCAATATCCGTTCCTTGCGGCGATCGACCGGGCCGGACCGCTGACGATCGGCGAGCTTGCGCAGGCGGTGGGCATCACCCAGCCCGGCGCAACGCGCACCACCGGCCAGCTTCTCGAACTCGGTTACGTCGACATGCAACCGGCACCGGACGATCAGCGTCGCAGACTGGTCTCGCTGACCGCCAAGGGACAGGACCTCGTCGATCATTCGAAGAAGGTGATCTGGCCACGCATCGCCGCCGCTGTTGCCGATCTCTGCGGCGATCTCGACGGACCGATCCTCGAACAGCTGGCCGCTATCGAGGACGGGCTTGCGGTGGCACCGCTTGCGCGCCGCAGCCCTGTCAAGGAGGAAACATGATGAAACATATTCTCGACCGGCCGATCTGGAGCGCGCTGGAAACCGCACATGCCGATCTCGCAGAAGGCAATGAGAAGGCACGGCGGTACCCGCCGTCCATCGTCCCCTTTGCGGCGTCCGCCGACGATGCGCCGGAAAGCCTCGACGCCCTGGAGGAGCTGCCAGCGCCGGAGGAGAGCATGATCCTCGTCGAGGCGGGACCGATCGCCATTCCACCGGGCTTAGCCGTCGTCACAGAGGCATCGGTGGTCCAGATGGTTGCCGAGCGGCCTCATGAGCGAATTTCGGATCCTCGCATCCAGCCGCTGACGGAGTCCGATGCCGCCGACATGCTGGCGCTGGCGACACTGACCAAACCCGGGCCGTTCACCCTGCGAGCCCAGAGCCTCGGCAGCTTCTGGGGGATCAGAAGCGAGGGCCGCCTGGTGGCGATGGCCGGGCAGCGGATGCGGCAGACTGGCTTTGCCGAGCTTAGCGGGCTTTGCACCCATGCCGATTTTCAGGGGCGCGGCCTCGGCACCCTGCTCTTCCGTTTCGTCGCCGGCGAAATCGCATCCACCGGCGACACGGCCTATCTGCATGCCTATGCGGCGAATACCTCGGCCATTTCCCTCTACGAAACGCAGGGCTTCGCTCTTCGCTCGGAAATGAACATGCGCGTGGTCAGACGTCGTTCCTGAGCGTGCTCAACACCTATCGTACCACCACCGGCAGCACTTCGAATTTCCAGAATTTTTCCGGGCTCAAATAGGCCGCGGCAAACGCGCGGATATCCCCGGCGGTGACCTTGCCGTAGCCGCTGAGACTATCGCGTATCCGGTCTAAACGACGCGAATCCTCTTGGGCGTGGTGCAGGTATTCGATCCAATACTCGTTGCTCTGCTGCTGATGCTTCAATGTCTCGATGATGGGTCCCCGGGCGCGCGCGAGCTCGTCTTCGGAGACATCATGCGACCGCAGATCATTGGCGGTCTCGTCGACAAGTTCATAGAAGCGCGCAACCTTTGCCGGGTCGGTCTCGACGTAGAAATATGCGTAGCCGTAGCCGGGAACTTCCCTTGAAAGCTCAACATCGCCCTGCAGGGCATAACTTGCTCCTTCTGCAATGCGAAACTGGTCGATCAACCTGTTTTGGAAAATCTGGGTGGCAATATTGGCGGTGAAGGACCGCGGCAGATCGGAGAGCAAATCTCCGATGGAAGCCCCTACGGCGGCGGCGGCATTATCTGCCCTACCGCTATGGGTCTGCAAAACGGGCTTCTCGGTCGTCGCCGGAAAATGCACGTCGTCCCGATCGTTGCTTGACGCCGTCTCCGGGCGCGGCGGCAAAGCGCCAAAGGTTTCAGCCGTCAGGCGGATTGCGTCGTCCACTGTTACGTCGCCGACGATGGTGATGTCGATGGGGCCATTGGAAACCATGGGCCGGAACAGCGCCTCGAATTCGTCTGGCTTGGCGGCGGACAACTGCGCGCGGTCGGGGAAGGTCCAGCGCGGGTCGCCGGAATGCACGAGACCTGCGAAATCGCGGCTGAAAACGCCGCCGGGCGACGCGTTGTACTGATCGAGGCCGCTCAAATAGGCCTGCTGCACGCGCTTGAACGCCTCGGGGCGATAGGCTGGATCGGAGGTGTATGCGCTCATCAGCTGCAACTGCGTCGCAAGATCTTCAGTCCGTGTACGACCGTCGAACCTGAAGGAACTGTCGCCGACCGAGAAGTCGACGCCGACAATGTTGGCGGTCAGCGCTTTCTGTATATCCTGGTAATCCATGGCCTTTACGCCAGACAGCACGACGGCCGGAGATGCCCAGATCGCAGCGGAACGGTCGTGCGGCAGGTCCAGCCGACCGCGGCCGATATCTTCGCGTACCAGCACTTCGTTGGCACGCAGCCTGGTTGGCTTGACGGTAAGCAGAATGCCGTTGGAAAAGCGCACCATGGTCAAGCCGAGATCTTCAACCGCACGGCGTTCGACCACAGCGCCCGGTTCGCCGAAATGGGTGTAAGGCCAGGCGACATCAGTTGCACCTGATGGTGCCGAGACGGCAATGGCATTTGAAGCGTCATAGACTTGCCGAACCGTGTCGGCTCCACCCTCAGGTGATTGGTCCGCCTGTAGCACGACCTGCGGACCGTTGCCGGAGAAAGCACGCTGCAAGGCCCCATTGACCTCGTCCGCCGTGACGCCGTTCGTCATCGTCTCGAACATAGAGAGGTCTTCGGCGGGCGAGGTGAAGACTTGATCGTCATCGACGCTGCGAGCCAGCATGGAAGCAATGTCGGTCGTCATCCGCGTCGCGGCTCCGGCCGCAGCAGCTTGCAGGGCCGAGCGATATTCGCGAATTTCGCGATCGATCTCCGCCTGCGCAACGCCGAACTCCTGGATCCGGCGCTGTTCCTGGTCAATGGCCGTGAGCGCCGCCTGCCATTTGTCCGGCTCGGAGTTCGCCGCGATCAGGACGACATGGGCGGAATCGAGGAGATCCTGGGAGCCGACGTCCGCACTGATGAAAGGGGCATCCGCCTTGCTGGCGATGGCGCTCACCCGACGTTTGAGCACCAGGAAACCGAGATCCTCAATAAGCCCAGCGCGGCGCTTGGCGAAGGTGTCAGGCGCGGCGTCATAGGGACGCGTCCAGGCGATCTGTATGCTGGTCATGCCGCCGGGAACGACGATGACCTCGGCGCTTTCGCCTTTCGTCTCCAGCGCGCCAAGATCCGCTTTTGTCGGCGCCGGACCCACGGCCTTCCAGTCGCCGAAGCGCTGCCGGATTTCGACTTCCATGGCGGCGGGGTCGATATCGCCCACCACTATCAGCGTTGCCCGATCGGGTCGGTAATTGGCCCCGTAATAATCACGGACGAGGTCCACGGGCGCATTGCTGATGATGTCGGCTTTACCTATCGGCGCGCGCATGGTCGCGCGCTGGCCGGCGAGCAGCGAATTCATGATTCCGAGTGACGCGCGATACTGCGGCGTGTCGCGCAGCCGCTCCTCCGACAGGATGACACCGCGTTCGCGATCGAAGGCGCCGGCATCGAGGGTCAGCTCGCTCGCCGTTTCTAGCATCAGCATCAGGCCCGTCGAAATTGTGTCTGCATCGACCTCGGGCAGATCGAGCGCATAGACGGTCTCGTCATAGGAGGTATGGGCATTGGTGTCCGGTCCAAAGGCCAAGCCCTTGCGCTGCAAGATACGGATCATCTCCCCTTCGGCGACATGTGTCGAACCCTTGAAGGCCATGTGCTCAAGAACATGCGCCAGGCCCTGCTGGTCGTCGTTTTCGTCGAGCGAACCGGAGCCAATGCGAAAGCGGATCGCTGCCTGTCCGGGCGGCGTGACATTGCGCATGATCGCAAACCGCATACCGTTGGCGAGCGTGCCAAAATGCACGTCGGACTCGGCTTGCATGTCGCTTTGCGTTTGTGGCCAGGGCACGGACGAGGTGTCCGCATAGGCTGGTAACGCGAAGTTTGCGACAAGGGAGACCGTCGCAAAAAACCACCACGCCGTGGAGCATTCCATTTTTTTGTGAGACATTCTTGTCCAGGTGATGAGAATGAAGAGGGGTAGATGGCGTCAACCTGACTATTCCACAGGTTGCATTCCTCAGCAACTTCCATGTTTATGAATAAATAAGAAGTCGATAACTCTGCCTCGAACACGATGATTTTAGGCCCGGTCGGCCTAAAATCTGAATCCTGTTCTACATTAAATAGTTAGAGCATGATGTCGTCCGAAAACCGCTCACACTTTTCGGCATCATGCTCTGGGTGTCAGACCATTGTCATCGAACCCGCCCAAGGGGATTGCGCCTCGGAGACGTTTTCGATGGCGACATCGGCGCATGGGTCGCGTTCAGGGCAGGATGGCGGCTAGGACGCAGGCCCGTGGTGGTTGGCGTGCTGATCCCGAACATCACCAATCCGGTCTTTGCCTCGTCGCTGCCAAGCATAAGGCTGCCCACGGGAACCGGGGCAGCCTTTACCTGCATTTGGAATTGAGATTGCGTTGCAATCAGTGCCGTGGCGCGTTGGCGGGAATGGACGACACCGTTGCCGAGACAGGATCGCTTGCAGGAAAGCTGTCCTCGAGGCCTTCATCGAGTTCCTCTTCCAGCGCTTGCCTGTCACCGGTCGAACGCGCACTCGGCTCACCGATCAAGCCTTTGCTGCCTTCGTCGAAATTGCCGTTGCTCAAGGCATCGTAGCGGTTGATGCTGCCATCTGCTTCGCTGCCGGCAAAGGCGGTCAGCTGAACCATCATGACCTTGGCGTGGTCGACCGCCGTCGTATCGTCGAGTTCGCCATGGGAGTTGTCGATTTTGACAGAAATCAATTCTCCTCCCTCGCCCAGGAATTCGACGGTGAAGATGTCGCCGGCCTGTGTCACCCGAGTATCGATCAGCTGCATGGGAACCTCCTATATTCATGCACCTCAACGGCGATCCAGGTCCGGAGTTCCACGGCAACGCCATTTCGAGGCAAGGCGACAGGCCCGGGACAATGGGCCAGCTCGGAACAAAAAGCGGCCATGCGAGTTCATTGGCAGTTCAATAGGTCGCATCCATGCCGAAATCGCCGCTGTCGCCTTCCGAGAAACGCTCGTTCTCTATTATTCCCGCAGACCAGAAACTCGCTTTGATATCGAGCTATTCAGAGGCGCTGCGTAAGCTCGCCAGATCGACTGAGGCGGTCGGACGAGCCGATATGCTGCCGAAACTGATCCAGGTGGCGGACGGACTGGACGGTATGGCAACCGCGATTGCCGAGACGGAGGCTGGAACCGAGGTGATGGCGCGCACGGCGCGGCTGATCCGGGCGACCGAGGGGATGCTGGCGTCGATGTCTTCGTCATCAATCGTCCACTAAATGTCACCTTTGCGAGACTGACGGATCGAATGCGGCGGCGCCCTTTGCTCTTAAGCTTTATGGTTAATTTATTAATAATTCGGGGTTTATAAGCGGAACCAGACGACCTTTCCAAATGTTGATGCTGCGCCTGGAGGAACCCCAATGATCCTGAAAATCCTTGCCCCCAAGATCGACGCCGATTGCCATGATACCGGCACCTATCCCGATGGGATCTTTGCCGAAAACCGCATCGATCTTTCCGCTCGCCGCGAAGGGCGCCGGCGCACGCCGCATGAGCGCGACTACGGCAATGACAGGAAAGTCGAGAATCTGCCGCTCGGCTTTGTCTGACCGTTCCGGCCGTGGCACGCGTCACAGCCTGCGAAAGACCAGAACGCCTGATGCCGGCAGCACGGCATTCAACACTCCTTTCGTGGCTCTGATTCTTCCGCCGCCTTGCCCAGAACGCCTCGACGGTAGCACCACCCGCTTCGGGTCGCAGACGACCGAACAGCTTTGCAGGCCACGCTGTCGAAATCGGAAAGTCCGTCGTCGTCGCCGGTTTCAACGCTCCAGAATCCATCGCCGGTCCTGCGCATCCCGATGGTTGCGAGCGCTATGGTGCCGTCATCGGCGACATAGCCAACGGCCGGATCGGCGAGCACGAGCAAGACATCCCGGGTGTTCGGCGCCCAGACCGAGAAGCGGATGCAGTCGACACCGTCGCGCCATTCAACGCGGTTCGCCCCCAGGCGGCCGATCCATGTCAGATATAGGTCTGCGGCGCTATCCCCCGCTGGAGATCGAAGGAGCGCTCGCGACGCGTCGAGGTCTCGTCGTCCAGTTCGGCGGCGATCGCCCACAGGTCTGAAATGCCGGGCCGATCGAGTTCGATTCCCCCAGCGAAAATGCGTGCCGATCTCGCCATCGGGAAAGGGCACGCGGGCGACAAAAACATCATAACCATCCTCGTCACGAGAACGCTGCATTGGGTGAGACGCCCAATCGTTCGAGGCTCGGCCTTGCTCGTCCCAACTGCCGCGGAGACGGACATTGTCGAACGCCATCGAGGGCAAGCCGCTGCGAAACCGGAACTGAACATTGACGGTCATCGGATCCTCCAGGCCATGTCGGATTTCGCCAGACTCTGCCTATGGGCCGTCCCACTCGCGCATGATCAGCCGGCCGAACGAAAAAATTCAAGCGCAGATTTCATAATAAATACAATCCGAAACGGGCCACATTCGGAACAATATATCATGGTTAACGAGGCCGCGCCGCACGACCCTCCTCGTGTAAATCGAATTGGCATCAGAAATGGGGATAAAGTCCCATCGCCGATTCCCTCGTAAACTGGGAGAAAAATCTATGGCTCAAGCCGTTAGAATAAACGATATTATTCGTTCCTTTGGAATTGATACGCATATCGACTACACAGATGGAAAATATTCCAACGTCGGAGAAGTTGTTAAAGCACTCGACTATCTTGGCCTTGATACAGTTCGCGATCACGCCCCCAACTCCGCTTCCGATCCCAACGGCCAAACGCATCTCGGCGATGCTGCCGAGGCCGGCGTGCAATTCGTCTTCAGCGCCCAACGGGAAGTCGACCCCGCCACTGTCGCCCAGCGGCTGCATTCCTTCGTGCAGGCCCATCCAGGATCGGTCGTCGGTATCGAAGGTCCGAACGAAGTCAACAACTGGCCAGTCAGCTATCACGGCCTGAGCGGCCAAGCCGCAGCGCTCGCCTATCAGAAGGACCTGTCTGCCGACGTCAACGCCGATCCCTTGCTGAAAAATATCCCCGTTCTCGGCTTTACCGGATATACCGTGGCTTCCGCCTCCGACTACACGACGATCCACACCTATGCGAAGGATGGCGACCAGCCATATTCATGGCTCTCCCGAGAATCCGGCGTGCAGCGCGCTGCCGATCCGGGCAAGCCGCTGGCGATCACCGAGACCGGCTACCACACCTCGCTGACCGCCGACACCAATGGCGGCTGGGAAGGCGTCAGTGAAGCGACGCAGGCAAAGCTCCTGCTCAATACGCTGATGGACGGCGCCGCACTCGGATCAAAACAGACGTTCATCTACGAGCTGCTGGACGCCTATTCCGATCCGCAGGGCACCAATCAGGAAAAGCATTTCGGCCTTTTTCATCTCGACTATTCGGCCAAGCCGGCTGCGACGGCGATCCACAATCTGACCGAAATCCTTGCGGATGACGGCGCCGCGAAGGCAAGCTTCAGCGCGGGGACCCTCAATTATTCGATCGACGGCCTGCCGTCCTCGGCCCGGAGCCTGCTGACGGAAAAATCGGACGGAAGCTACCAGATCATCGTCTGGAACGAGCCCGATATCTGGAGCCAGTCCTCCGACACGGTTATTCAGGCCACGACAACAGCCGTCAAAGTCAATCTCGGGGCCTCGTTTGGCTCCGTTAAGGTCTTCGACCCGGTGACAGGAACGACGGCGATCAAAAGCCTCAGCAACGTGTCGTCGCTGCCGCTCGATGTCGTCGACCATCCCTTGATCATCGAGGTAGCAGGCACCGGCGCCAGCACACCGCCGCCGGCCACCAACCATCTCTATGGCGGCACCGGTAACGACACCTTCACCGTGACCAATGCAAATCAAATCGTCGACGAAAGCCGGGGCGGTGGAACAGATACCGTCAAGGCTTCGATCTCCTTCAGCCTGGCCGATCAGAAGCATACGGTCGGAACGATCGAAAACCTCACTTTGACCGGGACGGGCAATCTCAGCGCGACGGGCAACAATACGGCCAACATTCTCACCGGCAACGACGGAAACAATTCCCTCAACGGCGGGAAAGGAAACGACCGATTGATCGGCGGGCTCGGAAACGACAAGCTGATCGGCAAGGCCGGTGCTGACGTTCTCACCGGCGGCGGCGGCAGCGATTCCTTCGTCTTCGATGTGAAGCCCGACAATACCAGCGTCGACAAGATCCGGGATTTTTCCTCCGCGGCGGGCGACAAGCTGATGCTCGATCATTCGATTTTCGCCGAGCTTAGCCTATCCGGATTTTCGGATGAGAATTTCGTTTTGGGAAGGAAAGCGCTCGAGGCTGATGACAAGCTGATCTACGATCAGGCGAGCGGCATTCTATCCTATGACGCGGATGGAAGCGCGGCGGGCGCGGCCATCCATGTTACGGATCTCGATAATTCCGCAGCACTTCACTTCAAAGACTTCCTGCTTGTCTGACCCGGTCGGCCCGTCGCCTTTCAGGCGGCAGGCCCAAAGCGTCACGGGCGGTCGCATCTCTCCCTCTTGCCGGAGCCTAAATCCCGGCCACATTCTCCGTTGACACTACTCGTGCCGCAACGGAGAAGCCTTTGCCCTGGATCGCCTATATCGCCCATTTCGTCGCCGCGGCATTTTTGACCAACGGCGTCCCACATTTCGTCAACGGCGTCAGCGGCAGGCCGTTCCGGATTCCCTTCGCGCAAGGCGCAAAGCTCGGCTCGCCGACAGCCAATGTCGTCTGGGGATGGGCGAATTTCCTCATCGCCTTCCTGCTCTTTGCCAATGTCGGGCCGCTCTATATCGGCACGCCGGGTGACACGATCTTCGTGGCAGTCGGCATGCTCGTCACAGGCATTGTGCTCGCCCGCATTTTCGAGGGCGACAACAGATAGTAACTTGCATGATGATAGTTACTGCTATAGTGACATCGGCCATGCAAAGGACAAGCTTCAGCGACTTCAAATGCCCGGCGGCACGCGCGCTCGACAGCGTTGGCGACTGGTGGAGCATGCTGATCCTGCGCGACGCCTTCCAGGGGCTTTCGCGCTTCGACGAATTCCAGAAAAGCCTCGGCGTGGCGCCGAACATCCTGACGCGGCGGCTCAAACATCTGACGGAAAAGGGCCTGTTCAAACGGCGGCTCTATCATCATCGCCCTGCCCGCTACGAATATCTGCTGACGGAAAAGGGCCGTGATTTCTTTCCTGTTCTGATGACGCTGTTTTCCTGGGGAAACCGGCACATCCCCGAAGAGGACCTCTCCTTTCTCTTGGGCGATGCCGCTTCCGGCAGAGTGCGCGAGACGATGCTGGTCGATGCGCGCACCGGCGAACAAGTGACCCCCGAAAACACCAGCCTGCTTGCAGGCCCCGCCGCCGACGACGAGGTGCACGAGCGGATCGCCCGCATGCGCGCCTGGTATCTCGGCATCGACGCATAGAAAGGAAAAGGAAATGGATCGCATCGTTGTCACCGGCATGGGACTTGTCTCGCCACTCGGCACCGGCGTCGAACCTGCATGGAAGCGTCTTCTCGACGGCGTTTCCGGGTTGAGGGTGCTGGCGGAGGATATCGTCGGCGAGCTCTCGGCCAAGGTTGGAGGCATCGTTCCCGGTATCGCGGAAGATGCTGAGGCCGGTTTTGATCCCGACCGTTACATCACGCCCAAGGACCAGAAGAAGATGGACCGCTTCATCCACTTCGCCATGGCGGCGACGGAGGAAGCAGTAAAACAGGCAGGCTGGATGCCGACCGACGAAGGCGAGCGCCAGCGCACGGCAACGATCATCGCGTCGGGGGTTGGCGGCTTTCCGGCGATCGCCGAAGCGGTGCGGATTGGCGAAACGCGCGGCGTGCGGCGGCTGTCGCCCTTCACCGTGCCCTCTTTTCTCGTCAACCTCGCCGCCGGCCAGGTCAGCATCCGTTATGGCTTCAAGGGGCCGCTCGGGGCGCCGGTGACGGCCTGCGCGGCCAGCGTCCAGGCAATCGGCGATGCGGCGCGGCTGATCCGCTCCGGTGAAGCGGATGTGGCGATCTGCGGCGGTGCCGAGGCCTGCATCGACAAGGTGAGCCTCGGCGGCTTTGCCGCTGCCCGTGCCCTTTCCACCGGCTTCAACGAGACGCCGGAGTTGGCGTCGCGCCCCTTCGACGTGGCCCGCGACGGTTTCATCATGGGCGAAGGCGCCGGCATCCTGGTCATCGAAACGCTGGAGCATGCACTTGCCCGTGGCGCCACACCGCTTGCCGAACTCGTCGGCTACGGCACGGCGGCGGACGCCTACCACATGACCTCAGGCCCCGAAGACGGCGACGGCGCCCGCCGGGCGATGGAGGCAGCACTCAGGCAAGCGAAGATCCCGGCTTCAGAGGTCAGGCATCTGAACGCGCATGCGACCTCGACACCGGTCGGGGACAGAGGCGAGATCGCGGCGATCGGCACGGTCTTCGGCCGCGACGGCGGCATTGCCGTCAGCGCGACAAAATCGGCGACCGGCCACCTGCTTGGAGCGGCCGGCGGGCTGGAAGCGATCTTCACTATCCTGGCGCTGCGCGACCAGATCGCGCCTCCGACCCGCAACCTCGATGAGGCTGATCCTGATGCCGACGGCATCGATATCGTCGGCAAGACGGCGCGGCCAGTCGTGATGGACTATGCGATCACCAACGGTTTCGGCTTCGGCGGGGTGAATGCCAGTGCCCTGTTCCGCCGCTGGTCGTAAAGTCCGCTTTCCTTGCGCTAGAAATCGCCTACACTTCTACTCTATCGGAGGTCGTTCCCCGATAGAGCCGGAGATCCCCCATGCGCGCCTTCTTCGCAGTTCTCATTCTGTGTGCCGCGTCCGCCCTCTCCCCTGTATCGGCCCGCGCCGAAGATCCGATCGACACGACGCGGACGATGATCGAGGCCCAGATCAAGGCCTTCCTCAAGGACGATGCCGAGACCGCCTATTCCTTCGCCGCTCCCGGCATCCGGGCACTATATCCCGACAAGAACCTGTTCTTCGCCATGGTGAAAAAGAGCTACGAGCCGGTCTATCACCCCGGCAATTACGCCTTCGGACGCAGCCGCTCGATCGACAACGGCGCGCTGATCTATCACGAGGTGCTGATCTCAGGCCGCGACGGCAAGGATTGGACGGCGATCTACCAGATCATCCGCCAACCGGACGGCGGCTACAGGATCAACGGCGTGCAGATCATGCCCGATGCGGACAGCAAGGGCATCTGACGCGCTGTTTCCACTCTTTGGTGGAAACTCAACCGACCGCACGGTTTCGTTGCAATAACAATTTCGAAATCCTCCTGGAGTAACAAAGTGCCAACGGAGGGTTGTTGCGGTGAACGCTGGTAAGCAATTTTTTACAGCTCTTGAGGCGTTGCGAGGAATTGCGGCTATCATGGTCATGTTCCTCCACACGGGTGGTACTCTGGGTCCGATCCCGGCGAATATCAGTTACCTTGCCGTTGACTTCTTCTTTCTGTTGAGCGGCGTCGTTCTTACAAATTCATATGAGAAGCGACTGATAACAGGGCAGATTTCGCCCGCCGGGCTTCTCCTACAGCGTATCATTCGGCTTTATCCTCTTTATCTTCTTTCGCTTCCGATTGGCCTTTTCAGCTATGCACTTAAAAACGGGTTGGACTACTCCACCCTGGCGGACCTTCTGCTGAGGGCAATCCTGTTCATTCCAAGCGCAAGCCAGGAAGGTATCTTTCCCTTCAACGGGCCTAGCTGGTCACTCTTCTTCGAGCTCTGGGCCGGAGTGCTGTTCTCCATGCTTCTGATACGACTGTCATTCAGAAGCTTGCTCGCCATCGCCCTGGCGGCGGCCGGCATCACCATCTATGGGGCATTGGTCGGAGGTAATTTCGATATTGGTCCCGAGGCGGGCGATTTCAGATTTGGCTTTTCAAGAGTGCTGTTCTCGTTCTCGCTCGGAATCTGCCTTTACAGGTTATATGAGGTCCAGAAACCGAATACAGCCAATAACGGCAACGTTATAGGCCTTTTTCTCTGTGCTTGTCTGATCTTCATAACCAACATACCAGCCCGCATATTCTTCGGTTTCCCGTATTTTGATTTTTTAATATGCCTCGTGGTCTTCCCGGCCATTGTCTGGCTTGCGATGCGCACGAGACAGACCGGCCTGGTCGAGCTGGTATTCCGTTGGCTCGGGAGGCTTTCCTATCCGATTTATATCCTGCATAGCCCCATCTTCAGTCTGCTGCAGTCACTGCGGCAAAAGGGCTTTGACCTTCCTGCTTCTCCGGCAGCCGGTATGGTCGTCGTAGTCGGAATTTTCATTGTGGCTGGCATCGCCGCTATTCACTTCGACGAGCCAGTGCGCAAAAAACTTAAAATGATGGTTGTGCCAAACCCGGCGTCCGCAGTTCCTGCGGTAAGCAACGCGGGGGCGGAATAGACTTACACTGGTTCGAGATCGCCCCTCGCCCATTCCTCCTGCGTTTCCGCCATGAAATCGGCGAATCGGCCTTCGGCGATCGCTTTGCGGATGCCCTGCATCAGTTCCTGATAATAGGCGAGGTTGTTCCAGGAGAGGAGCATGCCACCAAGCGCTTCGTTGGAGCGGACGAGATGGTGCAGGTAGGCACGCGAATAATCGCGCGAGGCCGGGCAGTTCGACTGTTCGTCGAGCGGGCGCATATCCTCGGCATGGCGGGCATTGCGGATATTGACCTTGCCGCGGCGGGTAAAAGCCAGACCGTGACGACCGGAACGGGTCGGCATGACGCAGTCAAACATGTCGATGCCGCGCGCGACCGATTTCAGGATATCGTCAGGCGTGCCGACGCCCATGAGGTAACGCGGCTTTTCCAGAGGAAGGACCGGCAGCGTCGTTTCCAGCATCTGCAGCATAACGTCCTGCGGCTCACCGACGGCAAGGCCGCCGATCGCATATCCTTTGAGGTCGAGCTGGCTCAACGCCTCGGCCGAGCGGATGCGCAGTGCCGGGATATCGCCGCCCTGGACGATGCCGAACATCGCCTTGCCGGGCTGCTCGCCGAAGGCGACCCTGCAGCGCTCGGCCCAGCGCAGCGACATTTCCATGGCCCGCTCGATCTCCTTCGGCTCGGCCGGCAGCGCCACGCATTCGTCGAGCTGCATCTGGATGTCGGAGCCGAGCAGCCCCTGGATTTCGATGGAGCGTTCCGGCGACATATGGTGCAGGCTGCCGTCGACATGCGACTTGAACGTAACGCCCTGTTCGTCGAGCTTACGCAGGCCGGACAGCGACATCACCTGGAAGCCGCCGGAATCGGTCAGGATCGGGTGCTCCCAGCGAATGAGCTTATGCAGGCCGCCAAGGCGGGCGACACGCTCGGCCGTCGGGCGCAGCATCAGGTGATAGGTATTGCCGAGGATGATGTCGGCGCCGGTCTCGCGCACCTGGTCGAGATACATCGCCTTGACCGTGCCGACGGTACCAACAGGCATGAAGGCCGGCGTGCGGATCTCGCCGCGCGGCATGGAAATCTGGCCGAGGCGGGCGCCGGCATCGGTCATCTTCAGGGTGAATTTGAAGTTGTCTGTCATTTGTCTTTCCGGAAAAGAAGGCTCGCGTCGCCGTAAGAGTAGAAGCGGTAGCCCGTCGAAATGGCGTGTTTATAAGCCGCGTGCATGGTCTCGAAGCCGGCAAAGGCCGCGACCAACATGAACAGCGTCGAGCGAGGCAGATGAAAATTGGTCATCAGCATGTCAACCGCCTTGAAGCGGTAACCGGGCGTGATGAAGATGCCGGTAGCGCCGGCCCAGGGCATGATCTCTCCGCCTTCCTCGGCCGCGCTCTCGACGAGCCGTAACGAGGTCGTGCCGACACAGACGATGCGCCCGCCTCTTTCCCGCACGGCATTCAGCCGGGCAGCGATCTCGGCGCTGACATAGCCGCTTTCGAGATGCATCTTGTGATCGTCGGTATCGTCGGCCTTGACCGGCAGGAAGGTGCCGGCACCGACATGCAGCGTGACGAAATGGCGTTCGATGCCGGCCTTGTCGAGCGCTTCGAACAGCGCAGGCGTGAAATGCAGGCCGGCGGTGGGGGCGGCAACGGCGCCCTCCTCGCGAGCATAGATCGTCTGGTAATCGGCGCGGTCGCGCTCATCCTCGGGGCGCTTGGCGGCGATATAGGGTGGCAGCGGGATATGGCCGACGGCGGCGATCGCCTCGTCGAGCGCCGGGCCCGAGAGATCAAACAGTAGCGTCACCTCGCCGGCCTCGCCCTTTTCCTCGACGGCGGCATCGAGCGAACCGAGGAAACAGCTTTCGCCGGAATGGCCGAAGGAGATGCGGTCGCCCTGTTTGATCCGCTTGCCCGGCTTGGCAAAGGCCTTCCAGCGGTTGGGGCCGGTGCGCATGTGCAGTGTGGCAGACACCTGCTGGCCGCCGGCGCCGTCGCGATGGCGGATGCCCTCGAGTTGGGCGGGAATGACCTTGGTATCGTTGAAGACCAGCGCATCGCCAGCCCGCAGGAAGGAGGTGAGATCGCCGACGCGATGATCCGACAGGTGGCTTTCCGCATTCGGATCAACGACGAGCAGGCGCGCGCTGTCGCGCGGCTCGGCAGGCCTCAACGCGATGCGTTCATCCGGCAGATCGAAATCGAAAAGGTCTACGCGCATCGGGGCACTTTCAGGCAAAGCGAAACCCGCCCCGCGCAGCTATGCGCAAAGGCGGGTTTCAGCAGAAATCACAATCAGACGTCGGCGGCAACCCGCATGGAGACGATCGAGTCCGGATCGGAAACCGGCTCGCCGCGCTTGATCTTGTCGACGTTGTCCATGCCTTCGATGACCTGGCCCCAGACGGAATACTGCTTGTTCAGCCAGGGCGCGTCGGTGAAGCAGATGAAGAACTGCGAATTGGCCGAGTTCGGGTTCTGCGAACGGGCCATCGAGCAGGTGCCGCGCGTATGCGTGGTCGCGGAGAATTCGGCCTTCAGATCCGGCTTCGAAGAGCCACCCATGCCGGCGCGGCCGGGATTGAAGGTTTCCGAGCCCTTCTTGCCGAATTCGACATCGCCCGTCTGGGCCATGAAATCCTGGATGACGCGGTGGAAGACGACGCCGTCATAGGCCTTCTCGCGAGCGAGTTCCTTGATGCGGGCGACATGTTCCGGGGCGACCTGCGGCAAAAGCTGAATGACAACCTTGCCCTTGGTGGTTTCCAGAATGACGGTGTTTTCGGGATCCTTGATCTCGGCCATTTGCCTTCTCCTCTTGTTTCTCTCGTAACTTACTTCTTGCCCAGGGTGACCTTGATCATCCGGTCTGGGCTTTTGACTTCGCCGTTCTGGCCTTCACCCTTCTTGATCTTGTCGACGTTCTCCATGCCGGAAACAACCTTGCCGACGACGGTGTACTGACCGTTCAGGAAGGAGCCTTCGGCGAACATGATGAAGAACTGCGAATTGGCGGAATTCGGATCCTGCGAGCGGGCCATGCCGACCGTGCCGCGCACGAACGGGGTCTTGGAGAATTCAGCCGGGATATCAGGCATATCCGACGAGCCGGTGCCGGCGAGGCTCGCATCGAAGCCCTTTTCCATGTTGCCGTATTTGACGTCGCCGGTCTGAGCCATGAAGCCGTCAATGACGCGGTGGAAGGCGACGTTGTCATATTCGCCCTTCTTGGCCAGTGCTTCAATCTGGGCGACATGCTTCGGCGCCACCTCAGGCATGAGCTGGATGACGACTGGGCCGTTCTTCAGCTGGATGGTGAGATAGTGATCGGCCGACTGGGCAAAAGCATCCCCCGCGAAGGAGGCGAGATACAACACGCCGGCAAATGCGAGATAAAAGAGTTTCATATGAGCTCCATTGCGGCGGGTTCCGCCTGGTCTTTGCGCTTGCTAGTTTGGGCGCTTGGATGTGAGGGCTTGCAAGACGGCGGCCGGCACGAAAGCGCTGACATCGCCGCCCATGGCGGCGATCTGGCGGACCAATGTGGCGGTAATGGGCCGCGAGGCAGTGCCCGCCGGCAAAAAGATGGTCTGAATATCGGGCGCCATCGTCCGGTTCATGCCGGCCATCTGCATTTCGTAATCGAGATCGGTGCCGTCGCGAAGACCGCGGATCAACAGCGTGGCGCCATGGGTGCGAGCGGCATCGACGACAAGATTGTCGAAGGCGACGACGGCGATGTCGCCGGTCTTGCCGGGCAGCGCCTCGGCCAGCGAACAGCGGATCAGCTCTGCTCTCTCTTCGAAGGAGAAGAGCGGCGCCTTGCCGGGATGGATGCCGATCCCGACGATCACCTTTTCTGCGACGTTGAGCGCCTGGACCAGAACATCCACATGCCCATTGGTGATCGGGTCGAAGGACCCCGGATAGAAAGCTGTCGTCATGTGGCCCGACCGTTGGTTTGACGCCTTTTGTCACGGATGACGCCTTCTCGCAAGTGATTTGCCCAGCTCCGGCCAGAGCGCCGCGCGTCTTTTCGGACACGTAAAAGGCCGTTATGCGCCGGGCGGTTAAACGACGGATGAATGGCCCGTTCAAGACCGTTTCAGATAGGATCTGTTTAACTCCGATCATCAAAGCAGCCGATGCCATTCCGGCATCCGCGCTCCCTGAAAGACCAGATCCATGCTGATCGTGCTTGTTGCACTTGCCGTCGTTTCCTCCCTCGCCGCCGAGATGGCCTATGGCTATTTCGCCGATCGATACGAGATGAGCTGGGTGCGGCCGGAGCTTGCCGAGCACGCGGCGATCGTGCGCATCCAGGGTCGGCTGCGCGAAAAACGAGCTGCGAATCTGAATGCCAGATGAACGAGACATTCAAGGTCGCTTCAGATCGGCATTGGTAAACACCCGATCAACATCCGGCGGAACCATTTACAGACGGATGCGTTCATTCAACCGATACATTAGAGCGGCGCGGAAGGATTAAAAATGCCCGGCAAGATTACGATGATTAACGTGCTCTGGATGGTAATGGTCACGGGCATGCTGACCGCAACTGTCGCTCTCTATGATCAGAAGGTTGATACGTCCAAGGTTTATGGACCCTACGCTTCGGCCCGGACGGCCGTGCTGGGCCAGTACTGAGGGGCGAGAACGCAACTCCCCAGGAAAGGAATGCCTATGTTCACGATCTTGACAATGCTCACCGCCCTTATCAGCGTCATGTTCATCGTGTCTGTGGCCTCGACGATTTCAGCGCTCCGGCGCGAAGGCGAAGAGGTGAAGGCTCTGAATGAAAAACATAGAGCATTCTGACATTCCTCGCTTACTGCCCTCTCCCACCCTTGAGCGGCACCCTTCCGTCGCCAGGGCCATTCAAAGCCGGATGCCACACAGCGTCCGGCTTTTTCTTTGGGCGTGTCCCGAACCATCTCCGATTTGAAAAGAAAAGGGCGGCTCGAAGCCGCCCCGTTCATTTGATCATTCCTCGGCAGGCCCGGCCGGATCGCCATCGGCAATCGGCGCCTCGTCGCCGCCACCTTCGTCGGCAGCACCTTCTTCAGTAGCAGGTGAGCCTTCGGCGATCTCGACAGCCTCTTCCGTCTCGTCCTCCTCCGGCTCGCTGATGCGCTCGACCGAGACGACCTTCTCGTCCTTGGCCGTCGAGAAGATGGTGACGCCCTTGGTGGCGCGGCTGGCGATGCGGATGCCGCCGACCGGCACGCGGATCAGCTGACCGCCATCGGAGACCAGCATGATCTGGTCGCCATCATCGATCGGAAAAGCCGCGACCAGCTCGCCGATCTCGGCTGTTTTCGAGGTGTCGGTAGCGCGGATGCCCTTGCCGCCGCGGCCGGAAATGCGGAAGTCGTAGGACGACGAACGCTTGCCGAAGCCCTTTTCGGAGACGGTGAGCACGAACTGTTCGCGTGCTCTCAGCTCGTCATAGCGGTCGTCGGAGAGCTGTCCCTCCTCGATGACCTCTTCACCGACCAGCGCAATATCCTCTTCATCCACGCCCGTCGCCCGGCGTTCGGTGGCGGAACGCTTGAGATAGGCAGCACGCTCCCACGGCTCGGCATCGACATGACCAACGATCGTCATGGAAATGATGCGGTCGCTATCGCCGAGATTGATGCCACGCACGCCGATCGAGTTGCGGCCGGCAAAGACCCGGACGTCGTCGACGGAGAAGCGGATGCACTGGCCGAGCGCCGTCGTGAGCAGCACGTCGTCATTTTCCGTGCAGGTCTCGACGGAGAGGATTTCGTCGCCCTCCTCCTCCAGCTTCATGGCGATCTTGCCATTGCGGTTGACCTGGACGAAATCCGACAGCTTGTTGCGGCGAACCGTGCCGCGCGTGGTCGAGAACATGACGTCGAGATTGTCCCAGCTCGTCTCGTCTTCGGGCAATGGCAGGATCGTGGTGATGCGCTCGCCGGGTGCGAGCGGCAGCATGTTGATCAGTGCCTTGCCGCGTGAGGTCGGCGTGCCGATCGGCAGGCGCCAGACCTTCTCCTTGTAGACGATACCGCGCGAGGAGAAGAACAGAACCGGCGTATGAGTGTTGACGACGAATAGCCGGCTAACGAAATCCGCGTCGCGGGTGGTCATGCCGGAGCGGCCCTTGCCGCCTCGGCGCTGGGCGCGGTAGGTGGTCAGTGGCACGCGCTTGATATAACCGAGATGCGAGACGGTGACGACCATGTCTTCACGCGCGATCAGGTCCTCGTCGTCCATTTCGAGACCGCCATCGACGATCTCGGTGCGGCGCGGCGTGCCGAACTCGTCGCGGACGGCGAGAAGTTCGTCCTTGACGATGGTCTGGATGCGGACGCGCGAGGAGAGGATATCGAGATAATCCTTGATTTCCTCGCCGATCTTGTTGAGTTCGTCGCCGATTTCGTCGCGGCCAAGCGCGGTCAGGCGGGCAAGGCGCAATTCGAGGATGGCGCGGGCCTGCTCTTCGGAGAGGTTGTAAGTCAGATCCTCGTTGATGCGATGGCGCGGATCGTCGATCAGACGGATCAGGCTTTCGACATCTTCCGCCGGCCAGCGGCGGGTCATCAGTTCTTCGCGAGCCGACTGCGGATCGGGCGCCTGGCGGATGACGCGGATGACCTCGTCGATATTGGCGACGGCGATGGCGAGACCAACCAACACATGGGCGCGATCACGCGCCTTGCGCAGCAGGAATTTCGTTCTCCGGCTAACGACTTCCTCGCGGAACGAGACGAAAGCGCGCAGCATGTCGAGCAGGGTCAGCTGTTCGGGCTTGCCACCGTTCAGCGCCACCATGTTGCAGCCGAAGGACGTCTGCAGCGGCGTATAACGATAGAGCTGGTTGAGGATAACATCGGCGTTGGCATCGCGCTTCAGCTCGACGACAACGCGATACCCCTGGCGGTCGGATTCGTCGCGCAGATCGGAAATGCCTTCGATGCGCTTGTCGCGCACCAGCTCGGCCATCTTCTCGATCATCGTCGCCTTGTTCACCTGGTAGGGAATCTCGGTGATGATGATCTGCTCGCGGTCACCGCGCATCGGCTCGATGGCGGCGACACCGCGCATGATGACGGAGCCGCGGCCGGTCTCATAAGCCGAGCGGATGCCGGCACGGCCGAGGATCTTCGCGCCCGTCGGGAAATCGGGACCGGGAATGATCTGGATCAGTTCCGGCAGCTCGATTGCCGGATCGTCGATCAGCGCGATGCAGCCGTCGATGACTTCGGAGAGATTGTGCGGCGGGATGTTGGTCGCCATGCCGACTGCGATGCCGCCGGCGCCGTTGACGAGCAGGTTCGGGAACTTGGCGGGCACCACGACCGGCTCGGAAAGCGTGCCGTCGTAGTTGTCGCGGAAATCGACGGTTTCCTTGTCGAGATCGTCGAGCAGCGAGTGGGCAGCCTTTTCGAGGCGGCATTCGGTATAACGTTCGGCCGCCGGCGGATCACCATCGACCGAACCGAAATTGCCCTGACCGTCGATCAGCGGCAGACGCAGCGACCAGGGCTGCGCCATGCGGGCGAGCGCATCATAGATCGCGGAATTGCCGTGCGGATGGAATTTACCCATCACGTCACCGGTGACGCGGGCGCATTTGACGTATTTCTTGTTCCAGTCGATGCCGAGTTCGGACATGCCGTAGAGGATGCGCCGGTGCACGGGCTTCAGGCCGTCGCGCACGTCGGGCAGCGCGCGGCTGACGATGACGCTCATGGCGTAATCGAGATACGACCGCTGCATTTCCTCCATGATGGAGATGGGCTCGATGCCTGGCGGGAGCTTCCCGCCGCCGGGGGGTGTTTGCTCAGTCAAAACAGATCACGATCTCTTCTAGAATCACTTGAAGATTTATAGCGGAAAGCCTGTTGCCGCGCCAATTTCACAGCGCGTTTTGAACAGGCTTTTGCGGCTTAAAGAGGGTAAAACATGCAAGTTGCGCGGCCGGACCGGACAAATCCGCCGCGGGCCGCCGCGGGATATTTGCCAAATCGGAATCCCCGCTTCACAATCATAAAAACCACGCACCCATATGGGGTTCCGGAGAGCCGATGGCAAGCGCCGACCAATTGATCAACGCCTTCACGACGCTGCTCGTCACCATCGATCCACCGGGGCTTGCGCCGATCTTTCTGGGCCTGACGACGGGCATGAGCCGAACCGAGCGCAAGCAGGTGGCGCTGCGCGGCTCGGTCATCGCCTTCATCATCCTTGCCGTCTTCGCGCTTTTCGGCGCGGGCGTGCTCGGGGTGCTCGGGATTTCGATCGGCGCCTTCCGCATCGCCGGCGGGCTGCTGCTGTTCTGGATCGCATTCGAGATGGTGTTCGAGAGGCGGCAGGAGCGCAAGGAGAAGGCGACCGAGGCGGCGATCACCAAGGATCATATCGAGAATATCGCCGTCTTCCCGCTCGCCTTGCCGCTGATCGCCGGCCCGGGCGCGATCTCGGCGACGATCCTGCTTGCCGGCACGCTCGCCACCTCGATCGGGAAAGCGCAGCTGATCGGCGTCATTGCCGCCAATCTGCTCCTGACCTTCGTCATGCTGCTCATCGCCGAAAGGCTGGACCGTTTTCTCGGCGTCACCGGCCGGGCGATCCTGACGCGACTCCTCGGCGTCATCCTCGCCGCGCTTGCCGCACAATTCGTCGTCGACGGGGCAAAGTCGGCGTTCAATCTCATCAGCGCGACGCCGCACTGAAAAACCTTGAGCGCCTTTCAATCTAAACTGCGAGAAGTGCGAACGCCTCATTCGGCGTTTCAGGAACCTGCTCCATAGTCAAAGCGCGCACGATAGCTCTCGTCAACTCGCGAAAAATATCTATCGACGAACCTATGTCCGAATGTGCCATTCGATCAAAGGAGAGAATTCCAAAACTAGGTAATGCAGCCTCACCAAGATCCTCTATCCCCTTGAACAGGCCCGGCATGTATTCCGCGGCAAATCCGGTAAGCACTTTGTGGTGACTTGGAGCAAGTGATAGGGACCACCTCTCTCCCTTGGTACGTTCAATCGGGACATTCACCTGCAGACCTTGCGTTTTAGTGGACTTATCCAGGGTAACTGACAGCAGACCATGTACAGTCATGCCTCCAACCGGCCGAGCTATTTCCGCAGCCACGTTCGTCCGATGAGGAGTGCCTTCTCCGCTGGCGAAAACTTTACTCTCCCACAGACGGCATCGAGTTGAATCCATCGACGGCGGTGACTCGTCCAACCAAAGTCGGAGGCGCGTACCGGAAGCTCTATTAAAGATGTGGCAGCTCATTCAGAATTCCCCAAATTCCGGCCGATGTGGTCTAAATCATCTGCCGCGAAATCAAAGAAAAAGAGCATGACGCCATCCAAGGCATCATGCTCTCTCACGTCTCTCACCAAGCCAGGAAAGGCTATCGATCAGAACGGGATATCGTCGTCGAGATCCCGCGAGAAGTTGCCGCCGCCGCCACCGCCGCGGCTCGGCGATGAAGCGGGAGCCGGGGCGCCGTAATCGTCGCCATAATCGTTGCCGCCGGCGCCACTGCCACGGCCGCCGCTCGCGCCGCCGCCTTCACCGCGGCCGTCGAGCATCGTCAGTGTCGAACCGAAACCCTGCAGCACCACTTCCGTGCTGTAGCGATCCTGGCCCTGCTGGTCCTGCCATTTGCGGGTCTGCAGCTGGCCTTCGATATAGAGCTTGGCGCCCTTTTTCACATATTGCTCGACGACCTTGCAGAGGCCCTCGTTGAAGACGACGACAGTGTGCCATTCGGTCTTCTCACGGCGCTCGCCGGAATTGCGATCGCGCCACGTCTCCGAGGTCGCGATACGAAGATTGGCGATCGGCCGGCCATCCTGAGTGCGGCGGATTTCGGGGTCCGCACCGACGTTTCCAATCAGAATTACCTTATTCACACTACCAGCCATACTTCTCACCCTGCCTGCCGCCCTGCCCGGCGGCGTTTAATCGATCGGCGCACCTTAAACCATCACGGACCGCCGATGCGCATGGGCGGCATTTAATCCACATCTTTATCCCATCAGAAAGCCGCATGCACTCATCAGGAATTTTGTTCTTTATTTGTTCTAGTTTATCCGTATGATCCTGTCAACAGAATCGAAAACCTTGAGCCCTTGCGGATATTCAGCCTCGACTCGCCCGTCGGCATCACTAAATAAGGGCTGTTATCCAGAAAACCAAAGCAGAGACGATGAGCGAACTGAAGACGATCTCCATCCGCGGCGCGCGCGAGCATAATCTGAAGAGCATCGATCTCGATCTGCCGCGTAACAAGCTGATCGTCATGACCGGGCTTTCGGGTTCCGGCAAGTCCTCGCTTGCGTTCGACACGATCTATGCCGAGGGCCAGCGGCGTTATGTCGAGAGCCTGTCGGCCTATGCCCGGCAGTTCCTCGAAATGATGCAGAAGCCCGACGTCGACCAGATCGACGGCCTGTCGCCGGCGATCTCGATCGAGCAGAAGACCACCTCGCGCAATCCGCGCTCGACGGTCGGCACCGTCACCGAGATCTACGACTACATGCGCCTGCTCTTTGCCCGCGTCGGCGTTCCCTATTCGCCAGCGACCGGCCTGCCGATCGAGAGCCAGACCGTCAGCCAGATGGTCGACCGCATTCTCGATTTCGGCGAGGGCACCCGTCTTTATATTCTTGCGCCACTCGTGCGCGGGCGCAAAGGCGAGTACAAAAAAGAGCTGGCCGAGCTGATGAAGAAGGGTTTTCAGCGCGTCAAGGTCGACGGCCAGTTCTATGAGATCGCTGAAGCGCCGGTGCTCGACAAGAAATATAAGCACGATATCGACGTGGTGGTCGACCGCATCGTCGTGCGCTCGGATGTCTCGGCGCGGCTGGCCGACAGTCTGGAGACTTGCCTGAAACTCGCCGACGGGCTGGCGGTCGCCGAATTCGCCGACAAGCCGCTGCCGCTGGAAGAGACGTCGGCCGGCGGCTCGGCCAACAAGTCGCTGAACGAGACACATGAGCGCGTGCTGTTTTCGGAAAAATTCGCTTGCCCGGTCTCCGGCTTCACCATTCCCGAGATCGAACCCAGGCTGTTCTCCTTCAACAACCCGTTCGGCGCCTGCCCGACCTGTGACGGCCTCGGCGCCCAGCAGAAGATCGATCCGGATCTGATCGTGCCCGAGCCCGAGCGGACGCTGCGCGACGGGGCGATCGCGCCCTGGGCCAAGTCGACCTCGCCCTATTACAATCAGACGCTGGAAGCGCTCGGCAAACATTACGGCTTCAAGCTCGGCACCCGCTGGAACGATCTCACCGACGAGGCCAAAGACGTCATCCTCAACGGAACCAACGACAAGATCGAATTCCACTACGCCGACGGCGCCCGCTCCTATACGACGCAGAAGAATTTCGAGGGCATCATCACCAATCTCGAGCGCCGCTGGAAGGAGACCGACTCCGCTTGGGCGCGCGAAGATATCGAACGCTTCATGTCGGCGGCCCCCTGCCCTTCCTGCAACGGCTTCCGCCTGAAGCCGGAGGCCTTGGCGGTGAAGATCGACACGCTGCATATCGGCGAAGTGACTGGTATGTCGATCCGTGTTGCCCGCGATTGGTTCGAGACGCTGCCGGCAAGCTTCAACGCCAAGCAGAACGAGATTGCCGTGCGCATCCTCAAGGAAATCCGCGACCGGCTGCGCTTCCTCAATGATGTCGGCCTGGAATATCTCAGCCTGTCGCGCAATTCCGGCACGCTGTCGGGCGGCGAAAGCCAGCGCATCCGGCTTGCCTCGCAGATCGGCTCCGGGCTGACGGGCGTGCTCTATGTGCTCGACGAGCCGTCGATCGGCTTGCATCAGCGTGACAATGCCCGGCTGCTCGACACGCTGAAGCACCTGCGCGACATCGGCAACACCGTCATTGTCGTGGAACATGACGAGGATGCGATCATGACGGCCGACGACGTGGTCGATATCGGCCCGGCGGCCGGCATTCACGGCGGTCAGGTCATTGCCCATGGTACGCCGCAGGACATCATGGACAGTCCGAACTCGCTGACCGGTAAATATCTCTCCGGCGAACTTGGCGTTCCCGTTCCCGATGAGCGCCGCAAGCCGAAGAAGGGCCGCGAGATCAAGGTGGTCGGGGCGCGCGGCAACAATCTGAAGAATGTCACGGCGTCGATCCCGCTCGGCGTGTTCACGGCGGTGACCGGCGTTTCCGGCGGCGGCAAATCCACCTTCCTGATCGAGACGCTTTATAAATCGGCGGCACGCCGCGTCATGGGCGCACGTGAAAACCCGGCCGATCACGATCGCATCGACGGCTTCGAGCATATCGACAAGGTGATCGACATCGACCAGTCGCCGATCGGCCGTACGCCGCGCTCGAACCCGGCGACCTATACCGGCGCCTTCACGCCGATCCGCGACTGGTTCGCCGGCCTGCCGGAGGCAAAGGCGCGCGGCTACCAGCCGGGCCGCTTCTCGTTCAACGTCAAAGGCGGACGCTGCGAGGCCTGCCAGGGCGACGGCGTCATCAAGATCGAGATGCACTTCCTGCCCGATGTCTACGTCACTTGCGATGTCTGCCACGGCAAGCGCTATAACAGAGAGACACTCGATGTCACCTTCAAGCAGAAGTCGATCGCCGAGGTGCTCGACATGACGGTGGAAGAAGGCGTCGATTTCTTTGCGGCGGTGCCTGCGGTGCGCGACAAGCTGCAATCGCTGAAGGATGTCGGCCTCGGTTATATCAAGGTCGGCCAGCAGGCGAATACGCTCTCGGGCGGCGAAGCGCAGCGCGTCAAGCTCGCCAAGGAACTGTCGAAACGCTCGACGGGGCGCACACTCTACATTCTCGATGAACCGACGACCGGCCTGCATTTCCACGACGTCGCCAAGCTGCTCGAAATGCTGCACGAACTGGTCAACCAGGGTAACTCGGTGGTGGTGATCGAGCACAATCTCGAAGTCATCAAGACGGCCGACTGGGTGCTCGATTTCGGCCCCGAAGGCGGCGACGGCGGCGGCGAGATCGTCGCGACCGGCACGCCGGAAGCGATCGTCAAGGAAAAGCGGTCCTATACCGGGCAATTCCTGAAGGAATTGCTGGAGCGGCGGCCAGCGAAGAAGGCGGTTGCGGCGGAATGACGATGAGGACGGCGTCGCCCGATGATCTGGAAACGATCGCGACGCTGACAGCAGCCGCCTATCGGCCCTATAGCGAGCTGTTCGGCGCTCCGCCGATGCCGGTGACGGAGGATTACGCGCCGCGGATCGAACGCGGCGAGGTCTGGCTCTGCGAGATCGACGGGCAGACGGCCGGCCTGGTGGTCGTCGAGCAACATTCCGATCACCTCATGCTGTTCAGCATCGCGGTCTCGCCGGCCTTTCAGGGCGCCGGGCATGGACTGGCAATGCTGCGCTGGCTGGAAGGCAAGGCGCGGGCATGGGCCTTGCCGGAGATCCGGCTCTACACCAATGCGCGGATGGAGCGGAACATCGCGCTCTATAGCGCCTTCGGGTTTCAGGAAACGGGTCGCCGGCCGAACCCTTATCGGCCGGGATGGACGCTCGTCGACATGACGAAAGAGATCAATGCGGCCTGAGCGGCTGCGAATGGGGAGGACGACATGACGAAATCCGGCACTATCCGCACCGGCATCGGCGGCTGGACCTTCGAGCCCTGGCGCGGGCATTTCTTTCCCGAGAGCCTGAAACAGAAGGACGAGCTGAATTATGCCAGCCGCCAGCTGAAGGTCATCGAGGTCAACGGCACCTATTACAGCACGCAGAAGCCTGCGGTCTTTGCCAAATGGGCGGCTGACGTGCCCGACGGCTTCATCTTCTCGCTGAAGGCGACACGTTTCGTCACCAATCGGCGGGTGCTTGCCGAAGCCGGTGAATCGATGGAGCGGTTCCTGTCATCGGGCATCAGCGAACTCGGCGATCATCTCGGGCCGCTGCTCTGGCAGTTCGCGCCGACGAAGAAGTTCGATGCAGAGGATTTCGAAGCCTTCCTGAACTTGCTGCCGGCAAAACAGGAGGGGCTGACACTCCGCCACGTGGTCGAGGTGCGGCACGATTCCTTCAAGGTGCCGGAGTTCGTGGCGCTGCTGGCCAAATACGGCGTGGCGCCTGTTTGCGCCGAACATTTCGAATATCCAATGATCGCCGACGTGACGGCCGATTTCGTCTATGCGCGGCTGCAGAAGGGATCAGACGATATTCCGACCTGCTATCCGGAAAAGGACCTGAAGGCCTGGGCTGACCGGCTGGAGACCTGGGCGGAGGGCAAGGTTCCTGATGACCTGCCGCTGATCGATGGAGATCGCAAGGTGAAGACCGAGCCGCGCGACGTCTTTGCCTTCATGATCCATGAGGGCAAGGTCAATGCGCCGCATGGGGCAATCGCCCTGCAGCAGGCGCTGGCGAAGTAGGCAAGGCTGGCCCGCCGATAACGGCAGGCTTCATTTTTTCTCGTTCGCCAGCGCCTCTTTCCGGCGCGGCAGGAGCGACTTGAGGTGCCGCCATAGCGGCGAAACGGCGTAGCCGGCGACCGGAATTGCAATCAAGCCGGCGACGATCCCGACGATGCCAGCTCCTGCGGCCTCGACGATCCAGCTGAGCACCGATGCCAGAACGGGAACTGCATGCGCCGTCGCCTCACCGGCATCATGGATCAGATGCGCAAGGCCGCCGATGCCATAGGCTTCGAGGCCATGAACGATGATGCCGCCGCCGACCCAGATCATGGCGGCTGTTCCGACAATGCCGAGCACTTTCAGAAAATAAGGCATGCCTGTGACGAGCCCCTTTCCGATCGAACGCAGGAATGCGCCGATCGGAGACGCCGTCCGCACACGCGCCAGCATCAGACCCAGATCATCGGCCTTGACGATAAGCGCCACACCGCCATAGACCAAGACCGTGATGCCCAGCCCAACGACGGCAAGGATGACGGCCTGCGTGAACATGCTGCCTGACGGCACTGCGGCGAGCGTAATCGCCATGATCTCGGCCGACAGAATGAAATCCGTCTTGATTGCGCCGGCAACCTTCTCGTCTTCTATGGATTTGGCATCGAGGCTCGTCGCCTCGAGCGCCGATTCATGGGCGTGGGCCGCGTGCGGCAGCACCAGCCCGTAGACTTTTTCCACACCCTCGTAGCAGAGATAAAGTCCGCCAATCATCAGCAGCGGTGTGATCGCCTGCGGTGCGACAAGGCTCAGGATCAGTGCTGCCGGAAGCAGGATCAGAAGCTTGTTCTTCAGCGAGCCGAGCGCGATCTTGCCGATGATCGGCAATTCGCGTGCTGCCGAAAATCCGGTGACATAGCGGGGTGTGACGGCCGCATCGTCAATGACGACGCCAGCCGCTTTCGCGCCTGCTTTGGCCGCCTGGCCGGCAATATCGTCGAGCGAGGCCGCAGCCACCTTGGCCAATGCCGCGATATCATCAAGAAGGGCGATCAGGCCAATACTCATTCGAGCCTCCGTCGGGAAGACAAACTTACACAGCAAAACGGAAAGCCCGTGAACGAGACGCGGAATCCTCCGCCGGGAAGATGCCACGCAAGGATCGCGGCGACAATGGCCGTTATTCAGCCGGCATCGAGTTCAACCCGCCCTCGATGCTGCTTCTGCGTCAGAGGTGCAGGAGGCCATCAGCGGGCAGATCCGGCAGATGGCTGGATCCGCGGCGTCCGCGCTCCTCAATCCTGGCCCATGCCGAGGCGCAAGCGCATCGGACCGAAAATCGGAATCGATTGTCGGAAAGCACAATGCGATTGAAAGAGCTAGAGCGTCCTTTGTGCGTCCCAAAGGACGCAAGGCGCTCTAAAGGGGCAACACCTCGGCTGCAAGCTCCTCCGCCGTCAGCCCCTTGCCGGCGCGTTGGCCTGCCTCGCCGTGCAGCCAGACGCCGGCGGCCGCGGCCTCGAAGGCCGGCAGGCCCTGGGCCAGCAATCCGCCGATGATGCCGGCAAGCACGTCGCCGGAACCGGCGGTGGCAAGCCAGACGGGAGCGTTGGTATTGATGAGCGCACGGCCGTCTGGCGCGGCGATGACGGTATCGGCGCCTTTGTAGATAATCGCGGCATTGGCGCGGCGGGCGGCGGCCACAGCCTTGTCCACCTTGCCGAGCCTATCGTCGCCGCCGATATCGGGAAAGAGCCGGGCGAATTCGCCCTCGTGCGGCGTCAGCACCAGACGCGGCTCACCCCGGAAAAGATCAAACAGCTGTTGCGGATCGTCCTTGAACGAGGAGATGCCGTCGGCATCGAGCACCAGATGGCGATCGGCAACGACCGAGACGAAGCCGCGCGCCCTGGCGCCGATACCGAAACCGGGGCCGAGGACGAAGGTCTGCAGCCGCTTGTCGGAGAGCCAGTCGCCGAGGTCGGCCTCGTCGTCGATGGCATGCAGCATGACGGCGGTGAGATGCGCAGCATTGGCGGCCATCGCCGCGCGGGGGGCTGCGATGGTCACCAAGCCGGCGCCGGCCTTCAGGCCCGAGATCGCCGACATGCGCGCGGCACCTGTCTTGTGGGCCTCGCCTGAGAAGACGACCAGATGACCGCGCTTGTATTTGTGGGTTTCCAGTTGCTCGGCCGGCAGCACGCGCTTCCAGGCATCCGGCGTGTTCTCGGCGATGACACCGCCTGCCTCAGCGCGGATGATGCGGGCGGGAATACCGATATCGAAGACCTCTAATTCACCGCAAAGCTCCCTACCCGGCATCAGCAGATGACCGGGCTTGCGGGTCATGAAGGTGATGGTGTTGCAGGCCCGGAAGGCGGCACCCAGCACCTTGCCGGTGCGACCATCGAGGCCGGAGGGCAGATCGATGGCGAGCACAGGAATATCGGCCTCGGTGACGCGGCCGATCAGCGCGCGCACATCGGCCGGCACCTCGCGGCCAAGCCCCGCCCCGAACAAGCCATCGACGACGACGTCGCCGGTTTCCGGCCGATAGAGGTCGAGTTCCTGTCCCTTGAGCGCGCAGTTCATGTGGGCACGGGCGGCATCACCTTTCAGCCTCATGGGATCGCCGAGGTGGAAGAGCGCCACCCTCGCCCCGCTTTCCTGCAGATGACGGGCTGCGACATAGGCGTCGCCGCCATTGTTGCCCGGTCCGCAGAGTGCGACGAAACGCAAAGCTCCGGGATAAAGGCGCAGAGCAGCGGCCGCGACCGCGGCACCTGCCCCCTCCATCAGACCGAAGGAGTCGATGCCGGATGCCGCAGCGGCCGCGTCGACCGCGGCCATTTCGGCAGGCGTGAGAAGAAGGTCGGACAGATGTTTGATCATCACCCTATTCAATCAAAAAACGCCTAAAAAACAACCGCCTGAAATACCAAAGAGAAGGACGCAATTTAAGCATTTGCCTATATTTTCATCTCCAGACGATGTGTATTCGCAGTTGCGAAAATACCTGACTTTTTCCGTTTCGGATGTGATTTTGATCGGAGACAATGTTTTTCCACCCGTTCCGCCACCAAAACCACATAGAATTCCCCGCAAACGCGCCTGTTTTGACAGAATCGACGTGTTTTTTCGACAAGATGGATTTCAAACTGGCACGATATCTGCATCATATCCGGCGAGCGGGAAAATTCCTGCCATAACAAGAGAAGCGGAGAGACATTTTCTCATGAAAAAGATCGAAGCGATCATTAAGCCTTTCAAGCTGGACGAAGTGAAGGAAGCCCTTCAGGAAGTTGGCCTGCAGGGTATCACGGTCACGGAAGCCAAGGGTTTCGGCCGTCAGAAGGGCCACACGGAACTCTACCGCGGAGCTGAATACGTCGTCGATTTCCTGCCGAAGGTTAAAGTCGAGGTCGTACTGGCCGACGAGAACGCGGAGGCCGTCATCGATGCGATCCGCAAGGCGGCGCAGACCGGCCGCATCGGCGACGGAAAGATCTTCGTCTCCAACATCGAAGAGGTTATCCGCATCCGCACCGGCGAGACCGGCATCGATGCCATCTGACCACTTTGCCAATCGCGCAAAGTCCGTTACCGTCATCGCCGACCTACACCGTCATCGCAAATCGGAGGAAACTCATTAATGGCGACCGCAAGCGAAATTCTGAAGCAGATCAAGGAGAACGACGTAAAGTTCGTCGATCTGCGTTTCACCGACCCGAAGGGCAAGCTACAGCATGTGACGATGGACGTCGTCTGCGTCGACGAAGACATGTTCGCTGACGGCGTGATGTTCGACGGCTCCTCGATCGGCGGCTGGAAGGCCATCAACGAGTCCGACATGGTGCTGATGCCCGACACCGAAACGGTGCATATGGACCCGTTCTTCGCCCAGTCGACCATGGTCATCGTCTGCGACATCCTCGATCCGGTCTCCGGCGAGGCCTATAACCGCGATCCGCGCGGCACCGCCAAGAAGGCCGAAGCCTATCTCAAGGCATCAGGCATCGGCGATACCATCTTCGTCGGCCCGGAAGCCGAATTCTTCGTCTTCGACGACGTCAAGTACAAGGCCGATCCTTATAACACCGGCTTCAAGCTCGATTCCACCGAATTGCCGTCGAACGACGACACCGACTACGAGACCGGCAACCTCGGCCACCGTCCGCGCGTCAAGGGCGGCTACTTCCCGGTTCCCCCCGTCGACAGCGCCCAGGACATGCGTTCTGAAATGCTGACGGTGCTCTCCGAAATGGGCGTCGTCGTCGAAAAGCATCACCACGAAGTGGCTGCTGCCCAGCACGAACTCGGCATCAAGTTCGATACGCTGGTGCGCAACGCCGACAAGATGCAGATCTACAAATACGTCGTGCACCAGGTGGCCAACGCCTATGGCAAGACAGCGACCTTCATGCCGAAGCCGATCTTCGGCGACAACGGCTCGGGCATGCATGTGCACCAGTCGATCTGGAAGGGCGGCAAGCCGACCTTTGCCGGCGACGAATATGCCGGCCTTTCCGAGAGCTGCCTGTTCTATATCGGCGGCATCATCAAGCACGCCAAGGCGATCAACGCCTTCACCAATCCGTCGACGAATTCCTACAAGCGTCTGGTCCCGGGTTATGAAGCACCGGTACTGCTGGCCTATTCGGCCCGCAACCGCTCGGCTTCCTGCCGCATTCCGTTCGGCACCAACCCGAAGGCAAAGCGCGTCGAAGTCCGCTTCCCGGATCCGACCGCCAACCCCTATCTCGCCTTTGCCGCCATGCTGATGGCCGGCCTCGACGGCATCAAGAACAAGATCCATCCGGGCAAGGCCATGGACAAGGATCTCTACGACCTGCCGCCGAAGGAACTGAAGAAGATCCCGACCGTCTGCGGCAGCTTGCGCGAAGCACTCGAAAGTCTCGACAAGGATCGCAAGTTCCTGACGGCCGGCGGCGTCTTCGACGACGACCAGATCGATGCCTTCATCGAGTTGAAGATGGCTGAGGTGATGCGTTTCGAAATGACGCCGCATCCGGTCGAATACGACATGTACTATTCGGCCTGATCGGGCCCTGAACACAGAAAGTCCCGGCCCGCCGGGGCTTTCGCCTCCCAGGTCACGAACGGCAAATGGCGAGGATATGACGTTCATGTGACGAACGGCGTGCAAAATCTTGATTTGCGCGGCGCCAATCACCAAATTTGGTGATGAAAGGAAGTCGTACCATGAAAGAAAGAGTAGCAAAGTTCAGCATCGGCGAAGTGGTTCGGCACAAGGTTTTTCCGTTTCGCGGCGTCATCTTTGACGTTGATCCGGAGTTCGCGAATACGGAGGAATGGTGGAATTCCATTCCGGCCGAGGTGCGCCCGAGCAGGGACCAGCCCTTCTATCACCTGCTTGCCGAGAATGACGAGAGCGAATATGTCGCTTACGTCTCCGAACAGAACCTGATGAACGACGAAAGCGGCACGCCGCTTCGCAACCCACAGATCTACCAGATCTTCGATCAGGCCCCGTCAGGGCAGTTCAAACCCAAGATGAGCTTCGCCCACTAACTCACTCGTGCCGATCGTTAAATCAAGGCCTCGCTTCTCCCGGCGAGGCCTTTTCATTGCGCAACAAAAAACCCGGCGCGAAGCCGGGTCTCTGTTTCAAAGAAAGCGGCAGGATTACTGCGCCTTGGCTGCCTTCTGGGCATCTTCAAGCTTCTTGCGGGCTTCTTCGGCCTTCTTCTGCATGCTGTCCTGCAGGCTGCGCTGGCTTTCAGCGAGCTTGGATTCGGAAACCGGTTCGCCGTCATAAGCGCCGGTGAAGCCTTCAAGCGAAATCTTGATCGGGTTCGGGGCGCGGCGGAAGTTGATTGAAGTGAAGATCACGTCGCTGCCCTTCTTGAGGCTGGCGATCATCGCGTCGGTCAGCGGAATTTCGGCTGTGCACTTGTCCGGCAGGCAGACGGCGTAGTCGAGCTTCTGGCCCTTGCCGCCGTCGATCTGCATGATGACGCCGGGAGGAACCAGGCGTGCCGTGGGAACCGAGACCTGCAAGAGCTTGCGGTTGATCTTGCCGGAAACCGAGATCAGGCCGACTGCTGTAACAAGCTGGCCGCCATTGGCGAGGATCAGGTTCTGGACAACACAGATGTCGTTGTCTTCCTGCTTGCTGCAGGTCTTGTACCAGCCGAGCTTCGGCGCTCCTGCGGCCTGTGCCGGGGCATCGGCCGGAGCCTGTGCCGCCGCATCCTGTGCGAAGGAGGAGACCGGAGCCGAAGCGCCGAACACCACTGCCAGAACGGACAGTGCTGCCCGCATTTTCTTTTCAGACTTGAACATCATAACGAATTCCGTCTCCTGATATCCGTTCGGAGCAGCGGTTTGCCGCCCCAACCATCGGGTCGTTCGGCACTCCACCTCTTAAAAAAATAAGGCAAATGCATGACCCCTAAACTTCGGGTTCACCTGTTACATCGCAGCGTTCAAGATATCCAGCATTTCTTTGGCAATTTGAGGTGCATTTCGTCGCGATGCCAAAGAAATCGCCGCTCAGTGTTGGAATCGATCGACCCCATGATAATCTCCGCGGTGAATCATGCCCCGTTTTCACGGATCAAGGATTGCCGAATGCTCCGGATTGTCGTCCCTCTCGTCCTCTCGCTGCTGTGCGGCACTGTCGCTGCCGAGCCGCTGCACGGCATCGCGATGCACGGCGAGCCGGCCTTGCCGGCCGACTACAAACACTTCCCTTACGTCAACCCCGACGTGAAAAAGGGCGGCAAGATCACTTACGGCGTCGTCGGCACCTTCGACAGTCTCAACCCGTTCATCCTGAAGAGCATGCGCACGACGGCGCGCGGCATGTGGGATCCGGAATATGGCAATCTCGTCTACGAATCGCTGATGCAGCGCTCCAGGGACGAACCCTTCACGCTTTACGGCCTGCTTGCCGAGACGGTCGAATGGGACGACAACAGGAGCTTCATCCAGTTCAATCTCAATCCGAAGGCGAAATGGGACGACGGCCAGCCGGTGACGCCCGAAGACGTGATGTTCACCTTCGAGTTGATGCGCGACAAAGGCCTCCCGCGCTACGCAACCCCCCTGAAGAAATTCGTCGCCAAGGTGGAAAGGGTCGGCGAGCGTAGCGTGCGCTTGACCTTCACCGACAAAGCTAACCGTGAGACGCCTTTGATCTTCGGCCTTTTCCCGGTGCTGCCCAAACATGCGGTCGATCCCGAAACCTTCGACCGCACAGCGCTGACGCCGCCGGTCGGCTCTGGCCCCTATAAGGTAAAGACGGTGAAGCCCGGCGAGAGCATCACCTATGAGCGCGACCCGAATTACTGGGGCAAGGACATTCCCGCCAAGGTCGGCACGGACAATTACGACCAGATCACCGTCCAGTATTTCCTGCAGGACACGACGCTGTTCGAGGCCTTCAAGAAAGGCGACGTCGACACCTACCCTGACGGCAATCCCGGCCATTGGGCCAATGCCTATGATTTCCCCGCCGTCACCTCGGGGGCTGCAATCAAGGATGCGTTCACGCCTAAACTGCCGAGCGGCATGCTCGGCTTCGTGTTCAACACGCGCCGGCCGATCTTTGCCGATCTCAAGGTGCGCGAGGGCCTGTCGCTGGTGTTCGATTTTGAATGGGCGAACAAGAACCTCTATTCCGGAGCCTACAAGCGTACGCAGAGCTTCTGGCAGAATTCCGAGCTGTCGAGCTTTGGCGTTCCGGCCGATGCGAGGGAACTTGCCCAGCTTGGGCCGATCAAGGACAAGATCGCGCCAGAGATTCTCGACGGCACCTACAAGCTGCCCGTCACCGACGGCTCCGGCCGCGACCGCAATGTACTGAAACAGGCCGTCGCGCTGTTGAAGCAGGGCGGCTATACGATCCAAGGCGGCAAGATGCTTGACGCCTCCGGCCGCCAGCTCGCCTTCGAGATCATGACGCAGAATGCCGACCAGGAGAAACTCGCCGTCGCCTACCAGCGTTCGCTGCAGACGATCGGCATCGCCGCCGCGATCCGTACGGTCGACGATTCGCAGTATCAGAGCCGGACGAACAGCTTCGATTACGACATGATCCTCAAGTCCTACACGTCTTCGCTCTCGCCTGGAACCGAACAGCTCGGCCGCTGGTCTTCGGCTGTGCGCACGCAGGAGGGGACGGACAGCTTTGCAGGCGCCAACGATCCCGATCTCGACACGCTGATCGACCATCTGCTCGGGGCGCGCTCCGCCGAGGATTTCACCGCGGCGGTGCGCTCCTACGACCGGCTGCTGCTTTCCGGCCATTACGTGCTGCCGCTCTATCATATGGACCAACAATGGGTGGCGCGCAGCAAGCGCATCGGCCATCCCGACACGGTGCCGCTCTACGGCTACCAGCTGCCGGTATGGTGGGACGTGAGCGCGCAATAGGAAGCAACCGAACCGCTGCCGGCCGAAATGTCGCCGTGCGGAGATGCATGAGAATAAGGAAGATTATTATGGAGCGTATCACCATCGACGTCGTCTCGGATGTCGTCTGCCCCTGGTGCTATCTCGGCAAGGCGCGCCTGGAGCTCGCCATCGCCGAAGTTCAGGACCAAATCGGCGTCGACATCAACTGGCGGCCGTACCAGCTCAATCCCGACTACCCAAAGGAAGGCGTCGACCAGAAGAAGGCGCTGGCGGAAAAGCTCGGCGGCGAGGAGCGTGTGGCCCAGGCGCACAAGATGCTCACCGATTACGGCCGCGAGGTCGGCGTCTCCTTCAATTTCGAGGCGATCAAGATCGGCCCGAACACGCTCGACGCACATCGGTTGGTCCACTGGGCGATGATCGAAGGCCGCGAGAAGCAGGACAAGGTCGTTGCCGCGCTGTTCAAGGCGAATTTCGAGGAAGGCCACAATGTCGGCGACCATGCGGTGCTGCTCGATATCGCCGAAAAATCAGGCCTAGACCGCTCGGTCATCGCCTCGCTGCTTGCCTCCGATGCCGACCGCGATCTGATCGTCGCCGAAATCAAGGCGGCCCAGGAGATGGGCGTCAACGGCGTGCCCTTCTTCATCTTCGACCAGCAATATGCCGTCAGCGGCGCACAGACGCCCGACGTGTTGACGAACGCGCTGCGCGACATCGCCAAGGCGAAGGCCGAGGCGCGATCAGGCATGAACTAACGCTGCCGGCTCCAGGTTCAGCCCAGAACCGGAACGCAGCGCACATCGGTCTTCACCGAATTTGCAATGAAGCATTCGCCGTGAGCGCGATCGTGTAGAGCTTCCAGCTCGCTCAGCGAGGGCTGCTTTTCGCCGCTGAAGACGACATGCGGACGGAGGGTCACGACGGTCATGGCAAGGCGGCCTTCGGCATTCTTCTCCATGATGCCCTCGGCGGCATCGGTGTAGCTGTCGACGCAAAAGCGCTGTTTGGCGGCGATCGACAGGAACCAGAGCATGTGGCAGCTGGAGAGCGAGGCGACGAAAGCTTCCTCCGGATCGACGGCATCTTCGGCGGAATAGGGCAGCGGAACGACATGCGAGGAGGAAGATGCCCTCACCTCGGTGCCGCCGTCGAAGGTCCAGCGGTGGACGCGGCTGTAGCGGTTGTCGGTGAAGGTCTCGCCGCTCCGCTGCCAGGCGATCGTTGCGCCGTATTTCGCCATCCTTGTCTCCTTTTTCCACACAATTCCGGATGCAAAACCGAGGTACAGTTTTGCTGGAATTGCTCTATTTCGCAAATTCAGCCAGCTGCGTCATGATGACGGCAGCGCCCTGCAGGCGTTTTTCCGGCGTCGGCAGGTCGCGGGTCAGGAACAGGCTGTGGTCGGGGCGGATCTTCGCCATCGTGCCCTGCTTGCCGATATAACCGACGAGGTTTGCCGGGTTGGGGAATTCCTTGTTGCGGAACTGCACGACGACGCCCTTCGGGCCGGCATCGAGCTTTTCGACATTGGCGGTGCGGCAGAGCGACTTGATGTAGACGATCTTCAGCAGGTGCTGGACTTCGATCGGCATCGGGCCGAAGCGGTCGATCATCTCGGCGCCGAAGCCGTCGATCTCCTTGAGTTCGGTGATTTCGCCGAGACGGCGGTAGAGCGCCATGCGCAGGTGCAGATCAGGCACGTAGCCTTCCGGGATCATCACCGTCGTGCCGACGGAGATCTGCGGTGACCAGCCGGTATCGTGGATCTCGTCGACACCCTTGACCTCGGCGACCGCCTCTTCCAGCATCTGCTGGTAAAGCTCGAAGCCGACCTCCTTGATATGGCCGGACTGCTCCTCGCCGAGCAGATTGCCGGCGCCGCGGATATCGAGATCGTGGCTTGCCAACTGGAAGCCGGCACCGAGCGTATCCAGCGACTGCAGCACCTTGAGGCGGCGTTCGGCGGTGGCCGTCAGCACCTTATTAACAGGCAGGGTGAAGAGCGCAAAAGCGCGCACCTTCGAGCGGCCGACGCGGCCGCGCAGCTGATAGAGCTGGGCAAGGCCGAACATGTCGGCGCGGTGGACGATCAGCGTATTGGCGGTGGGTACGTCGAGGCCGGATTCGACGATGGTGGTCGACAACAGCACGTCGTAACGGCCTTCGTAGAAAGCGTTCATGATGTCTTCGAGTTCGCCGGCCGGCATCTGGCCATGGGCGACGGCGACCTTCAGCTCCGGCAAATCCGACTGCAGGAAGGCATGCACGTCCTCGAGATCGGCAAGCCTTGGGCAGACATAGAAGCTTTGGCCGCCGCGATAATGCTCGCGCATCAGCGTCTCGCGGATGACCAGGCTGTCAAAAGGCGAAATGAAGGTGCGCACCGCCATGCGGTCGACCGGCGGGGTGGTGATCAGCGACAATTCGCGCACACCGGTCATGGCGAGCTGCAGGGTGCGCGGGATCGGCGTTGCCGACAGCGTCAGCACGTGCACGTCGCTTTTCAGCTCCTTCAGCCTCTCCTTGTGCTTGACGCCGAAATGCTGTTCCTCGTCGATGACGAGCAGACCGAGATTGGCGAATTTGATGCCGGCGCCGAGCAGCGCATGGGTGCCGACGACGATATCGGTCTTGCCTTCCGCCACTTCCTTCTTGGTCAGCGCCAGTTCCTTGGCGCCGACGAGGCGCGAGGCCTGCTGGATGCGCACCGGCAGACCACGGAAACGGTCGGAGAAGGTCTTGAAATGCTGGCGGGAAAGCAGTGTCGTCGGCACGACGACGGCGACCTGGGCGCCGTTCATCGCCGCGACGAAGGCAGCGCGCAGCGCCACTTCGGTCTTGCCGAAGCCGACGTCGCCACAGACGAGGCGATCCATCGGCCGGCCGGCACCGAGATCGGAGCGCACGGCTTCGATGGCGTTTTCCTGGTCCTCGGTCTCGTCATAGGGGAAGCGGGCAGCGAATTCGTCGTAAAGGCCTTCCGGCGTCGTCAGCATCGGCGCGTGGCGCGTCAGGCGCTCGGCGGCGATGCGGATCAGCGCATCGGCCATGTCGAGCAGGCGCTTCTTGAGCTTGGCCTTGCGCATCTGCCAGGCGCCGCCACCGAGCTTGTCGAGCTGGGCTTCGGTGCCCTCGCCGCCGTAGCGCGAGAGAAGATCGATGTTTTCGACCGGCAGGAAGAGCTTGGCCTCGTCGGCATATTGCAGTTCGAGGCAGGCATGCGGCGCGCCTGCGGCCTCGATGGTCCTCAGCCCGATGAAGCGGCCGATGCCGTGTTCGGCGTGGACGACGATCGAGCCCTCGTCGAGGCCCGCGACCTCCGAAATGAAATCGGCGGCGCGCTTGCGGCGCTTGGAGCGGCGCACCATACGGTCGCCGAGGATATCCTGCTCGCCGATGACGACGAGATCGCCGGCCTCGAAGCCGGCTTCGAGGCTGAGCACGGCAGCGGCCGCCTCGCCTCTCGCCAGCGAGCCGACATCCTTCAGCGCCTCGATCGGCTTGACCTTTTCGAGGCCGTGCTCGTTCAGCACCTGCAGCAGGCGTTCCAGCGAGCCTTCGGTCCAGGCGGTGACGAGCACTTTCGCGCCGGCGGCGCGGCGGTCGGCGATATGCTTGACGACGACGTCGAAGATGTTGATGCGTTCGGCATCGCCGCCGCCTTCGGCGTTCGAGCGGGCCCAGCGCTGGCCCTGGCGGGCGTCGACATTGACGACCCGCCGCGCCTCGCCCTCATGCTCGTTGAAGGGGCTGATGCGGATCGCGCCGAGCGCATCGAGGGTTTTGACGAAAAGCTTGCTGTCGAGATAGAGCTGGCCCGGCGTCACCGGCTTGTAAGGCGTGCCCTGCGTCATCCCCTTGGACGGCTGGCCGGAGTTCAGGCGGGCGTCGTAATAATCGAAAACGAGCTTGGAGCGCTCTTCGGCTGCTTCACGCACCGTATGGTCGATGACGATCCGGAAGCCGCTCAAATAATCGAAGACGGTATCGAGCTTCTCGTAGAAGAGCGGCAGCCAGTGCTCCATGCCGGGGTAACGGCGGCCTTCGGAGACGGCAAGATAGAGCGCGTCGTCGCGTGTGGTCGCGCCGAAAGCGGAGAGGTAATTCTTGCGGAAACGGCTGATCGTATCGGGCGTCAGCGTCACCTCGCTCATCGGATTGAGATCGAGGGCACGCACCTGCCCGATCGTGCGCTGGCTGGCCGGATCGAAGGAGCGGATGCTCTCCAGCGTATCGCCGAAGAAATCGAGGCGGACCGGCTCTTCGGAACCCGGCACGAAGACATCGAGAATGCCGCCGCGCACCGCATATTCGCCGACTTCGCGAACGGTGGCGACCCGCTCGAAGCCATTGCGCTCCAGGCGGCCGGCGAGATCGTCCATGCGCAGCTGGTTGCCGGGACGGGCCGAAAAGCTCAGGCTTTCGATGACATCCTGCGGCGCCACCTTCTGCAGCATGGCATTGGCGGTGACGAGCACGATTGCCGCATGCGGCTTCTTGCGATGGGCGATGAGGCCACCGAGCGCAGCCAGCCGGCGGGCCGAGGTGTCGGCGCTCGGCGAGACGCGGTCATAGGGCAGACAGTCCCAGGCCGGCAGGGTGAGAACCGGAATGTCGGGGGCGACGAAGCTCAGCATTTGCTCCAGATCGGCCATGCGGTGGCCGTCGGACATGACATAGGCGACCGGCTCTCCCGTTCGGGCGAGCTCGGCGAGCAGCAGCGTTTCAAGACCTGCCGGCACATTGCCGATCGTCAGCGGCTCGGCAATGGCCGCAAGCTTCTTCGCATCGAAACCAGGGATCATTCCGGCGTCCTGAGGGGCTTGTCAAAATCGGGCTTATAGGCGGCAATGCGGGCAAACATCGGTGTCTGGAAACGCTCAGGCACCGGCCATGTTCCCATGATCCAGCGGACGAGATCATTGTCCTCTTCCGCCATGATCGTCTCGAACTCGTCGAGTTCGGCTTCCGACAGTCTGGCAACCTCGGCTTCGGCGAACTGGCCGAAGACCAGATCCATTTCGCGGATGCCGCGATGCCAGCAGCGGAAAAGGATCCGGCGGCGGCGCGGGTCGAGACCGGCACTGGTGAGCGTGACACCTGTCATGGCATACCTTCCTGTTGATGCGCCTCTATAGACCCTGGAAAGCGGCTTGTCAGCCTTGCCAAGGCCGCATTGTTTATCGCATTTTGGCCGCATGCGCCCCGCCATTCTCGATCCTCTGTTTTCCCCTATTTCGGGCCTTCCGGGCGTCGGCCCGAAGATCGCCGACCTGCTGGTCAAGCTGCTCGGGCGCGAGTCGCTGGAGGATTGCCGGGTCATAGACCTGCTCTTCCACGCGCCCTTCTCGCTGATCGACCGGCGCAACCAGCCAGGCATCGCCCGCGCGCCGCAGGGCGCAATCGTGACGATCACGGCGCGCGTCGACCGCCACCAGGTGCCGCCGGGCGGCAAAAGCAATATCCCCTACCGCGTCTTCCTGCATGACGAGACGGGCGAACTGACGCTGGTGTTCTTCCGCGGACAGGCGGCATGGCTGGAGAAGCAGCTGCCTGTTGACGCGGAGGTGACGGTCAGCGGCAAGATCGACTGGTTCAACGGCCGCGCCTCGATGGTGCATCCCGATTATATCGTCAGGGCCGACGAGACGGAGAGCCTGCCGCTGGTCGAGCCGATCTATCCGCTGACGGCGGGGCTCTCGCCGAAGACGCTGCGCAAGATCATCGACGCCGGCCTGCCGCGGTTTCCCGAGCTGCCGGAATGGGATGATCTGGCACTGACGCAGCGAGAGGGCCTGCCATCGATCCGCGACAGTTTCCACATGCTGCACGAGCCGCACGACCCTGGGGATATCGACCCGCAGGCCCCTGCCCGGCGGCGGCTTGCCTATGACGAATTCCTCGCCGGCCAGCTGTCGCTGAGCCTGGTGCGGCAGAGGCTGCGCAAGGTGGCGGGCCAGCCGGTCACTGCGACCGGCGCCATCAGCAGCAAGATCCTGAAGGCGTTGCCCTTCTCGCTGACATCAAGCCAGAACGAGGCGATCGCCGAGGTTTTGAAGGATATGGCCGGCAACGAGCGCATGCTGCGGCTGCTGCAGGGCGATGTCGGTTCCGGCAAGACGCTGGTGGCGCTGATGGCGATGGCGGCGGTGATCGAGAGCGGCGGCCAGGCCGTGCTGATGGCGCCGACGGAAATCCTGGCGCGGCAGCACCACGCAACGATATCGAAATTCGCCGCCTCTGCCGGGCTCGGCATCGAGGTGCTGACCGGGCGCACCAAGGGACGCGAACGGGAAGAAATCCTGGAGCGAATCGCCTCGGGTGCCGCCCAGATCGTCATCGGCACGCATGCGCTGTTTCAGGACAGCGTCGCCTACGCCAATCTGATGCTTGCCGTCGTCGACGAGCAGCACCGTTTCGGCGTGCATCAGCGGCTGCGGCTGACCGCCAAGGGCCTCTCGCCGCATATGCTGGTCATGACGGCGACGCCGATCCCGCGCACGCTGGTGCTCGCCGCCTTCGGCGATATGGACGTCTCCAAGCTCACCGAAAAACCGGCCGGCCGCAAGCCGATCCAGACGATCACCGTGCCGATGGAACGGACCGGCGAAATCGTCGGCCGGCTGCAAAGCGCGATCACTGAGGGCAAGAAGGCCTACTGGATCTGCCCGCTGGTGGAGGAGTCCGAGGAGCTCGACCTGATGTCGGCCGAAGAGCGGCATGCGACGCTGGTCTCAGCACTTGGTCCGGGCATCGGCCTCATCCACGGTCGCATGAGCGGGCCGGAGAAGGACGCGGCGATGATGGCGTTCAAGAACGGCGAGACCCGGCTGCTCGTCGCCACCACCGTCGTCGAGGTCGGTGTCGACGTGCCGGATGCGACGATCATGGTGATCGAACATGCCGAACGCTTCGGCCTGGCGCAATTGCATCAGCTGCGCGGCCGCGTCGGGCGCGGAGACGAGGCCTCGACATGCATCCTGCTCTACAAGGGACCACTCGGCGAGACCGGCCATGCCAGGCTTTCGATCATGCGGGAGACGGAGGACGGTTTTCGCATTGCCGAGGAGGATCTGAAGCTGCGCGGCGAAGGCGAATTGCTCGGCACACGGCAATCCGGCACGCCGGGATTCCGCATCGCCAGCCTCGAAGCACATGCCGACCTGCTGGAGATCGCCCGCAAGGATGCCGCTTACCTCATCGAGCGGGATCCGGAGCTGACCACCGAAAGGGGAGCGGCGATCCGCACCCTGCTCTATCTCTTCCGCCGCGACGAGGCGATCCGTTTTCTTAGAGCTGGATAAAGCGCGCTGCGGCGCGCTTTAAGTCATTGTTCTATGCATGTCGTTACCCCAAAACCGCTGAACACTCTTGGGCGACATGCATCATTCAGCCTTGGAAACCGCGACCGGCTTCGGCCGCGGCAAATGCTTCTGCTTCGGATCAGCCGGCTTGTGTTCTGGCGCCACGAGCCCGCCTGAAATCAGGAACTTGGCGGCGTCTTCCGGCGACATATCGAGCATGACGATCTTCTCGCGCGGTACGAAGATGAGGAAGCCGGCTGTCGGCACCGGCGTCGGCGGCAGGAAGACGGCGACCATGTCCTGGCCCATGGCATTGAACTTCGAAGCGATTTCGCCCTTGGCGTCGGTGGCGATGAAGATCAGTGCCCAGAGGCCGGGACCCGGATATTCGATGAGGCCGACCTTCTTGAAGGAGTTCGCTTGTTCCTTCAGCACGGTTTCGAAAATCTGTTTCACGCTTCTGTAGATCGTGCGCACCAGCGGCATGCGCTGAACGATCGATTCGCCGAAACGGACGATGCTCTGGCCGATGAGGTTCTTGCCGAGAAAGCCGACGACGGTGATCAGCACGATGGCGATCAGCAGACCGAAGCCGGGAATGGCGAAATTGAGATAGCTTTCCGGATTCCAGCGCGCCGGAATATAGGGCCGGACCCAGCTGTCCGACCAGTGGATGAAAGTCCAGGTCAGCCAGATGGTGATCGCGATCGGCGCGCAGATGATCAGCCCTGCGAGAAAATTATTCCTCAGCCGCGTCGCGACCGGCATTCTGGGGGTGTTGTCGGTCATCGTTTCCTGATGATCTCCATCTCAGTCGTGGACAGGCCGGTACGCCGGCCCTTCCCCCTTGTCCGCAGACCAAAATTGCCAGAATTCGGGGCGTCGCACAATATGTTTCGGCGCGACGGTCGCGGCGTTACAGGCTTATTCCACGGTCACGGATTTCGCCAGGTTGCGCGGCTGGTCGACATCGGTGCCCATGAAAACGGCGGTGTGATAGGCGAGCAGCTGAATCGGTAGCGAGAAGATCATCGGCGCGATGATTTCATCGACCACAGGCAGGGTGATCGTCGCCATGGTCGGCAGTTTCGAGGCCGCCGCGCCTGCCTCGTCGGTGATGAAAACGATGCGGCCGCCGCGGGCTGCGACCTCCTGCATGTTTGAGACGGTCTTTTCGAAGAAACGGTCGTATGGGGCGATGACGATAACAGGCATGTTCTCGTCGATCAGCGCGATCGGTCCGTGCTTCAATTCGCCGGCGGCGTAACCTTCGGCGTGGATATAGGAAATTTCCTTGAGCTTCAGCGCGCCTTCCATGGCGAGCGGGAAGCTGGTGCCGCGGCCGAGATAGAGCACGTCCTTGCACTTCGACAGCTCGCGCGACAGGCTTTCCATCTGCGGCTGGATAAGGTTCAGCACCCGGCTCATGATGCGCGGCATTTCGGCGAGATGGCGCACCAGCGCCCTCTCCTCGTCAGCACTCACCGTGCCGCGCGCTTTGCCGGCGCCAATCGCCAGCGCTGCCAGCACGGCAAGCTGGCAGGTGAAAGCCTTGGTCGAGGCGACGCCGATTTCGGGGCCGGCCATGATCGGGAAGACGGCGTCGGATTCGCGCGCGATCGTCGATTCGCGAACATTGACGACGGCGCCGATCTTCAACCCGTTGTCGCGGCAATAACGCAAGCATGCCAGCGTATCGGCGGTCTCGCCGGACTGGGAGATGAAGAGTGCTGCCTGCGACGGCGACAGCGGCATTTCGCGGTAGCGGAATTCCGAGGCAACGTCGATCTCGACCGGCAGGCGGGCATAACGCTCGAACCAGTATTTGCCGACGAGGCCGGCGAGATAGGCGGTGCCGCAGGCCGAGATCGCAAGTCCGGTCGCCGCCTTGAAGTCGATCGCGGCGGCATTGGCGCCGATGGTGTTCTCGGCGAAATCGACATAGTGGCTGAGCGCGTGAGAGATCACCTCCGGCTGCTCGTAGATTTCCTTTTCCATGAAATGGCGGTGGTTGCCCTTGTCGACGACATAGGCGGTCGCCTGCGAGATCTGGCGGGCGCGTTTGACCGGCTTGCCGGCGAAATCGAGCACCGCGACGCCGTCGCGGGTGAGGACGGCGAAATCGCCGTCGACGAGATAGGTGATCTCGTTAGTGAAGGGCGAAAGCGCGATCGCGTCCGAGCCGAGGAACATCTCGCCGCGGCCGTAGCCGACGGCAAGCGGCGGTCCGGAACGGGCGGCCATGATCGTGCCGGGATCGGCTTTGAGCATGATGGCCAGCGCATAGGCGCCGGTTACCCGGTTCAGCATCTTCAGCATGGCGGCGCGCGGCTCCAGGCCCTCGCGCAGGTATTTCGCCATCAGATGGGCAACGACTTCGGTGTCGGTCTGGGTTTCGAAGACCGACCCCTCCTCGGTCAGTTCGTCGCGAAGCTCGGAAAAATTCTCGATGATGCCGTTATGGACGACGGCGACGCCTTCGACGAAATGCGGATGGGCATTGGTCTCGTTCGGAACGCCGTGGGTCGCCCAGCGTGTGTGGGCGATGCCGACGGTGCCGGGCAGCGGTTCGCTGTCGAGGCGCTTTTCCAGATTGAACAGCTTGCCCTCGGCGCGGCGGCGATCCATCACGCCGTCATGAATGGTGGCGACGCCGGCGGAATCGTAACCGCGATATTCGAGACGCTTCAGCGCATCGACCAGGCGCCCGGCAACAGGCGCAGTTCCGACGATCCCCACAATGCCGCACATATAGTATCCCCATAAAGGCTTCGATGACGAGGCCAGTCCTAACAATTCCTGCTTATTTCTCAATCACCTCGGCGGTCACTTTCAATTTCCGCCGGTTACGCAAGGCCGGTCAGGCTTTCGCCTTCTTCGCCGCCTTGATGGCGAGCGCACGCTCACGCAGCAGCGTCGCGCGGCCGGGCTTGATCTCCTGCCGGGCGCGGCCGAGCGCCAGCGCGTCGGCCGGCACATTGACGGTAATGACGCTGCCGGAGGCGATATAGGCGCCGTCGCCGATCGTCACCGGCGCGACCAGCGAGGAATTGGAACCGATGAAGGCGTTTTCGCCGATCACCGTCTCGCTCTTGTTGACGCCGTCATAGTTGCAGGTGATCGTGCCGGCGCCGATATTGCTGCCGGCGCCGATGACGGCATCACCGATATAGGTGAGGTGGTTGACCTTGGCGCCCTCGCCGAGCCGGCCGTTCTTGACCTCGCAGAAATTGCCGACCTTCGAACCGGTACCGAGATCCGCACCTGGCCGCAGCCGCGCAAAGGGTCCGACGGTCGCGCCCTGGCTGACATGCGCGCCTTCGATATGCGAGAAGGCATGGATGACGGCGCCGCTGTCGATAACAGCACCAGGGCCGAAGACGACGTTCGGCTCGATCAGCGCATCCTGGCCGATGACGGTATCATAGGCGAGAAAGACCGTTTCCGGTGCGATCATGGTGACGCCTGAAAGCATCATCTGGTGGCGGCGGCGCTCCTGCCAGAAACGCTCGATGACGGCGAGTTCGGCACGGGTGTTACAGCCAGTCATCTCGATCTCAGGAGCATCGACCGCAGTGACGCGTCCGCCGAGCGCACGGGCGATCTCGACGAGATCGGTCAGATAGAATTCACCCTTGGCATTGGCATTGCCGATGCGCGAGAGAAGATCGAGCGCCTTTCTGCCGTTGATCGCCATCAGCCCGCTATTGCACCAGGTGACGGTGCGCTCGGCATCGGTCGCATCCTTTTCCTCGCGGATGGCGATGAGTTCGCCGTCCTTGACGAGCAGGCGGCCGTAGCCGGTCGGGCGGTCGGTGTGGAAGCCGATGACGACGACATCGCTGCCATCGGCGAGGCCCTGGCGGGCCGCCTTCAGCGGTCCCTCGGTCTGCAGCGGCACATCGCCATAGGTGACGAGGATATCGTCATAACCCTTGGCGATCGCTTCGCGCGCCGCCAGCACCGCGTGCCCGGTGCCGAGGCGCTCCTTCTGCAGATAGGATTCGATGTCGACACCGGCGATGCTTGCCGCCTTTGCCACGTCCTCGGCATCACGGCCGACCACAAGGGCGACGGACGAAATGCCGGCAGAGGCGACCGCCTCGACCACATGGGCGATCATCGGGCGACCGGCGACCGGATGCAGCACCTTCGATTTCGAGGATTTCATCCGCGTGCTGTCACCGGCGGCAAGGATGACGGCAAGACAAGTGCGTTCCATGATTTGCTCCGCGAATCCGCGCCGTGAGGCGGCTTTATCGCCTCATACTGCATAATTCCCTAAATCGGTATCGATTTAAGGATAAAATTATCCAGCAGCTCAAAGTGCTGCAGCGTCCTTTACGGCTCTCGAAAAGACGCGCGGCGCTGTCGATAGGCAAAGCCTTCACAAAGGTAAAATTGCGGCCGAAATCGATCCTATGACGGCCTCGGAACCGCGGGCCGCAAAGGCTTCGTGCACATGAATACGGCCGTCCAGGATGACGTCCTCCATCGCGCGGCGCGCGGCGGCATTATCGCCGGATACGATCGCATCGACGATGCGCATATGGGTGTCGGCGATATTGGCGAAGCCGTTTTCGGTTGGCGGCGTGCTCATCCGGAACATGCCGACGAGAGCCGCTTCGATGAGGCTGCCCAGTGTCCGCATGAAGGGATTGTGCGAGGCTTCGGCGATCGCCAGATGAAAATGAAGGTCGGCGAGTGCCAGGCTGTCGGCCGTATGACCCGCCGCTGCCATCTCGAGCGCCAGCTCGCGCAGCGTCTCGATCTCCTCGGCATTCGCCCGTTCAGCGACGAGACCGGCGGCGAAGGGTTCGAAGGCGAGACGAATATCGTAGAGCTGCAGCAGGAATTCTTCCGTCACGCCGTTGTCGAAGTGCCAGGCGATAATCTCGCTGTCGAACATGTTCCAGAGATTCTTCTCGGTCACACGCGTGCCGACCCGGGCCTTGGCGACGACCATGCCTTTGGCGGCAAGCGTCTTCATCGTCTCGCGCAACACGGTGCGGGACACTTTGAAACGCTGCGCCAGTTCCGTATCGCCAGGCAGGATCGAGCCAACGGGATAGGTGCCGGCGACGATCGCCTTGCCGAGCTCGTCGACGACCTGAGCGTGGCTCGTCCGGGTTCTGCGCCCCGTCTTGCGTGTCTCGTCCAATTTGTAGCGCAAGCGATCCGTCTCCCCCTCAGGCGTACCTCTTGTTCAGACTGGAAATGAACAGGATGGCTTTCTGCATCAGGATGAATGCAAACAGCAGAAGACCAATCAGAATCTTGGTCCACCAGCTCGACAGCGTACCATCGAAGGTGATGTAGGTCTGAATGAGCCCCTGGATCAGTATCCCGATCAAGGTTCCCGCCACGAATCCCGCTCCTCCGGTCAGCAGCGTCCCCCCAATGACCACCGCCGCGATGGCATCGAGTTCGACGCCGACTCCTGCAAGAGAATATCCGGCAGAGGTGTACAGCGAAAAAACGATCCCGGATAGGCCCGCCAGAAAGCCCGACAGCGCATAGATCTGGATTGTCGTGCGGCCGACCGGCACGCCCATCAGCCGCGCCGTCTGCGGACCGCCGCCGAGTGCATAGACATTGGTGCCGAAGCGGGTGCGCTGGGCGATGAAGATGCCGACGGCAAAGACCAGAAGCATGATGCCGCCGATCAGCGTCAGCCGCCCGCCGCCGGGCAGACGATAGTAGAGGCTCGTCAGCGTCGAATAATATTCATGATCGATCGGGATGCTGTCGATCGAGAGTACGAAGGCCATGCCGCGTGCCAGGAACATGCCGGCAAGCGTGACGATGAAGGCCGGCATTTCGAGATAATGGATGATCGCGCCCATGATACCACCAAAGACAGTGGTGATGACGAGCACGATCGCGAAAGCGAGCAGCGGATGGATCGAGGTGTTCTGCAGGATCACCGCGAGGAAGACGCCGGTAAAGGCGATGACCGAGCCGATCGACAGATCGATGCCGCCCGAAATGATGACGAAAGTCATGCCAACGGCGGCAATGCCGAGAAAGGCGTTGTCGGTCAAAAGATTGCCGATGACGCGCGTCGACAGAATGTTCGGATATTGCAGCGCGCAGCCGGCATAGGCGAGCACGAAGATGACGATGGTCGCAAGCAGCGGCAGGTATTTGGAGTTCATTTCGGCTGCTCCCTACCGCCCTGCCGGCGGCTGGCGAAGATGGCGAGCGATTGGACCGCCGGCGACTGGATGACGAGGATGACGATAATGATGACGGCCTTGATGATCAGGTTGAATTCAGGTGGAAAGCCGGCGGACAGGATGCCGGTATTCACCGCCTGGATGATCATCGCGCCGATCAGCGACCCGAGAATGCTGAAGCGGCCGCCGAGCAGCGAATTGCCGCCGACGACAACGGCGAGGATGGCGTCGAGTTCCAACCATAGGCCGGCATTGTTGGCATCGGCGCCCTTGATGTCGGCTGCGACTATGATGCCCGCGATCGAGGCGCAGAGCCCGCTCAGCATATAGACCGCCATCAGCAGCACCGGCGTTTGAATGCCGGAGAGCGTGCTGGCGCGGCGATTGATGCCGACGGCCTCGATCAGCATGCCGAGCGCCGTGCGGCGGACGAGCAGGATCACGAGCAGGCCGACGAGAAGCCAGATGACGACAGGCATCGGCAGGAGCAGCAGCGAACCGCTGCCGAAGAAGGTGAGCCCGTCATTGTTGAAGGTCAGGATGGCGCCTTCGGTGATCAGCTGGGCGATGCCGCGGCCGGCGACCATCAGCACTAGCGTCGCGATGATCGGCTGGATATTGAGGACCGCCACCAGGAAACCGTTCCAGACGCCGCAGGCAAGCCCGATCGCAAGCGTCAGGATAATGGTGTAGGCAACTGAATTTCCGGAGACAATCGACGATGCGGCGACGGCGCCGCAGATGGCGATGACTGCACCGACGGACAGGTCGATGCCCTTGGTGGCGATGACCAGCGTCATGCCGATCGCCAGCAGCGCCACCGGCGCGCCGCGGTTCAGCACGTCGATCAGGCTGCCATAGAGGCGGTCATTCTGAACCACGACATTAAAAAACTGCGGCGACGTTATGAAATTCAACAGAAGAATGACAACGAGCGCAATCAATTGCGGCGCCAAGCGATATGCCAGCGCTTTCAGCGAGGACCTCATGCATCCTCCATCTTGTGTTCGGCGGCGGCGATGGCTTCGACGATGCCGGCAGCGGTGATACGCTCGCCTGTCAGTTCGGCGATATGCTGTCTGTCGCGAAGTACGATGACACGTGAACTATAGGCGACAAGCTCTTCAAGTTCCGAGGAAATCACGATGAGCGACATGCCACCGGCGCAGAGCTCTTCGATGAGCCGGATGATCTCGGCATGGGCACCGACATCAATGCCGCGGGTCGGCTCGTCGAGGATCAGAAACTTCGGATTGGTCGCCAGCCAGCGGGCGAGGATCGCCTTTTGCTGATTGCCGCCTGACAGTAGCCGGATCGGCTTCTCGCGATCGGTGGTGCGGATATCGAGCGCCTTGATGTAGCGGTCGGCAAGCGTGTTCTGTTCGGCGCGCGACAGCGGCCGCGTCCAGCCGCGGCGGGCCTGGAGCGCAAGTGCGATGTTCTCCCTGATCGACAGGTCGCCGATGATGCCATCGGTCTTGCGGTCCTCGGGGCAGAAGCCGAAACCCTTTGCGATCGCGGCGCGCGGGCTCGAAATCGTCACCGGCTGGCCGTCGATCGTGGCGCTGCCGCTGTCGGCATGCTCGATGCCGAAAAGCAGTTCGGCAGTTTCGGTGCGGCCGGAACCGAGCAGCCCGGCGACGCCGACCACCTCTCCGGCGCGCACTTCAAGATCGAATGGTTTGACCTTGCCGCGTTTGCCGTAGCCTGCAAAATGATATCGGACGTCGCCGGCCGCAAGGCTGCGTTCCCTGACGGTCTCTTCTACATGCGCCAGTTCGCGGCCGAGCATCATGGCGATCAGGCCCTGGCGCGGCAGATCGGCGGCGTCGCGGGTACCGACGAGCTTGCCGTTGCGCAGCACGGTGATACGGTCGCTGATCGCATAGACCTGCTCGAGAAAATGGGTGATGAAGACAATGCCCAGGCCGCGCTTCTTCAGGTCTTCGATGATGCGGAAGAGCAGCGCCACCTCCTGATTGTCGAGACTTGCGGTGGGCTCGTCGAGGATCAGCACCTTGCCGGAGAGATCGACGGCACGGGCGATGGCTACCACCTGCTGGACAGCGACGGAAAAACGGCCAAGCTCGGCGGTGACGTCGATATCGACGCCGTAGCCGGCGAGCAGGTCGCGCGCCTTGCGGTTCATCGAACGCACGTCGGTCATGCCGAAGCGCCTTGGCTGGCGTCCGAGAAAGAGGTTTTCGGCGACGCTCAGATTGGAAAGGAGATTGACCTCCTGATAGACCGTGCCGATACCGAGCTTCTGGGCGGCGAGCGTATTGGCCGGATTGATTTCCTGGCCTTCCAGCATCAGGCTGCCCTCGTCACGATGATAGGCGCCGGTGATGCACTTGATCAGCGTCGACTTGCCGGCGCCGTTCTCGCCCAGCAATGCGTGCACCTCGCCTCTGCGGAGCGTGAAATCGACCTTATCCAGCGCCACTGCGCCGGGAAAGAATTTCGATATTCCGGAGGCCGCGAGAACGTTCTCGAAATCGTGAATCATAAGGGTCTGTTTTCCTGATATTGACGGCAAAAGCCGCGCCGCGGCCGGACATGACGTCCCAAGGCGGCAAAGGCAGTTCCGCACCGGTCCATGACGGGCCGGTGCGGTTCTACAGCGCCGCCTGGTCTCTTCGAGAGGCATAGAGGACGCTGTAGCGCTTTGAATTGCTGCATGATTTATCCCGAAATCGAATTCCGATTTAAGGAATTATGCAGCAGTGTCACATCAGATCAGTAGCCCTGACCCTTTTTCTCTTCATAGACCTTCATCGGCTCGTCGGCAGGCGTGTAGAGCTTGGACTCGGTCTGGATCCACTTGGCCGGAGCCTTCTTGTCCTTCAGATAGGCTTCCAGCGCATCGAAGGCCGGACCTGCCATATTCGGCGTCAGCTCGACTGTGGCGTTGGCCTCGCCTTCGGACATCGCCTTGAAGATATCCGGTACGGCGTCGATGGAGACGACGAGGATATCCTTGCCAGGCTTCAGACCGGCTTCCTTGATCGCCTGGATGGCGCCGACGGCCATGTCGTCGTTATGGGCGTAGAGAGCGCAGATATCCTTGCCGCCATTCTCGGCCTTCAGGAAGCTTTCCATGACTTCCTTGCCCTTGGTGCGGGTGAAGTCACCGGTCTGGCTGCGAACGATCTTGAGGTTGTCGTGGCCGGCAAGGGCCTCTTCGAAGCCCTTCTTGCGGGCGATGGCCGGCGACGAACCGGTGGTGCCCTGAAGTTCAACCACATTGCACTTCTTGTCGCCGACGGTCTTGACCAGGAAGTCGCCTGCGACCTTGCCTTCATGGACCAGGTCTGACGTAACAGCCGTCAGATAGAGATCGTCCGGAGCCTTGATGGTACGGTCGAGAAGGATGACCGGAATCTTGGCTTCCTTGGCTTCCTTGAGAACGTCGTCCCAGCCGGTTTCAACGACCGGAGCAATGAGAATGGCATCGACGCCCTGAGCAATGAAGGAGCGCAAAGCCTTGATCTGGTTTTCCTGCTTCTGCTGCGCATCGGCAAACTTCAGATCGATGCCGCGCTTCTTGGCCTGCTCCTTGGTCACTGTCGTTTCAGCCGCACGCCAGCCCGATTCCGAGCCGATCTGCGAGAAGCCGACGGTGAGGCCGGCGGCCGAAGCCGAACCGAACATGCAGGCAGCCAGAATCGTGGCACTCAAAAGTGCAGTCTTCAATTTCATGATTTCCTCCCAATGCCGCATCTCGCGGCGCAGGGTCAAAAAATCATATAGTATTACTTTTGTAAATCGGAATCTTGGGATGCGTTGCAGCAAAAAAAGAGCGCCTACAAGGGCGCTCTTCGCATCTGCGAGATGGCTACGGGACTATTTACCCGGCAGCTTATCGTCGACGCCTTCGACATAGAAGTTCATGCCGAGCAGCGTGCCGTCATCGGCCTTCTCGCCAGCCTTCAGCCAGGGCGTTCCGTCCTGCTTGTTGATCGGGCCGGTGAAGGGATGCAGTTCGCCTGACTTGATCTTGGCTTCGGTTTCCTCGGCCATCTTCTTCACGTCGTCGGGCATGTTGGTATAGGGCGCCATCTTCAGGATGCCGTCCTTCAGGCCGTCCCAGCTCTGCTCGGACTTCCAGGTGCCGTCCAGAAGAGCGTGAACGCGCTTGGAGTAGTAGGTCCCCCAAGTGTCAACGATTGCCGTCAGCTGAGCCTTCGGGCCTGCTGCGATCATGTCGGAGGCCTGGCCGAAGGCGTGGATGCCGCGTTCTTCGGCGACCTGCATCGGCGCAGTCGTGTCGGTGTGCTGCGTCAAGACGTCGACGCCCTGGTCGACCATCGCCTTGGCGGCATCGGCTTCCTTGCCGGGGTCGAACCAGGTGTTGACCCAGATGACCTTCAGCTTGAAGCTCGGATCGACCGACTTGGCGCCCTGTTCGAACGAGTTGATGCCCATCACGACTTCGGGAATCGGGAAGGAGGCGATGTAGGCCGCGCCGTGATTCTTCGAGGTCTTGGCGGCGATCTGGCCGAGGATGTAGCGGCCTTCATAGAAGCGCGAATTGTAGGTCGCAAGGTTCGGGCCGGCCTTGTAGCCGGTGCCATGCTCGAACTTCACGTCCGGGAACTTGGCGGCGACCTTGACGGTCGCGTCCATGAAGCCGAAGGACGTCGTGAAGATCAGCTTGCAGCCGGAACGGGCAAGGCGCTCGATGGCGCGCTCGGCATCCGGGCCTTCCGGCACGTTTTCGAGATAAGGCGTGTCGATCTTGTCGCCGAACTCGGCCTGGATCTGCTGGCGGCCGAGGTCGTGGGCCTGTGAATAACCGCCGTCGGTATGCGAACCGACATAGACGAAGCAGACCTTCGTCTTGTCCGCGGCTTGCGCGGCGGAAGAGATGCCGATCACGGCGGCAGCCGAGGCGGCAAGTGTGAATGCTAACTTCTTCATGGGGACCCCTGTTGGTTTGAAGTTATTGCGTAAACCCGTCTTTGTATTGTTGCTTTATCGCTCCGGCACGAAGGCTTTTCCGAGCGACGCGGGCGTGTTGATCAACGTCGTGCGCCGATTATGGGAAATGATGATGAGAACCACAATAGTCGCGGCATAGGGCAGCATCGAGAGAAACTGCGAGGGAATGCCGAGACCGAAGGCCTGCGCGTGAAGCTGCAGGATGGTGACCGCGCCGAAGACCCGCCACGGCCGCCAAGAGGCAAAGACCACCAGCGCCAGCGTGATCCAGCCGCGGCCGGCCGACATGTTCTCGGCCCATTGTGGCGTGTAGACGAGCGAAAGCTGCGCGCCGGCAAGACCGGCGCAGGCACCGCCGAACATCACCGCCAGATACCGCGTGCGGATGACGTGAATACCGAGTGCGTGGGCCGAACCGTGATTGTCGCCGATCGCCCTGAGCTTCAGCCCGATCCGGCTGCGGAACAGGAACCAGCTGACGCCGACGACGAGCGCGATCGACAGGTAGAAGATTAGGTCCTGGCTGAAGAGAGCGTGGCCAACGACCGGAATATCCGACAGGGCGGGAATGACGATCTCTCCTAGCCGAATGCCGGGCACGCTGACATAGGCTTCGCCAAGCATGCCTGAGGCGCCGAGGCCGAGAAGGGTGAGCGCCAGTCCAGTTGCCACCTGGTTCGCCACCAGCGTCAGTGTCAGGAAGGCAAACAACAGAGAGAAAAGCGCGCCTGCCGCAATGCCGCAGACAATGCCGACATAGGGCGAACCCGACATCTGCGCGCCGGCAAAGGCGGCGACTGCACCCATGATCATCATGCCTTCGACGCCGAGATTGAGAACGCCGGAGCGCTCGGTCACCAGTTCGCCGAGTGCGGCGATGACGAGCGGCGTCGAGGCGGTGATGACAGTCAGAAGAATGGCTTCGAAGATGCTCATGCCGCCCTGCCCCTTAACCGCGACCAGACAATGCGGATTTTGTAATAGATCAGCGTATCGCAGGAGAGCACGAAGAAGAGCAGTAAGCCCTGGAAGACGCGGGTGACCTTGTCGGAAACGCCGAGCGAAAGCTGGGCTGCCTCGCCGCCGAGATAGGTCAGCGCCAGCACCAGGCCGGATGCAATGATGCCGAGTGGATTGAGGCGGCCAAGGAAGGCGACGATGATGGCGGTGAAGCCGTAGCCCGGCGAAATCGCCGGCTGCAGGTGGCCGATCGAGCCGGAAACCTCGCTGATGCCAGCAAGGCCGGCAAGAGCGCCCGAGAAGAGAAAGCTGAACCAGATCATCTTCTTCGACGAGAAACCGGCAAAACGCCCTGCCCGTTCCGATTGGCCGAGCACGACGATCTCGAAGCCTTTCAGCGTATAACGCAGCATGAACCAGGCACCGACCGCCGCAATGATGGCGAAGATGAAGGCCCAATGGGCGCGGCCCGACTCTTCCCAGATCGCCGGCAGCACCGCCTCCGGCGCGAAATCGCGCGAGACTGGAAAGTTGAAGCCCTTCGGATCCCGCCAGGCGCCGCGAATCAGCCAGTCAAGGAAGAGCTGGGCGATATAGACCAGCATCAGTGACGTCAGGATCTCATTGGTGTTGAAATGCGCCTTCAGCAGCGCCGGAATGGCGGCGAAAAGCGCACCACCGAACGCACCAAGGATCAGCATCAGCGGCAGCACGAGCGGCGAATGCCAGTCGTAAAAGACGATCGGCAGATAGGAGCCGGTGATGGCGCCGATGGTGAACTGGCCTTCCGCGCCGATATTCCAGTTGTTCGAGCGATAACAGACGGCCAGGCCGACGGCGATCAGGATAAGCGGGGCGGCCTTGATCGCCAGCTCGTGCAACGACCAGACCTCGAGCAGCGGCTCGATGAAGAAGGCGTCGAGTGCCTCGACCGGGTCCTTGCCGAGCATGGCAAACATGATGGCGCCGAATACCAGCGTCAAGACAAGGGCAAGCAGTGGCGAGACGAAGGCGAAGAGCTTCGAGACGTCGGGCCGTTTTTCAAGTTCAATGCGCATGGGGCGCCTCCGGGGGAGAGCTGCTCTCGTGCAGTCCGCCCATCAGCAGTCCGATCCTTTCCCGCGTCAGTTCGCCGGCCGGGAACGGGCGGGAAAGACGGCCTTCGCAGATGACGGCAATATCGGTCGCCACTTCGAAGATCTCGTCGAGATCCTGGCTGATGACGACGACGGCCGAACCAGCTCTTGCGAGATCGACAAGCGCCTGGCGGATGCGGCTTGCAGCCCCGGCATCGACGCCCCAGGTCGGCTGGTTGACGACGAGGACTGCCGGCTGGCGGTCGAGCTCGCGGCCGACGATGAACTTCTGCAGATTCCCCCCGGACAGGGAGCCGGCGGCCGGATCATCGCCGCTCTTGCGGACATCCATCGCTTCGGAAATGCGCCTTGCGGCGGATTTCACCGCAGCGTGGCGAATGATACCGAGCAGGCCCAGAAAAGCCTTGCGGTCCGACTGGCTGCGGGCAAGGACGAGATTATCCGACAGTTTCATGGCAGAGACGGCGGCATGGCCATGGCGCTCCTCCGGCACGAAGCCCGCGCCGAGAAGACGGCGGGCGGTAATGCCCTGGTTGCCGACCGGCTTCTTGCGGATGACAATCGCCTCGGCCGAGGCGACCGGATATTCGCCGGACAATGCGTCGAAGAGCTCGCTTTGGCCGTTGCCCGCGACACCTGCTATGGCGAGGATTTCGCCGGAGCGCACCGCCATCGACACATCACGCAGCGGCATGGCGAAGGGGGTGCGCGCGGCGACGCAAAGGTTGGCGACCGCAAGCTGCACCTCGCCCTTGTCGCTGCGCTCCGGATGCGTCACGGTCGCCACTTCGCTGCCGACCATCATGCGGGCGAGCGAGGCTGGCGTTTCGTGTTTGGGATCGCATGCGCCGGTCACGCGGCCATGGCGCAGGACTGTGGCGCGATCGCAGATGCGCTGCACTTCCTCCAGGCGGTGGCTGATATAAAGAACCGAGCGCCCCTCGGCACGCAGTTTGAACAGCGTCTCGAACAGCTTGTCGGCTTCCTGCGGCGTCAGCACCGAGGTCGGTTCGTCGAGGATGATGAGCTTCGGGTTCTGCAGCAGCGCACGGACGATCTCGATGCGCTGGCGCTCGCCGACCGAGAGGTCGGCGACATGGGCATGCGGATCGAGCGGCAGGCCGTAGGCGTTGGACAGCACCCTCGCCTCCTCGGCGATTTTGTCGATCGGGATGGCGTCATCGAGCGACAGCGCGATGTTTTCGGCAACCGTCAGCGCCTCGAACAGCGAAAAATGCTGGAAGACCATGCCGATGCCGAGCTTGCGGGCTTCACCGGGCGACGCGATCGCGACCGGCTGGCCCTGCCAGAGGATATGCCCGCCCGTCGGCTCGAGAACGCCGAACAGCATCTTCACCAGGGTGGATTTGCCTGCACCATTTTCGCCGAGAAGCGCATGAATTTCGCCCGGCGCGATATCGAGATCGATTTCATTGCAGGCTGCAAAGCCACCGAAGAACTTCGTCAGCTTCTGGACCGATAATAACGCGCCGGAATCCGGCACATTCAATGGCGACACGTTCCCCTCATTTCTTCTGCCAACCGGTCCGTTCGGATCTCATGGAATCAGCAGCGTCGTTCCTGTTGTTTTTCTTGTCTCCAGATCCGCATGAGCCCGCCCAACCTCACGCAGCGGATAGGTTTGATTGATATTGATACGCACTTTGTTGCTTTGCACAATATCAAATAGCGCTTTCGCACTGTCGATCAGCTCCTGACGCGCGGCGATATAGGTGAAGAGCGTCGGCCGCGTCGAAAAGAGCGAGCCCCTTTGCGCCAGAGCCGCAAGGGTGAAATTCTCGATCGGTCCGGAGGATTGGCCGAAGGAGGCAAAAAGGCCCCGCGGCTTCAGGCAGTCAAGCGACTGTGGAAAAGTATCGCGGCCGATCGAATCGTAGACGACATCCACGCCCTTGCCGCCGGTGATGTCGCGGACACGGTCGACGAAGCTGTCGCTCTTGTAGTTGATCACATGATCGTAGCCATGGGCGAGCGCCAGCTCGATCTTGTCTTCAGAGCCCGCCGTGCCGATGACGGTGGCGCCCAGCGCCTTAGCCCATTGGCCGGCGATCAGGCCGACGCCGCCGGCAGCGGCGTGGAACAGCAGGACGGTCTGCGGGCCGACCTTGAAGGTGCGGTTCAAGAGATATTCGGCGGTCATGCCCTTCAGCATCATCGCCGCTGCGGTTTCGAGCTCGATTCCCTCGGGAACATGCACCAGATGGCGCGTCTCGACATTGCGCTCGGCGCTATAGGCACCGTCGGCACTGGCATAGGCGACACGGTCGCCGACCTTGAAATCCTCGACGCCGGGGCCGACCGATGTCACGGTGCCGGCGCCCTCCTTGCCGGTGACGAAGGGCAGATGCGGCGCCTTGTAGGTGCCGTTGCGGAAATAGACATCGATGAAATTGAGCCCGACTGCCGCCTGCCTGATCTGCACTTCGCCTGCCGAGGGTGAGGGAAGATCGATCTCGACATAGTCGAAAACCTCCGGCCCGCCCGTTCTCGAAAATGAAACCGCCTGCGTTTTGGTCATCTTGGCTGTCCTATGTTTCGCGTCCAAGGGCGGGGAAGAATTGCAGCACCGCGCCGATGACGTAAAGATAGGCTCCGGTCACGATGAAGAGAATGAGCGCCCATTCGGGTGTGTCGAAATGCATCAGCAGCGAAAAAATGCCGAGCGCCGACCACAGGAAAAAGACGCCGAGGTTGAGCGGGCGCAGCCTTTTGACCCGGACCGGGTGGAGAAAATTGATCGGCAGAAAGGTCAGCACCACCGAAACGATGACAACAGTGAGCGCCGTCGTGGCGCTGGCATCGATGACGAACAGCGTGAAGACGATCATATTCCAGACGACGGGGAAGCCGGAGAAGAAATACTCGTCCGTCTTCATGCCCATATCGGCATAGTAGATGGCGCTGGAGACGACGATCATGCCGGCGGCGACGAAGGACCAGGGCTCGCCGATCATGCCGCTCTGATAAAGCGCGAAGGCCGGCAGAAGCACATAGGTGACGTAATCGATGATATTGTCGAGCGTATCGCCCGACCAGTTCGGTAGCACTTCCTTGACGCGCACCTTGCGGGCGATCGGCCCGTCTATGCCGTCGACCAGAAGGGCAAGTCCCAGCCACCAGAACATGTCGATGAAGCGGTGCTCGGCGGCGGCAACGACGCCGAGAAAGGCAAGGAAGGAGCCGGATGCCGTCAGGATATGGACGGAAAAGGCGCGCATCTCCGCATAAGGAACACGTTTGTAGTTGAAAATCTTCATATTCCCCCGACCGCCCTATCGCGCTCGCCCCGGCAAGCATCTTTTTTTCGCCACCATCGCCGAACTCTGTTGCTGAATCGGGTTCGACGCCGTAGGTCTTTGTTGTCGCACCATTTTTGCCGAAAAACGGCATCCGTTTCCGGCGTGCTGCTCTAATATGCATCCTTTGCCGGGCTTCGCCAGCGGGAAATACGACATTCCCCGCCTGCTCCCTGCTCCCCATTGAATCCTGACAATGACATGCATATTTCCCTTTAGAAGCGTCGCGTGGAATGGAATGCCTTTAATTCCGGCCCGATTTGTAATATCTCGCTCGCATCCGACAGTTCATCCGACGAAACGGGATCCTCTACCGCAATGAACGCGCCTGCAAAGACCGAAGACTTCGCCTCGTCCATCCCCGCCGGCGTCTACGCCGAGACGGTGCTCGATGTCACGCACTATACCGACCGGCTCTTCCGCTTCACGATGACCCGGCCGCAGGGCTTCCGTTTCCGTTCCGGCGAATTCGCGATGATCGGCCTGATGGTCGAGGGAAAACCGGTCTTCCGCGCCTATTCGATCGCCAGCCCCGCCTGGGCCGAAGAGCTTGAATTCTTCTCGATCAAGGTGCCGGACGGTCCGCTCACCTCACATCTGCAGGAGATCAAGCCGGGCGACCAGGTGCTGATGCGCAAGAAGCCAACGGGCACGCTGGTGCTCGATGCGCTGACGCCAGGCCGTCGTCTCTACATGTTCTCGACGGGAACGGGCATTGCGCCTTTCGCCAGCCTGATCCGCGATCCCGAGACCTATGAAAAGTTCGAGGAAGTCATCCTCACCCATACGACACGCGACGTCGCCGAGCTGAAATACGGCTTTGACCTCGTGCACGAGATCCAGAATGACGAACTGCTGAAGGAAGTCGTCGGCGACAAGCTGCGCCACTATCCGACAGTCACGCGCGAGGATTTCGAATATCGCGGCCGCATCACCGACCTGATTTCCTCCGGCAAGCTGTTCACCGATCTCGGCGTGCCGCCGCTCGACCCAGTGATCGATCGCGGCATGATCTGCGGTTCCTCGGCCATGCTGAAGGATACCAAGGAACTGCTTGAGAAGGCCGGCCTCGATGAAGGCGCCAACAGCAAGCCCGCCGAATTCGTCATTGAGCGCGCTTTCGTCGGCTAAAGTATTTCTGACAAATGGACCTTTGGCGGCTCCGGAAACGGAGCCGTTTCTACAGCGCCGCGCGTCTTTCAGACGCGCAAAGGACGCTGTAGCGCTTTGAATGCTGCATAATTCCTTAAACCGATTTCGGTTTATGGATTATGCAGGGGTCCGGCTGAGGTAGTCGATCAGCACCGCCATGGTGGCGCGCGCTTCATCCGGCATGCCCTGATGGATGGCGCGGATGACGGCGACGTGCAGCGCGATGGCGCTATCCATGCGCTCCGGGCTTGCCTTCGAGTACCAGAGGCGGCGCGAATGCGTCTGCACCGGGCCAAGTGCTGCCGTGATGAAGCCGTTTGGGCAGGCATCTTCAAGGATTTCGTCGAAGGCCTTGTCGGCAGCGAAGAAGCCTTCGAGATTGCTGGCGACGGCGCATTCCTCCATCGCGCGGGCGCAGTCGAGGAGACGCGCGCGCTGTTCGTCGCTCGCATGTTCGGCGACAAGGCTTGCCGCGATCGGCTCCAGCTCACGGCGCACCTGCATGACATTGCCATGATCCTCCGGCGCGATCTCGGCGACCTGCAGCCCGACGCGCGGCTTCACCAGGATCAGTCCCTGCCAGGCGAGCTTCTGGATTGCCTCGCGCACCGGCGTACGCCCGTGGCCCGCCATATCGATCAGCTGTTTTTCGGTGACAAGCGCGCCGGGCTTCAGCGCCAGCGTCACGATCAGATGCTCCAGCGCGAGATAGGCAAGATGGCTCTGAGAAGTCTGCAATACGGAGCTCCGTCGCCAAGTCTGATATATCACATACTGACACGGTCAAAAACCGAAGACAAGTCGGCATTGAAATATCAGAATAGAGACAGATAGATAACATAGGCGAGGCGTGAAACTCGGCGAGGCATTGACGTCTGCGCCGTGAAGGCTCGTGCCACCCGCCCGGCCTACTGAGGCACACCGGCTCGCCTAGTCATCAGGCCGGCACTACCCCCTCGGTCACCCCTTGCGAAACGCCCGGCTGGAAACCGAGATCGAATTTTGACACGGGTCTTTGGCATTGGCGAACAGATAACCGTCGGCTTTATGGATGGCGCCGAACTCCAGGCCGTTCTCCGCGCATCGACTGCAAAAGGCCTCGACATCCTCCACGTCGAACACCAGCTTGACGGTGGATTGACCGCTCCGCTGGCCCTTGGCGGCCTGGTGCAGCATGATATTCGCACCGCCGTCCTGAGCGACCAGTTCAACGATCCTGTCGCCCGGCAGGCTGGTCGCCTTGAAACCGAAGTGCTTCTCATAAAACCGCGCCGTTTCCTCGACATTCCCAGCGTAAATCACCAGTCTGTTGAGCGGCATGATGCTGACCTCCGATAGTGCTTGTGTTCGATTGATAGGAGTAGCGAGACATCATGCGTTTTGCCACGGCGCATTATTCGTGCCGCAGCGCCTCGATCGGGTTCAACTGCGCGGCCCTTCTCGCCGGAAAATAGCCGAAGATCATGCCGATCGCCGCGGAGAACAGGAAGGCGACGGCGACCATCAGGGGGCTGAAGACGAAGGGTACTTTCAGCAGCGTCACAGCGCCGAAGCCGAGGCTGAGCCCCAGCACGATGCCGGTGATGCCGCCGAACAGCGACAGTGCCACCGCCTCGACCAGGAACTGGGTGAGCACCTGGTTTTCGAGCGCGCCGATCGCCAGGCGGATGCCGATCTCGCGGGTGCGCTCGGTGACGGAGACCAGCATGATGTTCATGATGCCGATGCCGCCGACGAGCAGGCTGATCGCCGCGACGGCGCCGAGCAGGCCGGTCAGCAGCGTCGTCGTGCCGGTCATCGCCTCGGCGATCTGAGTCATGTCGTTGACGTTGAAATCGTCCTGGCGGCCGGGCACGATCTTGCGGCGCTCGCGCAGGAGATTTTCGACATCGGACTGTACTTTGGCTGTGGAGACACCGTCGCGCGCCGAGATGATGATCTGCGGCACGTTGCTGCTGCCGCTGATGCGCCGCTGAAACACCTTGACCGGCATGATGACGACATCGTCCTGGTCGTTGCCCATGCCGGACTGGCCGCGCTTGGCCAGCACCCCGATGACCGGGCATGAGACCTTGCCGACGCGGATCTGCTGGCCGGTAGGGTCAGCGCTGCCGAAGAGCTGTGAGCGCACCGTCTCGCCGATGATGCAGCGCGCCTGGCCGCGTTCCTCGGCGGGAAGAAAATTGCGACCGAGCGCCAGATTCCAGTCCTGTGCGATGAAATAGTCGTTGGTGGTGCCCGACACGCTGGTCGAATGGTTCTGGCCGCCGAAAATCACGGTCGCTGTCGACTGGTTGAGCGGCGCCACCGCCCTGAGACCGCCGATCTGGTCGCGGATGGCCGCGACGTCCTTGACGCTAAAGCGCTTGGCCTCGGAGCTTGCCCGACCGGGGCCGAACTGGCCGGGACGGACGAACAGCATGTTGGTGCCGAGCCGCGACAGCTCGGTCGAGACCTGTGCGGTCGTGCCGTTGCCGATCGTCACCAGCGCGATGACAGCGGCAACGCCGATGACGACGCCGAGCACGGTCAGGAACGAGCGCAGCATGTTGCGGCTGATGGCCCGCAGCGCCAGTTTCAGCGTCTCAAAGAACATGATCCGCCCTCCTCCGATGCTCGACTTCCGTCTCCAGCTTGCCGTCGACGAAACGCAGCAGCCGTTGCGCATAGGCGGCAATATCGGGTTCGTGGGTGACCATGACGATGGTGATGCCCTGCTCGCGGTTCAGCCGCGTCATCAGATCCATGATCTCGACGCTGGTCTTCGTGTCGAGATTGCCGGTGGGCTCATCGGCGAGCAGCAGCGCCGGCTCGGTGACGATGGCGCGGGCTATGGCGACGCGCTGCTGCTGGCCGCCTGACAGTTCCTGTGTCTTGTGATGTTCGCGCCCGGTGAGGCCGACGAGTGCTAAGGCCTCGCGGGCCCGTTCGCGCCGCTCGCGCACCGCCATGCCGCGATAGATCAGCGGCAGTTCGACATTTTCGACGGCCGAGGTGCGCGACAGCAGGTTGAAGCCCTGGAAGACGAAGCCGAGCATGTGCCGGCGCAGCAGCGTCAACTGGCTGCGGTCGAAGCCGCTGGTCGGAATACCCTCGAAGATGTAGTCGCCGGCGCTCGGCACGTCGAGGCAGCCGAGAATGTTCATCGCCGTCGACTTGCCGGAGCCAGACGGGCCCATGATCGCGACGAATTCATGGGCGTTGATCGCAAGGTCAACATGGTCGAGCGCGCGGATCGCCGCCTCGCCCTCTCCGTAAATTTTCGAGATCTGTCTGAATTCGATGAGCGGCGGGCTTGCCATCCGTCTCTCCGCCTAGTTCGCACGCGTCGTGGCGTCGGTCACCAGTGCGTCGTTTTCCTTGATGTCGCCGGAGACGACCTGGGTGAACTGGCCGTCAGATGAGCCGACCTGGATGACAACAGGCGCCGGGCGACCGTTGCGCAGCAGCCAGACACGGCGCTCAGCGCCCTTCAGCGCCGGACCGGCATTGTTGTTGCGCTGGCGCGGCGGGCCGAAGATGCCGAAAATACCGCGGCCGCGCCTTTCCGCCTGCGCCGGAGCGTAGCGCAGCGCCGCATTCGGCACCATCAGCGTGTCCTTGACGGCCTCGACGGTGACATCGGCCGTCGCCGTCATGCCGGGGCGCAGCAGCAAATCGGCATTGTCGACCGATAGGACCGCCTTATAGGTCACGACATTGTTGACCACTTCGGAGGCGAAGCGGATCTGCTCGATCTCGGCGGGAAAGCTGCGATCGGGATAGGCGTCGACGGTGAACTTCGCCTTTTGGCCGACGGCGATCTGACCGACATCGGCCTCGTCGACATCAACCTGCAGCTCCATCTTCTTCAGGTCGCCGGCGATGGTGAAAAGGATCGGCGCCGAGAGCGAGGCTGCGACCGTGGCGCCAGGATTGACGGAGCGGGTGAGGATGACGCCGTCGATCGGCGATATGATCTTCGCCTTGGCGAGATTGACTTCGGCAAGCTGCAGGTCGGCCTCCGAGGCCAGAACCTCGGCCTCATTGATCTGTTTGGCGGCGACGGCGGAATCATATTTGTAGCTGGCGTCGTCGAGGCTCTGCTGGGTGGAGACGTTGCTCTTGACCAGGCTCTTCAGCCGCTCGAGCGAGGTGCCTGCCGATTGCATATCGGCATTGGCTTTGATGACGTTCGCCTTGGCCGAATTGAGCTTGGCGCGCGAGCTCTTCACATCGGCCTCGAGCTTGTTGGTATCGAGGAGAGCGAGCACTTCGCCCGATTTGACCGTGCTGTTGTAATCGACGTTGACGTCGCGAACTGTGCCTGACAGTTCGCTCGATATATCCACCTGCTCGGTCGGCTGCACGGAACCGGTGGCGGTGACGAGCACCGTCAGGTCGCCGCGTTTTGCCGGCTGGGTGGCATAGCTCACTTCGCTTTGCCCACGGCCCATATAGACATAAGCGGAGACGGCTGCAGCAGCGATGAGAATCAGCAGGATGAGCAGGCGTCCGCGCCAGCGGCTGCGCTTGCCCTGCCGGCCCGATGCAGCAAGGACCGCGGCGAGATCAGACGCTGCGCCTGTCTTTGCTCCGGTTTCGCTGCCGCTTACGATTTTGTTCATGTCGTCCTCAATCCGTCAGTGGCCGCTTGTGGCCTCTGCGGCGAAGTAATCACAACGCAGATGAACCGGCGATTAGCGTTGCCGCCGAACTGGCACGGAATTGCGGATGGGTGAAATGAAATATTGGTAAGGAAAGTCAAGTTTTCGATGAGCAAGCGTCCGTCAGTTCGCATCCTCGGCAAATTGGCCCGCGCCGGGCAAAGGATGCAGCCACGGTTCACGCCGCTTGATCCAGACCTCATAACCAGGCGCAAAGTCGGTTGGCGGACTGTCGAGCGAGCCCAGACGGATTTCCGCCTCGTCTTCCCTGAGGCAGAAAAGCCTGCCGCCGCAGACGGGGCAGAAGCTGCGGCCGGCGAAGGTGGCGATCTCGCCGCTGTGGGAAAAAGCCTGGCGCGGCCAGACCGCGAAGAACACGAAGGCGGAGCCGCTCGATTTGCGGCAATCGGCGCAGTGGCAGAGGCCGGTGCGAAGCGGCTGGCCTTCCACCCTGTAGGCCACCGCCCCGCAAAGGCAACTTCCGGTTCGGATACCCATGGCGCCCGTCAGCCGTCGAGATTGGTCGGCAGGCCCGGCGGGCGCCGCTTTGCTGCCATCAATAGGTCGAGTTCGGTGGCCGACGGGCCGAACTTGTCGTAGAGGCGCTTTGCCTCCTTGTCGTCGAGCCGATATTTCCTGGCAAATTCGCCGATGCTGTAAGGGCGGCCACGCAACACTCTCCGCGCCGGGGTCGCCGTATTCGGTGCGTCGGTCATGGTTTTCTCCTTTTCGTCAGATACTCTCTAAGTTAGAGCGACCCGTCGATTTGGAAAGAGCCGGCGAGCAGCATCGAGGCTTCCGGCACGGGTGGATGCAATTGTTTTTCTGGAACCTTTTCGCCAACATGCGCACTTTTTGATCGATGTTGCGGGCCGCGCCAAGCGGACGCGGCGGTGCTGGAGAACATCGGGATTTTTCCGCTTTCTCACTCTGGCCAACGAAATGGCAGTCGAGCTCCCTACCCGCCCGGTCCACGTCCTCGTAGCGCTTTTTCCGAGCGAAGATCACGAAATATTAAAATGCGGAACGCTTGCGCGGGAGCGCGGTTCTCCTCTCGAGGTCGACGTGGCCTCGTTCAAACCAAGGAGAACCGAATGGCAAACCAAGGTGGATCCAATGAACAGCACGTCAAGGCTGGGCAGCAGAGTCCCAAGAATGACTCCAATGCCCGCAACGCCTCAGTTGGCCGCGACGCGCAGTCCAGCGGAACCCGCGGCGGCAGCCATGAACAGCATGTAAAGGCTGATCAACAAAGCCACAAGAACAGCCACTAAAGCTCTGTTATGATATGCAATTAGGCTCGCGCTTCGGCGCGGGCTTTTCTTTTGGACTCATTGTTCCACGCATGTCTTTATTGCAAAATCGCTGCACACTTTTGCGCGTCATGCTTAGGACAAGCGCCTGCCGTCCTCGCCGAAGAGGTGCAGCACATCGGGGTCGAGATGCAGCGGCAGGCTGTCACCCGATTTCATCCGCTGCTGGCCGGCAAAAACCGCAATCAGCTTCTTCCCGCCTGCGTCGGCGTGGACGACAGTCTCCGAGCCCAATTCCTCGACAAGAGTAACGCTTGTATCCAGTCTGCCCGCTGAGCCCGCTTCGGCGAGGGTGATATGCTGCGGCCGAATGCCGATGCTGACCCTTTCGCCCGCCGGGGGGGCCTCCTTGGCAATGACGGAAAGGCGATGGCCGCCGACGGTTTCGACTTCAGCGAAACCGCCCTCGTGACCGACAATCTCACCTTCGAGGAAATTCATGTGCGGCGCGCCGATGAAGCCGGCGACGAAGCGGTTGGCCGGCTTGTTGTAGAGTTCCAGCGGTGTTCCCACCTGCTCGATCCTGCCGCCTCTCAGCACGACGATGCGGTCGGCCAGTGTCATTGCCTCGACCTGATCGTGGGTGACGTAGATCATCGTCGCCTTCAGGCGGGCGTGAAGGGCCGCCAGTTCGGCCCGCATGCTGACCCTGAGTTCGGCGTCGAGATTGGATAGCGGCTCGTCGAGCAGAAAGGCATCCGGCCGCCGCACGATGGCGCGGCCGATCGCGACGCGCTGGCGCTGGCCGCCGGAGAGTTGGCCCGGACGGCGTTGCAGGAAAGGCTCGATCTCCAGCATGCGCGCGGCGTCGGTAATGCGCGCTTCGATCTCGGCTTTCGCCACCTTGGTGTTCTCGAGACCAAAGGCGAGGTTCTCCCTGACACTCATATGCGGATAGAGCGCATAGGACTGGAAGACCATGGCCAGGCCGCGATCGGCAGCGCTGATAGCGGTAACATCCTTGCCGTCGATGGCGATGCTGCCGTCAGTCGGCTTATCGAGGCCGGCAATCAGGCGCAAGAGCGTCGATTTCCCGCAACCGGAAGGGCCGACGAAAGCGACGAACTCGCCGTCATTGACATGAAGCGAGACATCGCGAATGACCTCGACGGCGCCGAAATTCTTGACGATGTTCCTGAGCTCGAGCCCGCTCATGCACTCTCCTGTTTTCTTCTTTTAAGGTGGCCTATTTGAGCCCCGCGCCGGCAATGCCCGTGGTGATGAAGCGCTGCAGGAAGACGAAGATCAGCACGACCGGGATCATCGAGACGACGGTCATGGCGAGGATGTAGTGCCATTGCACATTGAGCTCGCCGGCATAGACGTTGAGGCCGACCTGCAGCGTATAGAGTTCCTTGCGCGAGAGCACGATCAGCGGCCAGAGGAAGTCGTTCCAACGCCAGACGACGGAGAAGATCGCCAGCACGGCGAGAGCCGGCGCCGACAGCGGCAGGATGATGCGCCAGTAGATCTGCCATTCGCTGGCCTTGTCCATGCGGGCGGCGTCGAGCAATTCGTCAGGGATCGTCAGCATGTATTGCCTGAGCAGGAAGACGCCCGTCGGGGTGGCGACCGTCGGCAGGATGACGCCCCAGAGGCTGTCGAAGAGGTTCAGCGTGCCGATGACGGAATAGAGCGGCACGACGATGACCGAAAGCGGCACCATCAGCGTCGCCAGGATCATCAGCATGACGGCGGTGCGGCCGGGGAATTGGTATTTCGACAGCGCGAAGGCGGCCATGGAATTGACGAGCAGCGTAATCGCCGTCGCGACGACGGTGACGAAGACGGAGTTGCGCAGGAACAGGAAGAAATCGAAGCGCTGGAACGGTTCGGTGTAGTTGCCGCCGGCGAATTCGACCTGACGCACCGGTGTGCGGTCCTTGATATTCGCCTTGACGATTTCGCCCGGCTGTTTCGGATCGACCATCTGGCCGATGATGCCGATGCGGCGGACTTCGGCGAGCACACGCGTGCTGCCATCCGGCATCGCGACATTATAGAGCGGCAACGGCTTGTCGTAACCCGGCACCACTGCCTGTTCGGTGACATAGGGCAGGAAGGAGGGCGGGAACTCGGCAAGGGCCGCCGACGTCTTGAAGGAAGAGAAGACCAGCCAAACGGCGGGCCCGAACATCAGGAAGACGCCTGAGATCAGCCAGATCCAGGTGACGACATCCGTCCAGTGCCAGCCTCGTCCGCGGCGGCGGAGCAGAAAGGCAGAGACAGCGCTCATTGGCGTGCTCCCTTCTTCTCGTTGCGGTTACTGAAGCCGAGCTGGACCAGGGTCAGGATGACGAGCACGATGCCCATCAGGATCGAGGCAGCCGACGCCAGCCCTGGATTGCGCAGCGAACTCGCAAAACCGGTCTCATAGATATACTGGGTGATGTACATGGTGCTGGTGCCCGGGCCGCCGCCGGTCAAAACGAAGACCTCGTCGAAGATCTGCACGGCGCGGATCAGCGCCAAGACCAGAACGACGATGAGATTCGGCATCAGCAGCGGCAGGGTGATGCGCCGGAAGATGCGGGTCGGGCGGGCGCTATCCATCGCCGCCGCCTCGTAGAGATCCCGCGGAATCGCCTGCAGGCCGGCGAGCAGGATCAGCGCATAAAAGCCCATATGCGCCCAGACCGAGACGAAGACGGCGAAGAAGAAGGCCCAGAAACGATCGCTGAGCCAGGAAAAGGGTTCGAAGCCGAAGGGGCTCAGCGCATAATTCAATAGACCCTCACGCTGCAGGATCCATTTCCAGATCAGGCCGACGACGACGGGCGACAGCAGCACCGGGAAGAAGAAGACGGCGCGCCAGAAGCCGCGATTGGAAAGCTCACGGTTGAGGATCAGCGCCGTTGCGAGCGCTGCGATCAGCATCACTGTGACCTGGAAGACGACGAAGACGGCGGTGTTGCGCACCGCCGCCCAGAAAGTATCGGCGGCGCAGGTCGAGGGATCGAGATAGCTGCCGCAATCGAAGAGGATGCGGTACTGGTCGGCGCCGACATAGGTCCTGTTCTGCAGGAAGATGGCGCTGCCGCTCGTCGTCGAATAGATGAAGTTGATGACCAGCGGCAGCAGCACGAAGACGGTGAAGATCAGCATGTTGGGCGCCAGGAAGACGCCCGCCATGCCGTTCAGCCCGGTCAACTTCTGCCAGCCGCGCATGGGAATATCGACGAGCCCCATGGCAAGCCGGACAGGCGCCAAGAGCGCCTGCCGCAGGCCGGTTTTGACAGGTGGTTCAGAAGAAACCGTCTTCGCCGTCATCTGTTCTTCCGTCAGTTGCCGGCGACCTTGGCCTTGATGTCCTCGTCGATGCGGGCATAGGCGTCGTCGAGCTTCATTTCGCCGGCGATCACCTGGCTGATGCGGGCGACGATGGCGCTGTAATATGCATCCGACCACTTCCAGCCCGGCAGCTTCATGGCGGGTGCCGCCGTCTGGCCGGCCGCTTCGACGAAGGCCTTCAGCGCCGCCTGCACATGCGGATTGTCGGTCTTGAAGTCCATCTGGCCGGCGGCGACGCCCTTATGCGCCGGAATGAACAGGCTGCGTTCGGCAAACTCCTTCTGCACGTCGGCACCTGCCAGGTAATCCATCACCTTGGCGACGTCCTTCGGGTTCTTGGTGTATTTGACGGCGACGAGACCGGCGCCGCCCTGCATGCCGGAGCATGCGGCCGAACCGCAGGGGCTGCCCGCCATCACCCAGTCGAAATTGTCGCCGATCTTCTGGGCGAAGCCCGAAACCTGCCAACTGCCCGAATAAAGATAGGCAAGGCCGCCATTGATGAAGTCCTCGGCGGCGGAGCGGTAAGTGGTGCCGGCAGCACTCACCCAGACATCCTTGTTGATGGTGCCGTCCTCGTTCCACTTGACGAAGCGGCTGAGGAAGTCCTTGGCGCCCCGATCGATCGGCGCCGGCTTGCCGTCGGCGGCGATGTAGTTGGCGCCGTAAGAGATGTTCGGGCCGGAGACGCGGTGGCCGGAGCGGTCGATCGCCATGGCGAAGACCTTCTGGCTGTCGGCAACCTTCTTGGCCGCCGCCGCCCAATCGTCCCAGGTGGCTTTCGGGCCGGGAATTTCGACCCCGGCCTGCTCGAACAGCGTCTTGTTGACGAAGCCGCCGGTCAAGGTCAGCTGCGTCATGAAGCCGGTGATGGCGTTCGAGCCGTCGGGACGCATCCAGTCGGCCTGGGCGCCGAAATTGTCCTCCCAGTATTTCGCGTCGGTGAGGTAGGGCCGAAGATCGAGCCAGTGCTGGGCCGGCGCCTTCAGATTGGTGACGCGGGCGATATCCGGCCCCTGCCCGGCTTCGAGCTGAACCGGCAGCTGTTCCTTGACGACGTCGTAGGAGACTTCGTCGAGGATGACGTTGACGTCAGGATTGGCCTTGGAGAAGCGCGAGAGCAGGTCCTTGATCACCTCGCCTTCGCCGCCGTCGGAATACCACATGATGCGCACGTCGCCGGCATGGGCGGCAACGGAACTCAAGAGAATTGCAGCAAAAGCCGCGCCGATCGATTTCATTCTGGTCATTTTTTCCTCCTCTGATCGATCAATTCCTGCGTCCGGCCGGTCCTCCACCTGCCAGACACGTCGTCTACGAGGCCGCGCGCCGAGGCTGCCTGCCCGGTATCTTCAGATGTACCGCGTCTCCCCGCACCGACCAGTCCGTCGGGCGAAGAATACGGCCTTCGGCGCGCACGGTGCCGTCTTCTTCGAAGACGACCCGGCCATAATCCGGATCGATAACGATCAATGCGCCCTCTTCGTCGCGGCGGGCCGAAAGCGTGGCGAAACGCGCCTGCATGCCGTCAAGGCTACCCTCGCGCCCGACATCGGAGAGACGGACGATCCAGCGGCCCTTGCGGCTGGCCAGCCGCAGCTCGATATCCGTTGTCGGCCCTTGCTTCACCGGCTCCAGCGCGCCGTTGCCGATCAGCATCGCAATCCCGTTGCCGGAGCGGGCGAGCGCCAGATTGCCGTCGACCACCGTGTCGTCGAAGGCCTCGAGCGGGAACCAGGCATGGGTGAAATCCGGCTGGCCCTCATGGATCTCGAAATCGAGGATCGCCAGATCGCGATACTGATGCACGCGCGGCAGCGTTCCGCAGCCGCCCCAGAAGCTCGGCCGGCCATAACCGAATTGGATGGTTTCGCCGGGATGGTTGATCCAGATCTGCGCTTCCGGCCGGTCACCCAAGCGCAGATGCAGCACCGTCTCCTGGTAGCCCCAGGCGCCGGGGCGATAATGGGCGATGGTGCCGAGCGCGGTGTCACGGGTCTTGTAGTGGTAGAGGGCGGCGAAACGGTTCTCGCCCTGGGAAAAGGTCCATTCCTGCGCGTCGTCGGACTGGTGCGCGGCGATTTCAGCAAGCGCTTCTGGAAAACGCAGGCCGTGGTCGCGGATGCAGACGGCAAGCTGCGGCAAAGCGTGGACACGCCGGCCGTACCAGCCGCGGCCCCAGAGCAGCCGGGCAATGGCAGAGAGTTCGACCGAGCGGCCGGGGCGCAGCGTATGTTCGTAGGAGCGGCCCTGGCTGCCGGTCAGCATGCCGTGATGGGCCGAGCGGGCGACGATCTCCATCAGGCGGACGATGCTGGCACTCGCCCGGTTGCGGATCGTCTCATCCGGCGCGCAGGCGGCCAGCGCCGTCAGCCCCTTGAGATCGATCGGGAAATAGGGAACGGAATTCCACTCGGCCATTTCCCAGCGCTCGAAATGATCGAGCCAGGCGCGGACGCGCTCTTCGCCGACCTGCATCTGCTCCGCGCCGGTGCGGCCGGAGCGGACGAAGACGGCATCGGGGAACAGCCTGCCGCCGAGATAGGCGGCGGTATGGAAGAGAAGCGCGTGGTTTTCCGAAAAATACCACTGAACGTCGTTGCCGGGCTCATCCATCCAGTAGCGGTAATTGAGGACGGCGTGCTCGATCCTGTCGCGCAGCGCAGGTGACAGCAGATCGCTCCAGCGCGTATAGGCAAAGAGCAGCGGCACCAGCACGAAATCGGCGCAGTCGTGACAATCCTCGATGACCGGCAGCATGGCCGAAATCATCGCCTCGGTTTCCTCGCCGCCCTGCCCCAGCGCGAGACGCGCGAAAGCGCAGACCGTGTCGGGCTCGGAATGGGCGGCGACCTCTGCCAACGCCTCGGCGACGCGATCATCAAGGGCGGCGGGCGCTTCTCCCTGGCGTTGGGGATGACAGATCTCGACGCCGAGCGTGCGACCGAGCGAAAGCTCGCCTGTTTTGAAGGTGATGCGGAAATGGCGGAAATCGGCGGGCATATCCGCCGAAGTTCCGAGTTCCAGCTTGGTCGCTCCCGCTTCCAGCTCGAAATCATAGTCGAAGCGCTCGATCGACATGAAGTCGCCTTCGATCTCGACATGGCAGCTCAGCGCCACCGGCAGCGGCGCGGGGAAGAGGATCGTCACGTCTTCGCCGAGATAGGCGGTGCGGTCGAAGTGCATGCCCTCGAGGATGACCTCCAGCGCATCCGCATCACCGGCGGCGATGGGAACAGGCAGAGTAGTTTCAACTTCCGGCCCTTCGACGTAATCCAGCTGGAAATAGAAGCGGGCGTCGCGCTCGGCGAGATCGTCGAAATAGACGCGGATCTCGTTGAGGCCGGCGGCCAGCTCGACCTCGAACAGCTGCTCGGCTTCGAGATTGCGCTCATAAGGCGCCATGAAGCCCTGCTCGCGGCCATTGACGAAGAGGATCGCGCCACCGCAGGTCGACAGACGGAGCGTCGCGGCCCCAGCAGACTGGACATCGAGGAAGGTGCGCGCCCAGCAGCCGATGCGTGTCGGGCGGAACCAGAAGCCGGAGAGATCGACACGCGGGGAAGCAAAGGGAAGCCACCAGCGGACAGCTTCGAATTCGGCAGCCGGTTGCGGCCGCCGGCCGGAGAAGGACTTTTTGAATTCGGTGCGGCAGGGATATTCATGCGGAATGAAGTTCTTCGTCTTGGTGACGAAGAAGAAGGGATCCATGCTGCCGTCCATCGGACGGTCGGCGACGTCATAGCGCTCCTGCCACAGGTCGGCGAGCTGCCAGTAGACGATCGGGCTTTCCTTCACCGTTGCACGGCGGAGATGAGATTGCTGCTCGGCGGTCATCTTCAGCCCGCCCGAGAACAGCTAGAGCATGAGGTCGTCCGAAAACCGCTCACACTTTTCGGCATCATGCTCGATCCTTAGGACGCCGGGTAAAACGCCGACGCATGGACTGGCGGTCTAGCCACATTTCAAAGCCTCCCTGCTCTGCCGCTTGCCGCGGACTCCTCAGCAACAATTGTGCATAGGCATTCCATTTGCGCAATCTGAAAGATTTTTGCATAGTAACAGACAGCGAGGAGACGACATGGCGGCGGAAGAGAAAAAAGGCAGGCGCACGCGCCTCGACGACATTGCCGCCCGATGCGGCGTCTCGATCAGCACGGTGTCGCGTGCGCTGGCCGGCGAAAAGGGCGTCAGGCCGGAGATCCGCAAGCTGGTGCTGGAAACGGCAAGTGCGGTCAGCTACGCGCTGCCGGCCAGCGTTGCCGGCAAGAAGGTCATGCTCGTCGCCTCCGGCGCGGCGATGATCGACTATGTCCGCAACCAGTTCACGCTCTATGTGCTCGAAGGATTGAACGCGCGTGCCGCCGCCCTCGGCATCGAACTGGCGATGCGCCCCATTGCCGGCAAGGGGGATGAAGCCCGCGTCGTCGCCGAGATGCGTGACGATCCGAGCTTTGGCGGCATGCTGATCCTGACCGTCGACGAAGAGGAGATGCTGGCAGCGGCCGCTGATCTCGGAAAGCCCGTCGTGCTGGTCAATAGCGACGATCCCTATATGCGGCTTTCGAGTGTTACGCCCTGCAACCGTTCAGCCGCCTTCATCGCTGCCGAGCGGCTGATCAAGGCCGGGCATGAACGAATCCTGTTCATGCTGAGGCCGGGGCGACGGACGATCGAGCGGCGTCTGGAGGGCTGGCGCGATGCCCTGCAGCATCACGGGCTGACGGCCGATACCGATCTGGTGCTCGAGGTCGACGACTGGCTGCCGGAACTCGGCGCCGAAGCCGTCACCCGTCTTGTCCGCGAGAAAGGCCTCACCTTCACCGCCATCCTGACGGCGGGCGACAGCCTTGCCAATGGTGCGGTGCGCGGATTGCAGGCGATGGGTTATGCCGTACCGCAGGACATCTCGGTGATGGGCATAGACGACCTGCCGCAGTCGGCCTTTCTCAATCCACCGCTCTCGACGGTGCATATTCCGATGCGCGAACTCGGCGCCACCGCGCTCGATCTTTTGCGCGACATGATGCTCGGCCTTGCGGCCCCACGGCGGCGGGTCGAGCTTGCCTGCCATCTTGTCGAAAGGGGCAGCGTTGCGGCTGTCCGCATCCCTGCCGCAACGGCGGGCCGCTGAACCCACACCGCGATCGAGGATATCAAGCCTCGATAAAACTCGCCTCAAACAGTTCTCGCGCATAGGCATCATGCGTGGTGCCGGCCTGCAGATCCGCTTTGGTGAGCTCGTCCACAAAGCAACCGTTCTTCATGATCAGCACCCGGTCGCACATATGGGCGATGACTGCGAGGTCGTGGCTGACAAGCAGATAGGTCAGGCCCTTTTCCTCGCGCTGATCGGCCAGCAGGTTCAGGATTTCGGCCTGGACCGAGACGTCGAGCGCCGATGTCGGCTCGTCGAGCAACAGGATGGGCGGCGACAGGATCAGGGCCCGGGCGATTGCCACCCTCTGCCTCTGGCCGCCGGAAAGTTCGTGCGGAAAACGGTTTGCGAAGCTCGCCGGCAAACCGACCTGGATCAAAGCCCTTTCGACCTTCGACCAGATATCGGAATGGCCCATCGCGCGCAGCGGTTCCGCCAGGGCGGTGCCGATACGATGGCGCGGATGCAGGGATCCGTAAGGGTCCTGAAACACCATCTGGGCAAATTTCAGCTCCTCGCGGGAGCGCTTCTTGCCGATCGGTTTGCCGCCAAGCTCGATGTGACCGGTCCAACCGGCCTCCATGCCGGCCAGGCAACGCAGCACCGTCGATTTGCCGCATCCGGATTCACCGACAATGCCAAGGGTCTCCCCCTGGTTGACCTGAAAACTGATGCCCCTGACGACATGGTTGCTAGTCTTGCCAGAGGCAAAGACGACATCGAGGTCACGCACATTGATCATTGCGCCGTCTCCAGATCGAGTTTCGTCCTGTCGAGAACTGCAAGCCGGCGAACCGGATTCCTGGGGTCGGGCAGCGCAGCGATCAGCCCGCGGGTATAGGGATGGCGCGCCTCCTCGAGACAGGTCAGCGTTTCCACGATCCGGCCGGCATACATGACGATGATGCGCTCGCAAAAAGCTGCCACCATGCGAATGTCGTGGCTGATCAACAGCAGTCCGGAATTATTCTCGCGCACCAGTTCATCAAGCAGCAGCAGCACGTCCTTGCGGACGCTGACATCAAGCGCCGAGGTCGGCTCGTCGGCGATGACAAGCTTCGGCCGCGCCAGCAGCATCATGGCGATCATCACGCGCTGGCCCATGCCGCCCGATATCTGGTGCGGATAAAGCGCCATGACCCGCTCCGGATCGCTGATGCGCACGCGCTCCAGCATGGCGCGGGCAGCCTCATGCGCCTGTTTCTTATGAAGACCGAGGTGAAGGCGGGCGGCTTCGGCGATCTGCTTACCGATCGAAAGCACCGGATTCAGCGAATAGCGCGGATCCTGCATGATCAGCGCGATGTCCTTGCCGCGCAGCGCGCCCATCTGACGCTCACTCTTTGAAAGCAACGGATCGCCGCTAAGATCCATGCGTTCGGCCGAGACCACCGCGGCCGGCGGCAAAAGGCGCATGATCGCGCGACCTGTCGTCGATTTGCCGGAACCGGATTCGCCGACAATCCCGACGCGTTCGCGCCCGACGTCGAAACTGACATTGGAGACGGCGGGTACGGCGCCTCGGCCGAAACGGACGGTCAATCCTTCGACGGAAAGAACGGGCTGCAGATCACGATCTTGCATGGCGGGGATCCAAAAGGTCGCGCAGAGCATCTCCGGCGATGTTGAAGGCAAGGCTGGTGAGGAGGATGGCGATACCCGGCATCACGGCGACCCACCAATAATCGAGCATGAACTTGCGGCCGCTGGAGATCATCGCGCCCCATTCCGGCGCCGGCGGCTGGGCGCCAAGCCCGAGGAAGCCAAGCGAAGCTGCCGTCAGAATGATGCCCGCCATGTTGAGCGTCAGCCGAACGATGACGGAGGGAACGCACATCGGCGCGATATAGAGAAGAAGAATGCGCATCGGCGAGGCGCCATAAAGGCGGGCGGCGACCACATAGTCGGCGTTTCTGACGACAAGGGCCTCGGCGCGCGCGAGTCTCGCAATCGGCGGCCATGCGGTCAACGAGATCGCGATGATTGCCGTGGTCAAGCCGGCGCCGAGTGCCGCAGCAAAAGCCAAAGCCAGGATCAGCGACGGGAAAGACAGAACGATATCGGTGGCGCGCATCAGCAGCGCATCGGTGCGCCCTCCGAAGAAACCGGCGACGACGCCGATCAACAGGCCGATCGGGCCGACGATCAAGGAGATCGACAGCACGGTCTGGATGGTGATGCGCGTGCCGAAGATGAGGCGGCTCAAGATGTCCCGGCCGAATTCGTCCGTGCCTGCCAGGTGCGCGAGGCTCGGCGGCTGCAAGGCATCGCCAAGCGACTGTATAACCGGATCGTAGGGCGCCAGGAGCGGCGCGAAGATCGCGATCAAACAAAGCAGACCAAGGATGACGAAACCGGCAAGACCAAGCGGCTCGTGGGCCAATTTGCGGCCGGCGCGCGCAAACGACGCCGCGATACGGGTCGACACACTTGGAGGGCGGATCTCTATTTCGCTGCGGATGACATCGCTCATCGGGCCGCCTCCCGCATGCGCGGATCAAAGACGGCGTAAGCGACGTCGGCCAGGAAGTTCAACAACATGAAAATGAATCCCACAATGATGGTGCCGGCGACGATGGCGTTCATGTCGCCGATCATCAGCGCGTTGGTCATGTACTGGCCAATGCCCGGCCAGGAGAAAACGATCTCGGTCACGACAGCGCCTTCGAGCAGACCGCCATAGGAAATGGCCAGGATGGTGATCAGCTGCACCGCAATGTTCGGCAGGACGTGGTGCCAGATCGTGCCGAGCGGGCTCACACCCTTGGCTCGGGCCGCGATGACATAATCCTGGCTCAACTGCTCCAGGGTGAAGCTGCGTGTCATGCGGGTGATGTAGGCCATCGCCGCGTAGGCGAGAATGACAGCCGGAAGAATGATATGGCCGAGTGCATTCCAGAAGATTTCCGTCTCGCCCTGCAGCAGGCTGTCGATCAACAACAGCCCGGTGCGCGGCGTGACGAGACCCTCGTAAAACACATCGATCCTGCCCGGCCCGCCGACCCAGTTGAGGCCGGCATAGAAGATGACGAGCCCGACGATGCCGAACCAGAAAACCGGGATCGAATGACCGACGAGCGCGACCACGCGGGCCGTCTTGTCGATGAAGCTATCTCGAAACAGTGCTGCGACCAACCCGAGCGGGACACCGACGAAGGTCGAAATGATCACCGCCAGCGTCGCCAGTTCGAATGTCGCAGGAAAGGCTTGAGCGAGATCCGAAGAGACGGGATTGCCGGTGAGGACGGCGGTGCCGAAATCACCGTGGGCCAGCCCGTTCAGATAGAGGAAAAACTGCTGGTAGATCGGCAGATCGAGCCCGAGACGCGCCCGCATCGCCGCATAGGCGGCGGGATCCGCGAGCTCGCCGACAATCGCGCCGACCGGATCGGTGGGCAGGATACGGCCGATCACGAAGGTCACACATAAGAGGATGAACAGGCTGACCAGCAAATGCGCCAGGCGTCGGCCAAATTCGGCTACGGAGAGTTCCTTCATGATCGGCTGTCCTGGAAGTATTACTGGGTTTCGACCTTGGTGACGTTCTCGAGACGCGTCAGCTGAGACGGATGCCCCACATATCCCTCGACCTTGCTATTGAGGACGATCGGCTCAAAGCGCTCGAAGAGCGGAAGCACCGCCGGCTTCTGTTCGACGAACATCTTCTGCATCTGAACATAGAGTTCGCCACGCTTCTTGGCGTCCGGCTCCATCGATGCTTTCGCCGTCAGCGCCGTGAGTTCCGGAATATCCCAGGCCGAGCGCCAGACGAAATTGCCGGCATTGTTGGCTTCCTTCGAATTGTCGGGATTGGAGGAAAACTGCTCCATCGAGCCGAGCACGTTCGGCATATAGGCGCTGGTCTGCGGGATCAGCAGATCGAAATCCCTGGCGCGATGGGCGGCGATGATTTCCGAGCCGTTGCCCTGCTGGATGTCGATCTTGATGCCAACTTGAGCAAGCGATGCCTGGATGGCGGTGGCAAGATCGATGCGCGGCGTTTGCGCGATGGTCTTCAGCGTCAGCGAAAAGCCGTCCTTGAAGCCTGCCTCGCTCAGCAGCTGTTTCGACTTTTCGACGTCGAGATGCCAATCGGGGTTCGGGATGGCATATTCGAAATTCTCCGGAACGGGAACGTTTCTCGCCCGGCCGTAAGGGCCCATGATCGTCTTTTCGATGCCCTTGTAGTCGATGCCATAGGCGATGGCTTCGCGAACCTTCGGATTGGCGAGGTATTTGTTGCCGGCATTCATCGACAGCACGTAGAAACCGCCCGTCGGAATACGCTGGATGGCAAAGCCTTTCTTGGTCTGGAACGTCGCGAGATCCGATGCGGTCAAGGCGCTGGCAATATCGATATCGCCGCGTTCAAGCATCAGCCGCTCGACCTGGCTTTCAGGCACATGCCGGACGATGACGCGACGCATCTTCGGCGTGCCTGCCATATAGTCCTTGTTGGCGTCGAGGATCACCAGTTCGTTCGGAGACCAGCGATTGAGGGTAAACGGACCGGAGCCGGCAGAATGCGTTCGCATCCACGCGTTTCCGTAGTCGTTATCGACGGCGTGGCTCTCGACTTCGACGCTGTCGACCACGCTGGTCGTCGTCGTTGTCAGCCGATAGAGCAGAAGCTCTGCCGTCACCTGGTCGGAGAGATCGATCCGCACCGTCTGATCGTCGACGGCCTTGACGAGCTTTTCGACATTGTCCTTGTCGTAGCCGACGCGCTTGAGGTTAGCGGCGGCGGCCTGGTCCATTTTCAGGAGCCGCGCCAGTGAATAGACGACATCCTTCGAGGTGACCGGGTTACCGGAGGCGAAATTGGCCTTGCGCAGCGTAAAGGTGATGCCCTTGTCGTCAATCTTCCAGCTTTCCGCCAGTTGCGGAAGGATCTTGCCATCAGCCGTGCTGGCAACCAGCCGATCGTACAGATTCGACATGATTTCGACCGCCTTGCCTTCGGTCGCCTGCTGCGGATCGAGCGACAAAACCTGCGCCAGCGAAGTGCCAATCACCAGCTGGTCCTGCGGCGTGGCGGCCTGCAGCTGCGCTGCCGATATCGTCAGGGCGCCGATGACGGCACCGACGAACAAGCTCTTAGAAAAATGCTTCATTGTCACTCCTCCCTGGATTACTATAGGAAACATATTATGTCGTCCGTATGTCGTATTATGATTTAACGAAGTCCGATAAGATTGACAAGTCCCGGGCGACAGAGACTTGATGCGAAGGGATTGGGGGAGCCGAAATGACGACACTCAGCCGGGGCCGGCAAAGACTGGCGCAACAGGTTATCGATCAGCTGCGGGCGCAAATCGAAACGGGGAAGCTGCGCGTCGGCGACCAGCTGCCGACCGAGCCGCAGCTCGAAGCGACATTCGGCGTCAGCCGCACTGTGGTGCGCGAGGCGATAGCCGATCTGAGGTCGGCTGGCTTCGTCAAGCCGATCCAGGGCAAAGGCGTCTTCGTCGCGGATCCGAAGACGCATTCGATGCTTTCCTTAACACCAGTGGAAATCAAGAGCATTCCGGAAACCCTGGAATTGCTGGAGTTTCGCATGGCCGCCGAGGGTGAAGCGGCGGCGATCGCCGCCTATCGCCGCACCGCCGAGCAGGAAGCGGCGATCCGCGAAGCCAACCGCAGGATGGCGAACCTGATCGAGACGGGACAGCAGACGGTGGAGGCGGATTATGCCTTCCACATGGCAATCGCCGCCGCCACGAACAACCGATTCTATGTTGCCGTCTTGCGCCAATTCGGCCCAAAAGCCATTCCCCGCGGCCAATTTCCGACGCTTCCCGAGGCCAATGACCGCGACTATCTTCAGAAGGTCTATGCCGAACATGTCGAGATCCTGTCAGCGATCGCCGACCAGGATCCGGAGCGGGCGAGACAGGCAATGCGGGCGCATATGCTGGCCAGCCAACGCCGTTATCGCATGCTCGCGGAGCAGCAATAGGGCTCGACACTCTTCGAAATTCATATTATGTCATATGACATTGGATAATTTTGAAAGAGACTCAAATATGTATCTGGGAACACAGGTCGCCGCGCGGGACGACGACGATTATCGTATCTTCGCGCAACTGGGCGTGAAGCATATCAATGCCGACCCACCGGGGAAGCCGAGCAGCTGGACGCTCTCCGATCTCGAGCGCCATCGCGACAAGGTCGAAAGCTTCGGCCTGATCCTCGACATGATCCAGTTGCCGCTGCCCTCGCAGCCGATCGAGAAGGCTTCCTATCCTGATATTCTGCTTGCCGGCCCCGATCGCGACAGACAGATCGACGCCGTCTGCAAGCTGATCGAGAATACCGCCGCCGCCGGCATTCCTGCGGTGAAGTACAATCTCAACCTGATCGGCATTCCCCGTACGCCGGATGAGCCGGGGCGCGGCGGATCTCTGAATGCGAGCTTCCGCTGGGACAAGACGGATCAGCAGGCCGAGCCCGGCCTTGCCGGTGTGCTTTCCGAAGACGAAAACTGGGAACGGATCGACTATTTCCTGGAACGCGTCGTTCCTGTCGCTGCAAGCAACCGCGTCCGGCTCGCCTGCCATCCGCACGATCCCTATACGCCGCCGGGCTATCGCGGCGTCACGCGGGTGCTCGGCACGGTGGAAGGCCTAAAGAAATTCGTGCTAATGCGCGAAAACCCCTATCACGGCCTCAATTTCTGCCAGGGTTCGATCGGCGAGATGCTGGAAAATCCCGGCAAGGAAATCGACGATGTCATCCGCTGGTTCGGCCAGCGCGGTAAGATCTTCAATGTTCACTTCCGCAATATTCGCGGCGGCAAGCTGTCCTTCATGGAGACCTTCCCTGAAGAAGGCGACATGGACATGGTCCGCTCCGCCAGGATCTACAAGGAGGTGGGCTTCAAATACATGCTGATGCCCGACCATGTGCCGACCGTCAGCGGCAAGGATCCAACCGCCACCGCATTTGCCTTCTGCTACGGCTATATCGCCGCACTTCTGCAAGTGCTCGACAGCGAGTGACCCGGTTTTCAACACGTAAGAAATAGGACTTCATGATGAACCCGATTGAATTGAAGAAGGCCGTCGGTAGTGGTCTCCTGTCGTTTCCGGTTACGCACTTCGACGATCAACTGAAATTTGACGAAGCGAAGTACAGCCGCCATGTCGAGTGGCTTGCAGGTTATGACGCCGCTGCACTGTTTGCCGCCGGCGGCACCGGTGAATTCTTCTCGCTTAATCCGGCCGAGATTCCGCAGGTGATCCGGGCCGCCAAGGCGTCGGCCGGCAAGACGCCGATCATTTCGGGAACCGGCTACGGCACGTCGCTCGCAATCGAGATCGCAGTCGCGGCCGAGAAGGCCGGCGCCGACGGACTGCTGCTGCTGCCGCCCTATCTGATGTTTGCCGAACAGGCGGGTCTCATCGCCCACGTCAAGGCGGTCTGCCAATCGGTCGGCATCGGCGTCATCGTCTATAACCGCGACAACGCCGTCCTGACCGCCGACAGCATCGCGCGCCTGGCGGAGGAATGCCCGAACCTGATCGGCTTCAAGGACGGCGTCGGCGATGTCGACAAGGTGATCGAGATTACCACCCTGCTTGGCGATCGTCTCGTCTATGTCGGCGGCATGCCGACCCACGAGGTTTATGCCCAGGCCTATTTTGCCGCAGGCGTGACGACCTATTCATCGGCCGTGTTCAACTTCGTACCAGCGCTTGCCCAGCGCTTTTACGGCGCCTTGCGCACCGGCGATCAGGCGACCGTCGATGAGATCTTGAAGGGCTTCTTCTTCCCCTTCGTCGCCTTGCGCAATCGCAAGAAGGGATATGCCGTCTCGATCATCAAAGCCGGCCTTCGCGTCCTCGGGCAGAACCCAGGCCCCGTGCGCCCGCCTCTGACGGATCTTTCCCAGGATGAGCTCGCGCTGCTGGAAAAGATCGTCCAGGCCAACGGCGTCACACGGATCGCGGCGGAATAATATATCGCGGCAGTAGGCCGCCGGGGTGGCCCGGCGGCTGTCCGGTTCGCACCAGCAACGGACATCGGCTCGGTTTGGATAGACGACCGCTACGGGGCCGGAAGCGACGTGTCTGTTATCAGGGCGAGTTCATGCATTGCGCCGGATCTACACCATCATCGATCCTGAATAGTTGTCGATTTGGCATTCATGGGCGCAAAACCAAACTGTGCCTTGAAGGCTCGGCTGAAGGCTGCTTCGGAATCATAGCCGACTTGCCTGGCGACCGACCCAACCTTGGCATCAGGCTGGCGCATCAAGCCCAAGGCGAGCGTCAGCCGCCAGCGACTGTGGTAGGAAAGTGGCGCTTCTTTCACCAATGCTGTAAATCGCGCCGCGAAGCCGGACCGAGACAGGCCCGCCACCCGAGCCAGATCGAGCACGGTCCAGCGCCGATAAGGTTCGTCGTGGATGGCCTTGAGCGCGCGGCTGATGCGCGCATCCCCGAGCGCTCCAAGCCAGCCGACATTGCCGCCCCGCTCGATCCGCACCCAGCTCCGCAGGATACTGATCACCAGCACGTCGATCAGCCGTGAAATCATGATGGACGCGCCGGGATACACCTCCTGGGCTTCCTTCATCATGAAGTAGCCAAGGCCCTCGGCGCATCCGGCGGTCTCGCCGCTAGCTTTTGGAATGTGTATGACCGACGGCAGTGCCGATACGAGCCAGGGCACGGAAGCGCTTTCGAACCGAAAGGCTCCGGCGATAAGCTTGGTCTGCTGGCCGCCTCCGCCGTGGGAGACATTGAGTTTTTCGGCGGTAACCTGCGCCGCCATCAGGGCTGCCAAGTCAGCCTCAGTTGCACACTCGCCATCGCTCAAGCCGTGTCCAAGGCCTCTCGGCAGCATGATCAGATCGCCAGTTGCCACCTGCAAGGCATGGCCCTGATCGTTCACAACGCTCAGGCCCCCTTCGAGCACGATGAAGAAATAAGCCGCTCCTGGATGAAAGCGTAACGCCCATGGTTGGCTGAGCTCAACTGTAAAGACGATTTCGCCATGCAGGCTGACCATGGCCAAAATCTGGGAGAGCAGATCCACCCGAGAGGCGAGCATAATCGCATTTTTGGACGACGGAGCATGCATTGCGGGGCTCTGGTCATGGTGATCCATCTCGGTGAGCCCTAGTTTGGTTTTGTCTTCAACGAGGAATTATCTGGCAGTTCAAGTGTTTGCGCGAAGGCAAGGCCATCCTGGTCTTCCTGCCGTCGCGTAGGCGATAGCATTGCAGATTATCCGAATTAAGCAATTGCGCTGATGCGCCCTGTAGGAGCTCCAAATGAAATCTCTTCTTATGTCCGCCCTGATGCTGACGACCGGCATGCTTGGTGCTGCACCCGCGTGGGCCCAGCCGGCTCTCCCGGATCAAACAATCAAGAATATCGTTCTTGTCCACGGCGCCTTCGTCGACGAAACCAGTTGGGACGGCGTCGCTGCAATCCTGACCGCCAAGGGCTACAAGGTGACTGCGGTAAAGAACCCATTGACCTCGCTTGCTGACGACGTCGCTGCCACCAATGCGGTGCTGGATGCGCAAAATGGCCCGGTTGTCCTGGTGGGGCATTCCTGGGGTGGCGTGGTGATCGGCGAGGCGGGCGACAACGCCAAGGTGGCGTCACTCGTCTATGTCTCGGCCTTTGCGCCCGAGAAAGGTGAAACCATCACAGCATTGGCAGCCAGCGGTCCGGCAACTCCCGGAGCGGCGGCCATTCGGCCCGACGCAAAGGGTTACTTGACCATCGATCCTGCAGTATTCCCCAGTGCAGTGGCGGGCGACCTGCCCAAGAAGATCGGTGAACATCTGGCAGCGCACCAGATGCCGATCAACCACACTGCCTTCGATGCACCTGCTGAGGTCGCGGCATGGCACGACAAGCCAAGCTGGTACGTCCTGAGCTCCAAGGACCTCGTCCTTGATCCCCACGCACAGGCTTTCTTTGCCGAACGGATGAAGGCCAAGGTGACGACGGTCGAGGGTGGCCACGCCTCGCTGGCCTCGCACGCCAAGGAAGTGGCTGCGGTCATAGAAGCGGCCGCAGGAGCACAGTAGCCCTCGTCAACCGATGCTATCGCCCGCCTAGCGGTGGTCGGTAGCATCGATGTGCAACGATCCCGGTCGCAGAGCAAAGCCCCCGCCACTGCCCACACGCCATGGCCTCGGACAGCGCAGCACCGGATAGGACTCAGCCATCACGCCCCCTCACCGCCCATGAGGCGGTATCGTGATCGGGGTGCTGGTTGTTGCTCTCCTTGATCGCCGCCGCCCAGTCGGCGCCGTTGTCTTCGGTCGCACCGGTATTTTCTATGCCCGTGATCGTATCGAACCATGCCACCATGTTCTCGGTGCAGGTATTGGCAAGCGGCGAGAAGGCGTGCGGATCGTCAAGCGAACCGATCATCAGGTTGGTGCGACCGTTTTCGAGGTGGTGGAAGAACAATGGCGTGCCGCAATTGGCGCAGAAGCCGCGCTCGACAAGCTCCGAACTCTTCCAGACGCTCGGCTTGCCGCGTGTCCAGCTGAGCGCATCATCGGGCGCGGCGACGAGCGCGGCAAAGACGTTGCCCGAGGCTTTTTGGCACATGCGGCAATGGCAGAGATGCGAATTGTCAAACATAGCGGTTGCGTGGTAGCGCACGGCACCGCACTGGCAGCCGCCGCTCACCTCCATCTCGATGCGTTTCATCTTTTCTCCTCCTTCAAGAGGCGGGTATGGGCTTAATCTCTTTTAGGTTTTCGTCACTTTCCCGCTGCCCGAAGCTGTCATGCTGCCTTAGTGGTACGTCACGACGGGATTGAACACCCTTTGCAGGAAGGGCCTGAGAGCTCCCTGCATGTGGTTCCTTGGAATTTGATGTCCACACTCAAAGAGGTGAAGCGTCGCCAGGACTCCGGCATTGGACAGAGCTTTTGAGAAGAGTTCGGCTTGGGCAACAGGAGCACGGTCGTCATGCTTTCCATGCAGCAACAGCGTCTCAGACCGAACTTCGGGCGCATAATGCAATGCAGAGCGAGCCAGAAAGGCCTCTCTCGATAGCCCCGCCTCTTTCTCGATAGCCCACCGCAAACCGTCTGAACTCTCGTGATAAGCGACTTCAAGATCGTAGACGCCGCTGGATAGGATGACTGCTCGCAGATCAGAAACCTGGGTGGCGACCATTGCCGATGCAACGGCACCACGACTGTTTCCATAGAGAACAATTCGGTTGGGATCGACGGAAGGCTGGCCCCGCAGGAAAGCGAGAGCAGCTATGATCGCTTGCTGGGTTTTGGGACCGCAGAAATCTGGAGGGCCATCTGATGCACCAAAACCGGGCTGCGAGACTGCCGCAGCAGTGATATTCAAACCAGAACAGAAGCGAAGCAACGCGCCGCTGTCGACCGCCTCTATCCCTCCAAGCAGACGGCCACCCTGATTGCCGTGGACAAATAGGATTGCTCCTGCGGGCGCTTCGCTTGCGGCTTGAGCTTGAAAAAGCTCGACCGTGGCTCCGTCACCCCGGTCAATGAGATGTCGAGTTACTACCGGCATAATCACCATCAGGTTTTTGCGTGCCGGACAGACAATAGTGCAACTTGTGGCATTGGCAACGTCCGGTGGCGGCGGATATCGTTGAGAAACCAAATGGCTTAGCCGCTCATCCGTCCGTTTCGGTCTTTTGATCGAAATTCCGGAAGCGACAGCACAATAGAGGCCGCAGATGAATAGTGATCATTTTGATGAACGATCAACTTCCGCACTGTAAGCGGTGTTATGGCCCCACCTTCCGGATCAGCGTGTGATTGTTGATGTTGTTGCCGAACGGGGCTTCGACATATGACGATTACATGATTTACACATAGCACCAGTTCAGACGTGCCGGCGCAGCGGTTTAAGGTTTTCACGGAAACTGGACGTCGGCGCGATTGGAGCGCTGTTTCAGCGTCCTGTGGAACTGATATTCGCGTGTAATTCCGCTTCAGGATTTCGACAAAAGCATCGGACATACCGTTCGAATGGAAGCGCAACTCTGTTGCGGCTGCGGATCAAAGCGGAGGGGTCAATGCCTCATCATCGAACTTCCGGATTTCAATTACTCCTAGTCCGGACTTAAGCTTGACCCCCCACGGCCCAATTCGCATTTTTACAATTCGTCCATCGTCATGCGTAATCCAAAAATCCACTTTAGAGACATGCGGTGCCTCATGACGGATAGCTGAATAGTGCTTTGCTGCGAGATCCGGGTGACTTTCATCACCCTTAAATACACAGTCAGTTATTTTTGGACCAAATCGGTCCGCTGGAACCCACTTTGTCTGTGGGTAACGGATCCATTGCTTTCGCGTTGAATCTTTCAGATAATTAGTACCTAACTGGGTTCGCAAATCGGCAATAAACACTAAAGATCCATCGTCCTGCTCGGCATAAGCCGTCACGCTCGACCGGGTAGCGTTCATGGTTGCCGCGTATGCAAAGTTGACGATTTCACAAGATGGGTCTTCGCCATTGTCACTGTTAGCTTCCGCCGGGTGAACTGCGCTAATAACGACCAACGTCGCTCCCGCCAATCCCATCAAAAGTTCAGAGATGCACTTCATGAATCGCCCCTATCTTGACGGCCTCATCATGTACTCAGATGGCTCTGATGCAAAGCTAGAATGAAGTGCAACGAAGCGGTGTGCCACTCGCACGTTGTCGGGTAGACTTTCGATTTGATGGCAGGCAACTCTGCGCCAGAAGCCGTCGTTAGATTTCAGCCAAGCGGTTTGGGATGAGTTCCGCCTTCATCCAATGGGTCTCTGTCTGGCGACGCCAGGTGGAACACCACCGCCCCACGGTCGGTCATCACGAGCCAGCGCCCAGAAGTATCCTGTTTTGGTTTTGCGGGAGCCGGGATCAAGAACTGGCGCACGGGTCTCGTCCATGAAGAGCTTGGTCGAGCGCTTCAGGTCGGCAATCAGCGCATCGAAGACGGGGCGCAGTTCGAATGCTGCACCACCGACCCAGTCGGCGAGTGTTGAGCGGTCGAGATCGATACCTTGGCGGCTCATGATTTGGGCCTGCCGGTAAAGCGGCAGATGATCGGCGTATTTGGACACCAGCACACGGTTCGATGGAAAGATCATGCCGGAACCGCACAGGCACGGGCGACAGCGGCGATCCGGGCGCATCCGCGATGGCAAGGAAATCGAGCAGATCAAGAAAGACTTTCCGGAAGAAGACAGTTTTATATTCGATGTTATTCAATTTTCGAAAACGCGCCGAGAACGGCTCGCGAAATGGCAAGACAAATCACAGCATTGACTAGCTGGAGCCATGTGTCTCGCCCGTCCTTCTAACTCGGCTTGCGCGCAAACGGGCATCGCGCGATCTCTCGACTCCCTCTTCTCTCCTCAGGGAGAAGAGGATATGCCGCACCCTCCCCGGTTCCCGCTCGTCGCCGCGAATCGGACAGCCGTGGGACAAACCGCCCCGTCTACAGCGCCACACCAGTACCGCGGTCGAAGACGTGCACCTGATCACTCGTAATACTTGCCTCGAAGACGGCGCCGTAACGGGCGGGGTATTCGCCGTCGACGATGGCGGTTACCTGCTGTCCGGCGAGATCGAAGACGACATGGGTCTGGGCGCCTGTCGGTTCCACCAGCATCGTCCGGCCGGCGAGCGGCGTGCCGGCGGCGACGCCTGGAATGAGATGTTCGGGGCGCAGGCCGATGGTGACCGCCTGGCCGGCCTTGACCTTGCGGTCGGGCGCGATGCGGATTGCCGTGCCGTCGCTGAGACGAGCAGCAGGCCCACCATTTTCGCCGTCCACTGTGCCTTCGAGCATGTTCATCGCCGGCGATCCGATGAAGGCGGCGACGAAGAGATTGGCGGGCTTCCTGTAAAGTTCGAGCGGCGTCCCCTCTTGCTCCACCCTGCCCTGATTGAGCACGACGATGCGGTCGGCAAGCGTCATCGCTTCGATCTGGTCATGGGTGACATAGATCGAGGTCGTCCTGACCTTCTGGTGCAGCGTCTTGATTTCCGAGCGCATCTGCACGCGCAACTTGGCATCGAGGTTGGACAGCGGTTCGTCGAACAGGAAGACGGCGGGATTGCGCACGACGGCACGGCCCATGGCGACGCGCTGGCGCTGGCCGCCGGAGAGCTGAGCCGGCTTGCGGTCGAGGAGGTTGGCGAGATCCAGCATGCGGGCGGCTTCGGCCACCCGGGCCTCGATCTGCGGTTTGGCAACGCCGGCGAGCTTCAGATTGAAGCCCATGTTTTCGGCAACGGTCATGTGCGGGTAAAGCGCGTAGGATTGGAAGACCATGGCGATGTTGCGCTCGCGCGGCGTCATGGCGTTGACGACTTTGCCGCCGATGGCGATCTCGCCGTCGGTGATCTCCTCGAGGCCGGCGATCATCCGCAGCAGCGTCGACTTTCCGCAACCGGACGGGCCGACGAGCGCGACGAATTCCCCATCCTCAATATGAAGCGAAATGCCGTGGATGACGTCTACGGCGCCATAGGTCTTACTGATATCGGTGAGTTCAACGGATGCCATGATTGCACCTCCAATGGTTCGGCTCAGGACTTCACGGCGCCGGCGGTCAGACCGGCGATGATGTGTCTCTGGGCGACGAAAAAGACGATGATGGTGGGAAGGATGGTCAGCGTGATGAAGGCCAGCACCAGCTGCCATTCCGTGCCGTACTCGCCGCGATAGACCATGATGCCGAGCGGCCAGGGATATTTCGATTCCGAGTTCAGCATGATCAGCGGCAGGATGTAGCTGTTCCAGCTGCCGACGAAGGAAATGATACTGACGGTGGCGACGATCGGCCGGGAAAGCGGCAGCGAGATATGCCAGAAGAAGCGGAGATAGCCGCAGCCATCGACGAAAGCCGCCTGAAACAATTCTTCCGGAAGGTTGCGGAAATAGTTTCGAAACAGCAGGATGCTCATGCCGAGACCGAAAGCCACCTGCGGCAGTACCACACCCCAATAGGTATCGAGCAGGCCGAGATCGCGGATGCGGATGAAGAGCGGCAGGATCGCAGTTGCCGCCGGAAACATCAGGCCGAGCAGGAAATAATTGAGCAGGAACGACGATCCGAAAAACCGGACATGGGCAAAGGCGAAAGCCGCCATGGACGAGACGATCAGCGTCAGGAGGACGGTGAGCGACGCGATCACCAGCGAATTGCCGATCTGCAGCCAGTAGCGTTCACCGAAAAGAATATCGGTATAGTTCGCCCATTGCCACTCCGTCGGCAGGCCGAAGGGATTGGTGCGCAGGTCGCCCAGCGTCTTGAAGCCGCCGAGCGCCGTCGTCAGCAGCGGCACGAGCACGATCGCGGCAATCAGGCTCAGCGACACGTAGAGATAGACGCGCGTGGACGTGCTCATGCGGATGGAAGAGCTCATATCAGTCATGGCGCATGAATATCCTTTTGTAACCGAAGGCGAGCGTCACGCAGATGATGAAGAGCACGACGCCGACGGCGCTGCCGAGGCCGACCTGCATGCGCATGACGCCATAGGTGTAGAGGAAGGTGACCATCGTCTGGGTGGAGTTGGACGGCCCGCCGCCCGTCAGCGGCATGATCATGTCGAACAGCTGCAGCGAGCCGACGACGGCAAAGAAGATGGAAAGACGCAAGGTCGAGCCGAGCAGCGGCAGCGTGACGTAACGGAACTTCTGCCAGCCGGTGGCGCCGTCGATTTCGGCCGCCTCCAGCACGCTCTTGTCGACCGATTGCAGCCCGGCGATGAACAGCATCATGTGGAAGCCGAAATATTTCCAGACGATCACCCCAAGCACGGCATAGATCGCCACGTCCTTGTCGGCGAGCACATAAGGGTTGGCGAAGCCGAAGAAGTTGGAAACGGCGGCAAACAGGCCATAGTCGCCATCATAGACGAAGCGCCAGATAAGGCCCGCGGCAACGTCTGCCAGCACATAGGGCAGGAAGAAGATCAGGCGGTAGCCGACGACACCCGGAATGCGGTGCGCCAACATGGTGGCCAGCCAGATGGCGAGCGGCACCTGGATGCAGATCGAGATCACGATGATCAGGCCGTTATTGACCAGCGCCTGCGTGAAGGCCGCATTTCGAAACAGAACCTGGAAATTGCGCAGCGCGATGAACTCGGTCGGCGTGCCGTAGCCGTTCCACTTGTAAAGGCTGTACCAGGCCGCCTCGCCCATCGGCATGATGACGAAGAGCGTGAAAAGCAGCAGCGCCGGCGGCAGAAAGATCAACAGCACCGCCAGCCGGTCATGGGCGACCGAGCTCTTGCTGTTTGCGGCTCTTTTTGCCGGCCTGGCGGCCGTGGTTATCGATGGGACTGAAATATTGGCCATGGGTCCTGCTTTCGCATCTCGTCGGCAGCAATGCTGGCGCTCCGCTCTGGAGCGCCAGGAGAGGTCTGCAGGCGCTGGTTATTGTTCCAGTTCGAAAGCGTCCTGGATCATCTGGGCGCCGTCCTTGGAATTCATCTGCCCGGAGACGATTTCCACCGACACGTCGTTGACGACACGGCCGACGGCCGCACCGAGATCCTGGTCGAAATAGTTCTGATGCCAGGTCGAACCGGCCAGCTGTTTTGCCGATTCGGCAAGCAGCGGATTGGTGACGCCATCGCCGGCGCCGACGGCAACGGGCAGAAGCATGCCTGATTTGGCCATCGCCCGCTCATTGTCCGCATTCGTCAGGAAAGCGAGGAAATCGAGCGCTTCCTTGGATGCCTTCTTGGTAACGGCCCAGCCGTTCAGACCGCCGAGCGTATCGGTCGGCTTGCCGGCGCCGCCATCGACTGCCGGGAAGGCGAAACGGCCGATATTGTCGGGTGCGAGACCCTTGCCGTCGCCGGCATTCTTGCGCTGGTTGGCCTCGGTATTTTCAAAGCCGAGGATGATTGCAGCCTTGCCGTCACCGAACACGCCGAGCGCCTGCGGCCAGGTCGAGCCGAGATAGCCGGGCTGGAACGGTTCGAGCTTTCCAAGTTCGGCGAGATCGTCGCCGGCCTTGATGATCGCGGGATCGAGGAAACCTTCGCCCTGGCCGGTCTTTGCCGATTCGAAGACCTTCTGTCCGCCTTCGCGCATGACGAGATAGCTCCAGTAGAAATGGATCGGCCATTTCTCACCGCCGCCGCCGGCGATCGGCACGATGCCTGCCGCCTTGATCTTCTTCACGGTACCCAGAAAATCGGCCCAGTTCTTGATGTCCTCGGCCTTCACGCCGGCCTTGGCAAAGAGTTCCTTGTTGTAGAAAAAGCTGACCAGGCCGACCTTATAGGGAATAGCCCAGGTCTTGCCCTCGAATGTCAGGCCGCTGACCGAAGCCGGGCTATAGGCGCCGCGCAATTTGCCGCCATCGGCATCCAGCGCCGGCGTCACATCCTGGAGCGCGCCGGTCTCGGACTGCTGCTTCAAGACGCCGCCGCCCCAGCTGAAAAAGAAATCCGGCACGTCGTCCGACTGCAGCAATGTCGGAAGCTTGGCCTTGAAGGCCTCGTTTTCGAGAAACTGCATCTGGATATCGACGTCGGGATGCTGGGCTTCGTATTTCTTGACGATGTCTTCCCAGGCCGCGACATATTTCGGGTCGAGCTCGAGATGCAGCCACTTGACCACCGTCGTCGCCGAAGCGGCACCTGCTCCGGCCAGCAACATGCCGGCGGCCGCGGCCATGGATGCGATACGCCTGCCGCTAGGAGCGGCGCTCTTGAACCTAAAAGTCATGATTTTCCTCCCAGGGGGCTATCCTCACAATTTTTCCCCTATGCGGATTAATTCAACGGAGCTTTGGCATATTGTCAACCCAATGCCTCTATTTTTATCAAATGCGCTTGACAGGACCACTGAATTCCCTGCTATTTATTTCGTAACCCGTTAAAAATATTTGGGTTCCGCCCCAACGAAACGCTCGCCTGGCTAGTTCCCATGAAGACCGCAGATCCCGAATTAATGCGCGCGATCAATCGCTTGAACGTGCTCGATACCATCAGGCGCCATGGTCCGATCTCGCGGATAGAGATCAGCGAGCGTACCGAACTCTCCACCACGACCGTTTCGGCGATCACCGCCTCGCTGCTCGACGACGGGCTGATACTGCCGCGTCACGAAGGCGATATCCGCAATGAGGCTGTGCGCGGACGGCCGCGGGTGATGCTGGAGCTCAATCCCGATGCGGCCCGCGTGGTCGGCGCCAAGATCGCCGCCAACAGGATGGTTTTCGTCGTCACCAATTTCCGCGGCGACGTGCTGTCGAAGCTTGCCTTGCCGATCCGCATCGACCGGCAGCCGATCGGCGTCATCGCCGATCTCGTCGAGGATGGTGTCCGGCGCTGCGTCGTCGATGCCGGGCTTTCACTGGAGGATGTCGACAGCGTCTGCCTCGGCTTTCCCGGCGTCATCGAGCACCGTACCGGCTATATCAGAAGCAGTCCGATCTTTCGCGACACCAATGTCAATTTCGCCGCCGAAATGTCGACGCGGCTGGCAACGCCGACCATTGTCGAAAGCGACGCCCACGCCATTACGCTTGGCCATCACTGGTTTGGAAAGGCGCGCGATCTCGAAGATATGGTGCTGATTTCTCTGGAGCAGACACTGGGTCTCGGGGTCCTGCACGGCAACAGCCTGTTTCGCGGTGCCGGCGGCCTCAGCCACAATCTCGGCGACCTGGTGCTCGGCATGGGACCAAATGGCGTCGTCCGGCTTTTCAGCCAGGCCGGCGAAAGCGCGATCCTCGGAGAACAACAGGCTGACGGGCGGTTTGCCGAGGCGATCCGTCTCGGCCGCGGCATGAACCATGCCCAGGCGCTGATCAAGGCCGATGACGACCGGCTGATCAGTGCCGCCATCCGCGCCGGCGAAGCGGTCGGTTTGACCATTGCCAATATCGTCACGCTGTTTGCGCCGCCGCGGGTCATTCTTGTGGGGTCGAGCCTGGCGCTCGGCGAACCCTTTCTCAACAGCCTGCGCGATGCTTATGCGCTCGCCATTCCGCCGTCGCTGCGCGGGGTGAGCGAACTCGTCTTCGACGATTCGACCGATGATTTCTGGGCGCAGGGTGCCGCTGCGGTGGCGCTCTACGAACTCTACGAATCGCCCTGGAGCACGACAGGGCCGGCGCTCTGACGGGCGGCACAATCAAAATCAATGGCACGATGAATGGAGGAATTCATGGACAAGGTCGGTATCGGCATCATCGGATGCGGCAATATTTCGGGCGCCTATCTCACGGCGATGGCATCCTTTCCCATTCTCGACATTCGCGGCGTCGCCGATCTCAACCGGGAGCTGGCGGAAGCAAAGGCTGCGGAATTCAATGTTCCGGTCAAGACCGTCGAGGAGCTTTTCGCCGATCCCAAGGTCGAGATCATCGTCAACCTGACGATCCCGAAGGCCCATGTTGCCGTGGCGCTGCAGGCGCTCGATGCCGGCAAGCACACCTATTCGGAAAAACCGCTCGGGATTAATTTCGCGGAAGGGAAAAAATTGGCGGAAGCCGCCAAAGCGAGGAATCTGCGCATCGGCGCTGCCCCCGACACCTTCCTCGGCGGCGGCCACCAGACGGCGCGTGGCTTGATCGACCAAGGCGTCATCGGCCAGCCGGTCGGCGGCTCGGCGACCTTCATGTGCCCCGGCCATGAGCGCTGGCATCCGAATCCGGCCTTCTATTATGAAGTCGGCGGCGGGCCGATGCTCGATATGGGTCCCTATTACATCACCGATCTCGTCAATCTTCTCGGACCGGTTTCACAAGTTGCGGGTTTTGCGACGACACCGCGGGCGGAACGGCTGATCACCAGCGAACCGCGCAATGGCGAACGCATTCCCGTGCATGTGCCGACCCATGTCACCGGCATGATGGCCTTTGCCAACGGCGCCGTCGTGCAGATCGCCATGAGCTTCGATGTCGCCGGCCATAAACATGTACCGCTGGAAGTCTACGGGACCGAGGGCACGTTGATCGTTCCCGATCCCAACAAGTTCGGCGGCCCGGTGGAATATCTGAAGAAGGGCGGTTCGTTTGAGGACCAGCCGGTCACATCGCCTTATGCCGACGGCAACTATCGCTCGCTCGGCGTTGCCGACATGGCGCATGCGATCCGCTTCAACCGGCCGCACCGCGCCAATGGCGATCTGGCGCTGCATGTGCTCGAAGTCATGGAAGCATTCCACACCGCCGCCTCGACCGGCCGCACGGTCGCGATCACCACGGCAACGGAGCGCCCTGCGCCGCTGTCCGATTCCATCGTCGACGGACGACTGGCGAAATAAGTTTCAGGAGGAAAGACTATGCGTGAAGCACTGATCGTCTGGGGCGGCTGGAGCGGGCATGAGCCGCAGGAGTGCGCCGAAATCATCAAGACCATGCTCGAGGAAGACGGCTTCAAGGTCTATCTCGAACACGGCACCGAGGCGCTTGCCGACCCCTCCGTCCATGATCTCAGCCTCGTCGTGCCGATCATGACGATGTCGAAGATCGAGAAGGAGGAGGTGAAGAACCTCGCCACGGCGATCGAGAGCGGCGTCGGTATCGCCGGCTATCACGGCGGCGCGGGCGATGCCTTCCGCGACTCCGTCGATTACCAGTTCATCATCGGCGGCCAGTGGGTGGCTCACCCCGGCAACATCATCGACTATACCGTCAACATCACCCGCCCCGACGATCCGCTCATGGAGGGGATTACCGATTTTCCCTATACCTCAGAGCAATATTACATGCATGTCGACCCCTCGAACGAGGTTCTGGCGACGACCAAGTTCACCGGCGAACACGCCTACTGGATCGACGGCGTCGTCATGCCCGTCGTCTGGAAGCGGAAATACGGCAAGGGCCGCGTCTTCTATTCCTCGCTCGGCCATCAGGCCAAGGAATTCGACGTTCCCCAGATGAAGACCATCTTCCGCCGCGGCGCCAACTGGGCTGCGCGGTAAGGTGGGGCTCGATTGAGGCTGCCGCTATGAGGGGCACATGGAGCCCTCTGGCAAGGGTTGCCCCTCATCCGCCTGCCGGCACCTTCTCCCCGCTTGCGGGGCGAAGGGGGATTGCCGCTCACCTCTCCGTTCCTCGACAACCTCTCGCAGGGCACGTCCCCTCGCCCCGTTTACGCGGAGAGGGTTAGGGTGAGGGGCAGGCGGCGATCCTCATTGGGCGAAGCGAGCAGACCCCGAGCTCACCCAATGGTCAATGCCGTGCCATAAAGCCCCAGCGCAAAAACCGTATGGGCGAGAAGGTTGAAGCACCGAACCTTGTTTGGGGTCGGATGTTTGGAAGCGGCCCAGCCGATGCCGAGGCCCGGCTGCAGCAGGAACCACCCTGCCCCGACGGTGACGATGCCGAAGATCCAGGCGGGAAGAAATGTCGGGGCCGCCAACCAGCCTGAGCCCATGATGATGGCGAAGATCACCCCATAGAGAATGCCGACGGCGTAATGGCTGATCCAGCCGAGCGCCAGCTCATTGGCATAGGGCTTGGCGTCGGCAATGCTCTCGTGAAAGACCTTGCCGCGGCGGAGGTGCCAGAACCAGCGTCCAACCGGTGCCCAATTGGGGGCCGCCTGGCCGAACTGGGTGAGCAGGATCGCCCAGAGGTCCATGAGGATGGTTGCGCCGGCGCCGATCACCAGGCCGCGCCACAGAATATCGAACATTGGGAATCACCGGAAAACGTTGCGATTGCAGGTCGCTACAAGATCATCGCAGACGCGCCGGCGCAATGGCTCCGGTGAATTCATAGGCCACATAGGGGAAGGATTCCGAGGCTAATCCGCTTGCGGTCCGCCCTCGCCCTCAGTTTCTCCCACGCCATTGCCGATATCGCCGCTGATATCCTCGGCAAACTTCCGCATGAGGCGCACGAGTTCATTGAAATCGTGTTCCTCCCAGCTCTCGAAGATGGCGCGGCCCATCCGCTCGCGGGCGATGTCGATGCGATCGGTCATTGCCTTGCCCTTCGGGCTGATGACCGCCTCGCGCACGCGGCGGTCGGTAGCATTGCCGCGGCGCTCCACCAGATCGAGACTTTCGAGCTTGGCGACCTGACGGCTGACGGTGGTGTAATCGCGCCCGGCGCGGTCGGCGAGTTCGACCACCCCGATGGGACCGAGCCGTTCGATCGTGACCAGCAGCGGAAACAGGGCGCGATCGAGCGAAATGCCTGCCTCGCGGACCATCTGCTCGTCGCGCTGCGGGCGGTTCATGACGCTGACGATCTCGATCAAAGCCCCATGCAGCTCGCGCAGCTTTCCGCTTATATGTGTATTTTGCACATTCTTTGTTGACGCCATGCCGATTCTCCTATTATGTGCATAATACACACATGGAGAAATCAATGACAGAGAATTCCACAGTCGACGTGCTGATATCAGGCGCCGGGGCTGCCGGCCTGACGCTGGCGATCGAGCTGGCGCGGCGGGGTGTATCCTTCCGCCTGATCGAAAAATTGCACGACCCGTTCCGCGGTTCCCGCGGCAAGGGCATTCAGCCGCGGAGCCAGGAAGTGTTCGAGGATCTCGGCATTCTCGACCGGATCGTCGCCCAAGGCGGCACCTATCCCAGGCAGCGGGAATATCGTGACGATGGCAGCGTCAGCGAATCCGACGCTGTGGTGGGTGGCGAGCCGACGCCGGCCGAGCCCTATCATCTTCCGCTGATGGTGCCGCAGTTCCTGACCGAAGGCGTGATGCGCGAGCGCCTGCTCGAACTTGGGCATCGCCCCGAATTCGGATGCGAACTCATCGGCTTCGAACAGGATGAGGCGGGCGTGACTGCTCGACTTAAGGGCACATCCGGTGAAGAGACCATCCGCGTGCGTTGGCTCGTCGGCGCCGATGGCGGCCGCAGCTTTGTGCGCCATGCGCTGGATATCGGCTTTCCCGGCAAGACGCTCGGCGTGCGCGCCATGGTCGCCGATGTCATTCTGACAGGGTTGGACCGAGAGGTATGGCATCGCTTCGGCGATGGCGACATGCAGCGGCAGATCGCCATTTGCCCGCTGGCGGGGACGGACCTGTTCCAGATCCAGGGACCCATCCCGCTCGAAGGCGAGGTCGACCTCTCCGCGGCGGGCTTGACCGCCCTGGTGAAGGAACGCACCGGCCGCGACGACATCGAGGTCCAATCGGTCTCCTGGGCGTCAGCCTTCCATATGAACGCCCGGCTTGCCGATCACTACCGGCTCGGCCGCGTGTTCCTGGTCGGCGATGCCGCCCATACGCATCCGCCGACCGGCGGACAGGGGCTGAATACCAGCATTCAGGACGCCTATAATCTCGGATGGAAACTGGCTGCGGTCACTGCCGGCGCGCCCGACGCGCTGCTCGACAGCTATGAGGAAGAGCGCCGCCCGGTCGCCGCCGCCGTGCTCGGTCTGGCGACCAATCTTCTCGACGCCATGAAGCGAGGCGATATGCGGCGTGGCCGCGATGTGCATCAACTCGATATCGGCTATCCCTCCTCCTCCTTCGCGCTGGAAAAGCCGGAGCGGAGCGCCGGCCTGCTTGCGGGCGACCGTGCACCCGACGCGCCGCTCAAAGGTGTCGCCGGCCAGCCGACGCGCCTGTTCGAACTGTTCAAGGGCGCGCACTGGACGCTGCTCGGCTACGAGGTCGAGCAAGCCGCCGTACCGCCGCGCCCGGGCCTGCATATCCACAGGATCGGCGAGCGCGGAGATGTCATCGATGAAGGCGGGCATTTCCATGATGCCTACGGTCTGACATCGGGCGACTGGGTGCTCGTGCGTCCGGATGGCTATGTCGGCGCTATCATTGCGTCCGCTCACGCCTGGGCTCTGGAAGCCTATCTCGCAAATGTCGGCCTTGCTGCGTAAGCGGCAACTCAAAGCGTCACGGCCTCGGCGCGTCTGAAGACAGGCGCGCTGCTGGGAACCCGGCTGCGGGAATACCCGCCGCGATCGCGTAACGCCGGAGAAGCGAGTTTCTCAGGGCGGCCGGCCGCGTGCACCGTCCTAGCCTCAGTCAGAGAGAAATGTGATGAGCGACGAACTGCGTCCGATCGATGCTGCCGCAAGCGCCGTGTCGCAGAAACTTGACTGGCGGCTGATGCTGCCGGTTTTCATCATCGTCAGCCTCGATGCCGCCAGCAGCGGCGCCATCCTGCCGATCCTGCCATTCTACCTCCGGAATCTCGGGGCGTCGCCGCTCGTTCTCGGGCTTGTTCTCGGTGCGGAAGCGCTCAGCCAGTTCGTTGCCGCGCCCTGGCTAGGTCAACTTTCCGACCGTTGCGGACGCAAGAGGGTTTTGCTCGCCAGCCAGGCCGGAGCGTTGATCAGCCTTTTGCTGCTGGCGCTTGCCAACAGCGTCGTCTTCGTGCTGCTGGCGCGGATCCTGCTCGGCCTGACCGCAGCCAATTTCTCGGCCGCGGCAGCCTATGCTGCCGACAACAGCAGCGCCACCACCCGGCGCCAGGCCATCGGCATTCTGAGTGCGGGCCTCGGCCTTGGCGGAATGATCGGACCTGGCCTTTCCGGATACCTTGCCGATATTTCTCTGACAGCGCCGATCTGGGTCGCGCTTGCTCTGTCGGCGACCAGCATGCTGGTGACCGGGCTTTGCCTGAAAGGTGGCGATGCGCGCGGCCGGTTCGGCGACGACAGCAAAGCGGACGAGACGGTCGGCGAGAAGGTTTCCTTCCGAACCCTGCTCGCCTCGCCGGTCATCCGCGTCCTCGTCGCCGTTCTTCTCTGCCACTATTTCTCATACGGGATGTTCAGTTCGCAGCTCGCCGTTTTTCTGGCGGATACATTCACCTGGAATGAACATGCGTTCGGTCCGAAGGAGCTGGGTTACCTTCTCACCGCCGACGGCGCGATCAACATCCTGGTCCAGCTTTTCCTCCTGACGTGGCTCGGCGGCATTTTCTCTGAACGAGGCCTGATCGTCCTGGTCTTTATCATTCTCTCGATTGGCTATGTCACGGCCGGCCTCGCCACCGACATTGCTACCCTCGCCTTCGCCGTCCTTTGCATCAGCACGGGCGTGGCATTGGCGCGGCCGACATTCGTTGCAGCGCTCTCCGTGCATGTGCCGCAGCAACGCCAGGGCATCGTCATGGGAGCAACGCAGTCGCTTGTCGCGGTCACCGACATCGTCACGCCGGTCCTTGCCGGCATCATTCTCGGGCAGAGCTTGTATAGCGCATGGATCGGCGCCGTGGTGGCGATCGCACTGGTCGGAGCCGTCATCGCCCGCAGCCGGCTGCCCCGGGTCGATCCGGAGACGAATGCTGCAGGCAGCTGACCCCTCTTGCCGGTTCGGATCGCCTCAATTTCAGAGAGCGTCGCGCTCGTATCGCGGCGCCCATCCGCGGGCCATCCCGCGGCTCATCACGCTTTCCGCCAGCGCCAGTTGCTGGCGGAGATGTTTGCAGTCGTCGAGCAGAGATCGTATTGCGGCCTTGGCATTGTCGTCATGCCAGGCAAGCACGGCTTCGACTTCCCAGGCCTGATCGTGCCAGGCTTGATCGAGCCCGGCTTGTTCGGGGCGTGCCCGATGGGGTTCCAAGGCTTTTGCCGGCTGCATCAGTTCAGCGCCAACGGCAATTGAACCGGGCGTGGCAATGGCGGCAGCGGCCGGCTGAGTTCGACCTTTCTCTGCCAGGCAGCGCGCCGCTGTTGATCCCGCTCGCGGACCGCGCGGGACGCTTCGACAAGCGCGAGGGCGTTGGCGATCACCTGTTCCGTATGCGTCATGATCATCTCCAATGTTCCTGTTTTGTTCTAAATTAGAACTTCAGCCGGAAAAGTCAAGCGTCGGACGATCTGGCGTTGAGGATAGGTGGGGAAGCGCGGAGAGTATTCAGTCCGCCGCTTCTATGACGGCAATGCCGGCCTCCTGCGCAGCCCTGATGAAGGCTGCCCGAACGTGTTCCGGTGGGAGGTCGCCGATAATCGCATCCAGGCACGACTTGACGGCCTCGAAATACTCTTCGCCGTCGTCTACCGGCCAGTCGCGCAGGAGCGTGCGCGCGGCGTCCCACACAGAGTTAATAACGGCATAATGGCCGAGCCCCATTGAGGCCAAGCCAACCGGTCGAAAATGTGCCGTCTGTCTCACTTTGCTACAGCTTTTCCCAATTTCGGTGGAGCTATGGAATACGATGCAATTTGCGTGCCGTTGGCAGGTCGCCTACCGGGACGAAAGCTTGGCTTTTGATCCTAGAACAGGATGATTTAGGCCCGGGTCGGCCTGAAATCTGAATCCTGTTCCACACTATAGAGTTAGAGCATGATGTCTTCCGAAAACCGCTCACACTTTTCGGCATTATGCTCAGGTCAATCATGGCCGTAACAGACGTGTTTCTCCATCCCTCCCGGGTCCGGCAGCCGCCGCGTTTGAGAACATGGAACGCCTGAAGACCCCGACAGCTCCCCGACCAGTCATTAAGCGACTGATTATGGTAAATATCGGGCTTTCATCCCACTCCCGCTGATTAAAACGCAGCCTTTCCTTCTATACTCTATAATGATTACAGCAACACATATGCTTTTCTGGAAGCAAGAGCCTCTCTAATCATTCATGGATTGTGCCAGAGGTGGACGGAGTTTCATCCGGGTCGTACAATACAATCTATCCTGCACGCGGCGGATCTGGGAGGAGCGCGCGATGCCTATTTTCATGGACCGGCACTTTCTTGAGGGAACGTCAGCGGCTGACGTCGCTCAGGCACATCGCATGGATCTCGATATCCAGGACAAGTACGGCGTCAAGTTCCTGACCTATTGGTTCGATCAGCGGCGCGGGACCGCCTTTTGCCTGGTGGATGCGCCGGATGCGGAAACTGCGCAATGTGTGCATCGCGAGGCCCATGGCTTCGTCGCCGGCGAGATCGTCGAGGTCGCCCTGTCCGCGGTTGAGGCTTTTCTAGGCCGAATCCATGACCCTGAGCCGGCCCCCGGCCAATCCTCCGCTCAGGTGGATCCTGGCCACCGGGCAATCCTTTTTACCGACATCGTCGGATCGACGGCGATGACATCGCGCCTCGGCGACCGCATTGCGACCGAAATGGTAAGGGCCCATGACGCTGTCGTGCGCCGATGCCTCAGCCAGAATTCAGGCCGCGAAGTGAAACACACCGGCGACGGCATCATGGCGGCCTTCGCCGCGACAACGGCAGCCGTCGAATGCGCCATGGCGATCCAGCGGGAATTCGAGCGTTACAACGGCGGAAACACCGAGCCGATTCATATCCGCATCGGACTGGACTGCGGCGAGCCGGTCGAGGACAGCAACGACCTCTTCGGCACGACCGTGCAACTTGCCGCGCGACTCTGTGCGGCAGCCTCCAGCGACCAGATCCTCGTCTCGGAGAATATTTTTCGGGAATACGGCGCCGCCGATCTCTTCGCTCACGCAACGCGCCGACGGTTCAAGGGGTTTTCGAAGCCCATGCTCGTCTTCCGATGCGACTGGGCCAATGCCGGCGTGAACTAAGATCTGCTGGATCCGACACCCGAATAGCCGGCTGCCTCTTGCAGGGCTTGCCGCGGCGCCTTGTGGCCAAGAAATAGGCGATCATCCGATCAGCAGATATCGAAACCAGAACGCGCCGCAACTGATGTGACGGCGCGCCCTCCCTGCCATGCAGACGGCCCGCAACAGGCCTATAATCTTACTAAGCATTACCAATTTGGTGGTTCATCGGTCCGTCGAATTTGGGGCCACCCTCGACCTTCGCAAGGACGCCAGCCATCTTCAGGAACCGCCGGAAATTCTCGCGCGCAGCGCTCAGCGGGAAACGCCCATTGGCCGCATCTCTGCACGCCTTCAACAGCGTGTCATACGCCAAACCCCGTTTGTCCTCCGGCCACCCGTCCAGAACATCGAAGATTTCATCGAGGCACGTGACCTCATCGATGATATGTTGACGATGAAGCAGAATCGGATCGAACCGAGTTGACGACATAGTATCCTCCCATTTATATTACTTTTTTATGGTGTAATTTTACTCAAAAATCGCAATCTATTCAAGTCGAAATCGCGTCCACTTGACTATTAACGTCGCGAAACTACTTCCATAACGACAGAATAGCCCGACCAGGCTAGACTTACGTGAATTTAATCATCAACTGAGGCGCGACACATCACGATTATAGATTGATTGATCAATCGTGCGAATGTTTCGGCTCAGGTGAGCGTGATCTAGCAGGCCACAAGTTTTCGTATAGGCTCGCGTTGGCATGGTAGATTGCGACCATGACAGGCTTGTGAGGAGACGTTCAGATGAACCGATTTTTTCCATTGGTAGTGGGAGTGCTGATCAGTGTGTCCGCGTTCACGTCTTCCTGCACATCGCCTGCAAGGCAGGATCACCAGGACTTTCAATATCAGCGGAATACATCGGTAAACCCGGCATGTGCGGATGGGTTCAGACCCAGCAATGCTCGCTCGTGCAGCTATTGAAAGGCATAGAGCCGGAAATTGGTCCTGCGCCGAAGGTGGCACGCTACAGCAATTGGACCGGTTGGGAACTCCAAGCCCTGCCTCACCGTTAAGTGATCGGGTCACAATGGCCCGACACTAAACAGGAGAACGCTTTCCCATGAACAATTTGATCTGGCTTGTCGGCGCTGTCGTTATCGTGCTCGCGATTTTGAGTTTCTTCGGCTTCCGCTGATTGCAGACACGTGCTGATGGAAATGTCGTGGCTCAACCGCGTCTTCCCTTTCCGGCGATCGGACGGACGATGAATCCTCCGCGCCGATGGATCGCTGAACAGCGACTTAACAGTACCTTTCCGGTCATAAGACAGTAGGCAAAGGGTTGGGTTGGATGGTACGATGCGACATGGCAAAAGAAACGAAATTAGGTCGATCTGCTGAATCCGGCCGGTTTGTCACACGTCCGATCGGTGAAAAGAAGGCGGAGAAATTCGCCGCGGTCGAAGGTTTGAAGATGAGTGCCGGTTCCAAGGCGCTGTCGCAGAAACTAACGTCCGGCGACCTCAAGGGGGACGCTTACCGCCGAGAGATACTTAAAGCCTTCAAGAAAGTCTGACGGGTGGTCCGTTACAATGCCGTCGAGGATCCGCTCTGTTATCCAGGCACTCACGTCCTACGCAACAAGGCAGATATCGAAGATCAAGAGCAGCTTAATCAATTCGAACAGCTGATGTTCGATTCCCGCGCAACGGAAGCTCTGCCAGAGGGCAATTGGGATTTCGCGCACTATCGGGCGCTGCACCATCATTTTTTCCAGGATGTATACGAGTGGGCCGGGAATATCAGAACCATCCGCACCGGCAAGGGTGACAACTGGTTCGGTTATCCTGAATATATCGAGCCGGAGGCCAAGCGGCTGTTTGCTCAATTGGCAAGCCGCGAATATCTCGCCCAAACCGGAAAAAAGGACGCCTTCGCTGAAGACTCAGCATGGTTTCTGGCGGAAATCAACGCGATCCATCCATTCCGCGAAGGTAACGGACGGATCCAGCTGGTCTTTCTGACGATGCTGGCGCGCAATGCAGGATATGAGATCGATGAAGACCAACTGCGCCCTGGGCCGTTTCTACAAGCGATGATCAAAAGCTTCCACCGCGAGTTGGCGCCTCTCGTCAACGAAATCCGGCGAATGATTTAGGCCGCAACAGGCAATCTCCCCCACCGCCGCTTCTTCGCAGAATGACGTGTGATCACCGCAAAAAGTGGATGATCACCCCCTCGGCCTTCCTTTACAATCAGCTGTTTCGGCCCCCCAAGGCAGATGGCAAAGGAAAATTGATGGCTCGTCTTATGGGTCCGGATGAAGCGACTCAATCGGAAAAGCGGACTGCCAAAGCGGACCAGCCGGATGGCTTGTCGCGGAATGTTACGGCCATCAAGGTCGGCGACTGTCTGCTGGGTTACAAGGCCGTCCAGCGCCGTACGCGGGCCAGCCGTTGGAACCATTTCCGCGGCCGGATGCGCGAGATCGAAAAATTGATCAGGCATCGCCACGGAGACATCGTGCCGGAGGCCGATGACGCATTGATTTACGTCGAGGTGATCGCCGGCCTCGCCTTGGTCGAATTCAAGGAAGAGTTTGTCGAGGTGGTCCTCGGCTGGGCGGCGCGATGGCTTCCCTGGGCTGGCAAAGCCGAGATAGAGGACGTCATCTACGAGCGGACAAAGTTGCGCTTTTCCGACTTGTCCGCCGACGCCCTCGGCCATGCTTTGCACTTAAGCTACGCAGAACGGAGCGGCCTCGATATCCGCACCATCGGTGCCTTCGATGTGCCGAAACGGAAGAGAGCAAAACTTCAAAAGGAAAAGCGGCGGCAGCGGGACCGAAGCCGAAAAGAGGAGCAGCGCCGCGCCGCCGGCGCGCTTTCCAGAGCCGATTATCTCGCCAATTCTTTCAGCCAAGCACGCCCCTGGGAGGCTTTCGGCATCAGCCGCCGGACCTGGGAACGCCGCGGCAAACCGATGCCGGATCCCGCGACGATATCGGACTGCGATCAGATCTCGCTCGCCGCTTAGTCGGCGCTTTTGGCCTTTAGCCGGGTGGTCCGAACCAGCTATTCAGAGCCTCTTGCAGACCATCCTGCGTCCCGTCGCCCACCCAGGCCACATATCCATCGGGCCGGATCAACACTGCCGTCGGCGCGGAGACCAAGCCCAGCGCCGGCAGCTCCCATGCGCCGTGATATCCGGCGTCGACCAACTTGATGCGGTCCGGCCACGGCGCGATGTCGAAGCTGCCGGGCGCGTTAAGGTTCAAGAACACGGGCCGCGCATCCTGGAGCAGCGTAAAGAGACGCAGAGGACCATCTGAGGTAACCAGGTCGAGGTCAGGCATGCGGCGACCGAGCAGCGGATGCCCGTCGCCGAACTCGTAATGGATAGCCAGTCCAGACATTTCGGCAGCGATGCGTTTGCGCGGCTCCTCCATGCCAAGCAGCTCCGTTACCACGTCACGCAAGGCTTCCGTGCGATCGTCGGTCCGCTGCAATGCGACCTGCGCCATCGTCATGCGCAACACGCGGGCCGCAACCGGATGCCGCTCGGCGTGATAGGTGTCGAGCAAGGCGTCAGGCGATGCGCCTTTCAGCACCTGGGCCAACTTCCAACCGAGATTGACGGCATCCTGCACACCGGTATTCAGGCCTTGCCCGCCGACCGGAGAATGCACATGGGCGGCATCGCCAGCCAGGAGTACCCGGCCCTTGCGGTAGGCCGTCGCCTGCCTGGACATGTCGGTGAACCTGGAAATCCAGTTGACGCGATGGAGTCCGTAATCCATTCCGAATGCGGCGATGAGCGCTTCTTTGAGATCACTGAGCGTCGGTTCGGTCGTGGCGCCGGCATTCGTCTCCGGCACCATCACGCCGATCGGACCTTCCTTGGCAAAGACGATCTTGCCGTCGTGGATTTCATACTCCTCCCTGCCGAAGGCATAGATACCAAGGGCCGTGCGATGGATGCCCAATGGCGGCTCCTCTTCCATCTCCACTTCGGCGAGAATGTTGCCGGTCGTCGGATCCCATCCCGGAAACTCGATGCCGGCAGCCTTGCGAACCAGACTGCGGCCGCCATCGCAGCCGACGAGATAGCGCGCCCTGAGCGAGGCGCCATCGGAGAGTTCGATGGTGACGCCGCTGTCGTCCTGGGCGAAACCCGTTACCTCAAGGCTGCGATAGATCGGCACCGCCAGCTCGCCGACCCAACCGGCCAGAATGCGCTCGATATGCTTCTGCCGCAGCGCCAGCCCGTAATTGTGCCGGGTCGGAAAATCGCTAATATCCAGACGAGTGACCGCAAAACCCGTGACCTGGGCTACCTGCCCTTCCGCGAGGAATCGGTCGACGATGCCCCGCTGATCGAGAGCCTCGAGCGTGCGCGCGCTCAGTCCGCCGGCACGCGTACCGGCAAGCCCCTGGTCAGGTCGGCGCTCGACGATGGCGACGTCGACGCCCGCCAAGGCCAGTTCGCCTGCCAGCATCAGGCCCGTCGGCCCTGCCCCTGATATCACGACTGCATGTTCCCTCATCCGTAAAACTCCTCTGTTCCGGCGCACTCTCTCAGGGTTCCAGACAGAGCTGGCCACTACTGATCGGCCCTCCGCAGATGCCGATTTTCTCTGTCGCAGGTTGTTCTCCCTATAATAAGAGCTCCATACTGGTTGGAAGGACTTGCGACAGGATGTCGGGCTTGCTCTCTAAAGCCATTTTCTTTGCCACTTGCTGATCTCCTGCCGTGGAGCCCAAGGCATTTCAGCACGACCTGACCGGGTGGGCGCCGGATTTGGCAGGCATCTTCCCGGTCCTCGTCTGTTCTCGGACGGCGATCAATCAATTCCCTAGAGAGACGTATCTCACTGCGGAGCCGGAGCTTTTTGCGGAATCGTCTCGGCCGCCGGTCGCTCGGACGGATCGGCGGGATGGCCATAGATCGTGTAGGCGGCGCCTGCCAGCACTCCGAGGACGAGAAGAGCGAGCACGTACAACATCATTCCGCGGATGGCCGTCTTCGGTGTCTTCTCCATCAGGATCTCCAGCATTGCTCAGCGGTCAAATTCACCTCGAGCGCTTTTGGTTCCGACGCGGCGGTTGTTCAGGTGAGTAGCCGCTCATGGAACGATCAGGTCCGGATTTGGTTTAACCCACATCCTCATCGCTAGCGGAGGCCATCATGTGGGCAATCCTGACCGGAGCCGCTCTCATCATCGGCGGACTTCTCTTTCTCTTTACGTCGGCGCTTGGTCGAAGACCGAGTGATCCGCATCAAATGCCGCAAGGCGGCACCACGCTGGAACCACGGCGCCAAGGCCTCAGGTTCCTCGGGCTATCGCAAAACTGGCCGGCGCTCGCCGTGATCGCACTCGGCGCCCTTCTCCTGGCTTTTGGCGGATATTCATGACATCCGACGGCCCTTGACTGCCTTAACTCCTTCGGCAGCAAAAACCCGGCTTTCACCGGGTTTTTGCTCGGTTATTACCAAGTCTGGCATTACCAAGTCTGGCGACCAGACCAGTCATCGATGTCGCGTTTAATACGGTCCTTTTCGATGCCATACCGCTCCTGGATCTTGCCTTCCAGCTGGTCGCGCTTGCCGGCGATCTGGTCAAGATCATCGTCGGTGAGTTTGCCCCACTGCTCCTTGACCTTGCCCTTCGCCTGCTTCCAGTTTCCTTCGATACGATTCCAATCCATGGTGGATTTCTCCTGTTGTTGATGAGGAGAAAACGGATCGCAGCGGAATTTGGTTCCTGTGTCTGAGCCAATTTCATAAACCGTCGCGTGGCCTGTATCGACGCACGCAAACAACATCCCAAACCATGCTCGCAAGCGTTCGCCAGCAGTTGATCGTCCTCGGCTTCATCTCTTCCGAGAGCCTTCTGAAGCATCGAGACGCTCGATGTGACTGATCATCGATCTTTCACTGGCCTTCCCCTGCGATGCCTTTTAGCCGCTTGCATTTCAGTGTTTGAGCAAATGGGCACCTATAGTGCCGACCATAATGCGGAGATCATCTTTTGACCGCACCCCATGTTCGAACATGGAGATCAACTCTTGAGCTGCTTTGATTGCACTTGGGCTATCCTTGGAGCAGCAGCGTGCGGCGCACCATTCGTCATAGATGTCTTTGATCATTGTGAGGTCTTCTGGACCCAGTGCCGACTTGGAGCCGTGCATACCTTGAAACATCGCAATCCTCCCAGATGCTGACGTGACACGTAAACCACAACGAACTGATTTTATAACAACTTCCAGAAATTTCAATGGGTGGCCTGGCACCGAGTGAAGCTCAATTCCTGCGGGAAAGACGCAAGGCGCTACCATCTCAAATCTAACCCACACTCCAAACAAGAAAATCTAAAACAATTTTTGGATCGATAATAGATGTTGAAAATATTTACCTAGGCCTAATCAAATATTTCTTTGCGTGCTATACTGTACTAATGAGAGAGGAACAATGTTAATCAATGTATTCGTTAGCCTCTACAATTTAGGCGGCCTGGACGCACTTAACGTTTCTCTGCGAAGCCTTTCAGATGACGAAAGGCTTGGCGCTTTACTCTCGCTTGAGAAGATAGGGTACGAAGTGATCTGGAATGCCCAGAGAAAGCCGGCTTCTGCATATGTGTGGAGCGGGCCGAATGAGAACTAGTTGCCAGTGGGGCAAGGACCCATCACGACAATGGGGGTGGGACCTCACGACCTTGTGTCTCCCTTCACGCGCTTAAAAAGCAGAGGTTCCATCCTCCTACCGATCCGAAGGAAGTGAGGGCGATCATGATCCGATCCCAGATAGCCGACGCACAAACCGTGTTGAGCGACGAAGAAGTTGCCCTCTGCCAGAGAGTATTCGACCACATCAGCTCGATGCGACAAATCACAACAGACACCGAGCGCGAAGATCTTGCTCGGCGGGTTATCCATTCGTACCAGCATGGGGTGAAGGACGAGGGCGCGCTACTGCGACTGTTGATCTAAGATCGCGGCAGCTATCTTGAAGATTAAAATGGTGAGAGCGTCGGGGTTCGAACCCGAGACCTACTGATTAAAAGTCAGTTGCTCTACCAGCTGAGCTACGCTCTCCCTCTCCGCGGGTGTGACCACCCCGGCTGGAAGTGGGCGGAACATAGGCAGGCGACCCATGCCGGTCAACCGAAAATTTTGCCTTTTGCAAACGTTCGGCACATTTCTTGCGGGCGCCAAGACAAATGTCTTGCGTGCAGAGACAGATGTCTCGCGCGCGCAAAAAGGTGATTGGCAATCGCTTGCCTGCAAAGCTAGGAACATCACGCAGATTGCAGCCGGAGAGAATGCGTGTCGATTGCCGATATTTCCCTGTGGAGCGCGTTGATTGCCGGGGCGCTTTCCTTTCTGTCGCCCTGCGTGCTTCCCCTCGTCCCGCCCTATCTCTGCTATATGGCCGGCATCTCCGTCGAGCAGTTTCGCGGCGGCGGTGCAGTGGCGGTGGCGCCCGACGTCAGGCGCGGCGTATTCTTTTCCGCACTGCTCTTCACGCTCGGCTTTGCCACCGTCTTCGTAGCGCTCGGCGCCGGTGCTTCCAGCATCGGCATGGTGCTTCGCCAGCATCTCGACCTCCTGTCGAAGATCGGCGGGCTGATCATCATCGTCATGGGGTTGAACTTCCTTGGCCTCTTTCGAATCGGGGTGCTGGCGCGTGAGGCGCGCTTCCAGGGCAGCGGCAAGCCGGCGACGCTGACGGGCGCCTATATCATGGGCCTTGCCTTCGCCTTCGGCTGGACGCCCTGCATCGGCCCCGTGCTTGGCGCAATCCTCGGCGTTGCCGCCTCGCGCGAGACGGTCGGCTCCGGCGCCGGGCTGCTCGCCATCTATTCGCTCGGCCTTGCCATCCCCTTCTGGATCGCCGCCGGCTTTTCCGGCTCCTTCATGCGCTTCCTGTCGCGCTTCCGCCGCCATCTCGGCACGGTGGAAAAGGTGATGGGTCTGTTCCTCGTGCTGACCGGCCTCGCCTTCCTGTTCGGATGGGTCAGCAATGTGGCGATCTGGTTCCAGCAGACCTTTCCGATCCTGATGCAGATCGGCTAGGCCACCGGCTGCCGATTTTCCAGGCCATGGTGCAGGTGGTCGTCGTGTGCAGGTATCGGGAAAAGCGTCCCACGTTGCCGGATCGCCCATTGGTCAAAGGGACACTCCTCAGCATGCTGAGAATATCCGGCATCCGCACGCCGACACTGCCATAAATGGAGCTTCATCGAGGGAGGCATCGTGATGCAGAAGAATGCGCCGGACTTCAGCCTTGAGGGCAAGGTGACTTTGGTGACAGGAGCGAGCCGCGGCATCGGTCGAGCTTGCGCACTTGCCTGCGCCGCAGCAGGTTCCGATATTGTTTTAGGGGTCCGCGATGTCGCGGCGTCGGCGGACCTGGTTGCCGAACTCGAGGGCGCGGGCCGAAAAGTTCTCCCTGTTGAACTGGACATCCCCAACAAGGCCCATATCGCACAAGCCGTCGACGCGGCGCTTGCGACATTCGGCCGGATCGACGTCCTCGTCAACAACGTCGGCGTGGCTCCAGGCAATCTCGCGGAACTCGTCGAAGAGAAGGATCTTGACGAGATACTCGACGTCAACATCAAGGGTACCTTTCTGATGACGCAGGCTGTGGGCCGGCACATGATCAAGCGCAACGGCGGCAGGATCATCAACATCAGCTCACAGGCCGGCACCGTGGCACTGCGCGGCGAGGCAATCTATTGCATGAGCAAGGCGGCCATCAATCACCTCACGCGCTGCCTTGCAGCCGAATGGGCACGCTATGACGTCACCGTAAATACCGTATCGCCGACATTCATTCACACCGATGGTACAGCACCTTTTCTATCCGATGCCGATAATCGCGAAGCGACGCTCGGTCACATTCCACTCGGCCGGATCGGTGAGACCGATGATGTGGTGGGCGCCGTGGTCTTCCTTGCATCACCGGCTGCGAGCCTGATCACCGGCGCGAACCTGCTGGTAGACGGTGGATGGTCCGTCGCCTGAGATCGAGGCACAACCTGCAGGGCAGTCCTGTCCAGACGAGAACAACGATTTGCCGGACAAGGATCTCTTCGGCAACTTGCGGACGCCGATGAGGGATCTACATTCCCTGGATGAAAACTTTCGAATCCGACGACGGCTCTCTGCAGAATTCGCTTCGTCAGGTGCTGCGAAAGCTCGACAGGGCCGACGGCAGGCAGGCGGTCGCCTTTCGGCTGGTATTTGCTGCCATTGACGTCGCCATTCTCGCCTTCTTCCTGCTCGGCCCGTACCTGCGATCCGGTCCCTCCTATCTGATCATCGACTATGCGATAGCAGTGTGGATCGCCGCCGAGATGGTCGGCCGGGCGGTCGCCGCATTCTCTGTGCGCGAGTGGATTCGGCGGCCGATGACCTGGATCGACTTCGTGGTGCTGGCCACGCTGTTGCTGCCGGACCTGCTCTTCAATTTCGCTTTCCTGCGGATCATGCGGTTCTGGGCGATCGGCACCAGTCCGCTGCTCAAGGACTTGCTGCGCAAGGCCGGCTATTTATACCTTCTCGACGTCGTCCGGGCGGTGATCAATCTCCTTGTGTTCCTCTTCATGGCAACCGGGTTCGTCTATACGTCCTTCTTCTACAACAGGGAGGGAGGCGAAGGATTCGTCGACGCGCTATATTTCACGGTCGCGACGGTGACGACGACGGGATTCGGAGACATCACGCTTCCGGGAACGCTGGGCAAGCTCACTTCCGTTGTGACGATGATCGTCGGCATCTCCCTATTCGTCAGGCTTGCTCAGGCAGTGGTCCGCCCTCACAAAGTGACCTATTCCTGTCACCGATGCGGCCTTCAGCGCCATGACGCCGACGCCGTTCATTGCAAGGCGTGCGGAGAGGTCTTGAACATACCGGACGAGGGATCGTGACCGTCGACCCTGGCTAGCCGATACGCCAGGAATTCGCACGCAGTCGTTGTCTGAGAGAGCGCCTCAAGATCGTATTGAACGTGGAATCTTGCGAGCGAGTTAATCGTCGCGGCAAAACGCCGACGGCCGCCTTGGCGTGCCTGGCCCTGAAGGGCCCGAATTCTCGTCGATTGAATGCCGAATAATTGATGTGCTTGCCTTTCAAAAGAAAATGCCTAGGATATCTTCAGTTTTATAAGAAATATCTTCAGATTTTTTCTATTTATGAAAGCCATGACCATTGCGAGAACATCTCGATCAGACCGACCGGCGACTGGTTAAACTGCTGTCGGAGGATGCGCAGCTTGGCGTCAATCGCCTCGCCGAGAAGATGGCGATCTCTGTTCCGACAGTGCGTATGCGCTTGCGAAACCTCCTGGGCCGCAACCTGCTCAAGATCGTCGGATTGCTGAACCTGACCGAGCGTCCGGAATTGATCTCGGCCATTGTCGGCATCAATGCCCAGGGGCGCGGGCAGGCCCGGAAACTGGCGGAACGCATCTCCGAGCTGCCTTTCGTGAACTCCGCCTGCGTGGTCACCGGGCGCTTCGACATTATCGTCGACGTGACAGTGGTCGGCGATGTCGCCGATCTCTACCGCGTCACCAGCGAGTTGATCCCGGGCGCGGGCGAGCCGGGCGAAGTCGTGCGCAGCGAGACCTTCGTCGTCATGGCATCATGCAATAAGTGGGTCAGCCTGCCGGAAGGTTGCTGGTCGGACGAGAATCCTCGAAAGGAAAGCGCGTGAAGATCGCGGTACTTGGCGGCCTCGGGTTGCAAGGGCGCGCCGCGATCACCGATCTCGTCGCCAGCGACGGTGTCGAGCGAGTGGTCTGTTTCGATACCGCGCCGGATGGCGCGGCCCTGCTTGCCGGACTGACAGACATTGGCCGCATTCGTTTCGTGGTGCCGGAAGGCCCGATCGGTCCAACGCTGGCGGATGTGATGGAGGACGCCGACGCGGTCATCGACCTCTTGCCGCAGCCGCTGATGCGCGAGGCGGTTCTCGCGGCGATCGCCACAGGCACGCCGCTCGTCACCACCAATTACGGCAAGGCCATCGCCGATCTTGATCCCGCGGCCACGACGGCGGGCGTTTCGATCATGACCGAATGCGGGCTCGACCCCGGCATCGATCTGGTGCTTTACGCGCGTGCCGCCAGGCAGTTCGACACCATCACCTCCATCGACTCCTATTGCGGCGGCATCCCCGAGCCGAAAGCGACGACCGAGCCGCTACGCTATAAGGTGAGCTGGAACTTCGACATGGTCTTGACGAGCCAGAATCGCGACAGCGTGCTGGTCGAAAACGGCGAACGGGTAGAAGTGCCCGCCGCCCGGCAACACGACAACCGTTTCATCCATCAGATCGAGTTCGCGGGCCTCGGCAGGCTGGAGGCCTTTCCGAACGGCGATGCGCCGCACTATTCCGACATGCTCGGCCATGCCAAAGGGCTGCGGCGCGGTGGCCGCTATTCACTGCGTTGGCCGGGCTGGTCGGCTTTTTGGGCTCCGCTGAAGGAACTCGGCTTCCTCTCCGAAGTCAAGGTGCCGGGCATTGGCACCAGCCCGCGCGAATTTCTCGGCCGGATGCTCGGTCCGAAATTACAGTATGGTGTCGATGAGAAGGATCTTTGCGTGATGCGCAACGTGTTCTCCGGCAGCGAAGGCGGCCGCCGCAAGACAGTGACATCGGACCTGATCATAGAGCGCGACCTGACGTCCGGGCTGTTCGGCATGAGCCGCGGCGTCGGCTATCCCGCCAGCATCGTGGCGCAGATGTTGGCCCGCGGCGAGATCGCTAAGCCTGGCCTGCTCAACCCGCTGATGCATGTGCCGGACGGTCGCTTCCTCGACGAGTTGGCCAGGCGCGGCATCCGGGTTTCCGAGACGGTCAGCTGGGATTGAGAGTTTCGAACGCGGTCGCCGCCGGGAACGGCGCCGAGGTTCAAAAGGCACCCACGGGTGGGTAGGACAACGACAACCGGGAGGAATATGAAATGAACATTACCAAGTTTTTCGCCGCAGCGGTCGCGCTTGCCAGTATCGCCGCCGCCGCCAATGCCGGAACGCTCGACGACATCGCCAAGCGCGGTGAACTGCGCGTCGCGGTGCAGACACAAGGCCCTCCCTTCTCGTTGGTCGACGCGGCCGGCGAACGGACCGGCAGCTCGGTCGAGCTCGCCGAATTGATGGCCAAGGAAATGGGCGTGAAGATCACCTTCCTTGATTTCGACTGGGATGGCCTGATCCCGGCGCTGTTGTCCGGAAAGGCCGATCTCCTGGTCGCCGACATGACGCCGACGCTGGCGCGGGGAATGAAGGTCGCCTTCACCAAGCCCTACATGTATACCGGCAGCACCGTCTTCACCAAGGCCGGCGGCAAGTTCAACACGACCGGAGACTGCAAGGCCAAGGGCACCAAGATCGCGGTACTGCTCGGTGCCACCGGCGAGAAAGAGGCCAAGGCCGCCTTTCCCGATGCCGAGATCAAGAGCTACAAGGGTGGCGGCCCGCTGCTGCTCGATGCCGTCAATAACGGCCAGGCCGATTGCGGCGTCAACGACGTCTCGGCGGTCAAGGGTCAGTCAACGGCTTATCCGGCCGGCAGCTTCACCATTATGCCCGACATGCTGTCGAAGGAGCCGTTGGCATTCGCCACGCGCTATGACGAACCGGACCTGTTGATCTGGATGAACCAGTTTCTCGACCAGGTCACCCTCGACGGCCGTCTGCAGAAAAACCTCGATTATTGGGTCAACTCCGACAACTGGAAGAAGGATCACTAAGCCCGACCCATGGTTCAAGCATCCATCTGATCCGGCCGGTTTCGCGCGCGCTTCGGCGTCGCGAGACCGTCCGGGACATTTCGTCTTCCGCCGCCTGGGATAGGCCATTCGCCATGCTCGAGAACTTCAGCTTCCGCGCCATCGTTGAATATCTGCCCTTGTTCGGGCAGGGTCTCTTCACGACGGTGTGGCTGTCGCTCCTCTCCTTCGCCGGTGCGCTCGCCGTTGGCATCGTGCTCGTCGCCATGAACCTGCAGCCCGCCCGGCTGTTTCGCCTTCCCGCCAAGGCCTTCATCGACGCGGTGCGGGCCACACCCTTGCTGGCGCAGCTCTATTTCCTCTATTTCGGTCTGCCTCGCCTCGGCTTCATCCTGCCGGAACTCGTTGTCGGCATTCTCGCCTTGTCGCTGAACAGCGGTGCCTATATTGCCGAGATCATCCGTGCCGGCATCCTGTCGATCCACCGCGGCCAGGTGGAGGCAGGCATCGCTTCGGGCATGACCTTCATCCAACGCATGCGCTTCGTCATCCTGCCGCAAGCATTCAAGGTGACGATTCCACCATTGCTCGGCCAAGCGATCGTGCTGGTCAAGGATTCGGCCTTGCTATCGTTGATTTCGGTCGCCGAACTGACCCGTGCCGGGCAACTGCTCGCCTCCGACCGCTTCATGCCCGCCGAAGGGTTCATGACCATCGCGGCCTTCTACCTCCTGCTCTATTACGGCCTGAAGGGGCTAGCGGCGCTATCCGCGTACTGGCTCGGATTGGCGCCGACAGGAGCGCGGACATGATCTGGCAGCAGTTGCAGAGCCTCGCCGGCAGCTATCCCCTCGCCTTGCGTGGCCTCGGCATGACCGTCGCGTTGTCGCTGATTAGCCTGGTGCTCGGTACGCTGATCGGCTTTTGCCTCGGCATCCTTCGGACTGGTGGAAGCCGGCTTTTAAGCGCAGCGATCGGCTCCTGGGTCGACCTGATCCGCGGCACGCCGTTCCTGGTGCAGATCTTTCTGATATTCTTCATTCTGCCGGAATTCGGCATCGAGCTCGACGCCTTCAGTGCCGGCATCATTGCTCTGACAAACCTCGCGGCTTGTTTTATCTGCGAGATCGTCGCCGCCGGCATCCGCGCCGTTCCAACCGGCCAGATCGAGGCGGCGCTGGCGTCCGGGCTGTCACGGTGGCAGAGGATGCGCCAGGTCGTGCTGCCGCAGGCGATGCGGATCGTGTTGCCGCCACTGGTTGGCCAGTACGTGCTGCTGATCAAGGATTCCTCCGTCGTCTCGGCCATCGGGCTCACCGACCTCACGCGGGTCGGCTGGCTGGTGGTGCAGCGGGTGCCGAATGGGCTCCTGGTCTTCTTCCTGGTCGGCGTGGGTTATTTCATTGTCTGCTATCCGCTCATCATGCTCGCCCGCCGTCTGGAGCTTCGAATGGGCGCGGCCCATGGCGAGGTGCGATTGTGACGCCGCCGCAGAATCCGAAAGGTTGAACCAGCATGATCGAGTTTCGCGCCGTCAATAAATGGTTTGGCCCACTTCATGTGCTCAAGGATATCACGCTCGACGTCGCGCCGCGCGAGGTCGTCGTCGTCTGCGGTCCATCCGGCTCGGGCAAGAGCACCTTGATCCGTTGCGTGAACGGTTTGGAGACGATCCGTGACGGTGACTTGGTTGTCGACGGTCAGCGTCTCGACGATCGCACCACCAACATGACACTATTGCGCGCGGAGGTCGGCTTTGTCTTCCAGTCGTTCAATCTCTATCCGCACAAGACAGCGCTGGAGAACGTCACGCTGGCGCCAATGCACGTGCGCAAGATCCCGCGCGCCGAAGCCGAGAAGGCCGGCCGCGAGCTGCTGGCCAAGGTCGGCCTCGCGGACAAGGTCGATGCTTACCCCGCGCAACTGTCGGGCGGCCAGCAGCAGCGCGTGGCCATCGCGCGCTGCCTCGGCATGCGCCCCAAGATCATGCTGTTCGACGAACCAACCTCGGCGCTCGATCCCGAGATGATATCGGAAGTGCTCGATGTCATGGTCGCCGTAGCGGAGGAAGGCATGACGATGATGGTGGTGACCCACGAAATGGGCTTCGCCCGCAAGGTCGCGCAACGCGTGGTGTTCATGGACGCCGGCGCCATCGTCGAAAGCGGCACGCCGGATGAATTCTTCGCCCACCCGAAGACCGACCGCAGCCGCGCCTTCCTCGGCAAGATTCTGCGCCACTAGAGCCCGTTGATCGGTTCCCTCCCCTACGCGAAAGGATTATCCGCATCGTTGGCTGTTGCGAGACCGGCCGCCAGTTCATACGTTCTGTCATCCAACCTCAAAGGAGCAGAAGATGCAGATCGACCTTACAGGCAAGACCGCTCTGGTTACCGGATCCACCGAAGGCATTGGATACGCAATCGTCCGCCAGCTCGCGAGGGCGGGTGCGAACGTGGTGGTCAACGGCCGGTCCGAGGAAAAGACCGCGAAGGCCGCCGACCGCCTGAAAGGCGAAGGCGCCAAGGGAAGCGTGACCGCGGCGGCAGCGGATCTCGCAACCGCTGGCGGATGTAACGCTCTTGTCGCCCAGGTTCCTCACGTGGACATCCTCATCAACAACGCGGGCATCTTCCAGCCGCTAGACTTCTTCGATGCGGACGACGAGGTATGGGACCGCCACTGGCAGGTGAATGTCATGTCCGCCGTCAGGCTTTCGCGCGCATATCTTCCGGGCATGCAAAAGCTCGATTGGGGCCGCGTCATCTTCATCGCGTCCGAATCCGGCTTTAACATACCGGTCGAGATGATCCACTACGGTGTCAGCAAGACCGCAGACATCGCGGTTGCCCGCGGCCTTGCCAAACGCATGGCCGGCACAGGCGTCACCGTGAACTCCGTCCTTCCCGGCCCCACGCTGTCCGAAGGCGTCGAGGCGATGCTCGCCGAGGAACGTGCGAGGACAGGGAAACCGATCGAGGAGGTGGCGGCGGACTTCGTCAAGAAGCACCGCGCCGGTTCGATCATCCAACGCGCCGCGAGCGTCGAGGAAATCGCCAATCTCGTCACCTATCTGGCCTCCCCTTTAGCGTCCGCAACGACTGGAGCTTCGATGCGCGTGGACGGAGGCCTGATCGACACGCTCTGACGGACTCCACCGACCGGCCACTGCATCGTCTTCGTCGGAAGTTGTCTCCGCGATGCGCTGCCGTGGCGGGCTATTTGCAGCTTTTCGAAGCGGCTTTCGCGCGCCCGCCATGGTCCGCTGGCCCGGCAAGATGCCTCCCGGCAGCGTAGAAAACGGCATCATGTCCGGCCTCGACTGTCAAAGATGACATTTGTGGCGAGCCCAGTCACAGGCATGCCGCGTTCGCTGATCTGATCGAGTCCGCCCATCAGCACGCCGCCGACAGCAAAAAGCGAGGCCTGGACCTATGCCGTGGTATGGCTTGCCCTGTCCCTCGGCCCCACCCGCCCTTATCCCTCGACCCAATCGATCGAAAACACGGCTCCATGTAGCGTCGTCGATGCCGTGTTTAAGGCGGCGGTCAGAAGGAGACGAACATGAACCTTGAGACAAAGATGAGCCTGGAAAACACCGCACACACCGGCAGACCTCGGCTCGACGAATTGGTTCCGTCGCGCTACGCGGTGCAGGTCGGCGAGATTGAGGTGCTGGTGGTCAGCGACGGGGTGCTACCGCTCCCAACCGCGATGCTGGGACACAACATCGATCCCGCCGTCCGAGCGGCCTGGCTGAAAGACATGTTCCTGCCAGCGGACGCTTTCGACTGGGCGCTGAACGTGGTCGTGGTACGCAGCGGCGACCAGACCATACTTCTCGACGCCGGGTTGGGGCTCGACCCGGACCTGCACCTGCCGCGGGCCGGGCAGCTGATCAAGCGACTGGAGGCCGCCGGCATCGATCTTGCGTCGGTGACCGACGTGGTCCTGACCCACATGCACATGGACCACATTGGCGGGCTGCTCGTCGACGGAGTGAAGGACCAGCTGCGTCCGGACCTGCGGATCCACGTGGCGGCGGCAGAGGTCAAGTTCTGGGAGGCGCCCGATTTCTCTCGGGTCGCCATGCCGCCGGGCTTCCCGGACGCGCTTCGGGCGACCGCCAAGCGATTCGCCAAAGAGTATCGCAGCCATCTCAGGCTGTTCGATGATGAGTACGAGGTGGCGCCGGGCGTGGTCGTCCATCGCACCGGCGGCCACACCCCCGGCCACAGCGTGATCCGCGTGGCCTCCGGCGGCGACAGGCTAATGTTTGCCGGCGACGCCGTGTTCGCGGTCGGGTTTGAACATCCGGACTGGTACAACGGCTTCGAACACGACCCCGAGGAGGCGGCGCGCGTTCGGGTCCGTCTGTTGCGGGAACTGGCGGAGACCGGCGAGCAGCTGGTGGCCACTCACCTGCCGTTTCCCTCCGTCGGCCGGGTGGCGGTGGACGGCGACGCCTTTCGTTGGGTGGCGGCCTTCTGGGACTATTGATCGCTTGTTGGCGGTCGCAGAGCGTGTACTCATCGCGTGAATGAGTCCACGCTCTACTGGTTTGTTTTTTTGAGCAATTCCGAACGCAAAACCGCTACACAGTTTCGCTGGAATTGCTCTTGTTTCTGCGCAATTCCTGACGAAAAACCGCTACACACTTTTGCTGGAATTGCTTAAGTCAGATCCTGACCCGCCGATCATCCCCGCGCCCTGGAAGACCTCTTGGCCGATATTGTCAGCCTGCTATTGCCGTTCTTCGGCCTGATCCTGATCGGTTACATCGCCGCCAAGGCGACCAAGCAGCCGGCCGAAGCGCTCGGCTGGCTGAACACTTTCATCATCTATGCCGCCCTGCCCGCGCTGTTCTTCAAGCTCGTCTCGCGCACGCCGATCGAAGAGCTGACGCGCGTCGATTTCATTGTCACCGATATCGCGGCGACCTATGCGGTCTTCATCCTGCTTTTCGTCATCGGCCGCGTCGTGCGCGGCAATTCGCTGGCCGATTGCACCATCCAGTCCTTTGCCGGCGCCTATGGCAATATCGGCTATATGGGACCGGGCCTGGCACTCTTGGCGCTCGGCGAAGGCGCAGCCGTGCCGGTGGCGCTGATCATCTGCTTCGAAAACGCGCTGCATTTCATCGTGGCGCCGGCGCTGATGGCGGCGGCCGGCGACGACAAGCGTTCAACAGGCCAACTCGCCGCCGATATCGTCCGGAAGGTGGCGCTGCATCCCTTCATCCTGTCGACCGCGCTGGGCTTTGCGGTGGCCGCCTTGCACATCGACCAGCCGCCGGCGTTTCAGCGCCTCGTCGACTATCTCGCCCAGGCGGCGGCGCCCTGCGCGCTCTTTGCCATGGCGTGACGCTGGCGCTCCGACCGTTGAAGCGGATCCCGGCGGAAATCTCCTATATCGTGCCGGCGAAGCTGATCCTTCATCCGATCGCGGTCTTCGTTGCGCTGACGGCGGTTGGCGGTTTCGAACCGGTCTGGATCCAGGCGGCCGTGCTGCTCGCCTCACTGCCGACGGCGACCAACGTCTTCGTCATCGGTCAGCAGTATGGCGTCTGGCAGGAGCGCGCCTCGGCGACGATCCTGATCACGACGGTGTTTTCGGTGGTGACTGTTTCGCTCTGGCTAATCGTGATCCGCTCAGGCCTTCTTCCGCTTCAGCTTTTCCGTAGCGCCTCCGGAATATCGCGGAAGCCGCGGCCCGGCTCGATGCCCTCACGCATGACGATATTGCGCAGCGGCGGTATGGCCGAGAGGATGTGCAGGCCGGCAGCGCGCAGCATCTGGACGGGCAGGAAATCCGAAAGCAGCGAGCGGTTGAGAATATCGACACTTGCCGTGCGCGTCATGATGTCGGCGCGGCGTTTGCGGTCGAAGCTTTCGCCGGCGTCGGCCGGCACCGGCAATTCCGCCCTGTCGCAGAGGATATCGGCAAGCGCCATGATATCGCGCAGGCTGAGGTTCAGCCCCTGAGCCCCGATCGGCGGGAAGACATGGGCGGCCTCCCCGATCAGCGCGATGCGTCCCTTGCCGAAACGATGCGCCATCATGCCGGAGAGCGGCCAGACCTGGACGCCCTCTTCGACATCGACCTTGCCGAGCATGGACTGCATGCGCGCCTCGACAAGGGCGCCGAGCTCGGCAAGCGGCAATTCCATGCGGTTCGCCGCCTCAGCAGGATCCTGCACCCAGACCAGGCTGGAGCGGCTTCCCGGCAGCGGCACCTGGGTGAAGGGGCCGTGTTTGGTGTGGAATTCGGTCGAGATATTCTGGTGCGGCAGCGAATGGGCGAAATTCAGCACCATGGCCGATTGCGGATAGGACCAGTTGCGCACGGCAATGCCTGAGGTCTCGCGCAGCTTCGAGCCGCGGCCATCGGCGCCGACGGCAAAATCGGCCGACAGCATCTCGCCACCGGTAAGCGTGATCGAGACTGAAACGGCCGATATTTCGATCGATTCGGCCATATCGGTGAAGCGGGTAATATTGCCCTCGCCGGCCGCGGCCTCTTCGAGAATGCCGGTCAGCGCCTTGTTGGGGAAATTGTAGCCGAAGGCATCGAGGCCGACCTCGGCCGCGCGGAAAGTGGTGGTCGGCGCGCGCAGCAGCCGATCGGTGCCGTCGACGATGCGCATGCTGGTCAGAGGAGCGGCTGCGGGGCGGAGCTTTTCCCAGAGCGCTAGGCGGTCGAGGAAGCGGATCGACTGATCCATCAGCGCCGTGGTGCGCCGGTCTTCCTTCGGAGCAACGGGCGCCACCAGCGCCACGCTGCGGCCGCCGCGCGCCAGCGCGATTGCAGCAATCATACCGGCCAGACCGCCACCGATCACCGCCACTTCGAATGTCTTCATGCTACCGTTCCGTCATCATACGAGGACGAACCGGTCGCTCATGCGGCCGGCTTCGCCTGACGGCGCCAACTATAGCCCTTGCCCGCTTCGGCGTCACGCACCGCCGGCTGATAATGATGGGGAATGGCGGGAAGACGGTTTTCAGAAAGCCGATTCAGCGCCGTGGCGTTGGTGACGGAAAAGCTGTCGATCCCGACGCGCAGCATCAGTGGCACTTGGTCGATCAGCACGTCGCCGACGGCGCGCAGCTCGTTGGTGTAGCCGAGGCGCTGGCGCAGCAGCGAGGCATGGCTGAAGGCGCGGCCGTCGTTGAAAGCCGGAAAGGCGACGGCGACGATTTCGAGGCGATCGAGATAGGGCTCCAGCCGGCGCACATCGTCGGCCGGCTTGATAAGCACGCCGAGGCCGACATCGTTGCTTTCGTCGGCCCTGGCGATCAGTTCGTCGAGACCGAGCAGCGGCTTCTGCTCCTCGGTCGCCTTTACCTCGTCGGTCTCGATCACCCAGGGATCGTTTTCGACAAAACCGGTTTCTCTCCAGATCTTCGTCATCATCCCCTCCTTATGCCGCTTCGGCGGCCGAGCCGTAGAGCGCAGTCTTGAATGGCTGCGGTCCGACGCGGCGATAGGCGGCGAGGAAGTTCTCGGATTGATCGAGGCGCAGGCCGAGATAGGTGTCGACGATTGTCTCGATCGCGTCCGTCACGCGGTCCGGCTCGAAGCCGCGGCCGATGATTTCGCCGATCGAGGTATGTTCGTCGCCGGAGCCGCCGAGGGTGATCTGGTAGAGTTCGGCGCCCTTCTTCTCGACACCGAGCAGGCCGATATGGCCGACATGGTGATGGCCGCAGGCATTGATGCAGCCGGAGATCTTGATCTTCAGCTCGCCGATCTCGGCCTGGCGTTCGGCATTGCCGAAGCGGCGGGAGATTTCCTGTGCCAGCGGAATGGAGCGCGCATTGGCGAGCGCGCAGTAGTCCAGCCCGGGACAGGCAATGATATCGGTGATCAGGCCGGCATTGGCTTCCGCCAGATTGATGGCGACGAGGCCGCGATAGACGGCTTCGAGATCGGCAAGCGCCACATGCGGCAGGATCAGGTTCTGCTCATGGCTGACGCGGATTTCGTCGAAGGCATATTCCTCGGCGAGATCGGCAATCGCATCCATCTGCGCATCCGAGGCATCGCCCGGAATGCCGCCGATCGGCTTCAACGAAATCGTCACCATGCCGTAATCGGGGTTCTTGTGCGGCTGCACGTTCTGCTGAACCCAGCGGGAGAAACCGGAATCGGCCTTCTTCCAGCGGGCAAGGTTTTCCCAACCTTCGGCGCGTTGGGGCAGCGCCGGCGGCGCGAAATAGGCAGCGATCGACTGGACGTCCTTTTCCGGCAGCTTGAGCTCGGTATCCTTCAGCGCGGCGAATTCAGCCTCCACCTGGCGCGTCAGTTCCTCGGTGCCGGTTTCGTGCACCAGGATCTTGATGCGGGCCTTGTATTTGTTGTCGCGGCGGCCGTGCAGATTGTACACGCGCACGATGGCCGTGGTGTAGGAGAGCAGGTCTTCCTCGGGCAGGAAGTCGCGGATCAGCTTGGCGATCATCGGCGTACGGCCCTGGCCGCCGCCGACATAGACGGCAAAGCCGATCTCGCCCTTGTCGTTCGTCTTCACGTGCAGGCCGATATCATGGACCTGGATTGCGGCGCGGTCGCGCTCGGCGCCGGTGACGGCGATCTTGAACTTGCGCGGCAGGAAGGAGAATTCCGGGTGGACCGACGACCACTGGCGCAGGATTTCGGCGTAAGGACGCGGATCGGCGATCTCATCGGCGGCGGCACCGGCGAAGTGATCGGCCGTGACGTTTCTGATGCAATTGCCCGAGGTCTGCAGCGCATGCATCTCTACGCTGGCAAGGTCGGCAAGCGCATCGGGAATGTCGGACAGTTTCGGCCAGTTGAACTGCAGGTTCTGGCGCGTGGTGAAGTGGCCATAGCCGCGGTCATAGGTGCGGGCGATATGGGCGAGCATGCGCAGCTGGCGGGAGCTCAGCGTGCCATAGGGAATGGCGATGCGCAGCATGTAGGCATGGAGCTGCAGGTAGACGCCGTTCATCAGGCGCAGCGGCTTGAACGCGTCCTCGGCGAGCTCGCCGGAAAGGCGGCGCTCGACCTGATCGCGAAACTGCTCGACGCGCTCGGTAACAAAGGCATGGTCAAATTCGTCGTAACGGTACATCGTCTTCCTCAGACTGCAATGAATTCGGGATCGGCAGGAGCGTAGCCCGGGGCATATTCCATGGTCGGCCCTTGAGCGCGGATGCGCTCGCGAAGGCGAAGCGGCCAGAGAATGCCGTTGGTTTCCTGAACGTCGACGACGGCGACGTCAACCACCTCGTTGTCGGCATAGGATTTCTTGCCGATCGCCTCCAGCGCCGCTTCGGCCTCGGCATGACGGGCAACGAGCGCCTCCTGCAGCGAGGTGGACCACTTGCCGTTCGCATCCAGCCAGACGGCAATGCCGTCCGTCAGCCGGTTGGCGGTCAGAACCTTGTCACCCATATTCAGCTCCTTGCAAGTTCCTCGAGCCGGGCGTTTGCGCGCACCAAGGGCTCGGACAGTTCGAAATTGGCACCGGCGACCGCATCGCCGATGATGACCATGACGGGCCCGGTCAACTCGTCGCGGTGCTGCAGATCGGGCAGATCGGCGAGCGTGCCATGCAGCAGGCGGCGATCGGCGCGGCTGGCATTTTCGATGACGGCGACGGTGGTCTCAGACGGAATGCCCGCCTGCATCAGCCGCTCGGCAACGGAGGCGGCAACCGTGCGGCCCATATAGACGGCGATCGTCGCGCCGGAAACGGCAAGGCTTGCCCAATCGGGCAGCACGTCGCCGGTGAGATCATGGCCGGTCGTGAAGACCAGCGAGGAGGCGACGCCGCGCAGCGTCAGCGGCAGCTCGAAATCGGCTGCGGCGGCGAAAGCCGAGGTGATGCCGGGCACGACCTCATAGGTGACGCCGGCGGCGCGCAGTGCCGCCATCTCTTCGCCAGCCCGGCCATAGACCAGGGGATCGCCGGATTTCAGACGGACGACACGCTTGCCCTGGCGGCCGAGATCGACCAGCAGGTCGTTGATCTCTTCCTGGGACTTCGAATGGCAGCCCTTGCGCTTGCCGACGGAAAGCCGCTCGGCATCGCGGCGGCCCATATCGACGATCGCCTGCGGCACCAGCGCGTCATAGACGATGACGTCGGCTTCCATCATCACGCGCTGGGCGCGCAGCGTCAGCAGATCCTCGGCACCCGGACCGGCGCCGACCAGCCAGACGTGGCCGGCGACCTTGTCCATCGCGTGCAGCAGCCGGTCGGCGGCATGGCGGGCCTGCGGCAGGTTGCCGTTGGCGACCGCATCGGCAACGGCGCCGGAGAAGAAACGGCGCCAGAAGACCCGGCGGGAGACGCCTCTGGGAATCAGTTGTTCGACGGCCTTGCGGTAGCTCGTCGCCAGCCCGGCAAGACGGCCGAGCGAGGGCGAAAGAAGCTGGTCGATCTGCGCGCGGATCATCTGCGCCAAAACCGGCCCTGCCCCTTCCGTGCCGATCGCCACGGCGACGGGGGCGCGGTTGACCAGCGCCGGCGTGAAGAAATCGCAGTAATCGGGTTGATCGACGGCATTGGCCGGAATTCTGGCGGCACGTGCAGCATCGACGATGCTGCGGTCGTCAGCTTCATCGCCGGTTGCGGCGAAGACGAGCGCCGAACCCTCGACCTGTTCGGCTGCGAAGGCAGCGCGTACGGTCTCGATCCGGTTGGCGATCAGGAAAGCGTGGTAATCGGCTTCTGGCCGGTCGGCATAGGCAATGATCCGCGCCTTTGTGTTCAGCAGCAGCCGCACCTTGGCGAAAGCTTCGTCGCCATTGCCGAAGACAGCCGTCTTCTGGCCTTCCACGCGAAAGAAGGCGGGAAATACCGAAAGCTGTTCAGTCTTGGAAGGCATCATAAATCCACTTCGAAGTTGCCGGAATATGCCCTTGATCGACAAGGGATTGAAGGAACAGAAATTCGAAAGCCCAAGCAAGCAGGTATTCTTTTGCTCGTGCCGTCCGTGATTTGAGAAAAGTCACCCGTGCGGCCCAAAAACCGCATGTTCCCAGCCCGCTTGCTGCAGCGCAGTATAAAGCCTGTGACAAAAGTCGTCCACCGCTGCTTGACGCATTTCACTCGCGCCGCCAAGGCGATAGACTGAGGAAAACTGGAGTGTCCTCATGCCTGATAAGACCATTGCCTCCCGCCTGCTTCAGGTCATGGAAGACGATATCCTGCCGCTGACGGAGCGTGGCGTTTTGCTTGGGAATAAGGTGTTCGGTGCGGCGATCTTAAGGAAATCCGATCTTTCGCTTGTCGTCGCCGAGACCAATAACGAGCTGGAAAATCCGCTCTGGCACGGCGAGGTGCATACGCTGAAGCGTTTCTACGAGCTTGGCGACAAGCCGCCGACCAAGGATCTGATCTTCCTTTCGACGCACGAACCCTGCACCATGTGCATGTCGGCGATCACCTGGGCCGGCTTTGACAATTTCTATTATTTCTTCAGCCACGAGGATTCGCGCGACGCCTTTGCCATTCCGCACGACCTGAAAATCCTGAAGGAAGTCTTCGGGCTTGAACCCGGCGGCTACCGCAGGCAAAACGCCTTCTGGAACAGCTTTGCCATCGCCGATCTCGTCGAGACCGAAGAGGCTCAGCTGAAAAACGCGCTGAAGACGCAGACCGCCCGCATCAAGGCGCGCTACGACGCGCTGTCGACCAGCTATCAGTCGTCGAAGAGCGCCAACGACATTCCCTTGAACTGAGGGCCCCTGAACTGAGGGCCCCTGAACTGAGGGCCTCTGAACTGAAGCCTGCTGAACCGAGGCAACATGGAACCTTCCAAAGACATTTCCCGGCTGATCGAGATCATGGCGGCGCTACGCCATCCCGAAACCGGCTGCCCCTGGGACATCGTGCAGAACTTCGAGACGATCAAGCCCTATACGATCGAAGAGGCCTATGAGGTCTCCGACGCGATCGAGCGTGGCGATATGGACGATCTCTGCGACGAGTTGGGCGACCTGTTGCTGCAGGTAGTCTTTCACGCCCGCATGGCCGAAGAAGCCGGCGAATTTTCCTTCGGTGACGTGGTCAACGCCATCACCGCCAAGATGATCCGCCGCCACCCGCACGTCTTTGCCCGTTCGGCGGCGGATACGCCAGACGCGGTGAAGAGACAATGGGACGAGATCAAGCAGGCGGAGAAACGCGAGCGTGCCGAGCGGCGGTCACGGCGCGGCATCACCGAGGACTTCAACAGCGGCTTCCTCGGCTCCGTACAGCGCAGCTTCCCGGCCTTGACGGAAGCACTGAAACTGCAGGAACGCGCCGCCAAGGTCGGCTTCGATTGGTCAGCGCCCGAGCCGATCCTCGACAAGATCGAGGAGGAGATCGGCGAATTGCGGGTGGCCCTTCGCGAAGGCGATCAGGCAAAGGTCAACGACGAGCTCGGCGATCTGATCTTCGCGGTCGTCAATATCGGCCGGCATGTGAAGGCCGATCCGGAACAGGCAGTGCGCGGAACCAATACGAAATTCCGTCGTCGGTTCAGCCATATAGAACAGGTTCTTGAAGCAGAAGGTGAGACTCTGCAAGACGCGACGCTGGAGCGGATGGAGGAAATCTGGCAGGCGGCGAAGGCGATTGAAAGGGCGATCGTGGTTGGAGCGGAGTGAGGTATCGGCTGTCCGGTTTGTGCAGATGGCTGCCCCTCACCCTAACCCTCTCCCCGTGAACGGGTAGAGGGGACGTGCCATACCAGAGGTGCGCGAGAGCCGAGACATTGCGGCTTGACCCTTCGCCCCGTTTACGGGGAGAAGGTGGCGGCAGCCGGATGAGGGGCTGGTCTCGCCGACCTTACCGCTCCCAATCTTCCTTTGAAGACTTCTGGCCGTTGCCGATGCGGCGCTCGAGTTCGGTGGCTTCGGTTTCGGACAAGCGCAGGTCGAGGGTGATCGTTCCGTCTTCATTATCCTCGCGGCCGTCGACGATCGCGTGATCGTAAAGCCAGGGCAGCAGCGCCAGCTTGTCGACGGGAAGGCGGATCGTTGCCACGGTCATCACGCCGGATAGTCTGCGGCTGATCTCTTCCATCAGCGTATCGACGCCCTCGCCGCTGACGGCCGAAACGGCGACCACGTTGCTGGCGCCGGCCGATTTCTGCACCATGGTGTCGTGCACCTCGAGCTCCAGCCGGTCGATCTTGTTCCAGACCTCAATCAGCCGCTTGTCGGCTTCGGCCTCGTCGATGCCAAGATCGTTCAGGATGCGCATCACGTCAGAGCTCTGCGCCTGGTTGTCGGCATCGGACATGTCGCGGACATGCAGGATGAGATCGGCTTCCAGCACTTCTTCCAGCGTCGCCCGGAAGGCGGCGACCAGATGGGTCGGCAGGTCAGAGATGAAGCCGACGGTGTCGGACAGGATGACAGTGCGCCCGTGCGGCAGCTTCATGCGCCGAAGCGTCGGGTCGAGCGTGGCAAAGAGCATGTCTTCGGCCAGCACGCCGGCGCCGGTGATGCGGTTGAACAGCGTCGACTTGCCGGCATTGGTATAGCCGACCAGCGCCACGATCGGGTGCGGCACCTTGCGGCGCTTGGCGCGGTGGAGCTGGCGGGTGCGCACGACCTGCTCCAGCTCGCGTTCGAGCTTGATGATGCGGTCCTGCAGCATCCGCCGGTCGGCTTCGATCTGGGTTTCGCCGGGACCGCCCATGAAGCCGCCGCCGCCGCGCTGGCGTTCAAGGTGGGTCCAACTTCGGACGAGGCGGCCCTTCTGATAATTCAGATGGGCGAGGTCGACCTGCAGCGTGCCTTCCTTGGTGGAGGCGCGGCGGCCGAAGATTTCGAGGATGAGGCCCGTCCGGTCGATGACCTTGGCGTTCCATACCTTTTCGAGGTTGCGCTGCTGTACCGGAGTCAACGGATGATCGACGATGACGAGACCGGAATCGCGCTCATCGAGCAGTGCCTTGATCTCCTCGATCTTGCCGGTGCCGAGCAGTGTGGCCGGTCGCGGATCGTTGACCGGGACAATGGAGCCGTTGACGACATCGAGGTCGATCGCCTGGGCAAGGCCCGTCGCCTCTTCGAGCCGGCTTTCCGGTGTGCGGGTCGAGGCCGATTCGCCCTGGCCGCCGCGACTGCGCGATTTCAGAACCGGCACGACGACAGTCGCGCGCATGTCGTCCCTGTGCTTGGCGGCCTCAGGGATGATCGAATCGTTCTTGGTATCGCGTGTCGAAATGACGGCTGATCCTGTTAGGACGCTGCTTCTTCGCTCTCGAACATCTGCATGGGCTGGCCCGGCATGATCGTCGAGATCGCATGCTTATACACGAGCTGCGAATGGCCGTCACGGCGAAGAAGAACACAGAAATTGTCAAAAGACGTAACAACGCCCGTGAGTTTCACGCCGTTGATCAGAAAGATTGTCAGGGAAATCTTTTGCTTGCGAACAGTATTGAGAAATAAGTCCTGAAGATTCTGAGAACGTTCCGCCATCGCGCCGCTTCTTTCTTTATTGCCGACCTGATCCGGCCGGTAGAATATCAATCAACCTCACCATGCGAAGACCGGTGGCATCCTCATTCCACCTGTCCAGCAAATCTTGGTATCAAATCGCAATCTTTTCCGCAACGTCGAAAAAGGCCTCGCGGACTTTCTGCGAAACGCTGCCCGGATGACCGTTGGCAATGGGCTGGCCGTCGACGGAAACGACCGGAAAACAAATGCTTGTGGCTGCAGTGAGGAAGACCTCGCGGGCTGCGAGCATCTCCGAAACGGAGAAGTTCCGCTCAGTGATCGTCAACCCCAGCTTGGCTCCGACATCCATCAGAGTGGTGCGGGTAATGCCGCGCAGAATGCCGTGTTCGGCGGGGCGCGTCACCAGCGTTCCATCAGGATCGACGATCCAGACATTGGTCGCCGCCCCTTCCTTCACCATGCCGTCGCCGTCGGTATAGATCGCTTCCTGGGCGCCGGCTTCCTTGGCCTGCTGGCGGGCCATGGCGTTCGGCAGCAAGCCGACGGACTTGATGTCGACGCGGTCCCAGCGATTATCGACAAGGGTGATCGCCTTGATGCCATTGGCGTTCTTGGCGGCGATGATCCTGGCATCGGTGCTCTTGGCGGTGATCACGAGTGAGGGCGGCGTTCCCTCGGCCGGAAAGACGTGATCGCGGCGGGCGACGCCGCGTGTCACCTGCATGTAGAAAAGCCCGTTGCGGACATGGTTGCGGCGCAGCGTCTCGCGAATGACCTGCGTCAGCGCCGCCCGGCCCATCGGCCAGGCGATGCGCAACTCACCAAGCGATCGGTCGAGACGGTTCAGGTGGCGCGTGAGATCGACGATATAGCCGTGGCGCACCTCGCAGACCTCATAGACGCCATCGGCGAACTGGTAGCCGCGATCCTCGATATGCACGCTGGCATTGGAATGCTTGACGTAACGGCCATTCACATAGGCAATTCTCGGCATGGGAAACCTGGTCTTCCGGGAAGCAATATGGGACGCGGCGCGGGGTCGGCCGCGCCGGATACACTTAGACGCCGAGCGACTTCAGCTTGCGGTGGAGCGCCGAACGCTCCATGCCGACAAATTCCGCGGTGCGCGAGATGTTGCCGCCGAAGCGGTTGATCTGGGCGATCAGGTAATCCTTCTCGAACATCTCGCGGGCTTCGCGCAGCGGCAGCGTCATGATGTGATAGTCGTTCTTGGCGGACACCTTCGGCAGCATGTCGCCGAGATCGGTCGGCAGCATGTCGGCGGTGATCGGCGCATCCGGGCCGTCGGTGCGGGCAAGGATCATCAGCCGCTCGATATTGTTGCGCAGCTGGCGGATGTTGCCGGGCCAGTCATGCGCCTGCAGCACCGCCATGGCGTCGTCGCCGATACGGCGCGGACGGATGCCGGCCTGCTCCGATATCTGGCGCATCAGTTGATCGACGAGGAAGGGAATGTCCTCGCGCCGTTCGGCAAGCGCGGGCACACGCACCGGCACGACGGCAAGGCGATGATAGAGATCCTCGCGGAACCATCCCTCGGCGATGCGGCTCTCGAGATTGTATGCGGTCGAGGAGATGATGCGGACATCGACCTTGACGCGCTTGGAGCCGCCGACCCGCTCGAACTGCTGATCGACCAGGACGCGGAGAATCTTGTTCTGCGTCTCGCGCGGCATCTCGCCGACCTCGTCGAGATAGAGGATGCCGCGATGGGCTTCTTCGAGCGCGCCGATCTTGCGCGCCTGGCCGGGCGTGCCCTCGGTGCCGAACAGCGCCACTTCCATGCGCTCGGGCGTGATGTTGGCGGCGTTGATCGCAACGAAGGGGCCGTTGGCGCGGGCCGACTTCTTGTGGATCATCCGCGCCACCAGCTCCTTGCCGGAGCCCGACGCGCCGAGGATCATGATGCGGCTGTTGGTCGGCGCAACCTTCTCGATCGTCTGGCGCAACTGCGAGACGGCAACCGAGGTGCCGATCAGCTCCAGCGCATCGCCGGTGCGGCGCTTCAGATCCGAGACCTCGCGCTTCAGCTTGGAATTCTCCAGCGCGCGTTCGGCGATCAGGATCAGCCGGTCGGCCTTGAAGGGCTTTTCGATGAAATCGAAGGCGCCGCGCTTGATCGCCGAGACGGCGGTCTCGATGTTGCCATGGCCTGATATCATCACGACGGGCAGTTCCGGATGGCGAGTCCTGATCTCGTCGAGCAGTGAGAGACCATCGAGCTTGCTGCCCTGCATCCAGATATCGAGGAAGATCAGCCGCGGCACGCGATCGGAAATCGCCGCCAGTGCGCTGTCGCTGTCATGGGCCGTGCGCGTCTCGTGCCCTTCGTCGGAGAGAATGCCGGAAACGATCTCGCGAATATCGTGCTCATCGTCGACGACGAGAATATCAGAGGCCATAAACGCTTTCCTTGTCATTGGCTGCGGGGGCAGCAGGCGTCGGATCCAGGCGTGGCAGATGCACGCGGATCATGGCCCCTCTTCCCCGGTCAAAATCGGCGGGCGCATCATGCAGCTCGAGCTGCCCGCCATGTTCCTCGATGATCTTCTTGACGATGGCGAGGCCGAGGCCGGTGCCCTTCTCGCGCATCGTCATATAGGGTTCCAGAATGCTGTGGCGGTTCTCCACCGGCAGGCCGCGGCCATTGTCGATCACGTCGACGGTGAAGCGGTCGCGGCCGGTATCGAGGGCGGCGCGGACGAGAACCTTGCGTTCGTCCCGTTCGTCGCCAGGAACGGCCTCGATCGATTCAACGGCATTCTTGATGAGATTTCCGAAGGCCTGGCCGAGCATGCGGCTGTCGAACAGGCCTTCCAGCGGCTGGTCGCCGAAATCCTGCCCGAAGGTGACGTGATGGTTGCCCATCTCGCGCAGGAAGATCGCGTCGCGCAGGATATTGCGCAGATCGCTCGGCTCCTTGGTGGGTTTCGGCATGCGAGCAAAGGCGGAGAATTCGTCGACCATGCGGCCGATGTCGCCGACCTGGCGGATGATCGTATCCGTGCACTGGTCGAAGACGGTCCGGTCATCCGGGTCGATCTGCTTGCCGTAACGGCGCTGGATGCGCTCGGCGGACAGCTGGATCGGCGTCAGCGGGTTCTTGATCTCATGAGCGATGCGCCTGGCCACGTCGCCCCAGGCGGTCGAGCGCTGGGCGATGACGAGATCGGTGATGTCGTCGAGCGTGATCACGTAGGATTCGCTCATGTCGCGCACTTCCTCGCGGGTGACCTGCACGCTCAGCGTCCTCACCGTGCCGCCGCGCACCAGCGCGATCTGCTTGCGGAAATCGCCGCGATAACGCACCGCAGCCTCCGTCAGCACGTGATCGACCTCCGGCGCGATGTCGACCAGCTGCTTTCCGAGCATTTCGTCGGCCGACAACGACATCAGCGTCTCGGCCGAACTGTTGACGATGGCGATGCGGCGATCCTGCTCGACGCCGATGACGGCGGCGGTGACGCCCGACAGCACCGCTTCGATGAAGCGGCGGCGGTCGTCGACCTCGTCCTTGGCCTCAAGGATCTCGTCGCGCTGGGTGCGAATTTCGGAGATCATCTTGTTGAAGGTGCGAGAGAGATTGGCGACGTCGCCGTCGACGGCATGCACCGGCACGACGATATCCATATTGCCCGATGCAACGCTGTCGGCCGCCGTGATCAGCAGGCGGATCGGCCGGACGATGCGGTCGGCGACGGCGATCGCGGTCCAGATCGCCGCCAGCAGCACGATGAGCGCGAAGCCGATATAGAGCACGGCGAAGGCGACCTGCAGCGAGAAGCGGTTGGCCTCCATCGAGCGGTATTCGGTGGCGTTCTCCTCCATCATGCGCATGGCGCCCATGACCTTGGGATCGACGGCGCGCACCGTATAGAGGAAGGTGCCCTGGATGGCGTCGAGCTTGATGATGGCGCCGACGAGATTGGTAACGCCGGGCGGGATCAGCGTCGGCTGGCCGGCAGCCGCCTTTTCCAATGCGTCCTGCGGAATGGCCGGCAGCGGCTTTTCGGTGGCGATATCGGCTTGGACGATCACCGAGCCGTCGCGCTCGACGAGGAAGGCGCCGAGCAGGCCGCGGCCCCTCGCCTGGCGGGTCATCAGGTCGGCAAAGCCGGTCCTGTCGAGGGTGTAGAGCGCGCGGTTGCGCTCCAGATCGTTGGCCATGGAGACCGTCTGCCCCTGCAGGTAGCTGGCATTCTCCATCATGTAGGCTTGGCCGATGTTGCGCGACGAGCTGACGATCGACTGGGTGCGCAGGGCAAACCAGCGGTCGAGGCCGGCATTCAGCGTGATACTGGCGAAGATGGCGACGAGGATCGCCGGCGTAATCGCGACGATCGAAAAGAGCACGACGATGCGGATGTGCAGGCGGGCTGCCGCACGGCCGCGGGTGCGGGCTTTCAGCAGCCTTGCCACCTCGCGGCCGATCAAGGCGAGCAGCGTCAGGACAAAGAAGGAATTGACGATCACCGAGGTGATGACGACATGCGACGTCGGGGCGATCGGCGTCAGGCCGAGCAGCACGAAAAGCGTCGCTGTGGCGCAGAGAAGCGCGCCGCCGGCGAGCACCAGGCCGGGCACGGCAAAAAGGGCGCGGCGGTCGGTCACTGTCGTCACCGTCTCGCCCGCCGCCGCCGGCGATACCCCATCCTGCGTCATTCGGCCTCTCTTCAGACGACACCTGCCGCCCTCGCCATCCGATCGAAAACCAAGCAACGCCGGCTTTAGAAAGCCAGCGCTGCAACGACTCGATCGGGAGCGAATGTCCAAAACCCTTGCGTGACCTTTAAGCAACGCATTGTGGCGAAAATGCAACGCGTCTCGTCACATTGTCAAGCCGTGTTAACCTTGTCTCGTCGGCCATGCTTTCGCAGTCGCGGCGTCGCGGTTGCCGGATGATACACTGACGAGCAGACGCTGTAGGCTGGGCAAATCGCCTGCCGTTTGCCATGCTGTGTGCCGTCAGCCTTTCCGTCGTGTTGAAAACTAGACTGCAGGCTCATTTACTATGATCCCTGTATTGGATCAGAAAATCTAAGACCCGTTTGAGCGTCTTCTCGTCGTCATCGCGTATTACACCCATACCGACCAGGTCAGAGAACTCGTTGATGAGTCGTAGAGACCTTCTGCAACTGGCATCACCGATCGCACTTGCAAGGTCCATGGCGATCCGGCAGCGAGTGAAGGATTCATCGAAAGCGTTTATTCTCAGATACATACTGGCAAAGCTATCAGGTCTTGCGAAAAGACTGATCCCTGTCAAATTCGCCTCGATTTTCCCCTGACTGATGGCGCAGAAAAATAACAGCCACGCAAGGATACGAAACTTAGAGCGTTTCATTTTGCCTTACTGATCAAGTAAACCGCCACAGGCATCATAAACACGACCATGAAAACGATCCAACACTGCCTGTAAAGCACGAATTGACTCTTCAATTCCCGTGGAATCACTTGGCTGTTCTGATCAATTTCGGGGAGCGCCCTTCCCCTTTTCGTTACCAAGTTCGGCCCATATTTGTTGATCTTACTGGTCAGGTGCTCGAAGGCGAAGAGCATGCAGACGTGAAAAATTCCAGCGGCTATAAGACTTCCGATCGCGAAAACTTCAAGAAAATGCATCCCGCCTCCCTAGCATGTCACTGTTGCAAAAAGCTCGTTACAGCCGATCCAACCTAGTCACGGATACGCAGGCCCTCTCACGCGCCATCGTGCTGGAACGATTGGCCAGCGACGTCTCTCGACGGGCGTTGATCTGGCCCGTCGAGAGGTTTGTTTTCTCTAGAAGCGACGTGGTCCTTCGGGCTTGTTTCCGACGATCGTGTCGATCCGCTCCAGCACGTCAGACGTCATCTTGTGTCTGTGTGAGAGGGCCGCGAGATTGTCCTGCAGCTGGCCGGCGCGCGAGGCTCCAAGAATGACGGTCGAGACGTTGCGGTTGGCGAGGCACCACAAAAGGGCGAGATGGGTGATCGATATGCCGATCTCGTCCGCGAGCTTTGCGAGCTCGCCAACTTGTTTGAGCTGGGCAAGGCCGGCATCACTGGACCACTTTTCCTTCAGCCATTCGTAGCCCGGCAGGTTCATACGGCTGTCGGCAGGGACACCGTTGTTGTACTTGCCGGTCAGGACGCCTGAGGCGAGCGGCGACCAGATCGTGGTGCCAAGGCCGATCAGATCGTAGAGCGGCAGGTAGTCGGATTCGACCTTCTGGCGTTCGAAGATGTTGTACTGCGGCTGTTCCATGGTCGGCGGCGTGATGCGCAAGTCCCGGGCGACGGCATAGGCTTCCGTCAATTGCTGCGCGGACCATTCCGACGTGCCCCAATAGAGCACCTTGCCCTGGGCGACGAGGTCGTGCATCGCCCGGACCGTTTCCTCGATCGGCGTGTCGATATCCGGGCGGTGGCAGAAGTAGAGGTCGAGGTAATCGACCTGAAGCCGCTTAAGCGCTGCGTGGCAGGCGTCGGTCACATGCTTGCGCGACAGGCCGCGCTGCGTCGGCTTCTGGCCTCCCCAGAAGACCTTGCTGGAGACGACGAAGCTGTCGCGGCTCCAGCCGAGCCTGCTGAGCGCCTCGCCCATCACGATCTCGGACTTGCCGCTCTCGTATCCTTCGGCATTGTCGAAGAAGTTCACCCCGTTGTCATAGGCAAGCTTCATGAGGTCGACGGCGTCGCCTCCATTGACCTGCTTACCGAACGTCACCCATGAGCCGAAGGCGAACTCGCTCACCTGCAGGCCCGACTTTCCCAAACGTCGATATTCCATCATGCAACTCCCGCAAATTATGAATACGTGCCGGCCTGTCACCGGGGTCGGCGTCGCCCGATTGATCGACGACCGATTGGCGTAATCTATGGCATCCGCAACGATATGCGAGGCTCAGTGCGCCAAGTTGACCAAACACGATGTCGCAGTTCCCGTCAGCCCCTGACCGTAAAGAAAAAGGGCGCTCCACGACATCAGCCGGAGCGCCCGTGGCATGCGATCGACGACGTTTGCGGCGGAGGTCGACAGCAGCAACGGCAGAATGACGAGATTCGGAACGGATAGGCAACATGCGATTGGAATCTGCGACATTATCGACCGCTGATTGATCATGTCGTCCACCGGATATCCACAGCTTATCCACAGGCACGGCGACGATGATCGCAGCAACTTCAATGACATTTGCCTGTCGGCAAAACAATCTTCACAAATGCTTATGTGACTGTCGAATGACACCGCATCTTTGTTTGTCTGCTTGGATATAAACCGTGGCCTGGCTCAGATAGGCTCACCTCTCCTCCCGACCGTGGCGGCGGACGCCGGGAGGGGTGGGCGGTGGGCAACATGAGGGCCCGCCGCCTTCTTTTCATCGCACCCCGGAGCAGCTTCAGGCGGTGCGGGAACTCCTGTAGACCGAGACGCCAAGTTCCCTGATCTTCTTGCGCAGAGTGTTGCGGTTGAGACCGAGAAGATCGGCGGCCTTGATCTGGTTGCCGCGCGTCGCCGTCAGGGCGGCGAGGATCAGCGGATATTCCATTTCGGTCAGCACGCGATCATAGAGGCCGGGCGGCGGCAGATTGTCCCCGAAGCCTGCGAAGTAGCTGCGCATGTTCTCTTCGACGGCTTGCGCAATCGTCATCGAGCCGCTGCGCATCGGCCCCTTGTCGATCGGGCTGTCGGGCACGTCGGAACGCAGTTCCGCGTCGATGATCTCGCGAGTGATCACATCCTGCGGATAGAGCGCCATCAGACGGCGGATGAGGTTTTCCAGCTCGCGGACGTTGCCCGGCCAGGCATAGGCCTTCATCAATTCCAGGGCTTCCTGATCGAAACGCTTGGAGCCAAGACCTTCCTTTTCCGCCTGCTGGATGAAATGGCGCACCAGATCGGGAATGTCCTCGGCGCGGTCTCGCAGCGGCGGCAGGCGCAGCGGCACGACATTGAGGCGGTAATAGAGATCTTCGCGGAAAAGGCCCTGGTTGATCGCCTGCTTCAGGTCCTTGTTGGTGGCGGCAACGATGCGCACATCGGTGCGGATCGGCGTGCGGCCGCCGACGGTGGTATATTCGCCCTGCTGCAGGACGCGTAAGAGCCGCGTCTGGGCGTCCATCGGCATATCGCCGATCTCGTCGAGGAAGAGCGTGCCGCCTTCGGCCTGCTCGAAGCGGCCGGTCGAGCGCGTCTGCGCGCCGGTGAAGGCGCCCTTCTCATGGCCGAAGAGTTCGGATTCGATCAGGTCACGCGGGATCGCCGCCATGTTGATTGCGACGAACGGGCCGTTGCGGCGCTTGCCGTAATCATGCAGCGCGCGGGCGACGAGTTCCTTGCCGGTGCCGGATTCGCCGGTGATCATCAGCGTCAGGTCCGTCTGCATCAGTCGGGCGAGCACGCGATAGATTTCCTGCATCGCCGCCGAGCGGCCGACGAGCGGCATGCCGTCCTGCATGTCGTCTTCGAGTTTGGCGGGCTTGCGCTTCGGCTCGGAGAGCGCCCGGCCGATGATGCCGATCAGCTCGGTGAGGTCGAAGGGCTTCGGCAGATAATCGTAAGCGCCCTTCTCCGAGGCCTTGATGGCGGTCATGAAGGTGTTCTGGGCGCTCATGACGAGGACCGGCAGGTCGGGCCGCGCCTTCTTGATGCGCGGCAGCAGATCAAAGGCGTTTTCGTCGGGCATCACCACATCGGTGACGACCAGATCGCCCTCACCTGCCGAAATCCAGCGCCAGAGGGTAGCGGCGTTGGAGGTGATACGGACGTCATAACCGGCGCGGCTCAAAGCCTGGTTGAGCACGGTCCGGATGGCCGCATCATCATCTGCAACGAGGATCGTGGCTGTCATCGAGAAGGTCCTGTCGAGCTTGCTATAGAGGCGTCTTCAAGCGAGGCGTCCTTCGACGCCGGCATGAGAACGCGGAATGTCGTGCGGCTGTTCTGGCTGTCGCATTCAATGATGCCGCCGTGATCGCCGATGATCTTGGCGACCAGCGCCAGGCCGAGGCCGCTGCCGTTCGGCTTGGTGGTGATGAAGGGATCGAAGAGATGCGGCAACAGATCGAGGGGGACGCCGGGGCCGTTGTCATGGACGCAGAATTCCAGCGGCAGCGAGATCTTTTCACGCGTGCCGGCGACCGAAAGACGGATGCCAGGGCGATAGGCCGTCGTCAGCATGATTTCGCCGTCCGACCGATCGCCGACCGCTTCGGCGGCGTTTTTCACCAGATTGAGGAAGACCTGGACGAGCTGGTCGCGATTGGCATAGACGGCCGGCAGCGAGGGGTCGTAACTCTCGGTGACGCGAATGTTGCGGGCAAAACCCGCCTTGGCGACCGCCTTCACATGATCAAGCACGGAATGGATATTGACCGGCATGCGGTCGACAGGGCGTTCGTCGGAAAAGACTTCCATCCGGTCGACCAGCGAAACGATGCGATCGGTCTCGTCGCAGATCAGCCGGGTCAGCGCCCGATCGTCGTCGTCCGCAGATTGTTCGAGCAGCTGGGCGGCGCCGCGGATGCCGGAGAGCGGGTTCTTGATCTCGTGCGCCAGCATCGAGGCAAGGCCGGTCACCGAGCGGGCGGCGGCGCGATGCGTCAGCTGCCGGTCGATCTTGTCGGCCATCGAGCGTTCCTGAAAGACGATGACGACGGCGCCGGGCTCGCTGAGCACCGGGGCGACGTAGAGATCGACGAGCTTGTCCTGGCCGAGGCGGGGCGAACTCAGGTCGACGCGATATTCGTTGACCGGCGCCTTGCGCTCGCGCACCTGGTCGATCAGGGCAAGCAGCGGGCTGCCGAAAGGAATGAAAGTCGAAATCCGGTAACGCGCCAGATGCGAGGCGCTGGCGCCGAAGAAGGCCTCCGCCTCCCAATTGGCGAAAACGACGAAGCCGGATTCGTCGACCATGATGACGGGGTTCTGGATGGCGTTCAGCACGGCCATGGCGACGGTCCCGCCGGCGTGATCGGACGGAGATGTCATATCCTTCATCATGCCGCCTCCCGGCTGTCGACAACACTGGCCGCAAGCGCATCGTAAAGGCGCGCGGCCACCTCGTGCGGGTCGCGCGAGGTCATGATCTCCGCCTTTTCAGCGCCTGACAAATCAGGCGCGAAACGCTGGAGATACCAGCCAAGGTGCTTGCGGGCGTGGCGGATTGCCACCGCCTCGCCATAGAAATCCAGCATCATCCGGTAATGCTCGACGGCAATCTCGGCGATCTCCTGCGGTAGCGGCTCGGGCGCTCCCGATATGACACCGGCATGCCACGGCCTACCCTGGCAGCCCCTGCCGATCATCACGGCATCGGCGCCGGAGCGGCGCAATATTTCCTGCGCGTCGCCTGCGGTTTCGACATCGCCATTGGCGATCAGCGGAATGGAGATCACCTCGCGGACGGCGCGGATCGCATCCCAATCGGCGCGGCCTTCATAGAATTGCATGCGGGTGCGCCCATGAATGGTCACAAGCTGGATGCCCGCCGCCTCGGCGCGGCGGGCGATATCATGCGCGTTGATCGAATTCTCATCCCAGCCAAGGCGCATCTTCAGCGTCACCGGAATGTCGACGGCCTTGACCGTCGCCTCGATGAGGCCGAGCGCGTGATCGGGATCGCGCATCAGCGCCGAGCCGGAATAACCGCCGATCACTTTCTTAGCCGGGCAACCCATGTTGATATCGATGATATCGGCGCCGTGATCGGCGGCGATCTTGGCCGCCTCCGCCATCCAGTGCGCCTCGCGCCCGGCAAGCTGCACCATATGCGGCCGGAAGCCCGCAGCGCTGAGCCGCGACCAGGATTCGGCCGTGTCGTTGACCAGTTCGCGGCTCGCCACCATCTCGGTGACGACGAGGCCGGCGCCGAAACGCCAGGCAAGCTCGCGGAAGGGCATATCCGTGACGCCGGACATCGGCGCCAGTACAACGCGGTTCCGCACGGACACGGGTCCGATTTGGAAAGGCGTTGCGAGGTCCTTGGAAATCAAATGATTATCTTTCGGGCACACAATAGAACTGCATTATTTTTAGCCACTATTCCCTGGCTTGCCAAGGGGGCTGGGACGGGAATTGATATTTTTCGGGCAGATGCTGGAAAAGGCCAAAGCAAGACGGTAGAGCACTCGGGTCAATTCCGCATAATTTAGGGGATTTATGCTGCAAATGCCTTCTAAGCAACCGATATCGGCTGGAATTGTCATAGTGGCCGCCGGCCGCGGCGAGCGCGCAGGATCATCCAAGGAAGGCCCCAAGCAGTATCGCATGATCGGCGGCAAGCCGGTTATCGTGCATACGCTTGAAAACTTCATGACATGGGAAGCGGCAACTGAGATCGTCGTCGTCATTCATCCCGATGACGAGGCGCTGTTTGCGAGAGCCTTCCGCCATATCATCTCGGCAACGCCGATCGAAACGGTGCATGGGGGTGCGACCAGGCAGCAATCCGTGCTTGCCGGCCTCAGATATCTCAAGGACAAGCAAATCAGCCATGTGCTGATCCATGATGCCGTGCGGCCGTTCTTCGACCATGATCTCCTGGACCGCATTGCCGAGAGCCTTAATGCCGGCGCGCAGGCGGTCCTGCCGGCGATCCCGGTCACCGATACGCTGAAACGCGCCGACAGCGCGGGCACCGTGCTGACGACGGTTTCACGCGAGCATCTCTACGCGGCGCAGACGCCGCAATCCTTCGCCTTCGAAACGATCCTCGAGGCACATGAGAAGGCGGCGGCAAGCGGACGAAGCGATTTCACCGACGATGCCTCGATCGCCGAATGGCTGGGCATTCCGGTGACGATCGTCGAGGGCACGGCCGACAACGTCAAGCTGACGGTTAAGGACGATATCGCCATGGCCGACGACAAGCTCTCGTCTTCGCTGCTTCCGGACGTGCGCACCGGCAACGGCTACGACGTGCACCAGCTCGTCGCGGGTGATGGCGTGACGCTCTGCGGCGTGTTCATTCCACATGACCAGAAGCTGAAAGGACACTCGGATGCCGACGTTGCGCTGCATGCGCTGACCGACGCGCTGCTTGCCACCTGCGGCGCCGGCGATATCGGCGATCATTTCCCGCCATCCGACCCGCAATGGAAGGGGGCGCCTTCGCGGATCTTCATCGAGCATGCCGCCGCAATCGTGCGCGAGCGCGGCGGCACGATCATGAATGCCGACGTCTCGCTGATCGCCGAGGCGCCGAAGGTCGGGCCGCATCGCGACGCCATGCGGGCAAAAATGTCGGATTATCTCGGCATCGATATCGAGCGTTGCTCGGTCAAGGCGACGACCAACGAGACGATCGGCTTCGTCGGCCGGCGCGAAGGCATTGCGGCGATCGCGACTGCCACAGTCGTCTATCGCGGGAGGAAATGATGAGCCTTTTTCCCGACGATATCCTTTCGGCGGCGGAGACGATCATCCGTGACTTCACGGCCGCAGGGCTGATGGTCTCGACCGCCGAATCCTGCACCGGCGGGTTGGTCGCCGGGGCGCTGACGGAGATTTCAGGCTCGTCCGCCGTCGTCGACCGCGGCTTCGTCACCTATACGAATAGCGCGAAGATCGAGATGCTCGGCGTGCAGCCGGAAACCCTGCTGCGCTTCGGGGCGGTCTCCGAGGAAACGGCGCGACAGATGGTGCATGGCGCCCTCTTCCGCTCGCGCGCCGAGATCGCCGTTGCCGTCACCGGCATTGCCGGTCCCGGCGGCGGATCGGCGGAAAAGCCGGTCGGCCTGGTGTATCTCGCCGCCAAATCGCGCGCCGGCGCGCTCATCCATCGGAAAATGCTCTACGGCGATATCGGTCGCAGCGAGGTCCGGCTGGCGACGATCAGGACGGCGCTGGAGATGGTGCGCTCGCTCTATGCGGCCTGACGCCGGTTCGCTCATCGGGCCGGCGTGTAGATCCTGTTTGCGCGGGTCTCGAAGGCTTCGGTGAACATGCGGAAGGCGCGGTCGAACATCGAGCCCATCAACGCGCCCAGGATGCGGCTCTTGAACTCGTAATCGATGAAGAAATCGACGGTGCAGCCGCCGGATGGCGTCTCGGCGAAATGCCAGCGATTGTCGAGATATTTGAACGGGCCATCGATATATTTGACCTCGATGACGTGCTCGGCGCGGTTCAGCAGCACCTGTGTCGTGAAGGTCTCGCGGATCGCCTTGTAGCCGACCGTCATGTCGGCAACGAGCAGGATCTTACCGTCGCGCTCCTTGCGGCTCCTGATGGCGAGGGCTTCGCAGAGCGGCAGGAATTCCGGATAGCGCTCGACATCGGCGACGAGATCGAACATCTGCTCGGGCGTGTGCGGGACGGGACGGTGAGTTTCGAATTGCGGCATAAGCGGCAATTAATCGGGCCGGCCGAGAAGATCAAGAAGCTCGCGCATCTGGCGGCGGGATTTTAGCTGAAGAACCGGCACGTCGGGGCCGTGCTCGGCGATGCCCGCGACGAGGCGCGGCGCGAATTTCTCCTCGAAGGTCCAGATGAAGCGGAGGAATTCCGGATCGACCTTCTCGATACAGCCCGGCGCCATTTCGGGGCGAGTGCGGCCGATCCATCTCGCCCACCGGCTGATTGCGCCCCAGATACAGAGAAGCCGTGGCATGCGGACCCAGACGACGAAATCGGTGCGCGGCAGCCGAATGTCTAGGGAAGACGGGTTCGTGCCGTCCAGAATCCAACGTTCTTCGAGGATCCGGCTGACGATGATATTTCTCTGCTCGGCCCTGTCGCGCACCACCCAGCCGGGAAGCCAAAATACGTCGCGATCGAGCGAAATGTAGGAAAGCCCGAAGCGCTTGGCGATCTTCAGCGATAGCGTGGATTTGCCGCCGCCCGAGCAACCCATGACGAGGATGCGGCGGGCTGTGCGAATATGCTCCGCAGCCTGTTCGAGATCGGTGATCTGCTGATGCGGCGGCAAGTCTACTCTCTTATCCATCATGCAACTCCCTCGAGCCAGACGTGCGTTTCGCCGGCGCGACTCAAGCGCTAAGAGCGGCGAACCGGTTAGTTGCTTTACGCGATCTCATGATGACGGTGGAATTTGCAAGCCCGTGATGCTGAAGTGCTGCCTCGATCAAAGGCGCGGCGTCGCGCTCGAAATTCCAGATATAGCCAAGCGCGTCCAGCGAGAGGCGTTCGGGGCAGCCGGCAGGCAGTTCGGGACGGTTGCGCCCAAAATAACGGAATGTTCTCGAGACCGCGCCGTACAGGCATGCATATCTGGGCAGCCGAAGCCAGATGACGGCGTCGGCGCGCGGCAGGCGAAGATGGAAGGAGCTGAGACCGGTTCCATCCATGATCCAGCGCTGTTCCGCCACCGCCTTGGCGATCCGGCGGTCGATCTCGTCGCGCGGTCTCTTTCTCCAGCCCGGTTGCCAGTAGAAGTCACGGTCCATGGAGATGTAGTCAAGGTCGAGCGCTCGCGAAAGCCGCTTTGCGAGCGTGCTTTTGCCGCTGCCGGGGCAGCCGATCACCAGGATACGATTGGCTTCGATCAGCGGCGATTTCAATCCGGAGGTGATGTTCATCATCGACAGCCCAAAGAAAAACCGCGGCGAAAATCGCCGCGGTTCAATCAAAAAGCAAGTGCCGGCGCTTACTCGGCGGCGATCAGCAGCTTCTTTTCGCGCGCCGCTCTCAGCCGGGCAAAATCGTCGCCGGCATGGTGGGAAGAGCGGGTCAGCGGGCTGGAGGCGACCATCAGGAAGCCCTTGCTGTAGGCGACGGTCTCATAAGACTTGAACTCGTCGGGCGTGACGAAGCTTTCGACCTTGTGGTGCTTGCGTGTCGGCTGCAGGTACTGGCCGATCGTCAGGAAGTCGACATCGGCTGTGCGCAGATCGTCCATCAGCTGGAGGACTTCGTTTCGCTCTTCGCCAAGACCGACCATGATGCCCGATTTGGTGAACATGGTGGGGTCGAGTTCCTTCACCCGCTGCAGCAGGCGGACGGAATGGAAGTAGCGGGCGCCAGGGCGAACCGTCAGATAGTTGCCAGGCACCGTTTCCATATTGTGGTTGAAGACGTCGGGCTTGGCGGCGACGACGCGTTCCAGCGCACCCGGCTTCTTCAGGAAGTCGGGCGTCAGGATCTCGATCGTCGTCATCGGCGAGGCCGCACGGATTGCCCAGATCACCTTTTCGAAGTGTTCGGCGCCGCCGTCCTCCAGGTCGTCACGGTCGACCGAGGTGATAACGACGTGGGATAGGCCCATCTCCTTGACCGCCTTGGCGACATTCTCCGGCTCGGCCATGTCGAGCGCATTCGGCTTGCCGGTGGCGACGTTGCAGAAGGCGCAGGCGCGGGTACAGATCTCGCCCATGATCATGAACGTCGCGTGCTTCTTGTCCCAGCACTCGCCGATATTCGGGCAGCCGGCCTCCTCGCAGACGGTGACGAGCTTGTGCTCCTTCACGATCGCGCGCGTCTCGGCATAACCCTTGGAGGTCGGCGCCTTGACGCGAATCCAGTCCGGCTTGCGCATGACTTCCGTATCAGGCCGATGCGCCTTCTCCGGATGCCGCACGCGCTTGGCGTCGGGATTGATCGTATCGAGGATCGTCACCATTGCAGTTTCAGCTTTCTATCGCCCCTATGCGGCAAATCTCATTCGGATCTAGCGCCGCACCAGCCGCGCAAGGAATATCAACAGGCAGGCGCCAAGGAAACCCGTCACGAAGTAACCGAGCCGTCCGCCGACCACCTCGACATGGAACTGCGCAAGGACGGCGCTTGCGACGACCGAACCGACGATGCCGAGCACAATGTTCAGAAAAATCCCGTATCGCGCTTCCATCAGCTTGCCGGCGAGCCAGCCCGCAAGTCCACCGATGATGATTGCCGAAATCCAACCGACGCTTTCCATGCCTGCCCCTACCCTCAAGTTGGCCCTCAGTTACGCCTCAAGCCACCGCCCTGGCGATCAGAACCACGATGATGGCGCCGACGGTGGCGTGGATGATCTGCACCACCAGCGCGTTTTCAATGCCCAGCGAAATGCCGAGCGCGCTGAACAGATAACCGCCGACGAAGGCGCCGATAATGCCGCTCAGCAGGCATCTTATCAACCCGCCGCCACCGACGACCAGGCTTGCGAGGAAGCCTGCGACCAGGCCGATCAGCAAAAATACCAGCAACGCCTGCGTCTCCATAGACATGATGATTTCCTTTCGTTTTTTCCACCCCGGTGGGATGGCTTTGCCACCCCTTGGGGATGGCGTTGCCACCCCGACATAAAGGGCAGCCTTGGAAATTATCAAGCGTTCAGGACACGGCCGTAGGCATCGAGCACCGCTTCCTTCATCGATTCCGACACGGTCGGATGCGGGAAGATCGTGTGCATCAGCTCTTCCTCGGTCGTTTCGAGGTTCATCGCGACGACGAAGCCCTGAATGAGCTCGGTGACTTCGGCGCCGACCATGTGGGCGCCGAGCAGCTCACCGGTCTTCTTGTCGAAGATCACCTTCACCATGCCCTGGTCTTCGCCAAGCGCGATCGCCTTGCCGTTCGCTGCGAACGAGAAGCGGCCGACGCGGATGTCGCGGCCCTGTTCTTTGGCTTTGGGCTCGGTGATGCCAACGGAGGCGACCTGCGGATTGCAATAGGTGCAGCCCGGGACCTTGCCCTTGTCGGTCGGATGAACGTTCGGCAGGCCGGCGATCTTTTCGACGCAGACGACGCCTTCATGCTCTGCCTTGTGCGCCAGCATCGGCGGGCCGGCGACATCGCCGATCGCATAGATGCCGGCGATATTGGTCTTGCCGTAACCGTCGATGACGACGCAGCCGCGGTCGGTCTTGACGCCGAGCGCCTCGAGACCGAGGTTTTCGATATTGCCCTGAACACCGACGGCCGAAATCAGTCGGTCGGCGGTGATCTGCTGCACCTTGCCATCGGCCGTCTCGACATGGGCGGTAACGCTGTTGGCGGCCTTGTCGACCTTCGAGACCTTGGCGCTGGTGAAGATCTTGAGGCCGCGCTTTTCAAGCTGCTTGCGGGCGATCGCCGTGATCTCGGCATCCTCGACAGGCATGATGGTCGGCATGACTTCGACGACGGTGACGTCGACGCCCATCGAGCGGTAGAAGCTGGCGAATTCGATGCCGATAGCTCCCGAGCCCATGACGATCAGCGACTTCGGCAGAACATCCGGCTTCAGCGCCTCAAAATAGGTCCAGATCAGCTTGCCATCCGGCTCGATGCCGGGCAGCGCGCGCGGACGGGCACCGGTGGCGATGATGATGTGCTTGGCGGTATAGGTGCCCTCGCCGCTCTTGACGTTCTTCGGCAGCGGATGCTGCGGCTCGACGACGGCCTTCGACGACTTGCCGACGACGACCTCTCCCGGCTTCGTGATCTTTGCCTCGCCCCAGATGATGTCGATCTTGTTCTTCTTCATCAGGAAGCCGACGCCAGCATTCAGGCGGGCGGAGACGGCCCGCGAGCGGCCGACGACGGCCTTGGCATCCGGCTTGACCGTGCCTTCGAGAACGAGGCCGAAATCCTTGAAGTGATTGGCGTGATCGAGCACCTCGGCCGAGCGCAACAGCGCCTTGGTCGGAATGCAGCCCCAGTTCAGGCAGATGCCGCCCATATGCTCGCGCTCGACGATCGCGGTCTTCAGGCCGAGCTGGCTGGCGCGGATGGCGGCGACATAGCCGCCGGGACCCGAGCCGATGATGATGACGTCGTAGGATTCAGCCATGTGTTTCCTGCCTTTGTTACGCTGCGCTGCGGGTCATGAGCACCCACGCATGTCTTTTGCTGTTTTCGAAGAGCGGCACGGCATCGGCGCGCGCAGCCTCCAGGAATCCGTTTCTTCCATAAAGCGACAAAGCCGCTTCGTTATCACTTGCGGTAATGAGACTGACGGGCCGCCGATCGGCCCTTTCGATCTGATCGTCCAGCAGCCTGCGTCCGATGCCGATGCCGCGCAGGTGGCGATAGACGCCGAGACTGCCGATGAACCAGCTTCCGACCACCGTTTTCTGCAAGGCGAGCATCGGTGCGGTCGCCGGAATCGTCGCCTCGATATCGCCTATCCCCTCACCCAGCGCATGGCCGATCGCCACACCAGCGACCTCGCCATAGGCCTCTGCAATGACGGCATCCCGCCAGCTGCCGACAGCTTCCTCCTCGCTCATCTTCAGCCGGCCCCGCTCCAGCGGCGTGTCGCTCACGCCGTTTTCCACACCGGCAACCCAGAGCCAGGAGGCAAAACCGCGCGATGCGATATCCGCCAGAATCGCCAGCTCCGAGGCATCCCGCCGTGAGGCCTGCCGGAGGGCGATGAAGGAGGTCATGGTCAGATCCCCAGCATCATCCGCACGATCGATTCCAGCCCGCGACCGAGCGCACGCGTATTCTCCGCATCGAGGTGAATGCCATCGATCGGTGTGGTCTTGGCGACAGAATTGCCGTCGAAGAAGCCACAACCGAGTTCGTCGGCAAGATCACGATAAAGCGTTGCAAGTTTTGCCGATTCCTCGATGCCGCCGGGAAACGACGCGGCGAAGGGCACATTGCCCGTCGCGCGGATCGCCGGTGGCGCCACGATCAGGATCTCCGGCCCATCGAATTCGAAGGGCCAGGCATGATTGCGGATCAGCCGCACGAGCCGGCTGATGCCCTGGCATGCGGCAAAGGCCGAGCCTGCCACGACCGGCTTCATGTCATTGGTGCCGAGCAGAAGGACGACGAGGTCGAGCGGCGCATGCGTCTGCAGGATCGTCGGCAAGATGCGCGCACCGTTGCGGTCACAATCGGCGAGGTGGTCGTCGAAAGCGGTGGTGCGACCGTTCAGGCCTTCGGCAATGACGCGGGCCTCACTGCCGAGCGCTGCCTGAAGCACGCTCGGCCAGCGATTCTTGTAATCATGACGGCCGATCGTTTCGGCGTCATAACCCCAGGTCAGCGAGTCACCATAGCAAAGAACGGTCTTGGTCATTTCCGCCTCCGCGACGCTATCAGACAAGCATGCCCATCGGGTTTTCGATGTAGCCCTTGAAGGCCTGGAGCAGCTCGGCGCCGAGCGCGCCATCGACGCAGCGATGGTCCGTCGAGAGCGTGACGGACATCACGGTCGCAATCGCCATCTCGCCCTTCTTGACGACGACCCGCTGTTCGCCGGCGCCGACCGCGAGGATCGTCGCATGCGGCGGGTTGACCACGGCTGCGAAGTTCTTCACGCCCATCATGCCCATGTTCGAGACCGAACTGGTGCCGCCCTGATATTCCTCAGGCTTCAGCTTGCGGTCCTTGGCCCGCTTGCCGAGATCGCGCATCTCGTTGGAGATCGTCGACAGGGTCTTTTCCTCGGCCTTGCGGATGATCGGCGTGATCAGGCCGCCGGGGATCGAGACAGCAACGCCGACATCGGCATGCTTGTGCTTGATCATGTTGTTGTCGGTCCAGGAGACGTTCGCATCCGGAACGTCGCGCAGCGACAGCGCCATGGCCTTGATGACCATGTCGTTGACCGAGAGCTTGTAGGCCGGAGCGTTATCCTTGCGCGGAGCCGCATCGTTCAGCTGGGCACGCAGCGCCAGAAGCGCATCGAGTTCGCAATCGACGCTGACGTAGAAATGCGGGATCGTCTGCTTGGATTCGACCAGGCGCCTGGCGATCGTCTTGCGCATGCCGTCATGCGGCACGAGCTCGTAGGAGCCCGGTTCGAAGAGCTTGAGCACGGCTTCTTCGGAAGCGCCCTTCGGGGCAGCGGCGGCCGGAGCCGGAGCTGCGGAGGCTTGCGGAGCGGAAGCAGCAGCGGCGGGGGCTGCGGCCTTGGCGCCGCCGCCGGCAAGGGCGGCTTCGATGTCGCTCTTGACGACGCGGCCGTGCGGGCCGGAGCCTGCGACTGCCGAAAGGTCGATACCGGCTTTCTTGGCCAGCCTGCGGGCAAGCGGCGAAGAGAAGGCGCGGCTGCCATCAGATGACACCGATGCGGGTGCAGCGGCGGCTACAGGTGCCGCAGCCGGAGTAGACTGGGCCGGAGCCGGTGCAGCTTCGGCCTTCGGCGCGGCTGCACCGTCAGCTTTCGGTGCCGGAGCAGCGGAACCCGCACTGCTTGCGGCAGCGGAGACATCCTCGCCATCGGCGGCGAGAACCGCAATCAGCGCATTGACCTTGACGCCTTCGGTGCCGGCGGCAACGACGAGCTTGGCGACCGTGCCTTCATCGACGGCTTCGACTTCCATCGTCGCCTTGTCGGTCTCGATCTCGGCGATCACATCGCCAGACTTGACCTTGTCGCCTTCCTTGACCAGCCATTTGGAAAGGTTGCCTTCCTCCATGGTCGGAGAGAGGGCGGGCATCGTGATATTGATCGGCATCGAAACACCCTCCCCTTATTTGTAGCAAACAGCCTTCACCGCATCGACCACTTCGCCGACGTTCGGAAGGGCGAGCTTTTCGAGATTGGCGGCGTAAGGCATCGGAACGTCCTTGCCTGCGATCGTCAGGATCGGCGCATCGAGATAGTCGAAGGCCTGCTGCATGACGCGGGTGGCGATTTCGGTGCCGACGGAGGACTGCGGATAGCCTTCCTCGACGGTGACGAGACGTCCGGTTTTCTTCACCGATTCGATAACAGCCGGCAGGTCCATCGGGCGGATAGTGCGAAGGTCGATCAGTTCGACATCGATGCCGAGCTTTTCGAGTTCGGCGACAGCCTTGATCGCATAGGTCATGCCGATGCCGAAGGAGACCACGGTGACGTCCTTGCCGGGACGATGGATGCGGGCCTTGCCGATCGGCAGAACGAAATTATCGAGCTTCGGCACATCGAAGTGCTGGCCGTAGAGAATTTCGTTTTCGAGGAAGATGACCGGGTTCGGATCGCGGATCGCAGCCTTCAGCAGGCCCTTGGCATCAGATGCCGTGTAGGGCATGACGACCTTCAGGCCGGGAATGGCGCTGTACCAGGCTGCATAATCCTGGCTGTGCTGGGCGCCGACACGGGCCGCTGCACCATTCGGGCCGCGGAAGACGATCGGAGCGCCCATCTGGCCGCCGGACATATAAAGCGTCTTGGCAGCGGAGTTGATGATCTGGTCGATCGCCTGCATGGCGAAGTTGAAGGTCATGAACTCGACGATCGGGCGAAGGCCGGCCATGGCTGCACCGACGCCGACGCCGGCAAAGCCATGCTCGGTGATCGGCGTATCGACGACGCGGCGGGGGCCGAATTCCTGCAGCAGGCCCTGCGTGACCTTGTAGGCGCCCTGATATTCGGCGACTTCCTCGCCCATGACGAAGACGTTTTCGTCGGTGCGCATTTCCTCGGCCATGGCGTCACGAAGCGCTTCGCGCACGGTCGTCGACACCATTTCGGTGCCGGCCGGGATTTCCGGATCGTTCTGCACCTGGGCTTTCGGCTCGGCGGGAACGGGTGCGGATGCCGGAGTTGCGGCAGCCGGCTTTTCCTCCTGCGCGGCCTGCGGTGCAGCAGCCGGCGCTGCTGCCGGAGCGGACGCAGACATGTCGGATGCGGATTCACCGTCCTGCAGGAGAACGGCGATCTTGGCGTTCACCTTGACGCCTTCGGTTCCGGCAGGAACCAGAAGCTTGCCGATGACGCCTTCGTCAACGGCTTCGACTTCCATCGTCGCCTTGTCGGTTTCGATTTCGGCAATCACGTCGCCGGAGGTGACCTTGTCACCTTCCTGCTTCAGCCATTTGGACAGTGTGCCTTCTTCCATGGTCGGAGAGAGGGCGGGCATGAGGATATCGATAGGCATGGGTTCCCTCCCCGATTAGAGCAGAATGTCGGTATAGAGCTCGGATGCATCCGGCTCCGGATCGGCCTGGGCGAAATCGGCGCTATCGGCGACGATGTCGCGAACATCCTTGTCGATCGCCTTCAGATCGTCTTCGGAAGCCCAGCCCTTTTCGACGAGGCGTGCCTTGACCTGTTCGATCGGGTCATGCTCGGAGCGCATCTTCTGCACTTCGTCCTTGGAGCGATACTTCGCCGGGTCGGACATCGAGTGACCGCGATAACGATAGGTCAGCATTTCGAGAATGATCGGACCCTTGCCGGAACGGCAATGCTCGAGCGCCTCGTCGGCGGCCGCCTTGACGGCGCGGACGTCCATGCCATCGACCTGAATGCCGGGGATGCCGAAACCGGATCCGCGAAGCGAGTAATTCGACTGCGCGGTGGCGCGGGCAGTCGAGGTGCCCATGGCGTAACGGTTGTTCTCGACGATGTAGACGATCGGCAGCTTCCAGAGAGCAGCCATGTTGAAGCTCTCGTAGACCTGGCCCTGGTTGGCAGCGCCGTCGCCGAAATAGGCGATGGAGACATTGTCATTGCCGCGGTAGCGGTTTGCGAAGGCAAGACCCGTTCCGAGCGAGACCTGGGCACCGACGATGCCGTGACCGCCGTAGAAATGCTTCTCTTTCGAGAACATGTGCATCGAGCCGCCCTTGCCGTGGGAATAGCCGCTGCGGCGCCCGGTCAGTTCCGCCATGACGCCACGCGCTTCCATGCCGGTTGCCAGCATATGACCGTGGTCGCGATAGGCGGTGATGACCTGGTCGCCATCCTTCTGCGCCATCTGCATGCCGACGACGACAGCTTCCTGACCGATGTAGAGGTGACAAAAGCCGCCGATGAACCCCATGCCGTAAAGCTGGCCGGCCTTCTCCTCGAAGCGGCGGATCAGCAGCATCTCGCGATAGGCCTTCAGCTCTTCATTGCGATCGAAGTCGGCTACCGGGCCTCCATTCGATGCTTTGGCTGCCGGTTTTGCTGCAGTTTTGCGGCTGGAAACGGTCGCGGTCTTTCGCGGCGCCATTCAACCCTCCCTATGGGTTTGTCGTTTCTTGGTGGCGCGTACCATAGGGAAGAAATATGAGCACAGCAATGCCATAATTGCATGGCTCGTATTCGGTGCTAAATTATTGGAAAAACATTGAAAATTCCAATTAACCTGTTTCCGGTTAATTGGAATAATGATTGAATACGACGATCTCGTCGGCGCGCGACATGTTGAGCTGATAACGCGCTTTTTCGTCCAACATATCCTTATCGAGCGACCCGTCACTCAAGAGCGCGACCTGATTTTCCAGATGTTCGCGCTTCGCCTTCAAGATCGCAAGCTCTTTTTCACGCGCGACACGCTGATGCTCGAACGTCTCCGTTGCGCGCAGGCCGTAATCGCCATGGATGCAATGATAACCGAAATAGGAGAGGAAGGCGACCGTCATGGCCGGAATGACGAAGCGACCGATCTTTCTCTTCTTATGATGCTTTGTCCACATACACGCATGCTCTTGAACGCATTACCAATTCGTTCAATCTAACGTGCAGAGATTAACCGTTCGTTGACTCTAAAAAACGGGCAACAAAAAACCCGCGCCGGGAAGGCGCGGGTCAAGCCGTTGAAAATCAGATCCGATCAGCCGCGAACGATCGAGCGGCCGGCATACTGGGCCTGCGGGCCGAGGCCCTCTTCGATACGGATCAGCTGATTGTACTTGGCAAGACGGTCGGAGCGCGACAGCGAGCCGGTCTTGATCTGACCGCAGTTGGTGGCGACCGCGAGATCGGCGATGGTCGAATCTTCGGTCTCGCCGGAGCGGTGGGACATGACGGCGGTATAGGCCGCCTTGTGCGCCGTGTTGACGGCATCAAGCGTCTCCGTCAGCGTGCCGATCTGGTTGACCTTGACGAGGATCGAGTTGGCGACGCCCATGCGGATACCGTCGCGAAGACGGGCGGAGTTGGTGACGAAGAGATCATCGCCGACGAGCTGGGTCTTCTTGCCGGCTAGGTCGGTCAGCGTCTTCCAGCCATCCCAGTCGTCTTCGGCCATGCCGTCCTCGATCGAGATGATCGGATACTTGGCGGCGAGTTCGGCCAGATATTCGGCCATGGCGCCCGATTCCAGCGTGCGGCCTTCCCCTTCGAGAACGTATTTGCCGTCCTTGAAGAATTCCGTCGAGGCGCAGTCGAGGCCGAGGCACATGTCGTCGCCCGGCTTGTAGCCGGCTTTCTCGATCGACTTCATGATGAAGTCGAGAGCTTCCGGCGCGCTCTTCAGGCCCGGTGCGAAACCGCCTTCATCGCCGACATTGGTGTTATGGCCCTGTGCGGCAAGTTCCTTGCGCAGCGTATGGAAGACTTCCGAACCCATGCGCACGGCTTCGGCGATCGAATCGGCGCCGACCGGCAGGATCATGAATTCCTGGAAATCGATCGGGTTGTCGGCATGGGCACCACCATTGATGATGTTCATCATCGGCACTGGCAGCAGGCTGGCGGAAGCACCGCCGACATAGCGGTAGAGCGGCAGGCCGGACGCCTGGGCGGCAGCCTTGGCGACGGCGAGCGACACGCCAAGGATGGCGTTGGCGCCGAGACGCGACTTGTTCGGCGTGCCGTCCAGCTCGATCATGATGTTGTCGATCTGGATCTGGTTTTCGGCGTCGATGCCGCCGATCGCGTCGAAGATCTCGGTGTTGGCGGCTTCGACCGCCTTTTCGACGCCCTTGCCCAGGTAGCGCTTGCCGCCGTCACGCAGTTCGACCGCCTCATGCGCGCCCGTCGAGGCGCCCGAGGGAACGGCCGCGCGGCCCATGCTGCCATCTTCGAGATAGACATCGACTTCGACGGTGGGGTTGCCACGGCTATCGAGAATCTCGCGGGCGATGATATCGGTGATTGCAGTCATGGGTTCTTCCTGCTCGGTGGGTGATAAATGGTTCGAAACCTGTCTTAGTCGAAGGCGTGCAAATTACAATGCTGCAATAGCCTTCGGACCAGCGTTCGGATGTGGCCTATAGCACGATCATGTCAGACTGTTGAACGTCAAGCCTTGGCGACCGCATCGAAGGCGAGCAGCTTTTCGAGAAGCCGCGGCATGTCCTTGAGATAGACCATGTTCGGGCCGTCGGAAGGGGCATTGTCGGGGTCCTGATGGGTTTCGACGAAGACGCCGGCAATACCGGCAGCCACTGCTGCCCGCGCCAGGGTTTCTACGAATTCCCGCTGACCGCCGGAGGAATCGCCCTGCCCGCCCGGCTGCGCTACGGAATGGGTCGCATCGAAGACAACGGGCGCACCCATCGCCGCCATGATCGGCAGCGAGCGCATGTCGGAAACCAGCGTATTGTAACCAAAGGAGGCGCCGCGCTCGCAAAGCAGCACGTTCGGATTGCCGCTGGCGTTGAGCTTCTTCAGAACATTCTTCATATCCCAGGGAGCGAGGAACTGGCCCTTCTTGACATTGACGACGCGGCCGGTCTTGGCGGCGGCGATGAGAAGGTCGGTCTGGCGGCAGAGGAAGGCCGGGATCTGCAGGACGTCGACGACCTTTGCCACCTCCGCGCATTGCTCGGCGGTATGAACGTCGGTCAGGACGGGAAAGCCGAACTCCTTTTTGAGGTCGGCAAAGACCTCCATGCCTTTTTCAATCCCGATACCGCGTTCGGCCGACAGCGAGGTGCGGTTCGCCTTGTCGAAGGAGCTCTTGTAAACGAGGCCGATGCCGAGCTTGCCGCAAAGCTCCTTCAGCGTGCCGGCGACCATGAAGGCGTGGTCGCGGCTCTCCATCTGGCAGGGACCGGCAATCAGCGACAGGCGGCCGGTATTGGAAAAGCTGACCTGGCCTTGGCCTTCGCCGATCCTGACTTCGGAATTCGTATCAGTGCTCATCGTGTTTCCTCGAAGGCGAAGAGCGTGCCCTGCCCGGGCGCGGGCTTCACCAGAATGCGATTGTTCTTGCGCGCGTATGTCACCCCGTTAGCAGCCAAATGCGCTTCTGTCACGGCAAGATCGGCGACAGCGAAGAGGATTGCCCGGCCGCGCAGGCCACGATCTGCGGATGAGCCGACGATGTCGAAATAGGCCTCCAACCCTTCCGCCGTCATCAGGCTGATTTTGGCATTCGACGCCGGGATATTGACGCCGAAACCGGTTTTCTCGACTGCCGATTGCACCACGGCGAGGCTGACGAAGGCAGCGAAGGCGGCAGCATCAGGCGCGCAAAGCGCTATCTCGACTATGCCGGTGACGCCATTGGCATGCGTCTCCAGCACGGCGCGGTCGGCCGGCAGCGGATTGACGCGCTCGACGGTAAATAGCAGGAGATCAGGCGCGCGCAGATCGCCGGCAAAAGCCAGCTTGAAGCCGGCAATCGTCTCAGAACCGTCCGGCATCGTCATCGGCCGGGTGAACTGCAGCATCTCGCCGGCGCTCGATCCGTTACCGACGAAATTCTGATGATCGATGCCGGCATCCTTGCTGCCAAAAGCCAGCCCCGAAAGCCCCTCCGCGCCGCAGCGGAAGCGGAAAGCCTGATTGCGGGCGGTGAAGACATTGCCTTGGCGCGCCGACGCCTCGCTCTCCTCGACGCTCGCAATCCCGAGCGGCTCCAGATAGGTCTTGTCAGCAAAGAAGACGCAGGCATTCTCCGTTCCGAAGGGATGGCGCGCATCGGGGGCAACGGTGAAGCCGAGCTTGCCGAGCCTCTCGCGCGCCAGATCGATATTGACGACCGGCAGCACGACATGATCCAGCGGGTGCGGTTTGGCGGAGTGCTCGTTCATGATATCCCTCCCTGACACGGCAAGAGATGTGCGACAGCGCTTCCCTCAACGCAAGACTTCTGTGCCAATCCGGCGAATGAAAATAAAAATCTCAACGAGTTGGCGCCAAGTTTTACGGAAATTTAGCTACTTGCGGAACACATATGGAACATATAGTGTCTGTTCTGGATTTGTTTCAATCACGAGGTCACAACGTCGATGCTCACGCGCAAACAACAGGAGCTTCTCCTTTTCATTCATGAGCGCATGAAGGAATCCGGCGTTCCGCCATCTTTCGACGAAATGAAGGATGCTCTGGACCTCGCCTCGAAGTCCGGGATTCATCGCCTGATTACGGCGCTCGAGGAGAGAGGCTTCATTCGCCGCCTACCGAACCGCGCCCGTGCGCTCGAGGTCATCAAGCTTCCGGAGGCCTACAGCCCCAGCATCCAGCCGCGGCGCGGCTTTTCGCCGAGCGTCATCGAAGGCAGCCTGGGCAAACCTCAGCCGGTCGCCGCCCCTGCTCCCGCAAAACCCGTCGCCGACAACGGCAACTCGGTTTCCGTGCCGGTCATGGGCAGAATCGCCGCCGGTGTGCCGATCTCGGCGATCCAGAACAACACCCACGACATCGCCGTTCCGGCCGACATGCTCGGTTCCGGTGAACATTATGCCCTGGAGGTCAAGGGCGATTCGATGATCGACGCCGGCATCTTCGACGGCGACACCGTGATCATCCGCAATGGCAGCACCGCAAGTCCTGGCGACATTGTTGTTGCACTCGTCGATGACGAAGAAGCGACACTCAAGCGCTTCCGCCGCAAGGGCGCCTCGATCGCACTGGAAGCGGCCAACCCGGCTTACGAGACCCGGATTTTCGGACCAGACCGTGTTAAGGTGCAGGGCAAACTCGTCGGCCTCATTCGCCGCTATCACTGACATCGGTTAGGCCGGATTCGGTAAAGCTGTTGCTGCGCCAGTCAAAGGCGCGATGGCGCATCCATGGTCGCGACAATGCGTCAAATGCGGTTGCCACCTCCAGGCCGGCGTCCGCGAAGCGCAACTCGATGGATCCGGTCCTGCGCAGCGTCTCGCCGGTGAAGAGCGTCGCACCTGAGCGGCAGCTGTTGAAACGCAGGCGGACCGACGTCACGATGATATCGGCCGCGTCGCATGCCGGGCCGAGATAGGCGGCATTGTCGATGACAGCAACCACACGACCATTGCCAAGCCTTGATGCGCACCAGGCCCTCTTGACGCAGGAAAAGCGGTTTGCTTCACCGGCCGCTGCGGCCGCCCGCATCGCTGTCCTCGCTTCGTTCTGCTGATCGCGGGAAAGCTTGACGCGGCGGTCTTCTCCTACCTGCGGGATAGCAGGACCATCCAGCATCTTCGGCGGATCATGTCTCGGCAGGACCAGGGCTCTCTGCCACTGGTCGAAGATGAAATCCGGTGGTCTTTCACGGTTGGAAGCCATTGCTGCCGCTTCGACCACCGCGACGAGACTGCCATCCTCCGAAATCACCAGATCCGGCGGCCGGGGAACCGGTAGAAGCAACAGGATGAGCGTTGCGACCGCGATGATTGATGTGCCGATATGGCGCAGCCGGGTGCGGAGCAGCGTCAGCAGCAGAAAGCCTGCCACGGCGACCGCGAAATACCAGGCGGGCAAGCGGCCGACGTCGATATTGCCATCCCAGCCGGACACCGTCTTTGCGACCGCGATCACCAGATCGAGGCCGAATCCGACGACCTTCCAGGGCAAAACATCCAGACCGAAAGGCATGAGCAGCATCGCCAGCAAGCCGGCCGGCATGACGATGAAGGAGATGATCGGCATCGTCGCGAGGTTTGCCGGCAGGCCGTAGGCGGTCAGGCGATGAAAATGCTCGATCGAAAACAGCGCGGTGGAAAAACCGCCGATCAGCGAAGTCAGGAAGACGCCGCCGAAGAAACCGGCAACCGTAACGACGGGCCTGATGATAGGTAGCTTCAGAAAGGCGTTTTCGCGGACGCGCCGGTCCTTCCACAACTGATAACCCGAGACCAGCGCCAATGTCGCGGCAAAGGACATCTGGAAGCTCGGACCTAAGACCTCGGACGGTGAAATGAGGATGATGACGAGGGCGGAAAGCGCGACATTGCGCAGGCTGATCGACGGCCGGTCGAAGAAGACGGCAATCAACATGATGGCCATCATGATGAAAGCGCGCTCGGCAGAGACCGCAAAGCCCGAAATCAGGAAATAGGCAGTAACGGCGATGAGCGCGCCGGCGGCAGCGATCTTCTTCGTCGGGTAGGCCTCAGCGATACCGGCAAAGATGCTGAGCAGCATCCGAAAGCCGACGAAGAAGATGCCGGCCGACAGCGCCATGTTGAGACCGGAGATGGCGATGATATGAGCCAGACCGGACTGGCGTAGTGCCTCCGTCGTCGCATCCGAGATGGCGCGCCGCTCGTCCGTCACCAGTGCGGCGGCAAAAGCGCCGGTATCGCCGGGCAGGATCGACCTTATCCGGTCGCCAATGCCGCTGCGCAGCCGGTAGAGCCCTTCGAGCAGCGCTTCCACCGCCGATCTTGCAGCCTGCGGACCTGCCTGCGCATCGACCTTCGTCGGTGCACCGTAGAAGAAGCCGTTGGCGCCGATGCCGTCGAAATAGGCACTGAAGGAGAAGTCGTTGAGCTCGGGAAGTGCTGGGCCCGCCGGCGGCGTCAGCCGCGCCCTGCCGGTGATGATATCGCCGATCTCGAAGGCTGCGTCCGCACCGCGGGCGATGGCGGTGATGCGTTCCGGCGGCCGCTTGACCTGAGGCGCTTCAGTGCCGGTGACGGCAAGAATGTAGCGCCACCGGCCGCGACCATCGCCTTCGCGCCGCTCGACGCGGCCGGTCACCGTCGTCGTCACTGATGAATCGAGGATCACGGTCGAAGCCCGCCAGCTCTCGAACTGCGCCGAGACTATGCCGCAAGCCACGAGCGAAAGCGCCAGCAGCGCTGCCCGCAATGCCGCCCGGTTGCGGCTGGCGATGAGAACTGCGACGGTCAGCACCAACAGGCAGAGCAGCGATGCAGTGAGCGGAAAATCCGATGCCGCGAGAAACCAGATGGCTGACCCGGCGCCGAGGAAGACCGGCGAGAACAGCAGCAGGCGGCCATGGTCCGTCTCCTCGCCCAGCATGCGCATGCCGGCACGCAGCAAGTGCGAGGCTGCGGCCGGCAGCCGGTGGCGCAATGGTATTGCCGACTGCGTCCTTGCCGGTCGCGTCACCACGACTGGTGGTGAAAAATTGGAGGAGCCGGCAAGGCCTTCGCCTGTTTCCGGCCGCAATTCGACTGACGTCAACTCCTGCATGAACCGCCCAAGCCCGGCTGCGAAGGCAGTCAGAATGCAACCTCCAATCAAATCCGGCAAGCATAATCGATTGAAATATGAGGCAAAATCGCGAGCCCCAAAAGACCAGTCGAATCATCGGCTTCCGATATGCGTGTGGCTCATCGCTGCAGTGCCTAAAAGGTGATACCGCATTGCACAAAATGCCATCACAGTAACTTGGCATTAGCTTCGCGATCATATAGCTATCGGTGAGGACGCTTAACCCCTATGGCGCTTTTATGGCGCCACCGCCATTTCGGAGGATCAGCATGACGGATCAAAGCGCTACAATAAAAATCGGTGACAAGTCTGTCGACCTTGCTGTCAAAAGCGGCACGATCGGCCCGAGCGTCATCGATATCGGTGCCCTCTACAAGAACACCGCTTCCTTCACCTACGATCCGGGTTTTACCTCGACCGCATCCTGTGAATCGAAAATCACCTACATCGACGGCGACGAAGGTGTCCTGCTGCATCGTGGCTATCCGATCGAGCAGCTCGCCGAGCATGGCGACTTCCTCGAAGTCTGCTATCTCCTGCTTTACGGCGAACTGCCGACCACCGTGCAGAAGAAGGATTTCGATTACCGCGTTACGCACCACACCATGGTACACGAGCAGATGAGCCGCTTCTTCACCGGCTTCCGCCGCGATGCGCATCCGATGGCCGTCATGTGCGGCTGCGTCGGCGCACTGTCGGCCTTCTATCACGACTCCACCGACATCACCGATCCGCACCAGCGCATGGTCGCCAGCCTGCGCATGATCGCCAAGATGCCGACGCTTGCCGCGATGGCCTACAAATACCATATCGGCCAACCCTTCGTTTATCCGAAGAACGACCTCGACTATGCCTCGAACTTCCTGCGCATGTGCTTTGCTGTGCCCTGCGAGGAATATGTGGTCAATCCGGTGCTTTCCCGCGCCATGGACCGCATCTTCATCCTGCATGCCGATCATGAGCAGAACGCCTCGACCTCGACCGTCCGTCTCGCCGGTTCATCGGGTGCCAACCCGTTCGCCTGCATCGCCGCCGGCATTGCTTGCCTCTGGGGGCCCGCTCACGGCGGTGCTAACGAAGCAGCCCTCAACATGCTGACGGAAATCGGCACGGTCGACCGCATTCCGGAATATGTCGCCCGCGCCAAGGACAAGAATGATCCGTTCCGCCTGATGGGCTTCGGTCACCGGGTCTACAAGAACTACGATCCGCGCGCCAAGATCATGCAGAAGACGACGCATGAAGTGCTCGGCGAACTCGGCATCAAGGACGATCCGTTGCTCGAAGTGGCGATGGAGCTGGAGCGCATCGCGCTCACCGACGAATATTTCATCGAGAAGAAGCTCTATCCGAACATCGACTTCTATTCCGGCATCACGCTGAAGGCGCTGGGCTTCCCCACGACCATGTTCACCGTGCTCTTCGCGCTCGCCCGCACCGTCGGCTGGATCGCGCAGTGGAACGAGATGATCGAGGATCCGGAACAGCGCATCGGCCGTCCGCGCCAGCTTTATGTCGGCGAACCGAAGCGCGACTACATTCCGGTTTCGAAGCGCTGATCGCTTCAGAAAGAACCCAAAAGAAAACCCGGTCAGAAACGACCGGGTTTTTTCTTTTTCAGCACGTCGAGAAGGATCTCGGCAGCGTGTTCGCCGGGCGGCTTTTCGGTCTGCATGCGTTGCCAGACGAGATCATAACCCTCGTTCATCGCCTTCAATTGGAACGTGTCGGCCGACAGCCGCTCCATCCAGCGCGCCAGGCTGGCGCCGCGGACGATCTCGTTCAGATATTCCGGCACGACGGCATAATCGGCGATGATATTGGGCAATGCGCCCGTCCATACCTTGATGCGCCGGGCGAGCAGGCGGATAATCCAATCCGTCTTGTAAACGGACACCGTCGGCACGCCGGCAAGGGCGAGTTCGAGGATCACCGTGCCGGAAGCTGCCATCGCCGCATCCGCCTCGGCAAGGGCCTTCCACTTCTGCGCCGGCCCGACCGCCACCTCCGGCGGCGTGGCCCAGCCGGCGACGAGCCCTTTCACCAGCGCTTCGTTGTGCGGCACGGTCGGCAGCAGGAATCGCATCGGGCCGTTGCGGGCGACAAGTTCTTTGGCCGCATCCTCGAAGAACGGAAGCAGTTTGGCGATTTCGGAGGATCTTGATCCAGGAAGCATCAGGATCGCCTTGCCGGCTCCCTCGACGGGTGCGCGCATGGCGCGCTGCTGCCGCACTTCGAGCAGCGCCGGATCGGCGGTCAGGCGATGGCCGACATAGGTGGTCTCAGGCCCGCCGAGCGCACGCATTGTTGCCGGCTCGAAGGGCAGGACGGCGAGCACATGATCGACATAGGCGAGCATGCGCGTGGCGCGATATTCCTTCCAGGCCCAGACGCTTGGACAAACATAATTGACAACCGGCAGATCCGGCAGAGCGATGCGGACACGCTTTGCGACGCGATGGGTGAAATCCGGGCTGTCGATGATCAGAAGAATATCCGGCCTTGCGGCGATGATGGCAGCCGTCGTCTGGCGGATCAGCGTATAGAGCTTTGGCAGCCGGCTCAGCACCTGGGTGATACCCATGATCGACAGCTCGGAGAAATCGAACAGGGATCGCAAGCCTTCCGCCTGCAGCCCCTCGCCGCCGACACCGACGAGCTCCACCGGTCCGCTATGAACCCGCTTCAGGGCGGCGATGAGATCGGCACCGAGCAGATCCCCCGACACCTCGCCGGCAATGACGGCGATCTTCAGCGACGCCCCGTTCATTCAAGCCCCCATGCCGGCAGGCCGCGATCGATGCCACAGACGAAGAGCCCAGCCTCATCGGCGGCTTTGATGACGGCGGCGCGATCGAGCACCAGCGAGCGGCCGGCCTCGACGGCGACGCCGGCAAGGCCGGCTTTCCTCGCGTTCAGAACCGTGGAAACGCCGATCGCCGGCAAGTCGGCGCGGATATCCTGTTGCGGCTTGCAGAGTTTGACGAGTGCGCCACGGCGGCGCGGCGAGATGCGCCCGGCGGCTCTGAGACCCGCGACACGCTCCAGCATCTCGTCCGTGCCCTCAAGACCCTCCAGCGCGACGATACGCCCGCCGATGGCGACGGCGCCCTGACCGACATCGAGCCGGCCCAGCATCTCAGCGGCATCGGCTGCGCGCCTGATATCGCGCCGGTCTTCCTCGCCAGGCGCTGCAGCGCCAAGCGGACCGACGTAGGCAAGAAGGTCGGGAGCGATCTCATGAGCGCCGACGACCCGGCGGCCGTTTCCCTCGATCAGCCGGATCACCATCTGCAGCACCGTATCGTCGCCACCGGACAGCAAGGTGCGGATCACGGCCGGCATCTTCATCAGAGTGCGCAGCGTCGGGCGCACCTCGCGCCATTCCGGCCGGCGCCGCACGCTGCCGGACATGACGACACGGCCGATGCCGTAGCGGTTCAAGAGGCCCTCGAGAGCTGCAAAATCGCCGACGCCGATGACGGCATGGTCATACCCTTCCCAGCGCCGGTCGCTTTCGTCCTTCAGCGCGACGATGACGGGATTTTCGCCCGCCGCGCGCGCAGCTTCGGCTACATAGGAAGGCAGAAGGCCGCCGCCGGCGATGATCGCCAGCCGGCCCGCAGCGGTATCGCCGGAAAGAGTCACGGACTAGCCCTTCTGCCCCCGAGTTGGCGAGGACAAGGCGCGGTCGCTGTCGGCGGCGATGAAGTCGAGGATGTGGACCGCCTGCTCGCAATCAGCATATTCTTCGCGGATGGCGGCGGCGTTTTCGCGGACGGAGCCCGGTCCTTCGAAGATCGACTTGTAGGCGCGCCGCACCCTGTGAATGACGGCGCGGTCCACGCCGGCGCGCGTCATGCCGACGACGTTGAGGCCGCTCAGCAGCCCGGGATTGCCGTTCAGCATGCCGTACGGAATGACGTCGTAACTCACTGCCGACAGCCCCCCGACGAAGGCCTGACGGCCGACGCGGGTAAACTGGTGAACGGCCGAGCCGCCGCCCAGGATGACGCGATCTTCGATGACGACATGGCCGGCGAGCATGACGTTGTTCGACATGATCACATGGTTGCCCACCCGGCAGTCATGCGCGACATGCGAATTGGCAAGGAAGAGGTTATTGTCGCCGACGATCGTCTGGCCGCCGAAATCGGCCGTGCCCGTATTCATCGTCACGCCCTCGCGGATCGTGCAGTTGGCGCCGACCGTCAGCGTCGTCTCCTCGCCGCCGTGATGCACGCTCTGCGGATCGCCGCCAACGACCGCCATCGGAAAGATGCGTGTGCCCTTGCCGACCACGGTGCGGCCGGTCACGACCGCATGCGACAAAAGCTCGACATTCGCATGCAGGACGACGTGCGACCCGACATGGCAGAAGGGACCGATCTTGACGCCCTCACCGATGGTCGCGCCGTCTTCGACGACAGCCATCGGATGAATGCGAGCGCTTTCGGCGATAGTGCTCATGCCTGATCCTTACGAACGATCATCGCGCCGATATCGGCCTCGGCGACAAGTGCGCCGTCGACCTTGGCGTCGCAATGGAATTTCCAGATATTGCCGCGCTGCTTGTGCTTCCTGACATGGAATTCAACACGATCGCCGGGTACAACGGGCTTGCGGAAGCGCGCATTCTCGATGGTCATGAAATAGACGAGGTTGCCTGGCTGGCCATCCTTCTTGGCACAGATCGCACCCGCGGTCTGGGCCATGCCCTCGATCAGGAGAACGCCGGGCATGATCGGAGATTCCGGAAAATGACCGGTGAAATGCGGTTCGTTCACCGTGACGTTCTTGATGCCGATCGCCGTGTTGTCGCCGTCAATCTCGATGATCTTGTCGACCATGAGAAACGGGTAGCGATGCGGCAGCAGTTTCATGATCTCGATGATGTCAGCCGAAGAAAGCGTTGTCGTGGCTTCCTCAGTCATTTTGCTTGCCTCCAGGTTTCGTCCCGCGCAGCTTCGTCCTTGACATCTGTTGCGCGACATCTCTCAGATAGTCATTCAGCGGGCGCCCAGGTGTACCACCATATTGTCCGCCGGCGGCAAGATCGGTCATGATACCGCTTTGGGCGGCGATCTGCACGCCGTCACCGATCGTCACATGCCCCTTGATACCGACCTGGCCGCCGATCTGAACGCCATTGCCGATCTTCGCGCTGCCGGCGATGCCGACATGCGCAACGATCGCGCAATGGCGGCCGATCTGAACGTTGTGGCCGATCTGTACCTGGTTGTCGATCTTGGTGCCTTCGCCGATGACCGTATCGTCCATGGTGCCACGGTCGATCGAGGTGTTGGCGCCGATCTCGACATTATCCTGGATGATCACTCGGCCGATCTGGACGATCTTGATCATGCCGCGCGGGCCCGGCGCATAACCGAAACCATCCTGGCCGATGCGGGCGCCGTTGTGGATGATGACGCCATTGCCGAGCAGCGCGCAGAGAATGCTGGCGCCGGCCGCAATCGAACAATCCCGGCCAATCTTGACATTCGGACCGATGATGCTTTGGGCGCCGATGCGCGTCCCTTCGCCGATCTCGGCATGCGCTCCGATGACGGCCATCGGCTCGACGATCACGCCCTTTTCAAGCTTGGCGCTCGGATCGATCACCGCGCTTGGCGCGATCTCGCTTTCACCGGAAAAGACGACCGGGCGCAATGCCGCGGGATAAAACAGGCCGCCCGCCATCGCGAAAGCCGCATGTGGATTGGACGACAGGATGACCGGGATATGGGGGGGTACGAGATCGGCGAGCGCCTTATCGCAGATCACTGCCGAGGCCTCGCATGTCGCCAGTTCATCGCGGTTACGACGCGACAGGATATAGCAGACGTCTCCCGCCCGAGCCCGGCTGATGGGGGCAACGGACCTGACGACAACATCGGCATGGTCGGAATTGGCGAGTTCTGCCCCAAGAAACTCTGCCAGCTCAGCGAGCTTCAGACCTTCATGGGGCAGAAAAAAAACGTTTTGCTCCATCGGCAATGCTCCAGAACGGAATTGAGTCTTACAGTTCCGGACTGCCGATATCAGAATTGGTTGTTGATGCCAAACTTGAAGTTCTGCGTCTTGTCGAAGTCTTCCTTGAGAACCGGGATCGCGTAATCCAGACGCAATGCACCGAAGGGAGACTGCCAGACGACGCCGACACCGACGGAGGCGCGCAGCGAAGCGCTGGTACCGTCGGCCTGGTCTGACCCAAGAAGCTCGACGTCATTGCCGAACAGCGTACCGGCATCGGCAAAGACTGCGCCGCGCAGGTTGAAGTCACGCGGGAAGCCCGGCATCGGGAAGGTGGCTTCTGCAGACGCCGTGAAATAGGTCGTGCCACCGAGCGGGTCATCGTGATCCCCGCGGATGCGCGGGCCGATACCCTTGTTCTCGAAGCCGCGAATATCGCCGTTGGTCAGCGTGAACTGGTCGAAGACGTTCAGATGGTCGCCCAAGGGAACGACATAACCAGCCGAAGCGGAGACCGAGCCGATGATATCGGCATCGTCAGCGAGCAGGTGGTAATAACGGGCCTTGCCGTAGATCTTGTAGAACTGCGAGTCGCCGCCGAGGCCGGCAAGTTCGTGCGTCGCCGTCGCATAGATGCCTTCACGCGGCAGGACGGTGTCGTCAAGCGTGTTGTAGGTCAGCGTCTGCGAGACGGAAGAGCGTGTCCACGGGCTCTCGTCGACCAGATTGGCGTAGGTCGCCGAAAGATCAGAGGTATCGCCGTCATACTTCATCTGCTTGTAGTTATAACGGAAGGTCGTCGCCAGATCTTCGGTGATCGGCGCAGTCACACGCAGGACGACGCTGGTTTCTTCGTAATCGTAGTCGTCGTTGCTCGACGTTTCGCTGCGGTTGACGTCGAAGCCTGCCGCCAGACGGTAGCCGAGGAAATAGGGTTCAGTGAAGCTGACGCCGTAGGCGCGTGAGCCTTCCTGGCCGCCACCGGCCGAGATGCGGATGTACTGACCACGACCGAGGAAGTTCTTTTCCTCGATCGATGCTTCGAGCAGCAGGCCGTCGCCGCCGGCGGCATAACCCGCGCCGACACCGAACGAACCGGTCGACTGATCCTGCACGTCGACGACCACCACGACACGGTCAGGCGAACTGCCCGGCTGGGTGGAGATATTGACGGAAGAGAAGTAACCGAGCGCTTCGAGGCGACGCTTGGCCTTGGTGATCATCTGCTGGTTGAAGGCATCGCCTTCGCTCATGTCGAATTCGCGGCGAATGACGTAGTCGCGCGTGCGGCTGTTGCCGCGGATCTCGATGCGCTCGACATAGGCGCGCTCGCCCTGGTCGACCAGATATTCGACACCGATCGTGTTGTTGTTGAGGTCGCGGTTACCGCGCGGCGTGACGCGCGCAAAGGGATAACCGGCTGACGCCACCTGATCGGAGATCGCCTCGATCGACTTCTGGACTTCCTTGGCGTTGTAGACCTGGCCTTCGCGGGTGCGCACCAGCGGCTGCAGCTGCTCTGAGCCGACGCCTTCGACGGTCGATTGGACGGTCACCGGTCCGAAGTCGTAACGCTGGCCTTCCTCGATGTTGAAGGTCAGCGTGTATTTGTTGGTCGCGTCGTCGAAGGTGGCATCGGAAGAGACGATGCGCATGTCGGCGTAGCCGCGATTGTAATAGAACTGGCGCAGCGCTTCTTCGTCGGCGTGGAGCTTGTCTTCGTTGTAGACATCCTTGCGAGTCAGGAACGACAGGAAGTTCGAACGCTTGGTGGCGATGACGGCAGCCAGGCGGCCGGCGCTGTAGGCATTGTTACCGACGAAGTTGATCGAATCGATCTTGGTGCGGTCGCCCTCGTTGATGACGAAGGCGAGGTTGACACGGCCTTCGCCGAGCGGCACCACCTGCGTCGTGACTTCGACCTCGCTGCGGCCGGTGGCAGCGTAAGCTTCCTTGATCGACTGAATGTCGGCCTGGATCTGGGTGTCGCTGTAGGGACCGGCAGCGTGGGTCTGGACGATCGTCGCGAGCTTGTCGTCCTTGATCTTGCGGTTGCCGTTGAAGACGACCTGATTGACCAGCTGGGCTTCCTGAACGTTGACAACCAGCGTGCTTCCGGAAACCGAGATCTTGACGTCGGAGAAGTAACCCGTGCCGTAGAGCTGCTTGACCGAGGCATCGATATCGCTGTTCGAAAAACTCTTTCCGGGAGCGATGGTGAGGTTCGACCGAACGGCTTCCGCGCCGACACGGCTTGCGCCGCGCACATCGATGCGCTGGATAACCGCGGCCTCAGCGGCCGTAGCGGAAACGAACGTCAAAGCACCTGCGCCCGAAGCAACAACACTAGCAGACAGCGCAACCGCCGATACTGCGTTCAAAAACTTTGAACCAGCCTTCATTTCACCCATTACCTTTTGTTTCCCTCGTCCCCGGCTTCAGGAAACCCCGATTCCGGTCACGTGTGTCGTTTTACCCGCTTTTGACATACAAGCAAGGCAGGTCGTTAATTTCTGTTTACTTCATTTGCAAGCGTGACCCATTCGCCACTACAGCCTTGAAACATCGTAAATAAATAGTAATTAGCCTCGCCTTGCTCGTTTACCCTCTTAACGAGCCAATGTCGTTCCAGGTCGTGAAAACCATCAATGTCAGTATCATCGCCAGGCCGATGCGAAATGCAATTTCCTGGGCCGAAGAGCCGAGCGGTTTCCCCCTCACCGCTTCCACCGCATAGAACATCAGGTGGCCGCCATCAAGTACCGGAACCGGCATCAGGTTAAGCAATCCTATCGAAATAGAAAGCACCGCCGCAAGCTGCAACACTGCGCCTATTCCAAGCGACGCCATCTGGCCCGAAGCTTGCGCCACGCGGATCGGCCCGCCCAATTGATCGGCGCGCATCGTTCCGCTGAAGATGTTGCCGATATATTTGAAGGTGCCGGTGACAATGTCACGGGTCTCAATCACAGCCTCTTGCAACGACTCCAGCGGCGTGTAGGTCTTCAGACGGAAGTTGCCGGCCTCCCGGCTGGTGACGATGCCGATCTGGCCGAGCTCGACCTTGTTGCCGAACTGGTCGGTCTGGTCTACGCGCTGCGGCACCATCGGCACATCGAGCTTCTGGCCGGCGCGCTCGATCGTCACGACGATCTTCTGGCTCGGGCGGATGCCGACATAGCGGCGCACGTCGTCGAAGGTCTCGACCTTGCCGCCGTCGATGGCGACCAGCAGATCGCCTGGAAGGATGCCGGCGGCAGCGGCTGCGCCGTCTGGCTTGACCTCGGCAACGACGGGATCGGCGATCGTGCGGCCATAGACCGAGAAAAGAATGGTGAAGATGGCGATCGCCAGCAGAAAATTGGCGATCGGGCCAGCCGCGACGGTTGCAGCGCGTTTCCACAGCTTGGCGCCGGCAAAGGAGCGCGCCCTGTCCTCCTCGGACATGGCGGCGATCTTGTCGGTGTCGGGCTTGCTCGAGGCATCCTCATCGCCGAAGAACCGGACGTAGCCGCCAAGCGGGATTACCGCAATCTTCCAGCGTGTCCCGTGGCGGTCGGTGAAGCCGAAGATCTCCGGACCGAAGCCGACGGAAAAGGCAAGGATGCGAATGCCGCTCCAGCGCCCGACGAGGTAATGGCCCATCTCATGCACAAAGACGAGCAGTGACAGCACGAGGATGAAGGTAACGATGTTCCCCATCAGAAATGCGTATATGCCGCTCATCGTTTCCATGAGTCCCTTCCGTCAGACTGCCGCGTTGTCAGAGTCCGAACAATGCCGCACCAAGCGACGTCATTCCGGCCCCCTTTATCAGGGAAAAAAGCCCAGCAAGCAAGAACGCCGAAAAACAGGCGAAAATCAGTCCGTCGACACGGTCCATGACGCCGCCATGACCCGGAATGAGACGGCTCGAATCCTTGACGCCGAATTTTCGCTTGATGAACGATTCGAAAAGATCGCCCGACTGGCTGCAAACCGAGAGAACCAATGCCACGCCGGCGGCGATGATTTCAGCGCCCGGAAGGAGAAAATGGACGAGAACGACGCCGGCTACGACCGCCGAAACGGCGCCGCCGATTGCGCCCGACCAGGTCTTTCCGGGCGAGATCGAAGGGGCAAGCTTTGGCCCGCCGAGCGCCCTGCCGACGAAATAGGCAAGGATATCGGTTGCCCAGACGACAGCAAAGACGAAGAGCATGGCGTAAAGGCCAAGCCCGTCATCGCTTCTGATCGCGGCAAGCGACAGGCCGGTGGCGCCGGCATAAAACAGGCCCACTGGCAACCAGCGGCTCGTGCCCTGCAGGATGATCAGGGCGATGCCGACGGCGGTGACGCCGGCCAGCATGCCGGCGGCGAATTCGAAATTGCCGACAAGCACGAGAAAGGCAATCGCCGCCTCGCCGATCCAGCCGACGGCATTGGCGACCCAATCCCGCGCGATGCCTGTCATTTTCGACCATTCATAATAGATCAGCAGGCCGATCACGACCGCCAGGATACGGAAGGCAAGGCCACCATACCAGGTGGCGGCAAGAACGATGGCCGCAAGAATCAGTCCTGAAACGATGCGGAGCTTCAATTCCCTCTGCATCAGGTGCCGACCGCGGCCGCCTGCGACGACAGGCCGCCGAAGCGCCGGTCACGAGAGGCGAATGTATCGAGCGCCGAGCGGAAGATCTCGGGGCTGAAATCCGGCCAATATTCCGGAAGGAAGATGAATTCCGAATAGGCGGCCTGCCAGAGGAGGAAGTTGGAAAGCCGCTCCTCGCCGCTGGTGCGGATGATGAGATCCGGATCGGGGATGCCGGCCGTATCGAGACGGGCGTTGATCAGGGCGGGCGTAATATCCTGCGCTCTCAGGCGGCCGGCTTCGACATCCCGGGCGAGGCTGACGACGGCGCGGGCGATCTCGTCGCGCGAACCATAGTTGAAGGCGATGACGAGCGTCAGCGACGTGTTGTCCTTGGTCGTCTCCTCCGCCTCCAGCAGCAGGCCGAGAATGTCGCTGCGCAGGCTGTCGCGGTCGCCGATCACCTTGATCCGCACGTTCTGGCGATGAAGCTCGGCGAGGTCGCGCCGGATAAAAGCCTTGAGCAGGCCGAGCAGATCGGAGACCTCTGCTTCGGGCCGGCGCCAGTTCTCCGAGGAGAAGGCAAAGAGGGTCAGATATTTTATGCCGGCCGCACCAGCGGCGCGGACTGTCTCACGCACCGCCTCGACGCCCTTGCGATGGCCCATCGTGCGCGGCAGGCCACGTTGCTTGGCCCAACGGCCATTGCCGTCCATGATGATGGCAACATGCTCTGGCACAGTCACAAATACAGATTCCGACATTTCCCGTCCGGTCTTTCCAGGCAAAGGCACAGATCCACTAGACCTGCATGATTTCCTTTTCCTTCTCGCCAAGCAAGCGGTCGATTTCGGAAATCGTCTCGTCCGTCATCTTCTGTACACGTTCCGACTGCGCCCGGCTCTCGTCCTGGCCGATTACGCCGTCCTTTTCGGCTTTCTTAAGGCCGTCCATGCCGTCGCGGCGGACATGGCGAATCGCCACTTTGCTCTTTTCGGCATAGTCGTGCGCCACCTTGACGAGCGACTTGCGGCGCTCCTCGTTCAGCTCCGGCAGCGGAATGCGCAGGTTCTGGCCGTCGATGATCGGGTTGAGGCCGAGATTGGATTCTCGGATGCCGCGCTCGACGGCGCTGACCATCGACTTGTCCCAGACGGAAACCGACAGCATGCGCGGCTCAGGCACGGTGATGTTGGCGACCTGGTTCAGCGGCATGCGCGAACCATAGGCCTCGACCGTGACCGGGTCGAGAATGTTGGCCGAAGCACGGCCGGTGCGCAGCGATGCGATGTCGCCCTTGAATACGGAAATCGCGCCGTCCATGCGGCGCTTCAGTTCCTTGATGTCGATACCTTCACTCATGTCGATGCTCCCGTCCAGAGCATGATGCCGAAAAGTGTCAGCGGTTTTCGGGCGACATCATGCTCTTACTATTTAATGTAGAACATGATTCAGCTTTCAGGCCAAACGGGCCTAAAATCATCATGTTCTAGCGAGGGCTGCGCCGAAACCGCGGCGCAGCTTTATCAGTTGTCGGAGACGATGGTCTTGAGGCCACCGCCCGTCAAGATTTCAGCAAAACCACCCTTCTCGTGGATCGAGAAGACGATGATCGGAATGGAATTTTCTCTGGCCAGCGCCACGGCGGCAACGTCCATCACCGCCAGCCCCCTGTCCAGCACTTCCTGGTGCGTCAGCCGGTCGAGGCGGGTCGCATCAGGATATTTCTTCGGGTCGGCGGTGTAGATGCCGTCAACCTGCGTGCCCTTGAAGATCGCTTCCGCACCCATTTCGGCGGCGCGAAGTGCTGCGGCGGAATCGGTGGTGAAGAAGGGGTTGCCGGTGCCGCCGGCAAAAATCACCACGCGTCCCATCGACAGATGATAAAGGGTCGCGCGCTGCGAAAAGCTCTCGCAGATCTCGGGCATGGAGATGGCCGAAAGCACCACCGTATCGATATTCAACTTGCGCAGCGAGGTCGCCAGCGCCAGCGCATTGATGATGGTGCCGAGCATGCCCATATGGTCGCCGGTGACCCGGTCGCCGCCCTTGGACGCTACCGCGACACCGCGGAAGATATTGCCGCCACCGACGACGACGCCGACTTCCACGCCCATATGCCGTGCCTCGGCGATGTCGGATGCGATGCGGTCCGCCACAGTCACATCGATCCCGAAACCCTGGCCACCCATGAGCGCTTCGCCGGAGGCCTTGAGTAGAACGCGTTTATAGACAGGCTCTAAAGACATCTTGGCTCCTCGTAAATTGCCGTGAATGCCCGATACACGAAGGGCACCGCGTTGTCACGCGATGCCCTTCGTGTTTTCCCAATTATGGCTGGAAGATCAACCCTTGACGGCAGCCGCGACTTCGGCCGCGAAGTCGGTCTCTTCCTTCTCGACGCCTTCGCCGAGCAGAAGACGGGCCATGCCTGCGACTTCGATCGGCGCGCCGACGGCCTTTTCAGCTTCCTTGATGGCGGCAGCGACCGTCAGATCCGGATTGATGACGAAAGCCTGCGAGAGAAGGGCGACTTCCTCGAAGAACTTTCGCATGCGGCCGTCGACCATCTTCTCGATGATATTGTCCGGCTTGCCGGAAGCGCGCGACTGCTCGATGAAGACGTTGCGCTCGCGCTCGGCGACAGCGGCATCGACTTCTTCCGGGCGGATTGCCAGCGGCGCGGTGGCGGCGATGTGCATGGCGACCTGACGGCCGATGGCGTTCAGGGCATCCTTGTCACCGGTCGACTTCAGCGCGACGAGAACGCCGAGCTTGCCGAGGCCGTCGGAAACAGCATTGTGGATATAGGTGGCGACGACGCCGTCTTCGACCGAGAGAGCGACCGAACGGCGCAGGTTCATGTTCTCGCCGATCGTTGCGATCGCATCCTTGATCGTGTCGGACACGGACTTGCCGGATGCCGGGTAGGTCGCAGCGGCAACGGCATCGACGGTTCCGTCGGTCGAGGCGGCGACCTTGGCGATGCCGCGGACGAGTTCCTGGAAGGCATCGTTACGGGCGACGAAGTCGGTCTCGGAATTGACTTCGACGACGACGGCCTTGGTGCCCTGGCTCGCAACGCCGATGAGGCCTTCGGCAGCGGTGCGGCCGGACTTCTTGTCGGCCTTGGCGATGCCCTTGGCGCGCAGCCAGTCGATCGCCGCTTCCATGTCGCCACCGGTTTCAGCAAGAGCCTTCTTGCAGTCCATCATGCCTGCGCCGGTCTTTTCGCGCAGTTCCTTCACCATTGCAGCCGTAATCTCGCTCATTAGCTTCCTCTTATCGGTTCATACGGTGGGCCGCAAAGCGCGGCTCGGCACCGGATTGAGGCACGAAATGTACCTGTATGTATGACAGCGTGATGAAGACGCGTCATAACGAAACTTATCGGACGGAGAGCCTGACGCCCTCCCCTTGAAACAGGCAAGGCCGCCGAACTTCGATGAGTCGCGAGCGGCCTTTCCCAGTCTCTGTAAGCATTGGCGGACCTTTTCGATCCGCCCGCTTTCATCAGCCTTCGGCTGCTTCCTCGAGAGCCGGCTCGACCGGAACTTCGGAGGATGCGCCGAGATCGCGGCCGGAAGAGCCCTGCTGACGCGCGATGCCGTCGATGGCGGCGCGGGAGATAAGCTCGCAGTAAAGAGCGATGGCGCGCGATGCGTCGTCGTTACCCGGGATCGGATAGTCGATCAGGTCCGGATCGCAGTTCGAATCGATGATGGCGACAACCGGGATGCCGAGGCGCTTGGCTTCGTCGATCGCGATCTTTTCCTTGTTGGTGTCGATGATGAACATCAGGTCGGGCGTGCCGCCCATATCGCGGATACCGCCAAGAGCCTTGTCCAGCTTCTCACGTTCGCGCTCGAGGTTCAGGCGTTCCTTCTTGGTGAAGCCCTGGGCTTCGCCGTTCAGGATCTCGTCGAGCTTGCGCAGACGCTGGATCGAGTTGGAGATGGTCTTCCAGTTCGTCATCATGCCGCCGAGCCAGCGCGAGTTGACGTAGTACTGGGCCGAGCGCTTGGCGCTGTCGGCAATGATCTCAGACGCCTGGCGCTTGGTGCCGACGAAGAGAACACGGCCGCCGCGGGCAACGGTGTCGCTGACGACCTGAAGGGCGCGCGACAGCATCGGAACGGTCTGGGCCAGATCGATGATGTGAATGTTGTTGCGATCGCCGAAGATGTACGGCTTCATCTTCGGGTTCCAGCGATGCGTCTGGTGGCCGAAGTGGACGCCTGCTTCAAGAAGCTGACGCATAGAAAAATCAGGCAATGCCATGCCTTGTTACTCCTTTTCCGGTTGAACCTCCGCAAGGCGAACAGCATCCTCTTCGAGAATGCCACCGGGCGGAACAGTCCGGATTTCTCCCGGACGATCCCATGCCTTACGTGTGGAATGCGGGTGCCCATACATTCGATTTGGCGCAAAAGCAAGGCTTATGCCGAAAAAACCTGGCTCACGCACCGGCCACGGCGCGTGGATCTCAATAAAAGAGACAAAGGCGACTGCCTGCCCTTGGAATGCCGCACTCAGCCTGCCAGCGTCGGCAGCAACATCGACAGGATGAATATCAGTCTCAGGGGCTGCGGAAGGCAACGAGGCCTACTTGCAAACCTCGGCCTTGCGGTCGAGCAACTCCAGCTTGGCGAGCTTGCCGGTCAGGACGAAATCGCCGTAATCCATCGTCAGGTCGCGGGTGATGCCGTTCTCATAGAGCTTGAAGGACATGCGGTAGACCGGCAAAGCATCCGATTTCGCACTCTCGTTGAAATAGGCGATCGTCACCGGCCAGAAGGCCGTCTTGGAGAAGGCGCCGGCATTGCCGGCATCGGCTTCCTCGGCGATCGGTGTCTCCTGCTTGCCGACGATCGTAGTCGTCGCCAGCGATTTGTCACCGTCATCGGAACCGTCGAAGACGCGCGCCTCGAAGAAGCGCTTGCCGTCCTTGGCGTGCTGGATCACATCGAGCATATGTTCCGTGGGAAAGCGGCTTTCTAAAAGCTGCAGCTCGCGGCTCGCCGGCTGCTTGAGATCTACCTTGACACCATCAGGCTGGTCCTGAGCCGCACCGTTGACCTCTTTATCGAGCTGCTCGTCGGTGAAGGATTTGGTGTCGAAGGTGAACTTGCCGTCCTTCAGGTTCTCGAAGGTCTTCGTCTGCTGGTCGCTGACACGCACGCTGTCGCCGGTGTCGATCTGCGTCACGAAGCGGAAGTTGGTGGTGAAGCCCTGGCAATAGCTGCCGTCGAATTCATAGACCATGCGACCGTACATGGCGGCGATGCCGGAGCGGTCCGAAGCGTCCTTCAGTTCCAGATCGTAGACCGCGCGATGGGCGACGAGGCCGGTCGCGATCGCAGCGCTAACCGCGGGCGCAGCCGCCCATGCATTGGCGGAAACGCTGGCGAAAAGCAGAGCGACAAGACTCGATCGGAACATTCATTAACTCCTGTTGGACTCGGTCGCGATGTTATAAGAACGCTTTCGGCCAAATCGAGGCTCGAAACTGTCATATTAAAGATTCTAGTCTTGATGCATAATTTTTGAAGAATTGACAACAAAAGCGGAGACGAAAATGTCCGATGAAATTGCAGCGCGCCTGATTGAGATGGGGATAACCCTGCCCGAAGCTGCAGCACCTGCTGCAAATTACGTTCCCTATGTCATCAGCGGCAATCTTCTCTACATCTCCGGTCAGCTGCCGCTCGAAGGCGGCAAGGTCACTGTCTCGGGCCATCTCGGCAAGACCGTCGACGTAGCAACGGGCCAGCGCGGCGCCGAACTCTGCGCCATCAACATCCTTGCCCAGGCGAAGGCGGCACTTGGCGGCGAACTCGGCCGTATCCGGCGCGTCATCAAGCTGAACGGCTTCGTCGCCTCGGCGCCCGACTTCGTCGAGCAGCATCTCGTCATCAACGGCGCTTCGAACCTGATTGCCGGCGTGCTTGGCGAAGCCGGCAAACATGCGCGTGCCGCCGTTGGCATGGCGGCCCTGCCGCTGAATGCCGCCGTCGAGATAGACGCTATCATGGAAATCGCAGAATGACCAATGTTGGCTGGATCAGGGACCTGCCGGTTGCCCATCGCGGCTATCACGACCTCAACACGCAGGTCTGGGAAAACACGCTTTCGGCTTTCTCGCGCGCCGTCGAAGCGGGCTTTGCGATCGAATGCGACCTGCATTACGCCTCCGACGGCGTGCCGGTCATATTTCACGACGAGGATCTGCAGCGCCTGTGCAACCTCCACGGCGACATCCGCGAGCGCACCTCTCGGGAACTCGGACTGATCGCCGTTGGCGGCACCAGCGACAAGGTGCCGACGTTGCGCCAACTCCTCGACCTCGTCGAGGGCAAGGTGCCGCTGGTGCTGGAGCTCAAGGGGCGCGAGGCCGACGACGAAGGTTTCGCCGAAGCTGTTCTCGAGGTGCTCGAAGGCTATGAGGGCAAGGTGGCGCTGATGAGTTTTGACCACTGGCTGCTGCGCGATCTGAGGGCGCTTGGCTCACCCTACCCGCTCGGGCTGACGGCCGACGGCAACACGCCGGAGGCGTTCAAGACACATGCGAAGGCGATGGAGATCGGTCTCGATTTCATCTCTTATCACTATGGCGACCTGCCGAACCCCTTTATCACCAGCGAACGCGAAAAGGGCATTCCTATCATCACCTGGACGGTGCGTGACGAAGAGGCGCGCCGGCTTACATTCGCAAACGCAGACCAGATGACCTTCGAAGGCTTCGATCCGCGTGTGGCTGCTTGACGCTCGCTTTTTGGCCAAGATCATGCACAGACTGCTGCATAATTCCTTAATCGGATCGACTTCAGGAAAAAATTATGCAGGAACTCAAAGTGTTACAGCATCCTTTGCGCGTCTGAAGACGCGCGGCGCTGTAAGGCAGAGCCGAGACTATCCTCCCACAGGTTTCGCATTTGTCCCATGACTGATGAATTATCCATTCGCGTAGAACGCTCCTTCACCGCGATTTCCCCGGAGAGTTGGTCCAGGCTTTCCGGGGCATCGAAGACTTGTGCTACGATTGCCTACAACCCTTTCGTTTCGCACGCCTTTTTATCGTCTCTGGAGGAATCTGGCTCGGCCGACGCCGAGACCGGATGGCTCGGCCACCATCTGCTGCTCGAGACCGGGCGCGGCGAGTTGATCGGCGCCCTGCCCGGCTATCTCAAGAATCACAGCCAGGGCGAATATGTCTTCGACCATGGCTGGGCCGACGCCTTCGAGCGGGCCGGCGGGCATTATTACCCCAAACTTCAGTGCTCGATCCCGTTCACGCCGGCGACAGGCCCGCGGCTTCTTGTCGCCGAGGGGCTGCAGCGGCTGCCGATCCAGAGCGCGATCGCCGAAGGCCTGAAGGAGGTGGTGCGCCGGCTCGGCATCTCTTCGGCCCATATCACCTTCGTGCCGGACGAAGAGATCGGCGTCTTCGAGATGGACGGCTATCTGCACCGCACCGACCAGCAGTTCCATTTCATCAACTACGGCTATGCCAATCACGAGGAATTTCTCGAAACGCTTGCCTCGCGCAAACGCAAGGCGTTGCGCAAAGAGCGCCGCGCCGCACTCGAAAACGGTATCAGCATCGACTGGCTGACCGGCCGCGACCTGACGGAACGCATCTGGGACCAGTTCTTCAAGTTTTACATGGATACCGGCGGGCGCAAGTGGGGCCGGCCCTACCTCACCCGTAAGTTCTATTCGTTGATCGGCGAACGCATGGCCGACGACATCCTGCTCGTCATGGCCAAGCGCGACGGGCGCTATGTCGCCGGCGCGATCAACTTCATCGGTGGCGACACGCTCTACGGCCGTCACTGGGGCTGCATCGAGGATCATCCCTTCCTGCATTTCGAGGTCTGCTATCACCAGGCGATCGACTTCGCCCTTTCGAAAGGGTTGAAACGGGTCGAGGCTGGCGCGCAGGGCGAACACAAGCTTGCCCGCGGTTACCTGCCGGTGACGACGCATTCCGCCCATTATGTCGCGCATGCCGGCCTTCGCCGGGCGATCGGCGACTATCTCGCGCGCGAGCGCGCCGATGTCGAACAGATGAGCGAACTGCTGACGGAACACAGTCCTTTCCGCAAGGGTGAGCGCCTGCAGGAGGATTGACGCCGCCGCACCGGCCGCGTTACCCGATCAACCATGAACTGAGGAGATTTCGTGATGACCAGCCCGGCCGCCTATGACGACAACAACATATTCGCCAAGATCCTCCGCGGCGAAATCCCCTCGCACCGGGTTTACGAGGACGAGCATACCGTCGCCTTCATGGATGTGATGCCGCAGGCGCCGGGCCATGTGCTCGTCCTTCCCAAGGCGCCGTCCCGCAATCTCCTCGATGCCGATCCAGCCACCCTCACCCACGCAATTACTGTCGTCCAGAAGATCGCCAATGCGGTGAAGGACGTCTTCGAAGCCGATGGCGTGTTCATCGCCCAGTTCAACGAGCCGGCCGCCGGGCAAACGGTGTTCCATCTGCATTTCCACGTCATCCCGCGGCATGAGGGCGCGGCGCTGAAGCCGCATTCCGGCAAGATGGAGGACGGTGCCGTGCTTGCCGCCAATGCCGAAAAGATCAGGGCCGCACTGGCGTAGGGTCAACACCCGTCGATTCAGAGAATTCAATCCGGACAATCATTTGGAACAAAATCATGATCCGCCATACTGTCGCATTCCGCCTGAAGCACGAAGCCGGCTCGGCTGAAGAAACGTCGTTCCTCGCCGACGCGCTGGTGCTTGCCAATATCCCGAGCGTGCGGAATTTCGAGCAGCTTCGGCAGACGAGTCCAAAGAATGCTTTTGCCTTCGGCTTTTCGATGGAATTCGACGATCAGGCTGGCTACGACACGTACAACCTCCATCCCCTGCATGTCGCCTTCGTGCGCGACCGCTGGGTGCCCGAGGTCGCCGATTTTCTCGAGATCGACTACACCAGGCTCTGAAAAGGGCGCATGCAGATCCGAAAACGAAAAAGGCCGCAGTGACGCGGCCTTTTCCAATTCGGTGACGGTATCTTACTTCTTGCGTGGAACCTTCGGAACCGCGCTTCCCTTCTTCGGGGCGTCGCGAACCTCAGGCTCGGCCTGCGGCACTGCTTTGGCGCGGGTCTTGCGGGCCGCCTTCGTCTTCAGCTCGCCGTCATCCCCATCATCGCCTTCGGGATGCACGACCTCGGCTTCGGGCTTCGGCTTGATCGGCGCCGTTTCCGAAATGGCTTCGAGCACGATGCCGGGCTTGCCGTCTTCCTTCGGGCCGACAGTGACGTTGACGACGCCGCCCTTCTTCAGCTTGCCGAAGAGGATTTCGTTGGCGAGCGGCTTCTTGATCGTATCCTGAATGACGCGAGCAAGCGGGCGGGCGCCCATCTTCTCGTCGTAACCCTTTTCCGCCAGCCAGGCGATTGCATCCTCGTGCAGGTCGAAGGTGACGTTCCTTTCGGAAAGCTGGGCCTCCAGCTGCATGATGAACTTCTGCACGACCTTGTGGATGACGGCCGTCGGCAACGCCGCGAAAGGAATGATCGCGTCGAGACGGTTGCGGAATTCCGGCGTGAACAGGCGGGTCAGCGCCTCCTCGTCCTCGCCGGTGCGTTTGGACGAGCCGAAGCCGATCGCCGCCTTGGCCATTTCCGACGCACCCGCATTGGTCGTCATGATCAGGATGACGTTGCGGAAGTCGATCTTCTTGCCGTTGTGGTCGGTCAGCGTGCCGTGGTCCATGACCTGCAGCAGGATATTGTAGATGTCGGGATGCGCCTTCTCGATTTCGTCGAGCAGGACCACGCAATGCGGGTGCTGGTCGACGCCATCAGTCAGAAGACCGCCCTGGTCGAAGCCGACATAGCCGGGAGGTGCGCCGAGCAGACGCGAAACCGTGTGCCGCTCCATATACTCCGACATGTCGAAGCGCAGCAGTTCGACGCCGAGCGACGATGCCAGCTGCTTTGCCACCTCGGTCTTGCCGACGCCGGTCGGACCGGAGAAGACATAGGCGCCGATCGGCTTGTTCGGCTCGCGAAGACCCGCACGCGCCAGCTTGATCGAGGTCGAAAGGGCTTCGATGGCTATGTCCTGGCCGTAGACCACCGAACGCAGTTCCTGCTCGAGATTGGCGAGCACGGCTTCGTCGTCCTTGGAGACGGTCTTCGGCGGAATGCGCGCCATCGTGGCGACCGTTGCCTCGATCTCCTTTTCGGTGATCAGCTTGCGGCGCTTGGACGGCGGCAGCAGCATCTGGGCCGCACCGGTTTCGTCGATCACGTCGATCGCCTTGTCGGGCAGCTTGCGGTCGGAGATGTAGCGGGCCGACAATTCGACGGCCGACTTGATGGCGTCGTTCGAATAACGCAGGTGGTGATACTCTTCGAAATAGGGCTTCAGGCCCTTCATGATCTCGATCGCATCCTCGATCGACGGCTCGCTGACGTCGATCTTCTGGAAGCGACGGACCAGCGCCCGGTCCTTCTCGAAGAACTGGCGGTATTCCTTGTAGGTGGTCGAACCGATGCAGCGAATCGCGCCCGATGACAGGGCCGGCTTCAGGAGGTTCGATGCATCCATCGCGCCGCCCGAGGTGGCGCCGGCGCCGATCACCGTGTGGATCTCGTCGATGAAGAGCACGGCGCCCGGATATTCTTCCAGTTCCTTGACGACCTGCTTCAGGCGCTCCTCGAAGTCGCCGCGATAGCGCGTGCCGGCGAGCAGCGTGCCCATGTCGAGCGAGAAGATCGTCGCATCGGCGAGCGCTTCGGGAACCTTGCCTTCGACGATGCGCTTGGCAAGGCCTTCGGCGATCGCCGTCTTGCCGACGCCGGGATCACCGACATAGAGCGGATTGTTCTTCGAACGGCGGCACAGGATCTGGATCGTGCGGCTGACCTCGGCGTGACGGCCGATCAGCGGATCGATCTTGCCGCCCTTGGCCTTCTCGTTGAGATTGACGCAATAGGCCTTGAGCGCATCCTGCTGCTTCTTGGGGCCGCCTTCTTCCTCGCCGCCGCGCGCCGTCGGCTTGCTGCTTTCGGCTTCGTCCTCAGCACCGCGCGGGGGACGCACATCCGAAGCGCCCGGCCGCTTGCCGATGCCGTGGGAGATATAGTTGACGGCGTCGTAGCGGGTCATTTCCTGCTCCTGCAGGAAATAGGCGGCATGGCTCTCGCGCTCGGCGAAGATCGCGACGAGCACGTTGGCGCCGGTCACCTCTTCGCGGCCGGACGATTGCACGTGGATGACGGCACGCTGGATGACGCGCTGGAAGCCGGAGGTCGGCTTCGAATCCTCGTCATAACCGGTGATCAGGTTGGAAAGTTCGTTGTCGACATATTCGACGAGCGTCTTGCGCAGCGCGTCGAGATCGACATTGCAGGCACCCATGACCGCGGCCGCATCGGCATCGTCGATCAGGGCGAGCAGCAGATGCTCGAGCGTCGCATATTCGTGGTGCCGCTCGTTGGCAAAGGTCAGTGCCTGATGGAGCGCCTTCTCTAAACTAGGCGAAAATGTTGGCACGTTCAGATCCTCACTTCTTTTCCATGACGCATTGCAGCGGATGCTGGTGCTGCCGGGCGAAGTCCATCACCTGGCTGACCTTCGTTTCCGCTACCTCGTATGTGAATATTCCGCATTCGCCGACGCCGTGGTTATGGACATGGAGCATGATGCGGGTGGCACTTTCACGATCCTTCTGAAAAAAACGCTCCAGAATATGAATGACGAATTCCATGGGAGTGTAGTCGTCATTCAAAAGCAGCACACGATAAAGATTGGGCTTCTTGGTCTTCGGCTTGGTGCGCGTGATGACCGAGGTTCGATTTGCGTTGTCCCCGTTCCTTTCGCTGTCGTTCTGCATCCGGATCGGCTTTGCGATCATTGTCATTCATTCCTCAAGCAATCCAGCGGAGCATGGGAGGGTGCTTTTCCCGCCGAATATCTGAAACACTAACTTAGTTCATAATAGGCTGATTTTAAGCCCCCTGTCAGACACTGCAATCAAGAAATGGCCGGCATGCACGGGAAAGACCAAAAAAGTCCCCGGTCGATCCCATGCGGGCGCTGCAGCGAAAGTGGAAACAAAAAGACCGGCTACAGATGCGTAGCCGGTCTTCATTTTTCAATATGTAGCGCAGGTTGCGCCTTTGAAATCAGTTCAAGCAGCAGCAGGCGTCGCCGCCGACACCGACTTTGCGGTCTTGACGACCGCAGCGGCGATCGGTGCCTCATAGGGCTTGTAGGCTGATTTGGCGAGATCGGCATACATCTCACTGAGCTTCGTCGTCTCGGAGACAAAGCCTTCAAAATACGCCTTGACGTAGCTCGTCTGCAGCTCGAAGGCGGCCTCGAAGCTCTTGACGCCGGCCAGCGTTTCGAAATGCGTCACCGCGTCCTGAAAAGATTTCTTCGAATATTCAGTGGCTTCGGTGGCGATTGCCTGAAAGCCCTTGGACGTGTCGGTATAGGTCTTCAGGGCCGTGTCGACGGCTTCCTTGCTCTTCTTGTTGGCGTCTTCAAAGTTGAACATGAGCCATCCTCCGTTGGGCTGTTGGTGGCCGCAGGGTAGCTGCAATGCACAAATAGTCAAGTAGTCTTGTGCGCTGCAAAACATCCAACGGTTGCATTACAAAAAGATAACAAAGGCAGCGCGCCGGGGCACGTACGTCTTTAATTGATTTTGCTAAAATATATCAGAATGCCGCAACCGGAAGTTTTGAATAAATTCTCGTTGCGAATCGAAAAAACGAAAAAAGGACCGAACGGATCGCGCCGTTCGGTCCTTTTGAAGCTTTCGAACGCGATCAGAGATCGACGTCGAGGATCGCCATCGAAAAGTTGTAGGAGCGGTCGCCGTCCTCGTCATCGATATAGACGACACCCAGAAATTCTTCGCCGAGATAGACTTCCGCAGAATCATCCTTGCGCGGACGCGCCTTGACGATCATCTGCGGATTGAACATGCGCTTGAAATAGGCGTCGAGCTTCTTGATTTCTTCTGGCTTCACTCTGTCATCTCCGTAAGCGGTCTTGATTGGCCGCTTCTTGCACAGGAAATGCAGCGGTGTAAAGGCAAGGTTGCCGTTTGCTCATGGCTCTCCCCGCTCGGATCCCGCCGACTTTTCCTATCCTTGTTTCCAACGGGCGCTCAGATGTCGGCGCCGATCACCTGGTCCATGTTGCGCGACGGCTCGGAACAACCGGCCTCGCCGACGACCTTGGCCGGCACACCCGCGACTGTCTTTTTGGGCGGCACCGCCTTCAGGACGACGGAGCCGGCGGCGACGCGTGAGCAGTAGCCGATCTCGATATTGCCGAGGATCTTCGCACCGGCGCCGATCATGACGCCGGAGCCGATCTTCGGATGGCGGTCGGCACCCTCCTTGCCGGTGCCGCCGAGTGTGACACCGTGCAGAATCGAGACGTTGTCGCCGATGACGGCCGTCTCGCCGACGACGAGGCCGGTGGCGTGATCGAGGAAGATGCCCTTGCCGATACGGGCGGCCGGATTGATGTCGGTCTGGAAGACGCTGGAGGAGCGGCTCTGCAAATAGAGCGCAAAATCGCGCCGGCCGCGGTTCAGCAGCCAATGGGCCAGACGATGTGTCTGCAGCGCATGGAAGCCCTTGAAATAAAGCACCGCTTCCATGAAGCGCAGGCATGCGGGATCGCGGTCATAGATCGCCTGGATATCGACGCGCAGGATGGAGCTCCAGTCAGGCCAGTCGAGGAGCATTTCCTCGAAAGTCTGGCGAAGCAGGTTCGCCTGCATGTCGGGGTGATCGAGACGTTCGCAGATGCGGTGGATGACGCATTCCTCGAGCGAATGGTAGTTGATCACGGTCGAATAGAGGAAGGCGGCGAGAACCGGGTCCCGTTCGGCGGCGAGCCGGGCTTCCTCGCGCAGGCTGTCCCAGATGGGATCCATCACCTTCAGCGGATGGCCTGTGTCAAAAGCACGAATGTCAGTCTTTGCGACCATCGCCGCTCTCCTCGCTGCCAGCCGGAATGCCGTTTTCGGAATGCCAATATATAGAGGAAAACGGCAATAACATAAATGGGTGCCGTCGCCATGGTTTTTTAGCATGGTTTTTCGGCATCACGATGTTGTCAGCAATGGGCGACCCTTGCATAGAAGGCCAGCACCGCCTGCTTGAAAACCCTGTCGCCGACGGCGAGCATATGATCGCGGCCCGGAATATCGAGCGCTTCGGCATTTTGCATCAGCGCCGCCAATTCCTGCGGCGAGCCGGCGATATCATCCTTGGTGCCGACGCCGATCAGCGTCGGCATGTCGAGCTTGGCCATATCGGAGCGGGCGACGAGATCGCGCGAGCCGCGGATGCAATCGGCAAGAGCGACCCGGTCGCTCTTCGTCTGCTCGGCGAAGGCGCGGAACATGCGGCCGCGGGCATGTGTCACCGCTTCCAGCGAGGGCGCCAGCAGCGCATCGGCAATAGGGTCCCAGTCGCCGACGCCGTCGGTCATGCCGATGCCGAGGCCGCCGAGCACCAGCGAACGGACGCGATGCGGATTGGCAAGCGCGGCAAAGACGGAGATGCGCGCGCCCATCGAATAGCCCATGACATTGGCCTCGGGGATGCCGAGATGGTCGAGCAGCGCGATTGCATCGCCGGCCATGATCCATGGGCGATAGGCTTCGGCATCGTGCGGCTTGTCGCTTGCCCCGTGGCCGCGATTGTCCATGGCAATCACCCGGAAGCCGGCATCACCGAGCGTCTTCAACCAACCCGGATGCACCCAGTTGACGTTTGCAGTCGAGGCAAAGCCGTGGATCAACATCACGGGCACACCGGCCGGATCGCCCTCATCGAAGAAGGCGAGCTGCAATCCGTCATGGGTGAAGCTTGAAAATGTGGGTGTATTCAGGTTCATCTGGCCTTCCTTTTTGGCGCGACCATAATCGAGCGGCCTTTCATCGTGAAGCCAAAAACTGTGCCTGGCGCAGTGCTTTGGCTCTACACATTTGCGGCGAAGGCTTATAAGGTTCGCGCACATTTCAAAGCATTCGGAGAGCGACATGGCCGGCCACAACATTCCCCACTTCCAGAACGACGGCGGTCACCGCGTTATCGAAGTCGGCGTCAAGGAATTCATGTGCACCGGCGCTTCGGCTCCCTTCGATCATCCGCATATCTTCATCGACATGGGCGACGACAACGAGAAGGTCTGTTCCTACTGCTCGACGCTCTATCGGTTCAATTCCGCGCTCAAGCCCAGCCAAACCAATCCGGCCGGTTGCGTTTTTCACGTGAAGGCGGCGTAGTCAGTCCAGATTCGGATCGGACGGACAATGCCGGTCGAACATGCCGCCATCATCGGCGCCGGGATATCAGGGCTGACCGCTGCCCTTGCGCTTTCGCGCCGGGGCATCAGTTCGGAGATCTTCGAGCAGGCGGGCGAACTCACCGAAATCGGCGCTGGATTGCAGGTTTCGCCGAACGCTTCGCACATCCTTGCCGAACTCGGCATCCTTGAAGGACTGTCAAAGGTCTGGCTCGAGCCGGACGCGATCCGGCTGATATCGGGCGGGTCGCTCCGCCAGCTCGCGGCGGTGCCGGCCGGCATATTCGCGCGGGAACGCTGGGGCGCTCCCTATGGCGTTCTGCACCGCACTACGTTGCAGAAAGCCCTTTTGGCAGCGGTTACGGCCGATCCGCGCTGCCGGCTTCACCTCGGCGTGCGGATCGATGCGACCCTACCGCCTTTCGAGCGGGCGGCCGACGTCGTGATCGGCGCCGACGGCGTCTGGTCGAAGCTCCGGCAATCCATTTCGGGCAGCCCCTCGCCGCGCTTTTCCGGCAATATCGCCTACCGCTTCACCATTGCCGAAAATGAGGCGCCCGGTTTCCTCGATAGGGCAAGCGTTTCGGCTTTTCTCGGCGGCTCGGCGCACCTCGTCTGCTATCCGCTGAGAGAAAGCGGCAGCTTCAACATGGTGGCGATCACCGCCGGCAATACCGCGCCGCAGGCCTGGCAAAGCGAGCCGACGGCCGAACAGCGCGCCGAGCTGCGGGCACGCCTTTCCGGCTGGAATGCCGCAATCGTCTCGCTGCTCGACAGACAGAATAAGCTAACGTTCTGGCCGCTGTTCGAAACCACATCAGGCACATGGCAGGACGGCCGAAAGACGGTGCTGATCGGCGACGCCGCCCACGCGATGATGCCTTTTGCCGGACAGGGAGCGGCGATGGCGATCGAAGACGCCTACGAACTGGCGGCGTTTCTTTCGAATAGCCCCATGGCGGAAGCGCTGGCGCGCTTCGAAAGACATCGGGCGCCACGCATTGCGAGACTTCGCCAGCGCGGCGCCTTCAACCGGTTCGCCTATCATGCGAAAGGGCCGATCCGGATCGGCCGCGATCTCGTGCTCGGCCTCAAGCCGCCGCTAAGCCTGGCGGCCGATCTCGACTGGATCTACGGCTATCGGGCTGCAGATCTGCCTTGAGGTTTCACAAGCGACGACAAAGCTTGTCTGATCAGACCGCGCTTGCCGCCGCAAAACCCCGTTCGATATCGGCCTTCAGATCGACCACGTCCTCGATGCCGATCTGCAGGCGGATGACCGGACCATCCGTGGGCGCCTTGGCGACCTTGCGATCGTTGAGATAGGCATGCAGAGCGAGGCTTTCAAAGCCACCCCAGGAATAGCCGAGACCGAAAATCCTGAGGGCGTCGAGGAAGGCATGCGCCTTTGCTCTTGATTTCTCGGGGCCGTCGGCGGCCAGCACGAAGGAAAAGATGCCGCTGGCGCCTTTGAAATCGCGCTTCCAGAGATGATGAGAGGGAAAACTCGGCAGAGCCGGATGCAGCACGCGGGCGACATCCTCCCTGCCCTCCAGCCATTCCGCAATATCAAGCGCGCTTTCATAATGCCGCTCGAGGCGCAGGCCCATGGTGCGCAATCCGCGCAGAATCTGATAGGCATCATCGGGTGCGCCGCAGATGCCGAGCACGCCGTTTGCCTCCTTCAGCCGCTCCCAGTGCTCGGCATTGGCCGAAACCGTTCCGAGCAGGATGTCGGAATGGCCGGACGGATATTTCGTCGATGCATGGATCGAGATGTCGACGCCGTGATCGAGCGGCCTGAAATAGAGCGGCGTCGCCCAGGTATTATCCATCATGACGACGGCGCCGTGGCGGTGCGCGACCGCCGAGATCGCCGGAATATCCTGCATCTCGAAGGTGTTGGAGCCGGGAGCCTCGGTGTGAACGAGCTTCGTGTTCGGCCGGAACAGCGTCTCGATGCCGGCGCCGATCGCCGGATCGTAATATTCCACCTCGACGCCGAGGCGCTTCAGCATCGTGTCGCAGAAATGGCGCGTCGGGCCATAGACCGAATCGACCACCAGCGCATGATCGCCGGCCGCGACGAAACCTAGGAACGGAATGGTGACGGCCGCAAGGCCCGAGGGCACAAGGATCGTTCCGGCCGAGCCTTCGAGTGCGTCGATCGCCTCGCAGAGCGCATCCGTCGTCGGGGTGCCGCGCGTTCCGTAGGTGTATTTCTGCGTGCGCGTCTCCATCGCCCGGGCGTTCGGAAACAACACCGTCGAGGCATGCACGACCGGCGGATTGATGAAGCCGTGATAGTCGAAAGGATCGTTGCCAATATGGGTCAGGCGGGTGTTGATGCCGGCATTCTGCAGCAAGCTGTCTTTGTCTTTCATGTCGGGAATAGCCTTTGCGAGGGGTCGCGAAACCTGACTTTTGGACGCCCGGCCGTTTCGGGTCAACCCCTTGAAGATCGGTTGCAGGCGACGGTCTGAAATGATGGAAATTTCGTTTTTCGCGTTATTTTTCCGCAACTGGACGCCTATTTCCTAGCCAACCGCCCATGAATGCAGCGCTATCTGCCAAAATGTTGCATTTCGCCGCAATTATTAGGCGCGACACTTGACCATAGTGACATTTGCGACTGTGATAGGGTCACTCGCGCCGGGAGGGTGTCGAGACAAATGGGGAGGCGGCACGGATTGTCGGCACGCACTCTCCACAAGAAAAGATAAGACAACGGAAAAGGTTGGGAAAATGAAAAATAAGCTCCTGTCCGCCGCCATCGGCGCAGCAGTTTTGGCAGTTGGCGCCTCGGCTGCCTCCGCCACCACTCTCTCAGACGTCAAGGCAAAGGGTTTCGTTCAGTGCGGCGTCAATACCGGCCTTACCGGCTTTGCCGCACCTGACGCTTCCGGCAATTGGGCCGGCTTCGACGTCGACTTCTGCAAGGCCGTCGCTTCGGCCGTGTTCGGCGACCCCACCAAGGTCAAGTACACGCCGACAAATGCGAAGGAACGCTTCACCGCTCTGCAGTCCGGCGAAATCGACGTCCTCTCGCGCAATACGACCTGGACGATCAATCGCGACACCGCACTCGGCTTCAACTTCCGTCCTGTCACCTATTATGACGGCCAGGGGTTCATGGTTCGCAAGGGCCTGAATGTGAAGTCGGCTCTCGAACTCTCCGGCGCCGCAATCTGCGTGCAGTCGGGCACGACCACGGAGCTGAACCTCGCCGATTACTTCAAGACGAACAATCTGCAGTACAATCCGGTCGTCTTCGAAAATCTTCCTGAGGTCAACGCGGCCTACGACGCCGGTCGTTGCGACGTTTACACGACCGACCAATCCGGTCTCTATTCGTTGCGTCTGACGCTGAAAAATCCCGACGAACACGTCATCCTTCCCGAGATCATCTCCAAGGAGCCGCTTGGCCCGGCCGTCCGTCAGGGTGATGATCAGTGGTTCGATATCGTTTCCTGGACAGCTTATGCGCTGATCAATGCCGAAGAGTTCGGCATCACCCAGGCAAATGTCGACGAGATGAAAAACTCGCCGAACCCGGATATCAAGCGCTTCCTCGGCAGCGAGACCGACACCAAGATTGGTACTGATCTCGGCCTGACCAATGATTGGGCCGCCAACGTCATCAAGGGCGTCGGCAATTATGGCGAAATCTTCGAGCGCAACATCGGCCAGGGTAGCCCGCTCAAGATCGCACGCGGCTTGAATGCTCTCTGGAACAAGGGCGGCATCCAGTACGCACCGCCGGTTCGTTAATCGAGCTTTGACATGAAATCCCGGGAAGGCGGCCAAGCCGCCCTCCCATCTTCCAAAAAGCAAAAAGAAAGCCCGAAAACGGGCACAAGGGGATTGGCGCGGCATGACGCATGAGGCTGTGGATACGACACCTTTGCATGGCACCGGCTGGAGTTTCCGGTCGGCAATGTACGACCCGAAATACCGGAGCATATTTTTCCAGGTTCTAACAATTGTTATTCTCGTGGGCTTTGTGTGGTGGGTGGCCCACAACACGGCCGTGAACCTTGCCCGCAGCAATACGGCATCGGGTTTCGGCTTTCTTCGCGGTCGCGCCGGTTTCGAAATCGGCCAGTCGCTGATCGGCTTTTCAAGTGACTCGACTTATGCGCGCGCACTTGTCGTCGGCATTCTGAATACCTTGCTGGTGGCGGTGACCGGTATTTTCACGGCGACCATCATCGGCTTCCTGATCGGGATCGGCCGGCTGTCGCGCAATTGGCTGATTGCCAAGCTCTGCACGGTCTATGTCGAGGTTTTCCGCAACATTCCGCCGCTGCTCGTCATCTTTTTCTGGTATCTCGGCGTTCTCTCCGTCTTGCCGCAGCCGCGCGAGTCGGTGGCGCTGCCGTTCAGCATGTACCTCAACAATAGAGGACTAGCCTTCCCGAAGCCAATCTTCGAGACAGGCATGATAGCGGTCGGCATCGCCCTGCTGATTGCGATTGTCGCGACCATCATCATCGCGCGCTGGGCCCACAAACGCCAAGCCGCAACCGGCCAGCCGTTCCACACCGTATGGACGGCGATCGCGCTGATCGTCGGCTTGCCATTGCTGGTCTTCGTCGTCTCTGGCTTTCCGCTCACCTTCGACGTTCCGGTTGCCGGAAAATTCAACCTCACGGGCGGCTCCGTCGTCGGCCCCGAATTCATGTCGCTGTTTCTCGCTCTGTCCTTCTATACCGCCTCGTTCATCGCCGAGATCGTTCGTGGCGGCATTCGCGGCGTTGCAAAGGGACAATCCGAGGCCGCCGGCGCGCTGGGGCTGCATCCGTCGAGCGTGACGAGACTTGTCGTGGTGCCGCAGGCGCTGCGCATCATTATCCCGCCGCTGACGAGCCAGTACCTGAACCTGACCAAGAACTCCTCACTCGCCATCGCGATCGGTTTCTCGGATCTCGTTGCCGTCGGTGGCACGATCCTCAATCAGAGCGGTCAAGCGATCGAGATCGTGTGCATCTGGGGTATCGTCTATCTCAGCTTGAGTATTCTCACGTCGCTGTTCATGAATTGGTTCAATGCCAAGATGGCACTGGTGGAGAGATAAGATGTCGGTCGCCGATAAACCCTTTGTCAGAACGTCCATCCTTGCCGCCGAACCGCCGCCCCCCGGCGAGAGGGGAGCCGTCGCCTGGATACGTCGCAATCTCCTGGCAACTCCGAAGGACGTGATCCTGACGATTCTGGCTCTTGCGCTGATCGCATGGGCCGTGCCGCATCTCGTCAACTGGCTGTTCATCCAGGCCGTATGGTCCGGGCCGGACCGCACATTCTGCGCGACAACGATCCAGGGCGGCATCCAGCCTGACGGCTGGAGTGGCGCATGCTGGGCTTTCATCAGCGCCAAGTACGATCAGTTTATCTTCGGCCGCTATCCGCTCGGTGAGCGTTGGAGGCCGGCGATCGTCGGGATCCTGTTCATTCTGCTGCTGGTTCCGATGTTGATCCCGTCGGCGCCGCGCAAGGGGCTGAACGCCATTCTTCTGTTCGCCGTCCTGCCGGTTATCGCCTTCTGGCTTCTTCACGGCGGCTTAGGCCTCGAAGTGGTGGAGACTCCGCTCTGGGGCGGGTTGATGGTGACGCTCGTGCTGTCCTTTGTCGGTATTGCCGTCTCCCTACCCGTCGGCATTCTGCTTGCGCTGGGACGCCGCTCGAAGATGCCGGTCATCCGGATGCTCTGCGTTACCTTCATCGAGGTCATTCGAGGCGTTCCGCTGATCACCGTTCTGTTCATGGCAAGTGTCATGCTGCCGCTCTTCCTTCCGACAGGCTGGAACGTGGACAAATTGCTTCGGGCGCTGATCGGTGTGTCGATCTTCACGTCGGCCTATATGGCTGAAGTGATCCGCGGCGGCCTTCAGGCGATCCCGAAGGGACAGTTCGAAGGCGCCGATTCACTCGGCCTCGGCTATTGGCAGAAGACCCGGCTGATCATCATGCCGCAGGCCATCAAGCTGGTCATCCCGAGCATCGTGAACACCTTCATCGGAACGTTCAAGGACACGTCGCTGGTCACCATTATCGGCATGTTCGATCTGCTTGGCATCGTCAAGCTGAACTTCTCCGATGCCAATTGGGCAAGCGCCGTCACGCCGATCACGGGCCTGATCTTCGCGGGCTTCATCTTCTGGCTGTTCTGCTTCGGCATGTCGCGCTATTCAGGTTTCATGGAACGCCATCTCGATACCGGCCACAAACGATAAGAACGCTACAACGATAAGAATGAGGGAAAATAGTCATGGCTGAAGCTCCAGCGAAAAAGCTTACCGTTTCCGCAACGGAAGTGGCGGTCGAGATCGTCAACATGAACAAGTGGTACGGCGATTTCCACGTGCTGCGCGACATCAACCTGAAGGTCATGCGCGGCGAGCGCATCGTCATTGCCGGCCCGTCGGGTTCGGGCAAGTCAACGATGATCCGCTGCATCAACCGCCTTGAAGAGCATCAGAAAGGCAAGATCGTCGTCGACGGCACCGAACTCACCAACGATCTGAAAAAGATCGACGAGGTGCGGCGCGAAGTCGGCATGGTGTTCCAGCACTTCAACCTCTTCCCGCATCTGACGATCCTCGAAAACTGCACGCTGGCGCCGATCTGGGTGCGCAAGATGCCGAAGAAGCAGGCCGAAGAAGTGGCCATGCATTTTCTGAAGCGCGTCAAGATCCCGGAGCAGGCCAACAAATATCCGGGCCAGCTCTCTGGCGGCCAGCAGCAGCGCGTGGCGATCGCCCGGTCGCTGTGCATGAACCCGAAGATCATGCTGTTCGACGAGCCGACCTCGGCACTCGATCCCGAAATGATCAAGGAAGTGCTCGACACCATGGTGGGTCTTGCCGAGGAAGGCATGACCATGCTCTGCGTCACGCACGAAATGGGCTTTGCCCGCCAGGTCGCCAACCGCGTTATCTTCATGGACCAGGGCCAGATCGTCGAGCAGAATTCGCCGGCCGAGTTCTTCGACAATCCGCAGCACGAACGCACAAAGCTGTTCCTCAGCCAGATCCTGCATTGAATCGAAGCGTCCTTTGAAAAGACCCGCCTCGCCTTCCGGTTCGGCGGGTCTTTCACGTTCAGCGGGAAGCTGTTGCCTGCAGCAGACTGCAGAGACCGGCAAGACCGGAGTCGGAGCTGCCTGAACCGGAGATATCGGCGCAACGGACGAGCATCTTGCGCTGCTCATTGACGGGCCTCGCCCGGAAGGCCTCCAGGGTGCGGATCTGCGACGCGCTGAGGCTGCGCTCAGCCGCGGGTCTGCCGTTGCTGCCTGCCCCATCTACCCTGCCGATGGCGAGATCGGCGTCGACGCCGCTGCCGACCGAGGCCGTGGCGTTGGCATCGAGCCCATCAGAACCGCCGGCGCGTGCATTGAGATCGGCATTGACGCCGCGCCCACCACCGATCCTGGCGTTGGCGTCTGCGTCGAGACCATTGCTGCCGCCGGCGCTGGCATTGACAGCGGCATCGATGCCTCGGCCACTACCGGCATTGGCGGTCGCATCGGCATTGACGCCATTCGAGCCGCCAGCGGAAACATTGGCATCGGCGCTGATGCCGCTCCCGCCGCCAATCGAAGCCCCGACATCGGCGCTGACGGCATTGCCTGCATTTACCGACACACCGACATCGAGCGCACGCGCATCGCCTGCCGGCATGGCAAGGAGGGCGCAGGCGGATGCGAGCACTGCAAAGGAGAGTCTATTGTGGTTATGGGTCATATTTTCCTCCGTTTCCATTCCGCCGAGCGATCTGCCCGGCAGTCGAAAATCGAGGAACGCGCGTACCTTCGATCGATCGGACGCCTGCAACTAAAGGACGTCCATGGCAAGGCAACGTGAAGAGATGACGAAGGTTTCACGAGACGGCTCGGCAAGTCGGTTCGGGGGCGTGCGATGATGTTTTACGGTTATTGGAATACGAATTATCTGACAGACTGTGCCAAAAGCAAACATATCTCGCAGCGCCTGGAGAGCCGACGGAGTATTTCCACCCCCATTGGACCAGGAAACTTAGAGCCAGCAAGCAAATCTCAGTTCGCGATACGATTGGCCGTGATTGATCCATTTGCAGCGTTTTCGTGCAGATCGACTACACCCTTCCCCCGAATTGACTTTTCCACCTCCGATTTAGATTGCTAAAAATAACTCCCCTTCCGTCTGGATATATCAGGCGGGAAGTCCATGTTTCAGCTTGTTCTCATCTGATGGAACTGGAGGTTTAGAATGGGCATTTTCGACAAGATCAAACATGCAATCTTCGGAGAGGCGAAAGCAGCCGAACCCGTTGCTGCCGGCGCGCCGAAGACAGAGCCGGCGCAAGCGCCTGCCTCACCGTCGGCTGCCCCCAGTCCGGCGCCTGCGGCCTCTGCTCCGCAGAGCAAGCCGGTCCCCACGGCCACCGCGCCAGGCAAAGCCACAGTCGATATCGTCCCGATCCTTGACGCTGCCGTGAAGAAGAGCGGCCAGAAACTCGACTGGCGCCGCTCGATCGTAGACCTGATGAAAGCCGTCGGGATGGATGCCAGCCTCACCGAGCGCAAGGAACTTGCCGCCGAACTCGGCTATACCGGCGACACCAACGATTCCGCAAAAATGAACATGTGGCTGCACAAGGCGCTGATGAAGCGGCTTTCGGAAAACGGCGGCAAGGTACCGGCCGACCTCCTGGATTGATCGATGACGGATAGCTGCCGCCATTTCTGTGGCGGCAGCTGTGCGGGTAACGTCTCGGGCAGGTGCGGACGCCGGAACAGGGCGTCCACTTGCCCGCAGGCACTGGAACCAATAACGTTCGGCTCGATACTTCGATAATCGATCAGGGGAGAATTAAATCCGATGAGATTGATGGCAGTCGTTGGTGTTGCACTTAGCCTTGCCTGTATTTCGGCCGCAGAATCTCCTTCAAACTATCAATCCTATAGCGGCATTCGGGTCGACACCGACCCGGTCCTCCTGGCTCGATACGACAAGGCACTGCAACGCTGCGTGCCGGAGGCAAGCTCATGGCGACGAGGCTCGCCGGACCCGCGAAGCCTGCATTACAATGCGGCTCTCAGAAATTGCCTCTATAGGCGCAGCTTCGTCGACAGAGGCGTCTACGCCTATCCCATCCCCCAGATCTACTTCGAACATTTCCTGGATCGCTGAGAAGAGCCGTGCCCTTCAGAAGCCTATCAAACAAAAACCCCGCCATTTTGGCGGGGCTGTCTTCAATCGCGACCTCTGCATAGTTCCTTAAATCGGAAAGACGCGCGGCGCTATAGTCAGCGTTTGCCGCCAGCTGGCGGCCGACCCTTGCCCGCCGGGCGATTGCCGCTTCCGGACGAGGTCTTGGCGTCATTGCCCTGACCGAAGTTGGTGCCGCCGAGATGGCCGCCGCCGCTGGTATTGGCAACCTGGCGCTGCGCTTTGCGCAACAGTGCCTCTGCATTGGTCTTGCTCATGAAATTCTCCTCAATGGCTGGAAAACCCAGCCGGAATGCCGCCACTGACATCCGCGGTCAAAGACCGAAGGCATATCAGGCAGCGGCGATGGTGTTGGCGGAGGCTTGCGTCAATCAAAGAATTGACTGCATTCATGACGATTCCCCCTCAACCGGCATGACAATCACCCTCCGGCTGCTGCCGGACGGCGCAGAAATCGATTTTGAAAGGAAAGATCAGCTGGGACGCCGGGGCGCAAACCAAGCTCGACAAGCAATTTCGATAGATGAATCAATATGACGGCAATGTGTTTAAAACAAGTTCCCGGCTTCCTGCCTGGAGAAGCGTTGCCGACTGCTTTGCCGATTCATAGAAGATAATCATCCTGGGGCGTCAGTTGGAACGCTTCTTGCAGAGTTACTAATATGTTTATGATGCAAGGACCAAATGTAATGAATCGGTACACATCGCATCAGTTTCCCGCGCTGAGGATCCTCATGAGCGGCCAGGAAAAATACAGCATCGTCAGAACCCTCGGAGATGCAGCCACCATGCTCATTTCCGAATGGCCGGGCGATGATGGCGAGGAGTACGTCGTGGCGGTCAGGACATGCCTCGACGCCATCCGCGGCACGACGCCGCCAAACGCCGCACGGGAAGCGCTGATGAGAGCGGCGGATGAAGCCGGCATCCGTTACCTCTCAGTCGTTCACTGAGATCGCTCAAGCAGATTCCAGAGAAGAATTTGCGGAAACGCTCGAGCAGTGCAAATCCGCCGCTCGAACAGATAGGGGCACCGCGTTCCTGAGCTTTAACGAATAATGGAACGACTGCCGAATTCGAGCCGCGCACATCTTCCTGGCTTCGCCATTTCAAGCGCGTTTGATGCAAGGCATTTCTGCCTTCTGATCGGCCTTCGCAATTTCGCAGATGGTCTATCCCGCGTCACACGAATCGAAATAAACATCAAACGTCGATCAATGGGTCATCAAAGGAATAATATAATAATGCGCGCTGGTATCGTGACAGTATTGATTGCCATGGGATTGCTGACTGCCTGCACGCCAACGCGTCAGGAGTATGATTCTTTCGTCACACTAACGCAGGGCAGTGCAAGAGCGAGAAATGAAGCAGTCAATATTTGCGTGAAGAGCTTCGATGCAAACGCCCGTCACAATGCTGGTCTTGTGACAAACGCTTCGGACAAAGATGCTCCGCGGGTTGCCTGCAGCCGGCTTCTCGCAGCGATGATTTCTGGTCGCGCCACCTATGACGATTTCGTTGACATCAAAAGCCACAGGTTCACACCGAAGCTGATCAAAATTTTTCAAGGTCGCTAAACAGGCTTGCGGTGTCAGGCTCGCAGGCCGGCGACAGATGGCTATCTGTATGCCATCACCAATCTGCCGTGTGAGATGAGATGACCTACGAGAAGATAGCCGGAGGTCCGGAACTGCTGGCGTGGTTCGGCCAGAAGCCGACCCTTCATGACGCGGAAATTTTGAGCCTCACACTCAATCGCACCGGCATCTGCGAGCTGAAGATACACGGCTGGATTTGCACCGATGCCGTTGATCAAGATGGATACCGCATCCTTGACAAGCACGCAGTCGTCACCTTCGCCTTCGAAGATATCATGGACCTGCAGCTGGACGGCTTCAGCCACCAGAACGTGATCAATGGTCTCATCCTCCGCTACGCAACAGATCGTGGCCGAGCCGGCTACTATGCCCTGCCAAAAGGACCGGAAGACATCGAAATCGAACTCCAGCCCTGTTACGGGTTGGATGGTTTCATCCGCGCGAAAAAAGTCGTCGTGACGTTCCGTCCGGGACGGCCTGCTGCAGACAGACCAACTGCCGCAGCGGTCCCTTGAGGAAACCTTTGCTTCTCGGCCCAACTCATAGCCTGTCCCGCCGCTTCTCCCGTGACATCAGTTGGCTGGCGAATGCAGCGGAGAGCGCGTCGTCGGCATATTCAAACGTACCGGCAGTTTTGACCTCCATAGCGGCGCGCATCAACGCACCCAGCGCTGCCCGCGCGAAAGAGCCGCCGACGCTCACGCGCCGTACTCCGGCGCTCGACAGTTCGGCAACCGAGTATTTTCGCCCTTTCAAACCCATGACCACGTTGACTGGCTTGTCCACGGCCCCACAAACGGTTCTGATTGCCTCGATATCAGGCAAGCCGGGGGCGTAAAGCACATCTGCCCCGGCGGCCGAAAATGCTTGCAGCCGTTCGATGGTGTCCTCCAGATCGGGTCTCTCCCAAAGATAATTCTCCGCCCGCGCAGTGAGAAGGAAAGGTAGACCGCGTGCAGCCTCCGCGGCAGCATGGATGCGCTCAACGGCCTGCGATAGGTCGTAGATCGGGGCAGCAGGATTGCCTGTTGCGTCTTCGATTGATCCGCCGACAAGTCCGGTTTCGCAGGCCAGGCGGACGGTTTCCGCACAGATTTCTGGCGACGCACCGAAGCCATCTTCAAGGTCGGCAGACACAGGAAGATCAACAGCGCCAACGATCTCGGCGGCGTTCTCAAGGACCTCATCCCGTCCAAGGCTCGCAAATGAATCCAATTTGCCTTTGGAAAAGGCGTAACCCGCGCTGGTAGTCGCAAGCGCCTCGAAGCCAAGGCTCGCGAGCAGGCGAGCCGAACCGGCGTCCCATGGGTTCGGGATGACAAAAGCCCTGTCGCCCTGGTGAAGCGCCTTCAGTCGCTCAAACTTGCCCCTTTGATCCATAAGGCCTCCCCTCGCCCGTCGCGGAAGGTGAGCCTAGCACCACAGGAACGAAATGTGAACACGCTCCGCGAACTTGCTTTGGAGAGAATAGCGACGATGGCTCTTGAGGCGCCTTTCAGTCAGTCTCACGCTCCTGGACCAGGCATCAGTCCGCAGCCAAAGTATAGTCACACCGCATGCCCGATGGTCTCGGCGGGAACGCGGTGGCGCTTGAAATGCTGGGCAATGGGTTGGTCGAATCGATACTGTCGACCTCCCATTACCACCTCGACCAGCACCAATCGTAAGGCGATGCTGCCCAAAATTGCCGAATTCAGAAAAAAATGTCGATTCCGCATTTGGCGGGAGCAATCCAGCCACGCGCATCAGGTTTTTCTAAAGTTTTCAATGGATGCATGTCGCTCTGGTTGCAGAAAGAATAACTCGCGGCAGGCGAGATATTAATACCGCCACATTTTGGGCGACTCGAAATTCACCAAATATTTCAAAACGTAACTTTGGATCGATTCGGATATTGTGGCAGCAATAAGGCTATGCTTCTCAAGCACTTACTGTTGCGTTGCTGTTGCGCCCTCCAAAATGTCGCCCTATAACCTGCCGCCGTAAAGCAGGATTAACCACAAATATTAACGGGCGGGGGTTGAGGAACAAGACCATGACAACATACTACGTAGCGACAACTGGCAGCAACGGCGGCAACGGCAGCACCTCCTCTCCCTTTCGCACGATCAGCGAGGCGATGTCGGCGAACCTTAAGCCCGGCGACGAGGTCGTGGTGAAGGCGGGGACCTACAACGAAGCTATTAACTTCGACAAAGACGGCTCGGCGGCAGCCGACATCACGCTGCGCTCGGAAGTGCCCGGCGGGGCGCTGATCCGGCCGCCCGCGGGCTCGTGGAACGCGATCAGCGTCAACGCCAACTACGTGACAATCGACGGCTTTGACATCGGCGGCGCCAAAGGCGACGGCATCGAAGCGAACAACGTCCACCACATCTCAGTTCTCAACAACAAGGTCCACGGCAGCGGCGAGTCCGGCATCCAGTTCAACCAGTCGGACTTCATCAAAATCGAAGGGAACGAGACCTACAATAACGCATCGACGGGCTGGTTCTCGGGCATCTCGATCTACGAGAACCGGAACATCACCGGCGATACTTCGACGGAGGGCTACCGGACGATCGTGCGGAACAACATCTCGCACGACAACGTCACGAAGTCGGGTGCGCACACCGATGGCAACGGCATCATCATCGACGATTTCCAGAGCACGCAGGCGAGCGGTCATCCGAACTACACGTTCAAGACCCTGGTCGAGAACAACCTCGTCTACCAGAACGGCGGCAAAGGCATCCAGGTTACCTGGAGCGACTCCGTCACGGTGAAAAACAACACCGCATACCACAACAATCAGGACCCGGCGAATAGTGGTACCTGGCGCGGCGAGCTCAGCAATTCGGCGTCGAGCAACAACACCTGGGTCAACAACATCGCCGTGGCGGACCCATCGCTGAACAAGAACAACACCGCGATCGATAACACGTCGACCGACAGCTACAAGAACACTAACGTCGTCTGGGCCAACAACATCACCTACAACGGCACGGCCGGCCAGGCCTCGGTCAAGACCGACGGCGGCAACGCGATGCCGAGCGCGGCGAACGGCAACCAGCTCGGCGTCGACCCGAAATTCTCGGGGGCAGCGAGCGATAACTTCCACCTCGGCTCCGGCTCGCTGGCGATCGACCACGGAACCAACAAGTACGGCGTCGCCTCGGACGATCTGGACGGCCACGCTCGCGTCGTTGGAACTGTCGATGTCGGTGCCTACGAATCGAGCTCCAGCGCAGCACCGGGAACGCCAACTACGCCGACGCAACCGGGAACGCCAACCACGCCGACGCAACCGGGAACGCCAACCACACCGACACAACCGGGAACGCCAACCACGCCGACGAAGGAATTCGTCGGGACCAACGGCAACGACATCATGCCACACACCGGCCAGTCCAACGGCGGCAACGAAACCTTCAAGGGTCTCGGCGGTAGTGACGTGTTGAAGGGCGGCGCCGGCGCGGACGTGCTCGACGGCGGCACTGGCAACGACACGGCCAGCTATGCGGGCTCCACCGCGGTCAACGTCAACTTGGCGACTAAGGCCGCATCGGGCGGGCAAGCCACCGGTGACAAGATCGCCGGCATCGAAAACTTGACGGGCTCCAGCTACAACGACGTGCTGACCGGCGGCAATGGCGGCAGCAACGTTCTCAATGGCGGGGCTGGCGCGGACAAGCTCAGCGGCGGCGCCGGCGGGGACGTCATCAATGGTGGTACCGGACAGGACACGGCGGGCTATGCGGGCTCCGGCGGGGTCAACGTCAACTTGGCGACTGGGGCCGCATCGGGCGGGCATGCTACCGGCGACAAGTTCGTCAGCATCGAAAACTTGACTGGCTCCAGCTACAACGACGTGCTGACCGGCAATAGCGGCAGCAACGTTCTCGATGGCGGGGCCGGCGCGGACAAGCTGAACGGCGGCGCCGGCACGGACGTCATCATCGGTGGTGCCGGCAAGGACATCATGACCGGTGGCGTCAGCGCGGATACGTTTGTCTTCAAAGCACCGACGGAAATCGGGTCCGGCTCGAACCGCGACGTCATCACCGACTTCCAGCACGGCGTCGATAAGATGGACTTCTCGGCGATAGATGCGAATGGCTCTGCGCAGGGCAATGGAACCTTCCATTTCCTGGCGCAGGAGGATGCCTCTTTCGACCACAAGGCTGGCGCGCTCGCTTGGCACTATGAAGACAAGGCTGGATCCGCGAACGACGCTACCGTTATCCAGGGCGACCTGAACGGCGACGGCGTTCGTGATTTCGAGGTTCAGATGAAGGGCCTCGTCCACCTGGGGACAGGCGATTTTCTTCTGTAGCCGTACCCGTTGTGGCGGTCGTCCGATCGCCACAACAATCGTGCCAACAATCCGGAGATATGTCGACGCCGGAGGAGTAAAAACCAGCCACGCGGCGCGCAATCTGCGCGCCGCGATTTTTCGACAGGTGTCAGCCGGCCTTTCGGGCGCGGCTTTGCGCGAGGCGATAGCTGTCGCCGTTCATCTCGAGGATGTTGCGTGGTGGGTGATGCGGTCCAGCAAAGCGCCGGTCAGGCGCTCGAATCCCAAGGTCTCCGTCCATTTCGTCGAACGGAAGGTTGCCGGTGATCAAAGTGGCGCCGCGTTTCTAGCGTTGCGAGATAAGTTCGAACAATAATTCCGCACCGGTATAGAGCGCCGTGCGTCCTTTCGGACGCACGGCGCTCTAACTCTTTGAATCTACGCATCGTGCTTTAGCGGCGAGTCCTCCGTTTCCAGAAGCAGTTGTGCGGCTGCACGCTGCTGATCGTCGACGAACTTGGAGAGCGGTACGAAGCCCACTAATCAGCGAGATGATGGAGGCCCGTGACGGTTCGGTCGCGCAAAGGACCGGCCGCTGCGCGACCGGACTCAATCCTTCTAGCTAAAGCATGTCGCGCAAAAGTGCGCAGCGGTTTTGCGACAACGACATGCGCGAAAACAGAGACCTAAAGCGCGAGGAGCGAAAGATCGCGACGCGCTTTAGGGACGCCCGTCCGGCCGCCGTACGCGGGATTGGCCGGACGGCGGTCAATGTGAGCGCCGAGTGACCGGGCCCCTTCGGGCTGGTCACGCGGCGGCTTCAAGTCATTGGATTTGTGGCGACCCCTGCAGGAATCGAACCTGCGACAACCTGCTTAGAAGGCAGGTGCTCTATCCAGCTGAGCTAAGGGGCCGTCTGTTGGCCGCGTCTCACGAGCGCGACCGGATGCGGCATATCTGGACGAGAAATCTCAGTGCGTCCAGGGCTGCGTGCGGGTATAGCGGAAATTGTCGGGATAGGCGACAACCTGGCGGACCGGATCCTTCGGTGCGATGACGCGGTATTCGATGCCGTTGCGCTGGGCATAGGCTTCGGCGAGTTCCTGCGTTTCGAAGGTGAGCTTCACCTGCTGGCGCATATCGCCCGACGAGGTATAGCCCATGATCGGATCGATCTTGCGCGCCGACTCCTGATCGTATTCAAGCACCCAAAGATGGGTCTTGGCCTTGCCGGACTGCATGGCGGTCTTGGCTGGACGATAGATCTTGGCAGACATGACTGCAGCGTCTCCGACTATGCGGGCAGCGCCCGCCTTTCATGATCTCAATCCCGTTGCCGGCCCGTACCGGACCTTTTGCATCATCGCTGAGGATAACGCAAAGAGATGAATTTTGCTTAGCCGCGAATCCCCGCTTTTTCAAGAAAAAAGGCGGTGAACGACGCCGCTGCCGACTCCGTTTGCATGTCGAGGGGATGCCGGCCCCGCCTCCCCTTCAAATCCGGGGATTGCCGGCCGGATTTCGCAATATTACCGCTTGTCTCACCTTGTGATCACAACCTGATTGCCGCTGCCTTCCCTCGGCACTAGTTTACGGCTCAATCGATTTCAGTGGATTTGCACGCATGATGAGACGTTCGGCGGAGTTCAATGCCATTGTGATAGGTGCTGGCATCACAGCTTTCTTCTACCTTGCCATCAGCTACGCCCAATATATCGGCCTGCTCGCCCGCGGCTAAGGCCGATCCGTCCCGACGCCCATTGCGCCTCGCCGGCAAATTGACGGCACATCCGAGATTATTCTAACTGCATCCACAGGCTGGCGAGAAAATCTCCAGCCTGTGCTGGATTTATGGGTTGCGACGGGGAGGTGAACCGTGTATCTCCCCTGCCATTCACGGCACGGAGTGTAGCGCAGCCTGGTAGCGCATCTGGTTTGGGACCAGAGGGTCGGGAGTTCGAATCTCTCCACTCCGACCATTCAAATATCCCGATATTGTTGAATTCCTTGACAGCCGCATCGCGGCTCGCATGCGCCGTCACTTCGCCTTCTTGGTCGTCGTAGCGCTGACGATCCTGTCGCCAGGCTTGATTCCCAGTTTGGCGACGATGCCGGCATTGAGTTCAACGACGTATTTCACCGCAACCATCGAATCGATGATGTCGCGCGAATAGGGCACTGCCTTTTCCTTGATGTGGCGAATCGTGCCGGTGTCGTCGGCAAAAAGCATGTCGAGCGGCAGGATGGTGTTTTCCATCCACATGGTGACGCGCCGCGGCTCGTCGAAATCGAAGATCATGCCGGCATCGTCGGCCATCACCTTGCGAAACATTAGTCCGCGGGCGCGTTGGTCCGGGGTCGAGGCGATCTCGACGGTGAAATGCAGCACCTTGCCCGCAGCGGTCTGGATCAGCAGCGGCTCCTTGTCGAACCGCATCTGCTCGTCAGCGAACGCCGGCAGCGCGACCATGAAAAAAAGCGCCAGGATGGCGCTTCTGATGGCATCAAATAGGATTAGGCCGCGCATGTTCAGTGCGACCGGCTTGCCGGGCTCGGAACGTCGGGATGGATCTCTGCGGCCATCAGGCCCTTTTCGCCGTCGCCGAAGCGGACGAGCACCACCTGACCGGGGCGCAGTTCCGTCAGGCCGAAGCGGCGGAGCGTTTCCATGTGCACGAAGATATCTTCGGTGCCCTCGCCACGCGTCAGGAAGCCGAAGCCCTTGGTGCGGTTGAACCACTTGACCAGCGCACGCTCGAGCCCGCTCGTCGCGGTGACCTGCACATGGGTGCGCACCGGCGGCAGCTGCGAGGGATGAACCGCGGTCGACTGGTCCATCGAGAGGATCTTGAAAGCCTGATAGCCGCGCTCGCGGCGCTGGATGAGGGCGACGATGCGCGTTCCCTCGAGGATCGTCTGGTAACCGTCGCGGCGCAGGCAGGTCACGTGCAGGAGAACATCCTGCATGCCGTTGTCGGGCACGATGAAGCCGAAACCCTTGGCGACGTCGAACCACTTGACGACGCCGGTGATTTCAACAAGATCGACCGCCTCTCCTGATAGCTCGTCGAGGTCGGAGTATTCGTTCGATGAAATCCTGTCAGCCATTGTCGCCAGCCCCTCGAATACGCGTCACACTGTTACGGTTAACTGATTCTTGAAATCAAGATTAACATCTTGGTAACGGATAAGCGCAAGTCCTAGTTTTCGGTTATTCCCAGGTGCACATTTTATAAAGATGACTTGCCCGAAGCTGACCTCGGCTCGCCGAAAAAAGCTAGCCCCAATAAAGGAGTAAATAGAATGCGTTATCTTCATACAATGGTTCGCGTCAAAGACCTCGACGCCTCCCTCACCTTTTACACCACGCTGTTCGGGCTGGAGGAGATTCGCCGCCACGAAAACGAGAAGGGCCGCTTCACCCTGGTTTTCCTGGCTGCTCGCGACGATCTCGACCGTGCGCGCAGCGAAAAAGCCCCCTGCCTCGAGCTTACCTACAATTGGGACACGGAAGATTATAGCGGAGGTCGCAATTTCGGCCACCTCGCTTATGAGGTCGACGATATTTACGCCACCTGCCAGAATCTGATGGACAACGGCATCACCATCAACCGGCCGCCGCGCGACGGCAACATGGCCTTCGTGCGCTCGCCCGATGGCATCTCGATCGAAATCCTGCAGAAAGGCAGCCCGCTTCCGGCCGCTGAGCCCTGGGCCTCGATGGGCAATACCGGCGCCTGGTAAGGGTTTTCGTCGCAAGGCTTTTGCGAGGCTTGCGGCTTTTTCGATTTCGGGTCCGGCCGGCGCCTCGGCGCTTGCCGCGATCCGACGCCGCAGGCAATCTCCTGGCGACTCGAAGCGGAAGAGAAGCGTTTTTCGCCGATTTTCCGCATCAACTGGAGACTGTCGCTTGCTTAACATGCAGATGCGGATGCCCGTGACGGGCGCTTTGCTGATCGCCACCTCGGTGCTGGCGCTGTCCGGCTGCGCGTCGGACAAGAAGGCGCTCGATTCGGCGGCGGCGGTTCCGGCGGTGCAAGCCGCAGCAGCACCGCAGCTCGCCACGGCAGCGCCTGCAAGCCCTGCCCCACGTTCGGTCTATAGCGATCCCCGGCTGGTCAACGTCTCCGGCGCCCAAGGCGCGCCTCAGGTCGTAGCACCAGATCCGAATGCAGCCGTCCCGCCCGCCGGTTCGGCAACGGCGGCGCCCGCCAATATCGGCGGGCTCGTCCTGCAGTCGACCCGGATCAACGCGCAGGCGATGAGCATCTTTTCCGATCACCAGCCGGCGCCGCAGAACAACAGCACGTCCACCATCATTCAGCCGCAGGCCTATGTGCCGGTGGAAGGTGCAGCACCGTCGCGAAGCAGCGTCTACAGCCAGCCGCCCGTGCCCCAGCAGCCGGCGGAGCCGGTGCTGCCGCAGCAATCCTCACAGAATAGCAGCACGCAGCTTGCGCCCGTGCAGACAGCGTCGTTGGCGACGGGCAGCATTCCCACCTCGACGATGAACGCGCTCTACAGTGCGCCGAAGCAGAACCTGCTTGGCAGCCTTTCCGGCCTGCTGCACAAGGCGGCCCTGCCCGGCATGACGCGCATCGCGCCGAACAGGCTGCATCTCCAGAACGACAAGGTCGAGGTCGGCTGCTTCAAGCCCGACCTGCTGAAAGTGATCAAGACGGTCGAAAGCCATTTCGGCCGGCCTGTCATCGTCACTTCCGGCTATCGCGACGAAGAGCACAACCGCCTCGCCGGCGGCGCCGACGAATCGATGCACAAGAGCTGCGAGGCCGCCGACATCCAGATCGACGGCGTGACGAAATGGGACATCGCCGCCTATATCCGCTCGTTGCCGGACCGCGGCGGCGTCGGCACCTACTGCCACACGGATTCGGTTCACCTCGATACCGGCAAAACCCGTGACTGGAACTGGGGCTGCGGCGGCAAACGGGCGCCGATCACGACGGCAAGAGCGATCTGACGGCCGCCTGACGGCCGCGCGATTTTCGCATCACGTTACGGCAGCGCCGCCTCGTCGCGTTAAAGAAACAACCGGCAGCCTATTGATTCAGCTTCAATAATCGGCTTCTCGAATGCACTCGGATTTCCTGTCATTTTTTTGAAGGAAAACCGCAATTCCGCTTGCGGGATTCAAAACGCCTGACTATAAGGGCGCCACCACGAAGGAAGCGCCCTTCGTCTATCGGTTAGGACACCAGATTTTCATTCTGGGAAGAGGGGTTCGACTCCCCTAGGGCGTACCACTTTCTCTCCATATAGAAGCCATCACTTCCGCTTGCAGAAGCCGGCGCGCGCTCCTATTTTAACGAAGCTACCTGCGCCCTTCGTCTATCGGTTAGGACGACAGATTCTCATTCTGTAAAGAGGGGTTCGACTCCCCTAGGGCGTACCATCCTGTTGATAGGCCGTCGTCATTCGATCGACGTCGGCCGGCCCTGTCAGTCCCCTCGAGGAGAACCCTTCGGTTCGCGCGACGCTGCCCATCCTAGCCCGCCGGTTTGATTTGTCTCCGCTCCGCCGCAGCTTGCGCCTCATTTTTCCACAGCCAAAATAAATCGGCGAAAACGATGATTTTTTCGCGCCTTGGCGCTTGCGGCCTTCGAAGGCGCTGACTATAAGGGCGCCACCACGAAGGAAGCGCCCTTCGTCTATCGGTTAGGACACCAGATTTTCATTCTGGGAAGAGGGGTTCGACTCCCCTAGGGCGTACCACTTTCTCTCCCTTGACACTCCACATCGTCAGCGCTCTTGCGCGACTGCTCTATTTCGCCGGCGCTGCATCGCAGACGCGCAGCTGGATGCGGCGTGCGCCCTGGTAATGATCGGCACCGAGCGAACCGGCGACATGCAGGTTGGCGCCGCGTGAATTGATGAGAAGATTGCCAAGCGGCGTATCGGCGGCGCGGAAGGCGATGCCGTCGAGTCGCGATCCGTCCATGGCCTCCAGCGTCACCTTCACATGTTTCTCGCCGACCAGGCGGGCGTCGCGCAGGCGATGCGCCGGTATGGCAAAGAGCGGCTGTGCGTGACCGGAGCCATAGGGGCCGGCGGCCTCCAGGCGGTCGATGAGTTCGAGGGTGGCGCCGCTTGCGCCGATCGCGCCGTCGATCTTCAGCGTTTCGTTGGCGACGAGGCTGGCCACCGTCCTCTCGGCCTTCTCGGTGAAGAAGGTCCTCAGCCTGCCGAGATCGGTGCGCTCAACCGTCAGGCCCGCGGCCATGGCGTGGCCGCCGCCTTTGACGAGCAGACCCTCGTCAACCGCAGCCCGGACCATCCTGCCCATGTCGAAGCCGTTGATCGAGCGGCCCGAGCCGGTGCCGCGGCCGGAGGGATCGAAGGCGATCGCGAAAGCGGGCCGTTTGAATTTTTCCTTCAGCCGCGCCGCGATCAGCCCGACGATGCCGGGATGCCATTTCTCATGGGCGGTGACGATGACGGAGGCACCCTCGCCGTCGCCATATTCGGCAAGCGCCTCGGCTTCGGCCTCCTGCAGCATGATCGCCTCCATCGCCTGGCGTTCTCGATTGAGCTCGTCGAGGCGCTGCGCGATCACATCAGCCTCTCCGGCGTCGTCGAGCGTCAGCAGGCGGCTTCCGAGTGCCGCGTCGCCGATCCGCCCGCCGGCATTGATGCGCGGGCCGATCAGGAAGCCGAAATGATAGGGTGTCACCGGGCCGGCGAGCCCCGCCTTGCGGAAGAGTGCAGCCAGCCCGGCATTGCTCTGGTGGCGGGCAGCGACCAGCCCCTTCACCACATAGGCGCGGTTAAGGCCCTTCAGCGGCACGACATCGCAGACCGTCGCAAGTGCTACGATATCCAGCCACTGCAGCAGGTCGATCGCCAGGATGCGCTTATTGCCGGCCGCGCGCAGCAGCCGGAGCGTCGCGACCAGCACCATGAAGACGACGCCGGCGGCGCAAAGATGCCCCTGCCCCGAGAGGTCGTCCTCGCGGTTCGGGTTGACCAGCGCATGGCAGGGCGGCAGCTCATGTGTCACCTGGTGGTGATCGATGACGACGACATCGATGTTGCGCGCGGCAGCGGCGGCCAGCGCCTCGTGGCTGGTGGAGCCACAATCGACGGTGACGATCAGCTCAGCACCGTTATCGATCAACTGGTTGATCGCCGCCGGATTAGGGCCGTAACCTTCGAAGACGCGGTCGGGGATATAGATGGTCGCCCTGACGCCGAAATGGCTGAGAAAGCGAAACATCAGCGCCGAGGAGGCTGCACCGTCGACGTCGTAGTCGCCGAAGATCGCGACGCTCTCGCCGCGCTCGATGGCACGCAGGAGGCGATTTGCGGCCTTTTCGCAATCGGTCAGCTTATGGGGATCGGGCATCAGGCTGCGGATCGTCGGGTCGAGGAATTCGATCGCCTCGTCTACCGTCACGCCGCGCCCGGCCAGCACCCGGGCGATCAGATCTGGCAGTCCGTGGATCTGCGACATGGCCAGCGCGCGGTTCTGCCCTGCCTGGTCGAGCCGCGCGACCCAGCGATTGTCGAGCGCGGATTTCTCCACGCCGAGAAACGCGCGCTGTACCGGATCGACGAGATCTGCCATGCCATACTCCGCTGACTTCATCTGCTCTTTCTACAGGAGCAGCGGAGATAACATAGCGATGGATTTGCAGACACGGGTTTTTACCAGAATACCGCCCAGACGATCAGGGCGATGCCGGCGAACTGCACCAGCAGGAACGAAAACAGCGTCAGCAGAATGGCCCAGTTACGGCCTTCCGTGTTTTCCTCGTCTTCAGCCTCATCAGAGACCTCTTCAGGAATTTCACGGTAGGCCGGCTTGAGGATTTCCTCAGGCATATCAGGAGGGTTCGGCGGCACATCGCTCGGGTAGCCATACCCCTTCCCGGCGTGGCTGTCCTTACTCATGAAATTCTCCACCCAGACGACTCACCATCTTAGGTTTAGTTATATCAATATTTCGGTATCTGTTAATATAGGCTTCCGTAAGGGAAGGTTGAATAGATAACAGAAAAAACTGCCCTGCAGGAACAGGGCGGCTCAACGGTCCTCCGGGACGGGAAAAAGCTCAGCCTTCCTCTTTGGGCCGCTCGATGCGAATCACCTGCGGCTCGCCGAAGAGGTAACCTTCCGACTTGATCGAAGCGACTGCCTTGCGCACCGAGTCTTCCGTCGTCGCGTGGGTGACGAGAATGATCGTCTGGTGATGCGATGGCGCCAGGTGCTGCTTGGAGCGCTGGACGATCGATTCCAGCGAGATGTTGTTTTCGGCCATGCGGGTTGCGACGCTGGCAAAGACGCCGGTGCGGTCGAGCACGGTCAGGCGGATGAAATAGCCGCCCTCGTGGCTCTGCATCTGCGCCTTGCGATAGGGTTCCAGTGTGGTTGCGGGATGGCCGAGCACCGGCACCCGCTGGGCGCCCGGCTGGCTCTTGGCGATATCGGCGATATCACCAAGCACCGACGAGGCTGTGGCGTTGCCGCCGGCGCCAGGGCCGACCATCAGCAGTTCGCCGAGCACGTCGGATTCGATCGCCACTGCATTGGTAACGCCGTCGACCTGGGCGATGACCGAATCGACCGGCACCATTGTGGGATGGACGCGCTGTTCGATGCCGGTATCGGTGCGCTGGGCAACGCCCAAGAGCTTGATGCGATAACCGAGTTCGGCAGCGGCGTGGATATCCTCGATCGAGATGTTGGTGATGCCTTCGAGATAGATGTCGTCGGCGGCGATCTGATTGCCGAAGGCGAGCGTCGTCAAGATGGAAAGCTTATGGGCCGTGTCGTTGCCCTCGATATCGAAGGCCGGATCGGCCTCGGCATAACCCAGCCGCTGCGCTTCCTTGAGGCATTCGGCGAAGGAAAGCCCCTCCTTCTCCATCTTGGTCAGGATATAATTGCAGGTGCCATTCATGATGCCATAGATGCGCGAGACGGAATTGCCCGTCAGCGATTCACGCAGGGCCTTGATGACCGGGATGCCGCCGGCGACCGCCGCCTCGAAGTTCAGCAGCGACCCCTTCTCCTCGGCGATCGTCGCAAGCTCGACGCCGTGATAGGCAAGCAGCGCCTTGTTGGCTGTCACCACATGGAGACCACGCTGGAGTGCCGTACGCACCGAGATGTTGGCAGCCCCTTCGGCGCCGCCCATCAGCTCGACGAAGACGTCGATATCGCCCTTTTCGGCAAGCTCTTCCGGCCGGTCGAACCAGGTAACAGCGGAAAGATCGATGCCGCGGTCCCTCGCCTTGTCACGTGCCGAAACGGCGGTGATGGTGATCGGACGCCCGCAGGTGACGGCAAGCTCGTTGCTTTTCTGCTGAATGATGCGGACAAGCGAGGCGCCAACGGTGCCCAAGCCCGCAATGCCGATTTTGAGGGCATCTGCCATGGATCGATCCTGAAATGTCTGTGTGGCGGCAGCCGCATGACGCGGCTGCCCAACGGTTGGATTAGCGGTGTGCGTTCAGCGAGATGACGTTGTGCATCGTCTCGTCTGCCGTCGACATGAACTTCTTGATGTTGCGCGCAGCCTGGCGGATGCGGTGTTCATTCTCGACAAGTGCCAGACGGACGTAGTCGTCGCCCATTTCGCCGAAGCCGATGCCCGGGGCAACGGCGACGTCGGCCTTCTCGACCAGCAGCTTGGAGAATTCCAGCGAACCGAGATGACGGAACTTTTCCGGGATCTTCGCCCAGGCGAACATCGTCGCAGCCGGCGGCGGCACGTCGAACCCGGCCTTGCCGAAGCTTTCGACCATGACGTCGCGGCGACGTTTATAGACGTTGCGGACTTCCGCAATGTCGGAACCATCGCCGTTCAGCGCGTGCGTTGCCGCCACCTGGATCGGCGTGAAGGCGCCGTAGTCGAGATAGGACTTGACGCGGGTGAGCGCTGCGATCAGTCGCTCGTTGCCGACGGCAAAGCCCATGCGCCAGCCGGGCATGGAGAAGGTTTTCGACATCGAGGTGAACTCGACGGTCACGTCCATAGCGCCCGGCACTTCGAGAACCGACGGCGGCGGGGCGCCGTCGAAGTAGATTTCCGAATAGGCAAGATCGGAAAGCACGATGATGTCATGCTTTTTCGCAAAGGCGATGACGTCCTTGTAGAAATCGAGCGTCGCGACAAAAGCCGTCGGGTTCGAGGGATAGTTGAGGATCAGCGCCAAGGGCTTCGGGATCGAATGCTTGACGGCGCGTTCCAGCGGTTCGAAGAAGCTCGCATCCGGCTCCACCGACATGGAACGGATCACGCCACCCGCCATCAGGAAGCCGAAGGCGTGGATCGGATAGGTGGGATTCGGGCAGAGGATCACGTCGCCAGGCGCCGTGATTGCCTGCGCCATGTTGGCGAAGCCTTCCTTGGAGCCCAAGGTGGCAACCACCTGGGTATCCGGGTTGAGCTTGACGCCGAAACGGCGGGCATAATAGGCGGCCTGGGCGCGGCGCAGCCCCGGAATGCCCTTGGAAGAGGAGTAACGGTGCGTGCGCGGATCCTGCACGACCTCGCACAGCTTGTCGACGATCGACTGGGGAGTGGGAAGGTCGGGGTTTCCCATGCCGAGATCGATGATATCGGCGCCGCCCGCTCGCGCGCTTGCCTTCAAACGGTTGACCTGTTCGAAAACATAAGGCGGCAAACGCCGGACTTTGTGAAACTCTTCCATCTCATTCCCCATGGAAAGGCGGCATTTCGGGCCGCAATCGAAGTTCGTTCCGTCTCCCGGCGGCTGCGACACGAACTTCAGAATCGCAACGCCGTATTCATCAGACCCAAGCGACGCGGCGAATCTTTGACGGAAAGGCTGCGTAACGCGCTTTATCGGGAAAATTATGTCTTCCGATCCTTGCCGAAGGCTTTGCGTCCAAATTGCCTGAAAGGCAAGGTCTATTTGGAGATTTCAGACAGCGTATCAGTGCCGTGCTCGGCGGCGAGACGCCGCATTTCAGCGACCTTGGCCTGATAATCTGCTTCCGAGATCGTGCCGGCCTTGCGCCGGGCGGCAAGTGCCGTCAGCTGATGCTGCAGTTCGGCCGCCTGCTCGTCGCTCATCTGGACATTGGCGGCGGTCAGCGGCGCGCCGAAATTCGGATAGCCGTCCGGGTATTTAGCAAGGCCGCCCTCGGCCGCCTCGCCCTTAGTGGCCGGCATGACGACGGCGGTCGGCGCCGCTCGCTTGGCGGCGGCTGCGGCCTTTTGTTCCGCCGTCAGATTGCATCCGGCAAGAGCCATCGCCGCCGCGACGCAGATCAGTGCGGTGCGGTTGAAGGTTGCGATGCGCCGAATGCCGTTCTTCGTCATGCCTCAAAAATCCAGTTTTGACTGCTTCGACTGTTAAATTTGTCGCAGCCACAAAGCAATAGCATGAGCCGATGCGGGTGGAACTTGTTTTCTCGTTCGATCACGATGTACAACGAATGGATAAAAAGAGTGGTGCTGCCGCCGGAGGAAATGGTGACCGACAGCAAGCAGGAGAATGGCGGCAAGACCGGCTTCGACGCGAACGATCTCGATCCCTATCTGTTGAAGGATCCTGAGGCCATGGCGATGAATTTCGCTCGGGCGCTCGAAAATCTAGGACAAGCAGCGTCTGCCTGGCTTGCGCCGCGCGAACGCGGCGAGATCACCGAAAGCGCCGCCGATCCGATGACCGACATGGTCAAGACGCTTTCCAAGGTCACCGAATACTGGATTTCCGATCCGCGCCGCACCTTCGAGGCACAGACGCAGCTGATGTCCTCGTTCTTCGGCCTCTGGATGCGCTCGATGCAGCGAATGCAGGGCGATCCCACGCCTGCCGAGCCGGACACCCGCAAGGACAAGCGCTTCTCGGACGAGGACTGGCAGAAGAATCCGTTCTTCGATTTTCTCCGCCAGGTCTATTTCCTCACCACCGACTGGGTGGAAAAGATGGTGTCGGAAACCGATGGCCTCGATGAACACACCAAGCACAAGGCCGGCTTCTACGTGAAGCAGATCACGGCAGCGCTTTCGCCGACCAACTTCATCGCCACCAATCCGCAACTCTACCGCGAGACAATCGCGACCAGCGGCGCCAATCTGGTGCGCGGCATGAAGATGCTGGCCGAGGATATCGCTGCCGGAAACGGCGATCTTCGTCTTCGCCAGACCGACATGACGAAATTCGCCGTCGGCCGCGATATGGCGCTGACACCAGGCAAGGTGATCGCCCAGAACGACATCTGCCAGATCATCCAGTACGAGGCTTCGACTGAAACGGTGCTGAAGCGGCCGCTGCTGATCTGCCCGCCCTGGATCAACAAGTTCTATATTCTCGACCTCAACCCGCAAAAATCCTTCATCAAATGGTGCGTCGACCAGGGTCAGACGGTGTTCGTCATTTCCTGGGTCAACCCGGATGCGCGCCACGCCGAAAAGGACTGGACGGCCTATGCCCGCGAAGGCATCGATTTCGCGCTTGATACAATCGAGAAAGCGACCGGCGAGAAGGATGTCAACGCCGTCGGCTACTGCGTCGGCGGTACGCTGCTGGCCGCGACACTGGCGCTGCATGCCAAGGAGAAGAACAAGCGCATCAAGACTGCGACACTCTTCACCACCCAGGTCGATTTCACCCATGCCGGCGACCTCAAGGTCTTTGTCGACGAGGAGCAGCTTGAATCGCTCGAAGAGCATATGCGGGCGGCCGGCTATCTCGACGGCACGAAGATGTCGATGGCCTTCAACATGCTGCGCGCCTCCGAGCTGATCTGGCCTTATTTCGTCAACAACTACCTCAAGGGCCAGGATCCCCTGCCCTTCGACCTGTTGTTCTGGAACGCCGATTCGACCCGCATGGCAGCGGCAAACCATGCCTTCTACCTGCGCAATTGCTATCTCAACAATGCGCTGACGCAGAACGAGATGATCCTCGACGGCAAGTCCGTGTCACTGAAGGACGTCAAAATCCCGATCTATAATCTCGCCACCCGCGAGGATCACATCGCACCTGCCAAGTCCGTCTTCCTCGGCAGCCGATTCTTCGGCGGCAAGGTGGAATTCGTCGTGACCGGCTCGGGACATATCGCCGGCGTCGTCAACCCGCCCGACAGGAAGAAGTATCAATTCTGGACCGGCGGCCCCGCCAAGGGGGACTACGAGACCTGGCTCGAGCAGGCGACGGAGACCCCGGGATCATGGTGGCCGCATTGGCAGGCCTGGATCGAGACGCATGACGGCAGACGCGTGCCGGCCCGCAAACCCGGCGGCGACGCGCTGAACGCGATCGAGGAAGCGCCGGGAAGTTATGTGATGGAGCGCGCCTGAGACGCCTCAACGCATCTTTTTGAGACGTCGTGAAAAACTGCAACGCCGCGTAAACAAATTAGAAACCATAATTCGTCATCCTTGCGAGACAGTCGGACGTCGTGGGTGGTCTAAATTCGGCCCATTTGCGCCTGTACCGGCCCCCGGCGAAGTTTAGTCAGTCAGTGCCGCCGGCCTGCGTAGCGAGTTTGAAAGACGAGTGTAGTATGGCGTTTGCGGTCGGGACGTTCGATGACGTCACCCTTCTTGGCGGATCTGCTTTCCGTTGGCGCAGATCTCGCGGTTTCCTTTACGGTGTTGTCGGCGCCGGATTTCTGACCTCTACATGGCTGATCGCGACCTTCGCGACGATGCACTCGTTAGCCGCTCCCTATTCTCCGCCGGATCGCCTGGCACAGGTGGCGACTGCGCCGAAGCTGGCGCCTTCACCGCGTCACGAGAGGCTGATCCATGTCGGCAAGGCCGACCGGCTGGCCGCCTTCGATGCGAAGCCGAAGGTACCGCTGACGGCGAGCCTCATTCAATCCCATGCCGAAAAGACCGCTGCCGCCGCGACAGCGCTCGCGGTTCTCGCCAAAAACAATCGGCTCGCCATGGCTGCCGAACAGCCGGTCGTGGCGGCGATCTCCGACAGCGCCAAATTCCGCAAGGACGATGTCATCGTGACGGCGCCGGTCGAGCTCGCCTCGGCAGAGACGGACGAAGACGACGGCGACCGGATCATCGTTCCCTCGAAGGAGGCGGTCGCCGCAGCCGAACTCCCGACCCTGCTTGCGCTTGCCGATGCCGGATCCCGGCAAATCGCGCCGGCCCCGGTCGAACCAACCACACCTCCTCTCAGAACCGCCTCCATTCCCGCTTCGGCACCCGCACCTGACGTCGTCGCCGCCGCGGACGACGCGCCCCCCTTCGATCTCGTGCTGGCGCCGGATGAAGGTTCGGTGCCGCTGCCGATGGCACGTCCCGATGGCCTCATCGGCAAACCGACACCGGCCTCCAAGGGTTCGCAGCGCTCTGACGAGCCTGTACTTGCCTACGCCCAGCCGAACTCGCCGATCGAAGATGACGAGGACGATGCAGTGCCGCGCTACGATAAGCCGGTCTTCTCGCCGAAGCTGCGCGCAGGCGTGGCGATCTACGATATCGAAAACAGCACCGTCTATCTGCCGAACGGCGAGCGCCTCGAGGCCCATTCCGGGCTCGGCAAGATGCGCGACAACCCGCGTTTCGCCAACAAGAAGATGCGTGGACCGACGCCGCCGCACACCTATGCCCTCACCATGCGCGAGAGCCTTTTCCATGGCGTCGAAGCATTGCGGCTAACGCCGGTCGAAGGTTCCGACGCCATCTATGACCGTGTCGGCCTACTCGCCCATACCTACATGCTCGGCAAGAACGGCGATTCCAACGGCTGTGTCTCCTTCAAGGATTACCGCCGCTTCCTCGCCGCCTACAAGCGCGGCGACATCAAGCAGCTCGTGGTGGTGCCGCGGCTGAACAACAAACCGTCTTCGACGCTTGCCTCACTGTTTTCGTCGCGTAGCTGAGCGATAAGAGAGTAAGCAGCCGCGAGCGCTATTTCAGCCAGGCCGCGATTCGCTCCACCGCCTCGGCGATCTCCGCTTGCGAGCCCGCATAGGACAGACGCAAGGTTCGATTTCCCTCCAGCGGATCGAAATCGAGACCCGGCGTGGCGGCGACGTCGATTTCCGCGAGCATGCGTTTGGCGAAGCCCATGCTGTCATTGGTGAAGCGGGTGACGTCGAGATAGGCGTAGAAGGCGCCGTCCATCGGCGAGGCGATCGAAAACCCGATCTGCGGCAGGCGCCGCATCAGCAAATCGCGGTTGGCGGCGTAACTGGTCTTGTAACGATCGAGCTCGGCACCGGCGCTCAGAGCGGCCGTGGCGGCAATCTGGGAGAGCTCGGGCGGGGAGATATAGAGGCTCTGCGCCACCCGCTCGATCGGCCGCACCAAGCGCTCGGGAAGCACCATCCAGCCGATTCGCCAGCCGGTCATGCAATAATATTTGGAGAAGGAGTTGATGACGATCGCCTCGTCGGTCAGCTCCAGCGCGCTCGCCTCCTCGCCGGCGAAGGTCAGCCCGTGATAGATTTCATCGGAGATGAAGGCGATGGAATGGGCCGCGCAGTAATCCGAAAGCGCCTTCAGACCCTCGCGGCCGGTCAACGTGCCGGTCGGGTTGGCCGGGCTTGCGAGCAGCACGCCTTTCAGCGTCATGCCGCTTTCCTTCTGCGCCGCTTCGAGGCTTTGCGGCGTCAGGGTGAAGTGGGTCTCGGCCGTTACAGGCACTTCCAGAACCTTCAAGCCCAGCGCGCCGAGGATATTGCGATAGGCGGGATAACCCGGTCTTGCGATCGCCACCGCATCGCCGGCATCGAAAAGCGACAGGAAGGCGAGATTAAAGCCGGCCGAGGAACCGGTGGTGATGGCGATGCGCTTGGGATCGATCTCCAGGCCGTGGCGATCCTTGTAGTGCCAGGCGAGCGCCGATTTCAGCCGCGCCGTTCCCAACGCATCGGTATAGCCGATCCTGCCTTCGGCGAGGGCTGCGCGCGCCGCTTCGAGGGCCGCCTCAGGTGCCGGATGCGAGGGCTGACCGACCGCCATCGAGATCACGGGATGGCCGCTCGCGCGCCGCTTCGTCGCCTCCGCCAGGACGTCCATGGCGTGAAAAGGCTCAACTTCGCTGCGTTTCGATATGGAAAACAAGATCGTTTCTCGCTCAGCTTCTTCAGTGACGGCCCGACAATTGCCGCATTAATCGGCTCATCACAATCCCGCGAGGGCCGGACGGGGATGAAAAATTCCTGTTTGAGCAGAACAGAACGCACCGTACCTTGACGCGACGCATTCAAGTCCATTAACCCGGCGACGGTCTTCTCGACGAAGAGACGACCATCCCGCCGATGACGAGGATAACATGGCATTCTTCCCGAAGACCTTCACCGCACTGGCGCTTGCCGCATCGATCGCCCTTCCGCTTCCCGCGGCAGCGCTCGACGACCAGCAGAAGAAGGAGTTCGGCGAATTCATCAAGCAATACCTGATCGAGAATCCCGAGATCATGCTGGAAGTCCAGGATGCGCTGCAGAAGAAGCAGGAGGCCCAGCGGTCGGTGAAAGCCAATATGGCGATCGAAGAGAACACCACCGACATTTTCGATTCAAAGAACGACGTCACGCTCGGCAATCCCAAGGGCGATGTCACTGTCGTCGAATTCTTCGATTATAATTGCAGCTACTGCCGCCATGCGCTTCCCGACATGCAGGCCATGCTGAAGAAGGACAAGAACGTCCGTTTCATCCTCAAGGAATTCCCGATCCTCGGGCCGGATTCGGTCGCCGCCCACAAGGTGGCCGACGCCTTCCGCAAGCTCGCACCGGAGAAATATGCCGATTTCCACGTTGCCCTTCTCGGCACCGAAGGCCGTGCCTCCGACGAAACAGCGATCGCGGTCGCCGCTTCGCTCGGCGTCAGCGCGGACAAGATCCGCGCCGAGATGGCAAAGAGCCCGAATGACGGTATAGTCCAGGCGACCTACCAGCTCGCCTCCAGTCTCGGCATCAGCGGCACGCCCTCCTATGTGATCGGCAACGAACTGGTGCCTGGCGCCGTCGGGCTCGACGATCTCGAAGCCAAGGTCAAGAACATGCGCAGCTGCGGCAAGACTGCCTGCTGAGCAAAGCAGCCGCCAGCCGCCAGCTCATCAAATCGCCAAAATCTAAGTGTTTCAACCATGTGGACAAATGTGGCACGATTGCCGCTGGCCATTCCGTAAGGGCTTTCATTCAGCCTTCGCGGAGTCTATAGGTTGCCGTCGTACCTTTTACGGAACATTCGATGACGCAAACGATTTTTGTCCTGAACGGCCCCAACCTGAACATGCTGGGTAAACGAGAGCCCGGCATTTATGGCGGCAAGACGCTCAAGGACATCGAGGCGGACTGCAAGGCTGCAGGGCGCGAGCTCGGCCTCGATATCGACTTCCGCCAGAGCAATCACGAAGGCACGCTCGTCGATTGGTTCCATGAGGCCGACGAAAAGGCCGTCGGCGTTGCCATCAATGCAGGCGCCTATACGCATACATCGGTCGCGCTGCATGATGCGATCCGCGCTATTTCCATTCCCGTCGTCGAGCTCCACATATCCAACGTGCATGCACGGGAAGAATTCCGCCACAAGTCGATGATCGCGCCGGCATGCAAAGGCGTGATCTGTGGCTTCGGGCCTCACAGCTACATCCTGGCGCTCCACGCGCTGAAGAACATCACGGCATAAGAATAAGACAGGGCAACACCATGGCTGAAAAGAAATCGGGTATCGACCAGGCACTGATCCGCGATCTCGCCAATATTCTCAACGAAACGGATCTGACGGAGATCGAGGTCGAGCAGGACGACCTGCGCATCCGCGTTTCGCGCGCCGGCACGCCGCAATATGTTCAGGCGCCGATCGCCGCACCGGCCTTTGCCGCGCCCGCTGCGGCAGCCGCTGCCGCGCCAGCCGCAGCTCCCAGCCGCAACCCGGCCAATGTCGTCAATGCACCGATGGTAGGCACCGTCTATATGGCGTCGGCTCCGGGCGCGCGTCCCTTCATCGAAGTCGGCGCAACCGTCAAGGAAGGCCAGACGTTGATCATCATCGAAGCGATGAAGACGATGAACCAGATCCCTTCGCCGAAGTCAGGCAAGGTGACCGAGATCCTCGTCGATGACGGACATCCCGTCGAATACGGCCAAGCCCTCGTCGTCATCGAATAGGCCCATGCCCATGATTTCGAAAATCCTCATCGCCAATCGCGGAGAAATCGCCCTTCGCGTGCTCCGGGCCTGCAAGGAGCTCGGCATCGCCTGCGTCGTGGTTCATTCCACCGCCGACGCCGATGCCATGCATGTGCGCCTTGCCGACGAAAGTGTCTGCATCGGCCCACCCTCCTCGCGCGAGAGCTATCTCAACATCCACCAGATCGTCGCCGCCTGCGAGATCACCGGTGCCGACGCCGTGCATCCGGGCTACGGCTTTCTGTCGGAGAATGCCAAGTTCGCCGATATCCTCGAAGCCCACGGCATCACTTTCATTGGGCCGACGGCGGACCATATCCGCATCATGGGCGACAAGATCACCGCCAAGACGACGGCGCTGGAACTCGGCATTCCCGTCGTTCCAGGCTCGGACGGCGAGGTGAAGACCGAAGAGGATGCGCTGAAGACGGCCGCCGAAATCGGCTATCCGGTGCTAATCAAGGCCACGGCCGGCGGCGGCGGACGCGGCATGAAGGTCGCCAAGAGCGAGGCCGACGTGATCGAGGCCTGGTCGACGGCCCGCACGGAAGCAGCAGCCGCCTTCGGCAACGATGCCGTCTACATGGAAAAATATCTCGGCAAGCCGCGCCACATCGAAATCCAGGTGTTCGGCGACGGCGAAGGCAATGCCATCCATCTCGGCGAGCGCGACTGCTCGCTGCAGCGGCGCCATCAGAAGGTCTGGGAAGAGGCGAATTCGCCGGCCCTCAACGTCGAGCAGCGCATGAAGATCGGCCAGATCTGCGCCGACGCCATGAAGAAGCTGAAATATCGCGGCGCCGGCACGATCGAATTCCTCTACGAGAACGGCGAGTTCTACTTCATCGAAATGAACACCCGCCTGCAGGTGGAACATCCGATCACCGAAGCGATCACCGGCATCGACCTCGTGCACGAGCAGATCCGCGTCGCTTCCGGCGGCGGTCTGTCGGTGACGCAGGACGAAGTGCATTTTTCCGGTCACGCCATCGAGTGCCGTATCAATGCCGAGCACCCGCGCACCTTCGTGCCCTCACCCGGTACGATCACGCACTTCCACGCGCCGGGTGGTCTCGGCGTGCGCATCGATTCCGGTGCCTATCAGGGCTACAAGATCCCGCCTTATTACGACAGCCTCATCGGCAAGCTGATCGTGCACGGCCGTACCCGCGTCGAATGCATGATGCGCCTGCGCCGGGCGCTCGACGAATTCGTCGTCGACGGCATCAATACAACGCTGCCGCTATTCCAGGATCTCGTCTCCAACCAGGATATCGCCAACGGCGACTACGACATCCACTGGCTGGAAGACTACCTCGCCAACACACCGGCGGCATAGGACAGGAATGGCAGGATCGCGCAGGAAGTCACCAGGCATAACCCCTGACATTCTCCTGCGCGCCTATTCCATCGGCCTCTTCCCGATGGCCGAATCCGCCGACGACCCGGAAATTTTCTGGGTCGAACCGGAACTGCGCGGCGTGCTGCCGTTCGACCATTTCCATGTGTCGAAAAGCCTTGCCAAGACGGTGCGCAAGAAGCCCTTCGTGATCCGTTTCGATCACGCTTTCGATCAGGTCATCGCCGCCTGCGCGGAGGAGACATCCGGGCGTCCGAGCACCTGGATCAACAGGACGATCAGATCGCTTTATTCGACGCTCTTCGACATGGGCCATGCCCATACCGTCGAAGCTTGGGAGGGCGATGAACTAGTCGGCGGCCTCTACGGCGTCTCGCTCGGCTCGGCCTTCTTCGGCGAAAGCATGTTTTCGCGCCGGACGGATGCCTCGAAGATCTGCCTCGTGCATCTGGTCGACCGGCTGCGGCAAAGGGGCTTCACCCTGCTCGACACGCAGTTCACCACCGAACACCTGAAGACATTCGGAGCGATCGACGTTCCGAAGACCGACTATGCCGGGATGCTTGCCGCGGCGATGGAGTCGCCGCACCTTACATTTTAAGCCCGATCGTTTCATCCGTACGTTGATTTTCCAGCCGATTTGGCTAGGTTCAAAAATGCAACGGGGGATAGAATTTTGAAACGATATTTTGCTGCCGCAATCCTTTTGACCTTATTTGCAGGTCAAGCCGGTGCACGTCCCTACCAGGATATGTACCCGAACAGGACCGATTTTTCCGACGCGGAAAAGCCGGTGCTGGAGAAGCTCGATTTTCAGCAGGGTGTGATCAAGCTGCCTGAAGCGAAGGCAACGCTGAACGTGCCCGCCGACTTCTACTATCTCAGCCCTGCCGACGCGATGACGGTACTCGTCGATATCTGGGGAAATCCTCCGGCGGCGGCGGAGGGAACGATGGGGATGATCTTCCCGGCGAAATACGCGCCGACCGATATAGAGGCCTGGGGTTCCACCGTGGAACACAGCGCCGACGGCTATGTCTCGGACGTCGATGTCGCCACGACCAATTACGACGAATTGCTGCAGAACATCAAGGATTCCATCAGGGAAAACAACGTCGAGCGCGAAAAGCAGGGTTTTCCGAAGATCACGCTTGTCGGCTGGGCATCCACGCCGCACTACGACAAATTCGCGCATACGCTGCACTGGGCGCGTGATCTAATGTTCGGCGACGATAAGCAGCACACGCTGAACTATTCCGTGCGTGTGTTCGGCCGCGAGGGCGTATTTCAATTCAACTTCGTCGCCGGCCTCGACCAGCTGAAAGAGATCGAGGGTGTCATCCCGACCGTCACCAAGCTCGTGCAGTTCGACAAGGGAATGGCCTATACCGACTACGTCGAGGGCGACAAGATCGCGGCCTATGGGATGGCGGGAATGATCGCTGCGGGCGCGGGCGCCAAGATTGCTGCCAAGGTGGGATTGCTGGCACTCGCCCTCGCCTTCCTCAAAAAGGGCGGCATCCTCGTTTTCATTGTGTTCGCCGGTGCGCTTCGCTTTGCCAAGGGCCTTTTCAAGAGGAACAAGACACCCACCGCATAGGCTCATCCAGGTTGCTGCGTCACTCAAAGTGTTACAGCGTCGTTGTTTGTGTGTCTGAAAAGGCGTGCGGCGCTGTAAAGCGTGATGAGAGGCGCTAGCGAGCTGTCGCCTTGGCACCGTCAGGAGCCGGAACATCCGAGTTTGCCTTGCAGTCCTTCAGCCAGACGTCGTAGATCGGGTGCTCGACGGCGTTGAGGCCAGGGCTGGCGGCAAACATCCAGCCGGTGAAGATGCGGCGGATCTTGCGGTCGAGGGTGATCTCATCGACCTCGACGAAACCGTCGATCTTCTGTGCTTCCGACTGGTCGCGCGAATAACAGGCCTTCGGTGTCACCTGCAGCGCACCGAACTGTACCGTCTCATTGACATAGACGTCGAAGGTCGTGATGCGGCCGGTGATCTTGTCGAGGCCGGAGAAGACGGCAACCGGATTTTCGATGCGTGCGGCATTTGCCGCAGCCGGCGGAAGCAGGGCCGAGAGCGCCAGCAGCGATCCGGCGGCACGCAGGACCTTGTTCCGCGTGAAGAGCTTCATGTGTACCCGTCTCCAGACATTTTCAGTTCACGGCCGCGGTCAAGCGCGGCCAACCTGCGGGTAAAGGTCAATTGTGGCCAAAAGCCGGGTCTTGGGATTGCCCGGTCGGGCCGTCTCAGTTGCCCGGCGTCCAAGCGTCATAATCGCCGGTGACGCGCGGACGTTCGCCCGGAACGGCGATGGAGCCCGGCGGACGATAGGCCTGCGGCGAACCGGTATGGTTGGGACGGTGCGGCTTCTGCCATTCCTTGGCGACGTAAGTCTCCTTGGACGGCGGCACGTCGGTGCGATGATGCATCCAGCCATGCCAGCCCGGCGGAATGGCGGAGGCTTCGGCATAACCCTTGTAGATCACCCAGCGCTTCGGCAGACCGTAGGAAGACATGCCGCCTTCGTAGTAGACGTTGCCGAATTCATCCTCGCCGACGCGCTTGCCAAAACGCCAGGTCGCAAAACGCGTGCCCATCGTCTGACCGTTCCACCAGGTAAAGGTCTGAACCAGAAGATTCCACATGTCTTTTCCTTGTGCCCGCCAGATGCGAGCCAAACCAGAATTCGTTTCCTCGCTTATGCCGTCGCCAAGCTGAATTGTCCAGCGATTCCGCGACCGCCACGGGTCATTTCAAAGCCATCTTGAAGCCCAGAAGCGAGGGCTTGAAGCCCAGCCTTTCATAGAAACGATGGGCATCCTTGCGTATCGCATTCGAGGTCACCGCAACCCGCCCGATACCGCGGCCTTTTGCCTCGGCAATGGCGAATTCAATCATCAGCGCGCCGACATTGCCAAGAGCGCCGGCAGATCTTCCCTGCTTGCCTGGCGAATGGGAATATCGGGCCACTCGACCGCCACGCTCTCAATGCCCTTCGAGCGGCTTTTCGAAGATCAGCGCCGGAATGCCGGATTGTCCAGCCCCGTTGTTCTCGTTGCGGCCGACCTCGGTGAAGCCGTGCATCTGATAGAAGGCGATCGCCGCAGCGTTTTGCGGCTCGACTTCGAGGCGCATGATTTCCGCATCCGGAAAGCAGGTTTCGAGTTCGGCGAAGATATCGCGGCCGATGCCCTGGCGCTGCAGCGCCGGCCTGACATAGAGGAGATGCAGCATGACCGTCTTCGTCAGTTGCTGCGACATTGCCGCATAACCCATGCCGCCGATATTGCGGCCGTCATCGGCAACGAGGAACTCGGCATCCTTTCGCACGAGGCGCGTCTTCAGTGCCGCCGGCGAAAAGAGATGGGTGATCAGATCCTCCACCTTGGCCCTGCCATGCAGGCTGTCATAGGTGGCATGAAAGCTCTCCACCAGCAGGGCGCGGACCTTTTCCAGGTCGCGCTCGCCGGCGGTGCGGACAAAATACACTCGCTTATTCCTCGATGCCGAGCTTTGCCTTGACGAGGGCTTGGACAGCCTGCGGATTGGCCTTGCCGCCGGTCGCCTTCATCACCTGGCCGACGAACCAGGCCGCCATGGTCGGCTTCGTCTTGACCTTTTCGACCTGGTCAGGATTGGCGGCGATGATCTCGTCAACGGCCTTTTCAATCGCGCCGGTATCCGTCACCTGCTTCATGCCTCGCGCTTCGACGATCTCGGCCGGATCGCCGCCTTCAGTCAGAACGATCTCGAAGAGATCCTTGGCGATCTTGCCGGAGATGGTTTCGGCCTTGATGAGATCGATGATGGCGCCGAGCTGGGCCGGCGAAACCGGGGTCTGCTCGATGTCCTTGCCGGTGCGGTTCAGCGCGCCGAGCAGATCGTTGATCACCCAGTTGGCGGCCATCTTGCCATCACGGCCTGCGGCGACGGCTTCGTAATAGTCGGCGATCGCCTTTTCGGAAACGAGCACCGAGGCGTCGTAGATCGACAGGCCGAGTTCGCGCACGAAGCGCTCTTTCTTGTCGTCGGGCAGCTCCGGCAGATGCACTTCGAGCGCCTTGATGAAGGCATCGTCGAATTCGAGCGGCAGCAGATCCGGATCGGGGAAATAACGATAGTCGTGCGCATCCTCCTTGGAGCGCATCGAACGCGTCTCGCCCTTGCCCGGGTCGAAGAGGCGGGTCTCCTGATCGATCTTGCCGCCTTCTTCCAGAATGCCGATCTGGCGACGGGCTTCATATTCGATCGCCTGACCGATGAAGCGGATGGAGTTGACGTTCTTGATCTCGCAACGCGTGCCGAAATCCTCGCCCGGCCGGCGGACGGAGACGTTGACGTCGGCCCGCATCGAGCCTTCGTCCATGTTGCCGTCGCAGGTACCGAGGTAACGCACGATCGAACGCAGCTTGGTCATATAGGCCTTGGCCTCGTCGGACGAGCGCATGTCGGGCTTCGAGACGATCTCCATCAGCGCGACGCCGGAACGGTTCAGATCGACATAGGACATGGTCGCGTGCTGGTCGTGCATCGACTTGCCGGCATCCTGCTCCAGATGCAGGCGTTCGATGCCGATCTCGATATCTTCGAACTGGCCCTGGCGGTCAGGTCCGAGTGAAATGACGATCTTGCCCTCGCCGACGATCGGATCCTTGAACTGCGAGATCTGATAGCCCTGCGGCAGGTCGGGATAGAAATAGTTCTTGCGATCAAAGAGCGAGCGCTTGTTGATTTGGGCTTTCAGGCCGAGGCCGGTGCGCACGGCCTGCCTGACGCACTCCTCGTTGATGACGGGCAGCATGCCGGGCATGGCGGCGTCGACCAGCGAGACGTTCGAATTCTGCGGCTTGCCGAATTCCGTCGAGGCGCCGGAGAAGAGCTTCGAATTGGACAGCACCTGGGCATGGACTTCCATGCCAACGATGACCTCCCAGTCGCCGGTGGCGCCGGGGATGAAGCGTTTCGGATCAGGCGTGCGGACGTCGACAAGGGTCATCTGATGCTCTTTGCAGGCTGTTCTTTTCCACTGGTGAGGTAAAGGAAATGGCGTGCCGGTGCAAGGCTTTCGCCATCGGCTGCATCGCGGTTTTGCCGTCCGTTAACGCAGCCGCGGTAGGGTTCCCCGATGACGATGACCGATATTATCAAATGGGCCTTGCTGTTTCTGGCGCTGAACCTCTTGGTGTTCTCGATCTATTTCTTCGACAAGCAGGCGGCGCGCCACGGCAGGCGACGTATCAGCGAACGCACGCTTCTCATCCTTGCGCTGATCGGCGGTAGCCTGGGCGCGCTGGCTGCACAGCAGTTGCTGCGGCACAAGACGAGAAAGGAGCCGTTCCGGTCAATCCTGGCGGCGATCCTGATCCTACACGGCGCACTGATTGCTGTGCTGGCCTTCTTGCCGCAATGGAGCCCTCTCCTGCCTCAGCATTTTTGAATCATCAGAATTCCAGCCCATACCCGCCTTGGCCATCCGAAACGAGCTGTTTCGTCAGTCCAACGGAGGGCACGTCTCGGTCGAGCTTCGGATTGTAGGCAACAGAGAGCCAATGGATGCTGTAGCCGTGCTTCCGGAAGAAGCCGATCGCCTCGCTATTGCCGGAATGGGTCTGCATCGCCGCCTTCTCGAGGCCCTGATCAGCGATCTCCTTTTCGATGCGGACGAGAAGGGCCGAACCGAGGCCCTGGCGGGTGAAGGCGGGATCGATCCAGAAATCCGAGATGGTTTCGTCCAATCCCTCGCGCGCCGCCCAGCCTGCGACCTGGCCGTTCTGCTCGACGACGGTGATGGTCAACCAGTCGTTTTCCACGAAGTTCCGGAAGGCGTTGCGCGCTGCATCGATCATCGCGTCCGATTCGCCGATCGACGCCATCGCATTTTGCCAGGCCCTGAGCCCGATCTCGCTCAATAGCACCGCTTCACCGTCGCGGGCATTGCGAATGTGGATCAACGACACCTCCGCGTTACCCGTCAACTAGACCACTGAGTCGCGGATTTTACCAGTAGCTCCAACGGGATGATCGACCGAAACCGCGGTTTTCGACTGGTTTTGAGAGGCAAGTACGCTCTTGACCGAATTTTCCAGGCTGAATAATAGGTCTTATCGAGGTGTTTTATGTTGAGCCTGCCTGAGATCCGGTAAAGGCCCTGCCCGCAAGTCCGCTTGCGCGCATGGGCCCGAAAAAAACGAAGCCCTGACGTTCGAATGAGCGCCAGATCGTTTTTGTGCGCCCTGCCGGGCGCGATACCGGATCTCAACACATGGACATTTCTCGCACGGAGCAGCGCATCCTGCATCTCATGGCCCAAGGCGGCCGCATCGAAATTACCCGCGACGACGACAGGAAGATCGAGGCGGTCAGTTGCTTCACCCGCGACGGCTGGCTCTATCCCGGCGTCGACCTCGATCTCTTCCGCAGGCTGAAGCGGCTGAGGGCAATCAAGTCCTCAGGCGGCCACCCCTACCGGATCACCGAAAGAGGGCTGAGCTTGGTGAGGTCGCAGTTGAACAACAGGTAATAGCGGCACTCCCGATCGCGTCTCGAACGGGCGCGATCGGGGGTATCAAGCCTTTGCAGAGAGTTCCGTCCGCATCGCCGACCACTCGTCGGCCATCGTGCCCGTGCCGCGCACCTTGCCGGCGCGGCGATACCAATAATCGGCGTTCCAGTCATCGCCCTCGATGCGATGGCAAAGCGCGTGGCCCCAGTCGAACGGTTGTTCGCCTTCGTGGCGCTGGCAGATGTCGTGGACCGCCTGCCAATCCGCGCCCATGGTGAAACCGCCGGCAGCAAGGCGATCAACGGCCTCGATTAATTGCGCAAGATCATTGCTGGCCATAAAACCTTCTCCTGGTTCCGGCTATCAATCAGTCAACCATGCGGCAAAGCCGACGGCGCCGACGTTTCGTGGTCGGCAGCCGCTATTCCTGGGATCGTTAGATCCGTTACCACCACTTGGCCGGCGTAAACCGGCCGGCTGCCTGCTCGATGACGTGGGCGGTCTTGAAGAGGGTTTCCTCGTCGAAGGGCTTGCCGATCAGCTGCAGGCCGAGCGGCAGTCCCTTATGGTCGAGGCCGGCCGGCACGGCGATGCCGGGCAGGCCCGCCATGTTGACCGTCACCGTGAAGATGTCGTTCAGATACATCTTCACCGGATCGGCGGCGAGGTTCTCATCGGCAACGCCAAAGGCGGACGACGGCGTTGCCGGCGTCAGGATGGCATCGACGCCGGCGTCGAAGGCGAGTTCGAAATCGCGCTTGATCAGCGTGCGGACCTTCTGGGCGCGGATGTAATAGGCATCGTAATAGCCTGCCGACAGCACATAAGTGCCGATCATGATGCGGCGCTTGACCTCCTTGCCGAAGCCCGCGGCACGCGTCTTCTCGTACATGTCGACGATATCCTTGCCGTCGACGCGCAGGCCGTAGCGCACGCCGTCGTAGCGCGCGAGGTTCGAGGATGCCTCGGCGGGGGCGACGATGTAATAGGCCGGAAGGGCGTATTTGGTGTGCGGCAGCGAGATGTCGACGATTTCGGCGCCGGCATCCTTCAGCCAGGTGATGCCCTGGCGCCAGAGGGTCTCGATCTCATCCGGCATGCCGTCGACACGGTATTCGTTCGGGATGCCGATCTTCATGCCCTTCAGCGACTGGCCGAGAGCTGCTTCGTAATCCGGCACCGGAAAATCGACCGATGTCGTGTCCTTTGCGTCGACGCTTGCCATCGACTTCAAAAGGATCGCGGCATCGCGGACGTCGCGGGCGATCGGACCTGCCTGGTCGAGCGAAGAAGCGAAGGCGACGGTGCCCCAGCGCGAGCAACGGCCATAAGTCGGCTTGATGCCGACGGTGCCGGTGAAGGCGGCCGGCTGGCGGATCGAGCCGCCGGTATCCGTCGCCGTGGCGCCGGCGCAAAGATGCGCTGCGACGGCTGCGGCCGAACCGCCCGACGAGCCGCCCGGAACGAGCTGCTGGTTGGAGCCTGCGGCACGCCAGGGATTGATCACCGGGCCGTAATGCGAGGTCTCGTTGGACGAGCCCATGGCGAATTCGTCCATGTTCAGCTTGCCGAGCATGACGGCGCCATCATCCCAGAGGTTCTGCGTCACGGTCGATTCATAACGCGGCTCGAAACCATCGAGAATGTGGCTGCAGGCCTGGGTGTGAACGCCGACGGTGGCGAAGAGATCCTTGATGCCGAGCGGAATGCCTTCGAGTTCGCCGGCCTTGCCGGCAGCGATGCGCTCGTCGGAGTTCTTCGCCATGACGCGGGCGAGATCCGGCGTGACCTTGATATAAGCGTTAAGCCGGCCATTGGCCGCATCGATCGCCGAGATATAGGCTTCGGTCAGTTCGATCGCGGTGATTTCCTTGGCGCGCAGCTTCTGGCGGGCTTCGGCAATGGTCAGGCTGGTGAGTTCGCTCATCGTGTTTTCGCTTCAGATCTGGAAATGGCAACAGGGTCGGAAAGAGGCTTCGAAGCCTTATTCGACGACTTTCGGCACCAGGAAAAAATTATGGTCGGTGACGGGCGCATTGGCGACGATATCGGCTGCCTTGCTGCCGTCGGTCACCTCATCGGTCCGCTTCTTCATCGCCATCGGGGTAACCGACGTCATCGCCTCGACGCCGTCGACATTCACTTCGGAGAGTTGCTCGACGAAGCCAAGGATGCCGTTCAGCTCGCCGACCATGCGATTTGCCTCGTCCTCGGAGACGGCAATACGGGCAAGGCGGGCGACACGCTTCACGGTGGCAAGATCGACGGACATGACGTTCTCCGGATAGGATTTTTCCTACCCGCTATAAAGGCCATGTCCGCCTGACGCAACGGGGTTTCGTCAGATCGACAGGCTCTCGGAAGGCCTGATCGCCTTCACATCCGTCTTCGATCCGTCCATGCCGGCAACGAATTTTTCGGCCGTCTGGTCGATGATCGGAAAGGTGCCGTAGTGGCAGGGGATTGCGGTCTTGAGGTTGAAATAACGCCGGCAGGCAAGGGCTGCTACCGCGCCGCCCATGGTGAAGCGGTCGCCGATCGGCACGAATCCGATATCAGGCTGGTGCAATTCATTGATCAGCGCCATGTCCGAGAAGATGTCGGTATCGCCCATGGCAAGGATCGAAGCTTCGTCGTCGAAATGCAGCATCAGGCCGTTGGCGTTGCCGAGCGCGTGCGAGACACCGTCCTCGGTGATCTGGGCGGAGGAATGCAGCGCATTGGTGAAGGTCGCCGAGAAGCTGCCGAGCGCGATCGTGCCGCCGGTATTGCCCATCTCGATCTTGTCGACGCCCTTGGAGCCGAGCCAGGCGGCGAGATCAGCATTGGCAAGAACGACGGCGCCGGTTTCCTTGGCGAGTGCCACGGTATCGCCGACATGATCGCCATGGCCATGCGTCAACAGGATGTGGGTAATGCCTGCGGAAACATCCTTAATATCCTGGCCGGAGAAAGAGGCGTTATAGCTGAGGAATGGGTCGAGCAGGATCTTCGCCTTTGCTGTCTCGATGCGGAAGGCGGAATGGCCGAGCCAGGTGATCTTCATGAAATGTCTCCTTTATTATGGGATGCAAAGCCGGTTTCGATGCCACATCAAAGAATGAGAGCATGATGTCGTCCGAAAACCGCTCACACTTTTCGGCGTCATGCCCTAAAACGCGTCGCAATCTTTCAGATTCGCTCCAGCATTTTAGATCTTTGTTTTTACGCATGTCGTTATCGCAAAACCGCGGCACACTTTTGCGCGACATGCTTTAAGGACATATCTTATGCGGCCGCAAAGAAAAGCGGCGGCGACTTCAATTTGTTTTGACGGGATGAAATGGCGATGACGGTGTTGACGATCGAGGAAATGGCCGAGACGCTTGTCCCGCGACAGGCGATTGCCGGCCTCGATCTCGGCACCAAGACGATCGGGCTTTCGATGTCCGATCTCGGGCGGCGTTTCGCCACGCCACGCACAGTGATCCGCCGCGTCAAGTTCACCATCGATGCTCAGGCGCTCTTGGACTTCGCACAATCTGAAAAGGTTGCAGGCTTCGTCATCGGCCTGCCGATGAACATGGACGGATCGGCGGGTCCGCGCGTGCAAGCAACGCGCGCCTTCGTGCGCAACATGGAGCAGAAGACGGCGCTGCCCTTCGTCTATTGGGATGAGCGGCTTTCGACGGTTGCGGCTGAACGGACGCTGCTCGAAATGGACGTCTCGCGCGCCAAGCGGGCCGAACGGATCGATTCGGCCGCGGCAAGCTTCATCCTTCAGGGCGCGCTCGACAGGCTTTCCTTGCTGGCAAGGTCAGATGGAGACGAATTCAACGCCTGACGCGCCTTCCACCAGGCGATGATCGACTTGCGCTTCCGCAGACCGATAATGGCGAAGACGACGAGGCTGTCCACCGCAATCGCGCGGGCAACGAGCGGCGGGATGGTCTCCGGCGGAATGCCAAGCGCCTTGCCGTAAAGCTCGAAGGTCAGGTCATGGACCTGCCGGCTCAGCATGAAGATGCCGAAACTCATGTCGTAATAGGAGAGCCAGTACCATCCGCCCAGAAAGACGATGGGGCCGGCCCAGAAGATCAGAAACCACTTCATGCGGCCTCTCCTCCATGCTTGCGCGCCACGGGCAGATCGAGGGAGACCAACCAGACCGACAATGCCATGATGCAAAGCACCAGCGCGGGAATTGCGATATCCAGCGCCAGAACTGCGAAAAACATCATTGCCGTCACCAGAAACGCGACTTTAGCGATTTTGGTTCCCATGGGCGTCACTCGGGGCTTCTACTCATACCATCTCTGCTCACCGCCACACTGTCGGCTTAACCACCCCCACGCAACGTAAACCATTTGTTAAGGTTAACGCGGCGCCCGCCCCCTGTGGATGAGCCAGGTATCAGCCGTAGACGCCGCGGACGATGCGCTTCAGCGCTAGTGCCGCCTTCTCCCAGTCCTTGGGCGTTTTCAGCGACAGGCCGGCGCACTGCCCACCGGCTGCGGCGGCGAGCACGAGATGCTGGATCGCGGCGATGACGATGGCGTTGACGGCTGCTGCATCCACGCCCTTCGGCGGCGCCAGCGAGCCGCGCATGCGCTCTAGCCAGAGAGCAAGCGCCTTCGAACGCGCCTCGGACAACCGCCTCACCTGCTCGGTGTTTTCCGATATCTCCCAGGCGAGGATGCGGCGCATCAGCGGATCGTTTCTCAAGGCATCGAGGAGGAGGAGCGACAGCCGTTCCATCAGGTCCCCATAGGTGAGCAGGAACATGCCGCCGGCGTCTTCCGGAATGCGGTCCTTCACCCATGTGCCGAGATCGGCGCCAATCGCCTCGACCAAGCCGTCGAGGCCGCCATAGTAACGATAGATCAGCTGCTTGTCGCAACCGGCGCGGCGGGCGACCGCGTTGATGCCGAAATTCTGGAAGCCTTCTTCGGCGAGCAGCCCCTTGGCGGCGGCAAGAATTGCGCGCTCGGTGGCGCCGCGATCACGCACGCGCCGTTCCGGCTCGCCGCCGGCCCCGGGTGAATTTTCAAGATTTGCGGCTTCATTCAGCATGATCGACCCTTCCCCGCTGTCACCAATCGGTGAGTAGCGGGGAGGCTTCACGCAATCAATCCTATCCCATTGGGAAGATTGTGGATATTCCAGCCGGACCGTTGATTGTCCGTCGAACGGATGTGGAAAGCTGCAGACTGGACTGATCGGATCTGTCCAGAAATCTCGTCCTGGCAGTTGATCGTGATGGACGAACCCGGCATAGCTGCATTATGAACAAATCTAACAATCTCCGCTAAGGCCCTGCAATGGTGAACTATATCGAAGCCTCTACCGCGCCCCCGAAGAATACGGGCGCCATCCGGCTTTATGACGCTGAAGCATTCGAGGGTATGCGCAGGGCATGTCAGCTGACCGCGCGCTGCCTCGATGCGCTTGCCGACATCGTCAAGCCCGGCCTGTTGACCGATGAGATCGACCGGTTCGTCTTCGATTTCGGCATGGATCACGGCGCCTATCCGGCGACGCTGAACTATCGCGGTTATACCAAATCGACCTGTACCTCGATCAACCACGTCGTCTGCCATGGCATTCCGAACGACAAGCCGCTGCGTGACGGCGATATCGTCAATATCGACGTCACCTTTGTGCTCGACGGCTGGCACGGCGATTCCAGCCGGATGTATCCCGTCGGCGTCGTCAAGCGTGCTGCCGAGCGACTGCTCGAGGTCACCTATGAATCGCTGATGCGCGGCATTGCCGCCGTCAGGCCCGGTGCTCGTACCGGCGCGATCGGCGAGGCGATCCAGACCTATGCCGAAGCCGAGCGCTGTTCGGTGGTGCGCGATTTCTGCGGCCATGGCGTTGGCCGGCTGTTCCACGATTCGCCGAATATCCTGCATTACGGCCGTGCCAATGAAGGGCCGGAGCTGCGCGAAGGCATGATCTTCACCATCGAGCCGATGATCAACCTCGGCCGGCCGCATGTGAAGGTGCTGGCTGACGGCTGGACGGCGGTGACCCGCGACCGCTCGCTGTCGGCGCAGTACGAACATACAGTCGGCGTCACCTCCGATGGCTGCGAGATCTTCACGCTGTCGCCGGGTGGCCTCGACCGCCCCGGTCTGCCTTCCCACAACGGGTGACAATCCGATGGCGAAGGGGCCCGTTTCGATATCCTCCGACGACGAGCTGCCTTTCAAGACGCAAGAGCCGATTGCCGCCGACGAACGTTCGTTCTTTGCAGGTCAGCCGCAAAAGCCGTCCGCGCCGAATTCCAGGACGGCCCTGCCCGCCTCGCTTGCCGGCCAAGAGCATTATCACGGCCATCGCGAGCGGTTGCGTGACCGCTTCCGCGAGCTCGGCGACACTGCGCTTGCCGATTACGAAATCCTCGAGCTCTTGCTTTTCCGCCTGATCCCGCGGCGCGACACAAAGCCGATCGCCAAGGCGCTGATCGAGCGTTTCGGTTCGCTTTCGGGCGTCTTCGGCGCACCACCGACGCTGCTGACGGAAGTCAAAGGTGTCGGCGAGGCCGTGGCGCTCGACCTGAAGCTGATCTCGACTGTCGCCCACCGGACGCTGAAGAGCGAACTCAGGAGCAAACAGGTCCTGTCCTCGTGGTCTTCGGTCATCCAGTATTGCCATGCCGCCATGGCGCATGAGACCCGCGAGCAGTTCCGCATCCTCTTCCTCGACAAGCGCAATGTGCTGATCGCCGATGAGGTGCAGGGCCGCGGTACGGTCGACCATACGCCGGTCTATCCGCGCGAGGTGGTCAAACGCGCGCTCGAGCTTTCGGCGACGGCGCTGATCCTCGTGCACAACCACCCCTCCGGCGATCCCACGCCATCCCGCGCCGACATCGACATGACGAAGGTGATCATCGATGCCGCCAAGGCGCTCGATATCACCGTCCACGACCACGTCATCATCGGCAAGGACGGCCATGTCAGCCTGAAGGGGCTGAAGCTAATCTGAACAAACATTGCGGCTGCTCGCCGACGAGATGCAGAGCCCCGGCTCGTCGACCTGCCCTGGTCCATCCCCGCGAGAAGCCTGAGGCGAGAAGACTGCTGAATGCTGGAGTTGACAGCAGTCGGTGGTGCGGGATTGTATGCAGTCCTGCACCGCTACTCACTGGACAATGCCCGCCCGAAATACCCGAGAAGATGAAGCTCCATGACGATTCGCAGCGGCAACACCGACCGAACGACCCGGCTCTGCCGCGACGTGCTCTGCCTCGATGACTTTGAAATAAAGGCGCGGCGACATCTGCCAAAGCCTCTGTTTGGTTATATCGCAGGCGCGACCGAGACCAATGCGTCGCTGCGGCATAACGCAGAAGCTTTCCAGGCCTATGCCTTCCGGCCTCGTGTCCTTCGGGACGTCTCGAAACGCAGCACCGAGACGAGCCTCTTCGGCAAGACCCATGCCGCGCCATTCGGCATCGCGCCGATGGGTATCAGCGCGCTGATGGCCTATCGAGGTGACATCGTGCTTGCGCAAGGAGCGGATCAATCGGGAATCCCGATGATCATAAGCGGTTCATCACTTATCCCCTTGGAAGAGATAGCTGCAGTTTCGCCGCAAGCATGGTTTCAGGCCTATCTCCCCGGCGAACCCGACCGTATCGATGCTTTGATCGATCGCGTCGGCGCGGCCGGCTTGCGCACGCTTCTGCTGACCGTGGACACAGCCACGCTGCCAAACCGTGAAAACAATGTAAGGGCCGGATTTTCGACACCTCTGCGTCCCGGTCTCCGCCTGGCGTGGCAGGGCATCTCGCACCCGCGCTGGACCACCGGCACATTCCTGCGCACGATCGTCCGGCACGGCATTCCGCATTTTGAAAATTCCTACGCCACAAGAGGCGCGCCGATCATCTCTTCGAATGTGACGCGCGATTTCGGCAGGCGCGACCATCTCAACTGGAACCATCTGGAGCGGATACGCAACAGGTGGTCCGGCAAACTCGTGGTCAAGGGGATCATGCATCCTGACGACGCGGCCCTGGCTGTCGACACCGGAGCGGATGGCGTGATCGTCTCCAATCATGGCGGCCGCCAGCTCGACGGCACCGCATCTCCCCTTCAGGTCCTTCCGGAGATTGCGTCCCGTGTCGGCGACAGCGTTGCCGTCATGGTCGATGGCGGTTTCAGGCGTGGAACGGACATCATGAAGGCCCTCGCACTCGGGGCCTGTTTCGTGTTCGTGGGCAGGCCGTTCCTTTATGCCGCAGCCGTCGCGGGCCTACCGGGTGTGCTCAAGGCGGCCGATATCCTGAAGACGGAACTGCATAGCAATATGGCGTTGCTCGGCGTCACCAAGGTGGGCGATATTTCCGCGGACTACATCACCCATGCATGAAAAGCCGTCGAGCCATCGAGCATGGCAAGCGCCCCTGCCGGTGTTCGTCGGCTAGGACCCATGGCGTAAGCTGTTTCTCGAAGGGCTCACTTGCCCGAAAAAGCACCCGTCAGGACCAATCAGGTGGCCGTAAAACAATCTGTAACATTGACCGGCTAACGATGGACGGGCGACATTTTGCGTCGCAATATGATTCCTTTCCAATCCGGGGCTTGATGATGCTTCAGTACGATCTCGTTGTGGTGGGCAGCGGCCCCGCAGGGCGCCGCGGCGCGATCCAGGCGTCAAAACTCGGCAAGAAAGTGCTTGTCATCGAGCAAGGCAAACGCGTCGGCGGCGTATCCGTGCATACCGGCACCATCCCTTCCAAAACGCTGCGCGAGACTGCGCTTAATCTTTCCGGCTGGCGCGAACGCGGCTTCTACGGCCGGTCTTACCGCGTCAAGGAAGAGATCAGTGCAGATGACCTGCGGCGTCGCCTGCTGATTACGCTCAACCACGAGGTCGAGGTGCTGGAACACCAGTTCGCCCGAAACCGCGTGCAGCATATTCGCGGCAAGGCAAGCTTCATCGATGCGTCGACGCTGCAGGTGATCAAGGATGACGGCGAGACCACGCAGGTCACCGCCGCCAGCGTGCTGCTTGCCGTCGGCACAAAACCGTTCCGTCCCGATTACATGCCCTTCGACGGCAAGACCGTTCTCGACAGCGACGAACTGCTCGACATCCAGGACCTGCCGCGATCGATGGTGGTTATCGGCGCCGGCGTCATCGGCATCGAATATGCGACGATCTTCAGCGCGCTCGACACCGCCGTCACCGTTATCGACCCGAAGGCGACAATGCTCGACTTCATCGACAAGGAAATCATCGAGGATTTTACCTACCAGCTGCGCGACCGCAACATGAAGCTGCTGCTCGGCCAGAAGGCCGACAAGGTGGAGAGGCTCGAAAACGGCAAGGTCGAACTGACGCTCGACAGCGGCCGACGCCTGACGACCGACATGGTGCTTTTCGCCGCCGGCCGCATGGGGGCGACTGATGCGCTGAATCTTCAGGCCATCGGCCTCGAAGCCGACAGCCGCGGCCGTCTCAAGGTCAATCCGGAAACCTTCCAGACATCGGTTGCCAACATCTATGCCGCCGGCGACGTCGTCGGCTTTCCGAGCCTTGCCTCGACCTCGATGGAACAGGGCCGCATCGCCGCCCGCGTCGCGGTCGGCGCGGTCGCCAAGGAGCCGCCGAAATATTTCCCCTATGGCATTTATGCCGTGCCGGAGATTTCGACCTGCGGCCTGACCGAAGAAGAGATGAAGGAGCGCGGTATTCCCTATGAATGCGGCATTGCCCGCTTCCGCGAAACGTCGCGCGGTCATATCATGGGCCTCGACACCGGGCTTCTGAAGCTGATCTTCTCGCTGAAGACCCGCCGCCTGCTCGGCGTGCATATCGTCGGCGAAGGCGCCACCGAGCTGGTGCATATCGGCCAGGCGGTGCTCAACCTCAAAGGCACGGTCGAATATTTCGTCGAGAACACCTTCAACTATCCGACGCTCGCCGAAGCCTACAAGATCGCCGGGCTCGATGCCTGGAACCGGATGGGCGACATCAAGTCGGAACTCTAAAGTCCGTCGCGTCGTCGAGGGATCGGCCTTCTAAGTCCTGCCGCCAAACGGAGCGGAATGACATTGCGCATCATCTCGCTGAACGCATGGGGCGGCAGGCTTCATGAGGCACTGATTGAATATGTGACGACGGCCGATCCCGACGTGCTGTGCCTACAGGAAGTTTTGCGCGCACCCGGCACCCGCTCAGGCTGGTCGGTCTATCGGGACGGCGATGTCGAATTGCCGCAGCGCTTCAATCTCTTTACCGAGATCAGCACCGCCCTGCCCGGCCACGACGGCTTTTTCTGCCCGACCTCGAGAGGCGAGCTTTTCAATGGCGATAGCGCCATTGTCGCCGAATTCGGGCTCGCGACCTTCGTGCGCAAAACGCATTCCGTCATCGCTCAAGGGCTGGACTTCGTGCATGGCCGTTTTTCGGCGGATGGCTGGGGCGAACATCCGCGGCCGCGAAACGCCCATTGCATCCGTCTCTTCAGCCATGAGTGCGCTTCTACCGTAACCATCGCCCACATGCATGGCCTGCGCGATCCCGCAGGCAAGGGCGACACGGCGGCGCGCGACGAGCAGGCAGCAGCACTGGTGAGGCTCATCGAGGGCGTCTGGCCCGGCGACGAAGGGCTCGTCGTCTGCGGCGATTTCAACGTGCTGCCTGATAGCGCGACCTTTGCGATTCTCGCCAGACTTGGGCTTTCCGACCTTGTCACCGGAAGCGGCCTTGTAGACACGCGAACCTCCTACTATCTGAAGCAGGGCCGCTTTGCCGACTACATGCTGGCGACGCCGGGGGTGAAGGTTGCCAAATTCGAGGTGGTCGAGGCGCCCGAAGTCTCCGACCATCGCGCATTGCTGCTCGATATTGGGTAGTATATTGAGGAATGATACACTTCGCGAAGCGTTTGCACGCCGTGCCGTTTTTTTATGCCTTAGTTTGACCTCCCTAAATCGCATTGATGTGTGGTGCCTGATAGATGCCTTCAACGCCATTTTGCCTTCGGGCAAAAGCTTCTAAAGAAAGATAGATACTCTTGTCCCATATCTTGGAAGTTGCGCGCAGACGTTTTCAGCTGATCCTGATCAAGCCGTCGCATTATGACGATGACGGCTACGTCATCCGCTGGTGGCGGGCGATGATTCCGTCCAATTCACTGGCGGCTCTTTACGGCATTGCCGCCGAATGCGCCGAGCGCAAGGTGCTCGGCGACGATACGGCGATCGATATCACCGTGATCGACGAGACCAATACGCGGATCGATGTCGCCGGACTGCTGGCGCAGTTCAAGCGTCACGACAATTTCGGCATGATTTCGCTCGTCGGCGTCCAGACCAACCAATATCCGCGCGCCCTCGATATCGCCCGCCCCTTCCGCGATGCCGGCCTGCCGGTTACGATCGGCGGCTTTCATGTTTCCGGCTGCCTGTCGATGCTGGATGGCAAGGCGGTCGGGCTCGACGCCTGCCGCGATATGGGCATCTCGATGTTTGCCGGCGAGGCCGAGGGCCGGCTCGACATGGTGCTGCGCGATGCCGCCGCCGGCGAGCTGAAGCCGCTCTATAATTTCATGAACGACCTTCCCGGCATCGGCGGCACGCCGGTTCCTTTCCTGCCGAAGGACAATATCCAGCGCACGCTCGGGCTCAGCACCAGCTTCGATGCCGGACGTGGCTGTCCCTATCAGTGCTCGTTCTGCACCATCATCAACGTGCAGGGACGCAAGTCGCGCTTCCGTTCGGCCGACGACGTCGAAAAGCTGGTGCGGATGAACTGGGCGCAGGGCATCCACAAATTCTTCATCACCGACGACAATTTCGCCCGCAACAAGGATTGGGAAGCGATCTTCGACCGGTTGATCGAGCTCAAGGAGCGGGACGGCATTCCGCTCGGCCTGATGATCCAGGTCGACACGCTCTGCCACAAGATCCCTAATTTCATCGAGAAATCCCGGCGCGCCGGCGTCACCCGAGTCTTCATCGGCCTCGAAAACGTCAATCCCGACAATCTGACCGCCGCCAAGAAGAACCAGAACAAGATCACCGAATACCGCAAGATGCTGCTCGCCTGGAAGGCGCAGGGCATCATGACGCTGGCCGGTTATATCCTGGGCTTTCCCGCCGACACGCCGGAATCGATCCGCCGCGACATCGCGATCATCCAGGAAGAGCTGCCGCTCGACGTCATCGAATTCTTCATCCTGACGCCGCTGCCCGGCTCCGAGGACCATCAGGTCCTGTGGAAGAAGGGCGTCGACATGGATGCCGATCTCAACATCTACGATGTCGAGCACGTCTGCACCGCGCATCCGAAGATGAGCAAGCAGGAATGGGAAGACATCTACCACGAGGCCTGGGCGCTCTATTATTCGCCTGATCATATGAAGACGCTGCTACGCCGCGCCGTGGCAACCGGCGTGCCACTCGCAAGGCTCGTCAAGGTTCTCGTCTCCTTCGCCACCACCGTGCCGCTGGAAAACGTGCACCCGCTGCAAAGCGGCCTGCTGCGCCTGAAGACGCCGTCGGAGCGGCGCCCGGACCTGCCGCGCGAGAATCCGCTGGTCTTCTGGCCGCGCTTTGCCTGGGAAACCTTCCGCAAACATGTTTCGCTCGCCGGCACGATCATTGGCCTGACGATTTCGGCATTCCTGATTTCAAGGAATGCAAAGTCGAAGACCTACATGGATCAGGCTCTGACGCCGGTCGCCGACGACGAAGAGGAAACGCTCCACCTCTTCACACAGACCGCCGGCGGCGCCGCAGCCGTGAGCCATGTCAGGAAAGTCGCACAGCTGACAGCGCATTGAGCGGCAATTCTTGCAACGGCGGCTGACGCCCTGTCGCCCGGAAATCATGGATGACTTCAAAGTCGAAGCTTGGAGGCTCCGACTTTCGTTCTGCGCAAAACCGCTGCGCAGTTTTGCGCGACATGCTCTAAGCGATTTGGATAATCTGGCTCGTCTCGGCGACCTGCAGCGTGTCGAGGAATTCGACAATCTTGACTGGCTTCCCGTCCTTGAAATGGATCTTGTCGACGAATTCCGTATGGAAGCTCACGCCCGACGGGATATACCTGACCTCGCCTTCGCGATGCGCAAAAACCACATGGTCGTCCTCGTCCACATGGATTCCGACTGTCCTGATAGCTGACAGATCCCATTCAGTGATAAGCTGCGTTATTGCTTGACGAAAGGCATGGGGCCCGGCTGCTTCAGACGAAAAAGGCCCCAGCCGTGCATTGCCGACAATGCGAAAGGTGCAATCCTCACCAGTCAGCGCCAGCGTGCCCTCGATATCACCGCGGTCACGCACAGCATAGATTTCCTCCACGAGCTTCTTCATATCATGCTTTGCAGTCATTTTCAGGTCCCTCCCACCATCAGCGAAATCTGCATCTAATTATACGCTAATGCAACTATTTGTTGTTCAAGATGACTAAACACAATGGAGTAGGCGGCGAGAATGAAACTGCCCTGGATAAAAGAAAAAGGCCCCGCACGATGGCGAGGCCTTCCAAACTTCTGAACTAAAAAAGCGATTATTCGGCGCTTTCGTCAGCCGCCTTCTTCTTCGGAGCAGCCTTCTTCTTCGGTGCGGCTTCGTCGCCTTCAACGGCGTCAGCTGCTTCGGCCTTGGCGGCAGCCTTCTTCTTCGGTGCGGCCTTCTTGGTTTCGGCCTTGGCTTCGCCCTCTTCCTCGGCGAGCAGCTCTTCCTTGGTCACCTTCTTGTCGGTGACGTCGATTTCGGTCAGCAGGTGATCGATGACCTTCTCTTCGAAGATCGGTGCGCGGATCGAAGCGGCGGCACCCGGCTGGCTGCGGAAGAATTCGAGGATCTGCTTTTCCTGGCCCGGATACTGGCGCAGCTGATCGTAGATGGCGCGCTGCATCTCGTCTTCGCTGACCTCGACGCCGGCCTTTTCACCGATTTCGGAGAGAACGAGGCCGAGGCGAACGCGACGCTCTGCGAGCGTCTTGTATTCCTCGCGAGCCTTCTCTTCGGTCGTGTCTTCGTCCTCGAAGGTCTTGCCAGACTGGGCGAGGTCGTTGTTCACCTGGCTCCAGATGCCGTTATATTCCGCGTCGACGAGCGAGTTCGGGGTCTCGAACTTGTACATCTCGTCGAGCTGGTCGAGGATCTGACGCTTCAGCTTCTGGCGGGTCAGCGAACCGTACTGCGATTCGATCTGGCCACGGACGATTTCCTTAAGGCGGTCAGCGGATTCGATGCCGAGCTTGGAGGCGAGTTCGTCGTTGATCTCGACATCGGCAGGTGCGGCGACTTCCTTGACTGAGACGTCGAAGGTCGCTTCCTTGCCGGCGAGGTTCTTGGCCGGGTAGTCGGCCGGGAAGGTCACGGTGATGGTCTTCTCGGCGCCGGCCTTGATGCCGACGAGCTGGTCTTCGAAGCCCGGAATGAAGCGACCGGAGCCGAGCACCAGTTCGGCGCCCTGGTCGGTGCCGCCCTCGAAGGCTTCACCGTCGACCTTGCCGACGTAATCCATGGTGATGCGGTCGCCGTTCGCGGCCTTGCCGGTCTTGGTCTCGTAGGCGCGGGCGCTTTCGGCGACCTTCAGGACCTGCTCGTTGACTTCGTCGTCCGAGATGTCGATGACTTCGCGCGTGACCTTGATGCCCTTGACCGACTTCAGTTCGATCGGCGGCAGCACTTCATAGGAGAGCGTGAATTCGAAATCCTGCTCGGCGGCGAGGATCTTGTCGGCTTCGTCCTTGTCCTCAGTCATGGCGATTTCCGGCTGCGTGGCCGACTTCTCGCCGCGGCTAGACAGGATGGCGGCCGGCTGCTCGCGGACGATCTCGTTGACGAGGTCGGCCATGATCGACTTGCCGTAGACCTTCTTCAGGTGAGCGGCGGGGACCTTGCCCGGACGGAAACCGTTGATGCGAACCTTGTCCTTCACATCGGCAAGACGCTCATTCATCTTGTCTTGCATGTCCTTGGCCGGGATAACGACCTTGATTTCGCGCTTCAGCCCTTCAGCGAGCGTTTCGATAACCTGCATGTCTTCCTACCTTCATTTCGTGGCGGCCGTGCCCAGACGCCGTTCGTTTCTATGAGCACGACGCCGGCGATCCTGCCGCGCGTGGCTTTTCCCAATTCCTGTATCATTCCGCCCAAGGGGGAACGGCACTCGCGGGCTATTCGGGACAACTCTCGGCTGCCCTAAGCCAACCGATTCAGTCTCCCGCCTGCAAACAGCTTGGTGCGGGTAGAGAGACTTGAACTCCCACGCCTTGCGGCACCAGAACCTAAATCTGGCGTGTCTACCAATTTCACCATACCCGCGTTCACAAAACCGCATGCCTATGCCTGCGCATGAGGCCTTCCGGAGCGCGGCGTCTCTATATCACCCGATTTGGTCGAGGCAAAGGAAAAATGAACGGTAAATGACAGGGGATTTGCGGCCCCGGAACCGCCCTGCCCCGAAGTGTGACGCGATCAGTAAAGCGGCTCGTCGTAAACCGGCTTGCCGTCAACCAGCAGGCTGCGGATCTGCGCGCTTCCATCAGGCGAGACACGCACTGCGATGGCGACATTGCCGTCATTGCGGGCCTCCTCGATCGGCTTGCCCTGGCCTTCTGGAACGTAGTAACGCTCGATGCCGTATTCGACACGCATGCTGTCGCCGGCGGCAAGTCCGCCACTATAAAATGGCTGGCTGCGCAGGATCACGGTCTCCGGCTGCGGAGGCAGCTCGTGAAAGGACGATTCGGTCACCGTCCAGAAACCGTCCTCCTGCTTCTTCAACCGGACCCATAACACCCGCTCGCCGGCCTCGGCCGGAATGCCGCCGGAAACCGTCTGCACCGGCACCGAGGAAATGTCGTAGTTCAAGACGACATAGTCGCCGCGCAGGAAATCGCGCGGATCGACGGGCGCCGTCTTCAGCAGCACCTCGGCGCCGTCGCTGAGGATCGACGCCCGGCTCTGGATGATCGTGCCGAGGATAAGGGTCTGCAGACCGGCGACGATGATCGCCGAAAGCAGATAGCCCTTGCCGGATTGCAGCCTTGCCATGAACGAGCTCATGCGCGCTCCCCCTGTGCATTCGCCGAAAAACGCCGTTCGAGACGGATGACCATCCAAGCGACAAGCGCCACCACGAGACCGGAGAAGAGGAAGAGGCTCGACGTGCCGAGGATCGAGCCGACGGTGACGGAGGCGAGATAGAGCATCTCCGCGGCAAAGGTCGCGTAGGCGAGATATCGCACCGCGCCATTATCCCTGCCACGCAGGACGATCGCCAGCACGGAAGCGGCAAGCGTCACCACTCCGAGCACCACCAGCCGCCAGCCATCCTCGATCTCGATATGCAGCAGCAGGAAGCCGATTACGGCGACGAGGAAGCTGTAGAAGGCCGGCGCCGCACCGGCGGTTCTGACCAAGGAGGCAATAGGCCTGGGGGGCAAGGCCGTCAGCACGAATGCCGCCATGCCGCCGATTGCAAAGGCAAGCGCCACGGCGATCTCCTCATAAAGAGTATAGAGCCATGCAAGCCAGCCGATCAGCAGCAGGTAGGCCAGGTGGCGGGCCCGCTCGGCGCCGGTATACCGCACCAGCCCGATGACGATCACCGCCATGACGGGCGCCATCCAGGGGGCGAACCCTATCCAGTGCGTGTCGTTATTCTCAAGATAGACGGCGAAGGACGCCCAGGAGAGGAAGCCGGCGACTACGGTCACGGCGCCCGAACGGAACAGGATCGCCGAGATCGTCGCAATCGCGAACCACAGATACATCACCGTCTGCTCGTCGCCGGAGAGATGATACATCTGCCCGACCAGCGAGATGGCGCCGCCGAAACTCATCGCGCCGATGACGAGCAACCCGCCTGCGGCCGCTGTCGCACCGCGGGCAAGCATCCTGGCGGCGGCGATATGCACTACCCAGATCAGGGCAAGGATGCCACCCACGCGCACGAGGCGCGGAATGGCCTCCCAGTTGGAGGCGACGACAAGCAGGATGGCAGCTGCAAGCAGCACCGCTGCCAGCGCCATCAGCACCCGGCCGAGGCTGAAGCTTGCCGGGCGGCTGTCATATTCGGCGAGTAGCGCACCTGCCGTTTCCTGCCCGAGCAGGCCCTTACCCACCCAGAGTGAGAGATCCCGCTCCAATCTGCCGCGATACATGCTCAACCCCTCGATTTCCGCAACGTCGACTGCGGCGCTGCAGCTCACGCCGTTATAGACGCAGCAAGGGTGTTCGCAAACGCTCTTGCGACAAATATACAAGTTCCTCATTGGTCTAAATAGTATCGAGTGTTAACCGGCCGCTAACGTCATAAGCGCTAATATAAGCTTATGAACGGAGAGGTATGTAATTTTCGCATATCCCCCATGAATTTATTGCACTGCACAATACTCATTAGTCATACTATTGATTAACGCATCGAAGCACGGGGATGGCGCCCCGGCCCGGTATTAGCCGGACGCCCGCGGATGCTTTGTCCGTGACGAGATTCGCAGCTGCGCACTCCTCCTCCCAGCGCGCTGCGATAGACTGACAACACTCCTCCTCCCAGTTGTCAGTCACCATAACACGCCCGCCGGATCCTCCCCCGGCGGGCGTTTTTGTTTAGCCAAAGCTTCATTATAGCCTTGGCAGTGAGAGGATTTTCGTCGCATGGCGCCGTCATGCCACATTGCCGTCACGCCGCCCCACCAGCCTTGCGAAGAGGTGGGCGACGTCCGATCCGAAGCGGCACGCCTCTTTGCACCGAATGGACGCGGAACCGCCGGAGGAAGTAGCGTTTTTCCGCAACGAGGCCGCATTCGCCTCTCCAAATCGAATTGCTTTCTCAAAAGTCATTCTGCCTATTCGTTGACCAAAAAACGGTAAGTTTGCGTCAAATACCCTTTAAGCATTGCATAGCTCGCATAGGTGATCTGAAAACTTGTGTGTTTTAGTCTTTCGCGTCGCAACATATATTCGGGTCATCAAATAGAGGTCAGCGCCGATCGGTGGCTGCTGGCAGATGAAACCCTCGGAAAGGGGCTTAACATGAACTTCTCTCGCTCTTTCAATAACTGGCGCAAGTATCGTCAGACCATCACGGAACTCGGCCGCATGACCAACCGCGAATTGCACGATCTCGGCATCGACCGTTCGGACATCCATCGCGTTGCCCGTGAGGCTTCTTCCCGCTAATTCAAGGCGATCGCTGCTCCTCCCAGGCACGATTGTTCTCGATCGAAACGCCCGCTGTACCCACAGCGGGCGTTTTCTTTTGTCTTAACGGGTTGGCCGCGTGTCTTAACGGGTTGGCCGCGGCGGTTGCATGTTTTTCCGCATGATTAGCTCGCTCAAAAAATATTCACCGCCTAATTGTCGAGCATCATAGTGCACAATTGCATGGCAGACGCCTTTTATTTGCACTGCACAATCGGACGGATCGCGCCTATATAAACATCAACCGCAGAGAGACAGGCGATCCCGCCGTCCCGCGGACATAGGAAGAAGACAATGAACCCGATCCGCATTGCAAGAAGCTGGCTCAGCTACCGTCGTACGCTCAACGAACTCGGCGGCCTTTCGAACCAGACCCTGTCCGATATCGGCGTCAGCCGTTACGACATCCGGAATATCGCATCCCGCTCGTTCCGCTAATAGCGGGCGCGATGCTTCCAAGACGGCGCCTCAGGGCGCCGTTTTTGATTCCGGGGTGTTGGATCGCACCGGCCGACATGATATCAGCCCGGAATGAACACGATCTCCTCCTATTCCCCTATCCACGTCGTCGGCGGCGGGCTTGCCGGTTCGGAAGCCGCCTGGCAGATCGCCAGTTCCGGCGTCCCGGTCATCCTGCATGAAATGCGCGGGGTGCGCGGCACAGATGCGCACAAGACCGACGGCCTGGCCGAACTCGTCTGCTCCAACTCCTTCCGTTCCGACGATGCGACCAGCAATGCCGTCGGCGTCATACATGCCGAGATGCGCATGGCGGGCTCGCTGATCATGGCCGCGGCCGATCGGTGCCAGGTACCGGCCGGCGGTGCGCTCGCCGTCGATCGCGACGGCTTCTCCGAGGCGGTGACCAAGGCGGTCCATGACCACCCGCTCATCACCGTCGTGCGTGAAGAGATCACCGGCCTGCCGCCGAGGGACTGGGATCTTGCCATCGTTGCCACCGGACCGCTGACGGCTCCGTCGCTCGCGAGCGCCATCCAGACGGAAACCGGCGAGGATTCGCTTGCTTTCTTCGACGCCATCGCGCCGATCGTCTACCGCGAGAGCATCGACATGGATATCTGCTGGTATCAGTCGCGCTACGACAAGGTCGGCCCCGGCGGCACCGGCAAGGATTACATCAACTGCCCGATGGACGAGGCGCAGTACAATGCCTTCGTCGACGCGCTGATATCAGGCGACACGGTCGGTTTCAAGGAATGGGAAGGCACGCCTTATTTCGACGGCTGCCTGCCGATCGAGGTGATGGCCGAACGCGGCCGCGAGACGCTGCGCCACGGACCGATGAAGCCGATGGGGCTGACGAATGCGCATAACCCGACAGTCAAGGCCTATGCCGTCGTGCAGCTGCGGCAGGACAATGCACTTGGCACGCTTTACAATATGGTCGGCTTCCAGACGAAATTGAAATATGGCGCGCAGGCGGACATCTTCCGAATGATCCCGGGTCTGGAAAATGCGGAATTTGCCCGTCTCGGCGGCCTGCACCGTAATACCTATATCAACTCGCCCACCCTGCTCGACCCGTCGCTGACGCTGAAATCGCGGCCCGGCCTGCGTTTTGCCGGCCAGATCACCGGTTGCGAGGGTTATGTGGAAAGCGCCAGCGTCGGTCTACTGGCCGGGCGTTTCGCTGCCGCGGAACGCAAGGGCGAGGCGATCTCGCTGCCGCCGGCAACGACGGCGCTGGGCTCCCTGCTCGGTCATATCACCGGTGGGCACCTCGTCACCGACGAGGAACCGGGCAAACGATCGTTCCAGCCGATGAACATCAATTTCGGGTTGTTTCCGGAGCTCCAGCCGGGTTCGATCGTCAAACCTGAAGGCGTCAAGCGCTTCCGCGGCAAGGACAAGACGATCATGAAGCGGCAGCTGATCGCTCGCCGCGCCCTTGCCGACTGCGCGACCTGGCTCGGTCAAGAATCGACGCTTGCCGAAAGCGCCTGAACGGCGCTTCTATGCGTGTCGCATCGAACCCGGTTCAAGCGACCCGCTTGAAGTCTTTGCTTTATGCATGTCGTCGCAAAACGCTGCACGGTTTTGGGCGGCATGAATTACTGCTTGTTCGCCGCCGAAATATTGCCGGGCGGCAGGTCTTTATCCGGCTCGGCGATATAATTGCCGAGCAGCCACAGCGAGACTTCCGAGGCTTCCTTGGCAGAAGCAAATTGGAAATCGCCGTTGTGATAGGGTGCATCGAGAAAGTCGATCACCAAGCCCCTGCCCGTTTCCGAGCCCACGACGCGCACCCGGCCCGGCTCGATCAGATGGCAGGCGAAATGGCGCGACATGTTGCGCATGAAGCCGGCCTTGTTGTCATGCAGACGCACGAAGACGGCCTGGCCATTTTCCGTCGTCTGCAGCTGACGGATCGCCTCGTTCGGAAAGGCGCGACCGAATTCGATAATGGCGAGGCCCGTGTCATGCAGGCCGTCTTCCTTGTTCTGCGCGGCCATTCGTGTTGCCACGAAAGCAATGAAAATGACGATGGCGAAAAGGACGCACCAGACGATAATGCCCACGCCGAGTCTCCGTTCAAAGGGTAGCGGTGGAAGCCTTGTAGCGCGCGAGACTTGCGCGAATTTGACCGATATCAGATTTTTCGGCGTGCAGCAGCCAGCCCCATCCGCAGCTGGCGGCGCCATTGCGGCGGCTGCAGCGGCCGGTCGAACAGCAAGGCGCCGCGTTTCTGCGCCTTGATGAGCACTGGTTCGGCAAGCGTCGCCGGCAGGAAGGCTGGAAAGACGGCCGGCGCAATCGGCCCCGCCGCCCTCGCCTTTGCCAGATGTTCGCGACCGAGGCCGGCGAAGGCCTCGATGGCGGCAGAGATGCGCGGCCTGTCTTTTCCGGCGAGGAAGGCATCGCGGTCGAGACCGGTGGCCGAAAGGATCTGCAGCGGAACATAGATCTGGCCGCGGCGGCGATGCACTGGCATCAGCAGCAACAGCCCGGCGACCGCTTGGGCGACCCCGGCATGGCCGGCGGCGTCGGCCGATCGTGCGGCTTCCTCCGGCGAAAGCACCAGGCTTGCGAGCTGGATCAGGGCCGATGCCGTTTCACCGGCATAGCCTTCAAGCGAAAGACGTGTCTCCATCGGATCGTCATAGAGATCGAAGGTGCGGGCCTCGACCATGTCGATCAGCGTCTTGCGCGGCAGGCGGTGCGTTTCGATCGCGGTCAGAAGTGCTGCGGCAACGGGATTGGCCGCTGTCGAGCCATGCGCGCTGCCCTCCAGAAGATCGTGCCAATATTGCAGCCGTACCTCGCCGGGCAACGGCTCGTGCACGAGATCACGGATGCGGGCAAGCTCGGCATTGAAGGCATAAAGAGCTGCAAGCGCGCCGCGCTTTGCCTCCGGCGACAGCAGACAGGCGAGATAGCGGTCGCGATCGCTGTCACGCAGCATCGCCAGGCAGATCTCCTGGTTCGTCGCAATATTCGCTTCAGTCATCGTCAGACCGCAATCAACGCCGCGGCGACGGCACGTTGCTCGGCGAGCATGATATTGAAGGTGCGCACCGCCGCTCCGGTACTCATCGGATCGGAGGAGATGCCGCGCGACTTCAGCGCCAGCCTCAATTCCTCGGGCAGACGGCGAAGCTCGGTTCCGGTACCAACGAGCAGAACCTCGATATCGGCGGCCTCATCCAGCACCCGGCGAAAGTTTTCAGGCGACAGCGGTTTCGACATATCCATGTCCCAGCCATGAATGCCGGAGGGCAGGCAAAGGATCGAGCCGCGATGCGACATGTCGGCAAAACGAAAGCCACCATTGCCGTAAGCATCGATCGGAGCGCGCCCGGGGAAATGCGCAGCGCGGATTTCTATGCCTTTTGCCATGTTTTCAAACCACCGTGCCGGATTTTACACCAGCATCCGTCTTGTTGCTCTCTTCCCCGTCGGGAGCCTCCGGCCGCAGCCGGAAGACGATCAAGACAGGAGCAGCGATATAGATCGAAGAAAAGGTGCCGAGAGCGACGCCGAAGAGCATCGCAAAGGTGAAGGAGCGGATGACTTCGCCGCCGAAGAGAAAGAGCGCCAGCAAGGCGATCAGCGTCGTCGCCGCGGTCAGAACGGTGCGAGACAGCGTCTGATTGATCGAGGCATCGATCAGGATCGGCAGCGGCATCTTCTTGTATCGTTTGAGATTTTCGCGCATTCGGTCGTAGACCACGACCGTATCGTTTAAGGAATAACCGACGATGGTCAGTACGGCGGCGATGCTCGTCAGGTTGAACTCGATGCCGGTGAGGACGAAGAGACCGAGCATGATGATGACGTCGTGCAGCGTTGCGACGATGGCGCCGACCGCGAATTGCCATTCGAAGCGGATCCAGATGTAGATGAGGATCGCCGCAAGAGCTGCAAGCACGCCGAGCGTCGCCATCATCGTCAATTCGCCCGAGATGGCGGGACCGACGACCTCGACGCGACGAAAATCATAATCTTCCTGGAGCTCGCCGCGCACCAGCGTCGCCGCCGACTGCTCGGCATTCTCGCCGCCACCCTGGGAAGCGATGCGGATCCGCGCATTCGCCGGCCCGCCCGTGCGCTCGACACTGACATCGCCGAGATTGAGATCATTGAGGCGCGAGTGGATATCGGCGATCTCGGCATTGGCCTGCTTTGCCGTCACCTCGATGAGCGAGCCGCCAGTGAAATCGACGCCGAGATGCAAGCCGACGGTGGCAAAGGCGGCCATGGCGATCAGCGAAATGACCGCCGAGGCCGTAAAGACATAACGGCGAATCCCCATGAAGCGGATATTGGCGTGCTCGAAAAGATGCGTCAGCACGCTCTTCGGCAGATGCCGGGGATGGCGCGCGCTCAGCCAGACGGCAACGATCGAGCGCGTCAGCGTGAAAGCCGTGAAGACGGTCGTCAGGATGCCGACCGCAAGCGTCACCGCGAAACCGCGGATGGAGTCGCTGCCGAGGAAGAAGAGGATGATGGCCGCAATGAAAATCGTCACATTGGCGTCGACGATCGTTGCGAATGCGCGCGAGAAACCGCGGCCGACGGCCTCCGCAAAGGAATGAGTGGTCTTCTCCTCTTCGCGGATTCGCTCGTAGATCAAAACGTTCGAGTCGACGGCCATGCCGACAATCAGCACGATGCCGGCAATCCCGGGCAAGGTGAGCGTCGCGCCGGCAAGGCTGAGCACCGCGACGATGAGGATCAGGTTGAGGAAGAGCGAGGCGACGGCGATGATGCCGAGGATGCGATAGAGCGCGATCATCAGTGCCGCGACCAATACGACGGCGACGAGGCCGGCAACGATGCCGTTGAAGATGGAATCAGCGCCGAATCTCGGGCTGACGCTGCGTTCCTCAACGCTGGTCAGCGTCGCTGGCAAGGCGCCGGCGCGCAGCATGATCGCAAGGTCGCGGACGCCATCCTCGGAGAAGTTTGCCGAAATCCTGCCCTCGCCGCCGGTGATCGCCGCATCGATGACCGGTGACGACATCACCTGGTCGTCGAAGACGATGGCAAGATGCTTGCCGATATTCTGCCCGGTCGCCTGCGCCAACCGCTGCGTGCCTTCGGCATCGAGACGGTAGGCAATCGAGGTCTCCTGCGTCTGCGGGTCGATGACAGGCTCGATATCGACCATGTTGCCGCTGTTGGCGAAAGCGGTGCGGTCGACGAGATAGGGGATCGGCGGATCGTCAAGCGAATAGAGCACCTGCGATGTCGCCGGCCAACGGCCGTTCAGCGCCTCCTGCCCCGACATGCTTTCGTCGATCAAATGAAAGGAAAGCTTGGCCGGCTGGTTCAGGATATTCTTCAGCCGCTCCGCGTCGACCGATCCCAGCACCTGCACGACGATCCGGTCGGCGCCATCGGGGTGAACGAGGAAATTATCATAGCCGAATCCGGCGATGCGGCGGCCAACGATATCGAGCGAGCGGGTCCGGGCGGAAGCGACGTCAGCAGTAATGCCGGCGTCGGAAATCTGCAGTGAGAGCTGCCCCTCTTCGCCCTGCTGCAGCGCAACCTCAGATCCGGAATGTCCGCCGGCCGTCGTCAAAGGCTTCAGCAGATCGACCGCCGCCTGTGTCTGGGCCGGATCGGTGATCCGGACGGTGACGGTCTGGTCATTGCCGGTCAGCCCGGTATAGCGGATGCTGGCGCCACGCAGCGCGTTGCGCACATTGGCGACCAGCTCTTCCAGGCGGTCCCTGACGATGTCGGAACGCTCGACCTTTAGAACGATATGCGAGCCGCCCTGCAGGTCGAGCCCAAGCACTACGCGGTCGTGCCGCAACCAGTCCGGCAGGGAGGATCGCTGCGCCTCAGTCAGCAGATTGGGCGCAGCGATGACGATGGCCGCAAACGCGGCCAGCCAAATCAGAAGTGTTTTCCAGCGGGAAAAATGCAACATTCTCTCGACGATCTTCCGATCCGGCGGTCCTGCCGTTATCGCTTGTTACGCCGCGTCGGCCTTGACCGGTTCACCCTTGACGCGAATTTCGGAGATGCCGCTGCGGACGATGCGCACGCGCACGCCGTCAGCAATCTCGACTTCGACTTCCTTTTCGTCGACGACCTTGGTGACCTTGCCGACGAGACCGCCGCCGGTGACGACCTGATCGCCGCGACGGATCGCCTTCAGGGTCTCCTCACGCTTCTTTGCCTGTGCGCGCTGCGGACGGATCAGCAGGAAGTACCAGACGACCATCAGCGGCACGAACAGGATGATCATTTCGAAACCGGAGCCGCCGAATCCCGTTGCGGTATCGGTCGCGCTCTGGGCGAATGCCGGGGTGATGAACATGCTAAACTCCTCAGGCTTGGGCGGCGGAACTCCGCCTCTCTTTTCAGGTTGCCGGACTATAGTTACGGCTTCGATGAATGCAACAGAAACAGCCGGAAACAGTACCGATTCCGCTGCCTCATAACCTTTCCGCATTCAAAACGCCATGCTAACCGACATCGAAAGATCAAAGCGGATTGCCGCAGCGAGAAATCAGGAGGCCGTCGATGACCGAGGAAATCAACACAGCCCTGCTTGCCGAACTGAGACGGCTCGCCGACGCCGTCGAACGTCTTGCCGGACCGGCGCCCGCCCGCAACGACTGGGATGCCGCCGACTGTTTCGTCTGGGCGCCATTGCGCCAGCATCTGCAGCCGGTCAAGAGGCCGAACCGGGTGGCGTTGACGCTCATCCGCGGCGTCGATCACGTGCGCGACATTCTGCATGAGAATACGGTGCGTTTCGCCGAGGGCTATGCCGCCAACAATGTGCTGCTCTGGGGCGCGCGAGGCATGGGCAAATCCTCGCTGGTCAAGGCCGTGCACGAGGATGTCAGGCGCGAAAGCAGTGTGTTGCTGAAACTGGTAGAAGTCCATCGTGAGGATATCTCCAGCCTTCCCCATCTGCTCGACCTCCTGAAGGACACACCCTACCGCGTGATCGTCTTCTGCGACGATCTTTCCTTCGATCACGACGACACCGCCTACAAGTCGCTGAAGGCGGCACTCGACGGCGGCGTCGAAGGGCGGCCGGACAATGTGCTGTTCTACGCCACCTCCAACCGACGCCATCTGCTGCCGCGCCACATGATGGAAAACGAGCAGTCGACGGCGATCAATCCGTCGGAGGCGGTCGAGGAGAAGGTTTCGCTTTCCGACCGCTTCGGCCTCTGGCTCGGCTTTCACAAATGCAGCCAGGAGGATTATCTCGGCATGATCGACGGCTATGCCGATCACTTCAAGCTCGGGCTCGAACGCGACAAGATGCATGCCGAAGCGCTGGAATGGGCAACGACGCGCGGCGCACGCTCCGGCCGCGTCGCCTGGCAATATATTCAGGATCTGGCCGGACGCATGCGGGTTCACATCGACCGGGACTAAACATCTAAAGCACGTCGCATCGAACTTGATTCATGCAAGGCACTTTCGATCTTTTTCTTCTGCACGTCGTCCTCCCAGAACCGCTGCACACTTTTGGGCGGTATCCATCAAATGACAAAAGCCCGGCTGGTGGCCGGGCTTTTGCGTTTCCTGGTACGCAATACCTATTCCAGGAAAGTCATCGGGTTGACCGGGGACGCATCCTTGCGCACCTCGAAATGGACCTGCGGCTGCTTGACGTCGCCGCTCATGCCGGAGACGGCGACGGTCTGGCCACGCTGGATCTTCTGGCCGCGGGTGACGCTCAGCGTATCGGCGTTGCCGTAGACGGTGACGGTGCCGTCGTCGTGACGGACAAGAACCGTGTTGCCGAGTTCCTTCAGGCCGTTGCCGGCATAGATGACGACGCCGTTTTCGGCAGCCTTGATCGGCGTGCCCTGCGGGACCGAGATGTCGATGCCGTCATTGCGGTTGCCGTTGACGTTGGCACCGTATGAGGCAATGACCTGGCCGCGCACCGGCCAGCGATATTTACCGATGCCGGTCGATTCCGGCGCGGCTGAGCTGACGTCCGACTTCTTCTCGACATCGTCGACGGTCTGGGTGGCGGCCGGCGCCTTGTAGGGCGCGGGCTGAACGGAAGCCGTCTGCTGGGGAGCCGCCGGCTGAGTTGGCTTCGGATCGACCTTCTCGGCCGGGATCGAGGCGGTCTTGATATTGTCGGCGGTGCCGTTCGGGATCTTCAGGGCCTGACCGATGCGGAGCGAACTGGCCGACAGATTGTTGGCGGCTTTAAGGTCGTCGACATTGCTACCGGTCGCCTTGGCAATCTTTGCCAGGGAATCGCCTTGCTTGACGACATAGGTGCCGGCAGGCGCCTTCGGATCCTTGCCGGCGCCGGCGGGAAGTTTACCGGTGACATCGGCACTCGCCAGCGTCTTGTCGCGGGCGGAATTGGCGCCCGGAATGACGGCAACGTTCTGCTCAGGCGCCTTCGGCGCATCCGGCATCTTGCCGGGCTTGGAAAGGTCAGCCGCCTGCGATGCCGCCTTGGCGGCATTGCCGCCGTTGAATGTCGGGATCAGGATCGCCTGGCCGGGCTGGGCGGCAGATGCCGTCTTCAGAGCATTGACGCGCAGAATTTCCTTTTCCGGTACGCCAAAACGCCTGGAGAGGGTGGCGATGCTTTCACCCGGACGCAGCGTCACCGACGGAGCGTTGGTGGCAGACCAGCCGGAAACCTTCGGCGTCGTGCCGGTCGTCAGCGTATCGGGCGTCATCTTCGGCGCAGCCGGCGCCACCAATCGGGGCCTTTCGGCTTGCGGCGCAGTCGGGAAAGGCTGAGCGAGCGCGACTTCCTTTTCCCGCTGCCGGGAGGGTGCCGCCGCTGTCGGCGCGGCCAATTCTGAACGCTGCACGGAGACCGGCGCGGAAGCGAGACGTGCGCTCGAGCTCGACGTGCGGGTCGGATCGTAACCCTGGCGGACGGGATAAGGCTGATTCAGCGCATCATTGCCGCCGCCGTAGCCCGACTGGCTGGCAACGGCCGAACCGCCAAGATCGGCGCGCGGCACCGGATCACCTTGAGAACCGTTCATATTCCTGCGCGGAATGGAACTTGTGGTGATCTGGTCCTGCCCGGAGGAGGAAAACAAGCCGCCAAACCGTGTCACATCGGAACTGCAGCCTGTTGCGGCACTTGCCAGCAGGCTAACAACCAGAAGATTACCGGCCGACTTCCCGAACTTTGGCGAAAGACTGAAACGCATGACTCGACCCACTGAGAACGCAACCATTTGTGAGTCTATTAAAACGCGTTAGTATTACCACGCAGTTAAGATGCTGGAATCAGTACGATATTTTTGAGAAATTGATAACCATAGCTTACGGGTGAAAAATTGCAGTGTGCCGAGCATGATGCCAAAAAGCCTGAGCGGCTTTCGCATAACCTCATGCGCTGTTGTTTTGATGGTCGGATTTCAGGCCGATGCGGCCTGAAATCATCCACATCTACAGCAGCGAGGCAAGGCGCGGAACGATCGGCAGATAGGGAGCGTCGAACAGTTCCTCGCGTTCGAAACGGCTACCGGTTTTCGTCAGCCGCACCATGCGACACTCGTTCTCGGAAATCATCAGCGGCGCGATCATCGAGCCGCCGGAAACGAGCTGGTCGGTATAAAAGCGCGGCATCGCGTTGAAAGCGGCCGTCACCAGGATGCGATCGAAGGTCCCCTCTCCCTGCATGCCGGCGCTGCCGTCGGCCTGACGGATGACGACGCTGCGCAAACCAAGCGATTCCATGCGCCGCTGCGCTGCCGTCGTCAGCGTCTTGTAGCGGTCGATGGACAGGACACGCTCGGCCAGGCGGCCCATCACGGCGGCGGTAAAGCCGCTTCCGGTGCCGATCTCCAGGACGCGCTGGCCGGGCTTGAGCTTCAGGTGATGCAGGATGCGGACGGCAAAATCGATGCCTTCGAGAAAGGAGCCGCATTCGATCGGGATCGTCCGGCTCGAATAGGCGTCGTCGGCAAATTGCGGCGGCACGAACAGCGAGCGCTGCGTCTGCTCGACTGCCGTCAGCAGATCGAGATCGGAGATGCCTTCGGCACGCAATCTGAGGACGAGCGCAGCAAAGCCCTCCTTCTCCGCCAGTCTTGCCGTCAAACTTGTGCTCCGTATCCCAAGGCCCGCGCCACGCGGTCCGTCACGGAATAATCGGTCAGATCCAGTTTCAAAGGCGTTACCGAAATCTTATTATGCTTCAGGGCGTGAATATCGGTGCCTTCGACGAAGGCGCCGGCGCGTTCGCCGAACTTCAGCCAGTAGTAAGGAAATCCCCGGCCGTCGGAGCGGGCATCGACCTGCAGATTGAAGGCGAGCTTGCCCTGCATGGTCACCTCGGCACCGTCGACTTCGTCGGGACGGCAGTTCGGGAAGTTGAGATTGAGGAACGTGCCATCCGGCAGGTCCAGGACCATCAGCTTTTCCAGAAGAGCCGGCGCATGCGTCTCGCAGACCTCCCAGGGCACGATGCGCGCGCCGTCCTCATAGAGATAGGCCTGGCTCAGCGCGAAGGAGCGCACGCCCTGCATGGTGCCCTCGATGGCGCCGGCGATCGTGCCGGAATAGGTCACGTCGTCGGCGACGTTCGAGCCTGAATTGACGCCGGACAGGACGAGATCCGGCTTGATGTCCATCACCTGCCTGATACCCATGATGACGCAATCGGTCGGCGTGCCGCGCAAGGCGAAATGCTTTTCGGAAATCTTGCGCAGCCTCAGAGGTTCGGAGAGGCTCAGCGAATGGGCAAGGCCGCTCTGGTCGGTCTCGGGCGCGACGATCCAGACATCGTCGGACAGCGTGCGCGCGATCCGCTCCAGCGCGGCAAGACCTTCGGCGTGAATGCCGTCGTCATTCGTAAGCAGGATGCGCATCGCCTCAGGCCGCCCGTTCGATTTTGGTCAATCCGCCCATATAAGGCAGCAAAACGTCCGGAATCGTGACGGAACCATCCTCATTCAGATAATTTTCAAGGACGGCGATCAGGCAGCGGCCGACGGCAGTGCCGGAACCATTCAGCGTGTGCACGAACTTGTTGTTCTTATCTTCCTTGCCGCGGTAGCGCGCATTCATCCGCCGGCCCTGAAAATCGCCGCAGACCGAGCAGGACGAGATTTCACGGAAGGCATTCTGCCCCGGCAGCCAGACTTCGAGATCGTAAGTCTTGCGCGAGCCGAAACCCATGTCGCCGGTGCAAAGCGTCATGGTGCGGAAATGCAGGCCGAGGCGCTTCAGCACTTCCTCGGCGCAGGCGGTCATGCGCTCATGCTCGGCAACGGCGCTCTCGGCATCGGTGATCGAGACGAGCTCGCATTTCCAGAACTGATGCTGGCGCAGCATGCCGCGCGTATCGCGGCCGGCCGAGCCCGCTTCCGAGCGGAAGGACGGCGTCAATGCGGTAAAGCGGAGCGGCAGCTTTTCCTGATCGAGGATCTCTTCGCGCACGAGATTGGTCAGCGTCACCTCGGCCGTCGGGATCAACCAGCGTCCATCAGTCGTCCTGAAGAGATCGTCGGCGAATTTCGGCAGCTGGGCGGTGCCATAAACGGCCTCGTCGCGCACCATCAGCGGCGAGCTGACTTCGCTATACCCGTGCTCGCTCGTGTGGAGATCGATCATGAACTGGCCGAGCGCGCGCTCGAGCCTGGCGAGCGGCCCGGTCAGAACCGTGAAGCGCGAGCCGGAGAGCTTGGCGGCGCGCTCGAAATCCATATAACCGAGCGCCTCGCCGATTTCGAAGTGCTCCTTCGGCGCGTGGTTCCAGCGCGGCTTTTCGCCGACGGTGCGGGTGACGACATTGTCATGCTCGTCCTTGCCGACAGGGACGTCGTCGAAAGGTATATTCGGGATGCGCGAGAGCGCGTCGTTGAGTTCGGCCGTCAGCTGCCGGTCCTCTTCCTCGATCGCCGGCAGCAGGGTCTTCAGTTCAGAGACCTCCGCCTTCAGCTTCTCGGCAAGCTCGCCATTCTTCTGGGCCATCGCCGCACCGATCTCTTTGGAGGCGAGGTTGCGGCGGGACAGCAAGTCCTGTGCCTTCTGCACGGCAGAGCGGCGCTTTTCATCGAGAGCAACGAGACTTTGGGCCAGAGGCTCCGCGCCGCGCTTGGCAAGGGCGGCATCGAGCGCTTCGGGATTCTCACGGATCCATTTGATATCGAGCATCGTCGTTCCAGGTCGTTGCAACAGAGGTGACCCGGCCAAAGCCAGATCGGGCCTCGACCGGATGTTACAGCGCCGCGCGACTTTTCAGACGCACAAGGGACACTGTAACACTTTGAATTGCTGCATAATTCCTTAAACCGATTCCGATTTAAGGACTAAGCAGTCGACGGCGTTCATGAAGGGATTTCGAGATCGCAGCTCAGACGCTGTCCGTCTTGGCAACATCTGCGGATCCGGTTTCCTTTTCGACCGCCTGCCGGGCACGCTGGCGCTCCACGAGTCGCGCCGCATGGATGGAAATCTCGTAGAGAAGGATCGTCGGTATCGCAAGGCCGATCTGGGACATCGGATCCGGCGGCGTCAGCACGGCGGCCACGACAAAGGCGAGCACGATGGCAAACTTGCGCTTTTCGGCGAGCCATTGCGACGTCAGAAGACCGACACGGGCGAGCAGCGTAGTGACGACGGGAAGCTGGAAGACGAGGCCGAAGGAGAAGACCAGCGTCATGATCAGGCTCAGATATTCCGAGACCTTCGGCATCAGCGAGATGGCCACCTCGTCATGACCCGGCGCCTGCTGCATCGACAGGAAGAACCACATGACCATCGGCGTGAAGAAGAAATAGACGAGCGCGCCGCCCATCAGGAACAGCACCGGCGAGGCGATCAGGAACGGCAGGAAAGCCTGGCGCTCGTTCTTGTAGAGACCCGGCGCCACGAACTTGTAGACCTGGGCGGCAATGATCGGGAAAGCGACCACAAGGCCGCCGAACATCGCCACCTTGACCTGGGTGAAGAAGAATTCCTGCGGCGCGGTATAGATGAGCTGGGCTTTCTCGACGTCAAGATGCGCCCAAATTACGGCTGTCTTGTAGGGAATGACCAGATAGTTGAAGAGATGCTTGGCAAAAAAGAAGCATGCGATGAAGGCGACGAAAAACGCGCCGATCGACCACATCAGCCGCCTGCGCAGCTCCATCAGGTGCTCGATCAACGGCTGCGGCTTATCTTCGGTATCACCGCTCATGCCTCGTCCTTCTTTGTCTGCGCCGGCGTCTTCGGCGTTGCAGGCTTCCTGGCTGCCGTCGTGCGCTTCGGTTTTTCCACAGGCATGGCAATAGCGGCCGCAGAATCGACCTTGTCGGCAGCCTTGACGAGCGGCTTGCGCACGGCCTTCGGCTTGGCGGCAACCATATCGGCCTGCACGATCGCTGCTGCGACCGGTTCCGACGGCGCAGGTGTCGCGACCAATGGCGGCGTTTCCGGCAGGCTCATCGACGGCGTCGGGGCTGCGACAGCATCGGGCGGCACCTCGGTCTTGTTTTCCGTGACGGTGGTCGACTTCTGCAGGTCGGCCTTGATCTCGTTGCCCATCTGGCGAAGCGGGTTCATCGCCTCGCGCAGGCTGTTGACCGGGTTCAGTTTCTGGGCGTCGCTGATCGTCTGGCGGACATCGTCAAGCTCGGCTTCGCGCAACGCTTCATCGAACTGCGCGCGGAAATCGCCCGCCACCTTGCGGGCACGCTGCGTCATCTTGCCGAAAGCGCGCAGCATCGGCGGCAAATCCTTGGGACCGACGACCACGATCAGTACGACCGCGATGACCAAAAGCTCGGTCCAACCAATATCGAACATGCAAGGCTCCTGGACGGGAAGCGCGGGGGCTGCGCTTTTTCCCGGACTTGGTTACTTCGTTTCGTCGGCCTTGTGATCGACGGTCTTTGCCGTGTCGGGCGCGTCGTCGTCCGTCATGCCCTTCTTGAAGCTCTTGATGCCCTTGGCAACGTCGCCCATCAGCTCCGGGATCTTGCCGCGACCGAACAACAACAGCACGATGACCAGAACGATCAACCAGTGCCACATGCTAAAAGAACCCATCATTACGCTAACTCCCTGTTTCTATGTTCCCACGATGTGGGGATTTCCCACATCATTTCCAACATCAAGCTCTTTGAACTGAGCTTAATGTCACGGTATCGCCCTTTGTGACAAGCCATTGACCCGCCGAAAAGTGCTGGCTCCATTGTTTTCGCCATGCATGGCAAAAGCAAGACGCAAGCCCCTCAATCTTCGGAGGTGCCGCGTGGCGCCAGCAACCCCAGTTCCTCGAGGTCCATCTGGGTGATCGGGTCTTCGTCCTCGGTCAGTTCGTCGTTCATCAACGGCGAGGGAATATTGAAGTTTGCCGGAATGCGGCCCGACAGCAAGCCCGCTCCCTTCAACTCTTCGAGACCAGGCAGGTCACGCAGCTCTTCGAGACCGAAATGGTCGAGGAAATCGCGTGTCGTGCCCAATGTCACCGGCCGGCCCGGTGTGCGGCGGCGGCCACGGAACCGCACCCAGCCGGCTTCCATCAGCACGTCGAGCGTGCCGCGCGAGGTCTGGACACCGCGGATATCCTCGATTTCAGCACGTGTCACGGGCTGGTGATAGGCGATGATCGCCAGCACTTCCAGTGCGGCGCGCGACAGCTTCTTCACCTCATTGTCATCACGGCGGATGACGAAGGACAGGTCGGCGGCGGTACGGAAGGCCCAGGCGCCTTCGACCTGCAGGAGATTGACGCCCCGCGGCGCATATTGCTCCTTCAGGCGCAGCATGATCGCATGCACGTCGGTCTTCTCAGGCAGGCGCTCGGCGAGGAAGGCTTCGGAGACCGGCTGCGAGGAGGCGAAGACCAGCGCCTCGGCGATACGCTCGGCCTCGATCTCGGCCTGCAGGTCGCGGCCCCTGTCTTCGTAATTGTCCTCGAAATCCTCTTCGCTCTTCGGATCGATCAAGCCGGCTGCTCCTGTTCGACCACTTGCAGCGTGGCATGTTTGGGACCGCGGCGCATGTATATCGGCTGAAAGGCGCCGTCCTGGCGGATTTCGAGCTTGCCCTCGCGCACCAGCTCCAGCGAGGCGGCAAAGGCGCTGGCGATTGCCGTGACGCGTTCCTCGGGCGCTGCGAGATACCGCAGCAGATAATGCTCCATCGCCGTCCAGTCAGCGACCTCGCCGATCATCTTGGTCAGCAGTTCGCGGGCATCGGTCAGCGACCAGACGGTGCGCCGCTCGATCGTTACCTGGGTGACGGCATGGCGCTGGCGTAGTGCCGCATAGGCGGTCAAGAGATCGTAGAGGCTCGCCGCATAAGCGGATTGCTGCCGGTCGGGAATATGCTCGGGCGCACCGCGCACGAAGATATCGCGGCCGAGGCGGTTGCGGTTGATGAGGCCGTCTGCCGCTTGGCGCATGGCTTCGAGGCGTTTCAGGCGGAAGGCAAGCGTGGCCGCCAGCTCCTCGCCGGAAGGGCCGTCATCCTTGATCTGCTGGGGAATGAGCAGCTTCGACTTGAGGTAGGCAAGCCAGGCTGCCATGACGAGGTAATCGGCGGCGAGCTCGATGCGGATCCGCCGGGCGCTTTCGATGAACAGCAGATATTGCTCGGCGAGCGCCAGCACCGAAATGCGCGACAGGTCGACCTTCTGGTTGCGGGCGAGATAGAGCAACAGGTCGAGCGGACCTTCGAAGCCGGCGACGTCGATCACCAGCGCCGGCTCGTGGGTAGCGCGCTCGGCAGCGTTATCCTGCCACAACTTGTCCATCGGCGTTGCCGCCTGCGGACGTTCCGTGCCCTTGACCGTGTTCACCTAGCTGCTCCCTTACGATCAGACCGTCGCAAACATCGCTTCGAATTCCGCCCTCAATTCCGCTTCATCTGAAGTATCCGCCGCCGCGAATCCTGCTTCCACCGCTTTTGCGCGGGCAAGCGATATGCCGGCGAGCGGCGGAACATTTGCCACGACATCTAGCATCTCGTCCATATTGCCGTTGCAATGCAGCACAATATCGCATCCGCCTGCAATGATATTCGCCGCGCGTTCACCGATCGTGCCGGAAAGAGCGTTCATCGAGCTGTCGTCGGAGAGCAGCAGACCGTTAAAGCCGATGTGCTTGCGGATGATGCCGTCGATCACCTTGCGCGAGCACGTCGCCGGATTGTCCGGGTCGATGGCGGTGAAGACGAGATGGCAGGTCATTGCCATCAACTCGTCCTTCATCGCGACAAAAGGCGGAAAATCATGGAGCTCCAGCTCGTCGCGCGAGACGGTGACAACAGGCAGTTCCAGATGTGAATCGGCAAAGCCGCGACCATGGCCGGGCATATGTTTCATGACAGGTAACAGGCCGCCGGCCTTCAGCCCCTCGGCAGCCGCCCTTCCCATCGCGATGACGGTTTCGGGATCGGCGCCATAGGCGCGGTCGCCGATGACGTTGCTGCTGCCCTCGACCGGCACATCCAGCACCGGCAGGCAATCGACATCGATGCCGAGGCTCGAAAGGTCGAAGGCGTGCAGCCGCGACATCAGCCAGGCGGCGCGGAGGCCGAGCGTGCGATCGCGGCGATAGAGATCGCCGAGCGCCTGGCCGGAAGGATAACGCGCCAGCACGGGTGGACGGATGCGCTGGACGCGGCCGCCCTCCTGGTCGATCAGCACCGGCGCATGCCAGCCGACACTATCGCGCAGTTCGGCGACGAGATCGGCGACCTGCCGCGCTTCGGAGATGTTGCGCCCGAAGAGGATGAAGCCCCAGGGTCGTTCGCCCCGGTAAAAGGCCTTCTCTTCGGATGTGAGGGCAAGGCCGCTGCAGCCAAGGATCGTCGCTTTTGATTCGGTCATATTCGAATCTTAGAGCCTTTCCTGGCCAGCTTGAAGCATTCTGTTGGCTCAAACGGAGTCGGATGGTCGACCGGCCGGCGCGCGTCGTAGCCAGGCTCTACGGCCAAGCCGGCCGGTCGATCAGCCGGCCCGTTTCAGCCAACCCGAAGGGCCGGGCATCTTTACGCCAGGATCAGAGGCGATCGGCTCGGACGTACCAAGAGGTATGCCCTTCGCTAATCGCCTCTGCCCCGACGAAAACCTGCTCCGGCAGAATGCTTCAATCTGACCAGGAAAGGCTCTAGACGGCGCCCGGCCAAATGCGAGCAAGGTCGGGCGCGATGCACAAAAAAGAGCGGCGGACCGATCCGGCCCGCCGCTCTTATATTCTATTCAAAAAAACCGATCTACTTGGAGATCAGGCAGCTTCCGCCCGCCGCGCGATACTGTTCGCAGAGTGCTGCGGCCTCGTCCTTGGAACCGGCCGGAATGCGGACACGGTAGAAAGTGCCCTTGCCGGCGATATCGGCCCTGCGGATCTCGTGGCTGCGGCCGCCAAGCACGCTGGCGAATTTCTTCGACAGGTTGGCATAGGATTTGGTCGCCTCGTCTTCCGAAGGCAGCGAGGCGATCTGGATGCCGTAGCCGCCGGCGGATGCGGCCTGCTGCTGCGGCTTTGCGGCGACCGGTGCTGCGGCCGCGACCTCAGTCGTTTTCGGCTGCTGTGCGGGCTTTGGCTGCTGTGTGGTGGGGCGGACATTGCCCTTCTCGGTCACGGTACCGACGACGTTGACAGGCTGGTCAACCGGACGGGCGGTCGGGATTGGAGCGGTATCGGCAGTGGCCGAGGTCTTGACCGGGCGCACAGGCGGAGCGACCGGAGCGGGATTTTCGGCCTGCGTGTCAGCACTGCCGGCGAGCGGCGCCTGTACCGGCGCGGTTTCGACGGGGGCTGCAGAACGCGCATCGGCTGAAGCTACCTCGGCTCTTGCCGGGAAGCTTGCGGCCGTTCCACCGACGGGAGGCACAGGCGGGGTCGATTGCGCGGACGGGGTCGACAGAGCCGTCAACGGCGGCTGAGCCGGCGGCATCGCCTGGGCAGACTGGGTCGCCTGGGCAGACTGCGTCGCCTGGGCAGACTGCGTCGCCGGAGCAGACGGTGTCGGCTGGTCGACGGGCGCTGGTTCTTCGCGGGCAACCAACGTACCGTCAGGCTTGACGATCATCGTGCGGACCTTGCGCGGCGAAACGGACGGCGTCTTGTCGGCGTCGGTTGCCGAAGCGTTGTCGGCATTGTCCTGGGTTGGCAAGAGACGCGGATCCTCCGTCTCACCGACCGCAGTCGGCGTGACCTGATCGTCGGCACTGGCGTTCTCATCGTCTTCAGGCAGCGATTCCGGTGTCAGCGTGCGCTGGACGACATCGACGGGCGCCTCGTCGGAAGAAACGAGCGCCTTCTGCTTCGGCTCTTCGGCAGAACCCGCAACGCGGTCGTAGACCGCCTTATCCTGGTTCGGCACGGTCTTGCCGCCAGGATTTTCCGGAACGACCTTGACCGGCTCCTTGTCGGCAGTGATCACGCGCGGCTCGCCGGACGCGACAATGCCGAGCCCCTCGCCGTTCCAGACGGAGGAATAGACGCCATAACCGACGCCTGCGAAGACCACGAGCACGACGGCCCCGGCGAGCAGCCGGCGCATCGACCGGGCGCGGCTGAAATCAGCCGCCTGGCTTGCCGATTCGATGCGAACCTCGGAGGTCTCGCGGCGCTCGACCGGCTCACGCACGCTGCGGCGGAAATCCTCCTCCAGCGCCCGTTCGAAATCATCGAGGCCATCGGCGATGGTGGGCTTGACCGGCTTTGCAGCAGCGGCGGCCGTATCCCGGACCGGTGCCGGCGTTTGCCGCGGCTTGGCCGGCTCAAAGAAGCTGGCGATCTCGGCGTCGAGATCGAAATCGAAATCCGCAGACTTCGCGACCGGTGCGGGCTGCTCGACGGGCGGCAGCGCCGGCACGTGCATGTCGTCGACGGCCTCGGGACGATCCTCCGGATCGGAGATCATCGCCGGATCGAATGGCAGGTCTTCGGTCGAGTCGGAGACAGACGCCCAGTTGAAAGCCGGAGCCGGAGCTGGAGCCTGCGGTTCGGGAACGAAGGCCGCAGCGGCCCGTGCAGGAGCGGCAGCAGCCTGCTCAAAGGCAGGAGCCGGCGGCTCAGGAGCAAAAACGGGAGCGGGCCGAGGAGCGACGGCCGCGGCCTGCTGGGGAGCAGGGGCTGGCGGCTCAGGCTGCGGTGCCGGCTCGGACGGCTCGGAGAAATCGAGATCGGTGAGTTCCAGCTCGATGCCGGCAAGATCCAGTTCGAAATCATGGCCGGCGAAGGGGTCGTCGGCTTCCGGTACCGGCTGCGGCGCCGGCGAATATGCCGTTGCGGCAGGCTGGGGCGTAACGACCTCGGCAAGCTGCGGCGCGACCGGTCTTGCGGCTTCGGCATAGACCGTTGCCGGCTCGACCGGAGCAGGCCGGACGGGTGCCGCGGCGAGCGGCGGGGGCGCAATCACCTCGGACTGAACAGGTTCGGCGGCCACAGGGGCGGCAGGAACGGGCGCTGCCTCGATCGATGCGGGCTGCGGCGAGACGGGCGCCGGATTGGCACGTTGCGGTACCGGATAACGCGAGACGTCGGCGAGCAGATCGTCGAGATCGAACGTGCCGGCGGTGTGCGGAACATCAGGCACGACCTCGGTCAGCGCGGCATCGGCCTGGATCTCGCCTTCGACGGCGGCGGCGATGAGATCGAAACCGGCGTCGGACCCGAAATCCTCCAGCTCTTCCTCGACTTCGACGAATTCTTCGGCCTCGGCGGTCTCTTCCGGCGCGATCACCTCATCATGGCGATCGAGCTCGGCGGGAAAGCCAAGTGACGGCGAAGCGGATTCGAATTCCTCGGAAGGCTCGACAGCGGCGACAAGCGCCGGCGGCTCGATGACAGATTGAGGCTCGACTACAGGAAGATCGGCGGACGGTGCTTCAGCAACCGGTGCCGCGACCGTTTCGGCCACAGGTTCCGGCAAAACAACCGGTTCCTCGCGCTTCGGAGCATGGAAATTGGCAAGCGGCAGCCTGATGCTGGCAGCCGACCATTGCGGCGCCTTGGTGGGCTGCGCCAGCGAAGAGACGGGTGCTGCGCCGATCGACAGCTCAAGCTCCTCGATCAGGTCGCGCGCACCGCCGAAGGCCGATTGCACCGACGCATCGGGCTCGGGAGAAAGCTGCTCCGCCCAGTCGGCGACAGATGCGTCGCCATTGCCTGCGGCGGGCAAAGCTGCTTCTTCAGCCTCAAAGGCGGCGACGGAAGCCGAAACCGGCTCAGGAGCCTCCGCATGTTCGGCAGCGGGAGAAGCATCGAGAACGGGCTCGACGTAATCTTCAGGCGTGAGATCATCAGAGATCGGCTCGGCCGGCCGATCGAGCTCTGCGAGCGGACGTGGCGAATCGTAGCGGTCGAACTCGCGCCCAAGCTCGTCTTCGAGATCGAGGGCGGGCTCGCGGCGTGCGGTCTCAGTCACCGTATTCGCTGCAACACGCGGCTCGAAGCCGACGATCCGGGCAAGTTCAGCCAACGGATCATCGTCGGCAAACAGGTCGTTTTTTCCGCGCGTATCATACGCAAGTTGTTTATCAGCCATGCTTATTCCCACTCGCAAACGCCAACGCTCAAATGCCAGCGCATTGTGGGGAAATGGTGACGTTATCGCATTTCGTCCGGTGCGGCAGTGCCTGTAATGGCGAGTCCCGACTTCAAAACCGACGCGACGGCGTACACCAGCCCAAGTCTGGCAATACTTGATTCTCGGTTTTTATCATTAACAAATCGTAATTCCGGCTGATCTTTACCTTTGTTCCAGTGCGCGTGGAAGGAACTGGCGACGTCGTAGAGGTAAAAAGCGACGCGATGCGGCTCCTGCGACTGGGCCGCCGCCTCAACGATACGCGGGAATTCAGCAAGCTTGGCGACGAGCTGCAATTCGGCCGGATCGCCAATGCCTGCAACGGTTTTCGCGAGATTTTCCGGCGAAACATCAAGGTCGGCAAAGGCCTCCCTCGCCTGCCGGAAGACCGACATACAGCGAGCATGCGCATACTGCACGTAAAAAACAGGATTATCTTTCGACTGTTCGGTCACCTTGGCGAAATCGAAGTCGAGCGGCTCGGAATTCTTGCGGTAAAGCATCATGAACCGGACCGAATCACGGCCGACTTCTTCGACGACGTCCCGAAGCGTAACGAAATCGCCCGAGCGTTTCGACATCTTCACCGGCTCGCCGTTGCGGTAGAGCTTGACGAGCTGGCAGAGCAGGACCGTCAGCTTCGCCTGACCATCCGAAACGCCGCGTGCAACCGCTTCCAGGCGCTTGACGTAGCCGCCATGGTCGGCGCCAAGCACATAGATCATCTCGTCGAAACCACGGTCGAACTTGTTCTTGAAGTAGGCGACGTCGGCGGCGAAATAGGTGTAGGAGCCGTCCGACTTGATCAGCGGCCGGTCGATATCGTCGCCCACCTCGGTCGAACGGAACAGTGTCTGTTCGCGATCTTCCCAATCCTCGGGAAGCTGGCCCTTCGGCGGCGGCAGCGTGCCCTTGTAGACATAGCCCTTGAAGGTCAGGTCGTTGATCGCCGTGCGGATCGCGGCCGCACCATTCGCATGCAGGGTGCGTTCGGAGAAAAAGACGTCGTGATGGACATTCAGCGCCGCCAGATCGTCGCGGATCATCACCATCATCGCGTCGATCGTGCGGTCCTTGACGATCGGCATCCATTGGTCTTCCGGCATGTTGTGCAGCCGCACGCCGTAATCGGCGGCAAGCGACTGACCAACGGGCACCAAATAGTCGCCGGGATAGAGACCCGAGGGGATTTCGCCGATCTTTTCGCCGAGCGCTTCGCGGTAGCGCAGGAAGACGGAACGGGCGAGCACGTCGATCTGCGAGCCGGCATCGTTGATGTAATATTCCTTCTCGACACCGTAACCGGCAAAAGCGAGCAGGTTGGCAAGCGCGTCGCCGACGACGGCGCCACGGCAATGGCCGACATGCATGGGGCCGGTCGGATTGGCCGAGACATATTCGACATTGACCTTCTTGCCCTTGCCGAGCGACGAGCGGCCGTAATCGGTGCCGGCGCCGATCATCGAGGCGAGCAGCCGCTGCCAGTAGCCGACGGCGAGACGGATGTTGATGAAGCCGGGACCCGCGACCGAGACATCGGCGACGTCAGCATCTTCCTTGAGCTTGGTGATGATGACGTCGGCCAGCGCGCGCGGGTTGGTTCCGAGCACTTTTGCCAGCACCATTGCGGCATTGGTCGCCACATCGCCATGGCTCGCGTCACGCGGCGGCTCGACGGTGATGCGGCCGAAATCGAGCTCAGATCGCTTTTCCCTGACCAGATCGATCTGTTCAAGGGCGGTTTTGATCCGGGCTTCGAAGTCGGTAAAAAGGTTCATCGCACTCTTCCATGCATAGGCTGTGCCAAAGGCTCAAATCGGCCCTCGGCGTGGGCGACCGCTGCCTATCGCAAATCCGGAGTGTGGTCAAACAACCGCCTATGGGCGCTGATCGCATAGGTATCGGTCATGCCGGCGAGATAATCGCCGACATGGCGGGCCTTCGGCGCATCGGCCAGGCCGGCGATATGATCTACCCAGTAATGGCTCTGCATCTCCTTGGGATTGGCCATGTAGGCGGCAAAGAGATCGGTGACGATCTGGGCGGCACCGGCGCGGATGCGCATGATATCGGGATTGCGGTAGATGCGTTTGAAGAGCATCGCCTTGATCTGCCTGTCGGTCTCGGCCATCCCCTCGGAAAAGGTGGCGATAACCTGGCCGGCAGCGCGGATGTCGGCAGCGCTCTCAGGGCGCAGCAGCGACAGGCGCTGCTGCGCGACGCCGATCACGTCTTCAACCATGCGGGTAATCTGGCGGCGCATGATCTCATGGGTGAAGCGGCTCGGCTCCAGATGCGGATATCGCGCCCTCACCTCGGCCATCAGCCCGGCAAGAAACGGGATTTCCTCCAGCATATCGAAAGTCAGGTAGCCGGAGCGCAGGCCGTCGTCGATATCGTGGGTATTGTAGGCGATGTCGTCGGCGATCGCCGCGACCTGGGCCTCAAGGCTGGCATAGGTTGCAAGCTCGAGATCGTGCAGCTCGCAATAATCGAGGATCGGCTGCGGCACGGGACCGCGCGTGCCTACTCCATCCGGCGTCAAAAGCGGGCCATTGTGCTTGACGAGACCTTCGAGGCTTTCCCATGTCAGGTTGATGCCGTCGAATTCGGCATAACGCCTCTCCAGTTTGGTCACGATGCGCAGCGATTGGGCATTGTGGTCGAAGCCGCCATAGGGCAGCAGCACTTCGTGCAGCGCGTCCTCGCCAGTATGACCGAACGGCGTATGGCCGAAATCGTGCACGAGCGCCACGCCTTCGGCCAGATCCTCGTCGAGCTTCAGGGCGCGGGCAAGCGCGCGAGCGATCTGCGCCACCTCGATCGTGTGCGTTAGCCGGGTTCGGTAATGATCGCCGTCCTGGGCGATGAAGACCTGGGTCTTGTGCTTCAGCCGGCGGAAGGCGGTGGTGTGGACGATGCGGTCGCGGTCGCGCTGGAAATCGGAGCGCGTCGGGCTACCGTCCTCCTGATAGAGCCGCCCGCGCGTCGTCCAGGGGTCGGCCGCAAAGACCGCCCTCTCACTGCTGCCGAAACCCAAAGCACGCGTATCGATCGTCATTCTTCACCGTCATCCTGCATGTTGCCGCATCTACCCATTGACGCCGCTTATCGCCCTTCATACCTATAGGTCGATGAAACGGCAAAGAGGCGCTTTCTTAACCGCTTCGGCGCATCATCGCCTTTTCGCGAATATCATGGTAAGTTTCTTTGATATCAGGCATTTGAACATTCAAGTGCCAAAACCCATTCTCTCCGGATCTTGACCCCGGCAGGAGGAAACATGACGGATACCAGTGTAACCCTTTCAGATGCCGCGGCAAAGCGTATCGCTGCGATCGTCGGCGCTGAAACCGGCAAGAGCGCCTTGCGCGTTTCCGTCGAAGGCGGCGGCTGTTCGGGCTTTTCCTACAAGTTCGATCTTGCCGACGGTGCCGGCGACGACGACATCATCGTCGAAAAGAACGATGCAAAGGTGCTGATCGACAGCCTTTCGCTCGTCTACATGGCGGGCTCGGAGATCGACTTCGTCGACAATCTGCTTGGCCAGTCCTTCCAGATCAAGAACCCGAATGCGGTGGCAAGCTGCGGCTGCGGCACCAGTTTCTCGATCTGAATATCTGAACGCACGGCATTGTCCCCATCGAACCGGCCGAAGTTTTGCTTCCGGCCGGTTTATCGTCTTGTCCGCCGGCGAAAGACCGCGATAAAAGAAGCGCACGCAGCGAACAGGGCGAAGAGATGAAGATCGCGACTTGGAACATCAACGGCGTCAAGGCGCGCATCGACAATCTCACGCAATGGCTGAAGGATTCCGATCCGGATATCGTCTGCCTGCAGGAGATCAAGACGGTCGACGAAGGTTTCCCGCGGCTGGAGATCGAGGCGCTTGGGTATCACGTCGAGACGCACGGCCAGAAGGGCTTCAATGGCGTCGCGATTCTCTCCAAAAATTCACCTTTCGAAGTGAACCGCGGCCTTCCCGGCGATCCGCTGGACGAACAGGCGCGTTTCCTCGAAGCGGCGTTCACCCTGTCCGACACGCGAATCCTGCGCGTCTGCTGCCTCTACCTGCCGAACGGCAATCCTGTCGAAACGGAGAAATATCCTTACAAGCTCGCCTGGATGGAGCGCCTGCGGACGTTCGCCGCCGAACGGCTGGCCTATGAAGAGATGCTGGTTCTTGCCGGCGATTACAATGTCATCCCGGAACCGCACGACTGCTTCGATCCCAAGGTCTGGGAAAACGATGCACTGTTTCTGCCGCAGACACGGGAGGCGTTCCGCAGGCTCGAAAATCTCGGCCTGACGGATGCGCTGCGCGCCACGACGGATGCGACGCAGCTCTATTCCTTCTGGGATTATCAGGCCGGCGCCTGGCCGAAGAATAATGGCATCCGCATCGACCATCTGCTGCTGTCGCCAGAAGCTGCCGACAGGATGACGTCAGCTGCGATCGAAAAACATGTGCGGGCCTGGGAAAAGCCGTCCGACCACGTGCCTGTCATCGCCTATTTCGATTTCGCGGGCTGAAGCCTTCCGCCTCACCTCAGTCGTCGGTACCGCTCGCGATGGTGTGCGACAGCGATACCGCCGTGCGGCGGTCGGCCTCGTTGGCAACCGAGAAGGCCTGTTCCTGCAGCGCTTCCATCCAGCCGCAGTCCTTGGGCTTGCAACGGTCGAGTGCTGCCGTCATCAGCGCCAGACCGCGGGCCGTCTGGCCTTCGTCGAAAAGAATATTGCCGAAGACCGCCATGGCGCCGGGATGGCCGCTCTTGCGGGCCTGGTTCAGCCATTTCTTCGCCTGCTGCGGGCTGGCATTGCCGCCCTCTCCGGCCAGCATCATCTGCGCCAGCTGAAACTGCGCCTCGGGGACACCAAAGGTGGAAGCCACCTGAAAATAAAGCTGGCGCGCCTGGCCGAGGTCGATCCTGACCGGACTGTCGGCAATGCCGTGCTTGTAATAGCTGGCGAGCGAGAGCAGCGCGTTGACGAAGAAGCCCGTGTCTTCCGAACCGGGTTCGACGCCCTGCTGGGCGATCTCGCTGTAGATCTTGAAGGCTTCGAAATCATCCTGCGTGACACCGTCGCCATCGGCATACATGTTGGCGAGCGCCCAGCGCGAGCCGGTGTGGCCCTTTTCGGCGGCGTATTTATAGGCTTCGACCGCCTCTTCCTTCTGTCCGTTCTTATAGGCCTTGAAGCCGAACTTGAAGAGGTCGAAGGGTCCGGATTCCTTGCTGACGCCACCTTTAATGTCGAATGCGCGGCATGGACCGGACAGCGCCAGCGCTACGGCTATCGACATGCCCATCAGCATGAATTTGAAAAGTTTGAACTCGGACGTCACCATTTCAACCGATTTCTTTCGTTCATCCCAGGCAGGCGGCAACGGCGCTCATGCCGTGCATCCCGCGGATGTATTCCTTCGAGGCGAGCGATCCCGCGGCGAGCTCCATGGCTCCTTTGCCCGCGTCGCATCCAGCCCACTGGCCTTTTCTCAAAGGCGGTATTCTCAGCACATCCTTCCGAACCACCCGGCTCCCGGCATGGCTCGACTGCAATCTCCGTGGCATTCGTTCGGCAGGCGCGGCATCCGCCTTCCCGCCTTTGTCGTATTCGTAAACAGAAAATGTGACGAAACCGGTATCGACATGTCCGGCGCAGCCGGGCTGCTCATCCGAGCGGGTCAAAAATAACGACAATGCATGGATCGACGACTTCATCGCGAGGCTGGATCGGCAGCCCGAACAGCCTTGTTCGGAAAGCGAAACGACCGCAATCAAACGACTGTCGCCAATCGCGCCGTACGACCTGGTGTTACCGGAAAAAAATCGACCCATACTACTATTTACACGCACCGCATGCCTGCCATCACCTCGCCCGCAAATAGCGCTGCGCCCTCTTTGTGGCGGGAAATGGACAAATTCGCCCCACCACCACCATACGCCAAACGTCGTAAAAATGTGTTGCTGAATCGTCACAAATCAGGACGCCGTTTGACTTGCGAACTGCCCAAAGAAAAGCCCGGCAATTGCCGGGCTCTCAGACTTCTACTTGGGTCGCAGGATCAGAACTTGACCTTTACGCTGGTGGAAAGGGCTGCAAGCAGATCGTCGCCAAAGGAATAGGAGACGTCGTTGCCGTAGGTCCGGCCATTATAGACGTAGGTGCCGGATTCTCCGCCGGTCATGATGCCGAGCGCGCCGGCCAGACGCCATTCGACATTCTCCACCGGGGTATAAGAAACACCTGCACCGAGCGTCCATGTGTCGGTCTGGGCGCCGTAGCCCTGGCTCGTGCCGCGATCCCAAGTCAGGCTGAGGGCGCCGGCCCATTGCTCGTTGAATTTGTGGCCGACGCCGCCGCTGACCGTCCAACCGTCGCGATAGAAGAGATCGAGCGAGGTGAGCTGGCTGCTGGCGGAGCAGGCGACGACGCCCTTAGTGGCCTTCGGGCAGAAGGCGATCGACTGCAGCACGCTCCAGTTCGTCCACTTGACCGAACCGAAGGCGAGCCAATCGGGCGCAATGCCGCTCTGCAACTTGAGCTCGACGGAATCCGGCGCCTCGGCCGAGCCGTAGACCGGCGTCACGACGCCGAGGTAGGGATTGGTGGGACTGACGGCCTTCGGCACCTCTGTCAGGTCGACCGTGCCGGTGAGATCGTCATACTTGACCTTGCTGTTATAGACCAGGCTGGCGCGGAAGGCATATTCCTCGATTTCGTAGGCGATGCCCGCCCGCCATCCCATGGCCTGGTCGGCAAGGTCGAGACGACCGGTGCCGTCATAGACCAGCGCGGCCGCCCCTGTGATCGGCGCGACGAGGCGTGTCTTGAAACCATCGACCGTCTGATAGAAGCCGCCGCCGATCAGGCGGAGCTGGCCGGGGCCCATATCGAAACGATAGGAGCAGGTGGCGCCGTAGTTGCGGGTGCTGATCTTGGTTTCGATGTTGTCGTTGACGCCCAGCCAGTCAGCGCCGGGATTGGTATGTGCACCGAAGGGTGTCGAAAAATCGCCCATGCAGTCGATGGAGTCGCCGAGACCAACCTTCACCCCGAGATAGGGGACCCAGTAATCCTCGGTATCATCCGCCGTGGTCGAGCCGCCGCCAATGCCGTTGGTGCCGAGGCCATCGGTGGCATCGGTGTCCTTGACGTTTTTCAGCTTGCGCTGTGGCATGACATAGGTCGCGCCGGACTGGACGGCGAACCTCGAATTGTCGAAGAGAAGGTCGATATTATATCCGCCGCGCTCCAGACCACCGGCGAAGGACGGCGATGCAAGCGACGAAAGAAGAACGAGCGATGTTATGCCCTTGGAAAACCTACGAGATGCCATTGTGTCTCCCCCACTCCAGCAATTGATGTGACCCCACTCTAGTAAGTGTTCGCGTGATATGGCAACGCGCCCTACGGCAGCGCTCCCAGGCATTGCAGTGGCTAACTTACGTAAAGAAATTGACGGACACGTCAAAAAACCTGGTTAATAAAATTTTATTCCAGACCTGTCGAATTTCAGGTGGGCTTTTGGGTTTTCATTCCAAACATTGCAGAGGATGTATCAATCCGACAACAGTGGCAGTTTTCGCCCTCTGGAGGTTCGCATGAGAGCAATCCACAGGATGAATGCTGAAAAAGCGCCGTTTCATGCGCGAACCGCACGAATCACAACAAAAAAAGACGCGCCGGCAGAGGGCGCGTCTTTGAAATAACTTACCAAAAAGGATCGGCGAAACTTACCCGGCTTCGCTTACCCTGGAAAGAGCGATCCCCAGGCTTGCGATCTGCCCCTTCAGTTCCTCGAGACGATCGCGCTCGGCCTCGACCACTTCAGGATTGGCGTTGGCGACGAACTTCTCGTTGGAGAGTTTGCCGTCTATGCGGGAGATCTCGCCCTCCATCTTGGCAATCGCCTTTTCCAAACGAGCCTTTTCGGCGGAAAGGTCGATCAGATTGCCGAGCGGCAGGCAGATGGTGGCCTCGGCGATGACGATCTGAGCGGCACCCTTCGGCGCATCGTCAGCCAGCGATATCGCCTCGACGCGCGCAAGGCGCTTGATGGCGGCGTCGTGGCGGAACAGCCTTTCACGCGTCAGGTTGTTGGCCTTGACGACGACGAGCGGGGCTGTCGCCGATGGCGGCACGTTCATCTCAGCACGCACCGAGCGGATGCCGGAAACGAGGTCGATCAGCCAGTTGATCTCGTCGGCGGCCCCGTCATCGGCGTAGGACGGCGCCGGCCATTCGGCGTGGCAGACCAATGTGTCGCGCTCTTTGCCTTCGCCTGCCGTATGGGCCCAAAGCTCTTCGGTCATGAAGGGCATGAAGGGATGCAGCAGCTTGTAGATCTCTTCGAGAATATAAGCGCTGCAGGCCTGGGCTTCGGCCTTGGCGCCCTCGTCCTCACCATTGAAGACCGGCTTCAACAGTTCGAGATACCAGTCGCAGACCTCGTTCCAAACGAAGCGGTAGAGCGCGCCGGCAGCATCATTGAAGCGGAAGGCTTCGAGCGCTTCCGTAACGTCACGTTCCGTACGGGCAAGTTCCGTCAGGATCCAGCGGTTGATGGTGAGCTCGGCGGCTTCGGGCACGAAATGCGGATCGCTCTTCGCGCCGTTCATCTCGGCGAAGCGTGTGGCGTTCCAGAGCTTGGTGCCGAAATTGCGGTAGCCGGCGATGCGGGCCGGATCGAGCTTCACGTCGCGGCCCTGCGCCGCCATGATCGCCAGGGTGAACCGCAGCGCGTCGGCGCCGTATTCGTCGATCAGTTCCAAGGGATCGATGACGTTGCCCTTCGATTTCGACATCTTCTGCCCATTCTTGTCGCGCACCAGCGCGTGGACATAGACGGTCTCGAAGGGCTCGACGGGTTCGCCATCCTCATCCTTCATAAGGTGCAGGCCCATCATCATCATGCGCGCGACCCAGAAGAAGATGATGTCGAAGCCGGTGACGAGAACGTTGGTCGGGTAATAACGCGCCAGCTCCGGCGTCTCGTCCGGCCAGCCGAGCGTCGAGAAAGGCCAGAGTGCTGAGGAGAACCAGGTGTCGAGCACGTCCTCGTCACGCGTCAGGATTTCGCCCGGCTTGAAGTTTTCGAGCAGGTCCTCGACATAGGCCTTCATCGGCCCCTCATGCGAGAGGTAGTGCTGGATCGCCGCCTGCAGCGCCTCTTCCTCGGTCTTTTCGACGAAGACCTGGCCGTCCGGGCCGTACCAGGCGGGAATCTGATGCCCCCACCAGAGCTGGCGGGAGACGCACCAGGGCTGGATATTTTCCATCCATTCGTAATAGGTCTTGTCCCAGCTCTTCGGCACCATCTTGGTGCGGCCCTCGCGGACCGAGGCGATCGCCGGCTCGGCGAGCGTCTTGGCATCGACATACCATTGTTCGGTCAGCCGCGGCTCGATCGGCACGCCACCGCGATCGCCGTGCGGGACCATATGCTTGTGCGGCTCGATCTTGTCGACGAGGCCCGCCTCTTCGAAAATCTCGACGATCACCTTGCGCGCATAGAAGCGGTCCTGCCCTTCCAGGCGGTCCCAGGCGCCGTGCAGCGCCGCCGGATTGTCGAGACCTTCGAGAAAGTCCTCATTGTCCTTGATGGTGATCGTGCCGTCGCCGGTCATGATATTGATGACGCGAAGACCTGCACGCTTGCCGACGTCGAAGTCGTTGAAATCGTGCGCGGGCGTTATCTTCACCGCGCCGGTGCCGGCAGCCGGATCGGCATAATCGTCGGCAACGATCGGAATTCTGCGACCGACGATCGGCAGAATGACATGCTTGCCGACAATGCCCTGATAGCGTTCGTCCTTCGGATTGACGGCAACACCGGTATCGCCCAGCATGGTCTCAGGTCGTGTCGTTGCGACGACCACATAATCGCGCGTCTCGAATTCGGTCGGCTTGCCTTCCTCATCAAATGCAATCGGATATTGGTAGGTTACGCCCTTTTCCAATGGATAGCGCAGGTGCCAGAGATTGCCCTTGACCTCGTGCTGCTCGACTTCGATATCGGAAATCGCCGTCAGCAGCTTCGGATCCCAATTGACCAGGCGATTGTCCTTGTAGATCAGACCTTCCTTGTAGAGCGTGACGAAAACTTCGATAACCGCCTTCGACAGGCCCTCGTCCATGGTGAAACGTTCGCGCGACCAATCGCATGACGCACCAAGACGCTTCAGCTGGTTGAAGATCAGGCCGCCCGATTCCGCCTTCCACTCCCAAATCTTGTCGATGAAGGCTTCGCGGCCCATGTCGCGGCGGCCCGGCAGTTGCTGTTCCATCAGCTTGCGCTCGACGACCATCTGCGTGGCGATGCCGGCGTGGTCCATGCCCGGCTGCCAGAGCACGTCCTTGCCGCGCATGCGCTCGAAGCGCACCAGGATGTCCTGCAGCGTGTTGTTCAGTGCGTGCCCCATGTGCAGCGAACCGGTGACATTCGGCGGCGGGATCACGATGGCGAAGGTCTCGGCCCCCGGTCTGGCGTTCGCGCCGGCGCGGAAAGCGTCCGCCTCATCCCATTTCGCGGCGATTTTCGGTTCGACGGCGGCGGAATCATAGGTCTTGTCGAGCATTTTCTGACCAATTTCGAAGTTCGAGGATGGCCGTTTGTAAATAGGATGGTCACGACCAAGTCAATAAAAAAGCCGCCCCGGAGACCGGAGCGGCTTTTCAAGAAAAAGCAATCCGATCAGCGGCGCGGGCCGCGCGCCACGCGCTCAATTTCTTCGCGCACCAACCGCTCGACCAGTGTCGGCAGATTATCATCAAGCCATTCGCGCAGCATCGGGCGCAGCATGTCCTCTGCGATCTCGTCCAGCGAGCGGCGCTCGGCACCGTCGATCGCGGCGGCGAGCTCTTCGAAGGAGCGGCTGATCTGCAGGCCGGCATCCTCCGAAAGCAGCGTCGGCTGGGCCTCGTCCATGACGCTTGGCAGGAAACGGTCGGTCGAAGACTGAGCGGGTTCCATGGCCGGCAGCGTTGTTTCGACGGCAGGCGCAGGCTCGGCGACGGCGACCCTTTGCGTTTCCGTAAACACCGGCTCGGCCGGCTGCTGGATCGCAACATGCTGAACGGGCGCTGCGGCATTCGGGAAAACAGGCTGTGCCGGCTGCGGTTGCGGTGCCGCGGTGCGCGGCGGTTCCGGCATCACGGAAGGCTGCGGTTCGGGCTGACGGAAGCCGCTCGGAATTTCGCGCAAAGCTTGACCGGCCTGCACGGCGCTGCGCTCGGAGGCGGCGCGCACGCGGGCGGCGACATCGGCCAGCGACATAGCACGGGCCGGCACTTCTGCTTCGGGGGCGGTGCCGGCCGAATTGGCGGCGACGAAACGCGGATCGGAGGAGCGCATGACCGGTTCGGGGAATTCCACGCCGGCATAGGTATCGTCGACCGTCAGATGAATTTCGGAGCCGTTGTCATCCTCGTCGGCGCCGTAGACCGGCGGCAGGGACGCGGAAATCGCCTTGCCGGCGCCGGGCTCATTGCTTTCGATGATCTGGCGGATGGAGGCCAGAATTTCTTCCATGGACGGTTCACGCGCTACGCTTGGCTGAGCCATTTCTATCCCCGTTATCCCAAAACAACGACCGGATGGTGTGGAGCATTCATCCGAATCACCACGACCTTAGAATACCCCAGGCGTGAAAAAAATCATCGCGAATCAAATGAATGCGGCCATGCACAGTTTTGTTACCTGATGTTTGCCACCCGCAAAGCCTATCGCGATTTTGCGGCGGCGACATTTCATGAAACAGTATTTGAAGCGCATAACATCCGTCCGATCCGCCGTGGCGGCGTCAGGATAGGCGGTGTTTGTGAAGGCTTTCCAGCGGCGCTGAAAAAAACGGGCGCCCATGGCGCCCGTCGCTGAACGTCATAGACAAGAACGATGTCAGAAAACGAATTCGCGCGCCTTGGCGAAGCCCGGCAGCGGCTTGACCGAGGCGTTGAAGAAGACGTTTTCCGAAATGGCGCCGCGCTCGGCGACGAAGACCTTGGCGCGAGCGGCATTGCCGTAACCTTCGACGGTGATCAGACGGCCACCATCGCGCAATTGACCGAGAAGGGCGGCCGGAACCTCTTCGACCGCGCCGTTGATGAAGATCAGATCATAGGGAGCGCCGGCAGCGTAGCCGTTTTCGAGCGGGCCGGCCACGACCTCGACCTTGGCGTAGCCGGCAAGTTGCGCCTTCGCTTCAGTGGCCAGCGTCTCGTCGCATTCGAGCGCGATGACGGAGCCGGCAACGATCGACAACAGCGCCGAAGTGTAACCCGTGCCGCATCCAACCTCGAGCACGAAGTCGTCCTTGGTGATCGCGGCCAGCTGCAACAGCTTGGCGAGGGGCGACGCTTCCATCAGGAAGCGGGCCGGCTTTCCCGATGCGGCTGCGGAGATCTCGACATCGTTGTCGATGTAAGCCAGCAGCTTCGCCTTCTCCGGAACGAAAGCCTCACGCGGCACCGTGAGAAACGCCGTCAGCACGGAATGCGAGGTAACGTCCGTCGTGCGAACCTGGGTATCGACCATCTTTACGCGCGCTGCTTCGAAATCCATCATGTCCTCTCGCTCTTGAAAAGCGGTTCCTGTCCCTCGTCTCTTAATCCCCGCCACGGATGCTTTCAAGGCTTGGCAGGCGCCGGCGAAAAGAATCCGGTAGGCGCCTCCTCCGCGCCACAGGGGCGGGATGGACGCTGCAACTCCAGCGTGGAATCTTTTAGCCCTTCATGTTATGATCTGCAGCGGAGGAAATAGGAGGAGCAGGCCATGTCTGCGATTTTCGAGTATTTCACGCTGTTCGATTTCTTCATCGTCGCAGCGCTCATCGGCATATTCTGCTGCGGGCTGTTGGACGGCGAAACGACTTGGAAGCGATAGGGCGACGAAACTCGCTCGGAGATACCCCTGCATGGCGTCTGCGGCAATGATGCCCGGCGCAGGCCTGACATACGTTCGTTTCCGTTGAAATCCAGCCCCGACAGCCGCACGCGCATTAACGTTACGTCAACCATTTTGTTGCGGCGCCCTCGCCTTGCGCTATGGGTGTGCGCATGCAAACCTTCATGATCCAATCGCGCGGCATAGAAGCGCTTCACTACAATGCCGATGCCCGCCTGCTGCTGATCAAATACAGCAGCGGTGACATTCGCAGCTTCACCCGCATTTCGCCGCAAGGCATGCGGCGGCTTCTCGGCGCCGGCCCCGAAATCGATAACGGCCCCGAATTGAGCGATCTGCAATATCAGGCGCAAATCCGGAAAGGCGGCCTGAAGGCGCTCTACCGCCTCACGGGGATCAATCCGTTACAGTTCGATTTTTCGCCCGGCCAGCGGGTCTGGTAGCATCGCAAACGCCAATGCCGCACCGCTGAGCCAGCAGCGTTTCACATAGATTATGTCATGCGGAAGATGTTCGAGGCCTCGCCCGGGAAGGACGCAAGCGGGCGGAGTCAAATGGTCACCGAGATTATCGCCACACCTCCGCCAAAATATTTCTCATTGGAAATCAACGGCGGCTGCCACACCCTACCACACCTCAAGTGAATGCAAAGCTCGCAGAGATGCCGGTTCCGAAGGCAGCATCGTCCCCACCGATGCACATCATCTCTGAAACTCAAACACCTGTTGAACAACCGCGCACTTGGTAACCAATGTCACAAAAGTCCAGAAATAGTGCTTGCGCAAATTACTCGCGTGGGCTGTAGCTAATTACTTGGGTGGGGGAGAATTGATGAACATAATTAATCACGCAGGCATGTCCTCTGCGGCTGCCATAGCGTCACTGGACGAGGATGTTATTCAGCTTCTGTATATGACTGCGAAGGAAGTCGATCTCTGCTGTCTCATGACTGACGGGGAATGGGAAGACTACGACAAAACTGTTGTAAATCGCGCATGCGATCTTGGCCTCGTCACCATTCATAGTCCTGGTGGCGGGTGGAGTTACGTCACGGGTTGGCGGCTCACAAAGCTCGGCAAAGAAACAATAGGAATCCCGTACAAGCTTAGCGTCCTATCGCGTCTTCTGGCATTCGTCACCCGCGTTGAACGCTAGTCGATCTCATAAATCGCCGCATTGTCCTGCAGCTCGCGAAGCCCCCTGAACTGGCGGAGCTTGCCGTCATCCGTCCATGCCCTGTATTCGATCTCGGCGATCAGCGTCAGCTGTAATCAGACGACGTCCCTCCGCCTGCCGTCATAGGGAACCGCCGTCGTCTTTCGCTTGACCCTGTCCATCATGCCGCGCAGCCCGCCTCGTCGAACCTTTCGCCGTCCTTACAGACGGCCACGCGACGGCGACGCCCAAGGAGCTGGCTCTCAGATCATCGAACACCATGATCGCGCTCTAAGGCCACTCTGTGTGTCGCTATTTTGATATTCACCGGCTTCCGAGTGCCTGATGTCTCGCAGCTCGGCCCGCAGCACCGTCGCAGGGACATGTTCAAGCTTCGCTTGCCGGCCTCGACCATCTCACCGCCAATTCTGTTCGGCAGAGCCTCGCGACCGACGTCGCTTGTAACGAAGCGACCTCGAGCATGCTGTTGGTCGCTTGTAACGAAGCGACCGGCAGCATGCTCGAGGCGATGCTCGGCTGGGGCGATGGAAAGACCTCAAGAATTTATACGAAAATGCCGATCGCGCGCGCCTGGCACGACAGACTTGTCGCGGGAATCAACTGGGATGGCGTCGGTACCAAACTGCTTGCGCTGACCGACGAAAGCGCCGTGGCGAACGGATAAACCGGGAACACATTGCCACACCCTGCCTTTGGCGTGGCGGAACGATTCAAGTCCAAGCGGCCACACCTCGAAAATTATCGAGGCTTTTGCAATAGTTTATCGCTGTGGTGAAAAGATGTTGGAGGCCTCGCCCGGAATTGAACCGGGGTACAAGGATTTGCAGTCCTCTGCGTCACCACTCCGCCACGAGGCCTCACGCGCTCGTTATCTGAGCCGTGGCGAGCGTTTAGAATGATCGTAAGGAAATCGCAAGAGGGCATTTCGGAAAAACGCTATTCGGCAGCTGCCGAAACGACCATTTTTCCATCCCGAAACGGAGCGGGCGCGGGCTGGAATTTCCGCGGCCGTGACGATGCCCCATTTCCTGCCAATGATGGCATTTGAAACAAATTCTTGACTTGACTTCGATCACCGTCCGGGACTCAATTACCCGCGGGAGGGTATAGGAGCTTGAGATGGATTGGGCTGCCCTCAAATCGAAGCGCGTGCGTGCAGCATACGACGCCGAAACCCGGGATCTGCATGTAAAATTCCCTGGTTCTCCGCCGGTGAAACATGCGGATATTCCGCCGCACGTCCACCAGAACCTGCTGGAAACGGACGATCCTTACTTCTATTACCAGTACTATATAGCGCCGTCTCGCGTATCACCGGGCCCTCGACAACCGGCCTCCGTGGCGTCCTACGCAGTGAAGCTCGTCCTTCTCCTTGCCGCCTGCAGCCTGCTGATGACGACCGGCCTCGATCCGGACCACGGCGGAACTTTCGAGGAAAGCGAACTCAGATCCAACTAGACGCGAATTTGCAGCCCAATCTCAAGGCCTGCGACAAGGCGGCTGGTTCCGGCGTCGAAATTCTCGCTCCTGTTCTGAGAACGGTAGCGCCGATTATCCCGCTCGCGGTCGTTCCTCCCATCGCGCTCATTCCGGCCGTTGAAATTGCGATAGTTACGTGGCCCGTTGTAGCTGCCGCCTTGACCGTGGTCGACCACGCAGCCTTCAGGACGGCGACAGATGCCGCGAGCGTCAAAACCGCCGCTGTCTACTTGGGCCTCGGCGGAAACGCCTGAGAGAAGCGCCGCTGCCGACAGGACGACAACAAAAGATACCTTCATTTCCTCACCTGGACCATTGTGACGCGATTTTGCGTTTTACATTGCATAAACCACGAATGCGAAAAGCCACCCACAGTTCCACGCCCTCCTTGCCGATCAGCCACCCGGTTTTCGCCGCCTGTGCCACCAGACCGCCAGCCGTCGCCGAAGCCGGCGCGCGAACGGCAGATCGTGCGAGAGCACGAGGAAGCCGAGCGGCAGCATCCAGAAGCCGAGGATGGGCAGGAAACCCAACACGCCGCAGAAAATGAGGGCCATGCCAAGCGCCATCCGCGCGATGCGCGAGCGTGGCATGCCGATGCTGAAAGAGCCGAGCATAAGCCTGCCGCTTGCATGATCGATGCCGAAGCGCACCGCCCGAGCCTTGCGCTTCTCGCCGCCTCTCGTCTCCTGACGATCGTTCACATTTGTCATTCCCCAGAGATGGGCGCAGGCATCCCAAATACAAGTTCATTTCATTTTTTTGAAAAAACCGCTTGGCAAATCGGGAAAGCGTTTGTATTAGCCCACTCACACCGCGCCAAGCAGTGATCCCTGGTAGCTCAGCGGTAGAGCATTCGACTGTTAATCGACAGGTCGCCGGTTCGAATCCGGCCCGGGGAGCCATTTTTCAAGTTAAGCGCCTGTTTCGTTGATAACTCCGACTGCAGGGGCTTACTTCCCCACTTTCCCTCCCGCTTTTGAAAGCGATTTAGTCGAATTTGGGGGTCAATAAATTTTCTTGTTAATTTCTTCTGAATCTTGAATCCGCTGTGATACTCAGGTTTTGCGGGCGCCCCGATGATCGACTGGACGGATCAGCCACGCAACTAGCGCCCTCAGAGCGCGTGTCGTACTTCTCGTCGTACCGTGGCTATTGCGCCTCCCTCACCTAGCCCTAATTCAGCACCCCGCTAATCCTTGCGAAAATTCACGAGGCGCATAAATTCAATCTATCAGATGGCTTTTGCTGGTGACCACGGATGTACTGGCACCGTGCTGATGCAATCAAAGACGGGTCGGCGCGAGCATTCGCCCGACCCTTTCTTTTTAGCCAAGACCGTTCTGTGGTAATCTCTTGGCAGCGCAGCTGGTCAGACCCGGACAGGTAGCGACGTAGATTGCCAAGCCGCATGTCCTTGTGCCGTGGGCAGTTGCCCTCGGTCTTATGAGGCTTGCACAGCCCGCACGACGCCTTGCGAGGACGCTTTCTTTTGTGATGCATGTCCATCTCCGAACGAAATCGGTGCGCCCTGATGGCGCACGCGTATGTGTCGGAGATGAGAAAGCGCTCGCTTTGTCATGGTGCCGTTATATCACGGGTTGGGAGCGAGAGAAGACCGTCGGCGCTGCCCTTGGCCCACCGCGTTTTGAACGCAGACTGTAAATAGAAAACGGGATCAGCCCGGCGCCTATCATTCCAATCTTCATCAACGGCCTCCTAAGCTATGGAATATACCGCCATCCGCGCGCACATCGCCGTCAAGCCGGCAGCCTCATCATGCGCTGTTACGATGGATAGGCAACCGCTGGCCAAAAAACTGCCGGCGGTGTACAGCAAACGCCATGGCGCTAGATCCTGAAAAAGCATTTTTAGATTACAGTGCGGCGGACTGCAGCGTGCAGTTTTGGACCGCCAACGCACCGGCCGTGCAATTCACGTCTTTGGAAGCCGCCGTCAGGTTCGCAAAAGACCATGGCGGCAGGTGGGAAGAGATTGAGATAACAGTCCATCTGCCGCGCGAGGACATCGTATTCGCCACCGGAAAAGTGCATCAACTCATTGATGCTTTACCAGGTGACCTCCGGAAAAAACCGTAATGAAGTGGATCGGCAGTCAATAGGACCGCCGACGCTCCGCCGGGCGCAGCGAAACACATACTATCGCCACAGCACCGGGATAAATCACGGCCATGGCTTTGGGTATGGCGATAGGAATCGGAATAGGCGCCGCAGTCGGGCCGACGCTGTTCGATGACGCCGCGATCGGCGCCGCCGTCGGGGCTGTCATCAAACGGAAATGACCGCCCGCCTGACGCTCCGGACGATCCCGTTCATTGTACGGGCAAGGCGACCACCTCTAATAGCTGCACGAACGGCCGTCACCGGGTCGGAAGCCATCGGCGCAGGCCGGGTTCATCGAATCTCCCGGCTGATATCCCGATGCCGAGCCATATGAATTCGGCGGCGTCGAGCATGCCGAGGTCATGGCGGCAAGACTGATTACTCCGGCTGCTACAAATGCCCGAAATCTCTTCATCGATTCCTCTCCAGTTTAGGCTATGACCGAGTGATGAGAGCTTCTGCTCTCTCCTGCCAAGATCACCTTGTTCCTCAAGATATGGCGCTCTCTTCGCCGGACGTCAGCTCCGAACGCGCAAGATTCTTATCGATCTCGATCAGCTCCGCATGAAGATCGTCGATGACCAAGCCGGCCGGGAACAAAGACCGTGGTTCAAAGTTGAGTGGCATCAACCACGTAACGTCAGTCTCTGACAGGAGGTCTTTCATGGGTCGCGGTATTCTGCTTTGGCTGCTTGGTGTTCCACTGCCGATCATCATCCTTCTTGCTCTGTTTGTGCGATAGGGACAGATCATGTCGGTTTCAATGACAGGTTCCGGAGAGATTGCTACTCCGGTCGAATCCTCCAAATCCGCCATGACATGGGGGCCTATCTTCGGAGGCGCCGCTGCTGCCATCGGAGTGACCCTCATTCTTTTGCTGCTTGGATCCGGGGTTGGGTTGACGATGGTGTCGCCTTGGTCGGGGCAAAGCAGTTCGCTCGGCACGGTCGGGGTCACGGCGGCGATCTGGCTCGTTGTCGTCCAATGGCTCTCCTCAGGGCTCGGTGGCTATATCACCGGCCGGCTGCGCACGAAGTGGGCAGCTGTCCATACGGACGAAGTGTTCTTCCGTGACACCGCGCATGGCTTCATCAGCTGGGCGCTGGCGACGATCTTCGTTGCCGGCTTTCTAGCCTCGTCGCTGACCTCGCTTGCCGGTGCAGGCGCACAAGCCGTGGGTTCGGCGGCCACCGCCGCAGGTACGGCGGCGTCCTCGGCGGCATCGACCGCGGATCTGCCCACCGCCTATTTTACCGACGCTTTGCTGCGTCCTGAACAGGCCCGTGCTGGAGCAACATCCGATGATACCGCAGCAACAGCAGAAGTCTCCCGCATCCTCCTCAACGGTGCGGCCGCGGGCCAGATCCCGGATGACGACAAGGCCTATCTTGCCACCATCGTCTCTGCTCGCACCGGTCTTTCCGAGGCCGATGCGCGCACCCGCGTCGACACTGTGCTGAAGCGCATCGACGACGCCAAGGTCGCCGCCCAGAAAGCCGCCGATGAGGCACGCAAGGCTGCCTCCACCACGGCATTGCTCGGCGCGTTGTCACTTCTGATCGGGGCTTTCATCGCTGCCGCCGCAGCAGCGTTTGGCGGGTCGCAACGCGACGAAGAGGAAGACCTCCTCGTCACGCCCCGGATCTAAGGCCCGAGGCTCAGGATCAACGGAAACCGGGGCGCGGGGTCGAAAGGCCCCGCGCCCCATTTATGTGGAGCCATCCCCGGCTCTGCTGTGGTTGGATCATCGTCCGCCCCCAGGCCTTTTTCTCAGTGGCGGTTTATTTCGCATCGGGCGGAACATGTGGCCGTTGGCGAGCTTCGGTTAGGTAAATCCCTTTCCGGAGAATGTAGATGGCCAAAAAGACCTCCCAAACCTCGCCCTCGGACAACGCAACGATCCACGATCAGAAACTGCACCGGGGTGCAGGCGGCGAGCTTCATCAGTTTGCCGAAGACGGGATGCCGGTTCTGACCACAGCGCAAGGCGGTCCGGTTTCCGACGATCAGAATACGCTTCGCGTTGGCGCCCGCGGCCCCGCGCTCATCGATGACTTCCATTTCCGCGAGAAGATCTTTCATTTCGACCACGAGCGCATTCCCGAGCGGGTCGTGCATGCGCGCGGTTACGGCGCCCATGGCTACTTCGAAACATATGAATCCCTGGCCGCCTATAGCCGGGCCGATCTTTTCCAGCGGCCCGGCGAAAAGACGCCGGCTTTCGTCCGGTTTTCGACCGTTGCCGGCAGCAAGGGTTCCTTCGATCTGGCGCGCGACGTGCGCGGTTTCGCCGTGAAGATTTACACCCAGCAGGGGAATTGGGACCTGGTCGGCAATAATATCCCGGTTTTCTTCATTCAGGACGCGATCAAATTTCCCGACGTCATCCATTCCGTAAAGCCGGAGCCCGACAAGGGATTCCCGCAGGCGCAGTCGGCGCATGACAATTTCTGGGACTTCATTACGCTGACGCCCGAAAGCATGCACATGATCATGTGGGTGATGTCGGACCGCGCCATTCCGCGCTCGTTCCGTTTCATGGAGGGTTTTGGCGTTCACACCTTCCGCTTCGTCAACGCGGCTGACGAATCGACCTTCGTCAAATTTCACTGGAAACCGAAACTCGGCCTGCAGTCCGTCGCCTGGAACGAGGCAGTCAAGATCAATGGGGCCGATCCGGATTTCCATCGACGCGACCTCTGGCAGTCGATCCAGTCGGGAGCCTTCCCGGAATGGGAGCTCTGTGTACAGCTTTTCGATCAGGACTTCGCCGACACGTTCGACTTCGACATCCTCGATCCGACGAAGCTCATTCCCGAGGAGATCCTTCCGGTCAAACCGATCGGCCGTCTCGTGCTCGACCGAATGCCCGAGAATTTCTTTGCGGAGACCGAGCAGGTCGCGTTCATGACGCAGAACGTTCCCCCCGGCATCGACTTCAGCAATGATCCGCTGCTGCAGGGACGAAACTTCTCCTATCTCGATACGCAGTTGAAACGTCTGGGCGGTCCGAATTTCACCCATCTGCCGATCAACGCGCCGAAGTGTCCCTTCCATAATTTTCAGCAGGATGGCCATATGGCGATGCGCAATCCTGTTGGGCGCGTCAATTACCAGCCGAATTCCTGGAATCAGGGGCCGCGGGAATCGCCGGTTCAGGGCTATCGCCACTTCCAGGCCGAAGAACAGGGTCCCAAGGTTCGGCTGCGGCCGGAAAGCTTTGCCGATCATTACAGCCAGGCCCGGCAGTTCTACATTAGCCAGACTCCGCCGGAACAACGCCATATCGCCGCGGCGCTGATCTTCGAACTGAGCAAGGTCGAAACGCCGGTCGTTCGTGAGCGTATGGTCTCGCATCTCTTGAACATCGACGAGACGCTGGCCAGCAAGGTCGGCCACGCCCTCGGCTTCAAATCGATGCCGAAGCCTGCCGATGCAGCCATGCCGACGAGGCAGGATCTCGAGCCGTCGCCGGCGCTCAGCATCATAGAGCGCGGTCCGAAGCGGTTCGAAGGACGCAAGCTCGGCATTCTTGTCAGCGATGGCACCGATGCCGCTATCTTCAAGGCGCTGCTTGCCGAGATCACCGAGCAGAAGGCAACATTCAAAGTGATCGCGCCAAAGATCGGCGGCGTGACGCTCTCGGACGACAACTGGATCGAGGCGCATCAGATGATCGACGGCGGACCTTCGGTGCTTTACGACGCCGTCGCCCTCCTCCCCTCAGCCGAGGGAACCGGCGATCTGCTGAAGGAGGCTACGGCCCGCGATTTCGTGGCAGATGCCTTCGTGCACTGCAAGTTCATCGGCTATGTGGAAACAGCGCTACCGCTCATGCAGAAGGCCGGAATTGCCGATTCACTGGATGAGGGCGTGATTGCGCTCGGAGCGGCGAAGGATGTCACGGCTTTTATCAAGGCGCTTGGCAAACTGCGTGTCTGGGGCCGGGAGCCATCGGTCAAATTGAATTGACTGACTCGTCGCCGCCGTCCGCGCCCGGGAATGCCCGTTGTAATCATAAAACCCGCGGAAACGCGGGTTTTATCTCACGCTGATTGTGTTGCAGCCGTGTGGGCTCCGGTCCTAGGAAACCTTGCAGCAGGCCAGGAGGCTTAACGGCGGAATCGCCGACAACGCACCCTGTTCTCACCTTTTCCAGCCGCCTAGAGCTTATACCTGTCCCATTCCACCATCGACGGGAAGGTCGATGCCGGTCACGAACGAACTGTCTGCGCTTGCCAGGAACAGCGCGACGGTGGCCGCCTCTTCCGGCCTGCCGACCCGGCCCATCGGCATCTGGGCAAGCATCGCGGGTAGCCCTTCCTTGATGGCCTCGGCCGGGACGCCCAGCTTGCCGAAGATCGGAGTCTCGACCAGCCCGGGGCTGAGCGAGTTGACGCGAATCTTCCGATGTTTGAGGTCGGTCGTCCAACTGCGTGCAAAGGACCGTACGGCCGCCTTGGTCGCCGCATAGACCGAGTGCATCGGGGTACCCTTGCCATGCGCCACAGAGGCGTTGAGAATCACCGATGCCCCATCGCTGAGCAGCGGCAGCGCCTTCTGCACGGTGAAGAAGAGACCGCGAACATTGGCGTTGAACTGGGTGTCGAAATCCTCAACCGTTACCGCCTCGAACGGCGCGAGATTGTTGACGCCCGCGTTGGCAAAGATCACGTCGATCCTGCCGAAACGCTTGCCGACCTCCGCATAGAGCGCGTCCAGCGCGTCCAGGTCCGCGACATCCGCGACGATCGCCGCCGCGCTGCCGCCGATTTCGGCGGCGGCTTTGTCGAGCGCATCCTTATTGCGCCCGACGATGACGACCGTTGCGCCTTCCTGGGCGAAGAGCTTGGCTGACGCCAGGCCGATGCCGCTCCCGCCGCCGGTGATCACGGCGACCTTGTCAGTCAGTTTTGCCATTTCGTATGCTCCATGTAATGAGAAGGTGGGATAAAGCGCGTCGGAACTGCGCGGTTAGATTGCTTTCTGGGCGATATATACCGCCCTGGGATGCAGATCTCTCAGCCCTCATTGGTGATGACGACCTTGCCGAACACGTTGCGTTTGCCGAAATGCTCGAATGCGGCTTTGCCGTCGGCGAGCGTGAAGCGGCTGTCGATCACCGGGCGGATGCCATTCTGCGCGACGGCGGCGATCACGTCTTCCAGATCCAGACGATTGCCGGTGGCGATCGTCTGGAACCGCGCGAAGGTGAGGAACATGTCGAGGTAGCCGGGCATCTCCCCCTGCGACAGCACTCCCACCATCGACACCTGGCCGCTAAGTGCCACCGCTTTCAACGACTGGGCGAATGTGCCGGGGCCGCCAACCTCGACCACGCGGTCGACGCCACGCCCGCCGGTGAGCGCCTTGGCTAGCTCGCCCCAATCGGGATTCTCGGCGTAGTTGATCACATGGTCGGCGCCGAGTGCGCGCAGACGCTCCGCCTTCTCGTTCGACGAGGTCGTCGCGATCACTTCCGCGCCGCGCGCCTTGGCGAACTGCAGCGCGAACAACGACACACCTCCGGTTCCCTGCGTCAGCACGCGGTGCTGCGGACCGACGCCGGCGACCGCATTCCACCCGGTGACGGCGGCGCATGGCAGAGTCGCGGCATCGTCGAAGCTGATCGAATCGGGAATGGCGACCAGCTCGTTCTGGTCGACGGTGCGATATTCGGCCATCCAGCCATCAATCTGGGTGCCATATTGGGGCACAAATTCACGAAATGGTCCCGCATGCCAGCCCGGCATGAAATTGTTCGCCACCCGGTCGCCGACCGCGAAACGGACGACCCCCGAGCCGACCGCCTCGACGATCCCGGCGGCGTCGGACAGCTGCACCCGCCCTTCTTCGAGCGGAAAGGGCGACCAGCCGTTGATGATCGTGAGGTCGCGGAAATTGAGCGAGGTCGCCTTGATGTTAACGAGGACTTCGCCCGGACCGGGACTTGGCGTGGGCTCTTCGCGTAACTCCAGGCCGTTGACGGAGCCGATTTTCTGCAAACGATAGATCTTCATGCGCAACCTCCAGATTGTGTAAGTGATATGGTGGAGATTGACGGGATCATCTATTACGTGGAGTATGCATTTTATAACCTATCGTCCGAGATTCCCATGGACCCCTTCGATTCCGTCCTCAGCGCCATGCAGCTCCAAAGCTCGCTCTTCGTCCGCATGCGTGCTCATGCACCATGGGCGATGTCGTTCGATAGCGGCGGTCAGGCGCGGCTGATCGTCATCGCTAAGGGCCGGGGCTGGTTCACCCAAGTCGGCCACCCCCCGGTCGTTGTCGAGGAAGGCGACTGCCTCATCATCAAGCAGGGGGTCATGGGCATATTGGGCGACGCTCCGGACCGGGTCGCAGTGCCCTGCTGGCAGATTGCCGACCATGTGACGGGCGAGACGGTGTCCTTCGGTGGAGACGGCGAAGCGTGCGAGTTCTTCTCGACCCTGTTTACGTTCGACCACGCTGCGGGCGAGCCCTTATCGGCGCTGTTGCCCGATGTTGTTCATGTCGCCATGGCGAAGTCCGACGCAGGGCGGATGGTCTCGATCCTCGAACAGATCGGAAAAGAGGAGGCGCAGGCGTCGCTTGGCGGCTCCTATGTCGTCGGCAGGCTGCTCGACGTGCTGTTCATCCAAGCGATCCGAAGCTGGGCCAGTTCGGAGGGGAATATGCCCGAGGGCTGGCTCGCCGGACTGACCCATCGCCAGTTGGCGCAAACGCTGCACCGGATTCATGCCGATCTGGCGCACCCGTGGACGCTGGAGCAGCTCGCCCGCGATGTGGGGATGTCGCGCTCCACCTTTGCAGTGCTGTTCAAGTCGGTCGTCGGAGTGCCGCCGCTGACCTACATCACGACTTGGCGCATTTATCGTGCGAAACTCATTCTCGCCGCCGGCCACTCAATCTCAGCGGCGGCCGCGCAGACCGGCTATGGCACCGACATCGCCCTCAGCCGCGCTTTTAAAGCTGCGACCGGCGTGGCGCCGGGGCAGCGGCGGCGCGAGCGACGTGGCGTCGACCGTCCCGTTCCCAGTGGAGATCGATCAAGGGCGCCGGTCAGGCACCCTGTTCCGGCTGATTTGTAATCAGAAGTCATGGCGAAGACGTTCGCAGCTTTTCCGCAGGTCTTGGGATCTTTCGCCTACATTCAGGATCAAAATGTTCATGGCCCGCTGACTGCTGAAATGAGCACACGGGCAGAGTGTATTGAGAAGCTCGATGGTACGAAAAACATTGTGCACCGCAGCAACCTTTTCGTAGATTGACGCGTTTAGTTCAGCATCACCGCCATCCCGGCTGCTGATTGGCGGAGACTTTCATGAGATCTATGTCGGACACGCTCGCACGCCTTGCTGCGCTGCGAGGAACCCTTCGCGCCCAACCCACGCAGAACAACCCCGACCTGGTCGCCTTGGATGCGTTTGGCTCAAACCCCGGCGCCTTGGGGGGCTACACCTATTTGCCGTCGAAGCGGGGGAAAAACCTAGCCCTGGTCGTCGTCCTGCACGGCTGCACCCAGACTGCCGCCGGGTATGATAGCGGGTCCGGGTGGTCGCGATTGGCCGAGGACTACGGCTTCGCGCTGCTGTTTCCCGAGCAACGGCGGGCAAACAATCCAAACCTCTGCTTCAATTGGTTTAACCCGGAGGACATAAGCCGCGATCACGGCGAGGTATTTTCCATTCGCCAGATGATCGCAAAGGTCGTTGCGGAACACGGTATCGACGGCAGGCGCGTGTTCGTGACCGGGCTTTCGGCCGGCGGCGCCATGGCCGCAGCCATGCTCGCCACCTATCCCGAGATTTTTGCGGGCGGCGCGATCATCGCGGGCCTGCCATATGCAAGTGCCGGGACCATTCCCGAGGCATTCGACCGAATGCGCGGTCACGGCAGCCCAACTGCCAAGGAGCTTGAACTGCGATTGAGAAACGCTTCAGGGCACAAAGGCCCATGGCCGACATTATCGCTCTGGCAGGGGAGCGCAGACAGAACCGTCGTGCCATCCAATGCAAATGCGATCGTGGAGCAATGGAGAAATATCCACGGCGTCGACGCATCGCCGGGGCGCGTCGCAGATATCGGACGACACCAGCGAAAGGTCTGGACCGATGCTCACGGTGTCGATGTAATCGAGCTGTATACGATTGCCGGGATGGATCACGGCACGCCGCTCGATGTCGACACCGGCTACGGCGCAAGCGGCCCCTTCATGCTTGACGTCGGAATTTCATCGACCGTCGAAACTGCCAGGTCCTGGGGTCTGGTCCCCTCATTTGAAAAACGGCGCGACGCAAAACCCTCGGCTGCGCAACCGGAAAACGCCGCAGGCCCATTCGGCGCGGGCAGCGACCGGGGCGGCATCCAGAAGGTCATTGAAGATGCCCTCCGGTCCGCTGGGCTGATGCGGTAGTCATATCGCTAATTAAAGTGGAGATTTGTAGACAAGAATAAATACGCGGAATAGGAATGGCGCTCATCGTCATACGGGGAGACACCATGGTTCCGCTTTCGCTTTTCATCACAACTGCTTCGCGCCGCCGCATGGCGGCTGCACTTGCCGCCGTGCTGTTTGCACCGACAGCTTTTGCCGAAGAGATCGTCTTCAAGGATCAAGGGAACCGCGAGGTGCGGCTGGCAAAGGCTGCCGAACGTGTCGTCTCGATCGTCATCCCAATGGCTTCCACCGTCATCGCGCTGGATGGCAGCACCCGGAAGCTCATTGGGATGAACCCGACGGCAAAGAGCGCCGTGGTCGAAGGGATTCTCGGAAAGATCTTCCCCGAGGCGAAGGATATTCCGTCTGATGTGACGGCGCCGAATTTCGTGCCTAATGTCGAGGCGCTCACCGCCGCCAATCCCGATCTCGTCATCCAATGGGGCGATCGCGGCGCCGATATCGTCGCACCCATCACCAATGCCGGGCTCACCACGATGCTGATCCTCTATGGCACGGAAGAGCTGACCCGCGATTATATGACCATGGCCGCAAAGGCGATCGGCAAGCCGGAGCGGATCGACGAACTGGTGGAATGGCGTGATCGCGTCCAGAAGGATATCGAGGCCAAGACGACTGCTATCCCCGATGACAAGAAGCCGAATGTTCTCTACCTCGGCCGTGCGCTCTCCGATATCAGCGCCTCCGGCACCAAGGGCAATTACAATGCCTGGTCCATCGAGCTTGCGGGCGGGAGAAACGCCTCGGACGAAATCAACGGCACGGTCTCGGTGAACAAGGAACAGATCGCAGCGTGGAACCCCGACGTCATCTTCCTCAATGCTTTCGAGGCGAAGCTGAATGTCGACTGGGTCTATAACGATCCGATCCTGTCTCTGACCAATGCCGCCAAATCCAAGCGGGTCTACAAGATGCCGCTCGGCGGCTATCGCTGGGATCCGCCGAGCCAGGAATCGCCGTTGTCCTGGATGTGGACGGCCAACCTGCTCCATCCCGAGATCTTCAAATACGATCTGCGGACGGAAATGAAGACGGCCTACAAGACCCTTTACAACTACGACCTGGCCGATAGCGATATCGACAATATCCTTTGGCTGAAGGAACAGGGCGCCGCCGCCGACTACGCGCAGTTCGAGGCAAAGTGACGTCATGGCGACGATAATGCAGGAGGAGACGGCGCCCGCTGCCCGCCGGATTCACCTCGCCAGGCAGACACTGGTCTTCACCTTGCTGCTGGCGCTGCTGGTGATCGCCTTCACCGTCAGCCTCTGCGTCGGACGGTTCTCCGTGCCGGCTGGACGCGCACTGGAGCTGATCTGGCAGGGGATCAGCGACCCCTCGCGGGAGCTTGCCGGGATCGACGAACGCATCGTACTGCTGGTGCGCGCGCCGCGCGTCGTGCTTGCAGCACTTGCAGGCGCCGGGCTTGCGATCTCGGGCGCGGGCCTTCAGGGCGTGTTTCGAAATCCACTGGTTTCGCCAGACATACTGGGCATTTCGCAGGGTGCCGCCTTCGGCGGCGCGCTGGCGATCATGCTCGGCATCTGGGGATTTCCGCTGATCGCCATGGTGTTCCTCTGCGGCATGGCGGCCGTCATCCTGGTGGGGCTGCTGTCGCGCCTCAACGGCCGGTCGGAAACGGTCACCGTGATCCTGTCGGGGCTGGTCATCAGCTCGATGTTCTCGGCGGTCGTCTCGCTGCTGCAATTCATCGCCGATCCCAACACGTCCCTTCCCGCCATCGTCTACTGGCTGATGGGGTCCTTTGCGACGGCCACCTGGGAACGCACGCTGGTGGCGGCACCCGGCCTCATCCTCGGAAGCTGCTTCCTGTGGATGCTCCGCTTCCGGCTCAACATCCTGTCGCTCGACGAAGCCGAAGCCCGCAGCCTCGGCGCCAATACGATACGCGAGAGATGGCTGGTCTTCGGCCTCATCGCCGTCATCGTCGGCAGCCAGGTCGCAGTCTCAGGCATCATCGGCTGGATCGGCATCGTCATTCCCCACGCCGCCCGCCTGCTGGTCGGCCATGATCACCGTGCGCTGCTGCCGGCAGCCGCCGTGCTCGGCGCAGGATTCATGGTCTGCATCGACACGCTCGCCCGCACGGCGACGGCCGCGGAAATCCCGCTCGGCGTCATCACCGCCCTTGTCGGCGCGCCGATCTTTGCGGCTCTCCTGCGCCATCACTATCGCGAAAGGACCGGATCATGATCGGATTGACGGATGCGGTCGTCAGGTTCGGGGCACGCACCATCCTCGACCGCCTGAGTTTCTCGGTTCCCGTCGGGCGGTCGCTCGCCATTCTCGGCCCCAACGGACGGGGCAAGACGACGACGCTGAAAGCCATGCTCGGCTTTCAGCGGCTGGACGCGGGCAGCCGGGTGGCGCCCGCCATCGTCGGCTACGTCCCGCAGACCGGAAGCAGCAACCAGCGCTACCGCGCCATCGACGTCGCCGTCATGGGGCGGGCAGCGCATCTCGGCCTGTTCGGGCAACCGGGACCTTCCGATTTCGAAATTGCCCATGCCGCGCTTGAGCGGGCGGGGGCTGCCCGCTTTGCCGATCATTTCTTCGACCGGCTGTCCGGCGGCGAACGGCAACTCGTGCTTCTGGCGCGAGCGCTCGCCACCGGGTCGGAGGCGATCGTCCTCGACGAGCCGGCGGCGGCACTCGACCTTCGCAACCAGGAGCGGCTGCTGAACCTGCTCAAAAGCCTGCGTGAACCGCGCGACAAGGCAATCGCCTTCACGACGCATGATCCGAACCATGCGCTTGCCGCAGCCGACGATGCGCTGCTGATGATGCCGGATGGTCAATCGCTGTTCGGTCCGGTCGCGGAGACGATCACGCCGGAACATCTCGAACGGCTTTACGGTGTCCCGATGCGGGTGGTCGAGCTTATCGGCCCGACAGGCGACGGGCATCAGGCGGTTCTGCCCGCCTTTGCAGGAATTCGCGCCGCATGAGCATCCTTCTGATCCAGTCGCATTATCAAGACCCTTTCAGCATGAGCCCGCCGGCTTTCGCCGAGGCGACCGCGCAGGGCAAGCTGATCACCGTGCGCGAGATGGAGTTGACCGAGGCGCATTTCGCTGCCGCAAGCGGCCTCATCACCACCACCCATCTCGATCAGGTCGGCTTCCTCAGATACGCGCCGGCGGTGGCGTCCTTCCTCGACCGAGGCGGCCGGTGGATCTTCAGCGGCCACATGCTTCGGCCGATCCTGCCGGAACTCGGCGCCTATATCCCGATGCGGCAGCCGAAGAGAGCCAACTTCGTGCAGGTCAGGCAATTCGACCATCCTGTTTTTACCGGCATCGACCAGAGCATGCTGGAAACGAACCGCGGCGTCGCCGGTTTCTACGGCCGCGGACACAATCCGATGCCATCAGGCGCCGTTGCGATCAATACGTTGGGACCAGCTGCCATTCCCGTCGACTGGATCTGGGCGCGGCCGGCGGGCGGAGAACTATTGTCGCATGCCGGAAACGAGTTCTGGGGCTGCGGAGACGATCCCGACATCAAAAAGCAACTGGCCGGCCGTGTTATCGCCTGGCTGGCGGGGGAGCTGACCCGATGAGCGTGCTCGCGATCCATCCCGGCGCCTACTACCACATCGAGACGCTGGAAGCGCCGCGTTACCGGCATCATTTCGACAGGCTGTTGCGCCCGGAGGAGCTGCTCTCGGTCGACCTCAGCGAACACCAGGTGCTGTTCATTCCCTGCCGGACGCCGGCGGACCGGATGGCGCCGCATGCAGCACAGCTGCGCGCCTATCTCGACCAGGGCGGCACGATCGTTGCGACCGGCGAGACGGCATGGGAAGCGTTTCTGCCAGCGATCCATTTCACGCCGCAACCGACAAACTGGTGGTGGTGGCTGACTGAGGGCGCCGATCTCGGCGTCAGGATCGCAGCACCCGGCCATTCGCTGTTCGAACATCTCGGGCAGGACGATCTGACCTGGCACCTTCACGGCTGGTTCGCTCCACCAGAGGGCGTCGAGGTTCTGGCGGTGAACGAGGAAGGCAAGCCGATCCTCTATGTAGACGAGGTCACGACGGCGGGACGCATGGTGATCACCAGCCTCGACCCCTGCTTCCACCACGGATCGCATTTCATGCCGGCGACGACGCGCTTCCTGGATGGTTTCCTTCCCTGGATGCGCAAGGAACTGGACAAGGAAAAATCGGAATGAACGAAACGAAGATCGAAGTGCTCGAAGACGGCAAGCCGCTTGCCTATGGCTTCGCCGACATCATGCATTATCACGGCTATGGTTTTCCCGGTGGTGTCGCCCATGCCTTCAAGGTGATGGAGCGCGCCTTTCCGATGCTCAGCGCCGACGGACCACCGGAGCGCCGCGAAATCTCGATCCGCACGGCCTTTCGCGGCCCGGGCGGGCGTGACGCCTTCGAAATGGTGACACGCGCATTTTCGGAAGGACGCTACAGCGTCGACCCCTTGCTCGATCGGCCGGAGCGCGGCGATATCCTCGCCCGCTACGTCTTCGAGCTCAGCTATCGCGGCCGCACCGTCACCCTGCAACTACGCGACGGCCATGTCCGCGAGGAATTCATCATGCTCGGCCGCAAGCCCGACCGGACACCCCAGGAAGAGGAGCGTCTCGCCTGGCTAAAGCAGGAGATGGCGGACCGCCTGCTGGCGTTGCCGCCGGAGGCGGTTTACGAAGAGGGATAGGACGACCACTCAGATCCGGCAGACCTCCCCGAAGATCGCCGCTATCGGTTTTGAGACTTGGGCAGTGGTCCGTTTTGGTGGCTGAAGACCAGTTCGCTCTGGACATCTTGCTGAAACTGCAGCACCCGCTGACCGACATCGCTCTCCGGCATACCGGCCGCCAGAAGCTGATCGGCAAGCCTGCGGCATTCGGCCTTCCAAAATTCTATCGCATCTGCGCCGTGCCGCCGGCCGAGTTCGCGAGCGCAGCGCTCGACATTGGCAGTTCCGGTTCCAGCGGGAAAGGCAATAATCTTGCCTTCATTGGCGCCGGCAGGCCGGCGGGTCATTTCAGTAGCCATCGAACACAGGTTCCTTTGATCCTGTTCGTTGTCTACTGGACTATGGTTAATGCTTTCTATTTGCTGCAGTAAGAAGATCAATCAGGTGGAAATTTAGCGGGCCGCGATGTCACCAGACAATCGGATGGGTTTTGCCGGTGAGCACGTTCACGAACCCCTCCGGCGCCAGCTCCGACGGCGCGACCAGCACCCAGCGCCAGGGCGAGCAGGTCAGTGTCGCAAACGACAGGCGTTCGGGAAATCCCGGCCACCATCGAGGCGAAAAAGTCGGCTCGTACATCCAGTCGATCCCGGCGCCGGCGGCATAAAGAGCCTGCATCTCCGCATCGAGTGCTTCGGCCGAACGCGCCGTCATCAGGCCGCCGACCTCGTAGTGGACGCGGGCGAGAATCTTGCCACGGGATACCAGCGCCCAGCCGCCCTGCTGCTCGTTCAGGGCATTGACTGATATCGCCATCGCCTCGTCGGAGGAGCCGACCGTCCAGATATTGTGCTTGTCGTGCCCGAGCGTGGAGGCGAGCGCCGTCTCCGGCGTGCGCGGTCCAGTGCCGAGCCAGAACATCCTGGAGACCTTGGCCTCTCCGGAAAACCGGTCGACAATCGAGAACTTGGTGACATTGCGCGCGGGATCCCGCTGCACGGCCCCCTCTTCCACCGGCAATTCCATGGTGATGAAATCGTCGTGCCAGTGAAACGGCCGCAAAAGTGCTGCGTTGACCGTGGTCCGGTTCGGCGGCGCCTCGATGCGGAAATCGTCAGCCGTGACCGTCCGGTCTATTTTCACGGTGCGCGTCGCCCATTGCGGCCAGTCGATTTCAGGACGCGCGCCTATGAATGTCGGTCCCTCGGATACCGGGCGCCCGTCCGCCCATACCTTTGCGATCGACAGGCTGGCGACATCGTCCAAAAGAACGATATCGGCGAAACGGCCCGGCGCGATCGACCCGACCCACGGCGTCAGCCGCATATGGCGTGCCGGATTGAGGGTGACGCACTGGATGGCGATCTCCGGCGCAAGGCCGTTCTCAATGGCGAGGCGGACATTGTGGTCGGTCGCACCGATTTTCAGCGTGTCCGAGGCGCTGCGGTCGTCGGTCACCAGGGCGATCTGCGACCAGTCCGTCAGCCCCTTGTCGATCAGCCCGCGGATGACCTCCGGCAGGGAATGCGGCCTGAGCTCGATGAAAAGACCGTGGAGGAGCTTCTGCCAGATTTCATCGAGAAACCAGCCTTCGTGATCGGAGGCGAGACCTGCCGCGGCAAAGGCATTGATCGAGGCCATGTCGCGCAGTCCGGCGCCGTGGCCTTCGACCACGCCGCGCTGCTCGAAGGTCGCGCCGATCATGCCCCACAGCCGATCGTAGGAGGGATTGCCAGGATCGGATATGGACGGCCAGTCCATGACCTCGTCGAGCCCGGCGACCATCAGGCTTTCGGAAAGGAAGGCCTTCTGTTCGTCGTAGCCGAACCAGCCGCCACCCCACTCATAGGCGGTCGGAGGGACGGCGGAGCCAGGCAGGGGAAAGATTTTCATCGGCGATCCGCGCCGGCGCGCTTCCAGCCAGAATTCCAGATTGCGGGCGCCGTTGACGTTGGAAAATTCGTGGCTCGCCTCGCATGTCCAGGTCACCCCATGCGGCATCACCAAAGCCGCCTCCCATTCCGGCGTCAGATGGGAGCTTTCGATATGTTTGTGTGCCTCGCCGAAGCCCGGCACGGCCGCAAGATCGGGCTCCGAGAACCGCTCGCTCACTTCGCCTTCGTAACTGCCGGCGGGGCCGACATAGGCGATACGGCGGCCCTTGATGACGATCTCCTGATCGTCAAGCCATGTCCTCGAATGGACATCGAGCAACCTTCCCACGCGCAACAGCCTGTCGGCGGGCCGGCGTCCGAGCGCCGTCAGCACGAGATCCTGGCGCGTCAGAACCTCGTCGGACGCGTTGATCAGCAGATCATCAGGAAGAACAGTGTGCGAAGTGGCCATGAATGGAATGCCCGTGAGAAGCTGGAACCGCCGGACCGTAGAGACCATGCCCGGATGTGTAAAGCGCTGATGGACCACACGTTTTGTGAGCGATGACCAAACGCCATCAACCGGGAGTTAGCTGATGGTCCGGTCCCAGAAAATTCTCCGCACAAGATCGTATTTGCCCAATTATTGAGCTTGCGGCCCGATCGATCAAAAAATAGTATCCCTCAAATCGTGGGGGTATGATCCCGATTGCCAACGCCGCTTTTCACAGAAGGACATTGCTCATGAAGGCCAGACGTTTTGCCCAAATCCTGTCTCTTGCGCTGCTTGCCGCCGTCGGCAACACCGCCGCGGCCCATGCGCAATCGAAGACGCTGACCATCTCCTGGTGGGGCTATAACGGCGAGAAGATGAATGCGAACATCATCACGCCCTTCAAGAAGATCTGCGGCTGCGAGATCGTGTTCGAAACCGGCAACAATGCCGACCGGCTCAACAAGCTGAAATTGCGCGATGGCAAGGGCGTCGATGTCATCTATCTCACCGACAGTTTCTCGCAGCTCGGCATCGAACAGGGACTGTTCCAGGAGATCGATGCGTCGAAGATCCCGAACCTTGCGGATATCTACGAACTGGGCAAGGCGCCTCAGGGCAAATACGGCCCGGCCTATACGATCGGACGCGTCGGCATCGTCTATGACTCCGCCAAGGTCAACCCACCGATCACCGCCTGGGGCGACCTGTGGCGCGACGATCTGAAGAGCTCCGTCTCCCTGCCCGGCATCACCACCACGGCCGGCCCACTGGTCGTTCTGGAAGCCGGCAAGCATGGTGGCGCCGATGCCTATGAAGACACCGACAAGGCCTTCTCGGAAATCGAGGCGCTGAAGCCCAATGTCGTCAAGAACTACAACACCGGCTCGGAGCTGGTGAACCTGATATCAACAGGCGAAGTGCGCGTTGCGCTGGCCCAGGACTTTACCCTGGCATCGATGCAGGCGGCCGTTCCGACGATGACGTGGGCCAAGCTCAAGGACGGCGATATCGCCACGCTGAACACCGTGAACATCCCGAAGGGTTCGGAAAATGTCGAACTCGCCCATCAGTTCATCAACTTCATCCTGTCAAAGGACGTCCAGCAGGCCGAAGCCGAACAAGGCGTCGATGCGCCGATCTCGACAAAGGTCAGCCTGACGCCGGACCAGGCGAAGATCTGGACCTATGGCCCGGATATGGTCGCGAGCCTTACCCGAATCGACTATGCCAAGATGAACGCTGCCAAGGCCGACTGGATCGATCGCTGGAACGAAGTCTTCGGTCAGTAAGCTGCGCGATATCCGACCTGAGGCCGGTTTATTGCCAGTCCTGGGCCAGACCTGGGCCAGACATGGAAGCGCCGCGCATCCGCATCCGAGATGCGGCGCTTCCGATATCAGGACATGCCACGAGTTTTAAGATGAAGCATTTTGCCAGGTGGGGATTGACGATGCCGGCGACGATTGCGGTCGTTGTGCTTCTCATCGTTCCCGTGGCCATCACCATCGCGGCGACGTTTGCGGAGCCGAAGGGCGTGTTTGCGCCCTATGTGACATTCTTCAGCAGCGGCTTTCGGCGGGCGGTTCTTTATCGGACGCTGGAGGTCGCCCTGGTCACGACGGCGATCTCCCTCACCGTGGGTTTCCTCACCGCCTATGTGATCGCGCAGATGCCCGGTCGCGCAAAGAGCATCATGATCATCGCGGCGGTTTTTCCGCTGCTGACCGGTGTTGTCGTCCGCTCCTTCGCATGGCTGATCATTCTCGGGAAAAACGGCATCCTGAACGCCATGCTGATCTCGACCGGCATTATCGGGGAGCCGCTTTCGATGCTCTACACCGAAGGCTCGGTGATCGTCGCCATGGTCTATCTCTTCGTTCCCCTGATGATCCTGACGCTGGTCGGGGTGCTTGAAGGCATCCCGCGCGATCTGATCGATGCCGCCGCCTCGCTCGGCGCGAGACCGCTGATGACATTCTTTCAGGTGATCCTGCCGCTCGCGACACCCGGCCTCATCGTCGGCGCGGTCCTGGTCTTCACCGGCAGCTTCACCTCCTATGCGACACCGCAACTGCTTGGCGGAGAAAAACAGATGATGATGGGGACCTTTCTCTACCAGCGCGCCATGGTGACTTTCGACTGGGTCGGCGCATCGACGATCGCCGCCATCATGGTGGTGCTGACGCTCGGCGTCGTCCTCATCATGAGCCGCATCGCACGCCGGCTCAATCCGATGGCGGTGTGATGGACAGGCGCGTTCACCCGATCCTCGCCGCCTTCGCGGCCTGCGTTTTCTTCTTCCTGCTCGCACCGCTCGTCATCATCATCGGTGCGGCCGTCAGCAATACGACCTACCTGACCTTCCCGCCGCAGGGCCTGACATTGCGGTGGTTCGTCAATATCTTCGAAATCGAGGCCTTCCGCACGACTGCGATCACCAGCCTGCAGGTCGCCTTTTTCGGCACGGCGCTGTCCCTGCTGATCGGCGTCCCGGCGGCCTATGCGATCAACCGCTACCGGGTGGAATTGCCGCGCTGGCTTTCCACCATCTTCGTGCTGCCGATCCTGGTGCCGGAGATCGTCTTCGGATTTTCACTGATGAAATCCGTCACTATCGGCCTCGGGCTGCCGATCTTCATCAGCCTGCTGGTCGGCCATGCGCTGCTGATCCTGCCCTATTCGGTGCGTGTCGTCGGCGCCAGCCTGGCGGCCTTCGATTTTTCCGTCGAGGAGGCGGCGATCAGCCTCGGCTGCCCGCCATTGAAGACCTTCCTGACCGTGGTCCTGCCGAATATCCGCGCCGGGGTCATTGCCGCCTTCATCCTCGCCTTCATCACTTCGATCAACGACGTGTCGGTTTCGGTCTTCCTGACCGGGCCGGGCATCTCGACGCTGCCGATCCAGATCCTAGCGCATATGGAACAGTTCTTCGATCCGACGATCGCATCGGTCTCGGTGCTGCTGATGTTCGTCACAGTCGGCGTCATGGCCGTCGTCGAGGCCACGCTCGGTCTCACCTTCCTGACAAAGTAGAACGCTCTTGACCGTATCCCTCACCATCGATTCCATCTCCGCCCATTACGGCAGCACGCAGGTGCTGAAGGACCTGTCGATCTCGGTCATGGCCGGGGAGCTGGTTTCCCTGCTCGGCTCCAGCGGCTGCGGCAAGACGACGACATTGCGCCTCGTGGCCGGTTTTCTGCAGCCAAGCAGCGGCAGCATCAAGCTCGGCGAGCGCGACCTGACCGGCCTCCCCGCGCATGCGCGCGACATCGGCCTGGTCTTTCAGAACTACGCGCTTTTTCCTCATCTGAGCGTCCAGGACAATGTTGCCTTCGGCCTGAGGCAGCGTCGTATTCCCCAGCAGGAACGGGCGAAAAGAACGATGGCCATGCTGGACCGCGTCGGCCTTTCGGCCTTCGCCGACCGCCTGCCATCGGCTCTGTCGGGCGGCCAGAAACAGCGCGTGGCGCTCGCCCGGGCACTGGTCATCGAGCCGTCGCTTCTGATGTTCGACGAGCCGCTTTCCAATCTGGATGCAAAGCTCAGGATCGACATGCGCGTCGAGATCAGGCAGCTCCAGCGCGCCAACGGCACGACGTCGCTTTACGTCACCCATGACCAAGAGGAGGCATTCTCGATCTCCGACAGGGTGGCGATCATGAATGCCGGGCGCATCATGCAGCTCGACGCGCCAGAGGTGCTGTATCGCCGGCCAGCCAACGCCTTCGTCGCCCGTTTCGTCGGCTTCGAGAACCTGATCCGCATGAAGGTGACCGAGCGCAACGGCGCGCTTGTGACCGCCGAAACAACGGGCGGAGCGCGGCTGCAGCTGTCGCAGGAAACATTCGGGCCGATCAAGGACGACTTCGTGCTAGCCTGCCGCGCAGACGGTCTTGCCGTCAGCCTTGACGGTGATGGCATCGCCGCCGTGCTCGGCACGCGCACCTATCTCGGCCGGGCCTATCAGTACAAATGCACGACCGCAGCGGGAGAGATCACCGCCAATGGGGCGCTGTCCGATCCGCTGGAAACAGGGGCGTCCGCCGTGTTGATACCTGTGGCCGAGCAATGCTGCATTCTAGACCCGGAAGATTGAGCCGCTGAGGAGAGACGATGACTAGTGCCATGGACCAAGATATCGATGCCGTTCTTGCCCATGTGGACCAAAGCCTCGATGACAGCCTGGCGCGGCTTTTCGAGCTGATCCGCATTCCGAGCGTCTCGACCGACCCGGTCTATCGTGATCACTGCCGGGCTGCTGCCGAATGGCTGAGCCGGGACCTGGCTGCTATCGGCTTCGAGGCATCGGTGCGCAAAACAACAGGCCATCCGATGGTCGTCGCTCATGAGAAGGCGGCATCCGGACCGCATCTGCTGTTTTACGGCCATTACGATGTCCAGCCGGTCGATCCGCTGGCGCTGTGGACGAGCGATCCGTTCGAGCCGCGCATGGAAGGCTTGCCGAACGGCGATACTGCGATCGTCGCGCGCGGCGCGTCCGACGACAAGGGACAGTTGATGACCTTCGTCGAAGCTTGCCGCGCCTGGAACAGCGTCACCGGGAAACTGCCGGTGCAGGTGACCGTGCTGTTCGAAGGCGAGGAAGAGGCCGGCAGCCCGAGCCTCGCACCCTTTCTGGATGCCACGGCAGACGAATTGAAGGCCGATGCGGTTTTCGTCTGCGACACGGATATGTGGGATCGAGAAACGCCTGCCGTCACGACGATGCTGCGCGGGATCTTCAGCACGGAGATCGAGATCACCTGCGCCGATCAAGATCTGCATTCCGGCATGTTCGGCAATGCCGCGCGTAATCCGCTGCAGGTGCTGTCAGACGTGGTTTCGAGCCTGCGGCGACCCGATGGCGGCGTCGCGGTCGAGGGATTCTATGATGGCGTGAAAGAGCTCCCCGACGCCATCAAGGCGCTGTGGAAAAGACTGCCCTTCGACGAGGAGGCCTTTCTCGGCGATATTGGCCTCAGAGATCCGGCCGGCGAGGCAGGCCGTTCCGTCCTCGAACAGATCTGGGCGCGGCCGAGCTGCGAGATCAACGGCATGAGCGGCGGCTATACGGGCGAAGGCTTCAAGACGGTCATTCCGGCGAAGGCAAGCGCCAAGATTTCGTTTCGCCTGGTGGAAGGACAAGATCCCCAGGCGATCCGCGATGCCTTCCAGCGGCACGTGCGCGCACGTATCCCCAGGGATTGTTCGGTCAGCTTCAGGGATTACGGGCTTTCGCCGGCAACGGTCATGCCGATCGACAGTCCGTTTCTCACCAGGACGCTTCAGGCGCTTTCGACCGAATGGCAATGCGAAGCGGCCCTTGCCGGCACTGGAGGCTCGATCCCGATCATCGGCGAATTCAAACGCCGGCTCGGATGCGACGCCCTCCTGGTCGGCTTCGCCCGCTTCGACAACCGCGTCCACAGCCCGAACGAAAAATATGATCTCTCCAGCTTTCATAAAGGCATACGATCCTGGGTCCGCATCCTGGCGGCCCTCGCCGACTGACGCGAGTGTACCGCGCCGCGCGCGGCTTTTCGAGAGCTACAAAAGACGCTGTAACTCTTTGAACTGCTGCATTATGCAGTAGGCTATGGTGCAGCAAGCGCCCCACATCACCATCGACACCGAGGCAGCAGAGACCACCGATGACGATAACCGCTCCCCGCGATTTCCTGAAAGGCCTGTTCGACGCGGCGGTTCGCGCCGCCGATCCGCTGACCGGCATCAAGGCGCATCTGCCTGAAAGGCCGAAGGGCAGGACCGTGGTGATCGGCGCCGGCAAGGGCGCGGCGCAGATGGCGCGGGCGCTCGAAAGCGTCTGGGACGGACCGCTCGAAGGTGTTGTGGTCACCCGTTACGGCTATGGCTGCGAGACACGCGGCATCGAGATCCTCGAGGCAGCGCATCCGGTGCCCGATGCCGCTGGGCTTGCCGCCGCAAAACGGCTGATGGAGACGGTGAACGGGCTGACGGAAGACGATCTGGTGATCGCGCTGATCTGCGGCGGCGGCTCGGCGCTGCTGCCCGCCCCACCGGACGGGCTGACCCTTGAAGACGAGATCGCGCTCAACGAAATGCTGCTTGCCTCGGGCGCGCCGATCTCGGCGATGAATGTCGTGCGCAAGCATCTCTCCACGATCAAGGGCGGCAGACTTGCGGCAACGACCGAAGCGAGGGTCGTCAGCCTGATCGTCTCCGACATTCCCGGCGACAACCCGGCTCATGTCGCCTCCGGGCCGACAGTGCCTGATGGTTCGACACGGCACGATGCGCTCGAGATCATCAGGCAATACGGATTGCAGTTGCCGCAGGCCGCACTCGACCATCTGAACTCGCCGAAGGCCGATGCACCACGGCCGGACGATCCAGTCTTCTCACGGCACGCGCACCACATTATTGCCTCCGCCGGCGTCTCGCTGGAGGCGGCCGCCGCCCTGGCGAAGTCGCAGGGGATCGAGCCGGCCATTCTTTCGGATGCGATCGAGGGAGAATCGCGCGACGTGGCGCTGGTGCATGCAGCGATCGCCCGCGAGGTGGTGGGCCGGAACAGGCCGTTTTCCAAACCGGTCGTCATCCTTTCCGGCGGCGAGACGACGGTGACGCTGAGAACCAAGGGTGGCAAGGGCGGACGCAACGGCGAATTCGCGCTCGCCATGGCGCTTGCGATCGACGGACAGGAGGGCATTCATATCCTCGCCGCCGACACGGACGGGATCGACGGCTCGGAGGATAATGCCGGCGCCTTTGCCGATGGCGAGACGGCAAGGCGCCTTCGCGCCACCGGGCTCGATCCGCGCCGGCTGCTCGACGGCAATGACAGCTATTCGGGCTTTGCCGCCACCGGCGATCTCTTCGAAACCGGTCCGACCGGAACCAATGTCAATGATTTCAGGGCTATCCTGATCCGTTAGAGCAATTTCAGGAAAAGTGCGAAGCGGTTTTCCGTCCGGAATTGCGTAAAACAAAAGCAGCCGACCGCTACGCGCGGCGCTGGCGGATCAGGTCTCGATCCGCCCCTGCCCGACCAGCCAGCCGACCGATTCCTGCACCGCCTGCAGGGAGGTGTATCTCGGGGTGTAACCGAGCAGGCGTTTGGCTTTGGCGATCGAGCAATTCGGGCTGCGGGCGATATGCTCCCAGGTCGCCTTCGCATCCTCAGCCGTCTGACTTTCGGCCCAGGCGTCGAATGGGGCGAAGGTGAGTTTCGGCTCGTGTCCGAACCATCGCGACATGGCTTCCGCATAACCGCGAAGGGTCAGCGCCTGCTCCGAGACCGCGTGAAAACTTTCACCGGTCGACGCATTCCAGTTGGCGATCGCATCCATGAACATTGCCGCGACATCATCGGCATGGACGTGATGAACGGTTTCCATGCCGAAATTCGGCAGCGCCAGGGTCTCTCCGCGGGCAAGGGTTGAAAAGACCTGCAGGTTGAAATTGCCGGCCGGATTGAGCGGCGTCCAGCCGGGACCGACAATGTGCCCGGGATGGATGATGGTTGCCGGAAATCCGCGAAGCCTTGCCTGCTGCAGCAGATAGGTTTCGATTGCCGCCTTCTGCGTCCCATAGTCGCCGAAGGGAAATTTCGGCGTCTCCTCCAGCGTCGGTACGACCGTCGAATGGCCATGCGTCCAGATCGTGCCGGTATGCAGGAAGTGACCGACATGCCCCGACAGCGCCGTCACCAGATGCTCGGCACTTTCCAGCGTGAAGCAGATCATGTCGATGACGATGTCGGCTTTCAATGCAAGTACGGCTGAGCCGAAATCACCCGTCCGCTCCATGGCTGCCCGATCCATCTGACGCTGATCGACGGCAGCCCAGGCGTGGTTTGCCGTATAAGGCTTTGCCGTGCCGCGGCTGATCGTGACGACGTCGTGACCGGCTTCCACCAGACGGGGAACGAGATAGGTTCCGACATGGCCCGTTGCTCCGATTACCAAAACCCGCATCGTCGTTCCTCCCTTTGGTTTCCGCGCCGAATATGCTGCGCTCTCAGGTGATCCTGCAAGCAGACTTTTCGTGATCAAGGGGCTGGACCAGGCCCGCTATCGATTCTTGAAAACAAGACAGGTGCCGCCGTGTTTGCGGACCTGGTTGCAGAGGTCGTTGGCTTCCATGCGCGTCTGCCGGCCGATGCGGGCAGCATAACGCGGGCGAAAACCGAAGCTGCGATCGCGCTGGCGCAGGATCAGCGGTTGCTCCGCATTCAGGGGCGCGGGCAGATCCTGCACGGCATCGAGAAACATGCGCCTGACTACCGCGACATTCGCATTCGCCGCAAGCTGGACGCCCCAGGGCGCCCATTCACCCTCCTGACGCCAGGGCGTGTCCTTCAACGTCCGTCTCTCCGCAAGCGCCACGCAGCCATCGAGGAAGGACTTGTCCTTGTCGAGCGGGGCGGCCGCATCTTCCGGTGGGTTATCCTTCCATTCCTCGACCGTATGGGCGGTAATCGCCATGACGTAGCCACGCGTCTCGTAAGGTAATCTGCCTGACGCAAGGTAAGTGGAAAGGCCGTTTTCACCGGCATTATAGGCGGCGGCGGCAAGGCCGAGATTGCCGAAACGATTGCGCAATTCGTCGAGATACTGCGCCGATTTCCGCAGGGCTTCCAATACCTGGTAGCTGTCCTCGAGACCGCGCAGTTTCGCCGTTCCGGGCATGAATTGCGCAATCCCCTGCGCTCCCTTGAAGCTGACGGCATCGGGGCGAAAGGTGCTTTCCCGCCAGATGAGACGGGCGAAATAATCCGGCGGCAAGTGATTGGCGCTGGCGAAATGCTCGATCGCGACGCAAAGATCGCGGTTGAAACTATCTTTCCGGATGCAGAGCGTCTCACCGGATCCCAACGCCGAAGGTCCCGAATACAAGCAGGCCGCCGGCCCGACGCTCCCCTCAGGCTGGGCCTTTACCGTGTCCACTTGGGAAAACAGAAGACAGAGCGAAAGCATGGCCTTGGCCAATCTCTTCCCAATGTCGGACTGACGTTTTCGGCGTGTCATCGGATCTCATGAGGTTCGAACTTCCATCGCGACGCTGGATTCTAGATACCATCGATCAAGGCGCGACGCTTCCCCATTTCCATATCTGCACCTCGGTTGTTGGCACGGACGGTCACAGGTTTCTAATTTCGCCATCGATTTTGGAACAAACATATTCGACCTGCCATGGTCGTAGCGGCATCCTGTTTGCCAGGAAGTCCCGAGCGAACGAGGATACGCAGATGATTGATCTCCACTACTGGCCGACGCCGAACGGCAAGAAGGTCTCGATCTTCCTGGAGGAAACCGGCACGCCCTACCGGCTGGTGCCGGTCAATATCGGCCGAGGCGACCAGTTCAAGCCTGATTATCTCAAACTCAACCCCAATCACCGCATGCCTGCCATCGTCGATCACGAGCCTGCCGATGGCGGCGGTCCGTTGAGCGTGTTCGAATCCGGCGCGATCCTCTTCTATCTCGCCGAGAAGACCGGCAAATTCTGGCCGCAGGATCTGCGCGGCAAATACGAGGTTACGCAATGGGTGATCTGGCAGATGGCGAACCAGGGGCCGAAGCTCGGCGAGGCAGGTCACTTCCGTCGCCTTGGCGATCGTGAAGGCGATCAGTCCTATGCGGTGCGGCGCTTCACCGACGAAGCCAACCGCCTCTACGGCGTTCTCAACATGCGGCTTCGCGACCGGCGCTATCTGGCCGGTGACGAATTCACCATCGCCGATATCGTCAGCTATCCATGGACCGTCAACTGGCAGGCACAGGGTCAGGACATCAACGAGTTCAAGCATTTCAAGCGATGGTTCGAGGAGGTCGGCGCAAGACCTGGCGTCCAGCGCGGCCTTGCGGTCGGCGCCGATCATAGCACCGACAACAGCAAGCTCTCAGAAGAGGAACAGGCACGCATCCGCAAGATCCTCTACAACCAGCGCGCCCTTCCCGTTCCGGATTGAGCATCGGCTCGGCCAAGGAAATTCGCTTCTCCGAGCTTCGCCTTGTTCAGGCTTTTTACGGACCTGCCTTGGCGGTCGCAAAAGCTCTTGCACCTGCATCGCGACCAAGGATAACCATATAGTGACAACCGAGCCGGCAGTCAGCCCGAGGCCGGTTCCGGTTTCGCGGCGTTGCAAATCACCTGCCCGAGGGGCCAGGCGGCTTGGGTAGCAGCTGGCGTTGCGACTTGGGGTGTGACAAGCAATGGCAAGACCTGTAATCGGCATCATCGGGAACGCCCGCATCATCGAAAGCCGATTCTCGACCCAGCTTGTCGGAGAATACAATTTGCGGGCTGTGGCCGATGTCGCCGAAGCGTTGCCGCTGATGTTTGCCGGCAATCCTAAACTGGCCGATATCGCGGATCTGCTGGCTGTCGTCGACGGCATTCTGCTGACGGGTGCCAGAGCCAATGTCCACCCCAGCCGATTCAACATGGTGCCGGATCCCAAGCATGAGCCTTATGATGAGGATCGTGACGGGCTGGCGCTGCCCTTGATCGAAGCCTGTGTTGCGCAAGGCGTTCCTATTTTCGGCATATGCCGCGGTTTTCAGGAAATGAATGTCGCCGCCGGGGGCTCGCTGCATCCCGAAATCCGGGAATTGCCCGGACGCATGAACCACCGGATGCCGCGCCTTGAGACCGGCGAGATCCATCCCGACCCCACCATCGTTTTCGGCGATCGTCACGATGTTCGACTTATAGAGGACGGGATGTTTGCGCGCATCCTCGGCCGGGAGACGATCCGGGTGAACTCCCTGCATGGACAGGGAATCCTCGAACTTGGTGAGAGGGTCGTTGCCGAAGGCATTGCCGAGGACGGGACGATCGAGGCGATACGGTTCAAGGACGCGTCGGGATTTGCTCTGGGTGTGCAATGGCATGCCGAATACGATCCGCAAACCAACCCTGTTAATCGTGCGCTGTTTCAGGCATTCGGCGATGCGGTGAGAGCTCATAAAGCCATCGCTTAGTCTGATCAATAAAAAGCCGCCGCGAAGTGCTTTCGCGGCGGCTTGAGGAATGGCTTGAAAGCAGTAGTCAGGCCGTCGGCTGCTTGGTCTTCCTGAGATAGGGCAGAACCGTATCGAAGGAGCCGAAACGCGTGATCGCGTCTTCGTTGGAAACCGCGGCGGTGATGATGACGTCTTCGCCCTGGTTCCAGTTCGCCGGTGTGGCCACCTGGTGCTTGGCCGTCAGCTGGATGGAATCGATGGCGCGCAGGATCTCATTGAAATTGCGGCCCGTCGTCATCGGATAGGTCAGAATCAGCTTGATCTTCTTATCGGGACCGATGATGAAGACCGAACGCACGGTGGCGTTGTCGGCAGGCGTACGGCCTTCCGAGCTCTCGCCGGCGCCGGCCGGCAGCATGTCGTAGAGCTTGGCGACCTTGAGGTCCTTGTCACCGATCAGCGGATATTCGACGTCGAAGCCGGTGGCGGTCTTGATGTCGTTTTTCCATTTGGCGTGGCTTTCCACCGGATCGACGGAGATGCCGATGACCTTGGCGCCACGCTTGGAAAATTCCCCGGCCAGGCCGGCCATGGCGCCGAGCTCGGTCGTGCAAACCGGCGTGAAATTCTTCGGATGCGAGAACAGGACGGCCCAGCCGCTGCCGATCCACTCATGGAAGCTGATCGGTCCCTGGGTGGTATCGGCGGTAAAATCGGGGGCAATATCGTTGATGCGTAAGCTCATGGTCGGCCCTCCAAAGCCTTGTGTTCAATGTTGTTTATCTCAAATCGAGGCCATGGGATCCGTCCGCCGGAAGCGGTAGCAACATTGCGGTCAACAGGATCGCACCGGCCGAAGGTAAAAACTTCCCATTCCAGGATTTTAAGTAAGTCATATACCACGATCACCGAAGGCATGCTCTTTCGATTTCCGGCCTGCTCCGGCATTATTTTTCCGGCAAGTGCGCGCGATGAAGAGACCGATGGTTTTTCCATCGGTCCCGTTCAAAGCTGCAGGAGAACCGTCCGCCGCTTGCTCAGGCGGCCTGGATCGATTTGATCCTGTCGATGCCGCCGACAACCGGCGCGAAATCGTCCCACACCCCCTGGGCGCCCTTCTGCCATTCGTCGAAGGCTTCCGGCTTCAAGAGTTTTCCGCCGTTGGCAAGCGCCGTCTCGACGGATTTGGATTCGTCATCGACGATCAACTGGTTGAAATAGGCAGCCCCCTCGCTGGAGGCCTGCTGGAACACCGCCTTCTGCTCGTCATTGAGGCCGGCCCAGAAGGTCGAGGCATAATAGATGACGCCGGATGCCCAGATGTGGCCGGTCTCGGTCATATCGGGCACGACCTCGTAGAGCTTGAAGCCGGCATAGGCCGACTTGGTCAGATCCATCGCGTCGGCGACGCCGGTTGCGAGCGCATTATAGGTCTCGGTGATCGGAATGCCGATCGGCGTCGTGCCGAATGCGCTCCAGAGCTTGGTGTGCAGAGGGCTCTGGATGACGCGAATGCGCTTGCCCTTGAGTTGTTCTGGCCGCGTCACCGGCTCCTTGGTCAGGAGATGGCGGGCGCCGTAATTGATGAAATCGCCGACGACGAAATTCTGCGCCTGCAGTTTCTGCTTGAGATCGGCGCCGACATCACCGGCGACGGTCCTGCGAACATGGTCGGCATCGCGGAAGAGAAAGGGCAGATCGAGGATCTGCAGTTCCGGCGCCCAGCCGGAGAGCGACGAGACCGTCGAGAGGCTGGCCTGGATGGAGCCGAGGCGCACGCCTTCGGCCACTTCCTTCTCGCCGCCGAGCGCGCCGTTCCTGACGATATTGAACTTGAACTGGCCGGGGAGTTTCGCTTCGACCAGTTCGCCGATCTTCACCCAGATCTTCGTTTCCGGCTTGTCGTCACCGAGCAGCGAGGCGATCGTGATCGTCGTCGTGCGGGCGGCGGCCGTGCGGACGAAGGCGGGCGCTGCAAGCGCCGTTCCGGCGAGAGCTGCGGTCTTCAGGAAATTGCGTCGGTTGAAATTGTCCATGGGGTTGTCCTGTTTACGAGAAGATGATGGCCCATGCGCAGAGGATTGCGAGCGAGACCAGGAGAGCGAGCAGATAGGGAACCACCGCCCGAAAGAGCTCTGAGGCGGGAATGCGCGTGACGCCGCTGACGACGAAGATCAGCATGCCGAGCGGCGGTGTGAGTCCGTGGATCATCAGGTTGACGACGATGATCACCCCGAACTGGATGGGATCGATACCGGCGGCGACCGCTGCCGGCAGCAGGATCGGGCCGAAGAGTAGGATCGCGGCGCCGATATCGAGAACGAGGCCGACGACCAGCAGGATGACATTCGACAGCAGGATGACCGTAAGCGCGCTGCCGCCGAGCACTGTCGTCAGGTGCGAGATCAGTCCGGACACGTCGTCGACCGCCAGCAAAAAGGCAAAGGGGCCGGCCGTGCCGATGAGAAGGCCGATCGCCGCCGCTTCGACTGCTGCCTGACGGAAGGCGGCATAGAGCGAGAGAATGCCGAGGCGCGCGCCGATGCCGAGCAGCAGCGTGTAGAAAGCAGCAAGAGCGGCTGCTTCCGTGGTCGTGACGATACCGATGCGGATGCCAACGACGACGATGACGCCGAGCCCGAAAGCCGGGATTGCCTGGACCGCCGATTGCCAGCGCTGTCTCGCATTTGCGCGCGGCAAGGGCACCTGTTCGCTGACCGTCAGATGGATTGCGACCGCCAGGCATATGGCCATCAAGCCGCCGGCAAAGAAGCCGCCGACGAGCAGCGAACCGACGGAGAGATTGGTCGCGGTCGCAAGGATGAGAAATGCGATCGACGGCGGGATGACATTGTCGAGAACCGATGTCGAGGCGATGATCGCCGCCGCCTGCGCCGGCCGATAGCCGTGTTTGACCAGCTCGGGCTGGAAGGTCGAGGCGCCGAAGGCGGCATTTGCAACCGACGAGCCGGAAGCGCCGGAAAAGAGGACGCTGGTCAACAGTGTCGTCTGCGCCAGCCCGGCCCGGCGATGTCCGACCATTGCGGCGGCGAAGCGCACGAGCTGGTTGGCGACGCCGGAAGCCGTGAGAAGACCGCCAGCGAGCAGGAAGAAGGGAATGGCGAGCAGCAGGAATTTCGAGACGCCGGTGACCGTCGCGGAGACGATCGCCGGCTCCGGCAGGCTGCTGCCGAAGGCGATGACGACATAGGCCGCGGCAAGAAAGGCGTGCGGCAGCGGCGCAGCAAGCACGAGGCCGACCGCGGCGATCAACCCCAGGAAGATGCTCGGCGGCCAGTCGAGATCGAGCGAGACATGCGGGATGCCGGCATAGAGCGCGACACCGACGGCAAGCGAGATCACAACCGGCAGGATCTTGCCTTCGGCGATGCGCTGCAGAAGCAGCACGACGAGGATCAGTGCGCCGCCAGCGCCGAGGAAGCCGAAGCGGATCCATTCCGGCACGCCGAGCGTCGGCGAGACGCCGCCAAGCATCGTCATGATCTCGCTGCCGCCGAAGCTCAGGATCAGCGCCGAAAGCACGGTGAAGACGTCGGCGCCGATCGGCGTGACCTTCTGCAGGCTTTCCGGCAGCATCTTGACGAAGACGTCGAGACGCATGGCAAGCGCGCTGTTGAGGCTGAGCGGCGCGCCGAGCGCGATCAGGCCCACATGCAGCCAGATGCCGAGATCCTCGGCACCGATGAAGCCGGCGCTGAAGAAATAGCGCAGGCAGACGGTGACGAGCACCATCACGAGCAGCACGGCCAGAACGACTGCCGCGGCAATGCCGAGAATCGCCTCGATCGCCCGCAGCAGGCGCGCTGCCACCCCGCTATCCGGAGCGGTTTGTTCGATCGGATGAAATTCACTGGTGGCCACAAAACTTACCTTCTGGCGAGAGGATCAGGCGCTCTTGACGGTCGAAAGATCGCGATCGAAGAGCGTCGACCAAGTGTAGTTCCGCGCCTTCGAGACTTCCCTGCTGACATCGAGCCGCGGCAGCACCTTTTCGCCGAAACGATAGGCTTCCTCAAGCAGCGGCATGCCAGAAAGAATAAAAGTATCGACGCCCGCCTTCTGATAGGCTTCGAGCGTGCGCAGAACCGTATCCGGCGAACCGACGATCGCCGTACCCGGGCCTGGCCTGACCAGACCGATGCCGGCCCAGAGGTTCGGCGCAACTTCGAGATCGCGCAGGTTTTCCGGCTTGAGGCCGCCATGCAGTGCGGTCATGCGCTGCTGGCCGACGGAATCGCTTCTTGCGACGAAGCGCTGGTTGGCGGCGATCGCCGCATCGTCCATGCGACCATAGAGATCGGCCGCCGCCTCCCAGGCCTTTTCGTCGGTGTCGCGAACGATGACATAGAGGCGGATGCCGTATTCGAGTTCACGCCCGTAGTGGGCGGCGCGCGCCTTCACCGCCTCGACCTTCTCGCCGATCTGGGCGGGCGTCTCGCCCCAGGAGAGATAGGTGTCCACATGTTTTGCCGCGACCTCCAGCGCCTTGTCCGAGGAGCCGCCGAACCAGAGCGGCGGCGGTGCGATGCTCTCGCCGACCGGCAAGGCGAGCTTGGCGCCGTCGGTCGAGAAATACTTGCCCTGATAAGTGACGCTCTCGCCGGCAAAGAGCCGGTGCCATAGCTGAAGATATTCGTCCGCCATGTCGTAGCGCTCGTCATGCGGCAGCGTCATGCCATAAGCGCCGAGCATCTTGGCGTCGCCCGAGACGACATTGATCAGCAGCCGGCCGCGGGCGAATTCCTGAAAGGTCGCCGCCATCTTGGCAAGCAATGTCGGCGCGACGAGACCGGGATGGATGGCGACGAGAAAGCGTAGCCGCTCGGTGTGGGCAAGCAGCGCGCCGGCCAGCACCCAGACGTCGTGGGCGCCGGTCGCAAACAGGGCGCCGGTGTAACCCAGATGGTCATAGGCCTGGGCAAGCTGCTTGTAGTAGCCGTAGTCGACCTGGCGAGAGCCTTCCGGCTGCCAGGGATAGGCGCCGTCGGGCGCGCACATGTACCAGAAAACGTTCATCGCCTGATTCCTTGTTATCTCGTCGTTTCCGGGCGTTTCAGCACGATGGGCTTGGAGAAATGGCCGTGACGCAGCAGCGTGTCGGCCTCTTCCTGCTGTTCGGCGATGATCTCATCGTCGATCGGAAAGACCGTGAAATCGCGCGAACGCACCACCTTTTCCCAGGCGTCGATATCCGTTCTCCCGCGGTCGCCAGATCCGCCGCGGTCGCCAGATCCGCCGCGGTCGCCAGATGCAAGAAGCCGGGCGGCGGCACGCGGATCGGCAGTGATCTCGACGCCGATCCGGCTGAGCTCGGAGACGATTGACCGGATCTCCTCCGCGGAAAGGCCGTTCCGCTCCAATGTCCAGAACAAAGAACGGTTGGGAATGGCCGCGCCACAGCGGACGATCAATCTGACGTCATCGCGCTCCAGCGCCTTTTCGAGACGCGGCGACATGGCAACCCAGGCATCGACGCGCCCTTCGAGCAGGTCCGCGAGCGAATCGCGCGCGCCGCTTTCGACCCGCTCGACATCGGGCAGGGTCATCCCCTCGCCTTCCAGGCTGCGGGCCAGGAGATAGGTGTGAAACGAACCGTCGATCAGCGAAATCCGACGACCTTTCAGTTCAGCGACGGAGCCGATCGGACTGCCGCGCCTGACGAAGACGGCGCCGTTGGCAGGGCGCGGCGCCGAGGCAGCGACATATTCGACGCCGAGCCCACGCATATCCGCCTCGATCGGCGGCGTGGAGCCCGTGCCGCCGAGATCGATGTCGCCACTTTCCAGCAGCGCCGCCGTATCGCGGCCTTCGGCATAGGAGATGAATATCGGCTGCAGATCGACGAAAGCGCCGGGCCAGAGCCGCGCGAGGCGAAGATGCAGATTGTTGGGATGAACACCAATTTTCATTCTGTGCGACCGATGACGTGGCTCCTAGTAATCAATTTACTTTTTTATAAATTGATTACTAGGAAGCGATTGTCATCGACGAGCGGAAATCGGATTGCATATTCCATAAAATCTAGAGCCAATAAAATCTTTTATCGGTTTGACCGAAGTGGGTTTCTTGGCAGTTGAAATTTCACCTCCGTCACTTTACTTTTTTATAGAACATTCAAGGACGATGCCGTTGACGAAGCCCGTTTCCTCAAGAGTCTGCCGCGATGTCGGAGCAGCCAGCGAATTGCTGAAGCTGATCGCCAATTCCAACCGCCTGGCGATCGTCTGCTACCTCATGGAGACGGAAGCCTCGGTCTCTGGGATGGAGGACGAACTCGGTATCCGCCAGCCGACGCTTTCCCAGCAGTTGAGCGAGCTTCGCGAGGCCGGTGTGATCGAAGGACGCCGCGACGGCAAGGCGATCGTCTATCGCGTCATCGATCCGCGCGTCGAGACAATCGTGCAAACTCTGCGGGACATGTTCTCTGGCCTCGACGATGTCACCGGGCGCTTCGGAATGACGAAGCTGCCGGTCGACGAAATGATGTTCGATTGAACCTGGGATGATCGACCTCTATACTTGGATCACGCCGAATGGCTTGAAGGTCTCGATCGCACTCGAGGAGTTCGGCCTCGCCTACCGCCCCCACACGATCGACATCACCAAGGGGGATCAATTCCAGCAGGATTATCTCGCCATCAATCCGGGCGGTAAGATTCCTGTTATCGTCGATCACGAGACCGGCATCACGCTTGCCGAATCCGGCGCCATCCTGCTCTACGTCGCCGAAAAGACCGGCCGCTTCCTGCCCCCGCAGGGTGCCGCCCGGCATCACACGATCGAATGGCTGATGTGGCAGATGGGCGGCTTCGGGCCGACGCTCGGCAACGCCCATTATTTCCTGACCTACAATGCAGGTGAAGCGCCGTTCGCAGAGGATCTCTTTCGCAGGGATACCCGCCGCCTGTACGAGACGTTGAACGTGCGGCTCGAAGGCCGCGACTATCTCGTCGACGATTATTCCATCGCCGACATGGCGGTCTGGCCCTGGGTTTCCCGTTTTAAGCGCCACGAGATCGACCTGAATGCATTCCCGAACGTCAAACGATGGTATCTCAGGCTTGCGGCGCGGCCACAGGTCAAGCGCGGCTATGACGTTCCCCATTTCACATCCGAAATACCGCGGCCCTGAAGACTTTGCCGACGCGGTATATTGATCCCGCCCGAAATTTCGGCAATTTGATTATTTTTTGCGCACACCTATTTTTGCACATTTTTCAGGCGAACGCCTTGCTAAATTTGCTGCACTGCGTCATGAATATAGCAATGACGCATCTCGATCTGACAATTCTGGTGATCGACGAAAATGCCATTCGCGCCTCCATCATCGAAGAAGGCCTGCGCGAGGCAGGGCATGTGCGCGTCACCGTGGTGCATGAGGTCAACGGCATCGCGCGAATCATCGAAACGCTGATGCCCGACGTGATCATCATCGATATCGAGAATCCCAACCGCGACATGATGGAGCACCTGTTCCAGCTGACGCGCACCGTCAGCCGCCCGATCGCCATGTTTGTCGATCGCTCCGACACAGCCTCGATCGAGGCTGCCGTCGATGCCGGCGTCTCGGCCTATATCGTCGACGGATTGAAGAAGGAACGCGTCAAACCGATCCTCGACATGGCCGTCAGCCGCTTCAATGCCTTCAACCGGCTACGGCGGGAGCTTGCCGATGCCCGCTCCGCGCTGGAGGAACGCAAGCTGGTCGAGCGCGCCAAGGGCATATTGATGAAGATGCGCGGCCTCTCCGAGGAAGAGGCTTTCGCCCTGCTGCGCCAGACAGCGATGAACGAAAAGAAGAAGATGTCGGAAATTGCCCAGAGCGTCGTCACTGCCGCGGGGCTGTTGATGTAATGGCCGACCTGATGAATTTCCGGAGGAAACCGGAGTGGATATGATGACAACGACCTCCAACTCCGGCGACGACATGCCGTCGCCCGTGCGGGTGAACAGCGAAGGACCGAAAGTGCTGCGGGCCGGTTTCATTCCGCTCGTCGATGCATCGGTGCTGATTGCGGCGGCGGAATTCGGCTTCGCGCGGAAGGAAGGCCTGACGCTCGATCTCGTCAAGGACGTCTCCTGGGCGAATGTGCGCGACCGCCTGGCATTCCGCCAGTTCGACATCGCCCACATGCTGTCACCGATGCCCGTCGCCTCCATGCTCGGTCTCGGCTCCAATCCCTCACCGACGATCACGCCATTTTCGCTGGGGCGCGGCGGCAACGCGATCACGCTATCGACGCGGCTCTTCGACAGGATGCGGAATGACGTGGGATTGCCGGAAACGGCAAGCGCGCTCGACAATGCCCGCGCCCTGGCAAAAACATTGGCGGCAATGAAGGCCCGCGGCGAGCCGCTGCCGACTTTCGGGGTCACCTACCCCTTCTCCTCGCACAATTACGAATTCCGCTACTGGCTGGCAGGCGGCGGCATCGATCCCGACAAGGATGTCAAGCTCGTCGTCGTGCCGCCGCCCATGACTTCGGATGCGCTGGCGGCCGGTGCGATCGACGGTTTCTGCGTCGGTGCGCCGTGGAACATGGTCGCTTCAGAGCGCGGCGTCGGCCGCATCGTCGCCGCCAAACAGGATATCTGGCCGTCGGCACCTGAAAAGGTGATCGGCATGCGGCCGGACTGGGCGGAAAGCCATCCGGAAACCGTTTCCCGGCTGATCGTGGCGCTCGACGCGGCAGCCCAGTGGTGCGATCGGCCGGAAAATCACGATGCGCTGGCGGCAGCTCTTGCCGACCCGCGCTATATCGCTGCCCCCGTCGAAATCATTCGCCGTGTGCTCGCCGGCGAATTCAGCCTCGACGCAAAGGGTAACCGCCGCATCATCGCCGATTATTTCATGTTCCATTCCGGCTTCGCCAATTATCCCCGGCCAAGCCAGGCGCTTTGGATCTACAGCCAGATGATCCGCTGGGGACAGGCCGAGATCAGCCTCAACATGGCAAGGGCCGCAGCATCCGCTTACCGCCCGGATCTCTATCGCACGGCTCTCGGTGACGACAAATCACCTGAAGATGCCGATATCCGCATCGAAGGCAGTGACGAGGGCGACCGTTTCATGGACGGCCACGTCTTCGACCCGGCGAGGCTGCCGGACTACGTCGCAGGTTTTGCCGTCAAAAGCGCCCTCGCCTTCGTTTCCGACGACGAGGTCTAACCGATGCCGGCCTGCACAAAACGCCAGCAAGTATCTGCCCGCCTCACGACAAGCGCACAAAATATTTGCATGAGCGGGTGGTGGCCCGAAAAACAAGCAGGCGGCGCGTTTCGTAAAATATCATTTGTATTCAGTGGATTGAACGCAGATCACAAAACTGGCACGCAGTTTGCATGATCTTTATTGCACCGGTCAATGGCGATCAGTGCAGAGTGAGTGATAGACGCTCGCGGAAGATACAGAGACTGCTCTTCGGTTTGAAGAGGTAGGTTTTTAGCTTGAGCAATCCGGCCAACGGATTGCTTCCAGGCAAGTGGGCCAGAAGGCCCAAGAATTCGGCGTCCAACGGCGGGCGCCACCAGCAAAGCCGCTGATCAGGATATTTTGCGCGCCTCGGGTATGCGCGTCCTGACCAGCGGCTTTTTGTTTTAACCCTCAGCGATGGATCGGCACGACCTTGTCGGGCCTCGGAGAAGTTATGTCTGTCATCGAGAAATCACAGTTCATGTCCGCCGGCGAACCAGCCAAGGCATTGTGGATCTCCACTGTAGCCTTCACCCTCTGTTTTGCCGTCTGGACGATCTTCGCGATCATCGGCATTCGCATCAAGCAGGATCTCGGCCTGAACGAGGCCGAGTTCGGATTGCTGGTCGGCACCCCCGTGCTCACCGGTTCGCTCGTGCGCATCGTCCTTGGCATCTGGACGGGGCGTTACGGCGGCCGTCTCGTCTACACGCTGACCATGCTGGCCGCCGCATTGGCGACCTTCCTGCTCTCTTACGCCCAGACTTATACGCAGATGCTGATCGCCGGCCTCGGCGTCGGCCTCGCCGGCGGCTCCTTCGCGGTCGGTGTCGCCTATGTCTCGCCTTTCTTCCCGGCTGAGAAGCAGGGAACCGCGCTCGGCATCTTCGGTGCCGGCAATGTCGGCGCCGCCGTGACCAAGTTCGCCGCTCCCTTCGTGCTGCTCGCATGGGGCTGGCAGGCGGTTGCGGAGATCTGGGCCGTCTGTCTGGCGCTTATGGCAATCGTCTTCTGGTTCACCACGACCGATGATCCGGCCTTCCGTCTCCGCCGCGAACGCCGCGCTGTCTCCAAGAGTTTCGCGCAGGAATTCGCGCCGCTGCAGAACGTTCAGGTCTGGCGCTTCTCGCTCTACTATTTCTTCGCCTTCGGAGGCTTCGTCGCCCTGTCGCTGTGGCTGCCGCGTTATCTGGTCGGCGTCTACGGCTTCAACCTGGAAACCGCCGGCATGGTCGCCGCCGCCTATTCCATCCCGGGCAGCATCTTCCGCGCCTTCGGCGGCGTGCTGTCGGATAAAAAGGGCGCGCGCAGCGTGATGTATACGATGCTTGCCGTGTCGGCCGTCGCCACTCTCATCCTTTCGCTGCCGGCTGCTTCTGGTGGCGGGGCGGGTCCGGCGTTCGGCATCACCCCTGTCATCTTCATCGTCGTCATCTTCGTGCTCGGCTTCTTCATGAGCCTCGGCAAGGCTGCCGTCTACAAGCACATTCCGGCCTACTACCCCGAAAACGTCGGCGCAGTCGGCGGTGTCGTCGGGATGATGGGCGGCCTTGGCGGCTTCATCCTCCCGATTGCCTTTGGCCTCCTCAAGGACATGACCGGCCTTTGGTCCAGCTGTTTCCTGCTGCTCTTCGCGATCGTCGTGATCTCTCTCATCTGGATGCACCTGTCCGTAAAGCAACTGTCGCGCCAAGGGCATTCGGCGCCCGTGGCTGCAACCTGATCTAAGGACCTGGAAATATGACCGAAAAACTCGTCATCATCGGCAATGGCATGGCGCCCGGGCGCATGCTGGAGCACCTCTTCGAGCAGGCGCCGGGACGCTATGAAGTTACGATCTTCAATGCCGAGCCGCGCGTCAATTACGACCGCATCATGCTGTCGCCGGTTCTCTCCGGAGAAAAGGACTACGAGCAGATCATCATTCACGGTGACGGCTGGTATATCAAGCACGGCATCATGCTCTACAAGGGCCACAAGATCGTCAACATCGATCGTGCCGCCAAGACCGTCACCTCCGACCACGGCGTCACCGAAAGCTACGACAAGCTGGTGATCGCAACCGGTTCCGTGCCTTTCATCATCCCTGTTCCCGGCAAGGATCTGCCCGGCGTCATCACCTATCGCGATCTCGACGACGTGCAGGCGATGCTGCTTGCCGCTCAGTCGCGCGAAAAGGCTGTCGTCATCGGCGGCGGCCTGCTTGGCCTGGAAGCGGCGGCCGGCCTTGCCCAGCGCGGCATGGACGTCACCGTGCTGCACGTCATGCCGACGCTGATGGAGCGCCAGCTCGACCCCGCCGCCGGTTATCTGCTGCAGAAGGCAGTCGAGGAACGCGGCATCAAGGTCATCTGCAAGGCCAATACCAAGGCGATCGTCGGCAACGGCAAGGTCGAGGGCATCGAGCTTGACGACGGCCGCATCATCCCGGCAACGCTGGTCGTCATGGCCGTCGGCATTCGTCCAAGCGTCGGCCTGGCAAAGGACGCCGGCATTGCGGTCAATCGCGGCATCGTCGTGGATGCAGGCATGCAGACCTCGGACGGCAATATTCTCGCGCTCGGCGAATGCGCCGAGGTGGGCGGCATGGTCTATGGTCTCGTTGCGCCGCTCTATGAAATGGCCCGCATCGCCGCCGCGCATCTCTCCGGCGATCGCTCGCCGGCCTTCGTTCACGCGGATACGCCGACCAAGCTCAAGGTCACCGGCATCGAGCTTTATTCACTCGGCGATTTCGCCGATGGCGACGACCGCGAGGAGATCGTGCTGCGCGATGCCAGCGCCGGCGTCTACAAACGCCTGGTGCTGAAGGACAATAAGATCATCGGCACCGTGCTTTACGGCGAAACCGCCGATGGTGCCTGGTTCAACGACCTGAAGAAGAAGGCGACCGATATTTCGGAGATGCGCGAGACGCTGATCTTCGGACAGGCCTATCAGGGAGGGTCGCCGCTGGACCCTATGGCGGCCGTTGCAGCCTTGCCGGATGACGCGGAGATTTGTGGCTGCAACGGCGTATGCAAGGGTAAGATCACCTCGACGATTTCAGGCAAGGGGCTGACGTCTCTCGACGACGTACGCGCTCACACGAAGGCATCCGCCTCGTGCGGTTCCTGCACCGGCCTTGTCGAACAACTCATGGCGCTGACGCTCGCCGACAGCTACAATCCGACTGCGGTCCAGCCGATGTGCACCTGCACCGAACTCGGCCATGACGACGTTCGCCGGCTGATCAAGGCCAAGGGTCTGAAGAGCATTCCTGCCGTCATGCAGGAGCTCGAATGGAAGACCTCCTGCGGCTGCGCCAAATGTCGCCCGGCACTCAACTATTATCTGGTCAGCGACTGGCCGGACGAATATGCCGACGACTACCAGTCGCGTTTCATCAATGAACGCGTGCATGCCAACATCCAGAAGGACGGCACCTACTCCGTCGTTCCGCGCATGTGGGGCGGCGTCACCAATTCGAATGAGCTGCGCGCCATCGCGGATGTCGTCGACAAGTTCGAGATCCCGATGGTGAAGGTCACCGGCGGCCAGCGCATCGACCTGCTCGGCATCGAGAAGGAAGACCTGCCCGCCGTCTGGGCCGATCTTGGCAAGGCGGGCTTCGTCTCCGGCCAGGCTTATGCCAAGGGCTTGCGCACGGTGAAGACCTGCGTCGGCTCCGACTGGTGTCGCTTCGGCACCCAGGATTCCACCGGTCTCGGCATCCGCATCGAAAAGTTCATGTGGGGCTCCTGGACGCCGGCCAAGCTGAAATTGGCCGTGTCCGGCTGCCCGCGCAACTGCGCGGAAGCAACCTGCAAGGATATCGGAGTGATCTGCGTGGATTCCGGTTTCGAGATCCATTTCGCCGGTGCTGCCGGCCTCGACATCAAGGGCACGGAGGTCCTTGGGCTTGTCCGGACCGAGGACGAGGCACTGGAGTATATCGTGGCGCTGACGCAGATGTACCGCGAGCAGGCCCGTTACCTCGAGCGCATCTACAAGTGGGCAAAGCGCGTCGGCCTGGAGGAAATCCGCCGCCAGATCATGGGTGATGCCGAAAAGCGCAAAGCCTATTACGAGCGCTTCGTCTTCAGCCAAAAATTTGCCCAGGTCGACCCCTGGTCGGAGCGTGTTTCCGGCAAGGACAAGCACGAGTTCAAGCCGATGGCGACGATCGGCTATCCGCAGGCTGCAGAGTAAGGAGATGGACATGAACTGGATCGCAATCGGTGACATCTCCGACATCCCGCTGCGCGGCGCGCGCTGCGTGAAGACACCGCAGGGCAAGATCGCCGTCTTCCGCACCGCCGAAAACGAAGTCTTCGCCATCGAGGATCATTGCCCGCACAAGGGCGGCCCGCTCTCCCAGGGCATCGTCCACGCTAAGTCAGTCACCTGCCCGCTGCACAACTGGGTGATCTCGCTGGAAACCGGCAAGGCGCTCGGCGCCGACGAAGGCGAGGTCCGGACGATATCGGTGCTGAACGAAGACGGCAGGCTGTTCATCGCCCTGGAAAGCCTGATGATGGCGGCGGAATAGATGGCGGCTGAGGTCAAGACCACCTGTCCCTATTGCGGTGTCGGCTGCGGCGTTGTCGCCACGGTCGATGAGGCAGGCGCAGTCAGCGTGAAAGGAGATCCGGAACATCCATCGAATTTCGGCCGGCTCTGCTCGAAGGGTTCAGCCCTTGCCGAAACCATCGATCTCGATGGCCGGCTTCTCCATCCCGAGATCGAAGGCAAACAGAGCGGCTGGGACGAGGCGCTTGATCTGGTCGCCCGCCGTTTTTCTGAAACGATCGCCGAACACGGGCCTGACGCCGTTGCCTTCTACGTCTCAGGCCAGTTGCTGACCGAGGATTATTATGTCGCCAACAAGCTGATGAAGGGCTTCATCGGCTCCGGCAATATCGACACCAATTCAAGGCTCTGCATGTCGTCTTCCGTAGCGGGGCATCGCCGCGCCTTCGGCGCCGATACGGTGCCCGGGACCTATGAGGATATCGAACTTGCGGATCTGGTGATCCTGACCGGCTCCAACCTTGCCTGGTGTCATCCCGTCATCTACCAGCGGCTTGCCGCCGCAAAGACGGCGCGGCCAAACATGCGGATCGTCGTCATCGATCCGCGCCGGACGATGACCTGCGACATCGCCGACTTGCATCTCGCCATCCGTCCTGATGGCGACGTTGCACTGTTCATGGGGCTGCTTGCCCATCTCGTGACAAGTCCGGCAATCGACCAGAATTATATCGGCGCCCATACCGAAGGTTTCGGCGACGCTTTTGCGGCCGCCGCCGCGCTTGATATCAACGATCTCCTGGAACGGACCGGCCTGCCCGCCATGCAGATCAGGGAGTTCTTCCGCCTGTTCGAGACGACGCCGAAGGTCGTGACCTGCTACAGCCAGGGCGTCAACCAATCCTCCTCCGGCACCGACAAGGTCAATGCGATCCTCAACTGCCACCTGGCGACCGGCCGCATCGGCCGCCCCGGCATGGGACCGTTTTCGCTGACCGGACAGCCGAACGCCATGGGCGGGCGCGAGGTCGGCGGTCTCGCCAATATGCTTGCCGCCCATATGGCAATCGAGAATGCCGAAGACCGGGATCGCGTGCAGCGCTTCTGGAACTCGCCCGTCATCGCAGCAAAGCCCGGCCTGAAGGCGGTCGACATGTTCCAAGCCGTAGCCGACGGACGCATCAAGGCGCTGTGGATCATGGCGACCAATCCCGTCGTCTCGATGCCGGATGCCGATAGCGTCGAAAGCGCGATCGCCGCCTGTCCTTTCGTCGTCGTGTCGGACATCCTGAAAGAGACGGATACGACCCGGCACGCAGATGTGCTTTTGCCCTCGCTCGGCTGGGGCGAGAAGGATGGCACCGTCACCAATTCCGAACGGCGCATTTCAAGGCAACGGCCGTTTCTCGACATCCCCGGCGATGCAAGGGCCGACTGGTGGCAGCTTGCGGAGGTCGGACGCCGCATGGGATTTGCCGCCGCCTTCGATTTTGATGCGCCGGACGCAATCTTTGCGGAGCACGCCGCGCTTTCCGCCTTCGAAAATAACGGCAGCCGCGATTTCGATATCGGCGCGCGCGCAGGCATAAACGGCAGCGCCTATGACGAGCTGTCGCCCTTCCAGTGGCCGCAGGCGGCAGGGACAGAACCCAGCATCACCCGCTTCTTCGCCGAGGGTGGTTTCTTCCATCCTGATGGCAAGGCGCGCTTCGTCGCGGTCAAACCGCCCGCAACCGATCGCACCAATGCCGAGTACCCCTTCACGCTAAATACCGGACGCATCCGCGACCAGTGGCACACGATGACCCGAACCGGAAAGAGTGCGCGGCTTTCCGCCCATATCGCCGAACCCTTTGCCGAGATCCATCCGCGCGACGCGATCGAGACCGGCATATCAAGCGCGGGCCTGGTCGAGATCGACAGCCCGCACGGCAAGGCAATCGTCAGGGCGCTGGTCACCGATCGCCAGGCACGCGGCGGCATCTTTGCGCCGATGCACTGGAACGACCAGTTTGCTGCAAAAGCGCGGATCGACGCGGTGGTCGCGCCGATAACCGATCCCGTTTCCGGTCAGCCGGCGTCGAAGAACGTTGCCGTCGCCGTCCGGCCCTTCCGCGCCACCCATTACGGTTTCGCCGTCTCTGCCACAAAACCCGCCGCGCCTGATGCCGCCTATTGGGCGCTGGCGAAAGCCGCCGGCGGCTGGCGGCTGGAGCTTGCCTTCGGCGAAACCGTCGAAGACTGGACGGCCTGGTGCCGCGCGGTTTTCGCCATTCCGGCCGAGATCGAACCGCTTGGTTATGCCGACCGGCAATCCGGCGACCTCAGGCTCGCCTTCTTCGACGGCGAGGTCCTGCTTGCGGCGCTGTTTCTGGCACGCGAGCCCGTCGCCGTCGCGCGCAACTGGGCGATTTCGCAGCTTTCAGCCTCGCATGGCGACCTCAGGAAACGCTTTGCGCTCGTTGCGGGTCGTCCGGGAGCAGGCAGGCCAGATCCGGGCGCCACCGTCTGCTCCTGCTTCAGTGTCGGGGTCAACCAGATCGCGGCTGCCGTGCGCGGCGGATGTCACAGCGTCGAGGCGGTCGGCAAGGAAACCAGCGCTGGAACCAATTGCGGCTCCTGCCGCAGCGAAATCGGCAGCATCATCGATCGCTGTCTTGCCGCAGCCGCGGAGTGAACCGCGCAGAAGCAAGCAGGGGAGCACTGTCAGGCCGCGTTCGGGACGATCAGCATCCTGTGATCGGAGGAGATGCGGACCGAGATCTCGTCATAGGATGAAAGCGTCGGGTGCGGCGTCTCCATCTTTTGGTGATGTGTTGCCGTGATGACCATGACATCGGCCCCCGCCGCCTCGCCGGCGGTAATGCCGGCTGCGACATCTTCGAACACCAGGCAATCCTGGGTACTGACGCCGAGGCGCTCGGCGCCCAGAATATAACATTGCGGGTCTGGTTTTCCGACCTTCACGTCCTCCGCCGTCACCATGAATCTCGGCACCGGCAGACCTGCTGCCTCCAGTCGCCGGTGAGCGAGGCGCAATGGCGAGGAGGTGACGATCGCCCAGCGATCCGGGGGCAATGAACTCAGAAAGGTCGCGGCGCCGGAAATGGCAACGACGTCGCCGACATCGACGATTTCGGCTTCGGTCACCAGCTTCGATTCATGTTCGGGATCGACTCCCGGCAGGTTCAGCCGGGTGATCGTGTCAATGCCGCGCGACCCATGCATCTTCGGCAAAAAGGTGGCGACATCGAGCCCATGGCGCCTTGCCCAGTCACTCCAAACACGCTCGGCCGCATGGATCGAATTGAGGATGGTGCCGTCCATATCGAACAGGAAGGCGGCATAGGGCTTCTCGAAGCCACGGGGCATCGGCATAGACAAAAGGCTGAATCCTTCAGGGAAAGAGTCGGACGGTGGTCGCTATCGCGATGAAACGGCAAATCATTGGGTTTTGCAAGCTTTCGGGGATGGCGGTGACGCCTCCCGACCGCCTTCACCTAAAAAGCCGCCGTACCGGAGGTCACGATCAAGTCGCAGGAAAGCCGCAGGCCGATCGGGTCGTGGCAGAGGTCGTCGGCACCATCGGCGAGTTCCAGTGCGGCCGAAACATCGGCGCGCAGGTAGGCTTGCGTCGCCGGATCGATGCGCATCGGAGCGGCGGTCCAGAGTGAGGGACGGCTGACGTCGATTGCCGAAATTTTAGCCTTGTCATTCCTGACGGCGTAGGAGGCGACCGCCATGCCACTCAGCGTCAAGGTGAGTGCAAGTACGATCTGGAGACCGAGATCTGCGGCTTCGCGAAAGGAGATGAACATAGCGGCCTCATGCCACGGTTTTTTAGTATCTCCGCATGCAAGTAGGGCATGCGCCGGCGCCGATCCAGCGACATCGCCCGTTAAGGTTTACGCATAACCATGCCGTACAGGCCGCGCGTGAATGCAGGTTTTTAGCAAATTTCGGAACAATGATTCCATCAGGCAGTTACCCCAGGGTCATCCAAGATGAAAATCCAAGGAGGATATTCCATGTCTAGATCCCTTATTGCCGCTTCGCTGCTCGCGATCGGCATGGCGTCGTCGGCTTTTGCCCAGTCTAACCCGAGTCCCATCGGGCCAACGAATGGCGGCTCGACCGATCCCGGTTCCGGCACCTATTCATCCGACTACACCAACGATGACAACGGCATTCGTCCGGTACCCGCCTCGCCGGTCGATCCGACGACGACACAGAGCATCGGCCGACCGCAGACGATGGAATGCCCCGGCATGCCGCAACAGATGTCCGGCGTCGACACGCGCGGCGGTCAGAGCGGCGCATCGATCAGCGAAGCCTGCCGCGAATACGACAACTAAGCGACAGACTTCCGCTTTCAGAAAAAGGCCGGTTCACACCGGCCTTTTTCATGCCGCCGACAGCCGTGAAAGCTTTTTTCCACCGGATGAAACTTTTGATCCGGGCGTTCCGTACATGCGTAGCGGGTTGAAAAGAACACAAGCGGGGAACGGCTTCATTGGCAAAGGACGCGGCAAAACCGGTCATCCTCTGGTTTCGCAAGGACCTGCGCCTTGACGACAATCAGGCACTCACCGCCGCCCATCGCTCCGGGCGGCCGATCATCCCGCTCTATATTAGAGAACCGGCGGCAGCAGGCACCGGTCCGCTGGGTGCTGCACAGGCCTGGTGGCTGCATCATTCACTGGAAGCGCTCAACAGGTCGCTGCAAAAGCTGAATGGACGGTTGGTGTTGGCAAGCGGCGAGGCGCTCGAAGTACTTTGCGCCTTTATCAAGGAAAGCGCTGCCGAAGCCGTCTTCTGGAACCGGCGCTACGATCCAGCCGGAATCTCCATCGACGCCCGTATCAAGCACGAACTGGAAAAGCAGGCGATCGAGGCAAGAAGCTTTGGCGGCCAGCTGCTGCACGAACCTTCCCGGCTGATGACCGGCAACGGCACGCCCTATCGCGTCTACACGCCATTCTGGCGCGCGCTGGAGGGCGGCGGCGAACCGGAGCCGCCGCTGGACGCGCCGGCAAAACTGCGGCTTGCGTCGCAACCGAAATCAGAAGTGCTGGGGAGCTGGAAGCTGCTCCCGACGAAGCCGGACTGGGCAGGCGATTTCGTTGATCTCTGGACACCCGGCGAAGAGGGTGCCCAGCAGAGACTCCACGCCTTCGTTGAAGACGCGCTCGAGGGCTACAAGGAAAACCGAGACTATCCAGCGAGGCCGGCGACGTCGATGCTGTCGCCGCATCTGGCGCTGGGCGAGATATCCCCTGCCCGCATCTGGGATGCCACACGCGGCCTGTCGCAACGCGTGCCGGCGGCTGACATCGTGCATTTTCGCAAGGAGATCGCCTGGCGCGAATTTTCCTATCACCTGCTTTTCCATTTCCCGCGTCTTGCCTCTGCCAACTGGAACGATCGTTTCGACGGCTTCGAATGGCGCAACAACAGCGGAGATTTCGAGGCGTGGCGCCGCGGCATGACCGGCTATCCGATCGTCGATGCCGGCATGCGCCAGCTCTGGCGCCATGGCTGGATGCACAATCGCGTGCGCATGATCGTCGCCTCCTTCCTCATCAAGGATCTGATGATCGACTGGCGCCGGGGCGAGGCCTGGTTTCGGGATACGCTCGTTGATGCCGATCCCGCCAACAATGCCGCAAGCTGGCAATGGGTGGCGGGCTCGGGAGCCGATGCCTCGCCATTTTTCCGCATCTTCAATCCGGTGCTGCAGGGCGAAAAGTTCGATCCCGACGGCGACTATGTCAGGACCTACGTGCCGGAGCTTCGAGAACTCGGGCCAAAATACATCCACCGGCCGTTCGAGGCGCCGAAGAGCATGCTCGACGAGGCCGGCATCACGCTTGGCCAAACCTATCCGAAACCGATCGTCGATCACGCGAGCGCCCGCAACCGGGCGCTTGCCGCCTACAAAGCAATAAGGGATGCCGCATGAACGCGCACTTCTGTCCCGCTCCCCGCCGGCTGAGGATCGCCGTCATCGGCTCTGGCATCTCGGGCGCCTCCGCAGCCTGGGCACTGTGTCAGGTGCATGACGTTACGCTGTACGAAAGCCAGGCGCGGGCGGGAGGCCATACGGCGACGGTGGACGTGGAATACGACGGGGTTCAGATTGCGGTCGATACCGGCTTCATCGTCTATAACGAACAGAATTACCCCAATCTGACGGCGCTCTTTGCCGAACTCGGCATCGCGACGCATGCAAGCGATATGAGCTTTTCGCTCTCGCTCGACCGCGGCAGACTGGAATGGAGCGGCGGCGGGCTGTCCTCAGTCTTTGCGCAAAAGCGCAACCTGCTGCGGCCCTCGTTCTTGTGGATGATCCGCGAGATCCTCCGCTTCAACCGCACCTGCCTCGAAGATCGCACCGCCGGTCATCTCGCCTCGCGCTCGATCGGCGATTATCTCGACTGGCGCGGCTTCTCGCCCGGTTTCACCAACAACTATCTCGTGCCGATGGCGGCGGCGATCTGGTCGACACCATCAGCCCGCATGCTGCAGTTTCCCGCCGAGCAGTTCGTCAATTTCTTCGATAATCACCGGCTGATCTACCGCCGGCAGCACCAGTGGCGCACAGTGACCGGCGGCAGCCGCACCTATCTCGACCGGCTGCTTCAGCCGCTCGGCGAACGCGTGAGACTTTCCTGCGGCGTGCGCGGGGTCATCCGCTCCGAACGCGGCGTCACGATCATCGACGAAACGGGCGGCGAACACCCGTTCGACAAGGTGATCTTCGCCTGCCACAGCGATCAGACAGCCCGCTTGCTTGTCGATGCCACCGATCGGGAAAGCAGGCTGCTCGCCGCCATCCCCTATCAGCCGAACCGCGTCGTCCTGCACCGCGACCAGTCGCTAATGCCGCAGCGACGCAAGGTTTGGGCCTCATGGAATTATCTCCGTTCCAGCCGTGAAGATGGAAAGGCCGACGTCGCCGTGACTTACTGGATGAACCGGCTGCAAGGCATCGACAACAGATTCCCGCTGTTCGTGACCCTCAATCCCGACCGCGAGCCGGACCCCCATAAGATGTTTGCCGAATTCACCTACGAACATCCGCAGTTCTCGGCGGACGCCATGGCTGCGCAACAGGCGCTTGTCACCATTCAGGGACAGAACAATTGCTATTTCGCCGGTGCCTGGACGGGATACGGATTTCACGAGGATGGACTGGTTTCCGGTCTGGCGGCGGCAGAAGCCTTGGGCGGGATCATACCCTGGCGGACGGCCCGAACCTGGGAACCTCAACCGGACGTGGCGGCATGACAGGGCTCGGCGAAAAGCGTGGCATGAACGCGGTGGCCAACGGCCCTCCACCGGATGCCGCCGCAGGTCTCTATGTCGGCGAGATCATGCATCAACGCATGAAACCCTTCGGCCATCGCTTCCGCTACCGTGTCTTCTCGCTGCTTGTCGATCTCGACAGGCTGGACGAGGCTGGCCGGCTATCGATGCTGTTTTCCGTCAACGGGCGCAATCTCGTCTCGTTCCAGGAAAAGGACCACGCCGAAACCAGAAATACGTCGCTGCGCGCCTATGCCGACCGGCTGCTCGCCGAGGCGGGGCTCGACCGCGCCGACAGGATCCTGCTTGTCTGTTATCCCCGCATTCTCGGCTATGTCTTCAATCCGCTTTCCGTCTATCACGCCTATGATGCCGCTGGCGCAGTCATCGCGATGATCTACGAGGTGCGCAATACTTTCGGCGAGCGGCACAGCTATGTCTGTCCCGTCGGCCGTGGCGAGATGTCGGAAAGCGGGCTTCGCCAGAGCTGCGACAAGCTCTTTCACGTCTCGCCCTTTATCGGCATGGCGGCGCGCTATCATTTCCGCATGCTGCCGCCCGGTAAAGAGATCCGCTGGCGCATCCTTGAAACAGATAGTGAAGGACCGCTGCTCTCGGCGACATTTTCCGGACGGCAGGTGCCTTTGACAAACGCTTCGCTGCTGGGCTTGACGGCGCGCATACCCATCCTCACTTTCAAGATCATGACCGGAATTCATTGGGAAGCACTCAAATTGTGGCTGAAGGGCGCGCGGTATGTCAGGCGTCCTGCGCCCCCACCTGAAGTCAGCGTCCGCCAAACCCGCCCGCTTGCGGAAGCGGCGGAATGACATTAGCGTTCGATGCAATGGCCGGGGGGCGGCTGCGTGTATCATCAAGGGTGGCTTCGTCCCTAACCGGCAGGAAAATGCTGGAGGAGGAAGAGAAATGAGCAAGGCGCAGGACTGGAATCTGCTGGCTCGTGATGCTGTGACGCTGACGGCCGAAAACATGTCCCGCATGGTGAAGGGTCTGCCCTTCAAGGCAAAGCTGGCGCTGCGCGGACTTCTGCATATGCAGCACGGTTCGCTTGCCGTTACCCTTCCCGACGGCCGCAGGCTGCTGGTCGAGGGCAAGAAGGCCGGGCCAAAGGCGGCGCTCAGCCTCCACAACTGGAACCTTGCCTATCGAGCGCTGACGAGCGGCACGATCGGGGTCGCCGAAACCTATATGGACGGCGATTGGGACAGCCCTGATATCGCCGCCTTCCTCGAACTCTTCCTCGTCAACGGCGAGGCCGTATACAGCTATGCGCATGGCAAGGGCGGTCTTGGCCGCCTGTTCGAGCGCGTCCGCCATTGGATGAACACCAACACCAAGACGGGCTCGAAGCGCAACATTTCCGCTCATTACGATCTCGGCAACGATTTCTACAGGGAATGGCTCGATCCGAGCATGACCTATTCTTCTGCACTCTATTCGACCGGCGCCAACGATCTGCAATCGGCCCAGAACGCCAAATACCGGGCGCTTGCCGAGGCGACCGGCATCGGGCCCGGCGATCATGTGCTGGAGATCGGCTGCGGCTGGGGCGGGTTTGCCGAATTTGCGGCGAGTGAGCTGAACTGCAAGGTGACGGGGCTGACGATCAGCCGCGAGCAGCTCGCCTTTGCCGAGGAGCGCATTCGCAAAGCCGGCCTCGATGACCGCGTGGAATTCCGCTTTCAGGATTACCGCGATGAGGCAGGGCTCTACGACCGGATCGTCTCGATCGAGATGTTCGAAGCGGTCGGCGAGAAATACTGGCCGTCCTATTTCTCCAAGCTCAGGCAATGTCTGAAGCCGGGCGGCAAGGCTGGGCTGCAGATCATCACGATCAAGGACGAGTCCTTCGACCAGTATCGCAGCAACCCCGACTTCATCCAGAAATATGTCTTTCCCGGCGGTATGCTGCCGACGCGCAATCATCTGGCCGAACTTGCCGGCAAGGTCGACCTGTCGCTGGTCAAGGACTTCGGCTTCGGGCTCGATTACGCCCGCACGCTGGCCGAATGGCGCGAGCGTTTCTGGTCGGTCTGGGAACGCATCCGCCCGATGGGCTTCGACGAGCGTTTCAAGCGGCTCTGGGAATTCTATCTGTTTTATTGCGAGGCCGGCTTCCGTGCCCGCAATATAGATGTGCGCCAAGTCGTGTTCTCGCGCCGTTGATCATTCCGCCGCATGCGGTGTCACCGGGTGGCGACCAGCCGATGGCGGTCGCTCCCGCCAGCCGGTCACGCGGTTCACCAGCGTGAAATAAGCGCTGTAGGGGAGCAAGCGCGCGAGCTTCAGCATGGTGGTGAAGCGCTTCGGAAACGTGATCTCGAAGGCCTGCGATTTCAACCCGGCGGCAATCTCCCGGGCGGCCTCCTCGACCGATACCAGCGACGGCATCGGAAAGGCATTCTTCCTCGTTGCCGGCGTATCGACAAAGCCCGGGCAAACGAGCTGGATGCGGATGCCCATCTTGTCGAGATCGAATTTCAGGCTTTCGGCCATATTGATCAGCGCCGCCTTGGTAGCACCATAGGCAGCCCCCGTCGGCAGGCCGCCATAACCGGTGACGGAGGAAACGATGGCAATTTGTCCCTGCCCCTTCGCCTTCATATGGCGGATCGCCGGCAGCAGACAGTTGACGACGCCGGAGAGGTTGACGGCAAAGCTCTTCTCGAAATCGGTGCGATTCAGATCCTCGGCATGGACAGGCAGGTAGACGCCGGCATTGAGGATCGCCATGGCGAGCGTGCCGTGCTCATATTCGATGGAGGCCATGACATGTTCCATGTCCTCGGCATCGGTGACGTCGCCGTCGAGCACAATGATACTGCCCGAGAGGCCATTGGCTTCGGCTTGCAGTTCGACAAGCTTTTCGTGGCTTCTGGCCGTGACGGCGACCTTGTATCCTTCGCCGACGAGCCTCAGTGCAAGCGCCCGGCCGATGCCTGAGCTCGCGCCCGAAATCCAGACGATTCCATGTTCGGGATGGGCAATGAAGTCACGCATGACATGTTCCTCCGGGCTGCCTGATCAATGCGAAAACAGGTCCGGAAGTTCCTCAACCCCGCCGGATTTACGGCTCTATCACACCATTGTGGCTGCTTTCAGCCGATCAAGTCGCCGATCATCTGACGAAAGGATCCGGTGAGCTTGACCGGTCCATCCGAGACGGCAAAGGCGATGCAAGGCCTGTCCTTTTCGGCTACCGGCCGGTGGTCGACCGTCTCGTCGGCAATGGAGATGTCGCCGGGACCGAAACGGCCGCGTTCATCGTTGAAGGCGCCGTCGAGAATGAGGATCAGTTCCATGCCTTTGTGGGTGTGCGCCGGCAAGGCTCGGCCCGGCCGGATCCACATCAGGCTGACCTCGCAGCCGTCCATGTCGAGCGAATATTCCCTGAAACCGGGCAACCGCCGACGCCAGCGAACGTCCTCGGCCTCGAAGCCCAAGAGATTGCGCAACGCTTGGGGAAACAGCGCGTTCTCCGGCCGCGCGGCCGTCTGCGGCGCCGTGACGGGAGACGCAGAGGAAAAGATCGCCGCAAGCCGCCCGTCGCGATCGGCAATGGCGACTTCAGGCGCGTTTTCCAGAGCTTCGCCGGCCAGCAGCTCGAGGCTGTTCACCAGGCTGCGATTATCCGGTTTCATTTCGAGATGAGACTGCACCAACACACGCGCCGGCTCGGGCAAGGAGCCGGCAACATAATGCGCCATCAATGCATCGATCGTGTCGATCTGCTCGTGAACCATGTCGGTTTTGGTCACGCCCTGTTGCCGCGCTCCGTTTTCGCTTTGTCGTCATCCGTACGGGGAAAGTCAATCTTCGGATCACCTCTCACACCGCTGGATTGCCAGCCATGCGTCATTTCGGGGGAGGAAAGCCAAATTTTATCGCGTCCGACAGAGGTGTGGAATAGCTTTTCTTGCCAACTCAGCCTTGTGAAGGGAAAAGACCGTTCCTAAAGTAAGAGTTCGAATAGAGGCAGATTCCATGACCTTCCACCCCTCCGTCCTTGAAGCCATCGGCAACACGCCCCTAATCAAACTCAAGGGCGCCTCAGAGGTGACCGGCTGTACCATTCTTGGCAAGGCGGAGTTCCTGAACCCCGGCCAGTCGGTGAAGGATCGGGCCGCGCTCTACATCATCCGCGACGCAGAGCGGAAGGGATTGCTTCGTCCGGGCGGCGTCATCGTCGAGGGTACGGCCGGCAATACCGGCATCGGGCTGACGCTGGTCGCCAAGGCGCTCGGTTATCGTACCGTCATCGTCATCCCGGAAACGCAGAGCCAGGAAAAGAAAGACGCGCTGAAGCTGCTCGGCGCCGAACTCGTCGAAGTACCCGCCGTTGCCTACAAGAACCCGAACAACTACGTGAAGGTGTCCGGGCGGCTGGCAGAGCAACTGGCGAAGACCGAGCCGAACGGGGCAATCTGGGCAAACCAGTTCGACAACGTCGCCAACCGTCAGGCGCATATCGAAACAACCGCCAAGGAAATCTGGAAAGACACCGACGGCAAGGTCGACGGCTTTGTCTGCTCGGTCGGCTCCGGTGGCACGCTGGCAGGTGTGGCGGCCGGCCTCAAGGCTTTCAGGTCTGCCGTCAAGATCGGCATCGCCGATCCCGATGGCGCTGCTCTCTATGAATTCTACCAGAACGGCGCGCTGAAATCCGAGGGATCCTCGATCACCGAGGGCATTGGCCAGGGCCGCATCACCGCCAATCTCGAGGGTTTCACGCCTGACTATGCCTATCGGATCTCGGATGCCGAAGCGCTTCCCTATCTCTTCGACCTTGTCGAGAACGAGGGCCTCTGCCTTGGCGGCTCGACGGCGATCAACATTGCCGGCGCGGTCAATCTCGCCCGGGACCTTGGACCTGGTCACACGGTGGTGACGATCCTCTGCGATTACGGCAACCGCTATCAGTCCAAGCTCTTCAACCCGGACTTCCTCACCTCGAAGGGGCTGCCCGTTCCGGGCTGGATGGCCAAGTCGCCCGATATCCACGTTCCCTACGAGCCCGTGTGAGACCCCATGTCCGTCAATGCCCTCTATCGTGACGACTTCTATCTCTCGACGTGCGATGCGGTCGTCACCGCCGTTCACGAAGACGGGGGCATCGAACTGGACCAGACCTGCTTCTATGCGACATCAGGTGGCCAGCCTGGTGACACCGGAGAGCTCGAACGCGCCGACGGCAGCAAGATCGCGCTCGGCCAGACGAAGCATGGTCCAAGCAAAGATGTCATCATCCATGTGCCGCTCGAAGGTGCGCCGCGGCCCGTGGTCGGCGAGACGCTGGTGCTGCATGTCGACTGGCCGCGCCGCTACAGGCTGATGCGCATGCACACGGCCTGCCACCTGCTTTCCGTCGTCTGCTCCTATCCGATCACCGGGGCTGCCGTCGGCGAAGAGGAAAGCCGCGTCGATTTCGACATGATCGAGACGATCGACAAGGACGCGGTGACGGTCAAGCTGATGCAATTGGTCGAGCAGAATCATCCGGTCACTCTGCAATGGATCACCGACGAGGAGCTTGTGACCAATCCCGATATCGTCAAATCGAAGAACGTGCGCCCACCGATGGGGCTCGGGCGCGTCAGCCTCGTCTGCATCGGCGAGAACTCCTCGATTGACAGCCAACCCTGCGGCGGCACACATGTCTCCGAGACTCAGGAAGTCGGCCGGATCCATATCGCCAAAATCGAGAAGAAGGGCAAAGAGAACCGGCGCTTCCGCATCCGCTTCGGCACGCCCGGCGACGAAGCCTGACCATCAAGGGAGACCATCATGAGTGAGACCAAGAGCCGTTTCGTCGTTTCGGCCGACTGGCTGCAGTCCGAGCTCGGCAAAGCTGACCTTCGGGTGCTGGACGCCTCCTTCTATCTGCCGGCGCAGAAGCGCGATGCCGATGCCGAATATGCTGCCGGCCATATTCCCGGCGCCATCCGCTTCGATCAGGACAAGATCGCCGACCATTCGACATCGCTGCCGCACACGATCCCCTCGCCCGATTATTTCGCCGCCGAAGTCGGCCGGCTCGGCATCAGCGAGAATGATCGGATCGTCGTCTATGACGGTATCGGTCTGTTCGCCTCGCCCCGCGTCTGGTGGCTTTTCCGGGTGATGGGCGCGAAAAACGTCTTCGTGCTCGATGGCGGTCTCGACGGCTGGAAGGCCGAGGGCCGTCCGCTGGAAACCGCAGCACCCAATCCTGCGTCGGCGACCTTCACGCCCAATTTCGATGAAAGCCGCGTGGTGACGCTCGATAGGATGCGCGACATCGTCTCCAGCGGCGCGATGCAGATCGCCGATGCCCGCAGCGCCGGCCGCTTCGCAGCCGCCGAGCCCGAACCGCGCGCCGGCATGCGCTCCGGCCATATGCCCGGCGCCCGCAGCCTGCCCTCCGGTGTCTTCGCCAGTCAGGGCCGTTTCAAGTCGCTGCCCGAACTCAGGCAGACGATCGAGGATGCCGGCATTGATCTTTCAAAACCCGTCGTCACCTCCTGCGGCTCGGGAATCACCGCCGCGATCATCACGCTGGCGCTGGAATCGCTCGGCCATCACGACAACAAGCTTTATGATGGCTCGTGGAGCGAATGGGGCAGCCGTGACGATACACCCATCGTTACCGGTCCGCCGACGCCGGTCAAAGCCTGATCGCCATGGGAAAGGCACCCGCTTCGCTGAAAGCTCACATCACCCGGCTCGAAATGACGGCGCCGCCAAAGGCAAGCATGCCGGTGCCCGTCAATATCCAGACGGCGATCATGCGCGCTCCCGAGATCCCGCTGCCCTTCTACCGCTATCTCTACCGGCAGGTGGGTGCCCGCTGGCAATGGGTGGATCGGTTGCGCATGAGCGACGAGCAGCTTGCCGAGACGCTGAACGACAAGCGCAACAATATCAGCGTTCTCTACGTGAACGGCGCGCCCGCCGGCTTCTACGAATATTTCTGCGAAGACGAGGATATGATCGAGCTCAGCCATTTCGGCCTGATCGAACATGCGCTCGGTCTCGGCATCGGCAAGTGGTTCCTGCTGCAGGCGCTCTATGCCATCTGGTCGCTCAATCCGAAGCGGGTCACCACCACCACCAACAACCTCGACCATCCGCGCGCGCTGCAGCTCTACCAGATGTACGGCTTCTCCCCCGTCTCGACCGGCACCGGCATCGTCCGGCCGCTCAGCGACAAGGAGCTTCTGGAGATTGCGCGGAAAAGCTGACGGCTTCTTTCCCTGACGTAGCCAGAGGCAACTAACGCTGCGTCAGGCTGTTCGGGCGGCGTGGGTCGTTGCGGCGCTCGAAATCGAGCGTGCGGCCCGACTGCTCCTTCAGTTCCGCCACTTCCCGGCGCAGAGCCCTGAGCTCTTCCAGTATTTCCGCATTCTGTTGCGCCAGCAGCGCGAGATCGATGTCGGGCAAGGGCTTCTCCTTTTCGTCATGCAGTTTTGCGGAATTCGATAGCAAATGCCAGCAATGTCGGCTTGACCCAAAGCCGGCATTCACGCTGAGCGGAAATCACATAACGCACGAGGGACTGTCGCCGTACCGGCGGCCGCTGATCAGCCATGCGCGCGAATCGAATTGAATTCCGTGGGGTGTCTGGTGCGCCTCCAGCATGTCGAGCAGCCGCGCCCGTATTTCGGCTGTCGCGACGGAACGATCGAGGGCGTTCTTCACATTTTCAAATGTCTGAATCGTCGCCAATGCAGTCTCGGGATCTGGACCGTAGAACACAGGCTCGTTGATTTCACGAAACTCGATGGTAGCGAACCCTGCCGTTTCGAGCAGTCCAGACGTAACCGAGGGTTCGCTCAGCGAAAAGGCTTTGCTGGCCGCAACCGGACCGGTTGAATCCGGGTCAAGCGCCTCATGTATGGCGGTCGCCCACTCATTGCGGTCTCTGTCCTGCCAGACCATGAAAATGAAACGCCCACCCGGGCGTACGGCGTTGGCGATGTTGGCGAAAGCCACCGCCGGATCGGCGAAGAACATGACGCCAAATCGACTGATGCAAAGGTCGAATTCCCCTTTTGCGAAGTGGTAGTTCTGTGCATCCGCCACTTCGAACGTCGCATTGGGTAATCCCTCCTCGGCGCTGCGCCGGCGGGCAATCTCCAGCATCGTGACGGACAGGTCTATTCCGTGCGCTCGTCCTGCTTCAGCAGCGCGCGCGGCGTCACGTGTGGTTTGTCCGGCGCCGCAACCGATATCGAGAACACGATCAGACCGCCCGACCGCGGCGGCGACCCGAAAATGCGCGTTATGGAGAGCAAGCTCGGCATCATAGAAGTCCGCGAAGTTCAATGCTGCTTCTTCAGCCATCATCTGTCCCTCCAAACCGAAATTCGTGAGGCCGCCAGCCAGCGCACCCTCTCAAAACCGAACAGCGGCCCGACCCTGTGCCACCCGATCGTGTACCACGGTATGAAGACGCCAGACATACCCGGCGCAGCGACGAGAGACACGATCGAGCCGACGAGCAGCGAGAAGAAAGCTGGTCCATGACAGGCGTCGACCCGCTTGGGGGCGACCCGTGGTGACCCGCTTTTGGCGCACTCCCGCAGTGTCTGAGGTTACGCGCAGGGTGGAAGCGTGCGCTTTGAGGACGAAGCATATTCCGCGTTTCACTCGATCGCCCAATGCCTGCGGCGCGCAAGAATCGGGTGGCTTGCGCGCTCGTCGAGGTGCATTTCATGGCAATACAAAGGAGATCTATCGTGACCGCCATTCGTTTTGTTGCCATGCCGACGACCGACGCCGAACACCTCTGGAACGGCGGCCGCGACGCCTATGACAGGCTGCCCGAGACGATCGTTTCCGATGGTCCCGGTCATCCCTGCCGCCATTGCCTCGAAAATATCGATGCGGGCGAGGCGTTGCTGGTCTTCGCCTACCGGCCCTTCCCCGAACTGCAGCCCTATGCCGAAACCGGCCCGGTCTTCCTGCACAAGCAGCCTTGTGCACGCTATGCCGCCGAAGAGATCATGCCGCCGGTGCTGACGACGAGCCGCGACTTCATCGTCCGCGGCTATAGTGAAAACGACCGCATCGTCTACGGCACCGGCGCGGTGACCGCTATCGGCGATATTCCAGCCTATGGCGAAGAGCTGCTGGGACGATCTGGTATCGCCTATGTGCATGTGCGCTCAGCGCGCAACAACTGCTTCCAATGCCGGATCGACAAAGTAAAGGCGCCGGCCCTGGTGGAGGCCGGCGCCTGACCTTGAGTCAGCAAGCTTACGCTACGTTCAGTACGCTCTCCGGCGCAAAGGCTTCGTAGCCCAGCGCGTCGGCGACGGGCTTGCTGGTAAGGCGGCCCTTGTGCACGTTGAGGCCGTTCCTCAGGTGCTTGTCTTCGGCAATAGCGCGCAGGCCGCGATCGGCAAGCGCCAGGCCATGAACCAATGTGGCATTGTTCAGCGCGTGCGCCGAGGTGACCGGCACGGCGCCCGGCATGTTGGCGACGCAATAATGCACGACGCCGTCGACTTCATAGGTCGGATCGGAATGGGTCGTCGCATGCGAGGTCTCGAAGCAGCCGCCCTGGTCGATGGCGACGTCGACGATGACGGAGCCCTTCTTCATGCCGGAGAGCATCTCGCGGGTGACGAGCTTCGGAGCGGCAGCGCCGGGAATCAGCACGGCGCCGATAATGAGATCGGCCGAGAAGACTTCCTCCTCCAGCGCCTGGATGCTGGAATAACGGGTGTGGATGCGGCCGGCGAAGATATCGTCAAGCTGGCGCAAGCGCGGCAGCGACTTGTCGAGGATGCTGACATCGGCGCCGAGGCCGGCGGCCATCCTGGCGGCATGCAGGCCGACAACGCCGCCGCCGATGACCGCGACCTTGGCCGGCAGCACACCAGGTACGCCGCCGAGCAGGACGCCGAGGCCACCATTGGCCTTCTGCAGCGCGGTCGCCCCTGCCTGGATCGACAGGCGTCCGGCGACCTCCGACATCGGCGCCAGCAACGGCAGACCGCCGCGCTCGTCGGTCACCGTCTCATAGGCGATCGCGGTAACGCCGGAGGCGATGAGACCCTTGGTCTGTTCAGGATCCGGCGCCAGATGCAGATAGGTGTAGAGAAGCTGGCCGTCACGGAGCTGCGCCCATTCGGCGGGCTGCGGCTCCTTCACCTTGACGATCATATCGCACTTTTCGAAGATATCCTTGGCGGAGGCGGCGATCTTGGCGCCAGCCGCGGCATAGGCGGCATCATCAGCGCCGATACCGACGCCTGCCTTGGTCTCCACCCAGACATCGTGGCCGTGGGCAACATATTCTCGCACCGAAGCCGGCGTCAGACCGACGCGATATTCATGATTCTTGATTTCCTTCGGGCAACCGACACGCATGCGCGTTCCTCTCATTTTATCTCCGCGGCCGCGGATTTTTTCAGATGAGGAATCCAACCATCAAGACAGTGAAATGTCCTTGCAAAGACGATTTGCGAAGACGCGATTTTTCGGCGATTATTGCATTTATCCTATCTTTTTTCGAAGGTTCTTCGAATGGCCGATCTCGACACCATCGATCTTGCGATTCTCCGGGCATTGCAGGCCAATGCCCGCATGACCAATGCCGAGCTTGCCGAAAGGATCGGACTGTCGCCTTCGGCCTGTTCGCGCCGGCTCGACATCTTGGAAAGAAGCGGCGTCATCGGCGGCTACCACGCGCGGCTTTCACACAAGGCGCTCGACTACAAGATGATCGCCATCGTGCATATCTCGCTCTCCGGCCAGTTCGCCAAGACACTGGCGGAATTCGAGGCAGCGGTGAAGCTCTGCCCGAACGTGCTCGTCTGCTACCTGATGTCGGGCGAATACGATTACATCCTCAGGGTCGCCGCCCGTGATCTCGAGGACTATGAGCGCATCCACCGCGACTGGCTGTCGGCCCTTCCCCATGTCGTCAAGATCAATTCCAGCTTCGCTCTCAGAGAAATCATCGACAAGCCGAATGTCGGCCTTTGAGGCCTTGCATCTTTGCCGAAAGCCTGCCCAGACTTTCGGCGCGCGCGGGCGCTTCCCCACTACAGCGCTGCGCGTCTTTTCAGACGCGCAGAGGACGCTGTAACACTTTGGACTTCTGCATAATTTCACTCTTAAATCGGAATCGATTTAAGGGTGAAATTATGCAGTAATGGCAAGTCATGACATCGAAGACCCAAGGCTATATCTTCGTTCTGCTGGCGCTCACCATCTTTTCACTGCAGGACGCCATCTCGAAACATCTGGCGACGGCCTATCCGCCGATCTTCGTGACGATGATCCGCTATTGGGCCTTTGCGCTTTTCACGATCATCCTCGCGTCGAAGATGCGCGGCGGTATCAAGGCGACGGCCCGCACCAAACGCCCCTTCCTGCAGGTGACGCGCGGCGTTCTGCTTGCAGTTCAGGTGGTTCTGGCCATCACCTGCTTTGCCGTGATCGGCCTTGCCCGTTCACAGGCGATCTTTTCCGCGACGCCGATCCTGATCGCGCTGCTGGCGATGCCGATCCTCGGCGAGCGGGTCGGGTGGCGGCGGTGGGCAGCGATCGGCGCCGGACTGTTCGGAGTGCTGCTGATCCTGAAGCCGGAAGGCGAATTTTTCGACCTTAAGCTGCTTCTCGCCGTCCTTTCCTGCTTCAACTTCGCCTTCTACGTTATCGCCACCCGCTTGGTCAGCCGCGACGATTCGTCGATGACCAGCTTCTTCTATACCGGCGTCGTCGGTGGCGTTACGATGACGCTCTGGTCGGACCGTTCTACTGGAGCTGGATGTCGCCGGGCGATTGGGGCTGGATGGCGCTCGTCTGCGTCACCAGCATTTCCAGCCATTATTTCCTGATCCGCGCCTATGATATTCTCGATGCCGCCGCCGTCCAGCCGCTGACCTATCTGTCACTTGTCTACGCCTCTGTCATCGGCATGGTGATCTACGATGAAACGCTCAGTCTCAATATGATCGCTGGCTCGATCATCGTGGTTGCCGCCGGGATCTTCACGGTCTGGCGCGAACATGTGGTGGGACGCAGGGCCGCTGCTGCCAATTGACGTTTCACTGCAATTTTAGCCAAGCCCCTAAAACCATTTCAATTTTCCGGCGCTATGCTCCCTGGCTATATCAAGGGAGACAGTATGACCCGCAACTTGAAAATCACGGCTCGAAAGGCCGACCGAAAAAACTGCCGCGTGTTCGGCCATGTCAAATATCTGAACAGCCAGGTGGATGCCCGCATCCTCAACCTATCGCCAACTGGTGCCGCCCTGGAGATGAAGGGGCCGCTCCATGCCGCCTCCGGCAGCAAGGTGCGCATCGAGGCCGAAAACCTCGGGCTGCTCGAAGGCATCATCCGCTGGAAGCATAATGGCCGCGTCGGCATCCAGTTCGACGTGAATTCGAATGCGCGGGCGCAGATCTCCTCCTATTTCCGCTTTTTCCATAAGGAGATGCGGCCGGTGCTGGCGGTGCGTCCGCTGGTTAGAACCGCCGTCAACGTCGAGCGGACGCCTCACTTAACAACATCGGCACCAAACTCGTAAGGTGCCCGGCCTTTGCGCCGAAGGAGCGGCTGAGATCGCTCCAGCAACTGCGGTTGACACCGACGCCGAGGGTGACCGCGCCTTGCGTCTGTGGCAGCCTGGCGCTGAGGGACTGCACCATAAATTGCATTTCGGAGCGATGACGCTTTTCCGGCGGATTGTTTTGACGTCCTGTCATTTTCGCAGTGTACTCCTCGCCAAATCGTCCTAATTCTGACGGGCCGGACGATGCATGATCCTGAAGGAGAGTTTCCATGTCTTCCATTTTCGATGTTGGCGTAATGAGCCGCCGTTCCCTGCTCGGCGGCCTCGCCGCCACTTCCGCCCTGGTGCTGCTGCATCCTTTCAGCGCGCGCGCCAGCGCCAACCAGGCGCATCTGAGGCTGATGGAAACGACTGACATTCATGTCAATGTCTTCCCCTATGACTATTATGCCGACAAGCCGAACGACACGATGGGCCTGTCGCGCACCGGGACGATCATCGACGGCATCCGCGCCGAGGCCGTCAACTCACTGCTGATCGACAATGGCGACGTGCTGCAGGGCAATCCGATGGGTGATTACATGGCCTATCAGCACGGCATGAAGGACGGCGACGTCCATCCGGTGATCAAGGCGATGAACACGCTCGGCTATACTGTGGGCACGCTCGGCAATCACGAGTTCAACTACGGCCTCGACTTCATGTTCAAGGTACTATCAGGCGCAAACTTCCCCTTCGTCTGCGCCAACCTGACCAAGGGCCAGCTCGCCTCGGACCCGAAGCAGGACAATCTCTTCTTCAAGCCCTACATCATCGTCGAAAAGCAGATCAAGGACGGCGCCGGCAATGAGAGCCCCGTCAAGATCGGCTTCATCGGCTTCGTGCCGCCGCAGATCATGCTCTGGGACATCAAGAACCTCGAAGGCAAGGCGCAGACGCGCGACATCGTCGAGGCCGCCAGGGCCTGGCTTCCCGCCATGAAGGAAGCCGGCGCCGATATCGTCATCGCCCTCTCGCATTCCGGCATCGACGGCAGCGCGCCCTCCGAAAAGATGGAAAACGCCTCGCTGCATCTCGCCGCCGTCGATGGGATCGACGCGATCTTCACCGGCCACCAGCATCTCGTCTTCCCCGGCCCGAAGAGCTGGGACGGTGTGGCCAATGCCGACCCCGTCAAGGGCACGCTGCATGGCAAACCCGCCGTGATGGCTGGTTTCTGGGGCTCACATCTCGGCCTTATCGACCTGCTACTCGAGAAAGACGGCAATAGCTGGAAGATCGTCGATTTCACCTCGGAAGCACGGCCGATCTATCATCGCGACGACAAGAAGAAAGTGGTTGCCGACTACGCCGACAAGAAGGACGTGGTCGAGGCCGCCAAGGCCGAGCACGAGGCGACACTTGCCTATGTCCGGACCCCGGTCGGCAAGACGTCCGCACCGCTCTATTCGTACTTCGCGCTGGTCGCTGACGATCCCTCCGTGCAGGTCGTCAGCCAAGCCCAGACCTGGTACATCAAGCAGATGCTCGCCGACACCGCGTTCAAGGACCTGCCGGTGATTTCGGCGGCGGCCCCCTTCAAGGCCGGCGGCCGCGGCGGCGCCGATTACTATACCGATGTTCCGGCCGGCGATATCGCCATCAAGAACGTCGCCGACCTCTATCTCTACCCAAACACGGTGCAGGCTGTCGCCATCACCGGCGCCCAGGTGAAGAACTGGCTCGAAATGTCGGCCGGCATGTTCAATCACATTAAGGCTGGCTCGAAGGATACAGCACTGCTCAACAACGATTTTCCGTCCTACAATTTCGACGTGATCGACGGCGTCACCTACCAGATCGACCTGTCGCAGCCGCCGAAATATGATTCATCAGGCAAGCCGATCAATCCGGACTCCAACCGCATCCAGAACCTCGCCTTCAACGGCAAGCCGATCGATCCGGCCCAGAAGTTCGTCGTCGTCTCGAACAACTACCGCGCCGGTGGCGGCGGCAATTTCCCTGAGATCACCGCGGACAAGGTGATCTTCCAGGCGCCTGATACCAACCGCGACGTCATCGTCCGCTATATCCATGATCAGGGCACGATCAATCCGTCGGCCGACGCAAACTGGACCTTCAAGCCGCTTCCGGGCACGACCGCGACCTTTGAAAGCGGCCCGAAGGCAAAGCAGTTCCTCACCGAGGTCAAAAGCGTCAAGATCGAGGATGCCGGCGAAGGGGCCGACGGTTTCTCGAAGTTCAGGCTGGTTCTTTAGGCCGAAGAGGATGCCGGCGAAGGCGCGCCCGCCGCGCCTTCGTCATTCGGCCGCGAGCGGTGTCGCGGGTTCCTGGAGTTCCGCCATCTGAGCATGGAAATCGGCCTGGTTCGGGCAATGGGAAAGCCGCGTGCGGAACGCGTCGATCATCCAGGTGGCGGCAGGTCCGGGCGGGTTGGCGAGCTGGCGCACCGAATATATCGGATACTCCCCCTGTTCGTAGGCATCCAGATCGAGATGGACGAGCGTGCCGCTGACGAGATCGCCATGAATCACGGAAGCCGGAAGGCCGCCCCAGCCAAGGCCGGCCTTGATGAGCTGGTGCTTCGTCGCGATATCGCTGACACGCCATGTCTTGTAGGAGAGAACGTTGAAATCGCGCCCCTTCGTCCGGCCCGACGCATCGGTGACGACAAGCTGCACTTCCTCGCGGACGTCGCCAAGCGTCAGCGGCCGGCCGATCCCGGCAAGCGGATGGTTGCGCGCGGCAACCGGCAACATGAAGGAATGACCGATCCGCTCCGTGACGATCGAATCGTCCTGCTGGACGACCGCGCCACCAATCCCGATCGTCGCCTTGCCGCTGAGGACGAGATCCATGACCATTCCGAGCTCGCCGACATTGAGGCTCAACGAAACGGATGGAAACATCTCGCGGAATTCGTGGAGTACATCCACCAGGGCTCGTGAAGGCACCATGACACTGATGGCGACGGATACCTCCGCTTCGAGCCCTTCCCTCAGGCTCTTCACGCGCGCCCGCATGACTTGCAGGTCGCCCAGAATGCGCCGCGCATCCTCCAGCATCGCCTTGCCCGCCTCCGTCAGCTTCGGCTGGCGGGCGCCGGAGCGCTCGAAAAGCGGCACTTCAAGCTGTGCCTCCAGATTGCCGATCGTATAGCTGACGACCGACTGCGCACGGTTCAGCGCCCGCGAAGCGGCCGAGAAGCTGCCGGTCTCGGCAACGGTCAAAAACACCTGTAATTGGTCCAGAGTCGGGTTCGGCAGCATCTTCTATCCATTCCATCGATAGTTTCGATCGACATTATCACCGTTTTTTCGATAGCAGGCCAGATCTATTTTCCTCATCGAGACTGCGGCTCACCTCCCAGCAACGGGCCGTCAAATCCCATTCGAAAGGAAATGCACCATGTCGTCCATCCTTCTTCTGACGTCCAGCCCGCGTGCCGAATCGCTCTCGACGCCGATCGCCGTTGATCTCGCCGAAAAGCTGAAGAACCAGAATCCGGGCAGCGTCGTCGTCCGCCGCGACCTTGCCGCCACCCCGCTGCCGCATATCGATGACCTCTTCACCGGCGCGATCCGCAAGCCGGCCGAGGCCCGCACCGCTGAGGAAGCCGTGGCCGTCAAGACTTCCGACGAACTCGTCAACGAACTGCTCGCTGCCGATACGATCGTCATCAGCACCGGCCTCATCAACTTCAACATCTATTCGTCGCTGAAGACCTGGATCGACAATGTCGCCCGCGCCGGCCTGACCTTCAAGTACACGGAAAGCGGCCCGGTCGGCCTCGCAACCGGCAAGAAGGTTTATGTGGTACTCGCCTCGGGTGGCGTCTACTCGCAGGGACCGGCCGCCGCCTTGAACCATGCCGTGCCGTACCTGAAGTCGGTTCTCGGTTTCCTCGGCATCAGCGATATCGAGACCATCTATGTCGAAGGCCTGGCCTTCGGTCCGGAAGCTGCCGAAAAGGCGATCGACGCCGCCAAGTCGCGCGTCCAGGAAATCGCGCTGGCGGCCTGATCGGCTCTCAAATGCTGCATGGAACGGCCGGCCTTGCCGGCCGTTTTTCATTTGTCGATATCGGCGACAAAATCCCGGACCGTTGCCAGGATCTCGGCCGAGAGTTCTTCGTCGGACGAAATCCTGGCAAGGCCGACGCCGCCGGCCATCATCGCGAAGGCCATGATCGCCTTGCGCCGCCTTTCTCCTTCGTCCGCTCCCGCAGCCTTGCCCGCCAATGACGCGAAATTACGCCTGAGCCCGTCCGTCGCGATCCCCCGCGCCTTCTCACCGCTGCGTGATATATCGGAGGTCAGCGCGGCAAAAGGGCAGCCCTCACCCGGATTGTCGCGGTGATAGGCGCTCACATAACGATCGGCGACATCGGCGGCCGTCATCTCCGCCGGGTTCACCCCCTCGGCCTCCAGCTTGCGCCCCCATGAATCGAAAGCGGACTGGATCGCCTCGGCGACCAGATCGTCACGGGAGGCGAAATGCTTATAGAAGCCGCCGACGGTCAGCCCGGCTTCCTTCATCAGATCGGCGACGCCAATACCTTCGAGCCCCTCTTCGCGTAGTCGCTTCGACGCGATCTCGATAATCTTCTCGTGCGTCTTCTGTTTTTCCAGCTGCGAACGGCCCATCGGACATCTCCCCGGCACTGCCTATTGACTTATGTAGATTATTATCATAATCCTTATAGATAACGATCATAATCTATATCATTGTCAATTCCAAGAGGAGCAGAATCATGCGTCTAAGAAACAAGGTTGCCCTGATCACCGGCGGAAACAGCGGCATCGGTCTTGCGACCGCCAGGGTCTTCATCGACGAGGGTGCCAGGGTGGTGATCACCGGCCGCAACCCGGAAACGCTCGCTGCCGCCGAAAAGGCGCTGGGAGCCGGCGTGTTGGCGCTGAAGGTCGATGTCACCGATGCCGCCGCCACCGAGAAGGCCTTTGCGGAAGCCGCCGGAAAGGTCGGCAAGTTCGACATCGTCTTCGCCAATGCCGGCATCGGCGGCGCGACGCCGCTCGGCGAGACATCACTGGAGCAGTTCAACCAGATCATCAGCACCAATCTCACGGCGGTTTTCTTCACCGTGCAATCGGCCCTGCCGCACCTCAATGACGGCGCTTCGGTGATCCTCAACGGTTCCGTGCATGCCGTGCTCGGCGCTCCCGGCTGGACAGCCTATGCGGCGACCAAGGCGGCAGTCCGGGCCATGACGCGCAATATGGCATCCGAGCTCGCACCGCGCGGCATTCGCGTCAATCAGGTAACGCCCGGCGGCACGAAAACGCCGATCTGGTCGCCGATGGCCCAGACGGAAGACGCCATGTCGGCGCTCGAGGCGCGCATCGGCGGCATGAGCCCGCTCGGCCGCATGAGCGAAGCCGACGAAATCGCCAAGGCAGCGCTCTATCTGGCTTCGGATGATTCGGCCAATGTCACCGGCATCGAGATCACTGTCGACGGCGGCATGACGAGTGCCCCCTCCGGCGCCAAGATCTTCCGCGCTGCCTAAGTGAGCCGGGCTGGGCAGGTCAAACTTGCCCGGCCCCTTCGCCGGCCTCGGCCACCCGTCATAGAGTGCTTGTATTGTCTCCTACGGATGCTTTGTTTCGTTCTTGCGTTGCACGGTGGGCAACACGAAACAGGACGATTGCAAAATTCAGGACGGCAAGCAGGAGCACGACGTACAGCATGGTCTGCGCGCCGGAGGAAACGATCAGATTGCCGGCGATCAGTGGAAAGCCGAAGACGCCGATGGAATAGGCGAGCGAAAATAGCAGCAGCGATTGCGGCATAAGGCCGGCGGGAGCCTCATTGGCCGCCAGGCCGTTGATGACGGAATAAGTCAAGCCATAGCCCACTCCCAGCATCGCCGCGCCTCCCAGATAGGCAAACTGATTTGATGTCAGCATCAGGAACAGCACGATCGATGCCAGCGTCAGACTTGTCAGGACCACAAGCGAATAGAGTGGGTCTTTCTTGACCACATATCCCGCCACGAACAGCCTGCTCAGAATCGCGGCGGACATGAAGCCGATGAAGAACAGGGAGTAGTCGAACCCATGCGCTTTGGCGTAGGTGGTCTGAAAGCTGGACAACCCGCCGAAAATCGCGCCGCCGATGCCGACCATGATGATGGAATAGATGGCCCGCGAGCCGATCACCTCGCGTGCTGCGCCAAATGAGATCTTGTTAACATGGGGCAAAATCTTGCCGGCATTGGTCAGCCGGATATGGAGCAAAAAGTAAAGCGCACCGCCGGCGAGACTGGCAAGGAACGCAAATGCGAAGGCCGCCTCGATCGGCATCGACCAGCTGGTAGCAATGCGGCCAATGATCGGTCCGGCTCCGATGCCCGACATCATCGATCCCGAAAGCAGGGCAAAAAACCGGATCCGATGTTCGGGTTCGACGATCGCGGCGACCAGAATAGGGCCGAGCGCATAGAAGGTGCCCCAGCCGATGCCGAGGATGAAACCGACCACCATCAGGCTCAGCCCAGCTGAGGGAACCATGGCGAATCCCAGCGCTGACGCGGCAAGAAACAATCCCGAAACAGCCACCGCCCGCGCCGAGCCAATGGCATCCGCGATGTGGCCGGACAGGATCACGAGAATGACGGTGCTGACAGTCGCAGCCGAAATGATCAGGCCGGCCAGCGCCTCGTCGCCACCACGCTGGCCAACCAGCACCGGGATCAGAAAGGTCACGCCATAGGCAATCGAAAGAAGAAACCTCCGATGCACAAAACGGCAAACTCGCCGCCATCGACTTTCTGTGCTGCAACTGAATCACTCATGTCCACGCCCCTCGCAGGAAAGCTCATCCGGAATGCTGCGGCAATGGAGATCACGTTTGTGTTATGCTAACAAGCCGTTTTTATGGCGCTCATAACATGTTGAAAATACGTAAATATACGGGAATGTGTTGCTGTTTACGCAACATCCTAAACACCCGCGGCCGACCGCGCTGCGCTGATCGACGAGCCCACCAGGTCTAACTGAGTTTCACCACGCCGGAGCGGCCGACGACACAGTTGCGGCCGCTCTTCTTGGCCACATAGAGCCTGCCGTCGGCAGCCGTCAGCACGGCGGTGAAATCGACGCCGTCCTCGTCGGCAGTCGCAACACCGATGCTGACCGTGATCGGCCTGTCATCCGGCGTCTTGACGCTGGTTGCAATCGTCCAGCGCAGGCGCTCGGCAAGCAGCAGACCTTCCTCGTGGTCAGTGCCTGGACAGACGGCAACGAATTCCTCGCCGCCGAAGCGGAAGACGCGATCGCTCGAGCGCAACGTCGTGCCCAATCGGGCGGCGATCGCCTTCAGCACCTCGTCGCCCTGGAGATGGCCGTAGCCGTCATTGACATCCTTGAAGTGATCGGCGTCGAGAATAAGAACGGTGGCGTATAGCCCCTGCCTCAGCGCCTCACGCAGCATCAGCGGCGCTTCAACCTCCATGCGCGTCCGATCGTAAACGCCGGTGAGCATGTCGCGGCCGGTGCGCTCCAGAAGGTCGTTATAGCGCTCGCGGAACGTCAGGTCGCCGAACACGTCGCTGATGGAGCGTGCGGACCCGCCCGCACCGACACGGCGAATACGATACTCATAGAATGCGAACATCGCCGCGTAGAGGCAGACGGCAAGCATTTTTGCCTTCCATCCGCCCCAGAATGCGGCGATCGGCACATCCAGGAAGTAATGCAGCGCGGCGAAGAAGCCGATCTGGTCGAAGGTCAGCAGCGCGAACCCCGAAATCAGGAAACGCAGGACGACCCGGCGGCGGAAGAAATCGCCGAGTTTTTCGTAAAGCAGGATGATGCCGAGCGAATCGACATAGAGCAGCGCCGTGCCCCAGACCATCAGCCAGCCCATCTCCTTGAGGAAATCGACGTCGGGTGTGAGGTTGGTCGATATCTGCAGCGGCTGATGCAGTTGCAGCACCCAGGCAATACCGACGGTGAGCAGGTTGCCGAGGAAGAGACCGTAGATCGGCTGGCGCACCGTCGCGGCATCCTCCTGCAGGTAAAGCATCAGGATCATCATCAGCTTGCCGGAGAAGAAGACGGATGAGCCCGGCGACACATCCCCGAACGGCAGCGAAACATAAAACACCGCCGCCAGATAGGTCTCCATGAAATGCATGACGCCGAGCGCCGTCAGGAAAACCCCGAGACCGAGCCGGTGACGGAAATGCAGAAGCGTCACCATCAGCACGAAATAGGCGATGGCTTCGACGACGAAGAGAAGGAGGTTGAGTGTCTCCATCATGAGACCTCGGCTCCGGACGTTCGGCCTCCTGCTGGCGCGGTGATCGCGACAGAGAATCCTTTGGTCAATCGTCCGAAACAGTCAAACACGGGGGTGTCCTGCAAATCCTGCAGGCGATACCTTTCACCGCAATCCTTTAAGATTGCGTGAGTGAGAACGCGCTCGCTGGAGAGCACCCCGGTCACACAGGAATAGTTACAGCCGGTATCAAGGACCCATCCCCGGATCCCGATTTCAGACCTGACGAAGCTTCTCGCCGTCGCCAAAGAGCGACGAACCATGCTGATCGATGATCTGCTGCGCCTTGCGCACCGTGCATTCGAGCGCGTCATCGGAGGAGGAAAACAGATCGGCGCGGATGAAATTGCGCACCAGTACCTCGTCGCCGACCTTCTTTTCGATGCGGCCGGCAAGGCGATACTGGCCGCCTTCCTTGCGCGGCTCGGCATAGATCGTGCAATCGCCGTAAAGCTGCGGCTCGCCGGAAGGGCCTGCTGCCTCCGAAGCCGGTTTGCCGCCGCCGGAGAACATCGAAAAGATATTTGAAATGAACGAAGCCATGCTCCGCCTTTAGCACGACGATATCGCTGTCGCCAAGTCAAATGATCAGGTTGGCGAGGATCTCGTTTTCGGTGATATCCTCGTAACCCATGCCGGCTGCTTCGAAATTTCCGATCAGCCGGGCGAAATTCTCTGGCGCCTTGGTTTCGATTCCGATCAGGATGGAGCCGAAGTTGCGCGCCGATTTCTTCAGATATTCGAAGCGGGCGATATCGTCGTCGGGGCCGAGCAGATTGAGGAAATCCCGCAGCGCGCCGGGGCGCTGGGCGAGGCGCAGGATGAAATATTTCTTCAGCCCTGCGTAACGCATGGCTCTTTCCTTTACGTCAGGCAGGCGCTCGAAATCGAAATTGCCGCCGGAGACGACAGCAACGATGGTCTTGCCGCGGATCGCTTGGCCGTCCATCGCGGCGATCGCCGTCAGCGACAGGGCGCCGGCCGGCTCCAGCACGACGCCTTCGACATTCAGCATTTCCTGAATGGTGACGCAGATGGCGTTCTCCGGCATCAGTTGCACTTGGCTTGGCGGGAAATCGCGAAGAGCGGCGAAGTTCAGGTCGCCAATCCGCCCCACCGCCGCGCCGTCGACGAAATTGTCGACCTTGGCAAGTGTCACTACCGCGCCCGCCTCAATGCTGCGCTTAAGGCTCGGCGCGCCGGCTGGTTCGGTGAAGACAAAAGCCGATTTTGGCACGGTGCCGTCGAGATAGCCGGTGATGCCGGCAGCAAGTCCGCCGCCGCCGACCGGCAGGACGACCATGTCTGGCACCGTTCCTTCCGGCAGCTGCTGCATGATTTCGGCGGCCACCGTCGCCTGGCCTTCGATGATGTCGGCATGGTCGAAAGGCGGCACCATGACACCGCCGACCGCCTCTACGTGTTCGCGCGCGGCCTGGTAGCACTGGTCGAAGAAGTCGCCGAACAGCCGGATGGTGATGAATTCGGCGCCGAACATACGCGTTTTGTCGATCTTCTGCTGCGGTGTCGTCACCGGCATGAAGACGACGCCCGGTACGCCGAAATGGCGGCAGACGAAGGCAAAGCCCTGAGCGTGATTGCCGGCCGAGGCGCAGACGAAGGTCTTGCCGGCCGCACCCTGCCCGATCGCCTTGCGGAAGAAATTGAAGGCGCCGCGGATTTTGTAGGAGCGCACCGGCGACAGATCCTCGCGCTTCAGCCAGATATCGGCACCGTAGCGGGCCGACAGATGATCGTTGAGCTGCAGCGGCGTTGCCGGAAACAGGCTGCGCATTGCCTCTTCGGCGCTTTCGACATCAAGTCTCGTCACGGGCGTGGTCCATTCTCATGAGTAACCGCTGCCGCTATGGCATAGCCGGACCGGCAAAAGAAAGCCCGTTTCGGTCATTTCCGGTTCTCTCCCGGACCGGTTCGCTCCGAGGAAGGCTTTCTTAAGCCAATCGCGAAATTGGCGGCACATGAACTGATTTTAACTGTCAATGAAAAGGGCGGCCACTTATATGAAGCTATGATGATCTTCAAATTCGCAAAACCGCTCGCCTGGCTGCTGCTCGCCTTCATCATCTTCGCTACGGTTTCCCCGATCGGAGAGAGGCCGGACACGGTCACCACGGTCGATGTCGACCGTGCGGCCGCCTATCTTCTCGTCGGCTTGGCCTTTGCGCTCGGTTATCCCAAACAGTGGAAGATGGTGGCGGTGCTGCTGATCGTCGGCGCATTCGCCATCGAATATCTGCAATATCTCGCGCCTACCCGCCATCCGCGCCTGCATGACGCGAGCATCAAGGCGATGGGCGCAGCCCTCGGGCTGCTGGCTGGCTGGGTGATCAACAGGTGGCGCGAGACCAAAGCGCCAAACGCGCTTCCTTTCGCAGAACGCTGATTATCTCGAGTTAGAAATCGCTCAACTGCACTGCCCAGAAGAACAGTGGTATCGCAGCTATCGCAGTTCCGAGAACAAGTGCGACGCTGGTCTTGAAGATCCGGATGCGCCGAACCCTGGTCCCATTCCAATCGTAAACCATCGTCTTACTCCCACAAGACAATACTTACTCAACCGCCTTACTGTCGCGGCGCAATCCTTGCATCGAAAATGTCATTGTCAAGCAAAAACACGCTTTTACGCGCAGATACGGGCAGATTCAAAGTGGATAGTTGTGGTGCGGGCGACGGGGGTCGAACCCGTACAGCCAAGGCCGAGGGATTTTAAGTCCCTTGCGTCTACCAGTTTCGCCACGCCCGCTTGCGGCATTTTCAATATCTTGCGTCATGGGCGATGGGAAGAGCCGGGAGGCGTAAAAATCGCGCCTGTTTTGGCCGGCAGCACCGACGAATGATCGGCCAAGCATTTCCGCTCGAAAGCCGCCACTGATCAAGGGCCGCCAGTCTGTGGACAAAAAGAGGCGCGGCGAGTTCCACGCCCGCCGCGCCTTCATTATTCCAGCATCAAAGATCAGGCGAGCTTGGCAGCAAGCTTGGCGATGTGGGCGCCCTGGTATTTCGCGCCTTCCAGCTCGATCTCGGAAGGCTGGCGCGAGCCGTCGCCGTTGGTGATGGTGGAGGCGCCGTAAGGCGAGCCGCCCTTGACTTCCTCTGTGCCCATCTGGCCCTGGAAGGCATAAGGCAGACCGGCAACGACCATGCCCTGGTGCAGGAAGGTGGGGATGAAGCCGAGGATGGTCGATTCTTGGCCGCCGTGCTGGGTTGCCGAAGAGGTGAAGACCGAACCGAGCTTGCCGACAAGCTTGCCGGCGAACCAGAGGCCGCCCGTCTGATCCCAGAAATTGCGCATCTGCGAGGCGACCGTACCGAATCGGGTGCCGGCGCCGACGATGATGGCGTCATAGTCCGCCAGTTCATCGACGGTGGCGATCGGAGCGGCCTGGTCGACCTTGTAATAGGAAGCCTTGGCGACGTCTTCCGGAACCAGTTCCGGTACGCGCTTGACGGTGACCTCGGCACCGGCCGATTTCGCGCCTTCGGCGACGGCATAGGCCATGGTTTCGATATGGCCGTAAGCCGAATAATAAAGAACGAGAACCTTCGCCATCTTCTATCTTCCTTGAAACATCGTTGAATTTCGTGCCCGACGTGACTTCTATCAGCGCGCCTGGTTGAACAAAGCCCCGCCCTCAAGAACTCAGTGTTCAACACCCGGAGACGAAAATTCGCTTGCGGTTTTCATTTCGGCAAAAATGACGCATCGCCCGAATTTAAAAGTTAGAGCATCATGTCGTCCGAACCCGCCTGCACTTTTCGGCATCATGCTCTTGGTGTTTGCAAAGCGACCGAACGGCGCTACCTATTCCCCAGCCTCACATCACGGAACATCCTATGAGCCAAGACATCGTCGTCACCGCCGCCATGCTCGCCATCGGCGACGAACTTCTCTCCGGCCGCACCAAGGATAAAAATATTGGCCATCTCGCCGATTTGCTGACGCTTTCCGGCATCGATCTCAAGGAAGTGCGCATCGTCGCCGACGACGAGGACGCGATCGTCGAGGCGCTGAACGCGCTTCGCGGCAAATATGATTATGTCTTCACCTCGGGCGGTATCGGGCCGACGCATGACGACATCACCGCCGACGCCATCTCCAAGGCTTTCGGCGTGCCCTGCGAATATGACGAGACGGCGATGACGCTGCTTGCCGAGATGTATCGGCGCCGTGAAATGGAATTCACCGAGGCGCGCCAGCGCATGGCGCGCATGCCGCGCGGGGCTGCCCATATTCCCAATCCGGTCTCGACCGCGCCCGGCTTCATCATCGGCAACGTCTACGTCATGGCCGGTGTGCCGCAGGTCTTCCAGGCGATGGTCGACAATGTGCTGCCGACGCTTCGAACCGGCACGCCGGTGCTCTCGCTCGCCATCGCCTGCCCTTACGGCGAAGGTGAGATCGGTACGCCCTTGACCGCGATCCAGAAGGCACATCCGGAAACCAGCATCGGCTCCTACCCGCGTTATATCGGCCAGAAATTCTCGACCGAGATCGTCGTACGCGGCCGCTCCCAGGCGGTTATCGATGCAGCCGGCACCGAGGTGCGGGCGATGATCGACGCTATCCGCCAAAGAAAGGACATTGCCGAAAACCATTCCGCCGAGGCTTGAGGGCAACGCCGGAACCTGGGGCATCCTTGATCCCTATCAGGGAACAGGAGAACGGTCCGGCGCATTCCTTCCCTCGCGCAAGCCGTTTCAGCGCAAGGAGAATTGATATGTCTTACAAAACCATTCTCGCCATTCTCGATACATCTGACAATAGTACCGCGGTTGCCGATTTCGCCTTTGCCATCGCTGCTGAAAGCGGCGCCCATGTGATCGGCCTGCATGCCGAAATCATCTCCGCCGTGCCGCTAGTGGCGCCGATGGAAATCCCCGATCCCGTTGCCGTGCAGGCGCTGCAGGACATGGCGCATAGCGAAACGATTGCGGTTGAGCGCATCTTCAGGGCGAAAGCGGAGGCATCAGGCGCCTCCTCCGAGTGGCGCAGCTTTGCCACATCGACCGGATACGGCTCCGCGCCGCTGATCGAAAGTGCGCGCAGCGCCGACCTCTTGATCGCCTCGCAGGCCGACCCGGCCAGACCTTCCGACAGCCACGTCGACGTCGACAGCTTTCTCTTCGAAACCGGTCGGCCGGTGCTGATGATCCCCTATATCATCCGCCAACCGAAGCCGATCAAGCGCGTGCTGATCGCCTGGAACGGTTCGAAGGAGGCGGCGCGCGCGACCTTCGACGCGCTGCCGATCCTCAAAGCCGCCGACGAGGTGGAGATCTTTTCGGTCGATCCGGCCGAAACGGCGCTGCAATCGCCGCTGACGGCAGGCGCCGACATCGCCGCGACGCTTGCGCGTCATGGCGTGAAGACGACGCTTTCGACGGCACAAAGTGTGGACAAAAGCGCATCGCATGTCATCGAGAACCGGCTTTCGGACAGCAGCATCGATCTTCTCGTCATGGGCGCCTATACGCACTCCTGGCTCTGGCAGATGATCTTCGGCGGCACGACCAAGACCCTGCTGCAATCGATGACGGCGCTGACCCTGTTGTCGCGTTGATTGGCTGCTCTTGCCTTTTGCCGGCAAATCCCGCTAATTGCGGCGACCGATGACAGCTTCGAGCTCGGCCCCCTCTCGCGCAGTTCCGGCTGCGCGATTTGCGTTTTGCCAATCGCCGCTTCAAGCCTGTCCGGTCGCCGGCCAACGGCGTGTCGTTTTTTCATGCCGCGGAGCAGCCCGATGTCCCTTCCCGATAAAGCCTTTCCCGTTTCCTGGGATCAGTTCCACCGCGATGCGCGCGCCCTTGCCTGGCGGCTTGCCGGCTTGAATCAGACATTTAAGGCGATCGTCTGCATCACCCGCGGCGGCCTCGTTCCGGCCGCGATCATCTCGCGTGAACTGAACATCCGGCTGATCGAGACCGTCTGCGTCGCGTCCTATCATGACTATGTGAACCAGGGTGACATGGTGCTGCTCAAGGGAATAGCGCCCGAACTTATGGAGAATGGCGGCGAAGCCGTGCTGGTCGTCGACGATCTGACCGATACCGGCAAGACCGCCGCACAGGTGCGCACCATGCTGCCGAGGGCACATTTCGCCTGCGTCTACGCCAAGCCGAAGGGCGTGCCGACGGTCGACACTTTCATTACCGAGGTGAGCCAGGATACCTGGATCTATTTCCCCTGGGACATGGGTTTCACCTATCAGGAGCCGATCGCCAAGGGCGCGGGCTGATCGTTACAGACCAAAGCGCGCGACAATCGTATTTACTACTTGAAATTGTTCCAGATTTTGTCAGCGAGGTCTTCGGAATCCGCTATCGGGATCTGCACATCTATTTTATCTTTTGCTCATAAAATCGACAGATGCGAATCGTGTCGGGTTGCGCCTCAAGCGTGCGGCGAACAATACGGGTATAGGGAAGCAAGATGGCTCGATGGGGGCATATAGGAGCGGTTGTGACTGTCGGGCTGGGGACCTTTCTGTTGCCGCTGGCGCCTGTCCACGCTGAGCCTGCCTACGTTCCCCTCGTGCACGACTACGTCGAGAAGCGGATCCGACCAATTGTGGAAACGCCATTGGTACTGAAGGCCATTGCCGAGCAGAACGCGAAATTCGGCAATGTCAGCGAAATGGATATGCGGGTACTCGATGAGACCTACCGGTCGGAAGTCAATCAGCACCACCTGCAGATGGTCAAGCTGTTGCTCGACAAATCCGTGTCGCAGTACCTGAGGGAAAATCAGGATGCTTCGCAGGGCGCGATTCTCGAATTTTTCGTCACGGACTCGCATGGGCTGAATGTCGGGCAGAGCACCATCACCGCCGACTTCTGGCAGGGCGACGAGGAGAAATATCTCCAAACCTTCGCCAGCGGCTCCCGCGAGATCTTCATCGACCGGGCGGAACGCAACGAATCCACCCAGAATCTCGAGACGCAGGCGAGCTTCGTCGTCATGGACGAAGAGAACAGGCCTATCGGCGTCGCCATCGTTACCATCGCCATCGATGCGCTTTGACAGGCACTTGCACCCGGGCGAATCGGCATGCCCATTTGCACCGGAAATGCCATCACAAGATTTGCCGCATGACGCTTTTTTGCCGTTTCGACCTTTTCCTTAGCCGGCAACACCTGCAAGCCATTGTAATATCAGCGCTCCCCGGCTTTCCCCAATCTCCACAGGCGCATCCACAACATGTTGTGGTTAGCAATCAATTAAAAGCCAGCCCTTGACGGAATCAGCTGTTTCAAACTTTACTGATCCTGATGTTGCGGCGGCGACAGGACCGGAGGTAACGAGCCCGGTTCCCTTTTGAAAATTAGGACGCGGAATCAGGGCGATGGACCGGAAACAGTTCAGGCCCGACAGGATTTTTGCGCGGTTTTCAGCCTCCAAAAAAAGTGACATCGGGGCTGGCGATAATAAGCTGTTAATACTATATTTAGTGTTTGCAGCCACCATCACCACAAGATACAGGAAGGACATCTCCGGATGACACCCCTGTCACAATACGGAAACGAGACTGGCTGCGCGACGACAAAGTGCCGCCGGATAGGAATTTTGCGCCGAGGTCGCGGGGACCAGGCGCCAACACGAGGTCAAGACAATGCGCATCGAACGTCGTTTCACGAAGGCCGGCCAAGGCGCCTATGCGGATATCGAATTCCGCAAGGCGACGAGCGAGATCAAGAACCCCGACGGTTCGATCGTGTTCCGCCTCGAGAATATCGATGTTCCCGCGCAGTTCTCCCAGGTCGCGACCGACGTTCTGGCGCAGAAGTATTTCCGCAAGGCCGGCGTTCCCACCCGACTGAAGAAGGTCGAGGAAAACGATGTTCCTTCCTTCCTGTGGCGCTCCGTTCCCGACGATGCTGCGCTGAAGACCCTGTCCAAGGACGAACAGACCGGCTCCGAAATCGATGCGCGCCAGGTCTTCGACCGTCTTGCCGGCACCTGGACCTATTGGGGCTGGAAGGGCGGCTATTTCTCCTCCGAGGAAGATGCCTCGGCCTTCAAGGACGAGCTTGCCTATATGCTCGCCACCCAGCGTGTCGCCCCGAACTCGCCGCAGTGGTTCAACACCGGCCTGCATTGGGCCTACGGCATCGACGGCCCCGGCCAGGGTCATTTCTACGTCGATCCCTTCACCGGCAAGCTGACCAAGTCCAAGTCGGCCTACGAACACCCGCAACCGCATGCCTGCTTCATCCAGTCTGTCGAGGACGATCTCGTCAACGAAGGCGGCATCATGGACCTCTGGGTGCGTGAAGCGCGCCTGTTCAAATACGGCTCCGGCACCGGCTCCAACTTCTCGATGCTGCGCGGCGAAGGCGAAAAGCTTTCCGGCGGCGGCCGCTCCTCCGGCCTGATGAGCTTCCTGAAGATCGGCGACCGCGCCGCCGGCGCCATCAAATCGGGCGGCACGACACGCCGCGCCGCCAAGATGGTGGTCGTCGACATCGACCATCCCGATATCGAGGAATACATCAACTGGAAGGTCAAGGAAGAGCAGAAGGTTGCGGCTCTCGTGACCGGCTCGAAGGTTGTCGCCAAGCATCTGAAGGCGATCATGAAGGCCTGCTTCAATTGCGAAGGCGGCGACAACGGCGATTGCTACGACCCCAACAAGAACCCTGCCCTGAAGCGCGAAATCCGCGCCGCCAAGAAGGACCAGGTTCCCGAGAACTACGTCCAGCGCGTCATCCAGTTTGCCCGCCAGGGCTACAAGGATCTCCAATTCAAGACCTACGACACGGATTGGGATTCGGAAGCCTACCTCACGGTATCCGGCCAGAACTCCAACAACTCCGTCTCGATCAAGGACGACTTCCTGCGCGCCGTCGAGAATGATGGCGAATGGAACCTGACCGCCCGCAAGGACGGCCGAGTGATGAAGACGCTGAAGGCACGCGATCTCTGGGAAACCATTTCCTACGCTGCCTGGGCCTCGGCCGATCCGGGCATCCACTTCAACACGACGATGAACGACTGGCACACCTCGCCGGCCGGCGGCCCGATCCGTGGCTCGAACCCATGCTCGGAATATATGTTCCTCGACGACACGGCCTGCAACCTTGCCTCGCTGAACCTGCTGCAGTTCAAGGACAAGGCCACCAAGCGCATCAACATCGCCGACTACGAACATGCGGTTCGCCTGTGGACCGTCGTGCTCGAAGTCTCGGTGATGATGGCGCAGTTCCCGTCGAAGCGCATTGCCGAACTCTCTTACGAATACCGCACGCTCGGCCTCGGCTACGCCAATATCGGCGGTCTGCTGATGTCAACAGGCATTCCCTACGACTCCACTGAGGCCCGCGCCATTGCAGGCTCGTTGACCGCGATCATGACCGGCATCTGCTATGCCACCTCGGCCGAAATGGCTGCCGAGCTTGGGCCCTTCCCGAACTTCGCGCCGAACCGCGAGAGCATGCTCAAGGTCATTCGCAACCATCGCCGTGCGGCGCATGGCGAGAGCTCCGGCTATGAGGCGCTGTCGATCAACCCGGTCGCGCTGATCCATTCGGAAAACCCGGACCAGGATCTCGTCGCCCACGCCAAATCGGCCTGGGACAAGGCGCTCGAGCTTGGTGAACAGCATGGCTACCGCAATGCCCAGGTTTCGGTCATCGCGCCCACCGGCACGATCGGTCTCGTCATGGATTGCGACACGACCGGCATCGAGCCCGACTTCGCCCTCGTCAAGTTCAAGAAGCTCGCCGGCGGCGGCTACTTCAAGATCATCAACCGCGCCGTGCCCGACGCGCTGCGCACGCTCGGCTATTCGGAAAGCCAGATCGCCGAGATCGAGGCCTATGCCGTCGGCCACGGCAACCTGAACCAGGCACCGGCTGTCAATCCGTCGACGCTGAAGACCAAGGGCTTCACCGACGAGAAGGTCGAAGCCGTCAACGCCGCGCTGAAGAGCGCCTTCGACATCAAGTTCGTCTTCAACCAGTGGACGCTCGGCGCCGACTTCCTGAAGGAGACGCTGAAGGTTTCCGACGAACAGCTCGGCGACATGAGCTTCAGCCTGCTCGACCATATCGGCTTCTCGAAGAAGGACATCGAAGCCGCCAACATCCATGTCTGCGGTGCGATGACACTGGAAGGCGCGCCCTTCCTCAAGAATGAGCACCTGCCGGTCTTCGATTGCGCCAATCCCTGCGGCAAGGTCGGCAAGCGCTACCTCTCGGTCGAAAGCCATATCCGCATGATGGCGGCTGCCCAGCCGTTCATCTCCGGCGCAATTTCCAAGACGATCAACATGCCGAACGAGGCGACCGTCGAGGATTGCAAGAACGCCTACATGCTCTCCTGGAAGCTTGGCCTCAAGGCCAACGCGCTCTATCGCGACGGCTCGAAACTGTCGCAGCCGCTCAATTCCTCGCTGATCGAGGACGAAGACGACGAGGATGCGCTGGAGGAACTGCTGCAGGCGCCGCTGGCCGCCCAGGCCGTTACCGTCACCGAGAAGATCATCGAGCGGGTGATCGAACGAGTTTCGCGCGAACGCGAGAAGCTGCCGAACCGCCGCCAGGGCTATACCCAGAAGGCCGCCGTCGGCGGACACAAGGTCTATCTCCGCACCGGCGAATTCGGCGACGGCCGCATCGGCGAGATCTTCATCGACATGCACAAGGAAGGCGCTGCCTTCCGTGCGATGATGAACAATTTCGCCATCGCCATCTCGCTCGGCCTGCAATATGGCGTGCCGCTCGAGGAATATGTCGAGGCCTTCACCTTCACCAAGTTCGAGCCGGCCGGCATGGTCATCGGCAATGACGCGATCAAGAACGCTACCTCGATCCTCGACTATGTCTTCCGCGAGCTTGCCGTCTCCTATCTCGGCCGCCATGACCTGGCGCATGTCGATACGTCGGATTTCTCGAACACCGCGCTTGGCAAGGGCATCCAGGAAGGCAAGACCAACCTGCTCTCCACCGGCTGGACCCGCGGCTACAAGCCGACCCTGGTGTCCGGCACCGGCGGCGAACGCCAGGCAGGCGAACCCAAAGGTGCGGCCACCGCCGCCCCTGCCCGCGCCGCTTCCACCGGCACCGTGACCGCCTTTGCAGGCGCGGCTGCCCGCAAGCTGGAGCCGACGGTCGCCATCGCCACCTCCGAAATCGTCGCCTTCAAGCGCGATTACGAAGAGCGCGCCAAGGAACTGGCGGAAGAGATCGCCGAAGAGGTGACCGAGGAACTCACCAGCGACGCAACGGCCCTCTTCTCCGACAAGGCGGCAGCCGACGCGGCAACGGCGAAATCCGAAGCCAAGAAGCGCGAAGCCGAACGCCGCCAGCGCTCGATCATGCAGGGCTATACCGGCAACATGTGCTCGGAGTGCCAGAACTTCACGATGGTGCGGAACGGGACTTGTGAGAAGTGCGACACGTGTGGTGCTACGAGCGGGTGCAGCTGAGTAGGCGGTAGTTGTGTAGCGCCACCCGAAGGCGTCCGAGAAAAGTTGATCGATAGTGAAAAGCCGCCGGCAGTCAGCGCCGGCGTCTTTTTTTGGCCGAGACGATCGCCACTCGTTTGAAGCTCAAGATAAACGCCGCGGTCTTCTCACTTCTCCTACAGCCTGTCTGGTGAGCTACGAGCAGGCTTGCAAGAACATTCGTCGCAATGTTGAATAGTTACAGTAAACGCGGGGGAATCGATGCGTTACATCGTGGCTGGGTTGTTGTTTCTATGCGCATTTCCTCTGTCTGCGGCGGAGATCACGCGAGAGCCGTTGGAGGGCGACACAGACCTGATCTCCGTCACGGGCGTCTTGAACGAAGGCGACGAAATTGTCTTCAGAAACTTGGCCGCCGCCTCCAGCAAAGCCCTTGTTTTTCTAAACAGCGAGGGCGGTGATCTCAAAGCCGGGATTGAGATCGGACGTGCCATCCGCCTTCGAGGCTTTGCCACTGCCACCCCGCCGGGGACCTTGTGCGCGTCGGCTTGCGCCCTGACCTGGCTTGCCGGTTCGCAGCGGTTTCTTCAGCCCGAATCCAATATCGGTTTCCATGCCGCCTATCGCGTGGTCGACGGAAAGGCCAGCGAGAGTGGTGTCGCCAACGCACTGGTCGGAGCTTATCTCAACCAGTTGGGATTGTCCGAGACTGCCATCGCCTACGTGACGTCGGCACCGCCTGAAGGCATCGCGTGGCTGACGGCCGCGAAGGCGCAGATGGTGGGCATCACTTACGACGCGATTGACGAGGACGGACCTGATCCGGCGTCCGAGGCGGGCAAGACGTTTCCCCACGATCCCATGGGCACGGTGACGGCCTTCTACTCCGCGCTCGCCGCAGCCGATGGTGAAACCGCCTCAGCGCTGGTCGTTCCGGAGAAACGCGGCCAAGGCCCATTCAACGAAGTGTCGATCCACGCCTTCTTCGGCGCGATGTCGGAGCCGCTCAAACTCACGGGAACGGCACTACGCGGCAATGATGATGTCCGGGTTTCGTACGAATACGTCACCAATGATGGACGTCGCTGCCAGGGTCGTGCCGATGTCCAGACCACCTACGTGTTTGGCAAGACCCTGGTCTCGAGGATCAAGGCGCTTGATGGCTGCTAGACAAATTACCGCACCTCGCCCGCGGACCGGCGATGCTTACTCTTCATACCTATAGGAATTGGCATCGCATTCGCCGCGATCGTGAGATCCCAGTCCACGCGATCTGGTGTGTGCCGGCCATTGATGCGAGAGCCGCAGGAAGAAGGGGATGCTTCTTCGAATTTCGTCCCGGGTCCCGCTCTGCCGTTACGGCTTCACGCGGTCGGGATGCGCCGCCTGGAAGGCCGGCAGGTCTGCGCATCCGGCGTCGATGTCGACGATGCGCTTGAAAGCGGTCAACTCAACGCCCCAGCGACGGGCGTTGTAGACCTGGGGAACGAGGCAGAGGTCCGCCATCGTCGGCGTATTTCCAAAGCTGAACGCGCCATCGGCTTTGCCGATCATGGTTTCCAGTTTGCCCAGTCCGTCGGTAATGAAATGCTTCATCCATTCCTCGCGGGCATCGGCCTTGTCAGCCATGCTCATCAGATGTGACACGACATGCAGGTTGCAGATCGGATGGATGTCCATGGCGACCGCATATGCGAGAGCGCGGACTTTCTGGCGATCGGCAATGTCAGATGGCAGCAATCCGCATTCCGGCCTGGTCTCAGCGAGGTATTCGACGATCGCCAGCGACTGCGTCAGTGTTTTCCCGTCGATCACCAATGTCGGCACCAGTCCCTGCGGGTTGAGGGCCAGATATTCCGGGGTCTTGTGCGCTACTTCCAACAGGTTGATGGACACTGTCTGATAATCGACGCCCAAGAGATTGAGCGCGATGCGGACGCGATAGCTCGCCGAGGATCGCCAGTAGTCGTAAAGGACGACCTCGCTCATTGCGGTCCGGCCCCTTGGTATTTCTCGACCGTCTGCTCGATTGCCCCGAAGATCGAATGGCCGGCCTTATCCTTCATCTCGATGCGGACCTGATCGCCGAACTTCATGAAAGGGGTCTTCGGCGATCCGGTCTCGATCGTCTCGATCATCCTGATTTCGGCAATGCAGGAGTAGCCGTCTCCTCCCTCTTCCACCGGCTTGCCCGGGCCGCCGTTGAGCTTGTTGGAGACCGTTCCCGAGCCGATGATTGTGCCGGCCGCGAGATTGCGGGTTTTGGCGGCATGGGCGATCAACTGGGCAAAATCGAAGGTCATGTCGATGCCGGCGTTGGCCTTGCCGAATGGCTTGCCGTTCAAGCTCACCAGCAGCGGGAGATGCAGCTTGCCGCCGTCCCAGGCATCTCCGAGCTCGTCCGGCGTCACGGCGACCGGAGAGAATGCCGATGCCGGCTTCGACTGGAAGAAACCAAATCCCTTCGCCAACTCGCCAGGGATCAGACTGCGCAGCGACACATCGTTGACGAGCATCAGGAGACGGATGGCGCCGCGCGCCGCTTCCGGGCTGCAACCCATGTCAACGTCGCCGGTGAGGACGGCGACCTCGCCCTCCATGTCGATCCTGTAAGCCTCGTCGGCCGCCACGATCGGGTCACGCGGCGCAAGGAAAGCGTCCGAGCCGCCCTGATAGATCAGCGGATCGGTCCAGAAGCTCGCCGGCATCTCGGCGCCGCGTGCCTTGCGCACCAGTTCGACGTGGTTGACGTAAGCGGAGCCGTCGGCCCATTGGTAGGCGCGCGGCAGAGGTGACGTAGCGTCATGTTCGTGAAACCGGATCGTCGGCTGGGCTCCGGTCTCGACCCCTTCGGCAATCAGCGCGAGCCTCGGAGCCACATGCTCCCAGTCATCGAGTGCTGCCTGCAATGTGCGGGCGATATGGCCGACCTCGGAACAGCGGGTCAGGTCGCGGGAAACGACGACGAGCCGGCCGTCCCGCGTGGAGTCTTTTAACGTCGCAAGTTTCATGTCCGAATTCCGTGCAGGAGGATGACTTCAGTTGATGCATCACTTGATGCCGGGGGTTCCGTCGAACTTGCGTTCCAGGCCGTCCCAGCATTCCAGGTAATTATCCTGCAGCGTTTCGAGCTCGGCTGCGTATTTCGTCAGTTGCTGCGGGTACCGGGTCTCGAACATGAAGGCCATGGTGTGATCGAGCTTCACGGGTTTGAGCTCGGTATTGGATGCCTTTTCGAAGGCGAGCGCGTCCGGCCCGTGGGGAAGCATCATGTTGTGCAGGCTCATGCCGCCCGGCACGAAGCCCTCCTCCTTGGCGTCATATTGGCCATGGATCAGGCCCATGAATTCGCTCATGATGTTGCGGTGGTACCAAGGCGGTCGAAACGTATGTTCGGCGACCAGCCAGCGCGGCGGAAAGATCACGAAATCGACGTTCGCCGTACCCGCATCTTCGGTCGGCGCGGTCAGCACCGAAAAGATCGACGGATCGGGATGATCGAAGCGGATAGCGCCGACCGGCGAGAACGTCCGCAAGTCGTATTTGAACGGGGCGTAGTTGCCGTGCCAGGCCACCACATCCAGCGGCGAATGGCCGATGTCGGTGACATAGAATTTTCCGCACCACTTCACATGCACGCGGCACGGCGTTTCCTTATCCTCGAATGCGGCGACAGGCGTCTTGAAGTCACGCGGGTTTGCCAGGCAGTTGGCGCCGATCGGTCCGCGGTCCGGCAGGGTGAATTTCGCGCCGTAGTTCTCGCAGATGTAGCCACGCCAGACCGTCTGGTCGCCACCCCTCATGATCTTGAACATCATGCCGCGCGGGATCAGGCATATTTCCAGGGGCTCGACATCCATGATGCCCATTTCGGTGAACACTCTGATGGCGCCGAGCTGCGGCACGATCAGCAATTCACCATCGGCGTTGAAGAAGTAATCGTCGACCATGTCCTCATTGAAGACATAGGCATGGGCTGACATGCCCACCTGGGTGGTGGCATCGCCTGCCGTGGTGATGGTCCGCACCCCCTCGAGAAACGTCAGCTTCTCCGAGGGTGCGGGGATGGGATCCCAGCGAAGCTGGCCGAGAGGAAGCGAATGTTCGTCCAGGCAAGGTGCGGTTTTCCAGAGCGGATAGGACGCGTTGGAGAAGCGACGGGTGTGACGCACGCTCGGGCGGATGCGGTAAAGCCAGGACCTTTCGTTGGTCCCGCGCGGCGCGGTGAACGGCGAGCCGGAAAGCTGCTCCGCATAGAGACCATAGTTGCATTTCTGCGGACTGTTCTGGCCTTGCGGCAAGGCGCCGGGAAGCGACTCGGTTTCGAAGTCATTGCCGAACCCCGGCATATATTTCAGCGTGTTTGCTGTCGCGGCTTCACCATCCGACGTCTGGATCGATGTCTGGTCCATGCTCACTCCTCCCCGAACACTCCAGCGCCGCGCGTCTGAAAGATGCGCGGCGCTAGTGAGTTTACTCCGCTGCAGTCCCGATGACACCACGCTTGATCTGATCGGCCTCGATCAACTCAAAGAGAGCCCGGAAATTGCCTTCGCCGAAACCCTCGTCGCCCTTGCGCTGGATGAATTCGAAGAAGATCGGGCCGATGACGGTCTTGGAGAAGATCTGCAGCAGGATTTTCGTCATGCCGCCATTCACCACACCTTCGCCATCGATGAGGATACCGTGTTTCTTCATGCGTTCGACAGGTTCACTATGGCCGTTCACGCGTTCATAGGACATGTCGTAATAGGTCTCCGGCGGACCCGGCATGAAACGCAGGCCGTTGTCGGCCAGCCTGTCGGTGGCGTCGTAAATATCCTCCGTTCCAACGGCGATATGCTGGATGCCCTCGCCCTTGTACTTCTTCAGATATTCCTCGATCTGGCTGGTGTCGTCCTTCGATTCATTCAGCGGAATGCGGATTTTGCCGCAGGGCGAGGTGATGGCGCGGCTCACCAGACCGGTGATGCGCCCATCGATATCGAAGAAGTGGATCTGCTTGAAATTGAACAGGTTGCGGTAAAAATCCCACCACTTGTCCATGTTGCCGCGAAAGACGTTGTGCGTCAGATGGTCGAGATAATAGAAGCCGATCCCTTGGGGATGCGGGTCGCGCTCGCCGAGCCAATCGAACTCGGCCTCGTAGGCCGATCCCTTGGCACCATAGGTCTCGACGAAATAGAGCAGCGAGCCGCCGATGCCGACAATCGCCGGAACATCGAGCATCTTGTCGTCCCCTTCATAGGGGACAGCGCCTTTTGACACCGCATGCTTGAACGCGTGTTGGGCGTCGACGACGCGCCAGGCCATCGATGGGGCGCAGGGACCGTGATTTGCGACGAAGCGCGCGGCATGGCTGCCGGGTTCGGCGTTCAGGACATAGTTGATGTCGCCTTGTCGCCAGACGGTGATATCTTTCGTCTTGTGTTTGGCGACCGCAACATAGCCCATGCGTGTGAAGAGTTCGCGCAGCGTTTCGGGCTCGGGATGGGCGAATTCGACGAATTCGAAGCCGTCGGTGCCGGCCGGATTGTCGGCGGTGATTTCCGAGGGCGGCGCGTCATGCGGGAAAGGACCCATTTTCTTTCCTCCAGAGGAAATTGCATTTGATATGCAAAGTGTGGCCCAAAACGCGTGCAAAGTTCTTGCATTCTTTATGCTTCAGGAGGAGATTATGCACGATCTGTGAGCGTTTTGGAGATTTTGTGCAATGGATGAGCCGCTCGATAAATTGGACCTGCGCCTGCTCCAGGAACTGCAAAAGGATGGCAGGCTGACGAACAACGAGTTGGGCGAGCGGATCGCGCTTTCACCGTCGCAATGTTCGCGCCGGCGCACAAGACTGGAGGCTGAAGGATATATCCGCAGCTACCGCGCCTACCTCGATCGGCAGAAGCTTGGTCTCGATATGCTGGTGGTCATTTCCGTGACACTTGCGACCCACAACAGAGACAATGCCCGCCGGTTTTCGCAATTGATCAACGGGTTGCCTGAAGTTCTCGAAGCCTATGCGCTGACCGGTGAAATGGACTATCACCTGACGGTCGCGACCCGCGGCCTCGCCGACCTCTCGAAATTCGTCAACGACGTGCTGTTGCCCCACGAGTCGGTGCAGCACGTGAAGACGTCGATCGTCCTCGACACGCTGAAGACATTCGAAGGCTTTCCGGTGCTGATGCCGGGCCATTGACATGGCGACAGCACGCGATGATGTCGACAGCATCGCCCTGCGCAGTCATATCTAGAGCGGCAATTCGGTCGAGAATTTCAGCTCGCGCAGCACAAAGCTCGAGACCACCGTGCGCACATGCGGGTTGCGCATGAGATAGCGGGTCATGAAGGCTTCGTAGCTTTCCACGTCGCTTGCCCTTATCTTCAGCATGTAGTCGAAGGCGCCCGACAGGGCGTAGCATTCCATGATCTCCGGCCGCTCCAGCACCATCGAAGCGAAAGATGCGACCGCCTCTTCGTGGTGATCCTCCAGCGTCACATGCGCGATCACACAGAGCTTGAGATCGAGTTTTCCAGGATCGAGCAGCGTCACCCGCTTGCGGATGACGCCGTCGGCTTCAAGCTCCTGGATCTTCCGCCATGCCGAACTCTGCGACATGCCGGCCTTTTCCGCCAGGTCGGCCAGCGACAGGCTGCCGTCGGCCTGGACGAGCTGCAGAAGCTTACGGCGAAAATGCCCAGGTTCTTTCATTTTTGGCGTCGCTTTCGGGAATATTTGCCACCATTATGGCGACAGCCAGCATGAAAGAAAAGAAAATCCTCCAAACTCGGATCATAATGGCAGGAAAAGTGCCCTGCTCGGGAGGATCAGCACATGACCAAGGAAAGCAGCTATACCGCCAAACTGCCCGGCCCGGATGGTTTGTACGACTACACCCCGGATGAAGATGTTATCTGGGGCGAACTCTACCGGCGTCAGATGACGCTGCTTTCCGATACCGCCTGCCGCGAATATCTGGACGGCGTCAAAATGCTGGGGCTGAAGCCGGATAAGGTGCCTCAGCTTCTCGATGTGAACAGACGCCTGAACGAGACCACCGGCTTTGGCGTCGAAGGTGTGCCGGCGCTCATTCCGCCCTCACGCTTTTATGGACTTCTGTCACAAGGCAAATTCCCGCTTGCAACCTTCCTGCGCCGTCGCGAACATATCGATTATATCGAGGAGCCGGACCTGTTCCACGAGGTCTTCGGCCACTGCCCCATGCTCACCAACCAGAGCTATGCCAATTTCGTCCGGCATTTCGGCGAAACCGCGGTCCGCCTCGGCAAGGGCTATTCATGGCATCTGTTCCGGATCTTCTGGTTCACTGTCGAATTCGGCCTGATCAATACGCCGCAGGGACGCCGCTGCTTCGGCGCGGGCATCGTCTCATCGCCCAACGAAGCGAAAGCGGCAATGGAAGGCAAAGCGTGCGAATTCCGGCCGTTCGATCTGCTGAGCGTGCTGCGGACGCCCTACCGGATCGATATCCTCCAGCCGATCTACTATCTGATCGACAGCTTCGCCGATCTTGAAGCGATCGTGGAGCAGGATATCGAGGCCACGATCCTCAAAGCAAAACAGCTGGGAGATTTCGCCCCGGCTTTCGAAGCCAAAGCTTCGTGAATCGCGAATGATAGGGAGCGACGCCAACACATCGCGTCGACGACGGACTGGAGAAGGCAGTCACTTCGGAGCGGCTGAACTTCGATTGACGAAGTCCACCACGACCCCTGGTTTGACCATAGCCGCCAACTCTTCGGCATCCCAGTTCGTCAACCGCACGCAACCGTGCGAGCCAACCTTGTCGATGAGCTTCGGTTCCGGTGTCCCATGTATACCATAAGTCGGCTCGGTCAGATCGATCCAGACCGTACCAACAGGACCGTTCGGCCCTTTCGGGATCGTCAGGACCTTATCGTTCTTTCCCTGTTTGAAGTTGCGCTTCGGGTCATACCGGTAGACCGGCATCCTCGCGACACCCTTGACCTTGTGTTTTCCTGACGGCGCCGGATTGTCTTCGCTTCCGATCGTTGCGGGATAGACTGCAAGCAGCGATCCATCCGCGGCATAGGCGAGCACCTGCCCCGTCTTCCTGTCGGCCTCGATCTTCTTGACCTTTCCTTGCCTTGGAGAGCCGGGATCCACGACCCACACCGTATCGCCAGGAGCAAACTGCGAAGCCAGGTTGAGCGCATGCACGAGATCGATGCCCATGTGGAACCGCTCGGATAGTTTCTCTGCAACGCTCGTATATCCCAAGCTCTGCATCTTTGCCTTCTCGCCATAGTCTTCGGGAATCTTGTCGACGACGCCCGCGGCATCCTCTGCCGAGACGACATAGCTTTCAACGATCGGGGCAACGATGGCGGCATTGCCTTCAAGGCGGGAGGCGACCTCTGGATCCAGCCTCCCATCGACAGGAAGATTGTTCATCGCCTCGAAGCCGGCCACGGCCTTGTCTACGTTTTCGCCGGAGAGGCCATCGATCACGCCGGGAGACGAGCCTGCACGGTCGAGCAGGACCTGAAGGCGGACGATCGCCGGGTCCGGATCTGCGGGCTTGGGCTTCCCTGCCTCAAAGGAAGCAATCGACGCGCTATTGATTGCTTCGGGTCGGAGTTCCCGCGCGCTAGCACCGCCAACGGAGATGGTGAGAGCGAGCAGCGACATCGGCAGGGCTGTTTTCATGGACGACAAATGGTCGGCGGCGCAACTTGTTCCAGTGCGACCCGAGCCAGAGGGGTGTTCACGATGATTTCAATGTCCAGCCTCAGCAAATTCAGTACAACGGCCATTTGATCCGAAGGAGCTCGTGAATGCCGCGCGAGAGCGTCAATGACCTGATGGCCTTTCTGGCGGTCGCCCGAGAGAAGAGCTTTACGCGGGCGGCTGCGAAGCTGGGCGTGTCTCAATCGGCGCTCAGCCACGTTGTCCGCCAGCTCGAGGCGCGGCTCGGGATCCGGCTGCTGACCCGTACCACGCGGGCCGTTTCGCTCACTGACGCTGGAGAGCGGTTGTTCCAAGGCGTGGGGCCTCATTTCGACGAGATCGAGGCTCAACTCGAAACCATCACGGAATTCAGGGAAAAGCCGGCCGGGAACATCCGCATCACGGCATCCGACCATGCGATCAACTGGATCATCTGGCCGAAGCTCCAGCGTTTCCTGCCGAACAACCCTGACATCAAGGTGGAGTTGATGCGCGAAAACGGGCTGTCTGACATCGTGACCGAGCGCTTCGACGGCGGCGTCCGGATGGGAGAGCAGGTGGCGAAAGATATGATCTCGGCACGCATCGGGCCTGATTTCCCTTTTGCCGTCGTCGGCGCACCCTCATATTTCGACGGCAATGGGGTTCCGGAGCATCCGCAGGACCTTGTCCGCCACAACTGCATCAACGAGCGCCTGCCCACATATGGCGGCTTCTGGGCATGGGAGTTCGAAGACAACGGGAAAGAGATCAGGATCAGGGTGGAGGGACAGCTTGCCTTCAATAACTCCTATCAGAGTGTGGAAGCGGCGCTGGACGGACTTGGCTTGGCATACGTACCGGAAGACGTCGCGCTGCCTCATATCGCGGAAGGCCGTCTGAGACGCGTGCTGGAAGCCTTTTCCCCACACTGGGATGGCTACCATCTCTACTATCCCAGCAGAAGGCAGTCCTCTCCGGCTTTCGTGGCGCTGGTGGACGCCCTGCGCCACCGAACCTGACGATCGGCATCGGGTATAGTCATCCTCTTTTCTACGGCAAGCAGCGCTCACGGCGTCTTCGCGTATTTCCTGGCTTCGCGCGATCTTGCCGTGCGACGGGCCGGCCTCAATTCCTCGATCGTCGGCAGCCACCACTCGGCGTTTTGAATCGGAAGCATTTTCGCGGGCCAGGTGCGGACGAGTTCTTCGAATGTGGGCGGCCGCCAATATCCCCAGACGTGATCCTCAGTAATGCCGGGATAGACGTCCACAACGACGTCCGGGTCGACCAGTTCGCCTGAGATTTCGGTAAAGACGACGATTCCATAGGCGATGACCACAGGACGTCCTATCGGCGGCAGGTCGTCGCTTCGAAGCGGGTAACGATGACGCTTTCGTTCCGCAGAGCGGAGCTTGCTGCGTATATCCTGTTCGGTCCCCTTCCGCTCCTCGGCTCGACGTCGTCTCTCCTCCGGCTCGTTTCTGCGAGCCGCCGCCTCGATATCAGACCATCTGCGTCGGAGTTCCTCATAGGACCGAAAGGGAACGTGCCATATCCTGAGATCGCCGTCCCACCGTGAGAATGGCACTTCGCGCAATTCGTCGACGACGGTCTTCGAGTACGGCGTGCGGATTCGAAAGCCTGCCTTGCCGAGTTCAAGATATGGACTGTCGATGGGATCGAAGACGAAGGCGTCGCGTCCCTTCGCATCCGCATGGGCGTCGGCTTCGGCCTCGATCTCGGCAAGCCATCGTCCGATGCGGCGGGACGCCGTCCGTCCGGGAACGAACCACGCCTTTCGGGCATCACTCCAGCGGGCCCGGGGGAAGCGGCTTCGGAATTGCTCGACAGTCATCCTGTCGTAAGGGAAGGAAATGTCCGCGCCCGGCTTCGCATCGTCTTCGTCGGACGGCGCCTCGTCGTGATCAGCGGCGGATTTCCTTTCTGTCATGGAAGGAGAACGCTGGCGCGAAGGGATCGGTTTCCGGTGAGGCGCCAGTTTGGCCACCGCTGGCGACCCTTTCAGTGAATTGTCTTCGATCGCTTCTCGGCATGCGAAATGTCATCGAGCGTCGCAATCAGCTTTTCGAACTCGTTCAAGACCCGATGGAACTCGGCGTCCTGCATGTTGGCGATTTCCGATATCGTCGAGGACACGGACGCAATCAGCCTGTCGATCCAAACACAGTGCTCGGCCGGCACATGTCCGAGAACCTCCCGACGATGCGTCTTCAACTCGCGGAGGATGCGAACGATAAGGGTTCCCCTGTCCGCTCGGCTCAAGAGCGGAAGCCTTGTCTGTGCCTGCTGGATTTCCGTTATCAGCGCCGTCGCCATCCCTGATCTCCAACACTCTAATACAACCGGGTATCACAACCGTAGCGTTCGCAACACGGACTTAAGTCCGATTCACCAGCGTGGTGCAGCATCATCCGCACCGCGCGACCACCGCCGATAATCAATTGCTCGTCGCAACGAGATCCGACATGTCACAGCTGCGCCGCGGTCCTTCCCATGGTTGATACGTATTGTCTTCCGGTCGATACGAGTTGTAGCGAGCGGCGCACCGGGCTACCGCCTGTGCATTCACTTTCGTACCGACGCCTTCACCGGCCTCCGCGACAGTCCGCCGGAACGGCGAAGCGCATTCGCGAGTCTCGCCGCTATAGGCCCGATAGCTGTTGGTCGCGGGATCGAAAGAGCGGTAGCGGTTTGCACACCAGCTAAGATGCGAGGCCGAAAGTCTGGGCTGCGGGGTCTGAAGTTCGGCTGGCGGGCGAGCCGAATCCGGCCTCGCCGCTGACGCCATGCTGGCCGACGCCTCGGTCACATAGCTGGAATAGAGAGGCGCAATTCGTTCATAGTGCTGCTGCCGAGGATCGACTTTCGCCGGCGTCGTCGTCCATAGATCGGGCGCTGCGAGCTCCTTGAAGGCGTGAGGCTCGGAATCCGCCACGACATAGGATGCGACAGATGCGGCAGCGACGCAGACCCCGACCGAGCTTAAGATGCCAAAGGCAACCGATGCGATGGCTTTCATCGTCCCGACCCCTGCTGTTGAGCCTGTGGAATCCAGACGCGGCCGGCGGCACTGCTATGTCGGCCGCCGGTGGCGACAAGCACGGCGAGAATGCCGGCGATTGCCAGCAGGATGGCGATCAGCGGCACGGCCAGACCACGGGATTTCTCTTCGGAATAGATCATGTTCCTCTCCTCGTTGGCGCTCCGGCGGCGGAGTCGCCGCCGGGGCATCGGCTGTTTTTGGCCGCACGACGACGCTGCCGTCGGTCGTGCGGCGGTTCCCGGACTTTGAGCGATGATTTCCGGATGGAGGACGCGGCAGAGGCCGCGTGTAGGATCAGATCACTTGATAACCTGGATCACCTTGCGGGACGACGGTTCGACGATGACACGTTCATCATTGACGACCGCGTAAGCATAGGTCGGGTCATCCGGAATAGGCGTCACGACAACCGTCTCCGGCAGGGGCTGGCCGACGACAACCTTCTCCTTCATGACCACGCGCGCCGATGGTGCCGGCGCCTCGCGGACATAGGTGATGACCTTTTGCGGCGGCGGATCGATCGCCGTACCCACGACTGCGCCGGCAACGCCGCCGACAGCAGCGCCGACGGGGCCGCCGACGATCGCCCCAGTGATCGCGCCACCGGCCGCACCGTTGACGGTCGAGGACTGGGCGAATGCGACGCCCGACATGAGGGTCGCGGCAGTGGCCGCACCGACGATAAGCTTGGAGATCATTTTCTCCTCCTTCTGTTTCGAGGCGGCCTTCGTGACCGCTGGCAAACCAACTAGCTGGAGGCGCGGTCGTTCCACGGCCCGGACTTCAGTCTGATAGACCCCGGCCTTTGGTCCCAAACCCATGTCAATGCCCGTCGCCGGCGCTACTTCAGGATCGAAGACCCCACATACGGGCTTACAGCGCCACGCGTCTTTTCAGACGCGTAAAGGACGCTGTAACACTTTGAATTACTGCATAATTTATCCTTAGATCGATGCCGTTTTGAGGAATTATACAGGAGGCAGGAGACTGAAGGAGATGGCACGATCCAACCGCCGGGAAGCTGGGCGCCGGCGCCTGGCGATGCGTTTGCCGCATATGCGGACGCTGATCATGGCAGCGTGCGACCCGTTGCAGCTCGAGCTCTTCGAGGCCTACCAGATGGCAGTCGAAGCGCGCGACACACTTCGAGGACGACCATCCAATTCGAACCTCGTACGGGAATACGACGAGACCTGCTTCGAGATCGAGCAGCACGTCATCCGCGCGATGCAAGAACCTTCCTACACGCAGCGCACGAGCTGAATCCCTGCGCCGTCACATCTTGGCGGACAGAGCTTTGGAATTCCATTTGAAAAATCGCGCGATTGGTCCGCTAGCGCTCGGCGACGATCGCCATCTCCGAGGCATAGGGCTCGAAGAGAATCGGCACGAGATAGCTATCGTAAAATTCGGCGACGCCTTCCTCGAACGGCTGGAGAGAAGCGACAGATGCGGCGCGGTCGTCGCTGCCTTCGAAGTCCATGGAAATCATCACTCACAAGCCTCCAAACCCAAGTCGGTCGGCCAGGAAATATGCCTGAATGTGCTGATGTCTACGGGCGTCAGACCTTGGTCCCAACCTCCTCCGACCGAAGTCCCTGAGGTGGAACGCGCATCGGACTCGCGCCGTTTCGAACGATACTGAAGGAGATCCGAACATGAACCAGAGTCATAGATCCCGAGTGAATGACGCCTGTAATGCGTCCGTCTTCGCACTAGTCATCGTTCTGGCCGCCCTTCTCTACGTCTTCGGTGCAGCCATATCAGGCGACACCGTCGGGTTGACCCAAAGCATAAGAGGCGCCGAGGTGTTCGACACCAGGAATGTGCCCTGATGCTGTTTGGAAAACCCTAAAGACGCGGTAGGTTAATCGGGCAGTCTCTTACCGGTATCAAAATGAATTGGCTTCGCCGCTGGAATGCCCGCTCGCTCGCCTCCCAGTTCTTCATCGCGGGTGGGCTCATATCGATCGCCGCCATGTTCGTGGTGGGTTTTTTTGTAAGCCACCTGATAGAGGAGGCCGTCATCCACAACTCAGGCGCAGCGACGGCGCTTTATGTGGACAGCGTGATCGCGCCGCTACTTCCCGATATGCAAACAGAGTCATTGCTGGATGAAGCGAGTGCTCAAGCTCTGGACGAGACACTCGGTCAGGGCGCGCTCGGCAAGCGCCTTGTTTCGTTCAAGCTGTGGCGAAGCGACGGCACCATCCTCTACTCGAACGAGAAGGAGCTGGTGGGCAGGAAGTTTGCGGTAAGCGACAAGCTGCAGAGGGCATTCGCAGGATCTCTCGTCGCGCGCTACGAGATTGCCAGCGATCCGGAAAGCGACAACGAGCGCGCGCTCGGCAAGCCGCTGATGGAGATCTATAATCCTGTGCTCCAGCCATGGTCCGGACAGGCGGTCGCCGTCCTTGAGTTCTACGAGACAGCAGAAGGACTGGGCGATAGTCTGGCGCATGCCAGGCTCCGGAGCTGGGGCGCCGTCGCCGCTCTGACGGCGACCTTTTTCCTTGTTCTCTCCGTTCTGGTGTTCCGGGGTAGCCGCACGATCGAGGCGCAGCGCAAGGATCTCAACGAACGCGTCACCGAACTGTCTGCGCTGCTGGCGGAAAACCGTGGACTCCAGCGTCGTCTGCAGCGCGCCTCCCAGCGGGCGGCAGCGCTGAACGAAACATATTTGCGCAGCATCGGTGCAGATCTGCATGATGGTCCAGCCCAGCACATTGCCTATGCCTCACTGCGCCTGGACAGCGACGTGTTGATCAATGCCTCCACCCAGCCCGAAGCGCGCGAAAAGGAGCTTGCCTGGATACGTTCGAGCCTTGCCGAGGCGATGACGGAAATCCGCAATATCTGCAGTGGGCTGGTGCTTCCGCAGATCGAAAAATCCTCAATCACCGAGATCGTCACGCGGGTCGTCGACGCGCATCGGCACAAGACCGAAAGCCATGTCGAAACGATTGTCGACGAAGATGGACCGGACCTTCCTCCCGCCGTGAAAATCTGTATCTATCGCTTCGTTCAAGAAGCCTTGAACAACGCTTATCGCCACGGCGGCGGCGTTCAGCAGGCGGTCAGGGCCGTCTCGCACAAGGGTCATGTCCGTGTCGAGGTCAGCGATCGCGGCGACGGCTTCGATCCGACGGAGGTGAGGCCAACGAGCCTTGGCCTCGTTGGGTTGCGGGAGCGCATCGACAGCCTGGGAGGATCCTTCGACATCAAGACAGGCGAAGGAGGAACGACCGTGACCATGATCTTCGAGCCAATGGAAGTGGGAGAGTAGAGATGACATCAATCACCATCGGCGTCGTGGACGATCATCCGCTTTTTCGAGAGGGTGTAACGCGTAGCCTGTCGGAGATCAGCGGCTTTGTCGTCGTTGGTGAGGGAGCCAGCAGCGACGACGCGGCGATGATCGCCTCGGACAACCACCCCGACATCATGCTTCTCGACGTCTCGATGCCCGGCGGCGGGCTGTCTGCGGTCAGTGACGTCCTGGCGCGGAGCCCCACAACGAAAGTGCTGATGTTGACGGTATCGGAGGAGGTGGACACCTTGCTGGGAGCTCTGCAACGGGGCGCGATGGGTTATGTTCTGAAAGGTGTCGGTTCGCGTGGCCTCGCCGAAGCAATCCAGACCGTCCTGCGTGGCTCGCGATATATCTCGCCGACGATGTCGGCAAAAGTCATGGAGAATTCGCTGAATGGCGGAACCTCCGACAAGAACAGTCTGACGCCCCGGGAACGCGAGGTGATGGATCTTGTCGCCCAAGGCCTGTCAAACAAGCATATCGGCTTGCGCCTCAGCCTGCAGGAAAAGACCGTGAAACACCATATGACTCAGATTCTGAGCAAGCTTGGCGCCTCGAACAGGACTGAAGCGGCTCTACAATGGCGGGAACGGCGCTGAAAGATATTGTCGCCCGACGATCACGCTTCAGCGAAGAAAGCGGCTCAGCCGGCGGGCATCGTTGGCCGTCGCCTGTCGATTTATGATCGTCCGGCCCTTCGAGTCCTTCATAATGTAGCGACCGCGCTGCAGGACTTCAGTGATACCATTCGAATGACGGACGTCGATCGAGCCATCGGACGCAGCTGTCGCTCTCGCTCCCGATCCTGCTGACGACCCGGTGCTAGAGGAGGAGGAGGAGGAGGAGGAGGAGGAGGAGGACCCTCCGCCGCCGGAGGAATTCCCACCGGAGGAGTTCCCGGAACCGCTGTTGCCGTTGCCGCCACCGTTGCCATTCCCTCCCCCATTGCCATTGCCATTGCCGCCGCCGTTGCCATTCCCTCCACCATTCCCGTTGTTGCCGTCCTTTGCCTGCGCAAAGTCCACTGCCAGAACAGGAAGGGAACCGCCAAAATTCAAACTGGCTGGTGATGCGGCAGCGACGAGGGCGACCGCGGCGCTGCCGCCCAATCTCAGAAAATCGCGTTTCCGGATACTCATGCCATAGCCTCGTTCGTCCGTTCCCGGCCGTTTCCCATACAATATATGACGTATGAGATTTCTCGCTGTTCCTCGTAAAGAATGCAACCGACCTAGGTAGTAGGGCCGGCAAGACTTTGGTCCGGCGTGACCCGATTGCAATGCTCGGAAGCATTTCTATGGAACTTCTTTCCCTGTCGTCGCTTTGATTGTCGAAGTGCAACAGAGGAAACCCCAATGGCAAATCCGAACGACTCCCCTGCAGTCCAGTCGATGCGAAAAGAGCAGGCAGAGCAGCGAAACCGGGCCCAAAAAGGCGAACTCGACAAAGCAATCGAGGATACCTTTCCGGCGTCCGACCCGGTGTCAGCCACCCACACCTCCATTCCTGCCGGCCGCAGCGACGTCGAGGCGGCCGAGCGTGTGAAGCGTGAGCCAGATCCCACCAGGCTGGACGAGGAGTTTCCGCTCGTCGATCAAGCCCTGCGCGCAAGCGGCGAAACCGCACACCCCTCAGAGAGATTTGACGTCGATCGCGAAGAAATGCGCGCGCTTCAGAAAGAAGCCGGTCGGATGGCGGAATCTGCTTCGGAGCTGGCTTCTGGAACAGCCCGCCTGGCAAAGGCGGAAGCTCGCACATTCGTCCATGACCTCGAGGATCGCATACGCCGGCAGCCGCTGACAGCCGCAGCGATCGTCGCCGGCATCGCCTTCGTCTTCGGCGCGACGCGTTGAGGAGCCAAGTGACAGCCGGCTCGATCACCCCGAGAGGATTCCGACCGGCGGACCATTACGGTGTGGAGAGCCGCCTCCATTGGGGCGATTGCGGGCTCAGATTTCCTGAGGACGAAACTCAGGAGCGCTTCTAGAGCCCGTCCGTGCTTCGACTTCCGAGGGCATCGTGAAAATCGCAACCTACAATGTCAACGGGATCAATGGGCGACTGGACATCCTGCTGCGCTGGCTCAAGGAGGATGTCCCTGATGTAGTCTGCCTCCAGGAACTGAAGACAGACGATGCCGGGTTTCCGCGAAAGGAGATCGAACGGGCCGGCTACGGCGCCATCTGGCACGGGCAGAGATCCTGGAACGGGGTGGCCATCCTGGCGAAAGGCAAGACACCGATCCTGACGCGTCGCGGTCTTCCCGGCGATCCCGATGATACCCATAGCCGCTATATCGAAGCTGCCGTCGACGGCATTCTGGTCGGATGCCTGTATCTTCCCAACGGCAATCCGTTCCCGGGAGCGAAGTTCGAGTACAAGCTTCGCTGGTTCCGTCGCCTGCAGGACTACGCCGCCGAACTCCTGGAGCTCGGGGTGCCTTCGATCCTGGCCGGCGACTTCAACGTCATGCCGACGGAGATCGACGTCTACAAGCCTGAACGCTGGCTGGACGACGCCCTCTTCAGGCCGGAAGTGCGCAAGGCCTATGCTCATCTCGTCGCTCAGGGCTGGACCGATGCGGTCAGGCATTTGCATCCGGAGGAGCGGATCTACACCTTCTGGAGATACTGGCGGAACAGCTTCGAACGTGACGCAGGGCTTCGGATCGACCACTTCCTGCTCAGTCCGGCAGTCGCCCCGTTGCTTCGATGGGCAACCGTCCGGAAAAAACCGCGCGGCTGGGAGCATACGAGCGACCACGCGCCCGTCATGATCGAGCTCGACGTTTCCGAAGCTGGAGCCGATATATAAGCCGCAGGCCGCTCGCGAGCGAGGGAACCTGTCACGTCGCCGAGAGTTAGCCCAAAAGCGCGGGACGGCATTTGCCCCGCAATTTTCCAGCCGGACGCAACCGCTATGGACGAAAGCAAGAACTACCTGAACACCGACGAGATCCAGGCCGACGACCAGTTGTCGCCGAAGCCGGTCGAAGGCAAGGATCCGCCAAGGCGGGTGCGCAGAAGCGAGGAAGCTATCGCCGAAGGCTCTGACGACACCGAGCGCGTCCGAGTTCCGCCCCCGGTTTCGAATCCCGATTGATCAGCCGCACGGCTCCGTCTCGAAGTGACGCCTACCGGCATCGCCTCATTTGTCCGCGCCCAGATCGTAGATGCGGCCTGTCAACCAGGCTGGCCAGTCTCGCTCGAAGAAGGACTTGGCGCTTTCATCCAGCATGCGGTTCGGACGGGTTGAAAGCCTGATCTCATCGCCATCAAGCCGAACGACGATCTGTTCCTTGCGATGCGCCTCGCGTTCCTTCCGAAAACGATAATCCTGCAACGGCCCTGAACGCGCCAGCGGAAGGGATTCGCCTTCGGCATCGCATATCGCCCGCGCGCCACGGCTGCCGCCTCCATTGCGAATGAAGAAATCAAGCGCGCTGAGCACGGCTTCCGACACGAGCGCCATATGCCGCCATTGCACACCTCGAACGGCCTCCGCTGCGCGACCGTAGGCAATGCCGTTCGCATGGATTTCAGCGTTCAGTTTGCGCGCTTCGATCAAGGCCCGGCCTACGCTTTCTTGATCACAGATGATGCCAGCCTTTTCGCTCATTCGCGCCTGCACTTGCGAACGGATCGATTTGACGGTGAGCGGGCTCTCGGTCCGAAGGACGGCAAGGAGGTCGGCGATGCCCGCCTCTGCGATATCGGCTATGTCCTCTGCTGCCGACCGCTTTGCGCTGCCACTCGCGCTGATGTGCTCTGCCGCGCGCGTACCGAAGACTTGCCCGGCATTGAGCGCCGCTCCACCCGGCCGCGTCACGCCGTGTGTGCCCGATGCTTCTCCGACAGCGTAACAGCCGCCGAGACTGCTGCGGCCCCAGGTGTCGACCATGATGCCGCCGTTCATGTGCTGGTTGTTGACGGCAAATTCCAGCGGCTCCTCGGCAATATCGACCTTGTAGCGGCGGTAGAGCTCGATCGCGAGCGGGTTCATATGCTTCAATCGATCGATCGGCATGTCCTGGTCGGCGCCGGCCTTGCCGAGATAGTCGCGGACGTCTTCGTCAAGTCTCTCCAGACTGAATGGCAGGTCGCCCGGCACGGATAGGGGATTGCGATTGAAGTCCATAAAGACGCGCCGCCCTGCGGCGGTTTCCCGGGAGATGGCAAGGTCTACCAGGCTCGAGCCGAAATCGAGCATGCGCGTCGCGTGAAATGGCCACTGATAGCCCTTGCGGAAGACATTCGAAGCCAGCTCCTGCGTGCTGCGATAGTATTCTGCCAGGAAATGGTGTTCGGCGCCGTCTGAATCGAGCGAGTAGATATGCGGGATCGCCTGGACGTATGTGCCCGACAGATTCCATGGGAACCCTTCCCTGCGTGTTCCGATACCAAACTGGCTTTCGGTCAGGTTGACGAGCTCGACGCCTGCCTCGAGCGCCAATCCGAGAGAGCCGAAGCAGCCGTTGGGATAAACGCTGTCGCGATATAGTTCACCCGGCCCGCCGGCGGCGAGCACAATCACGCCACTGACGAACAGCGCGATGCCCAGCGGGTTCTCCTCCGTGCGGTCGCTGGCGCGCATGGCGAGTATTCCGACAACATGGCGGTCATCGCCATCGCCCTCGGTGAGGATCTTTACCGCGGTGGTCTGGTTGTAAAACGGCACTCCGAGCCGGATCGCCTCCTCAGCCAGCACCTTGACCATCAGGCGCGATGTGCGCGGGCCACAACTGGTGGCGCGGCCGACCTCGTCATGGTCGGTCTGATATCTGAGCGTCCCGCCAAGCGGATCCTGAGGCAGCGGCAGACCTAAGAACTGGAGCGATGCCATCATCCGGGACGATCCCACAGCCTCGACATACGCGGTGTCCTCGTCCATTGCGCCGCCGCTGCGGATGGCTCGGGCCATCGCCTTGTAATTGTCGCCCTGATCGGCAGTGTTTGCAGTGTGAAGGGTCTGTTTGTCGGATCCAGAACAGGCCGAGGTTCCACCCCACGCGCTTTGGCTGATAATGACGACGTCATCGCCGCGCCGCTTCATTTCCACCGCCGCACGCAGACCTGCCGCGCCGGATCCGACGACGACGCAACCAGCCCGATAGACCGGCACCTCGAGGCCGGCGAGCCGGACCACGTCGAAAGGGGCGGGCTCGGTTGGGAGCCGCGGCATGTCGACATCGGTCAGTGCGTCAAGAATTTCCTGCGGAACGTCTATGGTCATCGGCGTTCAACCCAGCGGGATGTCGACCCAGCGTTTTTGCCGGGAGGACTCCATGCATGCGTCGACGATCTGGCAGATGTGGTGGCCGGTATCGAATGTCGGCCACATCGGCCTGTTTGCAACAATCGAGCGGATCACCTCGGCCACCTCGATGATCTTGCTTTCATTGTAGCCCAGACCGAAATTCGGCAGAGGAAGGAAAGCCCTGAAGGTGGGATTTTCAGGACCCACGTCGATCTCCCGAAAGCCGCGCCGCCCCGTCCGGTCGTCGTTGGAATAGAAGCGCAGCCGGTTTATCTCGTCATAGCTATAGGCGATGCTGCCTTTCGTTCCATAGATTTCGTAGGTCTGCATGAACTTGCGGCCGGTCGCGACACGGCTGAAATCGACGATCCCGCCGGCACCGTTCTCGAACCGGCACAACAGGTTCGTCGCATCGGGGTTGGTGATATCAGCCCAGGACTCGTTGCCTGACAGTTTCATCTGTTCGCCATAGGCAAGGCCCTCGACGACAGGCCGACGCGGCGTCACGATGAGATTGTCGGCAATCAGGGAACTGACTCGCCCGACCAGGAAATCCATGAAGCTGAAGATGTGCGAGCCGGTATCACCGACGATCCCGGTCGGCGCGAGCTTTCCGTCGGCCCGCCACATGAAGGGCGCGTTTGGATCGCCATACATGTCGACGTGCTGGCAGCCCCGGAAGAGCTTGATCTCGCCGATTTCGCCGGATTGAATGATATCTTTCGCCAGATCATGGACGGGATTCCGGGGAAAGGCGTGTCCGACGCGGGTAATGACACCCTTTTCCCTGGCGATGTCGGCCAGTTCCCGCGCTTCGGCGGCGGTGTTTGCCAATGGCTTTTCGCAATAGACATGTTTGCCGGCCAGCAAGGCCGCCTTGGCCACCTGGTAATGAAGGTGGTCGGGCAGGCAGATATCGATCAGATCGACCTCAGGATCAGCGACCGCCAGATTCCAATCCTGAAGAATTCTTGCACCCGGCGCCCTGTGGGAAAGATCCCCGGCTGCCTTGGAGGGACCTTCGACGAGAGCGACGATCCGTGCCGTGCCGTCCGACACTCCGAAGAAATGCGGAAAGGTCTGATAAGCCATCGTGTGGACCTTTCCCATCCAACCCGAGGCGCCAAGCACTGCAACTCTGACTTCAGACATTGTCGTCTCTCCTCTCGACATGGCCTACCGGATTTCGGTGCGGGCCCGAGGCCTCGCATCGTTGCGTTCGTAGGCAAAGATGGTGGGGGCAAGTGCCGGCAAGCCCCGGATGAGGTCCGATCCTTTTTCGCCGACCATGATCGTCGGAGCGTTGGTATTGCATGACGGGACGCGCGGCATGACGGATGAATCGCAGACCCTGAGGCCTTCCAGGCCATGGACCTTGAGATCAAGCCCGACAACCGCGTCGGGTCCCGCTCCCATCTTGCAGGTGCCGACCGGATGATGGTCGGTCTTTGCGTTGGCGCAGCCGTAGTCGAAAAGCTGCTCGTCGGTCATCACCTTCGGTCCAGGAAGTCTTTCGGCCATGACATAGGGCTTCAGCGCCGCCTGCTGCATGATCTCGCGGGCGATCTTGAGCCCTTCCAGGGACATCGTCCTGTCGTGGGGATCGGACCAGTAGTTGGGGTCGATCAATGGAGCGACAGACGGGTCGGAGGATGACAGGCGGACCGTCCCCCGCGACCGCGGATGCAGATAGGCGGAGTTAAGGGTCACGCCGGCATTCTTGAGCCGCTCGACACCCGCTTCGATGCCCGAACCCAGGCCGAGGTGGAACTGGATATCAGGAGAACGGGCCTCGGGATCGGCATACCAGAAGCCGCCGGTCTCGAAGAGCGACGAGGCGACAGGACCGGTCCGGAACAGGACGTATTGAATCCCGGCCCAAAGTGTCCGGTGGAGTTTTGCGACGCCATCATAGGTGTGATCGCCGGTGCATTCAGCGATGACGAAAAGATCCAGGTGATCCTGGAGGTTGCCGCCAACACCCGGCAGATCGTGGAGCACCTTGACGCCCGCCGACCGCAGATGATCGGCCGGTCCTATGCCGGACTGCAAAAGCAGCTTCGGCGATCCAATGGCGCCGGAGGAAATCAATACTTCGCGTTCGGCGCGCACGACCTCCAAGCCGCGCGAGGTCACGATCTCGACGCCCGTCGCACGGCCTCCCTCCAGGACAATACGCGCGACGCGCGCGCCCGTCCGGACCGTCAGGTTCTTGCGGTCCTTGATCGGCGAGAGATAAGCGAGCGAAGCCGACGACCGGCGGCGGTTGCGCTGCGTCAGCTGATAAAATCCCACGCCCGCCTGCTGGCGTCCGTTGAAGTCGTGATTATAGGGAATGCCGAGCTCCTGCCCTGCACGAATATAGGCGTCACAGATCGGCAGCGGCGCAGCAGGCATCGAGACGCCGAGCGGACCACCATAGGAGTGGTAGTCATCGGCGAAACGCTGGTTGTCCTCCGCACGTTTGAAATAGGGAAGAATCGAACGATAGTCCCAGCCCTCGCAACCGTCTTCGCGAGCCCAGAGGTCGTAATCCGCCGCATTTCCGCGCGTATAGAGCTGTGCGTTGATGGACGAGCCGCCACCGATGACTTTCGCCTGCGTATAGCGAAGCACGCGGCCTTTCATGTGTTTCTGGGGAACGGTTTCCCATCCCCAGCTGGCGACGCCTTTGGTCATCTTGGCGAAGCCCGCGGGCATGTGAAAAAGAGGATTCCAGTCGCCTCCACCCGCCTCGAGCAGGAGTACGCTGACATCGGGATCTTCGCTCAGCCGATTTGCAAGCACGCATCCTGCAGGGCCGGCGCCGGTGATGATATAGTCGAAACCCATCTTACTGTCCTATTTTGTCCGTTCGGTCTGCCAGCGCGTGTCTGATGCCTGCAAGTCCTTCGATGCGATGTGATCTGCCACTCTCAGCGCCTGGGCGGCGATAGTGAGCGCAGGATTCACCGCGGCCGATGTGGGGAGGAAACTGGCGTCGACGACGAAGAGATTTTCGTGATCATACGAACGGCAGTACGCGTTCAGCGGTGCAGTCGCGGGATCGTTTCCAATGCGGATCGTTCCGCACTGATGCGACGGCGTGCGCTTATCGAACGGCCTAGAGAGCACGATCGGAAACCCGATTGACTTCAGTATAGCCTTCAGCTTGGCGACAAGTGCGAGATGAGCGTCCCAGTTGGTTCGCTGCCATTGGAGAATAATCCGGTCTCCATCCACCCTGACGCGGCTTTCGGGGTTGGGAACGTCCTCGCTCATCGCATAGAAGTCGATGGCATGGCCGGTGATGAAGCGCAGAAGCCATTCCGGAGCCTGCGGCAGAGAGCCCTTGAGAACCTTTTCAGAGATGCGCCCTAGGAGCTGCACGTTGCCGAGGGGCGGTCCGCCCTCCCCGTCGGAGAGATAGAAGTCGTTGAAGGCAAACGTCTTCTGGTAGATCGAGGTATTGCTGAACCGTGGCGAGACCCCGATGACGGCAGACGCATTGTGATTCATGAAGTTGCGGCCGACCTGGTCGGAAGAGTTCGCCAGACCCTTTGGAAAGCGGTCGTTTTTCGAACGCAGCAAAAGCACGGACGACTGCACCGCCCCGGCAGAAAGGATCACGATCTCAGGCGAAACAGTCACGGTCTGCCCGTTCTTGAGATAGGTCACCCGGTCGATCCGGCCCTCCGCTCCCGTGTCGAACCTCGTCACACGCGCATTGGTTTCGAGCCGCACGTTCTGGTGTCTCAGCGCCACTGCGAGGGGTGCGGTCTCGGCGTCCATCTTGCCGTCGCGGGCGTTGGGATGCGCATCCCATGGCGTGGGTGCTTTGGAGAGCCAGGCGTCGAGGTCGAGGCCGAGCGGCAGGGAAAACGGATGCAGGCCTTTCTGCTTGAGGCGCGCCCTGATATCGGCGATCGGCGCCTCGTCCGGGACGGGCGGGTACTCGTAGGCAGCCGAGTGGTGCGGTTCGGTGGGATCTTCACCCAGACTGCCGCGAACCTGGTACATGCGTTCCGCCTTGCAGTACCACGGCTCCAGGGCTTCATACGGAAACGGCCAGGCCGGCGACACACCCTCCCGGTGCTGGATGACGTCGAAATCTTGCCTGCGATAACGCGACAATACTGCGCCATAGAACTTCGAATTCCCGCCGACATTGTAGTAGTTGCCGGGATTGAACCCCTTGCCGCTTGCCTCGTACCAGGTTTCCTTCGGCCGAAAATGTCCCCGCTGGAAGATCGCGCGTTGGTCGCGGTTGACAGGAAGATCGGCGATCTGATCACCGGCTTCGAGGATCAATATCTTCGCACCGGTCACGGCCAGGCCGGCCGCGACCGTGGCGCCGCCAACGCCTGAACCGATGATGACGATGTCAGGTGAACCGCTCATGTTAGCACCTGGCCCTCACCCGATCCGCGCCTGTGTTTCGGGATCGAAGAAGACGGCCTTGTCGAGGTTGAATGCGAGGCGGGTGTTTTGTCCTGGAGCGATGCCGGTATCGGCGCGTAGGCGGGCGACGACGGATTTGCCGCCGAGCTTGGTGACGGCGAAGGTGTCGGAGCCGGCCGGTTCGACCACCTCGATCAGGCAATCGCCCTCGGTCAGCGAGCGCGCCTTGCGGTCGGCGCCATCGGGATCGGTCAGGGCCTCCGGGCGGATGCCGAAGATCACCTGTCTGCCGGTATAGGCGGTCAGGCCGTCATTGCCTGCGATGACCGGCAGTCGGAGCGGGGCGGCATTCGGCCGCTCCAGCGAGACTTCCAGCCCGCCGGCGCCGTTCTCGACGGTGGCGTTGAGCAGGTTCATCGCCGGCGATCCCATGAAGTCGGCGACGAAGATGTTGGACGGGCTGTTATAGATCTCGGCCGGCGTGCCGAACTGCTGCAGCACGCCGTCCTTCAGCACGGCGATCTTGGTCGCCAGCGTCATCGCCTCGATCTGGTCATGGGTGACATAGACGAAGGTGGTGCCCATGCGCTGATGCAGCCGCTTGATCTCGGTGCGCATGTCGACGCGCAGCTTGGCATCGAGATTGGAGAGCGGTTCGTCGAACAGGAAGACCTGCGGATTGCGCACCAGCGCTCTCCCCATGGCGACACGCTGGCGCTGGCCGCCGGACAGCTGGCTCGGCTTGCGGTCGAGCAGATGGCCGATCTGCAGCATGTCGGAGACTTGGGCGATCGCCCTGGCGCGCTCCTCCTTGGGCACGCCGCGGATCTCCATGCCGAAGGCGATGTTGCCCGCCACCGTCATGTTCGGATAGAGCGCATAGGACTGGAACACCATGGCGATGTCGCGCTTGGAGGGATGCAGGCCGCTGATGTCGCGCCCGTCGATCCTGATATCGCCGGAGGTGATCGTCTCCAGCCCGGCAATGGTGTTGAGCAGGGTGGACTTGCCGCAGCCGGATGGGCCGACCAGCACGAGAAAGCCGCCCTTTTCGAGTTCGAGGTCGATCCCCTTGAGAATGTCGACTGCGCCGAAGCGCTTTTTGAGACCGGAGATTTCGAGGAAGGCCATGGATTACCCTTTGACAGCGCCCGCCATCAGACCGCGCACGAAGTAGCGGCCGGCGAGGATATAGACGATGAGCGTCGGCACGGCGGCGATCATCGCCGCCGCCATGTTGACATTGTATTCGACGACGCCCGTCGAGGTGTTGACGACATTGTTCAGCGCCACCGTCATCGGCATGGTGTCACCGGTGCCGGCGTAAGCCGAGGCAAACAGGAAGTCGTTCCAGATATTGGTGAACTGGTAGATCACCGTGACGACGATGATCGGCAGCGAGTTCGGCAGCATGATGCGGCGGAAGATCTGGAAGAAGCTGGCGCCATCGACCTGGGCGGCGCGGACGAGCTCGGTCGGAAAGGCCTCGTAGAAATTGCGGAAGAACAGCGTCGTAAAGCCCAAGCCATAGACGACATGCACGAAGACCAGATTGACCGTCGGATTGCCGAAGCCGAAGCTCAAACCCGTGGCGTTCTGCAGCGTCATGCCGAAGCGGCCGAGGCTGCCGAGGATCGTTGCCATCGGCAGCAGCACCGACTGGAACGGAATGAAGCAGGCAAACAGCATCAGCCCGAACACCAGCGTGTGGCCGGGAAAGCGCCATTTGGTCAGGACATAGCCGTTCAGCGCCCCCATGATGGTGGAGATCGCCACCGCCGGCACCACCATCTTGATCGAGTTCCAGAAGTAGCCCTTGATGCCGGCGCAGGTCAGCCCGACGCAGGTCTCGCCCCAGGCCTTGATCCAGGGGTCGAAGGTCGGCGATTGCGGCAGCGCCAGCATGTTGCCGTTCTGGATCTCGTCCATGGTCTTGAACGAGGTCGTCAGCATGACGAAGAGCGGCATCAGGTAGAGGACGGCGAAGATCAGCAGCAGGCCGTAGATGACGGTGCGGCCGATCCAGCGGGTGTTGGTGCTGTTCTGCGAGATTGCTGTCGGAGAGGTCACGCTGCTCATCGCGCCTTCTCCTTCAGTTCGGAATAGAGATAGGGAACGATGATCGCCGAGATCGTCATCAGCATGATGATGGCGCTGGCCGAGCCGACGGCCATCTCGTTGCGCTTGAAGGTGTATTCATACATGAAGTTGGACGGCAGCCAGGCCGAGCCGCCGGGGCCGCCGGAGGTCAGCGCCACCACCAGGTCATAGGACTTGATCGCCATATGGGCGAGCACGATGAAGGCGGAGAGAAAGATCGGCCGCAGCAGCGGAATGACGATGCGCCGATAGAGCTGGAAGGCAGACGCGCCATCGATCTGGGCGGCCTTCATGATCTCGCCGTCGATGCCGCGCAGGCCCGCCAGGAACATCGCCATGACGAAGCCGGACGCCTGCCAGACGCCGGCGATGACGACGGTGTAGATGACGAAGTCCTTGTTCTTGATCCAGTCGAAGTGGAAGCTCGTCCAGCCGAAGTGGTGCAGCGTCTGTTCCAGCCCGAGGCCGGGATCGAGGAACCATTTCCAGGCAACGCCTGTCACAATGAAGGAGAGCGCCATCGGATAGAGGAAGATTGGCCGCAACACGCTCTCACCGCGGATCTTCTGGTCGAGCAGGATGGCGAGGAAGAGGCCGAGCGCCAGGCAGATGCCGACATAGAGGAAGCCGAAGATCGCCATGTTGGTGATCGAGGTATACCAGGAAGACGGCGGATCGCTCTCGAAGGTCCAGCGCCACAGCCGCTGATAGGCGCGTGCTCCGGTCAGCGCATAGGAGGGAAAGGTCTTGGAATTGGTAAACGACAGATAGGCCGTCCAGACGATGAAGCCGTAGACGAAGATGATGGTGATGACGAAGCTCGGCGCCAGCACGATCTTCGGCAGCGCATCCTGCAGCCGGCCCCTCAACGAGATCCCCGTCGATTGCCTCGGCGTTAGAACCGGATCGGTGGTCGCAACGGTGCTCATGGAATGTCATCTCCTGCCTGCAATCGGCCCTGCATGATCGGCTCTGGATCGGGCATGATTGTCCGCGCATGATCATGCCTGCATGATCGGCGCGGAGCCTGAAGCTTCCCCGCCAGCAGGGCGGGGAAGCATTGTCATCACACGTGGTCTCAGCGAGCGTCGTCGATCGCCTGGACGAGCTGCTTGACGGCTTCGTCGGAGGTCTTGATCTGGCCGTGGACGAACTTCGAGACGACATCCTTATAGGCATTGGCGATGGCCGGCGGAGCGCCGTACCCTTGCGCCAGCGAGCCGAACAGCGTGCCGCCTTCGTTCGCTGCCTTCAGGTCAGCAATACCCTTCTTGCCGCAGGCGTCGAAGTCGGTATCGGGAACGTCGGTACGAGCCGGCACCGAACCCTTGACGACGTTGAAGGCCGACTGGAAGCTCTTCGACAGCGTTGCAGTGGCCAATGCCACCTGGGCCGCCTTGCGGTCATCAGGGACGTTGAACATACCGAACATGTCGGAGTTGTAGACCACGCTGCCGTCGGTGCCGGGGAAGCGGTAGCACAGGAAGTCGGTATCAGGCGTCTTCTTGGCGGCGACGAATTCGCCCTTGGCCCAGTCGCCCATCACCTGCACCAGCGCATCACCCTTGATGACCATGGCGGTCGCGAGATTCCAGTCGCGGCCCGAGAAGTTCGGGTCGACATATTTGATGATCGTGGCCAGATTATCGAACGACTTCTTCATCGTGTCGGACTTCAGCGATTCATCGTCGAGGTCGTTGAAGGCCTTCTTGTAGAACTCCGGCCCGCCGGTCGACAGCACGATGGAATCGAACATCGTCGCTTCCTGCCAGTTCTGACCACCGAGCGCCAGCGGGATGACGCCGGCGGCCTTGGCCTTGTCGAGCAGCGCGATCAGCTCGTCGAAGGTCTTCGGCTGAGTGCCGCCGATCTTGTCCATCACAGCCTTATTGATCCACAGCCAGTTGACCGAGTGGACGTTGACGGGGGCTGCGACCCACTTGCCGTCATAGACCGAGAACTTCTGCAGTGCGGCCGGAACCGACTTGTCCCAGCCTTCCTTCTTCGCCGTCTCGGTCAGATCGCCCATGACGCCAGCCTGAGCATAATCGAGCACGGTATAGCCCAGCATCTGCGAGGCGGTCGGATAGGTGCCGGCCGCAACCATCGCCTTCAGCGCCGTCATCGCCGCATCGCCGCCACCGCCGGCAACCGGCACATCCTTCCAGGCAAAACCTTCCTTCGAAAGATCCTGCTTCAAGACGTTCAGCGCCGCCGCCTCGCCGCCCGATGTCCACCAGTGCAGCATCTGCACTTCCTTCACGTCGGCGGCATGGACGGACACGCTAGCGCCGGCCAGAGCCAATGCAATCATTGCGGTCGTGGTCAAAAACTTATTCATCGAAGAACCTCCCAGTTCAAATTTGGAAGATGCGGGACCCACTCCCGCACCAATCACCCGCCCTCCCCGGGCGTAGTTCAGCCGCCGGCTAAGCCGGCTTTTTCGTCTGCGGCATCCACCAGCTGGTGCGTTTGCCGATATGCATGTTGAGCGTCTTGGTCTCCGTGTAATCTTCAACCGCATGGCGGCCGAGCTCACGGCCGAGGCCGCTTTGCTTGTAACCGCCAAAGGGAAGTTCCGAGGCGCCGTCCATGAAGGTGTTCATCCAGACCGTCCCTGCCCGCACCGACCGGCCGATCGTCAGGCACGTGTCGAAATCGCGGCTCCAGACACCGGCCGACAGGCCGTAGTCTATGGAATTCGCAATCCTGATCGCTTCGGCCGATGTCTCGAATGTCAGGACCGAAAGCACAGGACCAAAGACTTCCTCGCGCGCCACGGCCATATCGGGGGTGACCTCTTCGAGGATCGTCGGCGACATGAACTGCCCCATGCCGAGATCGAGCGTCTCGCCGCCATGCGCGACCCGGGCACCGCTGCCCCTCGCGCCGGCGACGTATCCTGATATCTTCTCCAGATGCTCAGGCGTGATGATGGCGCCGACCTGCGTCGAAGGATCGAGCGGGTCGCCGACCTTCACTGCCTTCGACAACTCGGCGATCCGCTTGACGACATCGGAAGCGATTGATTTGTGAAGGATCAGCCGCGAGCCGGCATTGCAGCACTCGCCGGCATTGAAGTATGCGCCGAAGACCGCCGCATCGATGAAGGCATCGAGATCGGCATCCGGAAACACGATCTGCGGGTTCTTCCCACCCAGTTCCAGCGAGACCTTCTTCAGCGTCTGTGCGGCATTCGACATCGTCAGCTTTCCGACACCGGTCGAGCCGGTGAAGGACACCATGTCGACGTCAGGATGGGACGTCATGACCGCGCCGACCTCTGGTCCCGTACCGGTGACAATGTTGACGACGCCATCCGGAATGCCTGCCTCCTGCAGGATCTCTCCCAGCACCAGCGTCGATCCCGAAGTCAGTTCCGAGGGCTTGACGACCGTCGTGCAACCTGCGGCCAGAGCGAATGGCAGCTTCTGGCCGACGATCAGGAACGGAAAGTTCCAGGGTGTGATGATCGACACCACCCCGATCGCTTCGCGCAAGACGACGCCGAGTGTGCCATCGCCGAGCGTGTTGTAGCTTTCACCATGGAGGTCGCGGGCAAGAGCCGCCGCGTAGCGCCATATGTCAACCGAGCCGGCAATTTCTCCCCGTACCTGCGTGATCGGTTTTCCTGCCTCGATCGCATCGAGAAATGCCAGCTCCTCTGCACGCGCCGCGATCAAATCCGCAGCCTTGAGCAGGATGGCGGAACGTTCAGAAGCGGTCATTCGGGGCCACGGCCCGAGGTCGAAGGCCTTGCGTGCCGCGGCGATCGCGCGCTCGGCGTCCCTCTTGCTGCCGGTCGGAAACCGGCTGACCACGACACCATGGCTTGGAGCGACACGCTCGATCGGATCGGAGCTGCCTGCCTCCCATTTGCCATCGATGAGCATCTTGAAATCACGCGCTTTGTGGTCGCTGAGCGCGGTGGGGTTGACGAGAACCGTCATTACCATTCTCCCTTGAACGTTGCCGGGCGCTTCTCGCTGAATGATGCGACGCCCTCCTTCAGATCGCCGGTCTTCGCAGCGAGGATCGAGCCCAGGGCTTCCACCGCGGTTCCATTGTCTTCGCCGTTTGCCGATGCGATCATCAACTTCGCGATCTCGGTCGCAGCCGGCCCCCTTGCGGTAATCCGCTGGGCATATTCCCTGGCAGTAGTGAGCGCGTTTCCTGTGGGGACTACCGCGTCGACGATCCCGAGCAGGCGTGCCTCCTCGGCGGTGAATATCTCGCCGCCCAAGGCCATGCGTCGGACGGCCTGCGCCCCGAACCGGCGGACGAGACGCTGCGTCCCGGACCAGCCCGGCACCATGCCAAGGCCGGTTTCCGGCAGACCGATCTTGATCTGTTCCTCGGCAAGGCGAATGTCCGCAACCCCTGCAAGTTCAAGCCCTCCCCCGAGGGCATGGCCATTCAGAGCCGCGATCAGCGGCATCCGGAGCGTCGCCAGTCTTTCGAAGATACGGTGGCCGTGGCGAACCCAGAGATGACCGAACTCCTGAGGCAACATTCCGCCCCAGGCCTTGATATCGCCTCCGGCGGAAAAGCCCTTTCCTTCACCCGTCAGAATGGCAGCCCGCACATTGGCGTTCGCCTCCACCTCGTCGGCCGCGTCCGCCAACGCCTTGAGCATGTCCAGGTCGAGCGCGTTCAATTTCTCCGGACGAGAAATCGTCAGCGTCGCAACATGTCCATCGACGTCAATTCTGACTGTTCCGCTAGCCATCGAAGCTGCTCTCCAGCATCCGTGCCCTTTTTTCTGGAAGCGACAGGCCGATTTTTGCCTCCGCGAAGAGCGCGGCGTCCATGATCTTCAGGTCGGGCGCGACGATCAGCGGAAACTCCGACTGATCGAGGATGTGGGCCTGGAGATCGACGCCGGGCGCAATCTCGGTGAGGACGACGCCATCAGGCGTCAGCTTCATCACGCACCGCTCGGTGACATAGGTGATGTCCTGCCCCTGCTCGATCGCGCGCCTGCCGCTAAAGGTGACATGCTCGACCTCGTTCACGAGTTTCTTCAGCTTGCCTTCCTTCTCGATGAGAAGGGCTCCATCGGCGATCGAAAGCTTCGCTCCGGCGTTGAACATGCCTGAGAACACGATCTTCTTCGCCCGCGCCGTGATGTCGACGAAGCCTCCGGCGCCAGCCGTCACATGCGGCCGGAAGGAGAGCTTGGAGACGTTGACCGAACCGTCTTTGCCGATCTCGAGGAAGGATAGCAGCGAGGCATCGAAGCCTGCGCCCTGGAAATAGATGAACTGATAGGGAGACGGCATATAGGCGTCCGCATTGGAGGCGCAGCCAAAGGCGAAGTCGAGCAGCGGCACCCCACCGACCGCGCCTTGCTCGATGACCCAGGTGACTGCGCCGTGAAGCCCTTCCTCCAGCAGAATTCGCGGCACGTTGGCCGATATGCCGAAGCCGAGATTGACGCAGCTTCCCGCTTGCAGTTCCTGCGCAACACGACGCGCGATGACTTTCTGAACATTGAACTCCGGAACGCTGAAGCTATCGAGCGGGCGGAAGATCTCCCCGGAAATTGCCGGATCGTATTGCGTCTGCGTCGTCTGCTTCTGCTCCGGATCGACGACCACATAATCGACCAGCATTCCAGGCACGCGGACGTCATGAGGCTTCAGCGAGCCTTCCTTGGTGATCCGCTTGACCTGGGCGATGACGATGCCGCCGTTGTTGCGCGCAGCCAGCGCCTGATCGAGGCCGCCGAGATAGGCGCCTTCATGTTCGTATGTCAGGTTGCCGCGCTCGTCGGCGGTGGTGGCGCGGATGATGGCGACCTCAGGGACGATCGAGGGAAAGAACAACCAGTCGTCGCCCTCGAAGCGCACGCGCTTGACCACCGGATGCTCCGAAGCCCGGCCGTTCATCGCGCAACCCTGCCGCTCCGGATCGACGAATGTATGGATGCCGATCTTGGTCAGAACGCCCGGCCGCTTGGCGGCGGCCTCGCGATGAATATCGAAGAGGATACCCGAGGGAATGTTGTAGGCCGGGATTTCGTTGTTGGTGATCATTTGCCAGATCAGCGGCGGCTCAGACGACGACGGGCCGGACGGATAGGAGCCACCGATGATGCGCTTGAGCAGCCCCTTCTTGGCGATATGGTCGACGCCCTTGATGCCGCTCATGTCGCCGGCAGCGATAGGATGAAGGGTCGTAATATCACGGGGATGGCCGGTCGCATCGAAACGCTCGCCAATCGCCTTCAGCATGAGGTCCGGGCAACCGAGACCGCTCGAGGAAGACACCGTTACAACAGCGCCATCCGGGATCAGCGCGGCCGCTTCGGTCGGGGTGAGATGCTTCTTCATGGGCCTTACTCAGGGTCCTGTTTTGATTTTTACGCTCTTGCGGGCGCCACAGCTCTCGCGAACAACCAGCCGAACGGCGGTTGTCACCGTCTCCGCCTCGGCCTTGCCCGCATTGATCTGCTTCAGAAGCAGCTGCGCGCCGCGGCGGCCAATGCCCTGCGGATCGACCGAGACCGTCGTGAGCGCGGGAACCGCCGCCTGAGCCTCGATGACGTCGTCGAAACCCACGACCGCGAAGTCCGAGCCGGGCTCCAGACGGCGCGCACGCAATCCGTCGCAAACACCGAAGGCGACGGCATCGTTGAAGCAGACGGCTGCCGTGGGTTTGTCGGCAAGACCGAGTGCCTTTCCGATCGCCTCCACCCCACCGGCTCGCGAAGGCGCAGACGAGATGACAAGTTCTTGGTGATAGTCGAGCCCGGCTGCCTCCATGCCGCTTCGGTAACCGGCAAGGCGGTCGTCGAAGACAGCGGTGTCGGGAAAGCCGCCGAGAAAAGCGATGCGCTTGTGACCGAGCTCCGCCAGGTGCTTGACCGCGGACCTCATGCCAGCCTGGTTGTCGGAGACGACGGACGAGACTTTGGCGCCAGGCAGGTTTCTGACGACGACCACCACCGGAATCCCCGCGGCGACAAGCGGCTTGAAGTCTGCGGCATCGGTAGCGCGCGCCGGCGACACGATGAGTCCCGAAATGCCATGTTCCCGCATCGATGCGACAACCTCGCGCTGCCTATCGATGCTCTCGCTGGTGTTCGACAGGAATTGCACGAACCCGGCCGACTGAACGACCATATCGACGCCGACTGCCAGCTCCGCGAAGAAGCTGTTCGTCAGGTCGTTGACGACGACCCCGATGATCCTCGACTTGGCACTGGCCTGCCGAAGATTGGCGGCGCCGCGATTGTAGACGTAGCCCAGCTCGCGCATCACCGTATTGACCTTGGTACGCGTCCCCTCATTGACCAGCGAGGAGCCCTGAAGCACCAGCGAAACCGTCGATTTCGAGACGCCTGCGGCTTTCGCAATGTCAATGACGGTTACCCGCGCCTTTGTCACATCTTCCTCCCGCGCCAACGATCGACCGATCGCTTTAAATATTTGGAACGTTCCAATTCTGTCAAGTGAAATTTATACGTGCCGTTATCCATTTGGAGCATATTCGGCAAATTTCCGCCTCCTCGATTGCCGGAATCTCATCATAAAAATTGGAACGATCTAAAAAATGACCCTGACTGAGAGGCGTATGTCGATATTTTTCGACCTGCAAAATCGTGCGTGGCGCACGACCGACCGATGCGTTGGCAGCAAAAATGTGGAAGATTCGGGCTCGCCCGGTACTTCCGTCGAAGCGATCTATGCGGCGCAATGGGCGGACATTCCGGCAAAAGCAGGAAGGGCTCCTATTCTGCGTTCATAGACGCTGCGACAAACCCAGTGGAGAACATGGAGACATGAAACTGCGCGCCGAGTTGACCGTTCTGGGGCTACGGCTTCTCCAAGTATTCGCCGACATGGTCGGAGAGGATCGTCCCTTGTTTCTCGATGCGCACTCGAACATCCCTCGATTCGATAGACATTAGCGAAACTTTATCGTTTGTGACGAATGCTACGAATACGTGCAACGCGCCAGATCTGAAGCAGGGCCGGATGATGTCACACTCGTTTGAATCCATTCTGGAGAGCCTGCCTCAGGGCATTGTTCTGCTTGATCCTGCCGGTACCGTGACGGCATTCAATTCACGCACGCTTGATATTCTCGGTCTTCCGCAAGGCGCCATTCGCAAAGGCATGAATATCCACGGATTGCCGGGCGCTGCAGACTGCCGTTCAGTGGCATCCCGGCGGTCGACGGCCGGTGGACCGCCGACGTCTCAGTTTGCCCTTTCCGACGGAGGAATGGTGTCACTGACCTGCGCCCCATCGCGGGATGGAGGCTGGATCCTCAGTTACGAAGACATCTCGACTCTCATTCGTGTCGAAGACAGGCTGACCGAACAACATCGCCGGTTCGACGCAGCGCTCAGCAACATGCCGCATGGGCTGTGCATGTTCGATTCGACCAAGAACCTGATATTGTGCAACGCCTCCTACGCGCGGATGTACAATCTGCCGGACCTGCTAACGCAACCGGGGACACCACTTGTGGATATCCTCGCCTATCGCAGCCGAGAGGGAAATGGCCCGGCCGATACCGCCGCCTATTTTGACGTGGTCTTTGAAGCGACAGCACGCGGTGCGCCGGCCAGCCAAAATATCGTTTTGGCAGATGGACGCGTTATCAAGATCACCCACAATCCGATGCAAACGGGTGGATACGTGGCCACGCATGAGGACGTGACAAAGACCGTGCGGCTTGCCGAAGAGCTGCGCCGGCATCACGATCAGCTCGAAGCGACGGTTAAGAGCCGCACGGCGGAAGTCGAGCGGCAGGCGCGAGAACTCGAGCGAATGCTGGCGCAGGAGCGGAACATCAACGAGCTGCAGCGGCAATTCGTTGCGATGGCATCCCATGAATTCAGGACCCCACTTGCAATCATCGACGCTGCTGCCCAGCGGCTGCTGCGAAAAAGGGGGGCGGTCGAGCCCGAATTTCTCAGCGACAAGGTCGATCAAATCCGCGCATCGGTGACCCGGATTGTCGATCTCATGGAGAGCATCCTGTCAGCCGGACGCCTTGATACCGGCAAGATCGACATCAGCTACGACGCATGCGCATTGAGATCATTGATAAAAACCTGTTGCGAGCGGCAGTCGACGATCGCAAAGTCGCACAGGCTTGTGTTGGATATCGATGGGCTGCCGGAGTTCATCGACGCCGATCCCCGCACTTTGGCGCAGGTCTTTACCAACCTGCTTTCCAATGCCGTCAAGTACGCGCCCGGAACCTCCGAAATTCGCGTCACGGCATGGGCAGAAACGGGGAACGTCAAAGTTTCGATCAGCGATGATGGGGTGGGGATCGATGCCGAAGACGTGCCCCGGCTGTTCCAGCGTTATTTTCGTGCCCGGACGTCGACCGGGATTGCCGGAACCGGTATCGGCCTCAACCTGGTTAAGCAGATCGTCGAACTGCATAACGGCTCGATAGAGGTTCGAAGCGCAAGAGGATGCGGATCGACGTTTATCGTAACCCTTCCCATCAAGAGAAGTGGTAACGCTTCCGCGACCAATGACGCTGCCTGATATTTCAGGATTGCTGTCCTGAATATCTACCCTATCCTTCTCACAATAGAGGAGGATCATGCCATGGCTTTCATTCACACCCCCAATGCATCCGCCAGCGAGAAGACGACGTCGATGTATGCGTCGGCCGAGGCGAACTATGGTTATCTGCCGAACATGTATCGGGCCTTCGGCCATCGGCCGGAGGTGATGGAGAGCTGGGCAGCGCTGCTTTCGAGCATTCGCGGCCATATGAGCTTGCGGCGCTACGAGCTGGTGACGCTGGCGGCGGCCAAGGAGCTCAAATCCTCCTATTGCATGCTGGCGCACGGCTCAGTGCTGCTGCGCGAGGGTTTCACCAGCGACGGGCTGACGGCTGTTGTCAACGAGACGGACAAGGCGCCGATCGATGCCGGCGAACGCGCGATCATGGCCTTTGCCGCCAAGGTGGCGCGCGATGCGACGTCGGTGACCCAGCAGGACATCGACGGGCTGAAGAAACACGGGCTGAGCGACGCCGATGTCTTCGACGTCACGGCTGCTGCAGCGGCCCGGTGTTTCTTCTCGAAAATGTTGGATGCGCTGGGTGCTGCACCCGACCATGCCTACATCGAGCGGCTGGAGCCGAATGTGCGAAAGACGCTCAGCGTCGGCCGAGAGGTCGAGCGGCCTCTGGCGCCGTCACCGTCTCGCGCGCAATGATGCGATGACGGAGGCGCCAGGACGCCTAGTCCTGCAGCCCCTATTCCTGCGGTTTGTCCGCAAAATGCCGGATCGCAAATTCGGCGATATTCTGGCTCGACCGATCGGCATCGTCGAGCAGCGAGGGAAACAGCTGCCACTGATGCGGCATGCCGGGCCATACCTCGGTGGTGACGTCCACGCCCGCCACGCGCGCCTTGTCGGCGAGCCGCAGCGTATCGTCCAGCAGGACTTCGCCGGAGCCGACCTGCAGCAACAGCGGCGGAAAGCCGGCCATGTCGGCGTAGAGCGGCGATGCCTGGGGATCGGTCAGAGACCGGCTGCGGAGATAGGTCTTGCGCAAGGTCTCGATCCAGTCCTTGCCGACCAGCGGATCGCTTCCGGCGTTTGATGTCATGGAGTCACCCGTCGCGGCAAGATCGGTGATGGGGCTGAGCGCAATCACAGCCGCCGGCAACGGCTTTGCCGCCTGCATCTGCCGCAGCACCGTCTCGATCGCGATATTGCCGCCGGCGCCGTCTCCGGCCACGATGACATTCTCGCTCCGATAGCCGTTGTCGAGAAGCCAGCGATAGGCCGTCAGCGCGTCGTTGATCTGCGCGGGATAGGCATATTCGGGCATCAGTCGATAATCAATGAGAAGAATGTCGCTGGATGCGGCTTTGGCGAGCGAGCCGGCAAGCAGGCTATGCGTGCGGATCGAGCCGCTGGAAAAGCCGCCGCCATGAATATAGAGGATCACCCTTTGGCCGATCGGATGATGAAGACGAGCGGGCCACATCAGCTCGGCATCGACGCCGTCGGCATCGACCTGCCGAACCTGGATGCGCGTCGGCCCCGGCATCGTCTCCATCAGCGTCCTGAAGGCTGTCCGCCGCTGCTGCAGGCTATCGGCGCCGGCAAAGTGATCTTTCCAGAGGCCGACAAGTTTTTCGACCTGTTCGCGCGAGGCCGAGCTTTGCGGCCCAATGTCCCGCCCGACCGCCGCCGAGGCGAGCAGCATCAGCGCAGCCAACGCGGGGAACAGACGTTTGAGCCGCTTTGGGGCTCTTCGAATACCAACTGGCAAAATCCGACCGTTCATCAACCTCTCCCGACGATACTGGCCATGCGGCATCTTTGGCCGGTTCGTCCACCGGAGTCAAAAGGGTGACAGGCTCGAACCCCAAGCTTTTTCACTCCACGAACATCGCCGCACCCGTCCGGGCCTGGGTGCGGTCGATGGCCGCCTTGAGGGCCGTCCACATCAAGCGGCGACTCGATGACGGAGATAGGGCGGATCCTCTGGACGTCCCTCCACTCTGCCTGGAATGAAAGTTGGCAGTTGCCCGTTCACTGTGGATTCATCAGACTGCTCTTAAAAAATTGAACAATGCCTGCCTGCACGGCTTGCCATTTGCCGCGCTTCCGTCGGAAATGGACGACGTGCCTGGCTGTCCCCTATCCCGGCGCCTCGTCTTGCTTGTGAGTGAAGGATACCGATGACCACCATTTACCTTGCCGGCCCGGAAGTCTTTCTTCCGGATGCCATGCCCATCATGGCCGAGAAACGCCGATTGGCGCGCCAGTTCGGCTTCGAGCCGACCGGTCCCGGCAGCGACGAAAACCAGACGCCGGTGAAGCGGACGGCCGCAGAGATCTATGCACGCAACGACGATGCCATGCGTCGAGCCGAGATCTGCCTTGCCAACATCACTCCCTTTCGAGGCGTCAGCGCTGATCCGGGTACGGTCTATGAGATCGGCTTTATGATTGCGCTGGGAAAAGCGGTCTTCGCCTATACCAATCACCCCGACGACTACGGTCTGCGTGTTCGCTCGATCTGGTATGCGGGGCTCGATATCGATGAGACGAGCGGGCGCCCACGCGGACCGGATGGCATTGCGATCGAAAATCACGGGATGGCCGACAACCTGATGATCGACGGAGGGGTCGAGGCGACGGGAGGCAAGGTGTTCCGTGCGGCCGCGCTCCCGGCGGATCCCGCCCGCGACCTTACGGTTTACTTCGAGGCGCTTCAGACCATCGCCGGCATGCTGGCCTCTTTTACTCCGCCTTCATCGCGTCGATGAACGCCCTGAAGCCCGCCGACATGTGGCGGCGGCTCGGATAGTAGAGATAGAGCGGTTCCTCCGGCTGGCACCAGTCGTCCAGCACCTGGATCAACTCGCCGCTGGCGATCGCCTTCTCCACGCGCGGCTCCCAGACATAGGCAAGGCCGACGCCGCCGAGCGCTGCCTGCATCATCAGGTCGTGATCGTCGAGCGACAGCGGTCCGGTCGGCTGAAAGCTCACCGCCTGGCCGTCCTTCTCGAATTCCCAGGCGTAACGCGCGCCTGAAGGAAACATGTTCTGGATGCAGAGATGGCGCTTGAGTTCGTGCGGTGTCGCCAGTTTCGGCCGGGTCTCGAAATAGGCGGGCGAGCCGACGACGACCAAGCGGATGCGCGGCTTGATACGCAACGCGATCATGCCCTCGGTGACGCGTTCGCCGAAGCGGATGCCGGCATCGAAGCCCTCTTCGACGATATCGACCAGCCTGTCCGTGGCGTTGATCTCCAGCTGCAAATTGGGATTCTTTTTGAGCAACGGGCCGATGACACGACCGATGACGAAGGGGCCGATCGAGTTCGGAACGTTGATCCGCACCTTGCCGAATGGCGTGTCGCGGTAGCGGTTCAGCGCATCCAGCGCCGCAGCCATTTCGCCGAAGGCCGGGTCGAGATGCGAGATCAACAGTTCGCCGGCCTCGGTCAGCGAAACGCTGCGCGTCGTGCGGTTGAGCAGGCGGATGCCGATCCGATCTTCGAGATTGAGCACGGCGTGGCTGACCGCGGAGGCGGTGACACCCCTCTCCTCGCCCGCCTTGCGGAAGCTTTTGTGCCGGGCGACGGCCGCGAAGGCAGCGAGTTCGGAAAGTTCGGTGGCGCGCATTCCTGAATGTCACTCATCATAGTTTCAAGAATAACAAATCTTATACAGCAACGGATTTTCGGTCAAATTCAACCGGTCAGCGCAGAGATGCGACGCCAACCAAATAGCTCTCGAAAGGAATTCGTCATGAAAGTATGGTTCATCACTGGTGCATCCCGCGGCTTCGGCGCGCTGATGACCAAGGAAGCCCTTGCGTCAGGCGATGCCGTTATCGCCACTGCCCGCAACCCGAAGACCATCACCGAGCAGTTCGGCGAGCATCCGAACCTGCTGGCCGTTGCCCTCGACGTCACCAACGAGGCGCAGGCCAAGGAGGCAGCGGCTGCCGGCATCGCCCGCTTCGGCCGTATCGACGTCCTCGCCAACAATGCCGGCTACGGCCTGCTCGGCGCTGTCGAGGAAGCCACCGCCGAAGAGGTCGAAAAGCTCTATGCCACAAATGTCTTCGGCCTCTTGAAAGTGACGCGCGCCGTGCTGCCCTATATGCGCCGCCAGCGTTCCGGCCATGTCCTTAACTTCTCATCGATCGGCGGTTACTTCGGCTATCCCGGCTGGGGCGTCTACGGCTCGACGAAGTTCGCCGTCGAAGGCCTCTCGGAATCGATGGCCGCCGAACTCGAACCTTTCGGCATCAAGGTGACGATCGTCGAGCCCGGCTTCTTCCGCACCGACTTCCTCGCCGACACGTCGCTGGCGATCAGCCCGGCCTCCATCGCCGATTACGAAGGCACGCCGGCCGGCAACATGCGCAGTTTCGCCGCCGACGCCAACCATGCCCAGCCCGGCAATCCCGCCAGGCTCGCCACCGGCATCATGACGATGGTCAACTCGGCCGATCCGCCGCTAAGGATGCCGTTCGGCAGCGACACGGTGGCCGTCATCGAGCAGCAGCATGCCAGCGTCGAAAAGGAACTTGCCGCCTGGCGCGAACTCGCGCTGTCCACGGATTTTCCAAGCGATGCAACGGCCTTGGCCTGAAAGGCACTGCCCGCCGCATCCCAGATCTCGGGATGCGGCGGCAGCGCCGCTGTGACCGCAGGAAAGCGCATGATGCGGCAAATTAGCATTCGCCTCACACCTGGAATGACCTAGATCTAGGTTCGATCACCACCATGAAGAGGCGAGCATGTCCATCAAGTCCATCTGCATCTATGGCGCTGGCGCACTCGGCGGCGCTATCGCCGCCAAGCTTGCAAGCCAAGCCGGAAACAACACCATCATCTCCGTCGTTGCGCGTGGAGCCCATCTCGACGCCATCCGCGACAACGGTCTCAGCCTGCGCGAAGCCGATTCGGAAAGGCCGCTCAATGTTCGCCTTACCGCGACCGACGATCCCGGGACATTGCCGCCGCAGGATCTCGTCATCACCGGCCTAAAGGGGCATCAGCTGGCACCCGCTGCCGAAGGCATTGCAGCCCTCCTCAAGGAGGGCACCCGCGTCATCATGATCCTCAACGGCATTCCGTGGTGGTATTTTCACCGCGATACCCAGAGCCGGCATGCCGAACTGCAGTTCGATGAGCTCGATCCCGGCGGCAGGCTCTGGCGGCTGATCGGGCCGGAGCGCGTCATCGGCTGCGTCGCTTATCAGGGTGCCGAGGTGATCAACCCCGGCGAGATCCAGCTTGCCAACAACGGCCGCTTCGTGCTCGGCGAGCCCTCCGGCGAAATCTCGCCCGATCTCGAGGCAATCGCCGCGCTGCTGACCGGCGCCGGCCTCAGCATTACGACGACGCCTGATATTCGCGGCGAGATCTGGAGCAAGTTGATGGGTAATGCCGCCTTCAACCCGATCAGCGCGCTGACCAGGGCGCTGATGACCGACATCATGGCGGATCCCGCCCTTTCGGCTACGGTCGGCAAGGTGATGAGTGAGGTCCGCGCCGTAGGCGAGGCCTTGGGCGCGCGGTTCAGCATGACCGTCGAGCAGCGGTTGGAACAATCGCGCCATATCGGCGGCGTGCGCACATCGATGCTGCAGGATCTGATCGGCGGCAAGGCGCTCGAAATCACGCCGCTGGTCGGCATGGTGGTGGCGCTCGGACGCCTGGGCGCCGTGCCGACGCCGGTGTCGGAAACGATCCTGGCGCTGGTGACGCAATTGGATCGGGAAAACCAGCGCGGCGGCTGATTGCGGAGGAAGGGCGGCCGGGAAAACCCGGCCGTCTTCGCTTACTTTCCGACCTGCTCGGCCCAGTTCGGCGCCTTGCCGCCACCATCGAGGAAGGTCATCGCCATAGTCGCCATGAGGGGCGAGGCGAAGGTCTCGTAGTGGGTGAGATCGGGCAGGATCGCCAGCCGGTTCTTCGACATGTTTTCCCGCATCCAGCCCGCATCGCGCAGACCGCCGCCGAGCTTGTGGTAGAAGTCGATCATATGCTCGGGCCGGATCATGTCGGCATCGCCATAGATCAGCATGACCGGCATGGTGAGCTTGTCGACGGCATCGCTATAGTCGATGGGTTCGCGCATCAGCGCGCCCATGGCGTCGAGCAGCTTCGGAAATTCCGAAACGTCAGGCGCCACCGCCTTGTAGGAGAGGAACATCGGCGTGTCCTTCATCATGTCGGCCATACCGGCGCCGACGGCCGCCTGCTGCGGCAGCATCTCCGGGAAGAAGCCGTTCTGCGCATAGGGTGCCGAGAGGATCACTAGCCGGCGCACCTGGTCGGGAGCGTTCGCCGCCATGTTCAACGCCACCCCGCCGCCAAAGGAATAGCCGAAGACATCGAGCTTGTCGTAACCGAGCTGCTTCACCAGGATTGCCAGATCGGCGCCGATGGCCGGAAGCTCGATCGGCCGCTTGCCGAGGGGCGTGCGGCCATGGCCCTGCAGATCGACGGCGATCACCTGCCGGTGGTCGGTGAAAACAGGCATGACCGGCGCGAACATCTCGATCTGCCCGAGGCCGCCGTGAAGGAGCAGCAGCGGCTCGCCCTCACCGCGAATCTCGTAATAATAATCGATGCCGTTGACCGGCAGACTTCCCTTCCTGACAATCGGCGCTGCAGCCTTCTTCTCCTCGATAACAGGCGTGCTGCTGTCGGCGCCTGATATATCGGGCGCGGCCAGGAATGCGGCAGCGGTTGCGATCATCGAAATCAGCGTCATCTTCGACATGTCCTTGCTCCCATGTTTGCGTCGATACCGCAAGGACGGCGGCGCTCATGTCTTTCCGACACCGCACTTCGAAATTTCTCGCATTGGTCTTTATGTCATTCCTATATTTTCGCGCCTCGCTCCGAATGGATTTCCTATCGCAAGCGGCATTAGCCTTTCGTCATCACTGCAAAGGTCAAATGCCATGCGAGATGTCATGTCTTCCGGTTTTCAGTTCCCTCGTCCACACAGGATCACCCGCGGCAGTAAGCAGATGCGCGAGAAGCGCACCGCCCAGGCGCTGATCGTCTTCGGCGTGGTGCTCGCCTGCGTCGAGCTCTACATCGTTTTCGGCGCGCTCTGAGATCCGCCATGGAAACGGCGAGAATGCCGCGCCTTGGCGGCGCGATCACCGCTCTTGTCACACCGTTTCGCCATCGCGGCCTCGACAGGCCGGCGTTTCGGGCGCTTGCAGAATGGCAGATCCTCAGCGGCGTCGACGGGCTTGCTGTCTGCTCCGTGTCAGGGGAAGGCCCGACGCTTTCGCCGCAGGAGCGCGCTGAGGTGATCGACCTCAGCATCCAATCGGCCGCCGGCCGCGTGCCCGTCGTCGCCGCCACCGGCACCAACTCCACCGAAAGCACGATCGCGCTCACCCGAGAGGCGGAAGCGCTCGGCGCCGCCGCCGCACTCGTCACCGTGCCCTATTATTCCAAGCCCGGGCAGAAAGGCATCATCCACCACTTCGAACAGGTGGCAGCGGCGAGCCGACTGCCTGTCATCGTCGACCACGCGCCGGCGCAGACGGCGAGCGATCTTTCGACGGAAACGCTCGGCAGGCTGGCCGCCATCCCCGGGGATTGTCGGCATTCGCGACGCGACGGGCGACATCGCTCGCTTCGCCGGCCTTTCGCCGATCCTGCGACAGCGCTTCCGCTTCTTTTCCGGCCATGACCCTTCCGCGCTCGCCTTCACCATCGCTGGCGGCGACGGCGCGATCTCGCCGGGCGCCAACGTTCCGCCAAGGCTCTTCACCTCGATGCAGCAGGCAGCACGGGCCGGAGGGCGATCCGTCGAGGATCAAATACGCGCTCCGGCTGATGCGCGGCCTGGAGGCCGAGCTTCGCCTTCCGCTTGTCGCTGCCGAGCCGGAGGTGCGTTTGGCCATCGGCAAGGCGCTTGCGCCCTTCCTTGACGAAAACAGCGCGGGGATGGCGTTATCCCTATGAGATTTTTATATTTTCGTTTTCGCCGCCAAATGGAAACCCTATCCACCGGAGCTTATTTTTGAAGCGTGACACCGCCGCTCGATCAAGCGGCGGTTGAGACTTCGAAAGGACAAACCGATGTCACGCCTGACTGAACCGAGTGCCGAGAGCGATCCGCTGCAACGCGGCCACATCAGCACACTCGCCGCCGATCCCTCCCATTCGATACTCTCCGGCCTTGTCGCGATTGCACCCCGCCTTGCGATGACGCTGGCCTTTGCTGGCCTGGTCCAGATGATGTTCGACCTCATCTCCCGTTGAAGCATCAGGACCGAAGGATCACCACAATGGCAAACGCACAGCAACGCCGCAGCCTTCCCGCTGCAGCACTTTCGCCTTCCGCCCGCTTCACCGTCGGCCGCAACAGAAGCGGCCGCTGGATCGTCCACGACCGCGACGGCCTCGTCGGCGGGCTCTTCATCAATGAAGCGGCCGCCCTCCATTTCGCAGCTGGGGAATGCAACTGCCTCTCCGCCGATATCCACAGGGCGGCCGCAGGCATGGTGCTCGAACTCGCGCCCTTTGCGCGCGGCACGGCGAATATCCACTAAATCTTGCCGTACTCCCGCTGTTTTCATGCAGCGGGAGTACGAAGACATGAGCTGAACGGCCGATTTCCAACTTTTCCTTAACCCACATTCTGGTAAAATCCTGGCGCAGAGACTTCAGACGCCGCGAGACCGATGCCGAAACCGAATTTCCGCTTCACCCATTACGATCTCAAGGAACAACGCGCCGGAACGATCATCGAGGTGTCGTTGAATGCGGTGAACAATGTCCGCCTGATGACGGCCCCGAATTTTCAGCGGTTTACTGAGGTTCTCGATTTCAAATATATCGGCGGCGTGGCACGCAAATCGCCGATCAAGATCGCCGTTCCGGAAAGCGGTCACTGGCATGTCATCGTCGATATGGAAGGTCATCACGGGCTTGCGGAATCGTCCGTCAAGGTGATCGCCGCGCCGGCAAATCAGAAGACGCCGCGCGCCTCCTGAGGTTCGCCGGGCTTCAGCGCGGATTACGCTCTTTGCGAAGCTTCGCCCACCATTCCAGCCGCTTGCGGATATCGCGCTCGAAGCCGCGTTCCGGCGGATCATAGAAGATCTGGCGTCCCATCTTCTCCGGGAAATAATCCTGGCCGGAAAAGGCATCCGGCTCGTCGTGGTCGTAGCGATAGCCGTCGCCGTAACCCTCACCCTTCATCAGCTTGGTCGGCGCGTTGAGGATGTGCTTCGGCGGTAGCAACGAGCCGTTCTGCTTGGCGGCCTGGCTTGCCGCCTTGAAGGCGGTGTAGACGGCATTCGATTTCGGGGCGGTGGCGAGATAGACGCAGGCCTGGGCAAGCGCCAGTTCGCCTTCCGGCGAGCCGAGATACTCATAGGCATCCTTGGCGGCATTGCAGATCACCAGTGCCTGCGGATCGGCAAGACCGATATCCTCCACAGCCATGCGCACCAGCCGCCGGCCGAGATAGAGCGGGTCCTCGCCGGCATCGAACATGCGGGCGAGATAATAGAGCGCGGCATCGGGATCCGAGCCGCGTACGGATTTATGCAGTGCCGAGATCAGATTGTAGTGGCCATCCTGCGCCTTATCGTAGACCGGGGCACGGCGCTGGACGATGCGCGTCAGGCCTTCGGTATCGAAGCTCTCGCCTTCGCGCGCCGCGCGCCAGACTTCTTCGGCGAGCGTCAGCACGGCGCGGCCATCGCCGTCGGCCATGCGGATCAGGCTCACGCGGGCATCCTCCGTCAGCGGCAGCGGCTTCTGCTCGATCGTCTCGGCACGCTTCAGCAGTTCCTCAAGGCTTTCCTCGTCATGCGACTTGAAGGTGAGCACGCGGGCACGTGACAGCAGAGCGGCGTTGAGCTCGAAGGATGGGTTCTCGGTGGTGGCGCCGACGAGGATGACGGTGCCATCCTCCATGACGGGCAGGAAACTGTCCTGCTGGGCGCGGTTGAAACGATGGATCTCATCGACGAAGAGCAGCGTCTGACGGCCGTCCATACGCCGCAAACGGGCTGTCTCGAATACCTTCTTCAGATCGGCGACGCCGGAAAAGATCGCCGATATCTGCTCGAAGGCCAGGCCCGCCTCGCCCGACAGCAGCCGTGCGACCGTCGTCTTGCCGGTGCCGGGCGGACCCCAGAAGATCATCGAGCCGAGCGAGCCGCTTTCGATCATTCTTTTCAGCACGCCGTCCTCACCGGTCAGGTGTTCCTGACCGGTGACATCGGCAAGCGTCTTCGGCCGCAGCCGGTCGGCAAGCGGCCGCCTGGCGGCGACCTCCTCCGGAACGCGCGGCGCGAAGAGATCGTTGCTCATCGGAAAAATTGCCGGATGCGCTGGCCGTCACGCTCGATCTCGACCCGCCAGAGGCCGGGGTCACTATCGGCGATCTCGGACAGTTCGCTGGTCGTCTTCACATCGGTGCCGTTGATCGAGACGATGATATCCTTCTGTTCGAAACCGAGACGGGCTGCAGGCGAATCCTCCTTCACCTCGGATACGACGACGCCTGCCGATTCCGGCGGCATGCGCAGCTCGTCGGCGACCCGGGGCGACAGGTTCTCGACGACAGCACCGGTGAACGGCGTGTGCCCGCCGATCGTGCGCTGGTCGCGCGGCGAGGTTTCCGGGGCACGGGCGAGCGTCAGCGGCAGTTGCTCCTCGCGGCCGTTCTCAATGACGGTGAGCTTGACCGAATTGCCGAGACCGGCCGTCGTCAGCCGGTAGAGCAGCGCATCCGGGTGCTCGACGGAAATTCCATCGACGGCGGTGACGATTCCGCCGGCCTTCAGCCCGGCCTTGGCCGCCGGCCCACCTTCCGAAACCTTGACGACGAGCGCGCCGCGGGCCTTGTTCAGCCCCAGCGCCTCAGCCACTTCCGAGGTCACGGCATCGAAGCTTGCGCCGACATAAGGCCGCTCGAAGGATTTGACGCCGGCATCGGCCGACGCGAGGAAGACCTTGACCAGATTGGCAGGGATGGCGAAACCAATGCCGTTCGATCCGCCGCCGCGCGAGAAGATCGCCGTGTTGATGCCGATCAGCTCGCCCTTCATATTCATCAAGGCGCCGCCGGAATTGCCCGGATTGATCGAAGCATCGGTCTGGATGAAGAAACCGAACTCGTTCTTGATCACCTGGTTGCGGGCAAGCGCCGAGACGATACCGCTCGTCACCGTCTGGCCGACACCGAAGGGATTGCCGATTGCCAGCACGAGATCACCGACCTCGACCGTATCGGAATTGCCGATCGGCAATGTCGGAAAGCTTTCCTTGGTGTCGATCTTCAGCACGGCAAGATCGACACGGTCGTCGCGCAGCACCACCTTGCAGGGGAATTCGCGGCCGTCCGAGAGCGCCACCTTGATATCGTCGGCGCCCTCGATGACGTGATTGTTGGTCACGACAGTGCCGTTCGCCTCGACGATGACGCCGGAGCCGAGCGAAGACTGCTTCTCCGAACGGTTCGGCATCTGCTGGCCGAAAAATTGCTCGAAGAAAGGGTCGCCAGCAAAGGGCGACTGCCGCTGGACGGTCTTTTCCGCATAAACGTTGACGACGGCGCCTGACGTCTGTTTGACGAGCGGCGCGAAGGAGAGCTGCATCTGCATCTGGCTCTCGGGTACGGTCTTTGCCGTCTGCGCATGGGCCGCAGCCGTCAGAACGAGCATGAGAGCGAATAGCGAGACGGAGGCGCGCTTGAACAGGCCTTGCATGGGTATCCCTTGTGAATCCTCTTGAGGAACGTTTTAGAGCATGATGCCGAAAAGCGTGAGCGGTTTTCGGACGACATCATGCTCTAACTATTTAATTGCGAACAGGATTCAGATTTTAGGCCGAACCGGCCTAAAACCATCCTGTTCTGCGGCCCGACGCTAGAAAGGAAAGAGGGCGGAAGCATGGAAGAACAAGGCGAGAGGGCGTCTTAGGAACCGGTTGAACTCCATTATGAATTTGATTCAGGAAGATTGGCCATGCAACTGATATCAAAAGCCAAAAACTGGGCGAAGTCACTGAAGCGTGACATCGTCGCCCTATGGCTTGCCGCCCGCGATTCCCGCGTGCCGTGGCATGCCAAAGCGGTGGCCGGCGCCGTTGCAGCCTATGCGCTGTCGCCCATCGATCTCATCCCCGATTTCATCCCCGTCCTCGGCTATCTCGACGACCTCCTTATCGTGCCGCTCGGCATCGTGCTGGCGATCCGGCTCGTGCCAGTAGAGGTGATGAACGAGCTTCGTACGGAGGCGACAAGGCGCATTGAGCGTCCCTCCAGCTGGGTCGGACTGATCTTCATCCTTGCCGTCTGGCTCATGTGCATCATCTTCCTGGCTCTGGCACTGCGGAAGCTAGCCTGACCGGCAGCAATAGGAACATATGAATGATCACGACAAGAACGACGACAGCGGCCCTCGGCTTTGCGATCCTGCTCATTGCATCGAACCTGGCACAGGCAGCAAGCTTCGATTGCGATGCGAAAGAATTGAAGCCGGATGAAAAAGCGATCTGCGACAACCGCGCACTCAACGATGCCGACGTGAAGATGGTGACGACTTTCGATTTGCTCTCGGGCCTTCTGGCCATGGGTTCGCGCGGAACATTGCAGGACGAACAGACGGCCTGGCTGAAAAAGCGGCAGGAATGCGGAGCTGATGCGGCGTGTATCAAGGCTGCCTATGACGAGCGGCTGAAGCAGTTCGGCGAGACCTATAAAAACATCAACCGGCCGCTCTAGAACAGGATGATTTTAGGCCGGGTCGGCCTAAAATCTGAATCCTGTTCTACATTATAGAGTGAGAGCATGATGTCGTCCGAAAACCGCTCACACTTTTCGGCATCATGCTCTGAATCGACCGGTTGGAAGAGCTGCTAACTTTTCATCAACGGCTCGTAAGCTGAGGCTGCTCAGCGGGCGTTCAGATCGCGCACGGCACCGCGGTCCGCACTCGTTGCGAAGGCCGCGTAGGCCTTCAGCGCGGTCGTGACATTGCGCTTGCGGACTTCGACCGGGTACCAGCCCTTGGCGTCCTGCTCGGCGCGGCGGGCGGCGAGTTCAGTCTCGCTGACACGCAGGCTGATCGTGCGGTTGGGGATGTCGATGTCGATCATGTCGCCTTCGCGCACCAGGCCGATCGTGCCGCCATTTGCCGCTTCCGGCGAGGCGTGGCCGATCGAGAGGCCGGAAGTGCCGCCGGAGAAGCGGCCGTCGGTGATGAGCGCGCAGGCCTTGCCGAGGCCCTTCGACTTCAGATAGCTCGTCGGATAGAGCATTTCCTGCATGCCCGGGCCGCCCTTCGGACCTTCGTAGCGGATGACGACGACGTCGCCGGCCTTCACCTCGTTGGCAAGGATCGCCTTGACCGACGAATCCTGGCTTTCGAAGACGCGGGCGGGGCCGGAGAACTTCAGGATCGATTCATCGACGCCAGCGGTCTTGACGATGCAGCCGTCAATCGCAAGGTTGCCCTTGAGCACGGCAAGGCCGCCATCCTTGGAGAAGGGATGCTCGACCGAGCGGATGACGCCGTTCTCGCGATCGGTGTCGAGATCGTCCCAACGGGCTTCCTGGCTGAAGGCGACCTGGGTCGGGATGCCGCCGGGTGCGGCACGATAGAAGTTGCGCACGGTTTCGCTGTTCGTGCGGGTGATATCCCAGCGATCGATCGCATCGCCCAGCGTCTCGGCATGGACCGTCGGGCAATCGCGGTTCAAGAGACCACCCTTGTCGAGTTCGCCGAGGATCGACATGATGCCGCCGGCGCGGTGGACGTCTTCCATATGCACGTCACTCTTGGCGGGTGCGACCTTCGACAGGCACGGCACGCGGCGCGACAGCGCGTCGATATCGGCCATATTGAAATCGATCTCGCCTTCATGGGCGGCGGCAAGAATGTGCAGGACCGTATTGGTGGAACCGCCCATGGCGATATCGAGCGTCATGGCATTCTCGAAGGCCTGCTTGGAGGCAATGGTGCGCGGCAGCGCCTTGACGTCATCCTGCTCGTAATAACGGCGGGCGAGATCGACAATCAGATGACCGGCCTCGACGAAGAGGCGCTTGCGGTCGAGATGGGTGGCAAGCGTCGAGCCGTTGCCGGGCAGCGACAGGCCGAGGGCTTCCGTCAGGCAATTCATCGAATTGGCGGTGAACATGCCGGAGCAGGAACCACAGGTCGGACAGGCCGAGCGTTCGATGGTCTGGACGTCCTCGTCGCTGATCTTGTCATCGGCTGCGGCGACCATGGCATCGACCAGGTCGAGCGCATGCGTCTTGCCGTGCAGCACGACCTTGCCGGCTTCCATCGGACCGCCCGAGACGAAGACGGTCGGGATATTGAGACGCAGCGACGCCATCAGCATGCCGGGGGTGATCTTGTCGCAATTGGAGATGCAGACCATGGCGTCGGCGCAATGAGCATTGACCATATATTCGACGCTGTCGGCGATGAGCTCACGCGAGGGCAGCGAATAAAGCATGCCGTCATGGCCCATGGCGATGCCGTCATCTACGGCGATCGTGTTGAATTCCTTGGCGACACCGCCGGCCGCCTCGATCTCGCGGGCAACGAGCTGGCCAAGGTCCTTCAGGTGCACGTGGCCGGGCACGAACTGGGTGAAGGAATTCACCACCGCGATGATCGGCTTGCCGAAATCCGAATCCTTCATGCCCGTGGCGCGCCAAAGGCCGCGGGCGCCCGCCATGTTGCGGCCATGGGTCGTGGTTCTGGAACGGTAAACTGGCATCGGTGTCTTCCTCAACGTGTCGGAATTATCAGGCGAAGCCGGGCGACATGGAGCCTGCGGGCCGGGCAAACGCCGCTTTTTGGAATTGTCCTAATCCAATCGACGGGGGCTGTCACTACCGGGAAGCCCAAATCCGGTACGCCGGGGAGAAGCGCCATGAGGCCCATCGATCATATACGGTTCGACGCGACGTTTTGTTACAGCCTATTCCATCACGACCGAACACAAAAAATTGGCTTCCCGTCAGCAATATTCAAGGCTTAGACACTAATCTAGACATGCCGGCGGTTCGTTTAAGGGCTATATTTCAGGATATCCGCCGAGGAGGTTTCGACATGCCAAGCTATCGCCCACCGAAGATCGCGTCATCGGAGATTACGCCGCGCCAGATCTATGTGCGCCGTCGTGAATTCCTCGGTGCGGCAGCGCTTGGCGCCATGGCGCTCTACAGCGCCGGCAAGGCGAGTGCTGCGGCTCTCTCCGCCGTTGAGAGCAAGTACAAGGTCGACGAGAAGGCGACGCCGATCAAGGACGTCACGACCTACAATAATTTCTATGAGTTCGGCCTCGACAAGGGCGATCCCGCAGCTCTTTCTAGCGATTTCAAGCCGCTGCCGTGGACGATCAAGGTTGACGGCATGGTCAAAAAGCCAGGCACCTTCGACCTCGAGGCGTTGATGAAGGAATTCCCGATCGAGGAGCGCACCTACCGGATGCGCTGCGTCGAGGCCTGGTCGATGGTCATCCCCTGGGACGGCTTTCCGCTGGCATCGCTGCTCGACAAGGTGGAGCCACTCGGCAGCGCCAAATACGTCGCCTTCGAAACCGTGGTGCGGCCGGAGGAGATGCCTGGGCAGAAAGGTTTCTTTCAGTCGCTCGACTGGCCCTATGTCGAGGGTCTGCGCCTCGATGAGGCGCGCCATCCGCTGGCGCTGCTGGCCGTCGGGCTCTATGGCGAAACGCTGCCGAACCAGAACGGCGCACCGATCCGCCTCGTCGTGCCGTGGAAATACGGCTTCAAGGGCATCAAGTCGATCGTCAGGATCACACTCACCGACCAGCAGCCGAAGAATACCTGGCAGGTCACCAATCCGCAGGAATACGGCTTCTACGCCAACGTCAATCCAGCGGTCGACCATCCCCGCTGGAGCCAGGCGAGCGAACGGCGCATCGGCGAAAGCGGCTTCTTCGGCGCCGGCCGCCACCCCACCCTGCCCTTCAACGGCTATGCCGACGAGGTGGCAAGCCTTTATGCCGGCATGGACCTGAAGGCGAATTTCTGATGGCGGAACTGTCGCTCGCCATCCCGAAGCGCTGGCAACCCGCCTCCGTCTGGCTGCTTTATGTCGTCGGGCTCGTGCCTGCGGCCTGGACTTTCTATCTCGGAGCGACCGATCAGCTCGGCGCCGATCCAGTCAAGACCTTCGAGCTCTTCCTCGGCATCTGGACGATCCGTTTCCTAATCCTGACCCTTGCCGTTTCCCCTGCCCGTGAGCTCTTCGGCTGGAACTATCTGCGCTATCGCCGCGCGCTTGGCCTGCTGACTTTCTACTACGCGCTGATGCATTTCACCGTCTACATGGTGCTTGACCAGGCGATGGATATTTCCGCCGTCATCAACGACGTGCTGAAGCGCCCCTTCATCATGTTCGGCATGGCCGGGCTTGCGATGCTCATTCCGCTGGCGCTGACATCCAACAATCTCTCGATCCGCCGCCTCGGCAAGAACTGGATCTGGCTACATCGCCTCGTCTATATCATCGCCGCCTGCGGGGCGCTGCACTTCGCGCTCTCGACCAAGATCCTCGACCTCGAGCAATATATCTATGTCGGGCTGATCATCGCGCTCATCCTCTACCGCTCCTACCGGCCGATCGCACGCAACAGGCAGAAGGGCAAAGGGCGGACGCGCAATCGCGCAGTGGCGTCTGTTCGTGAGACGGCAGGTTAGCGGCGAGGAGACAAGGCCGCCCGATGTGCGGGATCGAAGGCGCAAGCCGTGGCTATGCCGATTGCATAGGCCAGCATATTCCAAAGCGAAAATACCCGACCAAGCAGCAGGGCGCCTGCCGTGGTCAGCCGAAACGCATCGAGCCAGGGCGTGTGATAAAGCCGGAACAATTCCACCGAGATCGCTATGAAAAGCGCTGTAACAGCAATTGCTGCCGGCCGTGACCTTGCGACAAACAGCGCCACGAGCAGATAGACCATCGCTCCCCAGAGTGCCGATCCACCATATTTGACGACAATGAAGGGCAGATCGGCCGCATAGCCAAACCGTCTGAGCGCCAGCCCGAGCGCAATAACCGCAAGCAGGGCTATGAGACGGAGGAACTGCACTCGACGACGATTTTCAAAGACTTCGCCCAAATGAACCTGTCCTATCTGCACCTCAGCCGGTTGAACGGCTGATCTGAAAAGAAGCGCGGCGCTGTCGTGCACAAACAAAAACAGCCGGGCTTCGCAGCCCGGCTGTTCTGTTTCCGCCGGAGCGGAGGATTTAAGCGGCGACGGCCTGCTCTTCAGCAGCGACGCGGGCCTTGTCTGCAGCGCCCTTGGCATAGGCGTCGCGATCCACGAATTCGATCACGGCCATCGCGGCATTGTCGCCCTGGCGGAAGCCGGCCTTCATGATGCGCAGGTAGCCGCCGTTGCGGGTGGCGTAACGCGTTGCGATCGTGTCGAACAGCTTCGCGACGACAGCGGCATCGCGGATCTGCGAGATCGCCTGACGGCGAGCGTGCAGGTCGCCGCGCTTGCCGAGCGTGACGAGCTTCTCGACGATCGGACGGATTTCCTTGGCCTTCGGCAGGGTCGTGACGATCTGCTCGTGGGTAATCAGCGAAGCCGCCATGTTGGCGAACATCGCCTTGCGGTGGCTTGCAGTTCTATTCAGCTTGCGGCCGGCTTTACCATGGCGCATTGCTATTCTCCTTTAATGCAGGTGCCCTTACGCTAAGTGGGCCTGCCGTTTCCTGGCACATGCAGGCGATCGGCCTGCTGTTTGACGGGGAAAGGCAGCCGAAAGAGCCTGCCTTTTGTTTTTTCAGTATTGATCTTCGTAACGCTTGGCGAGATCTTCGATGTTCTCGGGCGGCCATGCCGGCACTTCCATGCCGAGGTGCAGGCCCATGGAAGCGAGAACTTCCTTGATTTCGTTCAGCGACTTGCGACCAAAATTCGGTGTGCGGAGCATTTCTGCTTCGGTCTTCTGAATGAGGTCGCCGATGTAGACGATGTTGTCGTTCTTCAGGCAGTTTGCCGAACGGACCGACAGCTCGAGTTCGTCCACCTTCTTCAGGAGAGCCGGGTTGAAAGCGAGTTCGGTGACTGCTTCCTCTTCGGTTTCCTTCTGCGGCTCGTCGAAGTTGACGAAGACGCCAAGCTGATCCTGGAGGATGCGCGCCGCAAAAGCGACGGCGTCTTCGCCGGTGATCGAGCCATCGGTTTCGATGGTCATGTTCAGCTTGTCGTAGTCGAGAACCTGTCCTTCGCGGGTATTTTCAACCTTGTAGGACACCTTCTTGACCGGCGAGTAGAGGCTGTCGACCGGGATGAGACCGATCGGAGCATCTTCCGCACGATTGCGTTCGGCCGGAACATAGCCCTTGCCGTTGTTGACGGTGAATTCCATGCGGATCTCGGCACCCTCGTCGAGCGTGCAGATGACATGCTCGGGGTTGAGGATTTCGATATCGCCGACCGTCTGAATGTCGCCAGCCGTGACAACGCCAGGGCCCTGCTTACGCACGACCATGCGCTTTGCATCGTCGCCATCCATCTTGATGGCGATTTCCTTGATGTTGAGCACGATGTCCGTGACGTCTTCGCGGACGCCCGGAATCGAGGAGAATTCATGCAGCACGCCATCGATCTGCACCGCCGTGACGGCAGCACCGCGCAGCGAGGAAAGCAGAACGCGGCGAAGCGCGTTGCCGAGGGTGAGGCCGAAGCCGCGCTCCAGCGGTTCGGCAACAAGCGTCGCCCTGGTGCGCGAGCTCGAGGAGAACTCCACCTTGTTCGGCTTGATCAGTTCCTGCCAGTTCTTCTGAATCATGAGTTTGCCTTCCGTTCGTTGCCACCATCCAATCGTGGCAACCGAGCTTGAAAACCACCGGGAGCGCGCAGGCGCTCACCGGTGACGAGAGCGATGATCAGACGCGGCGCTTCTTGCGCGGACGGCAGCCATTGTGCGGGATCGGGGTCACGTCGCGGATGGACGTGATCATGAAACCTGCAGCCTGGAGCGCGCGCAGAGCCGATTCACGACCCGAACCCGGACCGCAGACTTCGACTTCCAGCGACTTCATGCCGTGCTCCTGGGCCTTCTTGGCGCAGTCTTCGGCAGCGATCTGGGCAGCGAACGGGGTCGACTTGCGCGAGCCCTTGAAGCCCTTGGCGCCAGCCGACGACCAGGCGATCGCATTGCCCTGCGCATCGGTGATGGTGATCATCGTGTTGTTGAAGGTCGAGTTGACGTGAGCGACACCCGACGAGATATTCTTGCGCTCGCGACGGCGAACGCGGACGGCTTCCTTAGCCATGGTATTCCTTTCGTTGATCTCTTCACCGCCGTAATGCCAGCGGCTACACCGGAACGGCGCCTATATGGTCCCGCTCCAAACTCAAAAGAGGCCGGCGCAGACCGCCAGCCTCCCCACCCCGGTTTCCCGGAAATTACTTCTTCTTGCCAGCGATTGCCTTTGCCGGACCCTTGCGGGTGCGGGCATTGGTATGCGTGCGCTGACCGCGGACCGGAAGGCCGCGGCGATGACGCAGGCCGCGGTAGCAGCCGAGGTCCATCAGGCGCTTGATGTTCATCGCGGTATCGCGACGAAGATCGCCTTCGACCTGATAGTCGCGGTCGATAGCTTCACGGATCTGAAGGACTTCTGCGTCCGTCAGCTGATGCACACGGCGTTCAGCCGGGATACCGACCTTCTCGACGATTTCCTGTGCGAATTTCGAACCGATCCCGTGAATGTAGGTCAGCGCGATGACAACGCGCTTCGCAGTCGGGATGTTGACGCCAGCGATACGTGCCACGCCTATTCTCCTTGCATTCCAGTTGCCATCCGGCAAGTGGGCTTCGTTATGCGGTCTTGAGAACCGCCCGTTCAGATTTACGTCCGTAACATGTCAAAACGACCGCACCCGGACTTCCCTGGGAAATCCGCGCCGATCGCATGGAATGTCGCGAGTTGGCGCGGTGTTTAGCGGAATCACTGCTGAAAAGCAACCGTTCCGCCAAGTTTATTTTCAAAGCCTTAAAGCTTGGAAAGAATGCTTTCGACCTCGGCGGTCACCTGATCGATTTCTGCCATGCCGTCCACGGACTTGAGTTTGTCCTTGGCATGGTAATAGCCGATCAGCGGCGAGGTTTCCTTGTAGTAGACCTCGAGACGCTTGATCATGGTCTCGGCGTTGTCATCAGGACGGCGTTTGAAGTGAGTCGAACCGCACTTGTCGCAAACACCTTCCTTGGCCGGGAGCTTGTCAGTGTCATGATAGACAGTGCCGCACTGAATGCAGGTATATCGACCATCCACCCGACGGATGAGTTCCTTGTCGTCGACGCGAAACTCGATAACCACTGAGAGGTCAAGACCCTTGGACTTTAGCATCCCCTCGGTGGCATCGGCCTGCACGAGTGTGCGAGGAAAACCATCGAGAATGAAGCCGTTGGCGCAATCGGGCTGATCGATTCGCTCAGAGACGATGGCGATGACGATCTCATCAGAGACGAGTTTGCCGGCGTCCATGACCGCCTTGGCGCGTTTCCCCACCTCTGTGCCAGCTTCGGTAGCAGCACGCAGCATGTCTCCAGTGGAAAGCTGCGGAATGCCGTGCTTTTCCACGATCCGCTGGGCCTGGGTTCCCTTACCCGCGCCCGGCGGCCCCAAAAGGATAAGTCTCATCGCCCCCTCTTTCCTCCACGCAACTTCGATTTCTTGATCAGGCCTTCGTATTGCTGCGCGATCAGGTGACCCTGGATCTGTGCAACCGTATCAAGAGTTACGCTAACCACGATCAAAAGCGAAGTCCCACCAAGGGCTAATGGAATGCCGGTTTGCGACACCAGAATCTCTGGGAGGATGCAGACGAAGACGAGATAGAGCGCACCGATCACCGTGATTCGGGTCAGCACGTAGTCGATATATTCGGCGGTGCGCTCGCCCGGACGGATGCCGGGAATGAAGCCGCCATGCTTCTTCAGATTGTCGGCCGTGTCCTTCGGATTAAAGACGATGGCCGTATAGAAGAAGGCGAAGAAGGCGATCAGCGCGCCGTACAGCGCCATATAGAGCGGTTGACCGTGGCCGAGGGCCGCGACGATCGATGTCACCCAGGAGGGCATTGCCGAGGTGTTGGCGAAACCGGCGACCGTTGCCGGCAGCAGCAGCAGCGACGACGCGAAGATTGCCGGAATGACGCCTGACGTGTTCAACTTCAGCGGCAGATGCGAGGTATCGCCCTGGAACATCCGATTGCCAACCTGACGCTTCGGATACTGGATCAGCAGCCGGCGCTGGGCGCGCTCGACGAAGACGATGATGCCGATGACGGCGATCGCGACGATGATGACGAGCAGAATGAGGAAGGTCGACAGCGCCCCGGTGCGGCCGAGTTCAAGCGTGCCGGCAAGAGCTGTCGGAAGGCCGGCGGCGATGCCGGCGAAAATGATCAGCGAGATGCCGTTGCCGATGCCGCGCGAGGTGATCTGCTCACCGAGCCACATCAGGAACATCGTGCCGCCGAGCAACGTCAGAACGGTGGAGACGCGGAAGAACCAGCCGGCCTCGACGACGAGGCCTTGGCCGCTTTCAAGGCCGGCGGCAATGCCATAGGCCTGGAGCGCACCGAGGATAACGGTACCATAGCGGGTATACTGGTTGATGATCTTACGGCCCTGCTCGCCTTCCTTCTTCAGGTTTTCGAGCGCCGGCACGACCGAGGTCATGAGCTGCACAATGATCGAAGCGGAGATATAGGGCATGATGCCGAGCGCAAAGATCGCCATGCGCTGAACAGCGCCGCCCGAGAACATGTTGAAAAGGCCGAGAATGCCGCCTGACTGGCCGCGGAAAGCCTGGGCATAGGCTTCAGGATTGAGGCCTGGAAGCGGAATATGCGTGCCGAGTCGATAGACGAGGAGAGCTGCCAGTGTGAACCACAAGCGCTTCTTCAAATCCTCGGCTTTGGCGAAGGTCGAAAAATTGAGGTTGGATGCCAATTGTTCCGCTGCAGAAGCCATGCGTTTCTCCGCGCTACCAATTCCGGCGTCTCTGGGGGACAGACCGGACCCGGAATCAGTATGAAATTATTCAAAACCGGGCTCAGGACGGATTGCGGCGCAACCCCTTGCCTCACCCTTGTTTTCGAGTCTTACCGGCATGACGCGGGCGCGCCAGCCAAGTTTTTGTGAGGCCCACATATGGGAGCAAAATCGCCCGGTGTGAAGCACTCCGGGCGATATATCATCAGATTATTTATTCGGCTGCAGCGGGAGCCGAAAGCAGCGTCACGGTGCCGCCGGCCTTTTCGATCTTCTCGACGGCAGGCTTGGAGGCGCCTGCAACGACGATGGTGATCTTGGCCTTGATCTCGCCGTCGGCGAGAACGCGAACGCCGTCCTTGACGCGGCGGATGACACCAGCAGCCTTGAGGGCAGCTGCGTCAACGGTCGTCTTGGCATCGAGCTTGCCGGCGTCGATCGCCGTCTGGATACGGGCCAGCGACACGACAACAAAATCGGAAGCGAAAATGTTGTTGAAGCCACGCTTCGGCAGGCGACGATAGATCGGCATCTGGCCGCCTTCGAAGCCGTTGATGGCGACGCCTGAACGGGACTTCTGACCCTTCACGCCGCGACCACCAGTCTTGCCCGAGCCCGAGCCGATACCGCGGCCGAGGCGCTTGCGGCTGTGGGTCGAGCCTTCGTTGTCCTTGATTTCATTGAGTTTCATGAGCGTTTCCTCCGTCTCACTTCTCGTCGACGACGCGAACGAGATGCTGGACAGCACGGATCATGCCACGAACGGAAGGAGTATCCTCCAGCGTGCGGCGACGGTGCATCTTGTTCAGTCCGAGACCGATCAGCGTGCGCTGCTGGACATCCGGACGGCGAATCGGGCTGCCGATCTGTTCGATCGTGACAGTCTTCGCTTCAGCCTTCTTAGTAGCCTTGGCCATCTGTCAAACTCCTCTTATTCTTCAGAGGCGTTGCCGGAGGCGCTACGACGAGCCTGCAGCGTTGCATACTTGATGCCGCGCTGAGCTGCGATGTCCTTCGGGTGAACCTGGTGCTTCAGAGCGTCGAAGGTGGCGCGAACCATGTTGTAGGGGTTCGACGAACCGGTCGACTTGGCGACGACGTCGTGCATGCCGAGTGTTTCGAATACGGCGCGCATCGGACCGCCCGCGATGATGCCGGTACCGACCTTGGCCGAGCGCAGCAGAACCTTGCCGGCGCCGTGGCGGCCGTGAACGTCGTGATGCAGCGTACGGCCGTCACGCAGCGGTACGAAGATCAGTTCGCGCTTAGCGGCTTCGGTTGCCTTGCGGATGGCTTCCGGTACTTCACGTGCCTTGCCATGGCCGAAGCCAACGCGGCCCTTCTGGTCGCCAACGACGACGAGTGCTGCAAAACCGAAACGACGGCCGCCCTTGACGACCTTGGCGACGCGGTTGATCGCGACAAGCTTGTCGACGAATTCGCTATCGCGCTCTTCACGGCTCTGGCGGTCGTCCCGCTGCGGCCTTCTTTCCTGTGCCATTGTCCTCTTCCTTTTTCTTTTCCGGGTGCAATCGGCAAACAAATGTGGACCGCATTAGCCTCCCCTTTCGGAGAGTGCCTGCGGTCCGGCGAAAATCCGGCCGGCGCTTGAGGCGTCCGGCCGGAAACTGATCAGAAGGTGAGACCGCCTTCGCGGGCCGCTTCGGCGAGAGCCTTGATGCGGCCGTGATAGATGAAGGCGCCACGGTCGAACACGACTTCCGTAACACCGGCCTTGGAGGCCCGCTCGGCGAGGAGCTTGCCCACAACGGTAGCGGCGGCGGTATCGGCACCGGTCTTCAGAGAACCGCGCAGATCCTTCTCGAGGGTGGAGGCAGACGCGAGCGTCTTGCCGGCCACGTCATCGATGACCTGGGCGTAGATGTTCTTCGAGGAGCGATGAACCGACAGGCGCGGACGGCCATTGGCCACCGACTTGAGATGACGGCGCACGCGGTTGGCACGACGTGCAAGTGCTTCTTTCCTGCTAGCCATTTCGCGTGATCCTTACTTCTTCTTGCCTTCTTTGCGGACGATCCGCTCGTCAGCGTACTTGACGCCCTTGCCCTTGTAGGGCTCGGGACCGCGATATTCGCGGATTTCGGCGGCAACCTGACCGACCTGCTGCTTGTTGATGCCGCTGACGACGATTTCCGTCGGCTTCGGAACAACGATCGAGATACCGACCGGCGGCTCGTAGATCACGTCGTGGCTGAAACCGAGGGCCAGCTGCAGGTTCTTGCCCTGCATGGCGGCGCGGTAACCGACGCCGTTGATTTCAAGCTTGCGCTCGAAACCGTCCTTGACGCCCTTGAAGATGCCTTCGATCATCGTGCGGGACATGCCCCACTTTGACCGCGCATCCTTGGTCTGGTTCACCGGCGTCACGACGACGGCGTTATTTTCAAGCTTGAGGCTGATTTCGTCGTTAGCAACGAAAAACAGCTCGCCCTTCGGGCCCTTTGCAGTCACCTTCTGGCCATCGACCGTAGCCGTGATCCCAGCAGGCACCTGAACGGGCTTTTTACCGATACGAGACATGTTTCAATCCTGTCTGTTCGCTATGGAGATCCCTGCCCAATCTTAGAAGACCGAGCAAAGAACCTCGCCACCAACGTTCTGTTCGCGAGCCTGGTGATCGGCCATCACACCCTTCGGAGTCGAAAGGATGGTGATGCCGAGACCGTTCGCGACCTGCGGAATGGACTTGACCGAGACATAAACCCGGCGGCCCGGCTTGGACACACGGCCGATCTCACGGATCACCGATGCGCCTTCATAATATTTCAGCTCGATGCTGAGTTCCGACTTGCCATTGCCGAAATCGACAACGGAATAGCCACGGATGTAGCCTTCGGACTGCAGAACATCGAGAACACGTGCACGGAGCTTCGAAGCAGGCGTCGAAACCGACGACTTGCGGCGAGAAGCACCGTTACGGATGCGAGTGAGCATATCGCCCAACGGATCAGTCATTGTCATGTAACCTGCTCCTTACCAGCTCGACTTGACGATACCCGGCACCTTGCCGAGATTGCCGAGTTCACGCAGCGCAATACGCGACATGCGCAGTTTGCGGTAATATGCGCGCGGACGCCCCGAAACTTCGCAACGGTTGCGAATACGGGTCTTCGATCCATCACGCGGCAGGGATGCCAGCTTGATCGAGGCCTTGAACCGCTCTTCGATCGGAAGAGCCTGGTTCATGATGATCGCCTTCAACCCAGCCCGCTTAGCGGCCTGGTTAGCGACCGTAGTACGGCGGCGCTTGTTCTTTTCAACTGCGCTTGTCTTCGCCATGTCAGGTTCCTTTTCTACGCTCGTCGTTACGGTTATTGACGGAACGGGAAGCTGAACTCTTTCAGAAGAGCCCGTGCCTCGTCGTCGGTCGTCGCCGTCGTGCAAACGATGATGTCCATGCCCCACATCTGATCAACCTTGTCGTAGTTGATCTCAGGGAACACAATGTGCTCCTTGATGCCCATGGCGAAGTTGCCACGGCCGTCAAAGCTTTTCGGGTTCAGGCCGCGGAAGTCGCGAACGCGCGGGAGCGCGATGTTCACGAGACGGTCCATGAACTCGTACATGCGGGCGCCGCGCAGGGTGACCTTGGCGCCGATCGGCATCTGTTCGCGGACCTTGAAGCCTGCGATAGAGTTACGTGCGCGGGTGATGACCGGCTTCTGGCCGGCAATCGCTGCGAGGTCGGCGGCAGCCACCGTCGGCTTCTTCGAGTCAGCGGTCGCTTCGCCGACACCCATGTTGATCACGATCTTGTCGAGCTTCGGGATCATCATCTCATTGGCGTAGGAGAACTGCTCCTGCAACGCCTTGCGGATGCGCTCGACATATTCCTTCTTGAGCCGCGGCTCATATTTTGCCTCAGCCATCGATCACTTCTCCAGAACGCTTGGCCACACGGACCTTCTTGCCGTCAACAACCTTGAAACCGACGCGGGTCGGCTTGCCATCCTTGTCGATGATTGCAACGTTGGACAGGTGAACCGGGGCTTCCTTGTTGATGATGCCGGCTTCCTGGGTCTGCGTCTGGCGCTGGTGGCGCTTGACGACGTTGACGCCACGAACAACGGCACGATCTTCCTTCGGCATGACCTGGACAACTTCGCCGGTACGGCCCTTGTCCTTGCCAGCGAGCATGACGACCTTGTCGCCCTTACGAATCTTCTGCATCGCTTCGCTCCTTACAGTACTTCGGGAGCCAGCGAGATGATCTTCATGTGGTTCTTGGCGCGAAGTTCGCGCGGAACCGGTCCGAAGATACGGGTGCCGATCGGCTCTTTCTTGTTGTCGATGAGGACTGCTGCGTTGGTGTCGAAGCGGATGACGGAGCCATCTGCACGACGGATGTCCTTGGCGGTGCGAACGACAACCGCCTTCATCACGTCACCCTTCTTCACACGGCCGCGCGGGATCGCTTCCTTGATCGAAACGACGATGACGTCGCCGATCGAGGCATACTTGCGCTTCGAGCCGCCCAGCACCTTGATGCACATGACACGACGTGCGCCGGAATTATCCGCGACGTCGAGGTTTGTTTGCATCTGAATCATATCAGGTCGCCTTCTTGGTTTACCGGAATGGTTGGGCTAGCCCCCTACTCCGGCTTATGAAAATTTTCGCCGGCCGAGCTGCCGTGAGGCAGCACAGACGCGGCAATAGCTGAATAGCGCGGGGTCGATCGTGCCAGGGTGGTTTCCCGAACGGGACCTTCCGTGCGCTCAAAGCAAAAGAACGCCCGGCATTCGAGCGTTCTGACGCTGCTTCATACAGATATTTCGGCGAGACGCAAGGCCTCGCGCAAAATTCTGTTACTTGCCCTGGGCGGAAATCACCGTCCAGCGCTTGTCCTTGGAGATGGGCGCGCATTCCTCGATGGATACGGTATCGCCGATCTTGTACTGGTTGTTCTCGTCGTGGGCCTTGTACTTCTTGGAACGACGAACGGTCTTCTGGAGCAGTGGGTGAGCGAAACGACGCTCGACACGAACCACTACCGTCTTCTCGTTCTTGTCGCCAACGACGACGCCCTGCAGGATGCGCTTCGGCATATTTTTCTTCCTTTAGGCCTTAACTTCTGCCGCCTTCTGGCGGGCAATGGTTTTCACGCGGGCGATGTCCTTGCGAACTTCGTTGATGCGCGAGGACTTTTCGAGCTGGCCGGTCGCCTTCTGAAAGCGCAGGTTGAACTGCTCCTTCTTCAGCTTGGCAAGCTCGTCCTTGAGTTGGTCGGCGGTGAACGCGCGAACGTCTGAGGCTTTCATGAGCTCATTCCTTACTCTGCAATGCGCTGAACGAAGCGCGTCTTGACCGAGAGCTTGGCAGAGCCGAGGCGAAGCGCCTCACGGGCGATTTCTTCGCTGACACCGTCGATCTCGAACATCATACGGCCGGGCTTGACCTTGCATGCCCAGTATTCAACGGAGCCCTTACCCTTACCCATACGGACTTCGGTCGGCTTTTTGGTTACCGGAACGTCCGGGAACACGCGGATCCATACACGGCCGGCGCGCTTCATATAACGCGTGATCGCGCGGCGGGCCGCTTCGATCTCGCGCGCGTTGACGCGGTTGGGTTCCTGTGCCTTCAAGCCGAATTCGCCGAATGCCAGGTCAGAACCGCCCTTGGCGACGCCCTTGATGCGGCCCTTGAACTGCTTGCGGTACTTGGTACGCTTTGGCTGCAACATTTTCTTATTCTCCGAACTTCTCTGCCACGCGCGCTATCAAGCGTTGTCGCGGCGACGGTCTCTGTCGCGGTCACGATCACGGCTTGCCGGACCCTGGGCGTCACCTTCCATCGCGCGGCGCTCGGAAGCCATCGGATCATGCTCAAGGATTTCGCCCTTGAAGATCCAGACCTTGATGCCGCAGATGCCGAAAGCGGTTTCTGCTTCAGCCGTGCCGTAGTCGATGTCTGCGCGCAGCGTGTGCAGCGGCACACGACCTTCGCGGTACCATTCCGTACGGGCGATTTCAGCGCCGCCGAGACGGCCGGCGCAGGTGATCTTGATGCCCTCGGCGCCAAGACGCATCGCGGACTGAACGGCGCGCTTCATAGCGCGGCGGAAAGCCACGCGACGCTCGAGCTGCTGGGCGATCGACTGAGCGACCAGCGTCGCATCGACTTCGGGCTTGCGCACTTCGACGATGTTGAGGTGCGTTTCCGAATTCGTCATCTCCGACAGCTTCTTGCGGAGCTTGTCGATGTCTGCGCCCTTGCGGCCGATGATCAGGCCCGGACGTGCCGAGTGGATCGTGACGCGGCACTTCTTGTGCGGACGCTCGATAACCACCTTGGAGATCCCGGCCTGCTTCAGTTCGCTCATGACGAACTTGCGCATCTTCAGGTCTTCGTGCAGCAGTTGGCCGTACTCGGCATTGTCCGCAAACCAGCGGCTATCCCAGGTACGGTTGATGCCGAGGCGGAAACCGATTGGATTGATTTTCTGACCCATTATGCGGCCTCCTCTGCTGCCTGCACTTCACGAACCACGATCGTCAGGTGCGCGAAGGGCTTTTCAATGCGCGACGCGCGACCGCGGCCACGAGCGTGGAAACGCTTCATGACGATCGACTTGCCGACATAGGCCTCGGCGACAACCAGCGAGTCGACGTCGAGATCGTGGTTGTTCTCGGCATTGGCGATCGCAGACTCAAGCGTCTTCTTGACGGCGCCTGCGATGCGCTTGCGGGAAAACTCCAGCTCAGCGAGTGCGCGCTCGACCTTCTTGCCGCGGATAGCCGCAGCAACCAGGTTGAGCTTCTGGGGGCTGACGCGGAGCGTGCGGGCGACTGCTTGCGCCTCGTTGTCCTTCAGCCGGCGTTCGGCTTTTGCCTTGCCCATTGTTACTTCCTCTTCGCCTTCTTGTCCGCGCCGTGACCGTAGTAGGTGCGGGTCGGAGAGAATTCACCGAATTTGTGACCGACCATGTCTTCATTGACGCTGACCGGGATATGCTTGCTGCCGTTGTAGACGCCGAAGGTGAGACCGACGAACTGCGGCAGGATCGTGGAGCGACGGCTCCAGATCTTGATCACTTCACTGCGACCGCCTTCACGAACCTTCTCAGCCTTCTTGAGAAGATAGCCGTCAACGAACGGACCTTTCCATACTGAACGAGCCATTGGAGACTTCCTCTCTTACTTCTTACGCTGATGACGCGAGCGCATGATCATCTTGTCGGTCGACTTGTTCGACCGGGTGCGCTTGCCCTTGGTCGGCTTGCCCCACGGTGTCACCGGATGGCGACCACCGGAGGTGCGGCCTTCGCCACCGCCGTGCGGATGGTCGACCGGGTTCATGACGACACCGCGGTTATGCGGGCGCTTGCCGCGCCAAACGGTACGACCGGCCTTGCCGTCGTTGATGTTGGCGTGATCAGGGTTGGAGACGGCGCCGATCGAAGCAAGGCAGGAGCCATGAACGAGACGCTGTTCACCGGAGTTCAGGCGAAGGATCGCCATGCCCTGGTCGCGGCCGACGAGCTGTGCGTAGCCACCGGCGGAGCGGGCGATCTGACCACCCTTGCCCGGCTTCATTTCCACATTGTGGATGATGGAGCCGACCGGGATGAACTGCAGCGGCATGGTGTTGCCGGGCTTGACGTCGACAGCCTTCTCGGAAGCGATGACCTTGTCACCGGCAGCGAGGCGCTGAGGAGCGATGATATAAGCCTTCTCGCCGTCAGCATAGTTCACCAGCGCGATGAAAGCCGTGCGGTTCGGATCGTATTCGATACGCTCGACCGTGCCTTCGACGTCGAACTTGCGACGCTTGAAGTCGATCAGACGATAGGTGCGCTTGTGACCACCGCCGATGAAGCGGGCGGTGATGCGACCGAGGTTGTTACGACCGCCGCTCTTGGTCAGACCTTCCGTCAGCGCCTTGACCGGCTTGCCCTTGTAGAGGGCCGAGCGGTCGACGATGACCAGCTGGCGCTGGCTCGGGGTGATCGGATTGAAAGTTTTCAATGCCATTTTCTTATACCTCAGAGACCGGTGGAGACGTCGATCGTCTGGCCTTCAGCCAGCGTCACAACAGCCTTCTTCACGTCCTTCTGCTTGCCGACGAAACCGCGGAACCGCTTGGTCTTGCCCTTGCGCAGCAGAGTGTTGACAGCCGTGACCTTGACGCCGAACAGCGCCTCGACCGCAGCCTTGATTTCCGGCTTCGTCGCCTGCTTGGCGACATTGAATACAACCTGGTTGTTTTCGGATACCAGCGTGGACTTTTCGGTGATCGCCGGAGAGACGATCACATCGTAGTGGCGAAGATCGGTCACTTGAATCGCTCCTCTAGCGCTTCAACCGCAGCCTTGGAAAGCACGAGCTTGCCGCGGCGCACGATGTCGTAAACGTTGATGCCCTGGATCGGCAGAACATCGATGTTCGGGATGTTCTGAGCTGCAAGCTTGAAGTTGCCATCAAGCTCTGCGCCGCCGATGAAGAGGGCGTTGGTCAGGCCGAGCGTCTCGAAAACGGACGCGAGCGACTTGGTCTTGGCTTCAGCGGCAACCAGGTTGTCGATGACGATGACGTCATCGGCCTTGATCTTGGCCGAAAGGGCGTGGCGAAGGCCGAGTGCGCGAACCTTCTTCGGAAGATCGTGCTCGTGGCTGCGGACAACCGGGCCGTGAGCCTTGCCGCCGCCGCGGAACTGCGGAGCGCGAGCCGAATGGTGGCGGGCGCGGCCCGTACCCTTCTGCTTGTACATCTTGGCGCCGGTGCGCGAAATTTCCGCGCGGCCCTTAGCCTTGTGCGTGCCCTGCTGCTTCTTGGCAAGCTGCCAGCGGATGACGCGGGCGAGAATGTCTTCGCGGGGCTCGAGGCCGAAAATCGCGTCCGAAAGGGAAACCTTCCCGGCGTCTTTTCCCTCGAGGGTCTTGACGTTGAATTCCATTGATCTGGCTCCCTTACTTCGCGGCCGACTTGACGGCGTCGCGCACGATGATCCAAGCACCCTTGGAACCAGGAACAGCACCCTTGATCAGGATCAGACCACGATCTTCGTCGGTCGAAACCACTTCCAGGTTCTGCGTCGTGACGCGCGTCTGGCCCATGTGACCAGCCATCTTCTTGTTCTTGAAAACCTTGCCCGGATCCTGGCGCGAGCCAGTCGAACCGTGCGAGCGGTAAGACACCGACACACCGTGCGTGGCGCGCAAACCGCCGAAGCCGTGACGCTTCATGGCGCCGGCAAAACCCTTGCCGATCGTCGTACCCGTCACGTCGACCAGCTGGCCAGCTGCGAAGTGACCCGCCTTGATCTCCGTACCGATCTCCAGCAGGTTGTCTTCCGAAACGCGGAATTCCGTGACCTTGGCCTTAGGCTCGACGTTGGCAATGGCAAAGTTGCCGCGCATCGCCTTCGACGTGTTCTTTACCTTCGCCTGGCCGGCACCGAGCTGAACTGCGGTATAGCCATTCTTTTCGACAGTGCGCGTGGCAACGACCTGGACGGCCTCCATACGCAGTACCGTTACCGGGACATGCTCGCCGGCGTCGTTATAGACGCGGGTCATTCCCACCTTCTGTGCAATCACACCTGAACGCATCGGTTCAATCCTTCTCACTCAGCCCGAAGACCCGAGGTCTCAGAGCTTGATCTCAACATCGACACCGGCGGCGAGATCGAGCTTCATCAGCGCGTCTACCGTCTGCGGGGTCGGGTCAACGATATCGAGAAGGCGCTTATGCGTGCGCATCTCGAACTGTTCGCGGCTCTTCTTGTCGATATGCGGGGACCGGTTGACCGTAAACTTCTCGATGCGGGTCGGAAGCGGAACGGGGCCCCGGACGCTTGCACCGGTGCGCTTAGCCGTCGATACGATCTCACGCGTGGAGGCGTCGAGAATCCGATGATCGAACGCCTTCAGGCGGATGCGGATATTCTGGCCGTTCATTCGACTTTATCCTTGTGTCTGTTATCCGCGTGTCACCACTTAGGGACACGACTTACCTTCAGTTACGTTAGCGGGCCACCGGTTTCAAAGATCGAGAGGGACACCGAGATCGGCGTCCCTATCCTTTCCTTGGGCCAGGTGGCCCAGCCGCTAATTACTCGACGATCGACGCGACGATACCGGCGCCGACGGTGCGGCCGCCTTCGCGGATAGCGAAGCGCAGCTTTTCTTCCATCGCGATCGGAACGATCAGCTCGACCGATACCGTGACGTTGTCGCCCGGCATGACCATCTCCGTGCCTTCCGGCAGCGTCACAATGCCCGTCACGTCGGTCGTGCGGAAGTAGAACTGCGGACGGTAGTTGGTGAAGAACGGCGTATGACGGCCACCCTCTTCCTTCGTCAGGATGTAGGCTTCAGCCATGAACTTCTTGTGCGGCTTGACCGAACCCGGCTTGCACAGAATCTGGCCACGCTCAACGCCGTCACGGGTAACGCCGCGGATCAGCGCACCGATGTTGTCGCCAGCCTGGCCCTGATCGAGCAGCTTGCGGAACATTTCAACGCCGGTCACCGTCGTCTTCGTCGTCGGGCGGATGCCGACGATCTCGACTTCTTCGCCAACCTTGACAATGCCACGCTCGACGCGGCCGGTCACAACCGTACCGCGGCCCGAGATCGAGAACACGTCTTCGATCGGCAGCAGGAACGGCAGGTTGATCGGACGCTCAGGCGTCGGGATGTAGGCGTCGACAGCAGCCATCAGCTCGCGGATCGAATCTTCGCCGATCTTCTTGTCCGAATCTTCGAGAGCAGCAAGTGCCGAACCCTTGACGATCGGGATATCGTCGCCCGGGAAGTCGTAGGACGACAGCAGTTCGCGAACTTCGAGCTCGACCAGTTCGAGAAGCTCGGCGTCGTCAACCTGGTCGACCTTGTTCAGGAACACCACGATTGCCGGAACGCCGACCTGGCGGGCCAGCAGGATGTGTTCGCGCGTCTGCGGCATCGGGCCGTCAGCGGCCGAGCACACCAGGATCGCGCCGTCCATCTGGGCAGCACCGGTGATCATGTTCTTGACGTAGTCGGCATGGCCGGGGCAGTCGACGTGGGCATAGTGGCGGGCCGGCGTCTCGTATTCAACGTGAGCCGTCGAAATCGTGATGCCACGCGCCTTTTCTTCCGGAGCCGCGTCGATCTGGTCGTACGCCTTGTACTCACCGAAGTACTTCGTGATCGCTGCCGTCAGAGACGTCTTACCGTGGTCAACGTGGCCAATCGTGCCAATGTTGACGTGCGGCTTGTTGCGCTCAAACTTACTCTTTCCCATTTTCGGGTCTCCGTTTTGCTAGTCCCCGAAGGGATCTAATTCTTGTTATCGGTCAATTGGTATTCCGGTCACTTCTGACCGGAATACTTTGCCTGGATTTCAGTTGCGACGTTCGACGGGACCGGCGAATAGTGATCGAAGGTCATCGTGTACTGGGCGCGGCCCTGGGACATGGAGCGCAGGTTGTCGACGTACTTGAACATGTTCGCGAGCGGGACGTTCGCGTTGATGACGACGGCGATACCACGGCTTTCCTGGCCCTGGATCTGACCGCGACGGGAGTTCAGGTCGCCGATAACGTCGCCGACGTAATCTTCCGGGGTGACGACTTCGACCTTCATCATCGGCTCGAGCAGCTGAGCGCCGGCCTTCCTGGCTGCTTCACGGAAGCAGGCACGCGATGCGATTTCGAAGGCGAGAACCGAGGAGTCGACGTCGTGGAAGGCGCCGTCGATGAGGGTCGCCTTGACGCCGAGCATCGGGAAGCCTGCGAGCGGACCCGAAGACAGAACGCTTTCGATGCCCTTCTGGACGCCGGGGATGTATTCCTTGGGAACGGAACCGCCGACGATCTTCGATTCGAACTTGAATTCGTCGCCTTCCGGGTTCGGTTCGAAGACGATCTTGACGCGCGCGAACTGGCCGGTACCACCGGACTGCTTCTTGTGCGTGTAGTCTTCTTCATGCGTCCTAGTGATGGTTTCGCGGTAGGCAACCTGCGGCGCGCCGACAGTTGCTTCGACCTTGAATTCACGACGCATGCGGTCGACGATGATGTCGAGATGCAGTTCGCCCATCCCGGCGATGATGGTCTGGCCTGATTCCTGGTCGGTCTTGACGCGGAAGGACGGATCTTCAGCAGCCAGGCGGTTGAGCGCGAGGCCCATCTTTTCCTGGTCGCCCTTGGTCTTCGGCTCGATGGCGATCTGGATGACCGGCTCCGGGAATTCCATGCGCTCGAGGATAACCGGCTTCAGCGGATCGCAGAGCGTGTCGCCCGTCGTGGTTTCCTTGAGGCCAGCGAGAGCCACGATGTCGCCTGCGAAGGCTTCTTCGATGTCTTCACGCGAGTTGGAGTGCATCTGCAGCATACGGCCGACGCGCTCGCGCTTGTCCTTGACCGTGTTGATGACCGAAGTGCCCTTCTCGAGCTTGCCCGAGTAGATGCGGGCGAAGGTCAGCGAACCGACGAAGGGGTCGTTCATGATCTTGAAGGCGAGCATGGAAAGCGGCTCGCTGTCATCGGCATGACGCTCGATTTCGGCTTCCGTCTTGAAGTCGATGCCCTTGATCGCCGGGATGTCCATCGGCGACGGCAGGTAGTCGACGACGGCGTCGAGCAGCGGCTGCACGCCCTTGTTCTTGAAGGCAGTGCCGCAGAACATCGGGTGAAACTTGACGTCAATCGTGCCGCGGCGAACCAGCGCACGGATCTGATCGTTGTCGGGCAGAATACCTTCGAGGTAAGCTTCGGTGGCGGCTTCGTCGATGTCGACGACCGTCTCGATCAGCTTTTCGCGATATTCTTCAGCCTTGGCCTTCATGTCCTCGGGGATCTCGACGACATCCCACTGGGCGCCGAGCGACTCGTCGCGCCAGATGAGTGCGTTCATCTCGACCAGGTCGATGACGCCCTTGAATTCGGTTTCTGCACCGATCGGGAGCTGCATGACGACAGCCGTTGCACCGAGACGGGTCTTGATCATCTCGACGGAGCGGTAGAAGTCCGCACCGGTCTTGTCCATCTTGTTGCAGAAGATCATCCGCGGGACATTGTACTTCTCGGCCTGACGCCAGACGGTTTCCGTCTGCGGCTCAACACCGGCGTTGGCGTCGAGCAGCGCGATGGCGCCGTCGAGAACGCGCAGCGAACGCTCGACTTCAATGGTGAAGTCGACGTGGCCGGGAGTGTCGATGATGTTGAAGCGGCGCGTTTTGCCGTCACGACCCTTCCAGTAGGTCGTGGTGGCAGCAGAGGTGATCGTGATGCCACGCTCCTGCTCCTGCTCCATCCAGTCCATGGTGGCTGCGCCGTCGTGAACTTCGCCGATCTTATGCGACTTGCCGGTGTAATAAAGAATACGCTCGGTGGTCGTGGTCTTGCCGGCGTCGATATGCGCCATGATACCGAAATTACGGTAGTCTTCGATCTTATATTCGCGAGCCATTGTGGACTGCCTTTCGATACCGTTCGGAATTACCAGCGATAGTGCGAGAACGCGCGGTTGGCGTCAGCCATCTTGTGCGTGTCTTCGCGCTTCTTGACGGCGGAGCCGCGGTTGTTGGACGCATCGAGCAGTTCGCCGGAAAGGCGGTCAACCATAGTCGTTTCATTGCGCTTGCGGGCAGCAGCGATCAGCCAGCGAATAGCAAGAGCCTGGCGGCGCTCCGGACGAACATCGACGGGGACCTGATAGGTCGCACCACCGACACGACGCGAGCGAACTTCAACGTGCGGGGCAATGTTCTCCAGCGCAGAATGGAAAACCGTGAGCGGCTCCTGCTTGGCCTTGCCCTGGACAACGTCGAACGCACCGTAGACGATGTTTTCAGCAACAGACTTCTTGCCGTCGAGCATGATGGCATTCATGAACTTGGTGACGACGAGATCGCCGAACTTCGGGTCCGGATTGATCTCGCGCTTTTCTGCTTTATGACGTCTGGACATATTTTGTCTCTTCAACCGTTAAGGCGCTTCATGACGCGGAGGACCTCGCGCAGCGCCGGATTATTCAAAAACCGAATTACTTCGGACGCTTCGCGCCGTACTTGGATCGGCGCTGCTTGCGGTTCTTGACACCCTGGGTATCGAGAACGCCGCGGATGATGTGATAACGGACACCCGGAAGGTCCTTGACGCGGCCGCCACGGATCATGACGACGGAGTGCTCCTGAAGGTTATGACCTTCGCCGGGGATGTAACCAATGACTTCGAAGCCGTTGGTCAGGCGGATCTTTGCGACCTTACGCAGAGCCGAGTTCGGCTTCTTCGGCGTCGTCGTGTAGACGCGCGTGCAAACGCCGCGCTTCTGCGGGTTCTCCTGGAGTGCGGGAACCTTGTTACGCTTTACGTTCGCCTGGCGAGGCTTGCGGATCAGCTGGTTTACGGTAGGCATTCAACCATCCCTTACGTTTTATCTCAGTACCCTTGCGGGCTTGAACTCGCGCCGTCTCCGGCAGTGACGCGCGCTTTCCGTCAATGCGCAAAATATGGCCCGATCCGCTTCCGCAGATGGACCACAAGGAGCAGAGGACGCATAGAATATGCGTCGTGCGTGCAGCATCATGACTTCAACGTGCGTTTAGAACCTTGTTTGAGGTGAACTTCAGGGCGAGTCGCCCCGAACAGCCAAGCCTCACATGGGATCTGATGGCCGGGGTACTACTGGTTTCCACCCGTCTCGTCAAGGCCGGTTAAGAAATAAACTCGCCGTATCGCCTTGATATGCCGGCCGAACGCCCTGTTTCATCCTTCTAGACGAATTCACGGCTGTGCCCCAAGATAAAAACTTGGGCATTGCAGCAAAAGCAGTTAAGGAATCAGCAAATGCGGCGTTCGGCCCTCACAGCAGGATTCGAGCGACCGAATCGTCAAAGAGCCGAAGGACGGGCGATGATCACGACACCTGATAACGACAATAATTTCGACGGCCCGATGATCTTCATCATCATCGGCAAGGGCTACGAGTCCGACGCCAGCGAAGGCATCGACCTGCACATCATGCTGAAGGCGCCTGACGACGACACTGCCGTACGCGAGGCCTTGAACGCCCTTGCCGAGGAAGGCTTCATCGAGGCAGATCTCGACCAGATCGGCATGCTGACCGAGGTCCCGGCCGAAGAGCCGCACGCCTCTGCCTACCAGGGCGCCATCGAAGGCGAAGTCGCGATCATCCGGTTCAACTGAAGGGCGCCGTTGCTGACGCTGCCAAGGCAGCATAAGCGGAAGCAGCCTCCCTCCCCGCCAAATAATAAGAGCAGATAAAACAAAACCGCCCGGATCGCTCCGGGCGGTTTTTCAATTTCATAGACTTCAGCTGCGGGTTATTCCGCAGCCGGAGCCTTTTCGGCCATGTCCTGCAGCATCGGCGTGGCAACGGCAGCACCCGTACCCTTGCGGCGCTCTTCGAGGATCATCTCGTCGCGCGACGTGGCGATGCGGCGGATCTGGGTCATGGTGCCGCCAGTGCCGGCCGGGATAAGGCGGCCGACGATGACGTTTTCCTTCAGACCCTGCAGACCGTCGGTCTTGCCGGCGATCGCAGCTTCCGTCAGCACCTTTGTCGTTTCCTGGAAGGACGCGGCCGAGATGAAGGACGGGGTCTGCAGCGATGCCTTGGTGATGCCGAGAAGAACCGGATCGCCATAGGCTGGTTTCTTGCCCTGCTCGATCAGGTGATCGTTGACGTCTTCGAGCTCGATCCGGTCGACATTGTCGCCGACGATATAGGTCGAGTCGCCTGCATCGGTGATTTCCACCTTCTGCAGCATCTGACGGACAATCACCTCGATGTGCTTGTCGTTGATGACGACGCCCTGCAGGCGGTAGACTTCCTGGATCTCGTTGACGAGGTAGGAGGCCAGAGCCTCCACGCCCTTGATCGCCAGGATGTCGTGCGGAGCCGGGTTACCGTCGAGGATGTAGTCACCCTTTTCGATATAGTCGCCTTCCTGAAGGTGGAAGGGCTTGCCCTTCGGAATCAGGTATTCGACAGGCTCGACACCGTCTTCCGCCGGCTCGATGATGACGCGACGCTTGTTCTTGTAGTCGCGGCCGAGGCGGATCGTACCATCGATCTCTGCGATGATGGCGTGGTCCTTCGGACGGCGGGCTTCGAACAGCTCGGCAACACGCGGCAGACCGCCGGTGATGTCCTTGGTCTTGGCGCTTTCGAGCGGCGAACGGGCGAGAACGTCACCCTGGGAGACCTTCGTGCCCGGCTCGACCGACAGGATCGCATCGACCGAGAGGAAGAAGCGGGCGTCACCACCACGGGAGAGCTTCGCGATATTGCCGCTGGCATCCTTGATGACGATCGCCGGCTTGAGGTCCGAGCCGCGCGGGGTCGAACGCCAGTCGATAACCTGACGCTTGGTGATGCCAGTCAATTCGTCGGTCGCTTCCAGAACGGAGAGACCGTCGACCAGATCTTCAAACTGAACGGTACCAGCCACTTCCGTCATCATCGGACGGGTGTAGGGGTCCCACTCTGCCAGACGCTGGCCGCGCTTGACCTTGTCGCCTTCGTCGACATGCAGCTTCGAACCGTAGGCCACACGCTGCGACGACCGCTCGACACCACGTTCGTCCAAGATCTGGACGGTCATGTTGCGGCCCATGGCAACGAGGTTGCCATCGGAGTTGCGCAGAATGTTGCGGTTCTTGATCTGCACCGTACCTTCGTACGAGGCTTCGAGGAACGACTGGTCGACCACGGTTGCCGTACCGCCAAGGTGGAAGGTACGCATGGTGAGCTGGGTGCCCGGCTCGCCGATCGACTGAGCAGCGATAACGCCGACGGCTTCGCCCATATTGACCGGCGTACCGCGCGCAAGGTCGCGGCCGTAGCAGACCGAGCAGACGCCCGTCTGGATTTCGCAGGTCAGTGCCGAGCGGATGCGGATCGACTGGATGCCGGCCTTCTCGATTTCGACGACGTCGGGCTCGAGGATCATCCTGCCGGCATCGACGATGCGCTCACCCGTGACCGGATGATCGATGTCGTCGAGCGCCGTGCGGCCGAGGATACGGACGCCGATCGAGGCAACCACCTGACCGGCATCGACGATTGCGGTCATGGTGAGGCCCGTCTGCGTTCCGCAATCGACATGCGTGACGATGCAATCCTGCGCGACGTCGACGAGACGGCGGGTCAGGTAGCCGGAGTTGGCGGTCTTCAGGGCGGTGTCTGCCAGACCCTTACGGGCGCCGTGCGTCGAGTTGAAGTACTCGTTGACGGTCAGGCCTTCCTTGAAGTTCGAGATGATCGGGGTCTCGATGATTTCGCCCGACGGCTTGGCCATGAGGCCACGCATGCCGCCCAGCTGGCGCATCTGGTTCGGAGAACCGCGGGCACCGGAGTGGCTCATCATGTAGATCGAGTTCATCGGCTTCTGGCGACCGGTCTTCTCGTCGAATTCGACCGCCTTAATGCGGGCCATCATCTCTTCGGCGACCTTTTCGGTCGCCTTACCCCAGGCGTCGACAACCTTGTTGTACTTCTCGCCCTGGGTGATGAGGCCGTCATTGTACTGCTGCTCGTATTCCTTCACCAGGTTTTCGGTGTCGGCAACGATCTTGGCCTTGGCATCCGGAATGACCATGTCGTCCTTGCCGAACGAAATGCCGGCGCGGCAGGCGTGGGCGAAGCCGAGCTGCATGATGCGGTCGCAGAAAATGACCGTGTCCTTCTGGCCGCAATGGCGATAGACCGTGTCGATCATCTTCGAGATGTTCTTCTTGGTCATTTCCTGGTTGCAGATATCGAAGGGCACCTTGCCGTTCTTCGGCAGCAGTTCGCCGATGAGCAGACGGCCAGGCGTCGTCTCATAGATCTTCGAGTAAGGCTTGCCATCCTCGTCGACCGACTTGAAGCGGCCGCGGATCTTGGTGTGCAGCGTCACGACCTTGCTTTCGAGGGCGTGATGCAGCTCGCCGAGATCGGAGAAGGCCATGCCTTCGCCCGGCTCGTTCTGGTTGAGGATCGACAGATAGTAGAGGCCGAGAACCATGTCCTGCGAGGGAACGATAATCGGCGCGCCGTTGGCCGGGTGCAGGATGTTGTTGGTCGACATCATCAACACGCGGGCTTCGAGCTGAGCTTCGAGCGACAGCGGCACGTGAACGGCCATCTGGTCGCCGTCGAAGTCGGCGTTGAAGGCCGTGCAGACGAGCGGATGCAGCTGGATCGCCTTGCCTTCGACCAGGATAGGTTCGAAGGCCTGGATGCCCAGGCGGTGCAGCGTCGGTGCGCGGTTCAAGAGAACCGGATGCTCGCGGATGACCTCGTCGAGGATATCCCAGACTTCCGGCTTTTCCTTTTCGACCAGCTTCTTGGCCTGCTTGACGGTCGAGGAGTAACCCTTGGCGTCGAGGCGGGCATAGATGAACGGCTTGAAGAGCTCGAGCGCCATCTTCTTCGGCAGGCCGCACTGGTGCAGCTTCAGTTCCGGACCGGTGACGATGACCGAACGGCCGGAATAGTCGACGCGCTTGCCGAGCAGGTTCTGGCGGAAGCGGCCCTGCTTGCCCTTCAGCATGTCGGAGAGCGACTTCAGCGGACGCTTGTTAGCACCGGTGATGACACGGCCGCGACGGCCGTTGTCGAACAGCGCGTCAACGGATTCCTGCAGCATGCGCTTTTCGTTGCGGATGATGATGCCAGGCGCACGAAGCTCGATCAGGCGCTTCAGACGGTTGTTACGGTTGATGACGCGGCGGTAGAGATCGTTCAGATCCGACGTCGCGAAACGGCCGCCGTCGAGCGGAACCAGCGGACGCAGGTCCGGCGGGATGACCGGAACGACCTTCATGATCATCCATTCCGGACGGTTGCCCGACTCCATGAAGTTCTCGACGATCTTCAGGCGCTTCATCAGCTTCTTCTGCTTGAGATCCGACGTGGTGTCGGCAAGCTCGGCACGCAGGTCGCCAGCGATCTTTTCGAGGTTCATCGAGGCCAGCATCTCGTAGATCGCCTCGGCGCCGATCATCGCGGTGAACTGGTCTTCGCCGTATTCGTCGACAGCGAGCATGTACTCTTCTTCCGAGAGGAGCTGGTGCTCCTTCAGGGCGGTCAGGCCCGGCTCGGTGACGATGTAGTTTTCAAAGTAGAGGACGCGCTCGACATCCTTCAGCGTCATGTCGAGCAGCGTCGAAATGCGTGATGGCAGCGACTTCAGGAACCAGATGTGGGCAACGGGAGCGGCGAGCTCGATATGGCCCATGCGCTCACGGCGAACGCGCGACAGCGTGACTTCGACGCCGCACTTTTCGCAGATGATGCCCTTGTACTTCATGCGCTTGTACTTGCCGCACAGGCATTCGTAGTCCTTGATCGGCCCGAAGATGCGCGCGCAGAACAGACCGTCACGTTCCGGCTTGAACGTACGGTAGTTGATGGTTTCCGGCTTCTTGATCTCACCGTAAGACCAGGAGAGGATCTTCTCCGGAGACGCGATCGAAATCCGAATAGAATCGAAATTCTGTGCAGGCACCTGCGGATTGAAAAGATTCATGACCTCTTGGTTCATGCCTGTCTCCTTCATGGGCTAAAGCGCCCTCAAAATGCGATGTCGGCGGCAATTTCCCGGGAGCCGCCTCCCTCGCTTAAACGAGAATAACCGCTGGATGCGGCGAAACTTCCCTCCCGGGCCGACACGGATACGGCGCCCGGTGGGACCGGCGTGCGCCGCATTGGCAGCGCACGCCCTATCAAGTGCTTACTCGGCCGCGTCGGGCAGCTGAGCTGCCTGCGCCTCGTCAAGCTTGGTGTTCTCGAGCTCGACGCTGAGGCCCAGTGAGCGCATTTCCTTGACGAGAACGTTGAAGCTTTCCGGAATACCGGCTTCGAACGTGTCGTCTCCTCGGACGATGGCTTCGTAGACCTTGGTGCGGCCGGCGACGTCGTCCGACTTCACCGTCAGCATTTCCTGCAGCGTGTAGGCCGCGCCGTATGCTTCGAGCGCCCAGACTTCCATTTCGCCGAAGCGCTGGCCGCCGAACTGCGCCTTGCCACCCAGCGGCTGCTGAGTCACGAGCGAGTAAGGACCGATCGAACGAGCATGGATCTTGTCGTCGACCAGGTGGTTGAGCTTCAGCATGTAGATGTAGCCCACCGTCACCTGACGGTCGAACTGCTCACCGGTACGGCCGTCATAGAGCGTCGACTGACCACTATCCTTGAGACCTGCCAGACGCAGCATGTCGTTGACGTCGGCTTCGTTCGCGCCGTCGAAAACAGGCGTCGCAATCGAAACGCCGCGCTTCCACTGGTCGGCGAGGCGCAGAACAGAGTCGTCGTCGAACTCATGGACCTGTTCGGCCTTGGGGCCGTCTCCGACGACATCGCCGATGGTCTTGCGCAGCGGCTCAATGTTGCCATTGGCCTTGTATGCGTCGATCAGTTCGCCGATCTGGCGACCCATGCCGGCGCAAGCCCAACCCAGATGCGTTTCCAGGATCTGGCCGACGTTCATGCGCGAAGGCACGCCGAGCGGGTTCAGAACGACATCGACATGCGTGCCGTCTTCGAGGAACGGCATGTCCTCCACCGGCACAATGCGCGAGACGACGCCCTTGTTCCCGTGACGGCCGGCCATCTTGTCGCCGGGCTGGATCTTGCGCTTTACGGCGACGAAGACCTTGACCATCTTCATGACGCCAGGAGGCATTTCATCGCCACGCTGGACCTTTTCGACCTTGTCCATGAAGCGCTGTTCGAGGCGCGACTTGGATTCGTCGTACTGGCCGCGAAGCGCTTCGAGCTCGCTCTGGACCTTTTCGTCTTCGACCGCGAACATCCACCACTGCGAGCGGGGATATTCGGAGACGACGGCGTTCGAAAGCTCGGCTCCCTTCTTGAAGCCCTTCGGGCCGGCGATGGAGGCCTGGCCACGCAGCATCTCGATCAGACGGCCGTAGACGTTACGGTCGAGGATCGCCTGCTCGTCGTCACGGTCCTTTGCCAGACGCTCGATTTCTTCGCGCTCGATCGCCATCGCGCGCTCGTCCTTTTCAACGCCGTGGCGGTTGAAGACGCGGACTTCGACGATGGTGCCGTAGGTGCCGGGCGGCATGCGCATGGAGGTGTCGCGCACGTCGGAGGCCTTTTCGCCGAAGATGGCGCGCAGAAGCTTTTCTTCCGGCGTCATCGGGCTTTCGCCCTTCGGTGTGATCTTGCCGACGAGGATATCGCCCGGCTGAACTTCGGCGCCGATATAGACGATGCCGGCTTCGTCGAGGTTCTTCAGTGCTTCTTCCGAAACGTTCGGAATATCGCGGGTGATTTCCTCAGGACCAAGCTTGGTGTCGCGCGCCATCACTTCGAATTCCTCGATGTGGATGGAGGTGAACACGTCGTCGGCAACGATACGCTCGGAGAGCAGAATCGAGTCTTCGTAGTTGTAGCCGTTCCAGGGCATGAACGCGACGAGCGCGTTGCGGCCGAGTGCCAGGTCGCCGAGATCGGTCGACGGGCCGTCGGCGAGGATGTCGCCGCGGTTGACCTCGTCACCGACGGTGACCAGCGGACGCTGGTTGACGCAGGTGTTCTGGTTCGAACGCTGGAACTTCTGCAGGCGGTAGATATCGACGCCGGATTTGCCGGCTTCGAGGTCTTCCGTGGCGCGGATAACGATACGCGTCGCGTCGACCTGGTCGACCACGCCGCCGCGGCGGGCGCCGATGGCGGCACCGGAGTCACGGGCAACGACCGGCTCCATGCCGGTACCGACGAACGGGGCTTCGGCACGCAGCAGCGGCACTGCTTGACGCTGCATGTTCGAGCCCATGAGCGCGCGGTTGGCGTCGTCGTTTTCCAGGAACGGGATGAGCGCGGCTGCGACCGAAACGACCTGCTTCGGCGAGACGTCCATCAGGTTCATGCTGTCGCGCGGGGCGAGCATGACTTCGCCGGCATGACGGCAGACGACGAATTCGTCGACGAAGGAACCGTCAGCGTTCATCTCGGCGTTGGCCTGGGCGACGTAATACTTCGCCTCTTCCATGGCGGAGAGGTAGAGCACGTCGCTCGTCACCTTGCCGTCGACGATGCGGCGGTACGGGCTTTCGATGAAGCCGTACTTGTTGACGCGGGCAAAGGTCGCAAGTGAGTTGATGAGACCGATGTTCGGGCCTTCCGGCGTTTCGATCGGGCAAATGCGGCCATAGTGGGTCGGATGCACGTCGCGGACTTCGAAGCCGGCGCGCTCACGGGTCAGACCGCCCGGGCCAAGAGCCGAAAGACGACGCTTGTGGGTGATTTCCGAGAGCGGATTGACCTGGTCCATGAACTGCGAGAGCTGCGAGGAACCGAAGAATTCGCGCACGGCAGCGGCGGCCGGCTTGGCGTTGATCAGATCCTGCGGCATGACCGTGTCGATCTCGATCGAGGACATGCGTTCCTTGATCGCGCGCTCCATGCGCAGCAGGCCGAGACGGTACTGGTTTTCCATCAGCTCGCCCACCGAACGGACGCGGCGGTTGCCGAGATTGTCGATGTCGTCGATCTCGCCCTTGCCGTCGCGCAGTTCGACCAGCATCCTGACCACGGCCAGGATGTCGTCCTTGCGCAGGATGCGGACGGTGTCTTCGACGGTCAGGTCGAGGCGCATATTCATCTTGACGCGGCCGACGGCGGAGAGGTCGTAACGCTCCGCATCGAAGAACAGCGAGTTGAACATGGCTTCAGCCGATTCCATGGTCGGCGGTTCACCCGGACGCATGACGCGGTAGATGTCGAACAGAGCGTCCTGACGGTTCTCGTTCTTGTCGGCTGTCAGCGTGTTGCGGATATAGGCGCCGACATTGATGTGGTCGATGCCGAGAACCGGGATCTCGTCGAAGCCGTTCGCCAGGATGATGCCAAGCGTCTTCTCGTCGATTTCGTCGCCGGCCTCGAGGTAGATTTCACCCGTCGAGTAGTTGACGATGTCGCCGGCGAGGTAGTTGCCATACAGATCGTCGTCGGCGGCCTTGAGGGCCTTCAGCCCCTTGTCGGACAGCGTGCGCAGCAGGCGCGGGGTCAGCTTCTTGCCGGCTTCCACGACGACTTCGCCGGTATCGGCGTCGACCATCTCGGTGATCGCCTTGGCACCCTTCAGCGTTTCCGGCTTGAAGGGAATGCGCCAGCCTTCGCCGTCGCGCTTGTAGAGCGACTTCGTGTAGAAGGTGTCGAGAATTTCCTCGCCGTCCATGCCGAGCGCCATCAGCAGCGAAGTGACAGGGATCTTGCGGCGGCGGTCGATACGAGCATAGACGATGTCCTTGGCGTCGAATTCGATATCGAGCCAGGAACCGCGATAGGGGATGACGCGCGCAGCAAAGAGCAGCTTGCCGGACGAATGGCTCTTGCCCTTGTCGTGATCGAAGAAGACGCCCGGCGAACGGTGCATCTGGGAGACGATGACGCGCTCGGTGCCGTTGACGATGAACGTGCCGTTGTTGGTCATGAGCGGCATGTCGCCCATGTAAACGGACTGTTCCTTGATGTCCTTGATCGACTTCGCGCCGGTATCCTCGTCAATATCGAACACGATGAGGCGCAGCGTCACCTTCAGCGGCGCTGCATAGGTCAGGTCGCGCTGACGGCATTCGTCAACGTCGAACTTCGGCGGTTCGAACTCGTAGGACACGAATTCCAGCATGGATGCGCCGGAGAAATCGGTGATCGGGAAAACCGACTTGAAAACGGCCTGAAGACCCTCGTCGGGTCGGCCGCCCTTCGGCTCTTCAACCATCAGAAACTGGTCGTAGGACGCCTTCTGAACCTCGATGAGGTTCGGCATTTCTGCGACTTCGGGGATCTTACCAAAAAACTTGCGTACGCGCCTACGACCGTTGAACGAAAGGGTCTGAGCCATCGTCGCTCCTTCAAAATCTTGCACCCGGGCCTGCAACGGACGGGAACCGATGGCCAGTCGATCCCGTCAATCAATGAGTAATTCAATCTCGTCCGACCCCAGAAAACGCTCAGCTCGGATTGCTGTGCTGCCCTCGGTGCGAGACCATCCTTTTGAAGAACCCATTACCCAAAAGCCGTTTCGACGCGGCTTTTGGGTAATTCGTTCAGAAAAACGGCAAATGGGAGGCAGTAAAGATACTGCCTCCCAAAGCAGTTCAAGATTACTTGACGTCGGCCTTGGCGCCAGCGTCTTCAAGCTTCTTCTTGATGTCAGCAGCTTCAGCCTTGTTGACACCTTCCTTGACAGCCTTCGGAGCGGCTTCAACGAGATCCTTGGCTTCCTTGAGGCCGAGACCAGTGATGGCGCGGACTTCCTTGATGACGTTGATCTTGTTGGCACCAGCTTCGACGAGGATGACGTCGAATTCGGTCTTTTCTTCTTCAACGACAGCAGCAGCAGCACCGCCGGCAGCGGCAGCAACAGCTACCGGAGCAGCAGCGGAAACGCCCCACTTTTCTTCGAGAAGCTTCGACAGTTCTGCAGCTTCCAGAACGGTCAGCGAGGAGAGGTCGTCAACGATCTTTGCGAGATCAGCCATTTTACTAGTTCCTTTGTTCGGTTCGAACCGGTTGATTATAAACAGCGAAAAACCGCCTTACGCGGCTTCGTCCTTCTTGGCGTAGGCCGCAAACACGCGGGCAAGCTGGCTTGCCGGTGCTGCAACAACCCCAGCGATGCGGGTAGCCGGTGTCTGGATCATGCCCAGCAGCTTCGCACGCAGCTCATCGAGCGAAGGCAGGGTCGCAAGCGACTTGACTGCTTCGGCGTTGAGCGTGGTTGTTCCCATGGCGCCACCCAGAACAATGATCTTGTCATTGGTCTTGGCGAAATCCATGACGACCTTCGGAGCGGTGATCGGATCGGTGCTGTATGCAATCAGCGTCTGACCCTTGAAGAGATTGGTCATCCCTTCCGCTTCCGTACCCTGAAGGGCAATCTTGGCCAGGCGGTTCTTCGCGACTTTGACGGTACCGCCAGCTGCACGCATCTTCGAACGAAAGTCGTTCATCTGCGCGACTGTGGCACCAGCATAGTGGGCCACGACAACTGATCCCGAAGCCTTGAAGACTTCGTTCAGTTCCGTGACGAATTCGCGTTTTTCCGCTCTTTCCACTGCCTATCTCCAGTTGGCGGGACCGAAAATGGGCCCGCCGGTTGCCTTTTGCCTCCTGGGATCATGCGAGATCCCAAGCGACGCTTGAGGATCCTGTCCCCCCGCGCTCTCGCGCCAATCAAGGCTAAAGAGGCACAAGGCATCCAAGGCTCGAACCGAGTTCCTAGAAGCGAACTTCATGCAATTCGGGTCTTACCCGTCTCATGCAGGCACAGTGATTAAGGGAAAACCACCTGCAATCTCGGACAGGATTCCGGATTTCTCCGGAATATTCCGGCCCCTTGCGAGGCCGGAAATTCAGTCGCCGGGCTTAAAGCCCGGCCATAAACTTACGCAGCCGGAGCACCGGTGACCGAGCCGGGCTCGATCTTGACGCCCGGGCCCATGGTCGAGGAAATCGCCACGCGCTTGACGTAGTTGCCCTTGGCGCCAGCCGGCTTCGCCTTGATGACTGCGTCAGCAAAGGCGCGGATGTTTTCTTCCAGAGCCTTGGCGTCGAACGAGGCCTTGCCGATACCGGCATGAACGATGCCAGCCTTCTCGACGCGGAACTCGACAGCGCCGCCCTTGGAAGCCTTGACGGCTCCGGCGACATCCATAGTGACGGTGCCGACCTTCGGGTTCGGCATCATGCCGCGGGGGCCGAGAACCTTACCGAGACGGCCGACGAGCGGCATCATATCGGGGGTGGCAATGCAGCGATCGAATTCGATCTTGCCGCCCTGGACGATTTCGACAAGCTCTTCGGCACCGACGATATCAGCACCGGCGGCCTTGGCTTCGTCAGCCTTGGCGCCACGAGCGAAGACGGCAACACGAACCGTACGGCCCGTGCCGTTCGGCAGGTTGACGACGCCGCGGACCATCTGGTCCGCATGGCGCGGGTCGACGCCGAGGTTCATCGAGACTTCGATGGTTTCGTCGAACTTGGCGACAGCCCGTTCCTTGACCATGCCAATGGCCAGGGTCAGAGCGTAGAGCTTGGTGGGATCAACACCTTCGTTGATCTTCTGCGTGCGCTTACCAGCCATGATCTTAACCCACCACTTCCAGACCCATGGCGCGGGCAGAGCCCTCTATCATCGCCATTGCACCTTCGATATCCGCTGCGTTCAGATCCTTCATCTTGGCTTCTGCGATCGACTTGATCTGAGCCTTGGTGAGGGAGCCGGCCTTGGCACCCTTGCCGGGCGTCTTGGAACCGGACGTGATCTTCGCTTCCTTCTTCAGCCAGTAGCTGACCGGCGGCTGCTTCATCGCGAAGGTGAAGGACTTGTCCTGGTAATAGGTAATGACGACCGGAATCGGCATGCCCTTTTCCATTTCCTGCGTGGCGGCATTGAACGCCTTGCAGAATTCCATGATGTTAATGCCACGCTGACCAAGCGCCGGACCAATCGGCGGGGACGGGTTTGCCGATCCTGCCTTGACCTGAAGCTTGAGCTGGCCTGCAACTTTCTTAGCCATATCTCTCTGCCTTTCATGAACGGCCGGTCGCCCGGCCCGTGATGCCGGATCTCTCCGGCGGCTGCGGTTGCGTGGTGCGGATCATTAGGGTCCGGCTAAGACCCCTCACCTTCCACGCGGATGCGGACAAGGTCCGCAGGAAACAGGCCGCAAGGGCCAGCCTCCAGTTTCTGCAATCAGACCTTCTCGACCTGAGCGTATTCCAACTCGACCGGCGTTGCGCGGCCGAAGATCGACACTTCCACCTTCAGGCGCGAACGCTCTTCGTCCACATCCTGAACCGTGCCGTTGAACGAAGCGAACGGGCCGTCGGAAACGCGGACCTGCTCACCGATCTCGAAGGTAATCGAGGCCTTCGGCCGCTCGACACCTTCCTGGACCTGACCGAGAATGCGCTCGGCTTCATAGTCCGGAATCGGAACGGGCTTATTGTCGGAACCAAGGAAACCCGTGACCTTCGGCGTATTCTTGATCAGGTGATAGGCTTCGTCCGTCAGATTGGCGCGAACCATGACATAGCCCGGGAAAAACTTGCGCTCGGAATCGACCTTACGGCCGCGACGCACTTCCACCACCTTTTCGGTCGGCACGAGGATCTTCTCGAACAGGTGCTCAAGCCCCTTCTGGCGAGCCTTGTTCTCGATATCTTCAGCCACCTTCTTTTCAAAATTGGAATATGCGTGGACGATGTACCAACGTGCCGCCATTTTCATCTCCACCCGTATCAGTTGCCGGTATTCAGCACGAAGCTCAGAGCCCAGCCAATCAGCTGGTCAGCGGCAAAGAAAAACAGCGCGGCGAAAACCACCATCACCAGCACCATGACCGTCGAGATCATGGTCTCGCGGCGCGACGGCCATGTAACTTTGGACGTCTCGGAGCGAACCTGCTGCAGAAACGTAAACGGATTGGATTTGGATGCCATCGACTGCCCACGCAATTACGGCGCGTAAAGCTGAAACTATCAGCCCCACGCACCGCGTGTCTGTTGAACCCTAAATAAACACCGATTTCCGAATACACAAGAGGGAAACCGAAGTTTAACGAAATTACTTGCCACCAATCAATCCCCGGCCGGAAATGCCGCGAGCATGTCCGCGCTGTCCCGCATCCAGGAAAATGGCAGGGGCAGTAGGGCTCGAACCTACGACCTGCGGTTTTGGAGACCGCCGCTCTACCAACTGAGCTATACCCCTTCATACCGATCATTCAGCGCCTGGGCCAAGGCCCGCAAATCGCTGCTGAAAAGCATGGCGCTCCCTTTAAGACGACGACACGGGATTGGCAAGCACGATTTTCGATTTTCAAGGCCATTCTCCTGATATGCGAGCGATCGGCCTTTCAGTCGCGGAACCACGGTCCATTCAGACCTTCACATATTTCCGCCAATCGTGTTCTTCCTTAAAACCCAGCACCTCGCGGATCTTGCGGTTGGAGAGCAGGCCCTCATATTCGCCGATCTCGCGGGTGAAGGGCACGTTCGGAAAGAATCGCTTCGCAAGCTCTTTCGATGGCGTATTGGCCGAGACGGTGTCGTTGGCGGCGTTGAAGACCTGGTAGCCGAGGCCGTCCTTCTCGATGCAGAGATGGCAGATCTGCCCGAGGTCGCGGGCGTCGATATAGCTCCAGGCGATTCGCTTGCGCATCTCGGGATTGGCGAAAAAGGTCGGAAACTTCTCGTATTCGTCAGGCTCGATGACGTTGCCGATGCGCAACGCATAGATGTCGAAGCCCGAACGTTCGGCAAAGGCGCGCGCCGTCTTTTCGTTGACCACTTTGGAAAGGCCGTAGGAATCCATCGGATTGACGTCGTAGTCCTCCTCTAGCGGGAACTGGTGGAAATCGCGATGGCCTTCGGCGAAGCAGACGCCGTAGGTCGTCTCGCTCGATGCGACGATGATCTTCCGGATGCCGAGTTTCACCGCCGCCTCGATGACATTATAGGTGCCCATCGTGTTGATACGGAAGGTTTCGTTGTCGGGCTTGATCAGGATGCGCGGGATGGCGGCGAAATGCACGACGGCGTCGAAGGGCTGTACGCCCCTGCCCGCGTCGAGATCGGGAAAATCGCGATGCATCGAAAGCGCGTTGAAGACCTGACCGCTATCGGTGATGTCGGCGATGAGATTGGTGACGCCGGGGCTATCGAGCGGCACGAGATCGAGGTTGTGAACCTCGTAGCCGGCATTGACGAGCCACGGCACCGCATGGCGACCTGCCTTGCCCGAACCGCCGGTGAATAGAATACGTCTCTTCATGGAATATCCTCCGCGTCATGAAATCGGAGGCATAGATAGACGCTTCCGCGCGAAGAGCAAGCGAGCGTCCTGCAAGGGTTCACCCCCGCGTCGCCAGGAGCATCCTATCCGGGAGCACCTGACCGATCATTTCCGATCACCGCAGAACCCTGCGATGTTCGGCAAAGGTCGTCACTTGACGACACTTACCTCGCCAATCTGCACTACGGCAGACTGAACAACTTCTTGCGGTATTGCAGCGATGAAAAACATCGTGAAAACATACATCGCGAATATCGTCGCAGCGAATGTGGCCTTTGGAATCATCCGGGCTCTCCTCTTTGCAAGGAGGAGTCTGGACTACATTGACCCAATCACAAACCGGTTTCTGAACGTGAGATGAACAAAATACTGTGACAGGCCAACTTAACGATATTTTTACAACACCTGTTAAACCTACAGGAAGCCATCAAAATGAAAAACCCCGCTGTTTCCAGCGGGGTCTTCATAATTGCGGATAACTCGAAAGTTACTCGACGATCGACGCGACGATACCGGCGCCGACGGTGCGGCCGCCTTCGCGGATAGCGAAGCGCAGCTTTTCTTCCATCGCGATCGGAACGATCAGCTCGACCGATACCGTGACGTTGTCGCCCGGCATGACCATCTCCGTGCCTTCCGGCAGCGTCACAATGCCCGTCACGTCGGTCGTGCGGAAGTAGAACTGCGGACGGTAGTTGGTGAAGAACGGCGTATGACGGCCACCCTCTTCCTTCGTCAGGATGTAGGCTTCAGCCATGAACTTCTTGTGCGGCTTGACCGAACCCGGCTTGCACAGAATCTGGCCACGCTCAACGCCGTCACGGGTAACGCCGCGGATCAGCGCACCGATGTTGTCGCCAGCCTGGCCCTGATCGAGCAGCTTGCGGAACATTTCAACGCCGGTCACCGTCGTCTTCGTCGTCGGGCGGATGCCGACGATCTCGACTTCTTCGCCAACCTTGACAATGCCACGCTCGACGCGGCCGGTCACAACCGTACCGCGGCCCGAGATCGAGAACACGTCTTCGATCGGCAGCAGGAACGGCAGGTTGATCGGACGCTCAGGCGTCGGGATGTAGGCGTCGACAGCAGCCATCAGCTCGCGGATCGAATCTTCGCCGATCTTCTTGTCCGAATCTTCGAGAGCAGCAAGTGCCGAACCCTTGACGATCGGGATATCGTCGCCCGGGAAATCGTAGGACGACAGCAGTTCGCGAACTTCGAGCTCGACCAGTTCGAGAAGCTCGGCGTCGTCAACCTGGTCGACCTTGTTCAGGAACACCACGATTGCCGGAACGCCGACCTGGCGGGCCAGCAGGATGTGTTCGCGCGTCTGCGGCATCGGGCCGTCAGCGGCCGAGCACACCAGGATCGCGCCGTCCATCTGGGCAGCACCGGTGATCATGTTCTTGACGTAGTCGGCATGGCCGGGGCAGTCGACGTGGGCATAGTGGCGGGCCGGCGTCTCGTATTCAACGTGAGCCGTCGAAATCGTGATGCCACGCGCCTTTTCTTCCGGAGCCGCGTCGATCTGGTCGTACGCCTTGTACTCACCGAAGTACTTCGTGATCGCTGCCGTCAGAGACGTCTTACCGTGGTCAACGTGGCCAATCGTGCCAATGTTGACGTGCGGCTTGTTGCGCTCAAACTTACTCTTTCCCATTTGAATGCTTCCTGTGAACGAAAATGGTGGCCCCGGCGAACCGGTTTAGTGCCGCCGTTTAAGGCTTTCGGCGACATTGCGCAAGACTTAATTGCAGACGCCATTCTTGGCCTGACAGCGCATATGGGAGACAATTCGCCGCCTGCAAGGCGATTCGCCAAAGCCCCCTCGAAAATCGCTGAAATCTTAGAGAAAATCGCATCGACCGCCTGAGACGCGCCATAGACGTTCGGCGTCGAGCGCCCTTCCCTGCCCGCCGACAGCCACAACCGTCAGCTTCTCCGCCAGCGCCGGAGACATCTCGGGACTACCGCGGCAGCGGTCGTATGAAGTCGAGTAGCGGAAACTGGAGCGGGTAGCGGGAATCGAACCCGCGTATTCAGCTTGGAAGGCTGCTGCTCTACCATTGAGCTATACCCGCGCGGGTGGTCCGATCCGATGACGAATGGTGGAGAGAGTTGGATTTGAACCAACGTAGGCTGAGCCAACGGATTTACAGTCCGTCCCCTTTAACCACTCGGGCATCTCTCCAGTTTTTCGTCCGGATCGCAAGACCAAGTTCGTCAGACTTCGAAGCGTTGCCGCCCGTCGTCTGCGCCGCGTATATGACCGGAGCATTTCAGTCTGTCAACACGATGACAACGGAAAAAACACGAAAAATTTCATTCGCCGCCGAAAGCCGGCATATGAAAGAAAGCCTATGCGGCAGCGAGCGCCATGGCTATAAAGCTGCATGAGCAAAGACAACAAATCCGGCGGCAAGACCGCGACAGACCCATCCGCCAAGGATACGCATTACGCCATTCTGCGGCGCGCCCACCGTGACGCCAAGCGCGAACGCGGGGAGATTCCGACGCCTCAACCGCAGAAGCGAAAGCGCGGCGGTGACGACTGGAAGCCGCCGGCGCTTGCGCCCGACCAGGTGCATCTCTATGGCCTGCATACGGTGCGTGCAGCGCTCGACAATCCCGAGCGCAAGAAGATCAAGCTGTTCGTAACGCAGAACGCACTGGCGCGCCTCGAAGTCGACGTCGAAGCGCTCGGCATGCCCTTCGAGATCGTCTCGCCGCAGGAGATCGACAAGGTGCTCGGCCCCGAGGCGATCCATCAGGGCGTCATGCTGGAAACACGGCCGCTTCCGGTCCGCCGGCTCGAAGCGCTGAAGGAAAGCCCTCTCCTGCTCGTCCTCGATCAGGTGACCGATCCGCACAATGTCGGCGCGATCATGCGCTCGGCCGTCGCCTTCAATGCGGGTGCGGTCATCACCACCCAGAGACATAGCCCGACCGAATCGGGCGTGCTCGCCAAGTCAGCCTCCGGCGCGCTGGAACTGATACCTTATATACAGGTGACCAATCTCGCCGATGCGCTCGGTGAATTGCACAAGCTCGGTTTCTCCACCATCGGTCTCGATTCGGAAGGGCCGGCGCCACTCGAAGGCACCTTCTCGGGCGAGAAGGTGGCGCTGGTGCTCGGCTCCGAGGGCAAGGGACTTCGGCAGAAGACGCGGGAAACCGTCAACGCACTTGCCCGTCTCGACATGCCGGGCGCGATCAAATCGCTCAACGTCTCGAACGCAGCGGCAATCGCGCTTTATGCGGCGCGGCTCCACCTGAAGGCATAGGCTGGCCCGCAGGCAGTCATTCAAAGTGCTACAGAGTCCCATGCGCGTCTGAAAAGACGCGCAGCGCTGTCGTCGCGACAAAGGGGAATTGTCATGATCCGTTTCATCCCTAGGCTCGCGGCTTCGGCGGCAGCACTCCTCGTCTGCGGTTTCGCATACGGGCAGGATATCGATCCCGATATTCTCAAAGCGCAGGCCGGGACATATCTCGTTGCCGCGGAAGACGGAGGAGCCGGATGCCGGCTGACGCTGGAAACCGGCGAAGCGATCGGCGGCTATTCGCTCTCCGGTCAGGACTCCTGCATCAAGCCGCTGCCGGCACTTGCCGAAGCCTATTCCTGGAATTTCGACGGCAATGGCGGCGTCATCCTGATCGATGCGACGCGCAAGGTGCTCGCTCGCTTCGTCGAGAACGAAGGTTCGCCGATGAAGACGGAGGATGGTGCGGCGCTGTTGCTGATCGCGGCCCCTGACGGCGTCGATCGCCTGCCGACCGTCAGCAGCCTTGCCGGGACATGGACGATGCAAAGACCGGACGGCGAAAGGCTCTGCGGCGTGACGCTCAACGGCGATGTCGATGCGGACGGCAACGCGCTGCTGTCACTTTCCGACGATTGCGCTGCCAATGTCGCCAGACTGAAGCTCGCAGTCTGGCATATCGAGGGTTTCGGGCTGACGCTGATGGGCCGTGACGGTTCGTCGCTTGGCTTCGACATGCGCGCCGACGGCAATTTCGATAAGTCGAAGGAGGAAGGTGGTAAGCCGCTTTCGCTCGTCCGCCGCTAACCCGCAGCCAGGCTCCGATGACGGAAAAATCCACTTTTGCCTTGGAATGACGCCCCGGGGCACTATGATCGGGCGATGTCCGGTTGTAGCGACCAGCTCAGAAGCAAGAAGGAACGATCCCTATCATGGCCATTCGACCGCTGATTTTCGGTATCCTCTTCATCGCGGTCTTCGTCGTGATTATCATCAGCATCATCTGGGTGGACACATCGCACCCCATCCACCAGCCCGATCCCCTGTCGCCGACGGCGCCCGGCCCCGCGACGCCGGGACAGGTACAATAATACTGGCAGGAACGCGGACGGCGATCATGCGTTAATCCCGTAATTGAACGAGGATTGAACGCTTATGCGCATAATGATCGCCGTCGTCGCCTTCATGGTCGCCTCCGTACTCAGCATCGCGATGATGTCGCCCTCCGGCGCTGGACAGACCGGCAATGGCGACAGGATCGAGGCGAGCGTCAACGAACCCGTCACTCAATGAGTAAGGCCCGGATGACCGGGCCTTTATCGTCAGCTGCGGTAGAGCCAGAACGGCATACCACGATCGCGATCGCGCCACTCGCGGCGCTCCTGCCAACGCTCGGCACGCCACCGCCGCCAGTGACGGCGATCATCGCGCCAGTCGGACCGGCGCCAATCGCGCCCATCGCGCCAGCCACGATCGTCACGGTCGCGATCGCCTCGCCAGCCACGGTCATCACGGTCGCGATCACCTCGCCAGCCATCACGTATTTGAACGATATCGCCCTGCGTCGACACCGTCGGCCGCTCGGCCGGCATGGCGGCGGCCGGTGCCACGGACGCGAAAGCCGCACCGACGGAAATGGTTGCGGCGAGAAAGAGATGTGCGAGCTTCATGGCTGTTTCCTCGTTGATGATGAGGCGAAGATAAGCGGACGCGGCTGAATTGGCGGTGAAGCAGCCCTTCACACGCGGTTCATCAAACGATACGTGCTGTCTGAAAAGTCTGCTGGTGCGATCGATCGAAGCAACGTCGAACCCAGGCTACGGTTTAGAAGGCGGTATCGTAGGGGAAAGATGGTGCAGCCAACCAGAGCATTCTGGAACCAGTCCGCCTTCGTTCCTGACGGAACTACGACGCGACAGCCTCCGCTTAGCTGCTCTCTTCGGCTCGCCGAGCCGAAGCTCACGGAGCGTAGGCTGGTGCCCCCGCCAGGGTTCGAACCCGGGACCCCCTGATTACAAATCAGGTGCTCTACCAACTGAGCTACAAGGGCAATAATTGCCCAACTAGCAGATTCTATGATTCTGTAAAGGGGAAATCCGTGTCTGCGTCGACTGGTCGGCTGCAGCTCAAAACGCTTGGCGATAGAAAACGCCCTTGTCGCACAAGGGCTTTATCCTTTAGCTAGGGTAGCATCATAAAGGGCATTGCATGGGCCGTTCATTTCAGACGCTTTCCTTTCTCGCCTCACCGACGACGGAGGCGCTTGCCGCGCGTGAGGAGTTGATTGGCCTCTATGGTGACGTACCGGCTGACGAAGCCGACGTCATCGTCGCGCTCGGTGGCGACGGTTTCATGCTGCAGACGCTGCACAACACCATGAACTCCGGCAAGCTGGTTTACGGCATGAATCGCGGCTCGGTCGGCTTCCTGATGAACGACTATCGTACAGACCGGCTTCAGGAACGAATCTGCGTCGCCGTCGAAAACGTCTTCCGGCCATTGCAGATGACGACGGCCAACGCCGACGGCACCAACTCGACGGCGCTCGCCATCAACGAGGTCTATCTTTTTCGCCAGTCCTATCAAGCCGCGAATCTGAGGGTTATGGTGGACGGGCGCGTGCGTCTGGAAGAACTGATCTGCGACGGGCTGATGGTGGCGACACCTGCCGGATCGACGGCTTATAATCTTTCCGCCCATGGCCCGATCCTGCCGCTCGAGGCGCCGCTGCTCGCCATGACGCCGGTCAGCGCTTTCAGGCCGCGGCGCTGGAGAGGTGCTCTGCTGCCGAACAAGGTGACCGTCGATATCGACATTCTCGAGCCGGAGAAGCGGCCGGTGAATGCGGTGGCCGACAATACCGAGGTCAAGTCGGTGCTGCATATCCGCATCGCCCAGTCGGAGCATGTGACGGCGCGCATTCTTTCTGATCCCGACCGCTCCTGGTCCGACCGTATTCTCGCCGAGCAGTTCAAGGATTGAGACGATGGCAATGCGACGGATATTGATGACCAGCCTCCTGCTTGCGGGATGGAGCATCACAGCGCAGGCCGCGCCGGCGCAGGATGCCCTCCTGCCGGCATCGGTGATTTTCGCGACCAGCACCGGCTATTGGGAGGACGACGGCAACGCACCTGATGTCGAGCGGGCACCGACGGGCGCCGAGAGCGTTGCCGGCTCCGAAGGAGAAGGGACGCAGCGCCACGGCTACTACAAGCTCTTTGCCGTGCGCCAGCCGGACAGAACCTCGAAGGTCTATCTGCAGCAGATTGCCCAGACCGAGGCCGGCCCGGCGATCGCCTCGACCATCGAGTTGCAGGAGTTCAGCGACCTGAAGCCTTACGTGACCGATATCCGCCCCGAGAATTCCAACGGCATCATCAAGCAGCCGGGGCTCTTCGCCACGGTCTATCTGAAGACCGACCCCGCCGCGGAGCCGGATGGCTGGACCGTGCTGATCGACGAATTCGGCGACATCACCGTTGAGAAGGCGACGAATTGAACGGCTGGGAATTGTTCAGGGGGGCATCCAAGAGATGAAACTGGGCTTTCGCGACGGCGTCCTCTACGACGAGAAGAGGTCGGACTGGGACGCCGCCGGACCCAGACCCATCAGTTGGTCCCTCTGGTACCCCGCCGCCGATGACGCGCGGAAAAGCGATATACCGGAAAGAAGCTGGTTCCAGAAAGCGGCCGTCGCCCGCGATGCACCCATCCGGCCGGAGGCCAGGCCCTATCCCCTTGTCCTGTTGTCGCATGGCACCGGCGGATCCGCGGCCGGGCTGGAGTGGCTGGCGCGACGCCTGGTCGATCGCGGATTTGCCGCGCTCGGCGTCAGCCATCACGGCAATACCGGCATCGAGCCCTATCGCGCTGAAGGCTTTGCCTGCCTCTGGGAGCGGGCGCCTGATCTCAGCTACATGCTCGACCACCGGGATGCGTGGCTCAGCGATCTCTCAGGCCATATCGATACGAACAGTGTCTTCGCAGCCGGATTTTCGGCCGGAGCCTATGGCGTGATGCTGCTGCTTGGCGCTATCGCCCAGTTCTCGCAGTTCGAACCATCGAGGATGAAGCCGGGTGGCGCGCGCGGACCGAGAGAATTTCCCGACCTTGCCGATCATATCCCGGCATTGCTGCGCACCAGCGATGTGTTTCGCGATTCGTGGTCCCGGATGTCGAAGTCCTACCGAGATGACAGAATCAGGGCCGCCCTCATCTGCGCGCCGGGTCGGTCCGTTCTCGGTTTCAGCGAGGAAAGCCTGAACGCTGTCGATGCGCCCGCCCTTATCCTGGTCGGTGATGCCGACAAGGCAGCACCGGCCGAAGAATGTTCGTCGTGGCTACATGCGCGGCTGCGGCGCAGCGTCCTTAAAATCTTCGGCGGCGGCCTTGGGCATTATGTCTTCGTGCCAGAGGGCACGGCGCTCGGCCTTGCCTTTGCGGCAGAACTCTTTACCGATCCCCCGGGCATCGAGCGCGCAGCCGTTCATGAAGAGATTGCCGATCTGTCGGCAGCGCTGTTTCAAGACAGCGGCATCATCGCGGAAAAGACGACGAATTGAGGAGCCCCCGGCGGTAAGACGCATTTGCTCCGCGCAGATGACCCTGCATGCAAATGCTGTCACCGATCCTGCTCTTTCACAGTGTCACCGGCGAAGGTTTCCTTCATCGCGCGAAGGATGATGACTGCCGAGGCCGCGCCTGGATCGATATGTCCGAGCGACCTCTCGCCGAGCCGGGCCGCTCTTCCCCGAGTTGCAACCATGGAACGGGTCGAATTCGCACCGGTTTCGGCCGCCTCCAATATGCTGGTCCACATTTCGAGGCTTCCGGCCGCCCGCGCCCGCGCAGTGACGGCGGCTTCGGTCGCGGGGATCCAGGCATCGAGCATCGTCTTGTCGCCGCGCTGGCCCTTTCCACGCTCCCTGATGCCGGCCGTCATCGCCTCGACGATCGCCGCCTGATCGGCGGTTGAAAGGTGTTGGTCCTCTTTCAGGACCTGGGCAGCCCTGCGAAATGCCGTGGCGTAAAGCGGTCCCGTGGATGCACCGACGGCATTCAGAAAGGCTGTCGCCGCCGACGTGAACACCTCTGATGGAAGCATGTGATCGAGGTCGAGTTTTGCGAGTTCCCCGTTCACCGCCGTGAAGCCGAGCACCATGGTGATTCCATGATCGGCGTCGCCGATAGCCCCGTCCAGATCCGAGAGACGGTCCTTCTCCGCCGTGATCGCAACGGAGATGCGATGAAACATCCTGCTAAGGTGGCGCGCCGCGCTTTCCGACATCATGATCCTCCCAGTTCGAGCAGGATGCGGCCCGTGTCAGCCGGGCGCATCGCTTATACCTTCAGTTCGCGACCCGCAGGAACGCGGTATCGCAAGGATGATGCAACAACTCCGTCAATTCCTGATCGAGGTGCAAGATCGATATGGATGCACCGACCATGTCGAGCGAGGTGCAATAGTGTCCCACCCAATTCGCCTCTATCGCGATGCCTTTCGCACTCAGCCGCTGCTCGACACGTCGGAAGAGAATATAGAGCTCCATCAGCGGCGTTGCGCCGAAGGAATTGACCAATACTGCGACGCGGTCGCCCGATGCCGGCTTCATTTCCGCGAATATGCGATCCATCACCCGATCGGTGATTTCATCGGCGGTCATCATCTTTTCGCGAATGACGCCGGGTTCACCATGGATGCCCATGCCGATCTCGATGTCGTCGGGGCCAATTTCAAAGTTGTGGCGACGGGTCTGGGGAAGCGAGCACGGTTCCAATGCAACGCCCATCGTAAATGTCCGTGCGTTGGCCTTGCGCGTCGCCGTTTCGCAGGCGGCAAGCGACAGCCCGCGGTCGCAGGCCGCTCCGGCGACCTTGAAGATGAAGAAATTGCCGGCGACGCCGCGCCGGCCCTCCCTGTCTTCCAGCGGCGATGAGGCGATGTCGTCCGTCGTCACGACCGTGCGGACCGCGATGTTTTCCTCCGCCGCCATCTCGGCTGCCATCTCGAAATTCATGACGTCGCCGGCATAGTTGCCGTAGACGAAAAGCACACCCTCTCCGCCGGACGCCGCCCTGGTGCATTGAAGGATCGGGCCGGGAGGCGGAGACGAGAAGATATTGCCGACAGCAACGGCATCGGCAAGCCCCTTCCCGACATAGCCGAAGAACGCAGGCTCGTGTCCCGTGCCGCCGCCGATCACAAGACCGACCTTGCCGGCGCGCGGTCCCGTCCGGGCAACGAGCGCACGGCGAGAACTGTCGACCGGCGCGAGATAGGCAGCGTGCGCCTTCACTGCGCCATAGAGCATTTCCTCGACGACCTCGTCGGGGTTGTTCAGAAATTTCTTGATGTGAGTGCGAAAACCGGTCGCTGACGGCGGCGTGCCAATTTCGACCCTCGGGCGCTGTAAAAGCTTCTGGTCGACCTCCGTCACACCGTCCGCATGCAGGATGCCGCGACCCGTCGCGGCGTCGGTGATCAGCACGTTGACATAGCCGCCGCGAAGGGCTGCGAGGATTGCCGGCACCTTGTCGAAACCGCCGGCGACAGCGATACGCAGACCGATCTTCTTCAGCATGTCGAGTGATATTCCGATCGTGCGGTCGTCAAGCGGCCCCGCGACCGGGCGGCCCTGCCCGTCGATGAAACGTCCGGCGACGATGCCTGCGGCATCCTTTGCCAGATATTGCTGCAACGATACCGATTCGAAGAATCCGCTGGTATGGATGGTCGAATTGGGGCGCATGGAGGCGATACCGAAAATCACCTTGTTGGCGTGTGAAAGCGCCTCGAACTGACTTTCGATCAATGGCTCGCGCAACAGGATATTGCGGACATCGGGAGCGGATACGATTGCCGGAGCTGCGATATTGATCAGCCGCGCGTCCACGGCATCGGCAAAGGCGGCTGCGCAAAGTTCGGGTGTATAGGCGAATGTCGCACTGGTTCCGCCGGTTGCCTGGACCACGGTGACGTCCTGCAGGCCACTTATCGAGGTCTGCTCACCGACCGCCATGACCGTGCGGCCCCAGACGACGGCCAGCGTATCACCGGATTTCACAAGCCTCTGCAGCGCTTGAGCGCCTGCGCGCCCGAGACGGTCGATGAGCGGGCGGGTATTGTCGTCGCTCGGAACGACGAGACAGTCCTGCAGACCGAAATGCCGTTTCAACTCCTGAGCAATCGTCAGCGAACTCAGGCGCGCCGGCTCGATGGAGATATTGACGATTCCGCGGGCGCGCGCATCGGCGAGATAGCTGTTCACCGTTGCCCGCGAAATTCCCATGGTATCGGCAATGTCGCCCTGCGTCATGCCGTCCTCATAATAGAGCCAGCAGGCCCAGACATAGGGATCATCGCCAAACCGCAGCGGGATGGGTTCCGACGCATCGTCAGCGCTGTTTCGCACGCTACCGTTCTTCCGCGCTGATGATGTCTTGACGGTCATGCTTCCTGGTTTCCCTGCGATGTTCAAATCGCCCGCGAAGATGAGCGCAAAGGCTCCGGTTTTCAACATTCTCCGCACAATGATTTCCGGCCGCCAACGCAGCCGGAAAGGTGATACTCGGGAGGATCACGGGGCTCTCACCAAAACCCGCTGTTTTTATGCGGATGGCCGAAGCCTTGCCTCTACGCCAAGCGCGAGCGACTGGAGGATCAGCGCGCAGGAAGTGGCGCCAGCATCCAGAACGCCAAGCGAACGTTCGCCGAGCCTGCTTGCCCGGCCGATCCTTGCCACCAGATCGCGGGTGCTGTCCCGGCCGGCCTCCGCCGCTGCGACGAGAACATTCAGCGATTCCGCAAACGACTTTCCGTCGCTATTGGCCAGATCGAACGCCTCTATGGCGGGCACGAGCGCATCGAGAAGGGTCTTGTCGCCCACTTTTGCGGACCCGATCGCCTGAATACCTTCAAGACCATTGTGCAGCATTGCGCTGAACATCCCCGCATCGATCTGCGCAGCCTTTTCGATCGTTTCAGCGAACTGAATGAACATGACGCCGTAGAGCGGCCCCATGGACCCGCCGATTTCCGTCATCAGCACCGTGCCGAGCGTGTCGAGAGCTTCGGCGAGCGACATGTCTGCGCCCTTGATCCGTTCGGCTGCCATGCCAAATCCCTTGGCCATGTTAACCCCATGATCGCCATCGCCGATCTTGCCGTCAATCTCGCTGAGATAAGCGCGATTCTCGATGATCCGATCCGCGAGCGAGAAAACGATGTCGCCTGAGGAAGCGTTGTCAAATTGCTGCATTCGCTTGGTCTCCCATCAAGGCATTGCCGGGCAGTGGACATCGACGTCGAGTAGCGTCTTCAACTCGTCGTCAAGCGCCATGACGGTCAGCGTCGCACCGACCATTTCCAACGAGGTGAAGTAATTACCGATATAGGTCTTGTAGATTTTCAGTCCGCGCCCGGTAATCTCGGTTTCGATCGTGTCGTGAAGGATATAAAGCTCGTTCAAGGGCGTCGCGCCGAGGCCGGAGACGATGACGGCCACTTCGGTTCCCGATGCCAGGCCGTGATCGTCCAGAACGATCCTGGCCATTTCGCGTGCGACCTCGGCGGCAGGCTTCAACGGCTCGACCCGGACCCCCGGCTCGCCGTGATGGCCAATGCCGACTTCCATCGTGCCCGGCGCAATCTGGAAGTTGGGATGCCCAACGGCGGGCAGCGTGCAGGGACCGAGGCCGATGCCGATGGAGCGGCAATTGTCGATCGCCCTTTGCGCTGTCGCCTGCACTTCCTCGAGGCTCGCCCCCTGCTCCGCTTTGGCGCCTGCGCATTTCCACATGAATATCTCGCCGGCGACGCCACGTCGCTTCTCGCGCTCGTCCGGTCCGGCCGAACATACATCGTCATTGGCGACGACGGTCGCGATCGTGATGCCCTCCTTGGCGGCAAGCTTGATCGCCATCTTCACGTTCATGTTGTCACCGGCATAATTGCCGTAGAGGCAGACGACGCCGTTGCCGCCATTGGCCTCGCGCGCGGCATCGAGAAAACTCTTGGCCGTCGGCGACGAAAACAGCTCACCCACCGCGACGGCATCCAGCATGTTGCGTCCGGTATAGCCGATAAAGGCGGGCTCATGGCCGGAACCACCGCCGGTGATGACGCCGACCTTGCCCGCGACGGGCGCATGGCGCGCAACGATGACGCGCGGATTGCCGTTGCCGAGCCTGACCATATCGGCATGCGCCTTGACGAAGCCCTTGACCGTATCCTCGACGACCTCGTCCGGATTGTTGATAAACCGCTGCATGGTTCCTCCTGTTTTCCGCGTGTCAGACAATGGTATAGCCGCCATCGATCAGAAGATCCGCGCCGTTGATCATCTCGGCGCCGCTCGATGCCAGAAACACCGCCGCCGCAGCGATCTCCTCGGGATAGGCGAAGCGTCCCGTCGGGATGCGCTTCTTCAGCTCCTCTCCGCGCGGGTTATCCCAGGCCTTTCTTCCAAGCTCGGTTAGAACCACCGTCGGCGAAATCGTATTGACGGTTATGCCGTATTTCCCCCACTCGGCGGCGAGCGTCTTGGAAAGGCCAATGACGCCGAATTTGGAGGCGCAATAGGCCACGTGCTGATCGATGGCGACCGTGCCGGCCTGCGAGGCGATATTGATGATCCTGCCGCCGCTGCCCGCCTTGAGCATGACCCGGCCTACAGCCTGACAGACGAGGAACGTTCCCTTGAGATTGATGTCTATGGTTCTGTCCCAGGCCTCCAGGGTGAGATCCTCGGCGGGGGCGAGCATGGCGACACCGGCGCTGTTGACGACGATATCGATATGGGCAAAGGCCGCCTGCGCCGCAGCGATGACGGCTTCCACCGATTGCGGGTTGGAAACGTCGCAGACGAAGGATTTCGCGCCATTTCCGAGGGCGTCGGCCTTGGATTTCGCGACCGTTTCATTGATGTCGATCACGCCGACGACCGCGCCCTTGGCGGCAAATGCCGATGCGATGGCATCGCCGATGCCGGAGGCGCCGCCCGTTACCAGGGCGACCTTGCCGCCCAGCGAAAAATTCAGATCAATCTGTTTTGAATCGGTCATGGATCTTTTCCCGGCTTGTCTGAGAAATGGGGCGGGCGCACCCGCCCCACACAATGGATTATTTACGTGTTGCGAGCAGCTTGTCGACATTGTCGGCCGTCACCGGCGTCCACGGCACATTGTAGTTCTTGTCCTTGCCGTCGTTCCACGGCATATCCTTGTAGGTCGCCCAGATATCGGACTGCGGCTTGTAGTCGCCCTTCTTGGCGTGGAAGATGGCCAGGTCGAGAGCGCCCTGAGCCTGTGCACGTGCGTCCTGCAGGATCGACGTCATCTCGCCGGCCTTGACGGCGCGAAGAGCGTCGGTGATGCCGTCGATGCCCGCGATCGCAAAGCTCTTCTCGTCGAGCCCCGCAGCCTTGATCGCCTCGATGGCGCCGAGCGCCATCTCGTCGTTCTGGCCGATCACGCCGTTGATCTGTTTCGGATGCGCGGTCAGCCAGTTTTCCATCAGCGTCTGCGCTTCGGCACGTGACCAGTTCGCCGTCTGGTCTTCGAGGACCTTCACGTCAGGGCATTCGGCGAGCGCCTTCTTATTGCCTTCCAGGCGCGAGATCTGTGCGGACTGACCGACCGGGCCTTCGAGGATGACGACATTGCCCTTGCAGCCGAGCTTGTCGAGGACGGTCTTGGCTTCCATGTAGCCCGAGATGGTATCGTCGGAACCGACATAGGAGGTCAGCAGGTCGGAATTGACGCGGGTGTTCGAACCGATCACCGGAATGCCGGCATCCACCGCCGACTGTACGGCTGCTGCGCCTGCATCGACGTCGATCGGTGCAAAGACGATCGCATTGTATTTCTGCGTGACCATCGTCTTGAACTGATCCTGCTGAACCAACGCGTCATAGCGACCGTCGAAAACAGTCAGCTCGACCTCCCCGCTCTTGACGGCCGGGTGCTCCTGCATCGCCGCCGCCCAGATCTGCATGAACTCCGCATTGAGGCCGTAAGGGGCTGCCCCGATCTTGATCTTTTCCTGGGCCACGGCCGACGAGGCCAGCAAAGCAGTCGCCGAAGCGAGCGCAATCATAAGCTTTCTCATCTCAATTTCCTCCACTTTAAGTTTTAGCGGCCGACATGGCTCGCCTCTGCAACAGGCCGGCAAGGGCCGGCACGGTTTCCGATGGGGCTCAGGCCCCGTAAGTTCGCTTCTGGTCGAGCATCACAGCGCCGACGATCAGGGCACCTTTCAGGACCTGCTGGTAGTAGGATTGGATCCCCATCAGATCGAGGCCGTTGTTCATGACGCCGATGATGAGCGCACCGATCAGCGTGCCCGTCACCCGGCCGACACCACCCGACAGACTAGTGCCGCCGATGACGACCGCCGCAATCGCGTCCAGCTCATAGGCAATGCCCGCCTGCGGCAGGGCCGATCCCGTCCGGGCGCTGAGCAGCATGCCGGCAAGACCGGCAAGACCGCCGGAAATGACATAGACAGTGAAACGAATGCGGCCGATGTCGATACCGGAGGTCTTTGCCGCATGCGGATTGCCTCCGACGGCATAGATGTAGCGGCCGAAGCGCGTCCGGCTGAGTATCCACCACGAAGCCGCGAAAACGACGGCGAGAATGATGACGGGGGCCGGAATGCCGAAGACGTCGCCGGTGCCGATCCACCGGAAGGCCGGCGTCAGCGCGGGAACGGGGCGACCGCCGCCATAGATCAGCGTCAAGCCGCGCGCGGCCGAAAGCATGCCAAGAGTGGCGACGAAGGCCGGAACGGAAAATCGCGAGACGATCGCCCCTGAAATCGCGCCGCAGGCAACGCCAACCAGGATGCCGACCGCAAGTCCGATGGCCACCGGATAGGGCGCACCGGCGATCGCCGCCGTAGCGGAGGTCGTCGAGAAGCTGGCGCTGACAATGCCGGCAAGCGCCACGACGGAGCCGACCGAAAGATCGATGCCGCGCGTCAGGATCACGAAGGTCATGCCGATGGCAAGCACGCCGTTGATCGAAGTCTGCAGGAGCACATTGGAAATATTGCCGCCGGTCAGGAAGAACTCGTTCGAGAACGAAAGGACCACCACGAGAAGCAGAAAAGCGAGAAAGATACCGTATTCCTGTATCAACAGCCGCCGCCGATCCGAACTGAACCAGCCGCCGGCATTGCTATCATCGCTCTCTGACACTCTTGCTCGCTCCTCTGGCGCCGTAAGGATGACCTGATCCTGATCAGGTCGATAGGTGGACGAGTGATTGGGCATCCGTTTCCTCCCGGCTGTAAATTCCCGCGCTCCTACCGGCGCGCATCACCATGATACGGTCCGACATGCCCAGAACTTCGTCGATTTCCGATGAGATCATCACGACCGTTCCGCCGGCCGCGGCAAAATCACAGATGATGCGGTAGATTTCGCGCTTGGCGCCGACATCGACGCCACGTGTCGGCTCATCGAGGAGCAGCACCTTCGGATTGCGCAGGAACCATTTTCCGAGCACCACTTTCTGCTGATTGCCGCCTGACAGGCCCGAGACCGGCATGGTGTCACGGGCGGCCTTGATCTGAAATTGCGCCTGGATCCGACGACTGGCCTCGGCCTCGCGACGGCGGCTCATGGCAAAGGAAGGGCTCATCTCCGGTAAGCTTGCCATACAGATGTTGGCGCGAACGGAGTCGGAGAGATTGAGGCCCGTCAGCTTGCGATCCTCCGTCACCAGCGCCAGGCCATTTGCCATCGCATCCGCCGGCTTCGACACGGAGATGCGGGCACCATCGACGACGATCCTGCCGTCGGAGGATTTTTCGAGGCCAAAAAGGCAATTGAAGATCTCGGTTCGGCCCGAGCCCATCAGCCCGTAGATGCCGAAGATCTCGCCCTTGCGGGCGGAGAAGGAAATGTCCTCGATCTTGTTCGGGCAACTCAGCGCCGTAACCTCGAGGCCGGTTTCGGATGTCGGCGTATTGGTCTTGACATATTCCTCGGCCAGTTCCCGGCCAACGATCATCCGGATGAGATCAGGACGGCTGATCTGCTTGAGGTCTCCGCTGCCGACATAGGCGCCGTCGCGAAACACGGTATAGGAATCGGCGATCTGGAAGATTTCCGAAAGCCGGTGCGAAACATAGACGATGCCACGTCCCTGCTCCTTCAGGCGCCGGATGGCCGCGAAGAGCTGCTGAGCCTCTTTCTCACCGATTGCCGAGGTTGGCTCATCCATGAAGATGACCTCGGCATCGTGGCTTAGCGCCTTGGCGATCTCGACGAGCTGCATCTGCGCAACGGAGAGGTTCATCATGTATTGGGTGGCGCGAATATCGAATTCGAGATCGTCGAGAAGCCCTTGGGCGGAGCGGTTCATCGTCCGGAAATCGATACCGCCGAAACGTGTCGAGGGCTCGCGGCCGAGATAGATGTTTTCCGCCACCGTCATGTGCGGAACCGGACTTAGCTCCTGCTCGATGATGGCAATGCCGGAGGCGAGCGCGTCGGCGGGACCGGCAAAGTCCACGTCCTTGCCACGACGGCGGATCGAGCCAGCATCGCGATTATGGATACCCATGAGGATCTTGAGAAAGGTCGACTTGCCTGCGCCGTTGCCGCCGCAAAGTGCGTGGACCGAGCCGGCGCGAAGTTCGAAGCGGCCGTCGCGCAATGCCGCGACACCACCAAAGGACTTCTTCAGCCCTTCCACATCCAGCAAAAGCTCCACCCTTTTCTCCTCCACACATGCACCGGCAACCGATTGGCGGGAGCCGATCGACATCGGTGATCTCCAGCCCCGATATCGACAATGACATTATTCGATATCGACTCGACAAATGTCAAGTCAGTGTCGAACATATAAATGCGAGGGCGGCTCAGCGGACCTTCCGCCATCGTCTCGAGGTGAAACGATAAGTTCTTACGCCGAACCAGAGCTATGATCGCCTCGACGATCGAGCCGCTGAAGCGCGCCGGACTTGCCAGCCTTCCAAAACAAAAAAGCCCCGTCTCCGGGGCTTTGTTACTTCAATCTATCGTCAATCCGATCAGTCGACATCCTCGACGACCGCATCGGCGGCGCCGCTGATGCGATGGGCAAGTGCTGCTTCCATGAACTCGTTCAGGTCGCCGTCGAGAACGTCGTCCGGCGCGCTGCTGGCGACGCCGGTGCGCAGGTCCTTGACCATCTGATAGGGCTGCAACACGTAGGAGCGGATCTGGTGGCCCCAGCCGATCTCCGTCTTGGAAGCGGCTTCGGCACTGGCGGCGTCCTCACGCTTCTTCAATTCGGCTTCATACATGCGGGCACGCAGCATGTCCCAGGCCTTGGCGCGGTTCTTGTGCTGCGAGCGCTCCTGCTGGCACTGCACGACGATGCCCGTCGGGATATGCGTGATGCGCACGGCCGAGTCGGTGGTGTTGACGTGCTGGCCGCCGGCGCCCGACGAACGATAGGTATCGATGCGGCAGTCGCTTTCGTTGATCTCGATCTGGATCGAGTCGTCGACAACCGGATAGACCCAGATCGACGAGAAGGAGGTGTGGCGGCGCGCATTGCTGTCGTAGGGCGAGATGCGCACCAGCCGGTGTACGCCCGATTCCGTCTTCAGCCAGCCATAGGCATTATGACCCTTGACGAGCAGTGTCGCGGACTTGATGCCCGCCTCTTCGCCATCATGGACTTCGAGAAGCTCGACCTTGAAGCGCTGGCGTTCGGCCCAGCGGGTGTACATGCGCAAAAGCATGTTCGCCCAGTCCTGGCTTTCGGTGCCGCCGGCGCCGGAATGGACTTCGAGATAGGTGTCGTTGCCATCGGCTTCGCCGGAGAGCATGGCTTCCACCTGGCGGCGCGCGGCCTCGGCCTTCAAGGCCTTCAGCGTGTCTTCGGCTTCCTTGACGACGCTCTGGTCGCCCTCTTCCTCACCAAGCTCGATCAGCTCGATATTGTCGTTCAGCTGCTGTTCGAGCTGCTTGACGCCGTTGATGCCGTCATCGAGCTGCTGGCGTTCGCGCATCAGCTTCTGCGCTTCGGAAGCGTCGTTCCAGAGGTTCGGATCCTCTGCCTTGTTGTTCAACCAGTCCAGCCGTCTTATCGCTTGGTCCCAGTCAAAGATGCCTCCTCAGCAGGGTGATAGCCTGCTTGGTTTCATCGACCACGTTTTCGATTTCCGCTCGCATTTTCCTGCTTCTCTGTCTCGGTCTTCTTCAGGTGCTGGTGACATAGAGACGCCCGCCGCGGATGTAAAGGGCCGCAGCGGGCGTATAAAATTCAGGCCCTCGGTCAGAACAGGCCGGGCGTGCCGGTCTGGACGGCCTGGTTCGCCTGCGGCGAAGTCTTCAGGATTTCCTCCGGCGCCATGGTGCTGTCCATGCCGATCACGGAGAAGCTGTCGGCCGGGCCGGTGCCGGGCTTGAAGGCCTCGATGATGGTGTTCGGATCGCCTTCGCCGGCCGCCATGCCGGTCTTGCGGTCGATCGAAATCAGGTTCATGCCTGATGGAATGACGAACTTCGATTCCGGCGTGTCCTTGACGGCAGCCTGCATGAATTCGTTGAAGATCGGGGCGGACAAGACGCCACCGGTGCCGCCGCGGCCGAGCGGGGCCGGCGTATCGAAGCCCATATAGAGGCCTGCGACCAGATCCGGCGTGAAGCCGACGAACCAGGCATCCTTCTCGTCATTGGTGGTGCCGGTCTTTCCGGCGACGTCGCGACCGCCGAGATCGATCTTGCCGGCAGCGGTGCCGCGCTGGATGACGCCCTGCATCATCGAGGTGATCTGGTAGGCGGTCATCGGGTCGAGAACGGTTTCGCGATTGTCGACGATATTCGGCTCTTCCTGGTTCTGCCAGTCGCCGGCGTTGCAGCCCTCGCAGAGACGCTCCTCATGCTTGAAGATCGTCTTGCCGTAGCGGTCCTGGATGCGGTCGATCAATGTCGGCTTGATCTGCTTGCCGCCATTGGCGATGACCGAATAGGCCGAGACCATGCGCAGCACCGTCGTGTCGCCGGCGCCGAGCGACATGGAGAGAACCGGCAGCATGTGATCATAGATGCCGAAGCGCTCGGCATATTCGGCGACGATGTTCATGCCGAGATCGTTGGCGAGGCGCACCGTCATCAGATTGCGCGAATGCTCGATGCCCGAACGCAGCGTCGACGGGCCGCCGGATTCGCCGCCGTAGTTTTCCGGCCTCCAGACCTGGCCGCCCGAGACGATCTCGATCGGCGCGTCCATGATGACCGAAGCCGGCGTATAACCATTGTCCATCGCCGCCGCGTAGACGAAAGGCTTGAACGAGGAGCCCGGCTGACGCATCGCCTGGGTGGCGCGGTTGAACTCGGACTGGGCGTAGGAGAAGCCACCGACCATGGCGAGCACGCGGCCGGTCTTCGGATCCATGGCGACCAGACCACCTTGCACCTTCGGCGGCTGCTGCAGGCGATAGGAGGTCGACGCGTTGTCACCGAGCTTTGCGACATAGACAACGTCACCGGGGGACACGGCGCCGACCGGCGATTTCGTGGTCTTGCGGGCGCCGTCGGCCGAACGGAAGGCCCACTGCATGTTCTTGGCGTCGATCGTGCCGCGCTGGCGATCGGCCTCAACCTTGCCGCTTCCATCCTTGCCCGGCTGTAGGCCGATGTCGACGTTCGAGTCGGATACGGCGAGTACCACGGCAAGCCGCCATTCCGGCACATCGGACAGTGCGGGAATATCGGCAAGCGCTTTGCCCCAATCACCGCTCGCATCGATCTGCTTGATCGGGCCGTGGAAACCGCGGCGCTCGTCGTAAGTGACCAGACCGTCCTGCAGCGCCTTGCGGGCAGCGAGCTGCATCTGCGGATCGAGCGACGTGCGCACCGAAAGGCCGCCCTCATAAAGGACCTTTTCGCCGTACTGGTCGATCAGTTGGCGGCGCACGGCTTCGGCGAAAAAATCCGAAGCAAAGAGCGAGGGGCCGGTGGTGCGGGCGGTGACGCCGAGCGGCTGCTTCTTGGCTTCCTCGCCGTCAGGCTGGCTGACATAGCCGTTCTCGACCATCCGGTCGATCACCCAGTTCCGACGCTCGAGCGCAGCTTCCGGATGGCGGAACGGATGGTAATTGGCAGGACCCTTCGGCAGCGATGCCAGATAGGCGGCTTCGGCGACGGTCAGTTCGGTGACGGATTTGTTGAAATAGGTGAGTGCTGCGCCGGCGATGCCATAGGAATTCAGGCCGAAAAAGATCTCGTTCAGGTAGAGTTCGAGGATCTTGTCTTTGCTGTAGGCCTGCTCGATACGGAAGGAGAGGATCGCTTCCTTGATCTTGCGGTCGATCGTCTGGTCCGAGCTCAAAAGGAAATTCTTGGCCACCTGCTGGGTGATTGTCGAGGCACCGACCGGGCGGCGGCCGGAACCGAAATTCTGCAGGTTGACGAGGATTGCGCGGCCGAGACCGGTGAGATCAACGCCCGGGTGATTGTAGAAATTCTTGTCTTCGGCCGACAGGAAAGCGGCCTTCACGCGGTCGGGAATAGCTTGGATCGGCAGGAAGAGACGCTTTTCCTTGGCGTATTCGGCCATCAGAGCGCCGTTGCCGGCGTGCACGCGGGTGGTCACCGGCGGCGCATAGCTGTTCAGAACGGCATAGTCCGGGAGATCCTTCGCGACATTGGCGAGATAGATGGCAATACCCGCCGCCGCGACCAGAAACAGGACGCAGGCCATTCCGAAGAAATATCCAAGAAGTCTAACCATATTTCAGCTACCGGTCTCTTCGATCTTCAATCGGCGCAGCCGCAACGATTGCACAGATCAAGGCAATTTGCACGTTGCGCGGCTTACTCTATGAGCGCTACCGCCACAAGCCGAATTCCGCGCCTCAGGCTGCGAAACATAAGCCGGAGTAACGGCGTGAATGTGAGCAAAATAGGGCTGTCTGCGCCGCATTCACCGCTGCGGCCGCGTTTCATTAGAACTGTCACATCCAAGCAACGCCCGGCGCCGCCGTCAATCTGAGGTATCTTGCTCAGAATTTGATTCATGCGGCGCACTTAAATCTTTGTTTTCATGCATGTCGCCGTACTGCAACCGCTACAGATCTTTAGGCGGCGGCCGTCAGCCGCCATTCGCCATGACGGCGGCGCGGTATCGCTTGACTGCGTCGGTCAAGAGACCGGCGATCTTGCCGCGCCAGGCCTCGTCGAGCAGCAGTTTCTCGTCCTCGGCATTCGAGAGGAAGCCGATCTCGAGAAGGATCGACGGCACGTCAGGCGCCTGCAGCACGCGGAAGCCGGCATGACGGTGCGGATTGTTGATGGTGCCAACCTGATCCTTGAAAGAATTCAGCACACTCTCGGCCAGCGAGATCGAGAAGGCCTGCGTCTCGCGCCGCGTCAGATCGAGCAGGATGTCGGCAACCTCCGGCGGCTCGGCGACCGTCTCCTTGCCGGCGATCTGGTCGGAGAGGTTTTCACGTTCAGCAAGGTCGGCGGCGAGCTTGTCGGATGCCTTGTCGGAGATCGTGTAGACGGTCGCGCCGCGGATATCCTTCTGCTTCAGCGTGTCGGCATGCAGCGAAATGAAGAGGCCGGCATGATTCTGGCGGGCGATCAGCACACGCTGCGAAAGCGACAGGAACTCGTCATCTTCGCGCGTCAGGAAAGCCTTGATGCCCGGTTCCTTGTTCAGCCGGTCGGTCAAGGCCTTCGCGAAGGCAAGCGTCACCTGCTTTTCCTCGGTCTTGGTGTCGACGCCGATCGCGCCGGTGTCGATGCCGCCATGGCCGGCGTCGACGGCGATGACGAAATCGCCGGGCGCAGCCTTTTGCGGTGCCGGAATGGCGCTCGTCGTCTGAGCCGCCTCAGTCCTGTCGCTCCAGGATTGCGTCTTCACCAGTTCGGCAAAGGCCTTCTTGTCGATCATCTCTGCATCGAGCACGAGGCGATGGCCGTTGCCCGTCTCATCGGCCTGCACCTTGGCAAGCGCCAGCTTCACCGGCCCTGTCGTCGTCAGCACGATGCGGGCGCTCTCTTCGTCCATCTTGCCGTAGCGGATATCCTTGAACAGGCCGCGGGCGGCAAGATCCTTCGCCGCAAAACCGAAGGCGGTCGCCGGCAAGTCGACGACGATGCGTTCCGGATTGGCGATATAGTGGACGGAGAAACGCGGCTCGCGATCGAAATCGATGACGATGCGGGTCCTTGCGTCGTCGCCGACGATGCGCGCGCCATAGGCAAGCAGCGGATCCTTGGCCTCGACGGAGCTGGCAGCTGCCGGCAGCAGACTAACGACCAGAAGCGCCGCCAGAACCCGCCTTGCGAATGTCGATCGCCGCGCTGCGGATTTCGCCGCGATCCGAGCCCTCTTAAACAATAAACCGCCACACCCTATCTGTATTGCGATGGACCCGACGCGGCTGCGGCCAACGTCCCTGTGACGAAACACCCGCTGCAGCCTGCCGAATCGCGATCACTTTATCCCCAGCTTCTATGCGTTGCGAAATCCATCAATATTATGGCACATTTGGCTTTTCCCTTGCTATTGTGACACAGAAAACATACAACGAATTTCAGGGTAAAGTGTTGACGGGATAGAGTCGCCGCGAAGGCTGCCAGCCAGATCAGGACCTGGCGCCACACCGGTCATCGTCCGCCGTCTCATGCGCTTAATCCCTAGAACTGGATCCTGATTTTCCGGCTTATTGTCGGAATTCATTGGTGGATCAGCCACCACGCTCTCAGGGAGCAAACTCATCGGACCCGAACGGGTCTTCGTATTTGTCGATCACGCTTGGTTGTTGATGGTTTCGCAGCAGGTTTTATCTGAAGTGTACAGGCCCCGGACCGAAATGGTTCCGGCTGCGGTCTGGCTGCTGCCCTCCCCCTCGCATCAGGCGCGACTTTCATTATCCGGCGCGGCTACAGTGGACCGCATTCTTTCTGTCTCAACAGCAGTCGGGAATGCGCTCTCGCGGCCACGCCGAGGAGCACAGCTTACATGGCAGACAAAATGCTTATCGATGCGTCTCACGAGGAAGAGACGCGCGTCGTTGTCGTTCGCGGGAACCGCATAGAAGAATTTGACTTCGAGTCCCAGCACAAGAAGCAGATCCGCGGCAACATCTATCTTGCAAAGGTAACGAGGGTCGAACCCTCGCTGCAAGCCGCCTTCGTCGATTACGGCGGCAACCGGCACGGTTTCCTGGCCTTCGCCGAAATCCATCCCGACTATTATCAGATACCGCTTGCCGACCGTCAGGCGCTGCTTCGGGCCGAAGCCGAGGAGCATCGCCGCGACGAAGACGTCGAGCATGTCGAAACCGCGCCGATGGTCGATCTTTCCAAGCAGGATCAGCCGGATGTCGGCATCGCGCCGGAAGCGGCTGCCGTAACGGAAGAGACCGCAGCGGTAGAGGCCGCGGCATCGCCCGAGGCCGCCGAGGAAGCGCCGGCCAAGAAGGCAAGGCCGCGTCGCAGCCGCAAGAAGGCAGCCGAACCGGTTGCCGAAACGACCGCGACCGAGGACGCTGTTCCCACAGACGTCGAAGCCGAAGGCGCGTCGAGCGTCGACAATGAGGATGACGGTTCGACCGGCGGCGCGATGGCCGCGATGGTGGAAACCGACTCGATCTCCGAGGACGTCGATACCAGCAAGCGTCGCCACGATGACGACGACGATGATGACGATCACGGTGAAGAAGAAGTCATCGAATCCGTCGGCGCCGAAGACGCGATGGAAGAAGTGCCGGACCGCGTGCAGCGCAAGCCGCGCAAGCAGTACCGCATCCAGGAAGTCATCAAGCGCCGCCAGATCCTGCTCGTGCAGGTCGCCAAGGAAGAGCGCGGCAACAAGGGTGCAGCCCTTACCACCTATCTCTCGCTCGCCGGCCGCTATTCGGTTTTGATGCCGAACACGGCGCGCGGCGGCGGCATTTCCCGCAAGATCACCAATCCTGCCGACCGCAAGCGCCTGAAGGAAATCGCGCGCCTGCTCGAGGTGCCGCAGGGCATGGGCGTCATCCTTCGCACCGCCGGTGCCAACCGCACCAAGGTGGAGGTCAAGCGCGACTTCGAATATCTGATGCGCCTTTGGGAGAACGTGCGCACGCTGACGCTGGCGTCCACCGCTCCCTGCCTCGTCTACGAGGAAGGCTCGCTGATCAAGCGTTCGATCCGCGACCTCTACAACAAGGATATCAGCGAAGTCATCGTTTCCGGCGAAGAAGGCTATCGTGAAGCGAAAGACTTCATGAAAATGCTGATGCCGAGCCATGCCAAGGTGGTTCAGCCCTATCGCGACATCCATCCGATCTTTTCGCGTTCCGGCATCGAGGCTCAGCTCGACCGCATGCTGCAGCCGCAGGTGACGCTGAAGTCCGGCGGCTATCTGATCATGAACCAGACCGAAGCGCTGGTTTCGATCGACGTCAACTCCGGCCGCTCGACCCGCGAACATTCGATCGAGGACACCGCGCTGCAGACGAATCTGGAGGCTGCAGACGAAGTCGCCCGCCAGCTTCGCCTTCGCGACCTTGCCGGCCTGATCGTCATCGACTTCATCGACATGGAAGAGAAGCGCAACAACCGCGCCGTCGAGAAGAAGCTGAAGGAATGCCTGAAGAACGACCGTGCCCGCATCCAGGTCGGCCGGATCTCGCATTTTGGCCTGCTCGAAATGTCGCGCCAGCGCATCCGCGCTTCGGTTCTCGAATCGACGACGCAGGTCTGCTCGCATTGCGGCGGCAGCGGCCATGTGCGTTCGCAGTCCTCCGTCGCCCTGCATGTCCTGCGCGGCATCGAGGAATATCTGCTCAAGAACACCACGCACAACATCACCGTGCGCACCACGCCTGACATCGCGCTCTACCTGCTCAACCACAAGCGCCAGACGATCATCGATTATGAGAGCCGCTTCGGCGTTGCGATCATCATCGATGCGGACGGCTCGGTCGGCGCGCAACATTTCGCGATCGATCGCGGCGAGCCGGTGGAAAACCCGGTCAAGATTGAAACCCTCTTCAACTTCGCAGCCATTCCCGAGGATGACGACGACGACATCGTCATCGAAGTGGATGAGGAGGAAGACGAGGAACTCGAGGAAAAGCCGGCCGTTTCCGAGCGGCCCGTCGCGGCCCGCGCGGAAAGCGAAGCCGACGGCAATCGCAAGCGCAAGCGCCGCAGGCGCCGCCGCGGCCGCAACGGCAATGCCGAACAGCCGCTATCAGCGACAGGCGAAGCCGGCGACGAGGATGAGGACGGCGACGACGAGGGTGGCGAAGGTGATGAAAACACCGAAGCCACGCCCGAGACACGTGCCGAAAGCGAGGAATCGCAGCGCCGCAAGCGGCGCCGTCGCGGCAAGCGGGGCGGCCGTCGCAATCGCGCCGAGGATGGTTCGGAACTGACGGCTGGCGAAGCCGGTGAAGACAATGGCGGCGACGAGGACGAAGGCGACGACGTTTCGAACGACGGCGCTCCGAGCGAAGCCGTAGCGGTCGAGGCGATTGCCGAACAGGCCGACGAAGGCCAGGCCGCGATGGCAGCCGTCGAGAGCGCGCCTGTCATAACCGAAGAGGTGAAGCCCGCCCGTGCCCGCGGCCGCCGCAAACCGGCCGCAGCGCCGGTTGAGGAACCGGTTGCAGAGACGGCCCCTGCGGTCGAGGCCGAACCCGAACTGGTAGAAGCCTCCGCCGATCTCGAAACATCGGTTCAGGAAGAGGCAAAGCCGGTTCGCGCCAACCGCGAATCCAACATCTCCTCCTCCGAGCCGACGGTGAAATCCACCCGCGTCGAGAATGTCGAAGGCGATGACGGCAAGCCGAAGAAAGCCGGCTGGTGGCAGCGCCGTGGCTTCTTCTGAACGCTGATTTTTGGACGTAAACACTGAAATCCGGCCGCGGCGACGCGGCCGGATTTTCGTTTATGGCGATGACATCGTCGCCGAGCTTGAACTGCCGTGACGTGGATGTGTATCTCTATGATAATCATACTCATGGGGCGCGATCATGCGGACGAATATCGGTATCGATGATGCCTTGCTCGACGCAACAATGACCACCACGGGACAAAAAGGCCACCGTCGACCAGGCTTTGCGAAGCCTCGTTGAGAGGCATCGCCGGAAAAATCCGATCGTAGATCTTGCAGGGATAGGCTGGGAAGGCGACCTCGGCGCGATACGTCGCGACCGGCCGGACGATAAACGATGATCGCCGTAGGACAATCCGATGGCCGAGCGTCTTGGCCTCGGGATCGCCTACCCCGCTGCGGTCAGGCCGCTGGCGGATAGAGCAGGTCGACGATGTAGCTGGCGTCGAAGCGGGAATCGAGCATGCCGTAGGTGGATCGCCAGCCGCCGGCAAGACGCGTCTCGATGAAGGCATCGGCAATGCGCCCTGCCCCAAGGCGATAGAGTTCGGCTGCACCGGCGGCGAGCGCCAGTTGCTCGACGAGCAGGCGCGCGGCGCCCTCGTCCTGTTCGCAAAGCGCGATTGCAGCGCGCAGCACGTCGATCGTCTTCTTGCCGGCAGGGCCGAGATCGCGGGCAAGGCCGGCGAAGACCGTTTCGAACAGATCCTTGCCGCGGTTCAGCACGCGCAGCACGTCGAGCGCCATGACGTTGCCGGAGCCTTCCCAGATGGCGTTGACCGGAGCCTCGCGGTAATGGCGGGCGATCGGACGCTCTTCGATGTAGCCGTTGCCGCCGATGCATTCCATCGCCTCGTAGATCAGCGCCGGTGCGATCTTACAGCACCAGTATTTGGCGACAGGCGTCATGACGCGGGCATAGGCCGCGTCCTCGGCGTTGCCGCGCGCCTTGTCGAAGGCGTCGGCTAGACGGAAGGACAGTGCCGTCGCGGCGGCAACATCGAGCGCCATGTCGGCGAGCACGCGCGTCATGATCGGCTGGTTGACGAGCATTTTGCCGAAGACGCTGCGGCCGCGGGTGTGGTGCACGGCTTCGGCGAGCGAGGCGCGCATCATGCCTGACGAGGCCAGCGCGCAGTCGAGCCGCGTCAGCGTCACCATGTCGAGGATGGTGCGGATACCGGCATCCGGACCACCGAGCAGAAAACCGAACGTGTCTGTAAACTCGACCTCGGAGGAGGCGTTGGAGCGGTTGCCGACCTTGTCCTTCAGCCGCTGGAATTGCAGCCCGTTGGCGGAACCATCCTCCAGAAGGCGCGGCACGAGGAAGCAGCCCATGCCCTCCTTCGTCTGCGCCAGCATGATGAAAGCATCGCTCATCGGTGCCGACATGAACCACTTGTGCCCGGACAGCCGGTAGATGCCCTCGCTGACCTTTTCGGCAGCGCTCCTGTTGGCGCGCACATCCGTGCCGCCCTGCTTTTCCGTCATGCCCATGCCGATGGTCACGGCGGATTTTTGCATGGCGGGCTTGTTCGACGAATCATATTTGCGCGAGAGAATTTTGGGCGCCCAGTCCTTCTGGACCGCGGGCGAAGCCGAGAGCGCCGCAACGGAAGCGCTCGTCATCGTCAGCGGGCAGAGATGGCCGGATTCCAGCTGCGACGTCAGATAAAACCGCGCGGCGCGAACCTTGTGGGCCTCGTCCTTGGCCTCGGTATCGGCCTGGGGATCCCAGACGGAGGAATGCAGGCCGACCGACATCGAGCGCCGCATCAGCGCATGCCAGGCAGGATGGAATTCGACGACGTCGAGGCGCTCACCGCGTGGACCATGAGTGCGCAGCTGCGGCGTGCCCTGGTTTGCCATGCGCGCCATCTCCTGCGCCTCTGGCGAGGTGACGTAGCGGCCCATGTTTTCCAGGTCTTCGCGGATGCCGCGCGGCAGGGCCGCCGTCAGATCGACGATCAACGGATCAGATCGATAGGCATTGATGCCGGACCACAGGCTCGGCTGGTTGAGTTCTGCGAGTTTGTCATCAGTCCGGTTGGCGGAGGTCATAATTCGCTTCTAGTGTAAGAACCCGGCAAAGGGAAACCGGAAGTTATGATTCGGTTCATTCTGCTCTATCGGAATTCGGGCGAAAATGCATGGGGACATAAGCCTTTGCCCACAGCACATGCTTGCCCCGGCGGGCAGCACTCTTTATAGACCCGCCAGAGACAGCAAGAGGCAGGGTCATGGTCTTTTTCCCCCACCGCCACCTCATCGGCATCAAGGGCCTCACCGAGCAGGATATCACCTATCTTCTCGACAAGGCGGACGAGGCCGTCAAGATCAGCCGCCAGAGAGAGAAGAAAACGTCGACGCTGCGCGGACTGACGCAGATCAACCTCTTCTTCGAGGCATCAACCCGCACACAGGCCTCCTTCGAGCTTGCCGGCAAGCGGCTCGGCGCCGACGTGATGAACATGTCGGTTGGCAATTCCTCGGTGAAGAAAGGCGAAACGCTAATCGACACGGCGATGACGCTGAATGCGATGCGCCCCGACGTGCTGGTGATCCGCCATTCGAGCGCCGGTGCCGCCGCCCTTCTCGCCCAGAAGGTCTCCTGCTCGGTCGTCAATGCCGGCGACGGGCAGCACGAACATCCGACCCAGGCACTGCTCGACGCGCTGACGATCCGCCGCGCCAAGGGCAAACTTTCGCGCATCATCGTGGCGATCTGCGGCGACGTGCTGCATTCGCGGGTGGCGCGCTCCAATATCCTGCTGCTCAACGCCATGGGCGCCCGCGTGCGTGTCGTCGCGCCCGCGACCCTCCTGCCGGCCGGCATCGCCGAGATGGGCGTCGAGGTCTTCCATTCGATGAAGGAAGGGCTGAAGGGCGCCGACGTGGTGATGATGCTGCGGCTGCAGCGCGAGCGCATGTCCGGCGCCTTCGTGCCTTCGGTGCGCGAATACTATCACTTCTACGGGCTCGACGCCGAAACGCTGAAAGCGGCGAAGGAAGATGCGCTCGTCATGCATCCCGGCCCGATGAACCGCGGCGTCGAAATCGCTTCGGAAGTGGCGGACGGGCCGCAGAGCGTCATCGCCGAACAGGTGGAAATGGGGGTCGCTGTGCGCATGGCCGTCATGGAGACGCTGCTCGTCTCGCAGAACCAAGGCCCCCGAAGCGATGGAATGATGGCATGAGCAACCCGATCGTCCTCAAGAACGTCCGCATCATCGACCCGTCGCGCAATCTCGACGAGGTGGGGACGATCATTGCCGAAAACGGCGTGATTCTCGCCGCCGGCGGCAAGGCGCAGAACCAGGGCGCGCCTGATGGAGCCGTCATCCGCGACTGCACGGGCCTTGTCGCGACGCCCGGCCTCGTCGATGCGCGCGTCCATGTCGGCGAACCCGGCGGCGAACACCGTGAGACGATCGCCTCGGTGAGCCGGGCGGCCGCCGCCGGCGGCGTCACCTCGATCATCATGATGCCGGACACAGATCCCATCATCGACGACATCGCACTCGTCGAATTCGTCAAGAAGACGGCGCGGGATACGGCCGCCGTCAACGTCTATCCGGCAGCCGCCATCACCAAGGGCCTTGCCGGCGAGGAGATGACGGAGATCGGCCTGTTGATGCAGGCAGGCGCCGTCGCCTTTACCGATGCCCATTCCAGCGTCCACGACACACAGGTGCTGCGCCGGATCATGACCTATGCGCGCGAATTCGGCGCCGTCATCTGCTGCGAAACACGCGACAAATATCTCGGCGCCAACGGCGTCATGCATGAGGGGCTTTTCGCCAGCTGGCTCGGGCTTTCCGGCATTCCAAAGGAAGCCGAGCTCATCCCGCTCGAACGCGATCTGAGGATCGCGCAGCTGACGCGCGGCCGTTATCACGCCGCGATGATCTCGGTGCCGGAATCGGTCGAGGCGATCGAGCGCGCCCGCAGCCGCGGCGCCAAGGTGACCTGCGGCATCTCGATCAACAATCTGGCGCTCAACGAAAACGACATCGGCGAATACCGCACCTTCTTCAAGCTCTATCCGCCGCTGCGCCCGGAAGACGACCGGGTGGCGATGGCCGACGCCCTTGCGAGCGGCGCGATCGATATCATCGTCTCCGCGCACGACCCGCAGGATGTCGATACGAAGCGCCTGCCCTTCGGCGAGGCGGAGGACGGCGCGATCGGCCTCGAAACCATGCTAGCGGCAGCCCTCAGGCTTCATCATGGCGGCCAGGTGAGCCTGATGCGTCTGATCGACGCCATGTCGACCCGTCCCGCTCAGATTTTCGGCCTGAATGCCGGCACGCTGAAGCCGGGCGCTGCGGCTGATATCGCGTTGATCGATCTCGATGAGCCTTGGCTTGTCGCCAAAGACATGCTTCTCTCCCGCTCGAAGAACACTCCGTTCGAGGATGCGCGCTTCAGTGGGCGGGCGGTTGCGACATACGTCTCGGGAAAGCTTGTCCACGCAATTTAGAACCGACACTATCGCCGTCCATCCCCCAGCGGGAGAAGGCTGACTCGAGGATAGGCCACGTAGAGGCTGAGGGGGCAAATGTTATCCAATCTCATGTCATGGCAGATCACGCTGCCGATCGCGCTTGCCGCCGCCATTATCGGCTATCTCTTCGGCTCGATCCCTTTCGGCCTGATCCTCACGCGCGCCGCCGGCCTTGGCGACGTGCGCAGCATCGGCTCCGGCAATATCGGCGCGACCAATGTGCTGAGAACAGGAAACCGGACGCTCGCCGCAGCGACGCTGCTGCTCGATGCGCTGAAGGCATCGGCCGCGGCCTGGGTCGTCGGCTATTTCCTCGGCGAGGAGGCCGCGATCATCGCCGGCTTCTTCGCCTTTATCGGCCATCTCTTCCCGGTGTGGATCGGCTTCAAGGGCGGCAAAGGTGTCGCCACCTATATCGGCACCCTGCTCGGCGTCGCGCCGATCATGGTCGTGCTCTTCGCTGCCGTCTGGCTGGCGGTCGCTTTCACCACCCGTTACTCCTCGCTGTCGGCGCTGGTCGCCATGCTTGTCATTCCGATTGCGCTATGGATACTGGGTAACGAAAAGGTTGCGGCTGTCATGGCGATCATGACCCTCATCTCCTACTGGAAGCACAAGGCGAATATTTCCCGCCTGATGAGCGGGACGGAAAGCAAGATCGGGGCAAAGGGATAATGGATGCGCTGAGCGCCGGACCAAAAGGCGTCGCGCTGACCGAACGGCAAAGAATTGCCTGGCTGCGCCTTATCCGTTCCGACAATATCGGCCCTGCCACCTTTCGCGACCTCATCAATCATTTCGGCTCGGCCGAGGCAGCGCTAGCCGCACTGCCGGAGCTTTCGGCGCGCGGCGGCGCCACGCGGGCAATCCGCATAGCCAGTGAGGCCGAGGCGCATCGGGAACTCGAGGCGGCGCGTCGCTTCGGCGCCCGCTTCGTCGGTATTGGCGAACCGGACTACCCGCAAGCGCTGAAGCAGATCGACGGCGCGCCGCCGCTTCTGGCCGTCAAGGGCGCGCTTGCCGCCGCCAGTCGGCCGGCCGTCGGCATCGTCGGCTCGCGCAACGCCTCGATCGCAGGCGCGAAATTCGCGGCGATGGTGGCGCGCGACTGCGGCCGGGCGGGTTACACAGTGGTCTCCGGCCTGGCGCGCGGCATAGACACCGCTGTCCACCGGGCAAGCCTCGACACAGGCACGATCGCAGCGCTCGCCGGCGGCCTCGACCAGCCCTACCCGCCGGAGAATATCGGCCTTCTCGAAGAGATAACCGGCGGCAATGGCTTGGCGGTGAGCGAAATGCCCTTCGGCTGGGAGCCGCGCGCCCGCGACTTCCCGCGCCGCAACCGGCTGATCGCCGGCATCGGGCTTGGCCTCGTCGTCATCGAAGCGGCGGCGCGTTCAGGCTCGCTGATCACGGCGCGGCTTGCCGGCGAGTTCGGCCGCCTGGTGTTTGCCGTGCCCGGCTCACCGCTCGATCCGCGCTGCCATGGCACCAACGGCCTGCTGAAGGACGGCGCTTCGATCGTCACCGCTCCCGCCGATGTCGTCGAGGCCTTGGCGCCGCTTGCGCAATTCGACCTGTTCCCGTCATCCATGGCGGAGGAACCCGCCCCTGATGGCAAGCCGATGTCGGTGCCGCCCGGGGATTCCGATCGAAACCGCATCATCGATGCGCTCGGGCCGACGCCGGTCGAGATCGACGACGTCATCCGCCATACCGGCCTATCGGCATCCGCGGTCTATCTCATCCTTCTGGAACTCGATATATCAGGCAGGCTGCACCGGCATCAGGGCGGCCTCGTCTCGCTTTCCGATTGAACCTGGGCACGACATCGGGCGGCGGCTTTCGAATTGCCGAACTCTGAGTCGAAAACCTTCTATAGCATATCTAAAATTGTATTTTGCCGATAATCTTCCTTTGGCTGCAGCGGACACAAGAGGTAAAATTGTAGCAAACCCCTTGACCGCAGCGATTTCCCTGTCCATGTCGGAGGGCCGATATCCATGTTGCGGTGTGTGTCGCGCTGGCTTCAACGCTGGCGTCGTTTCCTTTTTAGAGAATCATCATGAATGTTGTAGTGGTGGAATCGCCTGCCAAGGCCAAGACGATCAATAAGTATCTGGGTCCGGGATACAAAGTGCTCGCCTCCTTCGGCCATGTGCGCGATCTGCCTGCCAAGGACGGCTCCGTTCTTCCTGATCAGGATTTCGAAATGCTTTGGGAGGTCGATAGCGCCTCCGCCAAGCGGATGAAGGACATTGCCGACGCGGTGAAGTCCGCCGATGGCCTGTTTCTCGCGACCGACCCGGATCGCGAAGGCGAAGCGATTTCCTGGCACGTTCTCGACATGCTGAACAAGAAGCGCGTGCTGAACGGCAAGCCAGTCAAGCGCGTCGTCTTCAATGCGATTACCAAGAAGGCGGTGCTCGACGCGATGGCCGATCCGCGCGACATCGACGTGCCGCTGGTCGATGCCTATCTCGCGCGCCGCGCGCTCGACTATCTCGTCGGCTTCAATCTTTCGCCGGTGCTGTGGCGCAAGCTGCCCGGCGCACGTTCGGCCGGCCGCGTCCAGTCTGTGGCGCTGCGTCTCGTCTGCGACCGCGAATCCGAGATCGAGCGCTTCATTTCCGAAGAGTACTGGAACATCTCAGCGCTCCTGAAGACGCCGCGCGGCGACGAGTTCGAGGCAAGACTGGTTTCGGCGAATGGCAAACGACTGCAGCCGCGCGCAATCGGTAACGGCGAGGATGCCGGCCGGCTCAAGGCCTTGCTCGAAGGCGCGAGCTACGTCGTCGACTCTGTCGAGGCGAAACCGGTCAAACGTAATCCCGGACCGCCCTTCACGACCTCGACGCTGCAACAGGCCGCCTCCTCCAACCTCGGCTTCTCGGCCTCGCGCACCATGCAGGTTGCCCAAAAGCTCTATGAGGGCGTCGATATCGGCGGCGAGACGGTCGGTCTGATCACCTATATGCGAACCGACGGCGTGCAGATGGCGCCCGAGGCGATCGACGCGGCGCGCAGTGCCATCGTCGACCAGTTCGGCGAACGCTACATGCCGGAGAAGCCGCGCTTCTATTCGACCAAGGCGAAGAACGCCCAGGAGGCGCACGAGGCGATCCGTCCGACCGATTTCGACCGCTCGCCCGACCGTGTCCGCAAATTCCTCGATGCCGACCAGATCCGGCTCTACGAGCTGATCTGGAAGCGCGGCATCGCCAGCCAGATGGCGTCGGCCGAGATCGAGCGCACGACGGCTGAAATCACCGCCGACAACAAGGGCGAGAAGGCCGGGCTTCGTGCCGTCGGTTCGGTCATCCGATTCGATGGTTTCATCGCCGCCTATACCGACCAGAAGGAAGATGGCGAGCAGAGCGACGATGGCGACGAGGATGGCCGTCTGCCGGAGATCATTGCGCGCGAGGCGCTCGCCAAGCAGAAGATCAATTCGACGCAGCATTTCACCGAACCGCCGCCGCGCTATTCGGAAGCGACGCTGATCAAGAAGATGGAAGAGCTCGGCATCGGCCGCCCCTCCACCTATGCCGCGACGCTGGCAACGCTGCGCGACCGCGACTATGTGACGATCGACAAGCGCAAGCTGATCCCGCAGGCCAAGGGCCGGCTGGTGACGGCTTTCCTCGAGAGCTTCTTCACCAAATATGTCGAATACGACTTCACCGCCGATCTCGAAGAGAAGCTTGACCGGATTTCCGCCGGCGAGTTGAACTGGAAGCAGGTGCTGCGCGATTTCTGGAAGGATTTCTTCGCCCAGATCGAGGACACCAAGGAACTGCGCGTCACCAACGTGCTGGATTCGCTGAACGAGGCGCTGGCACCGCTCGTCTTCCCGAAACGGGAGGACGGCAGCGACCCCAGAATCTGTCAGGTCTGCGGCACCGGCAACCTGTCGCTGAAGCTCGGCAAATACGGCGCCTTCGTCGGCTGCTCGAACTATCCGGACTGCAACTACACCCGCCAGCTCTCCTCCGAAAACGGCGGAGATGCGGATGGTGCTGCGCTCAACGAGCCGAAGAACCTCGGCACCGATCCGACCACCGGCGAGGAACTGACGCTGCGTTCCGGCCGCTTCGGCCCCTATATCCAGCGCGGCGACGGCAAGGAAGCCAAACGGGCCTCGCTGCCGAAGGGCTGGAAACCCGAGGACATCGATTATGAAAAGGCGATGGCGCTGATCTCGCTGCCGCGCGATATCGGCAAACATCCCGAATCGGGCAAGATGATCTCGTCAGGCATCGGCCGCTATGGGCCGTTCCTCCTGCATGACGGTTCCTATGCCAATCTGGAAACCGTCGAGGACGTGTTCTCGGTCGGCCTCAACCGCGCCGTGACTGTTATCGCCGAAAAGGCGAACCAGGCACCCGGCCGGGGCGCGCGCGGCACACCGGCGGCACTAAAGACGCTCGGCGATCATCCTGATGGCGGCGCCATTACCGTTCGCGACGGCAAATACGGCCCCTATGTCAACTGGGGCAAGGTCAACGCCACACTGCCGAAGGGCAAGGATCCCCAGGCGATCACCGTCGAGGAGGCGCTCGCCTTGATCGCCGAGAAGGCCGGAAAGACACCTGTGGGCAAAGCGGCCAAGACGAAAGCCAAGCCGAAGGCAGCGGCCGCCGAAGCCAAGAGCACCAAGACGGCCGCCAAACCGAAGGCAACGAAGGCGAAGGCGCCCGCGAAATCGAAAAAGAGCTGACGTGAGCAGGATACCGCGCGAAAGAACAAATCCCGCGGGCAAGCGCCCGGGCAAGACCGGACACGCCAGCAAGGATGCTCCCGCCGTCGAGCCGCTGAACATCGTCCACGGCGCGCTGCCTTCACGCGAGGTGATTCTGCGCTTCATCGCCGATCATCCGCAGAAAGCGTCCAAGCGTGAACTCGCCAAAGCTTTCGGCCTGAAAGGCGATAGCCGCGTCGAGCTCAAGCAGATGCTGCAGGAGCTCGAGCAGGAAGGGATGCTGCAGAAGAACCGCAAGTCGCTGATCCGTCCCGGTGCGCTGCCGCCTGTCACCGTTCTCGATATCACCACACGCGACAAGGACGGCGATCTGATCGGCCGGCCGGCGGAATGGCCTGAGGATCAGGGCGTAGCGCCGGCTGTCGCCATCCGCCAGCAATCGCCCGCAGGCCGCCAGGGCAAGGGCAAGACGCCCGTCGCCGGGCTCGGAGACCGTATCCTGGCAAAAATCTTCCCGGCCGTCGATCGCGGCGGGCCGGCCTATACGGCGCGGATCATCAAGGTGATCGACAGGCGCCGCGGCGCGTCGATGGGCGTTTTCCGCACTGCACCTGATGGTGGCGGCCGGCTGCTGCCGATCGAACGGCGCGGCGAAGAGATGGTGATCGATCCCGACTTCACCGGCGGCGCTACCGACGGCGATCTGGTGGAAGTCGAGATCGCCCGTCTCGGCCGTTTCGGCCTGCCGCGCGCCAAGGTACTTTCCGTCGTCGGTTCCGTCGGTTCGGAAAAAGCGCTCTCGATGATCGCGATCCATGCCCACGGCATTCCGCATGTCTTCCCGCCGGCCGTCATCGCCGAAGCGGAAGCTGCAAGGCCCGCCACGATGTCGCATCGCGAGGATTGGCGCGACGTACCGCTGATCACCATCGACCCGGCCGATGCCAAGGACCATGACGACGCTGTTTATGCCGAGCTCGATCCCTCGCCCGACAATCCCGGCGGCGTCATTGTGACCGTCGCGATTGCCGACGTCTCCTGGTATGTTCGCCCCAATTCGCCGCTCGATCGCGAGGCGCTGAAACGCGGCAACTCCGTCTATTTCCCCGATCGCGTCGTGCCGATGCTGCCCGAGCGCATCTCCAACGATCTCTGCTCGTTGAAGCAAGGTGTCGACCGCCCGGCGCTCGCCGTGCGCATGAGCTTTTCCGGGGAAGGCCGCAAGATCGGCCACATCTTTCATCGCATCATGATGAAGAGTGCCGCCAAGCTCTCCTACCAGCAGGCGCAGGCGGCGATCGACGGAAGGCCGGACGATCAGACCGGCCCGATGCTCGAACCGATCCTGAAGCCGCTCTGGCACGCCTATGAGGTGATGAAGCGCGGACGCGACCGGCGCCAGCCGCTGGAACTCGACATGCCGGAGCGCAAGATCCTCCTGAAGTCCGACGGCACGGTCGACCGGGTGGTCGTGCCGCCACGGCTCGATGCGCATAAGCTGATCGAAGAGATGATGATCCAGGCGAATGTCTGCGCGGCCGAGACGCTCGAAAAGAAGCGTCAGCCGCTGATCTACCGCATCCATGACGGCCCGACGCTTGCCAAGCAGGAGATCCTGCGCGAGTTCCTGGCCACGCTCGGCATCTCGCTTGCCAAGGGCGGCAACATGCGCGCCAACAACTTCAACGGCATTCTGGCGAAGGCGGACGGCACGCCGCATCAGACCATGGTGAGCGAGATGGTGCTGCGTTCGCAGAGCCAGGCGATCTATGGCCCGGAGAATATCGGCCATTTCGGCCTCAACCTGATGAAATACGCCCACTTCACCTCGCCGATCCGCCGTTATGCCGACCTCATCGTGCATCGCGCCCTCGTCGGCTCGCTCGGCTTCGGCGAAGGCGGCATCACGCCCGAAGAAGAGGCCGCGCTCGACGATATCGCTGCCGAAATCTCGACCTTCGAACGCCGGGCCATGGCAGCCGAGCGCGAGACCGTCGACCGGCTGATCGCGCATCACCTCAGCGGTCGCGTCGGCGAGGAATTTGCCGGGCGGGTTTCGGGCGTGACGAAATCGGGAGTTTTTATCGCCCTGCCGGACTATGGCGCCGATGGTTTCGTCCCTATATCTACGCTCGGCAGCGATTATTTCATCTATGACGAGGCGCATCAGGCACTCTCCGGTGAAAAGACCGGGCTTGGTTATCGCCTGGGCGACAGCGTCACCGTCAAACTTGCCGAAGCGATCCCGCTTGCCGGTGCACTGCGTTTCGAGATGATCAGCGAGGGCCGTGAGATGCCGGCGGCGGTGCGCTCCTTCCATAAAGCGGGGCGCCGCGACAGGGGCCAGATTCGCAAGAAGCCCGGAACGAGGCCGCCGCGCGGACGGCACTAAAGCGCGTCGCAATCTTTCAGATTGGCTCCCCGCGCTGCAGGTCCTTGTTTTTACGCGTGTCGTTATCGCGAAACCGCTGCACAGTTTCGCGCGACATGTTTTAGATCCGAAGAGGAACATGCGATGAGCACACCGACCGATCCGGCCGCCGCCCGCTACGGCGATACGCCCGAGGTCGAGCGTCCGCTTGGGCGCTCCATCATGCGCGGGCTGATGAACCGCTGCCCGGCCTGCGGCAACGGCAAACTCTTTCGCGCCTTCCTGAAGCCGGTCGATCATTGCGCCGCTTGTGGCGAGGCGATGCATCACCAACGCGCCGACGATCTGCCGCCCTATATCGTCATCCTCGTCCTCGGCCACGTCGTGGTCGGCGGCTATATGCTGACCGACCTGACTTTCGTGCTGCCGGTCTGGGTCCATCTGGCCATCTGGGCGCCGATCACCGTCATCACCGCGCTTGCCTCGATCCAGCCGATCAAAGGCGGGGTCATCGGTCTGCAATGGGCGCTGCGCATGCACGGCTTCGGCGGCGAGAGTGATGGTCCGGACGATTATGACATCCCCGGCCGGCCGAATTAGCCCCTTCACCTTCCAGACATATTTAACGTGTAGTGCCAGCCCTCCACCGACCACCACCCGAATACGAGAGCCGGCGATCCTCAGACCTGACATGGTAAGCATTTCTTGCCCAAACGGGCTTTACATTCCGCAGACGGTCACTCACATCGGAAATACTGCGAAGCGGCATCCGTCACCTGGATTTGGCACGTCTGTGTCTATCTATCTGACGGGACCGACCGCTTCGTTCGCGCAGCTCTCTAAGGATGGATAAATGTCTCAACCGAGAACCGGCACACCGGGCGATGTCGAAGAAATCCATTGGCCTTCTCTGGTGGCAGCCATCTCGTCCATATCCGCCGTCGGCATAGCAATCGGCCTCGGTCTGCCCCTCCTCAGCATCATTCTCGAAAAACGCGGCATCTCGTCCACCCTGATCGGGCTCAACACGGCGATGGCCGGGGTCGCGGCGATGGCCGCCGCACCTGTTACCACCAGGCTTGCCCATAAATACGGCGTTGCGCCGACAATGCTCTGGGCCGTGCTGATTTCGGCGCTGAGCGCGCTCGGTTTCTATTACGCCCAGGATTTCTGGATGTGGTTTCCGCTGCGTTTCGCATTTCATGGCGCGACGACGACGCTGTTCATCCTCTCCGAATTCTGGATCAACGCCGCTTCGCCGCCTTCCAAGCGCGGTTTCGTGCTCGGCATCTATGCGACGGTGCTTTCCCTTGGCTTCGCCGCCGGACCATTGCTCTTTTCGATCCTCGGCAGCGACGGTATTTTCCCCTTCCTGATCGGCGCCGCCGCCATCCTGCTGGCCGCCATCCCGATCTTCATCGCCCGCGACGAAAGCCCGGTGCTCGAGGAAAAACCGGAGCTGCATTTCATGCGCTACGTTTTCCTGGTGCCGACGGCGACGGCGGCGGTGTTCATCTTCGGCGCAGTCGAAGCGGGCGGGCTGTCGCTTTTTCCGATCTTTGCCGTGCGCGCCCATTTCACCGAATCGCAGGCCGCACTGCTGCTCACCATGATGGGCGTCGGCAACGTCATCTTTCAGATTCCGCTCGGTCTGCTTTCCGACCGCATCGCCGACAAGCGGCCGCTTCTGGCCGGCATGGCGCTGATGGGCTTCATCGGCTCGATGATGTTACCGCTGCTGCTCAACAACTGGCTGCTGATGGCCGGGCTCCTGCTTTTCTGGGGCGGCTGCGTCTCAGGCCTCTATACGGTCGGCCTCAGCCATCTCGGCTCGCGGCTGACCGGCTCCGATCTTGCGGCAGCCAATGCTGCCTTTGTCTTCTGTTATGCGATGGGAACCGTGGCCGGGCCGCAGGCGATCGGCGCGGCGATCGATGTCGCTGGAAATAACGGTTTTGCCTGGGCGATTGCGGCTTTCTTCGGTCTTTACGCCCTACTTTCCGGCATCAGACTGATGTTCATTCGAAAACGGGCTTGACTTTTCGGGCGGGATTCGTAGTTTCGCGCCAGGATTTGCCGTGGAGCCCATCCGGCTTCCACGGCTTTCATTTTCTTAAAGGCAGGACGACCATGGCCAAGGCTACAACAATCAAGATCAAGCTGCTGTCGACAGCCGACACCGGTTTCTTCTACGTCACCACGAAGAACAGCCGCACGATGACGGACAAGATGACGAAGACGAAGTACGACCCGGTTGCGAAGAAGCATGTCGAGTTCAAGGAAACCAAGATCAAGTAATCACTTGGCCTGACGGATTTCAAAAAAGCGCGCGCCTTCGGGTTGCGCGTTTTTTATTGCCCGGATTGATCGTCTTTAAAAGATGATAGCGCAAACAGAAAAACGCCGCCCTTCCATCTTCGGGAAGTGGCGGCGTTTTCTTGAAAGGGGGTCGGCCAGCATGCAAAACGGCACGAGGAACCGCTATAACTTGCCTACTAGCCGACCGACCCCACGACCCAGGAGATGCGGCGGACCTGAGCATCATGGGGTATCGACAACTCCTCAACGGGAGCGCTTCTCTTATGAGCCGATAATTTGCGCAAAAATGAAAGAAAATCAACAAATTCTTAATGGTGAATGTTTGCAGCTTGATTCTATGGTTAAAAGTCCAGATTTGGGACATACAAAGATTTGTCGGCTCTGCTTGGACTCGAAGCGTAGCGCCTGACCTTTCGAAGAAATTCGACAATATAACTGAATAACTTACGCCTCCCCTCCCCTACGTGAGGTGACGTCGCCGCAATCTATTTGCCCCTGTTGGCGGCAGGCAGTTTTTATATTTTCCATTTCATTTTGAGCTACGGGCTGATGCTCTCAAGACTGTCGCGCGGCAACACATCCGCAGCAACGCAGCGAGTCCATTTTTGGGCTATTGAACTGCAAATTTTTCGTTCCGCCTTGCACAGGCGAAGGTTAAAAATCGGTAACAATTGGCTTACCGCGGTGGAAAACCCGCAAATGGCGCATATGGCGGCAAATGATTCGTCACGCGGCCGCGGCGACCACACGGTTGCGGCCGGTATTCTTGGCCTCGTAAAGAGCCAGATCCGCCTGTTTCATCAGCTGGCCCGGGGTCAGCACCGACGCAATACGCGAGGCGATGCCGAAGGAAGCCGTGACGCTCAGCGCTTCCCCGGAGTGTTTCAGCATGAAGGGAGCACTTTCGATCGCCGCGCGGAGGCGCTCGGCGACGGCGGCGGCAATTTCCGGCGAGGTGTCGGGCATCACGACGACGAATTCCTCTCCACCGTAGCGGCAGGCGAGATCGGCACCGCGGATGGTCGAACGGACGCGACTTGAAAATTCGCGCAGCACCTCGTCGCCGCCGTCATGACCGTAGGTGTCATTCACATGCTTGAAGCGGTCGATATCGGTGATCAGCACCGAAAGCGGCCGGCCCCGCGCCATCGAACGGTTGAAGAGCACGTTCAGGTGATTGTCGAGATAGCGCCGGTTATAAAGGCCGGTCAGCGGATCGGTCACGGCAAGCTCGATCGTCTGCTTGACGCTGGCGCGCAGGCGGTCGTTATAGCGCTTGCGGCGGATCTGCGTCAGGCTGCGGGCAACCAGTTCGTTGGGATCGACCGGGCGGATGATGTAGTCGTTGACGCCGAGATCGAGCGCGCGCACCACCATTTCGTCAGCGCCCTGCTCGGTGATGATCAGGATCGGCAGGAAGCGGGTGCGCTCCAGCGAGCGCAGCTGCGAGCAGAGGCGAAGCGGATCGTAATCGTCGAAGTTGGCATTGACGATGACGAGATCGAACGCGCTTTCGGCGGCCTCGAAGAGGGCGGCCTGCGGATCGGAGAGGGCAAGCACGTCGGCGACGGGCTTCAGCGCCTTGACGATGCGCTCCTGCGAATTGGCGCGACCGTCGACGAGCAGGACCTGAGCGGTCTCGTCGGCGCGGCCCTCGCCTGCCCGTGTGAGGTCATCGATGCCCATCGTATGAGCAGTGTCGGCGCGGATGCGCAGCTCATCGCTCAACGTCTTCAGCCGCAGCAGGCTCTTCACCCGGGAGATCAACTGCAGATCGTTGACCGGCTTGGTGAGAAAGTCGTCAGCGCCAGCCTTCAGGCCGCGTACGCGGTCGGTCGGCTGGTCGAGCGCGGTGACCATGACGACTGGAATATGGGCGGTCTTCTGGCTGGCCTTCAGGCGCTCGCAGACCTCGAAACCGTCTATGCCGGGCATCATGATGTCGAGCAAGATGAGATCGACCTGGTTGCGCTCGCAGATCGCCAGTGCCGTATAGCCGTCGGCGGCGGTCATCACGTCGAAATACTCCGCAAGCAGCCGCGCTTCGAGCAGCTTCACGTTGGCCGGAATATCGTCAACCACCAGTATTCGCGCAGTCATCAGCGTCTTTCCGATGCGTCAGGCATCGCCCAGATAGGTCTTGATCGTCTCGATGAATTTCGGAACCGAGATCGGCTTGGAAACATAGGCCTCGCAGCCGCCCTGGCGGATCCGCTCCTCGTCGCCCTTCATCGCGAAAGCCGTAACGGCGATGACGGGAATCACGTGCAGCTCGTCGTCTTCCTTCAGCCATTTCGTGACTTCGAGGCCAGAGACCTCGGGAAGCTGAATATCCATCAGGATGAGGTCGGGGCGATGCTTGCGCGCCAGATCGAGCGCCTCCATACCGTTTCTGGTCTGGATCGTCGTGTAGCCGGACGCCTCGATGAGGTCGCGAAAGAGCTTCATGTTGAGCTCGTTATCTTCTACAATCATCACCTGTTTGGGCATGACAAGCTGTCCCTACGTCCGTTCGCGCAGCGGTTCGTCCCATGAGAAAGGCACATGCGGACAAAAGCTGCGTGAAACCGATAGCGCACGCTACCGGTATTTGGTTGAAGAAAAGGTAACTTACCCAGCGAAATGCAAAGCAACTTCAAGACTTCGAAACAACAGGCTGCCGACCCACACGAAACGGCGATCGCCGTGCTCGGCTGGCTTGCCGGCGACCCCGACATGTTCGGCCGTTTCCTCGCCCTGACGGGGGTGGCGCCCGGCCAGGTGCGCAACGCCGTCAACGATCCGGGATTCCTTGCCGGCTTGATGGATTTTCTGATGAACCACGAACCGACGGCCATGGCCTTCTGCGCGGCGAGCGGAATCAGCCCAGAGACCGTGACGGCGGCCTGGCGGCATTTCTCGTCACCGGGCCTCGATTCCGGAGAATACTGACCGTGACCTCCGGGGAATTCGACATCTCGCATATCCACCTCGGCGAACGGCCGTTGATCGTCTGCGACGTCGACGACGTCGTGCTGCAGTTCATAGGTCCCTTCCAGCTTTTCCTTCAGAGCCAGGGTCACGCGTTTCTGCCGCGATCGTTCCGGCTGCACGGCAACATCGTCTCGCAAGCCGACGGCGTGGAGATCGAGGATCAAGAGGTCAGCCGGCTGATCGAGGAATTCTTCGAGGCACAAGAGCTGTGGCAGACGCCGCTCGACCGCGTCGTCGAAACGCTCGACCGGCTTTCGGAAGAGGCCGATGTGCTTTTCCTGACAGCCATGCAGCCGCGGTTCCAGAACCAGCGCCGTCGCCTGCTCGACAGGATGGGCCTGCTCTTTCCGCTGCTTGCCACCGAACAACCCAAGGGGCCGATCGTTCACGCATTGCATGCCAGCCGCTCCCTTCCCGTCGTCTTCATCGATGATATGGCGCGCAATCTGCATTCCGTTAGGGATCACGTCGCCGATTGCCTGCTGATTCACCTGATGCCGAACTCGCCCGTCCATCGTTTCGCACCGGTCGCCGCTGACGACATCACCCGCGCCACCGACTGGACGCATGCGGCCGAGCTGATCAAGGCGCATTTTGTTTCCGGCACCTTCACGCACGCAGTTCCAGCCGCATGAGCGGCCGACCGTCCTTGCGCCGTGCTATCGCCTCGAAACCGGCGGCATGGAAGATCGCCGTCGAGCCGATGCAGAGTGTCACGGATTTCGACTGCTTCACATGATCGATCGGACAGGCTTCGAGCAGCCGCGCTCCCTGGCGCCGCGCATGGTCGATCGCGCCGGCGAGCAGACGGTGGCTCATTCCCTTGCCGCGCAGTTTGGGCAGCAGGAAGAAGCAACTAACGGCCCAGATGGATGGATCATGCGCATCGCCCTCCTCCAGCGGCCGCGAGACGGTGCGCGGCGAATTGAACTGCGACACGTCGTGGCGCGGCCCGACCTGCACCCAGGCGACCGGCGCGCCTTCGGCATAACAGAGGATGCCAGGCGGCGGACCCGCCTTGATCCGCTCCCGCATATGCGCCTTGCGTTCGTCGGCCGCCATCTTCGTCCTCACCGCATGCGGCAGACGCAATGCGACGCACCAGCAGTTATAGAAGGCACCCTGCGGCCCGAACAGGGTTTCGAAATCGTCCCAGCGTTCTGCTGTCACCGGCTCGAAACGAAGGTCGTTATCCAAAGGCAAAGCTTCCACCCTCTCTTGTGACTCGGAAGCTTAAGGCGTAATCTCAGAATGTTCAATCTTTGTTCCCATGATGACGCCCACGCCTGACAAGACACCCGGCTTCTGTCGCGACTGCCTTGCCGAGCAGAAGAGCGAGGCGCGCCGTTGCGTTTCCTGCGGCAGCCCGCGCCTCGTGCGCCATCGCGAACTCTACGCATTGACGCTTGCGCATATCGACTGCGACGCCTTCTACGCAGCCGTCGAGAAACGCGACAATCCCGAGCTTGCCGACAAGCCTGTCATTATCGGCGGCGGCAAACGCGGCGTCGTCTCCACCGCCTGCTATATCGCCCGTATCCATGGCGTGCGGTCGGCCATGCCGATGTTCAAGGCGCTGGAAGCATGCCCTCAAGCGATCGTCATCCGCCCCGACATGGAGAAATATGTCCGGGTCGGACGGCAGGTGCGCGCCATGATGCAGGATCTGACGCCGCTGGTGCAGCCGCTATCGATCGACGAGGCCTTCCTAGAGCTCGGCGGCACCGAGAGGCTGCATCACGATCCGCCGGCGCGCACGCTGGCCAAATTCGCCCGCCGTATCGAAAGGGAGGTCGGCATCACCGTTTCGGTCGGGCTTTCCTATTGCAAATTTCTCGCCAAGGTCGCCTCCGATCTGCAGAAGCCGCGCGGCTTTTCGGTCATCGGCCGCGAGGAAGCGGTCGAGTTCCTGGCGCCGCGTCCCGTCACCACGATCTGGGGCGTCGGCAAGGCCTTTGCGGCGACGCTGGAGGCGGACGGCATCCGCACCATCAGCCAGTTGCAGCAGATGGAAGAAAACGACCTGATGCGCCGCTACGGCAGCATCGGCCAACGGCTCGCACGGTTGTCGCGCGGCATCGACGACCGCGAAGTGCATCTCAACGATGCCGCCAAGAGCGTTTCGTCGGAGACCACCTTCTTCGATGACATCTCGCGTTATGACGATCTGGTGCCGATCCTGCGCAACCTCTCCGAAAAGGTCTCCTGGCGGCTGAAGAAAAACGGCATTGCCGGCCAGACCGTGGTTCTGAAGATGAAGAGCGCCGATTTCAAATCGCGCACCCGCAACCGCAAGCTCGAAGACCCGACCCAGCTTGCCGACAAGATTTTCCGCACCGGGCTCGAGCTTCTTGAAAAAGAGACTGATGGTACGAAGTTCCGTCTGATCGGCATCGGCGTCACCGATCTCGGCGATGCCGCCCGCGCCGATCCGCCGGATCTGATCGACCAGCAATCGGGCCGGCGTGCGGCGGCCGAAGCGGCGATGGATAAGCTGCGCGACAAGTTCGGCAAGAAGACGGTCGAGACCGGCTATACGTTCGGCAACAGCAAGCGCGATCACTAACGCGTGAGGCCTGCCAGCCAGGCGGCCCATAAAATCTTCCTTAAACTTCGTCCCATAATGTGCCGGGCAAGTATTGCGTATGGTTGGGTCTCATGTTCTCGCGTCTCGTCTTCGGCCTCGGCTTGCTGTCGGCCACCGCACTCGTGCACCCCGCTCTTGCCGCGGATGCTGCGCGCACGCTGCAGATCTTCGTCTCGAAGGACAAGCAATCGCTTGCGGTCTATGATGGCACCGAGGTCGTCGCGACCTCGAAGGTCTCGACCGGCAAGGACGGCCACACGACGCCGAGCGGCATCTTCTCGGTGCTGGAAAAGCAGAAATACCACGAATCCAATCTCTATTCGGCGGCGCCGATGCCGTTCATGCAACGGCTGACCTGGTCCGGCATTGCGCTGCATGAATCCAATTCCGTGCCGCGTTATCCAGCCTCGCATGGCTGCGTGCGTATGCCCGGCGCCTTCGCAAAAATGCTCTATGGCATGACCGACCTCAGTGTCCCCGTCATCATCAGCGACGGTGAGCTGGTGCCGCGGCCAATCGAGCATCCGACCCTTTTCCGTCCAGATACGCCGACGGCAATGCCGCTGCTTTCGGATGTCGAACTGCGGCCCTCGATGCTCGACAGCCCCGAGAAGCCGGTGCAGGTGGCGATGAACGATACCGCTGCGATGCCGATGCCGGCAGTGCAGCCGATTGCAGCGACAGAACCAGAGCCGCCGTCCGAGCCGATCAGCATGCTCGTCACGCGCCGGACGCTGCGCGAGACGGTGATCGACATCCAAACCCTGCTCAACCAGCTCGGCTTTTCCGCCGGCAGTCCGGACGGCTTGCTCGGTCCGTCGACGGTGCAGGCGATCAAGGCTTTCAAGACGCTGCGGCCGGCGGAATTTGCCGCCGACAGGAGCCTGGTTTCCGACACGCTCCTCAGAGAAGCCTATGCCGCGGCTGGCAAGGGAGAGCCGCCCAACGGCGTTATCATGGTGCGGCAGTCCTTCAAGCCGATCTTCGAAGCGCCGGTGACGATCGCCGATCCGGGACTGGCGCTCGGCACACATTTCTTCACGCTGCATGCAGTCGATGAAAAGGCCGGCACCGCCGACTGGCTCGGCATCACGCTCGAGAACAATCTCTCCCGAGAAACGATGAAGCGGCTCGGCATCACCAATCAGGAAAGCTCGATCATTACAGGCAAGCCGATCGCCCGTTCGCTCAGCCGGATTACCATCCCCGATGAGACCCGCCGCAGGATCGACGCCCTCATCGCGCCCGGCTCGACGCTGACGATCTCCGATACAGGCCTCGGCCGGGAAACCGGCGAAGGCACGGATTTCATCACAATCACCCGCGGGTGACGCGGGGCTGATCAAACCAGTTCGACGTCGACGACGCCGGGGGCGGCACGAAGGGCGGCGGCGATCTCCGGCGTGATGCGGTATTTCTCCGACAGCGCCACTTCCACCTCGCGTTTGCCATCCTCCTTGATGACGATGAAGGAAACGAGGCCGTCGCCCTTGGCGTTCAGATGGCCGGCAACCATCCGCAGCGGTCCGGAATCGCGGACATAGACGCGCAGCGCCTTCTGCATCTGCAGCGACTTTTCCTCCAGCGACTGGATCGTCTGGATGCGCAGGCCGATGCCCTCCGGCCGCTCCTCGCCTGTCGCGGTCAGCACGAAGGATTTTCCCGACTCGAGAACGTCGCGATACTGGTTCAGCATTTCCGAAAACAGCACCGCTTCGAACTGGCCCGAAGAATCGGAGAAGACGATGATGCCCATCTTGTTGCCGGTGCGGGTTTTGCGCTCCTGCTTCGAGATGACGGTACCGGCAAGGCGCGCATTGGCCGCGCCCTGTTTGATGGCGGCGGAAAATTCGGCAAAGGTCTGCACCCGCATCTTCTGCAGGATGTTGTTGTAGGAATCGAGCGGGTGGGCCGTCAGATAGAAGCCCAGCACCTGGAATTCCTTGAGCAGCCGCTCGGAGGGGAGCCAGGGCGAGAACGGCGGCAGGGAGATCTTCTCAGGCCCCGACGTCAGCGTGCTGCCGAAAATGTCCGACTGGCCGCTCAGCTTGTTCTCCTGGGCACGCTGGGCATAACCGAGAACACGGTCGAGGCCGGCTGCCAGCTGGGCGCGGTCCATGTCGAAACAATCGAAGGCGCCGGCATAGATCAGGCTTTCGAGCACGCGACGATTGACCTGACGCGGATCGATGCGCAGGCAGAAATCCTCAATGCTGGCAAAGGGCTTGTCGCCGCGCACCTCGACGATATGGTCGACGGCGGATTCGCCGACACCCTTGAGGGCGGCGAGCGCGTAATAGATGCGGTTGTCGCCGGTCTCGAAATGGCGGAAGGAGCTCTGCACCGAGGGTGCGATCACCTCGATGCCGAGGCGCTTGGCATCCTGGCGGAAATCATTGACTTTTTCGGTGTTGGACATGTCGAGCGTCATCGAAGCGGCGAGGAATTCGACCGGGTAATGCGCCTTCATGTAGGCCGTCTGGTAGGAGACGATGGCATAGGCGGCGGCATGCGACTTGTTGAAGCCGTAATTGGCGAACTTCGCCAGCAGTTCGAAGATATTGTCGGCCTGCGGCTTCGATACGCCATTCCTAACGGCGCCAACGACGAAGCGTTCGCGCTGCTGGTCCATCTCAGCCTTGATCTTCTTACCCATGGCGCGACGCAGAAGGTCGGCTTCCCCCAGCGAATAGCCTGATAGTACCTGGGCGATCTGCATCACCTGTTCCTGATAAACGATGACGCCCTGGGTTTCCTTGAGCAGGTGGTCGATCATCGGATGGATCGATTCCAGCTCTTCGTCGCCGTGCTTGCGGGCATTGTAGGTCGGGATGTTCTCCATCGGGCCGGGACGATAGAGCGCCACCAGCGCGATGATGTCCTCGATGCAGTCCGGCTTCATGCCGATCAGCGCCTTGCGCATGCCGGCACTTTCCACCTGGAACACGCCGACCGTCTCGCCGCGCGACAGCATCTCGTAGGTCTTCTTGTCGTCGAGAGGAATGGCCGCGAGATCAACCTTGACGCCGAGCTTGGCGACGAAATCGACGGCGACCTTCAGCACCGTCAGCGTCTTCAGGCCGAGGAAGTCGAATTTGACCAAGCCCGCCTGCTCGACCCATTTCATGTTGAACTGGGTGACCGGCATATCGGAGCGCGGATCGCGATACATCGGCACCAGCTTGGAAAGCGGCCGGTCGCCGATGACGATACCGGCGGCGTGAGTCGAGGCGTGGCGGTAAAGCCCCTCGATCTTCTGGGCGATATCGAGCAGGCGCGCGACAACAGGTTCCTTCGCCGCCTCCTCCTGCAGCTTCGGCTCCTCCTCGATCGCTTTGGACAGCGGCGTCGGATTAGCCGGGTTGTTCGGTACGAGTTTGCAGATCTTGTCGACCTGGCCATAGGGCATTTCCAGCACACGGCCGACGTCACGAAGGGCGGCGCGCGCCTGCAGCGAACCGAAAGTGATGATCTGCGCCACCTGCTCGCGGCCATACTTGGCCTGGACGTAGCGGATCACCTCTTCGCGGCGGTCCTGGCAGAAATCGATGTCGAAGTCCGGCATCGAGACGCGTTCCGGATTGAGGAAGCGCTCGAATAGCAGCGAAAAACGCAAGGGATCGACGTCGGTGATCGTCAAGGCATAGGCGACCAGCGACCCGGCGCCCGAACCACGGCCGGGACCGACCGGAATGTCATGCTGCTTGGCCCATTTGATGAAGTCGGCAACGATCAGGAAGTAACCGGGAAACCGCATGCGCTCGATGACGCTAAGCTCGAAATCCAGCCGTTCGCGATAGTCCTTTTCCTCGTAACCCGCCGACATGCCGAGCGTTGCAAGCCGCATGTCCAGCCCTTCGACCGCCTGGCGGCGCAGCTCGCTCGCCTCGGCGCGTTCGGCCTCCTCGGCATCGTCGGTCGCACCGGTGAAGCGTGGCAGGATCGGCTTTCTGGTCTTCAGCACGAAGGAGCAGCGCGTGGCGATCTCGATCGTATTTTCCAGCGCTTCCGGCAGGTCGGCGAAGAGCTTGACCATCTCGGCCCGGCTCTTCAGATAGTGATCCGGCGTCAGGCGAAAGCGGCTGTCGTCGGAGACGATGGCGTTGTGCGCGACCGCCATTAGCGCATCATGGGCGTCGTAATCGTCGCGGGTCGGAAAGAAGGCCTCGTTGGTCGCCACCAGCGGCAGGTCGTGGGCATAGGCGAGCCCGATAATCTTCTGCTCGTGCCGCTTGTCATAGGTGCCGTGCCGCTGCAGCTCGACATAGAGCCTGTCGCCGAAGAGACGCTTCAGCGTGAGCAGCCGGGCTTCCGCCTGAGCGGGATGGCCTTCCTTGATGGCCACGTCGACCGGCCCGGTCAGCGCGCCGGTCAATGCGATCAGCCCTTCCGTGCCTGCCTCCTCCAGCCAGGAGGCACTGATATGAACGGCCTGGTTGCTTTCGCCGCCGAGATAGGCCCGACTGACGAGATCGACCAGCCGTTCGTAACCGGCATCCGTCGCAGCGAGAAGAACGATCGCCGGCAGCTTGACCAGGGCCTGCTGGCCGCCGCGCTTTTCCGTTTCCAACCCGTCTCCCATGTCGATCGAGACCTGGCAGCCGATAATCGGCTGCAGGCCTTCCTCCATCGCCTTCTGGGAGAATTCGAGGGCGACGAACAGATTGTTGGTGTCGGTAATTGCAATCGCCGGCTGGCTGTCGCCGGTCGCCTTATAGAGGATCTTCTTCAGCGGCAGAGCGCCCTCGAGAAGCGAATAGGCGGAATGGACCCTCAGGTGGATGAAACCCGGCGTACCGCCGATCGCCTCACCCGTTGAACCCTTTGCCGTATCCGCCATGACATGCCTTCCCAATCACCCGAATGAATCGGACGCATTGTCGGCATAGAGGGCGATGATGTCCAGAAGAAGTCCCGCGTCCGGACCGCATGATTGCCATGCGGTCCCCTGAAAACTTTAGAGCGCCATGACGATGAGCGAGAAGCTGGCAACGAACATTGCGATGGAGGTGAATGCTGCGATATCACGGATCATGTCAGTCATCGGGCTCTCCTTTACTCGTTATGTTTTCAATTTGTTCCATGTATGTTCTATTGTCAACAGGAATCTTTTCCTCCTTTCTTGTGTTTGAAGATCCCAGGAAATAGGCGACGAATCGGCTAGAGGGCCGGCGATCGAGGTGATCGGCAGCAGCCTTGCCCTTTCCCGATCCGCCGCTGATCGGTCATGGTGCTCAGGCGGCAGCCCTCCTCAGAGCGACTCCACTACTCCCGGCCTATGTTCACTTTCTGTTCTTTACATGCCAGGGATTATTTGCCAACATCGGGCCGAGAGGAGAATGACATGCTCGATATTGCGATGCTGAACGAATTCATCGTGGAGGCGAAGGCTACGACCTATGTGGGCGGCGGCGCGGCGCGCGCGCCCTGCCGGCCGAGCTCCCACGATATCGGTTACGAACGCGGCGACTGGCGCTATCTCGACAGCTATTTCGGCGGCACGGATTTCGCCGGACAGGAAGTGGTGTGGCTTGCCGACGAGCCCGTCTGGGCGATGAATTATTTTGGCTGCGTCATTGCGCCTGATCTCATCGACGGCGCAGCAGCCGGGACGGTGATCAAGACAGCACTTTCGGCGATGTATCGAGAGGGGCGGTTTCTTGGCGGAATGGAATTCGACCATCCGCTCGGCCGCTATATCGACCGCAGCGAAGGCAGCTGCGAGCGGTTCAGCGGCAGTGAATGCATCATGGTCGATGGCCAGAAGGCCTATATGCTCGACTACCGCGGCGGACTGGTTATCCCCTGATCGTGGCCCACTGCTGTCCTGTTAAGTGCATAATGTCCCGCCAGGAGGTCGGCGAGATCAGCCACTCGTCCGGCTGCCGCCACCTTTCTCCCCGTAAACGGGGCGAAGAGGATATGCCGCGACCCTTCAGTTCCTCGCCAATCTCTCGCATGGCACGTCCCCTCGCCCCATTTACGGGGTCCGAAAGACGGGGCGAGGCCAGTGGCTCGACCCCGGTAGGTTAGTTCTGAGGGGCAATCATCGGCGTCAACCTGACAGCCATGGACCGCAGTCTCAGAAATCGACGATCTTGCCGTCAGAGATCGTCACACGCCGATCCATGCGGCGGGCGAGCTCGTGGTTATGGGTAGCGATAAGGGCAGCAAGGCCCGACTGGCGCACCAGCGCTTCCAGCGCCTCGAACACGTAGCTTGCCGTTTCCGGGTCGAGATTGCCGGTCGGCTCGTCGGCAAGAAGCAGGGTCGGCGCATTGGCGACGGCACGGGCAATCGCAACGCGCTGCTGCTCGCCGCCGGAAAGCTCGCCGGGGCGATGCGAGCCACGATGGCCGATGCGCATGTAGTCGAGAAGCTGGCCGGCCCGCTCTCCGGCTTCCTTCCAGGAAAGCCCGGCGATCAGCTGCGGCATCATGATATTTTCGAGTGCCGAAAATTCCGGCAGCAGGTGGTGGAACTGGTAGACGAAGCCGATTTCGCTGCGGCGGATGGCGGTGCGTTTCTCATCGCTCAAGCCGTCGCAGGCATGGCCGTTGATGTTGACTTCACCGCCGTCCGGATGCTCCAGCAGGCCGGCGATATGCAGCAGTGTCGACTTGCCGGTGCCGGAAGGGGCGACGAGAGCGACAGTCTCCCCTTTCGATATCGAAAAATCTGCGCCCTTCAGGATCGAGAGCAGCGTATCGCCCTGCCCGTAATGGCGCTCGACGCCGGTAAGCTTGAGAACGACGTTGCGTTTCATGAAGGCGGCATTCCTTATTCGTAGCGCAGGGCCTGCACCGGATCGAGCCTGGAGGCACGCCAGGCCGGGAAGATGGTCGCGATGAAGGAGAGCGTCAGCGCCATGGCAACGATCGAGATCGTTTCGCTGAGATCCATCTCGGCGGGCAGCTGGCTGAGGAAATAGACCTGCGGATTGAAGAGCACGGTGCCTGAAATCCAGGAGAAGAACTGGCGGACGGATTCGATGTTGACGCAGACGAGAACGCCGAGCAGCACACCGGCAACGGTGCCGACGATGCCGATCGCCGCGCCGGTCATGAAGAAGATGCGCATGATTGCGCCGGCGCTGGCACCCATGGTGCGCAGGATGGCGATATCGCTGCCCTTGTCCTTCACCAGCATGATGAGGCCGGAGATGATGTTCAGCGCCGCGACGAGCACGATCAGCGTCAGGATCATGAACATGACGTTGCGCTCGACCTGCAGCGCCGAGAAGAAGGTCTGGTTGCGCTGGCGCCAGTCGGTGATGGCGATCTGGCGGCCGGCCGCCTCCTCCACCTTGGGCCGCAGATTGTCGATATCGTCAGGGTGATCGACGAACAGCTCGATCGACTGCACCAGTCCCTCGGCATTGAAATAGAGCTGCGCTTCCTCGAGCGGCATGAAGATGATCGAGGAGTCATATTCCGACATGCCGATCTCGAAGAGGCCGGAGATCTTGTAGGATTTGATGCGAGGGCTGACGCCCATCGGCGTAATGTCGCCATCCGGTGACGTCAGCGTAATGAGGTCGCCGACGCGCAGACCGAGCTGATCGGCCATGCGGGTGCCGATCAGCACACCCTGGCCGGAGGCATAACCCACCATGTCGCCTGATTTGATGTTGTCAGAGATCGTCTTAAGCTTGGTCAGGTCCTCGGCGCGGGCGCCGCGCACCAGAGCGCCGGTGCTGCCGCCGGCCTGGGCCGAAGCGAGCACCTGACCTTCCACCAAGGGGAGCGCCATCTTGACGCCCGGCACCGCGGCGAGCTTGCTGCTGAGGACAGGATAATCGGTGAAGGGGCCGTCGACCGGCTGGACGATCATGTGGCCGTTAATGCCGAGGATGCGCGAGACGAGCTCGGTTCGGAAGCCGTTCATGACGGCCATGACGATGATCAGTGTCGCAACGCCCAGCATGATGCCGACGAAGGAGAAGCCGGCGATCACCGAGATGAAGGCCTCCTTGCGACGGGCGCGCAGATAACGCCACGCCACGAGGCGTTCGAAGGTGGAAAATGGCTTGCCAGCCGGACCCAAGCCGGATTTTGAACTCCGGTCCACTGCTGCGTCTGCCATTTCGCCTCCGTTTCCTTAAGCCACGAACCGGTTGATCGCCGCTTCGATGGTCATCGTTTCGCGGGCGCCGGTCTTGCGGTCCTTCACTTCAACTTCGCCGTTGGCGACCGCGCGCGGGCCGGCGATGATCTGGACGGGCACACCGATCAGGTCGGCGGTCGCGAATTTCGTACCGGCCCGATCATCGGTATCGTCGTAGAGCACATCCTTGCCGGCCTTGGTCAGCGCGGCATAGATCAGCTCGCAAGTATCGTCACAGGCCTGATCGCCCGCCTTCATGTTGATCACAACGATATCGAAGGGAGCGACCGATGCCGGCCAGATGATTCCGTTGTCGTCATGCGATGCTTCGATGATGGCGGGAACAAGGCGTGTCGGGCCGATACCGTAGGAACCCATGTGAACGAAGTGTTCCTTGCCATCAGGTCCCTGCACTTTCGCACCCATCGGCTCGGAATATTTCGTGCCGAAATAGAAGATATGGCCGACCTCGATGCCACGCGCCGACAGGCGGTCGCCTTCCGGAACGGCGTTGAAGGCCGCCTCGTCGTGCATTTCCGAGGTCGCAGCATAGAGCGAGGTCCATTTGTCGAAGATCGCCTGCAGGCCCTCGACACTGTCGAAATCCGTGTGTGCACCAGGAATATCGAAATCGACGAAATCCTTGTGGCAGAAGACTTCGGATTCGCCGGTGTCAGCGAGGATGATGAACTCATGGCTGAGCTTGCCGCCGATCGGGCCGGTGTCGGCGCGCATCGGAATGGCGCGCAGGCCGAGCCGGTCGAACGTGCGCAGGTAGGCGGCGAACATCTTGTTATAGGAATGCTCCGCCCCTTCGCGCGTCAGGTCGAAGGAATAGGCATCCTTCATCATGAATTCGCGCGAGCGCATGGTGCCGAAGCGCGGGCGGATCTCGTCGCGGAACTTCAGCTGGATGTGATAGAGATTGAGCGGCAGGTCCTTATAGGATTTGACGGAAGAGCGGAAAATATCCGTCACCATCTCTTCATTGGTGGGACCATAGAGCATCGGCCGATCCTGGCGGTCCTTGATGCGCAGCATCTCCTTGCCGTAGGCGTCGTAGCGGCCGCTTTCCTGCCAGAGTTCGGCCGATTGCAGGGTCGGCATCGACAGCTCGATGGCGCCGGCGCGGTTCTGCTCGTCGCGGATAATGGCGTTGACCTTGTCGAGCACGCGCTTGCCGAGCGGCAGCCAGGAATAGATGCCCTGCGACTGCTGGCGGATCATGCCGGCGCGCAGCATCAGCCGGTGGGAGACGATTTCCGCTTCCTTGGGGTTTTCCTTGAGGATGGGCATGAAATAGCGGGACAGACGCATGGCGGATTCCGGAGCGGTTGAGATCCCGCAGCAGGCGGAATCGAAAGACCATTGTTAATGTCGGGAGCGTTCATAGCCGCTTCGCGGCAGGAAGGAAACCCGCAACGGATGCCGGCAACCTCCCGGAAGCGCATGTTCGCACCCGCAAAATGAAAGGGCATAAAAAAGCGCGTGTTTATAAGGACTTGAACCAAAATCTTGTCAACAGAAAAATTTTGCTAGAGTGTAGCAAAAATGCAAAAAAAGCTGATGACAAAGCCCAATGTTTGAGCTAGTTTTAGCTCACAAAACAGGCAGGAAGTTAAATTCTTGCCGAATTCGCGGTCAAGTCTTGGGAGGATCAGATCTTAGGCGCGCTCGTCGCAGCCCCGGCAACGGTTACAGATCACGCGATACTTAAAACAAGGCTTTTAGCCTTGTTTTTTTTTGGCTTTTCGGCCTCCACCCATTCAGAAATCCAGCCGGCTTCCGTAAGGGTATGGCCATCATTCCGTTACGAGAGCTCTTTGCCGCAACAGTATGACGCCGGTATGACGAAATTCGCTTTCAATAGGTTTACATCTGCTCAAAGTTTGAGCAAAAGCCAGGCTCAGTAGAAGCTGGGGCCGAGTTGCGGCAGGGCATCAAAGCCCCAGCCGAAATAGGTGTCGCAGACGTACCAGAGGCCGTAGACCAGGGCCGAAATCAGCGTCGTCAGCGAAAACACGAAAGCGGCGCGAAACCGGGTAGGCGCGCTCGGAACGGTGCCGAGCACGACATCATTGTCGTCCGCCTGGGTGCGCAGGCCGATCGGCAGGACGGCAAAAAGCGTCATCCACCAGATGATGAAGTAGACGGCAAATCCCTGAAGAACGATCTGGAGCATTATGGTTCCCGTTGATGCCGCGCTGATATCGCGTCCTTATACGGCGGAATGGCGGCCAACTCAAAGCGGACGAAACGTTTAGCCGCCCTCGGGTCACTCTGCCGCAGCAGGGCTCAGGCCTGTTCGAGTTCGATCAGCGTGCCGAAGAAATCCTTGGGGTGTAGAAAGAGTACCGGCTTGCCATGTGCACCGGTCTTCGGCTGGCCATCGCCAAGCACCCTTGCGCCCGCCGCGACCAGCCGGTCACGGGCAAGAAGGATATCGTCCACCTCGTAGCAGATGTGATGCATGCCGCCGGATGGGTTCTTTTCGAGGAAGGCTGCGATCGGCGAAGTATCGCCGAGCGGTTGCAGCAATTCGACCTTGGTGTTCGGCAATTCGACGAAGACGACGGTGACGCCGTGTTCCGGCAGAGCCTGCGGCTGCGATACGGCAGCGCCCAGCGTATCGCGATAGGCCGCCGTCGCCGCGGCCAGATCGGGCACGGCGATGGCGATATGGTTGACCCGGCCGAGCATGGTCAAACCTTGGTGACGAAGGCGGTGACAAGAGGTTTCTTGCCCCAGGTGTTGTTCGCGGCCGAGCGGATGGCGCGGCGCACGGCCTCCTGCAGCATGTCGATATCCTTGCGGCGGGCGCGCGGAATGCTCTCGATGGCGCTGACCGCCGCGTCGAAGAGCGTATCCTCCATATCCTCGCCCTCGTCATCGTAGGTCGGCAGGCCGATCGAAATGAGGTCTGGTTCGCCGACGATGTCATAGCGGGCGTCGAGCACGACGTTGACCGCGACATGGCCGACATAGGAGAGCTTCTTGCGCTCGCCGATGCCCATCTCGTCGAAATCGCCGATCAGCGTGCCATCCTTATAAATCCGGCCATGCGGCGCCTCGCCGATCACCTCGACGGGACCCGGCGCCAGCCGCAGGATATCGCCGTTGCGCACCCGCGGCACCAGTGCGATGCCGGATTGCTCGGCAAGTTCCTTATGCGCCGTCAGATGTGTTGCCTCGCCATGCACCGGCACGACGATCTTCGGCCGCGTCCACTCATACATCCGCTGCAACTCGTTGCGGCGCGGATGACCGGAAACGTGGACCAGCGCCTCGGTATCCGTGATGATGTGCACACCCTGCTCGACGAGGCCGTTCTTGATGTCCTGGATCGCCTTCTCGTTGCCGGGAATGGCGCGCGAGGAAAAGACGACGATATCGCCCGCCGCAAACGCCACATTGCGCATCTCGTCGCGCGAGAGCTTGGCAAGGGCAGCCCGCGCCTCGCCCTGGCTGCCGGTCAGGATGACGACGACCTTGTCGCGCGGGATGTAGCCGTATTCGTCCTCGGAGATGAAGGGCTTCACGCCTTCCATCAGGCCGATATCCTGGGCGACGTTGACGACGCGCTTCAGCGAACTGCCGAGCAGCAGCACTTCGCGGCCCGCCGCCTCGGCAGCTTCGGCAACGGTGCGGATACGCCCGACATTCGAAGAGAAGGTGGTGATCGCCACCCGGCCCTCGGCATTCTCGATGATCTTGCGCAGGCTTTCCGACACATCCTTCTCGGAGGGCGAAACACCGTCGCGCAGCGCATTGGTGGAATCGCACATCAGCGCTAGCACGCCCTCATCGCCGAGCTGGCGGAAACGTGTCTCGTCGGTCAGCGGCCCGAGCGAAGGCTCGTGGTCGATCTTCCAGTCGCCGGTATGGATGACATTGCCGACCGGCGTGCGGATCATCAACGACATCGGCTCGGGGATCGAATGGTTGACGGCCACACCTTCGATGCTGAAGGGGCCGACATTGATTGTATCGCCGGCTTTGAACGGCGTTACCGGCACTTCGCCGATCTTAGCCTTCTCGAAATTACGCTTGGCTTCAAGCAGACCTGATGTAAAACCAGAGGCATAGACCGGCACGTTGAGGCCGGGCCAGAGGTCGGCGAGCGCACCATAGTGGTCTTCATGCGCATGGGTGATAATGATCGCCTTGAGGTTCTTTCGTTCGCTGGCGAGGAAGCGGATATCGGGCAATACGAGGTCGACGCCCGGCAGGTCAGGCCCAGGAAAAGTGACGCCACAATCGACCATGATCCACTGGCGATGCTCGGGCGGGCCGTAGCCGTAGAGAGCGAGATTCATGCCAATCTCACCGACACCGCCCAGAGGCAGGAATACCAGTTCGTCCTGTTTCGCCATAATTTTCGTTTTTTCCGCTAACCAAAAAACACATCACCGGCAGCAATGGGCATTATCCTGCCAGCGCCGGTATCGAGCATCAACAAGCCATTATCATCAATTCCGGCGAATTGTCCGGAAATCGATCGGTCCGGCAAATTGACCGTAATCTTTTCGCCGATGCCGCAGGCGATGGCGCGCCAGAGCGTCGTGATCTCGCCGACGCCACGGCCCTGATCCCATATTTCAAGCACTTCCGCCGCGGCGGCGAAGAGATGCGCGAAGAGTTCTTCCGGCGAAGCCGCACTTCCCTGCTGACGCAGACAGGTAACGGGGTAGAGCGGATTGTCGGGCATTACCGAGATATTGATGCCGATGCCGACGATCAGCGCGTAACGGCCATCCGGCAGCCCCTCGCCTTCGACGAGAATGCCGCAGGTCTTCTTTCGGCCGATGAGGATATCGTTCGGCCATTTGACCTCGAGCGGTTCGGCGCCCAGTGGCAACACCCTGCGGATCGCCTGTTGCACGGCAACGGCGATCGCCAGCGGCAGCGAGCCCAGCCGCTCCATCGGCGCCGGGTCGATCAGGAGAAGAGAAGCGTAGAGATTGCCGCGCTCGGAAACCCAGAGCCTGCCGCGGCGGCCGCGACCGCCCGTCTGTCTCTCGGCGGTCACCCAGAGATTACCACCATCGCCCGCCCGAGCCCGGGCGAGGCATTCGCTGTTGGTAGACGATGTTTCCGACAGAGCTTCGTGCCTGAAATCGCCGAGCGATATCCGGCGCCGTCCGTCGGAAGCCATCAAAAGAGCGTCGCAGCGGCAAGCTCTGCCGCGCCGCCGATCGGGCCGCCGATGAGGACATAGGCGGTGACGAAGAGACCGGAGAGACCGAAGACCAGACGCAGCGCTCCAGAGACACGGGCGAATTCGCCGGTCGCCTCATCGAACCACATCAGCTTGATGACACGCAGATAATAGTAAGCGCCGACGACCGAGGCGAGAACGCCGATGATGGCGAGCGCATAGAGCTTGGCCTCGATGGCGGCAACGAAGACGAAGTACTTCGCGAAGAAGCCGGCGAGCGGCGGGATGCCGGCGAGCGAGAACATCAGCGCCGTCAGCACCACGGCCATGAACGGGTTCGTTGTGGAGAGGCCGGCGAGATCGTCGACATTTTCGACGACGGTGCCATCCTTGCGGCGCATCGACATGATGATCGCAAAGGTGCCGAGCGTCATGACCATGTAGATGACCATGTAAAGCATGACGCCGGTGACGCCGGTCTGGTTGCCGGCGGCAAGGCCGACCAGCGCATAACCCATGTGGCCGATCGAGGAATAGGCCATCAGTCGCTTGATATTCTTCTGGCCGATCGCGGCAAACGAGCCGAGCAGCATCGAGGCGATCGAGATGAAGACGACGACCTGCTGCCAGTCCGCCAGAACCGGCTGGAAAGCGGTGATGACGATGCGGGTCATCATCGCCATGGCAGCAACCTTGGGTGCTGCGGCAAGGAAGGCGGTGACCGGCGTCGGCGCGCCTTCGTAAACATCCGGCGTCCACATATGGAAGGGAACGGCCGAGATCTTGAAGGCGATGCCGGCGAGGATGAAGACCAAGCCGAAGATCAGGCCGAGCGAACGCGCGCCCTCGACGGACAGCGCCTGGGCGATTTCGGAGAAGTGGGTGTGGCCGGTGAAGCCGTAGACCAGCGACATGCCATAGAGCAGCATGCCGGAGGAAAGCGCGCCGAGGACGAAATATTTCAGACCGGCTTCGGTCGACTTCAGGCTGTCACGGTTGATCGCTGCGACGACATAGAGCGCCAGCGATTGCAGTTCCAGCGCGAGATAGAGCGAGATCAGGTCGTTGGCCGAGATCATCAGCAGGATGCCAAGGGTCGCGAGCACCAGGAGAACCGGGAACTCGAACTTGTCGAGCTGATTTTCACGGGCGTGGCCGATCGACATGAATATGGCGACCAGCGAACCGATCAGCGCCACCAGCTTCATGAAGCGCGAGAAGCCGTCGGCCATGTAGACGCCGCCATAGGCAAGGCCTTCTGCGGGCACGAAGAGCAGCCACAGGCCGGAGGCCAGGAGCAGGACGATCGCCAAGCCGGTGACGACAAGGCCCGACCGCTCGCCTGAGAAGACGCCGACCATCAACAGGACAAGGGCGCCGACCGCGAGGATGAGCTCCGGCACGGAAAGATGCAGACTGAGGAGAATTGTTTCAGCGGTCATGTCCAATAAGTCCCGTCATCATTTCATAGACAGCGCAACATTCTGCGCTGCGTGCACGGCGGCCGTGTAGTTGTTGACCAGCAGATCCACCGAGGCGGCCGTCGCATCGAAGACCGGAGCCGGATAAACGCCGAAGAAGATGGTCAGCGCGACCAGAGGGTAAAGGATCAGCTGCTCGCGTGGAGAAAGATCGAGCAGCGCCTTCAGCTTTTCCTTCTCCAGCGCGCCGAAGATCACCCGGCGATAAAGCCAGAGCGCGTAGGCAGCCGAGAGGATGACGCCGGTGGCGGCAAAGAGCGCTACCCAGGTGTTGACGCGGAAGACACCGATCAGCGTCAGGAATTCGCCGACGAAGCCCGACGTGCCGGGAAGCCCGACATTGGCCATGGTGAAGACCATCATCGCCACGGCATATTTCGGCATGTTGTTGACGAGGCCGCCATAGGCGTTGATCTCGCGGGTATGGGTGCGATCGTAGACGACGCCGACGCAGAGGAAGAGCGCGCCGGAGACGATGCCGTGCGAGAGCATCTGGAAGATCGACCCCTGAACACCCTGCATGTTGGCGGCAAAGATGCCCATGGTCACATAGCCCATGTGCGCCACCGAGGAATAGGCGATCAGCTTTTTGATATCGTCCTGCATCATCGCCACCAGAGAGGTGTAGATGATGGCGATCACAGACAGTGCGAAAACCAGTGGCGCGAAATAATCGGACGCCACCGGGAACATTCCGAGCGAGAAGCGGATGAGACCGTAGCCGCCGAGCTTCAGCAGCACACCGGCCAGGATTACCGAGCCAGCCGTCGGCGCCTGAACGTGGGCATCGGGAAGCCAGGTATGGACCGGCCACATCGGCATCTTCACCGCGAAGGAGGCGAAGAAGGCAAGCCATAACCAGGTCTGCAGCGCCGGCGGGAACTTGTAGGCGAGCAGCGCGGTGATATCGGTCGTGCCGGCCTGCCAGTACATCGCCATGATGGCGAGCAGCATCAGCACCGAGCCGAGCAGCGTATAGAGGAAGAACTTGTAGCTCGCATAGACGCGGTCCTTGCCGCCCCAGACGCCGATGATCAGGAACATCGGAATGAGGCCCGCCTCGAAGAAGACGTAGAAGAGCACGATATCGAGCGAAACGAAGACGCCGATCATCATCGTTTCGAGGATGAGGAAGGCGATCATGTATTCCTTCAGGCGCTTCTCGATCGAGAGCCAGCTCGCCAGCACACAGAAGGGCATGAGGAAGGTCGACAGGATGACGAACAGCATCGAGATGCCGTCGACGCCGAGGTGGTAGCCAATGCCGGTGCCGAGCCAGTCATGCTTCTCGAGCATCTGGAAGCCCGGATTAGCATTGTCGAAGCCGATCCAGATGAAGAGCGAGACGACGAAGGTGAAGACGGTAGTGATCAGCGAGATCCACAGCACGTTCTTCCGGCCGGTTTCGCTCTCGCCATTCATCAATAGCAGGAGCACCACGCCGACGAGCGGCAGGAAGGTGACCGTTGAAAGAATAGGCCAATCGGTCATCAGAAGGAACTCCCGAGCATCATCCAGGTAACGAGCGCCGCAATGCCGATCAGCATGGCGAAGGCGTAGTGATAGAGGTAACCGGTCTGCAGGCGGACCACGCGATCAGTGACGGCGACGACGCGAGCGGCGACGCCGTTCGGGCCGTAGGTATCGATGACTCCGACATCACCTTTCTTCCACAGGAAGCGGCCGAGCGCCTTGGCGGAGCGGACGAAGAGGAAGTCGTAGAGTTCGTCGAAATACCACTTATTCAACAGGAACTGGTAGAGCACGCGGTGCTGCTGCGCCAGGATGCGCGGCGTCTGCGGCGAGCGGATATACATGTACCAGGCGGTGACGAAACCGAGCACCATGGCGATGAACGGGCTCAAAGCCACGAGCGCCGGAACATGGTGGAACTCTTCGACCAGTTCGTTCTCGGCGCCGGTAAAGAGCGCCCCCTTCCAGAACTCGGCATATTCCTCGCCGTAGAACCGGCCTTCAAAGATCACGCCAGCAAGCACTGCGCCGATCGCCAGCAGATAGAGCGGCACAAGCATGACCTGCGGCGACTCATGCACGTGGTGCATCACCTCGTGCGAGGCGCGTGGCTTGCCGAAGAAGGTCATGAAGATCAGGCGCCAGGAATAGAAGCTGGTGAACAGAGCCGCGATGACCAGCAGTGAGAAGGCAAAGCCCGAGACCGGCGAATGCGATGCATAGGTCGCCTCGATGATCACGTCCTTGGAGAAGAAGCCAGCGAAGCCGATCGGCGTGAAGGGAATGCCGACGCCGGTGATCGCCAGCGTGCCGATGATCATCATCCAGAACGTCACCTTGATGTGCGGCCGCAGGCCGCCCATGTAGCGCATGTCCTGCTCACCATCGACGGCATGGATGACCGAGCCGGCGCAGAGGAAGAGCAGCGCCTTGAAGAAGGCGTGCGTGAAAAGATGGAAGATCGCCGCGCCATAGGCCCCTACCCCGAGCGCTACGAACATGTAGCCGAGCTGCGAGCAGGTGGAATAGGCGATGACGCGCTTGATGTCGTTCTGCACCAGGCCGACGGTTGCCGCGAAGAAGGCGGTGATCGCGCCGATCACGGTGACGACAACCAGCGCATCCGGCGACAGTTCGAAGAGCGGCGACATGCGGGCGACGAGGAAGACGCCGGCGGTGACCATGGTGGCGGCATGGATGAGGGCCGAGACCGGGGTCGGGCCTTCCATGGCGTCAGGCAGCCAGGTGTGCAGCAGGAACTGCGCCGACTTGCCCATCGCGCCCATGAAGAGCAGCAGGCAGATGCCGGTCAGCGCATGCGCCTTGTCGAGCTGCATGCCGAAGAGATTGAGGATCACCTCGCCCGCTTCGCCGCCGCCTTCATGCGGGGCGAAGTTCGAGGCATTGGCGAAGATCGTGTCGAGGTTGATCGAGCCGAACAGCACGAAGACGCCGGCAATGCCGAGCACGAAGCCGAAGTCGCCGACGCGGTTGACGATGAAGGCCTTCATCGCCGCGGCCGTCGCCGACGGCTTCTTGAACCAGAAGCCGATCAGCAGATAGGAGGCGAGACCGACGCCTTCCCAGCCGAAGAACATCTGGGCAAGGTTGTCAGCGGTCACCAGCATCAGCATGGCGAAGGTGAAGAGCGAGAGATAGGCGAAGAAGCGCGGGCGATGCGGATCGGTATGCATGTAGCCGATCGAATAGACATGCACCAGCGTCGAGACCGTGTTGACGACGATCAGCATGACGGAGGTCAGCGTATCCACACGCAGCGACCACGAGACGTCGATGCCGCCGGACTGGATCCAGCGCAGCACCTCGACCTTGATCGGGCCGCCTTCGGCATGACCCATGCCGACGGTGAAGAAGACGACCCAAGACAGGATGGCGGCGATGATCATCAGGCCGCTGGTGACATATTCCGAAGCCTTGGCGCCGATGGCGCGGCCGAAAAGGCCGGCGACGATCGCACCGATCAAGGGAAGAAAGACGATAGCCTTATAGAGGAACATGAGCCACTCAGCCCTTCATCATATTGACGTCTTCGACCGCGATCGAGCCGCGGTTGCGGTAGAAGACAACGAGAATTGCAAGACCGATCGCCGCTTCGGCAGCCGCGACCGTCAGGATGAACAGCGCGAAGACCTGGCCGACGATGTCGTTCAGGAAGGAGGAGAAGGCGACCATGTTGATGTTGACGGCGAGCAGGATCAGTTCGATCGACATCAGGATGACGATGACGTTCTTCCGGTTCAGGAAGATGCCGAAGACGCCGAGCGTGAAGAGGATGGCGCTGACCGTCAGGTAGTGGGAAAGTCCGATGACCATGTTCTTTGTTCCTTGACCTGCCTTTAGACGCCCTGCCCGGGCTTGACCGAAACCACCTCGACGGCGGTGGCGGGCGTGCGGGCAACCTGCCTGGGGATATTCTGCCGCTTGATGTTGGTGCGGTGTCTCAACGTCAGCACGATCGCACCGATCATGGCGACCAGAAGCACCAGACCGGCGATCTGGAAGAAATAGACGTAGTTAGTGTAGAGCACGTCGCCGAGGGCGGCCGTATTGGTGCGCTCGCTTAGCGCCGGGATCGGCATGGCGACTGATTTGGCGATCTCAGGCGAGATGACGCTGCCGCCGATGACGACGATCAGCTCGGCTGCGAGGATCACCCCGATCAGCCCGCCGATCGGCGCATATTCGAGAACGCCGGCCCTCAGTTCGGTGAAGTCGATATCGAGCATCATCACCACGAAGAGGAAGAGGACGGCGACGGCGCCGACATAGACGACAAGCAGGATCATCGCCAGGAATTCGGCACCGAGCAGCAGGAAGAGGCCAGCCGCATTGAAGAACACCAGGATCAGGAACAGAACCGAGTGAACCGGGTTCTTCGCCCAGATAACCATGAACGCCGACGCCACCGCGACAAAGGCGAAAAGATAGAAAAATAGAGCCTGCAGACCCATGTTGGTGCCTTTTTCATCTTCCCCGCGACAGGAGCAACTGCGCTCCACCGCGGCATTTCAAAATCTCAATCAGCGGTACGGCGAGTCGATCGCGATGTTGCGAGCGATTTCGCGCTCCCACCGGTCTCCGTTGTCCAGAAGCCGCGCCTTGTCGAAGTAGAGCTCTTCGCGGGTTTCCGTCGCAAATTCGAAATTCGGGCCTTCGACGATCGCGTCGACCGGGCAGGCTTCCTGGCAGAAGCCGCAATAGATGCACTTCACCATGTCGATGTCGTAGCGCACCGTGCGGCGCGTGCCATCATTGCGGCGCGGACCGGCCTCGATGGTGATCGCCTGGGCAGGACAGATCGCCTCGCAGAGCTTGCAGGCGATGCAGCGTTCTTCGCCGTTCGGATAACGGCGCAACGCATGCTCGCCGCGGAAACGCGGGGAAACCGGACCCTTTTCGAAGGGATAGTTGATCGTCGCCTTCTGGCGGAAGAAATAGCGCATCGACAGAAAGAACGCGCCGACGAATTCCTTGAGAAACAGCGAGCTGATGGAGCCGGACAAGCTTGCCATCTTCAACCTCCAATTTTGCCGGAAACGAGAGTGGGCATGATCATGCCCAACCCATCAGTTTCAGCACGAATGCAACGATGACGACCATGGCGAGCGACAGCGGCAGGAATACTTTCCAGCCGAGGCGCATGAGCTGATCGTAGCGGTAGCGCGGAACGAAGGCCTTGACCATCGCGAACATGAAGAACACCAGGCAGGCCTTCAGCGTGAACCAGATGATGCCTGGGACCCAGTTGAGGATCCAGATATCGACCGGAGGCAGCCAGCCGCCGAGGAAGAGGATCGTCGTCAGCGCGCACATCAGGCAGACGGCCGCATATTCGCCGAGCATGAACATCATGTATGGCGAGGAGCCGTATTCGACCATGAAGCCGGCGACGAGTTCCGATTCGGCTTCCGGGAGGTCGAAGGGCGGGCGGTTCGTTTCGGCGAGCGCCGAAATGAAGAAGATGATGAACATCGGGAAGAGCGACAGCCAGTGCCAGTCGAGGAACGACGCCGGCAGGCCGAGCATGGTGCCGAGGCCGGTATGCTGCGCATTGACGATATCGGTCAGGTTCAGCGAGCCGACGCAGAGAAGCACGGTGACGATGACGAAGCCGATCGAGACTTCATAGGACACCATCTGCGCCGCCGAGCGCAGCGCGCCGAGGAACGGATACTTCGAGTTCGAAGCCCAGCCGCCCATGATGATGCCGTAAACCTCGAGCGAGGAGATCGCGAAAATATAGAGGATGCCGACATTGATGTTGGCGATCACCCATCCGTTGGCCAGCGGCACCACCGCCCAGGTCGACAGCGCCAGAAGCACCGTCACCAGCGGGGCAAGCAGGAAGACCGCCTTGTTGGCGCCGGCTGGAATGACCGGCTCCTTGAAGACGAACTTCAAAAGGTCGGCGAAGGACTGGAACAGGCCGAAGGGACCGACGACATTAGGACCGCGGCGCAGTTGCACGGCCGCCCAGATCTTGCGGTCGGCGAGCAGTACATAGGCGATGAAGACGAGCAGGCAGACGAGAAGCAGCAGCGACTGACCGATCATGATGATCGCCGGCCAGACATAGGTCGAAAAGAAAGAATCCATAGTCCCCTGCCCTTACTCTGCCGCGACTTTGAAGTTGTTGCGGGCCAATGCCGAGCACTCCGCCATGACAGCCGAGGCACGCGCTATCGGGTTCGTCAAATAGAAGTCTTTCACCGGCGACGCAAACCCGGATTTGTTCATCTTGCCGGCTTTTTTCGCAACTGCGGCAATTTGGGCGCTATCGGTTTCGGCGATCTCGTCGATGGCGGCGAAATGCGGGAAAGCGGCATAGAGCCGGACACGCAATTCGCTGAGCGAATCGAAGGGAAGCTTCTTGCCGAGCACGTCGGAAAGGGCACGGATGATCGCCCAGTCCTCGCGGGCGTCACCCGGCGCAAAACCTGCGCGATTGCCCATCTGGACGCGGCCTTCGGTGTTGACCCAGGTGCCGGACTTTTCGGTATAGGCTGCGGCCGGCAGGATGACGTCGGCATGGTGCGCGCCGTTGTCGCCATGCGAGCCGATATAGACGGTGAGCTTGGCCTTCTTGGCGGTGAAGTCGAGTTCGTCGGCACCGAGCAGGAAGAGCACGTCCATCGCCGTCAGCATCTCGGCGGCATTGACGCCCTTGGCGCCCGGCACGAAGCCGAGGTCGAGACCGCCGACGCGCGAGGCAGCGGTATGGAGGACGGCAAAGCCGTTCCAGCCTTCGGCGATCGCGCCGACCGAGCCGGCGAGCTTGGCAGCACTGGCGAGAACGCCGGCGCCGTCGGTGCGCGCCAGCGCACCCTGGCCGATGATGATCATCGGCTTGGCGGCATTCTTCAGCACGTCCGCGAAGGCGTGGGTACCGTCGACCAGATCCTTCAGCGTGTCGGGACCGCCGCCGAGGTAATCATAGCTGTAGCGCAGTTCAGCACGCTCGCCGATGACGCCGATCGGGAACTTGCCGCGGCGCCAGCGCTTGCGGATGCGGGCGTTGAGGATGGCTGCCTCGAAGCGCGGATTGGCGCCGATGATCAACAGCGCGTCGGCCTGGTCGATGCCCGAGATCGTCGGGTTGAACAGGTAGCTAGAACGGCCGAGCGACGGATCGAGTGCCGCCCCATCCTGGCGACAGTCGAGATTGACCGACCCCAGCGACTTCACCAGTTCGGAGAGCGCATACATTTCCTCGACGGAAGCGAGGTCGCCTGATATCGCGCCGATCTTGTCGCCCGAGGTGGCGCCGACGGCGGCCTTGATTGCGCCGAAGGCTTCGGCCCAGGTGGCGGGCTGCAGGCGGCCGTCGCGGCGAACATAGGGCCGGTCGAGGCGCTGGGTCTTAAGGCCGTCCCAGATGAAGCGGCTCTTATCGGAGATCCACTCCTCGTTGATCGCTTCATTGACGCGCGGCAGGATGCGCATGACCTCACGGCCGCGAGTGTCGACGCGGATTGCCGAACCGACGGCGTCCATGACGTCGATCGATTCGGTCTTGTTCAATTCCCACGGGCGCGCGGTGAAGGCGAAGGGCTTCGAGGTGAGTGCGCCAACCGGGCAAAGGTCGACGACGTTGCCCTGCAGCTCGGAGGTCATCGCCTGTTCGAGATAGGTGGTGATCTCGGCATCCTCGCCGCGGCCGATCAGGCCGAGTTCGGAAATGCCGGCGACCTCGGTGGTGAAGCGGACGCAGCGCGTGCAGTGGATGCAGCGGTTCATCACCGTCTTGACGAGCGGGCCGATATACTTGTCCTCGACGGCGCGCTTGTCTTCCTGATAGCGCGAGGTGTCTATGCCGAAGGCCATCGCCTGGTCCTGCAGGTCGCATTCGCCGCCCTGGTCGCAGATCGGGCAATCGAGCGGATGGTTGATCAGCAGGAATTCCATCACACCTTCGCGGGCCTTCTTGACCATCGGGGTGTTGGTGAAAACCTCAGGCAGTTCGCCGTTCGGGCCGCCGCGGATGTCGCGCACGCTCATGGCGCAGGAAGCCTGCGGCTTCGGCGGGCCGCCCTTCACCTCGACAAGGCACATGCGGCAATTGCCGGCAACCGACAGGCGCTCATGGAAGCAGAAGCGCGGAACCTCGGCACCGGCATCCTCGCACGCCTGCAATAGCGTGAAATGATCCGGAACTTCGATCTCGTTGCCGTCAATCCTCAGTTTTGCCATCGTCGCTCAGTCCTGTTTCCCGTTTGCCTGATGACGGCAAACAAACCTATTTTTGCAACACTCTCATTGCCAAGCCGGATCTTTCGTCCTGCCGACATCTGATGTCGCCCAAATTCTCTGTCGCGCATTCCAGATCCGGAACCCGCACCGGCATCTTCAGGCCCCCGCCCGTCCGCCGACCTGCCCATCTTTCCGGCCGATCGACACGGCCGGATAGTTCATTTCTTTCTGCGGCTCCGCCCCGCCAGAACTTTCGCCTGGCCGGTCCAGTCGTCACGGCCGATGCGGCCGTTGAAGCCGAGTTCAGCGTCGAACCCGGCGATTTCCTCGTCGGTCCAGGCAGCGATCTCGGCAAAGCTGCGAACGCCCTTGGCGTTCAGCACCTGCTCCAGCTTCGGGCCGATGCCGGCAATCAGCTTGAGATCGTCGGCCTTCCCCCGCGCAACCGGTTTTGCCTTCACCGCCGGCTTTGGCTGGCTGGCCTTCGTTTGGCTGGGTGGGATCGACTCGCTGACCGGCTTGACGACAGTCAATGTCGGCCTTGCCTTCTTGTCGGCCGGCGGCTTGGTGAAAGCCTTGACCTCCGAGCGAATATTCTCCGGCCGGATATCGACATCGGGCTTCAGTTCGTCCGGCGGCGTGTCATCGAGGGCGGCGGCGACCTTGCCGGTCGTTTCCAGGGCGCTCTGCCAGGCACCGAAGAAAGCGCCGGCCATTTGGGTCGAGAAACCAAAGCCGATCGCCGTTGCGGCGGCAAAGGCTGCCGCGGGCTGCGCCATCAGCGGATGCACCGGCATCGCCCGTGCATTTTCCAGCATCTCGGCGGCTAGACGGCCGAAACCGGCCGCGAAATCGGCGACTTCTTCCTTCTTCCCACTCTTGGATGCGTTGTCCGCCATGATTATTCAGCCGCCTCCAGAACCGCACCGTGATCAAGCGCGCTCGCCGTATACTGGTCGATGCGCTTTTCGATCTCGGGACGGAAGTTACGGATCAGACCCTGCACCGGCCATGCCGCGGCATCGCCGAGCGCACAAATGGTGTGGCCTTCGATCTGCTTCGTCACCTGGAACAGCATGTCGATTTCGCGCTTCTGGGCATTGCCCTTGGCCATGCGCTCCATCACACGCCACATCCAGCCCGTGCCTTCGCGGCAGGGCGTGCACTGGCCGCAGCTCTCATGCTTGAAGAAGGCGGAGATACGGGCGATCGCCTTGATGACGTCGGTGGACTTGTCCATGACTATCGCGGCGGCCGTACCGAAGGAAGAGCCGACGCCGCGCAGGCCGTCGAAATCCATCGGGCAATCGATGATGTCCTTGGCCGGAACGATCGGGCAGGATGCCCCGCCTGGAATGACGGCAAGCAGGTTGTCCCAGCCGCCGCGAATGCCGCCGGCATGGCGGTCGACCAGTTCGCGGAAGGTGATGCCCATTTCCTCTTCAACCGTGCACGGCTTGTTGACGTGGCCGGAGAGCATGAACAGCTTGGTGCCGACATTGTTCGGACGGCCGATGGCCGAGAACCAGCCGGCGCCGCGGCGCAGGATGGTCGGCGCAACAGCGATCGATTCGACGTTGTTGACCGTCGTCGGGCAGCCGTAGAGGCCCATATTGGCCGGGAACGGCGGCTTCAGACGCGGCTGGCCCTTCTTGCCTTCAAGGCTTTCGAGCAGCGCGGTTTCCTCGCCGCAAATATAGGCGCCGGCGCCGTGATGGACGAAGATATCCATGTCCCAGCCGAGCTTGTTGTTCTTGCCGAGCAGGCCATAATCATAGCATTCGTCGATCGCCGCCTGCAGCGCTTCGCGCTCGCGGATATATTCGCCGCGCACGTAGATGTAAGCCGCATTGGCGCCCATCGCGAAACTCGCGATGACGCAGCCTTCGATCAGCGTATGCGGATCGTGGCGCATGATGTCGCGGTCTTTGCAGGTGCCAGGCTCGGATTCGTCGGCGTTGACGACGAGATAATGCGGCCGGCCGTCGCTTTCCTTCGGCATGAAGGACCATTTGAGGCCGGTCGGGAAACCGGCGCCACCACGACCGCGAAGGCCTGACGCCTTCATCTCATTGATGATCCAGTCGCGGCCCTTTTCGAGGATCTGCTTGGTGCCGTCCCAGTGGCCGCGACTCATCGCGCCCTTCAGGGATTTGTCCTTGAGGCCGTAGATGTTGGTAAAGATGCGGTCTTTATCTTGTAACATGCTTCACCTCTTACCGCGGCTTCTTGCCGAAGACCTTGATATATTCCGCTTCCCCGCCCTTGGCGAGCGCCTTGGCCTGCTTGACCCAGTCATCGCGTTCGATGCGGCCGCGGAAATTCAAATAGCCATCGACCCATTCGCGTTCGGCCTTCTTCCAGCCTGCGACCTGCGCGAAGGTGAAGATGCCGATTTCGTTCAACGTCGCCTCGATCTTCGGGCCGACACCCGAGATCATCTTCAGATCATCAGGTGCGGCGGGCTTTTCGATGCCGGCCGGCCGATTCTTGTCGGTCAGAGCAGGCTTTTCCGCCGAGGCGGCTTCAGCCTTGACGGCAGCTTTCGGCGCCGGTTCGGCAGCCGCCGTGCCTGATATCGGCTGCTGCTCGGCTGCCTTTGCGTTTTTCGCAGCCGCCTTCGGCGCCGTCGCCGGAGTCTTCAGGGCAGCATTGGTCTCGGCATCGGTGCTCTTCGGGCGGGCGGCCTCGGAGGGAGGAACCGGCGCGGCGTCGACTGGAGCCGATACGGTTTCGGCATCGGCCTTCTTGGCACGCGTCCTTGCCTTCGGCTCTTCCGTCGTCAGCGAGGTCAGGCCGCCTTCGGGCGCCGAAAACACCCGGTCGATCTGGGTGCCGGGCTTGATGCTGGCGCCATTGCCGGCGGCAAAGACGTCGATGATCTCTTCGAGACGCGCGGGCGTCAGGTCTTCATAGGTGTCCTTGCCGATCATCACCATCGGGGCGTTGACGCAGGCCCCGAGACATTCGACCTCTTCCCAGGATAGCGTGCCTTCGGCATTGCGCTCGAAGGCATGGGCATGGATCTTGCTCTTGCAGACCGACATCAGCGCTTCCGAGCCGCGCAGCATGCAGGGCGTCGTACCGCAGACCTGGACATGGGCGCGGGTACCAACCGGATGCAGCTGGAACTGCGTATAGAAGGTCGCGACCTCGAGCACGCGGATATAGGCCATATCAAGCATGTCGGCGATCTTTTCGATCGCCGCGCGCGTGACCCAGCCGTCCTGCTCCTGCGCCCGCATCAACAGCGGAATGACCGCCGATTGCTGGCGGCCGGCGGGGTATTTCTGGATCGTCTTGTCCGCCCAGACCGCATTCTCATCGCTGAAGGCGAATGCGGCAGGCTGAAATTGATCTTCGGCTAATCGACGAACGGACATTCTTTCTCACGCCTTGTCAGTTTAAGGTTCCACACCGCGAAGCGGTCAAAGACTGCATTTCGCAGGCATAGGCCGACTGGTCTTTTTGCATAAACACTACGAATTTGCTGCCGTTCGGAATGGCAGCCTTGATCTGATAGCCCTTGGACAAAAGCTCACCCATGGACGATTGCTGCGCCGGCGGCGTCTCTTCCTTATGGCCGAGCGGCGTGCCGAGGCTATCGGATTCCTGAGCCGAAACCCCGGATGCCGAAAGAAGGATAACGACGGCCAGCGGCAGAAGCTGCATCAGCGATCCACCTCGCCGAAGACGATGTCGAGCGAGCCGAGGACGGCCGCGACGTCGGCAAGCTGGTGGCCGCGGCACATGAAGTCCATCGCCTGCAGATGGGCATAACCGGGCGCGCGGATCTTGCAGCGATAGGGCTTGTTGGTGCCGTCGGAGACGAGATAGACACCGAATTCGCCCTTCGGCGCCTCGACGGCGGCGTAAACCTCGCCGGCCGGCACATGGTAGCCTTCGGTATAGAGCTTGAAGTGGTGGATCAGCGCTTCCATCGAGCGCTTCATCTCGCCGCGCTTCGGCGGCACGACCTTGCCGTCGATCGACGAGAAAGGACCGGTCCTGGCATCCGAGAGCAGGCGGTTGACGCATTGCTTCATGATGCGGACCGATTCGCGCATCTCGATCATGCGGATCAGATAACGGTCGTAGTTGTCGCCATTCTTGCCGATCGGGATATCGAATTCGAGATCGGAATAACATTCATAGGGCTGGGCGCGACGCAGATCCCAGGCCGCACCCGAACCGCGCACCATGACGCCGGAGAAGCCCCAAGCCCAGCATTCCTCCAGCGAGACGACGCCGATATCGACGTTGCGCTGCTTGAAGATGCGGTTGCCGGTCAACAGGTTGTCGATGTCATCGAGCGCCTTCAGGAACGGATCGCACCAGGCGCCGATATCCTGCACGAGCTGTTCGGGCAGATCCTGGTGGACGCCGCCCGGACGGATATAAGCGGCATGCATGCGCGAGCCGCTGGCGCGCTCGTAGAACACCATCAGCTTTTCACGCTCTTCGAAGCCCCAGAGCGGCGGCGTCAGCGCGCCGACGTCCATGGCCTGCGTCGTGACGTTCAGAAGGTGCGACAGGATGCGGCCGATTTCCGAATAGAGAACGCGGATCAGCTGGCCGCGAATCGGGATCTCGATGCCGAGCAGCTTTTCGACGGCCATCGCATAGGCATGTTCCTGGTTCATCGGTGCGACGTAGTCGAGGCGATCGAAATAGGGCACGGCCTGAAGATAGGTCTTGGTCTCGATCAGCTTCTCGGTGCCGCGATGCAAAAGGCCGATATGCGGATCGACACGCTCCACAATTTCGCCGTCAAGCTCCAGGACAAGACGAAGAACGCCGTGCGCCGCCGGATGCTGCGGTCCGAAATTGATATTGAAGTTGCGGACGTTATGTTCTGTCATGGCGATGGGCTCGCGTTCTCAGATAACTAGTGAATGGCGGGCTAAGCCCACCAACCACCTTGAATTATTGCTTCGCTTTTTCGTCGCCCGGCAGCACATACTCCGTGCCTTCCCATGGCGACATAAAGTCGAAGTTGCGGAATTCCTGCTTCAGCTCGACCGGCTCGTAGACGACGCGCTTTGCCGCGTCGTCGTAGCGCACTTCAACGAAGCCGGTGGTCGGGAAATCCTTGCGCAGCGGATGACCTTCGAAGCCGTAGTCGGTCAGGATGCGACGCAGGTCCGGATGGCCGGTGAAGAGCACGCCGTACATGTCCCAGGTCTCGCGCTCGAACCAGTCGGCGCCCGGATAGACGGGGCAGGCCGACGGGACCGGCGTATCTTCATCCGTTGCGACCTTGACGCGGATACGCAGGTTCTTCTTCGGCGACAGCAGGTGGTAGACGACATCGAAACGCAGCTCGCGCTGCGGCCAGTCGACGCCGCAAATATCGATCAGGTTGACGAAACCGCATTTGGCGTCGTCGCGCAGGAAGGTCAGAAGTGCGACCAGGTTTTCACCCGTCGTCGTCAGCGTCAGTTCGCCATACTTCATCTGCGATGCGGCGATCAGGTTGCCGCGCGCTTCGCCAAGGTAGGACGCAAGCTCAGTCAGGGCTTCACTCATATGCCTTGTCCTTAACCCTTAGCGTTCGATCGTGCCGGTACGACGGATCTTCTTCTGCAGCAGAAGCACGCCGTAAAGCAGCGCCTCTGCCGTGGGGGGACAGCCCGGCACGTAGATGTCGATCGGCACGATGCGGTCACAGCCGCGCACCACCGAATAGGAATAGTGATAATAGCCGCCGCCATTGGCGCAGGAGCCCATCGAGATGACATAACGCGGCTCGGGCATCTGGTCGTAGACCTTGCGCAGCGCCGGCGCCATCTTGTTGGTCAGCGTGCCGGCGACGATCATCACGTCGGACTGGCGCGGCGAGGCGCGCGGCGCAAAACCGAAGCGCTCGACGTCATAACGCGGCATGGACAGCTGCATCATTTCGACGGCGCAGCAGGCAAGCCCGAAGGTCATCCACATCAGCGAGCCGGTGCGGGCCCAGTTGATCAGTTCGTCGGTCGAGGTGACGAGAAAACCCTTGTCGGCGAGCTCGTTGTTGATCTCACCGAAAAATGGGTCGTTGCTGCCGACCGGCTTGCCGGTCGAGGGATCGATGATCCCCTTCGGCTGCTGGGCGACGAGCGGCTGATTGCTCACAGGGGCTACTCCCATTCCAGGGCTCCCTTCTTCCATTCATAGATAAAGCCGATGGTCAGCACGAGAAGGAAGACCATCATTGACCAGAAGCCGAACCAGCCGATGGCACCGAAAGACACGGCCCAGGGAAAGAGGAAGGCGACTTCGAGATCGAAGATGATGAAGAGAATCGACACGAGGTAAAAGCGGATGTCGAACTTCATGCGGGCGTCATCGAAAGCGTTGAAGCCGCATTCGTAAGCCGAGAGCTTTTCCGAATCAGGCGCTTTGAAAGCCACGGCGAACGGCGCGATGAGCAGCGCCAGGCCGATGACGAGCGCAATAGCAATGAAGATAGCGATCGGAATATAAGAACTGAGCAGTTCAGTCATCATGTTCATCCCTGCTTGCCGGTGACGCCAGGCGGCGCATTTGGGCAAATGCCCGGCAAGCGAACGTGCGTTGCAACAAGCCGTGGTTAGCGCAGCCGAGGCCCCGGCGCAAGACTTTTACAGAGGCAATTCGACGCGTGTCGCGCGGACATTATCAAGCAGATGCAACGATGTCGCGACAAATCCGTGCAAGCCGTTTGAACCTGCATGCCTGACCATTGGAAACTGCATGGCTTTCGGAAGAAATGGCGCGAGTGACGGGGCTCGAACCCGCGACCTCCGGCGTGACAGGCCGGCACTCTAACCGACTGAGCTACACCCGCGCATTGATCGGCCATTTTGCGGCCGCGAGGATAAAGACAACCGGACAAACGACAAATCGCATTTGCGTTTTACAAGACTTGAAATGGCGCGAGTGACGGGGCTCGAACCCGCGACCTCCGGCGTGACAGGCCGGCACTCTAACCAACTGAGCTACACCCGCAATTCATTTCAAGCAGTCCGGATGCCCTAGCACCCCTCCAAAACGGCTGCCCGTTTCGATGAGCGGCTAACTACGGGGTTCGCCTTTTAGTGTCAAGCAGGTTTGGAGACAAAACCATGACAGTTCGCGAATTGTTTCGGCGGGTTGGGTGCCAGACGAACAAAAGCCGGCACTTCCGTCTTCTGCAGCGATGCTCAGGCGCAGACGCAGCGCCTTCGAAACGAAGATGCTCGCCACCCTCCCCTCACTTTTCCACAGCCGAGCCGAACCTGAGCGGCATTGCAAGACGCGGGACACCACCAAAAAAATCAAAAAATCTTCACAAACACTCTTGCGGTTTTGCCGCGATCCGCATAGATCACGGCCACCAACGCGGCAGGCCGATCCGGCTTCGTTTGCGATGGGCGATTAGCTCAGTTGGTAGAGCGCCTCGTTTACACCGAGGATGTCGGCGGTTCGAGTCCGTCATCGCCCACCATTTCCAAACCTTCTTGCTGCTTGTTCATCAGACTTAGGCTCCCGAATTAGCTCGCTAATCCGGTCACGATCTGCGCAAGGTGTTTCGTCAGGAGACACCTCATGAAAACCGTTGCGATCATCTCTGCGCTGCTTCTCGCCAGCGTGGCTGCGCCACCGTGCATTGCCAGAGAGCCGGCGCTAGAGGTTTTCCTGTCTGCCGCAAACCAGACGATCACGACCTCGGGAGAAACCCCGGCGCGTGAAGCCAGGACCTATCTCCTGAGAATGCCGTCAGATCTGCCGATTAATTTTTCGGTCGATGCCGACAATTCAGCCTGCAGCCTGGAAATCAAGAAAACCAGCCAGCGCGGCGTCTTAAGCACAATCAGCCGATTCCCCGCGTCTTTCAAAGACAGCGGTCAAAGCGGCGATGAATATACGTTTTCGTTTTTCCAAAACCGCGTTTCATTTATGAGCGGCGCCCGATGCGCCTTCTCATTTTCTCTGACGCAGATGTGACATCGTGATCGCTATGCGTCGCCTCCTACGAGGCCTCGCGACAGGGTTGGCTCCCACACGTTCACCTACATCTGCAGAGACTGTCGACCACGAATTCGAGGCAGCGTTCGGCAACACGTTCCAGCGCAGCAAGGCGTCACGCCGGCAAGTTCAGATGCGGCCCGCCGCCTGAAAAGCCAGCGCTCTACCAAAACGGACTACTCCCGGCCGCCGCGCCACCTCCTATTGGGCGAATGGATAGGGGCCGGCAAAAGTGGGAATATTCGCGGCCCGGAAAGTCTCCGCGCTTGAAGGTTCATCACGCCTGGAGGTGTGCCATGAGGACCCTGCGCTCCGCATTGATGCTGTGCATCGCGATTGCCCTTGGCGCGCCAAGCGCCACATACGTCACCCTGCCCGGATATGCATTCAAGACGAATCCGCAATGTCAGCGCCACGAACCAAAGACGAAATTCGACAAGAGGTGTGACTGGCCGAGAGTGGGCTTCAAGGACTTTACGCCCCCGCTTGTGACCGTGCTTGGGATCTGAGGATCTTGGAACGGCGCCGGATGCGCTTTCTCGTTTTCTCCGACTGAGATGTGAGAGCGTGATCGGGGCGATGAGCATCCCGCTGTCCGGTGGGTGCTCATCGCCCTCCATTCATGCCTTCGCGAGTTCTTTATCCACAGCGGAAACCAGCCGCGAATCATCCGCCGTCACATCCGGCGCGAATCGGGCGGCGACTTTGCCGTCGCGGCCGATCAGGAATTTTTCGAAGTTCCAGAGGATGTCTTCCTCATCTCCGCCGGTCAGCCCATGGGATTTCAAGCGTTCGCGCATTGGTCCGTCACCCGTCGTCTTCACGCCCGACTTGGTCAGTTGCCGGTAAAGCGGGTGCTGGGCCTCGCCCTTGACCGAGATCTTCGAGAAGATCGGGAAGGTGACGTCGTAGGTGCTGGTGCAGAAATCGAGGATCTCGGCGTCGGTGCCGGGCTCCTGGCCCTTGAAGTCATTGGCGGGAAAGGCAGCGATGACAAAGCCGCGCTCGCGCTTTTCCCCATAGAGTTTTTCCAACCCCTCATATTGGACGGTCAGCCCACATTTCGAGGCGACATTGACGACCAAGAGCACTCTGCCCTTGTATTCGTTGAGCGCGGTCTCACGACCATCCACAGTCTTGACCGGGATATCCAGCACATTGCCCGTCACGGGAACCTCCAATTTCGTAAGGATATGGTTCGCCAAACTTAGCGATATCGCCGCCGTTGTCATCAGCGGCGGGATCAACTCGGCGTCAACAGAAGACCGGTGCCGTGGCCGGCACCGGATCTGAGCAACATCAAGCGGGGGATGTTTCCTTCACGTCATCGAGCAGGAAGTGCACGACGAGATAATCCGTCTTGTAATGGCGGCCGCTGTCCGACACGGAATCGACGCTGCCGCCGTCCTTCGGGTGCCAGGCGTGGTAATGGGGATTGGTGGTGATCAGCGTGATGGCCTTGCCATCTCTTTCGCCAAGCCGGAAGCGCATTTCGGCGAGCGGCCAGATCCGCTCGTAATCCTGCATGGTGATTCGCGCCTTCAGCGCCTTGCGCTGCAGCGGCGCTTCGCCGGCCTCGGCTGGTGTTTCCAACATCACCTCCTCAGCTCCGCTGATGATGGCGTTGAATTCTTCAGGCCACATGCGTTTCATGAAATCGCTCCTCCCGAGGCTTTTTCGTCAGTTCACAGATGGAACTTAGCGGTTTGTTCGAAAGAAGCAAATTCCTGTCATGCGGTTGTCATCGGTGCCGGCTGCTCCTACCTTCCCGTCAAACCGCATCAGGGCCGCCGTCAGTCGCCCGCAATCCCGAGATCAGAGATGAAGACACGTGAAGAAAGGCAGGCGCTCCGGGCGAGCATGCCGCGCACCCCGCTCAGCGCCCACCACATGGAAAATGCCCGTCTGCTGCCGGATCGCGGCGAGCTGCTCTATCGGATTCCGAACGGCGGCATCGGCGTCGAGGTGGGAGCAGCCTTCGGCGAATATACGGCGGAGATCCTGGAAAAGAACCGCCCGGCGCAACTCTACCTCATCGATCCCTGGTCGATGGATCGCTACAGCTCCGGGCTCGACTCGATCCACACGAATTTCGCGGCCGAGATCGAGGCCGGCCGGCTGCACCTGATGCAAGGGACCTCACTCGAAAAGCTTGCCGAATTCGAGGACGATTTCCTCGACTGGGCCTATATCGATACCGATCATTCCTTCGAGCTCACCTGGCAGGAACTGCTGCTCTGCGAAAAGAAAGTGAAGCGGACGGGGCGCATTGCCGGGCATGATTTCTGCACCGGCAATACGGTCAAGCCGATCGTCTACGGCGTCGTCGAGGCGGTCACCAAGTTCTGCAAGGATTACGGCTGGCAATTCGAGTTCCTGACGGTCGAATCGCACGCGCATTTTTCCTATTGCCTGAAGCGACTCTGATCAGCTCAAATTTTACCGGAATATTGCTCGTCGCTGACCTTTTCCATCCAGTCGACGTGGCTGCCGTCCAGCGCTTCATGGATGGCGATATGCGTCATCGCCGTATCCGGGGCAGCACCGTGCCAGTGTTTTTCGCCCGGCGCGAACCAGACGGTATCGCCGGCGCGGATCTCGCGGATGTCCCCACCCCAACTCTGGGCGAGGCCCTTGCCTGATGTCACGATCAGCGTCTGGCCGAGCGGGTGCGTATGCCAGCCCGTGCGGGCGCCGGGTTCGAAGGTGACGGAGACCGCCCTCGCCCGTGCCGGCGCCGGCGTTTCCATCAGCGGATCCTGGCGAACGGCGCCGGTGAAATAATCGGCCGGTGGCTTCGTCGAGGGGCGAGAGCCGGCGGGTTTGATCTCCATGATCTGTCCTTTTCCATCCATTGCGGTTGAAGCCTTATATCGCGACGTTATTTCATCGAGGCGACCAATCAAAGCCGGATCGACAATTGCCGCAAAGTCACCCGGCTGATAGTGCCATTGTCTTTCATCAGTGCGTCGCATCTTGCTTGAATCATCCGACGCGCTTTGGCTCTTTGTTTTTATGCATGTCGTTGTCCCCACACACTTCCGGGCGACATGCTGTAGGGAGGATTTTTCATGAAACACCATGCTTTTGGCCGCATGCCTTTCACCGTCACCAATGTCGGCTTCGGGGCCTGGCAGATCGGCGGCTCCTGGGGCGATATCAGCGAGGCGGACGGACGCGCGGCGTTGAATGCCGCGCTCGATGCCGGCATGACATTCATCGATACGGCCGATGTCTATGGCGACGGCCGCTCGGAAAAGATCATCGCCGACGTGCTGAAGACGCGTGGCGGTGAACGGCCGATGGTCGCCACCAAGGCCGGCCGCCGCCTCAACCCGCATGTCGCCGAAGGCTACACAAAGGCTAATCTCGAAGGCTTTATCGACCGCAGCCTGACGAATCTTGCCGTCGACAGCCTCGACCTCGTGCAGCTCCACTGCCCGCCGCGCGACGCGCTTTACCGGCCGGAGATCTTCGAGGGCCTGAACGCGCTGCAGAAGGCCGGCAAGATCAAGGGTTACGGCGTCAGCGTCGAAAAAGTCGAAGACGGGCTGAAGGCAATCGAATATCCCGGCGTCGTCAGCATCCAGATCATCTACAACATCTTCCGCCAGCGCCCCGACCATCTGTTCTTCCAGGAAGCACGCCGCAGGAATGTGGCGATCATCGCCCGTGTGCCGCTCGCAAGCGGTCTTCTCTCCGGCAAGATCACCCGGGACACACATTTTGCCAGCGACGACCACCGCAATTTCAACCGCAACGGCGAAGCCTTCGATGTCGGCGAGACCTTTGCCGGCGTTCCCTTCGAGGTCGGCCTGCAGGCGGTGGAAGAGGTGCGCAAGCTGGTGCCCGAGGGCGCGACCATGGCTGCCTTCGCGCTCCGCTGGATCCTGATGAGCGACGCCGTCACCGTCGTCATCCCCGGCGCCCGCAATGCCGAGCAGGCCAAGGCCAACGCGGCCGCCGCCGACCTTGCGCCGCTTTCGGCCGATGTCATGGCCGCAACGCGCGAGATCTACGAGCGGCTGATCGCGCCGCATGTGCATCAGCGCTGGTAGGAATCCAATACTCCGAAACGAAAAAATGGCCGGGTTTTACCCGGCCATTTTCATGTGGTGGAACCGTCAGAAGCTCAGTTCGTGCCGACCAGGTCGACCGGGAAGAACAGGGTCTCGCCGGAGGAGTCGCTGACGCCGTCATTGTCGGTGACCGCGTAGGGCTTGCCCGATGCGTCGAAGGTGAAGCCTTCGAGCTTGTCCAACACATAGCCGTTGGTGGCAGACTTCAGCTCGCCGAGGAAGTCGTGGGCTTCGGTCTTCTTGACGACCGGCAGCTCACCGCCGAGCTTGGCGGGCTTCAGCTCTGATATCGCGACCTTGTAGAGCTTCTTCAGCCTGGCGGCATCGCCGACGAGGTTGTCGCGCTCGATGATGTAGACGCTGTCGCCCTCGGCCGAAATTTCCGACAGACCGACCCAGCCGCTTTCCGTCTTGTCGAGCGGATAGCGAACGGCACCCCATTCCTTCTTCTTCGGATTGTAGGAGACGAGCTTGACGAAGCCCTTCTCGTCGTCGCTCCACTCGCGCTGGACCGCCATCCAAAGCGTGGTGTCGTCGCCGGTGCCGACAATGGCCACGCCTTCGAAGCCGTAGCGGATTTCGTTGGCGACGAGCTCCTTCGGCAGCGCGATCTCGGCCTTGATGTCGCCCTTGGCATTGACGTTGTAGAGGGCGTGCGGGACGAGACGCTCGCTGTAGCCTTCCGAGGCGAGCCAGAAGGAGCCATCGGCGGCAGCCGCGATGCCTTCGATGTCGAGCTTCTGAGCCGGGGCACCGTCACGCTTGACGACGAGGGCGTCGGTGATGACGGCCGGCTTCTTGCTGGCGTCGATCGTGTAGATCGTCGGCTGCGAGCCCAGAACGCTGTCGCTGACGGCGTAGAGCATGCCTGGCTTGCCCGGAACGGCGGCGAGACCCGAAAGGGCAGCAAAGCCGATCGGATTGCCATCCTTCTCGGCGGAGACGATCTGCGGATAGGCCTTCTCGCCTTCCGAACGCTCGTAGATCATCACATGCGAGCGCGTGCCGCCGTCCTTGCCGAGATCGAGCTCGTTGGCGGTCGCAAGAAGATTGCGGGCGGGAATGGCGATCGCGCCTTCCGGCGAAATGCCTGATGGCAGCAGCTGGACGAGTTCGGGATCGGCGCCGGTATCCTTATAGACGCCGACGACCGAGGCACGTTCGGCGAGCAGGAAGAAATACTTGTCGTCGCCGAACTTGGCGGCTTCGAGGCCTTCCGGCTCGACGCCCTTCGATCCCGAACGGCTTTCCGGATAGTGGCCGATATGGGCGACGGCGCGTTCGAAGGATGCGCCCGATTCGTAGAGAAGCTTGCCCGTCCTGTCGAAAATGGTGAAGCCGCGCGAGCCGCCCTGGTAGTCGCCTTCATTGGCGACGACGAGGCGGTTGTCGTCAAGCCACTTCACGGCATCGGGCTCGCGCGGCACGCCCTTGGCTTCGCCCGAGAATTTCAGGGCGCCGTCACGCTTGGTGTCGATGCCGGTGAGATCGACGCTGCCGGCGGAGAAATGCGTCTTCACTTCAGCCGTGTTGGCGTCGATGATGACGATCTCGTTGTTTTCCTGCAGCGTCAGGGCAATCTCGTTCAGGCTGTTGAAGGCGACGAATTCCGGCTCCGGATCTTCAGGGGCGACGCCGGTAAGCCCGGCCAGCGTCATGTGCTTGATAGTGCCGCAATCGACGGTGCCGTTCTTGACCTGGAAGACGACGAGATCGCCGGCCGGCATCTGCGGGATCTTGCCGTCATTGATGTTTTCGTCGCGTTCATTTTCGATTGCGATGGTGCCTAGCGTCTTGTCCTTGTTGAGGGCGATCGAATCCGGCTGACCACCGAGATCGCAGGTGTTTTCGATCTTCTTGGTCGCCACGTCGACGATCGCGAGACGGCCCGAGGGCTTGGCCTTGCTTTCGGAGGTGTTGACGGCAACCAGTGCCTTGCCGGCGCTCCAGGTGACCGATGTCGGCTCGCCGTCCATCATCAGCGCGCCGCCGGCCTTCGGGGCCTTGGCATCGGTAATGTCGATAAAGCCGATCGCGCCGAGCGGGCTGTCGCTATAGATCAGCGTGTTGCCGTCTTCGGTCGCGGTGATGATCTCGGCGGAGCTCACCGAAAGCTTGTCCTTATCAACAGGCAGGTTCTCTGCGACCGGGAAGGAAGCGATGCGGTTGAAAACCGGCTCGGCCGCGGCCGGAAAGGCGACGGATGCGAGAAGCACGGCAGCGAGCGCTGCCTTGCGCGATGAAATTGTCATGAAATCCCCCATGTGTCGAACATTCGAAACATGAGTTTTCTGCGCGAGCGGCATGACAGAGGCATGACAGATGCGGCATTTTGCGTCAGATCATGTCAGGCTCTGGTTTGCGCTCCCGGCGCATCTCGTTTCGCATGATGAACAGCGAAGCAGACAAGATGAGAGCCGCTCCCAGCCAGAGATAACCCGCCGGCGCATAACCGAAGAACAGCCAACCGGCCAGCACGTTCAACGGCAGCTTCAGATCGTCGAACGGCTGGACATAGGCGGCATCCGCTGCGGCATAGGCTAGCGTCAGGAAATACTGCGCTACCGCGGTCAGCAGCCCCGCCAGCAGGAACAGGGCAAGGGTTGCGCCCGTCGGCACTGCAAAGCCTGCCGCAAGCGCCAGCCCGCCATTTATCGGCGTCAGCAGAACGAGCAGCCAGACGGTGATCGTCTCTGGCCGTTCGATGCCTGTCAGGCTCTTGGTGATCAGCGACGAGGCGCCCCACAGCAGCGCCGAAAGCACAGGCAAGAGAGCCGCCCAGCCAAAACCATCAGACCATGGCTGCAGAATGATCATCGCTCCGGTGAAACCCGCTGCCGTCGCGGCCCAGCGGGCCGGGCCGACGCGCTCCCCGAGGAAAAGCCGGGCGCCCAGAATGATGAAGAAGGGCGAGGTCATCACCAGTGCGATCGCCTGCCAGATCGGCACCGTGGCAAGGCCGGCGACCCAGGCCTCGACGCCGAGCGCGGCAAGCGCGACGCGCGCGAGGTGACGCCAAGGATAGTGCGTGCGCATCGCCGCAAGGCCGAGCCTCTTCAGGAACGGCAGCGAAAACAGGAAGGCGAAGCCATATTGCCAGAAGGCTGCGGACGCCGAGGGAAAGGCAAGCTTCATCGTCAGCCATTGGGTGACGACGTTGAGAAGCGAAAAGGCAATGCCGGCAAGGACCATCCAGATGGCACCGACAACGGCGCGGGACGGCTCGACGGCAACAGAAGTCTGATTCATGTCTTTCATCCAAAACAGGGACCAACATAAATCAGGACGCATGAGCCCCGACCAAGCGACACAGGGCAACCCTGCCCTCCGCGTGGCCGACACTCATTCTCTTCCATCCGGACTTTAACCGTCGGCTCCGGAATCACACCGGATCTGCTGACCCCTCCTCCGCATGGGCGCGAAAGAAGGCGCTCGCGGGCTCAGGCCGAAACCCTTACCGCCGGTGGGGAGTTTCACCCCGCCCTGAGAACAGAACTGTCGTAGATCAAAGCCCCCGCGACGGCAAGATCCGCCCAAACAAAAGGGGTCCGGCAAAGCCGAACCCCTCTCAAATCCTACACAACCGGTCTCGTTTCCGGCTGGCGGATAATCTCAGATCAGCCGTTGACGGCGTCCTTCAGGCCCTTGCCGGGCGTGAATTTCGGCACGTTGCGAGCCGGAATGTCGACTTCAGCGCCCGTCGACGGGTTACGGCCCTTCGATGCGGCACGATGAGAAACGGTGAAGCTGCCGAAACCCGCGAGGCGAATGTCGCCCTTGTTCTTGAGTTCAGCCTGGACAACGTCGAAAACCGCGTCAACAGCGGAAGCCGCGTCAGACTTCGTCAGTCCTGCCTTTTCGGCTACTGCGGACACGAGTTCATTCTTGTTCATGTTTCCACCCCTTTCTAAATGGTATGAAACGACTCAAAAGTAAGCTAGGCGCAGAATAGGTTTCATCAGGCCCGCCGAAAACCCAAAAGCCCTGCAAATCAAGGAAAAGCAAGCGTCTACATGACGTTTTCACAAAAAAGGCTGGCGTTTCCGCCAGCCTTTTTCCGTGTTTTGGGCCAATTGGGCATAAATGTGGCAAAGGCCACTCAATGCGCTATGGTTGCGCCTGTCTCATCGAGGCCTTCGACCGATGTGATGACCGGCGTTTCCACCGTGCCATCCCATTCGATTGGCTCCGGCCGCCGGATCAGCGCGTGCTTGATCACCTCGCCCATGCGGGATACCGGGATGATCTCCATGTTGTTCTTCACGTTGTCAGGAATCTCCGCCAGGTCCTTGGCGTTTTCCTCCGGAATCAGCACCTTCTTGATGCCGCCGCGAAGCGCTGCGAGCAGCTTTTCCTTGAGACCGCCGATCGGCAGCACACGGCCACGAAGCGTGATTTCACCGGTCATGGCCACATGCCTGTCCACGGGGATGCCGGTCATGATCGAGACGATCGCGGTTGCCATGGCGACACCAGCCGAGGGACCATCCTTCGGGGTTGCGCCTTCCGGCACGTGCACGTGGATGTCGCTCTTGTCGAAGCGCGGCGGCTCGATGCCGAAATCGACAGCGCGCGAGCGGACATAGGAGGCCGCTGCCGAGATCGATTCCTTCATGACTTCCTTCAGATTGCCGGTGACCGTCATGCGGCCCTTGCCCGGCATCATCACACCTTCGATGGTCAGCAGCTCGCCGCCGACTTCCGTCCAGGCAAGACCGGTCACGACGCCAACCTGATCCTCGCCCTCTGCTTCGCCATGGCGGAAGCGCGGGACGCCCAGATAGTCGGAGATGTTGGCAGCCGTCACGTGAACGGCCTTCGTCTTGCCCTTGATGATCTCGGTGACCGCCTTGCGGGCGAGTTTCATCAGCTCGCGCTCGAAGTTGCGGACGCCGGCTTCGCGGGTGTAATGCTGGCTGATCGACATCAGGGCGTCGTCACTGACCGAGAATTCTTCCGGCTGCAACGCATGTTCCTTGATGGCCTTCGGCAACAGGTGCCGCTTGGCGATTTCGCGCTTTTCATCCTCTGTGTAGCCGGCGATACGGATGATCTCCATGCGGTCCATCAGAGGCGCTGGAATGTTCAGCGTATTCGCCGTCGTGATGAACATCACATCCGACAGGTCGTATTCGACTTCCAGATAGTGATCCATGAAGGTCATGTTCTGCGCCGGATCGAGCACTTCGAGCAGAGCCGAAGACGGATCGCCGCGATAGTCCTGGCCGAGCTTGTCGATTTCGTCGAGCAAGAATAGCGGGTTGGACTTCTTAGCCTTCTTCATCGACTGGATGACCTTGCCGGGCATAGAGCCGATATAGGTGCGGCGGTGACCGCGGATTTCGGCTTCGTCACGAACGCCGCCAAGCGCCATACGCACATACTCACGGCCGGTCGCCTTGGCGATCGACTGGGCGAGCGAGGTCTTGCCGACGCCCGGAGGGCCGACGAGGCAGAGGATCGGGCCCTTGATTTTGGTGGCGCGGGCCTGCACGGCCAGATATTCGACGATGCGCTCCTTGACCTTGTCGAGACCGAAGTGATCGGCTTCGAGGATCTTCTCGGCATTGTTGAGATCGGCCTTGATCTTCGACTTCTTGCCCCAGGGAATGCCGAGCAGCCAGTCCAGATAATTGCGCACCACGGTGGCTTCCGCCGACATCGGGCTCATCTGGCGCAGCTTCTTCAGCTCCGCATCGGCCTTTTCACGGGCTTCCTTGGACAGCTTGGTCTTGGAGATGCGCTCTTCCAGTTCGCTCATCTCGTCGCGACCTTCTTCGCCGTCTCCGAGTTCCTTCTGGATCGCCTTCATCTGTTCATTGAGGTAGTATTCGCGCTGGGTCTTTTCCATCTGGCGCTTGACGCGCGAACGGATGCGCTTTTCGACCTGCAAGACCGAGATCTCGCCTTCCATGAAGCCGAGAGCCTTTTCCAGGCGCTGCTTGACGCTGGTGGTCTCCAGCATCTCCTGCTTCTCGGTGATCTTGATCGACAGATGCGAGGCGACCGTATCGGCGAGCTTGGAATAGTCGTCGATCTGGCTGGCGGCGCCGACCACTTCGGGCGAAATCTTCTTGTTGAGCTTCACATAGCTCTCGAATTCGGAGACGACCGAACGCGACAGGGCTTCCAGTTCGACCGGATCGTCGTGCGGCTCCTCGAGCACATGGCCGAGCGCCTCATAGAAATCCTCGCGGCTGGTATAAGTGTCGATCTCGGCTCGGGCGCGGCCTTCCACCAGAACCTTCACGGTGCCGTCAGGCAGCTTCAAGAGCTGCAGCACGTTGGCCACGGTGCCGACATTGTGGATCGCGGAAGGATCCGGATCGTCGTCGCTGGCATTGATCTGCGTCACCAGCATGATCTGCTTGTCGGAACCCATGACCTCTTCGAGCGCACGGATCGACTTTTCCCGTCCGACGAACAGCGGCACGATCATATGCGGGAAAACCACGATGTCGCGCAGGGGCAGAACAGGGTAGGCAGTGCTGCTCGCTACAGACGTTTTCTTCGTCATTTTATGTCCTTTCCATCGTCCCGTTGCCGGGCTCTCTGCACGGCCGCTTGGGACCGGCCGGCAATCTCACTTGTTGCTACAAGTGGAGGTTCTGACTACGCTTTTCAAGCCACGCTAACGCCCGCGTCCCTCGGATGTGACAGCTTTATTACAACGGAACGCCAACACTATGAAGCGCGTGGCTGGACCGGCGCTTACCACTTCCGACCCGGCTAAAATGCAAACGCCAGCAAGAGGCTTACGGATCATTGCATCATTGCCAAGCACGACCCCTTCCGCAACATCGGCAAAGGCAATTTCGGTTCCCACCGGCAAATACTAACAGCGCTTCGCATGGTTTTTCAAATAGAAAGGGGCCTGCCAATGGCAAGCCCCCAAAATAATCACACGAAAGCCCAAGCTCACGCCGAAGCGTTGGCCTTTTCTTCCTGGCGATCGGCATAGATGTAAAGCGGACGGGCCGAACCGCGCACCACTTCCTCGGAGATGACGACCTCGCGAACGCCTTCCAGCGTCGGCAGTTCGAACATCGTGTCGAGCAGGATCTTCTCCATGATCGAGCGAAGGCCGCGAGCGCCGGTCTTGCGCACGATCGCCTTGCGGGCGATTTCGCGCAGAGCGTCCTCGTGGAAGTTCAGTTCCACGTCTTCCATCTCGAACAGGCGCTGATACTGCTTGATCAGCGCATTCTTCGGCTCGGACAGGATCTGAATCAGCGCGTCCTCATCGAGATCCTCGAGCGTCGCCAAAACCGGCAGACGGCCGATGAACTCAGGGATGAGGCCGAACTTGACCAGGTCCTCCGGCTCCAGTTCGCGCAGAACCTCGCCGACGCGGCGGTCATCCTGCGACTTGACGCTAGCGCCAAAGCCGATCGAGGTCTTCTCGCCACGGGCAGAAATGATCTTGTCGAGGCCGGCGAAAGCGCCGCCGCAGATGAACAGGATGTTCGTCGTGTCGACCTGCAGGAATTCCTGCTGCGGGTGCTTGCGTCCGCCCTGCGGCGGAACGGAAGCGACCGTACCTTCCATGATCTTCAGCAGCGCCTGCTGCACGCCCTCGCCCGAGACGTCACGGGTGATCGACGGGTTGTCGGACTTGCGCGAAATCTTGTCGACTTCGTCGATGTAGACGATGCCGCGTTGCGCACGCTCGACGTTGTAGTCGGCCGACTGCAGCAGCTTCAGGATGATGTTTTCGACATCCTCGCCGACATAACCGGCCTCGGTCAGCGTCGTCGCGTCGGCCATGGTGAAGGGAACGTCGATGATGCGGGCGAGCGTCTGAGCAAGATAGGTCTTGCCGCAGCCGGTCGGGCCGACGAGCATGATGTTCGACTTCGCCAGCTCGACTTCGCCGTTCTTGGAGGCGTGCGCCAGGCGCTTGTAATGGTTGTGAACGGCAACCGACAGGATCTTCTTCGCCTGCCGCTGGCCGATGACGTATTCGTCGAGGACCTTGATGATGTCCTGGGGCGTCGGAACGCCGTCGCGGGACTTGACCATCGAGGACTTGTTCTCCTCGCGGATGATGTCCATGCACAATTCGACGCATTCATCGCAGATGAAGACGGTCGGTCCGGCAATCAGTTTCCGGACTTCGTGCTGGCTCTTTCCGCAGAACGAACAATAAAGAGTGTTCTTGGAGTCGCCGCCGTTGCTGCCGCTGACCTTGCTCATATCACTTTCCTTCCAGCACGCCGCATTTCAAGGCGAAATCGCGGTCCACTCTATCAGCTCCTGGCGGCACTCCGTTTCCGGAGCCTTTGCCGAGAAGGGCTTCAGGGGGTACGAACCGGGCCCAACCAATCATGTCCTGGTCCCGGCGGCAACGAACTCCCCTTCGAATGCCGAATGCTATGTCATAAAAATTCAACATAGCATTAATAGCTACTATTAGCGTCTTCGTCGCCGTATGAAAGCCCTTGTTCAATCACAAATGGGATAGAACTGTGGCGAGGAAAACACCATCCCTATTAATTACTAGGCCTGTTCGCCTTCCATTTCGAGGCGCGACGTCAGAACCTTGTCGATCACGCCCCAGCTCTGGGCTTCGTCCGCATCCATGAAATGGTCACGATCGAGCGTCTTTTCAACTTCCTCGTAGGTGCGGCCAGTGTGCTTGACGTAGACCTCGTTCAGGCGGCGCTTCATCTTGAGGATGTCGCGGGCATGACGCTCGATGTCTGACGCCTGGCCCTGGAAGCCGCCCGATGGCTGATGCACCATGATGCGGGAGTTCGGCGTGGCAAAGCGCATGTCCTTGTGGCCGGCCGCCAGCAGCAGCGAGCCCATGGACGCGGCCTGGCCGATGCAGAGCGTCGAAACCGCGGGCTTGATGAACTGCATCGTATCGTAGATCGCCATACCGGCGGTGACGACGCCACCGGGCGAATTGATGTAGAGGGCGATCTCCTTCTTCGGGTTTTCAGCCTCGAGGAAAAGCAGCTGGGCGCAGACGAGCGTCGCCATATGGTCCTCGACGGTACCCGTCAGGAAGATGATGCGTTCCTTCAACAGGCGGGAATAGATGTCGTAGGAGCGTTCACCGCGGTTGGTCTGTTCCACGACCATCGGAACGAGGGCCATTGCGGTATCGACTGGGTTTCTCATGTGCGTCCTTTGTCAACGTCTCGCCGGCCGACGCCGGGAATCAAAGAAAAAATATCTTACCCCTACATAGAGTGTCCCGGCCCTCCTCTTCAAGACACGCATGAGGATAACGTTAAGAAGGCGGGGCAAGGCGGCTAAGCTCCTTCTTTTCATACTGTCGTTATCCCGGAACCGCTGCACACTTCCGGGCGACGTGCATTGGTGCTTCGGCTCCTGGTAGCCTCTTTCCCTCAAACGCCTGTTAACGGCGAGACCCTAGCGCGGTCTCCCCCGGCTTTTCTCCATGACAGGATGAAGGAAGGCTTACTCTATTCGACTGTGCTCATACACGTTTACCCAACGGAAAGCCTACCGGCAGATATCGGCCTAAAACAATGCCGCAGCGCAGCAGCATTAAGGAACTGGCGAGCTTCCTCGGCAAGGATGCGAACTGACAGACAAGGGGTTGCTGCCGTGTTCAATATCGCTACAGGTCTCGCCATCTGGTGTTCCGAGGCCATGACGCTCGCTTTGGTGCTGTTCGTCGCCTGGCGCCACAACGTCAGGAACGAGGCCTATCTCTATTGGGGCCTGGGCTTCCTCCTGACTGGCATCGGCTTTGCGATGGTCGCGCTGCGCGGCGAAATCCCCAGCGTGCTTTCCATAGAAGCGGGCAATGCCATCGCCCTGCTCGGCCAGAGCGCCTGGGCGGCGGGTTTTCTGGCGCTCGACCGCAAGCGGATCGAATGGTGGGCACTGCTGCCGCCGGCAATCTGGCTCGCCGGGGTCTTCCTGCCCTGGGTCAACAGCGATTATTCAAACCGGGTGGTGCTCTACAACCTTGCTTCGGCGACGGGTGCAACGGCACTCGCCATGGCGGTCGCCGCCGGCGACATGCGCCGTGAGCGTACCCGCATCAAGCTGATGGGCGTGTTCGTCATCCAGGGCTGCCTGTGCTTCGGCTCGGCAGTGACGATGGCGCTGACGCTGCCGAGCGATATCGAGGCGACCAATCTCGGCGGCGCCTCCGCCATGGCCAGCGCCTTCCTGCTGACCATCGCCTTCGCGTTCACCTGCCGGCTGATCATGGAGCGTTCCGAACGGCACCTGCGTGCCCTCACCCTGACCGATTCGCTGACCGGCGTGCTCAACCGCCGCGGCCTGCTCGGCTATTTCGACGGCATCCAGGAAAGAGCTCATAACGAGCAGCGCCAGGTCGCGGTGATTCTCTTCGATCTCGACCATTTCAAGCGCGTCAACGACCGTTTCGGCCACCAGTCCGGCGATGCCGTGCTGACCGCCTTTGCGCGCATGGCCCGCCAGTATATTCCAAACAACATCTTCGGCCGCATGGGCGGTGAGGAATTCGCCGCCTTCGCCGCAGTCGCGGACCAGACGGAAGCCGAGGCGATCGCCGAAGCGATCCGCACCGAATTCTGCCGTCTTCCCGTCAGCACCGGCGAAGCGATCGTTCCGGTCACGGTCAGCATCGGCATCGCGCTCGCCTCCTCGATCGAAGCCAATATCGACAAGCTGATCTCGGCCGCCGACCGGGCGCTCTATGCGGCGAAGGCCGCCGGTCGCAACTGCACGGTCACCTTCGGCGAAGCGGAGGCCGCAACCCCTGCACCGGCCACGCCGAGCAGCACTGCCGGCGAACTTGTGCCGACGGTCGACGACCAGGTCGAGGCGCTACGACGCATGGGCACGCTGTCACGGGCCGGGTAGTCCGGGATCCCTCGCGCCTCACATCTTTCCGAGGTCCGGCAAATCCGATAAGGCTCGGCGCATGATGATCCCATCCTTTCTCTCGATCGACCGCGCCAACCGTCATGTCTCGCTTGATAGCCGCAACCCGGCTTTCTACGGCGACCCGAACGCCGTCTATGCCGCACTTCATGCCCACTGCCCGACCTTCTACTGGAGCGAGCAAAAACAGTGGTTCTTCACCGGTTACGACCATGTGAACGGACTGCTGCGCGACCGGCGCTTCGGCCGGCAGATCCTGCATATCGCCAGCCGCGAGGAGCTCGGGCTTGCCGAGCCGACGCCGCATCTTGCCAGTTTTGATCTTTCGGAACGTTATTCCCTGCTCGAACTCGAACCGCCGGAGCACACGCGGCTGCGCACGCTCGTCAACCGCGCCTTCGTTTCCCGCCATGTCGAGAAGATGAAGCCGGAGCTTGCCGAACTCGCCAACCGGTTGATCGACGGCTTCGCGGAGAAGCGTGAGGTCGAGCTGCTCTCGGCCTTTGCCGACATCATCCCGGTGACGATGATCGCCCGGATGATCGGCATCCCCGAGGAGATGGGACCGCAATTGCTTACCTGGTCGCACGCCTATGTCCGCATGTACATGTTCGGCCGTACGCGCGGGCAGGAGGAAGAGGCCGAACGGGCATCGAAGGAATTTTCCGACTACGTGAAGACGGTGATCGCCGAACGCCGCGCCGAACCGCGCGACGACCTGCTGACCCACATGATCCACACCGAGCACAAGGGCCAGTATCTGACCGAGGAGGAGCTCGTGTCGACGACGATCGTGCTGCTCAATGCGGGACATGAGGCGACCGTGCACCAGATCGGCAACTCCGTGCGCACCATTCTCGACAGCGGCGGCGATCCGGCAGAACTTTTCCGGGACGAGGCCACGACAGAGCGCACCGTCGAGGAAACCCTGCGCATCTGCGCGCCTGTTCATATCTTCCAGCGCTGGGCCCTGGAGCCGGCCGAAATCGACGGCATCTCCTTCAAGCGCGGCGACAAGGTCAGCCTCATCCTCGCCGCCGCCAATCTCGACCCGGCAAAATTCACCGATCCCCTCACCTTCAAGCCCGACCGCAACGAGGCGGCAAACCTCTCCTTCGGCGCCGGCATCCATTTCTGCATCGGCGCGCCGCTGGCGCGGCTGGAACTCAACGTCGTGCTGCCGATCCTGTTCGAACGGCTGGCCGGTCTGAGGCTGGCAAAGACACCTGTGGTCAAGGATGTCTACCATTTCCACGGGCTGGACCGGCTGGATCTGCAATGGTGATCCATTCCTCCCCCGGGGTCGCAGATCAGCCGTAGCGGCCGGTGATGTAGTCTTCCGTGCGCTTGACCTTCGGCGACTGGAAGATCTCGGCGGTCGGGCCGTATTCCACCAGTTCGCCCAGATACATGAAGGCGGTATTGTCGGAAATGCGGCTTGCCTGCTGCATGTTGTGGGTGACGATGACGATAGTGAACTCCGTCTTCAGCCGGGCGACCAGCTCTTCCACCTTGGCAGTCGAGATCGGGTCGAGGGCGGAGGTCGGCTCGTCGAGGAGAAGCACCTCGGGGCGAAGCGCCACGGCACGCGCGATACAGAGGCGCTGCTGCTGGCCGCCGGAAAGGCCGAGGCCACTGCCCTTCAATTTGTCCTTGACCTCTTCCCAGAGCGCTGCCGAGCGCAGCACCTGCTCGACGCGGACGTCCATCTCGGCCTTGGAGATGCGCTCGTGGTGGCGGATACCGTAGGCGATATTGTCGTAGATCGACATCGGAAAGGGCACCGGCTTCTGGAAGACCATGCCGACGCGGGCGCGCAGTTCGTTCATCGAATAGCCAGGGTCGAGGATGTTCTGGCCGTCGAGCGTGACGGAGCCGGTGGCGCGCATCTTCGGGTAGAGCATGTAGATGCGGTTGAGGATGCGCAGCAGCGTGGACTTGCCGCAGCCGGACGGGCCGATGAGAGCCGAGACCTGACGCTCGGGAAAGCTCAGGGTGACGTCGCGGATCGCGTGGGTTTCGCCGTAATAGAAGTTGACGCCGGTCAGCGCCATCTTGTCGACTCTTGTGGCCAGGTGGGCGGGACGAGGTTCGAAGGCTTTGTTCTCAAGCATCATTTCGCATTCCTGCGGTTGAGGATGGCGCGGGAGCCGACGCTGAGGAGAAGCACGATCACCGTCATGACAAAGGCACCTGCCCAGGCAAGATTCTGCCATTGCTCATAGGGGCTCATAGCGAACTGGAAGATGACGACGGGAATATTCGCCATCGGCTGCGACATGTCCAAGCTCCAATACTGGTTGTTCAGAGCCGTAAAAAGGAGCGGCGCGGTTTCGCCCGAAATGCGGGCGATCGCAAGGAGGATACCGGTCAGGATACCTGTGGAGGCAGCGCGGTAGAGTATGTTGACCGTTACCTTCCAGCGCGGGATGCCGAGCGAAAGTGCTGCCTCACGCATGACATCAGGAACCAGCCGCAGCATCTCGTCGGTCGTGCGCACCACGACCGGCAGGAAGATGAAGGCGAGCGCGATGCCGCCGGCAAAGCCGGAGAAGCGTGACGTCGGGCGGACGACCAGTTCATAGACAAACAAGCCGATGATGATCGACGGCGCCGAAAGCAGGATATCGTTGACGAAGCGGATTGCCTCGCCAATCTTCTTGCCGCGGCTGAACTCCGACAGGAAGGTGCCGGCCAGCACGCCGATCGGCGTACCGATGATAACAGCGAGAGCGACCATCATCAGGCTGCCCATGAAGGCGTTGGCGAGACCGCCGCCATCTTCGCCGGGCGGCGGCGTCATTTCCGTGACGAGACTGGGGCTGAGCGCGGACAAGCCGTGTATCAGCGTCGTCCAGAGGATCCAAACCAGAAAGACCAGGCCGACCACGGTGGCGATGCCGCAGAGCGACAGTGCGATCATGCTGCCGATCTGGCGACGACGGTATAGGGAACCCGAATGAGTGGTCATGATTACTCTCCCCTCTGTCTTGCCATGCGCACCAGCATGAGCTTGGCGGCCGCCAGAACGATGAAGGTGACAACGAAGAGGATGAGACCGAGCGCCGAGAGCGACGACCTGTAGAGGTCATCCGAAGCTTCGGCAAATTCGTTAGCGAGCGTCGCAGCGATCGACGTGCCGGGCTCCATCAGCGACACCGCGATGTTATGGGTGTTGCCGAGTACGAAGGTGACCGCCATGGTCTCTCCGAGCGCGCGGCCGAGACCAAGGAAGATGCCGCCGACGACCGCGGTGCGGGTGTGCGGGATGACGATGTCGCGCACCACTTCCCACTTGGTCGAACCAAGCGCATAGGCCGATTCCTTCAACTGCGCTGGGACGACCAGGAAGACGTCGCGCGTGACCGAGGAGACGAAGGGGATGATCATGATTGCCAGCACGATGCCCGACGTCAGCATGCCGATGCCGAGCGGGGCGCCAGTGAACAATGCGCCGATTACCGGGATCGGGCCTAGCCAGTCGATCAGCACCGGCTGGACGTAGTCCGACATGAAGGGGGCAAAGGTGAAGAGACCCCACATGCCGTAAATGATGCTGGGGATACCGGCGAGAAGCTCGATGGCACCGCCGATCGGGCCGCGAATGGAGCGCGGCGCAACTTCGGTAATGAAAACGGCGATACCGAGGCTCACGGGAACGCCGATGATCATGGCGAGCGCCGAGGTGACCAGCGTGCCGTAAATCGGTACTAGGCCCGAGAACCGCTGGGCAACCGGATCCCATTCCATGCCGGTCAGGAAGCCAAAGCCGAAGGTTTGGAACGCGAGAAACCCGTCCCAGACCATGGAGAACGCCGCTGTGAACAGTGCGACAAGAACAAACAGGCCGCAGCCGAAAACTATCCAGTAAAAAATACGATCGCCTGCGGCGCCGTCGCGGCGCTTCACGCCCGCGGTTGTGGCGGGCAGCGATGCCATTGCTTCGCTCATGTCCGTACGCTCTGATGCTTTGAGGGGTGTCAAAGACATTCGGGGCGGAAAGCCTCGCTTCCCGCCCCGACCGCAGTTTCGTCAGGATCAGCCCTTGAACGAGGCCGTCCAGTAATCCTCGATCTGCTTCACCAGGGTTTCCGGAAGCGGAACGTAATCGAGGGCAGAGGCTTCCTTCTGGCCGTTTTCGAGCGCCCACTTGAAGAAGGCGAAGGCAGCCTTGGAGCGAGCCGCATCTTTCGGCTCCTTGTACATGATCGCCCAGGTCGTGGCGGTGACCGGCCAGGCCTTTTCGCCCGGAGCATTGGTCATGATCAGGTAGAAGTCCTGAGCCTTGGTCCATTCGGCGCTGGCGGCAGCAGCCGAGAAGCTTTCCGCATTTGGCTTCGGATACTGGCCTGCGGCGTTCTGGATCAGAACGTAGGGCAGCTTGTTCTGCAGAGCGTAGGCGTATTCGACGTAGCCGATCGAATCCTTGACGCGGGTGACGTAAGCGGCGACGCCTTCGTTGCCCTTGCCGCCGATGCCGACCGGCCAGTTGACGGCGGTCCCTTCGCCGACCTTGCTCTTCCAGTCTTCGTTGACCTTGGAGAAGTAGTTGGTCCAGTTGAAGGAGGTGCCCGAACCGTCCGAACGGTGGACGACGGCGATCTGGCTGTCGGGCAGTTTCAGGCCGGGATTCAGATCGGCGATGGCCTTGTCGTTCCACTTGGTGACATTGCCGAGGTAGATGTCGGCGAGAACCTTGCCCGTGAGCTTCAGTTCGCCCGACTTGATACCCTTGACGTTGATGACGGGCACGATGCCGCCGACGACGAGCGGGAACTGACCGAAGCCGCCAGTCGTCAGGTCTTCCGGCTTCATCGGAGCGTCGGACGCGCCGAAGTCAACCGTTGCAGCCTTGACCTGGGCGATGCCACCGCCCGAACCGATCGACTGGTAGTTCAGCTTGTCGCCGGTCTGCTTGTTGTAGTCCGCAGACCATTTGGACAGGACGGGATAGACGAAGGTGGAGCCGGCGCCGGTGATGTCGGCGGCGGACGCCGAAACCGCCAGAGCGGCAACCAGGCCGGCGCCGAGGCAGGCCGAAAGAAGTTTATTGCTGAGCATATGAAGCGCTTCCCTAATGGATTTGAAAAACAACGAGACCAGCGCCATGGAGGGGGTGTCCATTGTCTGGGGCGCTGAAATTCCCGTCACAGCAGGCGGGCTAGGCGCGTTTTATTACAGTTTGATGACGGAATTTGACGGTCGCAACCAACCGTGGGCCGTGCCGCGAATGCTGCAGTTACGGCCTTTTCATTGAATCGCGGATTTAACAAAGCCTTAGCAAAAACATCGGGATAGATTGACGCATGGCTGTGGTGGATTGCCGCAGCGATGCCTGGAAATGTCGTTTTCAGGATTTCGATATGCCGGGCCGCTCAGGCCCGATGCCGAATTCGTGGCCTTTACGAGATCACGCGGCCGACTCTTCTTGCAGCCTGCTGGATATGTCGCATGCCGACATGGGTTTTCCGAGCATATACCCTTGAAGCTGATCGCAGCCGGCGTCTCGCAAGATCGCCGCCTGACGGGTATTCTCAATACCTTCCGCGGTCACGGGAATCTGCAGAGCAGTCGCCAAGGAGATGGTTGCCCGAAGAATATCGGCGCCATTTGCGGTTTCATCGAGAGCGGACACCAGCGAGCGGTCGATCTTCATGCGATCAAACCCAAACTGCCGCAATGCACCGATGCTGGCGTAGCCGCAGCCAAAATCATCAAGAGCAAACTTTATGCCGACGCGCTTGAGCTGGTCTATCGACCGACGGGCCTGATCCGGATTTGTCATCAGAACGCCCTCAGTGATTTCCAGTGTCAGGCGGTTTGGATTGAAATCCAACTCCTGCAGGATCGTGATCACTTGGGCAGCAAATTCCGGATTGCAGAGCTGGATCGGCGAAACATTCACCGACAAAGTCAGACCGGGCCAGCTCTTGGCATGCCCGATCGACGTTCTCAGCATATGGACGCCAAGGGCATCGATGAGGCCGCATCTTTCAGCAAGAGGGATGAATATTTCCGGGCTGATGTTTCCCGTTGCAGTTTTCCAGCGCGCCAGTGCTTCAAGACCGGTGACAGTACCGGTCGAAGCAGAGACGAGAGGCTGGAAAACGGCTTCGATTGCGCCGCTGCCGATGGCGTTTTTCAAGAGACCTTCCAGCTCGGCGACCCGTATGCGTTCCCGGTCCAGTTCGGGGTCGTATTCAACCGCCTGACCTTTGCCATTTGCCTTGGCACGATAGAGCGCCATGTCGGCTCTGCGAAGAAGCTCCAAAGGCGATATGTCTCCATCGCGCGCCGCAGCTCCGATGCTTGCGCCAACTTCGATCGTTCGCCCGTCAATTTTGAAGGGCTCGGCAAACAGCGCCAGAATCGCCTCTTCGATCTCTTCGCGTGCAGTGGATCCAACGTGCACCAGCGCGAATTCATCGCCTCCCAGCCGGGCTGCGGTCAGGACTTCGGGATGACTGGTCATCAGCGCGTTCGAGACGATCCGGATCAAATCATCCCCAACCGCATGTCCCCAAGCATCGTTGACCGCCTTGAAGCCGTCGAGGTCAACCAAGTAAAGCCGCGGCGATGAAGGATCCGGGCTCTCCAGATCCTCCAGCAGGCGGAGAAGCCCCTGTCTGTTCAACAAGCCACTCAAGCTGTCATGGCTCGCTTCGAAGCGAGCTGTTTGCGCCAGTTGGCGCAGGCGCCGCGCCTCGGATGCGCCAACCAACAGAACGCCGATCAAGAATAATGAAAGGATGACGGTAGAAGCTGCAACATAGGGATAGACCTGATGAAACACGGCGCTTCCGGGGGCTTTGCTCGGCCAAACGAGATAGCCGATGACGGCTCCCTTCATGTCGGTGATCGGCGTGTTCAGGGATCCCGGCTTGGGCGTCGTCTCGAGGCTCAGCCCCTCGAGTTCATGTTCGTTGGAGAGAGTGTCGAGAACCTCCGACGTAAACTCCTTATAGAAACTCAGCACGCTGAACTTCGGAACCTCGGCGGCGGTCTCGAACGGCTGGATCGCCTGCGAGGCGATCAGCGCTATACCGCTTTCGGTCTTGATGAAATTGACCACCGGCGCCTTCGCCGGAGCGGCAGCAGCATTGATCTGCTGATAAAAAGCTTCCCCGAAAAACGTGCTCGGCTGGAAGGGCTTGCCTTTGGCATAGGCCGAGACGATCGAAGACCGGTCAGGGCCGGTCACGATCGCGCCGTCATAAAGCGCATAATCCTCGCTGGTTTTTCCCCAATTCTCATAGGCCCAATCCGCAGCGGCCGGAGATGAGACCGCACTATAGGCATCGTCCCATATGGCATTGTCCGTCGTTGTCCCGCTCAAGCGAGCCACAAAGGCTGCGACCGCCGCGCGGGCGGCGCGACTGGCCCTGGCATCGTCGATCTCGTTCACTGAGCGGGTCATGGTGACGACGACATGCGCCATCAGGCCAGTCAATACGAGGGCGACGACAAGGAAGCAGACGGTTGTCGCAATGATGGAAGACGTTTGAGTCCGAACGTGCCTGGCTGCAAGATTCGACGACATGCAAATTCCGCAAAGATTAATTGCAAGGCCATGTCTGTGAGACGGCAGGAGACATCATGTCCGCAATGCGCTGCAGATAAGGTTTAGCATTTGTCGATGTAGGCCCGATTAATGGGATTGGTTAAAAGCATTTAATCCGGGACAAATGGCCGCAAGCACCGTCGTTGCCGGCTTGCCGTTTCGGATCATCGCTGTGGCCGTGACGACAAAAAGCGAAGCCGAAGACGGGATAGGCCCGGCTTCGTTCGTGATCACTTGCTGGCTCTCGCTTAAACCTTGATCACATAATCCTTACGAGTCGTTTCAACGACTTCCCACGTTCCCTTGAAGCCGGGTCTGAGGATCATCCGGTCACCCGTCTTCAGATGAACCGGCTCACCGCCGTCCTCGGTCACGATCGAATGGCCGGACAGCAGGCTGAAATATTCCCATTCCTCGTAGACGATCCGCCACTTGCCCGGTGTCGCCTCCCAAATGCCGGAATAAAGGCCGCCTTCGGCCTCTTCCAGGTTCCAGGTACGGAAATGCGGATCGCCGGAGATAATCCGATCGGCTTCAGGGGCGCCGAACTCGGGTTCGACGCCGTCGATGCTGAAGGTGAGAAAGTTTGTCATGGTCACCATAGACTTCGTTGATCTCAGATCTTCGAGAGCGCCTGTTCGAGATCGGCGATGATGTCCTTGACGTCCTCGATGCCGACGGAAAGGCGAACCACGCCAGGCCCCGCGCCGGCAGCGATCCTCTGCTCGTCGGTCAACTGCCGGTGCGTCGTCGAGGCCGGATGGATGACGAGCGAACGGGTATCGCCGATATTGGCGAGATGGGAGAAGAGCTCCAGCCCCTCGACCAGCGTCTTGCCCGCCTCATAACCGCCCTTGACGCCGAAGGTGAAGACGGAGCCGGCGCCCTTCGGCGAGTAGCGCTGCTGTAGGGCGTGGTTCGGATCATCGTCGAGCCCGGCATAGTTCACCCAGGCGATCTTGCTGTGCGCCTTCAGCCACTTCGCAACGGCGATCGCATTGTCGCTGTGGCGCTGCATCCGAAGCGGCAGCGTCTCGATGCCGGTCAGGATCAGGAAAGCATTGAAGGGCGAGATCGCCGGCCCGAGATCGCGCAGGCCGAGCACACGGGCAGCGATCGCGAAGGCGAAATTGCCGAAAGTCGCGTGCAGAACCATGCCGTTATATTCCGGCCGCGGGCTCGACAGCATCGGGTAATTGCCTGATTTCGACCAGTCGAAGGTGCCGCCGTCGACGATGAGGCCGCCCATGGAATTGCCGTGGCCGCCGAGAAATTTTGTCAGCGAATGCACGACGATGTCGGCGCCGTGTTCGATCGGACGGATGAAATAGGGTGTCGCCATCGTGTTGTCGACGATCAGCGGCAGGCCATGGCGATGCGCGACGTCGGCGATGGCGGCGATATCGACGAAGGTACCGCCGGGATTGGCCAGGCTTTCGATAAAGATGCCGCGCGTCTTATCGTCGATCTGGCTTTCGAAGCTTGCCGGATCGGCGGCATCGGCCCAGCGCACCTGCCAGCCGAAATTCTCGAAGGCGTGGCCGAACTGGTTGATCGAGCCGCCGTAGAGCTGGCGGGCAGCGATGAAATTCTCGCCAGGACGCATGATATTGTGGAAGACGATCACCTGCGCCGCATGGCCGGAGGCGACGGCAAGGGCTGCGGTTCCGCCCTCGAGCGCTGCGACACGCTCCTCGAGTACCGCCTGCGTCGGGTTCATGATGCGGGTATAGATATTGCCGAAAGCCTGCAGACCGAAGAGGGCGGCGGCATGATCGGAATCATTGAAGACGAAAGCGGTCGTCTGGTAGATCGGCGTTACCCGCGCCCCAGTCGTTGGGTCGGGCTGCGCACCGGCATGGATCGCCAACGTGTTGAATCCCGGATCGTTCTTGGCCATGTCGTCCTCCCGTTATTGCTGACGTCCAGGATCATAGCCTGTCGCTTGCGAAAGTTAATCGCGATACGTTTCAACCCATGGGCGTTCCGTGGAAAATCCGTCTCCGCGGACCGCAACTCAGGCAATAAGACGAGGATACTCGATCGCCGGGCAGCGGTTCATCACCACCTGGATGCCGGCAGCCTCCGCCTTTGCCGCAGCCGCATCGTCGCGCACACCAAGTTGAGACCAGATGATCTTAGGCAGCGGGCTCAGCGCCAGCGCCTCCTCGACGACCCCATCCAGATATTCGGAGGCGCGGAATACGTCGACCATGTCGATCGGCACGGGAATGTCTGCAAGCCGGGCATAAACGGTGCGGCCCTGGATCAGTTTGCCCGCCTGCCCCGGATTGACAGGAATGACCTCGTAGCCGCGCGACAGCAGATAGCCCATGACGCCGTTGCTCGGCCGGGCTGGATTGGGCGAAGCGCCGGTCAGCGCGATAGTCTTTACCGAATGCAGGATGCCGGCGAGGTAATCATCCGTGTAGGTGTCGTGATTCATATCCACTTCTCCACTCCCGAAAGCCCTCCGGCAGGCACGGCCAGCATGTTTTTTTGCGTTTCCGTGAAACCGGCTGCGTGTCTTTCCCGTATATATGAATTGGCCCGTATATATGAATTGGATACTCCTTGAGGATGATTCGATGAAAAAAATCGCTCTTGCCCTCATGCTCGTGCTCGCCGCATCGCCGGCGCTGGCGATCTCGCGCTACAATCCGCTCACCATGAGCTGTGCCAGCGTGCGTGCCGCCATCCACAATCAGGGCGCGGTCATCTTCCGTTACCAGTCTCCCCGTGGCTTGCCGCTCTACGATCGCTATGTCCGCAACAGCAATTATTGCGACGCGACCGATTATGCGGAATGGACATATATCCCTTCGAAAGACACTCCCCGCTGCCAAGTGCTGAGCTGCCAGAACATCGACAACCTTGACGGGATGCTCTTCGTTCCGCATCATCAGCTCTGATGTTTTTCGCCGTCATGGCGGACGCAGGAACTGCGCGCCTTTCGCGGTTGCGAAAGGTTTGCGATCAATCCCGCGCTGCGATTTCGTAACGATTGCACAATCAGGAGCTTTAATTTTCCCGTATATCAAAGTTATAGAATAATATCTATATTTCAGCACCATAGAATAAACAGTTCTCGCATTCCTCCAGAGATTTTCTCTTTTTGTTCGTGATATCAGCACTCTTTGTTCCCGCATCCATTAGAAACAGCTCATAGTTGAAAGGATCGCATGAATTGAACGCATGTCGCGCGCACGTAAAAATTGCTCAAATGAGTCGCCATTGTTCACATACTGAAAGAATGCTATTCGACATATGAACGCATAAGCGACCGCCGCCGCGCATTTTCGTGCAAATCCCAGTTGTCTTTTCAGGAATTTGAAACGCCGAAGGCGAGGTGCATTCGCTTCCTCTCATCCTTTCCGGATTACTCCCTTGCCTCTCGACGTCATCCTGCTCGTTCTCTTCGGCGCACTGCTGCACGCGACATGGAACGCCATCATCAAGGCGGGGAGCGATAAGTCCCTCGATGCGGCGCTGATCTCGGCCGGCGGCGCGGTTTCGGCACTGCCGTTCCTGCCATTCCTGCCGTTGCCGCACGCCTCGGCCTGGCCGTTCATCGGCGCCTCTGCCATCCTGCAGTTTGCCTACTTTCAGCTGGTCGCCGCCGCCTACCGGGCCGGCGATATCGGCCTCGTCTATCCGCTGATGCGTGGCTGCGCACCGCTGTTGATCGCCGCGACAAGCGGTTTCGTTCTCAAAGAAAACCTCTCCACCGGCGCTCTTGCCGGGACGATGACGATCTGCGCCGGCGTGCTGACACTCGCCCTGGAGGCGCGGCGTGGCAGCAGCCGTGCCGTCGTCCTCTCGCTTGCCAATGCCTGCGTCATCGCCACCTACACCTATGTCGACGGAATCGGCGCGCGCATCTCCGGCAATGCGATTTCCTATACTTTGTGGATGTCGCTGCTGCCGCCGGTGCTGCTGTTTTCCTGGGCAGCGTCCCAGCGCGGCGCTTTCGCAGTCGTGCGTCACGTTCGCCACAACTGGTGGCGCGGCCTCATCGGCGGCGCCGGCTCGATCGCTTCCTATGGCCTGGCGCTCTGGGCGATGACAAAAGCCCCAGTCGCGACCGTCGCAGCCTTGCGTGAAACCGCAATCCTGTTTGCGCTGGTGATCTCGATCACCGTCTTCAAGGAAAAAGCCAGCATCTGGCGCTACGTCGCCGGCGTCGTCATCGCGATCGGCGGGCTGCTTCTGAGACTGGCGTGATCACTCGCCTGTCCATTCGGCCTTGCGCTTGCCAAGGAAGGCGCCGATCCCTTCCTGCGCATCCTCAGTCAGCATGTTCTCGACCATCACCCTGGCGGTATAATCATATGCCGCCTCCACGGGCAGTTCGAGCTGCCGGTGGAAGGCTTCCTTGCCGATTTTCAGGGTCAATGGCGATTTGCTGGCGATCACGGCCGCATATTTGGAAACCACCTGCGCCAGATACTGCTTCGGCACAATACGGTTGACGAGGCCGAAATCCTTGGCGGTCGAGGCGTCGATCGTCTCGCCGGTCAGCAGCATCTCCATCGCCTGTTTGCGGTGCGCGGCACGGGAAACGGCCACCATCGGCGTCGAACAGAACAGGCCGATGTTGACGCCCGGGGTGCAGAATGTCGAACTGTCCGTGCAGATCGCCAGATCGCAGGAGGCAACGAGCTGGCAGCCCGCAGCCGTTACAAGCCCGTCGATCTCGGCGATGACAGGCTTCGGCAGATGCGTGATCTTCAGCATCAGATCGGCAGCGAGCCGAAAGGTCTTTTCGAAGAAACCGGCACCCTGATCTTCATCGGCGCGATGGGCCGTGAGTTCCTTGAGATCATGCCCGGCGGAAAAGACATTGCCGGTCGAGGCGATGACGACGACGCGCGCATCCGGTTCTGCATCGGCCGTCTCGAGCTCCTGCATCAGGGCCTCGAGAAGTGCGATCGAGAGAACATTGGCCGGTGGGTTGTTGAGCACGAGCCGCAGCACGCCGTTGCGCAGCGAGCGGGTCAGCAAGCCGCCCTCTTCCGCTCCGGCGGCGTCCTTCCGGAAGGATACGATTTCGGCCATGATGCTGCTCCCTGCGCTCGATTCCAGGCAGACGTTTTGCCACAAGGCGCCGGAAATTTCGAGCAGGATCCGCACTCCCCGCAGAGACCGCTGCCGTCAGGACCAGAACCACGACTTCGATGTCTCGGCGCTTGCCTGCGTACGGGTCAGACCGACATCGCAAAGCTCGTCGTCGGTGAGTTCCAAAAGCGTGCGGCGGCTGCGGCGCTTTTCGAGGTGATGTTCGATCGTCAGTAGCAGCCGCAGGCTCCAGCGCGCCATCCCGCGAAGTCTCGTCCAAACGATATCGCGAGGTGCGTCAAGGATCCCGCTTAATTCCAGGGCCATGTCTTTCTTCCTTTCTTCAACGAATGAAAGATGCGCTGGAAGATGCCGCGAAAGAAGCTTATGGATATTATCCTATGCATAAGGATTTCTTTTGTATGCCTCTCCACCTCGATCAGCTTGCCGCCTTCATCAACGTCGCCGAGCTCGGAAGCTTTACGGCTGCGGCCGACAAGGAAGGCCTGACGCAGCCGGCCGTCAGCCTGCAGGTGAAGGGGCTCGAACAGCGGCTCGGCGTCCGGCTGATCGAGCGTGTCGGGCGGCGGGCGCAGCCGACCGCGGCAGGTCTCGACCTGCTCGTCTATGCAAGGCGCCTGCTCCAGGAATCGGCTGCAGCGGAAGAAGCGATGATGCCCTACCGGGATGGCGCCAGCGGCCGCGTGCGCATCGGCAGCGGCGGCACAGCGTCGATCCATCTGCTTCCGCGCGCCATCGCCGTCGCCAGAAAATCCATGCCCGGCCTCGAAATCACCGTGCGCATCGGCGATGCCGATGACATTCTGCGCGATCTGGAGGCCAACAGCCTCGACATCGCTGTCGTCGCCCTGCCGGCATCGGGACGGAACTTCGAGATCGAGCCGTTCTACGAGGAGGAATTGCTGGCCGTCGCCCCCGCGGGCAGCCTCATGCCCGAAGGCGGACCGGACGCCGCCTTCATGCGCGACAGGACGCTGCTGCTTTATGAGGGCGGCAATACCAGGCGCGCAATCGACGCGTGGCTGGCTGCACCGGATACAAGGATCCGGCCTGCGATGGAGTTCGGCAGCATCGAGGCGATCAAGGAACTGGTTGCCGTGGGGCTCGGCTGGTCGATCCTGCCGGGGCTGGCGCTGAAGCGCGACCGCGCCGGCCTCGTAACGACATCATCGCTGAAGCCGCGGCTGACGCGCCGCCTTGGCATGGTTCTACGCCGGGACAAACATCTGACACGCGGCCTTCGCGAAATGATGAAATGTCTGCGCGCGTTCAAAGGTTGAGATCTGCTTTCGACCGTCGGACGCTATTTCAAACCGACAGAGACGACGTGAAAAACGTCAGGGGCAGCAGTCCGCGACCGCGGAAATATGAGGTATTAAAATACCACATATCTAAGTATCTGTTTTTACTGAAAAATTTTTCCAAACCTTCAGGAAGTCTATATTGACCCAATGTCATATTCCCTTTATACACCGCGCCAGAACGCAGCCTATCCGGGCTGCTTTCTTTTTGGTATGCCTTGAGCCTGCCAATCCAAGCAACAAGAAACGCCCTTCAAGCCTTCGGGCCAAGGGTCCCAAAAGAGAGTATTCACTATGGCAACCTTCTCCCAGAAGCCTGCAGAGGTGGAGAAGAAGTGGGTGATCATCGACGCCGAAGGGCTGGTCGTTGGCCGTCTCGCTTCCATCATCGCTATGCGCCTGCGCGGCAAGCACAAGGCAACCTTCACGCCTCACGTTGACGACGGCGACAACGTCATCGTCATCAATGCCGAAAAGGTCGTTTTCACCGGCAAGAAGTATTCCGACAAGGTCTACTACTGGCACACCGGTTATGCTGGCGGCATCAAGGAACGTAGCGCACGCCAGATCATCGAAGGCCGCTTCCCGGAGCGCGTCCTCGAAAAGGCCGTCGAACGCATGGTTCCGCGTGGCCCGCTCGGCCGTCGCCAGATGAAGAACCTGCGCGTTTACGCCGGCTCCAACCATCCCCATGAAGCCCAGCAGCCGGTCGCCCTCGACGTTGCCGCGCTCAACAAAAAGAACGTAAGGAGCGCCTGATATGGCTGACCTCTCCTCCCTGAAGGATCTCGGCACGGTTTCCGAAGCTGCTGCTCCGGCCCACGTCCGCAAGGTCGATTCGCTCGGCCGCTCCTACGCGACCGGCAAGCGCAAGAACGCCGTCGCCCGCGTCTGGGTCAAGCCGGGCTCCGGCAAGATCACCGTCAACGGCAAGGAATTCGCGGAATATTTCGCACGTCCGGTGCTGCAGATGATCCTGCGCCAGCCGATCGTTGCGGCTGCCCGTGACGGCCAGTTCGACATCGTCGCAACCGTTGCCGGCGGCGGCCTCTCCGGCCAGGCCGGTGCGGTTCGCCATGGCGTGTCCAAGGCGCTCACCTATTTCGAACCGGGCCTGCGCGCGGTGCTGAAGAAGGGCGGCTTCCTGACCCGCGACAGCCGCGTCGTCGAACGCAAGAAGTACGGCAAGGCAAAGGCCCGCCGCTCGTTCCAGTTCTCCAAGCGTTAATCGCTTCGGACAGACGGAATTTACGAAGGCCGGGGCAACCCGGCCTTTTTGTTTTACGCTGTTTAAACCAATCGGAAGCGTGCCAGCATGCCATTGTCGCATTCCGGCTCTGGCAAAGCGCTTCGGAAATGAGCGAAGCCGCAGTCAGGGTCGCATCATGGGTACAACCAAGTCCGCAGACAAATAAGCCGCAACAACTCTGCCCTGTTGTTGCGGCGTCTGTCCGGTCAATTCCGATACTGATGAAGAGACAGATCGCCGCCGAATGAAATCATTTGAGCGGGTTCTTTCCCATGTCTTATCCCAAAATCCAGCAATGGACCTATTCCCTGCCGGCAGCCTTGCTGCTTATGGCACCTTTCGACATCCTGGCCTCGCTCGCCATGGATATCTATCTGCCGATTGTGCCGGTCATGCCGGAGGCGCTCGGCACTTCGCCGGCGGTCATCCAACTGACCCTCAGCCTCTACATGCTCGTGCTCGGTGTCGGCCAGATCGTCTTCGGCCCAATTTCCGATATTATCGGACGACGGCCTGTCCTGCTTGGCGGTGCTGCACTCTTTGCCGCGTCATCCTTCCTGCTTGCCGGCTCCTCGTCGGCGCCGGTCTTCGTGGTCTTGAGATTGCTGCAAGCAGTCGGCGCGTCGGCGACCCTCGTCGCAACTTTCGCAACCGTGCGTGACGTCTACGCCGGGCGTCCCGAAAGCAGCACGATCTATAGCCTTCTCGGCTCCATCCTCTCTTTCGTGCCCGCACTCGGCCCGATCATCGGAGCCGCGATCGCGGATCGCTTCGGCTGGCGCGCCATCTTCCTCGTCATCGGCCTCCTTTCGGTTGCCGCGCTTTTCAACGCCGGTATGCGATGGCACGAAACCCGCCCTGCCGTCACCGCCAAGATCGCTCTCCGCGCGATCCTTAGAAGTCTTCCCTTCTGGGTTTATACGGGCGGCTTCAGCACGGCGATGGGCGCCTTCTTCGTTTTCTTCTCGACGGCACCCCGTATCCTGATCGACAAAGCCGGTTTTTCCGGCATCGCCTTCAGCTTCATCTTTGCCACGGTGGCGCTGGTGATGATCGTGACGGCGCGTTTCGCCAAAGGCTTCGTCATGCGCTGGGGCATTGCAGGCAGCCTTGCCAGAGGCATGGCAATACTGCTTCTCGGCGCCGTGCTGCTTGCCTTTGGAGAGTTGTTTCTGCTGCCTTCCCTCGTCAGCTTCGTCGTGCCGATGTGGATCATCGCGATCGGCATCGTCGTTGCGACGGCGGTCACCGCCAACGGCGCGCTCGACGCCTTTGGCGACACAGCGGGAACGGCGGTCGCGCTCTACTTCTGCGTCCAAAGCATCATCGTCGGCTTTGCCGGAACCTTCTTCGTGATTCTGCTCGGCGGCGACAGCGCCTGGCCACTCGTGGGCTATGTCTCAGCGACCGCGCTGACGACGCTGGCTGGATTGTGGTGCCTGCGGGAGCCGGTCCGATAGGCAGCGAGCGAATGACGGTCGCTCGACGATAACGAGCGGCCGTCGTCCGAACGATTGCTTGAAATCCGTCCGCACCTCGCCTACGCCTTTCTGCGCGCGGGGGATCGGCTAATTCCTTCGCAAGAGACCCGACGCTCTGGCGTCGAACGGCGATCCTGCAATGCAGCGTCCGTATCGAACGCGACTATGATTTTGCGACCGAAAAAGGAGCATGATTTGGCGAACAGATCGATTGACCACGCCTTTACGGCGACCAGCCTCACCTCCGCTGCCAGCGATCCGACCTTTGCCGGCGCGCTGTCCTTCATGCGCCGCCGCTTCACCAAGGAGCTCGCCGGCGTCGACGTCGCTGTCTGGGGCATTCCCTTCGATGCCGCGACATCGAACAGGCCGGGCACGCGCTTCGGGCCGCAGGCGATCCGGCGCGCCTCGGCGATCTTCGACAATGATGCGCAATATCCCTTCAACCGCGAACTCTTCGCCGAAATGGCGGTGATCGACTACGGCGATTGCCTGCTCGACTACGGCAACCATCAGGACACGCCGGCCGCTATCGAACGCCAGGCGAATATCATCCTCGACAGCGGTGCCTTCCTGCTGACGCTCGGTGGTGATCACTACGTCACCTGGCCGCTGCTGAAAGCCCATGTCGCAAAACACGGGCCGCTGGCGCTCGTGCAGTTCGACGCGCATCAGGACACCTGGTTCGACGAGGAACGGCGCATCGACCACGGTTCTTTCGTGGCGCGGGCCACCCGCGAGGGCATCATCGATCCGGACCGCTCCATTCAGATCGGCATCCGCACCCATGCGCCGGAGGACTGCGGCGTCAATATTCTCTACGGTCATCAGGTCGAAGAGATGAGCGCCAGCGATATCGCCTCGGCGATCATTTCCCATACGCGCGGGGCGCCGGCCTATCTCACCTTCGATATCGATTGCCTCGATCCGGCCTTTGCGCCGGGCACCGGCACACCGGTTTCGGGCGGACCATCGAGCGCCAAGATCCTCTCGGTGCTGCAGCGTCTGCACCAGCTCGATATCCGCGGCGCCGACGTCGTCGAGGTATCGCCGCCCTACGATCACGCCGATATCACCGCCATTGCGGGGGCAACGGTGGCGATGTATATGCTGGGGCTTCATGCCGAGAGACGCGCCATCGCCGTGTCGCAAGGCTGACCTATCATCCTCAAACTGAATCCGGAAACCTTCAGAACTCATTGAAAGCGCAGGTTTAACATGGCACCGAAAATCTTCATCGACGGCGAACACGGCACGACGGGTCTGCAGATCCGCACGCGCATGGCCGGCCGCCGCGATGTCGAACTTCTGTCCATACCCGAAGCCGAGCGGCGCAACGCCGCCATGCGCGAGGACATGCTGAACGGCGCCGACATCGCCATTCTCTGCCTGCCCGACGATGCGTCGAAGGAAGCGGTGCAGATGGTTTCGGCCAACAACAATGTGCGCGTCATCGACACCTCGACCGCCTTCCGCGTCAATCCCGGTTGGGCCTATGGTTTTGCCGAAATGGACAAGCAGCAGGCCGACAAGATCGCTGCCGCCCGTTTCGTCGCCAATCCCGGCTGCTATCCCACCGGAGCGATCGGCCTCATCCGGCCGCTGCGCGCCGCCGGCATTCTGCCGGACGGCTATCCGATCACGGTCAACGCGGTCTCCGGCTATACCGGCGGCGGCAAGCAGATGATCGCGCAGATGGAAAACCCGGATCACCCGGATGCGATCACCGCGCCACATTTTCTCTATGGCCTGCCGCTCACCCATAAACACGTGCCCGAGATGACCGTGCACGGCCTGCTCGATCGCGCACCGATCTTCTCGCCGTCGGTCGGCAAGTTCGCGCAGGGCATGATCGTGCAGGTGCCGCTGCATCTCGACGATCTCGCCGAGGGCACGACGATGGAAAACATCCATGCGGCCCTCGTTGCCCATTATGCCGGCCAGGATATCGTCAGTGTCGTGCCGCTGGCCGAAAGCAAGGCCCTGCCCCGCGTCAATGCCATCGATCTCGAAGGCAAGGACACGATGAAGCTCTTCGTCTTCGGCACCGCAGGCGCTTCGCAGGTGAACCTCGTGGCGCTGCTCGACAATCTCGGCAAGGGCGCATCGGGCGCCGCCGTCCAGAACATGGACCTGATGCTCGCCTCGTAAGGCGCAGACGACGGCATCGACGTGGATGCCGCTCGAGCCTTGCGCCGATGTCTTCATCACGATCTTTCTCGCGGCCGCCTCCCTCGGCGGCCGCAGCATCGCTTTCGGCTCGATCATCGGCGACGATTGGGCTATGAGAGCGGACCTTCCTTGCCCGCCATTCCCGAATCACGGAGCCTGATGTCATGACGCTCGATGCGCTGGTCGATGGCGTGCACGCATGGTTTACGGCTGCCCTGCCCGACCACGGCATCTATGCGCTGATGGCCTTTGCTTTCATCGCCGGGCTTGCCCGCGGCTTTTCTGGCTTTGGCGCCGCGCTGATCTTCGTTCCGCTCGGCGGCGCGATCGTCGGCCCGAAGCTGATCTCACCGATCCTGCTCGTCATCGACGGCATTGCGTCACTCGGGATGATCCCGCCGGCCTGGCGCGGCGCCAACCGACCCGAGGTTTTCGTCATGGCGGCAGGTGCTGCGCTCGGCATCCCAGCCGGCACGGCGATCCTGACGTTGCTCGATCCGCTGCTCTTGCGCTGGAGTATCACGATCATCGCCATCTGCCTGCTTGCGCTGCTGGTATCGGGATGGCGCTATCACGGGGAGGCGTCCGCACCACTCACCAGCGGCGTCGGGCTGATTGCCGGGCTTTTCAGCGGCGCTGCGCAGCTCGGCGGGCCGCCGGTTGTCGCCTATTGGCTCGGCGGCAAGAGTAATTTCACCCGCGTCCGGGCGAATGTGGTGCTCTATTTCTCGATTTCGTCCGTCTTCAGCGCCATCAGCTATTATTTCGGCGGACTGTTCGTGCCTGCCGTCTTCGCGCTCACCGCCGTCATTCTGCCGAGTTATGCGGTCGGGCTCTATGGCGGCTCGAAATTGTTCGGGCTTGCCGAAGAACGGACCTTCCGCATCGCCTGCTACGTCCTGATCGCCGCCGCCGCCATCATCGGCATGCCGCTGCTCGACAGCGTACTGCGGTAGATCCCCCGAGCTACGGCCACTCGCCTCAATCGCGCTCGGCGATCATCGTCCCACGCGGATATTCGCCGTAAAAACCGCGCCAGTTGGCGACGGCGAAACCGAAAACCACCAGCGCACCGGCCTGATGCAGCAGGCCCCAGTGAAGCGGCACCTGCATCAGCAGCGTGGCGATGCCGATTGCCGCCTGCAACGTCACCAGCGCGAAAAGCACGATGGCGCGGCGTGCGTGGGTGGTCCAAGGTGCTGCGCGAAGGGCGATCATCATGTTGATCAGCGTCAATGCGAAGAGCGTATAGGCGCCGATGCGGTGGATGAACTGCACCGTCTTCGGGTTCTCGAAGGCATTGATCCAGAAGGGCTGCTGGATCAGCAGATCGGAGGGGATGACGGCACCATCCATCAGCGGCCAGGTATTGTAGGAGAAACCGGCGTCGAGCCCCGCCACCAGCGCGCCAAGATAGATCTGGAATAGCGCGAAAATGGCGATCGCCGCGGCAAAACCGCGCGAGCTTCCGGTCGGCGCCGGATCGTCGGAATGTCTGGAGAGACCGCGCATGATCCACATGCAGCCGGCAAAGATCAGGCAGGCCATGACGAGATGCGTCGCCAGCCTGTACTGGCTGACGTCGGTGCGGACGGAAAGGCCCGAGGACACCATCCACCAACCGATAAAACCCTGCAGGCCGCCGAGCGCCAGGATGCCGACGAGCGGCCAGCGCAGACGCTTTTCGATCCGCCCCGTCAGCCAGAAATAGATCAGCGGCAGCGCGAAGATCACGCCGATGCCGCGGGCGATCAGCCGATGCGCCCACTCCCACCAGAAGATGCCTTTGAACTCATCGACGGTCATGGAACTGTTCAACTGCTGAAATTCGGGAATGCGCTGATAGAGGCGGAATTCCTCCTCCCATTCGGCAGCCGACAGCGGTGGGATGACGCCGTGGATCGGTTTCCACTCGGTAATCGACAGGCCGGAATTGGTCAGCCGCGTGGCGCCGCCGACGAGCACGAGACAGAAGAGCGCCAAAAGCACGAAGCCCAGCCAGAAGCGCAGGGCGCGGCGGTCGCGATTCTGCCTGCGCATTTCGCTCAGGATCGCCTGTTCCGTGGTCAGGTTTGCGACGGCCATGATGTCTCCTTCTATCCGGCAGTTGATTTGCCCCACCGGCTCATGCAAAACAAGCCCCGAACCTTTGCGGCATGCCGTCGCGCCGGTTCGCCCCTCCATGCCGAGAGATAACCGATGCCCGTCCGCCTCCGCAAATTCATCGGCACGATCCTGATCATCGTGCTCGTGCTCGTTTATGCGCTGGTGGCGAATACGATCGCGGTGGCGACGCTCGGCAACGCGCCCTGGTGGGGACATCTGCTCTATTTCCTGCTCACCGGCCTGCTCTGGGTGTTGCCGGCGATGGTTATCATCAAATGGATGGCCGGCCCCCCGCTGCGCTAAAGCGCGTCGCGATCTTTCAGATTCGCTTGTCGCGCTTTAGGTCTTTGTTTTTACGCATGTCGTTGTCGCAAAACCGCGGCACACTTTTGCGCGACATGCTTTAGGGCCATTAACGGCCGAATAACCGTGATCCGCGGAAAACCTCGCCCAGCGCGTGCGGTTAAACCAAATATACGTCTGGCATACCTACCTTCCCGTTCAGCATTCTTGACCGGAGAAAATCGTGCAGACGCAAAAGCTCGATGTCCATGAACAGCCGTCCGACGACGTGGCGCTGGCCGATACGGCCATTTCGCGCCTGCGCCAGCTGAGCATGAAACTCGCCATGGCTGAAATCGACATCGAAGTCTTCGATACGATGCAGCCGCTGGAGGATGAGTGGCGGGCGCTGGAGCGCGACAATCTCCAGTCCCTGCATCAGAGCTACGACTGGTGCGCCGCCTGGGTGAGCGCCTTCCAGCGGCCGCTTGCGATCCTCAAAGGCACTCATGCGGGTCAGACCGCCTTCATTCTGCCGGCCGAGATCGTCAAGTCTCGCGGGCTCACGACGGCGAAATTCATCGCCGCCGATCACAGCAATATCAATACCGGCCTATTCGCAGAGAGCTTTGCCGAAGCCGGCAGGACCATCGCCCCCCATGAGTTCGCCGGCCGGCTCCGGCATGCGCTGAAGGGCCGCGCCGATCTGCTGCTGCTGCAGAACATTCCGCTGGAATGGCGTGGGCGCGAGAGCCCGCTCGCCGGGCTGCCGGTGGTGCAGAACCAGAATCACGCCTATCAGCTGCCGTTCCTTCCCGCTTTCGAGGACACGCTGAAGCAGCTCAACGCCAAGAACCGGCGCAAGAAATTCCGTGTTCAGTCGAAGCGCCTCGAGGCGGCCGGCGGCTTCGAATACCTCATTCCTCGGACATCGGAAGAACAGCACGGCCTGCTCGATATCTTCTTCCGCCTGAAAAGCGCCCGTTTCGCCAGCCTTGGCCTGCCCGACGTCTTTGCCGATAGGGAGACGCAGACCTTCCTGCACGGTCTCATCGACAAGCGGGACGACACCAGGCAGTATTTCGGGCTGCAGATGCATATGCTCCGGCTCAAGGGCGAACTTGAGGGTAAGATCGCCGCGATATCAGGCATCTCGCGCAAGGGTGACCATATCATCTGCCAGTTCGGCGCGATCGACGAAGAGCTCGTGCCGGATACGAGCCCCGGCGAATTCCTCTATTGGCAGACCATCTCGGGACTGCATGGCAAGGGTGTCGCACTGTTCGATTTCGGCCTCGGCGACCAGACCTACAAGCGTTCCTGGGCGCCGGTCGAGACCGCGCATTATGACGTGGTGCTGCCGGTATCGCCGTTCGGCGTCGTCGCCGGCGCCGCTCACCGGATCGTCACCCACGGCAAGGCGCACATCAAGGCGCGCCCGAAGCTCTATAAATTCGCCCAAGGCATCCGGGCACGGATCGGCTAGCCGTTCAAGCAGCCCGGCCGAGGGTCTGTTCGGCCGCTTCGCCGCCCGACATCAGCACGACGCGCTCATAGCCGGCAGCCTGGAATTCCGTCATCAGTGCAACGAAAATGGTCTCCTCGACCTCAGGCAGCGAGAGAATGATCTCGACGTCCCGGCTGCGCGTCAGCCGCGAGACGCCGGCGACATCGGCCGAACCGCATTCGACCACCACGAGGTCATAGGCGGCGGCGAGTGCATCGAGCAGCAACGACAGTCGGTCGACACCACGCATGGCGCGGCGCACGTCGCTCTGGCCCTGGGGAATGAGATGGGCATCGGAAAGGCGGTCGCCGTGGATCGTATCGCCGAAGGCAGCCTCGCCGCAAAGCAGATCGGTGACACCAAGGGCGGCCGGGTCCTCGGCCATCAGTTCCGTGGGGTAGCCGGAGCCGGTCATATCGATCAGGATGACGCGGTGACCGGCATCGGCGAGCATGCGGGTCAGCGAAACCGTCGCCGCCGAGCCGCTGTCACCAGTCGGAGATATGGCGATTGCCAGCGGCGCGCGGCTGCCGGTGAGATAATCCGCAACTGAGGCGACGGAGAATTCGTTGTCATCCTCCGGCTCGTCCTCTGGCGCCTCATCGGCAACCTTCACGTCCTCGATCGTATCCTCTTCCTCCGCGACGACGGCGAGCATACTCGGCTGAACGGGTTTTCCGGCGGTAGCGGCGATCGGAGTGGCCTGCGGTATATGTTTTTCCTCGACGATCGCTTCTGCCTCGATTGTCTCTGAAGCCAGATCTGTAGGGCGGAGCGCCCGGCCGCTGAAGAGTTCGGCCAGCATGATGACGATGGCGCTCATGATCAGCGTCGCGACGGCAGCGACGACGACGATCGGCACCACCTTCGGGAAATAAGGATCGACCGGCTCGACGGCCTTGGAAACGATCCGGGCATCGGCTGGGCTCGAATTGCTGTCGGCGCGGGAGGCGGCCTCGCGGTAGCGCACCAGATAGGTTTCGAGCAGTTGGCGCTGGGCGTTCGCCTCACGCTCCAGCGCGTTGAGACCGACCTCGTCCTCACCGGCGCGGGCGCTGGTGGCCTGCACCGTGTCCGATTGGCGCTCGAGTTCGCTCGCGCGGAGATCCGCGACCTTGGACTCGTTTTCGATGCTCGCCAGGATCTTCTGCGTCTCCTGGCGGATCTGGGTACGGATATCGGAGAGCTGGGCGCGCAGGCTTTTCAGCCGCGGATGGTTGTTGAGAAGGCTGGTCTGCAGATCGGAGATCTGCGACTGCAGGCCGGATTCCGTCCCCTTCAGCCGCTGGATCGCCTGGGAGGACATGATGTCGGGCAGCGTATCGGAGGCTTCGCCCGAAGACAACGCATTGCGCACCGCCTGCGCCCTCGCCTCGGCATTGGCCTTGTCGCCCCGCACGCGTGTCAGTTCGGCGGAGATATCGTTCAGTTGCTGGGCCGGAAAAGTGGTCGTGCCGTTCGTCTGCAACAGCCCGTGCGCGGTACGGTATTCGGCGACCTTCTTCTCGGCTTCACTGACCTTCCGGCGCAGGCCTTCGATCTCCGGCTCCAGCCAGCGGGTCGCCTCGGAGTTGGAATCGAGCTTGGCGCCGCTCTGGGTCGAAAGATAGACATTCGCCATCGCGTTCGGGATGGCGGCGGCGAGCTTCGGGTCCTTGGAGGTGAAATTGATGCCGATGACGCGTGAACCCGGCACCTGATAGACCTGCAGGCGTTCGACGAAGGCGTCGATGACGCGCTCTTCCGGCGGATTTTCCAGCGGGTTCTTCTTCAGGTGCAGCTTCACCAGGATGCTGCTCATGGCTGAACCGCTGGCGGCATCGTCGAATTCCGGCAGGTTATAGAGCTTCAGATCGTTGATGACCTTCTTGAGGAGATCGGCCGATTGCAGAAGCTGCACCTGGCTAGCGATGTTCAGCTCATCCATCAGAGGGCCGGCGCTGGCGTCGTTGATCTGCTGCGTGCTGGCGAAGGCCGGCGCCCGAGGTTCGATGAGGATACGTGTTTCGGTGCGATATTGCGGCGACATGATCTTGGCGCCGGCAAAGGCGACGCCCGCCCCCACGAGGGTGATTGTCAAAATCCGCAGACGGCGCGCCCAGACCGCACGGACCAACTGGCCGAGGTCGATGTCCACATCCTGATCACGAGCTACGCCGGACATGCTCTTACTCCACAACAAAGGTGCCGTAAGCGTAAACGACCATGGTAACTCAACGGTTAATGGCGATCTCACCGGCAAAGAGCGATGATCGATGAAGGAAACCGGGAAATTGCACGCACCCTTTACCGGGCATTAACCCTAACGGATCGATAACGACTGCACCGAGTTCATTTTTGTGAGCACAAGCGGATGTCTGTCGTCCAGCCCAAGATCCTTTTGGCCCTAAGCCTTGCAGCCATGACGGCAGCATTGGGCGGCTGCACGACGTACAAGCCGGCGCCGAAGGCCTTCAACGAGGCCACCATCCAGCCCTATACACTGGATAGCGGCGATCGGCTGCGCATCACCGTCTTCGACCAGCAAAGCCTGACCAACACCTATACGGTGGATCAGGCCGGCTATGTCGCCTTCCCGCTCATCGGCCAGGTCCCTGCCCGCGGCCGAACCCTGCAGCAACTCTCAGGCCAGATTGCCCAGAAACTGCAGCAAGGCTATCTTCGCGATCCCGACGTCACCATCGATGTCGATCGCTACCGTTCGGTCTTCATCATGGGTGAAGTCGGCCAGCCCGGCCAGTATGCCTATGTTCCCGGCATGACGGTGCAGAATGCGATCGCGATTGCCGGCGGCTTCACCAGCCGCGCCAACCAGCGCATGGTCGATGTTACCCGCAAGATCAACGGACAGGTGCTGACAGGCCGCATCAACATATCGGGACCGATCATCGCAGGTGACACGATCTACGTTCGCGAACGGCTTTTCTGAGCGATGGCAGAACAGCAGCCGCTCCGCATCCTCCATTGCTTCAGGTCGCCGGTCGGCGGAATTTTCCGCCATGTCCGCGATCTCGTCGAGGAACACAGCAAGGCCGGCCATGAAATCGGCATCCTCTGCGACAGCTCGACCGGCGGCGAGTACGAGGACAGCCTGTTCGACGATATCCGTCCCTATCTCTCGCTCGGCCTGACACGCGTGCCGATCCGGCGGTCGATCAGCCCGTCCGATATTGCGACGATGTGGGATACATACAAGAAAATCAAAAGTTTGCGGCCGGATGTGCTGCACGGGCACGGCGCCAAGGGCGGTGTGCTCGCGCGACTTGCCGGCTCAGCGTTGCGGGTGAACAGGTATCGCGTAGCCCGCCTCTATACCGCGCATGGCGGAAGCCTGCATTATTCGCGCTCCTCGCTCAGCGGACAGTTCGTCCTCAGGATGGAGCGCCTGCAGGAATATTTCACCGATGCGCTGGTCTTCATCTGCGAATATGAGCGCGACATCTATGCGCGCAAGGTGGGTAAGCCGCGGACGAAGACGAGACTGATCTACAACGGCATTGGCGAGCGCGATTTCGAGCCGATCCCGACCCGCTCGGATGCCGTGCATTTCATCTATGTGGGAATGCTGCGGGACCTCAAAGGTCCCGATCTGTTTGTCGATGCCTTCGCCAAGACCGAACGGCTGCTCGGCAGGCCACTGTCGGCGCTGATGATCGGCGACGGGCCGGATCGCGACCGCTACCGTGAGATGATGGTCGAACGCGGCCTTGGCAAACGCATCGGCATGCTGCCGGCAATGCGGGTCCACGAAGCCTTCTCCATGGCGCAGAACCTCGTCGTTCCCTCGCGCGCCGAAGCCATGCCCTATATTGTGCTCGAGGGGCTAGGCGCCGGCAAGACGATCATCGCAAGCCGTGTCGGCGGCATTCCAGAGGTGCTCGGCGCCGAAAGCGCAGCACTGGTGGAGCCCGGCAATTCCGACGATCTCGCCCGCGTCATGGCTGAAACGCTGAGCACGCCCGACTGGCACGCCAGGACGATGCCGAAGCCCGAGGCGGTGAAGGCGGTGTTTTCCTCCGCCGTCATGGCGCGTGATGTCCTGAAATTGTACCAAGAGCTCGTCAATCCCGCTGCCGGCCAAGTATTGCCTGTGGCCTCGTAAATGTTTCTTAGGGGCTTTCTGCTATTTCGCTTGGGTAACAACGAGCGATGAAACCCCATGAACAAGCTGGAAAAAGGCGATCAATTCGACGTGGACGCACTGCGCAAGCAGGTTTCCGACATCGAGGTGCGCGGCGAAGCGGGTCAGGAGAAGCCTTCCGATCCGACTGAGATCAACCCCTATGCCCGGCAGATCGCCGAACAGTTCCGTGACGGAACCCGTTCGCCAACGATCATCATCGGGCAATTGCGGCTGCTCGAATTCCTGGCGCTCTTTGCGATAGCTCTGATCACCTATTATTTCAGCCCAGGCGACGGCGGCGATTCCCCGTTGATGCGGGCGGGCATGGCGGCGATTGCCTCGGCCTTGACCGTCATCAGCCTGCAGCTTGCCGATACTTACACAATTCCGGCACTTCGCTCCAAGCTGCGTCTGATACCGCGCATCCTCGTTGCGTGGACGATCGCGTTTGTCCTCACCACCGGCCTGTTCGCACTTCTTCGCGGCACGACATCGGCGATGGTCGATGCCTATATCGTCTGGTTTGCTGCGGGCGCTCTCTTCCTCGCGGCCGAGCGCTTCCTCGTCGCCTACGGCATCCGCAACTGGGCGCGCAACGGCATCATGGAACGCCGTGCCGTCATCGTCGGCGGCGGCGAGCCGGCCAAGGATCTGATCCGCGTCCTCGAACAGCAGGCCGACAACGACATCCGCATCTGCGGCATCTTCGACGACCGCGGCGAGAAACGCTCGCCGATCATGGTCGCCGGTTATCCGAAGCTCGGCACCGTCGCCGAACTCGTCGAATTCGTGCGGCTAACGCGCATCGACATGCTGATCATCGCCCTGCCGCTGTCGGCCGAGGCCCGTATCTACGACCTTTTGAAGAAGCTTTGGGTTCTGCCGGTCGATATCCGCCTTGCCGCGCATGCCAACCGGCTGCGCTTCCGGCCGCGCGCCTATTCGCATGTCGGCTCGGTGCCGATGCTCGATATTTTCAAGAAGCCGATCCGCGACTGGGATTCCGTCGCCAAGCGCGGTTTCGACATCTTCTTCACGATCGTCGCACTTGCGCTGCTCTGGCCGATCATGGTCGCGACCGCGATCGCCATCAAGGCAACGTCGGAAGGCCCGATCTTCTTCATGCAGAAGCGCCACGGCTTCAACAATGAAATCATCAACGTCTTCAAGTTCCGCTCGATGTACACCAACATGGCCGACCCCACCGGCAAGGCAGCGGTGACCAAGGGCGATCCGCGTGTCACCCGCGTCGGCCGCTTCATCCGCAAGACCTCGATCGATGAACTGCCGCAGCTTTTCAACGTGCTGAGGGGAGATCTCTCGCTCGTCGGCCCGCGTCCGCACGCCGTTCTCGCTCAGGCGCGCGACCGCGCCTTCGGCGATGTCGTCGAGGGTTATTTCGCCCGCCATCGCGTCAAGCCGGGCGTCACCGGCTGGGCGCAGATCAACGGCTGGCGCGGCGAAGTCGACAATGACGAGAAGATCAAGTTCCGCACGGCCTACGACCTCTATTACATCGAGAACTGGTCGCTCTGGTTCGATCTCAAGATCCTGTTCCTGACACCGATCCGGCTGCTCAACACGGAAAACGCCTATTGACCGCGATCGAGGCGACATATCCCCGTGTCGCCCAACCGCAGCGGATGACGCTGCGCCTGATCGGCTCGGCCTTCGTCGCCTTCGGCGTCTTCCTTTCCGGTTTCGTGATCGACGAGCCGGCACCTTATGAACTCTGGATGGCGGGGCTGATCGGCCTCTGGTTCATCCTGGGCCTCAGGATTTCGCGCGGCGTGGCGCCGCTGCTGGCCCTGCTGCTGACCTTCAATATCGGCGGCATGCTGTCGCTGACGCAGATGAAGGACCTGGCAACCGCGCCGATGTATATCGCGGTGTCGACCTTCCTGGCGCTGACGGCGGTCTTCTACGCGGCAATCATCGAGGACAGCCACAAGCGGTTGCCGCTGATCTTCAATGCCTGGACCTTTGCCGCCGTCGCCACCTCCGCGCTCGGCATACTCGGCTATTTCCACGCCTTTCCGGGCGCGGAAATCTTCACGCTCTACGACCGTGCCAAGGGCGCCTTCCAGGACCCCAACGTCTTCGGCCCCTTCCTGGTGCCGCCATCGCTCTATCTCGTCCACGGCATCCTGGTCGGCGACCTGAAGAAATCGCCGCTGAAGGCCGCCGCCCTGCTGGTGCTTGCGCTCGGCATTTTCCTCTCCTTTTCTCGCGCCGCCTGGGGGCTCTTTGCGCTCGGCGTGGTGCTGCTGATCTTCATCATGCTGTTGAAGGAGCGCAGCGGCGCCTTTCGCTTGCGCGTCTTGGTCCTGTCGCTGGCGGCGATCATCATGCTGATCGCGTCGCTGCTGGTGGCGCTGCAGATCCCGAAGGTCGCCGAACTGTTTTCGGCGCGCGCCCAGCTGGTACAGCAATATGACGGCGAACATCTCGGTCGCTTCGAGCGCCACCGGATCGGCTTCACGATGATGATGGAGCGGCCGCTCGGCATCGGCCCGCTGGTGTTCGGCACGATGTTTCCCGAGGACGAGCACAATATCTGGCTGAAATCGCTCACCTCCTATGGCTGGCTCGGCTTCGTCAGCTATGTCGGCATGCTTGTCTGGACGCTGGCTCTCGGCTTCCGAAACCTGCTGCTCGACCGGCCGTGGCAGCCGTTCCTGATGATCGCCTGGATCTCGGTTCTCGGCCATGCGACAATCGGCAACGTCATCGATATCGACCACTGGCGCCATGTCTATCTGCTGCTTGGCACGGTCTGGGGCTGCGCGGCGCTGGAAGTGCGCCACAAGCGCGAACGAAGAATGAGGGGAGCGGCGTAGGGTCTTGCCGCCGACCGAATCGGCTGTCTATTTCGTCGCTCCTGCCGTCAGGCCGGCAATGAACCGTCGCTGGAAAACCAGATAAGTCACGATGAGCGGGAAAATGACAATCACCGCGCCGGCGGTCAGAACCGGCGTGTTGACGGTGTAACGTCCCTGGAAAAACAACATGCCGAGGGGCAGCGTCCGATAGGCGTCGTCATTGACCAGAATGAACGGAATGAGAAACTCGTTCCAGGTCCATATGAACAGGAACAGCGCCAGTGTCGACATTGCCGGCACCATGAGTGGGATAACGATCTTGCGCAGGATATAGAAGCGTCCGGCGCCATCGAGAACCGCCGCTTCGAGAACTTCTTCCGGCAGTTGCTGCATCGCGCTGGCGAGGAAGATCGTCGAGAACGGTATCGACATCGCGATCTGCGGCAAAATCAGAGCCGCATAGGTATTGATCAATCCCAGATACCGCATTTCATAATAAAGCGGGATGATGAAGGCTTCCGCCGGCACCATCATGCCGAGCGTCAGAATAGCGAACAGCGTACGCCGGAGCGGAAATGACAGGTAGGCGAAGGCAAAACCGGTCAGCAGGCCTAGAAAGACGCTTGCAGCAACGACGGGTATGACAACGATGATCGAATTCCAGAAGTAGATATTGAAATGTCCGGCATTCCAGGCATCGACGTAATTTTCGAAATGCGGATATGCCGGCAGCGCGAACGCACCCTGCAGAACGTCGGCCTTGCTCTTTATTGAGGTTAGAAGCAGCAGCAGGAACGGCGTGATCGTCACGAAAGCAAGAAGCCAGAGGACAATGCGAAGGAATAGCGTACCGGCGGGGATGTTAGACCAACGGCTCATCAAGCCCGTCCTTTGTTCTGCGAGCCCACCAGCCGGTGAATTGCGTAGTTGATGACGAATGTGAGTATAGCGCCGACAATGGCGATGGCCGCCGCAGCGCCGAACCGATTAAGCTCGAAGCCAAGCTGATACATGTAGATGTTCGGGACGAGCGTCGCGTTGGCGGGTCCGCCCCGGGTCATTGTAAAAATCAGGTCGAAGCTTTTGATTGACGCGATGACCGTCAGCAGCAAAACCACCCTTATTTCAGGCAAGAGAAGCGGCAGCGTTATCCAGAAAAAGGTTTTTCGCCCCGAAGCGCCATCGACCTTGGCAGCGTCGAAAAGAGACGGGTCGATGCGCTGAATTCCGGTCAGGAAGATGACCATGCAAAAACCGAAGAAATACCAAGTGGCAACGATCCCGACCGCGGGAAGCACAAAATTGAAATCGCCCAACCACGGGAGCGCGAAGGCGCCCAACCCCACCGCTCTCAGAAACTGATTGAACGGGCCAAATGCGGGATTGTAGAGCCATGCCCAGATGATGCCCAACACGGCAGTCGGCATGATATAAGGCAGGAACAGGAAGGTGCGCAGGGCGAGTTGTTCGCGCTGCTTCAGATTCCAGACGCAAGCGGCAAGAGTTATGCCGAGCACGAGCGGCAGGACACAATAGAAGATCATAAGCTCGGCATTGTTACGCAAGGCAATATAAAAACGGCTGTCAGAAAAAAGATCGGCGTAATTGCCCAAACCAACCCACTTGGGCATGCTCAAGCCGTCCCAACTGGTCAGGCTCAAACCCAAAGCCGCGACGATCGGTCCAAAGACAAAAGCCGCGTAGAACAGCAATCCAGGCAATAAATAGATAAAATTGGTCCGTTGCGAGCCGTCAAGTGCGGAGCGTTTCATCCATTACTCCATAAAGCCAAAGCTGTGGTCATCGCGCAGCAAGCCGATCGCAGTGCTCATTTATTTGGATCGACCCGACTGAGGCCACGACAGCCAGGGACGGCCGTGACCAGCGCCCGCAATTTTTATTTCTTGTCCTTCAGGTACGCCTGATAATCCTTGTCCATAGCATCGACAAAGGCTTCGGGCGTGATATTGCCGGACAGAAGAAGCGGCGTGTTGTCGTCTATTGTCTTCAGCATCGTTGGGCTCGACCAATCGGGGTAATGGCCGAGAGCGTCGTTTGCGTTGAGTGTCTTCCACATTTCGATGCCGGAAGTGAGGAGCGGCGTGAGCTTTGGCTTTGCGTCAGCCGCGAGCGAAGTAGCCGGAAGATAGCCAGCATTGGCCCAGGTTTCAGCAGCCTTTTCTGAGACCATATAATCGATATATGCGCCGGCTAGGTCCTGTGTCGGCTTGCTTTTGGCAAGGCTCGTTATCGCCCAGGCAAGATCCACGCCCCCGACACTCATGGGTTTGGAAACACCCTTCGGAGCGGGAATCGCCATGAAGCCGATATCCGGATTGTGTTGCATGTCACCGAAATACCAGGTCCCGGAGATCAGGAACGCGCCCTGCCCGGAAATGAAAAGCTGGACGGCGTCGTCACCCGAGATGCCTTCGAAACCGAGGAAAAAATAACCGCCCTGTGCCCATTGCTGCACGAGTTTGGCGGATTCGATGTTCCCCTTGGTGTTCCAGGAGCCGCCACGTCCGTAAATCAGATCGTCAAGCTCTGCGCGATTGCTGGCGTCGATATGCGCTTGGTCGATGGCGCCGATCATGTGCAGGGCCAGATGTTGCTTTGCAGAGCCCATCATGAAGGGCGGAACGCCCTTTTCCTTCAGCTTGTCGAGACCGGCCAACAGCTCCTCGAAGGTTTGCGGCAGCGCTACTCCCGCATCGGCGAGGATTTTTTTATTGTAGTAGAGGCCAACGATCTCGGCGAGACCTGATATGCCGTAGGTCTTACCGACCCCAAATTTTCCATCCTCCCAGCGGTCTCGAGCAAGCACGGAATCCGACTGGAGTTTATCCCAGCCATATTTTTTGATGTCGTCGTCGACCGGCAGAAGCAATCCCTCCTTGACCATCGCCCCCATGTCACCGGCACCCTGGTTGACTTTGGTGATGACAGGGCCATCACCTGCCGAAACCGCAAGCTTCAGCGTCAACTTCATGTCATCAAAGGTGCGGGCGGTGCGTTTGATCGTGACGCCGGGATGGGCAGCTTCAAACTCCTTGTTGAGCTGCTCTATAACAGCACTCTGACCTTCATAGGTTTGGTCATCCCACACGGCCAGGTCGTCGGCGCGCGCGGCTGTCGAAAGGCCAAAACTCAAAAGCGCCGCGCCAGCAAGCGCGACAGCTGCTTTCAATCCGTATGCCGGCAGTATGCTGATCGATTTCACGGTTCTTGTCATCTGCTCCACCTCATCTGGTTTATTTTCCACTCCCCGCTCAGGCCTTGCGCCAAGCAGCGGCCGAACGTTTTCTTCCCCCAGAGCTTTGCCTGGCTGGCGAATCTGGGGTAATCGTCAATGCATCCGCTCCTCTCGCGACCCAAAATGACAAAGCGCCACGCAGGAGGTGGCAAAGTGATGGACACCAGCTGCTTCATCCGCCCCGCGATTGAAGCGGATATCGATGCCTTTTTCGACATCTGCCTGAAAACCGCGAATGGCGGTGAGGATGCCGGCGCGCTTTATAGCGACCCGCATCTGCCCGGCTACATCTGGTCGGTACCCTACCTCAAATTCGCCAAGGACTTTGCCTTTGTTCTCGTTCAGGACGGCCGGCCGGCCGGCTATGTCGTAGGGGTGCCGGACACCAGCAGGTTCGACAGAGACTTGCAGACAAACTGGTGGCCGTTCGTCCGCCAGCAGATTGCGGGACTGGCACCCACCCGTCCGCGCGACGCCGACGTGATGGAACGAATTCAAAATCCGCGTAGCGGAACGGCGTGGCTTCAAGACCAGTACCCGGCGCATCTTCACATCAACATCCTTCCCGGACGCCAGGCGAGCGGTTGGGGGCGCAGGATGATCGGCACGGAGCTTCAGGCGCTTCGAAATCACGGGGTCGGCGGCGTGCATCTCGGGGTCGACCCAAACAACGAACGCGCCAGGGGTTTCTACCGTCACCTCGGTTTTTCCGAATTCGAGCAGGATGGCTCGGTCGCCTTCGCAATGCGGATCGATGCAGGATTGGGTTGAAGCATTTCCTGGCTTCTCCGAAGCACAGAAGGGCCCCGTCTCATGGATGTGAGCACCCTTGATTGGAGAAAATCTCACACGCCCAAAGCTGCCTGCTCCCCACACGGTGACGTCAGCGTGCCCATCCGGATGAACGTCGGCCTGAAGGCATGATACCATCATCGGCAGTAAAACTGGCTGCTCGGCGAAAAGCTGTCCATCAGTCGAGGGCTTCATCATGAGCAAATCCTCGGAAGCCGGGTTTAAGGGGTCGGCGGCACGCGAAAAAGGAAATAGCCAGATAAGCCCAGGCCAGTTCCTCTTTGGACGATCTTGGCGGGCGCACGGCTAATCAGACGATACCTATGGCGCATACTTCTCATCGACCCTCTTTATTGCATCGCGCATTTTCATCGCACGTTAATTCAAGCCTACAGTTGGTCTCTCATTTGTCAAGGACATAGACAAATGGCCTGCTTCGATGTATTGAATCTCGGCTATTGGCGATGGTTGTGATCCAATATCGCCCCATTAAGTATGCGCTCCGAACTAATTGGACTGAGCTAGCCGGATGGCAATGACATCTTCTGTCGCACAGACTCCGATCGCACGAAAAATTTCAACCAATGCCGTCATCCGAACCGTGTTCGCGAACGGGTCGATCTCCCGCGCCGATATTGCCAAGCTAACCGGCTTATCAAAGCAGACGATTTCCGATGTCGTGCGCGACCTTGAGGATGACGGATGGCTGAAACCAGTCGGGCAGACTGATGGTCGTCCGGGCCGGAATGCGATCACCTATGAAATCAATGCCAGGGCGGGACTGGCGGTCTCTATCGATCTCGGGAGCACCAAGATTGCTGCGGCTATTTGCGATCTATTGGGGAACGTGGTTGCTGAAACCAAAGTACCCACCGACCCGCGCGGCGGAGTGCATCTCGTCAATCAGTTCAGCGATCTTATCGTGGAACTCGCGTTTGCGGCCGGGACGACTGCCGACAAACTCCGTCTCGTCGTTCTAGGCAGTCCTGGTGTGCTCGATCCGGCCACCGGGCATATCAACGTAGCGCCAAGCATCCCCGGCATCGATGCCATAAATCTGCGGCAAGTCTTCAGCGACAGAATGGGGATACCGGTGATCGTTGAAAATGACGTCAACCTGGCCGCGCAAGGGGAGAGATGGCGGGGACACGGTATCGAAACCAGCAATTTTGCTTTCGTTGCTCTCGGAACGGGCGTCGGCATGGGCATCATCGCCAACGGAACGCTATTGCGCGGCGCGCGTGGGGCAGCCGGCGAAATCGCCTATCTTCCGATCGGCGGAGATGCTTTTGATCCTGGCGGATTTACGCTTGGAACCTTTGAGAGTGCGGTCGGCAGCGTCGCGATGTTGCGCCGCTACGTCGGTTTCGGCGGGCGTAACGCCTCCACTGTGGCCGATCTCTTCGCCGCGTTTAATGCAGGAGAAACAAGTGCTGCGGCTGCCATCGAAGAGACGGCACGGCTGGTCGCAGTCGCTATTGCTGCAATCGGAGCGGCTCTCGATCCTGAACTGGTGATCACCGGCGGCAGCATCGGCGCAAGACTGGAACTCGTCAATGCCATCCGCGGTTTCCTGCCGCGTTGTACGCCTTATCCGCCGCGCATCGAGATCAGTCGCTTTGGGAACCGCGCCGCCCTGATGGGAGGAATGGGGATCGCGGTTGAGCGCATGCATGACGATCTATTTGGTGTAAAATTGAGGGAAGTTTGAAGAGCGCGTGCCTGAGAGCCAACGTGCAGCGCCGCCACTTGAGAAGCGCTGGAAATGCGCTAGATTTTCTATCATGATAACAGCAACGCAGATACGCGGCGCCCGCGCCATGATCGGAATGAGCATCGAAGAGCTCGCCGCCGCCAGCGGCCTGCCGGTCGAGACCGTGATGGCGCTGGAAAACGGCGAATTCGCGGGTGAGCCGCACGCGCTGTTCGACGTGCGCAGCACCCTCGAGGCGAACGGCATCATCTTCCTGTCGAGCGGCAATCAGGATGAAGGCGGCCCCGGTATCCGGTTACGAGCACGCACCTCCAGCGATGACGGCATCCGGCCGGAAAATCTCAACGCCGCCAACGACGACTGACGGAACCAATCGGACGCCCGCGCGTTTCGCTGTCCCACAACATATCGGGGCCTATAACATATCGGGGGCAGTTTCTTGAACCGCAGCAATGGTCTCTACGTCATCATCGGTGTTCTTGTCGTCGCCGTCATCGGCCTCGGCGCCTATATCTTCCACGAGGAAAGCAAGCCTCAAGGCATCGAGATGAGCATCGGTAAGAACGGTGTCTCGATCGAGCAGAACTGATCTTTAGAGATAGGTTTTTGCAAGGTCGGCGAGTTTGCCGCCGTCTTTCACGCCCTGCCTGTAGAGCTGGATGATGACCGCACCGATCCGCTCGGCCTCCGGCGTCGTCCTGGCGAGGCCGCGTTCGTCGCATACCTTTTCGAGCACTTGCGAAAGCAGATCGAGATCTTCCGAAAATAACGGCAAATCATGCGGATGAATTGATGATCGTAACATCACGCCGCATCTCCTCCGAGGGCAAACGCATCCACGCTTGCATCGCCGGCCGCCCTCCGCAACCGACCCTAAAGTGATTATGCGCGAGGGTCTGAACTTTAGCAACTACGCAAATTCTTGTGGAACAAAATCATGGAACAAAATTTTATCCCGCGCGTTCTGGCCGCGTTTGGTAGCAGGAATCAGTGAGTGCAGACGTGAGTGAAAAACGCTTTCCCTCCCCCGTCCGGGTCGTTTCTCCAAACAGCAGCCTGATCGTTTCCACCGTCTGGGACGCCGTCGAATATCTGAAACGGTGGCCGAGCAAGCGCGGGCGCGATTATCGCGTTGCGCGCCAGCACTGCCTGGATGCGCTCGATGGACTGCGCAGCCCAGGCGCAGCACAGGCTTCCTTCATCACGGCAGCGAAGACGGCGGGACTGCTGGTGTAAGAGCGGTTAGCCGTTACGGCCGCCAGCGGCGACCAACTGGGGATGGATGGAGCCCTCCATGATCACCCTGGCGGTAATCTCGACTACCCGCTCCTCGGCGAGCTCGGCAAGCGCGAGGGCGACATCGCCTTCCGACCAGCCGGCTTTGACGGCCTCGTCCGACAGAGCCTGGAACGCGCTGGCGAGGCTCTGCCTGCAAGTTAGATTGTGCTTCATATCCGTCATGCTCGACTAGGCTATCTGTGACAGGGACAATGTTAATCTACACATATTCCCGAGAATGCGAAGAGGCTTCAGGTTTTTTTCAATCCAAAATTGGGTTGTTAACTTCAAAACTGGGTATAACATTAACAAACAGCAACAAATACCACCTCTCCCAACTGAGGCAGTACCAAAAAGAACTAAAGGATTTATTTGCGATGCACCTTCAAAGGGTATTTCATCACATTATTTAGTTTAAATGGTCGAAGCGGGCGGAGCCGGATGCAGCGGCGCTTTGAACCACGAAAATGCGGCAAACCTGAACGCGGGCCGTTTTCAGCATCTTCAGGGCACCCTGTCAATCAGCTTCGGGATCCGGCGGGCGAGCGTCGGGCGTGCTGGAGAATGTCTCGCGCTGTCGGTGCTGCCAATCGGCAGTGACGCTTAGTCGCCACGAACGCCTTCGGCGTTAATCACCGTAATACCACAACGACACCACACTCCCGTCAAAGTCCGCCGTACCATTGGCGGCTCACTTCTTCAGGTTTTCAGGAGGTAAAATGTCTATCGAACTGGACGCTACTACCTATATACACGCCAAACCGGCGACCGCCCATTCCTATATTCTGCCGGCCGTTGTCGATGTTCTCGAGAACAGTTTCCAGGAGGCAAGAGAAACAGCGGTCTTCGACCTCGGTTGCGGCACCGGCGGTGCTGCCGCCGTGCTCGCGGAAAAAGGCTATGACGTCGTCGGCGTCGATCCCTCCCAGGACGGCATCGCGAAAGCGAGAACCGCCCACCCCGATCTTCCGCTGGAAATCGGCTCCGGATACGAAGATCTTTCCAGCCGGTATGGGACCTTCGATGCGGTGATAAGCCTCGAGGTGGTGGAGCATGTTTATGATCCTAAGGCTTTCTCGGCCACCATGTATGATCTGGTAAAGCCTGGCGGCATCGCGGTTATGTCGACGCCTTTTCACGGCTACTGGAAAAATCTGGCATTGGCGGTCAGCGGAAAGATGGACGACCATTTCATGCCTCTGAAGGACCATGGCCATATCAAATTCTGGTCTCCCGAAACGCTCAGCACACTCCTGGTCGAAACGGGCTTCGAAGCCGTCGACTTCGAATATGTCGGGAGAATTCCGCTGCTGGCGAAATCGATGATCGCGATCGCTCAGAAACCGTACTGAAAGCGGTCGAAGCCCCGCCGCCGCTTGCAATGGCGGCGCTAAAGCTCGTCTACAACATGAACAAATGACATTTTCGTTCGGGGCGTTCGGCTCCCGTTTTAGCATTTCTGCCAATGCCTCGTCGCCTTCTCCGCCGGCAGCGGGACGAAAAAGTGACATTCTGACTGGGATTTCAAGGGGATAAATGGTCGGGGCGACTGGACTCGAACCAGCGACCCCTTGACCCCCAGTCAAGTGCGCTACCGGGCTGCGCTACGCCCCGACCTGCCGAAACGGCTTGTTTCGTTTAGTTTTTCAGCGCGTGCAATGCAAGCGGAAAAACCTTGCCTCCAACAAAAAGGGAGTAGTTTGCCGCAATGCTCAGATCGCGGCGAGCTTCAGCCGACCTTCGGCGGTTTGGATGGGCTGCCACGCCTGGTAGTTGGCGATCGAAAAATGCGGCGTTTCGAAGGGCGTGGCGTGCGTTTCGGTGATGACGGTAACGTCGGCGCCGGCGGCTTCGCCGGCGAGAATGCCGGCGACGGCATCTTCGAAGACCAGGCATTTTTTCGGATCGACGCCGAGGCGGCTTGCGCCGAGCAGATATCCTTCGGGGCTGGGCTTGCCTGATTTGACCTCTTGACCGCTGACGATGACCTTCGGCATCGGAATGCCGGCGGCTTCCATGCGGCGCCTGGCGAGCTCGATCGGCGCCGAAGTGACGATTGCCCATCGGCCCTCGGCGATGGCGGAGAGGAAGCGGACGGCGCCGGGGATTTCGACGATGCCGGAGACATCCTCCATTTCCTCGGCGAGCAGCAGATCCGCCTCATGGGCCGGATCGACGCCGGGCAGGCCGAGTCCGCGGATCACATCGGAGGCGCGGATGCCATGGATCGTCTTCAAGAAGACCGCCGGCTCGAAGCCATGGCGTCTTGCCCATTCACTCCAGACGCGTTCGACGACGGCAATAGAATTCAGCAGCGTTCCGTCCATGTCGAAAAGGAAGGCGTCATAGGATCTGTTGAGGATGTCATGGAGAGCGGGCACGGGGCGTTTCCTTGCGTGTCACAGCGCCGCGCGTCTTTGAAGACGTGCAAAGGGACGCTGTGGTATTTAGAAGCTACGCAAGCGACTAGCGGAGAGCGGAAACGGCGTCAACGTCAGTTGTTGGTGTCTGGGTGGGTGACGTTACGGACGTCGGCAAGACCGCGGGCGGCGTCGCGGCTGCCGGTCGCGGCAGCGGCTTCGAAGATACGGGTCGCATCGCCGTACATTTTGAGATTGAGGTAGCAGTAGCCGCGCAGAACCATCAGGTCGATGCGCTCCTGCTGCAGCTGGGCACGCTGATCAAGATAGATGAGGGTTTCGCGGTAACGGCCGGCGTCGAAGGCTGAAAGCGCACGGTCGGCGAGGATCGCCACCTGAAGCTCGGCGGCGCGCTGGCGGTTCTGCGGTGCTTTGGTGGCTGCAACGGCGGCATTGCCGGAGAGGCCGGCGCGCAGATAGGCAAGGCTTTGGCCATAGGCTGCGTCTTCGCGGACCTTGCGGGCCGGACTCTGCAATGCCGCCTCGAAGGCCGAGATCGCCTCCATCGGCCGGTTGATATCCATCAGGCACCAGCCGCGCGACAGCGCGTCGGCCGGCTTAAGCTGCCCCGCATCGATTGTCGTCGAGCAGCCGCGCGTCTGGCGCGGACCGCGTGGGACGTTGACCGTCTCCATAGATGGCCCTGCCGCGCGAACGACTACTTCCGACCCCGGCTGCAGGGTGACGCGGCGCTCGGCCGGAAGCGGCTCGGCCGGGGGACGCTGCGTCGGCTGAGCCGGTTGCTGTGCGGCAAGCCCCCCCTTCGCCGGCGGCTGCGTGACAGCATTCGGCATCAGGGACGACGTGTCTTCGAGGTTAGTGATCCGGCTCGACCGGCCGGTCCAGGCACGCTGGAGGTCGAGTACGCCCTTGCGGTCGCTCAGTTGCTCGCGGGTGATGACAAGGCCATAGGCGGACGGTTCGTCATCGGGTTTCCAGGCAAGCGCCGTCTCGAACCAGCGTGCGGCGGTCTGGAACTGGTTGAGGGAACGGGCATACCAGCCGAATTGCTGCGCCGTCGGCACATATTTCCGGGCGATGACCTCGGTGGCGATGCGGTGCAGCACGTCTTCGGCCAGATCGGCCGGCGGCTCCAACGCCATCAGGTTTGCGGTAGCGGCGAGATAGGTTGATGTCGCGTCGTCGGAATCGGCGCGCCAGCGGAACATCACGTCCTCGGCTTCCTCAGGCGCCTTGCGGGCGATCAGCGCCAGCGCCAGCCCCTGCGAAGCGGTCGCCGAATCTTGCTTGGCTCGAGCGGCACGGAACCATTTCTCGGCATCGGCATCATTGTTGCGGCGAAGCTGGTACCAGCCGAGCAGCAGCGCATCGGAGGCAAGCCCCTCCGTCCCGGCGAGTTTTTCGAGGCGGGCGATATAATCGGGCGCGATGGCGAGATTCGGATCGTCATCGCCCTCGGCCATGAAGCGTCGGGCGAGGTTGTCGCGAATCGCATTGAATTCCTTGCTGCCGTCGGCAGCAGGCCTCTCCAGCGCGAGCAGCGCCTGCATCGGCTGGTAGGCAAGCAGCGTCGAGGCCTTCTCGACCGTCGCCTGCCGCTCGGCCGGATTGGTGCAGTTCTTCAGGATATAAGCGTAGGCGTCCTGGCCGCGCTGCGCCCTCTCCGTCTGGATGAAGGCTTCGGCGACGCGCCAGAGGACATCGATCTCGCTGCAGGTGAGCAGGCTCGGTGTTGCAGCAGCGATATCGACCACAGTCGCATGTTGCTTGAGGTCCGAAGCATTGACGAGGCGGGCGCGGGCCTCGGCGACGTCAAGCCGGTCGAGCAGATCGGCCGGCGGCTGCCATCCGGCATCGGTTGCCTGGCGGTCGGCGACGGCCTTGCGCAGCTCCGCATAGCGGCCATCCGAATAGAGCTGCCACATGGCCTCGAGCTGCTTGTCGCCATTCTGCGGCACGGCGAGCGGATCGGCCGGCGGGACCCAGTTCGGATAGAGCGCCTGAAGGCGGGAGATCTCGGCCTGCAGGCGCACCTTGTCGCCGCGGCTGGCGAAATAACGAAGCGCACTTTCATCGACGGCAGGCTGCGGCGCCGCGGCCGCCTGTTGCGGAGCCGGCGGCGCGGAAACGATTGGGGGTGTCACTGGTGCCGGCTGGGCGACGGTCTGAGCCGGCGGAGCAGCCGTCTGAGGTGCCGCAGGCTGCGGTGCTGCAGGCTGCGGTTCAGCGGCATCCGAATCGGACGTGTCCGGTGGTGACGGCGACGGCGAAGTGATCGCCTCGATCTTGTCGGCGACGAGCTGCGCATTGAATTCGGAATTGCCGGCAGGAACCTCCGGCTTGATGCGGCCCATCATCATCAGCTCCGGTGCCGGCTTGCCGGCAGACCCAAGGCCGAATTTTTCCTGCAGAGCGGCACGATCTTTCAGCCCGGTGACGAGGGTTGCCACCACGACTGCCGCTGAAACCGCCACGAGAGAAGACTTCACAGACACTCTGGATGCTTCTCCCCAATATAGGCCAGCCCCAACAGCTGAAGCGTGGACGGATAATAGAGTGTGGGCGCAAATTGCAGGGCCGAGATCGGCAACTTGGTCCCATCGACTACACAGGCCACAACATCGTTAACAATTCGATAACCTGCGTCCGGCAACACAGTCTTCGTCCGGCCGGTGGTCAGATCGATGGTGGCGGGAACGCCGTCTTGCGACATTCCCTGCTGCAGACGGGTCAGCAGCGCCTTGTCGGTGACGCCGCCACGAGCGAGATAGAGCGGGATGCGGATGGCGTTATAAGCAAATTCGGAGTCGAAACCCTGCGCCGGCTGCGGCTGGCCGCTGAGACTCACCCATTCGGCGGGAAGCTTGCGCGGGCCGAACTGCATCGTCTTCAACAGCGTTAGGCCATCATCCGACAGTTTTTGCCAGGCATCCGACGGAGCGAGCGCCGCCATCACCGGGATCGCCTCGTAAATCCAGTAGGACGGGTTGACGACGGGGCCGTCCTCACGGTCGGTAGCGGCAAAACCCTGGCTCCCCGGCAACAAAAGTGTGTGGCCGGCCGCGTGCACAACGGTTTCGGCAAGCAGCGCCTGCGCCATTCGGGAGGCAGCGAGGATATAGTCGTTGCGTTTCCACGCCGTGCCGGCAAGCGCCAGCGCATAGGCGATCAGCATGTCGCCGTCCGAGGCGTTGTTGGTGTCGGTGACGTGCGGCTTGACGTTCGGATCCCATTTCCAGACGGCCAGGCCATCGTCGCGCAGCAGCAGCTCGGTGCGGGTAAAATACCAGATCTGTTCGAAATCGGCGGGACTGGCTGAGAGATAGGCGAGCAGCATGCCATAACCCTGTCCTTCGCTATGGCTGATATTGCCGTTGCCGTTATCGATAATGCGGCCGGTCGCATCGAGAAACTTCGCCTTGTAGGCCGCCCATGCGCCGGCATTGATCATCGCCTGCTGGGCAACGGCAGGCGGGCTCGCGGCCGCGAACGCGACCGTTGCCGCCAGCAGGAGCGCGCGCCACCGCCTCATTTGGACCGGCCCAGTTTTCTGAGCATGCTCGAGGTGGTGATCCCGATCAGCAGCACGAAGACGACCAGCAGGAAGGCGTAGGAGAGGATATTCGTCGACAGCCAGTTGGCGGCGATCAGGCGGTAATTGGCGATCGACCAGGGGGTGGACGGCACGAAATCGAAACGGGTGACGGGCACGGTTTCGATCTTGCCTGTCTTGCTCGAATAGGTGGTGATGTGGCCTGATATCTGCGGCCAGTTCAGCTGCGCGGTCAGAACCTCGAGCCCTTCGCGCAAATCCTTCGCCGACGGCGCCGCCACCACGGTCCAGGCGCCGGCTCCCGCGGGGCTGGAGCCCTGTGCAACCAGCAGCGTGTCGGCGTTGGCCGGCGTGAAAATCTGCTCGGCGCCGGGGATGAATTGCAGCGAGCTGCGGGAGATATCGAAATTGCGCGACAGCCACTCGCGGAAGGCGGTGACCCGGTTGTGCAAGACACCGCCGCTGACCTTGGAGTTCCACTCCTCGAAGGCCGTACCGGTATCGACGACGCCCGGCTGCGTATCGGCCACCGGACGCCACGAGGCCTGGCTCGTCGTGGAGATATTGGTCTGCGACAGCGCCGTTGTCGGCATCTGCGAGATGGAGCCGATGAAGATCGCATCACGATCGCCGATCGTATTCGGCGAGGCGACGGTTTCGACGGCGATCGGATGGCCGGCGGTGATGGCCATCTGGCCGAGCAGCGTGGCGGCAGCCGAAAGCGTGTCGGCATCGATGCGGTCGATGAAGAGCGGCGTCGGCTCCGTGGCCCGGCCATAGGGATAGGCGGTGCCGGCCATTGCGGCCAGGTTCGGACGCTGACCGACGCGGGCGAAATCCGGAATCTGCAGCTCTGAGGTATCGAACAGGGCAAAGCGCGGGGTGGCGCCGGCGGTCGCGCCCGGCGCGCAAGCCGCATCGTCCTTGGTCATCAGGATCGCCTCGATCGCCATCGAATTGAGGCCGGGCTTGAAGTGTCGCATTGTCACGCGGATCGGCAGATGACGGAGAATGCCGCCTGATGTCGTGGTGATCGGCACGGTGGAGGCGATGTTGTCATTGACGTAGATATCGATGTGGCTGCCGGGCATCACGTTATCGGTATAGGCGGCGTCGAGCAGCACCTTCGCCTCGCCATAGGCATTGGCATAAAAATCGGCCGGTACAGCGATATTGAAGCTGGTCCGCAACCGCCGGCCGGAGAATTCGGTGGTCTTCACACCGAGCTGAGACAGGGCGATGTTGGTATCGGAAAAGACCAGCGGCGCGTTCGGCGCGCTCCAGCGCTCGGTGGTCAGCACGTCGCGGCGGACGTCCGAGGACCGATCTGTCGGCGAGACGATGGTATCGATCGCCGACGAGACCGCCTGCCAGGAGGGGCCGCTGATCAGAAGTACCGGCGAGCCGCTGCGCGGATCGGTGACGAAAGCGGCGAGTGCTGCACTTTCGGCGCCGGGCGGCAGGCCAGGAAAGAGCGGCCGCAGTTCGGCTGCGGTACCGACGAGCACGCTGAGCTTGCCAGGCCCGCCAGCCGGAAGCGAAGCGGTGCTGAAGGCGAAGATCTGGTTCGGCATGCTGCTCAGCACCGACAGGCCCTGCGCCAGCCGTAGCAGCGGCTTGGTGGTTCCCGGCTGCTCCAGCGCCGGGACAACGATGTCGAATTCCGTCTTGCCGGCGCCGTCGACGCCGATGGCGCGGATTGCATCGGCGCTCGATAGCTGGGCGGCATCCCTGCCGGCAAAGCTCAGATAGGTTCCGGCCGGATCGATGTTCGACCACAGTTCATAAGTCGATTGGATGCTGCAATCGGTGCGGTGGCGCTGATCGGCTTCGAAGGTGACGAGGTTGGCGCCTGGCTGCAGCAGACCGGGCAGAACCTCGAACGTGACGGCCGAAGAGCCATCCGGCGAGCCGACGCGCTGCTGGCCGATCGGGCGGTTGTTGAGATAGACGGTCAGCACCGAGGCCTCAGGCGCGACGACGATCGAATTCTGGTAGGCGAAGGTGAAGCTTGCCTTGGCCGCCGCCTGCTCCGGCGTCAGATAGACCGACCATGACCGGCGGTCGTATTCGCCGCCGAGGCCGAGTTTCGAAAAGGGCACGACAAAGCGGCGGACATCGCCGGGGCGAGGCGGCGCGGCGGTATTTGCCATGGCGGCTGGTTGTGGCGCAGGCGCCGTCGGCTGCGGCTGGACGGCGATCGACGGAGGAACAGGAGCAGCCGAGGTTGCGGGCGCGGGTATGACGGAAACCGGCGGAGTGACGGGAACCGGCGCAGCCGCCGCAGGCGGCGCCAAACGCGGGGTAACGGACGCACCGGGCGGCCGCTCGCCGGACATGTCGAAGGGGGCCGTCTGCGCCTGGGCGAAGGCGGAGGCATTCAGCAGGAGAAGCGAGGCGGCTACGATGCTTCTCATCCGGCGTTGACCTTTGCCGCCTGCTGCTGGGCTTCTCGCTCCGGCCGCATGCTGCGGAAGAAGTAAACGAGGCCGCGGCTCGTCTGGTAGAACGACATGCCGAGAAACCAGATAGTGCCGCGGATCAGGCCAGGATTGCGCCGGCGCGAGGCCTGGAACTCTGTCCACTGGCCGGAATTGGCAAACATCAGGTCGGCGATCAGGCGATGGTCGAGCGCGCTTTTCGGCACGTACTGACAGCCGACATTGCTGATGTCGCCCGACGGCTCGATATTGCGGACGATGAGCGGCAGGGTTTCCAGATCCGCGCCGCTATAGGGCCGGAAGCGAATTTCGCCGACGGCGCCGACCAGCATCTCGTCGAGCTGCTTGTTGAAGATGTGAAGCCTTGCGCCGTGGACGGAGACGTCCTCGATCGAAGCCGTGTACCACTTGCCGTTGGCGCCGAATTCGCAGCGCCGGTTGACCCTGACGCGACGGGACGAGGCGCGCTCGCCGCGCTCCGACACGACACCCAGCGCGCAGCCGGCCATGATCAGGTTGATGACATTCCATCCACCGACGACGAGCGTGACGTCGGCCTTATAGGGCTCGGCATAAATCTTGTAGATGGTGATGATGAGCGCGACGATCTGCACCGCAAAGATGACGAAGAACGGACGGCTGATTTCCGACAGACGGCTGACGGCGATCGATTCGTCCTTGGCAGTGACCTTGAAGGTCGGTTTCCTCGGATTGAGCATGACGGAGACGACGGCCGGCAGTAGATGCACAGTCTGGACATATTCGTAGAGCTCGGAAATCCAGGGCCAGCGGAACGACCCGTAGAGGTAGTTCTGCATCATCAGATTCACGAGCATATAGGCAAGCGTATAGGCGAGGAACTCACCGCCCGAAGCGGTGAAGATTTCCAGATCGAAGAACAGGTAGAAGAGCGGCGCAAACAGGAAGATCGTGCGCGGGAATGGGAAGAGCCAGAAAAGCGTGGAGGACATGTAGCAGAAGCGCTGCGGGATCGTCAGGCCGCGCTTCAGAAGCGGAAAGCGGAAGCGCAGGATCTGCATCATCCCCTGGGCCCAGCGGCTGCGCTGGCCGATGAAGCTTGCGAAGGTGGCTGGCTGCAGGCCGGCGATCAGCGGCTTGTCGACATAGATGCTGTTCCAGCCGCTGCCATGGAGCGCCAACGCCGTCTCGCAATCCTCGGTGATGCTGATGCCGGAAAAGCCGTTCTGGGATTCGAGCGCCCTGCGGCTCAGAACCGCGGCCGAGCCGCAGAAGAAGGCGGCGTTCCATTTATCGAGGCCGCGCTGGATGATGCCGTAGAACATCTCGTTCTCGCTCGGCATCTTGTCGAAGGTGCGCAGGTTGCGTTCCAGCGGATCGGGATTGATAAAGAAGTGCGGGGTCTGGACAAGGAAGAGCTTCGGATCGTCTTCGAAGTAACCCACCGTCTCCAGCAGGAAATCGCGGGCCGGCGCGTGGTCCGCATCGAAGACGGCGATGAGTTCGCCGGTCGAATGTTTCATGCCGTTGTTGAGATTGCCGGCCTTGGCGTGCTCGTTGCGGTCGCGCGTGAGGTAGTGGACATCGAGATCGTCGCAGAGCTGCTTCAGCTCGATATGGCGGGCGGCAGCCGCCTGGGCTTCGAGCAGCTTGCCGGAATTGCGCTTCTGCAGGGTGCCGCCGTCGTCGAGCAACCAGACATGCAACTTCTCGGCCGGATAATCCATGGCCTTGGCGGCGGCCAGCGTGTTTCCCAACAGGCCGGCATCCTCGTTATAGGATGGTACGAAGACGTCGACATGAGGGAAACGCTCATTCTTGGCGGCACGCGAGGGGCGTGACGGCAAAGGTGTGGCAACGATGAAGAGGCTGAGCGCCAGCATCGCAACGCTATACATTTCGGCAAGATAGAGCAGCAGGCCGGGAATGAAATTTGCCAGCTGATTCACAGGTGGCAGCGTATTGGTAGTGCGCCAGTAGACATAGCGCAGCACGATCGACGTACCGAAGGCGAGCGCCACCAGGCGCCAGGTCCCCTCGCCCTTCAGCACCTTGATCAGCGCCATGACTGTCACGACGGTGATGCTGGTGATGAGCTGGGTCTGCAGGTTGACCGGCAGCGTGATCAGCACGATCATGCAGAGCGAAACCACGGCCCATATGATGACACTGCGGGCTTTGCGCATGGACGTTCCTTCGAAATTGCTCAACCGGGGCATCATCTGGCGCCCGCGGGCATGCTCATTATCTCTGGCAGGCGGCCGTCATGGCCGCGTCGCCTATGCAGTCCGGCGAAGGCACGGTGACGCCGATCGCCCTTACCGATTGTTCGATTGGCGCGGCGGCCGCATCCGGCCTTGCGCTCGTCAGTGGCGCCTCTCCCGGCAGCGGCACGCGCGGGCCGATAGGCGCCGGCACCGCTGCGACGCCTTGAGCTGGTTGCGCGGTCGAGGCGCTGCGAACGGCAGCGGCCCGCGGCCGGCCGACAACGGCAGGCGCCGGCTCGTAGCCGATCGGCATCGGGCTGGCGCGATAACCGCCCTCGTCGGGATAGATCGGTGCGCCGGTGCGCCCGAGCGCCACGTCGGCGGGCGGCGGATTGCCGTAAGGGTTCCAGACCTCGCCGTCGAAGGTGCCGGTGACGGTGTAGCCATAGACGATGCCGAGCAACTGGCGCTCGCTCGCTCTCGCATCGCAAAGGCGCAGGCGCAGCTGGATCATGCCGAAATTACGCGCCTGGGTATTGGCGTTGGTGCTCGAGCGGATCTGCTGCCAGGCATAGACGCAGGTGTCGCCGGCACGGCTGCGGCCGGAGGCATAACCGAAGGGGCCATAGGCGTTCTGCAGGAAGGTCGCCGACGTCGCCATCGGCACGCCGGGGGCCGAACGGGCCACCTCGCGGGCAATGCCGCTCTCATTGATCTTGCTGAAGCCGGCATTGCCGGCGCCGGGATTGGCCCCGGAAGCGCCGAAGAACTGGACCTTCAGGGAATTCTGACCGGGCACGGAGGATGAGGTAAACAGCGAGATCGTCTGCTCGACGCCGTTGCCGCGCTTGCGCTCGACGACGCTGACGATCGACGGGCCGCCCGGCGGCGGCAGGACCAGCGCCTTTTCAGGCGCCACGGTTTCCGGCGCGGAAGGCTGGCGCACACCGCCTGTCGATGTGCAGCCGGCCATCATGCCCGCCACGGCCACCAGCAATATTGTTTTCCGCAAGCGCATGTCTCGAGCCGCCGCAATCGTCTTTCTAGAGATCCATTCGCAAGCCGAAACGCGACGGATCGTCGAATCAACGACCGGTTGGTCGTCCGTTCAGAATAAACGTCCAACATGGTTAGCGAAAAGTAAACAAGCGAGCTCTAACATCACCATCTGGGCTCTTTTCGAACGCTGTTCAGGCAGATCAACCGTATGATGCAAAAATTAATTTAGTAACAACTTAAATGCTCTCATTGCGTCTGTCACTGCTGTTGCGAAAAGCCGCGGGGAACTATGCCGCATGGCCAGCGTTGCCTTGATGTCTTAGGTAGGAAAAGGAGAAATCCAATGCGCAAGACCATGCTGGCTGCGGCCGCCATGCTGACCATCAGCTCTGCCGCCTTCGCGCAGAGCACCGTCATCGTCACCGATCCCGCACCGACCGGCTCAGTCGTATTGCCCGGCGAGGTGCGCACCTATGTGATGGAGCAAAACACACCTTCCGTCGTCTATGAAGGCGACATCGCGGTCGGCACGACGCTGCCCGATACCGTCGAAGTGCATACCGTGCCTGATATTGACGGCTACGGTTATACCGTCGTCAACGAGCGACGCGTGATCGTCGAGCCGAAGACGCATCGCATCATCCAGGTCCTGGAATAACCCGATCTTGAACTATGGACGTGCGGCCGTATTTCGGCTTCACGTCCTCTCATCTTCCATCCTCGCCGGTACATTCAGAAGTTCGCGGATCTTGTGGGCGAGCTGCTCGAGGCTGAAGGGCTTGGCAAGCAGGGAAACGCCGTGATCGAGCACCCCGTTGTGAACGATGGCATTGCGGGTGTAGCCGGTCGTATAGAGGATCCGGATCGCCGGCCATTTTTCCCGGACGATATCGGCAAGCTGACGTCCGCTCATCTGCGGCATGACGATATCGGTGAAGATCAGGTCGACTGCCGCATTTTGCTCCAGAAGCATAAGCGCTTCCATGCCGCTAGCCGCCTGCAATACGGTGTAACCGAGTTCATGCAGGCTTTCGGCGGTCATGGTGCGGACGTTCTCATCGTCCTCCACCACCAGGATCGTATCTTTGACGCTGCCCTGAGGAAGCGGCTGGGCGCCGGCGACATTCAACCGGGCGTCCGCCGCGCCGACATGACGGGGAAGATAGATCTTCAACGTCGTGCCCCTGTCGATCTCTGAATAGATCTTGATGTGGCCGCCGCTCTGCTTGACGTAGCCGTAAACTTGGCTGAGGCCGAGACCGGTGCCTTTACCGGGTCCTTTGGTCGTGTAGAACGGGTCGAAGGCTCGTTCGATCACTTCCGGCGACATGCCGGTGCCGGTGTCGGTGATGCTGATCATCACATATTGGCCTGCCTCGACCTCCGAATGCATGCGCGAATATCGCTCGTCGAGTTCGGTATTGGCGGTCTCGATCGTCAGATTTCCGCCGCCCGGCATGGCATCGCGAGCGTTGACGGCAAGGTTCAGGATGGCATTCTCGAGCTGGCTCAAATCGGCAAAGCTCGGCCAAAGGCCGCCGGCAAGCACAGTCTCGATCCGAATGTGCTCGCCGAGCGTGCGACGCAGCAGCTCCGACATGCCGCCGACTAGCTTGTTGAGGTCGATCACCTCAGGGGCGAGCGGCTGCTGGCGCGAGAAGGCGAGAAGACGCGCAGTCAGCACCGCCGCTCTCTGCGCCCCGTCTCTGGCATTCTGGATGGAGTATGGCAGGCGAGGATCCTCGCTGCCGGTCAGGCGCCGCTGGGCGAGATCGAGATTGCCGATGATGATTGCCAGCATGTTGTTGAAATCATGGGCGACGCCGCCGGTCAGCTGGCCGATCGTCTCCATCTTCTGCAACTGGCGGACCTGCGCCTGAGCGGCAGCATTCTCTTCCATCTCGTGCCTGAGCTCGGCAGTGCGCTGGACCACTGTCTGTTCGAGGCGCGTGTTGAAGCTGTTCAGTTCACTGCGAAGGCGGCTTTGCCTGCCATGGGCGATGATGATCATCTCCATCAGGCCAACGATGATCACCGCATTGATAAGATAGGTGGAAAGGCCGACCCATTGGCCGGCGCTGGCCGGCCAGAAAACATTATGCGGCTCGACGAAAAACTGCTGGACAATGAAACCGGCAACCAATGTCGCGACAAAGCCCGGCCCGGCGCCGCCTATGAAACTCGCGAGCAATATCGCCGGAAGGAAGCTCAGGAAGGGAAATCCGGAGAGAGAGTCGCTGGCGGCAAGCCTCAGAAGAAACGTCAGGCCAACGAAGGCAATGGCCAGCGGATATGTATAACCCGGCCTGTGACGCAGCCAATCCGTGGCACTCAGCAAATCCATCCGACACCCCTTCTTACAGCGCCGCGCGTCTTTCGAGAGCCGCAAAAGACGCTGCAACACTTTGAATTGCTGCATAATTTTTTCCATAAATCGATTCCGATTTAAGGAATTATGCAGGAGCCGTTGCAAAGACGGCATCCAGCTTTTGCACATCGAATTTCAACCGGCAATATGCTGTTTCTCGCACTGCCGACCACGGCGTCTTGACGAGCCGTGCAAGCAGTCCACATAAACCTCCATGCCTAAGCGTGTCGCAATCTTTCAGATTCGCTCCTTGCGCTTTAGGTCTTTGTTTTTAGGCATGTCGTTATCGCAAAACCGCTCACAATTTGCGCGACATGCTTTAGCAAGGGGGCAATGGGTGAACCGGATCATGAAAGACATATTCATCGTCGAAGACGACACGCTGATTGCCATGCTGCTCGAGGACATGCTCGCCGATCTGGGCTACCGGGTGTGCGCGAGCGCGCCCGATCTGGAACGGGCGCTGACAACCGCCAGGGATACGGAGTTCGACGCTGCAATTCTCGACGTTTCGCTTGCAGGGCAGAGTTCGCTGCCGGTCGCAAAGCTGCTCGATGAACGCGGAAAACCCTATCTCTATGCGACGGGATACGGTACCGCACCTGAAGGCAGCAGCCCAAGCACGCTGCCTGTGCTGCAAAAACCCTTCCAGCTCAGCGAACTCGAACAGGCGATGAAGCGGCTTACCGAAGCCTGACGTTCCTGTTCAGCGCACCTGATCGAGCAGACGCTTGCATTCCAGGAGGTCATAGAGCGCCTCCTGCAGCAGCGCCCTGTCTTCCTTGCCAACGCTCGATTTGCCGATCGAGACTTCCTGCTCGTCGTCTCCGGCGACGAAATTGAAGAACCGGCGGGTGATCGGCGGCTTGGCGCGGCCGACGATCTGGTCTTCGTCGGCCAAGCCGACGCGCGGTTCCCCGGCACCCGTGTCCTGCACGCCCGACGCTAGCGCCTCGACGCTGGCGAGGTCGCCATGACCGACCGATATGACGAACTTGTTGCCGTTGGTCTTCAGAAGCTTCTGCACACCCTTGATCGTATAGCCGTGATCATAGAGCAAATGCCGGATGCCCTTGAGGAGGTCGACATCTTCCGGCCGATAGTAGCGACGGCCGCCGCCGCGCTTCATCGGCTTTATCTGGGGAAAACGCGTCTCCCAGAAGCGCAGCACATGCTGCGGCAGATCAAGATCGTCTGCGACTTCGCTGATGGTGCGAAAGGCATCGGGGCTCTTGTCCAACGTCATGCTGTTACGCGACCTCGCGGCTCGATCCTACGGCGACTCATCATATTTCAACGGTTTGGCGCCGACAATTCAAGTCATGTCTTGACGTTGCGCACAAGGATGGAGAGTGCGAGGGAGAAAAAAGCCGTTTCCGAAACGGAAAGCCAATTATCAGGGAGCCGGATTCTGCGGCTTCAGCTTGATCTTGCGAGCGACATGCGACTTGAGGATGCGCGTCTTCAACACGTTCGACGCCTTGAAGGTCATGACCCGGCGGGGGGAAATCGGAACCTCCTCGCCGGTCTTCGGGTTGCGGCCGATCCGCTCGTTCTTGTCGCGCACCTGGAAGGTGGCGAAGGAGGAAAGCTTGACGGTTTCACCACGCACGATGGCGTTGCAGATCTCGTCGATGACGGTTTCGACCAGTTCCGCAGATTCGGTCCGGGAAAGCCCAACCTTTCGGAAAACGGATTCCGCCAGGTCTGCTCGCGTCACTGTTTTTCCGGTCATGGTTTCCCCGCCCATACAAAATATTTTGTGAAATCGCACGAAGAGTATTTGTCTTGCGCCTTACGGTCAAGCTCTTGTTCGCCGCCAGTTTTTTAGGATTCGTGCCTACCAGCGCAGCAGAACCGCACCCCAGGTAAAGCCGCCACCCATCGCTTCGAGCATCACCAGGTCGCCCTTCTTGATGCGGCCGTCGCCGGCAGCGGTCGCAAGTGCCAACGGGATCGAGGCGGCCGACGTATTGCCGTGCAGGTCGACGGTGATGACCACCTTCGCGGCATCGATGTTCAGCTTTTTCGCCGAACCGTCGATAATGCGGCGATTGGCCTGGTGCGGCACCAGCCAGTCGAGGTCATCGGCAGTGGTGCCGGTCGAATCGAAAGCCGCCTGAATGACATCGGTGATCATGCCGACGGCGTATTTGAAGACCTCGCGACCTTCCATGCGCAGCTTGCCGACAGTGCCGGTGGTCGACGGTCCGCCATCGACATAGAGCTTTTCCTTGTGCGAGCCGTCGGAACGCAGATGCGCGGTCAGCACGCCGCGATCGCTAACGGTTCCCTTGCCTTCGGTCGCTTCGAGTATGATCGCGCCGGCGCCGTCGCCGAAAAGCACGCAGGTGGTACGGTCGTTCCAGTCGAGAATGCGCGAAAAAGTTTCGGCGCCGATGACGAGAACGCGCTTTGCCAGCCCGCCGCGGATATAGGCATCCGCGGTCGTCACCGCATAGACGAAACCGGTGCAGACGGCCTGGACGTCGAAGGCGAAGCCGTGACTCATGCCGAGCCGGTTCTGGATGTTGACCGACGTGGCCGGAAACGTGTTGTCCGGCGTCGAGGTGGCACAGATGACAAGATCGATATCGGCAGGTGTCAGGCCGCCATTGGCAAGCGCTGCGCGTGCGGCGGCCTCGCCGAGCGACGCCGTCGTTTCGTCATCGCCGGCGACATAACGCTGGCGGATGCCGGTGCGCTGGACGATCCATTCGTCGGATGTGTCGACGATGGCCTCCATGTCACGATTGGTCATCACGCGCTTCGGAAGTGCGGCTCCGAACCCGCGAACCACTGAACGGATCATCTTTGATTGAACCCCATCGCTCATGCCGCTTCCGGGCCCATCGGGGGCAGCCGCTTGGCATGATATTTCTTAAGATCGTTTTCTATTTTCTGATTGAGGCCGTTCTTGGCCATGTCGTAGCCGACTTCGATGGCGGCTGCGATGCCTTCGGCATTCGCCCCGCCATGGCTCTTGATGACGATGCCGTTCAGGCCGAGAAACACGCCGCCATTGACCTTGCTCGGATCGAGCTTCTCGCGAAGCATGTCGAAGGCGCTTTTGGCGAAGAGGTAGCCGATACGGGCGAGCAGCGTGCGCGACATGGCGGCCCGCAGATATTCGCCGATCTGCTTGGCGGTGCCTTCGGCGGTCTTGAGCGCGATGTTGCCGGAGAATCCTTCGGTGACGACGACGTCAACCGTACCCTTGCCAAGGTCGTTGCCCTCGACGAAGCCGGAATATTCGAGCGAGTCGATGTTTGCCTCGCGCAACAGCCGGCCTGCCTCCTTGACCTCCTCCTGGCCTTTCATCTCCTCGACGCCGACGTTGAGAAGGCCAACCGTCGGACGTTCGACTTCGAAAAGCGCGCGCGCCATGGCGCCGCCCATCAGGGCAAAATCCATCAGCTGCTGCGCATCGGCGCCGATCGTCGCGCCGACATCGAGCACGATGCTCTCACCCTTCAGCGTCGGCCAGATCGCGGCAATCGCCGGACGCTCGATATTGGCCATGGTGCGCAGACAGAATTTCGCCATCGCCATCAGTGCGCCGGTATTGCCGGCCGAGACCGCGACATCGGCCTCCCCCGTCTTCACCGCCTCGATCGAGCGCCACATGGTGGAGATGTAGCGGCCTCGGCGCAGCGCCTGGCTCGGCTTCTCATCCATGGCGACGGCAAGCTCGCAGTCGTGAAAGATCGATTTTTCCTTGAGTTTCGGAAATTTGGCGAGAACCGGATCGCACTGTTCCTTGAGACCGTAGAGAACGAAGGAAATATCCGGATGCCGATCCAACGCCTTGGCGGCGCCGGGGATGACAACCTGGGGACCAAAGTCGCCACCCATGAGGTCGAGAGATATTCTGATCACGCGTCCCTGATCCTTCTTTTCGCCGAGGGCGAAATTTCGGCCAAAATACCGGTTTTGGCGTCGCTTACAACTGAATTGTGTCAAATGCCAGAGGGGCTTCAGTCCTTTTTCCAGTCCTTGAGAGCTGCGAAAGCGGAAGGCTTTTTGTCGTCCTCGCCGCTGTCTTCGACGTGGCCGGAGAATTCGATACCCTGCTTGCGCGGATAGGGATCGATCGCGAGCGCGGCGAATTCGGCAACCACCTCGCCGGCGTCGATCGTATCGCCGACAAAGTTTTCGGGCAGATCGGGACCGTCTGGATCGAGCAGCATCTCGCCGGCGTCGTTGCCGGCCTGACGGGCAAGCTTGGAGCCCTCCGGCACGAAGATCTGCTCGAAGCTCTCGTCGATGGCGGATTCGACCGGTTCCAGCGTCACGACGCAGGACTGGACGATCTTCGCCTTCACCCGGCCCTTGATGCGCACGCCGTCGCGCTTCCAGCGGGCAATCTGCAGATCGGCGCTGAGATCGTCGACGGAGACGACATTCCAGGTCCGGGCCAACGCCTTCAGTTCGCTGGCGTCGGCTTCGACATGGACCTCGACGGGGTTGGCCGAGATATGGCCGACCTTGACGTGATAGGAGAAGGGAACACCGTCCCGATCATTCTGCATCGTTTCCTCCTTCAGCTGACCGGCGGGAGCGTTGCCGAACCGGTGGCGATTACCTCTTCGGCCGCGGCGGACAGATGCGATTCTGCAACCATCATCCATCCGGCGAGACCGGACATATCGGCCGGCGCCGAGGTTTCGGGGTAGATATTGCGCTGAAGGGCAAGAGCGAGGGCTTCGGCATCGCCTGTGTCCATCGCCTTCGAATAGGCTTCGAGCCGGCCGTAAAACATGCCGGCGAGCTTCTTCATGCGCTTCGGCACGCTGTTGTCGCCGATGCCGAGTTCCCGGATCGAATAGTCGATATCCTGGAAGAAAGCGTCGACGATCTCCTGGGCGATCTCCTGGCCGCTGGTGGCGGAAGCACGGGTGCGGCGAAAAAACAGAATCATGGCAATCGACAGCATCTCGAAACGGCCCATGACCGTATCCGGCACATTGAGGCGCTCGTAGAGTTCCGGCATGCGCGCGGCCGCCGCCAACGCCGCATATTGCCTGTCGACGATCGCTTGATTGTTGTTTTTCTTGCGGAAGAGCCCGAGGATCATTGTTTTTTCCGGAAATGCCTCATTCTTCATGCCGGCTGGCGTTTGGCCTTGTTGCATGATTTCGAAAGCTGGTTTACCGAAGCAGGCGCGAATTGCAATGCCGATCATGGCCAGTTTCGGGACGACGCCTTCGACGCGTCAGCGAAGCGAATTCGGGAAATTCGACCCGGAATGGCCACAATGGTTTTGCAGGAGGTAAAGCGTGCAAGGCCCAGAATGGCTGCTATCGACACTCACAGGGAGTAGATGTCGTTGAAGAAACGGTATTTCAAGTCTGACATGAAATTCTTCAGCAATGCGGCCATTGCCCTCATAATTGCCTCCACTACCGCTCTCTCCGGTTGCCAGACCAGCACCGTTCTCAACGGCGGCTACGTCGCCGACCAGCAGTCGCTGAACCTCGTTCCGGAAGGCTCCAGCCGCGAGCAGGTGCTGCTTTCGCTCGGCACCCCGTCGACGACGGCGACCTTCGACGGCGAAGTCTTCTACTACATCTCGCAGCGGCGCACGCGTGCGGTCGCCTTCCAGAAACTGAAGGTCGTCGATCAAAGCGTTCTGGCGATCTATTTCGACAAGGACGGCGTCGTCAGCCGCCGCGCCAACTATGCGCTGCAGGACGGCAAGGTGTTCGACACGATCGGACGCGTCACGCCGACCGGCGGCAAGGAACTCACCTTCCTGCAACAGATGCTTTCCGGCGGCAGCGCCGCGAGTGCTGCCCGCAGCCTGTTCGGCGGCGGCGCCGGCGGCACGCCGCAGAACCCAAGCAGCCTGCGCTGATCGGACACGCCTCATGCGAAAACCCGCCGGATCGCTCCGGCGGGTTTTTTTATGGTCGCTGTGTCGGCTTGAATTGTGCCAAGCCGGCGACGTTGTTTATCCGGCGAGAACGGCGAGCAGCAGCAGCGCGACGATGTTGGTGATCTTGATCGCCGGGTTGACGGCGGGGCCGGCGGTATCCTTGTAGGGATCGCCGACGGTATCGCCGGTGACGGAGGCCTTGTGCGCATCCGAGCCCTTCATGTGACGCACGCCGTCCTTGTCGACGAAACCGTCTTCGAAGCTCTTCTTGGCATTGTCCCAGGCGCCACCGCCCGATGTCATCGAGATGGCGACGAAGAGGCCGTTGATGATGACGCCGAGCAGCGATGCGCCAAGGGCGGCAAAGGCGGAGGCCTTGGAACCGGAGATGAGAAGCACGCCGAAATAGACGACGATCGGCGCCAGCACCGGCAGCAGCGACGGCACGATCATCTCACGGATGGCGGCCTTGGTCAGAAGGTCGACCGCCCTACCGTAATCCGGCTTTTCCGTGCCCTGCATGATGCCGGGCTTTTCCTTGAACTGACGGCGCACTTCCTCGACGATCGCGCCGGCCGCACGGCCGACGGCGGTCATGGCGATGCCGCCGAAGAGGTAAGGAATGAGACCTCCGAAGATCAATCCCGCCACCACGTAAGGGTTGGAAAGATCGAAGGAAATTTCGCCGATGCCGGCAAAATATGGGAACTTGTCGCCATTCGCCGCAAAATATTTGAGGTCGTAAGAGTAGGCCGCGAAGAGAACCAGAGCGCCGAGACCGGCAGAACCGATGGCGTAGCCCTTGGTGACGGCTTTGGTCGTATTGCCGACTGCATCAAGCGCATCGGTGGATTTGCGCACCTCCGGCGGCAGATGCGCCATTTCGGCGATACCGCCGGCATTGTCCGTTACCGGTCCGAAAGCGTCGAGCGCGACGATCATTCCGGCGATGCCGAGCATGGCGGTGACCGCAATGCCGGTGCCGAACAGGCCGCCGAGCTGATAGGTGGCAAGAATGCCACCAACGATGACGATGGCAGGCAAGGCCGTCGATTCCAGCGAAACGGCCAGGCCCTGGATGACGTTGGTGCCGTGACCGGTGACCGAGGCTTGGGCGATCGAATTGACCGGACGCTTGCCGGTGCCGGTGTAGTATTCGGTGATCACCACGATCAGCGCAGTGACGACAAGGCCGACGATGCCGCAGAGGAAGAGGTGCGTGCCGGATATATCGGCGCCTCCGACGGAGCCGATCGATCCCCAGCCGATGGTGAGCGAGGTGGCAGCGCCGAGACCGACGATCGACAGCAAGCCGGTGACGATGAGGCCCTTGTAGAGCGCGCCCATGATCGAGCCGTTCGCGCCGAGTTTGACGAAGAAAGTGCCGATGATCGAGGTGATGATGCAGGCACCGCAGATCGCCAGCGGGTAGACCATCGCAGACTGGAGGATCGGCGCGCCGGCAAAGAAGATCGCGGCGAGAACCATGGTGGCGACGACAGAGACCGCATAGGTCTCGAAAAGGTCGGCGGCCATGCCGGCGCAGTCGCCGACATTGTCGCCGACGTTATCGGCAATCGTTGCCGGGTTGCGCGGATCGTCTTCGGGAATGCCGGCTTCCACCTTGCCGACCAGATCGCCGCCGACATCGGCGCCCTTGGTAAAGATGCCGCCGCCGAGACGGGCGAAGATCGAGATCAGCGACGCGCCGAAGCCGAGCGCCACCAGCGCATCGATGACTTCGCGCGAGCCGCTCTCATGGCCTAGCCCGATGGTCAATACCGTATAGTAGATGGAGACGCCGAGCAGGGCCAGGCCAGCCACCAGCATGCCGGTGATCGCACCCGACTTGAAGGCGATGTCGAGGCCGGCGGAAAGGCTAACGGAAGCCGCCTGGGCGGTGCGCACATTGGCGCGGACGGAGACGTGCATGCCAATGAAACCAGCAGCACCGGAAAGCACGGCGCCAATCAGGAAGCCGATCGCGGCCTCGCCGGAAAGAAGCAGCCAGGCTAAAATGAAAACAACAACGCCGACAATGGCAATGGTTCTGTACTGGCGCGTCAGATAGGCTTGAGCGCCTTCGCGGATATAGCCCGCGATCTCCTGCATGCGGCTATTGCCCTGATCGGCGGCAAGCACCGACCGGGTTGCCCAGGCGGCATAAACCACCGAGAGCAGACCGCATGCGATTACGCATAAAAGAATCGTCATTTCGCTCTTTCCTCCCATAGGCCGGAGATCACTCCTTCTCCGGCAGATACGCCGCCGAATCGCCTTCCTCTCCACAGAAATGCCACAGCTAAGCGGTGCGGAGATTGCGTGGTCGATCACGTGGCGTCAAGACCGCAAGGGGCGAAAACCATTGCGGTACGAAGAAAGACGTAGGGGGATTATTTGGCGGCTAAAGACTTATTTCTTCGCCTCGCCGCGGACCTGCTTCGCGATGCGGTCGAGCACAGCGTTAACGAGCTTCGGCTCGTCGTCATCGAAGAAGGCCTGGGCGATCTCGACATATTCGGTGACGATCACCGCCACTGGAACGTCCTTGCGATCGGTGATCTCGAAGACGCCGGCGCGCAGGATGGCGCGCACGGTGCTGTCGAGGCGCGACAAGGCCCAATCATCCTGCAGGGCTGCGGCAATCAGCGGATCGAGGCGGACCTGATCGCGCACGACGCCGGAAACGATGGAACGGAACCAGGCGACATCGGCCTTCAGATAGGTCGCGCCGTCGAGTTCCTGGCCAAGACGGTGCGCCTCGTATTCGGCGACGATCTCCAAAACGCCGGTGCCGCCGACATCCATCTGATACAGTGCCTGAACGGCAGCAAGACGGGCAGCGCCCCGCTGGTTTGCAGTCTTGACCGGCCGTTCCGTCTTGTCGTCGTTCATTCGTTATGCACCCAGTTTCTGCTTCAGCTCGATCATGGTCAGAGCTGCACGAGCGGCAAATCCGCCCTTGTCCTTATCCGTGCGGCGCGCGCGCGCCCATGCCTGTTCGTCGTTTTCGACGGTCAGGATGCCGTTGCCGATGGCAAGGGACTCGCTGACCGCAAGATCCATCAAGGCGCGAGAGGATTCGTTCGACACGATATCGAAGTGATAGGTCTCGCCGCGAATGACCATGCCGAGGGCGACATAGCCGTCATAATGCGTTCCGCCATTGTCGTCTCCATCGAGCGACATGGCAATCGCTGCCGGAATTTCCAGTGCGCCGGGGACGGTGACGACCTCGAAGGTGGCGCCGGCCTCTGTCAATGCGAAGGTCGCGCCTTCGAGCAGGGCGTCGGCCATGTCGTCGTAGAAGCGGGCCTCAACGATCAAAATATGGGGAGCGGTCTCTCTCGGCATGGTTCACCTTCGGTTGGCGGGACATTTACCCACTCGGCAGCCCGCGGTCAAAACATGCCTTCGGCCGAATGGCAAGCAATTTCGCCTGATGCCGCAATACGAAAGACGAAATTCTGCAAGGGGATAGCAGCACTATAGATGCACAGCTGGGCAAGCCTCTCAAATCAGCTTTCCCGGTCGCCCGGAAAGCGGCAATTCGAAGGCAATTTTTATGAACAATTCTTAATGGATTTTCAGTGGCTTAACCCATTGAATCGCGAATGCGAGAACGCCAATTCCATGTCGTGACGCAGACGATCCCCTGCAACGACAGCCGACCGTCTAAGCAGATGAAAGGATACCAATCATGCACCGCGTTCTCACCATCACCCTCGCTGCCGCCCTCTCTTCCCTCGCCTTTGCCGGCGTCAGCCGGGCCGAAAGCCTTGGGATGAACACGGCCCAGGGCATCGAGCAGACACTCAGGACCTTCCACGGCAATGACTTCAATGTCGAGCAGGTCCACAACTGGCGTAACCTCGACGACGAGACGACCGGTCCGCGCTCGGCACCGGAACGTTCTGGTCAGGCCGTTCACGGCATCCAGGCCTCGATCGACGCCAACAGGTCGCTTGCCCACCGGCTCAACAACGAAGGCGTCGACGTCCGCAACATCGTCAACGCCGAGCAGGCAGCTGATGGAAGCTTGACCTTCTACGTCCGCTGACGCTCCAGCGCATACCCCCGAAAATCGGAACGATCTTCGGGGGTATGCGTGGGTTAAAAGGGATCGAGCGTCTGGCGCACCTTGTTCGATGCGTGGCGCTCATAGCATGGGCGGCGGTCTCCTCTCCGCCCATGCTGGGGATATCAGAGATAGGCCCAGATAATCATTGAATTTTCCCGGGATGACGGCTTCTCTTGTTGAAACAGGAGGACGTCATGGCAACGGAACAGAAGGCGGTGATCAATACCGCCGATCTCAAGCTCGACCACTGGAAACAGGGCGAGCTCTATGAAAGCACCGACACCTCTTTCGGCGCGCTACTTGGCCTGGCCGGGCTCGGCGTCAGCTACAACGAGGTACCGCCCGGCAAATCGGGCTGTCCCTTCCACAACCATCACGTCGAAGACGAGCTCTTCTATGTGATCGCGGGCGCCGGCGAATACCGCTTCGGCGACGCGCGCCATGCGATCAAGGCCGGCGACGTGCTCGGCGCGCCGGCAGGCGGACCGGAAACGGCGCACCAGATCATCAACACCGGCACGGCCACACTCGTCTATCTCGGCATCTCGACCATGGCGAAGACCGAGATCGTCGAATATCCAGATTCCGGAAAGTTCCTTGCCAAGACCAATAGAGACGGTACAAAAACCGGGCGCTTCCGCCACATCGGACGGCCGGAAGGCGATCTCGACTATTGGGACGGCGAGCCCGGCGCATGAAGGATCCGATGTGACCGACATTCCGACTCTCGAAACGGCGCGGCTGACGCTTCGCCCTCACCGCCTCGACGATTTCGACGCGCATGCGGCACTATGGGCGGACGAGCATGTCGTGCGCTTCATCACCGGCGTGCCGTCGACACGCGAGCAGAGCTGGAGCCGCATGCTGCGCATTGCCGGCATGTGGCACCATATGGGCTTCGGCTTTCTGGCGATCGTCGAAAAGGAGAGCGGCCGGTTCATCGGCGAAGCGGGCTTCCTCGAAGCCCGGCGCGAGATGGAACCCTCGATCGAGGGGACGATGGAGGTAGGCTGGGCGCTGATGCCTTCGGCGCACGGCTGCGGTTATGCCACCGAGGCGCTGACCGTCCTGATCGGCTGGGCGGAAACGCATTTCCCAGGAAAACCGATGAGCTGCATCATCAGCCCCGAGAACCAGGCCTCGCTGCGGGTCGCAGCCAAGCTCGGCTTCCGCGAGACGGCGCGCACACAGTACAATGGCGAGATCATTCAGTTTTCGCGGTAGGGAATTCCACCAAGCGGGCAACATAGCGCGCGCCATTGCGGGCTTGCTGACATTTGCCGACATCGCCAACAGCAACGGCAAGTTTAAGAAAATGGATATCGACACCCTCAACTTGCGACACCCAACTTCATCCCCGGATGGGTCCGGACTTCGCACCTGCTACGCGCAAGGAACGCACTTTAGAGTCGCTGACAAGAGGCAGAAACGCTTGGAATACTGCCGTCCGCCACCTTGACACAACTAAGCATTGACGGGCGAGCCGCGTGGTAATTGCAGCCGGCAGAAACTCCCCATCCATAAGAGGCTGATCACAAATATGACCATTTTCATTGTTTGCCACAAGGATTTGCCGAGCTACCCTCCTCCCGAGGGCTCGAAAATCATATGGCTCAATTCTAAACCTCCTTTGGACAACAAGGGAATGGATGTCATTGCCGGCTATGATTTTTTCAGCGAGCCGGAGGAGATTCACGCGAAATTGTCAGGATCGCTGGGAACGATCGTAATCGCGAAAGTCGTTTCCGAAGAAGCAGCAAAGCCTCGCAACATTACTATCTGGCAGTATCGTAAATTTTTAACACGACTAAAAATAGGAACACCAAATCCCGAATATCCCGGGATGAATACAGCAACCTCAGAAGAAGTAGGAATCATAAAACCGGAGAATCCGGCGATTTTTACAGAAAGTTTCTTCTTACCTCGGCCATTAAATCTCCATAACATATCTCAACACTATGCACGCTTCCACAATATTGTTGACTTCCTGCGATATACAGCGTTTGCAATCGAAGCAAACACTTTAACGCAAGCCGAAGCTTTGCAATTTTTTAATTCCAGCACTTTCGTTCCTGGAGGCATTGAACTCGGCACGTATCCGACGGACTGGTGGCTGGATACTTTTGTGCGCCTTGTGGCGCCGTCTTTTGAATTTGCGAAACGATATCAACCGTTTCAATCCGAAGACCCCGTGCAGAAACGTGCGATCTCATTTTGCCAGGAGCGTCTGGGAAGCTATCTTCTAATCAAACGGATAGCCGAACTCTATGGCAATAGCTTACCTGGGTCCTTGTTCGGAGAAATAGCGACCGTATCGAATGATGGGGTCTACAAAAGCGGCGTATAAACCGAGGCGGCCCAACGTAAAATCGCAACTCTTTGCGATACTGGCAGCAGAAGCGGCTGAGCCAATGAAGCTGGCTAGAAAAAGCCGACCCCAGATAGTCGAGCTCCCACACTCCCGCCAGGCTGACCAGTGAAAGTTCTGCGAACAGTGTGGCGCAAGCTTCACCTCAAATAGTAGGCACCAAACAGGCTCGAGTTGCCGTTCTGCGGATTTCCCATACAGACGGCAGCCCTTCGCGAAGGACAATACCTTGACGATCAATCAGCCCATTTCTTCTTTGCCGGCCGGTCTTCCTGATCTGGCGCTTCTCACGGAGAAGGCTGCGGGCACTGGATCCGTCATTGTCTATCAGCCTTATCTCGATCCCTCGCAGCGCAGCCAGCTCGATGCGGCTGCCATGCCGCTCGACATCTCGTTCAATACGCAGGCTACGACCCGCGAATATGAACTCTTCCTCACGCTGCATCAGCATCACGAGGCGATCGGCCTCGGCGACGACGTGTTTTGGGGGCTGCTCTCCAGCAAATTCGAGATGAAGTCGGTGACGAGCTTTCCGGCTTTCGTCACCGAGGCGGAAAAGGCCAGGGCGGAAGGTGCGGATGCCTATCTCTACAATCCACTGATCGGCCACGCCGCGATCTACAGCAACGTCTGGGAACATTCGCTGCTTGGCGGCCATCCAGGCATGGACCCGATCTTCCTGCATATCCAGGAGCTCGGCTATCCGATCGCACCGCCGCAAGACAAAACCACCTTCGCGTTCTGCAACTATTTCTGCGGCAACAGGAAGTTCTGGTCCGGATATTTCGCCTTCTGCGAACGTATTCTGGGATCGCTGGAAAATGAAGCGCGCCTCGGCACGCCGGCGGGCACTGCCTATGCCGGTTCGGCGCAGTATTCACGCGACGCCAACGCAACGATGCGCCCCTTCGTGATCGAGCGGCTGCTCGGGCTCTATGTCCAGCAGACTGCTGCCAAAGGATTGAAGATCGCCGCCTTCGTGCCGGCGCCTGCCCATTTCGAGTGGAAGTTCGGCGTCCGCCTCGGCCGGATGCTGCATGGTCTCTTCGCCGCCAAGGAGGCTTTTCTTCTGAGCCGCGACCAGGCCCACTTGACCTCTTGGCAGGAGGGCCGTCAACCATTGATCAAGCAGCCGCACCTTATCTGGGGCGCTGATGATCCGCCCGGCTGGATGCCGCGGGGCCAATTTATCGGCGGCCGCGAATTGATGCGCGCCTATGCCCCTCAGGCGTCAGGCGCTTCCCCGGTACAGCCGCAGCCGGTGCAGACGGAAAGGCCCGCTATATCAGCCGCGCCGAAGATCGAGCAGCCGCTCCGCAACCTGTTGCAGCCCTTTGCCGGCGGATGGCAGGCACACAAGGATCGTCATTGCATCTGGATCGTGACGCCCGACAACTACAATCACAGCCACGCCTTCGACGAAGTCGCGCTTGGCCTACAGGGCGCCTTCGAGGAACTCGGCGGCTCGGCACCGATCACCCGGGACATGAACGCATTCGCCGGCCGTGCGCCGATCATCTATGGCGGCAATCTTCTCCCCGCTGAAATCGTCAGCCATCTGCCGAACGACAGCGTCGTCATCAATCTCGAGCAGGTGTCCGAAGAAAGCATCTGGATCAATTCGCGCTACACCTCGATCCTGAAGTCGCTTCCGGTTCTCGACTACAGCCCGCGCAACCGGGAGAATCTCGCCGCCAAAGGCATTGATCACGCCGGCGTGCTCGAGATCGGCTATAGCGGCTGCCTCAGCCAGATACAGCACGCCGCCGTCAAAGATATCGACGTGCTCTTCTACGGCTCGATGAACGAACGCCGCCACCATATCCTGAAGACGCTGAAGGACGGCGGGCTCGAGGTCGCGCACCTCTTCAACATCTACGGCGCGGAACGCGATGCGGCGATTGCCCGCGCCAAGATCGTGATCAACATCCATCATTATGCGAGCGGCGTCTTCGAGATCGTGCGCATTTCCTATCTGCTCGCCAATCGCGTTTGCGTGCTGACGGAAGGCGACATCCGCGATCCGGACCTTCAGCCCTTCATCGGCGGCTTGGCAATTGAGCCCTATGACGACATGATCGAGCGCTGCTACAAGCTGATCGCAGATGCCGACGAGCGCGATGCCATTGCCGCGGCAGGCCTTGCGGCCATGCGAAGCCGCTCGCAGGCGGACATGCTGATGAGCGTCATGAGGGCGGGCGCTTGATAAAGGCCGCAAAAAGGTAAGTCATGCGTATTGAGACCACGGCCATCGAGGGCATCATTGCGATCACGCCGCCGCGCTTCGGCGATCACCGCGGCTACTTCTCCGAAGTATTCAAGGATGCGTGGTTCCGGGAAAATGTGGCCGACGTCACGTTCATCCAGGACAATGAATCGCTTTCGGCGCAGACCGGCACCGTCCGGGGGCTGCATTTCCAGATACCGCCCTTCGCACAGGGCAAGCTGGTGCGCTGTCTTGCCGGGCGGATCATGGATATCGTCGTCGATATCCGCGAGGGATCGCCGAGCTTCGGTAAATGGCTCTCTCAGGAGCTCTCGCCGGAAAGTGGCATGCAGCTCTGGGTACCGGCCGGTTTCGCACACGGATTCGCAACGCTCGAGCCGAACAGCGTCATCAGCTACAAGGTAACCGCACCCTACAGCCCGCAGCACGATCGGGGCATCGCGTGGAACGATCCGGCGATCGGTATCCGCTGGCCCTTCTATGAGAGAGACATGGTATTGTCCGACAAGGACAAGACGCTGCCGCGGCTCGCCGACCTGCCAGGCCATTTTTCCTGTTCAGCACAGCAACCCAGGGATTGATCGACGATGCGCATACTGGTCACGGGCGGAGCGGGCTTCATCGGATCGGCATTGGTGCGCCATCTCGTCAGCGAGATCGGCGCCGAGGTGCTGAATGTCGACACGCTGACCTATGCCGGCAATCTGGCATCGCTGAAATCCGTCGAATCGGCGCCGAACTATCAATTCCTGCGCGCCGACATCTGCGACCGCGTCGGGATGCAGGAAGCATTCGCGTCTTTTCGCCCTGATATCGTCATGCATCTCGCGGCAGAGAGCCACGTCGACCGCTCGATCTCGGGTGCAGCCGATTTCATTCAGACCAACATCGTCGGCACATTCAGCCTGCTGGATGCCGCACGGCATTATTGGGATGGGCTTGACGCTCGCCGCAAGAGTGCCTTCCGCTTTCTGCATGTCTCGACGGACGAGGTCTACGGCTCGCTCGGCGACGAGGGCCTCTTCGAGGAGACGACGCCTTACGACCCGTCCTCGCCCTACTCCGCCTCCAAGGCCGCCAGCGACCATCTGGCGATCGCCTGGCACCGCACCTACGGCCTGCCCGTCGTTGTCTCGAATTGCTCCAACAACTACGGCCCGTTCCATTTCCCCGAAAAGCTCATTCCGCTAATGATCCTGAACGCACTGGAGGGCAAGCCTCTTCCCGTTTACGGCAATGGCGCGAATGTCCGCGACTGGCTCTATGTCGAAGACCACGCCCGCGCGCTCTTCACGATCGCATCCAGTGGGCGCCCCGGCGAAAAATACAATGTGGGCGGCCGCAATGAGCGCAGGAACATCGATGTCGTTCATCGCATCTGCGTTATTCTCGACGGCGTCTACAGTGACAAGGGACCGCATGCACGTCTGATCACCAATGTCACGGACCGCCCCGGACACGACGCACGCTATGCGATCGACGCCTCCAAACTCGAAAGCGAACTCGGCTGGAAGGCGCAAGAGACCTTCGAAACCGGCATCGAGAAGACCGTGCACTGGTACTTGGAAAACGAATGGTGGTGGAGGCCGCTGCGCGAAAACGTCTACTCCGGCGAACGCCTCGGCGTTTTCAAGGGACGATAAGCGATGCGCATTGCCGTCACCGGCAAACAGGGCCAGGTCGTTCAGTCGCTGCTCAGACGGGGCGCTGAAATGGGCGTCGAAATCAGCGCGGTCGGGCGCCCGGAAATGGACCTCGCGGATCCTGCAAGCATCGCAGCCGCCTTCTCGGCTCTGCGGCCGGATGTGATCGTCTCGGCGGCTGCCTATACGGCGGTCGACAAGGCCGAGAGCGAACCCGAGCTTGCTTTTTCCGTCAACGCAGCAGGCGCCGGGGCGGTTGCCGAGGCTGCTGCGCGGATCGGGGCCCCGGTCATCCACATTTCGACCGACTACGTCTTCAGCGGCGACAAGGCCTCCGCCTATTCCGAAGAGGATGCGACGGCGCCGATCTCCGTCTATGGGCGTTCGAAGCTCGCGGGCGAGAAGGCCGTCGCGGCGGCGAACCCGAACCACGTCATCTTGCGTACCGCCTGGGTCTATTCGCCCTTTGGCGCCAACTTCCTGAAAACGATGCTGCGGCTTTCCGAGACGCGCGATCATCTTCGCGTCGTCGCCGATCAGACAGGATGCCCGACCTCGGCACTCGACATCGCCGACGCGATTCTTGCGATCGCATCCCGTATCGTAGCGGACCCTGCGCCATCGCTGCGCGGCACCTTTCACCTGACCGGCAGCGGCGAGGCAAGCTGGGCGGACTTCGCCGAAGAGATATTCACGGAGCTTTCTAAATCCGGCGGCAGAAACGTCGGCGTCGAGCGCATCCCGACGGCGGACTATCCGACACCGGCGAAGCGGCCCGCCAATTCACGTCTCAACGGCGACAAGCTCGCCAGAACCTATGGAATCCGGCTGCCGGAGTGGAAGCAGTCCATGACTTTTGTCATGCAAGACCTTTTGAATAAGGGTCTTTAAGGAGATGGGCATGAAGGGAATTATTCTCGCCGGCGGCACAGGCACGCGTCTGCATCCGATCACGCAGGCCGTTTCGAAACAGTTGATGCCGGTCTACGACAAGCCGATGATCTACTATCCGCTAACGACGCTCATGCTCGCCGGCATCAGGGAGTTGCTGATCATCACCACGCCTCACGACGTCGAAGCCTTCAAGCGCCTTCTTGGTGACGGCTCGCAATGGGGAATCTCGCTGACCTATGCCGTACAGCCGAGCCCGGACGGCCTCGCCCAGGCTTTCATCATCGGCGCCGACTTCGTGCACGGCGACAGCTCGGCACTCGTTCTCGGCGACAACATCTTCTACGGGCACGGACTGCCGGAAATCATGAAATCCGGCACGGGTCGGCGGGAAGGCGCAACGGTGTTCGCCTATCACGTCACCGATCCGGAACGCTATGGCGTTGTCGGCTTTGACAAAAAGATGAATGCCCTGTCGATCGAGGAGAAGCCGAAGAAGCCAAAATCGAACTGGGCGGTGACCGGCCTCTATTTCTACGACCAGCAGGTGGTCGATATCGCCGCCAACCTGAAGCCGTCACCGCGCGGCGAATTGGAAATCACCGATGTCAACCGCACCTATCTCGAGCGCGGCCAGCTTTTCGTGGAGCTGATGGGCCGGGGCTATGCCTGGCTCGACACCGGCACGCCGGACAGCCTGCTCGATGCCGCAGGTTTCGTCAGCACGCTGGAGAAACGCCAGGGCTTCAAGATCGCCTGCCCTGAAGAAGTCGCCTGGCGCATGGGTTACATCTCGCAGAACGACCTCGCCAAGCTCGCAGAGAAGCTCGGCAAGAGCGCCTACGGCCAGTATCTGACGAAGCTGTCCCCGGATTGGTGAGCTATCGGGCCGACGCCGCGTCGCAGACGCGCAGTTGGATGCGTCGACGAGCGCCTGATGATGTTTCGCGCCCAGCATGCCAGTCGTGGTGTGACCCTGAAAACCGTCACAGGTTTTTGATTCAGGTGCTCGGGAATTCGGCCAGCCTGGCGGCATAACGCGCCATGGTGTCGACTTCGAAATTGACGAAATCGCCAGCCTTGCGATCACCCCAGGTGGTGACCTCGAGCGTGTGGCGGATGAGCAGCACATCGAAATCCGTGCCGTCGACGGCATTGACCGTCAACGAAGTACCGTCGAGTGCAATCGAACCCTTGGGGGCGATGAATTTCGCCAGATGTTCGGGCGCGCGCAGACGGTAGCGGGTGGCGTCGCCCTCTGATGTCACCGAGAGGATTTCCGCCTTGCCGTCGACGTGGCCGGAAACGATGTGACCGCCGAGTTCATCGCCGATCTTCAGCGACCGCTCGAGATTGATACGGCTGCCTTCCTGCCAGGTGGCGATGGTCGTCAGCCGCAGCGCCTCTTCCCAGGCCTCGACCTCGAACCAGCGGCCGTTGCTGCCTTCCTGCGGCAGGCCGGTGACGGTGAGGCAGATGCCGGAGTGCGAGATGGATGCGCCCATATCGATGGTCGCCGGGTCGTAACTCGTCGCAACGCGGAGCTTGATGCCCTCCTTCAGCGGTGAAACGGATTCGATCGTACCGATATCGGTGACTATTCCGGTGAACATCAAAGCCCTCTTTCGTATTCGTCCAGGCGATCGCCGCCGAACATCAGCGTGCCCGTATGGGCAAAACCCGATGGTATGTCGGTAGCATCAAGCGGGGATTCAATACCGCGCTCGCCGATCACAACAGGCGCTTGATAAAGCTGGATGCGGTCCACAAGGCCAGCCTCGAGGAAAAGCCGCGCCGTCTTTGCACCGCCCTCGACCAGAAGCGAGGAAATACCGCGCGTCGCGAGTGCCGGCAACAGGACTTCCGGATGATAGGGATTGCAATGGACGACTTCGACGCCTGCGGCTTCGAGGGCTGCGCGGCGGGAGTCCATGTCTGTGGGATCTGTGGGTGGGTTACCCCCCTCTGCCCTGCCGGGCATCTCCCCCACAGGTGGGGAGATTGGCTGGGGGCTAGCCTCTTGCCCCACATCTTGCCTGGAGGCGAAACCATCATCATCGGAAGCTGGAGAACACGGAGCAGGCTCCTTGCCGATCTCCCCCCTTGTGGGGGAGATGTCCGGCAGGACAGAGGGGGGTAGCCCCTCCGCATCCGCCGACAACGGCCACACTTCCTCGCTCGCCACCACGATGACCGGCACTTCCCGCGCCGTCGCGACGAGCTTGCTGGTCAGCGGCAATGCCAGGGAAGGATCGAGGACGATGCGGATCGGCGATTGCGATTCAAGACCTGGCGAACGCACCGTCAGCAGCGGATCATCCGCAATCGCGGTACCGATGCCGACCAGGATGGCATCGGTTTCGGCGCGCAGCGCCTGCACCTGGGCACGGGCTTCCGGGCCTGTTATCGCCACCTGCCCCTCCCCTTCGCGGCCGATCATGCCATCGGCGGAAACGGCAAGTTTGAGAGTCACATAGGGCCGGTTCTTCGTCTGGCGGGTGAGATAGGCGGCAAGCGAGTGCCTGCCTTCAGCCTCCAGCACGCCGGTATCCACCTCTATGCCGGCTTCGCGCAGCATGGCGATGCCGCGGCCGGAGACCCGCGGATCGGGATCGGTGACGCTGATGACGACGCGGGCAACGCCATAAGCGATCAGCGCCTCGGAACAGGGCGGCGTCCTGCCGTGATGCGAGCAGGGTTCGAGCGTCACATAAGCGGTGGCGCCGCGGGCGAGCGCGCCGGCCTCAGCGAGCGCTTGCGTCTCGGCATGCGGGCGGCCACTGAGCGCCGTCACCGCACGGCCGATGATGACGCCATCCTTGACGATCAGGCAGCCGACGGAGGGGTTGGTGGCGGTGCGGCCGAGATGCCAGCGCGACAGGCGGATCGCCGCCGCCATGAAACGTTCGTCATGCGGCGTGATGCTCATGGCTCACCTGTCCAGCGGGTCGCGGGCGATCTTGGCGTTGATTTCGGAAATGACCTTCTCGAAATCCTCGGCAAGCGAGAAATCCCGATAGACCGAGGCGTAGCGCACGAAGCCGACATCATCGAGGCTCTTCATGGCTTCCAGCACCTGCAGGCCGATCTGCTCGGAGGAGATCTCGGTCTCGCCGGAGCTTTCAAGACGCCGGACGATGCCGGAGACGGCGCGCTCGATGCGGTCCCGCTCGACCGGGCGTTTGCGCAGCGCCACTTCGAAGGAGCGCACCAGCTTGTCGCGGTCGAAGGGCACCTTGCGGCCGGTCTTCTTGATGACCATCAGCTCGCGCAGTTGCACGCGCTCGAACGTGGTGAAGCGGCCGCCGCAATCGGGACAGATACGCCGCCGGCGGATGGACGTGTTGTCCTCCGCCGGGCGCGAATCCTTGACCTGGGTATCTTCCGAACCGCAATAGGGGCAGCGCATCCCTGCTCCTTATCCCAAGTAATCATACATGGGGAAGCGGTCGGTGAGGCTGACCACCTTGCCGCGCACCGCGGCTTCGACGGCGGCGTTGCCTTCATCGGAATTCGCGACCTTCAGGCCGTCGAGGACCTCGACGATGAGATTGCCGATCTCGCGGAATTCGGCTTCCTTGAAGCCGCGGGTCGTGCCGGCCGGCGCGCCGAGACGCACACCCGAGGTGACGAAGGGCTTTTCCGGATCGAAGGGAATGCCATTCTTGTTGCAGGTGACGTAGGCGCGGCCAAGGGCTGCCTCGGCGCGCTTGCCGGTGGCATTCTTCTTGCGCAGGTCGACCAGCATCAGGTGGTTGTCGGTGCCGCCGGAGACGACGTCGAGGCCGCCTGCCATCAGCGTCTCGGCAAGCGCCTTGGCATTCTTGACGACCTGGGCGGCATAATCCTTGAATTCCGGCTGCAGCGCCTCGCCGAAGGCCACAGCCTTGGCGGCGATGATGTGCATCAGCGGGCCGCCCTGCAGACCGGGGAAAACGGCCGAATTGAACTTCTTCGCCAGATCCTCGTCATTGGTGAGGATGACGCCGCCGCGCGGACCGCGCAACGACTTATGGGTCGTCGTCGTCGCGACATGGCAATGCGGGAATGGCGACGGATGAACGCCACCGGCGACAAGACCGGCGATGTGGGCCATGTCGACCATCAGATAGGCGCCGACCGAGTCGGCGATCTCGCGGAAGCGCTTCCAGTCCCAAATGCGGGAATAGGCAGTGCCGCCGGCGATGATGAGCTTCGGCTTGGTTTCCTCGGCCTTGCGGGCGACTTCATCCATGTCGAGCAGGTTGTCGCCTTCGCGCACGCCGTAGGAGACGACGTTGAACCACTTGCCGGACATGTTGACCGGCGAACCGTGCGTGAGGTGGCCGCCCGAATTCAGGTCGAGCCCCATGAAGGTGTCGCCGGGCTGCAGCAGCGCCAGGAATACGGCCTGGTTCATCTGCGAACCGGAATTCGGCTGGACGTTGGCGAAATTGACGCCGAACAGCTTCTTGGCGCGCTCGATCGCCAGTTCCTCGGCGATATCGACGAACTGGCAGCCGCCGTAATAACGCTTGCCGGGATAACCCTCGGCATATTTGTTGGTCATGATGGAGCCCTGGGCTTCCAGCACGGCGCGGGAGACGATGTTCTCAGAAGCGATCAGTTCGATCTCGTGCCGTTGGCGACCGAGTTCCTTTCCGATCGCGCCGAAAATGTCCGGATCGACGTCCGCAAGCGAGCGATTGAAGAAGGATTCGGTGGAAGCATTGGTCATGGGCGGGCTCCTCAACTGGAATGCGCTGAGGTATTAGCCTTCCGCCGTGGCGAGGGCAATACGAAGAACGACATTTGCTGAGCAAAGCGCGCGCTTACGCTCTTTTGCGGTCGTACGACACCGAAGCCTGACGCCGTAGCAGGCAGCGCCTTTGCGCACATAAGAAAAACCGCGCCGGAAAGCGCGGTTTTCAAATTGCGATGCAGAGATCGCCGCTTACTGGACCGGCTGTTCCATTCCCGCCGTGGTGTCGAGCGCCAGCTCGGCATTGCCGTCCATCTGATAGATGTCGTCGCGGAACTGGACGATGCCGTCGGGCATGCCCCAGGCAGAGATGTAGACGAAATAGACCGGAACTTCCGTGGCGAGCTTGACCGGCGTGTTGACGCCGGTTGCGATCACCTGCTCCATCTGCTGGCGGTTCCAGCCGGGGGTCTCGCGCAAGAGCCAGTTCGACAAGTCGCGCACGTTCTGGACGCGGACGCAGCCCGACGACTCAAAGCGCATCAGCTTGTTGAACAGGCCCTGCTGCGGCGTGTCGTGCATGTACTCGCCGTTTTTGTTGTAGAAGTTGATCTTCGTCGACGCCATGGCGTTGGTCTTGCCGGGGTCCTGACGGAACATCAGGTTCGGCGCCTCGCCGTTCCAGTCGATGGTCTCGGGGGCGACTTCATTGCCCTTGCCGTCGAGCAGACGAATGGCATTCTTTTCGAGATAGGTCGGATCCTTGCGCATCAGCGGCATGATGTCCTTCTCGACGATCGAGCGCGGTGCCGTCCAGTAAGGATTGAGGATGACTTCGTAAATCTTCGAATTGACGAGATGCGTCGGGCGGCTCAAGCGGCCGACAACCGCTGTGTGGCGCGTCGCGACACTGCCGTCTTCAACAGCCTCCACATAGGCTGCCGGGATGTTGACCATCAGGTGGCGGCGGCCCAAGTCTTCAGGGAAGGTCTGCAAACGGACGACATTGGTGTTCAGTTGCTGCAGGCGGACATCGGCGGGGATGTTCATTGCCTTCAGCGTGAATTCGCCGAGAACGCCATCGGCCGGCAGGCCGTGACGCGCCTGGAAGCGCTTGACGGCGCCGTCGACATAGGAATCGAAGGCGTTGGACAGGCCGGCCTCGCGCGGCAGATCGCCGGTGATCGCAAGGCGCTGGCGCAGCGCCTGGACGGCTGGAGAGCTGACGCCGAGCTGCAGGCGCTGGTCACCGGGGTTGACCTCAGGCCAGCCACCGGCTGCGGCGATCTGCTGATACTGCATGATCGCCTGCTGGGCGCTCGCGACCGATTGGGGCCCAAGGATCGGCGTGTTGGAAACCATGGCGGTCGCCGTGCGCGACGCCGCCTTGGCGTCGAACTGGTCGTCCCAGTTGCCGCGGCGCGGCGCATTGATCAGCGTATCGAGCGCCGATTGCGCGAATGCCGGCGCGGCAAGCGCGCTGGCGCCAACCGTTGCCGCGGACGCAAGGAAGGCGCGGCGCGAAAGAGCTTCAATTCCGTTTTTCTTTGACATAGTCCCAACCACTGAATGCCGCTATAAAGAAAACCTGCGGCCTTTTGCGATATCACTGCGCTTTAACGCAGATCCCAGTCCATTCGTTGTCCCGGCACACCGAAAGATTCCGCTTGCCCCATCACAAGATTGCGATGCGGCAGCCTGAACATTCCTGATCGGTCTATTGAAAGCGCCGGTTGCTAAGCCTTCCGCTGCCACACCAATATGGCCAATTCGTGTTGCCGATGGGAAAACGGACTTGCCGAATGCCGGAAACAGGACGCAACGAACCATATGACGGGGTAAAGCGTGCCGGTTAATAACGGCTAAAAAACGGCTTGAATACAGGCCTTTGCGCTTGCCTGCCATGCGTTGCAAAGATGCCACGCGAGAGCAAACGGCAAAAACCGGACGCGCAGGGACGCATCCGGTTTTGATTAACCCTGAAAGGAGGTCAGGGATCTCAGAGGCGATACAGGATCTGGTCGTTCCAGAAGCGGTCCAGACGCTGGAGCAGTTTGTTCATCTGCGTGAACTCGTCGGTGCCGATGCCGCCGACCTTGTCGATCGAGGCGATGTGGCGTTCGTAGAGCTTGGCCACCGTTTCGGCGATATCCTGGCCGGTTTCGGTCAGGCTGATGCGGACCGAGCGGCGGTCGATGCGCGAGCGCTGGTGGTTGATGAAACCGAGATCGACCAGCTTCTTGACGTTGTAGGAGACGTTGGAGCCGAGATAGTAACCACGCGAGCGCAGCTCGCCGGCGGTCAGCTCGGAATTGCCGATGTTGAAAAGGAGCAGCGCCTGGATGGCGTTGACGTCGCTGCGACCCTGACGGTCGAATTCGTCCTTGATGACGTCGAGAAGACGACGGTGCAGACGTTCAACGAGATGAAGGGATTCCATGTAAAGATCACGGATGTCGTGGTCCTGCTGGTCACGGAAGGTCGATACCGCCTGCGGCTTGATTTTCGTGTTCATATTGACTGCCTCACTGTTTGTTTGGCGGTGTGTTTTCTTCCCGCCTTGAGTGAGACCCTATCGAATACATATAAAATTCGACTTAAACCGCAGGCTTAACGGAGCCTTACCGGTAACTCCACGTTGTCTCAGGGTAAATCAACACTTACCTGGCGGCGATGCCGGCGCTTTTCCAGCCAGAGCAGCAGGCGGAAAATCAAGTAGACGACGGCGACAATCACATGCAGCAGGATGATCAACTGGTTGGGGCCGAAAATATCCGGCAGCAGGCCATACATGAGGATTTGTCCGCCGGCGGCCAGCACCCAGATGACCGGCCCCCAGGAGACGGTGAGCCAGAGGCCGAGGGAGGCGACGGGGAAGAGCACGGCAAGGCTGGTGCTCGCCACCTTCCACGGCAGGCTCAAAAGATCGAAGCGGCCGGCGCCGACCAGCGAATAGCCGACGAGCATCGCCCAATATTGCAGGCCGAACCAGAAGCAGGATACGGCAACCAGTCTCAGGAAGAGAATGAAGAGGATATCCGCCAATGTGCGTTTCGGTATCGTTGGGGATTCGGTTTCCATAGCGCAGACATCGGTTTGGGGTTGCATCTTCACAAGGGCGCCCAAGCGTCTGAGAAGACGCGCCAGGGACGCTCTATAACATTGAGTTGGCGCATAACCGCGAAAATCGACTCCGATTTTCGCGGTTATGCGCCAGAGGTTTTTCCGCCGCGGCCAATCGTCCGGTTTGGATTTTCCAGGCGCCATGATAATGAGCGCTCCGATAAATGGAATGGGCTAGGGACAGATATCATGCAGGACAGGACGCATCTCGTCGACGACATCACCGGTCATCGCCGCATGCGGCGCAACCGCAAGGCGGATTGGACACGCCGGCTGGTGCAGGAGAACCGGCTGACGGTCGACGACCTGATCTGGCCGATCTTCATCGTCCCTGGTTCCGGCATCGTCGATCCGATCCCGGCCATGCCCGGCGTCAACCGCATGAGCATCGACAAGGCCGTCGAAGCCGCGCGGGAAGCGGCCGGCCTCGGCATTCCAGCCCTTGCCACCTTTCCGAATATCGAGATGGAACTGCGCGACGAGACCGGTTCGAACAGCCTCGAAGCCAACAACCTGATCAATCAGGCGACGGCGGCGATCAAGAAGGCGGTGCCCAATATCGGCATCATTACCGATGTCGCGCTCGATCCCTTCACCAGCCACGGCCATGACGGCATCCTCAGAGGCAGCGAGATCGTCAACGACGAGACGGTCGACCAGGTGGCGCGCGCCGCCGTGATGCAGGCGGATGCCGGCGCCGACATCATTGCGCCGTCGGAGATGATGGACGGGCGCATCGGCGCAATCCGCATGGCGCTCGACGCCGCCGGCCACCAGAGCGTCGGCATCATGAGCTATGCGACGAAATTCGCCTCTGCCTTCTACGGTCCCTATCGCGAGGCTATCTCGACTGGCGGGCTGCTGAAAGGTGATAAGAAGACCTATTATATCGACCCCGCCAACGGCACCGAGGCGATCCGCGATGCGGCCCTCGACGTCGAGGAAGGCGCCGACATGCTGATGGTCAAGCCCGGCCTGCCCTATCTCGATATCTGCTGGCGGATGAAGGAGGCCTTCGGCCTGCCGACCTTCGCTTACCAGGTGTCCGGCGAATATACGCAGATCAAGGCGGCGGCGATGAATGGCTGGATCGACGGCGAGCGGGCGATGCTCGAAACGCTGCTGTCGTTCAAGCGGGCCGGATGCGACGGTGTCCTCACCTATTTCGCGGTCGAAGTGGCGAAAATTCTCGCCAAGCGGTGATTGCGCCGAACCGGCCCAAATCATCCGAATCTAGAGCAAATATTGCATTTTGCCCTGCCGATACCATATCAGCGGCATCGCTTTTCCTGAGGAGATTGAGATGAGCTACAACCCCAATCCGCTTTATGCCGCACCGGAGGACTGGCGCGCCTATAGCGGCGTGTTGAGCCGCCGGGTCTTCGCCTTCATTCTCGATTACGTCATCGTGGCCCTGCTCTGCATTCCCGCGGCGATCGTGCTGTTCTTCCTGTCGATCGTCACGCTCGGCCTTGGCTTCTTTCTCTACCCTGCCCTCTTCGTCATCGTCGCCGGCATTTACTTCGGCCTGACTGTGGGCGGGCCGAGCCAGGCCTCGCTCGGCATGCGCGCCATGGGAATCGCGATCGTGCGCGTCGACGGACGGCCGATGGATTTCATGACGGCGATCGTGCATCTGGCACTGTTCTGGATCCTCAACTCGGTGCTGACGCCGCTCATCCTGCTTGCCGGCCTGTTCATCGAACGCAGCCGTCTCGTCCACGACCTGCTGGTGGGCACGGCGACGGTGCGCACAGCTTGAGACTTTGGCTGAAACCCTAACTGCGATCCCGGGGCGGAGACGAAATAAAGTCTCCGCCTTCTCTTTGCCGGCGGGTGCCGGCGCTCCATATCTAAAATTAGAAGACTGATATGAAGGGCGAAAAGCGCCCCGCTGTTGACGTTTTTTATTCTTAGGTCATGCTGTCAGGAAACGGCACGGTCTCGACAAGGAAATTTCCGCGACAAATGAATACGCAGACGACGCCATCACCGCAGTTTTATCTGACGGCTCCGGCTGCGTGTCCGTACCTGCCGCATGAGATGGAGCGCAAGGTGTTCACCCATCTGGTCGGCCCGCGCGCCGCCGAGATGAACGACATCCTGACGCAGGGCGGTTTCCGCCGCTCGCAGAACATCGCTTATCGCCCGGCCTGCGAATCCTGTCGCGCCTGCGTTTCCGTGCGAATTCTCGCCCAGGAATTCGAGCCGACGAAATCGATGAAGCGCGTGCTTGCTGAGAATTCCGACGTCATCGCCACCGAATTCGCGGCCCAGCCTTCCAGCGAGCAATATTCGCTCTTCCGACGCTATCTCGATTTTCGCCACCAGCAGGGCGGTATGTCCGACATGACCGTGCTCGACTATGCAATCATGGTCGAAGACACGCATGTGAATACGAGAATCATCGAATACCGCCGGCGCGAAGAAGGCTCCGGACTGGAGCAGCGGCCAAAGGGCGAGCTGCTTGCCGCCGCCCTCACCGACACGATGAGCGACGGGTTATCGATGGTCTATTCCTATTTCAATCCGGCGCTTGAGCGGCGTTCGCTCGGCACCTTCATGATTCTCGACCATGTCAGACGCACGAAAGCGCTGGGGCTGCCGCATGTCTACCTCGGCTACTGGGTTCAAGGGTCGCGGAAAATGGACTACAAGACGCGCTTCCAGCCGCAGGAGCATCTGACCCCGCGCGGCTGGGAACGCTTCGATCCCTCGTCCATGCCCGAGAGCACCCACGACTGAATGTTCCCCACCGCTCTTTCCGACCATCGGAAAGGCCTGCTGCTGACGGCGATCGGCGGGCTGGCGCTTTCCATGGATATCCCGCTGATGAGGCTCGCCAACGGCGAGCTGTGGTCGATTCTTGCGGCGAGAAGCATCGCGACCCTTGGCGTGACGCTGCTGGTCGCAACGGCGCTCAGGATCGCCAAGGGGCGATGGCCAGTGCTCGTGCCGGGCTGGCCGGGCCTCGTCACCGGTCTGCTCTACGGGCTGACGACGGTGATCTTCCTTCTCGCCGTTTTCAACACATCGACGGCCAATGTCGTTTTTATCGTCGCCTTCAATCCGATGTTCGCCGCCCTGCTTTCCTGGATTTTCCTGAAGGAGCGGCCGGCGCTGGCAACACTGCTCGCCATGGCGGCGATGATCTTCGGCGTCGGCCTGATCGTGCGGGACGGGCTTTCGGGCGGCCATCTCTTCGGCGATAGCATGGCGCTGCTTACCGCCTTCATCATTGCTGCCGCCATCACCATCAGCCGCGCCTCTCGCCGGGAGATGGGCTTCGTCTCGCTGCTTTCGACCGTGCTGCCGGCGGCGGTCGGCCTGATCTCGGTCATGCCGGCAGGCGGTTTTTCGATCGAGCATCCTGCTTGGATCCTCTTTAACGGCGCGGTGATGATGCCGCTTGCCTTCTGGTGTTTGGCGACCGGGCCACGTTACCTCTCCGCGCCGGAGGTCGGCATGTTCTACCTGCTCGAAACCGTGCTCGCACCGATCTGGGTGTGGCTGATCTTCGCGGAAACGCCAGAGCCGATGACGCTAGTCGGCGGCGGCATCCTGGTGGCGGCGATCGCAGCCCATTCCGTCTGGATAGTGCGGAGGAAAAGCATCGTTCAAATGGCAGGCTAGGACGTTGTCGCCGTTTCGCTGCCGTGTTATAACGCCGTTACCACACAGAGGATGAGGCGATGAACGTCACAATTCGAAAGATCGGCAATTCCGAGGGCGTTATTATCCCTAAAGAGGTACTGCAGCGGCTGGGCTTGAGCAGCGGCGACAGCCTCGAACTGCGAGAGGTCGAGGGTAATATTCAGCTTGTACCGGAATCCGCCGACCTTGCCGAGCAAATGCGGGCAGCCCGCATCGGCATGGAAAAATATCGGGTGGCGCTCCGCGAACTCGCAAAATGATACGGCTTAAGTGGCTGAGCCGCCAAGCAATTGAAAATATGCACGATGAGCAAATTGCCGAGCATGGCGGTCTGGCTGGCCTGCGGGATACCAATGCATTGGAAACCAGCTTGGCACGCCCGCTTAACAAGGCTGCATACGGCGAGACAGACATCTTCGTACTCGCCGCAGCCTATCTCTATGCCATTGTCAGAAACCACCCATTCGTGGATGGAAACAAGCGCACAGGCTATCTTGCGGCGTTTACGTTTCTCTACATCAACCGCTATGTCATCAATGCCGACAACGCGCAGGTCATTGCATTTGTACTAGAGGTAGCCGCCGGCGAGATCGACGAGGAAGGCGCTACCCGCTTCCTGCGGGATTTCAGCGTACCCCTCAGCCCGTAGCCTTGAACTGCTGCTGCTCCAGTTCCCTGCCAAGACCTTCGACCACATGCGCCCAGCCTTGCCGGGTCTTTTCCTCGTGTTCGGCCCATTCGGCGCACATTTCATGGGTCAGCGTCAGACGGCTGCCGCCGCCGAGAGGCTCGATGTTGATCTCGACGCGGTCGCAATTGTGATCGTGCTCCTCGACGGAGAAGCTGAAGACCATGCGCTGCGGGCGCTTCAGTTCCAGGAAGACGCCCTGATGAAAGGCGTCGCCGGTCGGGCGGCGGTCGACGACGAAGAAACGGCCGCCGACGTGCGGATCGATTTCGGCGCGAATGACATGACCGTCATCGGTCGCAAACAGGAAGCGGCGGGCGATTTCGGGGTTGAGCCACGCGTCGTAAACGACGGCGGGCGGCGCTTTGTAGGTGTGGCTGACATGCAGTTTGATGGTGCTGGCGGGCATCGATTTTCCTCCGTTAAGGGCACGCGCACTTCCCCAAGCGCACGGGCCGCGGCCATCTCGTCCGCCTTCTGAGCCGGCCTGTTCGTATTTTTGGTAACATCAATGAGATAGAGGAGTTGTTGCGCCCGCCAAGAGTCGGGGGCGGAATTTACTGGATAATTCCTTCAATCAGAATCGATTGAAGGATAAATTATCCAGCAATTCAAATTGTTACGGCGTCCTTTGCGCGTCTGAAAGGACGCGGGACGCTGTTATGCTTTAGCCGGCGAATTTGCCGCTACGCGGGAAACCCTTCGGCACGGTGCGGCCGGCGGTGGCGCGATCGGCCAGCCATTCGGCAAGCTCGTCTTTGTTCTTCGTGAAGGTTCGACCGGCGCTGTCTTCCCAGACGAGGCCGTCCGATATCGCGAAGCAGCGAACGTCGGAAATGCCGCCATCCTTGTAACGCTGCAGACGTACGCCCTTGCCGCGCGACATTTCCGGCACCTGGGCCAGCGGGAAGACCAGCAGCTTGCGGTTTTCGCCGACGACGGCGACATGGTCGCCGCTGACGGGCACGAGCAGCTGGGTTTCCTCGGGCAGCCCGACATTCATGATCTGCTTGCCCTTGCGGGTATTGGCGACCAGCTCGGCTTCGGGAACGACGAAGCCGTTGCCGGCGGTCGAGACGATCAGTTGCTTGCGCGAGGGATCATGGACGAAAGCGGTCAGCACCGCCTGGTCGTTATCCATATCGACGATGATGCGCAGCGGCTCGCCATGACCGCGACCGCCCGGCAGCTTGTCGCCGCCGAGGGTGAAGACCTTGCCGCCTGTGGTGAGGATCAGGATCTTATCCGTGGTCTGCGCTGGGAAGGCGATCTTCAAGCCGTCGCCTTCCTTGAAGGTCAGCGTCGCCGTATCGGCGATATGGCCCTTCAACGCGCGGATCCAACCCTTTTCGGAAATGACGACGGTGATCGGTTCCTTCTCGATCATCGCCTGCTGGATTGCTTCCTCGTCGGTCTCGGGCGCATCGGCAAACTGGGTGCGGCGGCGACCGATCTCGGTCGCCTTGGCGAATTTCTTCTTCACTTCGCCGATTTCCCAGGCGACCGTCTGCCACTGCTTGTCGTCGGAGGAAAGCAGCGTCTCGATCTCGCCCTTTTCCTTGGTGAGTTCGTCGAATTCCTTGCGAATCTCGAACTCTTCCAGCTTGCGCAAGGCGCGCAACCGCATATTGAGGATCGCCTCGACCTGATTGTCGGTGAGATCCCAGCGCGCCATCATGACCGGCTTCGGCTCGTCCTCCTCGCGGATGATGCGGATGACCTCATCGATGTTGAGGTAGGCGACCAGCAGGCCGCTGAGGATTTCAAGGCGTCTGTCGATTGCCGCCAGACGGAAGCGCGAGCGACGCTGCAGAACTTCGCGGCGGTGGTCCAGCCACTCCTTCAACACCTCGTTCAGCGCCATGACCCGCGGGATGCGGCCCATGGAGAGCACGTTCATGTTGAGCGGGAATCGGCTTTCGAGCTCCGTCAGCTTGAACATCGATTCCATCAGGATCGTCGGATCGACGCTGCGGGTCTTCGGCACCAGGACGACACGGATGTCTTCGGCCGATTCGTCGCGGATATCTTCCAGCAGCGGCAGCTTGCGGGCGATCAGCAGCTCGGCGATCTTCTCGATCAGCCGCGATTTCTGCACCTGGAAGGGAATTTCGGTGATGACGATCTGATAGCCGCCGCGGCCGAGATCTTCCGTCTGCCATTTCGCCCGCACGCGGAAACCGCCGCGGCCGGTGCGGTAGCTCTCGATGATGCTGTCGCGGCTATCGATGATGATGCCGCCGGTGGGGAAATCCGGGCCGGGAATGAATTCGACCAGCTTTTCGACGGTCGCATCGGGATGTTTGATCAGATGCAGGGCGGCGTCGCAAAGCTCGTGGGCATTGTGCGACGGGATCGAGGTCGCCATGCCGACGGCGATGCCGGAGGAGCCGTTGGCGAGCAGGTTCGGGAAGGCGCCGGGAAGAACGACCGGCTCGGAATTCGATTCGTCGTAAGTGTCGCGGAAATCGACGGCATCCTGATCGATGCCTTCGAGCAGCAGTTCGGAGACCGCCGTCATCTTCGATTCGGTGTAACGCATGGCGGCGGGGCTGTCGCCGTCGATATTGCCGAAATTGCCCTGGCCGTTGACCAGCGTGTAGCGCTGCGAGAAATCCTGGGCGAGACGGGCAAGCGCGTCGTAGATCGACTGGTCGCCGTGCGGATGGTAGTTACCCATCACTTCGCCGACGATCTTGGCGCATTTTCTGAAGGCCGAGTTCGGCCTCAGCCCCATCTCGTTCATCGCATAGACGATGCGGCGATGGACAGGCTTCAGCCCGTCGCGCACGTCAGGCAGGGCGCGGTGCATAATGGTCGACAACGCATAGGCAAGGTAACGCTGCTCGAGCGCCGCCTTGAGGTCGACCGGTTGGATGTGATCGTCGTCTCCGCCTGAAGGCGGCAAAATCTCTTGTCCCATAGGTTCTGACTAGCTCAGAAGAGGCTGGCGGGCAAGGAATCGGGGCCATTGCAGCTGTGGATGAAGTCTTGGGACTGACATCAAAGGATGAGACAAACGCTCCGCCGCAATTTGGACTTCGTTTGCCGTTCCTCTCAACAGAAATTTAGAGATCCGCAAATATAAAGCGGGCCTAATCCGTAGTAGCGTAACTGCAGATTTCCAACCGCCACCACGCCACCAGAGGAATCACCCCATGAACTTTTCCCGGACAACGCGGCTGATGCTGTCGGGCGCCGCCTTTTTCTCACTCGCCGGTTCGGCTTTCGCCCTCGACGGCGCCGATCTGCTGAAGAAGCTCAATGCCGCCTATGCCGTACAGGGCGGAACGATTTCGGCTGACGCCGTCGATATCGACGGCACGACCGCGACGCTGAAGAATGTCAGCGTCAAATCGGCCGGCGGCGAAAGCCTGGCCGTTGGCGAAGTCACCCTTTCCGGCGTCGAAGAAGACGAGGATGGCGGCTATTACATCGAAGAGGCCGCCTTCCCCGATATCAACACCACCAAAGACGGCGTCACCGTCACGGCGCAGGAGCTGACGCTCGGCGGCATCTCGATCCCGGCAACGGCGGGCGGCGACACGCTCGATACGATGATGCTTTATGAAACCGCCCATACCGGCCCGCTTAAGGTGGTCAAGGATGGGGCGGAAGTGTTCTCGCTGCTCGAAACCGACGTCAATCTGACGCTGCGCGAAGACGAATCCGGCTTCGATTTTGACGGCGCCTTCAAAAGCATGAAGGCCGATCTCAGCAAAGCCGAGGATCCGCAGAGCAAGGACGCGATCGAGAAGCTGGCCCTGCAGCACGTCCAGGGCGACATCACCATGAAGGGCGCTTGGGAACTTGCGCCCGGCACGATCGACATTTCGGAATTCGCCTTCGACTTCACCAACATCGGCAAGCTGAACCTTGGCTTCAAGATCTCGGGCTACACGATGGCCTTCGTAAAGTCGCTGCAGGATGCGATGAAGCAATCTGAAGCCAGTGCGAACAAGGAAGAATCGCAGCAGGCACTCGGTCTTGCCATGCTCGGCCTGATGCAGCAGCTGTCCTTCGAGGCGGCGCAGGTGCGCTTCGAAGATGCCTCGATCACCAAGCGCGCGCTCGATTATGCCGGTTCGCAGCAGAACATGTCCGGCAAGCAGATGGCGGATTCGCTGAAGGCGATGACGCCGATCATGATCGCGCAGCTCAATATCCCGGAACTGCAGAACGCCGTTTCGGCTGCCGTCAACACCTTCCTCGACGATCCGAAAAGCCTGACCGTCAAGGCCGCTCCCGAAAAGCCGGTGCCGTTCCCGACGATCGTGGGCGCCGCCATGGGCGCGCCGAACACGCTGCCGCAGGTGCTCGGCGTCAAGGTTACCGCCAACGACTGATCGCTTCGATCTCGCGACGAAAGGGTCCGGCAGTTTTCGGTACTGGCGGGCCTTTTCGTTTTCAGGCGCGATGACGGGCGACCTCGGCGATGGCGAGGACTGCGATATCAAGCAATTCCTCTAGCAATGCGCCGTCCCTCGCCTGCACCGACATGCCCTGGATGATGGCACAGAGAAACCGTGCCAGCGCGCGGGGGTTCGTCTCGGACTTCATGTCGCCCTCGCGGATGCCACGCTCGATCCTCGCCGTGAAAGCGTCCAGCGACCGACGGCGCATCGCTGCGACATGGTCGGCGATCACGGCATTCTCGCTGGCGCAGTTCAGCACAGCCGTCGAGATCATGCAGCCTTTCGGATGCTCCGGAGCCGAGAAGATCGCGGCCGAGCCCCGCAATATGCGCTCGAAGGTGGAGACGGTGTCGATCGGCTCGCCAAGCGCGGAAAACGTGTCGGAACCTAGCGCTCGGTATTGCTCCAGCGCCGCGCGATAGAGATCGGCCTTCGAGTTGAAGGCGGCATAGAGGCTTTGCGGCGTGATGCCCATGGCGGCAGTGAGATCGGCGATCGAGGCGCCCTCATATCCATGCGCCCAGAAGGTCTCGCGGGCAGCCGACAGCACTGTCTCGCGGTCGAAGGCCGGCGGACGGCCGCGGCGGCGGGCGGTAGAATTTTCCACGTCTCGGCTATTTTTCACAATGATCACTCTAGAAATTCGAGGCGGCTTTCTATATTCAGGAACGGTCATTGTGATTATAGAAGGTTTAATCTGATGAGTCTTCCCCTTGAAATGGCAGACGCCGACAGGAATTCATCGCTTGCAGCAGCAGTCGATGCGGCCATCACAAGTGCTCTCCACGACAAACGGCTTGTGGGAACGGTGGTGCTTATCGCCCGCGACGGAGAGATCGTGCATCGCCGCGCCGCCGGCCTTGCCGACCGCGAAAGCGGTCTGGCGATGCGTGAGGACACCATCTTCAGGCTTGCTTCCATCACCAAGCCGATCGTCACCATCGCCGCGATGCGGCTCGTCGAACAGGCGAGAATCGGGCTCGACGACCCAGTGACGAGATGGCTGCCGGACTTCCGGCCGAGGCTGCCTGACGGTGGCGAAGCAACCATTCGCATCCGCCACTTGCTGACCCATACATCCGGGCTCGGCTATAGGTTCTCCGAAGAGGAAGGCGGTCCCTATGCCCGCGCCGGCGTTTCCGACGGCCTCGCCGAGCCCGGACTGTCGCTGGCCGAGAACCTGCGGCGGATCGCCAGCGCACCACTGCGCTTCGCGCCGGGAAGCGATTGGCAATATTCCGTCGCCATGGATGTTCTCGGCGGCGTCATCGAGGCGGAAACGGGCGTGCCGCTGGGCGAGGCCGTCGCTGAACTGGTGACCAAACCGCTTGGCCTTGCCGACACGGCGTTTTCGGTTCGCGACCGCAGCCGGCTGGCAGCGGCCTATATGGACGCTTCACCGGAACCGGCACTGATGGGCGAGACTGCGATGGTGATGTCGCTGATGGGCCCCATCCGCTTCGCGCCGAACCGCATCTTCGATCCCGCCTCCTATCATTCCGGCGGCGCCGGCATGGCGGGAACGGCGGGTGATATCCTGGCCATACTCGAAACCATCCGTAGAGGTGGTGCACCGCTGCTCTCGACCGAAACCGTAGGGATGATGGCGACGGACCAGGCCAGCGGGCGCCGCCAGCAGCACGAGCCCGGCTCCGGGTTTGGCTTCGGCTGGTCAGTCATCACCAATCCGCCAGAGGCAGGCGTGCCCTTCCCCACCGGCACGCTGAAATGGGGCGGCGTCTATGGCCATAGCTGGTTCATCGACCCTGCTAATGGGCTGACCGTCGTTGCGCTGACCAACACGACGCTGGAGGGCATGTGGGGCAAGTTCACGGTCGATCTTCGCGAGGCGATCTATGCGGCATTGTGAACGAACGATACAAGCAGAAAAGCCCGGCGATTGCCGGGCTTTTGCATTCGGGATCAGATGATCTCAGTCTTTCTTGACCGGCGGGATCGGCCGGATCGAGAGCTCGCGCAGCTGTGTCGGGGTTGCCGGGCTCGGCGCGCCCATCAGCAGGTCCTGGGCCTGCTGGTTCATCGGGAACAGCGAGATTTCGCGCAGGTTCTTCGCGCCGACGAGCAGCATGATGATACGGTCGATACCGAAGGCAGCACCGCCATGCGGGGGCGCGCCGTACTGGAAGGCGCGATAGAGGCCGCCGAAACGATCCTCGACATCCTGCTGGCTGAGGCCGACCTTCTCGAAGGCGGCCACCATGGTTTCCGGCGACTGGTTACGGATCGAGCCTGAGGCGATTTCGAAGCCGTTGCAGACGGCATCATACTGGAACGCCTTGATGGTCAACGGATCCTGGCTCTGCAGCGCTTCGAGGCCGCCCTGCGGCATCGAGAACGGGTTGTGCGCGAAATCGACTTTCTTTTCTTCCTCGCTCCATTCGAAGAACGGGAAGTCGACGATCCAGCAGAGTTCGAAACGGTCGCGATCGACAAGGTTCAGCTCTTCGCCGGCCTTGGTGCGGGCTTCACCGGCAAACTTGTAGAACTTCGCCGGATCGCCGGCAACGAAGAAGCAGGCGTCCCCGTCATCGAGACCGAGCTGGGTACGGATCGCGTCGGTGCGCTCCTCGCCGATGTTCTTTGCAAGCGGGCCGGCGCCCTCGAGCTTGTCACCTTCCTTGCGCCAGAAGATGTAGCCGAGGCCAGGCTGACCGGTCGACTGCGCCCAGGCATTCATGCGATCGCAGAACGCTCTGGAACCGCCGGTCTTTGCCGGGATCGCCCAGATCTCGACCTTCGGGTTAGAGGCGATCATGCCGGCGAAGACCTTGAAGCCGGAGCCGGCGAAATGTTCGGTGACCGCTTCCATGACGATGGGGTTGCGCAGGTCCGGCTTGTCCGAACCATATTTACGGATCGCCACGTCATAGGGGATGCGCGGCCATTCCTTGGTGACCGGCTTGCCTTCGGCGAACTCTTCGAAAATGCCTGTCATCAGCGGACCCATCGTGTCCCAGACGTCTTCCTGGGTGACGAAGCTCATTTCGAGGTCGAGCTGGTAGAATTCACCCGGTAGGCGGTCGGCGCGCGGGTCTTCGTCGCGGAAGCAGGGCGCGATCTGGAAATAACGGTCGAAGCCCGCCACCATCAGCAGTTGCTTGTACTGCTGCGGCGCCTGCGGCAGCGCGTAGAAGGTGCCGGGATGGATGCGGGACGGCACGAGGAAGTCGCGCGCGCCTTCCGGCGAGGAGGCCGTCAGGATCGGCGTCGTATATTCGGTAAAGCCGACATTGCCCATTTCGCGGCGCATGGCGGAGATCACCTGGGTGCGCTTGACGATGTTCTTGTGCAGCGTTTCGCGGCGAAGATCGAGGAAGCGATACTTCAGGCGGACGTCTTCGGGATAATCCGGCTCGCCGAAGATCGGCAGCGGCAATTCCTTGGCGGCGGAGAGGACTTCGATCTCCTGCGCGTAGAGCTCGATCTCGCCAGTCGCCATGGTCTTGTTGACGGTGTCTTCGGTGCGCGCCTTGACGAGGCCATCGATGCGGATGACCCATTCGCCGCGCACGGTTTCCGCCATCTTGAAGGCCGGGCTATCAGGATCGGCGACCACCTGGGTGATGCCGTAATGGTCGCGAAGGTCGATGAAGAGAACGCCGCCATGGTCGCGAACGCGGTGAACCCAGCCGGAAATACGGACGGTCGAGCCGACATCCGACTTGCGGAGGGCGGCACATGTGTGGCTGCGATAGCGATGCATGATCTCAAATCCTGGATGTGGCTTAAGACGGCAGCAAGGGTTCCAAGACCCTCAAGCGCCGACAAGAAAATCGGGCGGAAAAGCGCATGGACGCTCCGATTTGTCAAGGCTTGGCGCACGCGGCCGGGCGTTTGGCACGCGTTTATGGCGAGGCTGCGACCCGTATGCTGCGGCAGTTTGGCCGCGCTTCCTGTATTGCTGAAGCTGCCGGTCAACTTTACAAGGATCGGCATTCTCACCGTGGAGCGTCCGCATGCCTCTCCTTAGCCGCCGCAACCTCTTGAAGGCATCCGCTGTTGCGGGTGCCTATGGTGTCGGCATCGGCATTGCCGGTAAATACGGTTTTGCCGAGGCGGCTCCCGAGCCGCAGCTGCTGACGGCAGTGAAGACCGAAGCCATGCTGACCGAGGCGGGACCGACCACGGATATCATGAGCTGGGGCCATGACGGCATGCCGCCGGTCCTGCGGATGAGGAAGGGGCGGCCCTACGCCGCGCGGCTGAAAAATGGACTCGACGAGCCGACGACGATCCACTGGCACGGGCTGCGCATCGACAACCGCATGGACGGTGTGCCGTTCATGACGCAGCCTTACGTCTATACCGGCGACAGCTTCGACTATGCCTTCACGCCGCCCGATGCCGGCACCTTCTGGTATCATCCGCATTGCAACACGCTGACGCAGATGGGGCACGGCATGACCGGTGTCATCGTCGTCGAAGATCCGGCCGATCCGGAATTCGATGCCGAGGTGGTGCTGAACCTGCGCGACTGGCGGCTCGGCGGCGATGGACAATTCATCGCTCCCTTCCGGCCGCGGGATGCTGCCAAGACCGGCACCTACGGCACGGTGCGCACCGCCAACTGGCATCGGGAACCACGATATGACGCGCCGGCCGGCGGGCTGGTGCGGCTGCGTATTGCCGTGACCGACGTGACGCGGATCTTCTCGTTGAAGATGGAAGGCGCCGATGCCACCGTGATTGCGATCGACGGCAATCCGGTGCCGAAGCGTTTTCCCCTCGACCTGCTGCAGATCGGACCGGGTCAACGGCTCGATCTTGCCATGCGCATGCCGGATGATGAAGGCGCGGTCGCGACGCTGGAGGATATCCGCGGCACGGCGCCGAAGACGATCGCCAGCCTGCGCGCGGTCGGATCATCGTTGAAGCGCGCCATCGAAGATCTCGGGCCGCTTGTCGACAACCCCGTCCCGAAGGCCGATCTAACCGCTGCCGAGCAGATCCCGCTGATACTGAGCGCCACTGCCGAGAATGCCGCCGTCGAAAGCATCTGCGGCACGCTGGGCTACAGTTTCTGGGCCATCAACAAGGTGCCATGGCCAGGCGATACACCCGATCCGACGGCGCCGCTGGCGGAATTGAAACTCGGCAAGAGCTATGTCTTCAATCTGGAAAATACCACGCCGCATGCCCATCCGATCCATCTGCACGGGATGAGCTTCACGGTGATCTCCTCCTCGACGCGGGAGGTGATGCCGCTGGTCTCCGATACCTATCTCATCCAGCCGGACGAGAAGGTGCAGCTTGCCTTCGTCGCCGACAATCCCGGCGACTGGCTGCTGCATTGCCATATCATCGAGCATCAGAAGACGGGGATGACGAGCTATCTCAGGGTAAGCTGAGGCCGCCTGCACTTTCACCGCGATTGCAGCCGTGCATCGCACCTTGCCTCAGTTTGGACGTGATTCTTCGCCAGCAATGCTCGAAGCGTATGCTGTTGTATTGACATATCGAACCGAAAGGAGAAGGAAGGTTCAACCGACCTTTTCCTTGCGAATGAAATGATATGATCGAAACCACCGCCGATTTGGCGGCCGCCTGCAAAGAGCTGGCCAAGTCCGACTTCATCACCATCGACACCGAATTCCTGCGCGAAACGACCTTCTGGCCGGAGCTCTGCCTGATCCAGATGGCAAGCCCGAGGACGGAAGTTCTCGTCGATCCGCTGGCCAAGGGCATCGATCTCGCCCCCTTCTTCGAGCTGATGGCCGATACGAAGGTGCTGAAGGTCTTTCACGCGGCGCGCCAGGACATCGAAATCATCTTCAATCGCGGCAATCTCATTCCGCATCCGATCTTCGACACGCAGGTCGCCGCCATGGTCTGCGGCTTCGGCGACAGCGTCTCCTATGACCAGTTGGTCAGCCGCATCAAGAACGTCCATATCGACAAGTCGTCGCGCTTCACCGACTGGAGCCGCCGGCCGCTCTCGGACAAACAGCTCGATTATGCGCTGGCTGACGTCACCCACCTGCGCGACGTCTACCTGTCACTGAAGGCGGAACTCGATCGCGAAGGCCGCAGCTCCTGGCTCTCCGAGGAAATGGACATTCTCGAGTCGCGCGAAACCTACGACATGCATCCCGACGATGCCTGGCAGCGGCTGAAGATGCGCCTGCGCAAGCCGCAGGAGCTGGCGATCCTGAAATATGTCGCCGCCTGGCGCGAACGCGAGGCGCGCGCCCGCAACGTGCCGCGTTCGCGGGTGCTGAAGGATGATGCGATCTACGAGATCGCCCAGCAGCAGCCCAAGGATACCGAGGCGCTCGGCCGTCTGCGCACCATTCCGAAGGGTTGGGAGCGCTCGACTTCCGGCGCCGCGGTCATCGAGGCCGTCAACACCGCTCTTGCTCTTCCGAAGGCCGATATGCCGCATGTACCGCGCCAGGCGCAGGCGCCCGAGGGGGCCGCTGCTGCCGTCGAATTGCTGAAGGTGCTGCTGAAGCTGATATCGGAAAAACACGGCGTGGCGCCGAAGGTGATCGCCAACAGCGAGGATCTCGACAAGATCGCCGCCGAGGGCGAGAAGGCCGAAGTCGCCGCCCTGCACGGCTGGCGGCGCGATCTTTTCGGCGAGCCGGCACTGCAACTGATCCAGGGCGCGATCGCTCTGCGCTTCGTCGACCGGAAGGTCGAAACCGTCAGCCTCTGAGGCGAGTGCATCACGCCTTAAATCGGCATCGATTTTAGGACAAAATCACGCAGTCATTCAAATGCTACAGCGCCGCGCGTCTGAAAAGGACGCGCGGCGCTGTAGATTCGAATTCGCTTGACGGTTTTTTCCGGCCTGAAACAATGGCCTTAACCAACATCACGGCGCAGAGGCGGCATGCGGGAAATATCTCCGACACAGAATTGGATCCTGATCACGATCGTCCTTGCGGCCAGCGGCGTCATCTATGATCTGATGTTCTACTCCAATCAGACACCGATTGTCGGGGCGATCTTCGCGCTCTTCATCGGCATGCCGATCCTCGCCTTCGAGCGTAAGGTGCTGTTTCGAGCACTCTACAGGCGCATCCAGAAGCTGCCGACCTTCGCCTTCATCATCACCGAGCTGCTGATCTACGAAATCCTGATGAGCATCGGCTTTGCCTGCGCCGGCCTGCTGCTCTGGTCGCTCGGCATGGTGAAGCCGGCGTCGCTCCTCGACCTCGTCATCATGCCGTTCGAAGTCTTCGTCTATGCGTTGGCGGTCTGCACCATGCTGATCTTCGTCTTGCGCGTGCGAGAACTGCTCGGTCGTGAAGTTTTCCTCAGCATGCTCATCAGCCGCTACCGCAATCCGGTCAAGGAAGAGCGCGTCTTTCTGTTCATCGACCTCGTCGATTCGACGGCTTTTGCCGAAAAGCACGGCGACCTCAGGGCGCAACAGCTGCTGAGCTCGCTGTTTGCAACCTTCGCCGAGCCCGTCAGGCGCCACAAGGGCATGATCAATGACTATGTCGGCGATGCAGCGATCATCACCTGGCCGCTTACCCGCGGCGTCAAGAATGCGCGCTGCGTGCGCTGCATGTTCGATATCCTTGCCGATATCGAAGCCAATGCCGCCGGCTGGCGGAAAAATTACGGGCAGGTACCGAAGCTCCGCGCCGCCCTTCACGGCGGCGAGATCATCACCGCCGAAATCGGTGTCGATCATCATAAGATCAGCTATTTCGGCGATACGGTGAACACCACTGCCCGGCTGGAGACGCTCTGCCGCAGTCTGAACCGATCGGTTCTGATATCCAGCGAGCTTGCCCGGCGCATGGAGTTTCCTGACGAGATATCCTGCGAGGATCTCGGCACCCATGCCGTGAAGGGACGCGGTCAGGCACTCGGCGTCATGGCGCTTTCCTCGCGCGCGGTCACCGTGCTGAACGCGCCGGCCGTCATTCTGCACGGCTGAGCACCGTCTGACCTCACGTCACCAAAGCTTCACCCAACCGTCAATTCGCTGACATTAAAGCCCTGCTAAGCGGAAGGCCTTTGCAATCCGCTCCACGGGGATATTATGAAGAACGTCCTTTTTGCTTCCGTATCGCTTTTCATCCTTGTCGCGGGCGCCGCTTCGGCCGACCAGCAGCAGTTCCCGGCCAAACTCGCCGGCCAGGCGATCCTGCCCGCCAACACCATGGTTCCGGCACCGGCCGATGCCCCCGAATTCCTCAAGCATTCCGGCAAGTTTACGACGCCGGACCGTAAGCGCGCCGAAGCGCTCGGCACCGCTCCCGGCAAGGACGGCGCCCGCATCATCGATCTGAAGCTTCCCTTCGACGGTCAGCCGATCCAGGGTTTCTCAGGGGTCAAGACGATGGCCGACGGCACCTTCTGGACGCTCTCCGACAACGGCTTCGGCTCGAAGTCCAACTCGTCTGACTCCATGCTCTTCCTGCACCAGATGAAGTTCGACTGGGCCGGCAACAAGGCTGAAGTCGTCAAGAACCTCTTCCTTTCCGACCCCAACAAGATTGCACCGTTCCCGATCGTGCTTGAAGGCACCGACACGCGTTATCTCACCGGCGCCGACTTTGACATCGAATCGATCCAGCCGGTTGTAGACGGCTTCTGGCTCGGCGACGAATTCGGTCCCTACATCCTGAAGTTCGACACGTCAGGCCGCCTCACCGACGTCATCCCGACGACGCTCGACGGCAAGCCGGTGCTTTCGCCCGACAATCCACTTCTCTCGGTTCCGGCCAACCCGGCCGCCAAGATGCCGGTCTTCAATCTGAAGCGCTCCGGCGGCTTCGAGGGCCTCGCCATGTCCAAGGACGGCGCCAAGCTCTACGGCCTGCTCGAAGGCGCCATCTACAAGGATGACGGCACGGTAGAAACCATCGACGGCCACACCGCCATCCGCGTCATCGAGTTCGATGTCGCGTCCAAGAAGTGGACCGGCCGCAGCTGGCTCTATCCGTTCGAGGACAAGGGGGTATCGATCGGCGACTTCAACGTGCTCGACGACACCACCGTTCTCGTCATCGAGCGCGACAACGGCGCCGGCACGACGGACAAGGCCTGCGCCGACCCGAAGCAGCCGAAGCCGGATTGTTTCGAAGCTCCGGCCGTGCTGAAGCGCGTCTACAAGATCGAGTTCAACGACGCCAATGTCGGCAAGGCGGTCCGCAAGATCGGCTATATCGACCTCCTGAACATTCAGGACCCCGACAACAAGAAGAAGGCCGGCAGCAAGGACGGCGTCTACGACATGCCGTTCGTGACGATCGAAAACGTCGATCGCGTCGACGCCACGCACATCATCATCGGCAACGACAACAACCTGCCCTTCTCGGCCGGCCGCGCCGTCGACAAGGCCGACAATAACGAGTTCAGCCTGCTTGAGGTTGGCGAGTTTTTGAACGCGAAGTAGGTTCGGGGTTCTGCTACGGAATACGGAGGGCGGCGCGAAGGCGGCGCCCTTTTTCGTTGACGCTGTGCCGTGTGTGCCCCCCTCTGCCCTGCCGGGCATCTCCCCCACAGGTGGGGAGATTGGCTGGGCGCAGGGGGTTCCCAAACAATCAGCGATTCAACTCGGCTAGACGTTCAAGATGCGAGAAGGTCATGCCACTTGTAATCTCCCCACCTGTGGGGGAGATGGCCGGCAGGTGTCCGACCCGGATAGATAGGTAACAGAACGGACCGTTTACATAGGTGACAGTTCTCTAGCAGCCGGGAGGGCCCGGCGATGGTTTGGAGAGAGACTGGCATCATGGACGAGCGGCTGCGCTTTGTTGGGGAATGTCTTGCGGGCGAGGAGACGATGACGGCGCTGTGTGCGGCCTACGGGATATCGCGCAAGACGGGCTACAAATGGTTGGAGCGGTATCGGGCGCTCGGCCCTGCGGGGCTTATCGACCTGCCGCGGGCGCCGCTTGAGCACGGGCGGGCAACGGCGGCGGAGCTGGTGGCGCGGATCGTGGCGGAGAAGGAGGCGAATCCGCAGTGGGGGCCGAAGAAGGTGCTGGCGCGGCTGAAGCGGTCGGCGCCGCAGCTTTGCTGGCCGGCGGCCTCGACGATAGGCGAGATCCTGAAGCGACACGGGCTGGTCGGGCGCCGGCGGCATCGCTGGCGGGCGGCTGGTTGCGGCCCGTTCGCGCCGGCCAACGGGCCCAATGCGGTGTGGAGCGCCGATTACAAGGGCTGGTTCAGGACCCGCGATGGGCGGCGCTGCGAGCCACTGACGGTGATGGATACGGCGAGCCGCTTTCTGCTGGCGCTGGAAGCCTGCGCGACGCCGGCCGAGGTAGAGGCCTGGCCGGTGTTCGAGCGGCTGTTTGCCGAGCACGGACTGCCGGAGCGCTTTCGCAGCGACAACGGTTCGCCCTTCGTGGCGATCGGCGTCACCGGGCTGACGACGCTTGCTGTACGGTTCATCAAGCTCGGCATCGGCCTGGAGCGCATCCAGCCGGGCAAACCGCAGCAGAACGGCCGCCACGAACGCTTCCATCTGACGATGCTGCCGCTGGCCATGGCGCCGGAGGTCGACCATGCCGCGCAGCAGGCGGTCTTTGACGCATTTCGCCAGAATTACAACGCCGAGCGTCCACACGAGGCGCTCGCTATGGACGTGCCTGCTGATCATTACCGACCATCACTGCGGCGCCTGCCCGACCGCCTGCCTGAACCGGACTATCCGGCCGAGGCGGCGGTGCGCCGGGTGCGCTCCAGTGGCGAGATCAAATGGAACGGTGACCTCGTCTATGTCGCAGCAGCGCTGGCCGGCGAGGTCGTGGCGATCGAGGAGAGTGAAGCGGGCATCTGGACGCTACGCTTCCATGCCCATCCGCTCGGCATCATCGACAAGAAGACCAAGCGGCTTGTCCGCCCCAGCGCCCTGCAACCCCGACCAGCCGGCGCAGGGGCGGACACTGGTTTACAAGGGGGAGAACTGTAACCCATCTATCCGGTTCAATCTGTTACCCATCTATCGGCTGGACACAGGCCAGAGGGGGGGGCACACACGGCACAACGGCCGCAAATCAGACCTACTCGAACCGAAACGCCAACCGCTTGTTCGTTAGCTTCGACAGCTGCTGCAGGCGGCCGTCCAGGCGTTCGCCTGCAAAGTCGCGATATTCGGGAGGCACGACGAATTCGAGGTCGAGGTCCGGGCTCGAGGATTTGCGGAAGGTCAGGTTCTTGACGATGCCGGGCATCGAGGCCGAGAAGAGGTAGACGACGCGCAGCATGCCGCCGAGCAGCTTGGCGCGCTCGATGAGCTGCGGCGTGGCGATCTGCGCCAGCTGACCGGTGGCGCCGTCGTCATGCAGGCCTTCGAAACGGTAATAGTTGGAAAGCGCGATGAAGGCGCGGCCGGGATGACTGATGCCGACGAAGGAAGAGTGGGCGATGACGTTCAGCGCCTGCAGGCCGCGATAGTCAGGATGGGCGCGCCAGCTGATATCGGCAAGCAGACAGGCGGCCTGGCGGTAGCGGCTTTCCTCTTCGGTTTCCTGGATGCCGAAGAGGGGCATCATGCGGCCGGTCCATTCCGCCAGCTCGCGGGCATGCTCCGGCGAACGGGCACGCAGGATCGCCAGTTCTCCGGCGGCGGCAAGCAGCGGATCGGCGCGGCGCTCGGCCTCCGACAGCAGCGAATAAAGATATCCCTCGCGCACACCCTGCGCCGAGAAGGAAATCAACGACGGCTTCATCGCGCTCAGCACTTCCTTCATGGCGACGGCGCCGAAAGGCAGCAGCGAACGGCGGTGCTTGGAAACGGCCTGCAGCGCCGGCTCCCTGGAGTCGCGCGCAGTCACCACCTGGTCGAGGAACTGCATCATTCCTTCGAACGACACCTCATACCCCTGCATCATGTGCAGCGGATAATGAGTGATTTCCATGTGCAGCTTGGCGATGTTTCGCCAGGTACCGCCGACAGCGTAGAAGGTTCGGCCCTCGCCTTTCGACAGCAGCTTTGCCGTCTTCAGCTGCTTTCGGGCAAAGCTCTGGGCTTTGGAGAGCGAACCGCCGGCATATTCCGATAGGCGCAGGCCGCCGAGCGGCAGCGTGATGCCCTTGCCGAACTCCTTGCCCTTGATATCGATCAGCTCCAGCGAGCCGCCGCCGAGATCGCCGGCAATGCCGTCAGGATTGTAAAAACCGCTGATGATGCCGAGCGAAGCGAATTTCGCCTCCTCCTCGCCGGAGAGCACGCGAACCTTGCGGTTAAGGATGGTTTCCGCCTGGTGGATGAAATCAGGACCGTTGCTCGCCTCGCGCGCGGCCGCCGTTGCCAGCACATACATGGTGGCAGCGCGCGCCTGATCGGACAAAGCCTTGAAACGGTGCAGCGCCGCCAAAGCCCGCGCGACGCTGTCTTCATCCATCTTGCCGGTAAGGGCGACGCCCTTGCCGAGGCCGCAGAGGACCTTTTCGTTGAAGAGGACGGTTGGCGAACGGGACATGCCTTCGTAGACGACAAGACGAATAGAATTCGATCCAATATCGACGACGGAGACCGGGGCGATCCCCGGAAGGCGCCCCTGGGCTTCAGATTCAACCATTTAGGTCCAGTTTTACTTGTTGTTGCGGCCTTCGAGCAGGCCGGCGATCAGCTTCGGCGCACTGGACTTCAGAGCTTCACCACGGCCCGACAGGCTCGGATTGGTCATGAAATACTGCTGCGCATTGAACGGTTCTTCGCCCCTGCGCACTTCCATGCGTCGCGACGTACCGTCGGGCAATATCTCGTAGCTTTGTTGATTGTCAATCACGTTGCCGAGCATAATCTGTGACAAGACCTGCTCGTGAACGGTCGGATTCGTCAGCGGAACCATGGTTTCGACGCGGCGATCGAGGTTTCTCGGCATCATGTCGGCCGAACCGATGTAAACCAGCGCCTTGTCGGATGGCAGGCCGTGACCATTGCCGAAGCAGAAGATGCGGCTGTGTTCGAGGAAGCGGCCGACGATCGACTTGACGCGGATCTTTTCCGAAAGGCCGGGCACCTGCGGGCGCAGGCAGCAGATGCCGCGCACGACGAGATCGATCTCGACGCCGGCATGGCTGGCGCGATAGAGCGCATCGATGATGTCGGGGTCGACAAGCGCGTTCATCTTCATCCAGATCGCGGCAGGCGCACCGTTCCTGGCGTGCTGGATCTCTTCCTCGATGTGGCGCAGGATGCGCGGGCGCATCGTATAGGGCGAGATGGCGAGCTGCATGCCCTGTTCGGGCTCGCCGTAGCCGGTGATGAAGTTGAAGATATTCGCCATGTCGTGGGCGATCACCGGATTGCAAGTGAAATAGGAGAGGTCTGTATAGATCTTCGCGGTGATCGGGTGGTAGTTGCCCGTTCCGAGGTGGCAATAGGTTCGCAGCTTGCCTTCCTCGCGCCGGACGACCATCGACATCTTGGCGTGGGTCTTGAGCTCGATGAAGCCGAAGACGACCTGCACGCCGGCGCGCTCGAGATCGCGCGCCCAGCGGATATTCGCCTCTTCGTCGAAGCGAGCCTTGAGCTCGACCAGCGCCGTCACCGACTTGCCGGCTTCGGCGGCGTCGATCAGCGCGCGGACAATCGGGCTGTCGTTGGAGGTGCGATAAAGCGTCTGCTTTATCGCCAGGACATCAGGATCGCGCGCAGCCTGGAGCAGAAACTGGACCACCACGTCGAAAGATTCGTAGGGGTGGTGGACGACCATGTCCTTTTCGCGAATGGCGGCGAAGCAGTCGCCGGCATGCTCGCGAACACGCTCGGGAAATCGCGCATTGTAGGGCGCATACCTGAGATCCTCGCGCGGCGCCTTGGTGATCTCGGACAGGGTGTTCAATGCCAGAAGGCCCGGCAAAACGGCGACGCGATTATCAGGGATATTGAGCGCCTGAACGACGAACTGACGCAGCGACGCCGGCATTTCCGAGTCGGTCTCGATGCGGATGACCTTGCCGCGACGGCGCCGCTTCAGCGCCGTTTCGAAGAAGCGGACGAGATCCTCGGCCTCTTCCTCGACTTCGATATCGCTGTCGCGGATGACGCGGAACGTACCGGAGCCCTGCACCTCGTAACCCGGGTAGAGCCGGTGGATGAAGATGTTGGCGACATCTTCGAGCGTGATGTAGCGGATGGTGTTTCCATCATCCGGCAGGCGGACGAAGCGGTCGAGTGCCACCGGCAGGCGCAGCAGCGCCGTCATCGGCTCGCGGCCATTCTTGCTGACCAGCTGCAGACCGATCGAGAAGCCGAGGTTCGGAATGAACGGGAACGGATGGGCGGGATCGATCGATAGCGGCGTTAAAACAGGGAAGATCGCCTGTTCGAATTCGGCGGCCAGCCATTGGCGGTCGGCATCGCTCAAGGCGCCGGGACGCACGATCAGGATGTCTTCTTTGGCGAGATATTGCTGCAGGACGGCGAGCGAGGCCTGCTGCTCCATCTGCAGATGGTCGATCTCCTGCAGGATCGAGTCGAGCTGCTCGGCCGGCGTCTTGCCGTCGGGGCTGCGGATGACGATGTTCTGGCGCACCTGACCCTCGAGGCCAGCGACACGCACCATGAAGAATTCATCGAGGTTGGCGGCGGAGATCGACAGGAAGCGGACGCGCTCGAGCAGCGGATGCTCGGTATTCAAAGTCTCTTCCAGAACACGGCGGTTGAACTGCAGCCAGGAGAACTCCCGGTTGATGAAGCGTTCGGGGCTCTTGAGCAGCTCTTCCAGCGGCGGGACGTTGTCGTTGATCTCAGGAGTAAGTTCCTGCTGTTCTGCGACTGCACTATCCATGGTCCGCTTACCCCGTTATCAACCGCAAAGGCAATTATATCAGTTTGACGACGGAACTGTGACAGTCAATCGGCCGGTTCCGAATTTCCCAATTCATTCAATACTTCGGCAGCAAGAGACCGGGTGATTTTCGTGCCCCGCGACAGGGCCAGCCGGTCAAGCCTTTCGACGATCGTCTGGGCCGCGTTCAGCGACCGCTCCATCCTGACAACGATATAGAGCACGAGTTTGTCATCTATATAAAGCTGCCGGTCGGCAAAGAGCTTGACGATCACCTGCGACAACAGCGCCTCATCGGGTTCGCCGATCTCGACGACGGTTGCCGCTTTCAGGCGCGAGCGCAGATCGGGCAGCAAAACCGGCCACGACATCGGCCAGAGGCGGCTGGTCATCAACAGGCTGGTGCCGTTTTCGCGGACGCTGTTGATGACGTGGAAGAGCGCGTTGTCGTCGAAGCCGAGGCGGTCGGCATCCTCGAACAGCACCGGGCCGGCGGCGGCAGCAATTGCGGCGTCGGAGCCAAGCTCGGGATGGATGTCGACGGCGCCGCTCAATTCCCGCCAGATGCGGGCGAGATGCGATTTTCCGGAGCCGACGGGGCCGGCGAGCACGACGACCGGCGACGGCCATGCCGGCCAGGCATCGACGATCGAAACGGCGGCGGCAAGACGCTCCGAAATCAGCAGGTCGTCGCGCCCGCTTGCGGCATCGTGCGAAAAGACCAGCGGCAGCTGCTCTCCGGCCTTGCGCTTCGGATCAGCGTTCTTCACGTCATTCATTGGGAACTGATTTCGTCTTCCGGGCGCGGCCACTGGGCGACCCGCCAAAATAAAGATCGCTCTGAAGGTAGCGCGAAAGCGCGAAACGAACAAGGACGCCGACGGCCGCAGCCGCCGGCACCGCAACCAGAAGCCCGACGAAACCGAAGAGCGCGCCGAAGGCAAACAGCGCAAACATCAGCCAGACCGGATGCAGGCCGACGCTGGAGCCGACGAGCTTCGGCTGCAGAATGTTGCCCTCGAGGAACTGACCGCTGAAGAAGACGACGAGCACCAGCCCGATCCACGGATAATCGGGCCAGAACTGCACAAGCGCCACGCCGATGGCGAGCACGAGGCCAACCATCGAGCCGACATAGGGAATGAAACTGATCATGCCGGCGAAGAGGCCGATCAGCAGGCCGAAATTCAGCCCGACGAGAGAAAGGCCGACGGCATAATAGATGCCGAGGATGAGGCAGAGCGAGCCCTGGCCGCGAATGAAACCGGCGATTGCCTGGTCAATCTCCTTGGCGATCTGGCGAACATCGCTGACATAATCGCGCGGGATCCACTGATCGACCTTGGCGACCATACGGTCCCAATCGAGCAGGATGTAGAAGGCGACGACGGGGGTGACCACAAGCAGCGATATGACGTCGACGATCGCCTTGCCGGAATTCCAGATCTGCGCAAAGAGCCCGGTGAGGAAGCCCATGCCCTCCGACAGGATGCCGGAGAGATTGTCCTTGATCGCGCCCATCTGGTTCTCGACCCAGTCCGGCAGCAGCGAATTCTGCGCCTGCGTGATGAACTGCTGCAATTGGCTGATATAACCCGGCAGACGTTGAGCGAAATCGTTGAACTGGCTGATCAGCACCGGAATGAGGATCATCAGCGCCAGCGCGAAGACGATGACGAAGGCAACGAGAATGCCGATGGTCGCCATCATGCGGCTCAGACCCAGCCGCTCCAGCCGGTCGGCCACCGGATCGAGGAAATAGGCGATCGCCATGCCGGCGATGAAGGGCAACAGGATCGAGCTGAAGACATAAAGGAAGGCGATGAAAAAGACGAGCGCCGCCAGCCAGAAGAAGATCTGACGCTTGAGAATGTTCCCACTGACTTGCTGTGGCATTGCCTTCCCCGCTGATCGCTCGCCGCCGCCGAACGCCGCATGCGATCCGAAGCGGCCATTCAGCACATAGGATGCAGGCGCAAAGATGGTCAACCCTGTCGCGCCAAATCCCGGAAAGGCCGGAAGAAGACGCGGGAAATTGGGGGCTTTTGCCATGCAGCGCTTGCATAAAAGCCCCTGTCATGCAATTGCGACCGGCAGATGACGCGGCACGTTTGCCGCCTGAAATAGCCATCGGAGACCAGCATGAGCCAGTCTGGGAAAAACGGCCTGACATATAGCGATGCGGGCGTCGACATCGATGCCGGCAACCTCCTCGTCGAGAAGATCAAGCCGGCGGTGCGCTCGACCCGCCGTCCCGGCGCCGACGGCGAGATCGGCGGCTTCGGCGGGCTTTTCGATCTCAAGGCGGCAGGTTTTACCGATCCGGTTCTCGTCGCCGCCAATGACGGCGTCGGCACCAAGCTGAAGATCGCGATCGATGCCGACTATCACGACACCGTCGGGATCGACCTCGTCGCCATGTGCGTCAACGATCTCGTGGTACAGGGCGCCGAGCCGCTGTTCTTCCTGGATTATTTCGCGACCGGCAAGCTCGACCCCGATCAGGGTGCGGCCATCGTCGGCGGCATTGCCGCCGGCTGCCGCGAGGCCGGCTGCGCGCTGATCGGCGGCGAGACGGCCGAAATGCCCGGCATGTATTCCTCCGGCGACTACGATCTCGCCGGCTTTGCTGTCGGTGCGGCCGAACGCGGCAAGCTCCTGCCATCCGGCGATATTGCCGAGGGTGACGTGATCCTCGGCCTTGCCTCCTCCGGCGTTCATTCCAACGGCTTCTCGCTGGTGCGCAAGATCGTCGAATTGTCCGGCCTCGATTGGGATGCACCGGCGCCGTTCGCCGAGGGCAAGAAGCTCGGCGAAGCCCTGCTCGAGCCGACACGCATCTATGTGAAGCCGCTTCTGAAGGCGATCCGCGAGACCGGCGCCATCAAGGCGCTGGCGCACATCACCGGCGGCGGCTTCCCGGAAAATATTCCGCGCGTGCTGCCGAAGCATCTGGCGGCCGAGATCGATCTTGCCGCCGTCAAGGTGCCGCCGGTGTTTTCATGGCTCGCCAAGACGGGCGGCGTCGAATCCAAGGAAATGCTGCGCACCTTCAACTGCGGTGTCGGCATGATCGCCGTTGTTGCCGGCGAGAATGTCGCGACGGTTTCCGCGGCTCTCGAAGCCGAGGGCGAGACAGTTATCACGCTCGGCCGCATGATCGCCCGCGAAGAAGGCGCTGCCGGCACGGTCTACAAGGGCACGCTTGCCATATGAGTTCGCCGCGCAAACGCGCCGTCGTCTTCATATCAGGCAGCGGCTCCAACATGATGGCGCTGGTTGCGGCGGCAAAGGCAGCCGACTATCCGGCCGAGATCGTCGGGGTGATTTCCGACAAGGCGGATGCCGGCGGGCTTGCCAAGGCCGCCGCCGAAGGCATTGCCACATTCGCTTTTCCCCGCAAGGACTACGCCAGCAAGGACGCGCATGAGGCGGCGATCTTTTCGGCGCTCGACGAGCTTAAACCCGATATTCTTTGCCTGGCAGGCTATATGCGGCTGCTGACGGCGACGTTCATCCAGCGTTATGAAGGCCGGATGCTCAACATCCACCCTTCCCTGCTGCCCTTATTTCCGGGCCTGCATACGCATCAGCGGGCGATCGACGCCGGCATGCGGATCGCCGGCTGCACGGTGCATTTCGTCACCGAAGGCATGGATGAGGGGCCGGTGATCGGCCAGGCGGCCGTACCTGTTTTTTCCGGTGACACGGCCGAAAGCCTTGCCGCGCGTGTGCTCACCATCGAACACCAGATTTACCCGCAAGCGCTGCGGCTCTTTGCCGAAGGCCGTGTGACGATGGAAGGCGGCAAGGCCGTCGGCGCGGAGGCTTCGACCGCCGCACCCAAGACCCAGCTTATTTCGCTGATCGGCGACCGCGCTTAAGCCGCCAGCGCCCTTAACGGATGCAGCGTGCCGTCGCTGTAGACGAAGCGGCCGGCGCGGAAGGTGGCGCGGATGCGATTGATATCACCCGGCTCGACCACGACCAGATCGGCGCGCTGGCCGATGGCGATCTCGCCGCGATCCGACAGGCCGGCGGAACGGGCCGCATTGCCGGTCGCCATGGCAACGGCTGCCGGCAGGCCGCCGTCCACCATGTCGGCAAGCTTGAAAATGCCAGGCACGAAGGCAGCTGGATGATAATCGGCGGCGATGACGCTCAGCAGGCCGGCCCTTGCGGCATCGAGCGCGCTGAGATTGCCCGACATCGACTGGCCGCGCAGCGCGTTCGGCGCGCCCATCAGCGTCCAGAGGCCGCGGCGGCGCGCCTCTTCGGCCGCAGGCGCGGTGACCGGAAACTCGCTGATTGTGACGCCAAGATCGTGCATCTCGGCGACTTTTTCGACGCTGTCATCGTCATGCGAGGCAAGCGACAGCTTGTGCTTCAGCGACAGCGCGACGATCTCCTTCAGCTTGGCCTCGATGTCAGCATTGTTGCGCATGGCAATGCGCTTGGCGACGATCTCCGCCGCCATTTCCTCGGAGATGGCGCGGCGCTCGGAGATGCTAAGGATGTAGCTTTGCAGGTTGTTGTACTGGCCCTGACCCGGCGTATGGTCGGTAAGCGAGACCATGTCGATCTGATCGGCATTCAGCAGGCGTTCGAGTGCAGGCGCTGCGCCGACATTGGTGATCTCGTAACGGGCGTGGACGCGGTGGTCGATCAGCAGATCATCACGCAGGCGGTTGATGCCTTCGATCACCGCCGATGTCGTCTCCAGCGAGCGGACGTGGCCGTAGACGCTTTCGGTCGCAAAAGAGACGGCGGCAAACGCTGTGGTGACACCGGCGGCGGCAAGCTTCTTGTCGAGTTCGTGGATGCCGAAATCGATCGGCATCGTCGCGTTCGGCCGCGGGGCGATCTCGCGCTCGATCATGTCGCCGTGGAGATCGACGAATCCCGGCATCAGCAGCCGCCTGCCGCCATCGATGGCAGCACCGGCGACCGGCTCCGGCCGGATCTCGGCGATGACGCCACCCTCAACACGCACGGAACCTTCACTCACCACCTCGTTTGGGAGAACGAGGGTGAAATTGCTGAGCCACATGGGCTTTCTCCTGACCGCATCCGATGATTGACAAACCGCAGCGCATAGAACTGCTACGTGACAGTCGTATGAAATTTCGCGCCGTATCATCTTAAAGCGGAAACTTGCGCTTTGGAAATGACCCGATGCGCTCGCTCCGCAGATTCACGCTGTCAGCTTTGCCCTGTTCAACAAGGCCCATTGCAGAAGCACGATCGTCTTGACGTCGAAGATCTCGCCGGTTTCGATCATCGTCGCCGCCTCGTCGAGCGGAATCTCGAGGACTTCGATATCCTCGTGCTCCTCGTCCAGGCCGCCGCCTTCGGCCACGCGGTCGGCGATGTCGACGAGGGCTGCGAAGAAGTGGACCACTTCGGTGACGGCACCCGGTGAGGTGTAGGATTTGAACAGGAAGCGCGCCTCGCGCAGGCGATAGCCGGTCTCCTCCATCGCCTCGCGACGGATCGCCGTTTCGGGATGGTCATCGTCGAGAAGGCCGGCCGGCACCTCGATTATCCAGCTGGGATCGCCGTTGAGATGAACGGCGAGGCGGAATTGGCGGACGAGAACGACGAGGTCGCGCCTGGGATCATAAAGCAGAATGCAGGCGGCGGGCGTGCGGTGGTAGACTTCCCGCTTCAACCGATGGGTTGCGCCCTTGCGGTCGATATAGTCGAGCAGATAGCTGCTCAGCCGCGTCCACCCATTCGACAGGGTTTCCTCGCCGGCGATTTTCACCCGGGATTTCGGCTGCATCATGCTGCGTCCCTGCGAAGCCAGACCTTGTTGTCGTGCACGGCCGCACCGCCATAAGGCGCGACGGGGTCGGCGCCGGTCAAGACGTTGATGCCCTCGCCGTCGACATGCGCCTTGTTCGGCCAAAGGCCCTCGGCAATCAGCACGCCTGATTTCACTTCAGTGGTGATGCGGGCGTGGATGCGCAGATCGCCGCGGCTGTTACCGATGCGGACGAGATCGCCATGGGTGATGCCGTTGGCTTCGGCGTCGGCCGGATTGATCATCACTTCAGGGCGGCCTTCTTTCTGCCGGGAGGTCTTGGTTTCCGAAAAGCTCGAATTCAGGAAGTTGCGCGCCGGCGACGTGGCGAGGCGGAAGGGATGCTCGGGATCGGCGACTTCGATGACATCGACCTGATCGGGGAAGTCTGGAAGCGCTGCGTGCGGACCGAGCGCGCCGATTGCCGCCGGCGGTTTGTTCGGCGCCGGCTGATTGATCCAGTCCGGGCGAAAGTGGAACTTGCCGTCCGGATGGGCAAAGCCGTTCAGATAATGCGCTTCCTCGAAAGCGGGCTGGCGATCGAACCATTTGTGTTCGAGGAAATGATCGTAATCCGGCAGGCCGCTCGATTCGAGGATGCGGTCGACCATCTCGCGGGCGGTAAAGCCGAAGCCTGGGCGATCGGCGACGCCGAGGCGTTTGGCCAGTTCCTCGATGACGAAGAGATTGGTGCGCACGGTGGGCGGTGGCTCGACCAGCTTCGGTCCCAGCAGGATATGGTTCTGGCCGCCGGCCCGGTAGATGTCGTCATGTTCGACGAACATCGTTGCCGGAATGACGATATTGGCGATCTCGGCCGTTTCGGTCAGGAACTGCTCGTGGACGGCAACGAAGAGGTCCTCACGGGCAAAGCCACGTCTGACGAGGCGCTGCTCGGGGGCGATGTTGGCGGGATTGGTGTTCTGGATCAGCATAGCCGTCACCGGGCCGCGATGGCGCAGCGCCACGGCATCGCCGGTCAGCACGCGGCCGATCTGCGACTGGTCGAGCATGCGGATATCGGCATCCTTCATCGACCGGCCGGTCAGTTCGGCGCTGTTCATGCGGAAGATATCGCTGTTCGAATGGAAGGCGCCGCCGCCCTCATATTGCCAGGAGCCGAGAACGGTGGCGACCGAGGCGGCCGCATGCATGGCGACCGCGCCGTTGCGCTGGCGGGTGAAGCCGTAACCCAGGCGGAAGAAGGTCTTCTTCGTCGTGCCGACGAGGCTGGCGAAGGCTTCGATCTCCTCGATCGAAAGGCCGGTGATAGCAGCGGCCCATTGCGGCGTCTTGGTTTTCAGATGCGCTTCGAGACCGGCGGGATCATCGGCGTATCTCGCCATGTAATCGCGGTCGGCGTAACCGTCGCGGAAGGCGATGTGCATGACGGCGCAGGCGAGCGCGGCGTCGGTACCCGGCCTGACGATCAGCGCCATGTCGGCCTGCTTCATCGTCGGATTGTCGTAGATGTCGATGACGACGATCTTCGCGCCGCGCTCCTTGCGCGACTTGATGGCGTGGGTCATCACATTGACCTGCGTCGACACCGCGTTGGTGCCCCAGATGACGACGCAATCGGTGCGGCCCATCTCGCGTGGATCGGGACCGCGCAGCGTGCCGGTCGCCATGGTGAAGCCGGTCCAGGCCGGGTTGGTGCAGATCGAAGAGAAGAAACCGGAGTAACGCTTGGCATGACGGAGGCGATCGATGGAATCGCGCTGCACCCAGCCCATCGTACCGGCGTAGAAATAGGGCCAGACCGCCTCGCTGCCGTCCCTTGCCTCGGCTTTCACAAAGGCTTCGGCGATCTCATCCAGCGCATCGTCCCAAGAAATCTGCTGCCACTGCCCTGCCCCCTTGGCGCCGGCGCGGCGCAACGGATGCATCAGGCGGTCGGGATGGTAGAGCCGCTCGGCATAACGGGCGACCTTGGCGCAGATGACGCCTGACGTGTAGGAATGGTCATTGGCGCCGCGCACGCGGCCGATGCGGCCATCCTCCGATATCTCGACCTCCAGTGCGCAGGTGGAGGGACAGTCATGCGGACAGGCCGTGTGGCCCACCCTGTTGTCCGGCTTTTCTGATTTGGCGTGGATGGGGGTCGCAATGTTCATGGCATTTGTATATTCCAAGGCTTGCACGGCCAAAAGCCACAAAAATTCCCCATGACGCGAATTCATACGGACATCAGCAAAAATGAACTACCGCCACATTTATCACGCGGGCAACTTTGCCGATGTGCTGAAACATGTCGTGCTGACGCGGCTGATCCGCTACATGCAGAAGAAGGATGGCGGGTTCCGCGTGCTCGACACGCATGCCGGCATCGGGCTCTACGACCTCTCCTTGGAAGAAGCGCAGAAAACCGGCGAATGGCTCGATGGCATCGGCAAGCTGATGGAGGCAGACCTCGGCCCTCAGGTTTCCGAACTGCTGGAACCCTACCTCTCCGCAATCCGCGAACTCAATCCGCAGGGCGGCATCCGTTTCTATCCCGGATCGCCGAAACTTGCGCGCATGCTGTTCCGGCCGCAAGATCGGCTGTCGGCGATGGAACTGCACCCCGAGGACTATGTCAGGCTGCACCGGCTGTTCGAGGGCGATCACCATGCCCGCATCACCGAGCTTGACGGCTGGCTGGCGCTCGGCGCGCATCTGCCGCCGAAGGAGAAGCGCGGCATCGTCCTCGTCGATCCGCCCTTCGAGGAAGAGGACGAATATCAGCGGCTGGCCGAGGGACTGGAAAAAGCCTACCGCCGCTTTCCCGGCGGCACCTATTGCCTGTGGTATCCGCTGAAAAAGGGCGCGCCGATCAAGGAATTCCACGAGACGCTGCAGGCGCTCGACATCCCGAAAATGCTCTGCGCCGAACTCGCCGTTCGCAGCGACCGCGGCATTACGGGACTGACGGGCTCAGGCCTCGTCATCGTCAACCCGCCCTTCACGCTGAAGGATGAGTTGCACCAATTGCTGCCCGCATTGAAGGATCATCTGGCGCAAGACCGTTTCGCCTCTCACCGCGCCTTCTGGCTGCGTGGCGAGAACAAGGCGGTCAAGGACGATTGACCGGGCAACTACAGCGCCGCGCGTCTTTTCAGACGCGCAAAGGACGCTGTAGCACTTTGAATTTGCGCATAATCCTTTCCGAAAATCGATTCCGATTTTCGGGGTTATGCGCTAGCTTCGGGAATAGTCCGCGCCGCAGCTCCACAATCTCATCAGGTGTCCCATGAAGCTCCTTTGTTCGCCCGCCTCACCCTATTCCAACAAGGTGCGGATGGCCGCGCATTTTCTAGGCCTGGAGTTGAACGCCATCCGGGTCGACACCAATACCGGACCTGCGATCCTGGTGGACAACAATCCGCTCGGCAAGATCCCGACGCTGCTGACCGATGACGAGGTCTCGATATACGATAGCGTGGCGATCATGCATTATTTCGACCGGCTGACGAAGGGCGGGCTCTACCCTTCCAAGAAGGGCAAGCGCACGGATGTGGAAATCCTCGAGGCGCTCTGCGACGGCATCTGCGATTGCCTGCTGGCGATCGTCTACGAGCGGCGCTTCCGCGACGAGGAAAAGGTCCATCAGCCGTGGATAGACCGGCAGTGGAAGAAGGCGACGAGCGGGCTCGCTCATCTCAGCGCCAATCCGCCGAAAACAGGCAAGAAGCTCCATGGCGGACATTTCGCGCTGGCGGCGACGCTCGATTATCTCGAACTGCGCTTCAAGGACCAGTGGGAAGCCGATCATGCGCCGCTGATCGACTGGCAGCTGCAGTTCGACAAGAAATTCCCGGCCCACAGCGAGCTCAAGTCCGAGGGCTGAGCGGGCTCAGCGTCTGGAGCAACGAGCAGACATCAAAAAGCCGGGCGACGTGCCCGGCTTTTCGATGTTCGGATATTCGACGAGCTTAGAACTTGACGCCGATACCGAGCTTGACGCTGTTCTCGTCGTAACCGCGCGAGAAGCTGCCGGAGTCGAGGTCGTAATCCTTGCTCTGGTAGTCGGTGTAGCGATATTCGAGGCGCGTCGTGATGTTGTTGGTCACGAAGGCTTCGACGCCGGCGCCGACCGTGTAGCCGAAGTTCGTCTTGCTTTCGTCCGAGGTGTCGTCGGAAACCTTGACGTCGCCGATGGCAAGACCGGCCGTGCCGTAGAGCAGGAAGGGGTTCATGTCGTAGCCGACGCGGCCACGGACGGAGCCGTTCCAACCATACTTGTTCTTGACGCCGCCCGAGGAGACGTCGTCGCCGCTGTAGCCGAGATCGGATTCAACACCGTAAACGATCTGGCCCTGCTGCCAGTTGTAACCGGTGAAGACCTGGCCGCCGAAACCGTAGGTGTGGCGGTCGGAACCGAAGTCACCCATGTTGTAGGTGCCGGCGCCGCCGAGGTAAAAGCCTTCCCAGTTGCCTGCCGGCTTGACTGGAGCGTCCTGGGCGACCGGTGCTTCCGGAATCTGGTCGACGGCATCGGCCGCCTGAGCTGCCGAGAGGCCGGCAATCGCAAAAACGGAGGCCATGAGGCCAGCAATGAGTACACGCATACTTAGTCTCCTTTCAGTCCCGCGCCGCTTGTCATCTGTCTATCAGTGAAGCATTGGCGGGATATTGCCAGATGTCCCTTCCGGATCGAGGCTGAAATTGGAACTCAAATGCGGATTTGAAAGAGCCAAATTGTGATATCATTGTGGCTTCCGCATGGCTGAAATTCGATGTTGCTTTGGCGCAACATACACTTCATTAACCATACTGAAGTGTTAAACTGAAAATACTTATTTTAAGAAATCGCATTCTTAAATAATACATAGAATATCCCTCTCCCCGAGGCAACCGCAACGGCCTATTTATATAATCACCGTCGGCGCCTATATAGTCTGCAGACAGACTCGCGGGATCAGAAGGCACGATTTTGAACCACAAAAGACTTCGCTCGGCCCTTATAACAGGGGCTGCTAAGAGAATAGGCCGAGCAATCGCCGAAGACCTTGCTGCAAATGGCTTTTCCGTTGCCATCCACGCGAACGGCTCGATCGGTGAGGCAGAAGAGCTGGTGGCGGAATTGCGGCGGAAGGGATATCGAGCGATCGCGCTGCAAGCCGATCTCACCGATATCGGCGAAACGGGCGCGTTGGTCGCGAAGGCGTCGGAAGCGCTCGGGCCGGTCGATCTGCTCATCAATAATGCGTCGGTTTTTCAGCATGATTCCGCGCGTAGTTTCAATGCCGCCACATGGGCATTGCACTTCGACCTGCATGTTCGTGCGCCCTCTATCCTTGCTGCGGCCTTCGCGCAGCAGATGCCGGCTGAGGCAGCGGGGCTGATCGTCAATATCATCGACCAGCGGGTCTGGGCGCTGAGGCCCAGCTTCTATTCCTATACCCTCTCCAAATCCGCGCTGTGGACGGCGACGCAGACACTTGCACAGGCATTGGCGCCACGCATCCGCGTCAATGCCATCGGCCCCGGCCCGTCGATGCCGAGCGAGCGGCAGGCGATGGAGGACTTCCAAGCGCAGGTCTCAGCCCTTATCTTGCAGCGAGGGCCGGCGCTGGAGGAATTCGGACAAACGATTCGCTTCCTTTACGACACGCCCTCGGTCACCGGCCAGATGATTGCCCTAGACGGCGGCCAGCACCTTGCCTGGCAGACGCCCGATGTGGCGGAGATTACGGAATGAACGGACGAAAGCTGCCGGATGGCGGCGTTCTCTACGACGAGACGGATGAGAGCGAAGACGATATCGAAGTGGAAGGCGACGCTTCCGTCGCCGTGCCGCTTGCGGCTGCTGTCGACTGGAATGCGGGCAGCCTCAATGAAACCGGGCTTCTCGGCGCGGAACTGATCGGCGAATTCGTCAAGCGGCTGCCGAACAGCCCCGGCGTCTACCGGATGTTCAATGCCGAGGGCGACGTGCTCTATGTCGGCAAGGCACGCAGCCTGAAGAAGCGCGTCAACAATTACGCCGTCGGCCGCGTGCATTCCAACCGCATCGCCCAGATGGTGCGCCAAACGGCGAACATGGAATTCGTGACGACGCGCACGGAAACCGAAGCGCTGCTCTTGGAAGCGAATCTGATCAAGCGCTTGCGGCCGCGCTTTAATGTGCTTTTGCGCGACGACAAGTCCTTTCCCTATATCCTCATCACCGGCGACCACCGGGCGCCGGCGATCTTCAAGCATCGCGGTGCGAGAGCGCGAAAGGGCGACTATTTCGGGCCCTTCGCTTCGGCCGGCGCGGTCGGGCGGACGATCAACTCGCTGCAGCGCGCCTTTCTGATCCGCACCTGCACCGACAGCGTCTTCGAAACGCGCACACGCCCCTGCCTGCTCTACCAGATCAAGCGCTGTTCCGGGCCGTGTACCCACGAGGTCAGCGATGGGGGGTACGGCGAACTGGTGCAGGAGGCGAAGGACTTCCTGTCCGGCAAGAGCCAGAAGGTGAAGTCGCATATGGCCGAGGCGATGAACCAGGCGGCCGAAGACCTCGACTTCGAGCGGGCGGCGATCTATCGCGATCGCCTCGCCGCACTGTCGCATGTGCAGAGCCATCAGGGCATCAATCCGGCCGGCGTCGAGGAGGCTGACGTTTTCGCCATCCATCATGAGGGCGGCATCTCCTGCATCCAGGTGTTCTTCTTCCGCACCGGCCAGAACTGGGGTAACCGCGCCTATTTCCCGAAGGCCGATCCGCAGCTTTCGAGCGCGGAAGTGCTGAATTCCTTCCTGGCGCAGTTCTACGACGACAAGCCGGTGCCGAAGCAGATCATGCTGTCGCAGACGGTCGAGGAACTGGAGCTGCTCGCCGCAGCACTCAGCGAAAAGGCCGGCCACAAGGTTTCCATCCTGGTGCCGCAGCGCGGCGAGAAGCGGGATCTGGTCGACCATGTCGTCGGCAATGCGCGCGAGGCGCATGGACGAAAGCTCGCCGAGACGGCGTCACAGTCGCGGCTGCTCGAAGGTTTCAAGGAAACGTTCGGGCTTGCCTACGCACCGCAGCGCATCGAGATCTACGACAACTCGCATATCATGGGCACCAATGCCGTCGGCGGCATGGTGGTCGCGGGGCCGGAAGGTTTCGTCAAGAACCAGTACCGCAAGTTCAACATCAAATCGACCGACATCACGCCCGGCGACGACTTCGGCATGATGAAGGAGGTGATGTCGCGGCGTTTCTCGCGGCTGATCAAGGAGGACGGCATTCCTGACCGGACGGCGCAGGTGGCCACACCCGACGCTGCCGACATGCCCTTCCCCACGTGGCCCGATGTGATCCTCATCGACGGCGGCCAGGGGCAGATGACGGCGGTGCGCGCCATCCTTGCCGAACTCGGCATCACCGACAGCGTGACGGCGATCGGCATCGCCAAGGGTGTCGACCGCGACGCCGGGCGTGAACGCTTCTTCCCGCCGGGACGCGAGAGCTTCACGCTGCCGCCGCGCGATCCGGTGCTCTACTTCATCCAGCGCATGCGCGACGAGGCGCACCGTTTCGCGATCGGCTCGCACCGGGCACGGCGCAAGAAGGAAATGATCAAGAACCCGCTCGACGAGATCGGAGGCATCGGCCCGTCGCGCAAACGCGCGCTGCTTCAGCATTTCGGCACGGCAAAGGCGGTTTCGCGCGCCGCCCTGTCCGACCTGATGGCGGTGGAAGGCATATCGGAAGCCGTCGCCAAGCAGGTCTATAACCATTTCCATGACGACGCCGCGAAATAACCGGCGTCCGTCGCAAATTCCACGCAAAGGCGGTGAAAAGACAGAAAGAATGTTGACGGTCCGCGGCCAAAGCCGTCATCTACCGCATCGGCCCGAAAATCGGAATCGACTTTCGGAAAGCTCGATGCGGATATTCTAAAGTGTTACAGCGTCCTTTGCGCGCCTGAAAAGACGCGCGGCGCTGCAGCGGCGCATCAATTCAGAGAAACGATCCCATGGCATCGCGTGCGTATAGCATTCCCAATCTTCTGACCTACGGCCGCATCCTCGCCGTACCGCTGATCGTTCTCTGCTTCTTCATCGAGGGCAGGCTGTCGATCAGCAATACGGCGCGCTGGGTGGCGCTGTGGATCTTCGTCATCGCCTCGCTCACCGATTTCCTCGATGGCTATCTCGCGCGCATCTGGAACCAGACGTCGAATATCGGCCGCATGCTCGACCCGATCGCCGACAAGCTGCTGGTCGCCTCGATCCTTCTCCTGGTCGCGGCCGACCAGACAATCGCCGGCTGGTCGATCTGGGCGGCGATCACCATTCTCTGCCGCGAGATCCTGGTGTCGGGACTGCGCGAATATCTGGCGGCGCTGAAAGTCAGCGTACCGGTGACGCGGATTGCCAAGTGGAAGACGACGCTGCAGCTCGTCGCCATCGCCTTCCTGCTCGCCGGCCCGGCCGGAGACGAGATTTTCCCCTATACGACGCAGACCGGCATCGCGTTGCTGTGGATCGCCGCACTGCTGACCATCTATACCGGTTACGACTATTTCCGCGCCGGGGTGAAACATATCGTGGATGACGAGGAATGACGCGGCTTGTCTATTTCGCCTGGGTGCGCGAGCGCATCGGCAAGGGCGAGGAGGAGATCGACCTCCCCTCCTCCGTCGTCACCGTCGCCGATCTGTTGAATCATTTGAAGACGCTGGGCGAAGAATATGAGACCGCACTTCAATATCCCGACGTGATCCGCGTGGCGCTCGACATGGAGCATGTCGAACATGACGAGCCGATATCAGGGGCGAAAGAGATCGGTATATTTCCGCCGATGACGGGTGGGTGATTACGATCATTCGGTCGGGCTTTGGAAGCTGACAATGGGTAGGACTGAGACTTCCTTTCTCTCCCGCATTCCTGTGCTTGTCACAGGAATCCAGCCATCGCGCGTCCGCGCGATGAATGACTCTTTCTTTTTGGCAATTGCTCCTCCCGCGCCCAAGGACTTGGGCGCACTGGATTCCTGTGACAAGCACAGGAATGAGGGCGGGTTGGGATGTGAATGCGCCTCACAGCAACAGGGGCGTTTGTCGTGATCATCACCCCCACCATCCGCGTCCAGCATGAAGACTTCGACCTGCAGGCCGAGGTCGATCTGCTCTCCAAAGGCAAACCCGGCATCGGCGCCGTCGTTACCTTTTCCGGCCTCTGCCGCGATGAAGGCGGCACGCTTGCTGCCCTCGAGCTCGAGCATTATCCCGGCATGGCCGAAGCGGAGATCCGGCGCATCGGCGATCTCGCCATCCAGCGCTTCGGACTTCTCGGCCTCACCGCTATCCACCGTTACGGAAAGATCGCAACTAGCGAGAATATCGTGCTCGTCGTCGCAGCGGCGCCACACCGGCAGGCGGCGTTCGACGGCGCGAATTTCGTCATGGATTTCCTGAAGACCGCAGCGCCCTTCTGGAAGAAGGAGCATGTGCGGGATGGCGCCACCGGCGACTGGGTCGCGGCGAAAGACGCCGACGATGCGGCGCGCGACAAGTGGAAATAATTAGAGCACTACTCGTTCTCTGCGGCTCATGACCAAGAGCAGGACGAGCAGCGAGAAGACGACCAGATCCCGCCAGACGAAGGGGCCGTAGGCGCCCCACATGGTTTCGACGACGGCAAGCCCGGCAGCGCCGCCTGCCGAGCGCAGCGGATCGGAATAGCCGCCGACGGCTGCGATCAGCAGCACCTTCAGCCCGAACATCAGGCCGGCACCGAAATCCATCGAGCCGTAATAGAAGGTGGCGAGGATGCCGCAGATGGTGGCGACAAGCGCCGCGGCCGTATAGGCGATGAGGAAGACGCGGTCGGCGCTGGTGCCGCAGAGTTCGGCGGCCAGCGGATCATCGGTGACGGCGCGCCAGACGCGGCCCCACGCCGTGCGCCTGAGGATCAGCGTACCCACCGCGACGATGGCGCACATCAGTACCGTGTTGATCAACTGGATATAAGTGAGTGTCACCTTGAACAGGCCATCGCTCCAGAAGACGACCGTGTCGTTCAGGAACGGCGGCAGCCAGATAGAGCGGGTATTGGCCGCAAGCCGGGCGGTCTCCATCAGCACGATCATGATGCCGAGGGCAGCGACGATGACCGTATTCGGCGATTTGTTGACCAGCGGCAGCATGATCGAGCGGCCGATCCATAGCCCCGCCGCCAGCGAATAGACGATGGAAGCGCAGGCGCCGACGGCAAGGGCGGCTGGCAGCACCAGCCAAAACCTGACATAGGCGAGTTCGGTGAAGAGCAGCAGGATCTGGCCCGCGAAGGCAAAGATCGCCCCATAGGTGATGTCGGCCCGCTTCGTCACGCCGAAGGCGACGGCATAACCGAAGGCAAGCGCGGCATAGAGAGCAGCGAGCGGAACCGCATTCGCCAGCTGCTGCAGAAGATAGGCCATTCACAGACACTCCGCGTCACCAAAATTATAACTGGTAAAAGTTATTTCACCAGTTATAATTTCATCATGAGCTTTTCCTGGACCCCTCACCGCTTTGCCGGCGGCGCACTGGCGCTCGATGTCGTCAACAGCGTCGTTTTGCGCCACGATGCAGTTCGGCGGATCGACCGCTTCGCAGTCAGGGACCAGATGCAGAGCTTTCCAAACGCTGCGGCCGAATTCTGCGCCGAACGCGCCCTTTTCGGCAACATCGCACCGGTGGCGGCGGAAAACGAAGCGGATTTCATCGTGCTGCGGGAAGCGATCGACCTCTATTTCCGCGAGCGTATACTGAATGGCGGCGACGACCAATTGCTGGCCAGGCTGCTGGAAGCGCTGGCGAAGGCGTTGCGCGACGCAAGCCCCGGCAGCCTGGCCGCGGCAACCGCCCATTCGGCACTGCGGCTGATCGCTATGCCCGATCCCCAGCGCATGAAGATCTGCGGCAATTGCGGCTGGCTGTTCATCGACCGCAGCAAGAACAGAAGCCGGGCCTGGTGCGACATGGCGGTCTGCGGCAACCGCGCCAAGGCGAACCGTCACTATCGCCGCAAGAAGGAGGAGACGCCATGAGAAAGCATTGGATCGTGATGGCGGCGGTGGCCGGGCTGATGCTGTCAGCCTGCCAGCGCCAGGCTGAAAACCTGGTCGAGGTCACCGGCCATCTCTTTGTCTTCAACTATCGGGTGGCGAGCGCCACCTATCTGCTGACGCTGAAGAAGACAGGGCCCATCCCCGACGGTTCGGTCATCATCGCCGAATTTGAAAATCCTGAAGGAGGCGATCCGCTGGTGCTGAACCAGAAAATCTACCCGATCGACGACAAGATCGCGCTGCAGAGCGAAAAACTGCACTGCGTGCGCAAGGACCGCCCCTATTCCGTGAGTGTCCGGCTGGTCGACAAGGACGGCAAGGTGCTGCAGGAATTGAAGACGCAGTTCCGGTCCGACCTCGACCAGACCGTCCTGCCGAGCAAGCCGCTCGTCCTCGGCGCGCTTTATGACAAGAACCCGGAGGTCTTCAAGCCTGATGGCAGCGTCGATTTCTCGAACACCGACAAATGCCCGGCATAGAAAAATGCATGGAAAAAGCCGGAGCAAGGCCCCGGCTTTCGAGAGTCAATTCAAAGCATTGCCGGCGAATGCCGAAGCGTGGCCTCAGCCGACGATTTCCGTATCGGAGAACCAGTACTTGATTTCCTGGGCAGCCGTCTCCGGAGCATCCGAGCCGTGAACGGAATTTTCGCCGATCGACAGAGCATGAACCTTGCGGATCGTGCCTTCGTCAGCGTTTGCCGGGTTGGTGGCACCCATGATCTCGCGGTTCTTGAGGATCGCGCCTTCGCCTTCCAGCACCTGGACGATGGTCGGGCCGGAGGTCATGCCTTCGACCAGTTCGCCGAAGAAGGGACGGTCCTTGTGAACGGCGTAGAAGCCTTCGGCTTCGCGACGGCTCATCCAGACGCGCTTGGAAGCGACGACACGCAGGCCGGCATCTTCGAGCATCTTGGTGATGGCGCCCGTCAGGTTGCGCTTCGTTGCGTCCGGCTTGATCATCGAGAAGGTGCGTTCAATCGCCATAGTCAAATCCTCTGTTTTCTCGGGAAAAGTGGGCGGTCTTTACCCGCCCCAACGCCCGAAAACAAGAGGTGGGCGGCAATTTCACGCCGCTGTCACAGTCCTGCCGCGGCTTTGGTGAAGATCGAGGCAGCGTTCGAACCAGGCCATGACGGGATCGTCGGTGGCTAGCATGGCGAGACCGGCGGAGACACGCAGCCATTGCAGCGCGCCGAAGACGATATAGTCGGCAAAGAGCGGCGTTTGCCCGCCGATGAAGGGCTGAAACTTCAGCATGTGCCGTAGCGGCTCCAGCTTGGCGCCGAAGGCGGCCTTCTCCGCCTCGCTGTCGGCGGCAACCACTTCCAACGGCTTGCCAAGCCGAGCCTCCCGGCTTTGACGGAAATAGGCCTTGTCTTCCTCGTCGAGGTTCGCATGGATATCGAGAAGGGCGATGCGCATGATCGCCGGATGGATGATCATTTGCGAATAGCCTTCCACCATCCTCGACAGAGACTTGCCGCCTTCGCCGTTGAACAGTGACGGCCGCTCGGGATAGGCCTCCTCCAGATAGAGGGCGATGTCGAAACTGTCGGGGATCAGCCGGCCATTGTCGTCGAGAACGGGCACGATCGACGAGACGCCGCCGCCGATCGCGCGGATGGGGGCGTAGGTCGTCGGAATCTCCTCGAAATCGAGCCCCTTATGCGCAAGCGCCATCACCGCCTTCCAGCAATGGGGCGAAAAGAAGCGCTGCTCGTCAGCGCCGCAGAGGGAATAGAGGGCTCTGGTCATGACAGTCCTTTCGAGATCGTAGCTCCATCCATTCCACGACAGAAAGCGGCTGCGATCAAATCAGGAAATTTCATGGGCGCATCACTGCGATTTCCGGGGAAAAGGGCTAGACTGCCGCGACCAATCCGGGAGGGTCTGAATGCTAAGACATTACAGGATGTTCGCCGCCTATAATCGTTGGGCCAACACGCAAGTTTATGCGGCTGCGGCCGAACTCAGCGACGCGGAATTCCGCAGCGACCACGGCGCTTTTTTCGGCTCGCTGCATCGCACGCTCAATCATCTGATCGTCGCCGACCGGATATGGATGAAGCGCTTCAGCGGTGCCGGCGAGGCACCGACGACACTCGATGCCCTGCTCTTCGAAGAACTGGATGCGCTTGCTGCCGCGCGCAAAGCCGAGGACGAGCGTATCATTGCCTGGATGGACACGCTGGACGAGGCAGCCCTTGCCGCCGACTTCACCTATGTGCCGGTGACGCAACCGGGCGAATTCACCCAGCCGCTGGCGCCAGCGCTCGCGCATCTCTTCAACCACCAGACCCATCATCGCGGCCAGTGCCACATGACGCTGACGGCGCTGGGCAAGCCGAGCCTCACGTTGGATCTCATCTACTTCCTCCGTAGCGAGGGCCGCGAGTGGATGTAAGACCTTCACCATCAAGACTGAATTAACCGCCTTCGCCGGTTCCACCCGTGAATCCCAGGCTTCCCGTCGAAAATTCAGCCTCTCTTAAACGCTTGCGGGCATAGCCTGATCTGAGAAATGAGGCCGGGTCGCGAGGGATCGTCATGCAGAATGGAAGCGCAAACGCACTGGTGCCGCGCGAGGCTGCGCGCCCGGCGCCGATGGCGGATATTCAGAAGATCGCCCAGCACATGGCGCGCCTGAACGTTGCGGCGCTCCCGCGCAATTACGAACTCTTTCATGAGGCGATCATCGGGCTCAATGCAGGCCTTGCGCAGGATATTGCAGCACTCGGCCCTCAGCCGCAGCAGCCGATGCTCGACGAACTCGGCCTGAAATACCGGCTCGTCGGCCATTGCGGGCTGGCGGGCGAGACGTCGCGGAACGAGGCGAGCCGGATGCTGCGCGACGTGGCGGATCGGCTTGCCGAAGGGCTGAAGCACAAGAACGCCTTTGCGCGCGCCTGCGGCGCCATCCTGAAATCCGTCTCCGGCCAAGACGACCAGAGCCTTGCCGCCTTCCTCAGCGAGGTCGATTATCTCACTGCCTCGCTTTCGACAGTTCTTGCAGCCGAGATGGAAATCGGCGCGAAGCTGCAGGACGATATCAAGACGCTGGAAACGCTGGAGCGCGGCATTTCGGCGATGCAATCGGCCGCGATCGCCGACAGGATCACCGGGCTTCCAAACCGCATCGCGCTGAACCGGACGATCGCCGATCTCTACAAGCGTGAAGAAGGTGCCGCCGGCAGCGCACTGATCATGGTCGATATCGACAATTTCACCGATCTCAACGACAAATACGGCACCCAGGCAGGCAACAAGCTCCTGAAGAAGCTTGCCGGCCTTTTCAGCAAGTCGGTCAAGAAAAACGATTTCGTCGCCCGCACCGAGGCCGACGAATTCGCCCTGTTGTTTTCCAATGTCGGCATGCAGGATGCGATTGCTATTGCCGAACGGCTGCGCGCCTCCGTCGAGGACAATCTGGTCTTCGCGACATCCGACAAGGCCGATCCCGGCAGGCTCACCATCTCGATCGGCGTGGCGCTCAGCACCGACGCGGCAACACCGGGACAATTGCAGGCCAATGCCCGCGTGGCGCTTCTCGCCGCGCAGTCGAACCCCCGACTGCCGGTGCAGGCTTTCGGCCGCTAGATCCGGCCGGAGGTCCGAAAACCACTCCCGCTTTTGGGCATCATGCTCCAGGACTGACAAGCGCTCTTGCCTTGGCGGGCGCTTTCGGCCAAAACGCCGGCCATGATCACGCTCACCGATATTTCCGCCCGCATCGCCGGGCGCCTGCTCCTCGACAATGCCAGCGTTTCGCTGCCTTCAGGCACGAAGGCGGGACTCGTCGGGCGCAACGGCGCCGGCAAGTCCACGCTTTTTCGCGTCATCACCGGCGATCTCGGTTCGGAGAGCGGAACGGTGTCGATCCCGAAGGCTGCACGCATCGGCCAGGTGGCGCAGGAAGCGCCGGCGACCGAAGACGCGCTGATCGAGATCGTGCTTGCCGCGGACAAGGAACGCACGGCCCTCGTTGCCGAGGCGGAAACGGCAACCGATCCGCACCGCATCGCAGAAATCCAGATGCGCCTTGTCGATATCGACGCGCATTCGGCCGAAGCGCGCGCGGCGAGCATTCTTGCCGGCCTCGGCTTCGACAAGGACGCGCAGGCCCGCCCCGCCTCCTCCTTCTCCGGCGGTTGGCGCATGCGCGTCGCACTTGCCGCCGTGCTGTTTTCCGAGCCGGATCTGCTTCTGCTCGACGAGCCGACCAACTATCTCGACCTCGAAGGCACGCTGTGGCTGGAAGATTATGTCAGGCGCTATCCGCACACTGTCATCATCATCAGCCACGATCGCGACCTTTTGAACAATGCCGTCAATGCGATCGTCCATCTCGACCAGAAGAAGCTCACCTTCTATCGCGGCGGTTACGACCAGTTCGAGCGACAGAAGGCGGAAGCCGACGAGCTGCAGACCAAGGCCAAGGCCAAGAACGACGCGGCGCGCAAACATCTGCAGGGCTTCATCGACCGGTTCAAGGCCAAGGCTTCCAAGGCCCGGCAGGCACAATCGCGCGTCAAGGCGCTGGAACGCATGGGAACGGTTGCCGCGGTGATCGAGGCCCACGTACAGCCGATCACTTTTCCCGAGCCGGAAAAGCAGCCGGCTTCGCCGATCGTCGCGATCCAGAGCGGCGCCGTTGGCTACGAGCCCGGCAATCCGATCCTGAAGAACCTCAATCTGCGCATCGACAATGACGACCGCATCGCCCTGCTCGGCTCGAACGGCAACGGCAAATCGACCTTCGCCAAATTCATCTCCGGCCGGCTGGCGCCGGAAAGCGGTGAAGTGAAGATCGCGCCGAGCCTGAAGATCGGCTTCTTCGCGCAGCACCAGCTCGACGACCTCATTCCCGAGCAATCGCCGGTGGAGCATGTGCGCCGCCTGATGCCCGGTGCGCCGGAAGCCAAGGTGCGCGCCCGCGTCGCCCAGATGGGGCTTGCGACCGAGAAGATGGCGACGGCCGCCAAGGATCTTTCCGGCGGCGAAAAAGCTCGCTTGCTAATGGGGCTTGCCGCCTTCAATGCGCCCAATCTGCTGATCCTCGACGAGCCGACCAACCACCTCGACATCGACAGCCGCCGCGCGCTGATCGAGGCGCTGAACGACTACGAAGGCGCCGTCATCCTGATCTCGCACGATCGCCATCTGATCGAAGCGACCGTCGATCGGCTGTGGCTGGTCAACGGCGGTACGGTGACGACCTTCGAAGGCGATATGGACGAGTATCGCGACCTCATCGTCAGTTCCGGTAAAAAAAAAGAAGAAAAGCCGCAGCTGACTGAAGATGCGACGTCGAAGGCCGACCAGCGCAAGCTCAATGCCGAACGCCGCGCCTCGCTAACGCCGCTCAGGAAAAAGATCAACGAAATCGAATCCTTGACGGCGAAGCTGGAGAAACAGATTCAGGCGTTTGATGCGGAACTTGCGGATCCGGCCCTTTACGAAAAGACGCCCGCCAAGGCCGCCGAAAAGGTGAAGCAACGCGGCGAGGCTGCGGCAAGACTCGCTGCTGCCGAGGAAGACTGGCTGATGCTGTCTGCCGAATACGAAGAAGCGATGGCGGGATAGCCACAGGCCTTAGAACAGGATGATTTTAGGCCGGATCGGCCTAAAATCTGAATCCTGTTCTAAATTAAACAGTTGGAGCATGATGTCGTCCGAAAACCGCTGACACTTTTCGGCATCATGCTCTATCGAAAGCGTGGCGAAGTGCCGCACATCAACGCAATTCCGGCCATTATCAACCGATCATTAACCATAATCCGAAAGGTTGTCTCAACATTCGTTACCGATTTGTTGAGCCCTTTCCATGTATCGTTTTTTCATTCTGTCCTGCATGGCCCTCACGGTCGCCCTCTCCGCCTGCAGCACCACCAGACAAGTAGCTCCCGATACCTCGATCAAGACCTCCTCGGTGATCGCGCCCGAGGGACGGGCGCTTGCCTATACCGGCGACGATGCGGCGCCGCGCCTTGCCGGCCCGCACCATCTCGCCGGACGGACGCTGGAGGTCTCCTCGCTCGCCGAGCTCAAGCTGCAGGACAAGGAAGTGATCCTGAGCTTCGACGATGGCCCGATCCCCGGCCGGACCGACAAGGTGCTGGCAATCCTCGACCAGTTCGGCGTCAAGGGCGCCTTCATGATGGTCGGCGAAATGGCCGAGATGCATCCGGCGCTCGCCCGCAAGGTCGCCCAGGACGGCAACACGATCGGCAGTCACACCTATGACCACGCCAACCTCGCTTCGCTGAGTTTCGACGCGGCGATGGCCGAGGTGATCAAGGGCGAATTGACGGTGACCAAGGCGACCGGAACCGATGTCTCCTTCTTCCGCTTCCCCTATCTTGCCGAGAGCCACAGGCTGCGTGCTGCGATCGCCATGCGCGACATGGTGGTCATGGATGTCGACATCGACAGCAAAGACTATTTCACCACGACGCGGGTCTCCGCGACGCAGCGGACGATGAACCTCTTACACAAGCGCGGCCGCGGCATCATCCTGATGCACGACATCCACAAACGCACGGTGGCGATGCTGCCGAGCCTGCTCTCGAGGCTCGAAGCCGAAGGCTACAAGGTGGTGACGCTGAAATTCAAGAAGACTGAGGTGCCGAACACCGTCGTTGCCTCAGCCGATTTCGTGACGATCCGCTAAGGCGGGTTGCCAAGCCCGGGTTGGCTGCCTAGATCAGTGCGACGTCAACGGAAGCCGGCAGGTCAGATATGAACCTTCATCTCGAAACGGACGACGATCCGCGCACCCGCCAGTTCATTGACGAGCACAACCGGGTTTCCGACGCGGCACTGAGAACACCTGAATTCGAGAGGGATCGCGACGCGATCAAGGCGCTGATCGAGCGGCAGGACAGGCTGATCGTTCCGATGCGCCGAGACGAGTGGCTGTTCGATTTCCGGCAGAGCAAGGACAATCCTCTCGGCATCTGGCTCCGCCTGCCGGCAGACCAGCAGCCGCTGCCGGACGCCGCCTGGGAGCCGGTCTTCGATCTCGACGCCTTCTGCGTCAGGGAAGGCAAGCGCTGGAACTGGCGCGGCGCCGTCACCTGCCCATGGGAGCCGACGCGGGTGCTGCTCACGCTTTCGGACGGCGGCTCCGACCTTCTCCGGTTGCTCGAATTCGACGCCGAACCGAAACAGGTCGTCGAGGGCGGCTTCGATACACCGGCCGCGCGATCGCATGCCACCTGGCTGAGCCGCGACGAAATCTGCTATTTCGGTTCCATCGACCGATTTTCGGCGACCCGCTCGGGATGGCCGCGCGTCGGACGGCGATTGAAGCGCGGGCAGCGACCGGAAGATGCCGCCGTCATGTTCGAAGCAGCAGACGAGGACGTCTATGGCTTCAATCTCGTCATCGACCCTGCCTTATCAGGCGCTTCAGCGGATCGCGGATTGATCGATATTTTCGTCGCCGCCCACGAGATCGGCGTCGCGAGCGCTTTCCTGATCGCCGATAACGGCACACAGCGACGCATCGATCTGCCTAAGGAAGCCGATTTCCAGTTCAATCATGATCATTGCCTTTGGCGGGCAAAGACCGATGAGCGCGTTGCGACCGGCAGCCTCGTGCTGCAGCGCTTCGATCCCGCCTCGGAGACGGCCCTGCTCGGGCCGGAGCGGATCCTGTTTGAGCCTGGCGAGGGCCAGTCGATCGCGCAGATGATGCTGATGCAGGAGTGGTGTGTCTTCATCATCTCCGATCGGCTGCGTCCGCGTCTCATGGTGCTAGACCTGACAAGGCCCGATGCCAAACAGCGCGAGATCGCGCTGCCGGCGGACATGCAGACGGCTCATTTCAGGCCGCTTCATGCGGATCTGCATCTTGGCGACGATACGCTCTACATCGTCGGCCAGGGCTTCCTGCAGCCTCCCGTCTGTTACCGCCTCGAGCTGTCGGATCGCAGCAAGCAAGCCGAGCCGATTTTCGTCGCCACGGCGCCGAGCTATTTCGATGCGACCGATATGTCATCCGAACTGCTGGAGGCTGTTTCCGAGGATGGAACGAAGGTTGCTTACCGGCTGGTCCTGCCGAAGCAGTGGACCAAGGGCGCGCTGCCGGTGCTGCTTTACGGCTATGGCGGCTTCGATGTTTCGCTATCGCCGAACTATTCCGGCGTGACGGGACGCTGGCTGGAACAAGGCGGCGCCTATGTGCAGGCCTATATCCGCGGCGGTGGCGAATTCGGGCCCGACTGGTATCGCAGCGCCAAGCGGCAGGGGCGAGACCGGGCGTTTGCCGACTTCGTCGCCATCGCCCGCGATCTCGTCGCCCGCGGCTATACAGTGCCGTCGCGGATCGCCTGCCAGGGCGGCAGCAATGGCGGACTGCTGACCGGCGTGATGCTGACGCGCTATCCCGACGATTTCGGCGCCGTCTGGTGCCAGGTGCCGGTCCTCGACATGACACGTTTCCACCTGTTCAGCGCAGGGCAAGCCTGGATGGACGAATATGGCGACCCGGAGACGCCGGCGGACCGGGACTTCATGCTCGGCTATTCGCCGCTTCACAATGTCGGGCCGGCGACCAAGGTCAGCTATCCGCCGATCTACATCGAAAGCTCCGCCAATGACGACCGCGTGCACCCCTCGCATGCGCGCCGCTTTGCCGCACGGCTGGAGGAAGACGGACACCGGCCGCTCTTCCATGAATTCGGCTCCGGCGGGCATGGCGGCGACGGCAATTCCGAAGAGCGCGCCGCCCGCGCGGCGATGGGTTACAGCTTCCTTCGCCAAACTATCATGCGGTAGAATGGAGGAGGAGAGCTTGTCGGCGCGCCTCTTTCTGATACAAACAGGTCAATAAATCATACTTTTATACAGGCTCGGAAAACACAATGTCTCCTATCAATCTCGCCATCGTCGGCGTCGGCAAGATCGTCCGCGACCAGCACCTTCCCTCCATCGCCAAGAACCCGGATTTCCAGCTCGTCGCCACGGCAAGCCGGCACGGCACGGTCGAAGGCGTCAAGAGTTATACGACGATCGAAGCGATGCTCGACGCCGAGCCGTCGATCGATGCCGTTTCGCTCTGCATGCCGCCGCAATATCGCTACGAGGCAGCCTATAAGGCGCTTGTCGCCGGCAAGCATGTCTTCCTGGAAAAGCCGCCCGGCGCGACGCTGAGCGAAGTGGCCGATCTCGAAGCGCTGGCAAACAAGCAGGGCGCGTCGCTCTTTGCCAGCTGGCATTCGCGCTATGCGCCGGGCGTCGAAGCTGCCAAGGCGTTTCTTGCCTCGACGACGATCAAAAGCGTGCATGTGATCTGGAAGGAGGATGTCCGCCATTGGCATCCGAACCAGGAATGGATCTGGCAGGCCGGCGGCCTCGGCGTTTTCGATCCCGGCATCAACGCACTGTCGATCGTCACCCATATCCTGCCGCGGCCGATCTTCATCACCGAGGCCGTGCTCGAATTTCCCGAGAATCGCGATGCGCCGATCGCGGCTGATATTCACTTCCGCAATGCCGACGGCATGCCGGTTCACGCCGAATTCGACTGGCGCCAGACCGGCAAGCAGAGCTGGGACATCGTCGCGGAGACGGCAGCCGGCCAGATGGTACTCGCCGAGGGCGGTGCCAAGCTTTTGATCGACGGCACGCTGAGGTTCGCCGAGCCGGAGCAGGAATATCCCTCGCTCTACCGTCGCTTCGCCGAAATCATCAAGGCCGGCAAATCGGATGTCGATCTCGCGCCGCTGCGCCACGTCGCCGATGCCTTCATGCTCGGCAAGCGGAAATTCGTCGACGCCTTCCACGACTGAGCGTCGCAATAACGTCATAGAAACCGGCAAGATTTGCCGGCCTATGGCAATAGTGTTCGGGGGCAGCCGCTCATGAGCAATAAAATTGGCCGCAAGGGCCGATTTTTCCGCGTGTTGAAGATTGGCATCCTTGTGGTACCGCTTCTCGGCCTTGCGGCATGTTGGAGCGAACAGGTCGCCATGCCGCCTGATGCACCGGGCCTTTCCCGATCCGAGGAATATTCCTTCGGATCGGCGACCCAGGCAGAGGATTGGCAGGCCACTCGCAGGGTGTTGGGCCAACTGGAAGGGCGGTTCGGAGAGAAGTCCATGCGCATCCTGGCGCGCAATCTCGCCAGCACCACCGAACCGCAGACCATCAAAGCCTATTATGCCGAACGCCTTGTCCATCAAGCCGGCTGGGCGGAAATGCCGGTCAGCACCTTTGCCGACAAGGCGTGGGCATTCGCTTTTGTCAGTCCGAATGGAAAGCATGTTTTGGCAGTCGAGGCGCTCGACGCGTCGGAAAGTGCTGGCGGGATCGTCCCCCTCAACATCCTGACGAACCTCGACGAGGACAAAGGGTCGAAAGGATAACGGCTACCGCCAGCCGGTGAGAGCGAAGCTGGACGGCTTCATGCAGCAATTCAAAGTGTTACAGTGTCCTGGCGCGTCTAAAAAGACGCGCCATGCTCTGGTGTCGGTAAAACGCTCAGGCCTTCTTCTCCCAACGCCCCTCTGACGTCTGCTGCCAATAGGTGAGGTTGTGCCCCTCGCCTTTCAGCTTCTTCCACTGCGCACGGGCGGCCTCCAGTTGCTCCTGGTCATGACCGTCGAACATGAAGACGATGCGCTCATAGGCATCGGCCGGCGGCGGCTCGGCGCCGTCGACGATGAAACGCACGGTCGCCGCATTGGCATTGTCCGGCGTCACCGTCAAAAGCACCGGCTGGCTTTCGGCGAAATCCGCCTCGTCGGTGCCGTGCGGCAGGAAGCTCTCCTCGCGGAAAGTCCACAGATGCTGATCGAGAGCATCACGCCGCGCCGGCTCGCGCGTCTGGACGGCAACGCGCCAGCCGCGCTCGACGCTTTTGTCGATGAGCGGCGGAAGCGCGTCCTCCAGCCTGGTTTCAGTCAGATGATAGAAGAGAACGTCCGTCATCAGGATTCATAATGGGCGCGAACGAGTTCGTCGAGCAGGCGCACGCCGAAGCCGGAACCCCAGGACTGGTTGATCTCGTCCTGCGGCGAGCCCATCGCCGTGCCGGCAATATCGAGATGCGCCCAAGGCGTGTCCTGCACGAACCGCTTGAGGAAATGTGCGGCGGTGATCGAGCCCGCCTGTCGGCCGCCGGTGTTCTTCATATCGGCGAACTTGCTGTCGATCAGCTTGTCGTAATCCCTGCCGAGCGGCATGCGCCAGAGTTTTTCGTTGCTCGACAGGCCGGCTGCCGTCAGTTGGGCGGATAGCTGGTCGTCATTGGAGAACAAGCCGGCATGCACGTTGCCGAGAGCCACGACGATCGCACCGGTCAGCGTGGCGAGATTGATCATGAACTGCGGCTTGAAGCGGTCGTTGCAATACCAGAGCGCATCGCAGAGCACGAGGCGGCCCTCGGCATCGGTGTTGATCACCTCGATCGTCTGGCCGGACATCGAGGTGACGATATCACCAGGACGCTGGGCGTTGCCGTCAGGCATGTTCTCGACCAGGCCGATGATGCCGATGGCGTTGACGGCGGCCTTGCGGGAGGCGAGCACATGCATGAGGCCGGTGACGGCTGCCGCACCGCCCATATCGCCTTTCATATCTTCCATGCCGGCCGCCGGCTTGATCGAAATGCCGCCGGTATCGAAGACGACGCCCTTGCCGATGAAGGCGACGGGACGATCCTTGCCCTTGCCGCCCTTCCACTGCATGACCGCCAGGCGCGGCGGGCGCACGGAGCCCTGGGCGACGCCGAGAAGAGCGCCCATGCCGAGGCGGCGCATTTCGCGCTCCGTCAGGATTTCGACTTCGACGCCGAGCTTTTCCAGTTCCTTCGCCTTGGCGGCGAACTCCACGGGACCGAGCACGTTCGGCGGTTCATTGACGAGGTCACGGGCCAGATTGACGCCGCCGGCGATCGCTTCGGAATCGGAAAACGCCTTCTTGGCACCAGCCGGATCGGCGGTGACGATCGTCACCTTGACGGACTTCGCCGGTTTTTCCTCCTCATCGCCCTTCTTCGTCTTGTAGGTATCGAAGCTATAGGTGCGCAGCAGCATGCCGAGCGCGAAATCGGCGGCTGCCCGCGCGCTGGTCGCGAGGCCAGGCACGTCGATGAAGACGGCGGCCTTGTCGGTGTTCTTGATTCTCGATGCCGCAGCACCGCCGGCCTTCAGCCAGTCATGGGCGGTGAGTTCGGCGGCCTTGCCGAGCCCGATGACGACGATGCGCTCGACGGGCGCGCCCTCGGGGGCGACAATATCGAGCCCGCTCATGGATTTCGCGGAGAATCGGGCGATCCTAGCAGCCTTGACGATCACGCCTGCCGGGTCGACCGTATCGGCGCCGGCAGCGCTGTCGGCCTCCGCAGTCTTCAACAGGATCGCCAGGCCGCCATTGGGCTTTGCCGACTTCGAGAATGAAACTTCCAACTTTGCTGACATGTCTTCTCCGCTGGGATTCTTTGAAATCCGTCCGTCGCGGATAATTTCGCCTTTGGCGGGTCTGTCAATGGCTTGCGACAATTGTTATGGTCGCCCGCAGCCATCAGGGCTCTCATGTTTTCGTCAGTTTCGTAGATATTAGCGTTGACAGTTTTTTCGAAAAATCGATGGCGGGACCTGGCAATCCGCCTGCCGAAAACGACTTTCGGTGCATTCATGCTGCTGTTTTGGACGTGGTGGGCGCTGCTTGCCGTCTTCCGGGCCTTCCCCGCAATAGACATCTATTTTTCCCAGCTTTTTTTCGTGGGCGCAGATTGCGACGCGGCTGCTGCTGCCGGGAGCATCTGCGGCGGCTTTCCCTATCGCGACGTCGCGGCCTTCGACCTGCTGCGCACCCTCTTCTTCCGCCTGCCCTATGTGGTGGCGATCGTGATGGTGTGGAAACTCGTCGAGTGCTACCGGCAGCATGGCGCGACCTTCAACGCTGCGCGGGCGCAAAAGCTCAAAGTCGCGCTCGGAACGCTGCTGATCGGGCCGGTGCTGCTCGTCAATGTCGTCCTGAAGGAACATTGGGGCCGGCCGCGGCCGATACAGACGGATATTTTCGGCGGTGCGCTGCATTTCGCCGAGGCAGGTTCGCTTGCCGGTAAATGCGTTTCGAACTGCTCATTCATCTCAGGCGAGGCTGCAAGCGCCGGCTGGCTCTTCTGCCTTCTGCTCTTCGTTCCGAAATCCCTGCGTTATGCGCTGGCGCCGCCCGTGGCGGCGATCTCGATCCTCACCCCGGCGATGCGGCTATCCTTCGGCGCGCACTACCTTTCCGACGTCGTTCTCGGATGGCTTTCCTCGCTTGTCGTCTTCGCCGCATTGCTGGCGTTAACTGAGTCGCAACAGCATCAAAAAAATTCTGAAATTTGAATGAATTTTTGACACCAGCTTGTCGCAAAAGCGCGACAAAGAGCGTAGAGGGATTCTCCTGCAAAGCCGTTTGGGCGTGCAGGTGCTTTCAAGGGCAGGCATGAAACTACTCGAGACATACATATTGCGGCGCGTCGGCCAGATGTTTCTCGTGGCGCTCCTGCCCGTTCTGGCGATCATTTGGACGACTCAGGTTCTGCAGCGCATCAATCTGGTTACCGACAGCGGCCAGTCGATCGGCTCGTTCGCCAAGCTGGCGACGATGATCCTGCCGTCGATCATTCCCGTCGTGCTGCCCTTCGCTCTCGTTATCGCGATCACCCAGACGCTGACGACGATGAACAATGATTCCGAGCTGACCGTCATCGATGCGGCCGGGGCGCGGCGCAGCGTGCTGATCCGTCCGATCCTGCTGCTTGCCGCCGCCATCAGCGTCTTTTCATTCTTCGTCGACAACGTCGTCGAGCCGCGCGCAAAGACCGTCGTGCGCCAGATGATCGCCGAGACCTATGCTGACCTCCTCTCTTCGGTGATTGAGGAAAAGACCTTCCGCAAGCTCGATGAAGGCCTGTATGTGCAGATCTCGAAGCGGATGGCCGGCCGCATGCTGAAGGGCCTTTTCGTCGCCGACGAGCGCGACCCGGCCTACGAACTGATCTATTATGCGAAGGAAGGCGCCGTCGACGATACGGGCACGACGCTGATCATGCATGAGGGCGAAGTGCACCGCAAAACGCCCGATGGCAACGTCTCAGTCATCAATTTCGATTCCTATTCCTTCGACCTCTCGGACATGACGGAGAATCGCGGTCAGGCGACGCTGCGCGCCAGCGACCGTGACCTGTGGTTCCTGATCAATCCGGATCCGGCCGACAAGGACTATACGATCCGGCCGCAGAGCTACCGCGCCGAACTGCATCGGCGGCTGACCGACTGGATCCTGCCCGTCGTCTTTGCGCTGTTTTCGCTGGCGATCGCCGGCGATGCGCGCTCGCACCGCGAAGCGCGGCTGCATCCGATGGTGAGCGCTCTCGCCTATGCCTTCGCGATGCGATGGGCGGCCTTCTACGCGGCCAATCAGATCGATACCGACCCTGAATATATCGCCGTCCTCTACGCCATCCCGATCGTCAGCAGCATCGTCTCGATCGTCTTCCTCGGCCTGCACAAACGACTGGTCATGCCGTCGTTCATCCGGGACCGGATTTCGTCCTTCTGGAGAGGGATGCAGGAAAGGCTGCTTGCCGTGACCGGCAGGACCGGCGGGGGCGCTGCCCAATGATGTTCGGGACATTGTCGCGTTATTTCTTTCGCCGCTATCTGGTGACGACGGGCTGGTTCCTGATCGGCGTCTCGGCGATCTCCTTCCTCCTCGATTTCAGCGAGACGGCGGGCCGCATGTCCGGCCTCCCCGGCTACACGATCGGCGGCGGCGTCCTGATGACCGCCGTGCGCCTGCCGCTCATCCTGCAGCAGACGGTGCCGTTCATAGCTCTCTTCGTCGGCATGACGGTGCTGATCGGCCTCAACCGCAAATATGAACTCGTCGTCACGCGCGCAGCCGGCATTTCGGTCTGGCAGTTCATGTTCCCCTTCATCGCCGGCTCGCTGGTGCTCGGCCTGTTGACGATGGCGGCGCTGAACCCACTTGCCGCCTGGGGACAGCGCCAGGCGCTGCTGGTCGAATCCGACTGGCGCGGCGAGAACGCGGTTCTGCGCAAGGCACCGCAGATTCCGTGGCTGCGCCAGATCAGCGGCCGGGACGATGTCATCATCGGCGCCCAAACGGTCCAAGAGAGCGGAACCAAGCTGATCGACGCGGTGCTGATCCATTTCGATTCAAGCGGTCAGGTCATTCTGAGACAGGACGCCGCCACGGCAAAGTTGGAAGATGGTTACTGGCAACTTAACAATGTTGTCGAGCGCAAGCCTGGCGAAATCCCCGTGCGTAAAGCTTCGGTTCAACTTCGCACCAATCTGAAACAGGACTTTGTCCAGGAGCGGCTGACAGCGCCGGAAACAATTGGTTTCTTTGACCTTTCCAACCGGATTGCGGCGGCCAAATCCTTCGGCATCTCGACCAAGGCGCTGGAGACGCAATTCAACTCCCTGTTGTCCCAGCCATTGCTGCTGGTGGCCATGACTTTCATAGCCGCAACAGTGTCCCTAAAATTTAGCCGGTTCAACCAATCCCGCTCCGTGATTCTGGGTGGCATCCTTTCGGGCTTCATGCTTTATGTCATCACCGTGCTTGTAAAGGCATTCGGAAGCAGTGGAGTTGTGCCCCCCTTCGTGGCGACGTGGATACCGGTGGTCGTCGCGCTGGCCTTGGGTGCGACTATTCTGCTTCATCAGGAGGACGGCTAGTGGCGGCAGGCGACCGCAAGTATTTTATTAGTAAACAGCTGGTTGCCCTGCTTGTCGGCGCGACTCTATGTTCCTATTTCGGCAGCGTCCCGGCCTCTTACGGCCAGGCCAGCGCGCCTGAACAAAATATCGAGACGAAGATCCCCGAAGGGGCCAAGCTTCTGCTTTCGGCCAATGAACTGGTCTATAACCGTGACGCCGATCTGGTGTCGGCGGTCGGCGGCGTGCAGATCAACTATGGCGGCTATAAAATGGTCGCGCAGAAGGTCGAGTACAATCAGAAGACCGGCCGGATGATGGCGCTTGGCAATGTCGAGCTGGTCAGCCCGGACGGCAACCGTATCTATGCCGACAACCTTGATGTGACCGACAATTTTGCCGACGGGTTCCTGAACTCGTTGCGCATCGAGACCGCCGACAATACCCGCATCGTCGCCGAAAGCGGCGAGCGCGTCGGCGGCACGAAGATGATTCTCAACAAGGGCGTCTACACGGCCTGCCTTCCCTGCGCCGAAGATCCGAAGCGCGCGCCCTTCTGGCAGGTCAAGGCCCAGCGGGTGATCCAGAACGGCGAGACGCATACGATCCGTCTGGAGAGAGCGCGCTTCGAGTTGCTCGGCCATCCGATCGCCTTCCTGCCGTTCATCGAAGTTCCCGACAATACGGTGAAGCGCAAGTCGGGCTTTCTCTTCCCGACGATGAGCCTGTCGCAAAATCTCGGCTTCGGTCTTTCCGTTCCTTATTATTATGTGATCTCGCCGAGCATGGACGCGACGGTCACCGCGACGGGCTACACGGCCCAGGGCTTCCTCATCGAAGGCGAATTCCGCCAGCGCTTCGAAAATGGCACACATATCCTGCGCGTTGCCGGCATCGACCAGGCAAAGCCGGGCAATTTCAGCTCCGGCACCACCGATGCCGAAGCTGAGCAGCGTGGCATGGTGGCATCGAAGGCCGAATTCCGCATCAATCCGCGCTGGACGTTCGGCTGGGACGTCATGATGCAGAGCGACAACAATTTCTCGAAAACGTACAAGCTGCGCGGCCTGACCGGTACCGATCGTACCAACCAGATCTACCTGACAGGGCTCGGGAAACGCAATTATTTCGACATGCGGGCGTTCTATTTCGACGTCCAGGATGCCGACCGGACGAATACCGCCGAAAAGCAGCAGGCGATCGTCTATCCGTCGCTCGACTATCACTATGTGGCGCCGCAGCCGCTTGCCGGCGGCGAGCTTTCGGCGGATGTCAACCTGACGAATATTTCGCGCACCCATGACGACTTCTATACCGTCGACGGCTTCGACCGCTTCCGCGGCCTGAAGGGCCAGACCTCGCGGCTGACTGCCGAGCTGCAATGGAAGCGCACCTATGTCACGCCGACCGGCCTGGTGATCACGCCGCTGCTGGCTGCGCGCGGCGATGCCTTCGCGCTGAATATGGATGATCCCACCGGCTACACCGGCAACTATGTCGACGGCAATTCCGCCACCCGCTCGATGTTCACGGCCGGACTGGAGATGCGTTATCCGATACTGATGACGACCGACAATAGCACCCATATCCTCGAGCCGATCGCACAGATCTATGCCCGCCCCGACGAGCAGCTCGCAGGGCGCCTGCCGAACGAGGATGCGCAGAGCTTCGTCTTCGACGCCACCTCGCTGTTCGACCGTGACAAGTTCTCGGGCTACGACCGGATCGAAGGCGGTACCCGCGCCAATGTCGGTATCCAGTACACCGGTACATTCGACAGCGGCTACAAGCTGCACGGCATCTTCGGCCAATCCTATCAGATCGCCGGCCAGAATTCGTTTGCGACCGATGACCTCGTCAATGTCGGTGCGGATTCGGGCCTTGAAACCGACCGCTCCGATTATGTCGGCCTTGGCGGCGTCGAAACACCGTACGGCGTTTCCGTCGCGGCCTCCTACCGCCTCGACGAGAAGGACTTCGAATTCCGCCGCGGCGACCTGACGACGGCCTACCAGAACGACACCTTCTCGACGCAGCTGACCTACACCCATCTCAGCGCTCAGCCGGCATATGGCTTCGCCGAGGACAATGACGAGATCCAGACCAACAGCAGGGTCAAGTTCAAGGATTACTGGTCGATCTTCGGCGGCATTGCCTGGGATCTGAACAATGATGTGATCAGCCGCCGGACGCTCGGCCTCTCTTATGAAGACGAATGCACGATCTTCACGATCGCCTATACGGACAGCAGGGATTCCGACGACGAGACGGCAAGCGACTGGACGATCGGCGCTCGACTGACCTTCCGCACGCTCGGCGACATCAAGATCGGCTCCGACACCCTGGAATGACGGGCGGACGGCGCAAAGATGGGCTGAAGCCATTCTTTCGCCGTAAGCCTATGCAGGACATTGCCGCCAGTCGATATCTGAGGCATAGGGGTTTCGCGCCGTGACGGAAGCGATTTCCGCGTGTCTCGCACTGTGGTAAGAACGCCGCGAACAACGTCTCGCGACGCTATCGGGAGGTCAACAGATGATTGACGCGAAAAAAGCCATAACCAAGTTCCTCGCCGGGGCAGCGCTTGCATTGCTGACAGGCTTTGCCGGTTCAGCGCTTGCGGCCAGTGAAGTCAAGGCCGTGGTGAACGGCACGGCCATCACCAGCGGCGATGTCGCCAAGCGTCAGGCCTTCCTGCGCCTGCAGCATACGAAGGCCGATGCCAAGGCCGCCGAGGAGCAATTGATCGACGAGGCGCTCAAGCGGCAGGAAGTCACCCGCGTCCATATGTCGGTTTCGCAGCAGGACGTCGATGCGTCTTTCGCGCGTTTTTCGAGCGGCAACAAGCTGTCCCCTGAGCAGATGTCGCAGATCCTCGATCGCGCCGGCGTCGGCGTCGATCATTTCAAGGGTTTCATCGCCGTGCAGATGAGCTGGCCGCGTGTCGTCAACGCCCGCTACGGCTCGACCTCACGGCTGTCGAACTATGATCTCGTCTCGCGCATGATGCAGAACAACAAGCAGAAGCCGGTGACGACGGAATATATGCTGCAGCAGGTCATCTTCGTCATTCCGCAAGCCAAGCGCGGCGCCATCACCGGCAAGCGCAAGGGCGAGGCCGAGGCGTCGCGCTCCAAATTTCCGGGCTGCGATCAGGCAAAGGTGTTTGCTGCGACGATGCGCGACGTTTCCGTGCGCGATCTCGGCCGCATGCTCGCCCCCGAGATCCCGCCGGATTGGAAGCCGCTGGTCGAGCAGGCCAAGGGCAACACGACAGGGACCCGCGTCACCGACAAGGGCGTCGAATATCTGGCAATCTGCAGCCAGCGGCAGGTCTCCGACGACCAGGCCGCCGAGATGGTTTTCCGCCAGGAAGATCTCGACAAGTCCAAGGGTGGCAAGGACGCCAGCCCGGAAAACGAAAACAGCAAGAAATACCTGGATGAACTGCGCAAAAAGGCGCAGATCGCCTATCGCTGACCGACAATGGCGATACCGTTTTCGCGACCGCTTGCGCTGAGCCAGGGCGACCCCGCCGGCATCGGGCCGGATATTACTTTGACGGCCTGGCTGAGGCGGCGTGAACTCGGGCTGCCACCTTTCTTCCTGATCGGCGACCCCGATGTTCTGGCGCTGAGAGCCCGCCAGCTCAATCTGGCGGTTTCGATTCGCGAGACCGATAAAGCCAGCGAAGCCGCTGGGATATTTGCCGACGCGCTGCCCGTCATGACCATACCTGCTGGTATCGAGGTCGTGGCCGGCGAACCGCATGAGGCGACCGCGAAAGGCACGATCGCGTCGATCGAGAAAGCCGTGTCGCTTGTCATCAGCGGCGAAGCGCTCGCGGTCGTCACCAATCCGATCGCCAAGGCCGTGCTTTACGAGGCAGGTTTCCGGTTTCCCGGCCATACCGAATTTCTCGCCGATCTCGCCGCCAGGGCGACCGGCCGGCCGGTGACACCTGTCATGATGCTGTCCGGACCGAAGCTCCGGGCCATACCCGTCACCATCCACATTCCGATCCGGGACGTGCCGGCGGCGCTGACGGGCGAACTGATCATGGAAACCTGCCGGATCGCCCATGAAGACCTGAAGCAGCGCTTCGGCATCGAGGCACCGCGGCTCGCCGTTGCCGGCCTCAACCCGCATGCGGGCGAAGGCGGAGCGATCGGCACGGAGGACGAAGACGTCATCCGCCCGGCGATCGAGCGCCTGCGCGACGAGGGCATCGATGCGATCGGCCCCCTGCCCGCCGATACGATGTTTCATGACGAGGCGCGGTCGCGATACGACGTCGCCATCTGCATGTATCACGATCAGGCGTTGATTCCGGCCAAGGCACTTGGTTTCGACGACAGCGTCAACGTGACGCTCGGGCTTCCCTTCGTGCGCACCTCGCCGGATCACGGCACCGCTTTCGGCATTGCCGGCAAGGGACTGGCGCGCGAGCACAGCCTCGTCGCAGCGCTGAAGCTCGCCGCGCAACTCGGCCGCAGTGTGGAAAGCCGTCGCTGATGGCACCACTCGATGGCCTGCCGCCGCTTCGCGACGTCATCCAGCGTCACGGCCTCGATGCGCGCAAGGCGCTCGGGCAGAATTTCCTGCTCGACCTCAACCTGACGCAGAAGATCGCCCGCACGGCGGGCACACTCGATGAGGCGACCATCGTTGAGGTCGGCCCCGGCCCTGGCGGATTGACGCGGGCGATCCTGGCGCTCGGCGCCAGAAAGGTCATCGCCATCGAGCGGGATCCCCGCTGCCTGCCGGCACTCGCCGAGATCGCCGATCATTATCCCGGCCGGCTGGAGGTGATCGAAGGCGATGCGCTGAAGATTGATTTCGAGACCTTGGTCCCGGAAGGCCCGGTCAAGACCATCGCCAACCTGCCCTACAATGTCGGCACGCAGTTGCTGGTCAATTGGCTGCTGCCGAAAGCCTGGCCGCCGTTCTGGCAGTCGCTGACGCTGATGTTTCAGAAGGAAGTCGGCGAGCGTATCGTCGCCAACGAAGACGATGACCATTACGGCCGCCTGGGCGTGCTCTGCGGCTGGCGGACGGAGGCACGCATGGCCTTCGACGTGCCGCCGCAAGCCTTCACGCCGCCGCCGAAAGTGACGTCGACGGTCGTGCATCTCATACCCCGCGACACCCCCATCCCCTGCGCCGTCGCCAACCTGGAAAAGGTGACGCAGGCCGCCTTCGGCCAGCGCCGCAAGATGCTCCGTCAAAGCCTGAAACCGCTCGGCGGCGAGAGCCTGCTCGTCAAGGCCGGGATCGATCCGGCGCGGCGGGCTGAAACCTTGTCCGTCGAGGAATTCTGCCTTCTCGCGAACAGCCTGTAGGGCAACTCCAGCGAGGTGCGAAGCGGTTTTCACAGGAGTTTACTCTAAAGCGACGGCGTCTCTTCCAGCAACTCGCGGACGAAGTCGAACATGCCGTGGCGGCGGTCGCGACGCAGGCGTTCGGCCTTGACGATCGACTGGACGGCGTCGAGGGCGGCGTTGAGATCGTCATTGACGATGACATAGTCGTATTCGCGCCAGTGGGCGATCTCGGCGCGGCTGTTGGCGAGGCGCGTCTGGATGACCTCCTCGGAATCCTCGGCACGGCGATGCAGCCGCGACTGAAGCTCGGTCATGGTCGGCGGCAGCACGAAGATCGAGACGACGTCGGCCGACATCTTCTCCTGCAATTGCTGGGCGCCCTGCCAATCGATGTCGAAGAGCATGTCGCGGCCTTCGCCCATGGCCTGCTCGACCGGCTCGCGCGGCGTGCCGTAGAAATTGCCATGCACCTCGGCCCATTCGAGCAGCGCGTCGCTATCGCGCAGCCGCTCGAACTCGCGCACACTCTTGAAGTGGTAGTGCACATCCTCGACTTCGCTCGGGCGGCGCTGGCGCGTGGTGACGCTGACGGAAAGGCCGATTTGCCTGTCGGTCTCCAGCAGCGTGCGCGCGATGGTGGACTTGCCGGCGCCTGACGGCGACGAGATGACAAGCATCAAACCGCGGCGGGCGATCTGCACGGGCGAGGATTTCGCCGGTTTCATGTCTTACTCCAAATTCTGGACCTGCTCGCGGAACTGGTCGATCACGACTTTCAGCTCGATGCCGGCAGCGGTGACCGCCGAGGCATTCGACTTCGAGCAGATGGTATTCGATTCGCGGTTAAATTCCTGTGCAAGGAAGTCCAGCCGGCGCCCGGCGGGGCCACCTTTCACCAGGAGATCGCGCGCTGCGGCGACATGAGCCTTCAGACGATCGATTTCCTCGCGCAGATCTGCCTTGGTCGCCAGCAGCGCGGCTTCGGCATGCAGCCTGTCGCGGTCGAGCGCGGCCATGCCGTCCATCAACAAGGCGACCTGCGCGGCAAGCCGCGCTGCGATCTCCTGCGCCGAGCGCGAGGGGTCGGCCTCGATCGTCCGTGTCAGGCCTTCGATCGTCGTGACGTGGTCGTGAAGAATGCGGGCCAGCGCCGACCCTTCCTGTTCGCGCATTGCTCTCAGATCGGCAAGCGCGGCCAGCAGGCCGGCAGCGATATCGGCGTCACGGGCGGCAAGCGCCTCCTCGCCATCCTCGCTTTCGCGGAATTCGACGATGCCGCGCACCAGAAGCAGCGTATCGAGCTTCAGCGGCGCCGGATCGATGACACCGTCCAACTGCTCGCGCATGGCCAGCACGGCGGCGAGCGCTTGTCTGTTCAGCACCGCCTCGAAACGGTTCTCGTCGGCGCTGACGGATAGCGATGCCTGCAGGTTGCCACGGCTGAAGCTTTCGCCGGCGAGGCGGCGGACGTCTGCCTCCATGCGTTCGAGGCCGGGCGGCAGGCGCAAGCGCAGGTCGAGGCCCTTGCCGTTGACCGAGCGCAATTCCCATGCCCAGCGCCAGCGGCCGCTCGTTCCCTCGCGCCGCGCAAAACCGGTCATGGACTGCAAAGCCATGCGTGCCTCCCGAAAGTCTCAGTTGATCTTCTTTTTCTTCGGCGGCGCGACGGTCGTGCCACTATCCGCCGGCTGCTCTTCCGGCTGGCCGTCGACTGCGATGTTCGGGTCCGACCCCTTGTCGGCTTCGAGCTTGCGCCAGCGCTTGACGTTGGCATTGTGCTCCTCGAGCGTCGCAGCGAAAACATGGCCACCGGAGCCGTCGGCGACGAAATAGAGGTCCTGCGTCTTCCAGGGATTGGCGACGGCTTCCAGCGCATCCTTGCCGGGATTGGCGATCGGCGTCGGCGGCAGACCCTTGATGACATAGGTGTTGTAAGGTGTATCCCGCTTCAGGTCCGACTGGTAGATCGGCCGGTCGGCCGGTTTGCCCTCGCCGCCGAAGAGGCCGTAGATGATCGTCGGGTCGGACTGCAGGCGCATGCCCTTGCCGAGCCGGTTCAGGAAAACGGAGGCGACGTGGGCTCGCTCGTCGGGAACGCCGGTTTCCTTTTCGACGATCGAGGCGAGTGTCACGAATTCTTCCTTGGACCGCAGCGGCAGCGACGAGTCGCGCTTGTCCCAGATCTGATCGACGAGCTTCTGCTGCGCAGCCGCCATCTGTTCGATGATTTCCGAGCGCTTGGTGCCGCGCGAGAATTTGTAGGTATCCGGACGCAGGCTACCCTCGGTCGGCAATGCCGCCGGCAAGTCGCCTTCCAGCACGGTATCCTGCAGCATGCGGTCGAACATCTGTCGGACCGTCAGTCCCTCAGGGAAGGAAACGGAATAGAGAATGGACTTGCCCGATTTCAGCAGCTCCATGATATCTCTCATGGATGCCCTCGCCTTGATCTCGTATTCGCCCGCCTTGAGGCTCTCACCGGCAGAAAGATGCGTTGCCGTGAGATAGCGGAAGATGCGGGCATCGCTGATGATCGCGTTGCGCTCGAGGTTCGAGGCGATTTCGGTCAGACCAGCGCCGTTGCGGACGATAAAATTGGTGTTGGTCTGCAGCGGACCGGGATTCCGATAGGTCGATGTGGCGTAGTAGAAGCCGATGATGGCGACGACACAGACCAGAACCGCCAACGTCATGATGAAGTTCAGGAAAAGAACGACCTGGCCGCGGGCTTTCTTGGACCGCTTCGGCGGCTCCGGAACGCGTTCCGGACGCAGGGCTTCGCTCGGCGACTTCGGGATGATCGGTCCCTTCTGCGCCTGGGTATCGTTGCTCTGGTTCGTCGTATCGCTCACCGGCAATCCTCTAAAACTTGACCCTCACTTCGCTATTTCGCGAAGCAATGCGGCAAAAGCAGGTTCTGCCGCCGTTCAACGACGCCGCTGCCGGTCGTTATGCTTTCGCACGCCCTGCCACGCAACGTAGAGGACGGCCGGCCTGCGGTGCAAGGGAGACCCATTACACCGCTTGCAGGACTCTTATTGCGCGTAACGGCGCAGTACGAGCGACGCGTTCGTGCCGCCGAATCCGAACGAGTTGGACAGCGCCACATTGATTTCCCGCTCACGCGCCTTGTGCGGGACAAGGTCGATCGCCGTCTCACGTTCGGGATTGTCGAGATTGAGCGTCGGCGGCGCGATATTGTCGCGAATGGCGAGCGTGGTGAAGATCGCCTCGATGGCGCCTGCAGCACCGAGAAGGTGTCCTGTCGCCGACTTAGTCGAGGACATGGAGATCTTCGACGCCGCATTGCCGACCAGCCGCTCGACGGCGCCGAGTTCGATCGTGTCGGCCATGGTCGAGGTACCGTGGGCATTGATGTAGTCGATATCGGCCGGCGTCAGCCCGGCGCGCTTCAGCGCCATCGCCATGCAGCGACCGGCGCCCTCGCCGTCTTCGGACGGCGCGGTGATGTGATAGGCATCGCCCGACAGGCCGTAGCCGACGATTTCGGCGTAGATCCTGGCGCCGCGCGCCTTGGCATGTTCCAGTTCCTCAAGCACGACAATGCCGGCACCCTCGCCCATGACGAAGCCGTCGCGGTCGCGATCATAGGGGCGCGACGCTTTCTTCGGGTCGTCATTGTGTTGGGTCGACAGCGCCTTGCAGGCGGCAAAACCTGCAAGCGAAATGCGGCTGACAGGGGATTCCGTGCCGCCGGCGACCATGACGTCGGCATCACCCAGCGCAATCAGCCGCGCTGCATCGCCGATCGCATGCGCACCCGTCGAGCAGGCGGTGACGACCGAATGATTGGGTCCGCGCAGCTTGTGGCGGATCGAGACCTGGCCGGAGACGAGGTTGATCAGGCGGCCGGGAATGAAGAAAGGGGAGATACGGCGCGGGCCCTTGTCGCGCAGGGTGTAACCCGCCTCGACGATGCCTTCGATGCCGCCGATGCCGGAGCCGATCAGCACGCCGGTGGCGATCTGGTCCTCATCGGTTTCAGGATGCCAGCCGGCATCGGCAAGCGCCATGTCGGCGGCGGCCATGCCGTAGATGATGAAGGGATCGACCTTGCGCTGCTCCTTCGGCTCCATCCACTGATCGACATTGAAGGTGCCGTCGGTGCCGTCACCGATAGGAATACGGCAGGCGATCTTGGCGGGAAGGTCATCGACCTCGAATTCGGTGACGAGGCGGGCGCCGTTCTGACCGGCAAGCAGCCGGGACCACGTCACCTCGGTTCCGCATCCCAAGGGTGATACCATGCCGGTACCGGTGATGACGACACGTCTCATCGCGTGCTTCCCCCCGTCTCTTATGTTCTATGGAGAAATATGCCGAAAAGAAAAGGGCGGACTCCAGGCCCGCCCTTTCTCAAATTCACAGGATCAGGCCTGGGCCTTCTCAATGAACTTCACTGCATCGCCGACCGTCAGGATCGAGTCGGCAGCGTCGTCAGGAATTTCAACGCCGAATTCTTCTTCGAAAGCCATGACAAGTTCGACCGTGTCGAGCGAGTCAGCGCCCAGATCGTCGATAAAGCTGGCGCTCTCGACGACCTTGTCGGCATCAACGCCAAGATGATCAATAACAATTTTCTTTACGCGTTCTGCGATATCGCTCATGTCGGTTTCCTCGACCTTATGTCCTGATCGGAATGCCATCGCGGCACCCCTACCCTGTTTCAGCCTGCGATGTTTTCAGACATCCTCGGCAAACTCGTTTACCCGGCTTCAGAGATGTCCCAGGCTTGCAAAAAGCCCGCCGGTCCGTCTGCTTTCTCGGGACGACTGTTCACAGTCATGGCCCGCTTAACATGCTTTATGTCTGCCGCAAAGCCAGAAAATCAACGGTTCGTGATTGCTCAACATGCTATTGGCGGAAATATTCCCATGCCAGCGGTTTGTCGTTTCAGATCATCGCCATGCCGCCGTTTACGTGCAGCGTCTGGCCCGTCATATAGGCAGCCTCGGAGGACGCAAGGTAAGCAACCGCCGAAGCCACCTCGCCACCCGTGCCCATGCGCTTCATTGGGATCGCCCCCATGATCGCTTCCTTCTGCTTGTCGTTCAGCTTGCCGGTCATGGCGCTCTCGATGAAGCCGGGTGCGACGCAATTGACCGTCACGTTGCGGGTGGCAATTTCCTGCGCCAAAGACTTGGTGAAGCCGATCATGCCGGCCTTGGAGGCGCAGTAATTGGCCTGGCCTGGATTGCCGGTGACGCCGACGACGGAGGTGATGTTGATGATGCGACCATAGCGGCGGCGCATCATCGGATGCGTCAATTCGCGCGTCAGGCGGAAGGTCGACGTCAGGTTCACTTCGATGACGCTGTCCCAGTCCTCGTCGCTCATGCGCACGAAGAGGCCGTCGCGGGTGATGCCGGCATTGTTGACGAGGATGTCGACGCCTTCGAGGTCGGCCTCGGCTTTCTGGCCGAGCGCCTTGACCTCATCGCGGTCGGAGAGGTTGGCCGGGAAGATCTTGACGCGCTCGCCGAGATCGGCGGCTAGCGCTTCCAGTTTCTCGACGCGGGTGCCGTGCAGGCCGACGACGGCGCCCTGCTTATGAAGAAGGCGGGCGATTTCCTCGCCGATACCGCCCGATGCGCCGGTGACGAGAGCCTTGCGGCCGGAAAGATCGAACATGGAAACGTTCCTTATAACAGGGACACCAAATCCGGTGTCCGGGGATACCAATCAGGCCATGAGGGCGGCGACGGCCGCGTCGATATCCGCCGGACCGTTGACGGAGATGCCGTTGATCGTCTTGTCGATGCGGCGGGCAAGGCCGGTCAGCACCTTGCCGGAACCGAGTTCATAAAGCGTCGTGACGCCGTTTCCGGCGAACCATTCCACCGTCTCACGCCAGCGGACCTGACCGGTCACCTGCTCGACCAGCAGGCTGGCGATCTCGTCGGCGCCGGTCACCGGCGCGGCACGGACATTGGCGATGACAGGCACGACCGGATCGGATTTGGCGACCGTTGCCAGCGCCTCGCGCATGGCCTCAGCGGCAGGCGCCATCAGCGTCGAATGGAACGGAGCGGAGACCGGCAGCAGAATGGCGCGCTTGGCGCCCTTGTCGGTCGCAAGGCCGGCCGCCTTTTCAACAGCTGCCTTCTCGCCTGAGATGACGATCTGGCCGCCGCCATTGTCGTTGGCGATCTGGCAGGCACCGATAGCGGCGGCTGCCTCACAGACGGCAGCGACGTCGGCATGTTCGAGGCCGATGATCGCGGCCATGGCGCCGACGCCGACGGGAACGGCCGCCTGCATGGCATTGCCGCGGATACGCAGCAGCCGCGCGGTGTCGGCGAGCGAAAAGGTGCCGGCGGCGCAAAGTGCCGAATATTCGCCGAGCGAGTGGCCGGCGACGTAAGCGACCTTCGACTTCAGATCCAACCCTTTGGCTTCAAGAACGCGGACGACGGCGATCGAGACGGCCATCAGCGCCGGCTGGGCGTTCGCCGTCAAGGTCAACGTATCCTCGGGACCGTTGAACATGACGTCTGAAAGCTTTTCACCGAGTGCCTCATCGACCTCTTGGAAAACGGCGCGGGCTTCGGCAAAATTCTCGGCGAGATCCTTGCCCATACCGACGGCCTGACTGCCCTGACCGGGAAAAGTGAAAGCAATGGTCATTCTCATATTCCCTGGCTCATGCCCCTGAATACGCCCCTTGAGGCTGTTTTGCCTCCAATTGACATTCTTTCCGGCAGAGTCAAGTGGCGGCTCATTCTGCGCAAAGCCTTTCGCACTGGCGCAAATGCCCGGTTTTTGCTCTTGCGCTCCGCCAAATCCAGCCTAGATTTGCGCGAACCCTCCCAAGGCTGTCACCTCTCTCCCAAGGTTTTTCCATGAAGTACAATTCGCTAGGCCGCACCGAGATTTCCGTTTCAGAGATTTGCCTTGGCACCATGACCTGGGGTTCGCAGAACAGCGAAGCCGATGCTCATGCGCAGATGGACTACGCCGTCGAAAAGGGCGTCAATTTCTTCGATACGGCCGAACTTTATCCGACCACCCCGATTTCGGCCGCTACGCAGGGCTGGACGGAAGACTATATCGGCAGCTGGTTCAAGAAGACCGGCAAGCGCGGCGATATCGTGCTCGCCACCAAGGTCGCCGGCCGCGGCCGCGACTATATACGTGGTGGCGAAGGTGCCGATGCAAAGAATATCCGCCTGGCGCTCGAAGCCAGCCTGGCGCGGCTGAAGACGGATTACGTCGACCTCTACCAGATCCACTGGCCGAACCGCGGCCATTTCCATTTCCGTCAGAATTGGAGCTACAATCCCTTCAACCAGAACCGCGACGAGGCCGTCGCCAATATGCTCGACATCCTGGAAACGCTTGGCGTGCTGGTGAAGGAAGGCAAGATCCGCGCGATCGGCCTTTCCAACGAAACCACCTGGGGCATACAGAAATATCTGACGCTCGCCGAACAGAAGAGCCTGCCGCGGGTCGCCTGCGTCCAGAACGAATACAACTTGCTCTACCGCCATTTCGACCTCGATCTCGCCGAACTCTCGCATCATGAGGATGTCGGGCTGCTCGCCTATTCTCCGCTCGCCGGCGGCATCCTCTCCGGAAAATATGTCGATGGCGGCAGGCCGAAGGGTTCGCGCGGCTCGATCAACCACGATATCGGCGGTCGCCTGCAGCCGCTACAGGAGCCGGCGACCAAAGCCTATCTGGAGATCGCTGCAACATACCGCCTCGACCCGGCAGCAATGGCGCTCGCCTTCTGCCTTTCCAGGCCCTTCATGGCCTCGGCCATCATCGGCGCGACCTCGATGGAGCAGTTGAAAATCGATATCGGCGCGGCCGACATTACGCTTTCGAACGAGATCCTGGCGGAAATCGCCAAGGTGCACCGGCAGTATCCGCTGACGCTTTGATCCTATTTGTTTGGCGCCTGCCCGATGCCGACCATTGGCCGGCATCGGGTTCGGGTGTCCGATTGCGCTTGCCTTTGCCCAAAAAATCCGTATAAGCCGCCCTGTTCGTTAACCCGGTCTTCTGGCTGGTGGCTGAACGGAGGGCCGGTTTCTTCACGGAAATCGTTCGGAACGGAAGCGTTCCAGCCTCCCGTGTCTCCGCTCTCGACCGTCTCGGAAACGCTTTCTTGCCTGGGTCCGCCCAATCAGGAGCAGTCGTTGAGGCTTAGCCGCCGAATATCGGGTTGAACCAAACGCAAGAAAGGCAAAGCTGTCATGGCTCTTTATGAACATGTATTCCTTGCCCGGCAGGATATTTCCGCTCAGCAGGTCGATGCCCTCGTAGAACAGTACAAGGGTGTGATCGAAGCGAATGGCGGTAAGGTCGGGCGTATCGAGAACTGGGGCCTCAAGTCCCTCACCTACCGCATCAAGAAGAACCGCAAGGCGCACTACGCCCTGATGGACATCGATGCACCGGCTGCTGCCGTCCAGGAAATGGAACGTCAGATGCGCATCAGCGAAGACGTTCTTCGCTACATGACGATCGCCGTCGAGAAGCATGAAGAAGGTCCGTCTGCCATGATGCAGAAGCGCGACCGTGACGACCGTCCGCGCGAAGGCGGCCGTGGCCCGCGTGAAGGCGGCTTCGGTGATCGTGACCGCGGCCCGCGTCCGCCGCGTGAAGGTGGCTTCGGCGACCGTGACGACCGTCCGCGCCGTCCGCGCGAAGACCGTGTATAAGGGAGATCTGAGATATGTCTGAAACTTCCTCCGCTCCGGTCCGCCGCCCGTTCCATCGCCGCCGCAAGACCTGCCCGTTCTCCGGCGCCAACGCACCGCGGATCGACTACAAGGACGTACGCCTGCTGCAGCGCTACATTTCTGAGCGCGGCAAGATCGTTCCGTCCCGCATCACGGCCGTTTCCCAGAAGAAGCAGCGCGAACTCGCTCAGGCGATCAAGCGCGCCCGTTTCCTCGGCCTGCTGCCCTACGTCGTCGCCTAATCGGTCGACGCCGACACCTTTGAGGGAAGGCATTCGTGCCTTCCCTTCTCCCTTCTGCGATGGGCGCGGATCGGAACTCTTAAAACCCATGTTGAGACGTTTCTGAATTTGATTCAGCAACATCCTCTAACTGCTTGATGAAGCAGGACAGCGACCTTGAAACGACCGAACATTAAAACGCTGCTGATCGGCGCACTCGCCGGATTGACCGCCGCCCTGCTGGTGCTGGGCGCGAGCATGCAGCCGTCGTTTTTCAGCGCGCTTCTTTATACGGCCTCGGCTCTGCCGATCCTGATCGTCGGGCTCGGCTGGGGCAATGCAGCCGCAGTCTCGGCCGTCGTCACCGCCGCGGCGCTGGGCGCGATCTTGATCTCGCCATCCTTCGCGCTGATCATGACGATGGTGACGCTGCTGCCGGCCGGTTGGCTCAGCCATCTCGCCAATCTGGCGCGTCCGGCCGCCGAACTCGGTGGGCCCGACCATCTGCTTGCCTGGTATCCGCTCTCCGATATCCTGCTGCATCTCTGCGGTCTGGTGACGCTCGCCGTCATCGTCATCGGTGTGATCATCGGCTACGGCCCGGAGATCACCGATCCGATCGTCGATCTGCTGATCACCTCGCTCAAGCAGCAGCAGCCGGAATTCATGCCCGATCCGGCAGCGACCGCGCAGACCAAGTCGCTGATCCTGCTGATGCTGCCGGCTTTGCAGGGCGGCATGTGGGTCAGCATGCTGTTTGCTGCCTATTATTTCGCCGTACGCATCGTTGCAGCCTCCGGCCGCGGCCTTCGTCCGCGCGAGGATATTCCCTCGTCGCTGCGGATGAACCGCAACTCGATCTTCATCTTCCTGGCCGGGCTTGCCGCCTGCTTTTTCGGCGGCGTTCCGGCGCTGGTCGGTGCGACCGTGATCGGCGCCTTCGGCGCCGGCTTCATGCTTTCCGGTTTCGCCTCGCTGCATTTCCGCACCCGCGGCAAGGACTGGCGCATACCGGCCCTCATCCTCTGCTATCTGGCCTCGATGCTCATGCTGCTGCCAGCTCTCCTCATCCTCGTCCTCGGTCTCAGCGATACGCGCAAGGCGATCGCACTGACCCCGACGAAAGATGCTGATGCCCCCAAACAATCCGATACGAAAATCTGAGACACAAGAAAGGAAAAAGAAAATGCAAGTCATCCTTCTCGAACGCATTTCCAAGCTCGGCCAGATGGGCGAAACCGTAAAGGTTCGCGACGGCTTTGCCCGCAACTACCTGCTGCCGCTCGGCAAGGCGCTGCGCGCCAACGCCGCCAACAAGACCCGCTTCGAAGCCGAGCGCGCGACGCTCGAAGCCCGCAACCTCGAGCGCAAGTCGGAAGCCCAGACGGTCGCCGACGTTCTCGACGGCAAGTCCTTCATCGTCGTGCGCTCCGCCGGCGAAACCGGCCAGCTCTACGGTTCGGTTGCTGCCCGTGACGTCGTCGATATTCTCGGCGCCGAAGGCTTCAACATCGGCCGCAACCAGGTTCACCTCAACACGCCGATCAAGTCGATCGGCCTGCACAAGGTCGAGCTGCAGCTGCATGCCGAAGTCGAAATCCACGTCGAGCTGAACGTTGCCCGTTCTGCCGACGAGGCAGAGCGCCAGTCCAAGGGCGAAGAACTCACCTCGGTCGACGCGATCTACGGCGTCGACGAAGACGCGCTGCGTCCGGAAGACTTCTTCGATCCGGAAGCTGACGGCGTCGACGAAGACGAAGCATAATTTCGTCGGAGCGATCCGCGAGAGAGAAGCCCGGCCACCGCGCCGGGCTTTTTCGTTTCCACCCCTTCGATGTGAGCTGCCGAGCGGTTCGCTTTTTTAAGGGGATCTTCCGGATGTTTTTGCTGCGTGCCTTATCGCATCGCGCTAAAATAACATTCTCCGAAGCGGATGGGCTGAGTCGGCGCCATACCGTGTCGTGCGGGTGACACTGCCAGTATTTCTCCTTTGTGTCGCCCAAGACTGTGGAGAAGTCGAACAACGTGCACAGCGTTCAGGATTTAGGCGAAGCGAGCCCCCGCTCCTTTCGTAGCCTCTTGATTTTCGCGTCCGGAATTGCAAATCCGGAGCTGGAAAAAGACAGAACGGATGATGATGAACGACGCCGCTCGAAAGATTGCAGCTGTTGCCCCGTCGGAGCAGCATTATCGCGAAGCACCCAACAATATCGAAGCCGAGCAAGCGCTTCTGGGTGCGATCCTGATGAACAACGACGCCTATTATCGGGTGTCGGACTTCCTGAAGCCGATCCATCTCTATGAACCGCTGCATCGGAAGATCTTCGAGGTTGCCGGCGATATCATCCGCATGGGCAAGATCGCCAATCCGGTGACGATCAAGACCTTCCTGAAAGCCGACGAGAAGGTCGGCGACATGACGGTTTCGCAATATCTGGCGAGCCTGGTCAGCAATGCCGTCACCGTCATCAATGCCGAGGATTACGGCCGGGCGATCTACGACCTGGCGCTGCGCCGGGCGCTGATTACCATCGGCGAGGACGTCGTCAACATCGCCTATGACGCGCCGCTCGACATGCCGCCGCAGTCGCAGATCGAGGATACCGAACGCCGCCTCTTCGAACTGGCGGAAAACGGCCGCTACGACGGCGGCTTCCAGGCCTTCAACGATGCGGTCGCGCTGGCGATCGACATGGCGGCCGTCGCCAAGGAACGTGACGGCGGGCTTTCCGGCATTTCCACCGGCATCCATTCGCTGGATTCCAAGATGGGCGGTTTGCAGCGGTCGGACTTGATCGTGCTTGCCGGACGCCCCGGCATGGGCAAGACCTCACTTGCTACAAACATCGCCTACAATATCGCCGCCGCCTACGAAGGCGAAGTCCAGTCGGACGGCAGCATGAAGGCAAAGAACGGCGGCGTCGTCGGTTTCTACTCGCTCGAAATGTCGTCGGAACAGCTCGCCACCCGTATCATCTCCGAGCAGACGGAAGTCTCCTCCTCGAAGATCCGCCGCGGCGACATCAACGATGCCGATTTCGAAAAGCTCGTCGCCTGCTCGATGATGATGCAGAAGGTGCCGCTCTTTATCGACCAGACCGGCGGCATCTCGATCGCCCAGCTTTCGGCCCGCGCGCGCCGTCTGAAGCGCCAGCGCGGCCTCGATGTGCTTGTGGTCGACTACATTCAGCTGATGACCGGCTCGGGCAAATCCAGCGACAACCGCGTGCAGGAAATCACCCAAATCACCACCGGCCTCAAGGCGCTCGGCAAGGAGCTCAACGTTCCGATCATCGCACTGTCGCAGCTCTCGCGTCAGGTCGAAAGCCGCGACGACAAGCGGCCGCAGCTGTCCGACCTTCGCGAATCCGGCTCGATCGAGCAGGACGCCGACGTCGTGCTCTTCGTGTTCCGCGAGGAATATTACGTCAAGAATTCGGAGCCGCGCGACATCCACGATCCGAAATATCCGGAATGGGAGGCGCTGTTCGACAAGGTCAAGGGCACGGCCGACGTGATCATCGCCAAGCAGCGCCACGGGCCGACAGGCACGGTGAAGCTCGCCTTCCAGGCGGAATTCACGCGTTTTGCCGATCTCGCCGATCCCTCCTTCACCCAATATGAAGAGCACTGATCGCGCGGATGCTGGGTGCAACGCCGGGCTTTCCCTTGACATAGTTGACCTTTAAACTGGCCGGAGAATCCTTCTCCGGCCTCTTTTCGATGCGGATCATGAGCGAATTTTTCGACGCCCCCGAAGATGACAATTTTGCCTCGGCAGGCCTGCGGCTGACCGTCGACCTGACCGCCCTGACGGAGAACTGGCGCGACATGGCGCGCCGCTCCGGTGCGGCGCGCGCCTCGGCGGTCGTCAAGGCGGATGCCTATGGCATGGGCATCGAGGATACCGGCGAAGCGCTCTATATGGCAGGCGCGCGCGACTTCTTCGTCGCGACCGTCGACGAGGGCGTGACGCTTCGCCTCTATGCGCCCGAGGCGCGCATCTTCGTGCTCTCAGGCATATGGCCGGGCACCGAGCGGCGCTTCTTCGACAATGATCTGGTGCCGGTGATTTCCTCCGACGAGCAGCTCGCCTTCTGGATGGCGGTGCTTGCCGATTACGGCGACTATCCCTGCGCGCTGCATGTCGATACCGGCTTCAATCGGCTCGGACTGCATATTGACGATGCGATCGCACTCGCCGACGACGTCTCACGGCCTGCGAGCTTCGCGCCTGTGCTTGTCATGAGCCACCTCGCCTGCGCCGACGATCCCAGCCATGCGATGAACCGGCAGCAGCTCGAATCATTCCACAGGGTTAGCACCGCTTATGAAGGCATCGATTCAAGTCTTGCAGCATCGGCCGGCATCTTTCTCGGTGAGGATTATCACTTCGACCTGACCCGCCCCGGCATCGCGCTCTATGGCGGCGAAGCGGTCAGTGGCATGGCGAACCCGATGCGGCCGGTGGCGACGGCGGAAGCGCGCATCATCCAGGTGCGCAGCGTCGAAGCCGGCGAGACCGTCAGCTATGGGCGGGCGCTGCAGCTTCGCCGCGAAAGCCGGCTGGCGATCGCCTCGGCCGGCTATGCCGACGGCTACATGCGCAGCCAGTCGAGCGGCGGCGTGCCACTGCGCCAGGTGGTGCCGCAAGGCGGGCAAGGTTTCATCGCCGGACACAAGGTTCCGGTTGCCGGCCGGATCACCATGGACCTGACGATCTTCGATATCACCGACCTGCCTGACAATGCCGTGCGCGCCGGGGATTATGTCGAACTGTTCGGGAAGAACATGCCGGTGGACGATGTGGCGCGGGCATCCGGCACGATCGGATACGAGATCCTGACCAGCATGGGGCTCCGCCACGAGCGGCGCTACGTGGCCGAAGAATAGCCTTCCTACTCAGCGGCTGCTGAGGGCGAGACGGACACCGAGCGCCACGAAAAGCGCACCGAGGCCGCGGTCGAGCCAGAGTCCGACTTTTTGATTATGCCTGATTGCATCCGCAAGGCGCCCGCCGAGAAGGACGAGCGGCGGTTCGATGAAGGCAGCGACGACGATGATGAGCGCGCCATGCAGCATGAGTTGCGCCCATGCCGGCCCTGCCCCTTCGACGACGAACTGCGGCAGGAAGGCCAGGAAGAATATCGCCACTTTGGGATTGAGCAGCGACACCAGAATTCCCTGCCGGTAGATCCTTGCCACCGGCAAACTTTCACCAGCAGCCTTTATCAGGCCATCGCCGCCACCGGAGCGCAAAGCCTGAATGCCGAGCCAGACGAGATAGGCGGCGCCGATCCATTTGACTGTCGAGAAGGCGACGGCGGAAGCGGCAAGTATGGCCGAGAGGCCGAGTGCGGCCATCAGCACATGCAGGCAGGCGCCGGACCAGACGCCGAACAGCGCGGAAAAACCGGCACGTTTTCCGCTTTTCATCGTGTGACCGAGGATGAAAGCGATGTCGGGACCGGGCGAGAGATTGAGCAGAACCGCCGCCGACAGAAATGCAAGCCAGTGCGCAAACGAATAATCGAACATTTTCCACCGTTCCGAATGAGGAGCAAAGGATAGGCATGGGTGCGCTGATGGGGAAATCATTAGTTTTGATCCGTTGCGATAGCCATTATCTCAAGCACGACAATGATTCGATGAAGCGGCGCGTCGCGTCGCTCGCGAACCCCGACTGAAAGAGTAATTGATGGCGAAGGCCAGGACACAATTCATCTGCCAGAGTTGCGGCACGGTTCATAACCGCTGGGCCGGCAAATGCGAGAACTGCGGCGAGTGGAACACCATCGTCGAGGAAGACCCGATGGGTGGGATCGGCTCCGGTCCTGGTAAGACGCCGAAGAAGGGCCGACCAGTGGCGCTGACGGCACTCTCCGGCGAGATCGAAGAGGCACCGCGTATCCATACCGCCATGTCGGAGCTCGACCGGGCGCTCGGCGGCGGTTTCGTGCGCGGTTCGGCGGTGCTGATCGGCGGCGATCCCGGCATCGGCAAATCGACGCTGCTGATGCAGGCCGCCGCCGCCCTTGCGCGGCGCGGCCACAAGATCATCTACGTCTCCGGCGAAGAAGCCGTGGCGCAGGTGCGGCTGCGGGCACAACGCCTTGCGGCGGCCGATACCGACGTGATGCTGGCGGCCGAAACCAATGTCGAGGATATTCTGGCGACGCTCGCCGAGGGCAAGCGGCCGGACCTCGTCATCATCGATTCCATCCAGACGCTGTGGAGCGAGCTTGCCGAATCGGCGCCGGGAACGGTGACGCAGGTGCGCACCGGCGTCCAAGCAATGATCCGTTTCGCCAAGCAGACGGGGGCCGCCATGGTGCTCGTCGGCCACGTAACCAAGGACGGGCAGATTGCCGGGCCGCGCGTCGTCGAGCACATGGTCGACGCCGTGCTCTATTTCGAAGGCGATCGCGGCCATCACTACCGCATCCTGCGCACAGTCAAGAACCGCTTCGGCCCGACCGACGAGATCGGCGTCTTCGAAATGTCCGACAAAGGCTTGCGCGAAGTCGCCAATCCTTCCGAGCTCTTCCTTGGTGAGCGCAACGAAAAATCGCCGGGTGCTGCCGTCTTTGCCGGCATGGAAGGCACCCGCCCCATTCTCGTCGAGGTGCAGGCGCTGGTGGCGCCGACCTCGCTCGGTACACCGCGGCGCGCCGTGGTCGGCTGGGATTCGGCACGGCTGTCGATGATCCTTGCGGTGCTGGAAGCCCATTGCGGCGTCAGGCTCGGCCAGCACGACGTCTATCTCAACGTCGCCGGCGGTTACCGCATCTCCGAACCGGCGGCCGATCTTGCCGTCGCCTCGGCGCTCGTTTCCTCGCTTGCCGGTATTGCCCTTCCTGCCGATTGCGTCTATTTCGGCGAAGTCAGCCTGTCGGGTGCCATCCGGCCGGTTGCGCACACCGCCCAGCGTCTCAAGGAAGCCGAGAAGCTGGGATTTTCCGCAGCGCTGCTTCCGTCCGCCTCCGCCGAATTGCCGAAGGGCCCCGGCGGGCGCTGGAGCGAAGTCGCAAGCCTGCCGGATCTGGTCGCGCGCATTGCCGGATCGAAGGGAGCGCTGCGTGTGGAAGACGACGTTTGATCCTTTCATTGCCAAGAGTGGTGATGATATAGGAGCACACGATAAGGCACGACACGGCCGCCAAGCGGCAGTCCTGGAGTTGAATCTACATGCCCATTACGATTTTCGACGGTATTGTCATCGGCGTCGTGCTCTTCTCCGCGGTGCTGGCGATGGTCCGCGGCTTTTCGCGCGAGATCCTCTCGATCGCGAGCTGGGGCGGTTCGGCCGCCGCTGCCTATTATCTCTATCCGTACCTGCTGCCCTATGCGAAGAAATATACCGATGACGACCGTATCGCGATCGTCGGTTCGGCAGCGGTCGTCTTCCTGATCGCGCTCATCGTCATCTCCTTCATCACGATGAAGATCGCCGATTTCATCATCGACAGCCGTGTCGGCGCGCTCGACCGCACGCTCGGCTTCCTGTTCGGGGCAGCGCGCGGCGTGCTGCTCCTGGTCGTCGCCGTCGCCTTCTGGAACTGGCTCGTCGATGCCGACCACCGTCCGGCTTGGGTCAACGAAGCGAAGTCGAAGCCCTTCCTGGATTCGATGGTCGTGAAGCTGAAATCGATTCTGCCGGAGCAATTTGCCCAGATGATACCGGAAAGCATCCGTGATAAGCTGCAGCCGCCGGCACAGGGCGCCGAAGGTACCACTCCGCCGACGGGCGACCAGGCTCCGGCGGAAGACGCACCGACCGCGCCTGCAGGCGGCGCGCAGCAGCCGGCGAATTGACACAGTGTTCAAGAGCTTGACCCGCCTTCCGGCAATTGCCATTTGAGCGGGACATGAAATGAGGGTCCGGCCGAGCATTCCAGCTCCGCCGGGCTCAGCTATTTCTGGAAATGCCGATCCATTCTTGTGAGAGCAGAGGCCCGCAGAAATGAACCAGTCCCATTCCTTCCCGACCGACGATCCGCTCGACGGAGATACGCTGCATGAAGAATGCGGGGTTTTCGGAATTCTGGGACATCCCGATGCCGCCGCGCTCACGGCGCTCGGCCTGCATGCCTTGCAGCACCGCGGACAGGAAGCGGCCGGCATCGTCTCCTTCGACGGCAAGCGCTTTTATCAAGAGCGCCACATGGGCCTCGTCGGCGACCACTATACCAATCCGATGACGCTCGCCCGCCTGCCCGGCAGCATTACGATCGGTCATACCCGCTACTCGACAACCGGCGAAGTGGCCATGCGCAACGTGCAGCCGCTCTTTGCCGAACTGGAAGAGGGGGGCATCGCCATTGCCCATAACGGCAATTTCACCAACGGCCTGACGCTGCGCCGCCAAATCATCGCGACCGGCGCCATCTGTCAGTCGACCTCCGATACCGAGGTCGTCCTCCACCTCATCGCCCGCTCCCGCCACGCTTCCACATCCGACCGCTTCATCGATGCCATTCGCCAGATGGAAGGCGGCTATTCGATGCTCGCCATGACGCGCACCAAGCTGATTGCCGCGCGCGACCCGACCGGCATCCGCCCACTGGTCATGGGAGAATTCGACGGCAAGCCGATCTTCTGCTCGGAGACCTGCGCGCTCGACATTATCGGCGCCAAGTTCATCCGCGACGTTGAGAACGGCGAGGTCATCATCTGTGAAATCCAGCCCGACGGCTCGATCAGCATCGATGCGCGCAAGCCTAGCAAGCCACAGCCGGAGCGCCTCTGCCTGTTCGAATATGTCTATTTCGCCCGCCCGGACTCGGTCGTCGGCGGCCGCAACGTCTATACGACGCGCAAGAGCATGGGCATGAACCTCGCCAAGGAATCGCCCGTCGATGGCGACGTGATCGTGCCGGTGCCGGACGGCGGCACGCCGGCAGCACTCGGCTATGCACAGCAGAGCGGGATTCCATTCGAATACGGCATTATCCGCAATCATTATGTCGGGCGCACCTTCATCGAGCCAACGCAGCAGATCCGCGCCTTCGGCGTAAAGCTGAAGCATTCGGCCAACCGGGCGATGATCGAAGGCAAGCGCGTGGTGCTGGTTGATGATTCCATCGTGCGTGGTACGACGTCTCTCAAGATCGTGCAGATGATCCGCGAAGCCGGCGCGCGCGAAGTCCATGTCCGCGTCGCAAGCCCGATGATCTTCTTCCCGGATTTCTACGGCATCGACACGCCCGATGCCGAAAAGCTGCTGGCAAACCAGTATGCCGACGTCGAAGCCATGGCCAAATACATCGGCGCCGATTCGCTCGCCTTCCTGTCGATCAACGGCCTCTATCGCGCTGTCGGCGGTGAAGATCGCAACCCGGCTCGGCCGCAGTTCACCGACCACTATTTTACCGGCGACTATCCGACGCGTCTGCTCGACAAGAACGGCGAGTCCATGGGCAACAAGATTTCCATGCTCGCCAGCAACGGCTGATGCGGCTCGGCTTTCCCATTATCCATCCCGAGGGGTTCATCGCACCCCTCTCCCCTCGTGAGGGAACACCACATCATGAATATCAATCTTGAGGGCAAGATCGCACTCGTCACCGGTGCGTCGCGCGGCATCGGCTATTTCACGGCGCTGGAGCTTGCCAACGCCGGCGCCCATGTGATTGCCTGCGCCCGCACGGTCGGCGGGCTCGAGGACCTCGACGATGCGATCAAGGCCATCGGCGGCACGGCGACGCTCGTGCCCTTCGACCTTGCCGACATGAACGCGATCGACGCGCTCGGCGGCTCGATCTTCGAGCGCTGGGGCAAGCTCGACATCCTCGTCGCCAATGCCGGCGTGCTCGGCGTCATTTCGCCGATCGGCCATATCGAGGCGAAGGTGTTCGAGAAGGTGATGACCATCAACGTCACCGCGACATGGCGACTGATCCGTTCGGTCGACCCACTGCTTGCCCTCTCGGATGCCGGCCGCGCGGTGATCATCTCGTCGGGTGCGGCCCACAAGTGCCGCCCCTTCTGGGGCGCCTATTCCGCGTCCAAGGCTGCGGTCGAGGCGCTGGCACGCACATGGGCCGGAGAAAGTCAAAGCACACCGCTGCGGGTCACCAGCGTCGATCCGGGGGCGACCCGCACGGCGATGCGGGCGCAGGCGGTGCCCGGCGAAGATCCGCAGACGCTGCCGCATCCCTCCGAGGTCGCAAAGGCGATCCTGCCGTTGCTCGGGCCTGGAGTGACCGAGACGGGTAAGCTGTTCATCGTGCGGGAGAACAAGCTCGTCGATTACCGGTTGCCGGAATAAGCTCCTGCATAATTCCTTAAATCGGAATCGATTTAAGGATAAAATTATGCAGCAATTCAAAGTGCCACAGCGTCCTTTGCGGCTCTCGAAAAGACGCGTGGCGCTGTCGACGTCTCAGTTCGCTGCAACTGCCGGGAACAGATGCGCCAGGCCCGCTTCCGACGGGCAAAGCGCATTGAGGTCAACCGGTCCCTGGATGCCGTCCAAGGTGCCGTTATCGGCAAATTGCCAGATTGACCAACGACTGCACTCTTCCTGCCTCGGTTCCCTGAATACACTACGCAGCCACAGATAGTGGTCGGGAAAGCGCGATTCATTGCCTTTCAGATATTGATCGAAGAACTCCTGCGTGACGTAGAAAATAGGCTTCTCCGGAAAAGTGCCCTTCAGCTCGGTGAAGAATGCGTTCACCTCGGCAGCCATTTCCTCGAGCGTCGGGATTTTGTTACAATTGCCGACAAACTCCAGATCGACGGCGATGGGCAGAGTTCCCTGTTCCTTCGGGACGGTCGCGAGGACGTTCTGCGCCTGATCCTTGCCCGGTCGGCAGAAGGTGAAGAAATGATAAGCGCCCCTGACCAATCCAGCATCTCCGGCGCGCTGCCAGTTGTCGGCGAATTTGGAATCCCGATGATCTCCACCTTCGGTCGCCTTCATGAAGGCGAAGCGGACATTCGCCTGCGAGGCAACCACCTTCCAATCGATATCACCTTGGTGATGGCTGACATCGATGCCTTGGATCGGATAGCTGCTTAAGGAAGGATTGTTGAAGCGAAGCATTCCGAAATCGTATGCGAAATATGCAGCGAATGCGACCACCAGCATTGCGGTCGCTCCGATCGTCGATCGAGCCGGTCTCCGCATCCCTTCCTCCCTATTAACAACAGCTTCTCAACCGGCTATGCGAGATTTGCGCCGCGAGAATGGCGGGCGAATTTCAAGGGCGCGCCAACTGGTTTCACCAGATGTCGCGGCTGCGATCGATTCATCGGATGGATGGATCCTGTTGCCGCTGGATCGCTCTTCGCCCCCTTGACCGGAAGCGCGAACCGGGCCATAAAACCCGCCATGAAAACGGTTATCTGCATTATCTGCCGGAAAATTATTCGCTAGCGCGAGCGCTGGCCCGGCCGTTTTCGTCTCCCAAATAGTCAAGATGCGAAACGCCCCGGTCCGCCGGTCGCGATATTTTTCTGATCGTGCATTTGGGAGAGTAAAATGGACGCGACGCCGGAACTGAAGCTGTACAACACGCTGACACGGGAAAAATCGGTCTTTTCGCCGATCGATCCCAACAATGTCCGCATGTATGTCTGCGGCCCGACCGTCTATGACTTCGCTCATATCGGCAATGCCCGGCCGGTCATCGTCTTCGACGTGCTGTTCCGGCTGCTGCGCCATGTCTATGGCGAAGACCACGTCACTTATGCCCGCAACATCACCGACGTTGACGACAAGATCAATGCGCGGGCGCTTCGGGACCATCCGGGCCTGCCGCTCAACGACGCGATCCGCGCGGTAACGGAAAAGACCGAGACCCAATTTCACGCCGATGTCGCCGACCTCGGCTGCCTGGAGCCGGACTTCGAGCCGCGCGCCACCGACAATATCGTTGAGATGACCGAGATCATCGAGAAGCTGATCGGCAACGGTCATGCCTATGTCGCATCGGGCGAAGTGCTGTTCGACACCAAATCCATGGCGGATTACGGTCAGCTTTCGAAGCGCCCGCTCGACGAACAGCAGGCCGGCGCCCGCATCGCCGTCGACGCACACAAGAAGAATCCTGGCGATTTCGTGCTCTGGAAGCTGTCGAGCCACAACGAGCCCGGCTGGGACAGCCCTTGGGGCCGCGGCCGGCCCGGATGGCACATCGAATGCTCTGCGATGAGCAAGCGTTATCTCGGCGATGTCTTCGACATTCACGGCGGCGGGCTGGACCTGATCTTCCCGCATCATGAAAACGAGATCGCCCAGTCGCGCTGCGCCCACGGTACCGAGGTGATGGCGAATGTCTGGATGCATAACGGCTTCCTGCAGGTCGAAGGCCGCAAGATGTCGAAATCCGAAGGCAATTTCGTCACAATCCACGAGTTGCTGCACACGGAAACCTTCGGCGGCCGCAAATGGCCGGGCGAGGTGCTGCGCCTTGCCATGCTGATGACGCATTACCGCGAGCCGATCGATTTCTCGATCAAGCGACTGGAAGAGGCCGAACGTCTGCTCGCCAAATGGCCGGCAACAGATGCCGGCGATGCGGCGCCCGATGAAAGCGTGCTGAACGCGCTTTCGGACGACCTCAATACGGTGGCGGCGGTGCAGGCATTGCATGCGTTGGCGCAAGCTGCCCACACGGATCCTGCCGTGGGTGCCACTTTTGCCGCAACGGCCGACCTTCTGGGCCTGCTGCCGAAAAAGATGGAGATCGACGAAGCCGTCGCATCGGCAATCGATGCGCTGATCGCAATGCGTCTCGAAATGCTGAAGGCGAAAAACTTCACTGAGGCCGACAAGATCCGCGACGAGCTGACGGCCAAGGGTATCCAGTTGAAGGACGGCAAGGATCCGGTGACCGGCGAGCGCGTGACGACGTGGGAGGTCAAGAGATGACGACCTATACCGGCGGATGCCAATGCGGAGCGATCCGTTTCCGCGTCAGCGGTGACACCAAGGATTCGTCGATCTGTCATTGCCGCATGTGTCAGAAGGCGTTCGGTGCCTATTATGCGCCGCTGGTCTCGGTGCGCGGCGCCGATTTCGAATGGACACGCGGAGAGCGGAAAACATTCCGGTCTTCCAATTTCGTCGAGCGTGGCTTCTGCGGCGATTGCGGCACGCCGCTGACCTACGAGGCGCCGGATGGAATGGCGATTGCCGCCGGCGCCTTTGACGACCCTTCGGCGTTTCCGCCGGTGATCCAATTCGGCATCGAGGGCAAGATCGGTTTCGTCGATCATCTGCACGAATTGCCGGGCCACCGGACGGAAGAGGATGCGCAAGCCGCCCCCTTCCTGCTCGAGCTCGTCTCCTGCCAGCATCCCGATCATGAGACGCAGGCGTGGCCACCGAAGGAGATCGGATGACGACGGAATCAGACAAAAGCGGTGGGTGCCAGTGCGGGGCGGTGCGCTACCGCGCCAAAGGCGAACTCGGCTATCCCCATCTTTGCCATTGCCGCATGTGCCAGAAGGCAGCCGGCAACTATTTCATGCCGCTTGCCGCCGTGATACGCAGCGATTTCACCCTGACGCGCGGCGCGCCAAAATGGTTTCAGTCCTCGGATCTGGTGCGGCGCGGCTTCTGCGGCGATTGCGGCACGCCGCTGTTCTACGACATTCCGGAGACTGATTTCATCAACATCACGCTCGGCTCGCTTGATGATCCCGATGCGGTCAAGCCGGTGATGCAGTCGAACACCGGCCGCAAGATGTCCTGGTTTCACGCGCTGGACGGCCTGCCGGTGGAACCACAGGCTGAAACGCCCGACCGCGAGAATGCGATCGCGGCAAGCAACCATCAACACCCCGACCACGACACGCAAAATTGGCCCCTCGGAGAAACCTCATGACGGACACAATCAAGACAGGCGGATGCCAGTGCGGTGCCGTGCGCTTCCGCATCTCAGGCAAACTAGGACGTCCCTCGATCTGCCATTGCCGCATGTGCCAGAAGCAGTTCGGCGGTTTCTTCTCGGCGCTCGTCACCGCGCCTGAGGAAGGGATGGAGTGGACACGCGGCGAGCCGAGCTACTTCCAGTCCTCGGTCAATATCGAACGCGGCTTCTGCAACAATTGCGGCACGCCGATGACCTATCGTCATCCGGGCGGGCTGGAGCTTGCGATCGGCACTTTCGACGACCGCAGCGACCTCGCTCCGCTGATCCAGGTCAACTACGAGGCCCGCCTGCCCTGGGTCGAGGAGATCTTCGAGGCTCCGGTGCTGAAGGATCAGGATTTTTACTCCCGGCAGGAGGCGATTATCTCCTTCCAGCATCCCGATCACGACACCGAAGTCTGGCCCGCGAAAGGCGTGAAGATATGACCGAGATACTGCGCACGCTCTATCCCGAAATCGAGCCCTATGCTTCCGGCCATCTCGATGTCGGCGATGGCCATGTGATCTATTGGGAGCGCTCGGGAACACCTGGCGCCAAGCCCGCCGTCTTCCTGCATGGCGGCCCGGGCGGCGGCATCTCGCCCGCCCATCGCCGGCTCTTCGATCCCGCCCTCTACGACGTCATGCTGTTCGACCAGCGCGGTTGCGGCAGGTCGACGCCGCATGCGGAACTGCATGCCAACACGACCTGGCACCTCGTCGCCGATATCGAGCGGCTGCGCGAGATGGCCGGCGTCGACAGCTGGCAGGTGTTCGGCGGCTCCTGGGGCTCGACGCTGGCGCTCGCCTATGCCGAGACGCATCCGCAGCACGTCTCCGAGCTCATCCTGCGCGGCATCTATACGCTGACCAAGGCCGAGCTCGACTGGTATTATCAATTCGGCGTCTCGGAGATGTTCCCTGACAAGTGGGAGCGGTTCATCGCGCCGATTCCGCCGGAAGAGCGGCATGAGATGATGCATGCCTATCATCGCCGCCTGACGCATGAGGACAGGAATGTGCGCCTCGCGGCGGCGCAGGCCTGGAGCATCTGGGAAGGCGAAACGATCACGCTGCTGCCGGAACCTTCGACGAGCTTCAAGTTCGAGGAGCCGGAATTCGCCTATGCATTTGCGCGCATCGAGAACCATTTCTTCGTCCATGCCGGCTGGATGGACGAGGGACAGCTGATCCGCGATGCCGGCAGGCTCAAGAATATTCCCGGCGTCATCGTGCATGGCCGCTACGACATGCCCTGCCCGGCCAAATATGCCTGGCTGCTGCACAAGGCCTGGCCGAAGGCGGAGTTCCACCTGATCGAGGGCGCGGGCCATGCCTATTCGGAGCCCGGGATTCTCGACCAACTGATCCGGGCGACGGATAAGTTTGCCGGGAAGCAAGACTGATCGTTAGCATTGGGGGCAGCCCCTCACCCTAACCCTCTCCCCGCCCGCGGGGAGAGGGGACGTGCCCCGCGATACGGCATATCCCTTCTCCCGTCATAACGGGGAGAGGTGGCTGCAGCCGGATGAGGGGCAGCATCCGCACTCCATAACAACCCGCCTGGCGGGAGGAAACGACATGAAAGAACGCATCTACCTCTTCGACACGACGCTCCGAGACGGGCAGCAGACGCCCGGCGTCGATTTCTCCGTCGAGGACAAGATTGCGATCGCCGCCATGCTGGACGAGTTCGGCCTCGATTACGTCGAGGGCGGATTTCCCGGCGCCAATCCGACGGATACCGCCTTCTTCAGCGAGAAGCGCACCAGCCAGTCCAGCTTCGTCGCCTTCGGCATGACGAAGCGGGCCGGCGTTTCGGTCTCCAACGATCCCGGCATTGCCGGGCTGCTGCAGGCCAAAAGCGACGCCATCTGTTTCGTCGCCAAGAGCTGGGATTATCATGTCGCGGTGGCGCTCGGCTGCACCAACGAGGAAAACCTCGAATGCATTGCCGAAAGCGTCAAAGCGGCGGTTGGCGCAGGCAAGGAGGCGATCGTCGATTGCGAGCATTTCTTCGACGGCTTCAAGGCCAATCCGGCCTATGCGCTCGCCTGCGCCAAGACGGCCTATGAGAGTGGCGCCCGCTGGGTTGTACTCTGCGACACCAATGGCGGCACGCAGCCGCCGGAGGTGCGCGCCATCGTCGAGGCGGTGATCGCCTCAGGCGTTCCCGGCCACTGTCTTGGCATCCATGCGCATAACGATACCGGTCAGGCGGTTGCCAATTCGCTTGCCGCCGTCGACGCCGGCGTCCGGCAGATCCAGGGTACGCTGAACGGCATCGGCGAGCGCTGCGGCAATGCCAATCTGGTGACGCTGATCCCGACGCTGGCGCTGAAGAGCGCCTACAACAGCCGTTTCGAAACGGCGATCGACGAGGAGCGGCTGCTCAACCTCACCCGGCTCTCGCATGCTTTCGACGAGTTGCTCAATCGCTCGCCGGATCACCAGATGCCCTATGTCGGCGCCTCAGCCTTCGCCACCAAGGCCGGCATCCACGCATCGGCGCTGCTCAAGGATCCGCGGACCTATGAACACGTGCCGCCTGAAACCGTCGGTAACTTCCGCAAGGTCATGGTCTCCGACCAGGGCGGCAAGGCGAACTTCATCAATGCGCTGAAGCGGCGCGGCATCGAGGTCGCCAAGGACGATCCGAAGCTCGACCTGCTGATCTCGATCGTCAAGGAACGTGAATCGATCGGCTATGCATATGAGGGCGCGGATGCGAGCTTCGAGCTGCTGGCCCGCCGCACGCTCGGCACGATCCCAGAATTCTTCACCATCGAAGGCTTCCGCGTGATGATCGAGCGCCGCTTCGACAGTCTCGGCCGTGTGAAGATCGTCTCGGAGGCGGTGGTCAAGATCACCATCGACGGCCAGACGCTGATGTCAGTTGCCGATGCCGAAGGCCCGGTCAACGCGCTCGACCTCGCGCTGCGCAAGGATTTCGGCAAGTACCAGCACGAGATCGACGATCTGGTGCTCGCCGATTTCAAGGTGCGTATCCTCAATGGCGGCACGGAGGCGATCACCCGCGTGCTGATCGAATCCACCGACAGCGACGGGGTGCGCTGGTGGACGGTCGGCGTCTCGGAGAACATCATCGACGCTTCGTTCCAGGCGCTGATGGATTCGGTCATCTACAAGCTGATGAAGAACCGGCAGCTGGCGGGCAAGATCGCGGCGGAATAAACCTTTTCCGCGGCTCGGCGGAGGGGTCCCAGCCCTCGCCCGAATACCATTCGCATCCTTCGGACTTCGTCTTCCAGCCAAGGGCGTCGGATATCTTCTCGTCCATCGCTTCGTCTCCGGGTTCAAATCCTCTACCCTTCATTCAACGAAATGAATTGGCCTATTCACGGCGCTTAAGCTAGGCCGGATCAGAAGAAGAACAAAGATGGAAACACCGATGTCGACCGATGCATCCGTTCCGTTGGCCAAGAACGAAGACAGTCCGCGCGGGTTCGCCTTCGCGCTGACGGCCTATCTGCTCTGGGGCTTTCTGCCGATTTACATGAAGGCGGTGGCGCATATCTCGCCGGCCGAGGTGATCGCCCATCGTATCGTCTGGTCGCTGCCGTTGGCGGGCATCGTGCTGATCGTGCTCGGGCGCACGCAGGATATCCGCGCAGCACTCAGTTCGCCGCGCATGCTGGCGATGGCGGCGCTGACGGCGTCGCTGATCACCGTCAACTGGGGCACCTATGTCTGGGCGATCGGCGCCGGCCATTCGCTCGACGCAGCACTTGGCTATTTCATCAATCCGCTGTTCAGCATCTTCCTCGGCGCGGTGTTCCTCAAGGAAAAGCTGCAACCGCTGCAGATCGCGGCGATCGCGCTTGCGGCGCTTGCCGTCGCCATTCTCGCGCTGGACAGCGGCGGCATCCCGTGGGTGGCGCTGACACTGGCGATCAGCTGGGGGTTCTACGCCCTGTTGCGCAAGACGCTGCCGCTCGGGCCGAACCAGGGCTTCTTCCTGGAAGTGCTGATCCTCAGCGGGCCGGCCCTCCTCTACATTCTCTATCTGGAATTCGGCAGCGGCCAGGGCCATTTGTACCGCACCGGTCTTGCCGACACGACCCTGCTGCTCGGCTGCGGCGTCATCACCGCCGTGCCGCTGATGATCTATGCAAACGGCGCCAAGCTGCTGAAACTCTCAACGATCGGCATCATGCAGTATATCGCGCCGACGATGATCTTCCTGATCGCCGTCTTCGTCTTCCACGAGCCATTCGGCACGGCGCGCATGATCGCCTTCCCGCTGATCTGGGCGGGGCTGTTCCTCTATAGCTGGTCGATGCTGAAGGGAAGCCGCGGGCGCTGAGGCGCTAAAGCGCGTCACGTCGAATCGGATTCATGCGACGCGCTTCAGGTCTTTGTTTTATGCATGTCTTTGTCCCAAAACCGCTGGACACTTTTGGGCGACATGCATTGAATCCCTACATCTTCGAAATCACCTCGTCCTCGCCGTCACGATCGGCGGCGAGCTGGGCTGCCTGGGCCATGATCGCCGGAATGATGCCGGGGATCTCGTCGACGACGAGTGGCTGCACCCGGTGGGCGGTGTGCAGGAAGCCTTCTTCGGTCATATGGCGCATCAGTTCCATCATCGGATCCCAAAAACCGTTGACGTTGGCGAAGACCATCGGCTTCTCGTGGCGGCCGAGCTGCGCCCAGGTCATGATCTCGACGATCTCCTCCAGCGTGCCGATGCCGCCGGGCAGCGCGACGAAGGCATCGGAGCGCTCGAACATGGTGTGTTTGCGCGCATGCATGTCAGGGGTTACAATGAGTTCGTTCAGCTGACTCAGCGAGTGGCGAGTCGCTTCCATATCGATCAGGAATTCGGGAATGATGCCCGTGACCTGACCGCCGCCTGAAAGCACGCCGCTGGCAACCGCGCCCATGATGCCTTTGGTACCCCCGCCATAGACGAGGCGCAGGCCGTATTCGGCGATCTCTCTTCCGAGAGCACGCCCGGCCGCCATGTGGGAAGGATCGCGTCCCGGCCTGGAGCCGCAGTAAACGCAGATGGATCGAATCGATACAGATTGTTCGGTCATGAGGGCAAAACAACTATTCCATTTCAATGCAGTCAAGAAAATTGACTGAAAAGCAGCGTGCCTAGCTTGCCTAATTGCTTTGAATGCTTGTGGAAAGCAACGGGAATCGCTAGCAATTTTGGGTATTACGGCAAATTGCCGCTCTGGGAGACATAATGATGAAGAACCGTGCCGGCTTGCTGGCTCTTGCAGTCCTCGCAATCGCAATCCTACTGATGGTGTTTGTCGTCATGCCGCGTATCGGCGGCGATGCAACCAAGGTCGGCGACGCCATCAACCAGGCGAGCACGGAGCTCAAGAACACGGTTAACGAGGCGTCAAAGACATCGCGCTCCGCTGTGGGCGATGCGGCTGCGGTCGCCGATCAGGTCGGCCGCCTTTCGGCCGATGCCGGCGTGTCGCTCAGCGAGCTCAAGGCGCTGTTTGCCGACGGCAAAGGCCCTGCCATCGATGTCTTCACTGCCGCCAAGACCAAGGCCGTCAACGCGCTGACCGCACTTGCCGGCTTCACTATTCCCGAGGGCCTCGATCCCGCGACCCAGACCCTTGCCGCCAAGGCCAAGGACGGTGGCGCGAAGGCGCTCGCCATCGTCCGGTCGCTGCCCGAGAACATCGCCGATGCGCTTGCCGCGATCGCCAAGGCCGAGGTTGCGCTGACCGGTGCGCCGGAGACCGCCCCTGGGGCGAATACGGCAGCGGAAAATACCGGCCCGAAACTTCCCGCCTTCGACGTATTGCGCGTCGAGCCCGACGGATCGACGGTGATTGCCGGTTCCGCCGAACCGAACGGCAAGCTCGAGGTGCTCGACGGCGAGAAGGTGGTGACGACGGCCAATGTCGATGCGAGTGGCGATTTTGCTGCCGTTCTCGACGATCCGCTTCCAGCCGGCGACCACCAGCTGGTGCTCAAGTTCACGGGCAAGGACGGCAAGAGCACGCTTTCCGAAGAAGTCGCGACCATTTCCGTGCCGAAGGATGGCAATGGCGCCAATCTGCTCGCCATGGTTTCCAAACCCGGCGCGGCGAGCCGCATCATCACCGCGCCGAAGGCCGGAACCGAAGTTGCCGATGCCTCCAATCCGATGGCGCCGCCTGCGGACAAGCCGGCAACCGGTGAAAGCTCGGCTGCACCAACCGGCGAGCTGGCGCTGCAGACGCCGAACCTCACCGACACACCCTCCGGCGGCGCTGATACGGCACCGGCCATTCCCGGCACTGCCGCACCGGATAAGACGAATGCACCCGACGTGATGGTCAATGCCGTCGAGATCGAAGGCAACAAGATCTTCATTGCCGGCACGACGCGCTCCAATGCCAAGGTCATCGGTTATGCCGACGACAGCCTCGTCGGCCAGGATACCGCCGGCTCCGACGGCCATTTCGTCATCGACGGTGTGGTGGCGCTTTCGGTCGGCGACCACAAGATCCGCGTCGATGTCGTCGATCCCACTGGCAAGGTGATCGTGCGTGCGTCGGTGAATTTCAATCGCCCCGCCGGCGATCAGGTGAGGGTCGCCGCGCAATCGGCACCCGCCGACGCCAACGGCGCTTCCTCGATGGTGCCGCTCGACGAAGGCGAGCTCCGCAAACTCAAAGTCGAAGTCGGCAAGGCCTTCGGCCTGCTGAAGGGACTGTTTGCCGATGGCAAGCTGCCAGGCGCCGAGCAGCTTGCGGCGGCGCGCTCGGCAACGGAATTCGCGCTGCGCTCCGTCGCCGATTTCCGCCCGGCCGCTGATGCGCCAGATGTCTTCAAGCAATCGTCCGGTTCCTCCTCGCAGGTCGCCGGCAATGCGCTGAAGCTGCTGCAGGGCCTGCCTGGGGATGCGAAGTCGGTCGGCGCCGCACTCGTCAAGCTGGGCGGGATGATTGCCGAGCTCACCGCCGCACCCGCGCCGGCAACGCCGTCTGCAAACGAGGTCGGAAGCAACCAGCCGAAGACGATCGAACAGGCGCCGCTGACGGCGAACAACGCGGCGGTCATCATTCGCCGCGGCGACACGCTTTGGCAGATCTCGCGCCGTACCTATGGTCTCGGCGTTCGCTACACGACGATCTACATCGCCAACGAGGACAAGATCATCAATCCCGATCGCATCCGCCCTGGCCAGATTTTCGGCCTGCCGAAGGATGTACTGCCGAATGCCGAAGAGCTGCACCGCAAGCGCATGTCCGGCCAGCATCTCTAAGCTGCAAAACAACACGACGAGGCCGGGCGGGATGAGCGCCCGGCCTCGTCGTTTCCTTACCCCAGCAATTGTTGTATTCGTCCGCCCGGCACCCTATCTGGCGGTGGCGGCTGCGGGTTGTGGGAAGCGCTTTCAGGCACGTCCCGGTTCCGCGCTCTTGCCGGCATCGAATCGCCGCAATCGCGGCAAGCCCTTCCGGGCTGGAGACAATCATGGCAAACGGCAAGACAGTCTCGGAATCCAACCTGCCGCAGACGCTTCTCAACCTCTGGCCCTATATGTGGCCGGCCGGCCGGCCCGACCTCAAGATGCGCGTCGTCTGGGCTTCGGTCTTTCTGCTGATCTCCAAGTTCGTACTGTTGCTCGTTCCCTATTTCTTCAAATGGTCGACCGATGCGCTGAACGGCAGGATGGATCTTGCCGGCTCGGTGCCGCCGCTGCTGGCCGGCGCCATCGCGCTTGTCATCGCCTATAACATCACCCGGCTGATCCAGCTCGGCCTCAATCAGCTGCGCGACGCGCTCTTTGCCAGCGTCGGACAACATGCGGTGCGCCAGCTCGCCTACAGGACCTTCGTGCACATGCACGAGCTGTCGCTGCGCTTCCATCTGGAGCGCAAGACCGGCGGGCTGTCGCGCATCATCGAGCGCGGCACCAAGGGCATCGAGACGATCGTGCGCTTCACGATCCTCAATTCGGTCCCGACCGTCATCGAATTCCTGCTGACGGCAGTGATCTTCTGGTGGGGCTACGGCTTCTCCTATCTCGCCGTTACCGCCTTTACCGTCTGGGCCTATATCTGGTTCACGATCCGTGCATCCGACTGGCGCATCGCCATCCGCCGGTCGATGAACGATAGCGATACCGACGCCAATACCAAGGCGATCGACTCCCTCCTCAATTTCGAGACCGTCAAATATTTCGGCAATGAAGAGATGGAGGCCAAGCGCTTCGACAAATCGATGGAACGCTACGAGAAGGCGGCAACCGATGTCTGGACCTCGCTCGGCTGGCTGAACTTCGGCCAGGGCGTCATCTTCGGCATCGGCACGACCATCATGCTGGTGCTGTCGGCGCTGGCCGTGCAGCGCGGCGAGCAGACGGTCGGCGATTTCGTTTTCGTCAATTCGATGCTGCTGCAGCTTTCCGTACCGCTCAACTTCATCGGCTTCGTCTACCGGGAAATTCGCCAGGGGCTGACCGATATCGAGCAGATGTTCGATTTGCTTGAGGTGCAGACCGAAGTCAAAGACGCGCCCGATGCGACCGAACTTCGGATCGGCCAGGGCGCGATCTCCTTCAAGGACGTGCATTTCGCCTACGACGCGGCCCGTCCGATCCTGAAGGGCATTTCCTTCGAGGTGCCGGCCGGCAAGACGGTCGCCGTCGTCGGTCCGTCGGGTGCGGGCAAATCGACGCTGTCGCGCCTGCTCTATCGTTTCTACGATATCCAGAGCGGCGCGATCACCGTCGACGGCCAGGATATCCGCAAGGTGACGCAGAAGAGCCTGCGTACGGCGATCGGCATGGTGCCGCAGGATACAGTGCTCTTCAACGACACGGTCGCCTACAACATCCGCTACGGCCGCACATCGGCCAGCGACGGCGAGGTCTTTGCAGCGGCCGAGGTGGCGCAGATCGCACATTTCATCGAAACGCTGCCCGAGGGTTTCGAAACCAAGGTTGGCGAGCGCGGGCTGAAGCTTTCGGGCGGCGAGAAGCAGCGGGTGGCGATCGCCCGCACCATCCTCAAGGCGCCGCCGATCCTGATCCTCGACGAGGCGACGTCGGCGCTCGACACGACGACGGAACGAGAAATCCAGGAAGCACTCGACCTGGTTTCGAAGAACCGCACGACGCTTGTTATCGCCCACCGGCTTTCGACTGTCATCAGCGCCGATGAAATCATCGTGCTCAAAAGCGGCGAGATCGCCGAGCGCGGAACACATGCAGCCCTCCTCGAAAGGAACGGCCTTTATGCCTCGATGTGGAACCGCCAGCGCGAGGCGACACAGGCGGAGGAACATCTGAAGCAGGTGCGCGAAAGCGACGACCTCGGCGTGATAACACGACTTGCTCCGGCAAGCTGAGGGGGAAACCGACGTCGGCCGGCTTTTGTTGTTCAGAAACCCGGCGTGGGAACCAGGGCCGATGCCGCAGCATTGCCCCGGAGACGGTTTTTCGCTAACCAGCAAAAATGAAAACGCAAGGAGACCGGCAGCCATGAGCCTGTTCAACACGGTTCGCAACACGATCGTCCCCGTGCACAAGGAGGGTTATCCCTTCGTTGCCGCCTTCTTCGTCGCATCGCTGGTCTTGGGATGGATCTTCAAGCCGCTCTTCTGGATCGGCATGATCTTCACGCTCTGGTGCGCCTATTTCTTCCGCGATCCGGAGCGCGTGACCCCGCAGGACGACGACCTGGTGATCTCTCCCGCCGACGGCAAGGTCTCGGCGATCCAGATGGTGACCCCGCCGGCCGAGCTCAACCTCGGCTCCGAGCCGATGCTGCGCATCTCGGTCTTCATGAACGTCTTCAATTGCCATGTGAACCGGGCGCCGATGCGCGGGCGCATCATCAGCATCAACTACCGCTCCGGCAGCTTCGTCAACGCCGAGCTCGACAAGGCGAGCGAGGACAATGAGCGCAACGGGCTGGTGATCGAAACCCGCCACGGCCAGATCGGCGTCGTGCAGATCGCCGGCCTCGTGGCGCGGCGCATCCTCTGCTGGGCAAACCCCAACGAGCCGGTGGATGCCGGCAAGCGCTTCGGGCTGATCCGTTTCGGCTCGCGGCTCGACGTATTCCTGCCCGCCGGTGCTGCGCCGCGCGTCTCGCTCGGCCAGACGGCGGTTGCGGGAGAAACCGTCATCGCCGAATTCGCCTCCGCCAAGGGTCCCGTCATCAGCCGCCGCAGTTAGAGCGGGTGAGCTTTTCATGGAAGTGCAGAAGCGCTACGCACTGTTGCTGGAATTGCCTTAGGAACGATTGGAACGCGATATGGAAACGCCTTTTCCGCCTTTCGAGCCCAATGGGCCGGATGATTCCGCCCGCGGCCCGCGTCTGCGCGAAATCCCGCTCCGGCTCGTCTTTCCGAACCTTATCACCATTCTGGCGATCTGCGCCGGGTTGACCGGCATCCGGCTGGCTTTCGAGAATCGTTACGAGCTCGCCGTTTCCATGGTGCTGCTCGCCGCCTTCCTCGACGGTATCGACGGGCGCGTAGCGCGGCTGATGAAGGCGACTTCTAAGTTCGGCGCGCAGATGGATTCGCTTGCCGACATCGTCAATTTCGGCGTCGCACCCGCCCTCGTCGTCTATGTCTTCGCGCTCGACCAGGCGCGCTCGCTCGGCTGGATCGCCGCGCTGATCTATGCCATCGCCGCCGGACTTCGCCTTGCCCGCTTCAATGTCATGGCCGAACGCGAGAACAAGGCGAGCTGGCAATCGGAATATTTCGTCGGCGTGCCGGCGCCGGCCGGCGCCATGCTTGTGCTGCTGCCGGTCTATCTCGGCTTCCTCGGGCTGGCGACGGATCGCACCTTCGCCTATATCTCGTCGATTTACACCGTGCTCATCGCCTTCCTGCTGATCAGCCGGCTGCCGGTCTGGTCGGGCAAATCGGAAGGCAACCGCTTGCGGCGCGACCTCGTACTGCCGATGATGCTCGGCGTCGTGCTCTATGTGGCTCTGCTGATGAGCTACACCTGGGAGGTGATGGTCTTCACCGTGGCCGCCTACCTCGTATCGCTTCCCTTCGGCGCCCGTAAATGGCGGCGGAAATACGGGACGCTGACGATCGAGGAGCCGGGCATCGGCGACGACGATATCGGCCGGCACATCTGATCTCCTAGCATTTCCGGATTTCTTGGAATGACGGAAATGCTTCTCTCCCTTCGTTCTGACGTATCCCCGGGAAAAGCATGCGTTTTATCCGGATGAAGCTGTTCTGCGCTTTTCCCCAGAAAACCGCTTTCGGACTTTTATTGGAACTGCTCTCTTCAGTAAGTATTAACCAACGTAGGCTTCAGTTAAGCCTCGCGAATTATGGTGCGCGTTTACAAATCCTGATAAGCGACGCCCCCGTTTTGTCGCTATTCGTGATGAAACATCAAACTATAAAATACCCAGGGAAGAACCACGCAAGGAGAGTATCGTGACTTCGAAGAAGAGCAGTACCGGCGAACAGCAGGCGGCCAAGCCAGACCTCGCCGCCAATTATCGCCCCGTCGGCCTGAAGGCTGTTGCCGCAGCATCGCTGATGGCGAAGCATAAGCCGACCAGCGTCAAAAAATCCGCTTGAAGCGGAAGGCTTCAAATTGGAATCACGCGTGCTTTCGGGTTACATGCGTTAGGCACCGCTGACGAAGCGAATGACGAGGCGATCGTCGGAAATCTCCCGACAACGCTCTGGCGACCAAGCACAACGCGAAAAACCTGATGGAGGAAGCGATGCATCGCCGTCGCTTATGTGAGACGTCGGCGCCGATAGGTCGCCGACGGCCTGCAGGGATGGCGGATAGTGTTCAGAAGAAGCTGAGTTGGCCGCCGTCAGGCTTTTGCTTGTCGGGCGCCTTTAGCGGCTTTTCGACGACGACCGGCGCCTGCAGGTCGGGGCCCATGTTGGCAACCTTGTTGACTCTGTCGGAGACCGGTACGGCCTCGAAGAAATCATCCTGAACCGGCTGCATCAAGTCGACCACTTCGCGCGGCTCCTGAGTCTTGCAATCCAGCCAGCGCGTGAAATCCTCAGGTCTGATGACGACGGGCATGCGATCGTGGATCGCTGATATGGCTGAATTGGCTGATGTCGTCAGGATCGCGCCGGTATCGACCTCGGACCCGTCGGCCGAGGACCATGTCTCCATCAGCCCGGCAAAGGCGATGACCCCACCCCGGCGCGGCCTGATCCAGTAGGCCTGCGGCTTCTCGCCGCTTTCCTTCGACGGACGATGCCATTCATAGAAACCGGAGGCCGGGATGAGCACGCGGCGATGACGCATGGCGGCGCGGAAGGAGGCCTTGCCGATCGCGGTTTCGGAGCGCGCGTTGATCAGCAGCGGGAAATCCTTCGGATCCTTGACCCAACCCGGCGTCAGGCCCCAGCGCACGAGCACGGCGCGCCGGTCGGCCAAGTTGCTGCCCTGCTCCCTGCCCTCGCCTGATATGACAACGAGGATCGGTTGCGTCGGCGCGATGTTGTAGCGCGCCGGAAAATCGTCGAAATCGAGACCGGAGAAGACGTCGCGCAGGTCGACGCTGGAGATTGTCAGGGCGAAACGTCCACACATCGGCTTGTCTTTGCACCCGGCCGGTGCTCCGTCAAGACGCCTCAGCCTCTCGGCGCGAAGAGGATGAGGCTGGCGCCGGCAAGGCAGATCAGCGCACCGCCGATATCGTAACGATCAGGCACGCGGGCTTCGACCAGCCACAGCCAGTGCAGCGAAGCGAGGATGTAGATGCCGCCATAGGCTGCGAAGGCGCGGCCGGCGGCCTCGCTCGGCACCAACGTCAGAAGCCAGGCGAAAAGCGCCAGGGAGACCATGCCCGGCGCCAGCCACCAGACGGGTTTTTCGAGTTTCAGCCATGCCCAGAAGGCAAAGCAGCCGGCGATCTCGAAGAGGGCAGCAAACGCAAAAATGATGTAGGTCACGGAAGCACCTTTCGAATCCTCGTGGCACTATTCATTCGATAAGATGAGCCATCACAGCAAGAGCAGTCCCGATGACCTCCACCGCTAAACCCGGCTCAGCCGCCATTCTCGAACGTGATGGACGATTCCTTCTGGTGTTGCGACGCAATCCGCCTTCCGCCGACATGTATGCCTTTCCCGGCGGGCGGGCCGAGCCTGGCGAAACGCCGGAGCAAACGGCATTGCGCGAACTCCATGAAGAGACCGGCATTTCGGCACGGAATCCGCGGCTGTTTTCGACCTACGACCTGAAGACGCATGCGGCCGACGGCAGCGTCAACAGCCATTTCCTGCTATCGGTCTTTCGGGTCGATGCGGATGAAGACGCAGTGGCGGAAGCCGCCGACGATGCGGCCGCCCTCGGCTGGTACACGGTGGAGGAAATCCGGCGGCTGCCCGTGCCGCAGAGCGTGCTCGAATGCGCGGAACGGCTGGCGGGCGGCGAATAGACGTGGAAACTTTGAAGCACGCCTTGTTGCCGTCATGCTCAACGTATCAACTGGGTGCATGATTCCCGTTCGACGCGTTTTCCTGTCCCTGCTCGTGCTCGCCGGCCCCACGATGGCGCAGGGCAAGAATACGCCGCCTCCGCAGCAGGAGGAAATTGCGCCCCCACCTGCTGTGATCGTGCCCTATGACGACAAGCTGGCGCGGTTCGCCGAGGTGCTGGGTTCGGTGCATTATCTGAGAACGCTCTGCAAGGCGCCTGGCGGCGACGAGTGGCGAAACAGCATGCAGCAGCTGCTTGATTCGGAGACCGGCAACGAGCCGCAGCGCAAGGAGAAGCTGACAGCAGCCTTCAATCGCGGCTATCGCGCCTTCGCCTCGGTCTATACGGATTGCACCCCGGCGGCCATCGTGGCAGAAGAGCGCTACCGTAACGAAGGTGCAACACTTGCCACAGAAATTACCTCGCGCTTTGGAAATTGACGTTTAATTAACCTGTTTTCGCAAGCGGACGTGTCGTTTTGGGAAAAGGCTGTTAGTGTTGTTAACGGTGCAGTAAGACATGAGAAGTTCTGAGGAAAAGACAATGGAAGCAAGCCTCAACGACATCGACGACATGATCGTCCACGAAAAGATGCAGGCAGCTCTGGAGTACCAGAACGAGGCTTGGGCCGACGGCATGGCCGACGGGATCGAGCCTGAAATCATCGCTGATGCCGCCATTGCACATGCGCTGCGCGAGACGATCAGATTGCATGGGGAAAAGAGCGCCGAAGCCCTGCTGGATTCGCTGCGTGAGCGCATGCTTGCCGGCGATTTCTCCGCGAACCGCACCCTGCAATAATTGTTATCAGAGAGTTTGATGCACACCGGTAAAAAGAAAGTTTCGCGAATTTCCCTCGCGCCGGTGCTGCTTGCGTTCAGCCTCGCCGCCGGCAATGTTTTCCTTGCGCCGGCAGCCTACGCGCTTTCCGAACTGCACAAGATCCCCGGCCAAGCGGCCAACGAGACGCCACCCGCACAGGGAAGCGCTCAGGGACAGAGCCAGCCGCAGACCACTCCCGGCGTTCCCATGGCCGATCCGCTGGTCAACGGCCAGAACAATCAGGGTGTCGACAAGACGCCGGGCGCTCAGGACAATTCCAAGCCTGCCGAGGTGATCTACGACATCAGCAAGGTGCCAGAACCGGTTCGCAAGATGCGCGAGCAGATCGTCGAGGCGGCCGCCTCCGGCGATCTCGAGCGGCTGCGGCCGCTGATGGGCACTGGTGCCGACCAGACGCAGGTGACTGTGGGCGAACCGACCGACGATCCGATCGGCACGCTGAAGGATCTATCGGGCGATCCTGACGGTGACGAGATCCTTGCCATCATGCTCGACATCGTCTCGACCGGCTTCGTACATGTCGGCCAGGGCACAGCAGACGACATGTATGTCTGGCCCTATTTTGCCGAGAAGGACCTGAAGACGCTGACGCCGCCGGAGCGTGTTGAACTGCTGCGCATCGTCACTGCCGGCGATCTCTCCGACATGCAGGAATTCGGCGGATATAATTTCTACCGCCTCGGCATTACGCCTCAGGGTAAATGGAAATTCTTCACAGCGGGCGATTGATGCCCGTCTTGGCTGCGCTTTTCACGTTCGCATGGCGCTTGCGATCCACCTCATGAAGACATACCTCTGAGCGATGACCAACGCGACAGGTTCCGCCATGCCAGCCGTATTCCTGAAAGACCGCTCATTGCTCTTCGTCAGCGGCGCGGAAGCCCAATCCTTCCTGCAGAACCTGATCACCACCGATATCACCGCGCTTGGGCCTGATGAGGCGCGGCCCGGGGCACTCTTGACGCCGCAAGGCAAGATCCTGTTCGACTTCATGATCTGGCAGGACGGCGACGGCTACATGATCGAAACCGATGCCGGCCAGCGCGACGGCCTGTTGAAGCGGCTGACGATGTACAAGCTGCGCGCCGCCGTCACACTTTCGCCAAGCACCGAAGAGGGCGTTACCGTTTCCTGGGACGAGGGTGCCGAGGGCGTCCGGGAGAGCCAGGGTGCCCGAGACAGTCGCTTCGCCAAGGCGGGCGTCACGCTCACCCGTCGGGCAGGAAGACACGGCGATGGTGCAGAAGTGCTCTACGACGCGCTGCGCATCAGCCACGGCATCGTCACATCAGGATCTGACTTTGCCCTGCAGGACGCCTTCCCGCATGACGTGCTGATGGATTTCAACGGTGGCCTCTCCTTCAGGAAAGGCTGCTATGTCGGCCAGGAGGTCGTCTCGCGCATGCAGCATCGCGGCACCGCGCGCCGGCGCGTCGTGACAGTGTCCGCCGCAACGGCCCTGCCAGGGACCGGGACGGAGATCACCGCCGCCGGCAAGCCTGTGGGAACACTCGGTTCGGTCGAAGGCGGCAATGGACTTGCGATCGTGCGCATCGACCGCGCCGGCGCGGCGATGGCGGCAGGCACGCCGCTGCTCGCCGGCGACACGCCTGTGTCCCTCGTCCTGCCGGCATGGTCCGGTCTCGTCTTTCCCGCCAGCGCCGACGAGGCCAGCGCGTGACAACACCGAAAGCTCCGCGTGCCTGGCAGCGCATGCTGTCCGGGCGCAGGCTCGACCTGCTCGACCCCTCGCCGCTCGATGTCGAACTGATCGACATCGCTCATGGGCTTGCGCGTGTGGCCCGCTGGAACGGCCAGACCTCCGGAGATCATGCTTTCTCGGTGGCCCAGCACAGTCTCGTCGTCGAGGATATCTTCCGTCGCTTCAACGACGCGCGGCCGCAGGAGTGCCTGATGGCGCTGCTGCACGATGCGCCCGAATATGTGATCGGCGACATGATCTCGCCGTTCAAATCGGTGGTCGGCGGCGGCTACAAGACGGTGGAAAAGCGGCTGGAGGCCGCCGTGCACCTGCGCTTCGGCCTGCCGCCGCATCCCTCGCGCGACCTCAAGGACCGAATCAAAAAGGCCGATACGATCGCCGCCTATTTCGAAGCGACCGTGCTTGCCGGTTTCACACCTGCCGAGGCACAGAAATTCTTCGGCCAGCCGCGCGGCATCAGCAAGGACATGCTGATGATCGAGCCCTTGCCGGCCATCGAAGCACAGCGGTTGTTCTGCGAGCGCTTCGCCGCGATCGAGGTCGAGCGGGAGATGGTATCGTGACCTTCATCGTCGTCTCGCCGCTGTCGCGCATCGCGGAGATGGCGGTGCGCCACAAGGCGCGCGACATGATCAGCCTGATCGCCAAGGAGCAGGCCTTTCACCGGCCGGGCGTGATCGCGGCCGAACGTCATCTGACGCTTGCTGTGAACGACATCGTCTTCAAGGGCACCGGCAATCTCGTAGCGCCTGATGAGACGCATGTGCGCGGGATTATCGACTTTGCCGCCTCGTGGCGGCAGGAGACGCCGCTGCTCATCCATTGCTGGATGGGTGTGTCGCGATCGCCGGCCGCAGCCCTCATCGCCGCGCTGTCGCTGGCACCCGATCAAAGCGACGAAACGCTTGCCCGCCGGCTGCGGGCCGCCTCGCCTTTCGCGACACCGAATGCCCGGCTGATCCAAATCGGTGACGCGCTGCTCGGCCGCAGCGGCCGGCTGGTTGCGGCGGTGCGGGCAATCGGACGTGGCGCCGATGCCGACGGCAACGCGCCCTTCGTCCTTGCTGTCCGGGACGCCGCTTGCGGTTGACGCTGCCGCCAGCCGCTCCATCTAGGCCCCGATCACGCACAATCGACAGGGCCAGATCATGGAACAACAGGCAGCCGATGTCCTCCTCGCCACGCAAACGGCGCTCAGCCAGGCAAGCGCGCTTGCCGTGCAATATTCCTTCTCTGTCCTCGGGGCGGTGATCCTTCTCGTTCTTGGCTGGGCGCTGGCCGGTTTTACCAGTCGTTGGGCCTATGAAGGCCTGTCGCGCGTTCATGGCATCGACGAGACGCTAGCGCGTTTCTTCACCAATGTGCTGCGCTATGCCCTGCTCATTCTGGTGTTCATCACCGTGCTCGGTCAATTCGGCGTCCAGACCGCCTCGATCATCGCAACCCTCGGCGCGGCAGGCCTGGCGATCGGACTGGCGCTGCAAGGCACGCTGCAGAATATCGCCGCCGGCATCATGCTGCTGATCCTCAGGCCGTTCCGCGTCGGCGAATATATAGAGACCAGCAGCGTGGCCGGCACGGTACGCGAAATCGGATTGTTTGCAACCGAGCTCAAAACCGGCGACGGGCTTTACCGGCTGGCGCCGAATTCGACGCTCTGGAACACGCCGATTACCAATTTTAGCCGCGAACCCACCCGGCGGAACGAGCTGAAAATCAGCGTCGCCTATGAGGATGACATCGATCTGGCGATGGAGAGGCTGATGAACCTTGCCAAAGCCGATTCCAGGGTGCTGACGTCACCGGCACCCAGCGTCTTCATCGACAGCCTTGGTGACGGCACGATCTCCGTAGCGCTGCGCTACTGGGCAAAGACCGGTGACTGGTGGCTGGTCAGCCGTGACATGGTGAAGCGCGTGAAACTCGCCTTCGACGACAATCCTGACGCTGCGCCGGATGCTTCAGATGCCGCGCCGGCAAAAACGTCCAACGGCAAGGCGACGGCCGAAAAACCGACGCCGACGCGGCAGTAAGACATTGCAGCGCCGCGGGTGTTTTTAAGACCCGCGGCGCTGTGCACTTCGAATTCCCAATTTTGTTGTTAATCGATGCCGATCTGAGAATTGCGCCATAGCCTATTGAATGACGCCGCAGGAAAGTCTTTCCCCGGCATCACCCGAAGGCTGGCTTCGATAATCATCCGAATTGGCGTGCACCATCAATGCACGGCCGCGAATGCCGTCGGTCTTGCCGTCGAGCGTGACCATGCTGTCGAAGACCTGCGCCCGCAGCACGCCGTCCTGCCCGACATATTGATTGGGCATATCGCCGGCGTGCGGACCCTTGGCGGCAAGAATGCCGTGCTCGGCCTTCTCAGGATTGAAGTGGCCGCCCGCCGATTCGTGATGGGTCGCGGCGTCGCAGCGGCCGGTCTCATGAACATGGAAGGCCACCCATTTATTCACCGGCAGTCCCGATATCTCGACTTCGATCAGGACGCCGCCAGTGGCGGCAGCCGTCAGTTGCGCGCGACCGTCCTCCTTGCCGTCCTTGCCGACGAAATTGGCAACCGCCGTCTGCTTGTCCTGAGCGCCCGCCGGCAATGCAACCGCAAGCAGGCTCAGGGCGGCGATAATGCGCATGGCTTTCATGGAGATCTCCTTCCGTCCGGTTGTCCTTCTGAACGTGTCAAACCGGAAGGTGTTCCTGACCGAGGAAGATCGCACGAAGAAGACGTAACGAGAAAAGCCGACCAACGGCCGGCTTGATCATCCGGATCGGCACGCCGTTCAGGCGACCGCGTCGAAATCGAACTGGCCGTAGGTCTTGCGGTAGAGATCCTCGGGCTGATCGCCTGTCGCCGGCGCGGTCTGCTGCAATGGATAGGAAACGGCAATGCTGCTTGCCGTGGCACTGTCACGCGTGTCCATCATCAGCGCAATCAGGCTGCCGGAAAACTTCGGCTGCGTCTCGCTGGTTTTGTCCTCTTCGAGGAGTTCTTTGATGATGCTGGGCTTCTCATCGGCGGCACGTTCGCCGCGGCTGAGGACGCCATCGCCATTGGCATCGAGACGCGAAAGAGTCGCCAGATATGCATATGACGTGTCTGAAACGGATGTGGTGCTGGTCATACAAACCTCCATTCACCGCCTTTTGCCGGTGGTGTTTGTACGCAATACGAACTGGGAAAATCACTGTTGACTCGGTGGTTAAACTGATTTGCGCAGTGCGTCAATAAGTTGTTAACTTCTCATTAACGATGATTGACAAAAGTTAACGGAATGCGCGAGCGCAGGCCTCTGCCAGCATCAGGGGGCCGCTTTTCTCCGTATTTCAGGTATTTTTCACATATAAAACAGACGTCTAACGCCGCGAGGTCTCTGCTGCACTGCAACCGAATATTAATCCGGGCCATACAAAATGGGCGTCCACGCATCACCAGCAGGCGTCCAGCTTATCAAAATCAATCTCTGTATTCATTTTAGAAAGGTCTTCTATGTCCGGCGAAATGAGGCACGTTCATCAAACGAGGACGCTTCCCTCCGCTGTCGTCCCGCGAGACGCATTCACATGAAAGCTGAAGCGCTCTTCTGGCGGCAATGTACCGAGGCCGTCACCGCCGATGGATCGATCGATGCGCAGCGCCTGATGGATCTTGTGATCGCGACCTATCGCGTCCATGAAAGCGACTATGACGAAATCGAGAGAAGCGCGGAAACGCTGCTAAGGGAAAACCATGCGCTGAGAGGCAATATTTCCGCCCTCAGCAAAGCGTTCGACGGACAGAAAAAGCTCTTCGAAATCATCCTCAACAACCTGCCGCTCGGTCTCAGCGTCTTCGACTCCGACCAGCGGCTGACGCTTTCCAACACCCGCTTCCGCCAGCTCTTCGACCTGACGGACGAAGATGTCATTGCCGGCGCGACAATCGCCGATCTCACGGCCAAAATGCGCGGCACGGAGAGCGCCAGCGCCAAGCCCGGCCGGCGGACCGGGCGACATTCCTCCGCAACCGCAAGGAGCAGTAGTCTCCGTCGGCGCGAATGGTTGATGGACGATGGCCGCATCATCCAGAGCATGGTGACTATCCTTTCCGACGGCAGCAACATTTCCATTCATGCCGATATTACCGAGGATCGAAGGGCGGCCGAGCGCATCACCTATCTCGCCCACCACGACCCGCTGACCGGCCTTCCGAATCGCATCCATTTCCGCGAGCAGGTGGATGCGACGCTCACAGAGCGCAGGCCAGATCAGCAGATTGCCCTCGTTCACCTCAATCTCGACCGGTTCAAATCGATCAACAACACGATGGGCGTTTCGGCCGGCGACAAGATCCTGCTGCAGGTCGCCGAGCGCATCCGAGCCTCGGCCGGTTCGGAAAACACCCTGGCGCGCCTCGGCTCGGACGAATTCGCCATCCTGCAGACGGGCAGGCAGCAGCCCCGGAACGTGACGGCGCTTGCCGAGCGGATCCGCCGGGAGCTTTCCAAACCATTCCTCCACGGCGAAAAACAGGTGGAGCTCAGCGTCTCCATGGGCATCGCAATCGCCCCTGAGGATGGCGAGGAAACCGATATCCTGTTGAAAAATGCCGGCGTGGCGCTGTCACATGCCAAGGCGGACGGCCGCAAACGCGAACGTTTCTTCGCCAGCGAGATGGAAGCGCAGATCCAGCTGCGCCACGCACTGGAGGCGGACCTCAGAGCAGCCGTTGAGAATGAAGAATTCGAGCTGCACTACCAGCCGCTTTATGACCTCGTGCAGCGGCGCATCTGTGGCTTCGAAGCGTTGATCCGTTGGAACCACCCGGCTCGAGGCCGCGTTCCGCCGATGGATTTTATTCCGCTTGCCGAAGAGGTGGGCCTTGTCGTTGATATCGGCCGTTGGGTTTTGCACCGGGCCTGCAACGATGCAGCGCAATGGCCGGAGGGCATCAAGATCGCCGTCAACGTTTCGGCAATCCAATTCAGCAGCAGCGACCTGACGCGAGATGTCAGCGAGGCGCTTGCCGCCGCGGCGCTGTTGCCGTCGCGGCTTGAACTCGAAATCACCGAGAGCGTGCTGATGGAAAATCTAAGCGACGTGCTGCCGATCCTGCATGCGCTGAAGGAGCGCGGCATCCGCATCTCGATGGACGATTTCGGAACCGGCTATTCCTCACTGAGCTATCTCTCGAGCTTCCCCTTCGACAAGATCAAGATCGACAAGTCCTTCGTCAACGACATCGTCGACAACAAGGAAGCGCATGCGATCATGCACGCGATCATCCTGCTCGGCGATGCGCTCGGCATGCGCGTCACCGTCGAGGGCGTCGAAACGGCCGCGCAGCTGGCGCTGCTCGAATGCGAGGAATGCGACGAGATCCAAGGCTATCACATCAGTCCGCCGCGACCGGCGCGTGACGTGCCCCATCTTCTCTCCCTGCCGCCGAACGGCGGCGTGACGCATCTTCCTGAAGCCAAGCACTGAGATCCCTCTCGATTGCGACTCGCACGGCAAGCCGCTACAAAATCGGCTGCGATTCCTGAGATCTTCGTTGTCGCATCCTTTTACCGCCCGCATTCCATTCCGCGCCGATGCCTATCGGCGGAAAACGATCTTCCTCATGACAGGTGGCGCTATGTTCGCGGCTGAAGCCTTCTCCCCACACGAAACGCTTGCCGCGGCGCTGATTGCGCATGCGGCCGACGGCGACGACGGCTCGCACGATCTTGCCCATATTCTGCGCGTCTTCAGGAATGCCATGCGCATCCATGCGGAAGAAGGCGGCGACGGGCGAGTTCTTGCCGCTTCCGTGCTGCTGCACGACTGCGTCGCCGTCGAGAAGAATTCGCCGCTGCGGGCAAAAGCATCGGCTTTGGCGGCGGAGAAGGCATCGGCGATCCTGGCGGAACTCGGCTGGAGCGAGGCCGATATCGAAGACGCAGCCCACGCAATCACCGCGCACAGTTTCTCGGCCGGGGTGACGCCGCAGACGCTGGAGGCGAAGATCCTGCAGGATGCCGACCGGCTGGACGCGATCGGCATGGTCGGCGTCGCACGCTGCTTCTATATCGCCGGGCGACTGGGATCCAGGCTCTACGATCCGTTCGACCCGGCGGCAGCGGACCGCCCGTTCGATGACAAGCGTTATGCCATTGACCATTTCCAGACGAAGCTGTTCAAACTGGCGGAAGGATTCCAGACCGAGACCGGCCGCAGGCTGGCGGCCGCGCGCGATAAAAGCCTGCGCGAATTCCTCTCGGCCTTCATGGATGAAATCTAGGAGCACAACATGCGTGTCAGCGACCTCTTCATCTACCCGCTCAAGAGCGCCCGCGGCATTGCGCTGCCGGCCGCCGACATCGACGCCTATGGGCTTCCCGGCGACCGGCGGGCGATGATCACCGATGCGCAAGGGCACTTCATCACCCAGCGCGAGTTGCCCGACCTCGCGCGCATCGAAGTGCGACCGGAAGCGAGCGCCTTTCGGCTGCTGATGCAGGGGAAAACGGACATATCGGTAGCGCCGCCTCGGCCTGAAACCCGCATGGATGTGACTGTATGGAAATCTGTCGTCAGCGCCGCCGTCGCCGATCCGGAGAGCAACCGGCAGCTTTCCGAATGGCTTGGCCGCGAGGTGCGCCTCGTCTTCTTCGACGGGCAGGCACGGCGGACGGCGAATGCCGAATGGGCCGGTGAAGCCACGCCCGTCACCTTTACCGACGGCTATCAGATCCTGGTAACGACGACCGGCTCGCTGAAAGCGTTAAATGCCGATCTCGCCGCCCATGGCGAAGGCAGTGTCGGCATGGAACGCTTTCGTCCGAACATCGTCGTCGATACCGACGAGGCCTGGCCGGAGGACCGCTGGGCGGCGATCGAGATCGCCGGCATCCGCTTCGATCTCGTCAAGCCCTGCTCCCGCTGCATCATGACGACTCAGGACCAGTTGACCGGGTCCCGCGAGGGACCAAACCCGATGCCGGCCATGGGCCGCATCCGCATGTCGGCCGACCGGCGCGTGCCGGGCCCGCTCTTCGGCTGGAACGTCACGCCGCGCGGCAGCGGCAGGATCACAATCGGTGACACCGTCCGCATCGTTGAAGAGAGGCCGGAAGGCTGGGCGCTTAAGCGCCGCGCCGCAGCATAGAGCAATTCCGGGAAGAGTGCGAAGCGGTTTTCCGTCCGGAATTGCGTGAAAACAAAGAGTTAGAGCATCACACGCGATCGAGCGCGGCATCGATGCCCGCCATGATATCGGCCGGCAACGGTCCTTTTTCCAACGCGCCGGCATTTTCCTCCACCTGGGCAACAGTGCGGAAGCCCGGAATGGGAAGGGTGCGCGGCGAGCGTGCCCAGAGCCAGGCAAGCGCGCCCTGCGTCAGCGTGCGGCCGCCTGATGTCAGGAGATCGCGGACGGCATCGAGCCGTGCGGCGAATTCCGGGGCAATACGCCCGTCCTTGAAATAGACCATCCAGTCGAGGGCCGCCCCACGGACATCCTTGGCGCCCACTGCCTTGTCGGCGGTGAACTTGCCGGTCAGCAGCCCCATCGCCAGCGGACCGCGATTGATTGACATCAGGCCTTTCCCCTCGATCACCGAGATCATCTCCGGCACCGGTTCGAAAACATTCATCGTATGCTGGATCGAGACGTACCCCTGGCGGCTGGTATGACGGGCGGCACGATCGGGAAAATCGGTGCTCCAGCCGAACGCATCGATCTTGCCTTCGGCGCGCAGCGCCTCCAGCGTATCAAAGACGGCATCCGACTGTTCCAGCGGAAAATCATTGAGGTGGAACTGCAGGAGATCGAGACGATCGCGCTCGAGGCGGCGCAGCGAGGTCTCGACCGAACGGCGGATGAAGGCCTCATCGGCGAAGGCGCCGGTTGCCTGCTTGGTTTCCGGATCGGTGGCGAAGCCGAACTTGGTGGCGATGACGATATCGTCGCGATTGCCGATCGCCCGACCGAGCACTTCCTCCGAGTGGCCAGCGCCGTAGTTCGAGGCCGTGTCGAAGAAGCGGATGCCGAGTTCGATGGCGCGGTGGATCGCTTCCACGGATTCATCGTCGTCGACATCACCCCAGCCTAGCGGCGTGTCGCCGGCGAAGAAGGGACCGCCGATCGCCCAGCATCCCATGCCGAGACGCGGAATTTCGCGGCCGTTCCAGAGCGTGATCGTTGTCGATGATGCGGGCTTGGTCAGCATGAGATCCTCCTTGATTGGCAGTCCTGTGAAGACATAGGAGCCGCTCATGAGCGGGTAAACCGCCAAATCCGGAGGATGTTTTGCACCGGTAAAAAACGAAGGTCAGACGGAAACACCGTTCGGACCAGAAAGCGTCCGTGGAGTTGGATTAAGCGCCTTGAGTGCCGCCTGAACGAAGCCGTCGCGGGCTGCTACAGATTCGATCCCGCGCGGCTCGTAGACATGGCGATGCAGAAAGAACCCTGTCAGACGGAATGCAGCTGAGAGACTTTCGAAGTCGGCAGCATGATTGCCTTCGATGCTGAGGAACGGCGGCAGGAGCAGCATCTTGTCCGCCCAGGGCGCACCAGCGGCGCGGCTGACGGCGCGGCCGGATTTCGGCGAGACATAGACGAGACCGGAACGGGCGCCGGTCGCGGCGCATTCGGCAAGATCGAGGCCGAAGCCGAGATCATTCAGCACCGCAAGCTCGAAACGCACGAAGAGTTCGCCAGCATCGGCCGGGTTATGCAGGTGATCGAGGATGACCTCAAGCGCATCGAAGAGGTGCGGATGCGGATCACGCTCCGGCAGCAGCCGCAGCAGCGCACCCATCGCCTGGACACCGTAGACGGCGGTCGCCGTTTCCATCAGCCGGGCAGCGCGCAGCGTCACCGGCTCAACGCGAAATTCGCCCAGATGCTCGTCAAGCCGGGCACGCCAGATGACTTCCACGGCATTGCCCGCCTGCAGCACCGGCTGCATGGCGCGCGAGCGTCCGGAGCGCACCAGGCCGAGATGGCGGCCACGATCACGCGTCATCACCTCGACGATGACGCTCGTCTCCCCGTGGCGTTTGACGCCCAGAATGATCGCATGGTCCTGCCACTGCATCGAAAGAAGTCCTTACGGCTGACGAATCCATCCTACTGCATAATTCAACGCGTTACAGCGTCCTTTGCGCGTCTGAAAAGACGCGCTGCAATGCAAGGCCTGGCTTCCGTCATGGACCGCTTCAGGCGACAGCCGGGAAAAGCCTCTGCAGGAATTCCCGCATCGCCGTTTCGTCGAACGGCTTCACCAGAAGCGGTATGTGCTGCAGGTCAGGCGGGAAATCGCCGGTATCGGAATAGCCGCTGACGAAGCCGAAAGGGATGCCGATATCGAGAAGATGGCGGGCAAATCCGAAACTCATGCCCTCGCCGAGATTGACGTCAAGAAGGGCGAAATCATATTTCTCCGCAGCGATGGCAGCCCTCGCCTGTTCCAAACTGCCGACGATATCGATGCTCTCGACGCCGGCCAGGCGCAGAATATCCTCCGCCTCCATCGCGATGATCAAACTGTCTTCAAGAACCAGAACACGGATTGCGCTCATGATTCGATGCCCCTCGTCGGGCGCCTGTCGCAGCGCCCCGGCCGTTTCGCCAACATCATTGCCCTCCGGTGCCCCGCATGGCACGCTATCGGTGAATTCCGCCACCTTTTCTGAATAAACCATTTTTCTGCCCGGTCGATAAGAATCAAAATCGGAGGAAAGACGACGGCCGAGCTTATTTTGCCTGCTGCTAATCTGCATTTAAAAAAGACATAACCAAGCTGCTTGGCCAGGCATGTCGCGCAAAAGTGTGCAGCGGTTTTGCGACAGCGGCATGCGCAAAACAAAGACCTAAAGCGCGAGGCGCGAATCTGAAAGATCGCAACGCGCTTTAGATGAAGGGGCGTTTGCCCTCTCCGAGCCCTTCCCAGCCGGCGATCGCCATCAACTCCTCGCCGTTCAGCACCTCGCAGCCGCGCTCCTGCCAGCGGATCAACCCACGTTCGCTGAGCTTTTTCAAGGTCTTGTTGGTATGAACGATGGAAAGGCCGAGCGTGTCGGCAATGTGCTGCTGGGTGATGGGGATGAATTTGCGGCCGTTGAAGATATTGAGCTTCCGGCCGCGCTCGAACAGGAAAGCGATCAGGTAGGCTGCTCTTTCCAGCGCCGTGCGGCGGCCGATGCTCAGGAGATGCTCATCCAGGATGCGCTCCTCGCGCGCGGCGATCCAGGTGATGTCGAAGGCGAGCGAGGCGTGCTTGTTGTAGAGCGTCATCAGCCTGTCACGCTCGAAGACACAAAGGGACACGGGCGAAAGCGCTTCGACGGAATGCTGCATTTCACCGGCAATCGTTCCCTGCAGACCGACCAGGTCGCCCGGCATGATATAGTTCAGAATTTGGCGGCGCCCGTCCTCCAGCATCTTGTAGCGGAAGCCCCAGCCGGCAAGCACCGTGAAGAGGTGAGCGCTATGTGCGCCCTCGACGAGGATGGTGGAGCCGGCATCGACGGCAAGCTCACCCCTCTTGAAGCTCGAAACGAATTCCAGCTCGTCACGGCTGAATTCCCTGAAATGCGGCAGGGGCCGCAAAGGACATTGCTCGCAAGGGGTCTTGAAAGAATTGATGGGTCTCGACGTCGCCATACTTGCCCCCGCCGTCGCAAAATCGGCGCGCCAACATTGGCGCGCCGTTCATCAAGGAATGCGCAAAGCATGGATTTGTTCCATGAGCGAGGCGGATTTTTTATGCGGAAACAAAGGGCTGGCGCCAACCCGGCGAAATCCTTGCCATGCTTATTTCGGGAAATCGAGACCCATTTCGCGGAACCGCTCGGGATCATCACCCCAATTTTCGCGAACCTTGACGAACAGGAAGAGATGGACCGGCTGTTCGAGGATCTGCGACAATTCCTTGCGCGATGCAGTCGAGATCGCCTTGATGGTTTCACCACCCTTGCCGAGCGCGATCTTCTTCTGGCTGTCACGCTCGAGATAGATCACCTGCTCGATCCGCACCGAGCCGTCCTTGCGCTCTTCCCACGTCTCCGTTTCGACATGCGAGGCATAGGGAAGCTCCTGGTGCAGGCGCAGAAACAGCTTCTCGCGGGTAATCTCGGCGGCGAGCTGGCGCATCGGCAGATCGGAGATCTGGTCTTCCGGATAGTACCACGGCCCCTCCGGCAGCGTTTTCGCCAGATAGTCCATGAGGTCGTCGCAGCCGGAGCCGTTTTCGGCGGAGATCATGAAGGTGCGCTCGAAAGCGATCTTCTCGTTGGCGGCAGCGGCCAGTGCCAGCAGATCCTCGCGGTTGACGCGGTCGATCTTGTTGAGCAGCAGGATCTTCGGCTGCCGGACTTCCTTGAGGCCTTCGAGGATGGCTTCCGCATCGCCGCGCAGGCCGCGCTCGCTGTCGATCAGCAGCACGATCAGATCGGCATCCCTCGCACCGCCCCAGGCCGAGGTCACCATCGCGCGGTCAAGCCGGCGGCGCGGCTTGAAGATACCAGGCGTATCCATGAAGACGATCTGGGCATTGTCATGGATCGCGATGCCGCGGACGATGGCCCGCGTCGTCTGCACCTTATGGCTGACGATCGAGACCTTGGCGCCGACGAGGCGGTTCACCAGCGTCGACTTGCCGGCATTGGTCGGCCCGATAAGCGCGACAAAGCCCGAATGCGTCGGACCATTGGTTTCTGCGGCAGCTTCGGCCGCGATCTCTTCTTCTTGTGTCATTGTCCCGTCAGTTTCCGGCAGGCGATTGCTGCCAAATGCCTTCGCGCTCAAGCATCTTCGTTGCCGCGACCTGTTCGGCGGCACGCTTCGACCGCTCTACGCCGGTTTCGGGCTTAATGCCAGCAACTTCCACCGTCACCTTGAAGCGTGGATCATGATCCGGTCCGCTGCGTTCATCAACCCGGTAGATCGGCGTGACGCCGAATTTCGCATGCGACCACTCCTGCAGCTCGGTCTTGGCGTCGCGCTTGGCGCCATCGGCCCGCACCGCCCTTCCCTGCCAGTAACGCAGAATGAACCGGCGGGCGACTTCGAGGCCGCCGTCGAGATAGATCGCGGCGATCAGGCTTTCGACGACGTCGGCGCGCACGTTCATCATCCGCTTGCCGGTCAGTTTCTTCACATCGGCGCCGGTGCGGATATAGAGATGAAGATTGAGTTCATCGGCGACCGCGGCACAGGTTTCGGCGCTGACGAGCTGGTTGAGGCGAACCGAGAGCTCGCCTTCTCCTGCTGTGCCGAAGGTGCGGAACAGAAGCTCGGCGATGCAGAGCCCAAGGACCCTGTCGCCGAGGAATTCCAGCCGTTCGTAATTACCGCCCTTTTCGGTGCGGGCGCTGGCATGGGTCAGCGCGCGATCCAGGCGTTCCTTTTCAGCGAAGTCATGACCGATCAGGGCTTCAAGCTTTGCGCGGTCCGCCGCAGAAAGCGTCTGCGCCTTACTCATTCAACAACCTTGAAGAGGCGGTCCCAACGCATGTTCGTCGGCCACTTCCAGATTTCGCGGAAGGAGGTGTCGTTGCCGAGCGAGAAGAAGATGACGCTGGCACGGCCGACAAGATTTTCGGCAGGCACGAAGCCGACGTCGAAGCGGCTGTCGAGCGAGTTGTCGCGGTTGTCGCCCATCATGAAATAATGGCCTTCCGGCACGATGAATTCGCGGGTGTTATCGCCACGCGACACCGGCGACTGATCGAGCGTGTCGTAGGACTTGCCGTCGTCGAGCGTTTCGCGGAACACCGGCACGTCCTCGCCCGGGTCGAGCTTGTAATCCGAAGTGAACGCACCGTCCGCCACCTTCGGAACCGGCTTGCCGTTGACGTAGAGCACGCCGTCGGTAACCTGGATACGGTCGCCGGGCAGGCCGATGCAGCGCTTGATATAGTCGATTTCGGGGTTCGGCGGGAAACGGAAGACGACGATGTCGCCACGCTTCGGATCGGCGCCGAACAGGCGGCCGCTGAAAACATCTGGCGAGAAGGGCAGCGAATATTTCGAATAGCCGTAAGCGAACTTGTTGACGAAGATGTAGTCGCCGACCAGCAGCGTCGGCATCATCGAACCGGACGGAATGGTAAAGGGCTGGAACAGCACCGTTCGGATCACCATCGCCAGAATCAGCGCCTGGATGATGACTTTGATATTTTCCCAGAGGGCGTTCGGCTTGGCTTCGACTTTTTCGGACACGCAGTCTTATTCCTTCAAGACGCCGCGGCGGCGCAATTCTTTCTGTCGTTCTCTCTAGCGGCTTCGACCGGTTGCGGCAATGGCGACAACATCAAAAGCGACGAGAGGTCGCGATCAACAGCGCCCGAGGTCGCGATCAACGCTCCCGAGGTCACGATCAGAGGCTCTCGGGCAACGCCTCGATAATGACGAAGGCCTGCGCCAAGGGATAATCATCCGTTATTGTCAAATGAATGGCGGGCCTGTGGCCCACGGGCAGCAGTGATTCGAGGATCAGCGCGGCGCCGCCCGATAAAAGCATGGTCGGCTTGCCGCTCGGCAGGTTGACGACGCCCATGTCCTTCCAGAAGACGCCCTGCGCTATGCCGGTGCCGAGCGCCTTGGAACAGGCCTCCTTGGCGGCAAAACGCTTGGCATAGGATGCGGCACGGTTTGCCCGCTTGTCGGAACGGGCGCGCTCGATCTCGGTGAAGCAACGATGGGTGAAACGCTCGCCGAAGCGCTCGATGGATTTCTCGACACGGCGAATGTCGATCAGATCGCTGCCAATGCCGATGATCATGCCGGAGCCTTCCGTCGCTTAAGAATTCTTGATCGGGTTCATACGCTCGGCATGTTGCCGGCTGGAACGGCAAGGCGCAGGCGCGCCCGCTCCATCAACCGTATATGCCGGCGCGTCTGAAAACCCCTGGCGGTGTAGAACGTCAGCGCATAGAGCGCAACGGAAGTGACGATCGCCGGCGGGATGGCGCCGACCAGCATCGGCTCCAGCACCGGCCTCCATAGCTCAGTGAAGTTCAGCTTGTGGAAAAGGGCGGCGAGATCCACCGTCTGACCGGCCAGTTGATCCTTGCGGCTCAACAGCAAATGTCCGATCTCCCAGGTGATCCCCCAGATAAAGGGATAGGTCAGCGGATTGCCGAAGGCGGCGCAGCCGAGGGCGGCGGCCACCATGCTACCGGAGAGGAAATAGGTGATGACGAAAGCCATGACGAAATGCACGCCGATGAAAGGCGTCCACGAGACGAAGACACCCGCAGCGACGCCGGCGGCAACCGCATGCGGCGAAGCGCTCAGGCGCAGGACGCGCATTGTCAGGTAACGGATCGGGCGAAGGAAACCCTTGCGAGGCCATAAAAGCTCCCGCATCTTTTCCTTGAATCCCGCAGGTTTGCGACGGCGAAACAACATGGCCGGTATTTAGTGCAGTGCACACCACCATGACAAGAGCGGCAAATGATACCGCTCGAAAATCCGCCCCTCATTTCTCTCTGTGAAGAGGAGCTTCTTCATGCCGAGGGGCGTCCGTTATGCATAACGTCCCTCACTCGTCTCAAGTATAAGTTTGGTATCAGCGATTACGGAACAGACCGCGATCGACCTGGCGCTGACGAAACTCGAGGTCGATACGGTCGAACGAGCCATCCAAATATGCCATTTCACGTTCCTGCGTGGTCGGAGCGCGAAAGGCACGAGCGAATTTCTTAATAGGGTCAAACATTACGTTGTCTCATCTTCTGTTTACGTTTCGATGACCAGAAGATAGGCCCAGCAGAGGTTAATTACCACCACCGCAACATGGAGACAGCCATGCACTCACTGCATTACTCGCCTTTTTGATGCGCCATTCCGATCCTAAAACGACCATAAAATGTGCAATTTTTCGCTCAAATCCCTGAGGGCTTAATAAAAACTTACTCGTAGAGCCGCCGGACCGTGGCGATGCAATCCAGTTCCTTCATCTGGGCGAGCAGCTGGTTGAGCTGACGCAGGTCCCAGACCTCGACCTCGAGCATCATTTCGGTGAAATCGGCCGCCACCCGCACCGTGTTCAGCAAGCGGATATTGACGTCGATGCCTGCCACCGTCTGGGCGACCTTGGCAAGCGTGCCGGGTTCATTCAGCCCATTCACCATGATGCGCGCCATGAAACGCGACTTATTGGCTTCGTCGAGATCCCAGCGGACGTCGATCCAGCGGTCGGGCTGATCGTCGAAGCGCTGCAGGCTCGGCGACTGGATCGGATAGATGGTGATGCCCTTGCCCTGGTCCATGATGCCGACGATGCGATCGCCGGGCACGGCACCGGTCGGCGCGAACTTGACGTCGACATTGCCGGACAGGCCGCGGATCGGCCCGATATCGGCATCGGCGTCGATTTCCGAATGGCCGCCGTCGTGCCCTGCCTTGGTCTTGCCGGGGATCTTGAAGATCATGCCGGCGGCGCTGCGGACGTTGAACCAGCCGTCATCGCCGGAGGGCTTCACGGTGACGCGCTCGTCCTGATGATCAGGATAGACGGCGCGCAGCACGTCGAGCGAAGACATTTCGCCGCGGCCGACAGCGGCGATCGCATCCTCGACATCCTTCTGGCCGAGACGGTGCAGCGCCGGCTTCATCGCCTCGCGCGAGAAAATCTTGCCGGCCCTGTTGAAGGTGCGCTCGAGAATGCGGTGGCCGAGGCCGGCATATTGCTTGCGGATCGCCATGCGGGTGGCGCGACGGATGGCGGCGCGCGCCTTGCCGGTCACGACGATCTCCTCCCAGGCGGCCGGCGGAACCTGCACGCCGGAGCGGATGATCTCGACCTCGTCGCCATTCGCAAGCCGCGTCACCAGCGGCATGATGCGGCCGTTGATCTTGGCGCCCACCGTGGTATCGCCGATATTGGTGTGCACCGCATAGGCGAAATCGATCGGGGTGGCGCCACGCGGCAAGGCAATCAGCTTGCCCTTCGGCGTGAAGCAGAAGACCTGGTCCTGGAACAGCTCGAGCTTGGTGTGCTCGAGGAATTCTTCCGGGCTGTCGCCCTCGGCCAGCGCCTCGATCGTATGGCGCAGCCAGGAATAGGCATTGGATTCGCGAGAAAGGATGTCGCCATCGGCATTGGTGGCGCCGTCCTTATAGAGCGTGTGGGCGGCGATGCCGAATTCGGCGATTTCGTGCATGCGCTTGGTGCGGATCTGCAGTTCGATGCGCTGGCTGGAAGGACCGACGATGGTGGTGTGCAGCGAACGGTAGTCGTTCTGCTTCGGCGTCGAGATATAGTCCTTGAAGCGGCCGGGCACGACGCGCCAGCGCGTGTGGACGATGCCGAGCGCCCGGTAACAGGAGGGTATGTCCTCGACGATCAGGCGGAAGCCGTAGACATCGGAAAGCTGCTCGAAGGAAAGCGACTTCGACTGCATCTTGCGGAAGACCGAATAGGGCTTCTTCTGCCGGCCCTTGACGTAGGCGCTCGTCAGGCCGCTTGCGACCAAAAGGTCGCGCAGCTCGGCCTCGATCTTCTTGACGATGCCCTCGTTGCGCTTCGAAAGCTCTTCCAGCCTTTTGGTGACGGTCTCGTAGGCTTCCGGGTTCATATGCCGGAAGGAGAGCTCTTCGAGTTCCTCGCGCATGTCCTGCATGCCCATGCGGCCGGCGAGCGGCGCATAGATTTCCATCGTCTCCTCGGAGATGCGGGCACGCTTGTCGGCCGACATGTGATCGAGGGTGCGCATATTGTGCAGGCGGTCGGCAAGCTTGACGAGCAGCACGCGCACATCGTCGGAAATGGCGAGCAGCAGCTTGCGCAGGTTTTCCGCCTGCTTGGCCTTTTTGGTGACGAGATCGAGCTTCTTGATCTTCGTCAGACCCTCGACCAGGCGGCCGATATCCTCGCCGAACAGTTCATCGATTTCGGCGCGCGTCGCCGTCGTATCCTCGATGGTATCGTGCAGCAGAGCGACCGCGATCGTCGATTCATCGAGGTGCATGTCGGTGAGGATGGCGGCGACCTCGAGCGGATGGGAAATATAGGGATCGCCGCTCGCGCGCTTTTGCTGGCCATGTTTCTGCATGGCATAAACATAGGCCTTGTTCAGCAGTGCTTCATTGGCATCGGGCTTGTATTGCTGAACCCGCTCCACGAGCTCGTACTGCCGCATCATTCCAAAGCCACTCCGATAAAAATAAAAGCGCGCCAATCAACGATTGGCGCACACATGGGCAATAATATGCCTAAGCAATAAAGGTGCAAGATTGACGATTGGTAATCGTCGCTCTTTTCCATCGCATGCAGCTTTTTCCGGATCGCATCAGTGCGACCGGGGGATCGCATTCAACCGATGCGACAGGGATCCGGCAGACGCGCTTAGTAGTCGTCGCTCTTTTCCGGCGGCACCAGGCCTTCGATGCCGGCGAGCAGCTCTTCTTCCGACATCTGGTCGAAAGTGATCGTCTCGGGCACGTCGTCCTGCTCCTCGCTGTCGGCTGCGGCGACACCGCCGGCAGCGATCATGCTTGCCGGATCGGGTTCGGGCTCGTCGACTTCGACATGCTTCTGCAGCGAATGGATCAGATCTTCCTTGAGGTCATCCGGCGAAAGCGTCTCATCGGCAATTTCGCGCAGGGCCACCACAGGGTTCTTGTCGTTGTCGCGATCGATGGTGATCGAGGCACCCTGGGAAATCAGCCGGGCGCGGTGGCTGGCGAGCAGAACCAGCTCGAAGCGGTTCTCCACCTTGTCGATGCAATCTTCAACTGTGACACGGGCCATTGCCTGTCCTTTACGGTCGTGATTTCGGGATTAACACGCCCGATACAATTAAAACCGGGCAAATACAAGTTTTTCATTCCGGCTCCCCTCGTCTTTATCCGCGGCTGAGCTAGATTCCCATGGAGAATGTCATAATTCCACCGACGGTTGCTTGGAATATGTCGAATCGTGCCCTAAATCTTTCATATATGAATAATTCATAAAGTAAGGACCGGATCGAAATCGAAACACAAGCTATTGTTTTTATTTAAGTTTGGCCCATGCGGATTTCGATTGCTCTCATTGGATTGGTAAGCGATGTTTGACCCACGCGAAAAAATTGCACTCTTCATTGACGGCGCCAATCTCTACGCTGCATCCAAGAGCCTCGGCTTTGACATCGATTACCGCAAGCTCTTGAAAGCGTTCCAGAAACGCGGATATTTGCTGCGCGCGTATTATTATACCGCTCTGATCGAAGATCAGGAATATTCATCGATCCGGCCGCTGATCGACTGGCTCGACTACAACGGCTACAAAGTCGTCACCAAGCCCGCCAAGGAATTCACGGATTCCATGGGCCGCCGAAAGATCAAGGGCAACATGGACATCGAGCTTGCGATCGACGCCATGGAACAGTCCGAAACGGTCGATCATCTCGTCATCTTCTCGGGCGACGGTGATTTCACGAACCTGGTCGAGGCGTTGCAGCGCAGAGGCCGCAAGGTCTCGGTGATCTCGACCATGGCGACCCAGCCGCCGATGATTGCCGACGACCTGCGCCGTCAGGCCGATCATTTCATCGATCTCTTATCTCTGAAGGCTGAAATCGGTCGCGACCCCTCCGAGCGGGCGCCACGCCCGGTCGAAGTCGCCCCGGTCAGCGATCTCGAGGATTGACCTCTCCATCATCCCGAACCGAAGTGGCCGCGACGATCAGGACGTGATCATAAACCACGGCAACGCGGTCAGCCATGAGCTTTCAGCAGGCGGCTCTTCTGCCGGTTCCAATCGCGCTCCTTCTCGGATTCGCGCTTGTCGTGCAATTTCTTACCCTTGGCGAGCGCCAGTTCCATCTTCGCCCGACCGCGATCGTTGAAATAGATCTTCAGCGGGATCAGCGTCATGCCTTCGCGGTTGATGGCAGAGCGCAGACGATGGATTTCACGGCCCGACAGCAGCAGCTTGCGGCGCCGGCGCGGCTCGTGATTGAAGCGGTTGGCCTGCAGATATTCCGGCAGATAGGAATTGATCAGCCAGATCTCACCGCCCTCATCCGAGGCGTAGGATTCGGCGATATTGGCCTTGCCTTCGCGCAGCGACTTGACCTCCGTGCCCATCAGCACGATGCCCGCCTCGTAAGTATCGATGATCTCGTAGTTGAAGCGGGCCTTGCGGTTTTCGGCCACGATCTTACTCACCACGCGCTGGCTGCCTTTGGGGGCCATGACGATATTCCAATTGCTTTTTTAGAGCGCGAAAAGCCGCGCCCTCATTCCTTGCCCTCTATGTAAGGGAGAGACCCCGTCTTGTGAAGACGGCCAGTCTCGTCAGTTCAACAGGCCTGCATGGCGCATCGCGGCGTCAATCGCCGATTCCGTTGCCGGCTCCAGCGTCGAAAGCAGGGGCGAACGAACGTTGCGGCTCATCCGGCCAAGTTTGGAGAGCCCGTATTTGGCGCCGCAAAGACCCGGCTCAAGGAAGATCGCCTTGTGCAGCGGCATCAGCCGATCCTGATATTCCAGGGCGCGGGCATAGTCGCCTGCCAGCGTTGCCGCCTGGAAGTCGGCGCAAAGGCGCGGGGCGACATTGGCCGTTACCGAAATACAGCCGACACCGCCATGGGCGTTGAAGCCGAGCGCCGTCGCATCCTCGCCGGATAATTGTCTGAAATCCGCGCCGCAGGTGATGCGCTGTTCGGAGACGCGCTCGATCTTGCCCGTCGCATCCTTGACGCCGACGATATTTTTGTGCGCCTTGGCGAGCGCACCCATCGTTTCCGGCGTCATGTCGACCACCGAGCGGCCGGGGATATTGTAGATATAGATCGGCAGATCGACGGCCTCGGCGATCGCCGAAAAATGGGCGATCAAACCCTTCTGCGTCGGCTTGTTGTAATAGGGCGTGACGACCAGAACGGCGTTCGCACCGACCTTTTCGGCATGCTGGGCAAGCTCGATCGCCTCACGTGTATTGTTCGAGCCGGCGCCGGCCATGACGGGAACGCGTTTTGCGGCAACTTCGATGCACAGTTCGACCACCCGTTTGTGCTCGGCATGCGACAGCGTCGGGGATTCGCCTGTCGTGCCGACCGGAACGAGACCACCGCTGCCTTCCTTGATCTGCCAGTCGACATGAGCGGCGAAGCTGTCTTCGTCGATCAGTCCGGCATCCGTGAAGGGGGTGACGAGGGCGGGAATGGACCCATTGAACATGCAAAGCTCCTCACGACCAAATCCTTGCTTCGGCCGCATTCCATGAATAAGAGTTGCGCACCATAGAGCGCCGAAATCATCGCGACAAGCGCGCAGAGTTCGGTTTAGGGCAAATTCCGATAGCAGATGTGAATGAATTTTACCTGGTACGGTAAGGTTTCGTTAAGATGCCTCTAGCCAAATGGCAGGGCGTGTTTTCGTTGCGAGATCCCGGATGAAGAAAGCTGTCCTGATTCTGTCCGCCTTCGGCTTCATTGCCGCCGCGTGGAGCAGTGTTGCGTCGCCGCTTCCCGGCGAGAGCGCTTCCATGCCTGCCGTCAAGCCGCTTGGCTTCATTCCCGAGACAGCCATACCGGAATCGATTACAACGGGCGCCATCCCGCGGAATCCGGCCATCGCGCCTGTCAATGGCGACCTGAAAGCCGGCCTCGATGCGCTTTCCGACAAAGACCCGCAGCTGGCGCTTTCGATCCGCGACCGCATGCGCGACGAGACGCTCGACCGCCATATCCTCACCTGGGCGATCGCCGTTTCCGGATTGAAGGGCGTTCCCTCCTATGAAATCGCCAGCGCCGCACAGGAACTCAAGGGCTGGCCGGGTCTTTCGCGGCTGCGTTCCTATTCCGAACGCGCGATCTATGACGAAAATCCCGCCCCTCCCGCCGTGCTCGCCGCCTTCGGCGATACCGCGCCTGAGACGATGCAAGGCGCCGTCATTCTCGGCCGGGCGCTGGTTGCGTCAGGCAAGCAGGCGCAGGCGGCAAAATATATCCGCAAGGTCTGGCGCGAGGAGGCTCTCGACAAGGCGACCGAGGACAAGATCCTCATCGAGTTTTCCGCGCTGTTGACGCCTGCCGACCACAAGGCGCGGATGGACTATCTGATGTATCGCGGCCGGGTGGCGCAGGCCAAGCGCTTCGGCGACATGGGCCAGGCCCAGTCGCTCTATACGGCCTGGGCTGCCGTTGACGCCAAAGCCGGCAATGCCGGCGCGCTGCTCAACGCCGTCGATGCAAAATGGCGGGGCGATGCCGGCCTGCTGTTTGCGCGGATCGAGTATCTGCGCAGGCAGGACAAATATACCGAGGCGGCAGCGCTTCTGGAGCAGATGCCGCCCGAGCGCAGCGAACTCGTCAATTCCGGCGAATGGTGGAACGAGCAGCGCATCGTCAGCCGTGGCCTCGTCGACCAGGGACAATTCAAGCCTGCCTATCGCATCGTCGCAAACTACGCCGCAACGAGCCCGACGGATATCGTCGAGGCTGAATTCCATGCCGGATGGTACGCACTTCGCGGCCTGCAGGACCCGGAAACGGCGGAAAGACACTTCCGCAAGATCCTCCAGACATCAAACGGGCCGATCTCGGTTTCACGCGCCTGGTATTGGCTGGGACGAGCAGCGGAGGCCGGAGGCCCCGGCAAATCCAGCGAATTCTATGCGAAGGCGGCGAATTTTCCCGGCACCTTCTATGGCCAGCTCGCGGCCGAAAGGCTGGGGCGAAAGACGCTTGATGTCACCTATCCCGCACCGAGCACGGCCGACCGGCAGCGCTTCCAGGCACGCGAAGCCGTGCAGGCGATCGCCCGACTGGAGGCCGCCGGCCATGGATGGCGAGCCGCCATTCTCTATCTCGCGCTCGCCGACCAACTGCAAAGCCCCGGCGAATTGGCCGTCCTTGCAGCACGGGCCGAGCAATCCGGCGATCATCATCTCTCGCTGCAGATCGGCAAGATCGCCTATGGGCGCGGCATCGATGTCGCAGCGCTTGCCTTTCCGGTCGGCGTGATCCCGGCGAACGCCAATATAACAGGTTCCGGCAAGGCACTCGCCTATGCCATCGCCCGGCAGGAAAGCGCCTTCAACCCGGCCGCCGTTTCGGCGGCGAACGCGCGCGGCCTGCTGCAGCTTCTGCCGGGGACAGCCCAGGCGGTGGCCAAGCGCCACAACATCGCCTTTTCCAAGGACAAGCTGACGGCCGATGCCGGCTATAACGCGACACTCGGCGCGCATTATCTCGGTGAGCAGATCGATGCCTTCGGCGGCTCCTATATCCTCACCTTCATCGCCTATAATGCCGGGCCGAAGCGGGTGCCGGAGTGGATCGGCCGTTACGGCGATCCGCGCGGCAGGCCGATCGACGAGATCGTCGACTGGATCGAACGCATCCCCTTCCCCGAAACGCGCAACTACGTGCAGCGGGTGATGGAGAATTACGAAGTTTATAAAGCCCGTCTCGGCCAGTCCACCGATATCGAGCGCGACCTGATCGGCGGACGCAGCGCCTCCTGAAGCCGTTTGGCGCGGCTCGAAAAGCAAGCTACATCTTCGGGATCAAACAGGTCTCGAGGGATGCGATGCCGGATACGGATGAAGGCGGTTTTCAGGAACGATTTTTCACTTCTTCTGATGGGTTGAGGCTTCATGCCCGCGATTACCTGTCCGACCGGGCGGCGACCGCTGGACGGATGCCGGTGATCTGTCTGCCCGGCCTGACCCGCAATACGCGGGATTTTCATCCGCTTGCACTGCTTCTTTCCCGAGACACAAAAGTGCCGCGCAGGGTGGTTGCACTCGATTCGCGCGGGCGGGGAAACTCGGCATGGGATGAGAACAAGGCGAACTACAATCTCGCCATCGAAGCCGGCGACGTCATTGCCGCCTGCGCAGCACTCGGCATCGAGCGGGCGATCTTCATCGGCACGTCGCGGGGCGGGCTGATCCTGCATCTGATCGCGGCGACACGGCCGGATCTTCTCGAGGCTGTCATCCTCAACGACATCGGGCCTGTGCTTGAGGCTGTGGGGCTGGCGCGGATCCGCGATTACCTCAACAGCGGTCGAAAGCCGGCGGATTGGAACGAGGCGGCCGTTATATTGAAGGAAAATCATGGCGCGTCGTTTACCGCGCTTACAGAGCAAGACTGGGGCGAGATGGCGCTTGCCCTTTATCGCGATATCGATGGAAGGCCTGTCGCCGATTTCGACCCGGCGATCGCGGAGGCGCTCAAATCGATCGATTTCAGCCAGCCGCTGCCTGATCTCTGGGAGCAATTCGAAAGCCTGAGCCGGTTGCCGCTGATGCTGATCCGCGGTGACAATACGTCGCTGCTTTCACAGGAAACCGCCGGTGAAATGGCACGGCGGCATCCGGGCTTGATCCGACATGCTGCCGAAGGGCAAGGACATGCCCCGCTCCCGCATCTCGGCAATATCCCGACAGCACTTCGAGCTTTTCTCGCCACCTGCCGATAAACCTGATCGACACTGGTCAACTGGCACAATGGGCCATTCGTCCAAATACAAAAAGCCCGGCTCGAGAGCCGGGCTTTCCTGATTGACCGAAGTCAGATCAGATTAGAACGAACGCTGCAGGCGGAAGTAGCCCGTCGTGGAGTCGTCAGCATCTTCCGGATCGAGGTACTGAACCGAAGCCTTGGCGTAGAAGTTGTCGACGATCTGGTAATCAACCGTCAGACCGACCTTCCAAGCTTCGTTGTCGCTGAAGTCGTCGCCAGCAACGTAGTAGTTGCTGTAGTACTGGACACCAGGGGTGATCTTAAGCTTGTCGGTTGCCTTGATAGCGTATTCGGCAGCGATAGCCCATTCAGCCTTGGTGTAGTAGGAGCTCGGGCCGGTAGCGTATACGGCAGCGAGGCCGAGCGTACCAGGACCGATGTCAACCGTACCCATTGCACGGACAGCACCGTCTTCATTGTCGACGTCGTAGCCTGCAGTGATCTGGTAGCTGAATGCACCAGCCTTGCCGCCGAGACCGACTGCAACACCAACGTTGTTGGCTTCTTCGTCCGTCTTGTAGAAGCCGTCTTCGAGTTCGTCGACGCTGATGCCAGCGTAGAAGGAGTCAGTTTCGTACTGATAACGGATGGAGTTGTGCAGCGTGACCGGCGAGCCGATGTCGTCGGTTTCGCCGGAGAGGCCATCGTCCCACCAGCTGTAGAAGAGACCAGCGCGGAAGCCCGCGATGTCGAGGTAAGCGGAGTCGAGCTTGGCAGCCTGATCGGTGGCGTTGTCAGCATTGAACTGCATGACGATGACGCCGGTCAGCGGACCATACTCGGTGTCGCTCTTGGCCGTGAACTGAACCTGGCCGCGGGTCGTTGCATCCCAGTCAGAATCGCCGCCGATGTCTTCGCCAACGTTGACCTGGAAACGGATGTAGCCGTTGATCTTCAGGCAGGTTTCGGTGCCCGGGATGTAGAAGTAGCCGGTGCCGTAAGCGTCGCAGACGCGAACATATTCAACCGGTTCCGGCTCGGCAGCAACGATAGCGTCAGCAGCCTGAGCACCGGAAACTACTGCGAGAGCAGCAGCGGAGCCGAGAAGAAGGCTCTTGATGTTCATAAATGACCTCCAATTCAAAGTTTCGATCGGGTTTGGGATCTTTCGCTGAGCAGCGTTCCCTGCCCCATCCCCGTGTTTCAAGAAGTGGACGATCAGTCGCCCTTGCTTCCGAGGTTGAAAATACAAGACGGAAGCCGTCACGCAATCACCAACTTGTGTAGATAGGGCATTTGAGGAAGCCTTCCCGACATTCTGTTGCTGAAAGGACACAAGTCGGGCAGCCGGCCCCGGTTTCCTTTATGCTTTGTTAAGAAAACCCTGATTTTGCGGAGGCTTAGGTCGGCCCAACAAAGAATTGGACATGCGCCTAACGACACTTTCGAGACACTTTTTTGACAAAATGCGGCACTTGCGGGGGATTCATGATTGCCGGAAGCGTAACCGGACATGCACCGATCCGCTTTCGCCCCTGCCGGTGGCTTGAGCGCGGGAGGTGATTCCCGCAGGCGATTCTCTCGCTCGAGGCAGAGAGATTTTTTTTGTCGCCCGGCCTAGCCGACTAAGCGAAAATGATTCCCTGCCAGAAAAACGATCGACGCGTGCTCAGGAAATCGGAATGGCGGAGAAGATGGGATTCGAACCCACGATACGCTTTTGACGTATACTCCCTTAGCAGGGGAGCGCCTTCGACCACTCGGCCACCTCTCCGGTGCGGCCTAACTATGGCGACCGGTCTGTGAATGCAAGGGTTTTTTGAGTTTTCACCAGAAGAAATGCAGCGAGCTGCAATTCGGCTGGTTACGCAAACCGACAGCGTTTCCTGCCGCAATCCGCGGAATTTGATCGCGCTTCGTTCTCGTCGATGAACAAGCCGAGCTCAGCCGAGCAGGCTCTTGAGGTCCGCAGAAGGGTCGGCGAGAATCGATTTATCGGGGTTGGTCCCGGATTCCAGCAGTTTTTTGCCGGTCACATAGGCTTTCGCGTCGTTGATCGCATCGACGGCGATCAGTTGGCCTTCCCTGAAGTACCAGACTGAATGGGCGCCTTCGCGGGTGCCGGGGCGCAGCAGCGTCTCGTCATAACCGAGATTGAAGCCGGCGATCTGCAGCTTGACGTCATACTGGTCGGACCAGAACCACGGCTTTGGCGCATAAGGGTCGCTGCCGCCGGCGATGACGGCTGCGGCTGCTTCGGCCTGGTCGACGGCGTTCTGCACCGATTCGAGCCTGATGCGACCACCCTGCCAGGGAAGAGCGGCGCAATCGCCGGCGGCAAAGATCGCCGGATCGGAGGTGCGGGCGAATTCGTCGACGACAATGCCGTTGGCGACTTCGAGGCCGGCTTCCTTGGCAAGCTGATCGTTCGGCGCGACGCCGATGCCGACGACGGCGAAATCGATGTCGATGACTGATCCGTCGGAAAGTGCGGCGCCGGTGACGCGGCCATCCTTGCCGATCAGATGCTTGAGCCCTGTCTTTTCGCGGATCACCACGTCATGGGCCTCATGGATCGCGCGCATGATGTCGGCGGTCTCCTTCGCCGCGACGCGCTGCAGGATGCGGTCGGCCATCTCGATGACAGTGACTTCCAGACCGCGATGGCGGGCAACGGCTGCCGCCTCGAGGCCGATATAACCGCCACCGATGATCAGAACACGGCGGCCGGGGCGCATCTCCTCGGCCAGCAGATCGGCATCGCGCTTGTCGCGGGCGACATAGACGCCTTCGAGATCGCCGCCGATCGCGGCCGGCAGCCGGCGCGGCGTCGAGCCGGTGGCGAGCGCCAGCGTGCCGTAATCGAGAACGGAGCCGTCCTGCAGCAGGACCTGCTTGCTGTCCGGCTTGATCTGCTCGGCCCAAGTCGAAAGGCGAAGGTCGACGTCATTGTCGGCATACCAGTGCTCGGCGCGAAACAGCAGGCGGTCGAAGGCCATTTCGCCAAGCAGGTATTTCTTCGACAACGGCGGGCGCTGATAAGGGGCGACGTCCTCTGCTCCGACGAGGGTGATCGGGCGCGTATCCTTCAACGCACGCAGCTTGGCTGCCAATGCGAAACCGGCCTGTCCCGCGCCGATGATCACCAGTCTATCCGTCACGATCTCGCTCCTGAAGCTGCGCCCGACAACCACGCCAAGGCCTATTCCCGACAGCGCCGCGTGTCTTTCAGACGCGCAAAGGACGCAGTCGCATTTTTGAGTTTCTGCATAATCCCTGAAATCGATCCCGATTTCAGGGATTATGCAGTAGCCCACGCCCCGTCAACGGAAAGCGGCCTCTTACATTCAGCCGATCTCGATCCAGCGACGCTCGTGGAAGGACTGTGCCATGGCATGCACCGACTTTTCTATCCTGAGACCGTCTTCGAATGTCACAATCGACGACGGTTCGCCTGATATTGCCCGGATCAGCTCGCGGCATTCGATGATCTTCAGATCGTTGAAGCCGAGGCCGTGGCCTGGCGCCGGGATGAAGCGATCATAAGGCTGATGGGCGGGTGCCGCCAGTATCTTGCGGAAACCCTGTTCGGAGCCGCGGCCGTCGGCCTGATAGAGTTCGAATTCGTTCATCCGCTCCTGATCGTAGACGATCGAGCCTTTCGAGCCGTAAATCTGCAGGGCGATCCGGCCCTTGCGACCCCAGGCGGCGCGATTCGCCATCAACACGGCGGAGATGCCACCGCCAAGCCGCATCAGCACGTTGGCGCCATCGTGGTTTTCGACGGCACGGCGGCCACCCTCGCTCAACGGGCGATCGGCATAGGGCCTCACCATATCCGTTATAACGGCCTCGACATGGCCGAAGAGATACCAGAGCAGGGACAGCGGGTGCACGGCGAAATCGTCGAGCGCGCCGTAGCCGGCGGAAAGCTCGCTCTTCCAATAAAAGAAGACATCGGGATCGGCCATGAAATCCTCGTCCATCTCGACGCGGATATGATTGACTGTGCCAATGGCGCCTTCGCCAATCAGCGTTTTGATGTGCCGCATGACGGGATTCTGGATGTAATTATAGCCAAGGGCGGCAACCCTGCTGGATTTCTTCGCCGTTTCCAGCATGCGCTCGGCATCGGCATAGGCCGGCGCCATCGGCTTTTCGCACCAGACATGTTTGCCGGCCTCAAGGGCAGCAATCGCCATCTCGGCGTGGAACTGATTGGGCGTGGTGACGGAGACGACGTCGACCTCGGGATCGGCGATCAACGCCCGCCAGTCGGCCGTTGCCTTCTCGAAGCCGAATTCACCGGCCCGAGTCTCAGCAAGCCCAGCATTGGCTTCGGCCAGATGCACGAGACGCGGACGCTCGACATCGCCGAACACCGTCTTTACTGCATTCCACGCCAATGCATGGCACTTGCCCATATAACCGGTGCCGATCAAACCGATGCCGAGTGGCTTCATTTCCGTCTCCTCCAGAGCTGCGCGCGGATTTTTGGAATATTTGGATCATTTTGACAAGGGACCTACTCACAGGCATTTCTGCGTTCTTCGCGAAGAGATTGTCCAAAAGCCTTCAATTACAGGGGATTAAAAACAATTAGCCGTGTCGTTTGAAATCGTTTATGTTCGATAATATGGAATATTTGTTTCATCTCGTGAGCCGCAAGCATGGATAACGATCCCCAGAGGCACGCGCGTGTACCGCGCGATTTCGAAAGCCTGCGCAGTACCATCATCGAGCGCAAGGCAAGCATGCCGAAGCGGCTGGCACAGGTCGCCGCCTTCGCGCTCGGCAATCCCGATGAGATCGCCTTCGGCACGACGGCGAGCATCGCGGCGGCCTCCGACGTCCAACCCTCGACGCTGGTGCGCTTGGCGCATCATCTGGGCTATGGAGGCTTTTCCGACCTGCAGAGCATCTTTCGCGAAAGATTGCGGGACCGGACGCTGAGCTACGAAGAGCGCCTCGTCACGCTGGAGCAATCGAGCGGCGACGATGAGGACGCCAATCTGCTCTCCGGCTTCATTGCCGCGGCAAATCAGTCGGTCAACCGGCTGGCCGCAACGGTGCAGAGCGATACTTTCACCAAAGCGGTGAATATCCTTGCCAACGCCGAGACGATCTACCTGATCGCCAAACGGCGCTCCTACCCGCTGACGGCGCACATGACCTACGCTTTTTCTAAGCTCAACATCCGCCACCAGATCGTCGCCTCGCCGAACGGCGTCGACCCTGAAATGGTGCAGTTCGCAACACCGAAGGATGCAGCGATCGCGGCGAGCTTCTCGCCCTATGCGGCCGACAGCCTCAGCCAGAGCCAGGAGCTTGCCGATCGCGGCGTCCCCGTCATTGCGATCACCGATTCGGCCTTCTCGCCGCTTGCCGCCTGCGCCACGCACTGGTTCGAGGTGGCGGAGGCCGATTTCGCCGGCTTCCGCTCGCTTTCGGCCTCGATGGCGCTCGCCATGGCATTACCGGTTGCAATCGCTGAACGGCGGCGCAAGGGTCAGCCGTCAAAACCTGTAAAAGGCAAAATGGAATAAACATTCCGAATTGACAAAATATCGGAACCGATGTTTCATTATTGAAAATTCGCAGGCACTGGAAGCCGCGCAAAATCTAGCGGGAGGACATCATGGTACAATCGAATCCGGATTCACAGCCGGAGCCGGCGCTTGATGTGATCACCATCGGCCGCTCTTCGGTCGATCTTTACGGCCAGCAGATCGGTTCGCGGCTGGAGGATATCGGCTCCTTCGCCAAGTCCGTCGGCGGCTGCCCCGCCAATATCGCCATCGGCACGGCGCGGCTCGGCCTCAAATCCGGCCTCATCACCCGCGTCGGCGACGAGCAGATGGGACGCTTCATCCGCGAGCAGTCGGCGCGCGAAGGTGTGGCCACTGACGGCATCATCACCGACAAGGAGCGGCTGACGGCGCTGGTGCTGCTTGCGGTCGAGGCCGAGGGCGTGTCGCCAATGATCTTCTATCGCTCGGACTGCGCCGACATGGCGCTCGATGAAGGCGATATCGACGAAAATTTCATCAGATCGTCGCGCGCCGTTCTCGTTTCCGGCACACATTTCTCACGGCCGAATACCGAAGCCGCGCAACGCAAGGCTATCCGCATCGCCAAGGCGAACGGCCGCAAGGTGATCTTCGACATCGATTACCGACCGAACCTCTGGGGCCTTGCCGGGCATGCGGAAGGCTTCGAGCGCTATGTGAAATCCGACCGAGTCTCCTCGAAGATGAAGGAGACGCTGCCCGACTGCGATCTCATCGTCGGCACCGAAGAAGAAGTCCTGATCGCGTCCGGCGCCGACGACGTGCTCGGCGCGCTGAAGGAGATTCGCCGCCTGTCGCCGGCGACGATCGTGCTCAAGCGCGGCGCCATGGGCTGCATCGTCTATGACGGACCGATTGCCGACGATCTGGAAGCCGGCATCATCGGCCAGGGTTTCCCGATCGAAGTCTTCAACGTGCTCGGCGCCGGCGATGCCTTCATGTCGGGCTTCCTGCGCGGCTTCCTGCGCAACGAGCCGCTGAAGACCTGTGCGACCTGGGCCAATGCCTGCGGCGCCTTCGCTGTCTCCCGCCTGCTCTGCTCGCCGGAATATCCGACCTGGGCCGAACTCGACTTCTTCCTGACGACCGGAAGCAAACACCGGGCGCTGCGCAAGGACGAGGCGATCAACCATATCCACTGGGCATCGACCCGGCGCGGCGAAATCCCGCTTTTGATGGCGCTGGCGATCGACCACCGCTCGCAGCTCGTCAGCGTCGCCGATGAACTCGGCGTCGGCCACGAGAAGATCGTCGCCTTCAAGCGGCTGGCGGTCGCGGCGGCGGCGCGGGTTTCGAATGGCCGCGACGGCTACGGCATGCTGATCGACGAACGCTTCGGCCGCGACGCTTTCTTCGATGCGGCGACGAAGAATTTTTCCTGGATCGGCCGGCCGGTGGAATTGCCGGGCTCGAAGCCGCTGCGCTTCGAATTCAGCCAGGATATCGGCTCGCAGCTCGTCGAATGGCCGCTCAATCATTGCATCAAGTGCCTGTGTTTCTATCATCCTGATGATCCGGCTGAATCGAAGACGGAGCAGCAGGAGAAGCTGCGCACTCTGTTCGAGGCCTCCCGCAAGGTTGGCCGCGAGCTGCTGGTGGAGATCATCGCCGGCAAGAACGGCCCGCTGACCGACGATACCATCGCGACCGCGCTGGAGGAGCTCTATGCGCTCGACATCAAGCCGGACTGGTGGAAGCTGGAGCCGCAAGCATCCCGTGAGGCCTGGAAAAAGATCGATGCGGTGATCGCCAAAAATGATCCATGGTGCCGCGGTATCGTGCTGCTGGGGCTCGAGGCGCCCGCCGACGAGCTGATCTCCTGCTTCGAGGCGACGCTGGCTGCCCCCTCCGTGAAGGGCTTCGCCGTCGGCCGGACGATCTTTGCCGATCCGGCGCGCGCCTGGCTTTCGGGCGAAATGAACGACGAGGAAGCGATCGCCGATATGGCCGGCCGCTTCCGGCAACTGACAGAGGCGTGGCTGAAGACCCGCGGACATCAGTAGACTTAGAATTAAGACCCCTCCCCACCCCCTCCCCACAAGGGGAGGGACTTAACCCGGGCACCGCCTCACGCCATCAGCAAGCTTCCCATTGGAGGAGACGTTGCGGCGAGAATGAAGGGAGCCCGGCAAGTTAACCCCTCCGCTTGAGGGGAGGGTTGGGGAGGGAAAAGCGCGAAAAGAAAGATTGCGGGAGGACCCGATGGGCAAGACGATACGGTTGACGATGGCGCAAGCCGTCACGCATTTCCTCAAGGTACAGATGACGATCGTCGACGGCAAGAAAGTGCCGATCTTCGGCGGCGTCTGGGCGATCTTCGGTCACGGCAACGTCGCCGGCATCGGCGAGGCGCTCTATCAGGTGCGCGATGAATTGACGACCTATCGCGCTCACAACGAACAGGGCATGGCGCATGCCGCGATCGCCTATGCCAAGGCGAATTTCCGCACGCGCTTCATGGCCTGCACGAGTTCGATCGGCCCCGGCGCGCTGAACATGGTGACGGCCGCCGGCGTGGCGCATGTCAATCGTATTCCCGTTCTCTTCCTGCCGGGCGACGTCTTCGCCAACCGCGCGCCGGATCCGGTGCTGCAGCAGATCGAGGATTTCGGCGACGGCACGGTTTCAGCCAATGATGCCTTCCGTTCGGTTTCGCGCTATTTCGACCGCATCACCCGGCCCGAGCAGATCATCGCGGCGCTGAAGCGCGCCATGCAGGTCCTGACCGACCCCTTGGATTGCGGCCCGGTGACATTGTCGCTCTGCCAGGACGTTCAGGCAGAAGCCTTCGATTATCCGGAAAGCCTGTTCGATGAAAAAGTCTGGACGACCCGCCGGCCGCAGCCGGATGCAGACGAGCTGGCGAATGCCATCGCGCTGATCAAGGCGTCGCAGAAGCCGGTGATCGTTGCCGGCGGCGGCGTGCTTTATTCGCAGGCGACGAAGGAGCTTACCGCCTTTGCCGAGGCCCACGGCCTTCCCGTCGTCGTCAGCCAGGCCGGCAAGTCGGCGATCAACGAGACCCACCCGCTGGCACTCGGCTCGGTCGGCGTCACCGGCACGTCGGCGGCGAATGCGATCGCCGAAGAGACGGATCTCGTTATCGCCGTCGGCACGCGCTGCCAGGATTTCACTACCGGCTCCTGGGCGCTGTTCAAGAATGACAGCCTGAAGATGATCGGCCTCAATATCGCCGCCTATGACGCGGTGAAGCACGACAGCTATCCGCTGGTGACAGACGCCCGCGAAGGGCTGAAGGCGCTTTCGGCCGGACTTTCGGGCTGGAAGGCGCCGGCCGCCCTCACCGAGAAGGCGGCTGCGGAAAAGAAGGTCTGGATGGAGGCTGCGGCCAGGGCAATGGCGACGACCAATGCCGCCCTGCCCTCCGATGCGCAGGTGATCGGCGCGGTGGCGCGCACGATCGGCGGTGAGAATACGACGGTGCTTTGCGCTGCCGGCGGCCTTCCCGGTGAATTGCACAAGCTCTGGCCGGCGACGGCGCCGGGCAGCTATCACATGGAATACGGCTTTTCCTGCATGGGCTACGAGATCGCCGGCGGGCTTGGCGCCAAGATGGCGCGTCCCGAACGGGATGTGGTCGTCATGGTCGGCGACGGTTCCTACATGATGATGAATTCCGAGATCGCCACCTCGGTCATGCTCGGCCTCAAGCTCAACATCGTCTTGCTCGACAATCGCGGCTATGGCTGCATCAATCGGTTGCAAATGGGAACCGGCGGCGCCAACTTCAACAATCTGCTGAAGGACTCCTACCACGAGGTGATGCCGGAGATCGATTTCCGCGCGCATGCCGAAAGCATGGGCGCCATCGCCGTCAAGGTCGCCTCGATCGCCGAGCTGGAGCAGGCGATCGCCGACTCGAGGAAGAACGATCGCACCTCGGTCTTCGTTATCGACACCGATCCGCTTATTACCACGGAGGCCGGCGGCCACTGGTGGGATGTCGCGGTGCCGGAGGTCAGCCCGCGCGAAGAGGTCAACGAAGCGCGCAAGGGCTATGTCGAAGCACGCGCCGCCCAGCGTATCGGCTGATCTATCGCTATCATTTTTTCGGAAGAGCAGAGCTCTTCCGCAATGCTTTTAAGGAGAATGTTGATGAAGGCCAAACTCGGCATGTCGCCCATCGCCTGGTGGAACGACGATCTTCCTGAGCTCAGCGACGATGTGTCCCTGGAGGAATGCCTGCGGCAATCGCGCGGTGCCGGCTTTACCGGCATGGAAAAGGGCCGCCGCTTCCCCGACGATCCAAAGGTGATGCTGCCGATTCTCCGTGCAGCCGACGTCACGCTGTGCGGCGGCTGGTTCTCGGGCACGCTTGTTGACGAGGAGCTTGCCGCCAACAAGGACCGCATCGCGCCGATGATCGAACTGTTCAAGGCCGTCGCCGCGCCCTGCATCGTTTATGGCGAAGTCGGCCGTTCCATCCAGGGCGACCGCTCCAAGCCGCTCGCGACCAAGCCTCGCCTTTCCGATGACGAGATGAAGGCCTATGCGCACCGCGTCACCCGGTTCGGAGAATGGTGCGCCGAGCAGGGCATGCCGCTTTCCTATCACCATCACATGGCGGCCGTCGTCGAAACCGAGCCGGAACTCAACGCCTTCATGCGCCATTCGGGCGAAGGCATCCCGCTGCTGCTCGATGCCGGGCATCTCGCCTTTGCCGGCGGCGACTTGCTGCGCGCCATTGGGAACCACCACGCCCGCATCAACCATGTTCACGTCAAGGATATCCGCAAACCTGTGGTGGATGGACTGGATCGCAGCCGGCAGTCCTTCCTCGATGCGGTGGCACTTGGCGCCTTCACGGTGCCGGGCGACGGCTCGCTCGATTTCGGCGCCATCGTCCAGCGGCTGGCCGATCACGGCTATGAAGGCTGGTTCGTTGTCGAGGCCGAACAGGATCCGCGCAAGGCTCCGCCGCAGAAAATGGCCGAGATCGGTCACGCCGAGTTGATGCGCGTCATGACGGCTGCGGGCTATACCGTGGAAACGGAAGGCTTTCCTAAGGGATAGCGGGAGCAAAAGACCCCTCCCCAACCCCTCCCCACAAGGGGAGGGACTTAACTTGATGCACCGCCCCGCACCAGATGGCGGCCACCTTGAAAAAAGGAAGGCCGTAATATGGGCGAGACAGCACGGCAGGTTAGCCCCTCCCCCTTGTGGGGAGGGGTTGGGGAGGGGAATTTTCCAACTTACGAGGAAAAACACCAATGCCAAATCTCAAGGTGAAACCATCAGGCACGTATGGCCGCGTCACGCATGTCACCCCGGAAAACGCCGGCTGGACCTATGTCGGCTTCGATCTGCATCGGATGAAGCCGGGCGAGACCGTTTCGGGAGAGACGGGTGATCGCGAAGTCTGCCTCGTCTGGGTGACCGGCAAGGGCAAAGCGTCTGCCGGCACCAAGGATTTCGGCACGCTCGGCGGCCGCATGAACCCGTTCGAAGGTGCGCCGCATGCGCTCTACATCCCGATGGAATCGACGTGGTCGGTGACGGCGGAGACCGATCTGGAGCTCGCCGTCTGCTCCGCACCCGGCGGCGGCACCTATCAGGCAAAGGCCATCCCGCCCGGCACGCACCCGCAGGTGACGCGCGGCAAGGGCACGAATGTGCGCTACGTCAACAATATCATGCCGGAAGACGACAGTTCGGCGCATTCACTGCTCGTCGTCGAGGTGATTACGCCAGGCGGCCACACCTCCTCCTATCCGCCGCACAAACACGACCAGGACGACCTGCCGAACGAGAGCTTCCTGGAAGAGACCTATTATCATCGGCTCAACCCGCCGCAGGGTTTCGCTTTCCAGCGCGTCTACACCGACGATCGCTCCCTTGACGAAGCGATGGCGCTCGAGGACGGCGACGTGACGCTGGTGCCGAAAGGCTATCACCCCTGCGCCGCCTGCCATGGTTACGACCTCTATTACCTCAACGTCATGGCCGGACCGCAGCGGATCTGGAAATTCCACAATGCCGCCGAGCACGAGTGGCTGCTGAAAGCGTAAGCGTCGCGTTCGATCGCTAAATAATCTGACAGCGCGGAACCGCCGCTGATGGTTCACTGCCTCCATCCAATCACGGATGGAGGATCACAATGCATAGCTCGAATTCCACAATCTCAGCCCGCAATATGCGGCCCGGCCTGTTCCTTGCTATAGTCACCGCAGCACAGTGGCTGGCGCGCAAAATGAACGAACGGCGCAACTGCAATTCTCTGATGGAGCTGTCCGACGAGCAGTTGAAGGATATCGGCCTTTCCAGGGGGCAGACCGAAAGCGACGTCCATGTCTACAGTCGCTGCTGAAACTTAAGCGTGATATTGTGCCGCTAGGTCGCCTCATCGGGCGGCCTGTCTGACCCGGAAGATGCAATGTCGCAGTTTTCAACAGCGCCGCTCCTGAAAACGAAGACGGTCACCATTCGTGACATCGTCTGCAATGGCGAATGCCGCCACAAGAGCGACGAGGAATGCGCTCACAAGACGAGCCTCGTCTATCCCTATCGCGGCGTATTCATGCGGCATGTCGGCCGCAATGATACGGTGGCCGAAGCCAATCAGGTTCTGTTCTTCAATGCCGGCCAGGGATACCGGATCAGCCACCCAATCGAGGGTGGCGATGCCTGCATCGATCTGGCGATCGACGAATCCATGCTCGAAGAGCTCACGCCGAAGGAGCAGGCGCAGCCCGGCCCGCCCTTTGCCTTTCGCCGCCAGCGCCGGCGGATCGATCCGCGCGCGCAGGCGCTGGTCGCTCTCCTGCGTCATGGTCTCAGCCGCAACGTCGCCGAAACGCTGGAAGCGGAAATATTGGCGCTGACGCTGGTGCGCCGCTCGCTCGGCGAGCGCACATCGCATGCGGCGGGCGCCAGCGCCGGCCGACAGAAGCTCGTCGACCGGGCAAAGCTGGTGCTCTCCTCCGATCTCGCGCGGCGCTGGACACTTTCGGAAATCGCCACCGAAGTGGGCGTCTCGCCGGTTTATCTCACCCAGGTCTTCCAACAGGTCGAGGCGACGCCACTTTACCGCTACCAGCTGCGGCTGCGGCTTGCCCGCGCGCTCGATCTGCTTGGCCAATATGAGGATCTGACCGCGCTCGGTCTCGACCTCGGCTTTTCCAGCCACAGCCATTTCAGCGCTTCCTTCAAGCAGACTTTCGGGCAGACTCCGGCCGAATTCCAACGCGCGGCGCAGCTGCGGCGCTAGTGAAAGCCTACAGCGCCGCGGGTCTTTTCGAGAGCCGCAAGGACGCTGTAGCACTTTGAATCCCCGCATAATTCCTTAAATCGATCCCAATTTAAGGAATTATGCGGGGGGTCGATCGCTAAAGATTTCGACAGCGGCAATGCGGACTTCAATGATCTTATCAGCCTGTCCCGATCGCGGGACGATCAACGGAGGATCATCAGATGAAGAAGACCACATGCGCCGCCTGCGACTGCGAACTCGGTGCGGAGACCATCACCGTCAAGCTCGGCGGCAAGACTGTCGAGGTCTGCTGCCAGGAATGCGCCGAGGCGCTGAATGAGGCGGAAGCCGCGACAACGGCCGCTTCGAGCGGCAAGGAATAGACGATATCAGGCAAAAGCCGCGCTCCCGGCGCGGCTTTTGCGTCTATATCTTTATTCTGCACAATTCCGGACGCAAACCGTTGCACCGTTTTGCTGGAATTGCTTTAGACGGGCAGAAGCCCGTACCGCCAGCCCCGGCGTTTGGCGTTCTGCGACAGCACCAGGAAGGCAAGGATGAACATGCCTGCCTCGGCAAAGACCGGCACCATCCAGATCCCCTGTTCGCCGAAGACGAAGGGTAGCAGGAAGGTAAGCGGCAGGGTGAGCAGATAGGGCCGCGACAGGCCAAAGATCGCCGCACGCGGCGCATCGCCGATCGACTGGAAATAGGATGACAGGATCATCATCTGCCCGAAGAGAAAATAGGCGCCGATCGTCCAGGGCAGAATTCGCCTGACCTCGGCAATGATCGCGGGATCGGCGACGAAGACGGCGCCGAGGCGGCCGGCCAGCAGCTCGACGATGATCTCCACCAGGGTGCAATAGACGAGTGCGGCGAGCATGGCGATCTGCAGGCTGCGGCCGACGCGGAGCCGGAGGCCGGCGCCGTGATTGTTGCCGGCGACCGTCTGCAGCGCGATGCTGAGACCAAGCAGCGGCAGATAGGTGAAGGTCATGATCCGGGTGATGATGCCGTAGGCGGCCACCGTCGCGACATAGTCATGTTCGCTCCAGAGAGAGATGTTGATCAGAATGGCGGCCGAGGCCAGCGATATGCCGATGAAACCGAGGCTCATCGGCGCGCCGAAGGCGACGATGCCGCGCCATTCGGCAAGAGCCAACCCCGGAGACGGCCTTAGTGCCGCCGGCCGGCGCCAGCGAAAGGCGAGCACGGCTGCGAGACAGACGCATTGCGATGCGATGGAGCCGGCTGCCGAACCGAGCACGCCCCAATGCATCACCGCCATGAACAGCCAGTTGGCGAAGATGTTGAGCAGCGAGGCCGACAGCGTCACCAAGGTCATGAAACCGATCTTGCCTTCGCAGCGCAGCCCGTCGAGATGCAGCGACAGGAAGAAGCTGATCGGCGCACAGGCGATCATCGCGCCCATGAACAGCATGGCGCCATCGGCCACGGCAGCATTGCCGGCAGCACCGGCATCGATGATCTGTCGGCCAACGATCCAGTAGACCAGATTGAGGATGAGGGTGACGGCGAGCGCCAGCGCATGCGCGCCGGCAAACACCCGACGCGCGCCTTGACGATCGCCGGCGCCGAGCCGGCGGGCGAGGATACTCGCCATACCGTTCGAGACCAGCGATTGCAGGGCGACCAGCAGCATCAAACCGGGAAAAATCAGGCTGACGGCAGAGAGCGCATCCGGGCCGACATAGGCGCCAAGGAAATAGGCGTCGACGACGGTGAACAGGCCGTTGACGGTGGTGATCGCGACGATCGGTGCCGCCGTTTTGATGAAGACGCCCGGCAGCCAGCCGGTGAGAAAGGCATTGCCTTCGGAAAGATCGGTCATGGAGAAATCCGTGCTATAGGAGGCAGGGCCCGATCCGGCTAAATCATTTGGATCCGGACGGCCTCAAAAGGACAAAACAATCTAGAGATCGAGCACCAAATGCGGCACGCCGTTCGAGGTCTTCCTCGGCGACACGCCGTCGGCATCGATCTGCGCGTTCACACGCCGGCGAAAGGCTGAAAAGCTCTCGAAGGTGACGACATCCACCGGCTCGTCGAAATGGATGGTGATCCTGTGAAGGTCGCCGCCCGGCAGGGCCGAAAGCGCCAGGACTTCGCCGGTGAACGGCTGATTGAGATAACGGCCGCGAATATGCGCGCCGACGAAGAGCGGTGTCTTCGGGCTGGCATTGGGCTTTGCCGCAAGGGCCGCGAGCGTGTTCCAATCGCGTACACCGTGCTGGCGGGCAATCATTTCCAGAGCCGCACTGTGGGTCAGCGGGGTGCCGCGATCGTTCATCGCCTGGCGCAGGCGCTTGGCCTGAGCCTTCAATTCTTCAATGGCAAGATAGGTCGTCGTCATGGCGTGAGCCTTCGCAAGGCATGCTCTTCGACTGTGGATGGGAGCTCGCATTGCCGCCAGTCAGCATGCACAAAGGGCCGTGACCATGATCGCGAGGACTTCACCATGGATTTTCATCCGCGAGCGGCCGGTGCCTCGAACCGGCCTTTGTATGCGCGAACGCCGCCGACATGTCAAGAATGGCGCATCTGCCTTGGGAATGCGCAACTTTGGGGCAAATCTGCACGAAATCGGTGCGATTTTCCCGCAGCGGTCACATAAGCATTCAATTTTTAACGATGTTCTTCAGCAAATGTCAGCATTCTTCACGTAATATCCTGTCGTATTACAAGCGGAGGCTAAAAGGGCCTTTCAGATGCACCTCGACACAGAACACCCCAAGCCGGAACGTGCCTACAGGGAATTCAATCTCGACAGGCCCGGCAACATCATCTTCGTCGGCCATCACCTCAGCACCGGAACGCAGGTGCGCTGCCTGATCCGCACGATCACGCTTGCCGGCGCATTGCTCGAAGTCAGCCCGAACCTGGAAATGCCGAGCCATTTCTTCCTCGAAATCCTCGGCATCCATGACGAGATCGGTGCGACCGTGGTCAAGCGCGAAGGTGAATTGGTGACGATCAGCTTCAACATGCTGATCAATCCGGAATTCCTGCACCACGTGTTGCGATTGAACTTCGAAACCTGAGGCTTTTTCCGATCCGCGAATCATCGCGGCACGGCACCTTTGTTTCTGCAGCCCGTCTTGCGACAAGACGCGCGATGATCGAAACGGTCCAGAGAAATCCACGCCATTCCGGACGATCAAGCGGATCGGCGAGCGGATCGGCAAAGCGATCGCGGCGGATTCGGCGATTGCAGATTTCGATTTCCCTGAAGAGAATAACCCAGTTGAGATCCATTGCTTCATCCTCCATCTATTGCTGGAGCACTTGAGCTAAGCCTTCGCGCCCTTCCGATGTAGAGGCGCTGGGGAAAGGGGGTTTTCATCCATGAAAGATGCGAGCTGGGACGACCTGCAGCTTTTCTTCCATGTTGCGACCGGCGGCGGGCTTTCGGCGGCGGCTCAGCGCACCGGGCTCAGCGCACCGACGATCGGCCGGCGTATGCTGGCGCTCGAACGGGTGACCGGCCGCTCGCTCTTCAGCCGCGGCCCCACCGGTTATCTGCTCGCCAAGGACGGGCAGGAGTTGCTCGATCGCGTCCGGCTGATGCAGGATGCAGCGCGTGCGATCTCCGACTGGCGCGGCGAGGTGCTGACACTGCCGATCGTCTCGACGGCGGCCGACAGCTGGACTTCACGCTTCGTCGCCGACCATCTGGCCAGCGTCTGGACGCCGAAAGACAGCTTCCGCATGTGCTACAAGACCTGCGATGCGAGCGTCGATTTCACCTATCGCGAGGCGCATATCGCCATTCGCCACAGTCGGCCGGAGAGCGGCAACGTCGCGATCCGCCGCTCGGTCAAGGTGGCGCATGCGGCATATCAGGCGCCCGGCTATGACGAGAAAAACTGCAACTGGATCTCGCTCGGCACTGATACCGCCATCACGCCAGCCGACAAATGGACGTTCGAACAGCCGGATTCCTGGATCACCAGCTGGACGAACACGCCGCATATGCTCTTTTACCTGATCCGCGGCGGTGCCGGCCGCGGGGTGCTTCCCTGTTTCATTGGGGATCAGGAGCGCAAGCTCGTCCGCGCCGGGCCTGTGATCGACGAGCTGACCTACGAGATGTGGATCGTCGCGCATGACGACGAACGGCAACGGCCAGAGGTCAGGATCGTCATCGACCGTCTGGCGGCGCTCTTTGCCGATCATGAAGAGCTGTTTTCCGGGCAGAGATCATCGGCTTGACGCAACGGCATGAGAAAACGCGGGCCATTCGACCCGCGTTCCCTAATAGTTAGGTTTTTGTCGGCTCAGGCGGCGAGATGCCGCTCGATCTCGTCGACCGGCATATTGGTATAGTCTTTCGCCACTTCCGCGGTGATCATCGCCTGCGTATCGGCGCGGAGCGCGGGCCGCAGCGCGCCAAGCGCCTTCGGCGGTGCAACGAGGACGATGCGACGGGCCTTCTTTTCCTGTACCAACTCGTCGAGCTTTACCGCTACCTGTTTCAGAAATTCGGCTTCGGCCTGATCCTGCCAACTGGTCTCCTCGACAGCGCTGCCGCTCAGTCCGTTCGCAGCATGGGTTCGGCCAGGCTTATCGGCGCCAATCTCGCGATCCGGCGCGCTCGGCTGCGTCAGGGTTTCCAGCACCTTCAGGTTCACCAGTTGGGCATCGCCGGCATTCTGCATGATCAGAGCCTTGGCTCCATCGCAGACCACAACCCATGATTCCCAAGGGATTTTGACATCAGTCATCTTCAACTCCTCGCTGTCGTCATTCGAAGCGCGCCGTGCTTCATCGATCAAGGCACAACGCTCGGCCATTGAAAGAGTTCGGGAAAATTGCACCGAAATCGCACGGGCGGCGATCCGGTCGGCCCTTGCTGCGTAGAAAGGCCAAGCTCGGGAGATTGACGATGAAGACATCACTGCTCGCCTATGCCGGCACCTTTCTCACTCTTCTCGTCTGCGACGGGATATGGCTCGGCCTCATCGCCCGCAACTTCTACCGCGACCAGCTGGGAGCGCTGATGCTGCCCTCGCCCAATCTGGCGGTCGGCGCACTGTTCTACCTGTTCTTCGCCGCCGCGGTGGTTGTACTTGCCGTGCTGCCCGCACTGTCGGCTGGCTCGATCGCCACTGCGTTTCTCCACGGTGCCATTCTGGGACTGGCGGCCTATGGCACTTATGACATCACCAATCTCGCCACGCTTCGCAACTGGCCGCTCGCCATGAGCCTGGTCGACATGTCCTGGGGCACGGCTCTGACGGCGCTGACTGCCGCCGGCGGATATTTCGCCGTCAGATTTTTTGGCTGAAACGGGAGCCTGGAGATGAAAGCCCACGTCCCGATAATGGACATCAGGCGTCCCGCTTGGGCACAAAGTTTAAACTCGTTAAAATTGTCATTTTATATTTGACGAATGTGCAAAACATTCATGTGACCTTGGTTTGAGCAAGACCCCAGCTTGCTCGCGATCAAGACCCCAAATGTGCCCCGTCTGACGGAGAATGTGAATGACTATGCTCCGCGCCACACACCTTGCCACGGTCAAGTCCGCTGTCTACGACCTGCGCTGGGAAGAATTCAGTGTCAAACGGCCAGCCCGCATTGTCGCCGTCCGGCCGTGCCTCACAGGCGTCTCCATGCGAAGCGCCGAGATCATCGATATCTCCCAGGGCGGCGCCACCTTCATCGTCTCGACCACGGCCGGCCTGCCAAAGCATTATTATCTCAACATTCTCGGCCTCGCCTACCGGATCGGCTGCGCCGAGGTCTATCGCCATAAGGAACGCATCGGGGTGCGGTTCATCAACATCATGGACCCCGAGGTTCTGCGCCGCGTCGTCCGCACCGATTTCCTTGTCGGCAACATGGAAGCAATCGCTGCCCGACGCGCGCCGATCTTCCGCGCCTGAACAGGCCGAGTCGTTGCGGAAATAATCTTGCTTGCGTTGGCCGTGCCCGGGCCTATTGTTTCGCCAATTGTCATTATGTCCGGGAAACTGCCGTCGCATGTCCGCCTTTTCGCGCTTTACACCTCTTGCCAGCGCCCTGCCCTCCACAGTCCCCTTCGTCGGCCCCGAGGCGATCGAGCGCCAGCGCGGACTTGCCGTTTCGGCGCGCATCGGCGCCAATGAGAACGGCTTCGGCCCAGCCGCTTCCGTGTTTGCAGCGATGCGCGAAGAGGCCGGCAATATCTGGAAATACAATGACCCGGAGAATTTCGCGCTCAGGGAAGCGCTGGCCGCCCATCTCGGCGTCTCGGCCGCCAATATCGCCATCGGCAGCGGCATCGACGAATTGCTTGGCCAGATCGTCCGGCTGGTGATCGAGCCGGGCGCGCCCGTCGTTACCTCGCTCGGCGCCTATCCGACCTTCAATTTCCACGTCGCCGGTTTCGGCGGCCGGCTGGTGACCGTTCCCTACGCAAACGACCGCGAGGATCTCGACGGGCTGCTCGATGCGGTGAAGCGCGAGAACGCACCGCTCGTCTATTTCGCCAATCCTGACAATCCGATGGGAAGCTGGTGGGATGCCGACAGCATCGTCGCTTTCGCCCGTTCGCTGCCCGAGACGACACTGATGGTGCTCGACGAGGCCTATAGCGAGACGGGACCATCAGGTTCGCTGCCGTCGGTCTCCTCGCTGATCGAAATGCCGAACGTCGTTCGCACCCGCACCTTCTCCAAGGCCTACGGGCTTGCCGGCTCACGCACCGGCTACGTGATCTCGACGGCAGGCACGGCGCAGGCCTTCGACAAGATCCGCAATCATTTCGGCATGAACCGGCTGGCAACGGCTGCAGCGCTCGCGGCGCTGAAGGACCAGGCCTATCTCGTCGAGGTGGTCGGGAAAATCCATGCGGCGCGGGAGCGGATCGGCGGCATCGCCCGGGCGAACGGTCTCGTCCCCCTGCCCTCGGCAACAAATTTCGTGGCGATCGACACAGGGCGCGACGGCTCTTATGCACGGTCGATCGTCGACGGCCTGATAGAGCACGGCGTCTTCATCCGCATGCCTGGTGTGGCGCCCCTCAACCGCTGCATCCGCATCAGCGTCGGGCCGGAGACGGATATGGCGCTGCTCGAACAGGCTCTGCCGCAGGTTCTGAAAAAGATCGGCCGATAAAACAGAAGAACCGCGGCCGGTGGAGGAAATCCGGTCGCGGTTCTCTTCTCCCGGCGTCGGCCCCGTCCAAAGCGCCCGCCAGCCCCCTCTTTTTGAGGTTGTTATTGCTGCTCTTGTCGAATTCCTGATCGGAGACGGTCTTAGTGAACCGTCATCCACTCGCGGGCGGCGCGCAGCGCTGCTGCGAGCTGCATCTTGTCCATGGCGGCGGCCACGTCGGCACGAAGCTCGGCGGCGCGGTCGTTGCCCTTGATGGCGGCGATGTTCAGCCATTTGTGGGCTGCAACGAGATCGACTTCGCAGCCGCGGCCGGTCGCATACATCAGACCCATTTCGCAGAAGACATCGGCGCTGTTGTTGTCGCCACCCATGGTGGCCGTTTCAGCATTGTGCATTTCAAAGCGTGCCATCGGTTTTATCCCTGTTAGCCTGTTTATGACTGACCCTGTTTTACCTCTAGGCCTTGCCGTCTATCGCGGCTTGCGGCCCTTTCGGTCCGGCGGGTTTGCCCCGCTCGTTTGATGGGTTCACTATGCCAAACGGCTTTCAAAAAACGCCTAAAATGCATGATTAATTTGAGACAAACAAAGTGCAAACACTTGGTAAAATTGGATTTTCGTTAAACATCGGACTCCCTGCGAATTAAGGATTTTCGAGCGGGTTTTACGAAAGATTCAGATTTGAAAATAAACGGATCGTTCATCATGAAATCAGGAGGCGATCTCTTTGAACGCTCGCCGCATAGCTTTTTCTCCCGTTTTTCAGCAGTCAGCATGATAGTGATTGACCTTATTTACCTTTACGTTCGCGTCAGTTATTTTCACGGCCGAACAGGGACATCATGGAGGAAAAGATGATCCGCAGCTTCATTCTCGCCGGCGCCATAACAGTGATCGCGGGTATCGCGCATGCCGAGGAGCCGATCGTCGGCAGCTGGAAGACGGCCGCCGGTGATACGGCGGTGATCGCATCCTGCGGCGGCAGTTATTGCGTGACGCTGAAGACCGGTAAATATGCCGGCCGGAAGATCGGCACGCTTGCTGGAACCGGCGGCAGCTATGCCGGCGAGATCACCGACCCGGCCGCCGAAAAGACCTATAGCGGCGCGGGCAAGGTTTCCGGCAATTCGCTAAGGATGCAGGGCTGCGTGATGAAGATCCTTTGCAAGTCTCAGACCTGGACGCGGCTCTGAGAGAACGCGGGGGATAGCTGGCAAGGCCGACATGTGTTAGATTGTACACAGTTCAACACAGGAGTTTTCGAAATGGCCGGCAGCACGACCATGACGATTCGGGTCCGCCCCGACGTAAAAGAAAAGCTCGACAGGATTGCCGCCGATACGCACCGCAGCAAATCGTTCCTCGCTGGCGAGGCCGTAGCGGCCTATGTGGAGCGCGAGCTTGAAATCATCGAGGGTATCAAGCGGGGCATGGCCGATGCGGAAGCTGGGCGCGTTATACCGCACGAGCAGGCTGTCGCCGAAATGCGTGAGGTCATCGAAGATGCCAAGCGCAGAAAGACCCCGCGCGGATGAGGCCGGTTCTTTGGTCGAAGGAAGCACACCAAGATAATCTGGAAATTCTGCGTTACATCGCGAAGGACAGCCCCGATGCGGCCGAAAGGGTCGTGGACGCCATCGAGGAAGCCGGCAAGAAACTTGGGGAATTTGCAACCGGTCGGCCAGGGCGAGTAGCTGGCACTTATGAAAAATCCCTCACCCGGCTCCCCTACATAATTTCTTATGAGCTGCGGTCGATCGCGGGACGTGAAAGCGTCGTTATCTTGCGTGTGATCCATACCGCGCGGGATTGGCCGGCCGAAGAATAGCCGAACCAACTTATAAGCGTATCGTAGCGCACCTGCGCAGCCATCATCCAAAACGCCAAGCATGTCGACGCGGCATGCCTCCAAGCCTCTGGCGGTCGGCCGAGCCTGTCCGGCAAGCTGAACGGCTGATGAACCGGCATCTCAGCACCCGTTCAGCCATCGCATGCCAAAACTCTTGTCACGATAGAGTTGCGTATCGGGGATAAGGGGATGAACATCTATATTCTGGCAAGACGCTTTAGCATCATCACGCTGTTTGCGGCGATCTTCGCGATCACGGTTTCGGCAGTCGTGGTGCACGAAGGCGGCGGCGGGGCGCAGTCGCATTTCGGGGCGAGCTATACCTGCCTGGAGAGAAACGGCACCTTCTGCGCGCCTGCGGTGCGCTGACTAAAGCGCATCGCATCGAACCGAATTCATGCAATGCGCTTTAAGTCTTTGATTTATGCAGTTCGTCATAAAAAACCGCTGCACACTTTTAGACGACATCGCATCGGACAGGCAGCAGGATAAAAAATCGGAATCCGCCGGCGCGCGTCGTTTGCTTGTCAAGAACAACTCTCTATAATGTGTCATGAACAAACGAATCCCCCCTTTGTCGCCCCTCGACATTTCCTCTCCACCGCCTTTCCAGCCTGAGAGTTTCGATGATCCCGCCAAGGCGGTCGAGGCGCTGACGGCGCTTTACGAGCGCAATACGGCGTTTCTCATCGAGAGCTTCGCCGAACTCGCACAGGGCGCGCCGATCTCCTCGCGCTACCGCGCTTTTTATCCACAGGTCAGCATCGAGACGACAAGCTTCGGCCATGTCGATTCGCGGCTTTCCTATGGTCATGTCACGGCACCCGGCATCTATACGACGACAGTTACCCGGCCGAAGCTCTTCAAGCATTACCTGAAGGAGCAGCTGGCGCTCTTGATGAAGAGCCACAACGTTCCTGTCATCGTCTCGGAATCGACGACGCCGATCCCCTTGCACTTCGCCTTCGGCGAGGGTGCGCATGTGGAAGCATCGACCAACGCATTCGTCGACATTCCGATGCGCGATATCTTCGACACACCCGATCTCAACACCACCGACGACGAGATCGCCAACGGCGAATATATCCCGCCGCCTGGAGAGCCCTCGCCGCTTGCGCCATTTACCGCGCAACGCATCGACTATTCGCTTGCCCGACTGTCGCATTATACGGCGACGCATGCCGAGCATTTCCAGAATTTCGTACTGTTTACGAATTACCAGTTCTATATCGACGAATTCTGCAGCTGGGCGCGCAAGCTGATGGCCGAGGGCGGCGACGGCTATACCGCCTTCGTCGAGCCCGGCAATGTCGTCACCCTGCCCGGCTCGAACGCGCCGGAAACGGATTCCGCCCTCACCCGCCTGCCACAGATGCCAGCCTACCATCTGAAGAAGAAGGGCCATGCCGGGATCACCATGATCAATATCGGCGTCGGCCCCTCCAACGCCAAGACGATCACCGACCACGTCGCCGTGCTGCGCCCGCATGCCTGGCTGATGCTCGGCCATTGCGCCGGTCTTCGCAACAGCCAGCGGCTCGGCGACTATGTTCTCGCCCATGCCTATATGCGCGAGGACCATGTCCTCGACGACGACCTGCCGGTCTGGGTACCGATCCCGGCGCTGGCCGAAGTGCAGGTGGCGCTGGAAGCCGCCGTTGCCGAAATCACCGGTTATGAGGGTTTCGAGCTGAAGCGCATCATGCGCACCGGCACCGTCGGCACGATCGACAACCGCAACTGGGAACTGCGCGACCAGCGCGGGCCGGTGAAGCGGCTCTCCCAGGCGCGCGCAATCGCGCTCGACATGGAATCGGCAACGATCGCCGCCAACGGCTTCCGCTTCCGCGTGCCCTATGGCACGCTGCTCTGCGTCTCCGACAAGCCGCTGCACGGCGAATTGAAGCTGCCGGGCATGGCGACGGCCTTCTACCGCACGCAGGTCAACCAGCACCTGCAGATCGGCATCCGCGCCGTCCAGAAGCTTGCCGCCATGCCGAAGGAAGCGTTGCATTCACGCAAGCTGCGCAGCTTCTTCGAAACGGCCTTCCAATAGGCCGTTTCCTCATCTGCCCGTGACGACAGGCGCCGACCCCTCGGCCAGCATCTGCGGCCTGCCGGCGGCAAGGTTCAGCCCTGATATCAGCAGGGTGAAGGCGACGACGACGAAAACGATGCGCAGAAGAACCTTCAGCGCATCGGCATCGTCGAGTACCAGCTGATGCCTCTCACGACGGCGTGCCCAGATCTGGCTTGCCAGGGCGATTTCAAGAATGCTCATTTCCGTTCTCCTCGACAGGTTTCGATGAAGCCTTGTCGAGTGCTGCCTTGCGATTTCGACAGCCGGCCGGCACAAAGATTTTTTCCACCGCTGTCGAAATGCAGGGAACTCGGTCGTCCAGAGTTATTGAGACGCTCACAAGGAGGCTGCCGCGATGAAATATCTCTGTCAGGTCTGGTTCGATGGCGGGGTACTCGACGCCATGACGAAAGAGGAAAAGATAGAACTCGACAGCAATTCCTTGAACTATGACAAGGACCTCGTCGAAAGCGGGCATATGATCGTCGCCCAGGCGCTGCAGCCGCCGAAATCGGCGGTGACCGTGCGGGTGCGCGGTGGCGAGATGTCAGTGACCGACGGTCCCTTCACTGAGACGAAGGAGGCGCTCGGCGGCTTCATCCTGATCGAGGCAAAGGATCTCAACGAAGCGATCCGGATTGCGTCAGGCATCCCGCTCGCCAGGCTCGGCGCGATCGAGGTGCGGCCAATCCACGAATTCGGAGCTAAATGAGGAGAGACCAATGAAATTTCTATGCCAGATCTGGTTCGACACGGAAAAAAGCAAGCTGGTCCCTCAAACCGAATGGGATGCGCTCACACAGGAGTGCATCACCAGCGACAATCGCTGGCGCGAGAGCGGTCATCTGCTGGTGGCGCTCGCCTTGCATGAACCGTCAACGGCGGTCACGGTCCGCCTGCGCAATGGCGAAGCCTTTGCGACCGATGGCCCATTTGCCGAAATCAAAGAGCACCTCGGTGGTTTTGTGCTGATCGAAGCCGAGAATATCGAGGAGGCGAAGACGATCGCGTCGAGTTTTCCGATCCTCAAATATTGCTCGATCGAAGTGCGCCCGACTTACTCCATCCAGGATGGGAAATAGCCATGCGCTACATCTGCCTGATTTATAACAGCGCCGACACGGACGGGACGCTGACGCCTGATGAAACCGATGAACTCGTCAAAGCGCATTTCGCCTTCGACGAGGAGCTGCGCCGCGACGGCATCATGATCCATGCCGATGCACTTGAGATGCCTGACAAGGCGACCGTGCTGCGGGTTCGAGACAATAGGCTGTCTGCTACCGACGGCCCCTATGTCGAGACGAAGGAGCATCTGGCCGGTTTCTACGTGATCGAGGCGCCGGATGTGTTGAAAGCCAGGGAAATTGCCGGGCGGATCCCGTCGGCGCGTTTCGGCGCGGTCGAACTGAGGCCCGTGCGGATGCTGACTCTGCCGGACTGAGGTGCCCCATTGGAAAGCGTGATCGAGGACATCTATCGGACGCAGTCGCGCCGGGTGCTGGCGACGCTGATCCGCCTGCTCGGCGATTTCGACCGGGCGGAGGAAGCGCTTCACGACGCCTTTGCCGCGGCCGCGCGGACATGGCCGACGGACGGTATTCCCGGCAACCCAGTCGCCTGGCTCGTTTCGACGGGGCGCTTCAAGGCGATCGACACGATCCGGCGGCGGGCGCGTTTCGATGCTTCGCAGCATCATATCGAAGACAGCCTCTACACGCCCGATGCAACGGAGATCGGCGGCATGGAACCGATCGAGGACGACATGCTGCGGCTGATCTTCACCTGCTGCCATCCGCTCATTCCGGCCGATGCGCAGATGGCGATGGCGCTGAGGGAAATCTGCGGGCTAACCACCGAAGAGATCGCCCATGCCTTCCTCATTCCGGCGCCGACGGTCGCCCAGCGGATCGTGCGCGCCAAAGGCAGGATCCGGGCGGCGAAGATCCCCTACGAGGTGCCGGGCCGCGAGGCGCTGCCGCCGCGGCTAGACCGGGTGCTGCACGTTATCTACCTCGTCTTCAACGAGGGCTATTCGGCCTCTTCGGGCGAGGAGGTGGTCCGCGCCGACCTGACCGCAGAGGCGATCCGTCTGGCGCGGCTGCTTCTGGCGCTGCTACCGCATCCCGACGTTTCCGGCCTGCTGGCGCTGATGCTGCTGCAGGACTCCCGCCGCACCGCCCGCCGCGTCGGGGACGGATCGCTGGTGCTGCTTGCCGATCAGGACCGCTCGCTCTGGGATCATGTGAAGATTGCGGAAGGCCTGGCGCTGCTCGCCGCGGCGATGGAAGCCGGAGAAATCGGTACCTATACGCTGCAGGCGGCGATCGCCGCCGAACATGCCCGGGCGCCGGCTGCCGAAGAGACCGACTGGCGGCGGATCGCCTTTTATTACGATCTGCTTCTGGCGGCGCAGCCCTCCCCGATCGTCGAGCTCAACCGCGCCGTGGCGATTGCGATGGCGGAAGGGCCGGCGAAGGGGCTGGAACTGGTCGATGCCATTCTGGGACGCGGGGAGCTGCAGGCCTATCACCTCGCCCATTCGGCGCGCGCCGATTTCCTGCGCCGTCTCGGCCGGAGGCAAGAGGCGATCGCCGCCTATCAAACGGCGCTGTCGCTCTGCCGGCAGGAGCCGGAGCAGGCGTTTTTGAGAAAACGGATTTCAGAGCTTGCCGCGGCGTCCGAGCGGCAGTGAGATCGCCGTGCCTGTCAGTGCCGAGACGATGATCAGCAGGTGGGCATTGATGCTTGCCTGCGCCAGCGCGGCAAGGGCCAGCCGCTCGCTCGAGGCGCCCAAGGCGATGGCGCCGGCGGTGATGCCGGCCGGATAAGTGCCGACGCCGCCTGGCGCATGCATCGGCAGCACGGAGGAAAGCTCGCCGCCGAGCGCGCCGCCGAAACTTGCGGCCATCGGCAACACACCCATCAGGCCGAGCGCCCAGGCCAGCACCATCACCTTCACCAGCCAGTTGACGATGGTCATCGCCCAGGCGCGCGCAAAGGCGATGGCATCGAGCGGCAAGCCGTTTTCGATCTCGGCGACGAATTTCTGCGCCTTCTTCGGCAGCAGTCTGGCGGCCAGGCGCAGCAGCGGCTTGCGGGCGGCGAAGGCCGCGACCGGCAGCAGCAGGAAGACACTCCAGAGCGACCAGGCAATAGCGGCATCGGCTGAAGCGATCGCAAAGCCGATGCCGGCGGCGGCCAGAAGCGCGTGCAGGTCGAGCAGCCGCATGACGAACAGCGCCGAGGTTCCGCGCGTCAGCGGAATGCCGAATTCGGTGCGCATCAGCAGCGGAAAGCTGGTCTCGCCGGCACGGAACGGCAGCATGATGTTCAGCAGATTATGGATTTGCGTGACGCGGAAGAGGATCGCGAACCGGCCGGCTGTCTCGTTCGGGAAATAATCATAAATGCGCCAGGTGCGCAGGAAATAGGTGCTCGTCAGCAGCACCAGCGCACCGATCACCGGACCCGCGCCGACATCGGCCCACTGCCTGATGATAACAGGCCAACCCCAGAACCATTGGATGAAGAGGCCATAGGCTGCGACGATGACGACCGTCAGAACGGTCATGCGATTGCGCATAAACCAGGATTGCCGGCTTTCAACGATCGAACTCTTCATGTAGTAGGCATTCCTCGCTTGGCTTCGCCATAGGCAGCGGTTCCGTCGCCAGGCCTTTTAGGAGAAATGAAGGTTGCGCACAACGGCGGAGTTGATGGCGGCGGTGGCGAACAGGCTTCCACGCCGACGATCCGAGCGCCGTGACGGCGCCTTGCCGGCTTGACGTGGAGACGATGTTGGAGCGGATTACCAAAAGCATTACGAGCGCAAGCATTTTTCTGGCAGGCTATTTCCTGCTGAACATCGCGCTTCGCATCGCCTTGCCGCATACGCTCGATCTCGACGAGGCGGAGCAATCCTTCTACTCGCAATACCTGCTTGCCGGCTACGGCCCGCAGCCGCCCTTCTACAACTGGATCCAATATGCCATCGTTTCGGTGACCGGCATATCGATGTGGGTGCTCTCGGTGCCCAAGAACATCATCCTCTTCGGCTGTTATCTCTTCTACGGGCTTGCTGCCCGCGAGGTACTGAAGAGCCGTTCGCTCGCAGCCGTCGCCATGTTGAGCCTGATTACTCTGCCGCAGGTCGGCCTGATGGCGCAGCGCGAACTGACCCATACGGTTGCCCTGCTGTTTGCGACCTCGCTCTTCCTCTTCGGTTTTTTCCGCACGCTGCGCCAGCCGACGATCGGGAGCTATCTCCTCATCGGCATCGCCACCGGCATCGGGCTCATCTCGAAGTATAATTTCGCCATCCTGCCATTTGCTGCTCTCGTCGCCGTGCTGCCAGAGCGGGAATGGCGCAGCCGGCTCATCGACTGGCGTTTGCTGCCGGCCGCCGTCCTTGCCATTCTGATCGTGCTGCCGCATGCGCTCTGGCTGCCTGACAATCTTGCCAGCGCCTCTGCGCCGACGCTGGAGCGGATGACTGCCGAACACCTGGCCCCGGCCGGCCTCCCCCGCATCGGGCAAGGACTGCTGTCTCTCGTCATCGCCGTCCTCGGCTTCGTCGCATTGCCGATCGTTCTGATCGCGGCCGCCTTCCGGCGCAACTTCTTTCGCGCGCTCTCCTCTTCCAGCCCGATGATCCGGGTGATCGAGCGGATGATGGTCATCAGCCTGCTCGCCTTCGTCGGCGTGATCCTCTTCGCCGGCGCGAGCGATATCCACGAGCGCTGGCTCGACCCATGCCTGCTCGTCCTGCTGATCTATCTGTTCCTGAAACTGGAAACCGCAGACCTCGATCTTTCCGCCGGTCTTGCGCGCTTCCGGCCGGTGGTGCCGGTCTTCATGGTCGTCATCCTGTCGATCCTTCTTTTCCGGATCGTCGGCATTCAATATATCGGCACTTATACGAGAACGAACGTACCCTTTTCCGGCTACGTTGCTGAATTGACCGCGACCCGCAAGCCGGTTCTGATCGTGGCGGGAACCAAGTTCGTTGCCGGCAACATGCGGCTAAAGTTTCCCGACGTTCCCGTCGTGATCCCGTTCTTCCCCGGTCCCGGAGTTCCCGAATATGCTGACGCGAAGGGGCCGGTGCTGGTTATCTGGCGCGGCGAGACCGCAGATGATCCAACAATTTCCCCCGGCTTCGCCAATGACCTCGTCAAATCGGGCATTCATCTGCCAGAGTTGAAGACGCTGACGCTGCCCTATCTCTTCGGTGACGGCAAACGCAGCTTCTCCATTGGTTACTCCTGGGTGGACGGCGGCGCGAAATAGCGCCCCGGCAGATCAGCCGATTGCGGGAAACCGGCATTGCCCGCTGGCAACCGGCGGACACTTCATGTAGTAGCCTTCCGCAAGTGCGGCGGCAGCAGTAAAGATTGCTCGGCCGTCCGGCCTTTTGGAGATGAAAGTTGCAGACAACCGTAGAGCCCATTCGCGGTACGAATGATCCGGTACAATCGCTCGAACTGTCGCTGGTCGTGCCCATTTTCAACGAAGAGCAAAGCGTCGGCCCGCTTGTCGAGCGCGTCGCGGCTGCGATGGTTAGCTACCCCCATCGCTGGGAGCTGATCCTCGTCGACGACGGCAGCACGGATGCGACGCTCGTCAACGCCCGCAAGTATGTGGGACGCGAGGGGCTGGCGCTCAGGATCGTCGAGCTGCAGCGCAACTTCGGCCAGACAGCCGCCATGCAGGCCGGCATCGATACCGCCCGTGGCCGCCTGATCGCGACGATGGACGGCGACCTGCAGAACGACCCGAAGGACATTCCTTCGATGGTCTCCGAGCTGGAACGGCGTGAACTCGACCTCTTGGTCGGCTGGCGCAAGAACCGCAAAGACGGCCTGTTCCTGCGCAAGATCCCCTCCTGGTGCGCCAACTACCTGATCGGCCGCATCACCGGCGTCAAGCTGCATGATTACGGCTGCAGCCTGAAGATCTACCGTGCCTCGATCATCAAGCAGGTGAAGCTGATGGGCGAGATGCACCGCTTCATCCCCGCCTGGGTCGCCGGTGTCGTCCCGAGCTCGCGCATCGGCGAGATGGCCGTCACCCACCATGCCCGGGAGCACGGCGTTTCGAAATACGGCATTTCGCGCACCTTCCGCGTCATCCTCGATCTGCTGTCGGTGATGTTCTTCATGCGCTACAAGGCGCGGCCGGGGCATTTCTTCGGTTCGCTGGGTCTCGGCCTCGGCGCGCTCGCCATGCTGATCCTGCTCTATCTCGGCTTCGACAAATTCATCCTGGGCAACGACATCGGCACGCGACCGATGCTGATGGTCGGCGTCGTGCTGCTGCTGTCGTCGGTACAGATGATCACCACCGGCATCCTGGCGGAAATGATCGCGCGCACCTATTACCGCGACGATGCCTCTCCGAATTATATCGTGCGGCAGATCTTCGACGATCAAAGCCAAGCCTAAGCCGGCAGCACGATGCTGGAGCGCGCGACGAGGACGATCAGAACCGCGGGCCTGCTGCTTGCAGCCTATTTCGTGCTCAACATCGCGCTGCGCATCGCGCTTCCGCATTCGCTGGAGCTCGACGAGGCCGAGCAATCCTTCTTCTCGCAATATCTGCTGGCCGGCTACGGCCCGCAGCCGCCCTTCTACAACTGGATGCAATATGCCGTCGTTTCGGTGACGGGCATGTCGATCGGCGCGCTGATCGTTCCGAAAAACATCCTGCTGTTCCTATCCTATCTCTTCTATGGCCTTGCCGGGCGGCGCGCGCTGAAGGACGAGGCGCTTGCCGCCGTCGGCATGCTGGCGCTGATCACCCTGCCCCAGGTCTCCTACATGGCCCAGCAGGATCTGACCCACACGACGGCGCTGCTCTTTGCCAGTTCGCTGTTTCTCTACGGCTTCTTCCGCACGCTCGACCGGCCCGATATGGCGAGCTACCTGCTGCTCGGGCTTGCGACCGGCATCGGGCTGATCTCGAAATATAATTTCGCCCTGATGCCTGTCGTCGCCTTGATCGCCATCCTGCCCGATGCCGAATGGCGGCGCCGGGCGCTCGACTGGCGCATGCTGGCAGCGATCGCTGTTGCGCTCGTCATCATCCTGCCGCACGCGATCTGGCTGCAGGGCAATCTCGCATTCGCCTCCTCCGACACTCTGGTCAAGATGGCCGCCGGCAGCGAACCCGCCGGCGCAGTGCGGATCGGCAAAGGCCTTCTCGCCTTTCTCGTCGCCATCATCGCCTTTGCGGCGCTGCCGGTCACTATCTTCGCCGCCACCTTCCGCCGGGATTTTGTCCGGGCGCTTTCGGCGGGCAACCGCTGGACTGCGATGATGGAGCGGATGATGCTCGCAAGTCTTGCCGGCATCGTTCTGATCGTGCTGTTCACCGGCTCTACCACGGTGCGCGAGCGCTGGCTCGACCCCTTCCTGCTAGTGCTGCCGATCTATTTCCTGGCGAAGATGCAGGCGGCCGGGCTCGACCTTTCCGCCGGGCTGCGCCGCTTCCGGCCGGTGTTGCCGGTGCTGATGGCCTGCGTGCTGATCGCACTCGGCTTCCGCGTCGTCGGCGCCGGGCTGATCGGCACTTACAGCCGGCCGAATGTGCCGATGGCGGGTTTTTCGCGCGAGATGACGCAACAGGCACAACCGGCGCTGGTGATCGCTTCCGACACCTATATCGGCGGAAACATGCGGCTGCAATTTCCCGATGTGCCGGTGGTGATCCCGGATTTTCCGGCACCGGGCATTCCGGCCTATGCCGAGGCCAAGGGGCCGGTGCTGATCGTCTGGCGCGGCAAGAAGACGGCGACGGCTGCCGATGCGGTGATGCCGGAGCGTTTTTCTTCGGCGCTGACGGCGGCTGATATCGCGCTGCAGGAGATCGGCTCGCTGTCGCTTCCCTATTACTTCGGCCGCCAGGGCGACAATTTCGCGCTCGGCTACGCCTGGGTTCGGCCGGAGAGCAAATAGAATGACCGAGAGCAACCGTCGCGGCCTGAGTTGGATCTTTGTCCTGCTGGCGGCCTATTTCGTGCTTCAGGTCGGCGTGCGGCTCGCAACCTCGCATTCTCTCGATCTCGACGAAGCCGAACAGGCCTTCCGCTCGCAATGGCTTGCCGCCGGCTACGGCCCGCAGCCGCCCTTCTACAACTGGCTGCAATACACCGTCTTCCAGTTCGCCGGCGTCTCGCTAACCGCCCTTTCGGTGGTGAAGAACCTACTGCTGTTCAGCTCCTACGTGCTCTACAGCCTGACCGCGCGGCTTATCCTGCGCGACAAGGCGCTGGTGGCGATCGCCACGCTCGGACTGCTGACCATCCCGCAGATGGCTTTCGAGATGCAGCGCGACCTGACGCACACGGTCGCCGTGTTCTTCTCGGCCAGCATCTTCTTCTACGGCTTCATCCGCAGCCTGAAGCAGCCGAGCCTTGCCTCCTATCTCATCGCCGGCATCGGCATCGGTTTCGGCCTGCTTGCTAAATATAATTTCGCGATCCTGCCGGCGGCCGCCCTGATTGCCGCGCTTTCGGATGCGCGCCTGCGGCCGCGGATCTTCGACTGGCGGCTGGTGCTGACGGCGGCGGTAGCGCTCGTCATCATCCTGCCGCATCTCTTCTGGCTGAAGGACAATCTCGATTTCGCCACCGCACGCACCCTGGAGAAGATGACCGCGAGCGGCCATGCGAGCTATCTCACGCAGGTGGCCATGGGCGTCAGTTCTCTGGCTCTCGCCATCATCAGCTTTGCCGGATTGACTGTGGCGGTGTTCGCGATCGTCTTCGGCAAGAGCCTTCGTCCGGCGCTGACCGCCGGTTCGGAATGGACGCGGCTGTTCGAGCGGATGATGCTCGTCTTCCTCGCCGGCATTCTGCTTCTGATCGTCTTCGGCGGCGCGGCCGGCATCAAGGATCGCTGGCTGGTGCCGATGCTCTTCATCCTGCCGCTCTATTTCTGCCTGAAGATCGAGGCAGTGGGCGTCGCGACAGACAGGGCGTTCAGGCGTTTCATGCCCATCGTCGCCGTCATCATGATCGGCGTGCCGGCGGCCCTTTACGGCAGCGTCACGGCGGCACGTATCACCGGTCATTACGAGCGGCTGAACAGGCCTTATGCCGGAATGCTGGAAACCTTGCGCAAACAGGCCGAACCGGCGGCGATCCTTGCCGGGGACAGCCTGCTCGCCGGCAATCTCAGGCAGGATATTCCCGGCGTGCCGATCCTCTCGGTGGATTATCCTGGCTTCCACCCGGATCTTACCGGCCGGCGACCACTTCTCCTGGTGTGGCTCCTCCCGCAGAAGGGGGGAAGCGAAGCTCTTCCGCCTGATATGGCTGAATGGCTGCAGACCCATCTCGGCGTGTCCGCACCGCAGGCGTCGGTGATCGACGTGCCCTATCTCTATGGGCGCGGCGACGACCGCTACCGTTTCGGCTATGCTTGGGTCAACCAGCCGGGCTGAGCACAATCAGGATTTCAGCTCCTTCCAGGCCAAATCCAGCGCCAGTTTCGTGATCCTCGCTATCTCATTCACTGTGCTCGGAGGCGCTGAGCCATTAGCTCGTTGGCCATATCCAGCATGCTCGAACATTGTAAAAGTATTGTATTTGTCATACACTAAGAGCAGGGAGTAAATTTACATGGCACGGGCAAAAACCTTTTCCCTTGGCGATACCTATGACGGGATTCTATCGGATCTTGTCCGCAATGGCCGGTTCGGCACCGAAACCGAGGCCGTGCGGGCAGGCATCCGTATGCTCGCCGACCACGAGCTGAAAATGCAGGTGCTGCGTAAGGATATTCAGGCGGCGGATGCCGAGATCGAAGCCGGCCTCGGCAAGGAATACGCTACCGGCGCGGAGTTCCTCAAAGACGTCATGAACGAAAGCTAAGGCCATCAAACCGAAACGCCTGATTATCGCTCCATCCGCCATTGAGGATCTGCGGAATATTCGACGCTATATCGCCGAGAGCAGCCCCCACTACGCGCATGAGTTTCTGGCCGACCTGACCGCGAAGATCGCCTGGATCGCCGAAGTGGACTTCACCGGATCTCCACGCGACCACATTGCGGAAGGCCTGCGCGGCCTGCCCTACCGGAACCGCTGCATCTACTACCGCTCCTATCACGACCGCATCGTTGTCCTACGTGTCAAGCATGGCGCCGAGGATATCAAGTCGCAGGATTTCGAGCTTTAGGCCCAGCTAGCTGGGCTGAGCGCAATCAGGATTTCAGTTCCTTCCAGGCCAAATCGAGCGCCAGCCTGGTGATCCTCGCCATCTCGTCCACCTCGGCGTGGCTGATGACGAGCGGCGGCGAGGCGAGCATGCGGTCGCCGGTGGCGCGCAGCACGAGACCGTTCGCCAGCGCGTGGTTGCGCACCAGCGCACCGACCTGATCGGGCTTGGCATAACGAGCGCGCGTGCTCTTCTCGGCGGCAAGCTGCAGTCCGCCCATCAGGCCGATGCTGGCGGCTTCGCCGACCAGATCATGGTCTGCGAGCTCTGCCCAGGCCCTGCCGAAATAGGGGCCGATATCGTCGCGCACGCGCTCGACCAGTCTTTCCTCTTCGATGATGCGCAGGTTTTCGAGGGCTGCGGCAGCGCAGACCGGGTGGCCGGAATAGGTGAAACCGTGGTTGAAGTCGCCGACATCGTTGATCAGCACATCGGCGATGCGGTCGCTGACGAGTACGCCGCCGATCGGCAGGTAGCCGGAGGAAAGCCCCTTGGCGATCGGCGCCAGATCGGGCTCGACGCCGAAATACTGGTGGCCGAACCAGGCGCCCAGTCGGCCGAAACCGCAGATCACCTCGTCGGTCACCAGCAGGATATTGCGCGCCTTGCAGATGCGGTCGATCTCCGGCCAGTAGGTCTCGGGCGGGATGATGACGCCGGCAGCCCCCTGTACCGGCTCGGCGACGAAGGCGGCGACGTTCTCCTCGCCGAGTTCGTCGATCTTCGCTTCGAGCTCTCGGGCAACCTTGAGACCGAATTCGGCCGGTGAGAGATCGCCGCCCTCGCCGTACCAATAGGGCTGGCCGATATGGACGATGCCGGGGATCGGCAAGTCGCCCTGCTCATGCATGTATTTCATGCCGCCGAGGCTGGCGCCGGCAACGGTCGAACCGTGATAGCCGTTCTTTCTCGATATGACGATTTTCTTCGACGGCTTGCCGATGGCGCTCCAATAGACACGCGCCATGCGGAACCAGGTGTCGTTCGCCTCCGAGCCGGAGCCGGTGAAGAAGATGTGGTTGAACCGCTCCCCGGCATGGGAGGTGACCTTCTGCGCAAGCAGCGTCGCCGGCGTCGAGGTCGTGCCGAAGAAGGTGTTGTAATAGGGCAGCTCATTCATCTGCCTGGTGGCGGCATCGGCGATCTCCCGGCGGCCATAGCCGATATTGACGCACCAGAGGCCGGCGAAGCCATCAAGATATTTCCTGCCGTGATTGTCGAAGATGTAGACGCCCTCGCCGCGTTGGATGATACGCGCGCCCTCGGCATTCAGCTTCTTCATGTCGGCGAAGGGATGCAGGTGGTGCGCAGCGTCGATCGCGGCAAGATTCGAGGGTGGGTAAGTATCGGGCATGACTGGTAAAAGACCCTCGCGGATTGAAAGGCTGATGTCGATGAGATAGGAGCTTGGCCTTGTCCCGGAGGATTTTCAAGGTCATGGCGAGCGACAGGATGGACGGCAAGGCCGACGGCGGCGATCCGCGCTTCGAGATCCTGATCGTCGGCATGAATGGCGACCTGCGTGGCAAGCAGCTTCCACCTGGTACCGAAGACAAGGTCTGGGCCGGTGACATCCGCCTGCCGACCTCGACGCAATCGCTCGACATCTGGGGCGACGACAATGACGATATCACCGGCCTGTCGCTGACGATCGGCGATCCCGACGGCAAGGTCATCCCCGACCGGCGCAGTCTGGCGCCGATGCCTTGGGCGCCCGAGGGCTCGATGCAGGTGCTCGCCACCATGCACGAATTCGACGGCAGCCCGAGCTTCATGGATCCGCGCGCCATCCTCGCTTCGGTGCTGGAGCGCTATGCGGCGCGCGGGCTGACGCCCGTCGTCGCCACCGAGCTGGAATTTTACGTGATGTCGGGAGACTGGCGCGAAACCGGACGCCCCTGCCCGCCCGAAAGCCTCACCTTTCGCGGCGAACCGAACGGTTTTCAGCTCTACGACATGAGCGTCGTCGACGCGCTCGACGGCTATTTGCAGACGCTGAGGGCCTATGCGAGAGCGCAGGACCTGCCGGCGGATGCGACGACAGCGGAATTCGGTCCGGGCCAGTTCGAGGTCAACCTGCTGCACCGCGCGGACGCGCTGGCAGCCGCCGACGATTGCCTCTATCTCAAGCGCATCGCCGAACAGGCGGCGCGCCGGCACGGGCTGAAATCGACCTGCATGGCCAAACCCTATTCCGAACATGCCGGCTCCGGCCTGCATGTGCATGCGAGTATCATCGACGGACAAGGCCGCAACATCCTCGATGCCAAGGGCGGCGAGCCGAAGATGCTCAAATCGGTGATAGCAGGCCTGCTCGACTCCATGCGCGCGGCGCAGCTGATCTTCGCCCCCTTCGCCAATTCCTACCGCCGCTTCCAGCTCGGCTCGTTCGCGCCTGTCGATCTGACCTGGGGAAGCGGCCATCGCGGCACGGCGATCCGCATACCCGACAAGGATGGTCCGGCCGCACGCATCGAACACCGCGTCGCCGGCGCCGACGCCAATCCCTATCTGCTGCTGGCAGCGATCCTCGGCGGCATGCTCACCGGTCTCGACAGCGAACTCGACCCCGGCGAAGAGACGACGCCCTCGCACACACCGGTGAATACGGCGCGACTGACGCATGACTTCCTCAGCGCCGTCGACACCTTCCACACCTCGCCGTTCATCACCGATATCTTCGGCGCGCGTTATCAGGCGCTCTATGGCGACACCAAGCGCAAGGAAGCGCTTGCGCATCTGCGCACCGTTTCGGATTTCGACTACCGCACCTATCTGCCGCGGCTCTGAAATTACGCGGCGGCCGACTTACGCAGCGGGCCGACTTACGCAGCGGGCCGACTTACGCAGCGGGCTCGCGGCGTTCGTCCGCATTCACCTGAGCGGCGAGACCCTGCTTGACGAGAACCTTCAATTCGCCCGGGTGCAGCCGGATCGAGACGTCGCGGGCGAGCGGCAGCAACTCGCCGTCCATGACGCAATTGGCCTTGGAGCGCAGTTTCGGGAAATGCAGGTGCACTTCGGCCGGGTGCATCACCATGACATCGGCATTCTCGCGGACCTTGCCGCGCAGCATGTCGATGGCGAGGCGGGCGACACCAAGCGGCTTCAGCGGATTTGCCGTGTAAAAGCCGAGTTCGCCGCTTCTCAAATTATCGGCGTAAAGCAGCGCGTTCTCGCCGAAGGGATTGTTGGAGACTGATATCGCCGACACCCTGCGGCGCTCGCGCATGCCGATCGCCTCGAACTCGACCTCGAATTCCGGCGGGTTGAAGATGACGCCCAAGGCCGCCTTCGTACTCGCCCGGATCTTGCCCAGCCGGGACCGATAGCTGTAGGCGTTGCGGTAACGCACCATGCGGGCATGCAGGCCGGCGGAAAACTGGTGGATGAAGGGCCGGCCGTTGGCGCTGGCGATATCGACATTGTCGACCTCGCCAGAGGCAAGCACATCGAGCGCCTGCCAGATATCGAGCGGCACACGCAGCGAGCGGGCAAAGAGGTTCATCGTGCCGGCCGGCACGACGCCGAGCGCAATGCCGTTTTTCCAGGCAATCGATGCCGCCGCCGAAATCGTGCCGTCACCACCGCCGGCAACGATACCGTCGATATCGTCGCGCTTGGCAGCCCGCTCCATGGCGGGAACGATTTCCTTTCCTGAGAAGACGATGGCGTCGAAATCGTGCCCCGCTTCGCGGAAAGCCGCCTCCGCCCTTTTTTCATAGGCCAGCATGTCGGTGGTCTTGAAGGTCCCGCCGTCGCGATTGAAAAAGCCTACAAGCTTCATAAGAGCTCCCGTCTCTGGCGCGGAAATGCTCCTGCCTTGCCCTGAGATGGTTGCGGTATCGCCGATTTCAAGCGCAGCCTTCTTTCCTGACAAAGGACAGAAGTTCAAAAATTGCAATAGACGTATGCACATAGCAGGACGCTGCACTGCAAAAAATGCACTCGACGGCAGCCGAGAGCTCACGGATAGATGGTCTATCGGAGACATCGTCTCCACCTCCCGCCATTTCCACCGATCGGCTTGCGGCTGCGCCTGCGCCAGCGGCCATTGCCAAGCAGAAACCGCCTCGAGGAGCTCTCGTGAGTGAGATTGCCGCCAATATTTCCATCGATAGCCGGGATGAAGAGCTGCCGTCGGCAATGACCGTGGCGCTGGTCCAGCTGGCGCTCGCCTGCGGCGGCTTCGGCATCGGCACCGGCGAATTCGCGATCATGGGATTGCTGCCCAATGTCGCCGAGACCTTCTCGGTCACGACGCCACAAGCCGGCTACGTCATCAGCGCCTATGCACTCGGCGTCGTCGTCGGCGCACCTGTTATTGCCGTGCTCGCCGCGAAGATGGCGCGCCGCACGCTGCTTTTGACGCTGATGCTGATCTTTGCCGCCGGCAATATATCGAGCGCCATGGCGCCGACCTTCGAAAGCTTCACGCTGCTGCGCTTCGTCAGCGGCCTGCCGCACGGCGCCTATTTCGGCGTCGCGGCCCTTGTCGCCGCCTCGATGGTGCCGGTGCATCGCCGCGCCCGTGCCGTTGGCCGCGTCATGCTCGGCCTGACCGTCGCGACACTTCTCGGCACGCCGTTGACGACCTTCTTCGGCCAGTCGCTCGACTGGCAGGTGGCGTTTTTCTCGGTCGGCGTGCTCGGCCTGCTGACGGTGGCACTGATCTGGTTCTACGTTCCGAAGGACAGGGTTTCCGCGGAAGCGGGTTTCCTGCGCGAACTCGGCGCCTTCCGCCGGCCGCAGGTGTGGCTGACGCTCGGCATTGCCGCTGTCGGTTACGGCGGCATGTTCGCGATGTTCAGCTATATCGCCTCGACGACGACTGAGGTGGCGATGCTGCCGGAGACGGCCGTTCCGATCATGCTGGTCCTCTTCGGCGTCGGCATGAATGCGGGCAATTTCATCGGCTCTTGGCTCGCCGACAAATCGCTGCTCGGCACGATCGGCGGGTCGCTCATCTATAATATCGTCGTGCTGACCATCTTCTCGCTGACCGCCGCCAATCCCTATATGCTCGGTCTCTCCGTCTTTCTCGTCGGCTGCGGTTTTGCCGCCGGACCGGCGCTGCAGACGCGGCTGATGGATGTCGCCGCCGACGCGCAGACGCTTGCGGCCGCTTCCAACCATTCCGCCTTCAACATCGCCAATGCGATCGGCGCTTGGCTCGGCGGTCTCGTCATCGCCGGGGGCTACGGTTTTGCGGCGACCGGTTATGTCGGCGCGGCACTGTCCTTCCTCGGCCTCTTCGTCTTTGCAGCCTCGCTACGCCTCGAGCGCCGCGACCGGAGCACGCAGGCCGTCTGAGGCCAAGCGCAGCTCGCGGCCTTCCGGGCTGCAGAAGACATAATCGTCACCCCAGGCGGCCAACGCCTGGATGACGGGCTTTAGCGTCCGGCCGAGCGGCGTCATTGCATATTCGACCCTCGGCGGCACGACCGGATAGACGGTGCGTGAGACAAGGCCGGACTCTTCCAGTTCACGCAGCTGCTTGGTCAGCATGCGCTGGGTCACGGCCGGCAGCTTACGACGCAATTCGTTGAAGCGCAGGGTTCCCTCCATCAGATGAAACAGGATCACGCCCTTCCACTTCCCGTCGAGGTAAGTCAGCGTCGCTTCGACCGGGCAGCCGGGGAAATTCTTGACGAGCTTGGCGCGCGGCAACGACATTTTACAGTATCCTTTTGGGTACTACGTACAGAATTTGTGCATTCTTGCGTTGTCAGATCATAGTGCGCATCTAGCTTCCGTGCAACGAACACAGGAGTTTCCCATGCGCGCCGTCGCCTATAAAAAGCCCCAACCGATCTCCTCCGAAACCTCGCTGATCGATGTCGAGCTGCCGATGCCGGAGGCCAAGGGTCACGATCTGCTCGTCGAGATCAAAGCCGTTTCGGTCAATCCCGTCGACGTCAAGGTGCGCGCCCATTCCGCACCGCCCGCAGACGAGTTCAAGGTGCTCGGCTGGGATGCCGCCGGCATCGTCAAGGCCATCGGCGCCGATGTCACCCTGTTCAAGCCCGGCGACGAGGTGTTCTACTCCGGCGTCATCAGCCGCCCGGGCAGCAATGCCGAATTCCATCTCGTCGACGAGCGCATCGTCGGCACCAAACCGAAGAGCCTCGACTTCGCGGCCGCGGCGGCCCTGCCGCTGACCTCGATTACGGCCTACGAGGCGCTGTTCGACCGGCTGAAGGTGCAGGACGCAGTTTCGGGAGCGGCACGATCCATCCTGATCATCGGCGGCGCTGGCGGCGTCGGCTCGATCGCCATTCAGATCGCCCGGGCATTGACCGACCTGACGGTGATCGCTACGGCCTCGCGGCCGGAAACGCAGGACTGGGTGAAGGAACTCGGCGCGCATCACGTCGTCGACCATTCCAAACCGATCGCGCCGCAGGTGGCAGCGCTCGGCATCGGCGCGCCGGGATTCATATTCTCGACCACCAATACCGACAGCCATATCGGCGACATCGTCGAAGCGATTGCGCCGCAAGGCCGCTTCGCATTGATCGACGATCCGAAAACGCTCGACATCGTGCCCTTCAAGCGCAAGGCCGTCTCCGTTCATTGGGAGCTGATGTTCACCCGCCCGCTCTACGGCACGCCTGACATGATCGAGCAGCACAAGCTGCTGAACAAGATTTCCGAGCTCATCGACGGCGGAAAGATCCGCACCACGCTTTCGGAGATCGTCGGGCCGATCAATGCGGCAAACCTAAAGACGGCGCATGCCATGGTCGAAAGCGGCAGGATGAAGGGCAAGGCGGTGCTTGCAGGATTCTGAGATCACAGCCGGCAGGCCGGTATTCGGGGACCCCCAAGATCATCCAAACCATACCCGCCTGGAATGCCGCATCGTGGGGTGCGGCATTCTGGCGTTAAGCATTTATCCCGCTTGACTTTTTCTGCGTCCGGGACCACCTAGCATTCACGTGGATGACACTCGTCGACCACGGATTTCAACGGAGCCATCATAACGATGCCAAGCGACAGTAGCAGTCGATTGCCTTTGCCGTACGCGACCCTCGTGCGCTGACCGACTCCTGTCGGCTCGCCCGATCGGACGCTACGGCGGATCGACGGAAAGGCGAGCCTCAAATGAATATCAATCGCTTCCCTCTTCGGGCAGGCCATGCCGCCCGTGTCTTCATCAACAACAGCCGCGGCGCAACGATCGCCGAACGTGTCGAATCGTTGAACGTACTCAGCGTCCAGGATGCCGGGCGGGTGCTGACCGGCATGCCGCTCGACTATGCGGTCAACATTCTCGACCGGCCGGAGCTTCGCAACGCTGCACAGATCCTTGCGCTGATCAGCCCCGAGGATGCCGCACGGCTGTTGCACGGCATGTCCAACGACCGCGTCGCCGACGTGCTGCTCGAACTCGACGGCGAGACCCGCGCCCGGCTTTTCTCCAGCCTCGACGAACCGGTGCGCATCGCGATCCAGCACCTGATGGGCTATCCGCCGCGCACGGCCGGCGGCATCATGACGACGGAGTTCGTCAGCGTGCCTGATAGCTGGACCGTCGCCCGCACGCTCGACCATGTGCGTCAGGTCGAACGCTCGCGCGAGACCGTCTACGCCATCTATGTGCTGGACGAGGTCAGCCATGCGCTGCTGCATGTGGTGACGCTGCGCCGCCTCATCACCGGCGAGCCGGAGGCTTCGATCCTCTCGGTGGCACAGAAGGGTGCGCCGGTTTCGGCCGATCCGCTGATGAAGCAGGAGGATGTCGCCAGGCTGATCCGCAAGCACGACCTGCTCGCCCTGCCCGTCACCGACGAACAGGGGCAGATTCTCGGCATCGTCACTGTCGATGACGTGATCGACACGATGATATCGGACACGACGGAAGCGGCTCAGAGGTTCGGCGGCATGGAGGCGCTCGGCCAGCCCTACATGAAGATCAGCTTCGCCGGCATGATCCGCAAGCGCGCCGGCTGGCTCGCTGCGCTCTTCCTCGGTGAGATGCTGACGGCAAGCGCCATGCAGCATTTCGAAGGCGAGCTGGAAAAGGCCGTGGTGCTGACGCTGTTCATCCCGCTGATCATGAGCTCGGGCGGCAATTCCGGGTCGCAGGCGACATCGCTGATCATCCGGGCGCTGGCGCTCGGCGAGTTGAAGCTTTCGGACTGGTGGAAGGTGCTTTTGCGCGAACTGCCGACCGGCATCGTGCTCGGCGCGATCCTCGGCCTCGTCGGCTTCATCCGCATCGTCTTCTGGCAGTCGGCCGGGCTTTACGATTACGGCCCGCACTGGCAGATGGTCGCCGTTACGGTGTTTGCCGCCCTGATCGGGATCGTCACCTTCGGTTCGATCTGCGGTTCGATGCTGCCCTTCGTGCTGCAGAAGCTCCGGCTCGATCCGGCCAGCGCCTCGGCCCCCTTCGTCGCCACGCTGGTCGATGTCACCGGGCTCGTCATCTACTTCTCGGTGGCGCTGCTCATCCTCAGCGGGACGCTGCTCTAACCCGCAATAATGCCCGAGGGAAATTATTTTCCCTCGGGCAACTTCAACGGCCCATGCGTCTTCATGCTGCGGATGGCGAAGTTCGAGCGGATGTCGCTGACATTCGGCAGGGTCAACAGCGTTTCCGTCAGAAGCCGTTCGTAGGCGGCGAGATCCTCCACCACCACTTCGGCGAGGAAATCGGCCGTGCCTGAGATCAGGAAACAGGAGACGATCTCGGGGATGGCGAGCAGCGCCTTCTGCTGCGCCTCGGAATTTTCGCGGCTGTGCTGGACGACCTTGAATTCGACGAAGACGGTGAGGCCGAGACCGACCTCCTTGCGATCGATATCTGCCGTGTAACCGCGGATGATCCCGGACCGTTCGAGATTGCGGATGCGGCGCAGGCAGGGCGACGGCGAAAGGTTCACCTTCTCGGCGATCTCGACATTTGTGGCCCGTGCATCCTCCTGCAGGCACTTCAGGATGGCAATATCGAATTTATCGAGATTTGGCATTTTCGCGACCCCCGCCGACATCAATTGGCAGAAGATTGCGCATAGCATGATTTTTGAGCCATAGATAGCAAGGACATGCCCTGACCTCTGGCGCTAGTCTTCTCTTCAACCGGACAGGCTCCGGATGAAAGAAAGGACAGGACGATGACCACCATTGCTTTCACGAACGACAAGTCGCCATCGCAGGTACTGGGTTATGCCGGCGGCACCATTACCGTGCTGATCTGGGCGACATGGTTTCTTGTCACCCGCCACAGCGCCGCAACGCCCCTCGGCTCGATCGATATCGGGCTGATCCGCTTCGGAATTCCGGCGCTGGTGCTTTCGCCTGTCTGGCTGAAGACGGGACTGCTGCCGAAGGGCCTGCCGCTTCACCTGCTGGCGATCATGGTGTCCGGTTCGGGCGCTGTCTTCTTCCTGCTGACCACGCTGGCAATCCATTCCACGCCGGCGGCCTCTTCGGGGATTCTGCTCGGCGGCTCGATGCCGCTCGCCGCGGCGCTCATCGGGATTGCGCTGTTTCGCGAAAGACCTGACGGCACACGCATCGCCGGGCTTATCGCAATCGTTGCCGGCGTGCTGATCCTGCTCACGCGCAGCCTTGCGGACGCCTCGCTGCCATGGACGAGCTTCGTGCTGCTGCCGGCCGGCGCCATTCTCTGGGCAAGTTATACGCATGCCTTCCGCCGCTCCGGTCTGACAGCCGTGCAGGCAAGCGCCCTGATCGCCGTCTGGTCCTTCCTGATCATGGGCGCGCTTGCCCTCATCTTCGGCATCTCGCTGCCACAGGCCCCACTTCAGGAGATCGGCCTGCAGGTGTTGAGCCAGGGCGTTCTTTCCGGCCTCGTCGCCATGGTCGCCTACGGCACCGCCGTCAGAACACTCGGCGGAACACAGGCTGCCGCCTTCACGGCGCTGACGCCGGTGCTGGCGACGCTTGGCGGCGGCTTGCTGCTTGGCGAAGCGATCGGCATGACGGAAATCAGCGCCGCCGTGATCACCGGCATCGGCGTGGCGCTTTCGACAGGCATCGCCACGCCACGCCGCTGAAATCCAACACCAACAGCAGATCGAAAGCCGCCTGCAGCCATCGCTGCGGCGGCTTTTTCAATGGAGAGGGCGTCGTTATCGAGCTTGGAACGGACACGTCAGGCCTGGATGACGACGACCCTGGCGCCGACTTCGACGCGGCTATAGAGGTCAATCACATCGTGGTTCATCATGCGGACACAGCCGCTCGACATGGCAAGACCGATCGATTGCGGCTGGTTGGTGCCATGAATGCGAAAATGCGTGTCGTTGCCGCCACGAAAGAGATACATCGCCCGCGCACCGAGCGGGTTGTTCGGGCCGCCCGGCATGCCGCCGGCGAGCTTGCGATAGCGCTCTTCGCGGCGCTGCATGTTTTCGGTGGGTGTCCAGCTCGGCCACTCGGCCTTGCGGCCGATATAGGCGTTACCGGCAAAGGCCAGCCCCTCGCGGCCGACACCGACGCCATAACGTACCGCCCTGCCGCCGCCGAGGACGTAATAGGCGCGCCGCGCGGGTGTGTCGACGATCACCGTGCCGGCAGCATGCGTGGTTTCGTAGGCCACTTCCTGGCGGCGGAGCTCCGGCTTGATCTTGTCGATCGGCACCTGCTTCAACGGGAATTTTTCATCCGGAAGTGCGGCATAATTGGTCTGGCTGTTCAGACCGGTCGAAGAGCAGCCGGCCACGAAAAGCGGCAGAGCGATCAGAAAGCCCCGGCGGGAGATCGTCATGAATGTGTCCTTAGTGCGTCAACACGATGTCGCAAGCTAAGGAGATTATGGTTAATGAAACGCTAAACAGGTGCGGCAGACGAAGATAACGAATGCGTTATCCGGTATGGGTGAACTGTTATTTCGCAACAGTTTCAATGCTACTCGTCAGCTCAAGGTATTGACCTACGGAAAAGTTTTCCCAGCCATCCTGCGGGGCACGATCGAGTTCTGGCGAGCGACTGGAATAAATGCCGAAGAATCCATCCGAGAGCTGATCGCGCCGGGCTAGGTAAGCCGCCTTCGAAAGGCCGACTTCGCTTTCCCGCTGAAGGATCTCTTCGCCCCCAATCGACATAGACCAGACCAGCCGGATGTTTCTGGTGCAAATGTCGATAACAGGATTCCCGCCGGTACACCTGCCGACAACAATCTCATCATCCTTGCCCCAGGTGTTCCGGCGCAAGAAATCCAAGAGTCGCATTTCATCATGGAAGCCGTCGGTTGCCACGCGCAGGCGGGCCATGCGGACGGATTTTCTGGCAGCGGGGGGAAGCCGAGCCACCTTTATCAGCCGGAGCGCATGGTGCGGCTCCTGCTCAAACCGAATTTCGAGAAAGGGCCGATAGCTCCAAAGAAGTGGAACAGCCGCTTCGGTACCCCCGTCCATCCACCAATCGGGCGGCCCCAGCAGCTCGGAGACCGCGCGCATAGTCATGCCGCACTTCAGGGGTCCAAGCTCTCCCGTTTGCAGAAAGGAGAGCAAAGAAACCGTGGCGGATTTGCGATAGCGAACGGCCATCCGGTCTTACATATTCGGATAGACCGGCCCCTCGCCGCCCTGCGGCGGCACCCAGTTGATGTTCTGGTTGGGGTCCTTGATGTCGCAGGTCTTGCAGTGCACGCAGTTCTGGGCGTTGATGACGAAGACGTCCTTGCCGTCTTTCTCCACCCATTCATAGACGCCGGCCGGACAGTAACGCGTCGACGGGCCGGCATAGATGTCGTGCTCGGACGACTTCTGCAGGTTCATGTCCTTGACCTGCAGGTGCACCGGCTGGTCTTCCTCGTGATTGGTGTTCGACAGGAACACCGAGGACAGGCGATCGAAGGTCAAGACGCCATCGGGTTTCGGATAGGCGATCGGCTTGTGCTGCGAGGCCGGCTCCAGCGATTGGGCATCGGTCTTGCCGTGCTTCAGCGTGCCGAAGAAGGAAAAACCGAGGAGCTGGTTCGTCCACATGTCGAAGCCGCCGAGCGCCACGCCGAGCGCGGTGCCGAACTTCGACCACAGCGGCTTGACGTTGCGCACGCGCTTCAAATCCTTGCCGATGTCGCCCTTGCGCCATTCATTCTCGATTTCGATCACGTCGTCATGGCTGCGGCCGGATACAATCGCCGCGGCAATCTTCTCGGCGGCCAGCATGCCCGACAGCACCGCATTGTGGCTGCCCTTGATGCGCGGCACGTTGACGAGCCCGGCCGAACAGCCGATCAGCGCCCCGCCAGGGAAGGAAAGCTTCGGCACCGACTGGTAGCCGCCCTCGGTGATGGCACGCGCCCCATAGGACAGTCGCTTGCCGCCCTCGAAGGTGGTGCGGATCGCCGGATGGGTCTTGAAGCGCTGGAATTCCTCGAAGGGATAGAGATAGGGGTTCTTGTAATTGAGGTGGACGACGAAGCCGACGGCCACCAGATTGTCTTCCAGGTGATAGAGGAAGGAGCCGCCGCCGGTCTTCATGCCGAGCGGCCAGCCGAAGGAGTGCTGCACCAGGCCCGGCCGATGGTTCTCCGGCTTGACCTGCCAGAGTTCCTTGATGCCGATGCCGAATTTTTGCGGTTCGCGGTCCTTCGAAAGATCGAACTTGGCAATCAGCTGCTTGGCGAGCGAGCCACGCACGCCCTCGCCGATCAGCACATATTTGCCGAGCAGTTCCATGCCGCGGGTATAGTTCGGGCCGGGCTCGCCGTTCTTCTCGATGCCCATATCGCCGGTGGCGACCCCGATCACCGCACCCTCGTCATTGTAGAGCACTTCGGTTGCGGCAAAACCCGGATAGATCTCGACGCCGAGTTCTTCGGCCTTGGTCGCCAGCCAGCGACAGACGAGCCCGAGCGAGACGATGTAGTTGCCGTGATTGTTCATCAGGGGCGGCATCAGCACATTCGGCAGGCGAACGGAGCCGGCCGGACCGAGCAGCAGGAAGTGGTCGGCGGTGACTTTGGTCTTGAAGGGATGATCGGCATCTTTACGCCAATCCGGCAGCAGCCGGTCGATGCCGATCGGATCGACGACGGCGCCCGAGAGGATATGCGCGCCGACTTCCGCGCCCTTCTCCAGCACGACGACGGACAGTTCCGGATTGACCTGCTTCAACCGGATCGCCGCCGCAAGACCAGCCGGGCCTGCGCCGACGATCACAACGTCGAATTCCATGCTCTCGCGTTCGGGCAGCTCAGTCGTCTCGGTCATTCACTCGTCTCCGCTTGGCGGCACGCGGCCGTCATCCCGTCATGGCACTTTCTTGTCAAAACGAGAAAGCATTGTCGAGCCGGGATACGACAGCCAATCTTCCAATTCGCCCAATGATGAGGCCTCGTGGAAAAGAATTACATAACGTTTACGTCAACGTCAATTATCAAACGCTGCCGAACCGGTTACATCCCCTTTCCTTTTCCGCTGCTTGCGCCTTATACATCGCTCAAAGCTATCGGAGGACAATCATGGATCTCGGCATCAAGGGCAAACGGGCACTCGTCCTCGCCTCCTCGCGCGGCCTCGGCCTAGGCATCGCCGTGGCGCTGGCGCGTGAGGGCGCAAACGTGCTGCTCTGCGGGCGCAGCGGCGACCAGCTGGAGGCCAATTGCAAAGCGATCAATGGCGAAGGCAAAGGCCGGGCCGACTGGATCTGGGCCGATCTCGGGGACGAACGCTTCGTCGAGATGGTGACGACGGCGGTAAAGGAAAAGTTCGGCGGGCTCGATATCCTGGTCAACAATACCGGCGGGCCGACACCCGGCACGACGGAGGACATGACGGGCGAAAAGCTGGAAATCTATTTCCTCTCCATGGTCGCGCGCGTGATCACGCTCACCAATGCGCTGCTGCCCGGCATGAAGGCGCAGGGCTGGGGCCGCATCCTGACGGTTGCCTCATCCGGCGTGATCGAACCGATCGCCAATCTGGCGTTGTCGAATACGCTGCGCCCGGCCCTTGCCGGCTGGAGCAAGACGCTTGCCTCCGAAGTGGCGGGCTTCGGCGTCACCACCAACCTGCTCCTGCCGGGCAGCATCCTGACGGCGCGGCTCGACGATCTCGACGGGGCGGCGGCAAAGCGGACCGGCAAGAGCCTCGAGGAGATCCGCACCGACAAGGAGGCGCGTATTCCGGTCGGCCGCTACGGCAGGGTGGAGGAATTTGCCGCAACCGCGGTCTTCCTGTGCAGCCAGCCGGCAAGCTATATCACCGGCTCGCTCATCCGCTGCGACGGCGGCGCGGCACGCTCCGTCTGAGCATTCCCTCTCAGCCGACGCGGGCCGCCGCCGCCCATGTCGCCACACTTCGGATCATCTGTTCGACGTTCGCCGGATCGTCCGCAAGTTCGGCGAGCTCGGACAGACGATGGAAGCCGGTCAGGATCGCAATGCGCCGCCGGTCGAGCCTGCGTCCGGTCAGCATTTCATAGGCCGATACGATGCGGGCGGTCAGATCGGGCGAGATGAAATTCGAGTAGATGAATTCCTGGTGCAACGGGCCAAAACCTGAATCGGCGAAATCATAAATGCCGTTCAGCCGCCTTTGCGCGTGGTCGAAGGCCATGTTCCAACCATGACCGTCGAAGAAGCCGTAGATGTTGCCGTAGGGATCGGGCGGCAAGGCTTCGAAATCGAAAATGATCACCTGCGCAAAGCTCCGGATGTCAGGCGGCAGCAGCGCCAAAGCCTTTGTTCGCACCGTCTCGGGCGATTGCCATGGCTGGATCGCCCCGGCACCGGCCGACCGCATGCGGTCGGCATCGAGCACATGCAGCTCGGCGTAAAAACGCGCGAGATCTTCCGCGAGGTGCTGACGATCGCTTTCGCCAAGCGCATCGTAATCTTCGACAATGAGATGTTCGCCGTCGAGCTTGGCATGGCTGGAGAAGATCGGCGGCCCGTCGTGAATGCGCATGTCGGGAACCGCCATCGACAGCGACGGCCGAACGATCTCGAGCAAGGCGGCTTCCTTCTGAAGCGCTCTTTCTGCGCCGAGATTGCGGGGAAACTTGAAGATCAGCGTGTCATCGACGTCGACGGCAAGCGAATCCCAGCCTTTTGCCGCCAGCTTGAAGACGGAGGCCGTGAGCTCAGGAAACACGCTTGTTATGAGAGAGCGAAATTCGCTGGCGTCCAACTCAGTCATGACGACCTGCCTTCTCTAGTTTTTCCTCCCGGGCGACGGTCGGCTTACGGGCCGAAATCGTCGCCCCGCGAACCACCCTCGCCGCCGCCGTCAGACGGCACCGGCTACACTGGCTCTATATTAGTATAGTTTGAATATTACGGAATATTCATTACAAAAATTTAAGCCATTATAACCACTTAGTGATTACCCGCCGGGAATTATGTCTTTTTTGCGCCGCAATATAAGTGGCTCAATCGGGGCATAAAATTCGCAACCTTGCCCCCGCAACCTTGCCCAAAGTCCGGTATCGCCCATGAAGAAATTTTGGATCACCGTCAGCGTTATCGCAATTGCCGCCGTCGGCGTCTGGCAATTCGGGAATCTGGTCCCTAATGCCTCCCGCATTCCCTACCTCTCGCAGTTCATCAAGCAGCCGCCCGGCGGTAATGGCGGCGGGCAGCAGGCACAGGCCGATCAGGGGCAGGCCAATCAGGGGCAGGATGGTGGGCAACATCAGGGCGGCGGGCGCAGACGCGGTGGCGGCGGCCCGACCGTCGTTAAAACAGTCGCAGCCGCGAAAACGACACTGCCGATGGACGTGACGGCGACCGGCTGGGCCGATGCCGATGACAATACGACCATTGCCGCACAGGAACAGGGCCTGATCGTCAGCATCGATGCGCAGGACGGGGCGACCGTCAAAGCCGGCGACCTGATCGCCAAGCTGGACGATCGGACGGCCAAGGCGACGGTCGACAAGGACAATGCGATGATCGTGCGCGACGCGGCAACCCTTTCGGAAGCCGCGACCGCATTGACGCGTGCGCAGGATCTCTTCAACCAGAAGGCCGGCACCCAGCAGAGCCTCGACCAGGCAGTCGCCGCCCGCGATACCGCTGCAGCCACTGTTGACGCCGACAAGGCGTCGCTGGCCTCCGATCAGATCTTGCTCGAGCACACCGATATCCGCGCTCCCTTCGACGGCCGGCTCGGCGATATCGTTGTCAGCAAGGGGGCTTTCCTCAGTGCCGGGGCGGCAATCGTCACCATCGCGAAATACGATCCGATCTATGTGAAATTCCACCTGCAGGAACGCTATCTGCGGGAGCTGAAGAGTGCCTTGGCAGCCGGTCCGGTCGAGGTCAGCACCGCCCCCAATTCCACCAAGGGGCAAGTGCGAAAGGGCGAAATCAGCTTCTACGACAACACGGTCGATACGGCCTCGGGCACGATCCTCGCCAAGGCGAAATTCGAGAATGCCTCCGGTGCGCTCTGGCCCGGCCAGTCAGTCAACATCGTCGTGCATTTCAACAATGACGAACAGCAGGTGGTGGTGCCGACGGTTGCCGTCAGCCCCGGTCCGGAGGGATTCTTCGCCTTCGTCGCCAAGGACGGCAAATCGCATCTGACGGCCGTCACCGTTGCCCGTGCAAATGGCGGCTTCACCGCCATAGAATCGGGCCTTCAGGCAGGCGATCACGTCGTCGTCGAGGGCCAGGGCCAGCTCAGCGACCAGCAGGCGATCAACGAGCAATTCGACGAAAAGGCGCTTGATGTCGCCTCCGCCGAAGAGCCTCGGCAACAGCAGCCGTCCGAGACGATCGCGGTGGGAGCTCAGCAATGATCCCGAATTTTTGTATCCAGCGCCCCGTCGCGACGACGCTGCTTGCCATCGGCGTCATTCTGGCCGGTCTTGCCGGTTATCAGCTCGTGCCGGTCGCGGCCCTGCCGCAGGTCGATTTTCCCACGATCAGCGTTTCGGCGCAGTTGAGTGGCGCCTCGCCGCAGACGATGGCAACCTCGGTTTCGACACCGCTGATCAAGCAGTTCGAGACCATTCCCGGGATCACCGAAATCAGCGCCTCCAGCTCGCTCGGCAGCACCAGCATCGTGCTGCAGTTCGACCTCAGTCGTAATATCGATGCGGCTGCAGCCGACGTGCAGGCGGCGATCTCGCATGCCACCCGGCAACTGCCCGACAATCTGACGACGCCGCCGAGTTATCGCAAGACAAACCCGGCCGATGCGCCCGTCATGCTGCTCTCGGTGCAGAGCAACACCATGCCGCGCAGCAAGCTTGACGACATCGCCGAGAACATCATCTCGCCGTCGCTTTCCACACTTCCCGGCGTCGCCCAGGTCAGCGTCTACGGTGCACAGACCTATGCCGTCCGCGTCGAGGTCGATCCCAACAAACTGCTGACCCGCGGCATCGGCATCGACACCGTCAACAAGGCGCTTGCTGCCGCCAACAGCCAGCAGCCCGTGGGAACACTGCAGAACAATTCGCAGAGCATGACCATCACGGCGAACACGCAGAGCACCAGCGCCGAGCAGTTCCGTTCGCTGGTCATTGCCAATCCGAACGGTGCGCCGATCCACCTCGGCGATATTGCCGACGTGCAGGACAGCGTCGAGAACCAGTATACCGGCAGCTGGTATGACGGCCAGCGTGGCATCATCCTCGCCATCCAGCGCCAGCCGGACGCCAACACCGTCGATGTCGTCGATGCGATCAACGCCAAGCTGCCGCAGCTTCACGCCGAAATCCCACCCTCGGTCAACACGGTCGTCATGAACGACGCCGCAAAGCCGATTCGCGATGCCATCTCCGATGTGAAGTTCACGCTGCTCCTGACGATCGGCCTCGTCGTTCTCGTCATCTACCTCTTTACCGGCCATGCGACCGCAACGATCATTCCCGGCCTTGCCGTTCCTCTGTCGCTGATCTCGACCTTCGGCATGATGTATGTGCTCGGCTATAGTATCGACAACATCTCGCTGCTCGGGCTAACGCTCGCGGTGGGGCTCGTGGTGGATGACGCCATCGTCATGCTCGAGAACATCCTGCGACATGTCGAGGAAGGCATGCCGGTGCGGGAAGCGGCGATCAAGGGTGCGGGCGAAGTCAGCTACACCATCATTTCCATGTCGGTTTCGCTGATCGCGGTCTTCATCCCGATCCTGCTGATGGGCGGTGTTGTCGGCCGCGTGTTCAACGAATTCGGCATGGTGGTCGCCATCGCCATCATCTCCTCGGCAATCGTCTCGCTAACCGTGACGCCGATGCTCGCCTCGCGCCTGTCGAACCACCAGAGCCGCCCGCCGCTCATCATCCGCATCTTCGATGCCGGCTTCGAACGGACGCTGCGCGGCTACGACAGGGCTGTCGGCTGGTGCCTTCGCCACCGCCCAACGATCCTCGGCGTTTTCCTCGCCTCGGTCGCGCTGACAATCTATTTCTTCATGACGCTGCCAACGAGCTTCTTCCCACAGGAGGATATCGGCCGCCTGACGATCAGCACGCAGGCCCGGCAGGACATTTCCTATTCCGCGATGTCGGCGCTGCAGCAGCAGGCGGCCGCCGTCGTGAAAGCGAACCCGGCGGTCAACCATGTGATGTCGACGATCGGCGGCAACCCCAACAAGCCGCAGAACAATGGCTCGATGTTCGTCGAACTCAAGGACAAGAAGCAGCGTGCGCCGCTTGACCAGACGCTGCGCGAACTGCGCACGGCGATCAACAAGATCCCCGGCTTGCAGGCCTTCGTGACGCCGAACCAGAGCCTGCGCTTCGGCGGCCGCCAGACCGCCAGCCAGTATCAGCTGGTCGTGCAGGCGCTGAACGTCGACCAGACCAACCTCTGGGCCGGCAAGATCCAGGCGGCGATGCGCAAGGACCGGCTGTTCACCGACGTGACCTCGGACGCCCAGAACAACGCCCTGCAGGCCAATATCGTCATCGATACCGAGCGGGCAGCCGCCTACGGGATCGACAACGACACGCTGCGCACGACGCTGCAGGAATCCTTCAGCGGATATTCCGCTGCGGAAATCCAGTCGACCGGCGACAGCTACGACGTCATCGTCGAATACGACACCAGCAAACCCTGGGACGACCAGAAGCTCTCGGAGATCCGTGTCGCCTCGGCCAATGGCAGCCTGGTGCCGCTTTCGAACTTCGCGCATGTCCAACGCACCACAGGCCCGGTCACCATCAACCAGACGGGCCAGCTGGTCTCGACCACCGTTTCCTTCAACCTGCCGGAAGGCGTCTCGCTCAGCGACGCCACGGCAGCGATCGACCAGATCAAGAAGGACATCAGCGTGCCGGCAGACGTCTTCACATCCTACGGCGGTACGGCGCAAATCTTCGAGCAATCGCAGGGCAATACGCCCTATCTGATCCTGGCGGCGGTGCTGACCATTTATGTCGTGCTCGGCGTGCTCTATGAAAGCTTCATCCACCCGCTCACCATCCTGTCCGGCCTTCCGGCCGCGGCATTCGGTGCGCTGCTGGCATTGAAGATCATGGGCTTCGACCTGTCGATCATCGCCCTGATCGGCCTCTTGATGCTGATCGGCATTGTCAAGAAGAACGCGATCATGATGATCGACGTGGCGGTGGAGACCATGCGCACGACGGGCGAGAAGGCGACGGCGGCGATCCACGAAGCCTGCGTGCGACGCTTCCGGCCGATCATGATGACGACCTTCTGTGCCCTGCTTGGCGCCCTGCCGATCGCGCTCGGCACCGGCGCAAGCTCGGAACTGCGTCAACCGCTCGGCATCGCCGTCGTCGGCGGCCTGATCGTCTCGCAGATGCTGACGCTCTTCATCACCCCGGTCATCTTCGTCGAGATGGATCGCTTCGGCAATTTCCTCGGCCGCCTGATCGGCCACAAGAAGGTCGAGGAGCCGGAGCTGCACGAGGCAAGGGCGATGGCCGCCGAATAACGGCGGACTGTTGAACCTTCATGGCTGATCTGCCCTGCGGCATCCTTCTTCTCCCTGGCGGGAGGAGAAGGATGCCTGCTCGACATATGCGCCTTCAATCCTCTTGAATGTGTCACGCCCCTGTGGCATCACCCGCCCTCCTGATTTCGGGGCGTGCTTACGCCCTTTCGCGGAGCGATGCTCCGTCTCCAATAACAATCGGCATGAAGAGGTGCGGGCATGGCTCAGGCGCTGGGTTTCGACTTCGGCACGACGAATACGGTTCTCGCCACGGCGGATGGCGGGGCGACGCGCTCGATGGCGTTCACGAGCACGGAGGGTACGGCAGACAGCATGCGCACGGCGCTTTCCTTCATGAAGGATGCCCAGCTCGGCGCATCGGCGCTGAAGGTGGAAGCGGGCCATGCGGCGATCCGCCAATTCATCGACAATCCCGGCGAATGTCGCTTCCTGCAGTCGATCAAGACCTTTGCGGCAAGCGCGCTGTTCCAGGGCACGCTGATCTTTGCCAAGCGGCATAATTTCGAGGATCTGATGGAGGTCTTCGTGCGGCGCCTGCGCAACTACGCCGGCGACAACTGGCCTTCAGACGTCAGCCGCATCGTCACCGGCCGGCCGGTGCATTTTGCCGGCGCCAGCCCCGATCCGGCGCTGGCGACCGAACGCTACAATGAGGCGCTGTCGCGCTTCGGCTTTCCCGAGATCCACTATGTCTATGAGCCGGTTGCCGCCGCCTTCTACTTCGCGCAGAACCTGAAGCGGGATGCCACCGTGCTGGTCGCGGATTTCGGCGGCGGCACGACCGACTATTCGCTGATCCGCTTCGAAACCGTCGCCGGCAAGCTGACGGCAATGCCGATCGGCCATTCCGGCGTCGGCGTCGCCGGCGACCATTTCGACTACAGGATGATCGACAACATCGTCGCGCCGCTGATCGGCAAGGGCAGCCATTTCAAAAGCTTCGACAAGATTCTTGAAGTGCCGTCCAATTACTATTCCAGCTTCGGCCGCTGGAACCAGCTGTCGATCTTCAAGACGACGCGAGAATTCGAGGATCTGAAGAAGCTGGTTCGCACCAGCCTGGAACCGGAAAAGCTCGAAATCTTCATCGACCTCATCGACCACGACGAGGGCTACCCGCTTTATCAGGCGGTGTCGGCGACGAAGATGGCGCTCTCGGCATCCGAGGAGGCGCCTTTCGATTTCGCACCGCTCGGCCGCGGTGGACATCGCAGCATCAAGCGCAGCGACTTCGAAGGCTGGATCGCCGATGATCTTGCCCGCATCGAAGGCGCGCTCGACGACGTGCTCGACAAGACCGAGACGAAACCGTCGGAGATCGACAAGGTGTTCTTGACCGGCGGCACCTCTTTCGTGCCGGCGGTGCGCCGCATCTTCACCGAACGCTTCGAGCGCGATCGGATCGAAAGCGGCGGCGAACTGCTGTCAATCGCCCATGGCCTGGCGCTGATCGGCGAACGCGACGACATCGCGCAATGGACTGTGCAATAGAGCCGGCAAGGGCGGGCAATCGGCTGCCCGCCCTTTCAATGCCAGTGTCACTCCGCTAAGCTTGCCCACATGATCTCCGCCAACGACCTTTCCCCAGCCGAGCTCGCAGCGCTTCTGCATTTCCATGCCGATGCCGGCGTGGAATGGCTGCTGGAGGAAGAGGCGATCGACCGCTTCGCCGAGTTCGAGGCAATGAAGGCCGCCCGCCGGCCGGCGGCACAGGCGCAGCAGCAACGTCCCGCCGCTGGGGAACGCCCTGCCCCAGGTCAGTCACCGGCGCGCCCGAACGCCGCAGCCCGCCCAGCGCCTGCCGAACGCGCAGCGTCAGGTCCGCAACCGGCAATCCCGGATGGCGAGGCGGTGCAGCAGGCGCGCTTCGTCGCCGAAACCGCGCGATCGCTCGTCGAGCTCAAGACCGCGATCGAAACCTTCAACGGCTGCAACCTCAAGCACAGCGCCCGCTCGACCATCTTTGCCAGCGGCGATACCGAAAGCGGGATCATGGTAATCGGCTCGGCGCCGAGCGCCGAAGACGATCGCGAGGGTTTGCCCTTCTCCGGAAAATCCGGTCAGCTGTTCGACAAGATGCTGGCGGCGATCGGGCTGACGCGCTCAACCATTCTGTTGACGCAGGTCATCCCCTGGCGGCCGCCTGGCAATCGTGCGCCCTCGGCGGCGGAAATGGACATCTGCCGACCCTTCATCGAGCGGCAGATCGCGCTTGCCGAACCGAAAGCGATCCTGCTGCTCGGCAATTTTTCGGCGCGTTTCTTCTTCGGCGAAAACGATACGATTCACGGCCTACGCGGCCGTTGGAAGGAGATTGCGGCTGCGGACTGTGTCATTCCTGCCATAGCCAGCCTGCATCCGCAGGATCTGTTAACCGCACCTGTAAACAAGCGGCTGGCCTGGAACGACCTGCTCGCCTTTCAAGCGAAGCTTAAGTCCCTCTCTTTGCTTAGAAATTAGCCAAAGTTGAATAATTTGTGAATCAATCCATGCGTTTTTCGCATGGCTGCATCCCGTCGTGACGCATTGCGGAATCTATGCTGCATCGCAATATCAGCTGTGTCTTGGGAGGAATCACAGGAACCAAGGCCATGAACAAACGTTTTCGTCCTATCCATAGCGGGTTTGAAACCCTTCGCCTCGCCGGCGACCAGGTTCGTTCTACTCAAGGCTACAGCCGTTTCGGCTTTGCCACGAACGAACAGATGATTGCCCGCGGCACCGGCATCAACAGCCGTACGGCGCGCCCGAACGCCATTTTTTCGGACTTCCAGCAATATTAAGCGGCAGGCCCTGCGCCTGCCCTTTCGTGTCAAGAGTACCCAACATGTCGAGCCTGATATCACTTCTGCGCAACATCGAAACCTTCGAGCACATCCGCGTCGCGGTCTGCGCCGCGCGGGAATATGAGCGCGAGCTCACGGTCAAGCCGGCCGATGCCGGAACTCGCAATGGCGCAGGCACAGCGGCGATCGTTCTCTGATCAAACGGCCATTTCCTCGATCTGGGCTTTCGCCCATTCGAAGGCTTCGTCGACATAGGCGAACTTGACGGCTTGCCAGGCGCAATATTCCTCGACGAAATCCCGCGATATCCAAAGGTGCGTCTTGCGCGGCTCGTCATACCAGCCGACGCAGCCGCGTTGCGCCGCTTTTGCAAGCAGCCGCTGCAGGTGCGTGCGCGACATCATGAAATCGGCAGCAAGAGCCCGGGTTTCGACACGGCCGACGGACAGCCGCCCCGGCTCGCTGCTTTCCATATCCATCCGGCCGATGAAGTTGTCGACGACGAGGCCGCCGGCTTCCGTCCAGAGGAACAACGCCACCTGCTCCGGCGGTTCGCGCCAGGCGGCATCTTCGATGCAATGGCGGGCAATGCGCGGCTGAATGAGCCGCATCAGTGATGGATTTGCCTGGAGAAAGGCGGCCCTTTGACCGCCGTCGAGCAGGTCGAGCGCGGCGAGATTGGAGAAAAGCCAGGCAAACATTCCCTGATGGCTGACGTCGGCCGGTTCGAAATGACGTGGCCGCCGCCGCTCGTCGCCGGGCGTGTGGGTTATGAAGCGGTAGGTATAGAGTTCTTCGATGAAGGCGAGCACGGTGTTGCGGCTCGCCACCTTGTGCGCGGTAATGCGCCCGGTCAGCCGCACGGCGGTGAAACCCGACGTCGGGTCGCGCGGATCATATTCCAGGTTGAGGGCATAGGCAGTCTGGGTCAGAAGCCAGCGTTGATGGGAAGCGAGCAATCGCGCCAGCCGCGGACCGGCATCGAACATGCCGCGCATCTGCCCAGCCAAAAAGCGAATGCTCATCAGAAAGGAAGAGTTCCCCACCAATTGCTCCGCTGTGAATGCCATTATGCTTTTCTCCACCTCCGCTCGCCGGCCAGCGTTCGGAGCAACGACACCCGAGAGCTCCTCCGGCATCAGCGGCCATTCAGACATGCACAGCTTGGAATAAATGATACTCTCTCATGTTCAACAATCATATTCCACAGGCCGACGGTATCCCAAGAATTCACCATTCTTTTCACTCTTTGAGCGCAATCCTCAACCCACTGCAATCGGCGCGTTAAAACCTTGATAACATGCACTTGCAGGTCTCAGGCTTGCGGCGTCGTGGCCTTGCGCGCCTCTCTTTGCTCGATGCCCAGTTGGTGCTCGCGATAGATGATGAAGATGCCGGCGGCGACGACGATGACGGTGCCGATCAGCATGGTCACGCTCGGCACGTCGCCGAAGACGAAGTAGGCGACGATGCCGCCGAGCAGGATCGAGGTATATTCGAACGGTGCGATGGTGGAGACGTCGGCATGGCGGTAACTTTCCGTCAGCAGGATCTGCGCGACGCCGCCGCAAAAGCCGGCGGCGATCAGATAGAGCGCCGTCGGCCATGGCAGGATGAGCCAGCCAAAGGGAAGAGAAGCCAGCGAGAAGACCGAGGCGGTGATCGAGAAATACAGCACGATCGTCGCAGTCTTCTCTTCCTCGACGAGCCGGCGCACCTGGATCATCGCCACGCCGCCGAGAACGGCCGAGAACAACACGCAGAGCGCACCGACGGCCTGGTCTGCTTCCATGCCGCCGTCGCGAAACAGCGTGAGTTTCGGCCAGGAAACGATGGCGACGCCGACGATGCCGACCAGGACGGCGCTCCAGCGATAGATGCGCACGGTCTCGCCGAGAAAAACGGCAGCGAAGATGACGGCGACGAGCGGCAGCGCATAGCCGAGCGCGATCGCCTCGGGCAGCGGCAGATGCAGGAGGCCGTAGAAACCGAAAGCCATCGACAAGATGCCGATCGTGCCGCGCTTCAGATGACCGATTGGATTGGCGGTGTAGAAGGCGGCGCGCAGCTGCCTGTTATAGGCCAGATAGGCCATGATCGGGAAGAGCGCGAAGAACGACCTGCAGAAGGTGACCTGACCCGGCGGGATGTCTGAGCCCGCCAGCTTGATGAAGGTCTGCATGGCCAGGAAGACCACGACCGACGAGACTTTCAGCGCAATGCCTCTCATCGGGTTTCTGAGAACCGAGTGCATGATCCTGGCTCTTGATACTGACTTAACCGGAACGGGGAGACGCGTTCGACTCGGGAACGCAGCAGGTGACGTCATCTATCGTAGCGAAAGAAAAACCCGATTGGCGAAAAAACCGCAAGCAACATGGCAGAATCGCAGAATCGCCGTCAGCCGCGGGATGAACCGTGCTGCATACGCGTCACTGCGCTGAAATTTCCCTATTTGAGTCATTCACCCCCAAAATGTTCATCTCCCGGCGTTCGGCGTTAACCAATTGAAAACCATAGGCAAGCATCGTTTTTTATCGCTGATCTCGAAATTTTCTTCACCGCACAAACAATTGCCCGCTCCTTTCAGGATCCCATTTGATGAAGCCGCTTAGCGCCGAAACCATCGCCCAGTCGCAGAATGCGACCCCGCGCTCCATGCGCGTCGTCACCGACGGCATCAGCACCGACCTCGAGCGCTTCAGCGCCGACAACACCCATATCGTCAAGCAGATCAAGCTGCTGGCGATCAATGCGCTGATCGAGGCGGCCAGAGCCGGCGAGACCGGAAAGGGCTTCGCGGTCGTTGCCAACGAGGTGCAGCGGCTGGCGCAGATCGCGACCGACATTACCGGCAGGTTTGAAAGCAACGTGCTTGGCCGCATCGGCCTCAGCCGCGCCATGGCCGATTCGCTGGTCGAGGAGATGGAGGGCGTTCGCCTCACCGATCTGGCGCAGACGCTGGTGCAGCTCATCGTCCGCAATCTCTTCGAGCGTACGGCCGATGTGCGCTGGTGGGCGACGGATCCGGCGCTCTGGCAGGCGCTGCAGAACCCGGCCCGTGAGACTGTCGCCTTTGCGGCGGAGCGTCTCGGCGCCATCAACCGCTTCTACACCGTCTATCTCGATCTCGTCATGACCGATCTCTCGGGCAAGGTGATCGCCTCCGCCAATCCCAAGTTCCAGCGCAAGATCGCAGGCACGAGCCTTGCCGGCGATCCGTGGTTCCGCGCGGCGTCGGTCTGCTCCTCCGGCGACGCGTATATTGTCGACGACGTCAAAGCGAGCCCGCTGCACGAGAACAGGCATGCGCTCGTCTATGCCACAGGCATCCGCGAAGAGGGCAAGCTCGACGGGCGGCTGGTCGGCACACTCGGCGTCTATTTCGACTGGCAGAACCAGGGCCAGGCGATCGTCGAGAAAGAGGCCAACCTGCCGCCGCAGCTGGCGGAAAGAACGACGGTCATGCTGCTCGACGGCAAGAGCCGGGTGATCGCCACCACCAATCCCGCCTTGCTCTTTTCCCATTTCGCGCTCGCCAATCCGTCCGGCCAGGCGAAAGGCAGCTACTACGACAATAACGGCTCAATCGTCGCCTTCGCACGCACCCTCGGCTATGAGGATTACGACGGGCTCGGCTGGTACGGCGTCGTCGTGCAGCAGACGGAAAACGACGCAACGATCAAGGCCGCGCTCAATCTGAAGTAGAGACTTTCTCCCCTCAGCTGCGTTCATTCGTTTCCAATAAGATATTTTGCCCGCGAACTTGGTGTTCGCGGGCAATTTGCTTTAAGTTTAGTTCAGACTTTAATGTAATCATCCCCGGCAAAATTTATGGCAGAGTGCGCCCGCCTCTGTATTCCGCGGTTATCAAATAACGGTCTTCAGGAAACACCATGCGAACAGATACCGGCCAGGTCATTCATCTGGCAGATTACCGTCCCACCGACTTCGTGCTGGAACGTGTGGACCTGACCTTCGAACTCGACCCGACTGAGACAAAGGTCGAGGCGCGTCTGATCTTTCATCGTCGCCCGGGCGCCGATCCGGCAGCGCCGATCGTTCTCGACGGCGACGAACTGACGCTGTCGGGGCTGCTGCTCGACCAGGTGGAGCTGGACCCTTCGCGTTACGACGCAGCACCGGAAAGCCTGACGGTGCGCGACCTGCCGGAGAGCGCGCCCTTCGAACTGACGATCACCACCGTCATCAACCCTGAGGCCAACACCAAGCTGATGGGCCTTTACCGCACCGGCGGCATCTACTGCACGCAGTGCGAGGCGGAGGGTTTCCGCCGCATCACCTATTTCCCCGACCGGCCCGACGTGCTTGCGCCGTTCACGGTCAACATCATCGCCGACAAGGACGCCAACCCGCTGCTTTTGTCGAACGGCAACTTCCTCGGCGGCGCCGGCTACGGCCCCGGCAAACATTTCGCCGCCTGGTTCGATCCGCATCCGAAGCCGAGCTATCTCTTCGCGCTCGTCGCTGGCGATCTCGGCGTTGTCGAAGACACGTTCACGACCATGTCCGGTCGCGAGGTGGTGCTGAAGATCTATGTCGAGCACGGCAAGGAGCCGCGCGCAGCCTATGCCATGGACGCGCTGAAACGCTCGATGAAGTGGGACGAAGAGAGGTTCGGCCGCGAATACGATCTCGACATCTTCATGATCGTCGCCGTCTCCGATTTCAACATGGGCGCGATGGAGAACAAGGGCCTCAACGTCTTCAACGACAAATACGTGCTTGCCGATCCCGAGATCGCCACCGATGCCGACTATGCCAATATCGAGACGATCATCGCGCATGAATATTTTCACAACTGGACCGGCAACCGCATCACCTGCCGCGACTGGTTCCAGCTGTGCCTCAAGGAAGGCCTGACGGTCTATCGAGACCACGAATTCTCTTCCGACCAGCGCTCGCGCGCCGTCAAGCGCATCGCCGAAGTGCGCCACCTGAAATCGGAGCAGTTCCCGGAAGATAGCGGCCCGCTCGCCCATCCGGTGCGGCCGACGACATATCGCGAGATCAACAATTTCTACACGACGACCGTCTACGAAAAGGGCAGCGAAGTCACGCGCATGATCGCGACGTTGCTCGGCAAGGACGGCTTCAAGAAGGGCATGGACCTCTATTTCGACCGCCATGACGGTGAGGCCGTGACGATCGAGGATTTCGTCAAATGCTTCGAGGATGCAAGCGGGCGCGACCTCGCGCAATTTTCGCTCTGGTACCATCAGGCCGGCACGCCGCTCGTCACCGCATCGGGCAGCTATGATGCGGCAGCCGGCAGCTTCACCCTGTCGCTCGAACAGATGATCCCTGCAACGCCCGGCCAGCCGAGCAAGGAGCCGATGCATATTCCGCTCAGCCTCGCGCTGTTTGGCGAAAACGGCGGCAAGATCGAGCCGACCTCGGTCGACGGCGCGGAATATGCCGGCGAGGTGCTGCATCTCACCGGCCGCACGCAGACGGCCGTGTTCCATGGCGTTGGCTCGCGGCCGGTCGTTTCGATCAACCGCAGCTTCTCGGCGCCGATCAACCTGCATTTCGATCAGAGCCCGGCCGATCTTGCCCATCTCGCCCGCCATGAGACCGATCATTTTGCCCGCTGGCAGGCATTGACCGATCTGGCGCTGCCGAACCTGCTGAAAGCGGCACGCGACGCCCGCGAGGGCAAGCCTGTGATCTGCGAGACGACCTTCGTCGAGACGCTGATTGCCGCCGCTGCCGACGAGAGCCTCGAGCCCGCCTTCCGCGCCCAGGCGCTGGCTCTGCCGAGCGAATCCGATATCGCCCGTGAACTCGGCGGCAACAATGACCCCGATGCCATCCATGCCGGCCGGCAGGCGGTCCTGAAACAGATCGCCGATGCCGGAAAGGATGTCTTTGCCGGCCTCTACGCAGCGATGACGACATCAGGCGATTTCAACCCGGATGCGAAGAGCGCCGGCCTGCGGGCGCTGCGCAATAGCGCCCTCACCTACCTCTCGCATGCCGAAGAGACGCCGACCCGCGCCAAGGCCGCCTTCGATGCGGCCAACAATATGACCGATCTCAGCCATGCGCTGACCATCCTCGCCCATCGTTTTCCCGACAGCGCGGAGACGAGCGAGGCGCTCGCCACCTTCCGTGACCGCTTCGCGGAAAATGCGCTCGTCATCGACAAATGGTTCGCGATCCAGGCCGGCATTCCGGGCGCAAAAACCCTGGGACGGGTCCGCGCGCTGATGGACGATCCGCTCTTCAAGCGCACCAATCCGAACCGGATGCGGTCGCTGGTCGGCACCTTCGCCTTTGCCAACCCCACCGGATTCGGCCGCGCCGATGGCGAAGGCTATCACTTCCTCTCGGATCAGATTCTCGATATCGACGGGCGCAACCCGCAGCTTGCCGCCCGCATTCTCACCTCGATGCGCTCCTGGCGCTCGCTCGAACCCGTGCGTGCCGATCACGCCCGCTCGGCGCTGATCGAGATCGAGCGAGCCACCGATCTTTCGACCGACGTGCGCGACATCGTCGAGCGCACGCTTAAGGGGTAATTTGATTCGACCGGCCATCAGGAGAAATTCGGCGGCCGGTCGCCCAGCACCTCGAATCATCTGGAAAAACCCGAAATTATAAATAGTTAACGGATTTTTACCTTTGCCTCTGGACAAGGCGAATCACCCATGATTCTCTAGGTCAGGTTCGAGCGAGCGGCGCGCGAATCACATGAGGGACAAGGCGAAGAGATGATGGACGTGCGGCGGGCAACCGTGGCCGGAGGACGGCTGCGTGTCGATTTTGACGGGCTCAATGCCTGGCGCGACAGCCTTTCGGGCCATGCGACATCGGAACCACTTCTGCGTTATCTGCCGAAGGCCGAGCTGGTCTTGAAGCGGGCCATCCCGGCGCTGATCGTCGCCTTCCTCTCCGTCGTCGCCGCCTCGCATTTCTTCGGCATGATGAGCGAATATGGGCGGCTGGAGGCCTCGGCGCGCCATGCCACCGCACTTTCGGCGGCGACCGCCTCTGCGGTGTTTGCCGATGCGTCCGACATCTTTGACAGCGGCGATATCACCGGGGCGCAGGCCCGCCTCGCCAAATACCTGCCGCAGGACCGGCTGGACAGCGGCGCTTTCGTGCTGCTCGTGCAGGCAAGCGGCAAGGTTTTTGCCGCGACCACCGCCGGGCTTTCGCATGTTGGCAGCAATGTCGGCGACTTCTTCCCCGAGGTCTCGGCGATCCGCCGCTTCGGCGATCGCGCCGGCGTCATCGAAACGACGATCGGCGGCGTGCCGCACTATGCCGAGATCACGCTGATGGGCAATGCCGGCGGTTATATCGTCGCCGCCACCTCGCTCGACGAGATCGGCCGGCTCTGGCGTGAGGAACTGGCGCTCAACGTGACGCTGTTTGCCGGCATCTCCTCTATCCTGCTCGTCATCCTCTATGCCTATTATACGCAGGTGAAGCGCGCTCGCGACGCCGACGACATCTTCCTGGAATCGAACCTGCGCGTCGAGACGGCGCTGTCGCGCGGCCGTTGCGGCCTCTGGGACTTCGATTTCGAGAACCGCGAATTCTTCTGGTCGCGCTCGATGTACGACATGCTCGGCCTGCCGGGTTCCGACAAGACGATGGGTTTCGGCGAAGCCGCCCGACTGATGCATCCCGATGACGGCGGGCTCTACGAGATCGCGCGCGCCATCGGCAAGGGCGCTTCCGGCCAGGTCGATCAGATCTTCCGCATGCGCCATGCCGGCGGCCACTATGTCTGGATGCGGGCGCGTGCCCAGGTGATCCGCAGCAATTCCGGCCGTATGCACCTGATCGGCATCGCCATGGACGTGACCGAACAGCATCGGCTCGCCCAGCGCTACGCAGAAGCCGACCAGCGCCTGGCCGACGCCATCGAATGCACCTCGGAAGCCTTCGTGCTCTGGGACAAGAACGATCGGCTGGTCATGTGCAACACGCATTTCCAGCAGGCCTATGGCCTGCCGGACAGCGTGCTCGTGCCCGGCACCGAGCGTTCGACCGTCAATGCCGCCGCCGCCCGGCCTGTCATCGAGCGGCGGATTTCCGATGCCGACGGCTCCGGCTATTCGCGCACGACGGAGGTGCAGCTTGCCGACGAGCGCTGGCTGCAGATCAACGAGCGGCGCACCCGCGACGGCGGCAGGGTTTCGGTCGGAACCGACATCACACTGATGAAACGCCACCAGGAGCGGCTGCGCGAATCCGAGCGCCGGCTGATGGCGACGATCGGCGATCTGTCCGCCTCGCGCCAGACGCTGGAGATCCAGAAATCCGAGCTTTCGACGGCCAACTCCAACTACCAGGCGGAGAAAGAACGCGCCGAGGCCGCCAACAAGGCGAAATCGGAATTCCTGGCCAACATGTCGCATGAGCTGCGCACGCCGCTCAACGCCATCCTCGGCTTCTCGGAAATCCTGCAGAACCAGATGTTCGGTCCGCTCGGCTCGCTGAAATACGACGAATATGCCCGCGATATCCATGACAGCGGCAAACATCTGCTCAACGTCATCAACGACATTCTCGACATGTCGAAGATCGAAGCCGGCCATGTCAGGCTGCATTGCGAGCGCATCGATCTTGTGCCGCTGATCGAGGAAAGCCTGCGCTTCACCGCCATGCCCGCTGCTGAAAAGAACATCGTCATCGAACAGCGCATCTGCTCCGGCCTGACGCTGATGGCCGACCGCCGGGCGATGAAACAGGTGCTGCTCAACCTGCTCTCCAATGCGGTGAAGTTCACCGACAATGGCGGCCGCATCGCGGTGCGCACCCGCCGCGTCGACGGCGCCGTCGTCGTCACCATCGCCGACACCGGCATCGGCATTCCACGCTCGGCGCTGTCGAAGATCGGCCAGCCCTTCGAGCAGGTGCAGAGCCAGTATGCCAAAAGCAAGGGCGGCTCAGGCCTCGGGCTCGCCATCTCGCGCTCCCTGACCTCGCTGCATGGCGGCCGCATGAAGATCCGCTCACGCGAAGCGGTCGGCACCGTGATCTCGCTGCGCATTCCGGATGATATCTAGAGCCGACCTCATTTAGCCGGCCGATGCGGCGGTGAAAACCGCCAGCTGAGCGGCGAAAGCACGCTTATATGCCGGCCGCGCCTCGGCCCGGGCGACATAGGCGGAGAGGTTCGAATATTCCTCCAGTATGGCAGATCCTTTCAACCTGAGCAGCACCGACACCATCAGCAGGTCGCCGGCGCTGAACGCACCATCGAGCCAGTCGGCATCGCCAAGACGGTGGGAGAGGCCGATCAGCCGTTTGCGGATGCTGTCCTCGAGGGCAGAAAGGCGGTGATCGTACCAAGGCTTGTCGCGCTCGAGGATCATGACGAGAGCGCGGTCGAAGATCGGTGGTTCCACCGTGTTGAGCGCGGCAAACATCCATGTGAGCGCGCGCGCCCGGGCATTCACATCGTCCGGCAGCAAGCCCGCATGGCGCTCGCCGATATGGAAGACGATGGCGCCGGACTCGAACAAAGTGAGATCGCCTTCCTCATAGGTCGGGATCTGCCCGAATGGCTGCAGCGCCAGATGCGCGGGCTCCTTCATCTCTTTGAACGAAACAAGACGAACGTCGTAAGGTTGGCCCACTTCTTCGAGCGCCCAGCGAACGCGCATTTCACGGGCCAGGCCCCTGCCGCGATCGGGCGACCGTTCAAAGGCGGTAATGGTAATCGTCATTCGTGTTCTCCATAGCTTTGCCCTGAAGACGACTGGCTAACCGAGAATCCGACAGGCGATGCTCGAGATAATCCTCACGGTCGTTCCATCTGGTGTGAGATCAGGCTTTCACGACAGTCAGGAATATTTTCCGAACCGCTTTCGAAAGCCGCTTCATCTCCGCTTCCAGCGTCCTGATGTCGGGGCAGTCGCCAGCGCGGCAGACGAGTTCGACGAGACCCGCCGGCGCCTCCTTCGGATCGAACAGGCCATCAATGCAGAGGCGGATCAGTTGCGAAAGGCCGGTATAAAGCGTGAAAGCCTCGAGACATATGTCGAGATCGGACGTTGCCATCAGCCGGTCACCAAGCACTTTCAGGGCCTCGCCAGTGCTCACCCCATTGACGGCAATGCCGACGCCCTTGGTCGGTGCGATCAGTGCAAGATACTGGGCGATGAATTCGAGATCGATGACGCCGCCGGGAATGAGCTTCAGGTCCCACGGACCGGAGGGCGGCTTTTCCTTGTCGATCAGTCCGCGCATCTCGGTGACATCATGCGCCACCTTAGCAATATCGCGATCGGCCGACAGCACCTCGCGAACGATCAGTTCCGCCTCGGCGATCAGGCTCTCATTGCCGCAGATCAGCCGGGCGCGGCTGAGCGCCATATGTTCCCAGGTCCATGCCTCAGCGCGCTGATACTTGCCGAAGGCATTGATGCGGGTGGCGACGGGCCCCTTGTTGCCGGATGGGCGCAGCCGCATGTCGACCTCGTAGAGCACACCTTCGGCGGTCGGCGCCGACAAGGCGGCCATCAGTCTCTGGGTGATGCGGGTGAAGTAACGCGTCGCGTCGAGCGGCTTCGGCCCGTCGGATTCGGAAGCCGAATCGTCATAATCATAGAGCAGGATCAGATCGATGTCGGAACCGGCCGTCAGCTCGAAACTGCCGAGCTTGCCCATGCCGGCGACCGCGATGCGCCCGCCGGGATAGTCGCCGTGTGCTGCCCGCATCTCGCCGACCACGGCATCGAGTGCCGCCGCAATGATGAGGTCGGCGAGATGGGTGAAGGCGCGTGCAGCCATCACGCCGTTGATCGCGCCGGTGAGCAGGCGGATGCCGATCAGGAAGCGCTGCTCGGCGGCGAAGATGCGCAGCCGGTCGAGCACCTCTTCATAGTGGCGCGCCTGGGCAAGCGAGCCCTTCAGCCGCTCGCCGAGATAATCGCGCGTCGGCAGCTCGGCCATCAGGCCGGGATCGAGCATGCCGTCGAAGACATGCGGCTTGGCGGCGATCACCTCGGCAAGCCGGGGTGCCGAGGACATGATGTTGACGATCAGCGACAGCAGCGCCGGGTTGCTGCCGAGCAGCGAGAACAGCTGGATGCCGGAGGGAAGGCCCGAGATGAAGCTGTCGAAGCGCAACAGCGCCTCGTCGGCGCGCTTGCTTTCGCCGAAGACCCGCAGGAGCTGAGGCGCCAGCTCCGTCAGCCTTTCACGCGCCTCGACCGATTGCGTCGCCCGGTAGCGGCCATAGTGCCAGGTGCGGATGATGCGCGAAATATCCGACGGCCTGGTAAAACCGAGTTTCTTCAGCGTCTCCAGCGTATCCGGGTCGTCGCCCTGGCCGGTGAAGACGAGATTTCCGGTGTCTGTGGAAAGCCTGCTCTCCTGTTCGAAGAGGTGGGCATAACGCCGCTCGACCGTCTTCAGCACGCCGACCAGCCGTTCGGAGAAGCTCGGCGTGTCGGAAAAGCCCATCATGAAGGCGATGCGCTTCAAATCGGCATCCGTCTCCGGCAGCAGGTGAGTTTGCTCGTCGCGCACCATCTGGATGCGATGCTCGACATCGCGCAGGAACCAGTAGGCCTCGATCAGCTCGTCGCGGGTTTCAGCGTCGATCCATTTCGCTTTGGTGAGTTCACCGAGCGTCTCCTCCGTCGCCCGGCCACGCAAGGCCGGCATGCGGCCGCCGGCGATCAGCTGCTGCGTCTGGACGAAGAATTCGATCTCGCGAATACCGCCGCGGCCGAGCTTGACGTTGTGGCCTTTGACGGCGATCGCACCGTGGCCCTTATGCGCGTGGATCTGCCGCTTGATCGAATGGATATCGGCAATCGCCGCGTAATCGAGATATTTGCGGAAGACGAAAGGGGCGAGCCCGCGCAGGAAATCACTGCCCGCGGTCAAGTCGCCGGCAACGGCGCGCGCCTTGATGAAAGCCGCCCGTTCCCAGTTCTGACCCCTGCCCTCGTAATAAATCATCGCCGCATCGACCGGGATCGCCAGCGGCGTCGAACCCGGATCAGGGCGCAATCTGAGATCGGTGCGGAAGACGTAGCCGTCCGCTGTCCGCTCCTGCAGGATGCGCACCAGCCGCCGCATCATCCTGGGGAAGATCTCGATCGCGTCATCCGGGTCGGGCACGATTCCCGCCTGTTCGTCGAACACGACGACGAGGTCGATATCGGAGGAATAGTTGAGTTCGGATGCGCCGAGTTTGCCCATGCCGAGCACGATCAGCCCGGAGCCGTCGCTCGGCGCCGCCACATCCCGCAGCCGCAGCTTTCCGCCCTCATGCGCCGAAAGCAGCAAATGGTCGATCGCGGCGGCAACCGAAGCTTCGGCAAGCTCGCTCAGCCAGGCCGTCGTCGCCCGGCCGTCGAAGATGCGTGCAAGATCGGCGAGCGCGACCAGGAAGGCCACCTTGCGCTTGATGATGCGCAGCCTGCTCATTACCACGGATTCCGCGGGCGCTGCCCCCTCGCCGTCCGGTTGCCAGCAGCGCCGCGCCTCGGCGACCAGCGCCTCGATCTGCGGCTCCAGCGGTTGGGTGATGGCACCAGCGAGGATGGCGGGATCGAGATTGACGATTTCGCGCAGATAAGGCGACAGCGTCAGCACGGCCGCGATGAAATCGCGAAGCGGCCCTTCCGTCTTCAGCATCGCAGCCACGGAAGGCTCGCTCCCGCCGGCCTCCTGAAGGTCGGCCAGCGCCAGCTTCAACTCCGTCTGGTTCAGCGGACGCAGCAGCCCTTCGGCGACATCCTTCAGACCATGCGTCGATTTCGTCAGCATGCGCTCTCCTGCTTTAGCACCTAAAGCGCATCACGATCTTTCGGATTCGCTCCTTGCGCTTTCAGCCTTTGTTTTACGCATGCCGTTATCGCAAAACCGCTGCACAGTTTTGCGCGACATGCTCGAGGGAAACGACCACGCAGAATCTCGGGAACGCCTCCTTCGATCGGCATTAAACTAGGGTCTTGGTGGAAAACCGCCAATACGCGATTCAGCCGATCATCGATCTCGGCAATCAGGCAGCCTTGGCGGGGAAGATCATGCTGACCGTCAATCCGCGCTTTTCGGGTTTGTCGGGATCGGTGTCGGAGAGTTCCAACCGGCCATTGTGCAGCTCCATCACCGCTTCCACCAGCGAAAGCCCGAGCCCCGTTCCAGGCTTCGACCGGCTTTCATCGAGGCGGACGAAGCGCTTCACCACGTCGTCGCGCCTGTCGGCCGGAACGCCCGGCCCGTGGTCGGCGACCGAAAGGCAGATGCCATCCGGGCGGCGGGCGAGCTTCAGCGTTACCTTGCCCGCCCCTTCCGTATCGGAAGAATATTTGATGGCATTGTCGAGCAGGTTGAAGATCGCCTGGCCGATCAGCTCGCGATTGCCCTGCACCTCGACATCGGGTTCGATGCTGGAGCTCAAGCCAAGCCCCGCCTCCTCCGCCGCCGGTTCGTAAAGCTCGGCGCTATCGGAGACGATGGCCGAAAGCTCCACCGGCGACATCTCGGCGGCGACCGATCCGGCCTCGACGCGGGAGATCATCAACAGCGCGTTGAAGGTGCGGATCAGTTGGTCGGATTCGGAAATGATGCCTTCGAGCGCGGTGCGCCGCGTCTCGCCATCGGCGATATCAAGCGCATCGGCCGCCTTGTTGCGCAACCGCGTCAACGGCGTCTTGAGATCGTGGGCGATGTTGTCGGAGACCTGCCGCAGGCCCTCGTTCAGCTTCTCGATGCGCTCCAGCATGGTATTCAAAGACATCGACAAGCGGTCGAATTCATCGCCGGATCCGCCCACCGGCAGGCGCTGCGACAGGTCGCCGGCCATGATCTTCTTGCTGGCATCCGACATGCGGTCGATGCGTTTCAGCGCGTTGCGGCCGATGCCGAACCAGATGATGATGGCGCCGAGCCCCATGATCGCCAAGGCCACCATCAGCGCCTGGCGCACCAGCAGACGGAAACGCTCGGGGTCGCCGAGGTCGCGGCCGATCAGGATTCTGAGGCCATTGTCGAGCACGAAGATATTGGCAATCGCCTTGTGGCGGCGCTCGACGCCGCTGTCGGTATAACGCTGGTAGCCGAATGGCGCGGAGGTCCAGCCGATCTCCTCGAAGACACCCGGCTGCACCGACGCGACGTTGCCGGCGAGAATATCGCCCGAAGGACCGGCGATGATGTAGAGGTTGGCGCCCGGCTGGCGGGCACGCCGCTCCATCGTGCGCAGGAGAAGGTTCATGCCGCCGGTGTCATAGGCGCGTTGCACCTGTTCCACCTCCTGCCTGACGGCATCGCGGATCTGGCCCGTCAGCAGCCGTTCCGACATTGCCGTCACATAGAAGACGAGCGTCGCGGCGCAGATGGCGAAAAGCAGGATGTAGAGTGCCGAAAGGCGGACTGCGGTGGACTTGAAGAGAACCTTGAAACGGCTCATCCCTCATCCTTGATCATATACCCCGCGCCGCGAATGGTCTTCAGGAGCGGCTGGCTGTAGTCCTTCTCGATCTTCGAGCGCAGGCGCGAGACATGGACGTCGATGACGTTGGTCTGCGGGTCGAAGTGATAGTCCCAGACATTTTCGAGCAGCATGGTGCGGGTCACCACCTGGCCGGCATTCTTCATCAGATATTCGAGCAGGCGGAATTCGCGCGGCTGCAGCGGGATCTCCTTGCCGCCGCGGCGCACCTCATGGGAGAGCCGGTCGAGTTCGAGATCGCCGACGCGATAAACGACGTCCTGATCCGGCGTGCCCTTGCGGCGGCCGAGCACCTCGACGCGCGCCAGCAATTCGCTGAAGGCATAAGGCTTCGGCAGATAATCGTCGCCGCCGGCACGAAGCCCGGTGACGCGGTCATCGACCTGGCCGAGCGCGGAGAGGATGAGGACCGGCGTATGGATCGCCTTGCGGCGCAATTCGCTGATGACCGAGAGCCCGTCCCGGCGCGGCAGCATGCGGTCGATGACGATGACGTCGTAGGTATTTTCCGACCCCATGAACAGGCCGCTCTCGCCGTCGCTGGCGTGATCGGCGACGATGCCCGCCTCGCGAAAGGCTTTCGTGAGGTAGACCGCGGCTTCGAGATCATCTTCGATGATGAGAATCTTCATGCGGCCGACATTACCCACCGGCTGCGTTTCGGCAAGGCTCAAAGCATCTTCCTGCGGGGCGGCGCTCATCGCGATCATCCTTCAAAGGTCAGAAGAATCGAGCCGCGCGGACTCTCGTCCGCACGGCTCCAGTTTTCTTGAAGATCAGCCCTGGCCGTTGATCGGAAGCGCTACGAAGCGGCTCCCCTCACTGGACTGGATCTGGAAGAGAGCGCGGGTGCGCCCGTCCTTCTTGGCTTGGTTCAGCACCTTGACGATGTCGTCGGCGCTGGAGACCTCCTGGTTGTTGACCGAGGTGATCTTCTCACCTTCCTTAATGCCCTTGTCGGCGGCATCGGAGTTCGGGTCGATGTCTGTTATCGCCAGGCCCTTGCCGTCGTCAGACGGGCCGACCGTCAGGCCGAGATCGGCAAGCGCCTTCTCGGAAGCCGGTGCCTCAGGCTGCTGCGGCTGGCTGTTGTCATCGGCAGACGCATCCTTCTGGTCGATCGGCAACGTGCCGAGTTCGACGGTGAGAGGCTGGGCCTTGCCGGCGCGCCAGACCGAAAGCTCAACCTTGCTGCCCGGCTGCATCGCACCGATACGGCGGCTGAGATCACGGGCATCCTTGATCGTCTCCCCATTCAGCGCGGTGACGACGTCTCCGGCCTTCATGCCGGCCTTGTCACCCGGCGACCCGGCCTGCGGGGCAACGACCAGGGCGCCGCTCGGCTCGGAAAGGCCGATGGATTCGGCGATGTCCTTGGTTACCGGCTGGATCTGGACACCCAGCCAGCCGCGCGAAACCTGGCCGTCCTTCATCAGATCGGCGACGACGTCCTTGGCGGTCGAGGCGGGAATGGCGAAGGCGATGCCGACGCTGCCGCCCGACGGCGAGAAGATCGCGGTGTTGATGCCGACGACTTCGCCGCTGAGGTTGAAGGTCGGACCGCCGGAGTTGCCGCGGTTCACGGCGGCATCCACCTGCAGATAATCGTCATAAGGACCGGAACCGATATCACGGCCGCGAGCTGAGACGATGCCGGCTGTAACCGTGCCGCCGAGACCGAAGGGATTGCCGACGGCAACGACCCAGTCACCGACGCGGACATTGTTGTCGTCGGCCCAGTTGACGTAGGTGAACTTCTTGCCCTTGCCGTCGACCTTCAGCACAGCGAGATCGGTGCGCGGATCCTTGCCGATCAGCTTGGCATCGAGTTCGGTGCCGTCTTTCATGACGGCGACGAAGGCCTGACCATCGGAAACGACGTGATTGTTGGTGACGATGTAGCCGTCCTCAGAGATGAAGAAGCCGGAGCCCTGGGCGACGGGGCGGAGGCGACCCTTGCCGCCCGGACCATTCGGGCCACCATTCGGTCCGTTCTGGCCGAAGCGCCTGGAATGGCCCTGCTGATCATTCGGATCCTGGCCGAACTGCTTGAAGAACCGCTTCAGCGGATGATCGTCGGGTAGGTCGTCGAAGCCGCGGCCGTTGAAATCGAAGGAGAAGCCGTCATTGTTGTTGTCGGAGACGGGATTGACGCGATTTTCGACCCGGACGGAAACGACGGCCGGCGAAACGGCGTCGACGACATTGGCGAAGCTCGGAACGGCGGGCGCCTGAACCTTGACAGCTTCGGCATAAGACCGGGTGATTTCGAGCGGAACGCCGGTTGCGAGCACAGCGGCTGCGATACCGGCAACGGTAGAGGCCTTGAGCACAGTGGCGAGGGACGGACGTCCGTTGAAATTCTTGAGCATTGGAGCACCTTCTCTTGTTCTTAGTTCTCAGAGCCGGCGATGCCGGATCAGTCGATGAGTAAAGATATAGGACGCCGCACCTTACTGCGAACTGTCCGGCCAATGAAAAGTTGGTAATGTTTGCAAGGTTTGGCAAACGGCCGAACGTGCCGCGGGCTTCTCTGGGCGGCCTGGACGCGGTCGGAAATGCTCGTCTACCGGCTCAGCCCGGTCGGTTATTTCTTCAGCAGCTCGCTCAGCCGCGCCTGCTCGTCTGCCGTCAGCTTGCTGCCGGTCGGCTTGCCCGCCCTGTTGCGCGCAAAGACCAGCAGCGACAGCCCGCCGGCGAGCACCAGCAGTACCGGTGCGCCCCAGAGCAGCACCGTCTTCATGCTGACACGCGGCTTCAAGAGCACGAACTCGCCGTAGCGCGAGACGATATAGTTCAGCACCGCCTCGTCGCTGTCGCCATCGGTGATGCGCTCGCGCACCAGCAGGCGCAGGTCCTTGGCCAGATCGGCGTTGGAATCGTCGATCGACTGGTTCTGGCAGACCATGCAGCGCAGTTCCGCCGAAAGTGTGCGGGCCCGCGCCTCGAGCGCCGGATCGGCCAGCACCTCGTCCGGATTGACGGCGAAGGCGGGGGCCGCCATCAGCAGCAAAGCAAAAGCCAGGAGCAGACGCCGCATCATTCCGCCGGCTCCATTTTGGGAGCTGCCGGCCTTGCCGGCTTCGCCTTGCGGCGCGGCGCGCCGACACGCAGGCGGCGGTCGCTGAGCGAGACCAGGCCGCCGAAGGCCATAAACACCGCTCCGCCCCAGATGCAGAGAATAAACGGCTTCCACCAGATGCGCACGACAATGCCGCCGTCCTTGGTGGCGTCACCGAGCGACACATAGAGCTGGCTGAGCCCGAAGGTCAGGATGCCGGCCTCCGTCGTCGGCATCTGGCGGGCAGTGTAGAGGCGCTTGGCTGACCAGGTATCGGCAACCGCGACACCGGCGCGCCGGACGGTGAAGTGGCCGCGGTCCTCGGTATAGTTCGGCCCGGTCGCCGGCTGCATGCCGTCGAAATGCAGACTGTAACCGCCGGCCTCGGTCACCTCACCGGGCTTCATCTCGATGACATACTCGCTCTCGAACGTCGTCACCGCAACGATGCCGAGCACGGTGACGCCGAGCCCGGCATGGGCAAGGGCCGTGCCGAAGGCCGACCGCGGCAGGCCGGAAAGCCGGCGCCAGGCGAGACGGCCTGCGACCTTGCCGATGCCGGCGCGGTACCAGAGATCGGCGACAGCACCGAGGATCAGGAACAGCCCGGCAGCGAGGCCGAGCACCGAAAGCACCGGCCCGCCATGTTGAATGTAGAAGAAGACCACCGCGGCAAGGAAGGCCAGACCTGCGACGACATAGAGCCGCTGCAGGGCGCCAAGCAGATCGCCGCGCTTCCAGGCAAGCATCGGCCCGAAGGGCACGATGACGACCAGCGGCGCCATCAGCAGGCCGAAGGTCAGGTTGAAGAAGGGCGCCCCGACGGAAATCTTGTCGCCGGTCAGCGTTTCCAGCAGCAGCGGATAGAGCGTACCTGTGAGCACCGTGCCGCAGGCGACCGTCAGGATGAGATTGTTGACGACGAGCGCGCCCTCGCGCGAAATCGGCGCAAACAGCCCGCCGGCCGACAGCTTCGGCGCGCGGAAGGCGAAGAGCGACAGCGCCCCGCCGATGAAGATCAGCAGGATGCAGAGAATGAAGACGCCGCGGGAGGGATCGCTGGCAAAGGCATGCACCGAGGTCAGCACGCCGGAGCGCACCAGGAAGGTGCCCATCAGCGACAGCGAGAAGGTGAGGATGGCGAGCAGCACCGTCCAGATCTTCAGCGCCTCGCGCTTCTCCATGACAAGCGCCGAATGCAGCAGTGCGGTGCCCGCTAGCCACGGCATGAAGGAGGCATTTTCCACCGGGTCCCAGAACCACCAGCCGCCCCAGCCGAGCTCGTAATAGGCCCAGTAGGAGCCCATGGCGATGCCAAGCGTCAGAAAGGTCCAGGCGGCCAGCGTCCAGGGCCGCACCCAGCGTGCCCAGGCGGCGTCGATGCGCCCTTCCAGCAGGGCCGCAACCGCAAAGGAAAAGCAGACGGAGAAGCCGACATAACCGAGATAGAGCAGCGGCGGATGGATCGCGAGGCCGACATCCTGAAGAACCGGGTTGAGATCGCGGCCCTCGGCCGGCGCCGGATCGAGACGGAGGAAGGGATTGGAGGTCAGCAGGATGAACAGCGTGAAGGCGACCGAAATCCAGGCTTGCACGGCCAATACGTTGGCTTTCAGCGTCTCCGGCAGATTGCGGCCGAAGATGGCGACCAGCGCGCTGAACAGCGTCAGGATCAACAGCCAGAGCATCATCGATCCCTCGTGATTGCCCCAGACGCCGGAATATTTATAGAGCAGCGGCACCAGCGAATGCGAATTCTCCCAGACGTTCTCGACCGAGAAATCCGAGACGACATGGGCATAAGTCAACACACCGAAGGAGAAGGCCACGAGCGCAAACATCGCCAGCGAGCCGATCGTCGCCACATCCATCATCGCCCGGTCGTGACGGCGGGCTCCGATCAGCGGCACGATGGAGAGGATGAGCGCCGTGGCCAGCGCCAGCACCAGCGCGTAATGGCCGATCTCGATGATCATGGCGTCGCCTTCACTTCCTGGCCTTGGCCTTCCTTCCACAGTCCCTGGGATTTGAGCCTGTCGGCCACATCCTTCGGCATGTAGGTCTCGTCATGCTTGGCAAGCACGGTGTCGGCGACGAAGACGTTCGTTCCAGCGGCAAACATGCCTTCGGTGACGACGCCCTGGCCCTCGCGGAAGAGATCGGGAAGGATGCCGGTATATTTGACCTTCACGGCATTGGTGCTGCCGTCGGTGACGGCAAACTCCACCGTCGAACCGGTGCCGCGCACGACACTGCCCTCACCGACCAGGCCGCCGAGGCGGATGCGGGTTTCCGGCGCCACCGGCGTCTTGGCGAGATCGGCCGGCATGTAGAAATAGGCGACCGACTGGCTGAAGGCGAACATCACCAGCAGCACGGCGGCGAGGATGAAGCCCATGCCGCCCGCAATCACCGCCAGGCGCTTCTGCTTGCGTGTCATTGCGTCGCTCCCTCCGTGGCTATGCCGAGTTCCCTGGCAAGCGCCAGCAATTGCCTGCCCTGTTCGCCGGGCGGCGGAAAGGCCGCAAGCCCACGCTTCAAGGCGCCGGCGGCGCGATCCTTGTCGTTTAATACGGCGTAAGAGCGGACGAGCCGCATCCATCCCTCGAAATTGTTCGGATCCTCGCTGAGCTTGGCGTCGAGGCTCTCGACCATGCCGCGGATCATCTGCTGCTGGTTGCCCGCGCTCATAGTCTCGGCCGCCGCCACATCTTGCTGCGTGGGATTGCCGGGGGCAGCCGGATTGGTCCCGGCCGGCGCGCCGCCGTTCATGGCGATATGCTGGTTGACCAGCGGCAGCCAGGGCGCATCTGATGGCGATTGTTTTGCCAGCGCCTCGAAGGCCTGGCGCGCCTCGTTCGGCCGTCCCGCCTGCTCCATGCTGAGGGCGATGTAGAAGCGGGCACGCGGATTGTCAGGTTCGAGCGTCAGCGATTGTTCCAGCACCTGCCGCGCCTCCTCCGTCACCACGCCGTCGGAGACCGCCATCAGCGTCTCGGCAAGGCCATCGAGCCGGACCGGGCTCGGGCCGAGAAGCCGGATGGCATTGCGATAGGCCAGTTGCGCATCGTTGACGCGCATCGTGCGGAAATAGATCGGCGCCAGCACGTCCCAGCCCTTGCCGTCATCGGGCTTCTCAGCCAGGTGCCGTTCCGCCTTGGCGATCAGCACCGCCACGTCGTTGCCAGGGTTTTCCAGCCGCGCCTCCAGCGGCTGCGAGGGCAGGTCCGGCCTGCCCGTCGTCAAATAAAGACAGAGCCCGAGAACCGGCAGGACCAGGAGAACGAAGGCTTCGGTGAAACGGTGATGCCGTGCGGGTTTCGGCGTCTCAGCCGGCTCGTCGGCAGAGACGGCGATCAGCCGCCGGCCGATTTCCGCCCTCGCATAATCAGCCTCCTCCGGGGTGATCAGCCCGCCATCGAGATCGCGGTCGAGTTCGCGCAACTGGTCGCGATAGACCGCCGCCTCGCCCGCACGGATATTATCCGCCGCCTTCGCTCCGCGCAGAAGGGGGTAGAGCAGGATGACGGCGAGGGCTGCCGTCAAAGCGGCAACGAGAATCCAGAACAGCATGTCGCCCAAATACGTGAAGCGCGCCTTCATTCCAACTGCCAAAGCCGGAATGACGAAGATTTGAGGCTAGCGCATAACCCCGAGAATCGGAATCGATTTTCGGAAAGGATTATGCGCCATTTAAAGTGATAGAGCGTCCTTAGCGCGTCCTGTCGGACGCGCGGCGCTCTATTGGCCGCAATTCAGAGCGGCGACCAGCTGCCGTCGTCATTGCGGCAGGCAGCGCCGCGCGTCACCGTGTCCTTGCCGTCGACGGTCAGCGTGTGGGTGTATTGCCGGCAGTTCTGGGAACCGACCTGATAGGGTGCAGCCGCAACGACCTTGCCGGTCACGTCCTTGCCGGTCCAGAGCACTGGCTGGCCGACGGCGGCGCCTTCCAGCGCCCGATATTCCGCCTCGAGCGCGCGCTGCTTGTCGCTGTCGTTCAGCGTCACGCCGCTGCGGCCGACGATGCCGCCCTGCAGCGCGGTGATGAAGGCGGCCGATGCCGAGGGCTTGCTCGAAAAAATGCCACGCGAAGCGGCACTCTTCGTCGTCGTGCAGCCGGACAGCGCGACGGCGACGAGAAGAGCGGAAGCGATCATGCCTTGCGAGCGTAAAATCATTGCGTCGAACCACGATCAGGGGTCAATTTCAGCCGATCGAAGTGCAGCGTCCCCGTGTCAGCATTAAGGCAAAGCATGCTATGCATTTGCCAGTATCTTTGTGACATCAAGCAGTTGCTCATGCAACATCCTTTGTGACGCCGGGCAGGATAAGCTTGGCCTTCAGCCCGCCCCATTCACCGCGGGAAAGCTCGAGCCGTCCCTGGTATTCGTTGGAAATCTCGGTGACGATCGAAAGGCCGAGCCCGGTTCCGGGTTTGCTTTCGTCGAGCCTGCGGCCGCGCTTCAGCGCCTCGCGGATCTGGTCCGGCTCCAGGCCCGGCCCGTCATCCTCGACTGTGAGCTCCACCCAGTGGCGGCGCACGCTCGCCTCCACCCCCTTCACATCCTCGCCGGCCTCGACGGCCGAAAGCCGCACCCTGCTTCTGGCAAAACGCGCCGCATTTTCCAGGAGGTTGCCGACTGTCTCCTCGAGATCCTGCTGCTCCATGGCAACGGCCAGATGCGGCGGTGAGACGACGAGATCGAATTCGGTATCGACGTTCAGCCGGCGCATGACGCGCACCAGCCGTTCAAGCGCCGGCTCGGCATCGGTGCGGGCGAGCACGGATTCGCGCTGCGCGGCGATGCGCGCCCGATTGAGATAGGACTGCACCTGCCCCTGCATCGCTTCCGCCTGGCTGCGCACCAGCTCACCATGGGATTTTTCGAGGACGCGCGCCTCGTTGAGAAGCACGGCGATCGGCGTCTTCAGCGAATGCGCGAGATTGCCGACCTGCATGCGGGCCCGCTCGACAATGCGGCGGTTGCTGTCGATCAGCGCATTCACCTCGTTGGCGAGCGGCAGGATTTCGCGCGGGAAGTCGCCTTTCAGCTGTTCGCTCTCGCCGGCGCGGATGCGCTCCAGCGCGGCGCGTGCCTTGTCGAGGGGCTTAAGGCCGTAGAGAATCGCCAGCGCGTTGACGATCAGGCTGCCGACGCCGAAACCGGCGAGCGCCAGATAGAGGCTGTGAGAGAAGGTGCGCACGTCGTCTTCGACGACATCGACATTGCCGGTGACGCGGACGCGCGCCGCGCGGCCGTCGGTATCGAGCACCACTTCGGTTTCGGCCACCTGCACGCGGTTCCCGGAGGCATCCGTCACCTGGTAATAGCGCTCGTAATTCTTGTCGAAGGGCGCCTCGACGACCGAGGGAACCGGAATGAGCGCCGAGCCGAGCGAAGGCGACACCAGCGGTGCGGTCGTATAGGTGCCGAGCGGCTCCACCACCCAATACCAGCCGGTCTTCGGCTGGGCAAAACGCAGGTCGCCGAGCTGCGGGCTGCCGCTGAGAGCGCCCTGATCGCCGATCGTCACCGAATTGATGACGTTGTAGAGCTGCGCCCGCAACAGATCCTGGAAACCGCGTTCGGCACTCTTGCGGTAGAGGGTGGAGATCAGCAAGCCGATCACCACCAGCGCCACCGTCGACCAGACCGTGGTCAGCAGCAACACACGTGCGGTGAGCGACTTAATTCGCATGTTTCGGCGCTTGGATGCGGTAACCGAGACCGCGCACCGTTTCGATCAGATCTACCCCCATTTTCTTGCGCAGGCGGCCGACGAAGACCTCGATCGTGTTGGAATCACGGTCGAAATCCTGGTCGTACATATGCTCGACCAGTTCCGTGCGCGAAACGACCTCGCCCATGTGGTGCATGAGATAGGAAAGCAGTCGATATTCGTGCGAGGTCAGCTTCAGCGTCGTGCCGTTGACCGTCGCCTTCGAGGACTTGGTATCGAGCCGCACCGGCCCGCAGATGATCTCGGATGAGGAGTGCCCGGCCGCGCGCCGGATCAGCGCCCGAAGGCGGGCCAGCACTTCCTCGACATGGAAGGGCTTGGTGACGTAGTCGTCGGCACCTGCATCGATGCCGGCGACCTTGTCGCTCCAGCGGTCGCGCGCCGTCAGGATCAGCACCGGCACACCGCGGCCGGCGCCACGCCATTTTTCTAGAACGGTGACCCCGTCCAACTCCGGCAGGCCGATATCGAGAATGATGGCGTCATAGGGTTCAGTGTCGCCGAGGAAATGGCCTTCCTCGCCATCGAACGCCTGGTCGACGACATAGCCCGCCTCCTTCAGCGTGTCGGCCAGCTGCCGGTTCAGATTAACGTCGTCTTCGACTACCAGGATGCGCATCGGTCCGCCTTCGTCCGCTTCAAATCAATCAATGTCCTGAATAAGCCGATTCCGCCTACATCGGAACCTTTACCGTGACTTTGCGTGGGCGCTGTCCATTGCCCTGCACAAGAACGGTGATGATGCAGGTATCGCCCACCGGTTGCACGGACAGGAGCTGGCCGCCGGTCTGCTCGACGACCTGGGCTGCGGCGGCGCTGCAATCGCCTCCGATACGCACGACAAAAGTGCTCGTGGCGTCCGGTGAGGGCGCCGATACCACCAGTCCGGCGGCCAATGCTGCGACGCTCAGAGGAAAGGCCATGTGTTATGCTTTCAAGGTAATGCCAACTTGCTCCGAATATGTACTCACGCGACCTGAATGGCAAATGAATGCCCCGTAATGCAGGGTGTTTAGAACTGTTCTCGACTGTTCGATGCAGCCGGTTTCAGGGCCTGGAAAACGCCGCAGCAGCCAGCTACGGCCACCGCCATTGCACCCAAAAACGATGACCTCCAGCCTTATCCACGCGTTCTTTATCACCTCCGGTAAAGGTGGGGAGCCGGCGGGACCGACACCACAGTCTTTGTCCGCGAATCGGCCGCGCCGTTCCGATTCCTGCCGACCGCAGCTTTCACGGGCCGGTTGAAACTGTTATGTCCTTGCCGCCCCCACATTTCAGACCGTTTCAGCACCAATGCCAAAATCCTCCCGCTTCCGCTCGGCGCAGACGGTCACCGTCCTCGCCGTTACCCAGCTGATCGGCTGGGGCACGACGTTCGACATGCTCGGGGTCATGGGCCGTGTCGTCGCGCCGGATCTCGGCCTGGCGAACGAAGTGGCGTTTGCCGGCCTGACGATCATGATGGTGGTCAGCGCCATCGTCGGTCCGGCGACCGGCCGATGGCTCGGCCGCTATGGTGCTGCCCGTGTGCTTTCGGCCGCCTCGCTGACCTTTGCGCTCGGGCTGCTTCTGCTTGCCGCCGCAAACGGCATCGTGCTCTATGCCAGCGCCTGGGTCATCATCGGCATCGGCGGCGCATTTGGCCTCTCGGCGCCGGCCTATACCGCCGTCGTCGAGCGCGAAGGAGCAAACGGCAAACGCGTCATCGCCATCCTGATGCTGTTCACCGGGCTTTCGAGCGCCATCTTCTGGCCGATCCTCAGCCTGCTCAACGAGGCGGTCGGCTGGCGCCTCACCTTCCTGGTCTGTGCGGCGCTGCAATTCTTCGTCTGTCTGCCGCTGCATCTCTTAGGCCTGCCGAAGCCGATCGCAACACATGTCGAAGGCGGCACAGCCGAAATCGCTCCGGTGCCGCTGTCGAAAGCCAAGCAGCGAAAAGCCTTCCTGCTGATCGCCGCGACGACGACGATCTCGACCTTCGTCACCTTCGGCATCTCGCCATCACTGCTCGAAATCTTCCGCCAGTCCGGCGCCTCGCCGGCCTTTGCGCTGCAGCTCGGCTCGGCACGCGGCGTCCTCGGCATCTCTGCACGTTTCCTCGACATGCTGCTCGGCCGGCACGGCAACCCCATGCTCAGCGCGGTCATGGGCATCAGCCTGATGATGATCAGTTTCCTGATGATGCTGGTTGCCAGCCCGTCGACGCCGCTGCTTGTCACCTTCGTCCTGTTTTACGGGTTCGGCACCGGGGTCATGACCGTCGCCCGCGCGCTGCTACCGCTGGCGCTGTTCTCACCGCGCGAATTCGGACTGCAATCGGCCCGGCTGTCGCTGCCGCAGAACCTCGCCAACGCCATCGCCCCCGTCATCTTCACCGCCATCCTCGATCGCGCCGGCACCGGCCCGGCGCTCGCCGCCTGCGCCGTTCTCGCGGCCTTGTCGCTGGCCTTCGTGCTGATGCTGATGGCGCTGGTGCGCGGTGCCCGCGCATCAGAGTCAGCCATTCTTAATGTCTCTTGATTATCATCCAAGCATGGACGAGCGCGGCTTTCCGTCCATACGCCGCAACCGCTGCGGCAGCCAGATCATGAACCAGAAGCCGCTTTTCACGAATCTTTTGAATCGCTTGCCGCCGCTTTTTCGAAAGGTGAGTCTGAGGACTCAGAAGTTGAGTCAGCTTCCGGGCGATCCGAATCCGGAAAATCATTCATCCAGTTGAAATTTCGATGGAATACAGCGTGGCCAAACGCCTGGGCAAGTCAGAGCGGCCGCGTCACAGCCGTGCGGTTATCGTAGTCGGCGGCGATGCGCTTTTCCCGGAGCGGCCGCACGCGATCGATCGAGAGCTGATAATCGGGATGCGCCTTGTAGGCGGCAAGGGCCGCCTCGTCGTCGAATTCGCCATAGACTACGAGATCGATCTCGGTGCCCAGCTGATCGGTCTTCACATTGGTGCCGATTTCCAGCAGCCGCGCATGCGGAATGCCGGTCAGTATAGAAAGCCCGGCCCTCACCTCCTGCAGATGTTCCTCCTGCACGGTGAAGAAGACGATATGACGGATCACGCGGAAGCTCCTGTCAGATTTATCAAAATGATGAAGCGACCTTGGCGCACCCTATCGGAGGCGCGGCGCTCCAGCTGTCAGCCGGGCGATAACACGCGCGCCCCAGGCCTTCAACCGCGCGAGCATGCCACGGGCCGCATCGGGACGTATCGCCGCATCGAAGACCATGGCATAAGCGGCGAGCTTTTCCGCCCGGTCGGTGCCATTGACGATGCGGCGCGCATTCACCCAATCCGCGGTCGTCGCGTTCAGGTGATCGGCGAGCTTGTGGCCGGTAAAACTTCCCTGCAGCATGCCCTCGATCAGGATCGTCACCGCCGCATCCATCTCCATCGCCCGGTCGGGATCGGCAACGAGATCGATCCCCGTCAGCACACTCATCGCCTCGTAGTTCCGCTTGTGGGTGAGCTGCACCAGGCCGCGTCCGAGCCAGCTGCAGCCATCCTCGTCCGGCCGCCAGTAGGGCGTCTTCACCCAAGAGAGCCGGCCTGCGGCAAAGGCCGTCTCGAGGATCTCGACTGCGCGCGCATCGCTTTCCGCCAGCGTCTCACGCACCGGCTGCATCGTATAGGCGGTCTCGTGGTAAGCGGTTGCGAGGATATAGGCGAGCCACCGCCGGTCGGCATCGGCAAACCGTTCTTCCCAGGCGTCGAGAATCGCCGTGATGCCCACTACCTGAGGCTGAGTCAGGTTTCCCTTGAAGAGTCCGTGCCGTACCGTGTCGAAAAAGAATGCCCGGTCCATGTGGACAACCATTCCGCGCTTCCCTCAAATATCAAGGTTAAAACTATCTTAATCGATTAAATTCGATTTAATCGTTTAAAGTGTTTAAGCCACTGATTTACACGCCTTTTGTCTTGTGCAATGCATCTTCCTGCCCTGAAGCCTTACTGCGAAAAGAGGAGACTTCCGATGCAGACGTCCGCCAATAGCCCAACCACCATTCCCCAGCATGTCGTCGACCAGATGGAAAACGAATGGCGCCAGGTTCGCCCTGAACGGGAAAATACGCGCCCGGCCCAGCAGCCTCAACAGCAACGCTGAAATAGACGCAAAGCGGTACCGATTTAAGCTCGAGCGCCGCCCCAGCGCCCGATCAACGCCCCGGCCAGTCACTCATGGCCGGGTGAATTTTTTCATAGGTACAATACACGTCCCAGCGGTTGACCGCCCCTCATCGTAGTACAGCCCCCTCATCGCATCACAGCATCTAGCCGTTTCGCCAGCGTGTCCAATGATCGGGTGAAAATCATCCTGTCGTCGAGCGCACGCGACAGCACCAGTGCGCCTTGAATGCCCGCGACGCCCTCCTCGGCGAGTGTTTGCGCCTCCCCCTCAGACCGGCCTGCCCGCATCAACGCCGAGCGCAAGGCGTCGATCCAGCGAATGAAATAATCGCCGATCTCTGCCGAAAACCGCTCGCGGGTTTCGTCAAGCGCGAAGGCGCCGACGAGGCAGATGCGGCGACCGGAGCGGAAGTAGTCGTTCACATTCGTCCACATCGCCGCGATCGCCTGATCGGCGTCGTCCTTTCTCAGCGGCTGATAGATCGCATGTTCGAACCAGGCATCGACATCGGCGAGCACGGCGCCCGCCATCTCCTCCTTGCCACCGGGGAAGAAGTGGTAAAGGCTGCCCTTGCCGATGCCGGTGCGTTCGGTGATGCGGCTGAGCGAAGTGCCCTCATAGCCGAGCTCGCGGAAGATTTCGGCGAGCAGCGGTACGATGTCGGCGCGTTCGTAGACGGTCTTCACCCGTGGCTTCCCTGGCTTGTTTAGAGGCCGAGTTCGGTCAGACCGGGATGGTCATCCGGCCGCCGGCCGAGCGGCCAATGGTACTTGCGCTCCGATTCCCGGATCGGCAGGTCGTTGATGCAGGCGAAGCGGCGCTGCATCAAGCCGGCGGCGTCGAATTCCCAGTTCTCGTTGCCATAGGAGCGGAACCAGTTGCCGCTGTCATCGTGCCATTCATAGGCGAAGCGCACGGCGATGCGATGATCGGTGAAGGCCCAGATCTCCTTGATCAGCCGGTAATCCAGCTCCTTTGCCCATTTGCGGGTGAGGAAAGCGACGATCTCCGCGCGGCCGGTGATGAATTCAGCGCGGTTCCGCCAGCGGCTGTCCGGCGTATAGACGAGCGAGACGCGCTGGGGATCACGGCTGTTCCAGCCATCCTCGGCAAGACGGACTTTCTGGGTGGCGGTCTCAAGGGTGAAAGGCGGGACGAGGCTGGACATAGGTTCTCCGGGCGCTCCTGTACTGAACGGTTATCATTGTACTGATCAGTACATTGATTGGCAAGCCGCTTCCAGGCGGCGTTTCTCAAAGGCCGGGAGGCCGGCGCCACCGCAACGGCAGGGCATCCGGGCGAAGCACGATCTTTTGCGGCGTGAAACGCCACAACCGTTCCGCCCGTTGAAAGGTGGCGATCTCAGGCGAATCCAGCAGCACCTCGGCCCTGCCCGTCATCTGCAGGATGTCCCCGGTTTCGAAATCGATGAAGACCAGCCCCGCCTTCGGGTTGACGAGGAAATTACCCAGCGTGTTGAAGAACCGATTGCCGGGAAAATCGGGAATGGTCAGTACGCCATCGGCGCCGACATGGACGAAGCCGGCATTGCCGCCGCGATGGGACACGTCCACCTGTCGCTCGCCATTGTCGCGGTCGACATAGGAGGCGACGAAAAACGTATCGGCGCCCTCGATCATCCCTAGCGCCCGATCGTCGAGTTGGCTGGAATGAAGCGTCGGCATCGCCGTCGGCAGATCGGGATCGCGGACGAAGGCGGAGGAGCGAAGCTGGATATATTGCGGGCAATTGCCGAAGCTCTGGCCGACGCGTACTTGGAAAGCTTCAGCATCCGTCCTGTGGATCACGCCGTTCAGCCGGTTGCGCCGCCGGGTCTCGAGCTGGATGCCGAGCATTCCAATCGCGTCACCATCCTCCATGCCGGCATCGGCAGGATCGGCTGCGTCACGCGGCAGGTGCACCTCGAGAATCTCCGGCTCCGGCGAGGCCATGAACCCCGGGCGCTCGGCCCTGACCGTTGCCCAGACATCGCCCTTGGCATCGACCGCGCCGAGCACGACGAAAGGCAGCATCGGAAAGAAGGCGCGATGCTGCTCCGGCATGGCCTTGCGGACGAAATTCCGGCCCGGCCCGTCCATGCGTTCGGCGACACCGACACTGCGCTGCATGGCGAGTTCGCCCGCATGCCAGGGCGATGTGGCATCCTGTCTTGTCTGTTCCAGCATCACGGCCTCCTTCGGGGCAGCATTTTGGGAACCGGGGCAGCGTCCCTGCCCCGGCGGCTTGTCACGCGGCAAGGCCGATCTTGGTCTTGCGAAAACCGACGAAACCCGGCAGCGCCTCGATGCGCGCAAGCCAGGCGCGAACGCTTGGATAGGCCGAGATATCGACATTACCCTCCGGCGCATTGGCGATGTAGCTGTAGAGCGCCACGTCGGCGATCACAGGATTGTCGCCGAGCAGGAAGCTGTGACCGTGGAGCTCCGCCTCGATCAGCGCAAGAATGCGGTGCGCCCGGGCGATCACCTCGTCGGTGCGGAAGTCAGCGCCGAAGACGGTGACTAGGCGCGCAGCACATGGCCCATAAGCGATCTCGCCTGCTGCAACCGAGAGCCATTTCTGTATCCGCGCCGCGGCCACCGCCTCTTCCGGCAGCCAGTCGGTGCGGCCGTATTTGCGCGCGAGATAGACGAGGATGGCAGAGGAATCGGCAATGACCGTGCCATTGTCGTCGAGCACCGGCACCTGGCCAAAGGGATTGAGCTTCAAAAAGTCCGGCGCCTTGTGGGCGCCTGCCGCCATGTCGACCTCGACCAGTTCATAGGGAACGCCAAGCAGCGACAGGAACAAGTGAGCCCGATGCGCATGGCCGGAAAGCGGGTGATGGTAGAGTTTCATGATGGTTCCTCTGGTCTTCCGATCGACGGGACGCGGTTGGCGATGGCCGCTTCGAACCATCTGCTCTCTAATTTACTGCCTTCCATCTGGCTGCAGTAGAATGCTAATCTGGGAGGCATCTTACCAATTCATGGAAGGATAGAATGGACCGCCTCGACGCCATGACCGTGCTTCTTGCCGTCGTCGAACAGGGCAGCCTGTCGGCCGCCTCACGGCATCTGCGATCCCCGCTCGCAACCGTCAGCCGCAAGGTTTCGGAACTGGAAGCCCATCTCAACGCCCAGCTGCTGCAACGGAGCAACCGGAAGATCACGCTGACGGAGGCCGGCCGCTCCTATGTCGAGGCGGCGCGGGAAATTCTCGATCGGGTGGAAGAGGCGGAACGGACGGCAGCCGGCGAATACAGCGCCCCGAAGGGCGAACTGACGATGACCGCACCGATCGTCTTCGGGCGGCTGCATGTCCTGCCTGTCGTGGTGGATTTCCTGAAAGCCTATCCCGATATCAATCTGCGGCTGATGCTTGGCGACCGGCTGTCGAACCTCGTCGAGGATCATATCGACGTGGCGCTGAGGATCGGCAACCTGCCTGATAGTAACCTGATCGCCACAAGGCTCGGCGCGATCCACCGCACGGTCTATGCCAGCCCGGATTATCTCACACGGCACGCTCACCCCCGGCACCCAGGCGATCTCGCCGGGCATGACTGCGTCACCTTCGAGGGTATGGCCTCGATGCTGAGCTGGACATTCACCGAGGGGAAACATGATCTCACGGTGCCGATCCGCTCGCGGCTTGCCGTCAACACTGCCGAGGCCGCGGTCGATGCGGCTGTCGCCGGCCTCGGCATCACCCGCGTGCTCTCCTACCAGGCCGCACGCGCCGAGATGGCTGGCCTGCTGGTGCCGCTGCTCCAAGATTTCGAACCGCCGCCGGCGCCGGTGCATCTCGTTTATCCCGCGCAGGGACTGGTGCCCCTGAAACTGCGGGCGCTGCTCGATTTCGCGACGCCGCGCCTGCGCGCGACGCTAAACAAGTCCTAGATCAAAGAAGTAGAGCATGATGTCGTCCGAAAACCGCTCACACTTTTCGGCATCACGCTCTAGGCGAGCTTGCCCTCTTCCGCCTTGTAGAAATACTGGCTGGCGACCAGCCAGCCCTTCAGCGGCCGGAGCGGCGGAATACAGGTGGCGAGCATGAACGGACCGGTGACCAGAAGCTGTACCCAGATCGGCGCCGAAAAGGCCACCTCCAGCCAGACGCCGAGCAGCACGCTCGGGACGCAGGCGAAGCAGATGACGAAGAAGGCCGGACCGTCGGCCGGATCGGCGAAGGAATAATCGAGACCGCAGACCTCGCATTCCGGCCGCAACGTCAGGAAGCCCCTGAACATATGGCCCTGGCCGCAGCGCGGGCAGCGCCCCCTGATGCCGGTCTGTACCGGAGGTAGTGGGGGATATTCCGTATCCATGACGATCTCGCTTTCTTGCTTCGCAAACATTGATGCCATCAATATCTGTAATGACTGCATTCAATATAATTACATTATAAGGAAATTACCAGTCAATTCGTCAGAATGCCGCGGAGCTCCCCAGCGCATGCCGGCAGCAAGCTGACTGCAGATTTATCAAGCAGCATTTGGGGCCGAAGCCAGGCCTGGCAGCCTGGGCGAATCAGACATGAACGTGACGGTTTCGCTTCGCCCAGGCCCCGACAGATCAGGGCCAGACCGATCTGATCTCGACCGCTCGTGCCTGATCAGCCTGGGGCGGCGTTTCCGCGTCAGAAGAACGACGCTGCCATTTCCGGCGGGCCTTCCAGCGCATGGGCCATGAATTCCAGTGCGCCCTGCAGTTTCTCCCGGGTGATCGGTCCGCCAAGGCAGACACGCACGGCCTCGGGCGCCGCGCCCTCGACCGTGAAGGCATCGCTTGCGACGACGCCGATGCCGGAAGAACGGGTGTGGCTGCCGAAGGTCGAGCGGGTCCAGCCGTTGGAGAGCGGCAGCCAGATGTTGAAACTGATCGGATCGGCGCGGTAGCTGCCGGCCGGCAGGATGGCGGCGACCATCTGCTGGCGGGCGGCGGCCTCGGCGCGGATGAAACGCAGGATCGTATCGGCGGTGCCGTCCTCGATCCAGCGGGTGGCGAGCGCCACGGTCAGCGGCGAGGCCATAACATTGTTGGCGCGCATGGCGCTGACGAAGGGCCACACGGCCTTGCTGTCCGGCGCTACGACATAAGCAAGTCGCAGACCCGCGCCGATGCATTTCGCCAGCCCGCCGATATGCCAGGTCAGATCGGGCGCTGTTGCCGCGAGCGGCGCCGGGCCGTGCTGCGGAATGAAGCCATAGGCATCGTCCTCGACGATCGGCACATGATATTTGCGGGCAACGGCGCAGATCTCCTCGCGGCGCCTGGCCGGAATGGTCAGCGTCGTCGGATTCTGCAGCGTCGGATTGAGATAGAGCGCCTTCGGCTTCAATCTCTCGCAGGCCTCGGCAAAGGCGTCCGGCAGGATACCGTCCTCGTCCATCAGCAGACCGGCCAGATTGAGCCGCAGCTGGGCGGCGATCGAGCGCATGCCGGGATAGGTGATGATTTCCGAAAGCACGGTTTCGCCCGGTTTTGCCAGCAGGCCGAAGATCGCCAGCAGGGCCGGATGGGCACCGGGTGTGACGAAGATGCGCTCCTGCGAGGGCACCAGCCCGCGACGGCTGAGCCAGGAGGCCGCAGCCTCCTTGTCCATGCTGGAGCCGCCGAAGCCCTGGTAGCGCAGAAGCGGAATGAGGTTCGCCGTCACCGCCGACATGCCCTCGCGCATGCGGGCGATCAGCTCGGGGTCGTGCGTTTCCGGCGGCATGTTCATCGAGAAATCGACGATGGAGGCGCGGCGGGGATCGGGCGCGGCGTCGGGCGCGAATCCCTGGCGCTCCTTGTCCGCGCCACCGGTAACGAAGGTGCCTCGGCCGACATGCGAATCCACAAGCCCACGCTTCTGCGCCTCGACATAACCTCTCGCCACCGTCGTGAAATCGACATTCAGCCGCTTGGCGAGTTCGCGTTGCGGCGGCAGCCGGTCCCCAACCACCAGATGCCCGCTGCGCAGATCCATTTCGATCACATCGGCGATCGCCATATAACGCGGACTGCTGCTGCGGCTGAGATCGGGATGCCAGTCTTTCATGTCGTGATCCGTGTCGGTCTGATTCCTGATGAGATTGACCGTATATTGTTGCATAGTGCCGCTGTCACGAAAAATGTCGCGCGCCAAGTCCCGAGAATGATGCACGTCGAAATGCCGCAGCTTTTGCGCACGCCTTGATACAATTTAATGACGGATTGTCGCCGGATTTGACTGCTGTTTGCGCAAATTCGATCTGGCACGACGACCGCGCTGTCGCAGGCCGATTTCGGCAGCGTGTGCGCCAATGACGTGCTGACGATCCGCTCGGCTTGCCGATCGGGCTTCACCCGAGAAGTCCCCGGTGAGGCGCGAGGACGGCAAGACAATCGGCAGCGTCTTCAGCGCGCATTGACGACGGTTTGCCGCGAGCCATGGCTTCAGGCGTACGCCGCGAAAGCGTCAATGCCGGTCAGCCTTGCCGACAAGATCCACAGGCGTGCCGCCTCCTCGGGATCGGCTGCATGGTCGCTGACGCCGCCGGGTTCTCCAACCGTTGCGCGGATGGCGATATCGCAGTCCTCGCAATAGAGGCCTCCCATACCTTCGAGTTGTGGCGAGGTCGCCGCCCAAACCTGCGTCGCTGCCCCCTGGGCTGGTGTCTTGAACGTCGGATCAATCGGATTGCCGTCTGCATCGATCCAGCCGGCACTGACCATTTCCTCCTTTGCGAGATGGCGCTGCAAGGGGGTAAAAATCTTGCCCGGGTGCAGCGAGAAGGCGCGGATGCCGGTGTCGCGCCCGAGCCTGTCCAGATGCACGGCGAAAAGTGCGTTGGCGGTCTTCGACTGGCCGTAGGCCTGCCATTTGTCGTAACCGGTCTCGAAATGCACATCCTCCCATCGTATGGCCGAGTTGCCATGGCCACCGGAGGAAACCGAAACGATGCGAGTGCCGCGCGAGATCGCCGGCCAGAGGCGGTTGACCAAGGCGAAATGGCCGAGATGATTGGTCGCGAACTGTGCCTCCCATCCGTCGCCGACACGCGTTTCCGGGCAGGCCATGATGCCGGCGCTGTTGATCAGAATGTCGATGCTGCGGCCAGATGCGACGAACCGCTCGGCAAAGGCGCGAACGCTTTCGAGGTCGGAAAGGTCGAGCCGATCAATCTCTACGCCATCGATACCGGCGACCGCGCTACGCGCCGCCTCGATGCTCCTTGCGCCGATGGTCACCTTCGCGCCGGCGCCCGCCAGAGCGCGCGTGGTCTCGAGCCCGAGGCCGGAATGGCCGCCGGTGACGATGGCGCGCTTGCCGGAAAGATCGAGACCGGCCAAAACCTCGCCGGCCGTCGTGTGGGCTCCAAATCCGGAGCGGATGGGGACTTGTTTGTCACTCATGATAATTACCTTTGTTCTGCGGCGCGTTGCCGTCGCTCGGGATGACGGTCGCGAGAATAAGGCGTGGCTTCCAGACGATCCATGCGCTAAAGTCCGGCATCTCTTCGCCATCGTCCGGATTTCTACATGGACCCGTTATCCGATGTTCTCGCATTGCTCAAACCGCGCAGCTATGTTTCCGCGGGGCTTGACGCTGGCGGTGCTTGGGCGATCGATTTTCCTCCCCCTGACGGCATCAAGTTCAACGCAGTGATTTCAGGCGCGTGCTGGCTGAGCGTCGATGGCGTCCCCGAAGCTGTCCGCCTGGAGGAAAGCGACTGCTTTCTGCTGACGAGCCGCCGAGCCTTTCGTCTCGCCAGCGATCCGGCTCTCGAAGCGATCCCGTCCGATGCGATCTATTCGATCGCCCGCGACGGCATTGCGACTTGCAATGGCGGCGGCGATTTCTTCCTGATCGGCAGCCGTTTTTCCTTTTCGGGAGGAAATTCGGACATCCTTCTCGGAATCCTGCCGCCGATCGTCCACGTGAAGAGGGATTCCGATCACGCCGCCGTGCTGCGCTGGTGTCTCGATCGGATGACGCGCGAATTGCGCGACCAGCAGCCGGGTGGCTTTCTGATGGCGGAGCATTTTGCTCATGTCATGCTCATGCAGGTGTTGCGCCTCCATATCGCATCGCCGAATGCGCGCGGCGTCGGCTGGCTTTTCGCGCTTACCGACCGGCGGATCGGTGCGGCTATCGGTGCCCTGCATGCCGATCCAGCCCGCAAGTGGACGCTGCAGTCACTGGCTGAACGTGCCTCGATGTCGCGGTCCAGTTTTGCTCTCCACTTCAAGGAAAAGGTCGGGCTTGCGCCGATGGATTATCTGACGCGCTGGCGCATGCTTCTCGCCGGTGACCGATTGACAAGCTCGGCCGAAGCAATTGCCGGTGTCGCCCTGTCGCTCGGTTATGAATCCGAAAGCGCATTCAGCACCGCTTTCAAAAGAGTGATGGGATGCTCGCCGCGGCAATATGGTCGCGCTCAGCCGCCCGCCAGTGCCATGCGAGATAGTCTCGGCGCTCAGTGAAACCTTGATTGGTGCAGGCATCGGAGGGAGGTCGCGCGTTGGCCTGCCGAAATTCGCTCCGATACGGTCTTGCACCTGCCGTCGATTCTCTTACCTATTCAAGGAAGAATGCGCCGGCTTTCGGCCTTTCGCGTCGGCGCCCATCGGGATGAAAGCATGAATATCGATCCGATTTTGCGGTCAGTCGTGGCCGTCCGTTCCTCCATTCCGGAAGATGCCTTCACAGCGGAGACGCTGGGCACTGTCCGGGAGGGCAGCGGCGTGGTCATTCGCGACAACGGGCTGGTGCTGACCATCGGTTATTTGATCACCGAGGCCGAAGAGGTCTGGCTGACGACCCATGACGGGCGTGTGGTTCCCGCGCATGCGCTTGCCTATGATCAGGAAAGCGGCTTCGGTCTGGTGCAGGCGCTTGGCCCTCTGAATGCGCCGGCGGTGGATCTCGGCGACGCGGCCACGGCCAAGGCCGGCGATCCCGTCGTGCTGGCCGATGGCATCGGAGAATTCGTCGAGGCTAATATCGTCGCCCGGCAGGAATTCGCCGGCTATTGGGAATATCTGCTGGACGAGGCGATTTTCACGTCACCAGCCCATCCCTCATGGGGCGGTGCGGCGCTGATCGGTTCGGACGGCAAGCTTCTCGGCATCGGTTCGCTTCGCCTGCAGATGAGCGATGGCGACGAGGTCGCCGATATCAACATGGTCGTGCCGATCGACCTTTTGCCGCCGATCCTCGACGATCTCTTGAACCGGGGCCAGGTCAACAGACCGCCGCGGCCCTGGCTCGGCGCCTTCTCCGCCGAGAGCAATGGCGGCGTGGTGGTCATGAGCGTGGCCGAAGGCGGGCCGGCCGCTCAGGCGGGCCTGCGTCAGGGCGATATCATTTCGGAAATCCGCGACGAAGAGGTCGATGGCCTGGCCGATTTCTACCGCAAGGTCTGGAGCAGCGGCCCGGCCGGCGCCGAGATCCCCATGCGCATCCTCAGGAACGGCCGGGAAGCCTGGCTGCGCATCAAGTCCGCCGACCGCAACAGCTTTCTTAAGAAGCCGCAGCTGCAGTAAGTCCGCGCCGGCGCCGTGAAAGCCGCTGGCGCTCATTCGAGCGGATTGTCCGGGCATCCTTATCCCCCTCAAAGATTTTCCGGTGTGATCGTCAGAAAGCGCACCGGCTCGGCGCTGACCTCCATCTCGATGAGACCGAGCCTGTTCAGGGCAAGATCTATCGATCGCCTCACCTGGACCTCCGGCGCCTGGTCGAGGACGATCGACATGATGCCACGGCGGAGATAGTCCTGCGTCTCTCGCGTCAATTCGTGGCCGACCCAGAAGGGCCGCCCAGCCTTGTTTGCCTCGAGCACCCTGGCAACACCCTTGTTGTCGCCGCCCGCACTATAGACGCCGATGATGCCGGGCTCCCGTCTGAGCGCCGCTTGCAGCAACTCCATGGCATTGTGCTCGTCATCGAGGTCGAACATAACCTCGACGAAACGATGTTCATTTGAACCCTTCTCCGAGAGATAGCTGGAGAAGCCGCGGATCCGCTCCTTATGGTTCTCATAGGCGCCGCTGTGGCAGAGAGCGACGAACGAACCGGTGCGCTGCGCCAGCATGCCCGACATGTAGTGAGCTGCGGTGCGTCCTGCAGCATAGTTGTCGATGCCGACATAGGGCAGTTCGGGGGCCGGACGGGTCATGATCTGTACAACGGGAATGCCGAGACCGGCCGCCTTGCGCACGCTTGTGACGACATCGGCATGGTCGGGCGCGACCACGATCAGCGCCGACCGGCGTGCCGTCGGGTTGGCGATGTAGCGGGCGAATTGCGCCGGCTCGTTCTCGCGGACGAAGGTGCGGTGAACGGTGATGCTGTCGTCGAGCGAGGCGGCGATGCGCTCGAACGCCCGGTTCAGACGCGAATAGAAGCTGGTCTCCGGGCGAACGAGGATCACCTCTATCCGGATCAGACCGCGATGGGCGACCGGCAGGCTTTGCCGGTATTCAAGCCGCCTTGCCGCCAGGAAGACTTTCTCCACCGTTTCCGGCCGCACGCCGCCGCGGCCGTTGAGGACGCGCTCGACGGTCGCTGTGCCAACGCCGGCTTGGCTTGCGACATCCTTCAAAGTCACCTTCATCAGGCTCACCCACTCCCAAAGCTTGACACAGCAAAGCATCGGCCTGCCGTGAGGTCAATGATCAAATTTGATCAAGGAAGCATTGGAGCATGGGGGCGCCGCAGCCGTATCGTACCAGCAATCCGGGAGGAGCACCGGACGGTCCAAAACAACCGAGATCAAGGATCATCCGCCGGCACGAAGCGGCCGGGGATGACGGAGGAGCCAGATGAAGATCGCACTCGACCCGCATATGCACCGTCACCTCAACCTGCGCGACCTCTGCCGCAAGGCAGCGGAACTCGGTTATCAGCATATCGAGCTTTCACCGCGCGACGATTTTCTGCCCTGGTGGGTGCGCCCGCGGGCGCACAAGGAACGCATCGCGGAATTCAAGGCGGCCCTCAAGGATCACGGCGTCCAGCTCGCCTCGATCCTGCCGATGTACCGCTGGGCGAGCCCGCATGAGGACGAGCGGCAGGCAGCAGTGCGTTACTGGAAGGAAGCGATCGCGATTTCGGCCGAAATGGGCTGCGATACGATGAACTCGGAATTCGGCCGCGGGCCATCGCCGGATCGCAGCCACCGCGCCAGCTGCTGCGGCGGCATGCATACCCACGAGCACAGCGAGGCCGCCTGGTGGCGCTCGATAGAAGAACTCGTTCCGGTGTTCGAGCGCGAAGGCGTCACGCTCAACATGGAACCGCATCCGGAAGACTGGTGCGAAACGCTGCATCCGGCGATCGACATGCTGAAGACCATCGGCTCGAAGAACGTCAAGTTCCTCTACTGCGCGCCGCATACCTTCTATTTCGGTGACGACATGGCGCAGATGATCCGCGATGCCGGCCCGCTGATTGCCCATGTGCATGTGGCCGATACCTATAATCACAAGGCCTCATCCGGGCTGCGCTACATCATCAATCCGCCGGGCGCGAAGGTCACCATCCATCAGCATATGGATATGTACCAAGGCGAGATCAATTGGGATGTCTTCTTCTCCTCGCTCGCCGCGGTCGGATTCGACGGCATCATCACCGCCTGCGTCTTCGGCTGGGAGGAGCGCGCCGACGATTCCGGGCGCTTCATGCGCTCCGAAATCCAGAAATATGTCGACAAATACTGGCCCGGGAAACTTGGCTGATCGTCAACATCCGCCCCGGCACCACTATCAGGAATAAAACCGTGACCATCACCATTACGACAGCCCCCTGCTGCTGGGGCGTGGACGACGTCAACAATCCAAACCTTCCCGCCTGGGAACGCGTCTTCGACGAGGCGGCGGCGGCCGGCTATGGCGGCCTCGAACTCGGCCCCTATGGTTACGTGCCGCTCGATGATGCGCTCGTCGCCAAGGCGCTCACCGAGCGCAATCTCTTCATCGTCGCCGGCACGATCTTCGACGATCTGGTCTCTCCTGAAAACCGGGAGACATTGCTGCGGCAGACGGATGAGATCTGCGCCGTCATCACCAAGTTGCCGCAGCCGGATCAGGTGGCAGGCCAGCGGTTCAGGACACCCTATCTCACAGTGATGGACTGGGGCCACGACGAGCGCGACTATGCCGCCGGCCATTCCGATCGGGCGCCGCGTCTCGATGACAAGGCCTGGGCCGGGATGATCGCCAATATCACGGCGATTGCTGAACTCGCTCAGCGCAAATATGGCGTGCGCGCCGTCATCCACCCGCATGCGGGTGGCTATATCGAATTCGCCGATGAGATCGAGCGGGTGGCAAGAGACATTCCGCAGGAGATCGCCGGCTTCTGCCTCGACACCGGCCATAGCTATTATGCCGGCATGGATCCCGTGGAGATGCTCCGCCGCTATGCCGACAGGCTCGATTACGTCCACTTCAAGGACATCGACCAGACCGTCTTCGATCGTGTGCTTGGCGAGACGATCCGCTTCTTCGATGCCTGCGGACAGGGCGTGATGTGCCCGATCGGCCGCGGCGTCATCGATTATCCCGCCGTCAAGCGAACGCTCGAGGAGATCGGCTATCACGGCTTCATCACCGTCGAGCAGGAGCGTGATCCGAGGAATGTCGCCGGCAGCCTCGAAGATGTGAAGCAAAGCCGCGATTACCTGCGGTCGGTTGGTTTTTAGGGAAAAGATGATGACGAATGACAGGCGAAAGCCGATCCGTTGGGGCATGGTCGGCGGCGGCAGAGGCAGCCAGATCGGCTATATTCATCGCTCGGCAGCGCATCGCGACGACGTCTTTGCCCTTGCGGCGGGTGCCTTCGATATCGATCCGGAACGCGGCCGCGCGTTCGGCGTCGATCTCGGGCTCGACGAAGCCAGGAGCTACCGGGACTATGCGGCGATGTTTGCGACTGAGGCCCGGCGGGCCGACGGCATCGAGGCCGTGTCGATCGCGACACCCAACAACACCCATTTCGCGATCTGCAAGGCAGCACTTGAACATGATCTGCATGTGATCTGCGAAAAGCCGCTCTGCTTCACGATCGCCGAGGCCGAAGAACTGAAGACGCTTTCCCAGGCGCGCGACCGGATCGTCGGCGTGACCTATGGTTATGCCGGCCATCAGATGATCGAGCAGGCGCGCGCCATGGTCAGGAATGGCGATCTCGGCGAGATCCGCATCGTCAACCTGCAATTCGCCCATGGTTTCCATAGTGCTGCGGTGGAGGAGCAAAACCCCTCGACGCGGTGGCGCGTCGATCCGAAATTCGCAGGTCCTAGCTATGTCCTCGGCGATGTCGGGACCCACCCGCTTTATATCGCCAAGGTCATCCTGCCGCACCTCAAGATCAGACGTCTCCTCTGCACCCGCCAGAGCTTCGTCAAAAGCCGAGCGCCGCTCGAAGACAATGCGGTGACCCTGATGGAATATGATAATGGCGCGATCGCCACCATCTGGTCGAGCGCCGTCAATGCCGGCTCCATGCACGGCCAGAAGATCCGCATCGTCGGCTCGAAGGCCAGTATCGAATGGTGGGACGAGCGGCCGAACCAGCTCTCCTACGAGATCCAGGGTGAACCGGTCCGTATTCTCGAGCGTGGCATGGACTATCTCTATCCCGAGGCCAGGATCGACGACCGGATCGGCGGCGGCCACCCGGAAGGTCTCTTCGAAGCCTGGGCGAACCTCTATCGCCGCTTCGGCTTCGCCATCAACAGAGAGCGCGGCCTCGCCCCTGCGGGGATCGAAGAGCTGGTCTTTCCCGATGTCGATGCCGGACTGGAAGGGGTGCGCTGGGTGGAAAACTGCGTGCGTTCCGCCGATGCCGGCGGGATCTGGCTGGATTATCGCTAGGTGTTCAAGGGGCCCTGGTGCGTCCCTGTTCTCAGATCGCGCCGTATGCCGGCTTTACACAGCTGCGCTGGAGACCTGTTCAAGGACGCCCTTCCATACCCTCTCAGATAAGCGGGTCTTCATCTTCCGGCGCCCGCGGGGCGCGGCGGGGCGTGCTGTCATTGGCGGCTTTCTTATGCTCGTCGGCAGCTGCCTCGCGGATTTTCTGGAAGCGGTTGTCGTCTGCGGGTGGCTGCGGGTCGCTCTTTTTCACGAAACGGATCATTGGTCATTTCCTGCTTTGAGAGTGGAAGCGCTCCGCACACATATCGGAGCGCTCTGAAAATGGTGTCAGACGGCAAGCGCGGTGGCGCAGGCTTGAACACTTCGGCTGTCGGGTGAAGTCTGCCCAGGCATGGTCGCCCAACCGCCGGCCTCGACGAACTGCCGCTGCTTGTAGCCTTCGGTAATCGCCTTGAACTCGATCAGTTTAGCGCTCGCGTCCGGCGCCGCATTGAACCGCTCGACACAAATGGCCGACGCCAGCTCTCCGCGTGCGGTGTCGCCGGCGGCGACTGCCGCTTTGCTTGACGTGCCGCCTGTTACCCAACCTCCCCAGCTGAAGCCGATAATCATCGTGGCGATCGCCGTGACGACGCAGGCCCAGACGAGAAGCGTCTTGGATGGCTGGTAACTCTCGAAACGCTGGGTGATCGATGTCTTGCTGCTGCTCTGCACGGACATTGGAATTCTCCCTGTCTATTGTTCGGGTTGCGCCGTCCGGCCACGCCGGAACAGTTCAGGCTGTTCTCAGTATCCCATATCTCCCATGCCGCCATTTCCGGCTGCAGGGGCGGAGTCTCTTGCGGGAATGTCGGCGATCATCACCTCGGCGGTGATCAGCAGCGCCGCAATCGAGCCGGCGTCCTGCAGAGCGGTGCGCACGACCTTGGCGGGATCGACGATGCCGGCCTCGATCATATCGACATAGGTCTCCGTCTGTGCGTCGAAGCCCTGATTGTGATTATTGCTGCCGGCGAGTTTTCCAACGACGATGGAGCCCTCGAACCCGGCATTGTCGGCGATCTGCCGGATCGGGGCTTCGAGCGCCCTGAGCACGATCGAGATGCCCGCCGTCACGTCGGCGTTCTCCCCGGTCAGCCCCGTCAGCGCCGACTTGGCGCGCAACAGTGCCACGCCGCCGCCGGGCACGATGCCCTCTTCGACCGCCGCACGGGTGGCGTTCAGTGCATCGTCGATGCGGTCCTTCTTTTCCTTGACTTCCGTCTCGGTGGCGCCGCCGACACGGATGACCGCGACGCCGCCGGCGAGTTTCGCCAGGCGCTCCTGCAGCTTTTCCTTATCGTAATCGGAGGTGGTCTCCTCGATCTGCGCCTTGATCTGCTGGATGCGCGCCTGGATGGCCGCTTTCTCGCCGGAGCCGTCGATGATCGTGGTGCTCTCCTTGTCGATCAGCACGCGCTTGGCGCGGCCGAGCATATCGAGCGTGACGTTGTCGAGCTTGATACCGAGATCCTCGGAAATCATCTGGCCGGCGGTCAGCACGGCAATGTCTTCGAGCATCGCCTTACGGCGATCGCCGAAACCCGGCGCCTTGACGGCTGCGACCTTCAGGCCGCCGCGCAGCTTGTTGACAACAAGCGTCGCCAAGGCCTCGCCTTCGACGTCCTCCGAGATGAGCAGAAGCGGTTTGCCGGTCTGTACGACGGCTTCCAGGATCGGCAGCATCGCCTGCAGGCTGCCGAGTTTCTTCTCGTGAACGAGGATATAGGGATCCTCCAATTCCACGCGCATCTTCTCGGCATTGGTGACGAAATAGGGTGAGAGATAGCCGCGGTCGAACTGCATACCCTCGACGACGTCGAGTTCGGTCTCGGCGGTTCGCGCCTCTTCGACCGTTATGACGCCCTCATTGCCGACCTTGTCCATCGCCTTGGCGATCATCTCACCGATGGCGGCGTCGCCATTGGCGGCAATGGTGCCGACCTGGGCGATCTCACCTGACGATTTGACCTTCATCGCCCGCGCCTTGATTTCCTTGACGACGGCGGTAACGCCGAGATCGATGCCGCGCCTGAGATCCATAGGGTTCATGCCGGCAGCGACGAGCTTGGCGCCTTCGCGGAAGATGGAGGCGGCGAGAACGGTTGCCGTCGTCGTGCCGTCGCCGGCAAGATCATTGGTCTTCGAAGCCACTTCACGCACCATTTGCGCGCCCATGTTCTCGAACTTGTCCGCGAGCTCGATCTCCTTGGCGACGCTAACGCCGTCCTTGGTAATGCGCGGCGCGCCGTAGGCCTTGTCGATGACAACGTTGCGACCCTTCGGGCCAAGCGTCACCTTGACGGCGTTGTTGAGCAATTCGACGCCGCGCAGCAGGCGGTCGCGCGCGTCGGTGGAGAACCTGATTTCCTTGGCAGACATGATATTTCTTCCCAGTTCGGTCTTGAGATGCTGGTCACAAATTCGACGGTCAGGCAGCTTTGTCGGCAGCCGCTTCAGTCTTTTCGACGATGCCCATGATGTCGGTCTCCTTCATGATCAGAAGGGTTTCGCCATCGATCGTGACCTCTGTCCCCGACCATTTTCCAAACAGAATGAGATCACCGACCTCGACATCGAGCGGGACCAGATTGCCGCTTTTGTCGCGAAGGCCCGGGCCGACTGCGACCACTTCGCCGTGCTGCGGCTTCTCCTTGGCGGTGTCTGGAATGATGATCCCGCCCTTGGATTTGACATCGCCTTCCGCACGTCGAATGACGACGCGGTCGTGAAGTGAACGGAATTTCATAGAGGTCTTTCTGCTGCCGGCGCGTAGGGCGGCTGCAACTCATAAATAGCACTCGTGGCACTCGATTGATAGGAGTGCTAAGAAATATTATTCGCCCATGAACTTTTTTGAGATATTCAGGAAATCAATCCGACCGGATATTTTGTATTGATCAGCAAATAAATAGAATTTTTTACGCCATCGCGCTCCATTTTATTTTCGTGAGCGAAGAGTTAATTTGGCGTTTTTCATAGATAAATCAGAATTTATCTTGATTTAAACTCAATCGAGGCGCAATGATAGGCTTCGTCGATTTGGCCGACTTGGCTTCGCGGTGTCAGAGACCTACGACCCGCCATCACCACTGAATTCTCGATAGCGATCCATGACGTCGTTCCGGCGTTGAGTTCGCCTGTTCCGATCCGGAATGAGCTTGGCGCTGACCGCGGATGTACCGGCAGCCTCGAGTTCGTCCGGTTCGGATCTCAACGATACAGGAAACGCATCGGTGTATTCCTGCGGAGGCCTCAGCCGTGACCAGTCGTACCACACAAACCGTCGTCCGCTTTTCATCCCCATTCCGTCTGCCCGGTTTCGACGGGGCGCAGCCAGCCGGAGAATACCGCGTCGACTATGACGAGGAATTGATCGACAGCGTTTCCAGGCTTGCCTGGCGACGGGTCGGCGCCTTCATCCACCTGCCGGCGATCGCTGCGCAGAGTTCGACGCAGCAGATGATGCCTATCCACCTGTCAGATCTCGAAACCGCGATCGAAAAGGACCACAAACCGTCATGACCGCTACGCGCATCCCGCAACGCAATGGACGCTCAATCCGGCGCGAGGCAGCAACGCATATCTTCAAGGTGGGGCAGACTGTCCGAGTGAAGGACGGGTTCTTGGTCGTTCCCTCCAAGCTTCCCGACACATACCGCATTACCGCCACACTGCCTCTGAGAGGAAATGTGCTGCAATACCGTATCCACAGTGACGATGAACGTCATGAGCGGGTCGCGACGGAAGATAGCCTGGAACTGGTAAACCTATCGCCCGCCGGCAGCGGCGCAACACTGATCGAGAGGACGTTTGGCCATGGCCACGGCCCGAATGACGAAAGGTTGACATCGTGAACAGTCATGAAGACGAAGCCGAACGCAGACGGAATGCCGTTGCCGTCGGCACATGGGAAAATAAATGTGGTGCGTCGGGCCGCTACTTGATGGAGGCCGAACATGACCGCCGGATCGAATCTGCCCGTTCGTGGACCGTCTATCGTGTCTCTGCAAGCGTTCCAGTGCACGCCGACCATGGCATGATCGGCAAGAGCCGTTCGGAGGCCGGTGAAGACATGATGTCCTTCAATCTTCTCAACATAGGATACCGGAAGGAATGGCTGAGGCTGTCGGACGCCGCCCGGAGCGGTCGCCAGACCCCGCCGGTTCAACCATGGCGCTAGCCTTTCTGAACCAAAGCCGCAGCTTCGATGCGGCGAGAAATGCAGTGCGCTTCATCGGCCATGACGGCATGTTCCAGGTGTTGTTTTTCGTCGAGGTTGGCGCGCTGGCGAAATCCGACGCCGCATTGCAAAGAACCGAGCCTTCGGAAACGGGGTGGCTTTCGTCGTTCGACACCCTGCGCAACTCCATTCAGGACGTGGCGCACAAAGCCTATTCGTACCGCCGCCGCGCCTTCTATACTCTAACTGCGGCGGATTTCCGCTAGACGGATCCGGACGCGCGAGAACGCTCCATGTTGATCCGTTACGGCTATGAAATGACGCTGACCTGCCCGCAGCCGACCGCATTGGTCTGTCTGCTGTCGGTTCATGACGATCGCGCGGCCGACATCAGAATTCCGGAAACGGTCTTCACCACGCCCGATGTTCCCACTTCGACCTATCGCGATCTCTTCGGCAACCGCTGTCTCCGGCTGGTTGCGCCAGCGGGCGACCTGACCATATGGGGCGATGCGACGATCGAAGACGACGGCAAACTGGACAGGTCGCTGCCAGGCGCCAGGGAACTCCCGGTTTCGGAGTTGCCGGATGATTGCCTCGTCTACCTGATGGGCAGCCGCTATTGCGAGACGGATCGTCTCAGCCAGATTGCATGGGATATGTTCGGCACCGTCTCACCCGGCTGGGGCCGCGTTCAGGCGATCTGCGACTTCGTCCACGGCCATATCCAATTCGATTACATGCAGGCGCGATCGACGCGGACAGCGTTCGAGGCGTTCCACGAACGTGTCGGCGTCTGTCGCGACTTTGCGCATCTCGCGGTAGCGCTGTGCCGTTGCCTCAACATTCCTGCCCGATATATCAATGGCCATCTCGGCGACATCGGTATTCCGGTCGTCGATCCGATGGACTTCAGCGCCTGGATCGAGGTCTTCCTGGACGGTGCATGGCATACATTCGATCCGCGCAACAACACGCCGCGGATCGGTCGTATCATCGTCGCACGCGGGCGCGACGCCGCCGACATACCGCTCATCAATTCCTTCGGACCGCATGTGCTGAAGGCGTTTCGAGTCTGGACCTATGAGGTGACGAACGTGGAGCAGATGCAAAACGTCGCCGAGGAAGCTGTTTAGAACGAGACCTGAACGGATGCGGCAATGTCCAGCCGCAGGCTTTGCCGCAGGCGGCAGATGTCGCGGGACTGCCTGTCCCACACACTTTTATCCGACATGCTTAGAACAACGGTTGAAAGATGTTGGCGTCGAGCCATCTTGGGTGTGGGCAGTCCTTCGGGGTTAGCGGAAGATAGGGAGTTGGCAGTCCATGTTCGATCACATTTCCATCGGCGTAAAAGACCTCGCAAGAGCCCGCCGTTTCTACGATGCGGCGCTGACGCCGCTCGGATATGAGCGCCTGTCCAATTCCGACTCCATGATCGGCTACGGCCCGGAAAGGGTCGGGCTCTGGGTGATGCAGGTCGAACAGCCCGTTGTTGCCGACATGCGATCCGGGCTGCACTTCTGCTTCGTCGCGCCTGATGAGGCCGCTGTCGATGCCTTTCACGCGGCGGCCGTTGCATCCGGCGGCACGGATAACGGCGAACCAGGTGTGCGGCCGGATTATGGGCAATTCTATTACGCCGCCTTCATCATCGACCCGGACGGCTATCGCCTCGAAGCTTATTTCCACAAAGGCGAGCTATAACGGACCGTCAGGCAGCGGCTCTCGGAATGGATACGCAGCAGCCGGAAGCTTCGAGCGCTTTATTGGCTACATCGATGAACAGGCGACGGAACCAGCGCGCCCGGCCGTCCGTCTGGTCGACTCGGCGATAAAGCATCGTCACGGGATCGGCCGGCAGCGAAAGCGGCGGCTCGCAAAGCATCAGCCCATGTAACTGCGCCATGCAGCGACCGATCGATTCCGGCACGGTGGCAATGGCGGGCATCGCCTTCAGCACCATCGGCAGAGCGGAAAAGCGCGGCACGGTCGCCACCACCTGTCTCACATCGCCGGTGCGGTTCAGCGCCATGTCGATACCGGTCGAGGTGTTGCCTTCGAACGAGACGGTGACATGCGCGACATTGGCGAAATCCCTGAGGCTCAACGGCGCCTTCAGCCCGAGCTGAGCTTCATCGTAGATGCAGATCGAGACTTGGTCGAACAGCGGCGCGCGAATGTGCCAGGAGGCGGGCTCGTCGTGCATCGCGACGCTGAAATCGAAGACGCCTTCATCCAGCCGGCGTGCAGCATCGCGCTTTTCGGAAGCGATACCGATCAGCCGGGCGCCGGGTGAAAGCTGGAGGAGACGGGCGGCAAGCGGGCCGAAGAAGGCCGACTCGAGATTGTCGCACATGCCGATGCGGAACTCGCCCTGCCAGCTTGCCGGATCGAACTCGGCCTGCGGGCGGATGGCGCGCTCGATACCCGACAGCGCATCCTCGATCGCCGGGGCGATGGAAAGGGCGCGCGGCGTCGGTTGCAGGCCGCGCCCGACACGCACGAATAGTTCATCGTCCAGCGCCTCGCGCAGGCGCCGCAAAGCGGCCGACAGGCCTGGCTGACCGAGCAGCAGGCGCTCGGCGGCGCGACTGACATTGCGCTCCTGCATCAGCACCGAAAAGGCCAGCAGGAGATTGAGGTCGATCTTGCGAAGGGTGACATCATTCATCATCGTCAGTAATACCTGGCATGGCTACTATCAATTTGCAATAGGAATGGAAGCTGTACATTTTCTCGTTCCCTGCCGCCCGGCAACCTCCCCCGATGAGGCGGCAGCAAAGAAGGAACGATTTCGATGACTCTTTCCAAATCGCGAAGCGGAGCGGGGCTGGCATTGCTGCTGCTCTGCGCCGCCAATTTCCTCGACGCCATGGACGTCTCCACCATCGGCGTTGCGCTCCCCGCCATCCAGGCCGAACTCGGCATGGAGGCGACCTCGTTGCAATGGGCCGTCAGCGCCTATGTGCTCGGCTATGGCGGCTTCCTGCTGCTCGGCGGCCGGGTCGCCGATGTCTTCGGCCATCGCCGCGTCTTTCTCTGGTCGCTGGCGATCTTTGCCGCCGCCAGCATCGCCGGCGGCTTCGTCAACAGCGGCCCGACGCTGATCGCCGCCCGATTGGTCAAGGGCATTGCCGCCGCCTTCACCGCGCCCGCGGCGCTTGCGCTGCTGCTCTCCGTCTTCGGCGAGGGAACGGCACGGGCAAAGGCGCTCGGGGTCTTCTCCTCCACCGGCGCCGCCGGCTTCGTGCTCGGCATGGTGCTCGGTGGTGCTGCGACGATTATCAGCTGGCGGGCGACATTGGTCATGGGCGCGCCCGTCGCCATCCTGACGCTTTTTGTTGCGCCACTGGTGCTGCCCGCCGACCCGAAAAGGACGGGACCGCGGCCGGCCTTCGACTGGGCCGGCGCGCTGACGATCACCCCTGGGCTGCTGCTCTTCGTCTTCGGCATCACCAATGCTGCTGCCGCCGGCTGGCAGGCTTTTGCGACCTGGGGTTCGCTCGTCGCGTCGCTGGCGCTGATCCTGCTCTTCCTCGTGGTCGAAGCGCGCCATGCCGATCCAATGGTGCCGCTCGGCATGTTCCGGCGGGCCAAGCTCCGGCATGCCAATGCGATTGCCGCCCTCTTCCAGGGCGCCTATGTCGGCTTCCAGTTCCTGGCGACGCTCTATTATCAGAACGTCCTCGGCTGGTCGGCCTTCACCACCGGCTTCTGTTTTGCGCTTGGCGGTGTCTTCGTGATGTTCTTGGCGCCCCGCTTTGCGACGCTTGCGCAAAATCGCGGCGCCACCGGGCTGATGGCAGTGGGGGTCGGTCTGCAGGCGTTCAGCTACATCTTCTGGGTGACCGCACTTGGACATGTCGATCCGATCCTGCTCGTGCTGTTCTCGCAGATCCCGCTCGGCCTCGGTTACGCCCTGACCTACCCCTCGGTGCAGGTTGCGGCCCTTTCCGATGTGGAGGATGACAAGGCGGGACTCGCCTCCGGACTGCTCTTTGCCTCATTCCAGATCGGCGGCGGCATCGTGCTTGCGGCCGCCTCGGCAGTCTTCGGCGCCGCACCGCATTTCGGCTGGAACCCCTATGTCGCCGGCATCGCCTTCGTGGCGCTGCTTGCGGTGGCGATTACCCTGCTTGCCGCTGCCGGTCCGCGGACATCGGCCGCCCGGAGACCCAGCTATCAGGCGGCGGAATAACCGTCATCGGCCCGCACCCTGACCGGTGCGGGCTGCTCATGAACCGGAGCGATATCTGCAGCAAGAATCCCGTTGCGTTGCCTGGGTGAAAGGCGCATGGTCGCAACTTCGGCAGCCAGTGTACGGGCGCTGCCGACTGAGGGTTTTTATACCCTTGCCCCGATGAAAGGAGGACCGATGTCTTCCACTTTCGAAAAGTCGCATCTGACTTCGTCCGATCTCGACATGCTGCAAGGCGTGCTCGACGACGCCGGCTACGACGCCAAAATCCTGATCGGCAACGAACGTGTCTTCAACGTCGCGGCCATACTGTTGATCAGGCTGTTCGAAGAGGGCGTCACCTCGCCGGCCATGCTCTCACAAGCGCTCGAACACCATTTCGGCAAGCTGAAGACGCCGCCGAAACCGGTAACCCCCGTCTTTAACCGATATGCGATACAGGGATTGCCCCGCGAAAGACGCGCTGCTGGCTAGAGCATAACGCGAAAAGTGTGAGCGGTTTTCGGACGACCTCATGCTCTCACTGAATGTTCTAAAGCGCGTCGCGATCTTTCAGATTCACTCCTCGCGCTTTAGGTCTTTGTTTTACGCATGCCGTTAGCGCAAAACCGCTTCACACTTTTGCGCGACATGCTTTAGCGGCAAGCGAGCCGCCCGGCTCCGAAGGAATATTGTGCGAAAAACCCTCTTGCTTTGTATCTGCGTCGCAGCGGCCGGTTATTTCGGATGGGTGCAATTCGGGGCTTACCAACAACGGCAACAGGCTAGAGATCTTGCCGACATCGACAGGGAGCGCCGGGTGGCGCTCCTGGAAGTCGATGGCTGCCAGGCGAAAGTGGATATGCTTCTGTCGATGACAGACCGCCTGCTCAAGGCCGGCGGCATGCTGGTACCGCTCCATATCGGACGGGACATAGAACTCTGTTTGGACCGCGGCATCATGTCGACATCAGGCCGAGCGGAGATGGAAAGAACGAAGTTGATCCGCCTGTTTTCCGTGAATGACTAAGGCGGTCGCAAGATTCGCTGCTCGCGCTTCAGGTCCTGTTTTACGCACGTCGCTATCGCAAAATCGCTGCGCAGTTTTGCGCGGCGCGCTTTATGCCCTGTGGAAATATGGCTTTCCTGCGGCGGCGGCCTTAATGGCACCTCAATTTTAGTCTATAAGAAAGGCTCGCTGATTTGGCCGATGCGGCATTAGCGGTGACCGGGTTTCCGGCCCCGCCATTTTCCCGATCGCGAAAGCATGGTGACGTCCCGTCTCAACGTCGGGTTTGGCTTTCGGTGACCTCTCCGGTCATCCGCCTCCAGACAGCGATGCGGTTTCAGCAGGCATCATTTTCATTCCATCCCTGCGGCCCGGTGTTGTCGGGTTGCCCCTCATGACGATCCCGCGATCTCCGATCGCGACCGACAAACGGGGCTAATACCACGCAGGCTGCGGCTTTCAATTTCGATCTAAAGGGAGATTTTATCGATGGCAAAAGGACAGGTAAGAAGCAATCGCGAGGTCCGGAAGCCGAAGAAGGACAAGCAGGCAGCGAAGGTGGAAAGCACATTCGCCAATCAGATGAAGACGGCGACCAAAACCGCCCCGCAGGGCAGTGCTCCAAAGAAATAGAACCTCTTATCGAGCCGCCGCTCTCGCCCTCGCTGCGCCTAACAGCGCAAGTGATAACGCGTCCTGGCGGACGCGCCGGCGTGACATCATCACCTATTGACATGTCTACAGAAAAACAGGAATTGCTGCAATCATGACCACACTTCTTACAATGTACCACTTCGACTATCCGCTCTTCCTCATCCGCTCGGCCGTAGTGATTGCACTCGGCCTTTCGGCCGTCGCGGCCTTTCACGGCGTCACTCTGTGATCGAATCTGCGCGCCGCAGCGAGTGCGAGGAAATCCAAGTGGCCCCTTTGGGCGAGCCCGACGAAAACCCGGAGCGATCCCGGGGGAATGCCGAGCTTTTCGCTGAAAAGCGCTGGTTGAAGATCCTTGCCGGATATCGCCAGCCACGAGCCGGACGCAGCGCTTTCGAGCTTGCCGTCACCGTAGTCCCCTTCGCGCTGTTCTGGGCTGCCGCCTGGGCAGCGGTTCACTACAGCTTCTGGCCCGGCCTGATCCTCGTCCTTCCCGCCGCCGCCTTCCTGCTCCGGCTGTTCATGATCCAGCATGATTGCGGCCACGGCTCGTTTTTCGCCCGTCGCCGCGTCGACGACTGGGTTGGACGCACGATCGGCATCCTGACGCTGACGCCCTACGACTATTGGCGCCGGGCGCATGCGGAGCACCACGCCTCGGCCGGAAACCTTGACGAACGCGGCGTTGGCGACATCGAAACGCTGACGATCGCCGAATATAACGCGCTGTCGCGCTGGGGCCGGCTCGGCTACCGGCTCTACCGGCACCCGATCGTGATGTTCGGGATCGGACCGGCATGGCTGTTCCTCTTCAAGCAGCGCCTGCCTTTCGGCATGATGCGCTCCGGCGCCCTGCCCTGGGTCTCGACCATGGCAACCAATCTTGCCATCGCAGTGGTCGCCGCGCTGCTGATCTGGGCGGTCGGGATCGTCCCCTTTTTACTGGTGCATCTTCCGACCGTGCTTCTGGCAGGCGCTGCCGGCGTCTGGTTGTTCTACGTCCAGCATCAATTCGAGGAAACACATTGGTCGAAGGAGCCGGACTGGCAGTTCCAGCATGCGGCCCTCCACGGTGCCTCGCATTACGACCTGCCGCCAGTGCTACGGTGGATCACCGGCAATATCGGCATCCACCACGTGCATCATCTGTCGAGCCGGGTGCCTTACTACCGGCTGCCGGAGGTGCTGCGAGATCATCCTGAGCTTGCCGATCTGGGCCGCATCACGCTCATGGAAAGCCTGCGTTGCGTCAAGCTGGTGCTGTGGGACGAACAGACGAAGCGACTGGTCTCGTTTCGCGAGGCGGCGCGGCTTGCCGCAGCATGATAACGGGGCGTTAGAGCGGTTTAGCTTTCACGGAAGCGCAGAGCCGCTCTAACCTTTTGCCTGCATCCAATTCCAGGGAAAGCCGTTTCCCTGGAATTGTTTAGCGATAACCCGTCACGTCAGCCGGTCTGCCCGGCTCCTGCACTTCCACCATGTAGCGCCAGCAATCCGGCCGCGAACCGTCGATATCGTCGAAGCCGTAGGTCTTGGCCACTCCGCCGCTCGACAGCGACTGGCCGTTCCAGCGGGCGCGGTCGGGATCGGCGGCGATGGCCGCAACGGCGCGGCCGACGAAATGCGGCGTTTCGGAAATGGCGAAATGCGGCTGCACTTTCGTCGCCTCGCGCCAGTTCTCCTCGCGAACACCATAAGCATCCAGCATCATTTCGGAGCGCAGCCAGCCGGGCGTGATCGAAACGGCGGTGGCGCCGTGTTTCGCCAAATCTTGCGCATGCGCCCAGGCCATGCGGGTGACGCCCGTTTTGACGAGGTCGTAAAAGGGCGACAGCCGGTAATGGGTGGCATTGTATTCGGCTGTGCCGTCGGTCATCTCCACCAGCAGCCCGCCGGGCCGCTCGATCATCAGCGGCAAGGCGTAGTGGGCGGTAATCAGATGCGTCTCGATGCCGAGCTGCAGCATGCGCAGGCCCTTGTCCAGCGAATGCTCCCAGACGGCCTTGTCCCATTCGAATAGCTTCTCGCAGCCCCAGATGTCGTTGACGAGAATATCCAGCCGACCGGCTTCGCTGCGGATGCGGGCGACCAGCGCCTCGACCTGTTGTTTGATGAGATGGTCCACCTGCACGGCGATACCCTTACCGCCTGCGGCGGTTACCAGTTCGGCCGTCTCTTCGATCGTCTCCGGCCTGGCATATTCGGATTGCTTGGCGCGCGTCGTGCGCCCAGTCACGTAGACGGTGGCGCCGGCGGCGCCGAGCTCCACCGCGATGCCGCGGCCGGCGCCGCGCGTGGCACCCGCCACCAAGGCAACTTTCTCCCGCAAGTTTGCTGTCACTTCTCCATCCTCCACGCCAATGCAAAGTGTTACAGCGTCCTTTGCGCCTCTAAAGAGGCGCGGCGCTGTAGAACGCCTTATGCCGTAATGGAAGCGCCAGGAATTGGCCGGCGCTCCTTGTTTATAAACGAATGATCGTTTATATATAATGTGAATGCAAGAGGAATTTCATGCCGCGTCGCCGCACACTGTCCGACGAACAGCTTCTCGCCATGGTGCTGGCGCTGATCCATGCCGAGGGGCCGGAGGCGGCGACCTTTGCGGCGGTGGCGAAAACGAGCGGTCTTTCCGGCTCGACGCTGGTACAGCGCTTCGCCACGAAAGCGGCGATGCTGCGCGCCGCGCTGCTTTATGCCTGGGACAGGCTTGATGCGGAAACGGCGCGGCTTGCCGAGGTCGTGCCGAAAACGCAAGAAGGCGCCGTCGCGCTGCTCGTCGGCCTGTCGCAGGATTACGGCGATAATGCCGCCGCCTATGGCGAGGGACTGCTGGTGCTTCGCGAGGATTTTCGCGATCCGGTGCTGCGTGCCCGGGGTGCGGCCTGGGGAGCGGCACTGACGGCGGCAATCGCGCGATGTTTCGGCTCGGCGAAGGCGCCGGAGACGATCGCCCGGCTGATGCTGTCGCAATGGCAGGGTTCGCTCATCTGGTGGGGTTTTGGCGCCGAAGGGCCGGTGGCTGCCTATGTCCAGACGGAGTTGCGGCATTTCCTCGCCGCGGTACCTGTCCATTCAGGTTAAGAGGCCGTGAAGATCATCGCCTTGATAAAATATAGCAAGGCGGCAGTCGCGACGATGGTCGCCAATGTGAGCAGCAGTCCGATCAGGGTGACGAGACCATCCCGCTCCATCAGGGCGACGGCGAGCACCACCAGCGAGAACACCGGCAGAATATTGCCGAAGGGGATCGGCAGCGCGATCACCACGGCGAGCAGGAAGACAGGAATGCCGAGCAGCGCCTGCACCGTCGGGCCGGTGAGGGCCTGCAGCCGGCCGGCGCGCACGACCTTCTCCACCCGGGCGATCACCGGGACCGCGTGACCCACGACGAGATCGAGCGCCGCCGATGAAACCCGGCGATCCCTGACGATGGCGGGCAGCCAGACCTTCCGGCCGCCCGCAACGATCTGGAGGGAGACCAGCGCCAGCGCGGTACCGAAAACCATTCCGAATGGCCCGGGAATCGGGGTCAGTGCCGGGATTGCCAGGAACAGGATGGTGAAGGCGATGCTGGTCGAGCCCATCGCCTCCAGAGCCTCGCCGATGGAGAGGCCGCCCTTCGCCCGGGCGAGTTCCAGCATCTCCCGGAGCCGCGCGGTGGCCACACCGCGCGGCGGCCGTCTATTTCCGGCTTGATCAGACATTACGCAGTCCATTTTCAGCTGGTCGCCGTCACGCACCCGCGCCGGCTCCCTTCAGGGCGCCGACCAGGGCTGCGCATTGCGGGTCGCTGCCGTCGAGAAGTTCGGCCGGCGCGGTATGACCGATCGCTATGCTGACGACTGTGGCCGCCGCCCAGCCGTAGTCGCCGGCGGCGCGCTCTATGAGCTTCGGCCCCTGGGATGTCAGGCAGGCCTGGGACTGGCGGACGATCTCCACGGGAAGCCGGGCGCGCTCAGCCTGTTGCTGGATCTCAGCCTGCAACGGATCGACGACGAGCAGGGCAAAAATCCAACCGATGAAATTCGAAATCATATCTGTTTCCTTCTTTGTTGACGTATTCCCTGTGCAGAGCCCGCTCAGGCGGGCTGCTGCGGATCCCGCGTCTTGAGGAGGCTCCAGACCACGCCGGCTGCGATGATCGCGAAGGTGATGCTGAGCGAGAGCGCGGCCGGGAATTTTTCAAGGCCCAGCAGGTCGGCGAGGAAGATCTTCGAGCCGATGAAGATCAGCACGATGGCAAGCGCCGGCTTGAGGTAACGGAAGCGATGAATCATCGCAGCAAGCGCGAAGTAAAGGGCGCGAAGGCCGAGGATCGCGAAGATGTTCGAGGTGTAGACGATGAACGGATCGGTGGTGATTGCGAAGATCGCGGGGACCGAATCCACGGCGAAGATAACGTCGGCCACCTCGACCATCACCAGCGCCATGAAGAGCGGCGTGATGAACCAAGTCATCCTCCCCGTCCTGGGATTTGCCTTTCTGACGAAGAACCGTTCGCCGTGATGTTCCTCGGTGACGTTGAAGCGGCTGCGCATGAAGCGCACGAGGATGTTCTTCGAGACATCAGGCTCTGCCTCCTTGATGACCAGCATCTTGATGCCGGTGACGATCAGGAACGCGGCGAAGATATAGAGAAGCCAGGCGAATTCGGCGACCAGCGTCGCGCCGACGCCGATCATGATGGCGCGCAGCACGATGACGCCGAGAATGCCCCAGAAGAGCACCCGGTGCTGGTAGATGCGCGGCACGGCAAAGAACGAGAAGATCAGAGCGATGACGAAGACGTTGTCGAGGGCCAGCGTCTTTTCGACGACGAAGCCCGTCATATAGGCAAGACCGGCCTCGGAGCCGAGGTACCACCATACAAAACCACCGAAGGTAAGGCCGAGCGCGATATAGAGAGCGGAAAGCCTGACGCTTTCGCCGACGCCGATCTCCTTGTTCTGCTTATGAAGAATACCGAGGTCGAACGACAGAATGGCGATGACGAGGGCGAAAAAGCTCGACCACATCCAGAGCGGCGTTCCCAGCCACTCGACGAACAAAAATGAGAGATTCAAGGATAGTCCCCTGTCGGCACTGGTTGTCGGAGAAGAGGTCCGACATCGCAAGAGTGCCGAAGCTCTCGCCAGAGGGGCCCGGACCAGCGGGTTGCACCGCAAGTAGGGTCTCACTTTTCAATAATCAAGCAGCGGCCAGTGCCAATTTTACGCATCGCGCCGGAGGCAAGCCGTGCGAGAGAAAGCCTTCGCCAGCGGTCTCAGGCGTCCTCGTCGTCCTTCTCCTCGCCCACGGTCAGCGGCCAGTCGACGACATAATCCTCGAGATCATCGAGATCGATCTCATTTTCGTTGATCGCGCGGCCTCGCGCGGAAATGCCGGCCGCATGGACGGTCTCCGGGTCGCCGGAGACGAGCGGGTGCCACCAGTAGAGGTCGCGGCCTTCATTGACCAGCCGGTAGCCGCAGGTGGGCGGCAGCCAGGCGATATCGGGCACGTTCTCCTTGGTCAGCTGCACGCAGTCCGGCACGAAATCCCAGCGGTTCTCATAGCTGGAGCAGCGACAGCTTTCGCCGTCTAGCAGCTTGCAGCTGACCGAGGTGAAATAGATATCGCCGCTATCCCATTCCTCGATCTTGTTGAGGCAACAGAGGCCGCAGCCGTCGCAGAGGCTTTCCCACTCGGCGACGGTCATCTCGGCAAGCGTCTTGCTCTTCCAGAAGGGCACATCGTTCATCGTCGTTTCATGCAACAGCGACCCGCAAATTCGCGTGACCCTTATGCATCTCTCTTGTTATCGGCCGCAAAATCAATCAATCCTTCAGTATACTCCTGGTACTCGGAGAATTCTCTCCTGGTATCGGAGAGATTTGCGGCCATATGCGGGCCTCGCGCTTTTGTCTGATATGACCGAAGCGAGATCAGGCGGGAATACAGGACGTGCAGGATCCGGACAACCCAGGAAATGGGCCAGAAAACGGGCCAGAAAAAAGGCCCGGAAAAGCGGCGAGCGAGGCAGCGGAAAAGCGGCCGGCGAAGAGCCGTCACATTCTACTGCGCATCGATTCCTGGATCGATTCGACCGTCTGGAACGCCGGCTTCCGCGCTGCCGAGATCTGGGAAGACATTACCATTTTCTTCCGCCGCTTCCGCGTGCGCGGCTGGAAGCGCATGGTCTTCGAACTCGCCGGCGAAGGGCTGACGCTCGGGGCGGCCGGCTCGGTGCTGATGCTGCTGCTTGCCCAGCCCGCCTTCGAGGCAACCAAGGAAGACTGGCGCAACCGCGGCGATTTCGCCGTCACCTTCACTGACCGCTACGGCAACGTCATCGGCCATCGCGGCGTCATCCACCAGAATTCCGTACCGATCGACGAGCTGCCGGATTCGCTGATCAAATCGGTGATCGCCACCGAGGACCGGCGCTTCTTCGACCATTTCGGCATCGATTTCATCGGCCTCTTCCGCGCCATGAGCGAGAATGCGCGCGCGGGCGAAGTCGTCCAAGGCGGCTCGACACTGACGCAGCAGCTCGCCAAGAACCTGTTCCTGTCGAACGAACGCTCGATCGACCGCAAGGTCACCGAGGCGTTCCTGGCACTGTGGCTCGAGGCGAACCTTTCCAAGAAGGAAATCCTCTCCACCTATCTCGACCGCGCCTATATGGGCGGCGGTACTTTTGGCGCGGCGGCGGCGGCGCAGTTCTATTTCGGCAAGAACATCACCGATGTGAACCTTGCCGAATCCGCCATGCTTGCCGGCCTGTTCAAGGCGCCGGCGAAATACGCGCCGCATGTCAACCTGCCGGCGGCGCGTGCCCGCGCCAACGAAGTGCTGACCAATCTGGTGCAGAGCGGGTTGATGACCGAGGGCCAGGTGATCGCCGCCAGGCGCAATCCGGCCACCGTCGTCGACCGCAACGAGGTGGAATCGCCCGATTTCTTCCTCGATTGGGCTTTCGACGAGGTCCAGCGGCTTTCGTCGCGCTTCCACCAGCATTCGCTGATCGTGCGCACGACGATCGACATGGGCATCCAGCAGGCGGCGGAGGATTCGGTCGAGACGTCGCTGCGCGAATATGGCGAGGCCTATCACGCCAAGCAGGGCGCGATGGTGATGATCGAAAACGGTGGCGCCGTGCGCGCCATGGTCGGCGGCCGGGATTACGGGGAGAGCCAGTTCAACCGCGCCAGCAGGGCGCTGCGCCAGCCGGGCTCGTCCTTCAAGGTCTACACTTATGCTGTGGCGATGGAGAGCGGCATGACGCCGCAGACGACGATCGTCGATGCGCCGATCTACTGGGGCAACTGGAGCCCGCACAATTACGCAAACCGCTATGCCGGCCGCATCACACTCGAGACCGCGATCGCCCAGTCGATCAACACCGTGCCGGTGCGGCTCGCCAAGGAAAAACTCGGTATTCAGCCGATCCGGGCGATGGCGAAGAACCTCGGCGTCGAAACGCCCATCCGCGACGACGTCACCATCCCGATCGGCACCTCCGAGGTGACGGTCCTCGACCAGGCGACGGCCTATGCCACCTTCCCGGCCGGCGGCTACCAGTCGCGCCGCCACGGCATCACCCAGATCCTCGATTACGACGGCGACGTGCTCTACGATTTCGACCGTGACGAGCCGGCGCCGAAACGCGTGCTCTCCGAACAGGCCGACGCCTATATGAACCAGATGTTGTCGCGTGTTCCCTATGTCGGCACGGCGCGCAAGGCAGCCCTCGACAACGGCATCCTGACGGCCGGCAAGACCGGCACGACCCAGGCCTATCGCGACGCCTGGTTCGTCGGCTTCACCGGCAATTACACCTGCGCCGTCTGGTTCGGCAATGACGACTACACCTCGACCAACGAGATGACCGGCGGCTCGCTGCCGGCGATGACCTTCAAGCGCGCCATGGACTACGCCCACCAGGGTGTGACGCTGCGGGCCATCCCCGGCGTCGAAAATCCCCTGCCCTCGGAAAAGGACCTCGCCAAGACCGCCGCCGCCAAGCCGCAGGACGGATTGCCGCAGCTCATCCGGCCGCGCATGCTCTCGGTTCAATCGACTGGCATCCTCAAGAAGCTCGGCGAAAAGCTGAAGGATGCCGCCCCGCTCGCGCCAGCGAAGGTGGCGAGCGCGGAGTAGCAGGCTCCGCCTGGCGCACGATCCCGAAATCAGCCTCCGCCCGCCTCGATATATCGGCACGGATTGCCGTTGCTGCACTTGGCATGACGGCTTTGCCGCATGGACATAACCGTGGATCAATCGGCTCCCATGTCACGGCGCGGCATTCCACCCTGCCAGAATCAGTGGTAACCCTTTCATCCGATATGGTTTCCAAGGTCTTGACGTGTTTCGATTCCCCCTCTTTATCGCGATCACGCTGATCGTCGCCTTTGGCGGCGGGATCATGATTTCGCTTTACGCGCTGGACGCGACACAGGGTTTCGGGGCGATCAAGCTCGGCGCCTGGGAGGCCTTTCCAGCGCTGCAGACGGTCGAGGCCGATCCTTATGCCAAGTCGCACCGGGCACGCGCCGGCAAGCTGCTCTATGGCAGCGCCGAGGGCCTGACGTTTACGGCGAGCGTCGACGACGAGGGCGCGCGGCTGAATGCCGGCTGCCGCTACCGCATCAGCGGGCAGACGCCACCTGCCCGGCTCTGGACCCTCTTTACCGCCGACAATGGCGGCAATCCGGCGGCGGTGACGACCGGGCATCCCTCAGCGCTGAATTCCTGGACGGTGCTGCGCCAGCAAGATAGCGGCTTCTCGATCGAGATCTCAGCCGTCGCACAGCCGGGCAACTGGCTGGCCTTGCCACAGGCCGGCACCTTCCGGCTGGTGCTGACGCTGTTCGACACCCCGACCGCCGGCAGTTCCGGCGTGATCGACCTCGCCATGCCGAAGCTCACCAAGACCGGATGCGGCAATGCTTAGGATATTCTTCGCGGTCCTGACCGGTCTTTTCGGCGCAGCCCTGCTGCATCTCGTGATCATCCTGTCGCTGCCGCATTTCACCGGCAGGGATGCGGCGACCCGCGTGGAGGCAGAGGGCGACCTCAACAATTTCTACCTGCTTGGCAACCAGTATGACGAAGCCGGCCTTGCCAATGGCGACCCCTTCCTGCGCACCGCCGTCTGCTCCTTCGACGTCGAGGATGCGCCGGTGCATTTCACTGCCAAGGGCAATGTGCCCTTCTGGTCGATCGCGATCTACGACAGCGCCTCCAACGAGGTCTTCAGCATGAACGACAGGACATCGGTCGGCGGCGCGCTCGATGTGCTGGCCGGCAGTCCGATCCAGCTGACAGACCTGCGCAAGAACTTGCCGCAGGAGCTGCAACAGGCGATCCTGGTGGAAATGGCCCGGCCTGACGGCTATGCCGTGCTGCGGACGCTGGCGCCGCAGGCGAGCTTCGATGAGGCTGCGCGCAACTTCCTGACGGAAGCCGGCTGCGAGCAATTCGCCGCTCGCTGAGGTTGAAGAGCGGTTACTTCTTGTTGACGCGTGGCGCGGGCGCCGGACGATGTTTCGGGCTCTCGGCCAACCGCTCGTAGCGGACGCCGGTGAACCAAAGAATCTTGGCTTCGCGGGGCTCTTTGTCCGGACGACGCGGCGCCCGCGGCTGCCGATCCGCCAATGCGACTACTATTGCCATTCTCGTCTCCATGCACTGCCCGAGACGGATGAACTTGCGATGGATTTCACCCTGCCCGCCAATGTGCGGGCCGGCGCGTCCTGCAGTACCGGGATGACCGGACCGAGGGCATTCGCGCCTTTCCCACGGCACCTGATTGAAATACCGTGATGCGGAGTTTCAACGATCCAAATACTCAAATCGCGTCGTTCCTATCCGAATTGAGACAGATGACAGTTAACAGTTTACTAATATTCGGCCGATGCCAAACACAGTTCACGTTACTTCCCCTTTAACGCTCGAAGAGTTGATTTGGTTTCACCCCGCCTGCGCAAACTGCCGGCTGGAGTTCAACGGATAAATTTAGAAACAATTCATATAGTTGACATCGGCGCTGCAATCGGCCGGCCGGGAAAAGCGCGATGTTGCAAAAATACATCACGAAAATATTTAATTGCGAGGCGCGCGGATGCGCGTATGTTCGCTCATGTCGATCACACGTTTCCGGGCTCCGATCGATCGGGATTTTCCACGTTCTTGCCGGAATGCGGAGGGCAAGCGGTGTCTTTGCTGGTAAATTCATCTTTCTCGCCTGACGATCTCGACGTGCTGCGCAGTGCGCTTGATGCCTGGTGCACAGAACGGCGCATCGACATCAAAAGCGTCGACGCGCAATTCGCGGCATCCGCAGCACTCGACCTTTATCAGGCAGGTTACGACAGCCGCGAAAAGCTGCTGCACGCGCTACGCGATCAAAGGGCCGCCTGAGTTTTTCCACCATCACGGCAGCGATAGGCATCGTTGCAATACTCCTTTCAAACCGCGCATTTTTATATTGCCGGCCAACCATGTCGCGACACTTTTCGCGTGTATATTTCTGTAGCATTTTAATAAAATCTTCAGCATGCATTAACCGTACCGGTGTAGGATTTGTTCATAACCGTATGGCCTGACATGCGTTCCGCCAGCGCATATCGGCCCTTGGTCCCCTTGTTCTGCGTTTTCGGGGTGTTTTTTGTGCGTGACCGGTTTCGAGACCTAGAAGGCCCCTTGGCCGTCAGGAAAAAGGACGTGGTGTTGATGGCGACTGTCAGCAGTTTCGAGAACCTGTCTCATCCGACAAGGTCCGAACTGCGCCAATTCGCCGAACTTTTCATGCCGCTGTTCCAGGCTTCCTCCGACGAGGCCAAGCGCCAGGCGGTCGCGGCGCTGTCCCAATGCCAGAACATGCCGGCCGCTGTAGCGCTGTTCATCGGCAACCAGCCGATCGAGATCGCGGCGCCTTTTCTTGCCGCCTCAAAGGCAGTCGCCGACGACACGCTGATCACCATCGCGCGCATGCAGGGTGCAGCACATGTCAAGGCGATCGTCAGCCGCGATTCACTCTCGCCGAAGGTCATCGATGCGCTGGTGGCGCTGCGCCAGAGCCAGCCGCGGTCCGCGAGCGCATCGGCGCCAGTGATGGAATCGCCGGCGGTCCCGCTTTCACCAGCGCCGACTGAGACCAACGAGGCAGATGCGCTGGCGGAACAGCGGATTGCCAATGAAGAGGCGTTGCGCGAGCGCATCCTCGGGCTTGCCGGCCATCTCGGCCGTGCCGACGAGGACAGGCTCGGTCTGCGCACGCTCACCGACATTCAAGAGGCGCTGCTGGTGCGCTTCGCCCGTTCGCGTGAGGCGACGCATTTCGCAACCGCGCTTGCCGATGCGCTTTCCGCCAGCCGCTGGCTTGCCGAGCGCATCATGCTCGATCTTTCCGGCCAGCAGCTCGCCACGACGCTGACCAGCCTCGGCATGGGCTTTCTCGACGCCGTCTTCGTGCTCGAAAGGCTCTATCCGCACCTTGCCGAACAGCAGCATAACGTCACGCGCGGCTGGATGGTGCTCGATGCGCTCGACCCGGAAGAATGCCACGAACGCGTCGAAGCCTGGCGGCGCGCCGATCGCTACACTTATAAGCCGGAAGCGCCCGCCTTGCCCGCGCCGGCGGCAACGCCCGACTATCGCTTCATCCGCCAGGCGCCGCCGCAGCGCGACATGCGCGTCATGGGACGGCGGTCTCGTTGAAGGCAAAATAGCCCGATCCGCCTAATGCACGTCGTGATCGTTCAGATTCGCTCCTCGCGCTTTAGGTCTTTGTTTTTACGCGTGTCGTTATCGCAAAATCGCTGCGCAGTTTTACTCGACATGCTTTAGAGCGGCCTGTCTGCTCCCTCCGCCTCGATGAGCAACTGGAAGACCGGTGCAAGCAGCTTCACCAGCGCTTCGGGTTCCGCATCCGCAAGTGCCGAGAGGCCTATCATCTGCCGCATCACCTGGAAACCTGCGACAATAGATAGAATGAGAGCGGCGCGCTGCGGCGCCAGATCGCCGCTGAGCGCACCCGTCATCACCTTTTGATGGCCAGCCTCGATCTGTTCACGGCCGATCTCGGCGGCGCGCTTGCTCGATGCCGAATGCAGCATGATGAGAAAGCCCTCCAGCGGAGTATCGCCCGCCTTGGTGATGTCGACAAGCGAGGCGGCGATGGCCTCGCCAAGTTTTGCGGAGGCAAGGTTTTCCGCCGTCAGGATAATCGGGGCCGCCATCGTCGCGGCAATCACCTCGGCAAACAGCTTCTCCTTCGAGCCGAAATAGCGATTGACGAGCATGGCGGTGACGCCGGCGCCAGCTGCGATGTCGCGTACGCCGGCGCCGTCATAACCCGATTGCGCGAATGCGCGTCTCGCGGAGGCCAGGATCGCCTCGCGTGTCGCCGCCGCATTACGCGGACGCGCGTTGGTGGTGCGTGTCATTCCTCTTGTTCCATCCATTGTCTACATCTGTAGACTCTTGCTTCTCCCTGAAGTATACGAGTGTAAACAATTGATGGCAACGACGGGCCGAAGGCCTGTGCAGCACAGCACGAACGAGACTGTCGCGACGGCAAGAACGCAGATCCCGGCGCACGATACCTTGATGTGTTGAACGAGGAGACGGCATGGCTGAGACAGTGCTTGTAACCGGCGGCTCCGGATTCGTGGCCGGCTGGTGCATCGTCGAACTGCTGAAGCGCGGTTATCTCGTGCGCACGACGATACGCGACCTTTCCCGGGAAGCAGGTCTTCGCTCGGCTATCGCCGTAGTAGCCGGGAACACCGACAACCTCTCATTCGTCGTCGCCGATCTGCTTGCCGACGCAGGCTGGGAGATAGCGATGCAAGGCTGCGATTATGTCCTCCATGTCGCATCACCGCTCGGCGGCGGAGAGCCCGGCGACAAGCATGCATTCCTCGAACCCGCCCGCGCCGGAACTCTGCGCGTGTTGCGAGCGGCCATTGCGGCAGATGTGAAACGCGTCGTCATGACGTCGGCTGCGGCCGCCGCCCGCCCGCCGCTCAGCACCGACCGGATCAGCGACGAGACGATCTGGGCCAATCCCGACGATCCGCAGTTCGATGCCTATCGCGTGTCGAAGATCCTCGCAGAACGCGCGGCCTGGGATTTCATGGAAGGGCGCGGAAAAACCAGCCGGCTGACGACGGTGCTGCCGGGCGCCGTCTTCGGCCCGGTCCTTTTCAAGGAGACGCCCGGCTCCGCCGGGATCATCCAGGACTTGCTGCAGGGCCGCCCGCGCGCGATGCCGCGGCTTGGCTTCTGGGTGGTCGACGTGCGCGATCTGGCGGAACTGCACATAAAGGCGATGATCTCGCCGGGGGCAGCCGGCGAACGCTTCATCGCCGCCGGCGAATTCATGTGGATGGAAGATATTGCCAGGGCGCTGCGGGTGGGCCTCGGTTCGAGCGGGCTCAAGACGCCGACACGGCGCCTGCCGACCATATTAGTGAGGCTCCTGCTGCCCTTCCTGCCGAAGCTGAAAAGCCTGGCGCCGCTGATCGGACGCAAGTTCCGGCTCACCTCAGAGAAGGCGCAGCGATTGCTCGGCTTTACGCCCCGACCCGGTGCCGTGACCGTCGTCGACTGCGCCGAAAGCCTTCTGAAGGCATGACCGCTCCATTCAACAGGGTCGCCGCGACCAACATCTGCTGCGCGACGCGGACAGGCTCTGGGATCTCAGCGAGCGGCTGTTGAAATGGCGCTGACCTGACGGCTGCCTCCGGCCGTCATCCGCTGTCCCTGATAAGTGGGATCATATCCCCCAGTTCATCCGCCTCCAGCTCGACGATCCAGAGATCGGGATCGAATTTGCGTTCGCGCTCCAGCATCGTGCGCACCGCTTCCGGTTCGCCGCGCGACAGGCGGATCTCGAACAGGCGGTCGCCGGCCTGGCCTTCGTCGAAGGCGGTCTGCGGCGCCGGCGCGTAGAGCGTTTCCAGGCCGTCGCGGAAGTGCTGGCGGATGAAGATCGCACCCGCCTCCTCCGCGCCCTTCTTCTCGACGGCGGCGAAATCGCCGCTGGCAAAGACGCGGCGCAAGAGGGCGGAAACGAAGATGTCGGCGCGTAATCTCATCGGCGCGGTATAGACCGGCGCGCCGGTGGCGGCAATGCGGGGTCGGTCAGAGTTTGACCCCTGGGGAGTCAGAGTTTGACCCCTGGGGAGTCAGAGTTTGACCCCTGGGGGTCAGACCTTGACTGCCAGACGCACGCCTCCCCAATGCCGTCCACGGACGGTGATCGGAGCGGAGATATCCTTCATCATCACGAAATTGCCGCCGCCCATGTCGCGCCTGTAGGTCTGGACGAGGAAGGGCGCGGTGCTGCGGCCGGCGGCAAGGCCGACGCGATCGGCGAAGATGCGGCGGTTGCGGCAATTGGCGGTGTTCCAGACGGTGTCGCCGGGCCGCTGGGCTTGCGAGAACTTCCGGTTGTGAGTCGGCAGATAGCCGTTCTCGTCGATCGCCGCGCAGAAGGCGATGCGCTCGTCCAAGGTTGTGACGGGTTCCTGGATCGGCGGCAGCAGGCGGTCGGTGAGTTCGGTGAAGGCTGCCATCACCTGTGCCGGATCGGAGCCCGCTATCGGCCGATAGCGTCGGTCGAAGAGAGCATCGAGCCCGATCTGCCCTTCAGCGACGGCACGTTCGAAGGCGCCGGAAATCTGTCTTGCCACCGACTGCGCTTCCTCGATCCAACGGCTGTCGGCAGTCTTGACGCCGGCGCTCGCCGTCAGCTGGATCAGGGTTTCCGAGAGGCCGACGACGCTGTCGACGCGCTTTGCCGCCTGCTGTAGCCTGACATTCGAGCCGGCGACCTCGGCTGACATCTCGCCGAGTTTCTCGACGAAGCCGGCGCATTGCTGGTCGACCGCCTCGGTGGTGTTGGCCATGACAGTCGAACTGTCGAGGATGCGGGTGATCACATGTTCCATGCTTTCGAAGGCGCCGCGCATCGCCTCCGACTTGTCACGCACGCCGGCCGCACTGTCGCGCGCATCGCTGCCGACGGCCGACAGCCGGTCGATCTTGACACGCAGTTCGTCCAGCGTCTGCTGGATGGAACCAGTCGCCTTCGAGGTCTGCAGCGAAAGGGCTCGGACCTCGGTGGCGACGACCGCAAAACCCTTGCCCGCATCGCCGGCGCGCGCCGCCTCGATCGCGGCATTCAGCGCCAGCAGGTTGGTCTGGCGGGCGATGATGCTGATCTCCTCGGCAATATTGTCGACATCGGCAAGCGACTTGGAGAAGCCGGCAATCTCAGTGCCGATCTCGTTGGAGGACTGGACCATATGGCCGATCTCGGCGACGGAGCCGGTCAGGCGGTCGGCCGATTCTTTCAGCATGTGGCGGGCCTCGGCCGCCGTGCGGTCGGTCTCGCGCAGCGACACGGCGACCGAGCGGTTGGTCTCGGCAATCGACAGCGCGGTGCGGGTGACATGATCGAAGGCCGAGGCATGCCGGGCCGACATTCCCGCCATGTCCTGGATGGCGCCGGCGATATCGACGAGGTCGATGCCAAGGGTGGAGGCTTCTTCGGCAAGACGCAGCAGGATGTGGCGCAGCGCCTCGGGATCTGGCCCCACCGCTTCGACCACAGGTTCTGCGGCCAGATCGTCTATCGCCTTCAGCGCATGCATGACCGACGCTCCCCCGCCCCAATCAGAAAAGCTTCAGGCAACATGGTTAACAAGTTGCAAACAGTGGCAGCACCTTAGACTTAGGTTGTAGGGAAATCGAACTCCGTGACTGTGGGCCGGCCGTGCGGCGCCCCATCAGCTGGCGATGAAGCCCGTCAGCCGCTCGCTCAACTGCCAGAGGCGTTCGGCGAGCTCCGGATCGGTTGCCCAAGGACGGACGCCGAGCATCTCGGTCGAATCGCCGGGGACGGCAGTGGCGATATCGCAGTTCTCGCAATAGACGCCGCCGAGCCCGTCTAGCTTCTCGCTGACGGCGCACCAGACGGTGGTCGCCGCCCCCTGCTGAATCGTCTTCTTGTTGTTTTGCGGATCGATGACCGGCTTGCCATCCTCGTCGACATAGCCGCTCGTCTTGAGGAAGTCGCTCGACTGGTGGCGGACCAGATCGGTGGTGACTATACCGCCGGGATGCAGCGAGAAGGCTCTGACACCGTGCTTCGCACCCAAAGCGTCCAGTGAGATCGCAAAGAGAGCATTTGCCGTCTTCGACTGGCCGTAAGCGAGATAGGGCGCGTATTCGCGGTTCTCGAAATTCGGATCATCGAAATCGACGCCGGAGAAGACGTGACCGCGCGAGGAGACGGCGACGACGCGCGCGCCCTCGGCCTTCACCAGTGCCGGCCAGAGGTGAGCCGTAAGCTGAAAATGGCCGAGATGATTGGTGGAGAACTGCGATTCGTAACCGCGGGCGTCACGCGTCAGCGGGTTCGCCATGACGGCAGCATTGTTGATGAGCAGATGCAGGGGCTCGCCGCTTTCGAGGAAGCGGTCGGCGAAGTCGTCGATCGAGCCGGGGTCCATCAGGTCGAGCTTTTCCAGCACAAGGCCGGGAATGCTTTCCACGGCTGCCTTGGCTTTTTCGAGATTGCGGGCGGGGACGACAACCCTGGCGCCAGCTTCGGCGAGCACACGAGCCGTCTCGAGACCAAGACCCGAATAACCGCCGGTGACGATCGCGACTTTGCCTGAAAGATCGTGTCCGGCAATGACGTCGGCGGCGGTCGAGGCCGCACCGAAGCCGGAACCGATGGGAGCCTGTGGAGTGGACATGACATGCCTCCGCTGTGTGTGATGGCCTTATGTACGCCCGGGAAATGGGATTCTGAATGCTTGCAAATCCGAATTTCCTGCTTCATCGTTCAAAAATGATCAGTGACCCACTCTCCGAAATGCTCAATCTACTCGATGCGCGCTGCCTTGTGTCGGGTGGGCTGATCGCCGGCGGCGCCTGGGCGCTGCGCTTCCCCCGGCCGAACCGAATCAAGATCAGCGCGGTCGCCAAAGGGCGCTGCTGGCTTTGCCTCGACAATGGCAGTGAACCCATTCTGCTCGAAGCAGGCGACGTTGCGCTTCTGAACGGCCGGCATTCGTTCGTCCTGGCGAGCGACCTTGCCGTTACGCCCACTGACGCGGTCGGCGCCTTCAAGGAGAAGGTCGACGGCCTGGCACGCCACGGCGTTGGCGAGGATTTCCATTATCTCGGCGGCCACATCGCGCTCGGACCGCAGGGCATGGAGCTGCTGTCCGACGTACTGCCGCCGATCATTCATGTGCGTGCCGCCCTTGCCGAAGCCGGCGTGCTGCGCTGGCTACTCGACCAGTTGGTCCGGGAGATGGCGGCAAAGCGGCCAGGCGCCCTGCTCGCCTCGACCCAGCTTGCGCAGTTGATGTTCGTGCAGGTGCTGAGGGCGCACATCATGAGCTCGGCGCCACTGACGGTCGGGTGGCTCCGCGCCTTCGGCGACGATCGCATTGCGCCGGCGCTGCGGCTGATGCATGGCGATCCCGGCCGGTCCTGGCAGCTTGGCGAACTGGCAAAGGCGGCCGGCATGTCGCGCACGAGCTTTGCCCTGCGGTTCAAGACCGTGGCGGGGGTGGCGCCGCTCACCTATCTCACCGGCTGGCGCATGCGCCTTGCCGAACGCGAGCTGCGGGAGGGCAGCATGCCGGTTTCGGCGCTGGCGCTTTCGCTCGGCTACACATCCGAAAGCGCCTTCAGCAACGCTTTCAAGCGGATGACGGGTATGGCGCCCAGGCGCTATCGCGTGGCGATGGCCCGCGAGGCCGGGCCGATCGAAGAGGTGGTGGATGTCGAGGGCCAGGCGATGACGACACATTACCGGCTGTTGAAGGCGGCATCCTAGTGGTTAGAGCATTTCCGTTTTGCTCCAAGTCGCGAAAATGCTCTAACATTTTGGTTGCGCAATTCCGGACGCAAAACCGCTGCGCACTTTTGCTGGAATTGCTCTATATCGCGCCGATTTCCTTGAGTTTCTTCAGCACCGCCTGGTTCGGCTCGCCGTCTTCGGGCAGGTTGTAGTGCTTCTGAAAATGGCGGATGGCCGCGCGGGTCTGCTCACCGGCGACACCGTCGACGCCGACATTGGCATAGGCCATGTTGGAAAGACCCTTCTGGATCTTCAACACCAGGTCAACATTGGTGATTTCGCTTGATGGAACCTGCTTTGCCGCTGATGGAGCCGTTTTGACGGTCTTTTCGGCGCTGCGGATCGCGGCTGCCACCGGGTCTTCCGCCGCCGCCTTCGAGCTCACATCCTCGGGCGGCTTTTCGGCGGGCACGGTCGAAGGGCCAGCGGCATCGGTCTTCAGCGCCACTAGCACCTCCGGCGTCGGATCGCCGGTTTGGGTCATGCCGACGGTCTCCTCGAAGAAGAGAATGGCCGCGCTGGTGCGCGGGCCGATAATGCCGTCGGGTATGCCGCTATAGAGACCGCGGCGCACCAGCTGCTGCTGGATGTCCATGACGAGCTGGCTTGGCTGCTGGCCGGGTGCGGCAGGCGCCGGTGTCGCGTTGGTGGTGGCAGTATCCTGCGGCCGTTCGATCCGGAAGGTGGTGACGTCGCCCTCCTCGGCCGGGCGGCGGGCGCCGAGCACGGTCGGAGACTGCGGATCGCGGGTGCGGAAGATCGGATGCGGATGCAGGCCCGGCTGATACCAGAGCGCATTGGCGGCGACGAAGGAGAAGATGACGGCGAAGGTGATCGCGCCGCCGGCGACCGACGGATTGCGGCCGATGACGCCGCCGAGCACGGATGCGCCCTGCAGGCCGACCCCGCCGAGCACGGAGGCGCCCTGCAGGCCGAGACCGCCGAGGGCGGCAGCGCCTGACATCAGAAGGCCCGGCTGCTGCCGTCCTCTTTTTCCCTTAGGCGATTTTCGCTTGCGCGCGGCCATCGAAACGCCCCTCTTTCAATTCTACACCGCTATTGACCGCGCCCTTCAGCCGCGGCGGAAACTCGACAGTCGCGCCATGACCGGCGTCTTCGGCGTGTTGGGCGCCCGAGCCGTCCGCTGCGATCTCGATAGTGATGATCGTGCCCTCGCCCGGCTGGCTGGCGATGGCGAAATACCCGCCATGCAGCGCCACCAGCCCCTTGACCAGGGAGAGACCGAGGCCGGAGCCTTCGAAGCGGCGGGTATAGTCGTTCTGGATCTGGACGAAGGGCTGGCCTAGCAATGCCAGCTTGTCGGCCGGGATGCCGATACCGGTATCGCTGACCGTCAGTTTGAGGATGCCGTCTCGGGCTGCCGCATCGACCGAGACGACGCCGCCGGCCTCGGTGAACTTTATGGCATTGCCGACGAGATTGATGAGGATCTGCTGGATGGCGCGCTGATCGGCGACGACCTCGCCGAGGTCGCGCTGGATACGGCTGGTTAGGGTGAGGCCCTTGGTCTTGGCTTGCAATGCCAGCATCGACTCGCAGGATTTGACGGAGCTTGATATATCGAAGGCTTCGAGGATCAGCTCGTAGCGGCCGGCTTCGATCTTGCTCATGTCGAGCATGGTGTTGACGACGGACAGCAGATGCGCGCCGGATTCGCGGACCAGGCCGACATATTCGCGCTGACGGTCGTTTTCGAACTTGCCGAAATATTCGCCGATCAGGATATCGGAAAAACCGAGAATGGCGTTCAGCGGCGTGCGCAGCTCATGGCTGACGGCGGCGAGGAAGCGCGACTTGGCGTCGTTTGCGGATTCGGCGTCCGCCGCACGGTTCTGGGCTTCGTCACGCAGTTGCTGCTCGACGGAGACATCGCGCAGCTGGGCAATGATGGCGGCAAGTTCGCCGTCGGCATCGCGCCGGGCCGTCATGTCCATTCTCAGATATGCAAACTGGCGCTGGTCGCGCGAGACCGAGGGCCGGTCGAGGCGCAGATCGACGCTCTGAGCATCCTCGCCCCGGCGCAGGCCATCGAGCGCCTGCAGGAAAAGGATGCGGTCGGAGACATGCACCTGCTCGAGGAAGCCCCTGCCCTTGGGATCACGCATCCAGCCGAGGAAGTCGCGCCGGTCGCGACCGCCGATGGTCGCCACACTGCCGTGCGGGTCGAGGAAAAAGACGAGGCCCGGGGTGGCGGCAAGGAAGAAATCCTCGGCCGACTGCGTGGCGATACCGGCTGCCGAGCCCTGACGGGCGAGCGCGATGCTGCCGACGGCGGAAAAAAGAAAGGCGGCGCAGACCATGGCGACACCTGCCGGCAGCGCGACGGCAGGACTGGTGACTGCCGAAAGGCCGATGGGAGCGGCAACGAGAGCGGCCGACGAGAGCAGCACGAGGCGGCGCAGGATCGCGAGCTCGCGTTGGCGCACGGCTTCACCGCCGCCCGTCCGGGAGAGCCAGCTTGTCGCTGCCCGGTCTACGAGGGCCGTCATCCAGCCGCCAATGTTACTCAATACACGCACGCAATACCCGCCCGAAAGGCTGTCGATCGATCCGGACAATAGGCCTTGGCGACTTAAAGAAAGGATAAGGCAAAAGCGCTGTTCACAGCCTGAAACGGCTGAAATTCTCGTTTTGAAGCATCTGGAAGGCTCTTTGCCTTTTGTGGTTAATAGGGGGTAAGCGACGGATTTTCCTCATATTTCAGCATTGCGTTAACTCCTGTGGCAAGGCGAGCCGGCAAAAGTCCTGCAATTGCAAGCAGGTGCTGCCCTGATGCTTAACGGCGATCGCTCGCATTCGACTAAAATGCGGCTCAAATGCCGTTCGCTAAAATTTGAACTAAATTTGCCGCAAATGCGCGTGAGTTTCGAAAAGCGGCATTCGCAACTTGGCGGTAGGGTGAAAACACACCGGACAACCGGCCTGATTCGGCAACAAGAACCGGACGGGGAAACAGGATGGGCGACGACAATGTGGTTTCTGATCAAAGGATCCTTCTGGTTTGGCCTTGTGCTCGTGCTTCTTTCCGTCTTCAGCACGGAGAGTTCCGACAAGTTGGCCAGCGGCCCGCAATTGCAGCTTTCCGACGCGTTCACGGCGGCAAGCGGCGCCTACGACTATTTGACCGGCATGTGCTCGGAGAAGCCCGAAGTCTGCGCCAAGGGTACCGAGACCCTCACCGCACTCGGCTACCGGGCCCGTGAAGGCGCCCGCGTTGCCTATGAACTTCTCGACAGCCAGTTCAAGGATGAGACGCCGGCAACCGCAAAGCTTGCCGACCCGCAGGTGCCAGTGGCGCTCAACATGCCTTCCCTCACCACGCCTGCCATCCAGGAAAAGGTGCGCGAGGCCAAGGCAGCGCTCAACCAGCCGATGCCTTACCGTCCGCCGGTCGAAGATGACGCCTCCTCTGAGACGGTGGTGACCGGCGCTATTCCGCTGCCGACGCCGAAGCCGGCGACCTGACCCTCAACCAGCTTGCATCGGTGGTCCGCATGACGCGGAGATGCCCCATGCCTGACGTGCCTGCCCTGTTTAATTCAGCATGTTGCTGCGCCGTGAGGATGCCCATCCCTCACGGCGTTTCTTTTTAACGGTTCAAATCTGCCGGTCTTTCACCTATATGCACTCTTAGAGCATTTCCTGACGCATTCCGGACGCAAGACCGCTGCGCACTTTTGCTGGAACTGCTTTAATAGTGAAAGGCTTCTCCATGGCATCCCTCGACCAGATCATCGACGACTTCGCTTTCCTGGACGATTGGGAAGATCGCTACCGCTATGTCATCGAACTCGGCAAGGCGCTGCCTGATTTGGCCGAGGAGAAGCGCACCTCGGAGAACAAGGTGATGGGTTGCGCCAGCCAGGTCTGGCTGGTGACTCATACGGCAGGCGATCCCGACAATCCGGTCATGAGCTTCGAGGGTGATTCCGACGCCCATATCGTGCGCGGCCTCGTCGCCATCGTGCTTGCCACCTATTCCGGCAAGACGGCATCGGAGATCGCCGGGCTCGATGCCTTCGAGATATTCTCGAAGATCGGCCTGGTGGAGAACCTGTCATCGCAGCGTTCGAACGGACTGCGCTCGATGGTGAACAGGATCCGCGAAGAGGCAAGAGTCCGCGCTGCGGCTTGACCGCGATCGTGGCTGGCCGGCTTTCAGAGCCATAAGGCGAGCAAGCGGGTCAGTGCCGGCTCTGCAATCGAGTATATTAACACTTGCTCATAGTATAGGAATACATTCAAAGCCTGTCGGCAAAGCATAAGACGGGATCTCTTACGCAGTCGTGGCGTCCGGCCGAATCAGACGCAACGCTTCAAATACCGGAAAATGTATTTCTTCCCCTTGCGAAGGCACAAAAAAGCCGGGCACAAGACCCGGCTTTTTGTCGTTGATGCTTTCGAAAAAGCTCAGCCGCGGCCGCGCTTGCGGCGCTGCCCGAGGCCCATTTCCTTTGCCAGGCGCGAACGCGCTTCGGCATAAGCGGGCGCTACCATCGGGTAATCGGTCGGCAGGTCCCACTTCTCGCGGTATTCTTCCGGCGAGAGGCTGTGATGCGTCATCAGGTGACGCTTGAGGGACTTGAAATTGCCGCCGCATTCCAAACACGTGATCTGCTCGTCCTGTACGGACTTGCGGACAGAAACTGCAGGCTTCTGCTTTTCGACGATCGCCGCAGCAGGCTGCGGTACGGACGTGTTGCTCAGTGCCGAATGCACGTCGGAAATCAGATTGGCCAGGTCGCTGACCGGTACAACATGGTTGCTGACATAAGCTGCGACGATGTCGGCTGTCAGTTCCACAAGCAGCTCCGGCGCACTGCCGGTCGCTATATCCGTCATATTCTTTCTCCTGTTAGCATGCTCAAACGGTCTTTGACTGACACGCCAAAGACCCGCCTCGTAGAAGCGAACAGCAAAAGCACAGGAAGCGACCTTCTGTTTCGAAAAACGCGAAATCCACCCCTAGATTCCGAAGAGCCTGACCTGTTCTTATACTGCCTGACTGGAAACCACTACGTCATGCTCCAGGCGATGGCCCCAGTTTAGACATTAAAAATCAAAACTGAGGGACTTGGAAGCAGTACGATTGCAATTCACAATCAGAACTCTACTTGCATTTTCAAATACCATCGTTTGGTCGAAAGGCCAATTATTATTTGTCGTTTTTCTTGAGAAAAAATGACAGATGAAGAATTGAGGGGCTCTTCGGCAAGCTTTACTCACAGCTTCCTGTGCATAAGTTTTGCATAAATCTGGTAAAGTCGCCGAACAGCATAGCCTCAACGATCCCTGATATCGTCACGGACCGAGAGTGCACCGAGATCATATCCCGAACGATGGGCAACTCTGGCAAGCAGATGGGCCGCCACCGGTGCCGTCAGCAGGAAGAAGACGAAACCGGCAATGGCGCGGGCGAGAATCGCCGGGTCCTGCGAATAAAGGCCGGCGGCAAGGAGCAACAGGCCGGAGCCGACAGTCCCCGCCTTCGAGGCCGAATGCATGCGCGTATAGAGATCAGGCAGCCGGACCAGGCCGATCGCTGCCGCAAGCGTAAAGAGCGAACCAACGATCAAAAGCAAGGCGGTGACGGCAGCCACGATATAATCGATCATCGCTTCTTCCCCCCTGCCCGGCGTTTTTGCGTGTTGCCATTTGCCGCAGATGCGGACGGCTTCGATTTGATATTGCCGCGCGACAGCACGAATCGGGCGAAGGCGACGGTCGCCAGGAAACCGACGAGGCCGAGCGAGATGGCAATATCGATATAGAGCGAAAATCCGGTCTTGACCGCAATGACGGCGATGAAACCGATGGCGATGCCGGTCAGCATGTCGAGGGCGAGGATCCGGTCCGGCAGTGTCGGGCCGGCAACGACGCGCCAGACGGTGAGGATCAGCGCCAGGCCGAGGATGACGAGTGCGGCCGAGGATGCGGCTGCGACGATGGCGGCAGGTGTGATCACCGGAAGGCCTCCATGATCTTGCGTTCGAAACCGTTGGCGATATCACGCCTGGTCGCCTCCGGATCGGAACAATCGAGCGCGTGCACATAGAGCGTGCGGCGATCTGTGGAGACGTCGACCGAAAGCGTGCCTGGAGTCAGCGTGATGAGGTTTGCCAGCAAAGTGATCTCGAAATCGCTCGTCACCGTCAAAGGGTAGGCGAAGATGCCGGGTTTCAGCTTCATATCGGGCGAGAGCACGGTGACCGTGACCTTCCAGGCCGACAGCGACAACTCCTTGAGGAACAGAGCGGCGAGCGAGAATACCGGGAGGACGCGGGGGATGCGTCCCTTGCCGCCGAAGGATTCGCGGATGATGACCAGCGCCAGGGCCCCGAGCAGGACGCCGAGGACGAGATTGTGCAGCGAGGCGCTGCCGGTAACAGTGACCCAGGCAGTAGCAAGCAGCAGGTTGAAGAGGAAGAAGATCACGGCGCACGCCCTTCCGGGAAGACCGAATGAAGATAGGCGTGGGGATCGGCCAAGCCGGCGGCGGCCGATTGCGACAGCGCCAGCAACTGTTCCGGCAAGATGCCGAAGCCGATGACCAGCGCGGTCAGCGCGGCGAGCGGCAGGCCCGTGCGCCACCTCGGTCCGGACGGCGTCAGTGCTATCGCCGCCGGGCGCCAATAGGCGAGCAGAAAGAGACGACCGAAGGCGATCGTCGTCAGAAAACCGCCGACGAGGATCGAGGCCGCCAGCCACCAGGCGCCGAGATCGAGCGAGGCCTTGACGAGAATGACCTTCGGCCAGAAGCCGGAAAAGGGCGGCAGGCCACAGGCGGCCAGGAAGAGCACGAGGGAGAGTGCGGTGAAACCGCCGCTTTGCCGGTAGAGCCCGCCGAGGGCCGACAGCGAAAAGCCGCCGCCGCGCCGGGCGATCTCGCCGGCGGCAAGATAAAGTGCGGTCATCAGCACCATCGAATGGAGCGCATAGAAGACAGCGCCGCTGATGCCGCCAAGGCCGCCGAGGGCGACGCCGGCCAGCATGTTTCCGATGCCCGATATGACGACATAGCCGAACAGCCTGCGGATATCGTTTTCGGCAAGCGCGCCGAGAGCGCCGACGACAATGGTCGCGGCGGCGGCGAGCGCGATCACCGGGCTCAATTCCTGGCGCTCCACCGGCAACAGCATGACCATCACCCGGATCAGCGCGTAGATGCCGACCTTGGTGAGCAGGCCGGCAAACAGTGCGGAGACCACGATACGCGGCGTATGATAGGCGGCGGGCAGCCAGAAATTGACCGGGAAGGCCGCCGCCTTCATGCCAAAGGCGAGCAGGAAGAGGCTTGCCAGCGTCATCAGCGGCGCCGTGCCGCGCAAATCACCAGCTTTTGCAGCGATATCGGCCATGTTGAGGGTGCCGAAGGCGGCATAGAGAATGCCGACGCCGACCAGGAACAGGGTCGTGGCGATCAGATTGAGCACCGCATATTTCAGCGCGCCGTCGATTTGCTCACGTTCGGAACCAAGGATGATCAGCCCGAAGGAGGAGATCAGCAGCACCTCGAACCAGACATAGAGATTGAAGATATCGCCGGTGAGAAAGGCGCCGGTGACGCCGGCCATCAGCAGCATCAGCAGCGGGAAGAAACCATATCGCCGGCCGCTTTCGCCGATATCGGCCAGCGCATAGATGCCGCCGGCGAGTGCGGCAAGGGCCGCGGTAAAAGCCATCAGCGCACCGAAGAGATCGACAGTGAAGGCGATGCCGAAGGGCGGCAGCCAGCGGCCCATGACCATGGTCAGCGGCCCGTCGGCCGCGACCTTGGCGAGCAGCGCCGCATCGATCAGCGCCAGCGCCGCAAGACCAGGGATGGCAAGCCAGGCCTGCAGGCGGGGATAGGCGCGCAGCATCAGCAGGACGGCGCCGAGCGTGATGCAATGGGCGACCGGCAGGATGGCAAGCCAGTGACCGATCGGCACTGGGGCGGTGATCAGGGCAGCGGAGAGATCGACGGTGGAGGTGGCGGCAGCCATCAGATGGCGCCTCCGCTATCGCACGAGAGGGTTTGCCGTGTAGTGAGCATCCGCACCAACATCCTCAATACCCCAATGGCGGCAGCGGCCGGTCGTCGGGCTCGGCGGCGCGCATGTCGCTGGTGTTGTCGGTGCCGAGGTCCTGATAGGCGCGGTAGGTCAGCACCAGCAGGAAGGCAAGGAAGGAAAAGGAGATGACGATCGCCGTCAGGATGAGGGCCTGCGGCAGCGGGTTGGCCGTGCCTGCGGGCAAGCTGTCGAGACCCGCCGGGATGATCGGCGGCACCTCGCGCGTCAGCCGGCCACCGGTAAAGAGCAGCAGGTTGACGGCGTTGCCGAGGATGGCGATGCCGAGCATGATGCGGATCGAGAATTTCGACAGCATCAGATAGATGGCGGCGGCGAAGAACAGACCGACGAGGATCGCCAGAAGCGGCTCCATCATTCCACCTCCTTTTCTTCCAATGCCAATGCGATCGACGTGATGGCGCCGAGCACGACAAGATAGACGCCGATATCGAAGAGCATGACGCTCGACAGCGGCACCTCGGCGCCGAAAAGCGTCGGATAGATCCACAGGCCGGTCATAAAGGGAACGGCAAACAGGATGGAGAGAAGACCGGCTGCGGTGGACAGGAACAGGCCGAAGCCGGCGATCGACAGCGGATGGAAAAACAGCGCCCGGCGAACGGCGCCGACGCCGCGGGCAATGCCGTAGATCGCCAGTCCCGAGGCAGCGATCAGCCCGCCGATGAAGCCGCCGCCCGGCTCGTTATGGCCGCGCAGCAGCACGAAGACGGAAAACAGCAGCATCAGTGCGGTGAGGAACGGGGCGACGGTGCGGAAGATGAGGGTGTTCACGCGATCAGCCCTCCGTCGCGGGATCATTGGCGGCAAGCTTGCGCTCGCTGCCGGCGCGAATGCGGATAAGCGCCAGGATGGCAAGGCCGGTGACCGCAACGACGGCGATTTCGCCGAGCGTGTCGGTGCCGCGGAAATCGACGATGATGACGTTGACGACATTGGCGCCATGGGCGATCGATTTGGAATAGGCGTTGAAGAATTCCGTCAGCGCATCGTTGAACGGCGCCTGCGTCGCCCGCATCAGCAGAAGCGTGAAACCGAGGCCGCAGGCAAGCGCCAGCACGCCGTCGAAGAGCTTGCGGCCGAGCGGCCGCCGATCGGCGGGAGAAAGACGGAGCCTGGTCATGACCAGGGCAAGGATCACCACCGAAAGGGTTTCGACCATGAACTGGGTGAAAGACAGATCCGGCGCGCCGAAGAGCAGGAAGATGATGGCGACGGCGAAACCCTGGATGCCGAGCGAGACGATCGCCGTCAGCCGATCGCGGGCGACGAGCACGGCGGCAAGGCCGACGGCGGCGATCAGGAAGACCGCCCATTCATAGAGCCTGACATCGGCCGGCCAGGCCGGCAGACGCGGCAGTTCGCCATAGACGACGAGCGGGATGATGAGGATGGCGGCGACGCAGAGGAAGGTGCAGGTGACATAGATCTCCAGCCGCCCCGGCTGCAGCACACGCATAACGCGGCCGGAAAAGCGGACAAGGCCCGATAGTGCAACATCAAAGCCATGGTCCGGCCCAGGCCCGGCTGCGCGCAGGAAAACGGCCATCAGAAAACGCGCGCGCGCGAGCTGCCAGTAGACGCCGATGCCGAGCAGCACGGTCAGGGCGGAGAGCGCCAAGGGCAGGCCGATATGCGGCGTCAGCGAAATGTCGATTTCGACGGGTGTCTGGCGGATGGCAGATGCGATCGGCGAGGACAGGACGATATGGGTGAAGGTCGAAAAGATCGCCGCGAGCAGGCCGAGGATGGCGAGAACGGCCGGGCCGAGCCAAAGCAGGACGGGCGCTTCGTGCGGCGGTTTCGGCGTCTCCACCGGTTGGCCGAGGAAGGGTTTCAGCGCCACGGCGAAGGCGACGGCGAAAATCAGCGCATTGCCGAAGACGGTTATGGCGGTAAAGGTGAGTGCGCGGACATCACCGCCGACGAGTGCCGTATAGATCTCCTCCTTGGCGAGGAAGCCGAAGAAGGGCGGTAGGCCGGCCATCGAAAAGGCCGCCGCAAGGGCAATCATCCAGGTGAGCGGCATCGCCCGCATCAGGCCGCTGAGTCTGGTGATATCGCGCGTGCCGGTCTCATGATCGATGATGCCGGCGACCATGAAGAGCGCGCCCTTGAAGAGGGAATGCGCCACCAGATAGAGCGCCGCCGCCTCCACCGCATGGTCCGAGCCGAAGCCGATCAGCATGACGAGCAGGCCGAGCGAAGAGACGGTGGTATAGGCGAGCTTGAGCTTCAAGTCGGTCTGGCGGATGGCGAGCGCGGTGCCGACGACCAGCGTCAGCCCGCCGAAGAAGGGCAGAAGGATTTCCCAGGCAGGCGTTGCCCCCATGACGGGATTGAGCCGCATCAGCAGATAGACGCCTGCCTTCACCATGGTGGCCGAATGCAGATAGGCGGAAACCGGCGTCGGCGCCTCCATGGCGTTCGGCAGCCAGAAATGAAAGGGAAACTGGGCCGATTTGGTGAAGGCACCGCCCAAGACCAGGATGAGGGCAGCGAGATAGAGCGGGCTTTCGCGCACGACATCGCCCGCTCCGATGAGTCGCGACATCTCAGTGACGCCCGAGATGTTCCAGAGCAGCAGCAGGCCGGCCAACAGGCAGAGCCCTCCCCCGCCGGTCACAACAAGCGCCTGCAGGGCGGCGCGGCGAGCCGCCTCACGCTCGTGGTCGAAGCCGATCAGCAGGAAGGACGTGATCGACGTCAATTCCCAGAAGACGAAGAGCATCAGGAAACTGTCGGAAACGACGACGCCGAGCATCGCGCCCATGAAGAGGAAGATGAAGGAGAAGAAGCGGCCCTGATCCTTGTGTCCTTTGAGGTAGCCGCCGGCATAAAGCACGATCAGGGTGCCGATGCCGGTGATCAGCAGCGCGAAAGTCAGCGACAGGCCATCGAGAAACCAGGAAAAAGAGAGATGAAAGCTCGGCACCCAGGAATAACCGCCGGCGACGACCTCGCCGCGCGCGATCTTGGGAATGAAACGCAGGAAATGCAGGAAGGCGAGCAAGGGAGCGACCGCCAGGAGCCAGGCACCGTTTGCGCCGAAGATGCGGATGACGAAGGGGGCGGCAAGAGCGCCGACGAGCGGCAGACACAGGGCCAGAAATGTCAGAGCCGTGACATCGGCCATGTCCCCTCCTCTACTGCATAATTCAAAATGTTACAGTCCTTTGCACGTCCGACAAGGCGCGCGGCGCTGTAAAGGCAAAAGTCTGTTGCAAGAGCAACAGACGGAAAAACCGGAGAAAACCAGCCTGTCCTCTGGCTTAGGCGAAACGGGGGAGCGTCTCAAGTGATTTCGGCCGCGAGCCGCACTGCATGGTGATGTTCAAAGCCGATCAGGCCGTCGATCTGGAAAGACGCGTCAGCAGCCGGGCGATGCAACCGTGGAGGATGAAGACCACAAGCGTCAGCGGCCAGAGCAGGCAGGCGAAGAGCCCGGCGAGACGATGAAGCGTCACGCCGTCATGGTTGGCCCAGCCTTCCAACAGTGTGACCGCCATGGCTGCCACGGCCACGAGGCCGTAGAGCAGGACGATTGCTGTTTCAAACACCAGTGATTCTCCAATGCACGCAACATTAACCCTAACAGAAAACCCCTAACGGATGTAAAAGCAAGCCTCTTCCCCCAATTGGGTATGCGGCCAATCTCATGGCGCGCCGGCGGGAGACTTGATGAACTGAACGCGGCGCACCACATTTCTCGCGAAACGGAACCCGCCCCTCGGCGAAAGGAGCATCTCATGTCCGAAACTGCGACCACCGCCAAGATCCACAAGACCGACGCCGACTGGAAAGAGCAGCTCACTCCCGAGCAGTACCGCATCACGCGCCAGCACGGCACCGAACGCGCCTTCACCGGCCCTTATTGGGATTCGTTCGAGACGGGGCTTTACCGCTGCGTCGGCTGCAACGCGCCGCTTTTCCGCTCCGACACGAAATTCGATGCCGGCTGCGGCTGGCCGAGCTATTTTGAAGCAGTGTCGCCCGAATCGGTGACGGAGCATCGCGACACGGCCTTTGGCATGGTGCGCACCGAAATCCGCTGCGGCAGCTGCGACGCCCATCTCGGCCACGTCTTTCCCGACGGCCCACCGCCGACCGGCCTGCGCTATTGCATCAACGGCCACTCCATGGTGTTCGAGCCTGGGAAGTAAGCGACCGGCCCCGTAATCGGCAAGCGGTTCATTCGGATGATAAGCCGAGACAGACGCTTGCGCAGCTCGACCATAAGGCCGGCGAGCCTGCCTGATCACTCGTGCTCGGCGGGACAGGGCCAGGTTGTCGGTGCGGAGAGGCCGGCCGGCAGCTTGGTCGAGGTATCGCCGCAGGCAAGGTCGATCTGGGCCTGTTCGAGCCCGGTTGCGGCCGAGAGGTCAAGGCCTTCGATGCGGGTCAGGAACATGAAGGCACGATCGAACATCGGCGTGGTTTCGAAGGTGGCGCCGGAGAGATCGGCACGGGAGAGATTGGCGAACGAGAATTTCGCCCCCGTCAGCACCGCCTTGTCGAAATCGGCGCGGCCGAGCTCGGCCTTTTCGAAGCTGGCGCCGGCGAGCCGGGCGCCGGCGAAATTGGCGCGCTGCAGCTCGGCGCCGGCAAAGGAAGCGCCATCGGCCGCGATATTGGCGAAGCTGGAGCGATAGGCCTCGATCTTGGCGAAGTTGGCGCCTTCGGCGTGGGCGCCCTCGAGTGAGGCACGCACCAGCGTCGCCTTCTCCAGATTGGCGGATTTGAAGTTGGCGCCGGCGAGATCGGTCAGCGAGAAATCGGTGCCGACGAGGTTGGCGCCTTCGAGATCACTGCCCTGCAACATCAGGTTCTTCTTGGTGCATTCCTGCCAGTCGAGCTTCGGCGAGGCCAGGCTGCCGCAATCGGCGGCCCGTGCGGCAACCGGCGCAAATGCCAGAAGGACGAGGGCAAGGAGACCCAGCGACGATCTTTGCATTGCCATTGAACTATTCACCCCCATGACGCTTACAATATGCTTTCAGGCCGCCTTCCGCGAAGCAGACTGCTTCCACATTCTTACACAGCTCAGACTACAATAAAAAGATGGCGCGCGCCGTTCACAATGGCTTTGCCTGATGAGTTTGGGGCTTTGCCTGATGAGTTTGGCGCTTTGCCTGATCAATCTGGGGCTTTGCCGGGCAGGCAGGTCAATCCGCCTTGCCGGCCAGGCAGGTCAATCCACCTTGCCGGGCAGGCGAAGTTCCATGCAGGTGAGATCCAGCCAGCGGCCGAATTTGGTGCCGACCTCGGAAAATCTGCCGGCGATGCGGAAGTCGAGCTTTTCGTGCAGCCTGATCGAGGCGGTGTTCTCCGCCTCGATGCCGGCAATCATCACATGGATATTGCCGGCCGCAGCACGCGCGATCAGTTCTCGCATCAGCCGCTCGCCGATCCCCGCACCGCGGCAATCCTTGTCGACATAGACGGAATGCTCGACCGTGTGGCGGTAGCCGTCAAAGGCGCGCCAATCACCATAGGAGGCGTAACCCGCAACCTTGCCCGACATTTCGGCGACGATGACCGGAAAACCGCGCGCCTTGCGCGCCCTGAACCATTCCAGCCGATTTTCGAGATCGACCAGTGTGTCGTTCCAGATCGCCGTCGTGTGTTCGACAGCGTGATTGTAGATATCGCGGATGGCGGAGAGATCGGCTTCGGTGGCGTCGCGGAGGAGGACAGCGTCTGTCATGATGCTCGGGTTCATATTGTTTGCGAAGGCGGGCATACGCCCCGCCTCGAAAGATGTAAACGGCGGACGCGAAACAGGAACGACTTCCGGCACATCAGTCGTTCAGAGGCCTGGTGGTGACAGGCTGAAACAGGTGAAGACGGCAGAATAATGCACGGCCGCCGCGGTGACGACGAAGCCATGCCAGATGGCGTTCTGAAAGCGCAGCTTTTCCCAGACATGGAAGATAACGCCGAGCGAATAGATGACGCCGCCGATGACGATCAGCAGCATCGAGGCAGAAGGAATGCGCGAGGCAACGGGCTCGGCCACCAGCACGCCGCTCCAGCCCATGGCGAGATAAAGCAGGATGGCAAGACGGTCGTAACGCCCGGGAAAGACGCATTTCAAGAAAATGCCGACGGCGGCGAACAGCCAGATCGCGACCAGCATGAACAAGAGCAGCGGATCGTCGGCGCCGCGTTCGAGGAAGGGCGTATAAGTGGCGGCGATCAAGAGGAAGATCGCCGAATGATCGAAGCGGCGCAGATACCATTTCGTGCGCGAGACCGGCCAGGCGTTATAGGAAAAGGAAATGGCAAGCGTCAGCACCAGTCCGACGCCGTAGATCCAGGCGGCGGCGAGCGCGCCGTAGGAACTCCAGACCGTGGCGTAGAAGATCAGCACGGTGGCCCCGATCAGGGCCAGCACGAGACCGACACCGTGGACAATACCGTCGGCGATCAATTCGTATCTATCATAAGCCCAGCGAATGCCGTTGAACTCGCCCATGCACGCCAATCCGTTTCATACCCCGATTGCAATCGTCGCATCGAACGGACGGAGGTGCAACTGCGGCAAAGCGCACGGGCGGTAAATCTTCGTGACAGACCGCAGTGGCGCAAAAATCAAACCTTCTGCCGGTCGACCAGCACCGAGCATTTGGCATGGCGCACGACCCGATCGGCGGTGGCGCCGATGAAGTAGTTGGAAAAGTCCGGAACGTGCGAGGCGACGATAATCAGGTCAGCGCCGTGGCTTTCGGCGGCCGAAATGATCGCTTTGGCCGGCGGGCCGTTGCGGATCTCGATGGTTGCCGTGACGCCGGCTGCGGCGATCAGTGCTTCCAGCTTGTCGCGGCCATCCTTCATGGCGTCCTCGACCATATTGGCCGGCAGTTCGATCGCGACATAACTCGGCACATCCTCGACAACATTGAGCGCGATGATCTCGCCGCCTTCGTCGAGCAAGGACGCGGCCTTGCGGAGGATTTTTTCTCCCTTGTCGATGCCGCCGAGCGCGATCGCTACGATGATCTTTCTGTACATGGCTTCCCTCCATGACTGCGATGCATAAGCTTTCTCTAAAGAAGATATGAACGCATTGATCGCGATCAAGTGGGCGCAAGTCATCGTCAACGCCTGCTCAACGCTTCATCCTCAAAAACAGATCTTCTGTGAACAATCGGGATGCGCCATATAGAGGTCAAGTACGGCAACCGAGGGGACCTCAGAGAATGAACCGGCGAAACTTCCTCGGGCTTGCTGCAGGCGGCACATTTGCCGCCACCGCCGGTACGCCTTCTATCTCAAGGGCCAATTCAGAGGCAGGAGACCAATCCATGACGACCGAAACTTCCTATGCGCTGACGCGACCCGCCTATATCGACCAGTCGCATCTGGTTGTGACCGACCTCGGTCTGGTTTCCGGCTTCTACCAATCGATGCTCGGCCTGAAGGTGATCGAGAAGACGGCGAGCGGCGAAGTGCTGGGTGTCGGCGACCTGCCTTTGCTGACGCTGACCACCGCAAAGAATGCCATGATCGCGCCGCGCAATGCCGCAGGCCTTTTCCACACCGCCTTCCTGATGCCGGACCGGACGGAGCTCGCACGCTGGCTGCGCCACGCGGCACAGAATAACGTCACGCTCGACGGCGCCTCGGACCATCTGGTCAGCGAAGCGATCTATCTTTCCGATCCGGAAGGCAACGGCATCGAGATCTATGCCGACCGCCCGCACGAACAATGGAAATTCCATGAGGACGGCATGGTGGAGATGGCGACGCTTCGCCTCGACCTGCAGGCGCTCTACAACAGCGCGCCTGATGAGCGCTGGGACGGCATGGCTGCGGGGACGGCGATCGGCCACCTGCATCTGCAGGTCGGCGCCATCCCGCAGGCCGACGCCTTCTACCGTGACGTCCTCGGCCTCAAGCTGATGGCGCGCTATCCGGGCGCGAGCTTCTTTGCGAGCGGCGGCTACCACCACCATCTCGGCGCCAATATCTGGAACAGCCGAGGCGCCACGGCACGCGCCGGCAACATGACCGGGCTTTCGGACTACAAGGTCCGTTTCAACGACAAGGCGACGCTGGATGCGGCGGTCTCCAAGCTCGATGCGCTTGAGATCAACAGTGAGAAGCGCGACGGCGGCGTGTTTCTGAAAGATCCCTGGGGTATCGGCCTGACGCTTTCGGCGTAACTCCAGTAACTACGGATCAGCGCTATCGGTTGAAGGAATAAGGGCGGAAATCGGCCTGCTTCGGTTGCATGCCAGACGGCAACGGGCGCCAATGCCGTGCGCCTTCACATGCACCGCGCCACATTGTCACACCCTTGAGGAACCGGAACCGCATCGGCGCGTTTCCGTGACGAAGCAATGGGGCTTCGGGGACCTCACCGCATGGGCATCGCCAATGGCATCCGCAAACAAGCAAAGAAGATCGCCATCGGCGAACGCCACACCAGCGCCTGGGCACAGTCGCTGAAGGAGACGGCCGAAGAGCTGCCGCCGCCACCGCTGCACCGGCTGGAAAAGGACGGGCTCGATGTCAGCATGGCCTGGGCGATCATCGGCATCTTCGGCATTCTCTTCCTTGCCGCCGTCTATCTGATGTCGCTGATCCTCATTCCCATCACGCTTGCCGTCGTCGTCGGCATGATCCTCGGCATGGCGGCAGAAAAGCTCAGCAGGATGGGGGTGCCACGGCTTGCCAACGCCTTCATCCTGTCAAGCAGCGTTGCGCTGGTGATCTTCCTGTTGATCAACTCGCTTGCCGACCCGCTAATGACGCTAGCCAATGAAGGCCCCGCCTTCGCCGAGCGAACCATCAACCGCGTCATGCCTTATCTGGAGCGCATCAGATGGCTGCATATCACGCCGGCGACATTCGAAAGCGGGTCGATGTCGATCGGTGCGCTGCTCGAAAACACCGGCAATGTGCTGCATGTCGTGACCACCAGCCTGACGCCCGCCCTGGTGCAGGGATTGATTTTCTTTGCGGCGCTGCTGTTCTTCCTCGCTGGTCGGGTCAACCTGCGCAAGACGATCATCATGACCTTCCGCACCCGCACGCAACGCCTGGCCGCCATCCGTGTCATCAACGCCGTCGAGCAGGTGCTCGGCTTCTATTTCGCCACGGCCTCGCTGATCTATGTCGGGCTCGGCGTGGTCATGACTGTCATCGCCTATGTCGGCGGGCTGTCGGCCCCGGTGCTCTGGGGCTTCTTCGCCTTCCTGTCGAGCTTCATCCCCTATCTCGGCATCACACTGATGACGCTTGCCGTCGCGGTCGCCGGCATCCTGACTCATGATGGCCTCCTTATCGGCCTGATGCCGGCCGCTGCCTTCTTCACCGTGCATCTGCTCATGGAGAACCTGATCTTCCCCGCAGTGATGGGACGGCGGCTGGAAATCAATCCCTTCGTCGTCTTCCTCGCCATCCTGTTCTGGACATGGATGTGGGGCGCCGTCGGCGCCATGCTCGCGCTGCCGCTCTCGCTGATCGTCATGACTGTCATCGACGAACTGCTGATCGAGGAAAAGCCGCAGCCGCAGTTGCCGAAATGATCAACCGGGGGAACGTCAGTGGCATCTGATCTCGATCTTGCCGAATCCGATCACGACCAGATGGTGAGCGGCCGTTCTCTCTGGGGGAAGAGCGGGATACGGCCGGAATGGCGGCCGATCGAGCAGAGCTTTTCCATCGATGTCGCCGTGATCGGCGGCGGCATCACCGGTGCCTTGGTTGCCGAACATCTGACGGCCCGCGGTTTTTCGGTGGCGATCATCGACCGGGAGGAGCCCGGTTTCGGCAGCACTGCGGCGAGCACGGCGATGCTGCAATGGGAAATCGACAGCACGCTCACCGAACTCGAGGATTATTACGGCTTCGAGCGCGCCGCCGGCATCTACCGCCGCAGTGGTGCCGCGGTCGCCGGCCTTTCCAAGCTGATCGCCGCAAACGGCATCGCCTGCAGCTTCCGGCCGCGCAACACGCTCTATCTGGCCGACGGCCGCGAAGGCGCGCGCGACCTCTTGGAGGAGCGCCAGCTTCGCCGCCGGGCGGGCCTGCCCGGGGTCTATCTCGAACATCCCGATCTCTTCACACAATTCGAACTCGACCGGGATGGCGCGATCTATTCGCCGGGTTCGGCGGAGTGCGATCCACTGCTTCTGACCTGGGCGCTGCTGGAGATAGCGATGCGGCGGGGCGCGCGGCTGGTCAACGCTTCCGTGACCGCGCTTCACAGCGAAGGCGATCACGTCACCGCAGAGACCGCTGGAGGCCACGTCATCGAGGCGCGACATGTCGTGCTGGCGACCGGCTATTCGATGCCGGGCCTCGACATGCCGAAGCTGCACCGGTCGAGTTCGAGCTGGGCGCTCGCCACCGTGCCGCAGGACCCGGCAAATTTCTGGCGTGACAGGGCGCTGATCTGGGAGGACAGCCACCCCTATCTCTACATGCGCACGACGGCGGACAATCGCATCGTCGCCGGCGGCGAAGATGACGAGACGATCGATGCGGAGGCGCGCGACCGCAAGCTGCCGGCAAAGACCGTGGCAATCCAGGAGAAGATGAAGCGGCTGTGGCCGAAGGCGGATACGCGGGTGGACCACGCCTGGTGCGGCACTTTCGGCGAGACGGTCGACGGTCTGCCGCTGATCGGCCCGGTGCCGGAGATACCGCATGTGTTCGCAGCGTATGGCTACGGCGGCAACGGCATCACCTTTTCCTATCTCGCCGCCCAGATGATCGGCGCCATGCTCGCCGGCATGCATCGCGACTGGTTCGAGGATTTTGCGGTCGACAGAGATGGGCCGGGTTTAGCGCGCTTTCATTCGGGAATGTATAGAAGCGAGACGGAAAGCCAAAGGCGCTGAAATTTCAGTCGTCTAGCTGGCTTGCTTTCTTGCACTCATTCGCAATTCTTCAACATGTTTAGCCACTTCGCGAACGTTTGGGATACCGATAAAGGCGAATTTTTTGACGCTATCCCCGTCTCCCTCCCGGCGAAAAGTCAGGGTTCCCGAGCGGTCCCATTTTTCCCGTACCTCCACAACGTTGATGGCCGTTGGTGCTATCGTCGTTGCTCGGCGCCTGATCAGATTTCGAACGATGAGAAGCCTGCGATCGGTGGCAGCGTAAGCGGTTCGGCCCGTAGCGATCATCTCGAAAACCGCGCCCGCTATGGCCGCGACACCGGCCAGTAAAAAGACTCCGGGGAATATGATGCCCATTATTCCATCCGCCTTTTCGACGATGGCAAGCGCATTGTCGGCCGGTAGAAAGCCAGCGCAACCGGAGATCACACAAATTAGGCCGATAATTAATTCAGGACACTTGGAAACGAAAGTTCCCCAGGCACCTGGTTGCCCTGTCCAGACAACAATTTCGGAGGGATGAAGCTCATTTTGAATTTCGCCTTCGACATTCCAAATCGCACGAGACATGCGCTCCCCTACGTTCCCGCAACCGAACAAACAAAAACAGCATTATTCGTTTTCCGGGGGTAAACAAGCAAGAGATTCGGACGCTCTATTCGGTCGTCTTGTCGTCGCCGGTGTCCTCGACATCCTCGAGGCGGACGAACTCCGTGCCCTTGGCCTTGAGATCGACCAGCGCCTTGGCCACGCCCTCGCCGGCCGCATGGGTCGGCTGGTTGACGTGGGAGATGACGACGTCGCCGTCCCTGGCCGAGGCGATGCGCTTTTCGGTGATGACAGCTCCGAGCAGTGAACCGCCGTCGCCGTTCACGGAATAACCGGCGATGCGATAGCCCATGGCGCGGATCTCGCCGATGGCGGAAAGATCATATTTGGCGGTCGAGCCGCGGAACCAGTGCGGCGCCGGGATGCCGGCCGCGACCATGGCGGCAGCGCCGCCTTCAACTTCCTGCCGCACCGCCTGCGGCGAGCCGGCGGACGCAATGCCATAGACCAGCGTCGGCGTGTCGACGGCCGGAATATGGTTTTCCCCATGGTTTTCGAGTTCGAAGAGATCGGGGTTTTGCAGGAACACGGCAAGTGCTGCGGGATTGCGCTTCAGCCAGCGGGCGGTGACGAAGATCGTTGCCGGGATACGTTCACGCACCAGCGTCGAAAGGATGCGCTCGTCCGCCTGCCCCATGCAGGCATCGAAGGTCAGCGCAATGCGAGCGTGGCCGACAAGGTTCGAGCGGGCGATGTGCAGATGCGGCTCGACGAGTTTTAGCGCCGACGCCTTCGGGGCCGGCCTAACCGCAGCCGGGACCGAACCAACCGCCGTCGGCACGGCTGACGGAATTCCGTCCGCGAATGCAGCGGAGATACTGACGAGAAGGAACGCCGAAGCGAGCAGGATGCGGTTCATGTAATGGACTTCTATGATTCGATCTGCCGATTTTAGCGGCGGCTCTCTCCCGGTGCCATGCGGCCGGATGTCACCGTAGCCGCTTGGACGGGCAGGACCGCATCAATCACCGCATCAGTCATAGAGATAGTACTTGTCCCACTTCTCGCGCGGCACCTTCTCGCCGATCTCATAATTGAGTTCGCGCACGTTGATATGCTGCGGACCGGTGATGCAATTGTAGGAGAGATGGTACCAGTCGCCCTTGCTGCGGAAGACCGCACCCGGCGCGTCCAGCGAATTGTCGCCGGGGATCGGGTCCTTGAAGGTGTAGGCGATCACCTTGTCGGGCTTGAAGCCGGTGCTGTCCTTGTTGATACGGCTCATCGCCTCGGTGTCGCAGCTCTGTTCCAGGCGGGTCGAGGGATCGAGTTTTTCCAGCTGCTTCTTGATGGCGGGATCGACGGCAAAGGCGGGGGCAGCAAGGCTTGCGAGGGATAGAAACAGGACCAGACGTTTCGGCATTGCGGTGAAAATCCCTTACTGTTCTGCAATTCTTACCCTACCGCCGACAGCTTGCCGGGAGCTTGGCACGTGCAAATTCACTGAGATAGCGGACTTTCTTAAATATTGTGGTGACATCAAGGCAAGGTGGGCCGGGCGTCCTCCTTGTCTGTGGAAGGTCATCCGCGGCCTTGTCGCACCCTTGCCGCTTGATCCGGCGGCGGCGCGCCTCTATCTCTTGCCAACCCGCATTCCGACCCGGAGCCATTCCTTGTCCGTTTTCAAGAGCCTGCCGACACCGCCTGCCGCACCGAAGAAGCCGATCTCCGATACGCGCCACGGCATCACCCGCACGGACGACTATGCCTGGCTGCGCGCCGACAACTGGCAGGCGATGTTCAAGGATCCGTCGATTCTCGACCCTGAGATCCGCCGGCATCTCGAAGCCGAAAACACCTATATGAACGCGGCGATGGAGGACACCAAGCCGTTGCAGAAGGTGCTGTTTGCCGAAATGCGCGGTCGCATCAAGGAAGACGACAGCTCGGTGCCGATGAAGGACGGCGCCTATGCTTACGGCACCTTCTACGTGACCGGCGGCGAACAGCCGCGTTATTTCCGCATCGCCCGCGACGGCAACGTCGCCGACGAGACGATCCGCACCGTGCTGCTCGACGGCGACAAGGAGGCTGCCGGCAAGGCCTATTTCCGCCTCGCCGGCCTCGACCATACCAGCGACCACAGCCGCGGCATCTGGGGTTATGACGACAAGGGCTCGGAATTCTTCACGCTGCAGGTGCGCGACCTCCAGACCGGGCAAGACCTTGCCGACCGGATCGAGAATACCGGCGGCGGCGGCGTCTGGGCGCCCGACGGCAAGAGCTTCTTCTATTCGGCGCTCGACGAGAATCACCGGCCGTCGAAGGTGTTCCACCATATTCTCGGCCAGCCGCAGTCGGAAGACCGGCTGGTCTATGAGGAGGCGGATGCCGGCTTCTTCATGGGCGTCGGCGGCTCGCTGCTCGACGATTTCATCTATATTGACATTCACGACCACGAGACCAGCGAATACCGGCTGCTGTCGACCAAGGACCTGACAGCCGAGCCGAAACTGGTGGCGGCACGCGAAGAGGGCATCGAATATTCGCTGACCGAGGGCGGCGACGTCTTCTACATCCTCACCAATGACGGCGGCGCCAAGGATTTCAAGATCATGGAAGCGCCGGTCGACAATCCGGTGAAGGAGAACTGGCGCGAAGTGGTCGCCCACAAGCCCGGCACGCTCGTTATCAGCCACATGGCCTATGCCCGCCATCTTCTGTGGCTGGAGCGCAAGGACGGGCTGCCGCAGATCATGATCCGCAATCGGGAGACCGGCGAGGAACATGCGATCGCCTTCGCCGAGGAAGCCTATTCACTGGGGCTGCAGGGCGCGGCGGAATATGACTCGGATATCATCCGCTTCTCCTATTCGTCGATGACGACGCCGTCGCAGCTCTACGACTACAACATGGTGACGCGCGAGCGCACGCTATTGAAGACGCAGGAAGTGCCGTCCGGCCACAATCCCGACGACTACGTCACCCGCCGCGTCTTTGCCCCGGCATGGGATGGCGAGAAGGTGCCGGTCACCCTGCTCTATCGCAGGGATACCCCACTCGACGGCAGCGCCCCCTGCCTGCTCTACGGCTACGGCGCCTACGGCATCACCATTCCGGCCGGCTTCAACACCAACTGCCTGTCGCTCGCCGACCGCGGCTTCGTCTATGCCATCGCCCATATCCGCGGCGGAAAGGACAAGGGATTTTCCTGGTACGAAGACGGCAAGATGGACAAGAAGACGAATACCTTCAAGGATTTCGTCGCAGCCGCCGATTATCTGAATCAACAGAAGTTCACCTCTTACGCGAAGATCATCGCCGAGGGCGGATCGGCCGGCGGCATGCTGATGGGCGCGGTTGCCAACATGGCGCCGGAGAAATTCGCCGGCCTCATCGCCGCCGTTCCCTTCGTCGACGTGCTCAACACCATGCTCGACGACACTTTGCCGCTCACCCCGCCGGAATGGCCGGAATGGGGCAACCCGATCGACAGCCAGGAAGAATACGAGCAGATCGCATCCTACTCGCCCTATGACAATGTCGACGCAAAAGCCTATCCGCCGATCCTGGCGCTCGGCGGCCTGACCGACCCGCGCGTCACCTATTGGGAACCGGCCAAATGGGTTGCGAAGCTGCGCGACAAGACGACGGGCAACGCGCCGATCCTGCTCAAGACTAACATGGACGCCGGCCACGGCGGCGCCTCGGGCCGCTTCCAGCGGCTGGAAGAGATCGCGTTTGAGTATGCGTTTGCGATCAAGGTTGCCGGCAAGATGTGAAGGGTTGGGGGCGTGCTAGTGGCACGGCACCCCCCTCTGCCCTGCCGGGCATCTCCCCGGAGATCGGCAGGAGGCCATGCCTCGCCCTGATTTAAGATTGATGTGACGGCCTGTTGTTTAGGGAAGCCATCGCGCCCAGCCAATCTCCCCACCTGTGGGGGAGATGCCCGGCAGGGCAGAGGGGGGCCGGCACGGCACGAGGTCAAGGGAGAAAGAAATGCCCGTCTATATCGCCCTCCTCCGCGCCGTAAACGTCGGCGGCACCGGCTCTTTGCCAATGGCCGAGCTGAAGGCGATCTGCGAAGGCCTCGGCTTTTCCGACGTGAAGACCTACATCCAGAGCGGCAACGTGCTTTTCCGCTCGGATGAGGCGGAAAAGACGGTGGAGGAGCGGCTCGACGAGGCGCTCGGCAAGACGATGGGCAAGCGGCCGGGGGTGATGGTGCGCGGCCGCAAGGAACTCGACGGAATCGTTGCCAACGCACCCTTTCCCGATGCCAAGCCGAACTTCCTGCTCGTCTACTTCCTGCCCGAAAAGGCGCCCGGCGATGCGCTGGCGACGATGGTTGCGCCCGACGGCGAGGAGGCGAAACTCGCCGGCCGGGAAATCTACGTGCATTACCCCAACGGCTCCGGCCGCTCGAAGCTGAAGCTGCCGGCGCTGAAGCCGGGGACGTCGCGCAATCTCAACACCGTGCGCAAGCTCGCGGAAATGGCCGCGGCGATGGAAGGCAAGGACTGACGCCCAAAAACTTAGTGCGGCTCTGCGCCTCCATTAAAGGCTGAACCGCTCGACGCCTTCGGCATCTCCGCCACCGGCAGGAAGAGCATCTTCACGAAGGTGCGGAGCATCAGCACCTGTTCGGCCAGCGTGTTCGGCTCCTTCAGCGTCTTCGACAAAACGATGCCGCCTTCCAGGACGGAGGACACCATGTCGGCAAGCTGGTCGACGTCGACGGGTTCGCGTAGCGGATAGACGGCCACGATATCCCGGATCATGCGGCCGAAGCGCCGCCGCCAGGCAAGCACCGCATTCCGGTTGATCTCCTGTATCTCCCGGTCGAACAGCCGCTCGTAGTAGCAGATGCCCGCCACAAGGCAGCCCGGATGGCCGTTCGGCAGGTCGGAGAGCAATTCGGACAGCAGCTTCAGGCCGAGCAGGAAGGATTGCAGCGGATCGTCGGTCAGCTCGCGCGCGCGGCTGAAGATCTCGTCGTAGATGCGCTCGTCATTTTCGATGTAGCGGTTGAGCAGCGCCTTGGCGAGCTCGTTCTTGTCCCTGAAATGATAGAAGAAGCCGCTCTTGGTGATGCCGGTCTCGGCGATCAGTTCCTCGATGGAAGTGCCGCCGAAACCCTTCTGCAAGACTGCCGCTTCGGCCACATCGAGGATGCGGGTCCGCGTTTCCTCGCCCTTTCGCATGTCCCCTCCTGTACCGGCGGTACAGTTTTCCGCGTCGCACGATCAGACCTGCCTCCGCCCCCGGCAGGATCGGTTGAAGCAAGCAATTGATATCAATCGGCAAAAGCCACAACCGCCTGGAGTATACCTCAAGTCGCCTAGTTTGGCAGCCGATTAAGCGCCAGAACATCATTCATCGACGGCAGCCAATCGGCTGCCGCGAGGGAGAGGCTTCAACAATGGCAAAGTACAGAAACTGTTTGCCGCAGCTCAAAGGCGGCACTTTCATTACCGATGGCGGCATGGAAACGACGATGATCTTCCAGGAAGGGATCGAGCTTCCGCATTTCGCCGCCTTCATATTGCTGGCTTCCGAAGACGGGCGGCAGCGCATGCGGAATTACTATCGCCGTTATCTCGATATCGCACGGCGGCACGGCACGGGCTTCGTGCTCGATACCGCCACATGGCGGGCCAATCCGGACTGGGGGCAGAAGCTCGGCTATACGAGCGAAGCCCTGAAGGCGGTCAACGAGGAGGCCATCGACTTGCTGGTCGGCTTGCGCAGCGCCTATGAACGGCCGGAGCAACCGATCGTGATCAGCGGCGCGATCGGCCCGCGCGGCGACGGCTACAAGGCAGGCTTCATGGATGCGGCCGAAGCGGAAGACTACCACGCCTTTCAGATCGGGGCTTTTGCCGGCACGGAAGCCGACATGGTGAGCGCCTTCACGTTGACCAATATCGACGAGGCGATCGGCGTGGCGCGGGCGGCACAGGCGCTCGGCATGCCCTCGGCCATCTCCTTCACGCTCGAGACGGATGGCCGGTTGGTGACGGGCCGCAGCATTCAGGAGGCCATCGAGACGACCGATGCGATGACCGGCGGGGCGCCGGCCTATTACATGATCAATTGCGCCCACCCGACGCATTTCGAAACAGCGCTCGATCCTGGAAGCGCCTGGGTGAGGCGCATTTCCGGCATCCGCGCCAATGCCTCGACCATGAGCCATGAGCAGCTCGACAATAGCGAGACGCTGGATGCGGGCGATCCGGAAGATCTCGGCCGCCGCTACCGCACGCTCATCGACCGCATGCCGGAGCTCCGCGTGCTCGGCGGCTGCTGCGGCACCGACCACCGCCACATCGCGGCGATCTGCGAGGCATGCCTGCCGCAAGCGGCGTGACGACCTGAGAGGGAGGAGATGTTGTATCCGGCAGGGCAGAGGGTGCCGGCACGGCACAACAGAAATGGCGACGGCGGTGGACGGGCCGCGGGCGGCGTCAGCTTTCGGCGACGGCGCCCTTCCTCTGTTTCGCCCTATAGCCGGTGATCTCCTCGCCGGCGGTCGGCGAGAAGCGCAGGTTCCAAAAGGTGGCGGTGATCGAGATGATCGTGACGACGATGAAGGCGGCCGAGAAATCGCCAAGAGCCGGCGTCTCAGTGCCTGACAAAGCCATGGAGCCGTGCAGCGCCAAGGCGCCGATGCAGATGCCGAGTGACAGCATCAGCTGCTGGAAGGTGGTGTAGAAGCTCGTGGCCGAGCTCATCCGCTCCTTGCTGATCTCGTCATAGGCAATGGTGTTATAGGCGGTGAACTGGAACGACAGGAAGAAGGCGCTGAGCACCAGGACGACGAAGACTAGCGGCATCGGCCAGTCCGGCCGGAAGGCGGCACAAAGGCCATAGCCGATCGTCCCGAGGATACCGTTGAGGATGAGGCTCCTGCGGAAGCCCAGCCGGCGGAAGACAAACTTGGCCATCGGCTTCATGGCGAGAGCGCCAAGCGCGGTCGCGATGATGATCTGGCCGGCCGCGGCGGCAGACAGGCCGAAGCCAATCTGGAAGAGCAGCGGCAGGAGGAAGGGCTGCGCCCCTTGCGTGATGCGGGTCAGTGAACCAGCAATGACAGACGTGCCGAAGCTTGGCACCTTCATCAGCGAAAAATCCATGATCGGCGACGGATGCTTGCGGGCATGCCTGAGATAGGCGATGCCGAAGAGCAGGCCGATGGCGATCAGGAAGATCGAAAACGCACCCTCGCCCTCATGGCTCGACATTTCGAAGCCGAAGAGCAGCGAACCGAGCGAGATGCCCGAGAGGACGAAACCGATCGTATCGAACGGACCACTTGCCTTGCCCTTGACCTCGTCGATGTAGATCGAGACGAAGATCATACCGATGATGCCGATCGGCACGTTGATATAAAAGATCCAGCGCCAGTCGAGATAGGTGACGATGAAGCCGCCGAGCGGCGGGCCGACAATCGGGCCGATCAGCGCCGGTACGAGCAGCCAGGACATGGCGCTGACCATATCCTTGCGGTCGACGCTGCGCATCAGCACCAGGCGCCCGACCGGCATCATCATCGCGCCGCCTATGCCCTGAAGCAGCCGCGCCAGCACCAGGAAGGACAGCGTCGGCGCCAGAGCACAGAGGATGGAGCCGACGACGAAGACGGCGATCGCCGAGCGGAAAACGGTGCGGGAGCCGAAACTGTCGGCCATCCGGCCGCTTGCCGGGATGAAGATCGCAAGGCTCAAGAGATAGGAAGTCAGGGCGATCGACATGGCCGGGGCGCCGACGCCGAAATCGCGCGCCATGGTGGGCAGCGCGGTCGCAAGCACGGTCGCATCGATGTTTTCCATCAGCATCGCACTCGCGACAATCATCGCGATCACCCGAAAATTGGGCGTGGCGCGCCGAACCATCGGCGCCTGGTAAATCTGATCCGACATCGTCCGGGATCACTCGCGGTGGCGCGGCGGAGCACACAAAGGCAGCAAGGCCGCGGGGGATGACATGGCGCAAAGCCAAGGGGAGACGATTTGCTATACGCCCGCGATCATGGCGGCGCTATGTCGTTTATGGCAAAGCTGCTTTGACGAGAGGTAAAGGCAGGTCACGATTCCTTGCATCGGTTCGATCTTCGTGAATGTCCGGCTTGCGCCACAGACACCCCGGCCCTACCTATGAACCATGACCTCCGCCCTGCAGAAAAACCGGCCCGGTGCGGCCTTTCCGTTCGACAACAGCTATGTCGGTTTGCCGCCCCACTTCTTTGCGGCGCAAGCGCCGACCGCGGTGGCGGAGCCTTGGCTGATCAAGCTCAACGAGGCGCTCGCCGCCGAACTCGGGCTCGATGTCGAGGCCTTGCGCCGCGATGGCGCGGCGATCTTTTCCGGCAATCTCGTTCCCGAAGGGGCCGAACCGCTGGCGATGGCCTATGCCGGGCACCAGTTCGGCGGCTTCTCGCCGCAGCTCGGTGACGGGCGGGCGATCCTTCTCGGCGAGGTGGTCGGCCGCAGCGGCAAGCGCTACGACATCCAGCTGAAGGGCGCCGGACCAACGCCTTTTTCGCGCCGCGGCGATGGGCGGGCGGCAATCGGGCCGGTCTTGCGTGAATATATCATCAGCGAAGCGATGTTCGCGCTCGGCATTCCCGCCACGCGGGCGCTGGCGGCGGTGACGACAGGCGAGCCGGTCTATCGCGAAGAGGTGCTGCCGGGCGCGGTTTTCACCCGCGTCGCGGCCAGCCATGTCCGCGTCGGCACCTTCCAGTACTTCGCAGCCAGGGGCGATACCGACGGCGTGCGGGCTCTGGCCGATTATGTGATCGACCGGCACTATCCGGCATTGAAAGAAGCCGAGAACCCCTATCTCGCGCTGTTCGAAGCGGTCTCCGAACGCCAGGCGGCGCTGATTGCCCGCTGGCTGCATGTCGGCTTCATCCATGGCGTGATGAACACGGACAATATGACCGTCTCCGGCGAGACGATCGATTTCGGCCCCTGCGCTTTCATGGATGCCTATGATCCGGCGACCGTTTTTTCGTCGATCGACCAGCATGGTCGTTACGCCTATGCCAACCAGCCCGGCATCGGCCAATGGAACCTCGCAAGGCTCGGCGAAACGCTGCTGCCGCTGATCGACGCCGAGCCCGACGGCGCGGTCGACAAGGCCAATATCGTGATAAAGAGTTACGGTGAACGGTTCCAGGCGCATTGGCTGGCCGGCATGCGCGAAAAGATCGGCCTTGCCGGCGAAGAGGACGGCGATCTCGACCTGGTGCAGGCGTTACTGTCACTGATGCAGGCGCAGGGCGCCGATTTCACCCTGACCTTCCGGCGGCTATCGGATCTTGCCGGCGATGATGCCGCAGAGCCTGAATTTGCGGCGAGTTTCCGCGAGCCGGACGCCCGCGGCGCGTGGCTTACGCAGTGGCGCGAGCGGCTGTCACGCGATCCGCAGACGGCCACCGAGCGCGCCATTGCCATGCGCCGCGTCAATCCGGCCTTCATTCCGCGCAATCACCGCGTCGAACAGGCGATCGAGGCCGCCGTCGAGAATGGCGATTTTTCGCTGTTCGAGGCGCTGCTGAGCGTGCTTTCGAAACCCTATGAGGACCAGCCGGGCTTTGTTGCCTATCGGGAACCGCCGAAGCCCGACGAACGGGTGCTTGCGACCTTCTGCGGAACGTGACAGGCGCTTCGATCGTTTTCGGTGCGGCAGTTGCGCCACAGCGATCCGCTTCCATCCGGCCTGCGACGAAAAGGGCTGTCCTTGCAGGATCGCCGCCGCTACAGCGTCCTTGACGAGGAGCGGCGCCTCCTTCCGCATTTCCCGTGGGGCCGTCCATGCTGCTCAGATTCTTTCGCTATTACAGTCCCTACAAGCAATTGTTCTTTCTCGATTTCGGCTGCGCGGTCGTTGCCGGGCTGCTGGAACTCGGCTTTCCTATCGCCGTCAAGCTCTTCGTCGACACCCTGCTGCCGCAGCGGGACTGGTGGCTGATTGCGGCGACGGCCGGGCTGCTGCTGGTCATCTACCTGTTCAACACGGCGCTGATGGCGGTGGTCAATTATTGGGGCCATGCGCTCGGAATCGGCATCGAGACCGATATGCGCCGGCAGGCTTTCGACCATATCCAGAAGCTGTCCTTCCGCTATTTCGACAACAACAAGACCGGCCATCTGATCACCCATGTGACCAAGGACCTCGAAGAAGTCGGCGAAGTCGCCCATCACGGTCCCGAAGACCTGTTCATCGCGATCATGACCTTCATCGGCGCCTTCATCCTGATGTTCACCGTGCACTGGAAGCTGGCGCTGCTGACGACCGCCATCGTGCCGTTCATGACCTGGCTAGTCAGCCGCTACGGCGCCAAGATGACGCTCAGCTGGCGAGACCTGTTCCGGCAGGTCGGTGAGTTCAATACACGCGTGCATGAAAGCGTCGGCGGCATCCGCGTCGTCAAGGCTTTCGCCAACGAGGATCACGAACGCGATCTGTTCGCCCGCAACAACGAGGGCTACAGGGCAACCAAACTCAACGCCTATGCCTATATGACCGCCAGCATCACGCTCAGCTATTTCAGCACGCGCTTCGTGCAACTGGTGGTGATGATATCGGGAACCTGGTTCGTCATATCGGGCGAACTCAGCTATGGCGGCTTTGTCGGCTTCCTGCTGCTGGTCAATGTGTTCTTCCGGCCGATCGACAAGATCACCTCGGTGCTGGAGAGCTATCCGAAGGGCATCGCCGGCTTCAAGCGCTTCACGCAGCTGATCGACACCGCCCCAGATATCGCCGACCGGCCGAACGCGACCAGCGTCGATCACCTTACCGGCAACATCGTCTACAGCAATGTGAGCTTCGGCTATACCGGCGACGGCAAGGTGCTCGACGGGCTCGAACTCTCGATCGCGGCCGGCGAGACGATCGCGTTCGTTGGTCCGTCCGGCGCCGGCAAGACCACGATCTGCTCGTTGCTGCCGCGCTTTTACGAGGTGGATTCCGGCTCGATCCTGATCGACGGCATCGACATCCGCGACATGACCCAGAAGTCGCTGCGCTCGCAGATCGGCATCGTCGCCCAGGACGTCTTCCTGTTCGGCGGCACCATCCGCGACAATATCGCCTATGGCCGGCTTGGCGCCGACGACGCGGCGATCATCGACGCGTTGCGGCGCGCCGCCCTCGACGAATACGTGCTGTCGCTGCCGAACGGGCTCGATACCGTCGTCGGCGAACGCGGCGTCAAGCTTTCCGGCGGGCAGAAGCAGCGCCTGGCGATCGCCCGCATCTTCCTGAAAAATCCGCCGATCCTCATCCTCGATGAAGCCACCTCGGCGCTCGATTCGGCGACCGAATATGCCGTCCAGCAGTCGCTGTCGGCGCTCTCCAAGGGACGCACCACGCTGGTCGTCGCCCATCGACTCGCCACCATCCGCAACGCCGACCGCATCGTCGTAGTGGGAGCGTCAGGCATCGTCGAACAGGGCACGCACAGCCAGTTGCTGGCGCGCGAAGGCGGCTACGCCAGGCTGCATCAAGCCCAGTTCGGTGCATCCGGACCGACTGCATAATTCCTTAAATCGGAATCGATTTAAGGCTAAAGTTATGCAGCATTCAAAGTGTTACAGCGTCCTTTGCGCGTCTTAAAAGACGCGTGGCGCTGTAGCCCCTGCGGCAATTGTGGCCGTTGAAAGGCATCTCCTTCGCGCTATCTGCCTGATCGGCGGGACTTTTCCGCCGATCCTTCAGCCCGGCTAACCTCAGCGGGAGACAGCCTTATGGCGATCATCGTCACCTCCATCTTCTTCATCATCGTCGGGCTCACTCTCGGCGGCGGCGGGCTCTGGCTCGTCACGCTCGGCGGCAGCGTCTTCTATCTGTTCGCCGGGCTGATGTTCCTGATTACCGCCGGGCTGCTGCTGATGCGCAAGGCGGTGGCGCTCTGGGTCTATGCGGTGCTCGTCGTCGCAGCACTCGCCTGGGCGATTTGGGAGGTCGGCTTCGACTGGTGGCAGCTTGGGCCCCGCGGCGGCATGATCATCCTGCTCGGGCTCTGGCTGCTGACGCCATGGATCCGCCGGCCGCTTGGCCTGCGCAGCCCAACGGGCATCACCTATGCCGCAAACCCCTGGCCGCTCGCCGCGCCTGTCATTCTCGCCATCCTTGTCGCCCTCTATTCGATGACGACTGACCCGCATGATCTCGCCGGCGAGCTGCCCAAGGATACGGTCGCCGCCAATCCCGCTTTCGGCGGCAGCGTCCCGGACGGCGAATGGCATCAATACGGCCGCACGCCCTTCGGCCAGCGCTATTCGCCACTCGACCAGATCACCGCCGAGAACGTCTCCACCCTCAAGGAAGCGTGGCGATACCAGACCGGCGACGTCAAGCGGCCGGACGATGTCGGCGAGACGACCTATCAGGTGACGCCGCTGAAGGTGAAGGACACGCTCTATCTCTGCACGCCGCATAACTGGGCGATCGCGCTCGACGCCAAGACCGGCAAGGAGAAATGGAAATACGACGCCAACTCGGGCATGAACCCCGACCGGCAGCATCAGACCTGCCGCGGCGTCACCTATTATGCCGATCCAACCGTTGCCGCCGGCCAGCCCTGCGCCGAGCGCGTCTACCTGCCGACCTCAGACGCCCGGCTGATCGCGCTCGATGCGGCGGACGGGAAGGTCTGCACCAGCTTTGCCGACCAGGGCGTGCTGCATTTGGAAACCGGCATGCGGTTCAACCCGGCCGGATACTATTATTCCACTTCGCCGCCGGTCGCGGTGGCGGGCAAAATCATCGTCGGCGGGGCGGTGAACGACAATTATTCGACTGAGGAGCAATCCGGCGTCATCCGCGCCTTCGACATCAATACCGGCGCCCTGGTCTGGAATTGGGATTCCGGCAATCCCGATGTGACGACGCCGATCACCGAGGGCCAGACCTATACGACCAACTCGCCGAACAGTTGGTCGGTCTTCAGCGTCGACGAGGCGCTCGGCATGGTCTACATCCCGCTCGGCAACCAAGTACCCGACCAGATCGGCATCGGCCGCAGCGACAATGTCGAGAAATTCTCCTCCTCTATCGTCGCGCTCGATATCGCCACCGGCCAGTTGCGCTGGGTGCGCCAGACAGTGCATCACGATCTCTGGGACATGGACGTGCCGGCCCAGCCGGCGCTGATCGACCTGACGAAGCAAGACGGCACCGTGGTTCCGGCCTTGGTCGGCCCGACCAAACAGGGCGATATCTATGTGCTCGACCGGCGCAGCGGCGAGCCGATCATCCCGATCAAGGAAATACCAGCGCCAGGCGGCGCGGTCTCGGGCGATCATACCTCGCCGACGCAGCCGATCTCGGACCTCACCTTCTCGCCAGAGCCGCTCCAGGAAAGAGACATGTGGGGCGTATCGCTGTTCGATCAGATGGCCTGCCGCATCGACTTCCACCGCTACCACTATGAGGGCCGCTTTACGCCGCCTTCGCTGAAAGGGACGATCGTCTATCCCGGCAATTTCGGCACCTTCAACTGGGGCTCGGTGGCGGTGGATCCGGAGCGGCAGATCATGTTCGGCATGCCGACCTATCTCGCCTTCACCTCGCGCCTGGTGCCGGCCGCCGACATTCCTCCGAGAGGCCAGGACGAGAAGGGCAGCGAACAGGGGCTCAACCGCAATGACGGCGCGCCCTACGGCGTCTTCATGGGTCCCTTCCTCGGGCTGCTCCAAATCCCCTGCCAGGCGCCGCCATGGGGTTATGTCGCCGGCGTCGACCTGCGCACCGGCAAGATCGCCTATATGCACAAGAACGGCACCGTCCACGACATGACGCCATTGCCCCTGCCCTTCAAGGTGGGCGTGCCCGGCATCGGCGGGCCGATGCTGACCAAGGGCGGCGTCGCCTTCCTGGGGGCCGCGGTCGACAACTACCTGCGCGCCTATGACGTGACGAGTGGCCGGGAGCTCTGGCAGGGACGGCTTCCCGCCGGCGGCCAGGCGACGCCGATGACCTATATGACCGATGACAACAAGCAATATGTCGTCATGGTCGCCGGCGGCCACGGCTCGGTCGGCACCACGCCCGGCGATTATGTGATCGCCTATACGTTGCCGTGACACCAAGCTTCCCGCAAGCTCTGCGCAGGTTTACCGCTTCATTCTCTCCCCGGTTTTCGGGGAGAGTTTTTATGGAAATCTCTAGCAATATTCGCAACTATTACGGCATCGGCGGCCTTTTCGATCAGCCGGCCAAATCCAAGAATCAGCAGACGACGGACTTCACCAAAACAGCGCGCAATACCGCGCCCGGTCTCGAGCCCAGCAGCACGCCGCCTTCGATCGCCAATACGATCTGGGCTCTTCAAAGCAGCGAAGGCCCTTATATCAACCCGCCCTCCGACGAAGAAGTGGCGGCAAGCGCTGCGCATGACTCCCTGGTCGACGAATTCTCCAAATGGGGCAACATGACGCCGGCGGAATATATCCGGGCCCGCTACCTCGAGCAGCACGATCTGACCGAGGCCGATCTGGCCGCCATGCCGGCCGACCAGCGCGCCGCAATCGAGAAGGAAATCGCCGACCAGATCAAGCGCGAGATGGCCGGCATCGAGGATGACGGCACCGAGACGGCAGACGATATCACCGCCGCCTGAGCCACTGAAAGATCGACAGCATGCGGCGGGAGAGCCTTCTCCGCCGCATTTTTTATGATTCACACCATCTCGACGATCATGCGGCCGACTTCGGCAAAGAGCGGGTTGAGCTCCTTTACCGGCACGGTCGTCTCGCTGATATAGACGGCCGCGACGATCGGGCCGCGATCGGGCGGCCAGATCACCGCGATATCGCCGAGAGATCCATTCGGACCGGTGCCGGTCTTGTCGCCGACCTTCCAATCCGCCGGCAGGCCGGCCCTGAGCCGCTCCTTTCCCGTCGTGCTCGCCACCAGCCAGGCTATCAGCCTGTCTGAGGAGGCCTCGGCCAGGACCGAGCCGAGCGTCAGGTTGCCGAGCGTGTCGAGCATCGCATCCGGTGTCGTCGTGTCGCGCGGATCACCCTTCCGGCCCTCGTTCAACGTCGGCTCGGTGCGGTCGAGACGCGTCGTGCCGTCACCGATCGAGCGCAGCCAATCGGTCAGCCCCGCCGGACCGCCGAAACTTTCGAGCAGCAAGTTGCCGGCGGTGTTGTCGCTGACGGTCACCGCCGCCTCGCAGAGTTCGGCAAGGGTCATGCCATCGGTTCCGGCGTGTTTTTCGCTGATCGGCGAATAATCGACGAGCTTGTCCTTGCCGTAGCTCACCCGCCGGTCGAGGTTCTCCTCGCCCTTGTCGCCCCGGGCGAGCACGAAAGCGGCGGCCAGCGCCTTGAAGGTGCTGCACATCGGAAAGGCCTCGCTGCCGCGATAACCGAAGGAGATGCTCGTCTCGGTGTCGAGCACCGAGACACCGAGGCGGCCGCCGGTGCGTTTTTCCAAAGCGGCAAGGCGATGTTCAATATTGTCCTCGCCCTCGCCTGCACTCTCTTTGGCACTCTCCTTGGCCCCCTCCTCAGCCCCCTCCTCAGCATTGGCTCGAAGCGTCAGCACGGGTAGGCACAATGCCGAGCCTATCAGCATGCGGCGGGTCAGACTGCGATCCATGAAATCCTCCGGCGTATCAGGAGGACAGAGCTAAGCAGCGATTGCGGCGACTTGTCGTCCCCACGGCGATGTTAATCGTCCGTCGAGCGATCTTGTCGTCCGCCGAGCGTCTCCGCCCGCCCCGATCATGCGGCGCGTGTGACCTCAACCGTCACATGCGACAATTCCTCCAGCGCCGAGAGCCTGCCCTTGTAGAAAGCCGGGTCGCGCGGTTGCGAGGTGAGGACGGCGACGATCGCGGCATGATGGCCGGGGCCGACCTGCCAGACATGCAGATCGGTGATCCGGTCGTCCTCCGTCTCGATGGCGCCGCGGATCTCGGCCGGCAGCGTCTCGCCTTCGGAAATGACGTCGAGCAGGACGCCGCCCGAAGATTTCATCAGGCTCCAGGACCAGTTGGCGATCACCAACCCGCCGACGATGCCCATCAGGGGATCGAGCCAGAGCCAGCCGTAAAGACTGCCGAGTGTCAGCGCCGCGATGGCGAGCACGGAGGTCAGGGCATCGGCGATGACATGCAGATAGGCGGCGCGGATATTGTTGTCGCCGGTCTTTGCGTGATGGGCATGATCGCCATGTCCATGATGATGATGGGCATGGGCGGGGGCATGGGCATGACTGCCATGCCCATGATGGCCATGCCCGTGATGCGCATGATTGCCATGCGCGACATGGCCGCCGCCGGCCAGCAGCCAGGCGCTCACCAGATTGACGGCAAGGCCGATCACCGCCACGGCGATTGCCTGGGCAAAGCCGATCGGCACGGGATTGGAAAGGCGCAACAGGCTCTCCCAGGCCATCAGCAGGGCGATCAGCGCGAGGACGATGGCGCTGGCGAAGCCGGCGAGATCGCCGAGCTTGCCGGTGCCGAAGGTGAAACGCGGATTGCGCGCCTGCCGGCGGGCGAAGAGATAGGCGAGTGCGGAAATCAGCAGTGCGCTGGCATGGGTCGACATGTGCCAGCCATCGGCGACGAGCGCCATCGAGCCGTAGATGGTGCCGGCGGCGATTTCCGCCACCATCATCACCGCCGTCAGCGCAATCACCAGCCAGATGCGCCGCTCGTTGCGCGCATGTTCACTGCCGAGGAAGACGTGATCGTGTTCCAGGGCATCCATTCCAGCCTTGTCGATTCCGGCACTCATGACGGTCTCCTTCGTCGCTCTAATTCTTTGTTTTTACGCACTTCTCGGCAAAACCGCTTCGCGCTTTGCCTGGAATTTCTCTAGCGCATATAGGTTCTCAAGACTTCCGATATTTCCTCGACCGCCTCGGCCCTCGCCGCTTCGTCGGCGGCATTCAGCACATGCTCGCGCAGGTGATCGTCGAGCACCTCGCCGGTCAGCCCGGTCAGGGCGCCGCGGATCGAGGCGAGCAGCTGCAGGATCTCGCCGCAGGGGCGCTCGGCCTCGAGCGCGCGCTCGACCGCCTCCATCTGCCCCTTCAGGCGGCTGATGCGGGCGACGAGCTTCTTTTTCTGCAGGGTGGTGTGAGACATGATGGACTCTCATATAGCATAGGGGGGTATAGTATCAAGGCTGAAGCCGAGGCTCAATACCTGTGATGGGCTTGATCCGCCATTGACAAAGCCCGCGTTTCCGACGATTTATGATCCATGATCAAGAACGCGCACCAGAGCCGCTCGTATTTTTGGCTGTACCTGTAAAGGGCGGCTGGACAAGATCATATTGTCAACAAGCCGCCGTCAGGCGGCTTTGTTGTATCGGCAGCGTCCTGACGGCAGACTATCAAAGGACGCGAAGACCATGACCGAAATCGAAGACAGCGAAATTTCACTGATGCGCCCATCGGTGGTGACGATCCGCGCCGCCAAGCCGCGCGACCTGCCCGAACTCAACGAGATGATCGCCCTGCTTGCCGCCCATCACGGCGATGCGGCTGCTACAACGGCGGAGCAGTTGGAGCGCGACCTCTTCGGCCCGCTGCCCTGGATCAATGCGCTCGTCGCCGAGACCAGCGAAGGGCTGATCGGCTACGCCATTCTCGTGCCGCTCTACAGGGCGCAGGAAGGCAAGCGCGGCATGGACCTGCACCATCTCTTCGTGCGCGACGGCCATCGCGGCCACGGCACCGGCCAGTTGCTCGTCGACCGGGCGCGCGAGACCGCCCGCAACGCCGGCTGCGGCTACCTCTCCGTCAGCGCTGCCACCGGAAACGTGCTGGCGCACCGCTTCTACGAACAGCTGGAATTCACCCCGCGGCCAGTGACCGGCATGCGCTACATGCAATCGATCGCCTAAAGCGCGTCGCGCAAAGTGTGAGCGGTGTTGCGATAACAGGATGCGTTGACATAAAGGCCTAAAGCGCGACGAGCAAATCTGAAAGATTGCGACGCGCTTCAGGGCTGGAGGTCATGAAGCGGCCGGTCGGGTTTATGTAGGGACCGGTTCAGCCTACTGACAATTATCGAATTGCATGAGGAGCTTTCATGCCAGATTTCAAACTACATTGCTTCGCTCTCTCGGGGAACTGTTACAAGGTCGCGCTCTTCCTCACACTTGCCGGCATCGAGTGGGAGAGCATTTTCGTTGACTATCTCGGCGGCGAAACACGCACTGAAGCATGGCGAAAAACCATAAACGAGCAGGGCGAAGCCCCTGTGCTCGAGCACGGCCAAACGAAGATCAGCCAATCGGGGATTATCCTGGACTATTTGTCAGAGGTGACAGGCCACTTCGGGGCGCAGACAGCCGAAGAGCGACGAGACATTATGCGTTGGATTCTTTTCGACAACCACAAATTCACGAGCTATTACGCGACGCTGAGGTTCATGTATGGCCTCCAGAAGAGCGGCGAGACGCCCGTCGTCGAGTTTTTGAGACTGAGGGCCAAAGCTGCCTATGCCATTGTTGACGAACATCTGGCGCACCAGGCCTTCATGGTCGGCGACCGGCTGACGATCGCAGACCTCTCTCTGGCGGGCTACGTCTTCATGCCGGAGGAAACCGGGATAGATCACAGCGCCTTCCCGGCTATCGCAGCCTGGAAAGATCGTATCAGCACGATGCCCGGCTGGCGCCATCCCTATGATCTGATGCCGGGGCCCACCTCCCTATAAACAGGCGTGGGACCCTGCGAAGGCGCCAAGCACAACCGCACTTTAAAGCGCGCGTCGCATCAAACTTGATTCATGCGACGCGCTTCGGATGTTTGTTTTTACGCATGTCGTTGCTCGCAACATGCTCTAGCGTCCCGGCACGGCCTTCAGATAGGCTGCGATCGCTTCACGGTCGGAGGCCGGCAGATGGGCGATGTTCTGCTGCACATCGACCATCGAGCCGCCGACGGAATCGAAATCGGGGGTGAAGCCGGTTTCGAGATAACTGGCGATATCGGCCTCGCTCCAGCCGCCGATGCTCTCGGAAGCCGGGGTGATATTGGGTATGCGACCCTTGCCTTCCGGATTGGGCGCGCCGGCAAGCCACTGATCCGCCTTGAAGCCGCCGAGCGCATCACGCGGCGTATGGCATTCGCCGCAATGGCCGGGGCCTTCGACGAGATATTGCCCGCGCTTGATCTTGTCGTCGCTCTTTGCCAGGGCGACGCGCGGCTGGTCGTTGAGATAGAGAAATTTCCAGCCGCCGAGCGCCAGCCGGATGTTGAAGGGGAACGGCAGTTCGTGCGGCGGCGCCACGTTTGCGCTCTTCGGCAGGGTTTTCAGGAAGCCATAGAGATCGTTGACGTCCTTGTCGCTCATGCGGGAATAGGAGCCATAGGGAAAGGACGGGTAGAGATGCTGCCCGCCCGGGCCGACGCCGCGCTTCATCGCGTTGCCGAACTGAGCAAGTGTCCAGCCACCGATGCCGGCTTTTTCATCGGGTGAGATGTTCGGCACGTGGAAGGTCCCGAAGGGGCTCTTCAGCGCCAGACCGCCTGCAAGTGTCAGCTTTGCATCGCCTTCGGAACCGGGTGCGGCATGACAGCTGACGCAGCCGCCCGCCCAGAAAACCATCTGACCATTTGCCGGATCCGGCGCGCCGAGACCCGCCCAATGGCTCTCCGGCAGCGGATCGGGTGCGGTGACGAGATAGAAGGCGCCCCCGCCGAGCACAGCGACGCCGATCAGACAGAGCAGTACCCGGATGAACCTGCGGACCATGCGCCGCCTCTCCTTTTGCCAATGTTGCCGCCGTCGGTCCCACATAAAGCGATCCGCGCCGGCGGCAAGCCCGGCACGGATCGCGGGTCCCGAGCGTTCCATTTCCCCCACGTCACGCGGAAGCAAGCCGCGCACCTTTGCTGGAATTGTTCAGGCCGGCCTATCACTCCTTGATACGATAGGCCTTGTGACAGCCCGCGCAATTGGCGCCAAGCGTGTTCATCGTGGCGCCGACGGCCGCAGGATCGGCCGGAAGCTGGGCGAGCGCAGTTTCGGCGTCAGTGGAGAGCTTGGCGGCGCGCGCCTTGAAGTCGTCCATGTTTTCCCAGATTTTCGGGCTCGCCTCTTTGTCGCCGGTCTCCGTGCCCGGCTTGAACTGATCGGGGAAAACCTTGGCCGTTGCGGCAATCGTCGTCAGTGCCGCCTTCACCGCCTCGGCGTCGTAAGGCTTCGTGCCCTTGGCGATGGCCGCCAGCGCGCCAGCCGAACCGCCGATCTGCTTCATCAGCGCAATGCGCGAATCATGGGTGCCGTCGGCGGCGGTCACCGAACCGAAGGCCATGCCGGCGATCGCTACAGCCGCAGCTGCTGCTTTCCAATTCATATTTCTCTCCCTTTTTCCTCGGCCAAGCTGGCCGATGGCCAATCTGCACCGGAAGCATGACAAAATCCACGGCGGCAGACAGTCACTTTTTGCCGGATTGTCATAAAAACAATGTGATAGGCCGTTCTGTGCTTTTATGCATGTCGTTATCCCGGAACCACTGCACACTTCCGGGCGACATGCAGTGGCGGTTCAGGCGCTTTTCCACCCCTGCCAGAGGCTGAAGGCGGAGACGGCAACCAGCAGCAGTCCGGCGAAGCGGCCGACAAAGGCCGTGACGTCAGGGTTGGCGACGAGCAGGTCGCGGCTGCGGCCGGCCGTCATCGCCAGCGTGCCGTAGATGGCGAACTGGGTGACGACAGTCATGATGCCCATGATCAGGCCCTGCATCCAGATCGGGCCATATTCCGGCCTGAGGAACTGCGGGTAGACGGCAAACATGAATATATAGGCCTTCGGATTGACGAGACAGGTGACGGCGCCCTGGCGGAAGGCGCGCCAGCCGGAGCGTGCCGTTCCCGGCCCGACCGCCTCGACGGTGATCGAGCTGCGGATCAGCGAAATACCGATCCAGATCATGTAGGCGACGCCGGCAAAGAGCAGCACGTTGAAGAGCTGCGGCAGCATGGTGACAAGCACGCCGACGCCGGCCGCGCCATAGGCCGAATGCACGGCGCCGCCGGCCATGATGCCGCCGGTCGCCGCCAGCCCGCGCTTGACGCCGCCGGTCAGCGAATTGGCAAGCACGAAGAGCATGTCCATACCAGGCACGATGATGATGCCGAAGAGAAGGGTGAAAAAGAGCCAGAGGTTTTCATTGTAGCTCATGTCAGTTACCGCCTTGGGTTCTGAGGGCCGTTGTGAAAAGACCCTGATTGATTTCAATCCGATAGGCGGCTCTATACGGAAACCCAACTGACAGTGTATTGTCAGGAGCGTGACGGATGGGAGAGGTTAAATGCGCAAGGCCTCGCGGCTTTTCGAGATCATTCAGATCCTCAGGCTGGCAAGAAAGCCGATGACGGCGGCGACGATGGCCGAGACGCTCGAAGTGACCGTGCGCTCGATCTATCGCGACATCGCCGCCCTTCAGGCGATGCGGGTGCCGATCGAAGGCGGGCGCGGCATCGGCTACATCATGCGGCCGGGCTTCGACCTGCCGCCGCTGATGTTCTCGATCGAGGAGATGGAGGCGATCGTGCTGTCGCTGGCGCTGCTCGAACGAACGGCGGACGAGGAGCTGAAACAGGCCGCGCGCCGGGTCAACCGGAAGATATCAGGCGCCGTGCCGGCGCCGCTGCGCCAGGCGATGGACAACAAGGCGCTTTATGCCTGGGGCTCGATCGCGCAGCCGGCGGGCTTCGACCTGGCAATCGTGCGCCGCGCGATCCGCGACGAGCGCAAGCTAATGCTCGGCTATCGCGATGAACTCGGCCGCGAGAGCGAGCGGACAATCCGGCCGGTCGCGCTGATCTATTATTCGCAGACCGCCAATATCGTCGCATGGTGCGAGCTGCGCCAGGCAATCCGCAATTTCCGCAGCGACCGGGTGGAGCGGTGTGCGACGAGCGAAGAATTCTTCAAGGGCGACGGCGACCGGCTGCGGGAACTCTGGACCAGCGGCTGGACAGAGAAACCGATCGCCGTGTAGCTGTTCGCCCAATCGCGATTATTCAGAGCGACATGCCGCCCGAAACCTCGATGCGCTGGGCGTTGACCCAACGGTTGGCATCGCTCAGGAGGGAAGCGATCATCGGCCCTATATCGTCGGGGACACCGGCGCGGCCCAGTGCGGTCATGGAGGCGACCGCACGGTTGATCTCCGGATTGTCCCGCACCATGCCGCCGCTGAAATCGGTTTCGATGGCGCCCGGGGCGACGGTATTGACGGCAATGCCGCGGGGGCCAAGCTCCTTTGCCATGTAGCGCGTCAGCACCTCGACTGCGCCCTTTATCGAGCCGTAGGCCGAAGCGCCGACCATGGCCATGCGGGCAAGACCGCTGGAGAGGTTGACGATGCGGCCGCCGTCCTCGATCACCGGCAGGAGCTTCTGCGTGAGGAAGAAGACCCCCTTGAAATGCAGGTTGTAAAGCTTGTCCATCTCCGCTTCGGTCGTCTCCAAAATCGGGGCGTGGTAGCTGGTGCCGGCATTGTTGACTAGAAAGTCGAAGTGCTCACGCCCCCAGCCCTTGAGGATCTCGCGAACACTTTCGACAAAGGCATCGAACGCCGCCACGTTGCCGGCGTCAAGTTGAAGTGCGGCGGCCTTGCGGCCCAGCGCCTCGATCTCAGCGACGACCTTCTCCGCCTCGTCGCGGTTCGAGTTGTAGGTCAAGATCACATCGACGCCGCTCCTTGCCAGATGGACGACCGTATTGCGGCCCAGGCCGCGGCTTCCGCCGGTTACGATTGCGATTTTCGAGGTTGAATTCTGGTTAGGCATTTCAGGTACTCCTGATGTTTTGATAGACCAGTTTATGCGCCGCAAGCTTGGAATCCTGAATGCCGAAACCCTGCAATTTCTTGCCTATTCCTCCAAACGCCTTGCCCAGCCGGGCTGAGGGATTAAGATCATCCTCACCGGCGCGGCAGACCGACCCCGCGTTCACTGGAGACTAAGATGTCCGCAGATCTGAAGCAGGCGCTCAATGGGTACATGGATGCACATGGCGGCGGTGACGGCCTCTTTGCCACCGCTATCGACGGCTTTTTCCTGATGCGTTCCAGCACTCTCTCCATGCCGAAACCGGCGATCTACCGACCGGCGCTCTGCATTATCGTCGATGGCGCCAAGCAGCTCATGTTCGGAGACCGCCTTTTCGATTACGAAGCGATGCAAGCGCTTATCATCAGCGTCGAGATGCCGGCCTTCGGACAGGTGACGAAAGCCAGTGCCGAACGGCCGATGATCGCCATCAACTTGGAACTCGACGTCACTATCCTGCGCGAGGTGCTGGAGGAGATGGATGCGCCGCCGAAGCCGGCAGGCGACGGCGGGCCGGGTGTTTTCGTACAAGAATTCGGCCCCGAGCTGCAGGACTGCATACTGAGGCTGATCCGAACGCTCGCAACGCCCAAGGCGATCCCAATCCTTCATCCGGCAATCATGCGAGAGATCAGTTTCTGGTTGCTTTCCGGAAAAAATGGCGATGAGGTCTGCAAGCTTGCATTGCCCGACAGCCATACGCGCCGCGTGGCCGAGGCCATCTACCTGTTGCGCGGTAATTTTGCGGACGCCGTCCGGGTGGAAAAGCTTGCGGCGGCAGCCAGGATGAGCCCTTCCTCCTTCCACCAGCATTTCAAAATCCTGACCACGATGACGCCGCTGCAGTATCAGAAGCAGTTGCGGCTACTCGAGGCCCGGCGGCTGATGGTGACCGATGGTTTCAACGCCGCAAACGCGGCCTATCAGGTGGGTTACGAGAGCGCCTCCCAGTTCAGCCGCGAATATGCCCGCATGTTCGGGACACCACCGAAGCGCGACATCAGTGAAATGAAGGCGATGCCGGCTGAGCCGGCAATCAGCTAGATGGACAGCGTGCGGCTCACCTCGCGTCCGAAGCCGCGGATTTCGATTCTGGAGGCATAGACCTCGACGATCGCAAAGGCGTTTTCCATCTCGGTGTCAACCACGCCCTTGAAATTGAGGAAGTGGCAGGCGCCGGCCATGCCGTAGTTGCCGACGTGGTCGTGGCCGTTGAGATAGGCGACGACATTGCTGCTGGAGGCGAGCAGCGCGACGGTGCGTTCGCTGTCCCACATGCCGTGCTCACTGGGCGGATGCACCGGATACATGACGATCACCTTCTCGCCGGCCGCAGCCGCTTTTGCGATTTCATCGCCGAGCCAGGCGAATTGTTCGTCGCTCAGCGCGGCATTCCAGCGATGGGCATTCCTCGCACCTTTTGCCTGCAGCTCCGCCAGCATCTCAGCGGCAAGGGCGCGATGAGGATGGCCTTCGGGCGGCGCGAAGATGCTGACCTCGTTGCCGTCGAGCACGACAAAGCGCCAGCCGTGGCGCACGAAACTGTAATAGGGCGACGGCATGCCGAGACGCGCGGCGACTTCGGACAAGTGTCCTGCAGAGACCGAGAAATCGTGGTTGCCGAGCAGGAAGAGCGCTTCGTGCCTGAGCGTCTCATAGACCGGCAGGATATCGTCGAAGCTTGAAAATCTGCGGTCGATGACATCGCCGAGCGTCATGACGAAGCTGAGCTGCTCGCCGTTGAAGACCTCGATCGCCGCGGCGACCTTGGCGAGGCTGTTGGCATAATAGCGATCCATCGCAATATGCGGAGCGATCGCCGCATATTGCGGGTCGGCGATGATGCCGAAACGGAATAGGGAAGGAGCGGAAGAAGACATGGGGCGTGATTAGGAGCGGCCAATGACAGGAATGTGACGGCGTCCCAAAGCATGATCGAAATGCGTCAACTGCTGAGATCCCCAAAGTGTGTGATCGCCCATTCCGACGCACTCATGTCGCTTGGAGCGTATCGATCAAGACAGCAAGAACGTCGTGTAAATTTGGTGCGACATATGCACATAGACTTTGAGTATCCTGCGCTGGCTGAACGAGGTCGGGTACCATTATGGTCATCAGGCCGGCGCGAGATGCTGAAAGCACGCCGTTGCGGGAATCCTCAAGTGCAACACAACGGCTGGGGTCCACCCCTAACCGGCTTGCAGCTTTCAAGTACGGCTCCGGATGAGGCTTTCCCGCCGTATAGTCTCCGCGGGCGATGATGTATCTAAAGCGATCTCTCAGATTCACCGCCAGCAGATGACTGAGCACTGTGTCATGGTCTGAGGAGGTAACGATGGCCCACGGAAGTTGAATCTCTTCCAACCAGTCTAGCATTTCGATGACCCCAGGCTTGAGGCGAAGCTCTGTTGCGACCATCGTCTGAAACTGATCCGAGGCCTGTTTCCACAAGTCCTCAATGGCAATTTCTACACCAAGATGCATGCCCAGAAGCGCCTTGGCTGACGCGCTCGGTAGTCCAATCGTTTCCAGATAGGCGGACACCGGGATTTTAAACCCGTTTTCTTCAGCGGCCTTGATAACTGCGTCCCGATACAAAGCCTCGGTATCAAAAATCAAGCCATCCATGTCGAACAGTACAGCTTCGGGCTTATATTGAAGATGCTTCATCTGTTGAGGATCTCACAAAGATCTCGCGACTGATCGTAAAACGAAACACCCGGCGTTTGAGGCGCCGGGTGCTGAGTTCGAAGATTCGGACGACATCGCCGCCATGGCGGCGAGTCTGGTACCGCTTACTTCGTGGCTGCTTCGTAGCGTTCCAGGACGTAGTCCCAGTTGATCAGGCTATCGACGAAGGCCTCGAGATATTTGGGGCGGGCGTTGCGATAGTCGATGTAATAAGAGTGTTCCCAGACGTCGACGCCGAGGATCGGGGTGGCGCCGTGAACGAGCGGGTTTTCGCCGTTCGGGGTCTTGGAGATTTCGAGCTTGCCGTTCTTGACGGAAACCCAGGCCCAGCCGGAGCCGAACTGGGTGGCGCCGGCATTGGCGAAATCGGCCTTGAACTTGTCATAGCCGCCGAGATCGGAGGTAAAGGCCGCTTCGAGCTTGCCCGGCAGCTTGTTGCCGCCGCCGCCCTTCTTCATCCACTTCCAGAAATGGATGTGGTTGTAATGCTGGGCCGCGTTGTTGAAGAGGCCGGCATTGGTGCCGAAGGACTTCTTGACGACGTCTTCGAGCGAGAGGTCCGAAAGACCGGCTTCGGCGGCGAGCTTGTTGCCGTTGTCGACATAGGCCTTGTGGTGCTTGTCGTGGTGGAACTCCAGCGTTTCCTTCGACATGAAGGGAGCAAGCGCTTCGTAGTCATAGGGAAGTTCAGGCAATTCGAAAGCCATGTCAGATCTCCTCTTGGCAATAGATTGCGTCTCGGCAGGTGAGGCGGAACATAGGAGGGGAAAGGGGGAGAGGCAACCGGCGAATTATCAAAAAACGACCGGCCGGAGGAAAATTTGCCTCAGTTGCAGGGTTGGAGTCGTGCGTAGAAATCGCCTGGGCAAATCAATGGGAATACCCGCCCCGAAAACCACTTTGCCCATTATGGAGATCAACGGAGACCCGATATGAACAGGAAAATAATCCAGCCTCTCACTGCCGCCGTACTGCTTTGCCTGGCAGGTGCGGCGCATGCCTCCTCCGATGACGCCTGGAAGCAGCTCGCCGTTGACGTCGAGGCTAAATGCAAGAAGGCAGCGGTCACGATCGAAAAGCCCAGCGCCACCGTCGATCCCTTCGGTAGTTCGCATTACGGGCTTGCCCTTGTGATAGGCAAGCCGAAGGGCGCCAAGGGGTTGATCGCCCAGATCTGCGTCTACGACAAGCAAAAGAAAACCGTCGAGATCGGCAGCGAGCTGGACGCCAAGACGCTCGGTCTCATGCCGGCAAAATAGGCCGCTATGAGGCTGCTCACCAAGCTGGTTTGTGCCTTGGGTCACATTTCTGGGGAACCGAAGCCTCCCTCAGGAGTTGAAAACCTGGGCTTTTAGGAGGTGCGGCATGTCAGAGCTTCGCAGCAGGGCGGACGATCAGCAAAAAATCTATCAGCGCTGGGCACCGGTCTATGACCGGGTCTATCGCGGCATCCTGCGCGATGGCCACCGCAAGCTTGCAGCCCTCGCCGCTGCGGCCGGCACCGACATCCTGGAGATCGGCGTCGGCACCGGCCTGACGCTCGGGCATTACCCGCGCCACTGCCGGGTGACCGGCATCGACATTTCCGAACACATGATTGCGCGGGCGCGTGAAAAGGCGAGACGCGAAAAGCTGCATCATGTGCAGGCGCTTGATGTGATGGATGCGCATGCGCTCACCTTTGCCGACCGTTCTTTCGATGTGGTCTGCCTGCCCTTCGTCATCACGCTCATCCCCGAACCCGAACGGGCGCTGGACGAATGCGCCAGGGTGCTGAGGCCGGGCGGCGAGATCATCCTTGCCAGCAAGCTTGGCGACGGCGCCGGTCTGCAGGGCGCGATCGAGACGGCGGTGGCGCCGCTGGTGCGTCACATCGGCTGGTCCTCCGCCTTCCGCATTCACCGCATCGTCGCCTGGGCCGAGCGCCGCGGCGACTTTGCCGCTGCCGATATCCTGCCGGTCTTTCCGAACGGCTTCTTCAAGATCATCCGGCTGAAGCAGCGCGGACTTGCCGGCTGAGACCGGAACTTTTTTCCCCGCGTCGCTTATTCTGATGCTACCGTTCGCCTGAGGGGACTGCATGACATCGGATATCTTCTTTTTCATCGTCGTGGGTTTCTGCGCGCAGATCGTCGACGGCGCGCTTGGCATGGCCTTCGGCGTACTGTCGACGACGAGCCTTCTCGCCTTCGGGGTGCCGGCGGCCAATGCCAGCGCCATGACGCATGTGGCGGAAATGTTCACCACCGCCGCCTCGGGCATCTCGCATGCCTATCATCGCAACGTCGACTGGCGCCTGGTGGCGCGGCTTGCACCGGCCGGCATGATCGGCGGCGCGATCGGCGCCTATCTGCTGGCCAATATCGACGGCAAGGCGATCGCGCCCTTCGTGTCGGCCTATCTGATCGCGATCGGGCTGGTGATCCTCTACAAGGCCTTTCGGCCACCGCCGAAGCGGGATGTTCGCGATTGGATGGTGCCGCCCGTCGGATTTTGCGGCGGCGTGCTCGATGCGATCGGCGGCGGTGGATGGGGTCCGATCGTCACCAGTTCGCTCGTTAGCCGCGGCCATGACCTGAAACGGGTGATCGGCTCGACCAATTTCACCGAATTCGCGGTGACGCTGACGATTTCCCTGACCTTCATGCTGACGCTCGGCTGGTCGGAGCTCAATTCGGCGATCGGCCTGATCATCGGCGGCGTCATCGCCGCCCCCTTCGGCGCGATCCTCGTCAAACGGCTGCCGGTGCGGCCGCTGATGGTGGCGGTGTCGATGATCATCATCGGCACGTCGGCGATACGGATCCTGTAAAGAGCTATCGCCATCCCGGCCGGGGGATCAGAGATTCCGGCCGAAATAGACATCCACGGAGGCGATCTTGTCGCCGCGGAAGCGAAGGCTCTCGATGTTGCGGAAGCTGCCACCGTCGCGTTTTTCCGCACGGTAGCGGACGACCGCCTCGTCGCCGTCGATCGCCAGGAATTCGATGTCAAAGCCGCGGAAGACCGGCTCCTTCGGCCAGCAACGCTCGAAATAGGTCGCCCGGTCGATGTGGTCGTCGCGCGGACTGGAGAAGGTGAAATCCTCCGTCAACATGGCGCCGACAATATCCTTGCGATCGTCGAGATAGGCGGCGTAGAGCTGACGGACGGTCTGCTCTCGGGATGTGCACATGTCGCTCATGGCAATGTCCTTGGATTAACCGATTGCATCATGCAATCGGTCCTGTTCTAGCACTTTTGCCCGAGAGGGTCCAGATTGCGGCTCTCATTTCGATAGACAGGTCACCGATGCGAAAGCGCTGTCTTGAAGGATGGGCCATAGCGCGGTTATATCAGTGCGTGCCCGCCCTGGAACGGCGAGCGCATGCACCGCTACGGCCTATGCGCTCGACCTCGAAAAGCTCGATCTTCAGGACAGTTTCACCCGCGCCGATCTCCTCGCCGCGGCAAAGGGCACATCGTTTCATCAGGCGTGCGGAACTTCGCCCGCGCGATCAATGCCGGGGCAGAGAGAATGACCGATACGCAATTGGACGCCGCCAGCGCCAGGCCGGGCTCGATCTACTGGAAGCGCAATCTCACCATCTCGCTGATCGGTTCTTTCACCACGATCGTGGCGATGACGCTGCTGCTTCCCTTCCTGCCGCTCTATGTCGAGGAGCTCGGCGTCAGCGACCATGCTGACATCGTGCAATGGTCGGGCATCGCCTATGGCGCCACCTTCTTTGCCGCGGCTCTCGTCGCGCCACTCTGGGGTCGGCTCGGCGATATCTACGGCCGCAAGCTGATGCTGGTGCGCGCCAGCCTCGGCATGACGCTGGCGATCTCGCTGATGGGCATGGCCGGCAATGTCTGGCAGCTGGTGGCGCTGCGCCTCTTCGTCGGGCTTGCCGGCGGTTATGCCTCCGGCTCGATGGTGCTAGTGGCGACGCAGACGCCGAAGGACCGTTCGGCCTGGGCGCTCGGCGTGCTCTCCTCCGGCATCATGGCCGGCAATCTCGTCGGGCCGCTGATCGGCGGCGCGCTGCCGCCGATCATCGGCATCCGCGGCACGTTCCTCGCCGCCGGCGGCATGATCTTCCTCGCCTTTCTCGCCACGGCCTTGCTGATCAAGGAAGAGAAATCGCCGGCCCGCAAGCAAGCGGCCAAGGCCAGCGGCGGCTGGAAATCCATTGCCGACAAGCGGCCGGTCATCGCCATGCTGGCAACCGGCATGCTCTTGATGTTTGCCAATATGTCGATCGAGCCGATCATCACCGTCTATGTCGCGCAGCTGGTGCCCGTCGAATCCCAGGTGACGATGGTATCGGGCGTCGTCATGTCGGCGGCCGCCCTCGGCAGCATTCTCTCGGCCTCATGGCTCGGCAAGCTTGCCGACAGGATCGGCCATTGGCCGGTGATTGCAGGCGCGCTCGCCGTCGCCGGGCTGCTGCTGATCCCGCAGGCCTTCGTCACCAGCGCCTGGCAGCTGATCATCCTGCGTTTCCTGATGGGTGTGGCGCTCGGCGGGCTGCTGCCCTGCATCGCCGCGGTCATCCGCCACAGCGTACCTGACAGTGCGGCCGGCAGCATTCTCGGGCTTTCGATTTCCTCGCAATATGTCGGCCAGGTGGCTGGCCCCATCCTTGGCGGTTTCGTCGGCGGGCATATCGGCATGCGGGCAGTCTTCCTCGGCACCTCCGTGCTGCTTGTCGCAGGTGCGGCCTATGCCTGGATGGTACGGCCGAGGGATGCGGAGACTCGGGAGTCGACCTAAGGATCATTGGCGCTTCCGCAGATCAGCTCGACGCCTGACCGGGCGATCGCTTCCAGCGTCTCGCGGCTGTCGCCGGCGCGGGCGCGGACGGCGAGCGAATGCATGACGGCGGAGGCGAGCCTTGCAAGCATCTGCGGATCGGCGCTTTCCGGAAGCTCGCTTCTTTCCACGCCAAGCCGCATGCGCTTTTCGATCTCGTCGTCGAAATCGTTGAGGCTGCGGCCGAGCACCTCGCGGACCCGCTCATGCTGGACCGCCTCGACCGATGCCGTGCCGATCAGCAGACAGCCGCGGGCGGCGGTTTCGCCATGCAGATAGATCGCCAGCGCACCGGCATAGACGCGGGCGATGTTGTCGCGCAGCGGCAGTGACGGGTCGAGTGCCTCAGTCAGCACGTCCATGCCGTCCTGCCGATACCCCTCCAGCGTATCGAGATAGAGATCCTCCTTGTCGCCGAAGGCGCCGTAGAGGCTCGGGCGGTTGAGCTTGGTCGCAGCGCTCAGATTGTCGAGCGAGGCGGCGGCAAACCCCCTGTCCCAGAAGACATCCCGCGCCTTGCCGAGCGCCGCCTTGGCGTCGAAAGCCCTCGGGCGGCCGCGCTTCTTCTCGTCTTTCATATTTGTACCGTTTCGCATTAAATTCTTGACGAGAGTTATTTTATGCGAAACAGTACAAATGTTCAACGCTATTGGCGGGCGGCACCGACCGCCTCCACAAGGGGAGGAAACCGGAATGAAACTTTACATGCACGCAGCCGCCTGTTCGCTTTCGCCGCACATCATCTGCCGCGAGCTAGGGCTCGATATCGAGCTCGTCCAGGTCGACCGTAAGACCTACAGGACGAGCACCGGCGAGGATTACCTCGCGATCAACGGCAACGGCTATGTGCCGGCGCTGGTGCTCGACGATGGCAAGGTGCTGACCGAGGGACCGGCGATCGTGCAGTTCCTCGCCGACAGCGTGTCCGAAGGGGCAGCCTTGTTGCCTGAGGTCGGCAACATCCGCCGCAACGAGGTGCAATCCTATCTGAACTTCATCACCGCCGAGCTGCACAAGCCGATGGTGCTGCTCTTCAATCCGACTTATTCCAGCGTTCATGGGGAAGTCCGCGCGCTGATATCGAAGCGGCTCACCTGGCTGAACGGTCGCCTTGCCGGACCCTATCTCACCGGCGATGCCTTCACGGTGGCGGATGCCTATCTCTTCGTCTGCCTGAACTGGTCGCCCTGGACCGACATCGATCTCAAGCAATGGCCGGCGCTGCACGGCTTCATGGCCCGCGTGGCGGCACGGCCGAAGGTGCGCGAGGCATTGCGGGCCGAAGATCTCGAGGCCTTCGATGCCGACGGCGTCTATTTCGCGCCGCATGCCTATCTCGCTTCATCAGGACGAACAGGAGAGCCGGTCAGACCGTAAATCCCCAGCTTGCGCCCGCGCATCCCGCGCTTGGGCGACCGTCAGAGCGCGCTGACCGCCACCGGCAAAGCGCGCTTGTGAGCAGTCGCCCGATAGGCGGCGAGGATGCGGCGGCGGGCGATCTCGCCGACCGGCTTGCCTTCGAGGAAATCGTCGATCTCGTCATAGCTGACGCCATAGGCCTCCTCGTCGGGGCGCAGCGGCCGCTGGTCCTCGAGATCGGCGGTCGGCACCTTGAACACCAGCTCGTCCGGGGCGCCGAGCCGCTTTGCCAGCAGGCGGACGCGGCGCTTGTTGAGGCCGGCGAGCGGCAGGATATCGGCGGCGCCATCGCCGAACTTGGTGAAGAAACCCATGACCGCCTCGGCCGCATGATCGGTGCCGATGACGAGGCTGCCAAGCGCCCCGGCAAGAGCGAACTGGGCGATCATCCGCTGGCGCGCCTTGATATTGCCGAGGATGAAATCCTGCCGGCCGGCATCGGCAAAGGCGAGGCCGCCGTCCTGCGCGGCGGCAAGCATCGCATCCGCCGGCGCCTTGATATTGACCACCATCGAGCGGTCGGCGCCGATCGTTTCCAGCGCCCTTCCCGCATCCGCCTCATCCGCCTGGACACCGTAGGGAAGGCGCACGGCAATGAATTCGGCCGCATGGCCGCTGTCACGCAGCTCGCGCACCGCCTTTTGAGCCAGCAGCGCCGCCGTCAGCGAATCGACGCCGCCGCTGATCCCGAGGACGTAGCCGCGCATGCCCGAGGCGACGAGATAATCCTTGAGAAAAGCGGTTCGCCGTTCGATCTCGCGCTCAGGGTCGATATCGGCGGCGACACCCAGTTCGCGGATGATCTCGCCTTGTTCGTCGAACAGCACAGTCATAAGCCTCTTCCTCCCTGCTTACGGAATTTCGGCGCCACTATGGCGAAAAGATGGGGGAAGACGAAACCGTTTCGGGCAGACCTGCCATGCATTTTATGCAAGTGGGCGGTTTGGTATCTCGGTGGGTGCAGCACCCCCTCTGCCCTTTGTTTGGGGAAGCCATCGCGCCCATCCAATCTCCCTCCTTGTGGGGGAGATGCCCGGCAGGGCAGAGGGGGGTGGCGTCGCGCCCCTACCGTACGATCGTAAACAGCTCCACCGGATCGGCAAACCCCTTCAGCCCGTGCGCCCCGACCGACACCACATCCCCTGCCCCCGCTTCGTCGCGAAACGGCGCCGACATCAGCAGTGCCTCTCCCAGTTCGCTGCAGGCGGTTTGGATACGGCTGACCAGATTGACGTCGCCGCCGATCAGGGTGAAGTCGAGGCGGCGGCCGGAGCCGACATTGCCGTAGCTGACCTCGCCATAATGCAGGGCGATGCCGGCTTTGACTCCGATGCCCTCGTACTGGAAATGGTCGATCTCATCGAGGATGGCGCGGGCCGATGCCAGGGCCGCGCCGCAGGAATGGGCGGCATCATAACCCGGGAAGAAGGCAAGCACGGCGTCGCCCATGAACTTCAGCACCTCGCCGCCTTCACGGGTAATGGCCGGCACGATCCTGTCGAAATAGGCGTTCAGCAGCCCGAGCACGGTGCTGCCGGGCAGCCGGTTCGACAGTTCGGTAAAGCCGCGCAGATCGCAGAGCAGCAAAGCTGCCTCCATCGATTCGATCTCGTCGCGGCGGATGCGGCCGGCCAGGATGCGGCTTGCCGTCAGCGGGCCGATATAGGTATCGAGCAGGCTGAGCTCGACCTGGCGAAGGATGCGCAGCTCGCTGGTGTTGCGCAGCGCCGGCAGGATGCGCTCGATCACCTCGCGCTCGGAGGCGGTGAAGCCGCCCGGCCGCTTGGTGCCGAAGACGGCGGCGCTGACCGGGCCGTCGACATTGCAGAGTGGCGCGATGACGAGCTGCATAAGGCCGCGATCGGCAAAGACATCGATATGCTGCCAGCGGCCATGCACGCTTTCTCTGGTATCGACGACCAGCGGCTCGCGGGTTTCCATGACCTTGCGCAGCGGCGTATTTGATATGGCGACGCGCGCGCCGTGTTCCCGATCATGGATCTCGACCGGTTCGCCCGGCGCCCAGGCGATGGTGCGGCCAATGAACTCGGGATGCAGCGTCATCAGATGCAGCGTCAGCCGGTCGACCGGCAGGCCGAGCGCCTGAAGCCTGCGGCCGAGGCCGGAGACGAGGCCCGCTTCATCGAGCGCGTGGCATTCGTCGCCGGAGAGCCACTCGATGATCGAGAGCAGTGCGCCGACGCTGACGGCATGGCCGGCGGTCTTCGTTTGGAGCCTGTCGGTATCGGGAGCATAGATCGCTGACGTCATGGCTTTCTCCTCCTTGAGGGCCGCACGGCGCTAGTGGGCGCCGCCGCCGGAGAGTTGACCGGGTTTCCTGAGAAGCAGGCTTGCAAGCAGGGCGACGACGAGGGCGACGCCGAGCAGGAAGAAGGTGTCGCTGAAGGCCATGATATTGGCCTGTTTGCGTATTTTGAGCGCGATGGCGACGACGGCCTTATGGCCGGCAAGCGCCTGATCGCTGACACCGTGGCTCATGAAATAGCCGGTGAGCCTGGCGATGCGATCGCGCGTGGCTTCCTCGAAGATCGAGACCGAGTGGGTCAGGATATTAGAGTGGAACTGCTCGCGTTTCGACAGGAAGGTTTGCAGCGAAGCGATGCCGACGGCGCCGCCGAGATTGCGCATCATATTGAAGAGTGCGGAAGCCGAACCGGCATTTTCTTGCTCGATGCCGGCGGTGGCGATTGCCGAAAGCGGCGTGAAGACGAGCGCCTGGCCGATCGCACGGACGATGTTCGGCCAGAACAGCTGGTCGCTGGCATAATCGCCGGTCATGTGGACGTTCATGAAGTTCGAGGCGGCAAAGAGGGCAAAGCCGACGACGATCAGCAGGCGGACATCGAAACGCTTCATGAGCTGCGGCACCAGCGGGATCAGCAGCAACTGCGGGATGCCGGTCCAGGCGAGAACCATGCCAATCTGCTCGGAATTATAGCCCTGAATGCGGGTCAGATAGATCGGCAGCACGAAGACCGAGCCGTAAAGCGCAATACCGAGCAGGAAATTGGCGACGATGCCGAAGCCGAAGTTGCGGCGCACGAGCAGGCGCAGGTTCAGCAGCGGATTGGCGGTCTTCAGCTCGATGATCAGGAACAGCGTCAACGAGACGGCGGCGATAACGGACAGGCGGAGGATGAAATCGGAGCCGAACCAATCTTCCTTGTTGCCCTCTTCCAGCACGGTCTGCAGGGCGGCGAGGCCGATTGCCATGGTGATGATGCCTGGCCAGTCACCCTTGGCGAGCAGCTTCAGGTTCATCGGCGCGCGGTCGAGCGAGGCCCAGAGCAGGCCGACCATCAGCGCGCCGGGTACCAGGTTGACATAGAAGATATGTTCCCAGCCCCAGTTCTCGGTGAGATAACCGCCGATCGTCGGGCCGATCGCCGGCGCGAAGGTGGCAGACAGGGCAAAGAGCGCGAGGCCGATCGGCTGCTTGGCCTTGGGCAGCAGGGTGATGATGATGGTGAAGGCCATCGGGATCAGCACGCCGCCGGAAAAGCCCTGAATGGCGCGCAGGATGATCATCTGCTGCAGATTGGCCGCGAAGGCGCAGGCAACGGAGAAGATGAGGAAGAGGATGGCGTTGGTGAGCAGGTAATTGCGGAGCGAGAAGACCCGCGCCAGCCAGGCGCTGAGCGGAATGACGACGATCTCGGCGATCAGATAGGAGGTCGAAATCCAGCCGCCGTCATCGGTGCCGGCGCCGATCGCGCCCTGGATATCGGCAAGCGAGGCATTGACGATCTGGATGTTGAGGACGGCCATGAAGGCACCGAGCGTCGAGCCGACAACGGCTGCCCACATGCGAAGTGGGCTCATCGCCGCAGGTGTCGCGGGCGCTGCAACGGCGGGGGGCGCCAGCGCATTGCTGTTGGCTGCGATCTGAAGAGTGGCCATGGCTTATCTCCTTCCAGCTCTCGCGGGAAACTTTCTCATGACGGGGTTCGGGTGATCATTCGGGGAATGATCGGGATCATTCGGGAATGATCGGGATAATTGGGCGAAGAAGGGAAGGATCATCCAGCGTGGCTGGATTATCCCTCCCCGGCTGTTCCAGGGGCTTGGGCAGGCTTGGTCTCGGCAGCTTGGGTCTGGGCAGCCTTGGTATCGATTTCCGGCTCGACCGACATGCCCGAGCGCAACAGGCCGCTCAGCGCCTCGTCGTCGATGACGATCTTGACCGGGATGCGCTGGACAATCTTGGTGAAATTGCCGGTGGCATTGTCCGGTGGCAGCAGCGAGAATTCCAACCCGCTTGCCGGCGAAACGCTGTCGACATGACCCTTGATCGAGATATCGGGAAAGCTGTCGACCTTGATCTCGACCGACTGGCCGGGGCTGATATAGGTCAACTGCGTTTCCTTGAAATTGGCAACGACATAGACCGCATGCAGCGGAACGACCGCCATCAGCTGCGTGCCCGAGGTGACATACTGGCCGACCCGGATAGACCGGGCGCCGACCGTGCCGTCAACGGCGGCGACGATACCCGTATAGGAAAGGTTGAGCTCTGCCTGCTGGGCGGCGGCTGCCGCACGGTCACGCTGGGCAACCGTCTGTTCACGCTCAGTCTGCAGCACGGGCACCTTATTCTGAGCCGTGACGAGGGCTGCCCGATCGCGCTCGACGGCGGCAGCGGCCTGGTCGCGGGCCGACTGGGTCTGTTCGGCGCGAGACTGGGTGCCGGCGCCGTTGGTGATCAGGCGGGCCGAGCGGGCGGCATCGGATACTGCGAAATCCAGCGATGCCTGCGAGGCATCGACCGTCGCCCTCGCCTGCTCGATCACCGATTGCTGCAGGGAGATCTGGGCGTCGATATTGGTGATGGCGGCTTCGGCCGCCTTCACATCGGCCTTGGCCTGCGACAGCGCGGCCTGGAAGTCGCGGTCGTCGATGCGGGCGAGAACCTGGCCGGCCTTGACCGCGTCATTGTCGTTGACCAGCACCTGGCTGATATAGCCGGCGACCTTCGGGGCGACAGTGGTGTAATCGGCCTTCACATAGGCATCGTCGGTGGATTCGATGAAGCGGCCGACCGTCCAATAGCGGTAGCCGAAATCGCCGGCGAAAGCGACGCCGGCAAGCAGTACGGCGGCGATGACGGCGCGCTTGACCATCCGACGGCCGGTCTTTTTGGGAGTTTCCGCAGCCGGTGCTTCGGCGACCGGCGCTTCGGAGACAGGCATGGGGCGCGCCTCCGCCGTAGGCGCCCTGGCCACTTCCTCGGCCAGGATCTGCTCAGCCTCCCTCGCACTTTCGAAAACGTCTTTGCGGGGTAACTCGACCATCGTCCTTCTCCTTCACCGTTGGCCTCCTCGTGAGAGGCCCTGTTCGATATGAAGGAAAATGCACCCTGACATTTATTTTGATAATCTGCTTATATCGGGAAGGATCATCAACTCTCAGCGGATAATCCGAGGGCAATATGGATCGGCTGACAAGCCTCACAGTCTTTGGCCGGGTGGTGGAATGCGGTGGTTTTTCCGCCGCCGCGCGCCGGCTCAACATGTCCGTCACCATGGTTGGCAATCACGTGCAGTCGCTGGAGGACCGGCTCGGCGTGCGACTGCTCAACCGCACGACACGCAAGGTCAGCCTGACGGAAACCGGCAAATATTACTATGAGCGCTCTTTGCAGATCCTGGCCGAGCTCGATGAGGCGGACCGGACGGCCGGCGCGCTGAGCACGACGCCGCGCGGCACGCTGAAGGTTTATACCAGCAGCGCCATCGTGCGTTTCCTGCTGCCCGTCGTCGACGAATTTATGGAACTCTATCCGTCGATCTCACTCGATTTCAGCGTCGGCGAGCGGATGGTCGACATGATCGAGGATGGCTACGATCTGGTAATGCGCACCGTACCGCCGCCGGATTCATCGCTCGTCGCGCGCAAGCTGACGCCCTGGCGCCATATGCTCGTCTGCTCGCCGGTCTACTTCGAGAGCCATCCGATGCCGAAGACGCCGGCCGAGGTCGCCGACCACAACTGCCTACAATATGCCTATTACCCCTATGGCGACGAATGGCGCTTCGAGGATGGCGAGGGCAAAAAGGAGAGCGTCAAGATCAGCGGCAATGTCGTCTCAAACAGTGCCGAGATGCTGCGTTTCCTGACGCTGACCGGACGGGGCATCTTCCTGGCGCCGAGTTTCGTGGTGTTCGACGACATCGCCGAAGGGCGGCTGGTGAAGATCATGCCGGACTACCGGCCGATCGAATTCAACATCAACGCGGTCTATCCCAACCGCAGCCATCTCCCGACGAAGGTGCGGCTGTTCATCGACCTCTTGGCGGAGAGATTTGCGGAACATCGGAAGTGGATGACGTGAGGGGCAATTTTACATTGGAGGTCACCCTTCACTGCAACACAGCGGAATTCGGCAGCAATGCCGTTCGGCCCCAAAAATGCCTCGACTTCGCTGGACACCATTCGACTATGAAAAACAACAGGATGGTGTGTCGGCTGTGCCCATAGATATTTGGAATGTTCGGCGAATGGTCATCGCCGCTTTTCTTGGCATCGCGTGTGCAGCTTACCATCGCGCCTTGGATTTTTGGCCGCTTGATTCGGCCAATGGGCTACGAGGACTCTTGGATCTACTGGGAGGGCCGCTGCTCTTTCTCTCGGTCGCGGGCATACTGTTCGTTTGGTTTATCGGCGCATTAGTCGCGTTATTTCGTCGTCGTATCCGTGGAATGGTGAGTCGTCTTATTGCTATCATCATTGTTCCGGTTTGTTTTGGGACGATGATCACCGTGCCTTTGTTCGATCCTTGGCTATGGTACGTCATTTTCAATAAATCGCGTTTCGAAGCGTCGGCAGCCGCGAGTGGCTCTGCACAGAACGGTACGATCATCGAGGGGCGCGACGTTTCGACAGGGATCGCCGGCGCGGGTTACAATCATTTTGTCGCTCTCATCTTTAGCGAAAGCGATCCGCCCAAACTGGTTTATGGCGACAGCGATGAAGAAAAATTGGCAGCCAATTCGGTGCTGACGCACCTCTACGGCAATTTCTACAGGCGAGATGAGTACTTTTGACGACCCTTGCGTGAACTGAGAGGCTGCGGCTATCCCCCTTCGCCCCGCAAGCGGGAGAAGGTGCCGGCAGGCGGATGAGAGGCGGGCTGGGCTCTGATCCGCCGAACCGCTGCAGCCCTGCGCTTGCGCTTCGGGCGTTCGTCGTTGCAATCGATTCACTGGATCGATTGCTCCCGCTTCGCGGGACCTCTCCTCACTCCTCGCTCTCGCTGCGGCCGAAGGCCCAGTCCATGTAGAGTTCCAGCGCCTTGCGGGTGACCGGGCCTTCCTGCAGGTCGCGGCCGTCGAGGCGGGTGACGCCGACGACTTTGGAGTAGTTGCCGGTGGTGAAGATCTCGTCGGCTTGCATGAAATCCTCGACGGAGAGCGCTGCTTCATGCACGTCGAAACCGGCCTTGCGCAGCAGGTCAATAACGCGGGCCCGCGTAATGCCGGCAAGGAAGGTGCGGTTGGCGGCGGGCGTCATCACCACGCCGTCCTTGACCATGAAGACGTTCGAGGAGGCGGTCTCGACGACATTGCCGTTCAGGTCGCGCACCAGCGCATTGTCGAAACCGCGGCTGCGCGCCTCGGCGATCATCCGGCCGCTATTCGGATAGAGCGAGCCGGTCTTTGCCTCGGTCATCGCCGTTTCCGGCGACGGGCGCCGATAGGGCGAGACAGTGAGGCTGGTGCCGCCATGACCGCCCATCGGCGCCTCGAACAGGCAGAGCGCGAAGCGGGTCGATTCCCCGTCGACGGCGACGACGCTGCCGGGCGAACCGTGTTCGCCCCAGTACATCGGCTTGATATAAATCGCCGTGGCGCCATCGAATTTCGCAACGCCTTCCCAGGCGAGCGCTACGATCTCCTCGGCCGATTTCACCGGCTTCAGGCCCATGGCAAGTGCCGAGCGATTGATGCGCTGGCAATGCAGGTCGAGATCCGGCGCGATGCCGTCGAACCAGCGGGCACCGTCGAAGACCGTGGAGCCGAGCCACATGGCATGGGAGGTCGGCCCGATCAGCGGCGGATTGCCGGGGAGCCACTCTCCATCGACATGAGTCCAGGTGGTTGAACGGGGTGTTGTATCGACTGCCATGATGGTTTCCTCCTGAAGCCGGAGAAGGAAAAACCGCCGCGGTAAGCCGGGTCAAGGACAAATCCCGAGCGGAAACACGGAAGCAAGAAAATGCCGGGGAATGCCGCCAGGCCGCAATATTCGTGCGCAGCAACGGCAGCTTCATCGATGGGTGCATCAGCAAAAATGATGGAATGGAATGTTGGAATGGCTGGCTGCCGCATGCGATGATGGGCGCAACAGCGGATAAGCAGCAAGGAAAGACGCCGATGAAAGCCATGTTCTACGAAGCCTTTGAACAGGCGCCCGAAATCCGCACCGTTGCCGATCCGACGCCGGCCGAGGACGGTGTCGTCATATCCGTCGGGGCCAGTGGGCTCTGCCGCAGCGACTGGCATGGCTGGATGGGGCACGATCCCGATATCCGGCTGCCGCATGTGCCGGGACATGAGCTTGCCGGGAGGATCGTCGCCACCGGCCGCGGCGTGATGCGCTTCAAGGTGGGCGACCGGGTGACCGTGCCCTTCGTTTCCGGCTGTGGCCATTGCAGCGAATGCCATTCCGGCAACCAGCAGGTCTGCCCGAACCAGTTCCAGCCGGGCTTCACCCATTGGGGGTCGTTCGCTGAATATGTGGCGATCGATTATGCCGATACCAATCTGGTGCACCTGCCCGATACGATCGACGATGCGACGGCGGCAAGCCTCGGCTGCCGCTTCGCCACCTCGTTTCGCGCCGTCGCCGACCAGGCCCGCACCGGGCCTGGCGAATGGATCGCCGTACATGGCTGCGGCGGCGTCGGCCTGTCGGCGATCATGATCGCCACCGCGCTCGGGGCGAATGCGATCGGCATCGATATATCCGAGGAGAAACTCGCCTTTGCGCGGGAGTGCGGGGCGGTGGCGACGGTCAATGCGTCAGGCGTTGCCGACGTGGCGGAGGCAGTGCGCGAGATCACCAAGGGCGGCGCGCATGTCTCGATCGATGCGCTCGGCCATCCCGTTACCTGCTTCAACTCGATCAAGAACCTGCGCCGGCGCGGGCGGCATGTTCAGGTGGGGTTGATGCTCGGCGAGCATGCGACGCCGCAAATCCCGATGGCACAGGTGATCGGCCACGAGCTGGAAATCTACGGCAGCCACGGCATGCAGGCCTGGCGCTACGACGCCATGTTGTCGATGCTTTCGGCCGGAAAGATAGCGCCGCAGAAGCTGATCGGACGGCGGATCAGCCTCGAGGAAGCCGTGCCGGCGCTGATGGCGCTCGACAAGGCCGAGGCCACGGGGATCAGCGTGATTACGCGGTTTTCGTGAGGCGACTCCGCCTCCCGTCCATAGCGAGCACGGGAGGAGCAAAGCGCCGCCACTGTCCTCTTCTCCCCAGCGGGGAGAAGTGCCGGAGCGATAGCGAGGCGATGAGGGGGTGAGCGGCAAAGCCGCGAATGCGCTGAGCGCAAGCGAAGGGCAATAATAAATGTTCTGCCCGTGCTGCCCCCTCATCCGCCCTACGGGCACCTTCTCCCCGAGGGGAGAAGAGGGAGCCAGGCCGCTTTGCAACGACCCTTATTCAGCCACCCCAATCGAGGCGAGATAGGCCGCAGAAGCCGGGATCTTCGACTTGTCCTTGATCTCGATGATGAGGCGCGGATTGCTTTCGAGTTTGGCAAGGGCCCTAAAGACGGCCTGCCAGTGGATCGAGCCTTCGCCGAGGCTCCAATGTCGATCGGCATATCCGTCGGCATCCTGCAGGTGGACATGCTGGAGGCGGTTGCCGGCGGCCTTGACGTAATAATCGACCGGCGGAGCACCGGTATAGCCATGGGCATAATGGGCGTGGCCGGTATCGATCGAGACGGCAACGGCGGGCGATTGGAAGCTCTCGGCAAGCGCCACGCGAATATGCGGATCCTTGTCTTCGATGTTCTCGATGACCATGGTGCAGCCGATATCCTCGGCGCGCCTGATGGCGTCGCGCAGGGTCATGTGCGTGCGCTCGACCAAGGCCTCGCGGGCGCCGGCATTGTCGTCGAGATTGTTGTAGGACCAGGACGTATAAGGGCTGTGAATGACCATATGGGTCGCGCCGATGGCGGCACAGACATCGAGGCCCTGCAGCAGGCGCCTTGTGACGATGGCGCGGATATCAGGATCTTCCGAGGCGATGGTGAAGCCCCAGAACGGGCCGTGAATGCCGAGGCGGCCACCATGACCGTCGAGAAGCCTTCTGGCGCGGGCGGCGAGCGGCGCCCAGTCACCGTTCAGGATCTCGGCATCGACGAAGCTCTGCAATTCGAGATCGCGGGACTTTTCGAAGAGCCAGTCGCGGTGAAGTTCGACTTCATCGAGCGTCATGGCGGCGCCGACGACGGGAAGAGAGGACATGGATGCGCTCCATCAATGTGAATGATCATGTGAATGCCGAGACGGCGTGGAAGGACGGCTCCAAGAACGGCCGCCGCGTTCTATGCGCTCCTTCTGTGTCGGCGGTATTACAGGCGCCGAGCCTTTCGAACCCTTCCGGCCTCAGTCATTTCCGCATAGCTGATGCGGCATTGCCGGACCTTGCGGAAACGCCCCGAAGTACCGATATCGGCCCCGACAGTCTCGTGACGCAGTGGCGCGCGAGCGGCGCTGAACCCCTGGCAACGAAGCCGTTGTTCATCGCTTCGGCTGATATAGCGCGCTTCCTTGAGGGCGTTCGGCGATGGTACCCCCAACAGCAGGGCGGGTTGTCAAAGGCGGCGCAAAGGTCTAACGGCTGCGCCCGCAAGAAAAAGCCCATAAGAAGAAGCCCTGTAAGAAAAAGCCCGTAAGAAAAAGAAAGAGACATGATGTCCAACTCATTTGTAAAAATGCCTGCGAGCGACGAGGCCAAGCGGTTTTTCGTCCTCGGCGACCGGGTCGAGCGGCGGCTTAGAATCAGCGGAACCTGGCTCAATATTTTCGACGTCACCGTGCCATCAGGTAGCCGGACGCCGAAACATGCGCATGCGAGCCCGGAAGTGTTCCGCATCCTCGAGGGAAAGCTGACGATCTGGCGCCTGAGCGACAGCGGCCCGGAAGAGATCGAGGCCGGCGCCGGCGACATCGTCACCATCCCTCCCTTCATGGTGCACGGCTATTCCAACCGCGGAACCGTCCCCGTGGTCTTTTCCGCGGTCGTCGACCGAGATATGGCCGAGTTCTTCGAAGCAGAAGGTGCTACGGAGCCACCTAAGGCCAGCCCTTCGGCGGAAACCATCGCCCGCATGACGGCCGCCGCCAATGCCTACGGGATTACCATCCTCGCGGCTTAGCGGAACGTAAGCATCGGGGACGGAAGCGAGCGTCAACGACACCGGCTATGTTTGGGAGGTTGCCTAATCGGTCATCGGTCCGCCGGACTGTCCGGTACATCGATAACCTTCCTTTCGTTCCCGTTCAGCACAATAGCAGTCGGCATGGAAAGACTTCGCCAGAATGCCAGCGGATCGACCCTGAGAACCCGAGCAGCGTAGATCGACATGGCGGTGCCATGTGTTACGATCATTAAGTCGCCGCTCGGTTGGGCTCTTCTCGCTCGGGCCATGGCTTGGTCCATTCTATTGAAAACCGCATCTGCGCTTTCGTCGCCAAATGTGAGCTGGTGAGGATGCTCCAACAGTCTGGTGATGCCTGCTTCAAAATCAATTCGCGCAATATATCCTACCTTTGATCGCTCGTGTTCCCGCAAGTCAGAATCAAGACAAACGGGAAGAGCCAGACGATCAGCAATCAAGGCAGCGGTTTGATGCGCTTTCCTTTCAGGACTGCTGCGTATTTCCTTTACGCGGAAGCCAGAGAGGTATTTTGCCAACTCGATCGCGGCTGCCTCACCAGCCGCACTGAGGCTCCAGTCGATAGACGGCGTATCTCCTTCAATGGAAGGGATACTGTGACGAACGAGAACGATCCGAGATTCCATGGTTCCGATCCAGGTTCGTCATTGATTGACGGCAGGTTGGTGTAATTACCTTCTCAGTCGCCAAGTCGATCGATCAGTTCATCTACAGCCGCTTCCACCGTTTTCGAAGCCGTATCGATGAGGATTGCATCGTGCCATTCGTCATAGGCTCTTTCGGAAGTCTCTTGCCATGTCGGCTTCACCAGACCTTCGACGTCAGTGGGGCGCGTTTCGACACGGTTGCGGTGCTCGGCTTTGTCCGAGCAAACGACCTCGACCTCCGCCGACGTCACACCAGCGGCTTGCGCGACCGAAAGCCACGCTGACCGGGTTATCCGAAGCGGGTTGACTGAGTCGGCGATAACGGTCCTGCCGAGGGTCAGATTGTCCCCGGCAATCCCGTAAGCCACGATATAGCCTGCAGGCCCGGCATCATCGGCTATTCCGGAGGCGCGGATTGCCTGCTCGATGGTATCGACGCGCACATGGACCGCATTCAACCGCTCGGCCAGAGCGCGGGCAACCGTCGTCTTTCCACTGCCAGGCAGACCGCCAAAGATAATGAGCATCGTGACCTCGGCGTTGGTTGGAGAAGCTCCACGAGAACGTCAGGGCAACTCGCGGTCAGTGCAATACTTCACCATTAAGACCCAGTTCGCAATTCTTTAGTCAGCACCGGGTTTTCACCACCGGCCTCAACGACGGTCCATCCGAGCGCGTCGTAGAATCCCACGGCGTCTCGCGCCGCATTCACAAGCAGTCTCTTAACCCTGTGTTGTGATGCGAATTTTTCGAGGCCGGTCATGAGCATCCGCCCGTACCCTTTTCCCTGGCATTCCGCCTTGATCGCGACGGTCCGCACACATGCGGTCTGCTGGCTCATCAGATCAAGCCGAGCCGCACCGACCGGAGTGTTTTCAAGCAGAAGCAGCAAAGGGAAATGTCCAACCCTTCGATCATCGGGGTGGTTCGGATCATAGCCAGTCAAGCCGCGGGCCTCGAAGAGGACGGCGCAACGGATATCGTGGTAGGCATTCCAGTGTTCGTCCGCAAACACCTGGACGACCATCCAGGCGTCTTCGCCCTCGTCATTCGGAAATCTGGGCTCGTTCATCAATGGCCTCGTCGATGCTGGTGGACAACCGGTCAGCAAAATCGGTGACCGCCTCACGGCTCGATAACAGGAACTTCGGACGGGAAAAGACCGAGAACAATCGCGCGTGTGTCTCGAAGGAGTTCCAGTTGTTCGTTCTACTCCTGTATTCGGCCACCCACTTTAAAAGGCCATCGAATTGCGTTTCGGTCTCGCCGCCTTGGATGCCTCGCAGCTTGATGTTGGCGATGCATTCCCCCTCCGGCAGATCAATCCAGATCAGGATCGTCGTGCGGTTGAGGACCATGTTCACCAATTGCCCGTAAACGCCCTCCATGACCCAGGCGTGGCGCTCGGCCGCCGCCTTGACCATCTCGTCCCGCAATGCCCTGCTTTCAAATCAAAATTGAGCGCGCCATCCTGGCAGTTATGTTCGCTTGAGGAAAGCTGGCCGCAGAGCAAAGAAATTCGCGGTCGCCATCACCAGCGCATCGAGAGCTTCAGTGCCGCGCGACGTATTGAAGGCGTGGTCCATCGGACTGATCCGAAGCTCGTTGTCCCCGTTATGGGCCGACACGAATTTTTGTCCTGTGCCCGCCGGAATGGCGGTATCCAAGGACCCTTCCGCCACAAAGAGCGGGCCATCATAGGCCTTGATTTCATCGAATGGATCGTGCGTTGCCACCTCTTGAAAGAAGAGGTGCCTGAGCTTGAGCCTGGCGCCCCACGGCATCACGATCTCGGTCGCAATGCTCTCTTCCGCCAAACCGCGAAGATAGGTTTTCTGACCGATCAGAGCGGGAAAGGAAACACTTGGCTCTCCAACAGCAGCCCAAAGAGCAATCCCGGACGACCAGTTGGTACGGCCGCCGATCGCAGCGGCGATCAATCCTCCCTGGCTCCACCCCAGCAGGAAGATGCGGCGTCCATCGACGCGAGGGTCGGATCTCAGAAACTCCATCGCGGCAATGCCATCCGCTATTTGGCTCGAATATGTCGTGTTCTCAAACAGGCCGTCGCTTTCGCCGCTTCCACGGAAATCGATACGAAGACTGGAAAACCCGAGGGATGCAAAAGACCTTGCTATGTAGGCGAAAATTCCTTTGCCTTGGCTTGGAATCTGAAGCTCATCGCGAACTCCGCCAAACCCAGGGAAAAGCAGGATCACCGGCTGTGGTTTTCCGGCAGCAAGGCGCAACGTGCCGACAACACGCTCTCCCTGAACGTCAAAGGCTACGACCTCCTCTGACGGTTCGTTATTGTTGCGGTCCTTTGGCAATTTCCACCACCGAGATACAACCAAATACAGAGCTGAGGCGGCAACGAACTCGCCTGGGTGCTATCTGCTGCCAAGGGGAGCGGCTTCCAGCGGCGTCAGACGCCTAATGTCTAGAACTCTTCCCAGTTGCCCTCGGTCGAAGCCGGTGCGGCTGAGGTGCCGAAGGCGGCTGCGAGCTTGCCGCCGAGTGCGCGGGCCGGCGAGGGAGCGGGCCTGGCATGGTCGGTGGCCGAGGCGGGCACCGCTCTGCGCGCCGCAAGCGTCGCCGCGACCGGGCGTGCCAACGGCTTGGCAGCCGTCCGCGCGACGGGGGCCGCCTTTGCCATCTGGCCGAGGTTGAACTGCGCCAGACGCTCCGAGAGGGCAGACACCTCGGTCACCAGCGTGTGCGAGGCGGCATTCGATTCCTCGACCATCGCGGCGTTCTTCTGGGTCGACTGGTCCATCTGGTTGACCGCCGTGTTGATCTCCAGGAGACCCGTCGACTGTTCGCGGGCGGCCTGGACGACCGCCTGGACATTGCTGTTGATCTGCTGGACTTCGGCAACGATCGCCTGCAGCGCCTTGCCGGTCTGGCCGACGAGATCGACGCCACGCTTGACCTGGGCGCCGGACGAGGTGATCAGCGCCTTGATCTCCTTGGCGGCCGTCGCCGAGCGCTGCGCCAGTTCACGCACTTCCTGTGCGACGACGGCGAAGCCCTTGCCGGCCTCCCCTGCACGTGCTGCCTCAACGCCTGCATTGAGGGCCAGCAGGTTGGTCTGGAAGGCAATATCGTCGATCACGCCGATGATGTTGGAGATCGACTGCGAGGATTGCTCGATGCCGGTCATGGCGTCGACGGCATTGCGCACCACCTCTCCGGACTTTTCCGCACCATCCTTGGTGCGGCTGACAAGCGTTCCCGCCTCCTCGGCGCGAAGGGTGGAGTCCTTGACCGAGGTGGTGATCTGCTCAAGTGCGGCGGCGGTCTCCTCGACGGAAGCGGCCTGCTGTTCGGTGCGGCGGGCGAGATCGTCGGCGCCCGAGCGGATTTCTTCCGAACCGGCCTGGATAACGGCAGCGTTTTCGGAGAAGGAAATCAGGGCTGCCTGCAGCTTTTCGACAGACGCATTGAAATCGACGCGGATTTCGTCAAGCGAGTCGGCAAACGGCTTTTCCAGCCGGATGGTCATGTCTCCATTGGAAAGGCTGGCCAGTCCGTTGCCGAGTTCGCTGACCGCAAACTTGATCGAATCCTCGCGGGCGGCATGGAGGACGGAACGTTCCTGCCGTTCGATCTCTTCGCGGGACCGGGAGGTTTCCGCATCGACCTCGAGCCTGATCTTCTGGCGATTGCTTTCCAGCAGGATGGCGAGAGAACGCGAGAGGTCGCCGATTTCGTCCTTGGCATTCTTGTCGCTCAATTGCACGTCGAGCTGGCCATGGGCGATGCAATCGGTCTCGGCGATCACGCCCTCTATGCGGCGGATGAATTTGCGGGCGATGAGCCAGCCTGAAAAACCGAGCAGGAGTGCAGCGATGGCGGTGATAGCAACGGCGCTCCAGGCCATGTTGTTAAGCTGGGCAAAGACGGTGGATTTGGGCACCGAGACGACGGCGTACCAGTTCAGGTCATTCGTGAGCTTTACCGGATAGGCGACCGAGAAATAGGTCTGGCCGTCCGGGCCTGCGATCTCCTGCGCGACGCCGGGCTTGGCGATCAACTGATCCCAGCCGGCGGTCAGATCGCCGCCGTCCTTGATATTCTTGCCTGCGAGTTCTGCGGAAGGATGGCTGATGATGCTGCCGGTGCCCGTCACGAGGCTGAGATAGCCAGTCTCCATCGGGTGGACTGCCGAGATCGCCTTGTTGGCGTCGTCGAGCGAAATGTCCATGCCGGCGACGCCGAGCGCCTTGCCATCGACCATGATCGGCTTGGCGACCGAGGTCATCAGCACGTCCTTGCCGTCGACCGCATAGACATAAGGTTCGATGACGACAGTCTTTTTCTGGGTAAAGGGCAGCTGGTAGTAATCGCCGGCGCCCGACACGCCATAATCGACCAGCGGCGTGTGCTGGATCTTGTCGCCACTGCGGACCCAGTAAGGCACGTAGCGGCCCGTCGTGTCGTGGCCTTCCTTGCCGACAAAATCCTTGTCCTTGCCGTCGAAGGCATTCGGTTCCCAGCCGGTCCAAACACCGAGCGCCATCGCATTATCCTGCAGCATGTTCTTCAGCAGGTCGTCGGCGGCCGCACGATTGGCGTTTCCGCCCTCCTTCATCGTCGACAGCGACGTTTCCAACGCATTGACGATACCGAGCGCCACGCTCATGGATTTCTCGACGTTGAGCGCATTGGCAGCAGCGATCTGCAGCATCTCGTCGAGGCTCGATTTGCGCATATCGTTGTAGGCGATGTAAAAAAGAACGCCCGATGCCGCGATCGTGGCGATGACACCGCAGGCCGCCACGGAAAAAATGTTGCGTCCGGTCGCCGATTTGAACTGCATGCGCTTAACCTCCTCAAGCGGGCAGGTCGTCGATCGCGCACCGATCTATTCCGTCCCGGCTTCCCCAGACCGAGAACTGATTTCAGGACGTGGCTGCACGTCACGGAAATCGTTCGCAATTTGGAGAAAATACGGACAGGCTGTTAATTTACGGTGTATTGCGGCAGCTTTCCTTATGACTGGCTGATCGCCGCGCCTCTTTTAAGACGCGCAAACGCGATGGTGCTGCCGTTGGCGAAACTGTCACATCAAGACGCTATAAGGATTTTCGCCCGGCGCCTCTTGCGTCGGCACTGTTTCACCGTCAAAATTGCGACATGCCTGACAGCGACCCATCCAGTACAAGCTCCGCCCCTTCCAACCGGGATCTCCCGGCCGAGGAAGCAGGCGACCATTGTAGACGGTGCGATGACCTCCGCCTCGCGTCAAGCATATCTATGCTCCCGCAGAGAGGGCCGCTTCCCAGACCATTGCCGCTGACGGGCGGCCGCGGCTCACTTCAGAGGACCGGTCTGATGGAACCTGCACTGATGTCAACACTATGATGGAGAGACGACAGGCGATGCGTATATGCGTATAAGAGCGTCCCTTCGAATGCCTCGCCGCTTCGCCTGATGAATGCGGCACTACAACCTAAACGAATAGGGTCCCTGTGTTTCTGGAAATTGGAATTGTGGCGTTTCTCACCATCCTGAATGGTGTGCTCGCCATGTCGGAGCTGGCCGTCGTGTATTCTCGAACAGCTCGCCTAAAGGTCCTCTCCGACAATGGAAGCAAGGGTGCAGCTCAAGCGATCAAACTTGCTGAAAACCCTGGTCGTTTTCTCTCAACGGTGCAGATCGGCATCACGCTGGTCGGCGTTCTATCCGGCGCTTTCTCGGGGGCCACGCTCGGCGGCCGCCTGAGCGGATGGCTAGAAGCCCAGGGAATGTCATCGACGGCCGCTGATGCCATTGGCGTAGGTTCAGTCGTCGTGGCAATCACATATCTTTCGTTGATCGTCGGCGAACTTGTTCCAAAGCAGATCGCATTGCGGGAACCCGAAGCGGTTGCGGCCAGGGTCGCACCCGCTATGGCGGTCCTTTCAAAAATTGCGCTGCCACTCGTGTGGCTTCTAAACGCCTCCGGAAACCTTGTGCTCAAACTCTTGGGCCAAACAGGAAAAGCTGGCGAAAATGTCTCAGACGCAGAAATCAAAACTGTTCTGGCCGAGGCGCAGTCGGCTGGAGTGATCGAAAGCGAAGAGTCCGCGATGATATCAGGTGTCATGCGGCTGGCGGATCGCACTGCCCGAGCGCTTATGACGCCCCGGCGGGACGTCGAAATTATTGATATCGACGACAGCCTTGATGAAATTCGGACCCAGTTGCACAGGACGAAGCGGTCGCGGTTGCCCGTTCGAAAAGGCAGTTCGGACGAGGTGATCGGCATCCTTCCGGTCAAGGACTTCTACGACGCGATGTCCGAACACGGCAGCGCCGACATCAAGGCTCTGACGCAAGACGTCCCGGTGGTTTCAGACCTTTCAACTGCCATCAATGTTATTGAAGCCATCAGGAAATCGCCCGTTCACATGGTGCTGGTTTTCGACGAGTACGGCCACTTCGAGGGGGTTGTCTCGTCAGGTGACATTTTGGAAGCAATCATGGGGGCTCTGCAGGAGGGACCGGTCGATGAACAGGCCATCGCTCGGCGAGACGACGGCTCTTATCTCGTGTCGGGCTGGACGCCAATTGACGAGTTCGCTGAATTCTTAAACCTCAAGCTCGATGGCGACTTGGAATATCAGACTGTCGCCGGCCTGGTGTTGGAAGAGTTGAAACATCTGCCGGAATTGGGCGAGAGCTTCACGAGAGATGGATGGCGCTTCGAAGTCGTCGATCTCGACGGGAGGCGCGTGGACAAAATACTTGTGTCGGCTGAGTGAAGCTTCGTCGCCGGCGACTTCGCCTTTGAGGTCGTCAATCTCGACGGCCGCAACATCGACAAGATCCGCATCCACCACATGGACGATGTGGCCTGACAGCAGGAGTGAACGCCATGGCATGGTCCGCCAATCAATATGTGAAATTCGAGGATGAGCGCACGCGACCGGCGCGCGACCTGTTGGCACAGGTGCCGCTGCAAAACCTTCGTCATGCCATCGATCTCGGCTGTGGCCCGGGCAATTCGACCGAGCTGATCATCGAGCGCTACGGGGCGGACGGCGTCTCGGGCGTCGACAGCGACATGAACATGCTGGAGGCGGCGCGCAAGCGGCTTCCGGGCACTGCCTTCGTCGAGGCAGATCTCACCCGCTGGCAGCCGGACGAACCCGCCGACCTGCTGTTTGCCAATGCCGTCTTCCAATGGCTGCCCGATCATCTCGATATCTTCGACCGACTGATGGACGGGCTTTCCGAAGGCGGCGTGCTGGCCGTGCAGATGCCCGACAATCTCGGCGAACCCTCGCATCTGGCGATGGAGGAGACGGCGCATGCCGGCCCGTGGAAATCCGCCTTCGAGGCGAAGAGCGTGCGCCGCAAGCCGCTGCCGCCGCCGTCCACCTATTACAGCCGACTGATCGCCAAAGCCGCGCGCGTCGATATCTGGCACAGCGTCTACAATCACCCGATGGCGGATGCTGCGGCGATCGTCGAATGGGTGAAGGGAACAGGGCTGATGCCCTATCTCGCCCATGCCGGCGAAGAGCATCGCGAGGCGTTCCTGGCCGATTATCTGGAGCGGTTGGAAAAGGCCTATCCCAAGATGTCGGACGGGCGGGTGCTGCTCAGGTTTCCGAGGATCTTCATGGTGGCGGTGAAAGGCTGACGCTGACCGCCGGCAAGCAAGGCTACTCGAGCTCGGGCACCCCGGATAGTGTCAAATGCTTGTTATCCCTCGCCTGCATATGTTGCGGCAAAGCTGGCGCGCAGTATAGTCGGCCGCAAAATCCAAGGAGATGACACATGGACGCTGCCCCTACCCCGCCGGTCACCCTCGTCATCTTCGGCGCCACGGGAGACCTGACGCGCCGCCTGCTGGTGCCGGCGATCATCAATCTGACGCGCAGCCGCCTCGTCGGCGAGGATCTCCACATTCTCGGCATCGGCATCGAACCGGGTGACGACGAGTTCCTGCGCGGGCGGCTCGACCAATTCCTCAGCCATCTGAGCGGCGAAGAGCCGATGGTGAAGGACGAGGCCTGGGAAAGCCTGCGCCGGCGAATTTCCTATACGTCCGGGGATTTCACCAAGGACGATATTTTCGTCGAGATCGGCAAGAGGCTGGGGCCGCATGCGAATGCCGCCTTCTATCTCGCGGTGCCACCCTCCTTCTTCGGCACGATCGTCGAGAAGCTCGCCGCGCATGGGCTGACCGATGAAAGCGACGGCGTCTTCCGCCGCGTCGCGATCGAGAAGCCGTTCGGCACCGATCTCGCCTCGGCGCAGGCGCTCAATGCACAGATCCTCGCGCAGGTCGGGGAGAGCCAAGTCTACCGGCTCGACCATTTCCTCGGCAAGGAAACCGTGCAGAACCTGATGACCGCCCGTTTCGCCAACATGATGATCGAATCTTTGTGGAACAGCCGCTATATCGACCATGTGCAGATCACCGCTGCCGAAATAGTCGATGTCGGCAGCCGCGGCAAATTCTACGATGCGACGGGTGCGCTGCGCGACATGGTGCCGAACCATCTCTTCCAACTGCTGGCGATGATCGCCATGGAGCCGCCGAACAGCTTCGATGCCGAAGCGATCCGCAATGAAAAGAGCAAGGTGCTGAAGGCGCTGCGCGTCTATACGCCTGAGGAGGCCAAGACGCATGGCGTGCGCGGCGCCTATGCTGCAGGCCCGCTCAATGGGGCTCAGCTTCCCGCCTATCGCGACACCAAGGACGTTTCGCCAGACAGCAGGACCGAGACCTTCGTGGCGCTGAAGCTTTATGCCGATACCTGGCGCTGGGCCGGCGTGCCGTTCTATCTCAGGACCGGCAAGGCGCTGACGGCGCGCGACACCGAGATCGTCATCACCTTCCAGCCCGTTCCCTTCGCGCAGTTTCGCGAGACCGACGTCAAGCGCCGCCTGCCGCCGAACCGGCTGGTGATCCAGGTGCAGCCGGATGAGGGCATGAGCATGGAAATCTCGATCAAATCGCCGGGGCTTTCGGTCGATACCGTGCCGGTCTCGCTCGATTTCCGCTATGCCGACAAATTCGATATTGCCAAGACCACCGGCTATGAATCACTGCTCTACGATCTCTTCATCGGCGATCAGACGCTGTTCCAGCGCGCCGACGGCATCGAAGCCGGATGGGCGGTGGTGCAGCCCTTCCTCGATATCTGGGCGAACGACCAGAGTGTGCCTGACGCCTACGCGCCGGGCAGCATGGGACCCGCCTCAGCCAACGAACTGATGCAGCGCGACAGGCGGCAGTGGCATGAACTCGGCGTCGTGCTGCACAAAAACGACAAATAGCCGGTCCTGCTTTCTGATCTGGGACCTATCCTGTCAGCGGCAGGCGTCGCTTAGCGTACCGTCGCGCTCTGCCGCGCGGTACTGACGCGTTCCGGGCCGCGGGCAGATGGTCCGATCGGACGGAATGACGACGGTGATATCACCGGTTTCGACTGGATCGAGCGGAATCATGAGTCCGCCATTGGATTCCGCTCCCGGCACCGTGCCGGGTGGCATGCCGCCGAAGCGGCCGCTAGAGTCCATATCAGCAAGCGCCTGGGAGAAGGCCGGAGCGACGAAGCCGAGGAGAATGATCGAGGCTGCTGCAAGAAACATACGCATGATGCTATTCCCTATGGTTTCAGCGATGCGACAGAAACAGCAGAACGACCTCATTGTTCCCCCGGAAGCGGAGGCGGACGATCAAAGTTTGGCGATCGGAATATGGCACCTCAGAGCGGGCGATCTCCGGCTCAATCGCGCCAGCGCGACAGCAGCCTGTCGAGACCTGTCGGATAGAGATCGATGCCGGCGTCCCGCAGGCTGTCGCGACAGAACCAGCGCGCGGTCGCCGCCGTATCGTCGAGCTCGGAATAGTGGATTTCGTCGCGCTCATAGAGCGATGCATCGGCCAGTTCGATATCGGCGGCAAAGATGTATTCGTGACCGGTCGCGCCGTGATGCTCGTAGATGTTTTCAAGCAGATGCCAGGGGCCGACGATGCGGATATCGGTCTCGAGTTCCTCCTGGAATTCGCGGTGCAGGGCTTCTTCGCGGCTCTCGCCGAATTCAATCGCGCCGCCAAGCGGGCGAACGCCCTTGATGCGGCCGCTGTCATCCTCCACTTCGGCGGCAAGCAGCTGGTCTTTCCGCCAGGCGAGGCCGATCACCTTCACCCTGATCTGCTGCGATGGGCGCCAGACGGTCACGAACTCTCCTTTCATAGGGACAGCGCTTGCTTTTCACCCCGGTATAGCGAGAACAGTGAGCCCCGCAACAAAGCGAGGCTCCTGCCGATCCCTCGTCTCAGACGAACTGGCTGAGGCCCGGAACGGAAGCGACGACCTCGTCGACGACCTCTTCGCCGGCATATTGCTTGGCGATCGCGATGGTTTCCTTGGCAAGCGAGGTGATCTCGCCCATGCCGAGGCCCTCACCCATCAGCTGCTGGCCGAGCCCCATGATGCCGCCACCGCCGAGCGAGCTCATCAGCCCGCCGAGCAGGCCGCCGCCGCCGGCGCCTGCGCCGTTGAACTGGGCAACGAGATCGGCGCCGCCGGGGATCGCTTCGATCATCTTGGCAACCGGGCCATCGGCGGCCTCGCGTTGCAGGAAGCCGAGCATCATGCCGAGCGCTTTTTCGGCGAGGTCTGGCGCGATACCCACGCGATCGGCGATCTGGGTTACAATTTCATTCATGTCAGCCTCCTGTTATTTGACGTTAACGTCAACGTTAATCGAAATTCCAGAGCAACTCAAGCCGGCCCCTCCCCGGGCCGCACTTTGTCCGGTTTTGCTTTCAACGCAAACAGTTGTCGGCATGCACCTGCCTGCTTATAACAAGGAAACGATGGTTCGATGAAGGCGGCAGAAGCACGCCTTCTCATACAAATGGCGGCAGAGCCCCAAGGGAGCATTCCGAATGATCGAGGATGGCAAGATTTTCATCGGCGCGAGCCGCAATCCCGATGACAGCATCAACAAGCCAGAATATCTCGACCTGAAATTCGGCAACCGTCACGGCCTCGTCACCGGCGCCACCGGTACCGGTAAGACGGTGACACTGCAGGTGCTCGCCGAAGGCTTCTCGCGGGCCGGCGTTCCGGTATTTGCGGCCGATATCAAGGGCGATCTTTCCGGCATCGCCGCCAAGGGCGAGCCGAAGGATTTCCTGACGAAGCGCGCCGAGCAGATCGGTTTCACCGACTATGAATTCGACCAGTTTCCGGTGATTTTCTGGGATCTGTTCGGCGAGAAGGGCCACCGGGTGCGCACCACCATCGCCGAGATGGGACCGCTGCTGCTCGCCCGTCTGATGGATGCCTCCGAACCGCAGGAAGGCGTCATCAACATTGCCTTCAAGATCGCCGACCAGGGCGGGCTGCCGCTGCTCGACCTCAAGGATTTCAGCTCGCTGCTCAACTATATGGGCGAGAACGCCAGCCAACTTTCCAACCAGTACGGCCTGATCTCCAAGGCCTCGGTCGGCTCGATCCAGCGGGCGCTGCTCGTTCTCGAACAGCAGGGTGCGGAGCACTTCTTCGGCGAACCGGCGCTGAAGATTTCCGACATCATGCGCACCAGCAACAACGGCTACGGCCAGATCTCGGTGCTGGCCGCCGACAAGCTGATGATGAACCCGCGGCTTTACGCCACTTTCCTGCTCTGGCTGCTTTCCGAACTCTTCGAGGAACTGCCCGAGGTGGGCGACCCCGACAAGCCGAAGCTCGTCTTCTTCTTCGACGAGGCGCACCTGCTCTTCAACGATGCGCCGAAGGTGCTGACCGAACGTGTCGAGCAGGTGGTGCGGCTGATCCGTTCCAAGGGCGTCGGCGTCTATTTCGTGACGCAGAACCCGCTCGACGTGCCGGAAACGGTGCTCGCCCAGCTCGGCAACCGGGCGCAGCACGCGCTTCGCGCCTATTCGCCGCGCGAGCAGAAGGCGGTGCGGACGGCGGCCGATACATTCCGTGCCAATCCGGCCTTCGATTGCGCCACCGTAATCACCAATCTCGGCACCGGCGAGGCGCTGGTCTCGACGCTCGAGGCCAAGGGCGCGCCTTCGATCGTCGAGCGCACGCTGATCCGCCCACCCTCCGGCCGCGTCGGCCCGGTGACCGATGACGAGCGCCGTCAGATCATGGACAGGAGCCCGGTTCTCGGCGTCTATGACGAGGATATCGACCGCGAATCCGCCTTCGAACTGCTGGCCGCACGGGCGAAGAAGGCAGCCGATGCCGAAGCCGCCAAACGGGCGCAGGAAGAAGCGCCTCAGCAACACGGCGGCACAACCTCCGGCTGGAACCTGCCGGGCTTCGGCGGCGGCAATGACGACGACAACCAGGGCCGCGGCCAATCGCGCGGCCGGACGTCCGGCTATCAGCGCGAAACGGTGGTGGAAGCGGCAATGAAGAGCGTGGCCCGCACGGTGGCAACACAAGTCGGCCGGGCGCTGGTGCGCGGGATCTTGGGGAGCTTGAAGCGGTAGGGTTGCGGCGAGCTATAAAAGCCCCTCATCCGCCTGCCGGCACCGACCGGGGTCGAGCCACAGGTCTCGCCCCGTCCTTCGGACCCCCGCTCGCGGGGCGAAGCGGAATAGCCGCAACGTCTCCGTTCCTCCCCTCTCGTAGGGCACGTCCCCTCGCCCCGTTTACGGGGAGAGGGTTAGGGTGAGGGGCAACTTCCCACGCCTTCTCTGATCGTTCCCCTTCTTGAACCCGCAGCATTTATTCCCTAAATTACCTGCCATCGACCATTTCAACAGGATGTGTGCCGCAATGGATTTCAACCCGATCGCAACGCCAGTTCGCCTTGCCAACGGGGAAAACCATATCCATGCCTGCATCCATCACCCTCTCCCAAATTTCGTGGTCCGCGCCTGACGGGCGGCCGCTTTTTTCCAATCTCGACCTGAGTTTCGGGGCTGAGCGTACCGGTCTGGTCGGGCGCAATGGCGTCGGCAAGACGACGCTGCTCAAGCTCGTCTCCGGTGAACTCCAGCCGCATTCCGGGACGGTATCCGTCAGCGGCAGTCTCGGCGTGCTACGGCAGAGCGTTCAGGTGACGTCTGACGAAACGGTTGCCGATCTCTTCGGCGTGACCGATGCGCTCGCTATTCTTCGCCGCGCGGAAGCCGGCGAGGCAACGACTGACGAGCTTGCATCGGCGGACTGGATGCTGGAGGCGCGCATCGCCGCAGCGCTCAATCGGACGGGGCTCGACGCACTGCCGGAGACGCCGCTTGCTGTGCTCTCAGGCGGGCAGCGCACCCGTGCCGGGCTTGCGGCGCTTGTTTTCACCGAACCGGACTTTCTGCTGCTCGACGAACCGACCAACAATCTCGATCGCGAGGGCCGCGAGGCGGTGATCGCGCTGATGTCAGGCTGGCGGGCCGGCGCCGTCATCGTCAGCCATGACCGCGAACTGCTCGAAAGTGTCGATGCGATCGTGGAACTGACGTCGCTCTCTGCCACGCGCTACGGCGGAAACTGGAGCCATTATCGCGAACGCAAGGCGCTCGAGCTCGCGGCGGCACGGCATGATCTCACTGACGCCGAAAAACGCATCGCCGAGGTTGCCAGGAAGGCGCAGGCGACGGTGGAGCGTCAGGCGCAGAGGGACAGCACCGGGCGGAAGACGGCCGCCAAGGGTGGCATTCCGCGCATCGTGCTCGGCGGTATGAAGGAGCGGAGCGAAACGACGGGTGGCAACAATGCCCGCCTCGCCGACCGTCGGCGCGCCCAGGCACTGGACGAGGCAAGGGCGGCGCGCGAGAAGATCGAGATCCTGCAGCCCTTGTCGGTCACCCTGCCGCCAACCGGGCTGCCGACCAGCAAGACCGTGCTGAAAATGGATGGCGTGACATCGGGCTATCTGCCAGGCGATCCCGTCATCCGCAATCTTTCCTTCGATGTGACGGGACCGGAGCGTATCGCCGTCACCGGCCGCAACGGCTCGGGCAAGACGACCTTGCTGGCGCTTGTTACCGGCGAGTTGAAACCCTGGGCCGGCACGGTCGGCGTCATGACCGCTTTCTCGATGCTCGATCAGAAAGTGAGCCTGCTCGATCCGTCGGCCTCGATCCGCGATAATTTTCGCCGGATCAATCCGCAGGCCGATGAAAATACCTGTCGGGCCGCCCTTGCCCGCTTCATGTTCAGGGCGGATGCGGCGCTGCAGACCGTATCGACGCTCAGCGGCGGGCAATTGCTCCGGGCAGGCCTTGCCTGCGTGCTCGGCTCGACACCGCCGCCGCTGCTGATCCTCGACGAGCCGACCAACCATCTCGACATCGACTCTATCGCCGCAGTCGAGGCAGGACTGCGCGCCTATGACGGCGCGCTGCTGGTGGTCAGCCATGACGAGACATTCCTCGATAGCATACGGATAACACGGCGGCTGGAATTGCCTGTCGGTGATGCTGCGGGATAATTTCGGAATGAGTCGCAGGGAGGCGGCCGGTTGCGTCTGACCATCGGGAGCGCGGTATCCTCCAAGGGGGCGAGACCTCAGCGAAATTAAACTGAGGCTAAATACTTTAGGTTTAATTGCCCAATAGGGGCGGCACCCGAAGGCCAAGGGATGCAGTCGAGAGGGAATGTGACCGTGGCGCGTAGCTCAACTGGTCAGAGTCACACCAAGCGGTGAAGGCTGCGGGTTCGAGTCCCGTCGCGCAGTGAGCGCGAACATTCCCTCTCTCGCCCTCGCTTCCGAACCCGGCTGCTTTCCGAACGGTGCATTAGAGTCACTTGATCCCCCATCGGTAAGGTTCGCAGAGCTTATGATGCCTGCAAATCCAGAGGCTGCCCTGGCAGCGTTCGCAAAAACCATCTAGCAAACCAACAATCGTAAGCATCACTCCTGTCTACTCACGAGACCATCTGTTTGCGCTTTCCTAACTCGGCTACTAATCTCAGGTCTCTTACAGAGACGCCTAAAGCGGGTTCGACAGATGACTTCTTCGGTGATCGAAAAGCTAATTCCATACCTCCGCAATGGAGATCGCATACCGCATCGCATTGTTCTCGACGCACTTAACCAAGCAAGCGATAGCCGCCGCGGAGACATGGAGCGGCGGGTCGCTAGAGAAATCTCGACGGAAGCTGGAGACTATCTTCCTAGGTTTCATCTTCTGGATTTTATTAGCGCCAAATTGAGCGACGAGGACTGCCTTCGCGCCGTTACTGAGCGCAAAGTTATCATCGCCAGAATGGAGGACTTGCTTCCGGCAACCTTCGGCTTGCTAGGGGAGATGGAAGCGCGCACGGTAAGCTCCATTGTCGAGCAAGTCTTTGATTGCGCCATTGGATACCAATACATAGAGCGCGCCGCCTACTCCTCGCAGCAGCGAAAAGTTGTCCTAAAGGATGTTTATGCGCTGGTGGATCTTCTGAACCAAATCGAACCGCTGCTGGAACGGTCAGGATGGCATGTCAAGGGGGAGTATGAAGACCATAAGAGAGCAATGGCTCGCATCTTCTCGCGCGATACCTCTGATCTTGCCAGCTTCGGTGAGCTTCGGAAAGAGATGAAAAGTCTGCGACTAGCAGCTGAAGTCGCCCTCTTTCGCGATTCAATTGGCGACGAACCGTTTTTTGTAGGCGACAACAAAGCTCGAACGCACATCGTTGAGTTCGCCTATAATCTGTCTTTGCGCTTTGGCAAACCTAGCTTCGTCACAACTCCAGGCTCCGACTTCTCCAACCTGTGCAGCCTTCTCTTCGAACTAGCCACGGGCACCCAAGATGAGAGCTTGGCCGGTGCTATAAACAGATTTGCCCGAAGCGAACTCAAGGCGCGGATAGATCGCGAGGAGATGCAATTTCGTGATGAGGAGAGCGACGAGGGTGTCGCGCGAAGAGAGGCCGACAATTTTGCGGACGTCAAAGGACGCCTCCTGTCGTTAGATGCATCCAAGGAGCTTTGGCTTCGTATCCTTTCGTCGCGCTCGTGGGACACGTTTTCTGAGGAGCAGATGTCGCTTCGGCTGGCCGATATTAGGAATGAACGCGAAATCGCGGAGAAAACGCAAGGACCGCATTTGGTTTGGGCAAGCCAGATTAGCCCAGCAGTGCACGAGCAGTATCGACAAGAAATAGAAAATCACGAACAGACAACGTTGCGACTGGCGATTAAACTTGGCCTTCTAACGCGTGCGCAGCGCTCTCAACATCCTTTTGGAGAAAGTCAAGGAAGTGGGTCAACACAGCCCTGACCGATTTTCCCAAAGAGATTTCAGGCTGTCATGGCCGCGCAGCGTAGCTCAACGGACAGAGCCCTCGTTTTCTACGTGAAATCCAATGTTCACGGGCGGGGAGATGCGGGTTCAACTCCCGCCGCTGCTTCGACTTGGCCCTCAGGCCTCGGCGCGGCATTCTCCAACCTCCCCTCAGCGGCGGCTGATTATGCCAGTGCCTGCACCTCCCTTGCCTCTTTTCGCGGGCAATGTTATTTGGGTCCCGCAAGCTTTTGAGAAAGGAGGATCACGCAATGCAGTATTATTTTCGGTTTAATCGCCAGCGTGGTCCCGTCAACGCCCTGCAAATGCGTTTGCAGGGCTGACCAGAGACCGTTTCTCGACATCTCTTCCTGGTCTGCCCTTCGTGGCCAATGCGACGCCGTAGATGACAGCGCGCATTCCTCTCATTTCCCGGGCTCGAACCGCGCAATCCCGTGATGGCTGAACGCCCCGGAGCGCGCTTGATACCCGGTCAAGACCAGAGAACGATCATGACACTCATCAATATCCGCAATCTCGGCGTGACGCTGGGCAGTCCGTTGTTTTCCAAGCTCAATCTCGTCGTCAATGGCGGCGACCGCATTGGTCTCGTCGCCGCCAACGGGCGGGGGAAATCGACGCTGCTTGCCTGCATCACCGGCGCGCTGGAGCCAAGCGAGGGCGAGATCACCAAAGCGCGCGGGCTGACCGTCGGCCATGTCGCGCAGAATGTGCCGCCTGCCCTTTTCGACACGCCGTTCTACGATACGGTGCTGCAGGCGCTGCCGGCCGATCAGGCCGAAAGCGAAAGCTGGCGGGTCGACGTGGTGCTGGAATCGCTAGATGTGCCGGAGGTCATGCGCGGCCGGCCGCTGAAGCAGTTGAGCGGCGGCTGGCAGCGGCTTGCCATGCTTGCCCGCACCTGGGTGAGCGAACCCGACGTGCTTCTGCTCGACGAGCCGACCAACCATCTCGACCTCGAAAAGATCGCGCAGCTGGAGAGCTGGCTGAATGCGCTGCCGCGCGACGTGCCGGTTGTCCTGTCCAGCCACGATCGCGCCTTCCTCGATGCGACGACCAACCGGACGCTGTTCCTGCGGCCGGAGCAATCGCCGGTCTTCGCCCTGCCCTATACAAGGGCGCGCGCCGCCCTCGACGAGGCCGACGCTTCCGAAGCCCGGCGCTACGAGCGCGACATGAAAGTGGCGGAGCAACTGCGCAAGCAGGCGGCCAAGCTCAACAATATCGGCATCAACTCCGGCAGCGATCTGCTCGTCGTCAAGACGAAACAGCTCAAGCAGCGGGCGGAGAAGCTGGAGGATGCGGCAAAACCGGCGCATCTGGAGCGCTCGGCCGGCGCCATCCGGCTTGCCAATCGCGGCACGCATGCCAAGGTGCTGGTGACGCTGGAGGATGCGGCGGTGACGACGCCGGATGGAACGCTGCTGTTCAAGACCGGCCGACAATTCATCTGCCAGGGTGACCGCATCGTGCTGCTCGGCCTCAACGGCGCCGGCAAGTCGCGGCTGGTGTCGATGCTGAAGCAGGCGATCGAAAGACCGGATACGGCGCGGGACGGCGTCAAGGCGACGCCTTCGCTCGTGCTCGGCTATGGCGACCAGGCGCTTGCCGATCTTGCCGACACCGATACGCCGATCGGCACAATCATCCGCCGCTTCGATGTCGGCGACCAGCGGGCGCGGGGCTTGCTGGCTGGCGCCGGCATGACGATCGACATGCAGGCAAAACCGATCGGCCAGTTGTCCGGCGGCCAGAAGGCACGGCTCGGCATGCTGGTGCTGCGGCTTGCGGAACCGAATTTCTACCTGCTCGACGAGCCGACCAACCATCTCGACATCGAGGGACAGGAGACGCTGGAGGGCGAGTTGATGGCGCACGAGGCGAGCTGCCTGCTGGTCTCGCATGACCGCAGTTTCGTGCGGGCGGTGGGAAACCGGTTCTGGCTGATCGAGAAGAAGCGGCTGGTGGAAGTCGAGAGCCCGGAGGGGTTCTTTGCTTCGTTGGAATCAGGCGTGTGATGGGTGGCGCGGCGTGCCGCGCCGCCCCATCCTTCGCGAGGGTTCGCAACAAATCTCAATGTTAAAAGACACTCCGCAACGTCGGCGCGGGGCATGGTTTCTTGAGAGCCGGGCGGTGTCGCAATCGCCCTCTCGGCTTTTCTTCCCATGAACACGAGGCATCTCCATGCATATCAGATTAGTCGCCTGCGCCGTCCTGGCGCTTTCGGTTGCCGTTCCGGCCGTTGCCGCCGATCTCACCTATGAAACGCCGCCGGCGCCGTCCGCCGGAGAGGTATCTTCAGCCTATGACTGGTCGGGCTTCTATCTCGGCGCCCAAGGTGGATATTCCTGGAGCCAGGCAAAGATCCTCGGCTCGGATCAGGATATCGACAGCGGCACGTCAGGCCTGCATGCCGGCTATAATTTCCAATCCGGAAATATCGTCTACGGCATCGAGAACGACTTTAACTACAACTTCGAGAAAAATGACAATGCGAACCTCGAATGGGATGCCTCGGGCCGAGCTCGGGTAGGTTACGCTTGGGATCGCACCCTGTTCTTTGCAACGGCAGGCGTGGCGGCCGGCGGCGGCAAGGTCGACATTTCCGCTGCCGGAAAGAAGGACGGCATCCTGATCGGCTGGACGGCCGGCGGTGGCATCGAACACGCGGTCACAGACAATATCCTGGTGCGCGGCGAATATCGCCATTCCGATTTCGGCAACAAGGACTTCGGCTCGACCATCGGCGATGTCGGCGCTACGCAGGATAAGGTCCTCTTCGGGACCAGCTACAAGTTCTGACGGAAAGGCAGGGCGGCAGCCGTATGAGGGGCCTGCCGCAGCTGCCGCGTCAAACCCTACCGCTTCGGTGCGACCAGGCAGAAGAAGGCGCCTTGCGGGTCGGTGGCCTGGATGATCCAGCTGCCGCCGGGGACTTCCATCGGGCCGTGGACGACCTTGCCGCCGCCTGAGGTGACGCGTTCGATCGCGGCGTCGAGGGTGGGCACGATGAAATAATAGCACCAGAACGTCATCGGCATGTTTTCCGGCTTGGTCATCATACCGCCGGTCTGCCTGCCGTTATGGGCGAAAAGATAGTAGACGCCCATCGGGCCCATGTCCATTTCGCTGTCCTTCGTCCAGCCGAACAGCTTGGAATAGAAGGCCAGCGCCTGTTCGCCATTGCCGGCATAGAGTTCACGCCAGCCGATATTGCCGGGTGCGTCGAAGGCCAGTTCCGGCATGGGCTTCTCCATCGGCGCCGGCGTCATGATGCAGAGCACCGCGCCATGTGGATCGGCGACGACGGCGAAGCGGCCGATGGTCGGGATGTCTTCCGGCGGACGGCGGACCGAACCACCATTGGCGGCGAAATCCTTGGCCGACTGGTCGACGTCGTCGACATCGACATAACCCGTCCAGTTCGGTGGAATGCCCTTACCCTCGAGTTCGGCCGGAAATTCCATCAGGCCGGCGACGCCGATGCCGTTCGCCTCGAAGATCGTATAGGTGGGCATGCCCTCCATTTTCATTTCGGAGGTGGTCCAGCCGACGACCGAGCTATAGAATTTCGCGGCAGCCGATGTGTCGGGGGTCATCAACTCGCACCAGATGAACTTTCCATGCGTCTCGGACATCATACTCTCCCTTGTTCGACGCCCTTTTCCCGAGGCCTCTTTTTCGAAACCCCTTTTTCAAGGTTGAGCGCCGTGATTGTCAGATCTTGCGGGCGTAATGTGCTTCCATGAACTGCTTCCAGGAACCGTCAGGCTGCTTGGCGCTGGAGATGAAGGTGCGGTGATCGGCGTCGGTGAAGATGATCTGCTCGCGGTAATCGGCAAGCCCCTCGCTGTTGAAGTCGGGACCTGTGGTATAGAGGTCCAGCACACTGCCTGACGCGTCGAGCTCGCCCTCATAGACCCACATATAATCCATCATGCTGCCGATCCAGCTGCCGACGTATTTGCCTTTTGCGGCGTTGTAGCCGAGCGTCAGGATGCTGGTGGCCTCTTTGCCATCAGGCATGCGGCCGGTCCCTTCGGCGACGAACCAGATGCCGTGCAGTGAGCGGACGGTTTCCGTCCAGGGCTCGCTTCCCGTCATGTCGGGTGCGGTGACGGTCCAGTCGCCGATCAGTCTTTCCAGGAAGGAATGTTCCTTCAGCACTTCAGCGGTCTTCATCGTCCTCTTCTCCCTTGAGTGATGGTGGCCTATTTCAGTGACAGCAGGATGGCGCCTTCGGGGCCTCATCATATTCGTCGTGGCGGCGCACGAAATTCATCGTGCTGTCCTCGTTGCGGCCTTTCGGCGCGCGATCGAGGATCATCAGGGTGCCGATCAGTTCTTCCGGCCCGCGGGCATAACTCGAATAGGTATGGAAGATCTCGCCCCTGTCGTTTTGGTAGAAAGCGCTGAGGCCCGGCAGTTCGTCATTGGCGTCAGCCGGCTGCATAGGCGTGAAATTGTAAAAGACCTCGTCCTTGGCAAGATCCTCCGGGCTAAAAGATACGTGATAATCGAAATTGAAGTCGCTGCCGAAGGAAGAGACCCAGGGAAATTGCCAGCCCATTCGCTGTTTATAGGCGGCGATCTTGTCGAGCGGCGCGCGTGAAACGGCGACCCAGGTGACGTCGTGATGGTTCAGATGCGGCAGGGCGCCATCGACATGATCGGACAGGAAGGAGCAGCCGGTGCAGCCGGCGTCCCAATCCGGGCCGAGCATGAAATGGTAGATCAGCAACTGGCTGCGGCCGTCGAAGAGATCGGCGAGCGACCTCCTGCCCTCCGGCGTTTCGAAGACATAATCCTTGTCGACCTTCACCCAGGGCAGCGCCAGACGGGCGGCGTTGACGCTGTCGCGTAGCCGCGTCGCCTCCTTCTCCTTGGCCAGCAGGGCACGGCGGGCTTCAAGCCACTCTTCGCGGGACACAACTTCATTCTGCATGAAATGCGCCCTCCTCCGGCGCTTGCCGGTGAAGCCGGCTCATCTCCTTCTCCTTGACTAAATACATTGATATCAATAGAAATGGGGCATGTCAAATTCGATCGAGATTCCCTTTTCCACGACGCTATTGGTGCGCGACACCTGCCTCTGCCTGCATGTGCAGCGGGCGGCACGCGCGCTTGCCCGGCTGTTCGACGATGCGCTGAGGCCGGCCGGGCTAACCAATGGGCAGTTTTCGCTGATGATGTCGCTGAACCGGCCGGAACCACCGCCAATGGGGCCGGTCGCCGCCCTGCTCGCCATGGACCAGACGACGCTGACGGCGGCGCTGAAGCCGCTGCAGCGCAAGGGCTGGGTGAAGGTGATGGAGAACCCGAGGGACAGGCGCGGCCGGCTGCTGAACCTCACCGTCGAAGGCAAGGCGGTGTTGGCGAGAGCGCTGCCGATCTGGGAAAGCACGCATGCGATGATCGACGGAAAGCTGCCGGATGGCGGCGCCGCAAGGCTGCGGCAGGACCTGCAGGCGCTGTCATGAATGATGGCAGAAACGCCCGGGCCGCCGGGCTGAACGCCGACCTCGTCACAGCGGACGGCTAGCGGCCGAATAGAGCAAGCCGATGGCTGCCCCTCACCCTAGCCCTCATATGCGCTAGGTTAAGCGAGCGTGTAGATCGTCGCATTGTTTTCGGCGTCGTCGCGGCGGCTCACAGAGGTGGCGACGACTTCGCGTGACGAGATTACAGACGGCCTGCCACAGAAGTGGTCCGCGGATGGCGGCGCAAATGGTGGCCAGGGCGATCTTCATGAGACGCCAGCGCGATGGGCTTGCCAATGGGGGGCTAGCCAGTGGGGTTGCCACATCCAGAGGGGGGAGAGTCCGGGACTTGCCCGGCAATCTGTTCGGCGATGATGGCGACGATCAGTCTGGCGTAGAGCCATGCCCGGGCCAGTTCCGGCTTCTTGGCCGGCAAGCTGTCGAGGCCGGCCAGGCTCTTGAACCGTTTGAACGCCAGCTCGATTTGCCAGCGGAAGCGATAGAGGGTGAGGATATCGGCCGGCGGGAAGGTGGTGGCCGGCAGCGAGGTCAGCAGCAGAATGTACTTCGCCGCCTCGAGACTGCGCGGATCGGGTTTTTTGCCGTGCTTGCGGGCGGCTTTGAGCAGACGCTCCTGCTCGGCTTGGGCCTGTTGCGGATCCTTGCGTCGGACAATGAGGCGCAGGGCCAGCGGCGGTGGTGGCGGCGTCCCCGTCATGCCTTCGTGGACACGAACCTGCACCTCGCCTTCCTGCTCTTGCTGAGCGGCGAGTGCGGCAAACAGATCAAAGGGCTCGCCATTCGTCTGCAACAGGCGCAACGAGTTCCAGCCGGTCCGCACGATGAAGTCTGCACCGGCGTCGATCACCGGCCGCAGGTCGCGCGGTCTTGCATAGTAGCGATCGGCCAGCACGATATCGCCGGGTGCGTAGGTAAGGCGCTGAAGGTTCTCGGCACCATGGATGTCGGTCAACTCAAGCTGATCGACCTGAGCCGTTGCCAAGTTGTAGCCGACATGTAACCGCCATGTCGTGCGGTCAGCGCCTGGATGGCAAATCGACGTTCCATCGAGCACACGCAAGCGATATCCCGCAAAGCGCCCCGTCGGCACTTTGGCCTGTTCGGCAATCAGCGCGGCCACGATGTCGCCAAGCCAAGGCGCCGCTTTGCACAGCCGCTCAAGCAGCGATGGGTCTGACAAACGGGCGATCCCGCCCGCTTCGGCCCATGCACAGGTCTCGCGTAGCGACATGCCAAGGCCGCCATAGGCAAGTGCCAGCCGCAACAGCGTCTCGGCATTCTTGATTTCCCGCACCCGCGTAAAAGCACCGCGCAACCGCGCCGTTGCTTCCAAGTCAAAACCCGCCGGAAGCCGCTCGCGCACTTCCGGCCAATGATCCAAAACCTCAGGACGAATCTTCATCCAAAGCTTGAATCACAACCAGATTCCTTATGTCCAGGGCTAAACCTAGCGCATATGACCCTAGCCCTCTCCCCGTAAAAACGGGGAGAGGGGACGTGCCCCGCGAGAGGTTGGCGAGGAACGGAGAGGTCGCGGCATATCCCCTTCGCCCCGTTTACGGGGAGAAGGTGGCGGCAGCCGGATGAGGGGCTGGCCTCACCGATCTCCTGGGCCGGGCTCTACTGCGTTCGCCTCAGGAGTTGAAGCGCGACGGCGTCCGGCCGAAGATGGAAGCTGCTCCCACACTTTTGCTGGGAATTGCTCCGATCAGGCGACGGTGACCGGGACCTCGGTCGAGGTGCGCATGGCGTGGCTGTAGGGGCAGACGATGTGGGCTGCGGCTGCGAGCTTTTCAGCGGTTTCGCGGTCGAGACCCGGAATGTTGACCGTCAGCGCCACTTCGATGCCGAAGCCGCCGCCATCTTCACGCGGGCCGATGCCGACCTTGGCGGAGACCGTCGTGTCCTCGGGAATCTTGACCTTCTGCTGGCCCGCGACAAATTTCAATGCACCGAGGAAGCAGGCGGAGTAGCCGGCAGCGAAAAGCTGTTCGGGATTGGTGCCGGTCGCGCCGTCACCACCGAGTTCCTTGGGAACTGTCAGCGTCACGTCCAGAACGCCGTTTTCGGAAACGGCGCGGCCTGCGCGGCCGCCGGTGGCAGAGGCTTTGGTCGTATAGAGAATAGGCATGACGATCTCCTTTGATTGGCCCTTCGATCGGGTTGGATTTTTATTATCGCACAATTAAATTGTACGCAAGTGAATTTTGCAAATTGCATTTCGGATTCGAAAAGAGGACAATCAGCGCCTCAGGGATGATGGATATGAAAGCGCAAACGACGAAGACGATGGAGATACCGCAAGAGGAGAAGCGGCTGGAAAAGCAGTTGTGCTTCGCGGTCTACGCGACAGCGCATGCTTTCACCCGCGCCTACAAGCCGATCCTCGACAAGGTAGGCCTGACCTATCCGCAATATCTGGTGATGCTGGTGCTGTGGGAACGCGGCGAATTGCCGGTGAAGACGATCGGCGAGCAACTGGATCTCGATTCCGGCACGCTATCGCCGCTGTTGAAACGGCTGGAACAGAGCGGGCTGCTCAAGCGCATCCGCGACCTGCGCGACGAACGGCAGGTGATCGTGTCGCTGACCCCGCAAGGTCAGGCAATGAAGGGGGAGATCGATACGATCATGACGGCGATCGGGCAAGCCGCAGGCTGCACGCTTGGGGAAATGGCCGAGATGCGCGACATGCTGCATCGGCTGCGGGGCAATCTCGGGCGGGCCGGCACGGGCGGCTGAACGCACTCATCCGATAGAGCCGGCACAGCCGGTAGAGCGGGCGGGCGCGCCGAGAGATCAGGGCCGCGGCTTAGCCGGCGACCGGCGCTTCTTGGCAGGCGCCGCCTTAGGTTCGGCCTCGGCCTCCTGCTGCAAACGCAGCGCCTTCAGCTTCTCCGTCTTCTTGTCACGGGCCGATGCCTCGGCGGCGATAATCGCGCGCGCCGTGTGATCGGTCGCTTCGGCCTTGTCGCGAGACGAAAGCTTGGCGGGATTGAAGAATTCTCCCTTGGTGGCGGTCATGTGCCCCTTTCCCAGGTGATGGCGGCGTTGCTGCATAGTTCCTCAAATCGAAATCGGTTCAAGGAATTATACTGAAATTCAAGTGTCACAGCCTCCTTTGCGCGTCTGGAAAAGACGCGCGGCGCTGTAAGCCATGGCTCCACGGCAGAAACCATGATTCAGTGATGCCACTGTTGGCCGTGATGCCACAGCCGGGATTAGCGGGTGGGGCGGAGAACCTTCTTCGGCGCCGGCAGCAGACCTTCGCGCTGCAGCTTCTTGCGGGCGAGCTTGCGCTGGCGGCGAATGGCCTCGGCCTTTTCGCGGGCGCGCTTCTCGGACGGCTTCTCAAAGGCGCTGCGCGCCTTCATTTCCCGGAACAGGCCTTCCCGCTGCATCTTCTTCTTGAGCACGCGGAGCGCCTGATCGACATTGTTATCTCTGACGAGTACCTGCAAAACGATATCCTTCCTGTCGCGGCGGCCGCCGCACTGTCCAAATTAAAAACGCGGGACTATTTCCCGATTTTGATGCTCGAAAACTTCAGCCAGGGCTCGGCGCCGTCGGACTTGGCTGCCGCCTCGGGGGAAGCCCTCGACGGAGATTCACCGGTATCGATGTCCGCCTCAGTGATGCGGCGCTCGAAATTCTCTGCGTCGAACTGGACGCGATATTGCACATGCCCATGGTCGTTGGGCAGGATGCTGGAGATCCGGCACCGCTTATCGGCTTTCGCCGTGCGGGTGAGGCCCGATTTCAGCACGATCATGTCGCCGACTTTATAGTTTGGTCTGCCCATTTCAGCGTCCCTTCGACTCTTCGGCTGCTCAATCGGTCAATCAGAACGACCGGGGGTCATTCAGGAACGACCGGGCATTCCGGAAAAGCCTGCGATCAAAGCAAAAAGGCCGGGCTGGTACCCGACCTCTTCCAGTCACTCAGCCCGCCGCCGGTATCGGTAGCTCGCTGCCAGTACATCCGTGGTCAGCTTGCTGCCAGCACATGGCCAGCCCGCTGCCATATTCATGGCCAGCAGAGGCGAATGACAAATCATGCGGCCTGAAGGTTGTCAGCCGAATTCTTGCCGGACTTCTTGTCGCGGACGAGATCGTAGCGGATCTTCTGACCTTCAACGAGTTCGCGCATTCCGGCGCGTTCAACCGCTGAGATATGGACAAAAACGTCCGTAGAACCATCATCGGGCTGAATGAAGCCAAAACCCTTGGTGCCATTGAACCACTTGACGACGCCTGAATTCATAACGATCTCCTTTTCAACCGTTTGTGTTCGCCTGCGGAATAATCCCCGACAAGCCGTATCGATGTTGAGAGGATATCTGACGGAGCGCTCAAGCGCGTGGACAAAGGTCGCAAGCAATTCGATACGCACCATGTAGGATATTTACCGAATTAAGCAATGCTATTTCGGAAAATAATTCTCTCGCGGGCGCAAAATGAAGCTCTTGCCCCCCGCGGAAAGCACCCTTTTTCCCGGGGCAAAGCACTCGCTTGCCTGGGGCAAAGCATCTGCTTGCCCGGGAAAAGGATCAAGCCGAGGCGGCCGGATTGCGGCCGCCTCGGTGACGATTACTGCCAGACGACGATGGGCGCCTTTGTCGGCACGCGGTCGTAGAGATCGATGATATCCTGGTTCATCAGCCGCACGCAGCCCGACGAGACGGCCTTGCCGATCGAGCGCCAGTCGGGATTGCCGTGCAGGCGGTAGAGCGTGTCCTCTCCATTCGAGAAGATATAGAGCGCGCGGGCGCCGAGCGGGTTCTTCAGACCCGGCTCCATGCCGCCGTTCTCGATCGAGTATTTGACGAGTTCGGGTTGGCGGGCAACCATCTCGTTCGGCGGCTTCCAGCGCGGCCATCTCTGACGCCACTGGATGACGCCCGAACCCTGCCAGGCGAAACCCTCGCGGCCGATGCCGACGCCGTAGCGCATCGCCATGCCGTCACCCTGGACGAGATAGAGGAAGCGCGACGGCGTATCGACGACGATGGTGCCGGGAGGCTGACCGGTGGGATCGACGACGCGCTGGCGATAATAGCGCGGATCGATCTGTTCGTAGGGAACGGCTGGAATGAGAAAGCCGCCGTCTTCGATGGGACCATACATGACGGCAAGCTCAGCCCCACTCGGCACGCTCGACGCACCCGGGGACTGGAACAGGCGCATGGGCGAACGGTAGGTGATCGTCGTATCGCCTGATGTCACGGTGTTGGCTGAGGAGGCGCAGCCGGCGAGCGCGGAGGCTGCGGTCAACGCCGAAAAGGAAAGAAAGCTGCGGCGGGAAAGATGTCTATCGAAGCTCATGACGCGGGACTGATTTCCTCTGATGCGGGAAGCCGGACGAGACGTCCGGATAAACCGGTGATTCGTCCAATGCCGATAACAACATCAAAAGATCTATCGGCTTGCGCCAAATAAACCATAGCTTCACGCAGACGTGTCCAGCCCGGAGCGGACGATATGGGTAGCGCTGTTGCAGCGCTACATCACAACGATCTCGGCCTTGGCCGAAACGCGGTCGTAAAGGTCGATAACGTCCTGGTTCAGCATGCGCACACAGCCCGACGAGGTGGCCTTGCCGACCGACTGCCAGTCAGGTGTGCCGTGGATGCGATAGAGTGTATCCTGCCCGTCCTTGAAGATATACATGGCGCGGGCGCCGAGCGGGTTCATCAGCCCCGGATTCATGCCGCCATTCTCCGCCCCGAACGGGCGAACTTCAGGCTGGCGCGAGACCATTTCGACCGACGGCGTCCAGCGCGGCCACTTCTGCTTCCACTGGATGACGCCGCGCCCCGACCAGGCGTAACCGTCGCGACCGAGGCCGACGCCGTAGCGCATCGCCTTGCCGTTGCCCTCGACGAAATAAAGGAAATGCGCCTTGGTATCGATGACCACGGTGCCGGGACGCTCAGCCGTCTGATAATCGACCTCCTGGCGCAAGAACTGCGGCTGCACGCGGCTGACCGGGATCGCCGGCAGGGTGAAATCCTCGTCACGCTGCTGACCGTACATCGCCATGTGCACGGGATTGGTAACCGGCAGGCCATAGGTCTGGTGGAACTGGGTCTTGTAGAGTTCGCGCGTCTGCGGCACCGGCTGATCGGGGATCGGCCGCACCCGGCGCGGATCGACGCCGGGCGGCTGATAGAAGACCGGCGAGGTTTCCTGGACGAAGCGGGCGGGCGAATCGGCGGCGACATCGGGAATGAGGATGTTGCAGCCGCTCAGCGACGCAACTGCAATCACGAGCCCGGCAAGTGGGAAGACCCGGCGCAGAAAATTCATGGAACCACCCTTATCAACGATCGGCAAGACAGCGATATCTGCCGGGACGATGGCATCTGCGGCTGGCGCGAGGCTGGCGTTGGGGTGGGAAAGCTGCGGGCTAAGACGACCAGAGCCGCCGGGCTTCGCCGCGAAGCGCAGCGATCGCCTGTGCGGCAACGTCACCGTCCATCTGCAGAACGCTTGCGGCATGTCTCAATTCAGTCTCGTCCTCAAGTCTGGCGAGGACCCAGCCGATCTTGCGCTCAATGTCTTGCCCATAAGCTTCCGTCGCCTTGAGAACAGCGACAGCGGGAATTTCCACGTAGCGGGTGAGAAGCATGCCGAGATCGATAGCATCACGGTAGGCGACGGCCCTGTCCTGGCAGCGGTCAGCATTGGCGAGCAGTTTTTCAGCGAACATATCCGGCAGCGACAGCATGGGAATGTTCAGCTGTGGATCGAGGGTGCCTTCAAGAGCAATCCGGGCCTCACGCACGATTTCAAAGCGAATCGGCTGCCCTTCAAGGGTAAGAGCCGTGCGTATTCCATACTGATCTGTCCTGATATCCCGGAGCGCGGCTACCGGCTTTGCGAAAAACGCCCCTACTCCGCTTTCGACCGCCGCCATGCGCAAGACGCGATATCCCTCGCCATCCGCACAGAGAAAATCGACATCGAGCGACAGTCGGTATTCGTCGAGATGCATGACTATGGCGGTTCCGCCGGCAAACCAACACTTGTTGGCCAGAAGAAAATCAGCCTCCATCAACTGAAGAGCCGCGGCGATGGTGCGATGTTCCGGACGTCTGAATTCCATGGTGGCCACTCGATTTCCGCCCAAGCCTAAACGCGAAGGATAAAGAAACGGAAAATCAGGAAACGAGCAGGACGCCGTTGCCATGGGTGGCGGCCAGCTCGCGGATCAGTTGCGCCTCCCGCTCGGTCAGCCTGCCGGTATCGACGAAACGCCAGTTGCGTTCATAAAGCGCGAAGGCCTCGTTGGCAGGCATGGCGCGCGCGGGATCGCGATTCCAGGCGAGCGATTTCAGCTCGGGGAAGTCGTTCGGCACAATCATGCTTTCTGGCATGCTCTCTGCGTTCGTCGTCATTCCCACAATATAGGGCCAATAGCCCTCAATTTGAAGCGGCTGGAATTCAGGCCGCCACCCCGTGGAAGAAGCGGATGCTCTGTTCGATCTCGGCCGGCAGCGCCGAGGTGTGATTGCCGGCGATGGTTTCGGTCTCGATATGGACGCCGGCGGCGCGGGCGCGGCGGGCCAGCAGATCGGCACGGTCGTTGAAATGCGGCTCCTCGGTGCCGTGGACGACACGGACCGGGCATTTGAAGCTGTGGGCGTAACACAGGGCCGAACGCACCTCGAATTCATGCGTATTGCTATCGTCGAAACGGATGTCCTGCGGATAGCGGTTGAAGAAGCGGAAGGCATCGGGGTTGCCTGAAATCGGCGCAGCGGCACGGAATTTGTGGGTGGTCATCGCCGTCAGCATGGTCAGCGTGCCGCCGATGCTGTGGCCGGCGATGAAGAGGCGCTCGGGATCGACGCCTGGCAGATGCACAAGGCGTTCGGTGGCGGCGAGCACATCGTCGACCTCATCGTAGAAGCCGGAGAAATTGCCCATCTGGCCGTTTTCGCCGCGCAGCGACGGCATCATCACCACGTAACCGGCATCCATATAGGGCTTCATCAGCTGCCAGTGGCCGATGCCCATGGCATTGCCGCCGTGCAGGAAGAGCACGGCCGGCCTGGCGGCGCGCTCGCGCTTGTATTTCGAGACCCAGGCCGCCAGCTCCAGCTCGCCGTAACCGGAGCGGTAGAAGATCTTGTCGGCATCGGCAGGCGCATTCAGCGATTCGTATTTGTCGGGCGCCGGGCCCTTCTGCAAAAGCTTGGTGCGGAAATGGTGGCGGACCTTGGCATAGTCGTGCTTGGCAAGGCGCGGCTCGTCCGGGACATCGAACGCGGCCGCCATGCGCGGCAGGATAAGTGCACCGGCGAGACCCGCCAGCACGGCACGGCGCTGGAGGAAAAGGGAATTTCGTTCACGCGAGCTCATAACGCAGCATCCATCATTTCCCCGGCACGCAGAATCTGCACCGGAAGATCGTTGCCGCCAATACACATGCTGTTGAAAATATTGCCCTGCGTCATTTTGCGCAGGGCTTGCAACTTCACGCCGGCTTGGCCTCGATCATGGCGATCAGCGTGCGCAGCCGGTCGGCCTCGTAGGAGGGCTTGTCGGGGCGAAGGCGGGCGATGCGGGGGAAGCGCATGGCGACCCCCGATTTGTGCCGGGTCGAGCGGTTGATGCCTTCGAAGGCCACTTCGACGACGAAGCCGAAATCCTTGTCGGCGCGCACGGCGCGCACCGGGCCGAAACGCTCGGTGGTATTGTTGCGCACGAATTTGTCGAGCACCTCGAGCTCGGCATCGGTGAAGCCGAAATAGGCCTTGCCGACGGGCACCAGCTGTTCGCCGTCCTCGTCATCTGCCCAGACGCCGAAGGTGAAATCGGAATAGTAGCTGGAGCGCTTGCCGTGGCCGCGCTGGGCATACATCAGCACCGCATCGACGTTGTAGGGGTTGCGCTTCCACTTGAACCAGGGGCCCTTCATGCGGCCGGCCTGGTAGATACTGTCGCGGCGCTTGATCATCACGCCTTCGATGACCGGATCGGGCGGCGCGGCGCGCAGAGTATCGAGCTCTTCCCACGACGAGAACGGCACGAGCGGCGAGAGATCGAAACGGTCATGAGGGGCGCGGTCGATGATCTCGGTCAGCCGATCGCGGCGATCGACATAGGTGCGGCCGCGGACATCGTCGTCGCCATCGAAGAGCAGGTCATAGGTGCGGATGAAAGCGGGGTAATCGCCAAGCATCTTTGCCGTCACCGTCTTGCGGTTCAGGCGCTGCTGCAGGTCGGAGAAGGTGCGGGTCGGGCTGTTGGAGCGCGCGGTGCCGCCGACCAGCAGCTCGCCGTCGACGACGCCGGAAAAATTGATCGCGTCGAGAATATCGGGAAAGGCGCCTGATATGTCGTCGCCGGAGCGGGAATAGATCTTGCGCCTGTCGCCGGAGCGGGAGAGCTGGACGCGGATACCGTCCCACTTCCATTCGGCGGCGTAGTTCACCGGATCGAGACTGGTCAGATCCCCCTCCTCCACCGCATTGGCGAGCATGACGGAGTGAAAGATCGCCGGTGTGGCCAGCACCGGTTTTTCGCCGCCATCCGCCAGCCATTCGAACAGCGTCTCATAGGGCGGCTGCAGGCCATGCCAGAGGGTTTCGATCTCGGTGACGTCCTTATCGCCGAGATCGGCCAGCGCCTGCTTGGCAAGGCGGGCGGAAACGCCGATGCGCATGGCGCCGGTGGCAAGCTTGATGAAAGCGAAACGGCCGGACGAATCCAGCCGGTCGAGAAGATCGCGAACGTAGCTGCGCACTTCAGTGCGGCCGAGCGCATTCATGCCGGTGACGACCTCGCCGAGACGCGGCTGAGCAAGGGCCGAGCGGTCGATATCCCTCTCATTGTCCCAGACGAGCGAGATGGTTTCGGCAAGATCGCCGACATAGTCGTAGGAATAGCGAAACAGCACCTCGTCCATGCGCTCCAGCACCAGCTCGCGCAGCATGGCGGGCTTGACGTTGCGCACCTCCAGCGTGCCGGCGATGGCGGCAAGGCCGTAGCCGCGGTCCGGATCCGGCGTGTCGCGGAAATAGTCGGTCAGCAGCTTCAGCTTGCCGTTGCGGCTGGGGGTCAGCACCAGGCGGTCGAGGAGGTCGGCGAAGGCTTTCATGGGCGCCTCCTCCTGACTTGAAAAGAAGCCCCCTCCCCAACCCCTCCCCACAAGGGGGCGGGGCTTAACGCGCGGCCCTCGCCGCATTCATTGTCCAGCGCAGAGCATGCGGCCGGCTTGTTGGTTTGCGAGGCGGTGCAACGGCTTAGCCCCTCCCCCTTGTGGGGAGGGGTTGGGGCGGGGTTTTCAGCGACAAGCTCCACGCTCAATCCCCCTCATCCTCATAACCGACCAGATGCAGCGGCTTCGCCTTGATGCCCTGCAATTGGCACCAGCGCACCAGGGCTTCCTCGCGGCCATGCGTCACCCAGACCTCGGCCGGATGCAGTTCCCGGATCGTTTCGGTCAGTTCCGGCCAGTCGCAATGATCGGAGATGACGAGCGGCAGTTCGACGCCGAGCTGTTTGGCGCGCTGGCGCACCATCATCCAGCCGGAGGCGAAGGCCGGCAGCGGCTCGTTGAAGCGCCGGGCCCAGCGGTCGGCGAAGGCCGATGACGGGCCGATGACGACCGCTCCCTTGAAGGCGGACTTGTCGCGGCTTTCGATCGTCGCCGGCAGCAGCTCGCCGAGATCGATGCCCTGCTCGATGTAATAGTCGCAGAGTTTTTCCATGGCGCCATGGATATAGATCGGTTCGGCATAGCCGGCATCGCGCAGCAGCCGGATGACGCGCTGAGCCTTGCCGAGCGCATAGGCGCCGACCAGATGGGTGCGCTCGGGAAATTGCCGCAGCGATGCCAAGAGCTTTCCGATCTCCTCCATCGGATCGGGATGATGGAAGACCGGCAGGCCGAAGGTCGCCTCGGTGATGAAGACATCGCAGGGAACCGGCACATAGGCGGCGCAGGTCGGGTCGGGGCGGCGCTTGTAGTCGCCGGAAACGACGATCCGGGTGCCGTTCTTCTCGATGGCGATCTGGGCGGAGCCGAGCACATGGCCGGCCGGATAAAAGCTCACCTTGACGCCGTTGACCAGCAGCTCCTCGCCGAAGGCGGCAGCCTGTTCGCTGGCGCAGAAACCGTCGCCGTAACGCAAGCGCATGATGTCGAGCGTCTGGCGGGTGGCAAGCACGTTCACATGGCCCGGGCGGGCATGATCCGAATGGCCATGAGTGACGAGCGCCTGCTCGACGGGCCGCACCGGATCGACATAAAAGCCGCCTTCCGGGCAATAGAGCCCCTCCGGGGCGGGATAAAGCAGCGCATCAGGTCTCATGAAACGAGAGATAGCGGGAAATGGGCGCGAGGCCAGAGGGCGGGACGAAGGGACTGGCGAATGCACTGGAATCGACCACTGCGCAAGCTCGTCTTCGTCGTGACGTTGGTCGAAAACACTCGGACAGTAACGAGCATGGCCGCCTTTCCTCAAGACGGCCATGCTGACCTTCCGTGTCTGCGACAGAAGGCCGTTGCTCAGGCGATAGGCGTCATCAGCAGGCTCGTTCCGTCGTGGCCAACCAGCATGTCCAGTGAGGTACCTGCATGGACGTCGACCGGCTGTGGGAAAGTGTGAAGAACCTGGAGCCAACCTCCATCATGATAGCCGTCGGGGTGGTTATCGAAAACCACACCCTCGATCAGATCGACCTTCATCCACTGGACGACCCCGACGGCGGAGCCGTTTGCCTGCACCGGCACCGATATCTTACGCAGCGCTGCAGAATGTTTGCGGGCGGTGAGATCCACGGCAGCGATCTCGAAATCGTCCGAAAGCCTGGTCCACTCGGTCATCGTGCCGTGAACGGGTAGGCGCAAAGGGGCGAGCGCATTGAACTGCGACATGTCGAAGCCGGAGACCTCGCCGACATGGGCATAGTTGGAGAGCGTTTCGCTGGCAACCAGGCAGCCGATGGCGGAGGCGGCGCGTGGAATGACGATCGCGTCCTCGCGGACCAGGCGGGCGTGGGCGTCCTCGAAGGTTTTCAGCACGCCTTCGGCAAGGAGATCGCTCGAAAGAATCTCGGAAATCAGGATGTCCGCGCGGGCTTTCATCTCTCTGCCGACAGAAAGTTCGGTCGAGGACTTTTCGAAGATGTCGATCTGTTCGCGATAACCATTGGCGGCGATGATCCTCTCCGCCGTCTGCGCTATGGCCGGCACACTCTCACAGGTCGCGATATTGGTGGCGCCAGCGCGCGCCGCCATCATCGACAGCAGACCGCTGCCCGCGCCGATATCGAGGATCTGCGCATCCGCTCCGCGCAGCTCTATGGCAAGGCGGATTGCCGCTTCAAAAGCATCGTTGCGTCGAGTGTCGTTCATCATGGCGATGTGCCAGAAGGGCACGATCAACGAGGAGATCCGTCTTATCTGATGCCAGGCATTGATATTGTCCGGCTGCAACCGCAGAACATGACGGAATTCGGCCAGCGCCTCCGGCTGCCGGCCGGAATCGGCCAATGCGACAGCGAGGTTGTTCCGCACGAGAGGATTTTCGGGTGACAGGCCACGTGCCATCTCATAGCAGCCGACCGCTTCCGCCGACCGGCCGAGCTGACGCAGCAGCGCACCTTTTTCCATCAGGGCGACGAGATGGCCGGGATTGAGACCGAGCAGCTTGTTCCAGTAGTAGAGAGCGGTTTCTGCATCACCTCTCTTTGCGACGACACTCGCCAGCAGCGGTAGGATATCTATCGTGCGATAGTCCTTGTGGAGGACTCGGACATAGGCTTTCTCGGCGCTTTCGAAATCGCCCGAGGCCTGAAAACTCATAGCGTCGCTCAGCGATTTTTGCGCGATCGAAACTCGCTCTTCAATATCGATACTGATCATTCCTGCTCCCTGGGCCTTCTCAAGACATGCGGGGGAGCCGCGGATCGAGCACACGCCATCGGCCGCGCAACCTACCCATGCATAGGAAATCACATGAGCGGGCGGCGGCTCGAAGGTTTCCGTGAGCGAACGACAAAACGAATCCTTCCCACAGGACCCTACGTTTGCCGTTCCGAAAAAGTTACCGAATTCTTAGGAAATTGCCCTGCCGCGGCTCAACGCCGCAAGTCTTCATTTTTTCGTGTGCCGATGTCATCCAGGAAGTTGACCACAGCGACATTAAACTCACCCGGTCGCTGCAGCGGCGCGAAATGGCTGACGCCTGTCAGATAGATCATCTCAGCGTTCGGAATGCTGCGGGCAAGATATTCGGCATGGTCGGGCTTGATGAATTCGTCGTGCTCGCCAAGCACGATTGCGACAGGCACGCGGATCAGGCCCAAGTCGGAAGCCTGATAATTCGGCTCCGTTCGCATCATCAGGCTGACCGCCTCGACGAATGGGTTGAAATCATCCGGCGTGGTGGACAATGCGCCATAGTCCTTGGCGTGCCGGCCGAAGCATCGGTCGATGACCGGGGTCGGGACGAATTCCCGCGTGCCGCTCGGATCCATGTTGCAGGCGAAGAAGAAGACGCCCTCGACCCGCGACGGCGCCGTCATGGCGAGGATCAAAGCGATGCAGGCGCCGTCGCTCCAGCCGATAATGGCCGCCTTGTCGAGATGCAGTTCGTCCATGACGGCAAGCACATCGGCAGCCATCAACTCATAGCTATAGGGACGGGAATCTCGGGTGCTTCTTCCATGGCCGCGGCTGTCGACAAGCACGACGCGGCGGCCACGGCGTAACAGTGCCGGGACCTGATAGCCCCAGTTGCCGCTGTGGCCGAGGCCGCCATGCAGCAGAATGACGGGCGGGCCGGCGCCATAGCTCGCATACCAGATACGGGCGCCGTCATGCGCGACATGACCGTCGACTGCCGCCGGCGGCAACGGCGCGGCGCCATGCGCTTCGAAATGGATGAGTTCGTCGTCGTCAACTTCCATAGTGATCAGACTCATTGTTGCCGCAGCATAGAAAAGCCGGAAAACAGCCCAAGAACAACCAGAATCGTTTTCTAGCCCTTGCGATGCAACCAGGGGGATCGGCATTGGGCAGGAAGTTTTTCTTTTGTGCGGCGGCAATCGCGATCGCCGCGGCGGGCGTCTACCTCAACAATACCAGCCGGCTCGCCGAACATCGGCCGGGAAAGCCGGTGCTGCTCGCCCATCGCGGCATCGCCCAACGGTTCGACGAAACCGATCTCAAGAACGACACCTGTACGGCGAGCCGCATGCTGCCGCCGAATCACGATTATCTGGAAAACACCATTCCGTCGATGCAGGCAGGCTTTGCGGCGGGCGCCGATATCGTCGAGATCGACATACATCCGACGACGGACGGGCAGTTTGCGATTTTTCACGACTGGACGCTCGACTGCCGCACCGACGGGCATGGCGTCACCCGCGAGCATTCGATGGCTGACATGAAGAGGCTCGACATCGGCTATGGCTATACCGCCGATGGCGGCAAGACCTTTCCCTTTCGCGGCCGGGGCATCGGGATGATGCCGACGCTTGCCGAGGTGCTGTCGACCTTTCCGGATCGGCGCTTCCTCATCAACGTCAAGAGCCGCGATCCTTCCGAGGGCGAAAAGCTCGCCGCCGTGCTCAACGGGCTTTCCCCCGCACGACGGGCGGAGATCCTCGTCTATGGCGGCGACGAGCCGATCGACGTCGTGCGCCGGATGGCACCCGATATCAAGACTGCCTCGCGCAAGAGCCTGAAGCGCTGCCTCACCGGCTATATCGGCTATGGCTGGACCGGCCTGCTGCCGGACGAATGCAAACATGCGATGATGCTGGTGCCGATCAATATCGCGCCGTGGCTCTGGGGCTGGCCGGATCGTTTTCTCAACCGGATGCAGGATGCCGGGACCGACGTCTTCGTGCTCGGCCCCTATCGCGGCAATGATTTTTCCACCGGCATCGACGACCCCGCGCAACTGGCGCGGCTGCCGCCGAACTATGCGGCGGGCATATGGACGAACGAGATCGAAGCGATTGGCAAACTTATGAAATAAGGTTTGAAAGACCTCACATCGACCTGATCGATGCGACGTCTTTCAATGTTTCCTTTTGTGCATGTCGTTCTCCCAAAACCGCTGCACACTTTTGGGCGACATGCACTAAAGACTACGCGCCCGCAGCAATGCCGGGATCTCCTCCGGGGAGACCGGCTTGGAGAAGCGGAAGCCTTGCGCCTCCTCGCAGTGGGCCTGGCGCAGGAAATCCATCTGGGCGTCGGTTTCGACGCCTTCGGCGAGAACCGAGAGCTTCAGCGTCTGCGCCAGCGAAATGACCGCCGAGGCGATGGCGACGGCGGTCTTGTCGCCCGGCAGGGCCTCGACCAGCGAACGGTCCATCTTCAGGCGGTCGAAGGGGAAGGTCTTCAGCGCCGCCAGGCTGGAATAGCCGGAGCCGAAATCGTCGATCGACAGGCGGACGCCCAGCCCCCGCAGCGTTTCCATCATGGCAAGCGCGCGTTCGGCATTTTGCATCACCACGCTTTCGGTGACTTCCAGCTCCAGCCAGCGGGACTGCAGGCGGTGGCGCTCGAGCGCCTCGGCGACGTGGGTTGCGAAGTCAGGATCGGCGAACTGCTTGGCCGAGACATTGACGGCAATCGTCAGCGGCGCCAGGCCCATGTCTTGCCAAAGACGCGCCTGGCGGCAGGCCTCGTTCAACACCCAGAGACCGAGGGGAACGATCAGGCCGGTCTCTTCGGCGAGCGGAATGAAATTGACCGGCGGCACCCTGCCCTTTGCCGGATGGTTCCAGCGCACCAGCGCCTCGAGGCCGGTGATGCGGCCGGTGGCGACATCAACCTGCGGCTGGTATTGGAGGAACAGCTGGTCGCCGGTGATCGCCTGATGCAATTCTTCGTGCTCGCCGAGCGGCATTCCGACCGGCGTGCTGCCGCCTTCGTGATGTTGCAATGTGTTGCGGCCGAGTTCCTTGGCGCGGTACATGGCGCGGTCGGCATTGGCGAGAAGCTCTTCCGAGGTCGCGCCATCGAAGGGGAAGGCGGCAACGCCGATGCTCGAGGTGACGGTGATTTCGCCGTCCGCGCCGCGGATCGGCCGGTTGATTGCCTTCTGCAGCTCGCGAAGGCGGCGCGTGATGCCGGCATCATGGCTCGACTGGTGGACGAGCACGACGAGGAATTCGTCGCCGCCGAGACGCACCACCATATCAGACGCCCTGACGCTATTGGCCATGCGGGTGGCGATCTCCTTCAGCACCTCGTCGCCGGCAGCGTGGCCGCGGCCGTCATTGATGTCCTTGAAATTGTCGAGATCGATATAGGCGACGGTCACCTTGCGGTTGTTGCGCCGGGCCTGGTCGAGGATGCTCGCCAGCCGTTCCTTGAGGAAGGCGCGGTTCGGCAGGCCCGTCAGATCGTCATGATGGGCCATGAAATGAATGCGGTCGTCGACACGCTTGCGCTCGATGGCGATGCCGGCGATATGGGTGGCGAGCGCCACCAGCGTCATCTCGTGGTCGGTGGGACGGCGGATTTCCCTGGAATAGAGCGCGAAAGTGCCGAGCACGTTGTTCTGTGAGGTGGCGATCGGCGTCGACCAGCAGGAGCGGAAGCCGAACGGGGCGATCAGGGCGCGAAAATCCTCCCAGAGCGGATCACTCATCACGTCGTCGACGATCACGGTCTGACCGCGCCAGGCGGCGGTGCCGCAGGAGCCGACCTTGGGACCGATCGTAACGCCGTCGATGAGCCGGCTGTAGCCGCCGGGCAGATTGGGAGACGCGCCGTGATAGAGCCTGGTGCCCTCGCTGTCGAGCAGCAGCACCGATCCGTCAATCCCATCGAGCTGCGCCTCGATCATCAGCACGAGCGCCTCGAGGATCATCGGCAACGGCTCGTTGCGGGCGATCATTTCGAGCAGGCTCGCCTGGCCGCGATGCAGATCCTCCTGGCGCTTGCGTTCGGTGATATCACGGGAAACACCGATCAGACCGACGATTTCGCCACGATCATTGCGCAGCGGTATCTTCGAAGTCAGCCGGCATATCGGTCTTCTGCTGCCGGGAAGAACGTAGGATTCCTCCATGTCGATGCGGGCTTCGCCCGTCGCCATGATCTGCTGCTCGATATCGAAATGGTGGCGCGCCGTCTCGAAATCGAACAGGTCGAAGTCGCGCTTGCCGGTCATCAGCGCAGCACTCTCCAGGCCAAGGCTGCTGGCGGTGACTGTATTGGCGAAGACGAAGCGGCTGTCACGATCCTTGACATAGAGAAAGTCGGGAAGTTCGTGGACGATTTCCTTGAGGCGCAGGTTCTCGATACCTTCGGAGAGGTGGTGGGCGGTCGATGCCATCATTGCCTCCGTCGCGGCGATGATGCGTCGCGTTTCGGCCGTCTGGGCATCGGTTGATTCCCATCGCCTGGCACCCAATTCGCGCATGACGCCATTCCCCCTGCGGCCGAAGGCCGTATTCCACACCCGCCATAATAGAAATTCCCTTAAAAGTAGTCCTCATTTCCTTCGGCTTGCTTAAATGAAAGGGTGAACAAGACGACAATATAAGCGGCGAGATCCTGCCGTTCGCCGCGGCCGCAGCTGCAATTTCCGCCGTATTTGCCAAGCTTGCGCCAAAAGAATACATGCGGGATTGGCACGCTTCCTGCTACGTGCGCGTTATGACAAGTGATCCCCGGATGCCTTCACGCCGCGACATGCTTTTCTTTCTCGCTGCGTCAGCCGTTGCGGGAGGAGCATCGCGCGCGCCTGCCTCGCCGCTGACGGCAGCCACTCAGCCCGATCTGCGCGGAGCGATCGACGCAGTGGAATATCGCGCCATTCCCGAAAGCGGCGACCGCACGACCGGCAACCTTGAGCAGATGATCAAACAGGCGGCGCGCGCGAACGTGCCGGTGTTCCTGCCGCCCGGCACATACCGGGTCTCCAACCTCACTTTGCCGGACAATACGCGTATCACTGGCGTGCCCGGCGCCTCGCGGATCGTCTATACCGGCGATGGCCATCTCTTTTCGGCCGAGAACGTGCGGCGCATCGAGCTTTCCAATCTCGTCATCGACGGCGGCAACCGCTGGCTTGGCGACTATGCCGGCGGGCTTTTGCAATTCACCGGCGTCGACGAGGTGCTGATCGACAATTGCGAGATCGGCGGCAGCCGCAAACATGGGCTGCAACTGGAGCGCTGCGGCGGGCGGATCGAGCGCAGCCGGATCTCGGGGGCTGCCCAATCCGGGCTTTATGCAGTGGATTCCAGCGCCCTGTCGGTCACCGGCAACACGGTCTCGGATTGCGGCAATGGCGGCATCCTGGTGCATCGCTGGAAAAAGGCGGAGGACGGCACTATCGTCTCCGGCAACCGCATCTTCAACATCCGTGCCAATGACGGCGGCACCGGGCAAAACGGCAACGGCATCAATATCTTCCGCGCCGACGGCGTGATGGTTGTGAATAACCAGATCTCCGACTGCGCGTTTACAGCGATCCGCGCCAATTCGGCCTCGGACATCCAGATCAGCAGCAACCAGTGCCGGCGATCCGGCGAGACGGCGATCTATGTCGAATTCGCCTTCGAGGGCGCCGTCGTTTCCGCCAACATGATCGACGGGGCGGCAAACGGCATTTCGATCGCCAATTTCGACGAGGGCGGCCGGCTGGCGAGCGTTACCGGCAATGTCGTACGCAACCTGACGCTGAAGGGGCCTTACAAGCACGAGGTCGGTTTCGGCATCGGCATCGCGGCCGAAGCCGATACGCTGATTTCAGGCAATGTGATCGAGGGCGCGCCGCGCTGGGGGCTGCAGATCGGCTGGGGTCCGTATCTGCGCAACGTCGTTGTGACGGGCAATGTGGTGCGCAAGGCGCCTGTGGGATGCGCCGTATCGGTCGCCGACGGCGCCGGGACCGCCGTCATCACCGACAACATCTTCCAGGAGACCGCCGAAGGCGCGGTTCTCGGCTTCCAATGGGAGAAGAAGGTGTCCGGCGAGATGGCGGGCGGCGGCTCGCCCTATGCGCAGCTGACCGTCGAGCGGAACCGTATCTCCTGACAATGGTAGTGTCTCAGTTTGAATTTTGAGCCGATTGACAGGCTATCGGGTCCCGCTTCATTTCCTATATGATTAGCGGAAAGCACAGGAGGAAATCGTGGCGACAGTGCTAGAGCGCATCAAAGAGCGAATTGCCGAGCGGCCCGGTCTTACTGAGGCCGAACTTGCACAAGCAATTTTCGGGATGGATGGTTATCAACAGCGCGTCAATTCCACGTGCCGATTGATGATCGCAAAAGGCGAGATTGAGCGGCACGGCAGCGGTGGGTCATCCGATCCATACACCTATCATTTCCCCGGAGTTATATAATCCCCACCGGACCTAAAGGACAAAAGCGCCCGCCGACGTGATCGGCGATGCAGTCAAAATCAAGCGCATCGCCACCGATGAAGACGACGCGAACATTGACGACGGCAAAGACCAGAACGTGAACGCTCTCGGCGCGTAGGGCGGCAAGAAACGTGCCGAGAATATGACGCCGGAACAGCGCGCGGAGATCGAAAAAGCAGCTGGAAAACGGTGGAGCAAGAACTAGAGGCCTTTGCCGTCATCTTTTTCCTGAGAATAATCCATAGGGAGCATCGCAGTGTCGCCTTTACGTGGGTAATGCTCATTGAGTAGGTTCATGAACCCATCCCACGACTTGCTGATACGCATAAACGCAACGACGGCCCCCAAATGCTCCTTAAGTTTTGGATAGCCAATATTTTTCGTAAGGCTCTGAGTGTACCTAGCGGTTGGCCGACCGTGCTCGTTGCGAGGTGTAACCCTTTTTAGCTCCTTAAGAACCCCGGACTCCAGCCGTTTATAGACGATATCGTTGGTCAAATGTCCGAAATACTGCGGTCTGCGAACGGACTCGGTGGAATATTCAAGGCCCCGAAGTCGAAACATATTCTCGTAAAACTCAGGCGGGAAGGTTTGAACCCATCCCTGCAATTCCTTAGCTACCCACGCTTCCAAAAGTTTCGCCAACGCGTCTTTGGCGCGATCGCGCTGGTATCCAGTCGCTTCGTCAATAAGCGCTATGATGCCGATACGAGCAAATCCCCGGACCAAAATCTCGGCCTGACGCGCTATATGCTCCTGTTGCTTTTGCAGGACGCCACTCGCACGCGCCGCAAGTACGGCTTCGCAAATGTCGGCCAATACCGTTGCCTCGTACCCATATGCTAGGCTACCGGTCGTTGTTTTGAAGCGAATAGGCTCAGCGGTCCGATCGACCAACTCATTGGAAACAAATGGCTTTAGGCGTCCTTGTGTTACAAATTTGGCAAGACGGTCCCCGCCTTTGCTGTAGCTGCCGCCGTGGGACATATTGAGTGCACCAATCAAGCCGGTTTGTTGCAGTACCCTCCTTCCGTCATCAAGGACATAGCAAGCAAGCTCGATATCGCCAATACGCAGGGGATGGTCCTCTGACCCATGCGTTGCCTGCTTTATTTCCCCAGACCACCGGGACGCCGCGCCCTTCCTTGCCTGAAGAGAACGCTCCTCTCTGGTCATACTTGCCATCCTTGCCTTCCCGCCTTTTGCCTTGCCTGTTGCCTCTGGTTCGTCCGTCATCGTTGTTCCCTTTGCCTGCATAATCTGGAATGCAGGCATAATGCATGCAAAGTGGTTATTTGCAAGCATATTTGACATTATGCCAGCATATTGCCTGACGCGGAGCAAAAAAACTCAGATAATAGAGGCGTGAAACGCCACAGATCTGCGCCCAGATCCTCCTCATGCTTACGAGGGATCGTTCATGCGTTCGATCTCTCGCATGACTGGATCAATACGGTTTCCAAGCTGTCGGTTGACGCTGGCGCGGTCTGCGCTGCCTTCCATGATGAAGCCGTTCGCGGCCTCTAAGCATCGATCGTTTTTCACGCGAGCGGGCAAGAATTCGTCACGCCCCCACGAACCACAAGTGTCAACTGCGAAACTTGGAAGCCGCGTGCCAGGATATCGCGGCTGCGTGGGGAAACATCGCACCCTCCAGGGAGCTTCGATCCTACAAAGGCATGCTTCCGAGATCCGAAGCACCGGACGGAGGTGCTTATCAGGCACTCAGCTCTCCTCCGTCCTGTGAAAACCGCCGCCCGGTTTGCACAACTACGCACTTTGTTACCGGAACTGCTGGGGGCATCAAAAGCTTTCATCATCCCATCAGCCACAAGGACTTTTCCCACGCCGGTCCGACATTTACGGTCTCTCGGACACATCGAGGGGATATGGACATGCTGACAATCTACGGGGTCTATCGGTCGCGCGCTTCACGTGTCTACTGGATGGCGGAGGAGCTTGGGGTCGAATTCCGTTCGGTGCCGGTGCTGCAGGCACGGCGGCTGGCAGATCCGCTGTCTCAGGAGGCGCCGCTCAACACGCATTCGCCGGAGTTCATTGCCGTCAACCCGATGGCGCAAATCCCCAGCATCAGGGACGGCGACCTGGTCATGCACGAGTCGCTGGCGATCAACCTCTACCTCGCGCGCAAACACGGCGGGCCTCTTTCCGGACAAACCGTCGAAGAAGACGGATTGCTGACGATGTGGACGGTCTGGGCGGCTTCGCAGGTCGAGCCGCTTACTGTGAAGATCGTGCTCACATATGATAACAGGCTCGAAAATAGCGACGAGGGCAAGCAGACGATCGCGGTCGCCTGCCGCTCGCTGCGCAGGCCTCTGGCGGTTCTCGAAAACCACCTTGCCGGCCGGCCATGGATCGCCGGCAACCGCTTCACCGTCGCCGATCTCAACCTCGCCGAGGTACTGCGCTACGCCCAGAGCGAAGAGACGCTTTTCGAAGCGCATCCCAACGTGAAGGCCTGGATCGAACGCTGCCAGTCCCGCCCGGCCTATAAGGCCATGCAGGCGACGCGCGGTAAAGAGCCGACCGAGGTTTGAAAATTACTGGAACAGCCTGAGCGTGCCGGCCATTTCCTCGCGGATCCAGGCCTTGAAATCCTTGACCTTCTTCGGCTCGCGCGTGCCTTCAGCGGTGACGAAGTAATGGCCGAAACCGGTCGGCGCGCGAATGCCGAAAGGGGCGGCGAGCCGGCCTTCGGCGAGCGCAAAGGCGGCAAGGGTCTGCCAGGCGAGCATAACGCCTTGGCCTGCAATCGCCGCATCGAGACAGAGCGAGGCGTCGTTGAAGACGTGACGGGTCGAAAGCGTAGCACCTGATAGCCCGACCTCGCGCATCCAGACCTCCCAGGTGAACATGGCATGGCCATCGATGATGGCAGGCAGTTGGAGGATATCGGCGGGCTCTTTCAATGTCGCCGCCATCTCCGGGGAACATACGGGAAAGACCTCCTGTGCCAGCAGCAGTTCGGCCTTCACATCCGGCCATTTGCCGTTGCCGACGCGGATGCCGATATCGACATCGCAAAGCGCCGGATTGACGAGATTGGTCGTCGCATCCAGCCGCAGCTTGATGTCGGGATGACGCTCGGCGAAGCGATCGAGCCGGTAGACGAGCCAGCGGGCGGCGAAAACCGGCGCCACCGAGATCGTCAGGATCGTATCGTCCTTGCGGCTGGCGATCGACACCGCTGCCGAAAGCCGGGCAAAACCCTCGTCGAGCGCCAGGAGCACCGGCCGGCCGGCTTCGGTGGCGATCATGCCCCTGGCGGTGCGCTCGAAGATCACCTGCCCGAGCTGGGCTTCAGCCTTGATCACCTGCTGGCTGACGGCGCCAACCGAGACGCCGAGCTCATCGGCCGCGGCCTGGAGCGAGCCGAGACGACCGACGGCCTCCAGCGCCCGCAGGCCATTGAGATGGACCATATTCAAGTTCTTCATATAGTTTTTCTATAGCGCGGCCGCATTAATCTCAATTGAAAATCTGCCTGTGGAGGCCGACATTGCAAGCATAGGCAATCCATTCAAACGCAGTGCGTGAGGCGGATAGGATAGCTCAGCAGGCGAAAGCCCCTTTGCGATCATCCTTCTACGCCACTGAAGAAAGCGAGGCCTGCCATGTCGTTGCTGAAGTTTTTCTCGAGACCTGCCCTTCCCGTGGGAAGCACAGAAATCATCCCCAGTTGGAAGGATGATCCGCTCCGGCATCCCGAGGTCGAGCGCATGTCGATGCGCGAAATCGCCGATCTGCCGCTCGGGATGCCGGCCGGCTTTCCCAAAGGGGCGAAGCCGACGCTGGCGAAATGCGCGTGAAGATATGGTAGGTTCGCCCTAACCGAAAGGGCGAAGCAATGGCCGAAGACGTCGATGCGATCTTCCAACGCCTAAAACGGCTGGCGGCGGAAGCCGGCCTGCCTGATGTCGAGGAGAGCACCTCCTACGGCAATCCGGCGCTGAAGGTCGGCGGCAAGAGCTTTGTCGCGGTGAAGAACGCAGAGACGATCGTGATCTCGATTTCGCTCGACGACAAGGATCACCTGCTGGAGATGGCACCTGACGTCTATTTTCAAACCGATCATTATGTCGGCTGGCCGCATCTGCCGGTGCGCGCCGCCGTGATCGGCGACAAGGAATTGCGACTGCGGTTGATCGGCGCCTGGCTATTCAGGGCGCCGAAGAAGCTTGCCGCCGGATTTAAGGATCAGGCCCGATCGTAGGCCAGCGCCCGCTGCACGGCGGGACGCTGCAGCATGCGGGCGTGATGGTCGCTTGCCTTTTCGAAGCGGGCGGGATCCACCCCGTCCGACGGCAGCCAGTCGGTCATGACGAAGAGGTAGGGATCGGCGAGCGAATAGGCCTCCCCCATCACCCATGGGCCTGCAAACATCGTCTGCTCGATCAGCGTGAAACAATCGGCCATGTTTTGCGGCACCTTCGCCTTCATCGCCTCGATTGCCGCCGGCTCGTCGGCCCAGCGGGAGCCGCGCGGGCGATGGGCATGGTTCACATGCACGGTCGAGCAGATATAGCTGTTGAAGGACTGGAGCCTGGCAAATTCGAAAGGATCGTCAAGCGGCGCGAGCTTGGCGGCCGGGGCGCTCTGGGCGATATAGGCAAGGATCGCCGGCGTTTCCGTCAGCACGCCATAATCGGTGACCAGTGCCGGCACCCGGCCCTTCGGGTTGATCTTCAGATAGCCCGGCGCGCGCTGCTCGCCGTCGCGGAGGCTGATCTTCTTGACTTCGAAGGCCAAGCCGGATTCTTCCAGGGCAATAAGGCTTGCGAGCGCGCAGGTTCCGGGCGCGTAATACAGTGTCAGCATGGTTCTCGACTCCCTTTCGGCAAGGGTTATAGCGTAGCAGTGCGCGGGTCGGAACTGCTGGGATTGGGTTTTGCTTCTCCTCTCCGGACTCATCAGAACAAGGTGGGTGCGAGGCAACGACCGATGTGCCGTGCCTCGCCCCTCATCCGGCTGCCGCCACCGACCGGGGTCGAGCCACGGGTCTCGACCCGTCCTTCGGACCCCCGCAAGCGGGGCGAAGGGGATATGCCGCGACCTCTCCATTCCCCACTCGCCTCGCGCAAGGCACATCCCCTCGCCCCGTTTTTACGGGGAGAGGGCTAGGGTGAGGGGCAGCTCCTGCGCCCGAGCTTGTCTTGTCTACCAAGGAGCAAATACACGCTGCCGCGACGCTCTGACGTCTGACGAGGCCAAACTCCTCTCAGCCGCAGCCCGGCACATCTTCCAGCCTGTGCCAGACCGGGATGCCGCGTTCCCGGGCGATGCGGACGTCGTTGTCCGCTCCCTTGGAATCGCCAGGCAGGCGCAGCACGCCCTCGCAGAGCTGCAGCAACCGGCCCGCGACCGGGTGGAAGATCTCTTCGTAGAGCGTGTCGCCGACCGACCGGCCGCCGGCGGCGTGCCAGATCGGCAGGGCCACCCATTCGCCGATCATCGGCACATGGCCGGCCTGAAACAGCGCGTGCGAGGGTTGCTCCAGCCGCTTCAGGTTGGCGGCCATCTTTTCCGGGTCGTCGCCGGTTCCGGACCGATAGGGCCCGGCAATCAAAATCAACATGATCCACTCCTTCGCTCCGCTTTATGCGTGAGCACTTTCCCGGCCTCATGCACGGGATTTCGTGAAAATGCACGATATTCCTTGAATGTCGAGTCATTTCGTGCAATATGAGCTATTCTGTTTAATTTCGTGCAGAGAGACGATGCTGACAACCCAACGCAAAACCCTCATTCTCGACATCCTGCGCCGTGACGGCCAGGTGATCGCCAAACGCGTGGCCGAGGATTTCGCCCTTTCGGAGGACACGATCCGGCGTGACCTCCGGGAAATGGCGGCAGAGGGGCTGCTGAAACGGGTGCATGGCGGGGCGATGCCGCTGGCGCCTGATCTGCCGGATTTCACCGCCCGGCGCAGCGTCTCGTCGCAGATCAAGGCACGGCTCGGGGCGGCGGCGGCGGCAATGATCAAGCCCGGACAGATGATCTTCCTCGACGGCGGCACGACGACAGCGGAGATCGTCCGGAAACTGCCGCGCGACATGCCGCTGACGGTTGCGACCCACAGCCCGACGATCGCCGCCGAGCTGGAACACCACCCGACAGCCGAGGTGATCCTCACCGGCGGGCGGCTCTACAAACATTCGATGGTGGCGACGGGCGCAGCGGCGATGGCAGCGATCTCGCAGCTTCGCCCCGATCTCTTCTTCCTCGGGGTGACGGCGGCGCATCCGGTGCACGGGCTTTCCACCGGCGATTTCGAGGAAGCGGCGATCAAGCGGCACATCGCCCGCTGCTCGGCCGAAACGCATGTGCTGCTGACCGAGGAGAAGTTCGACCTCGTCTCGCCCTGCCCGGTGCTCGGCATTTCCGAGGTGGCGGGGCTGATCGTGCCCATCGAGATGACGGCCGAACAGCTGAAACCCTATCGCGATCTCAACGGCGCGATCGCCGCAGCATGATGGCGCTGCGGGAGGGCTGCTGTGCTGCAGCATGCGGCAAGAGGCTTGCGGCAAGGGCCGCGATGAAGGCCGCCAGCACGGCATAGGCCGGCGCCATGCTGCCGGTTCCAAAGGTCAGCACCATCTGCAGATATGGCTGCGCCAGCGCGATGACGACGGAAAGTGCCGGCATGTCGAGCAGTGTCCCGGCGATCCGCGACAGTTCCGGCATGAAGGCTACGCCGGCAAGCGCGCCGTAGACCGCCGTCAGGCGGAGTGTGAGGCGCAAGGGCACCGAGGCTGCAAGAGGCAGCATGTCGCCATCCTCGAGCGCAAACATGAGATAGATGACAAAGGCCGCCAGAAACAGCAAGGCGACCGGCAGCACCGCCAGGGTGGTGGGTTGCGTCAGAGCCGCCGCATCCGCTGCAACGAAGAGGAGGATCGGCGTGGAGGCGACGAACCAGACAGCGACGACCGGTCCCCAGAACCAGATGAGCGAGAGCGTGTGAAGACGCAGCAGCGTTGCCATGAAGAGCACGCCGAGTGCAGCCCAGATGCAGGCGGGTTTGAGCATGCCCGATATCAGCCGGAGGACCGGCTCGCAGGCGCCGGCCATATCGCCGCAGCCGGACAGCTGGATCGTGAGCCAGGTGATATAATCGAGGCTCAGCGCGGCGAACATGAAGATGCCGATCCCCATCAGCATCCACCAGAGATAGCGGCCTGCAAACATGCCCTGCCCTCACGGCTTCCAGGACTGTGCTCACGTCGCCGCGAAAGGGTGCATCCGCGATCGCAGGACGTATCCCTCTTTATATTAGGCAATTCTTATTTTTCTAATAACTTATATATGTAAGCTCGTAGTCATCCGGCCAAGGCGGAGGTGACCCTGATATCGCCGACATGGATGCCGTTCCAATTGAGCATCGGCGTTGCGGCATGAGCCATCAATGCCGCATGCACCTCGCTCTCCGCCTCGAAGAAGCGGGCGAGGGTCGCCGCCACCATGGCTTCGGCAGCGCGGGTCATGCCATCCTCGCATTTGAGCGCGATGGCGATGCCCTTTTCCGGGATCGCCGCGCAGAAGACGCCTTCGGCACCTGTCTTGCAGAAGATGCGGCCGGGGGCGATCTGCATCAGCGCCGTGCAGGCGCGCCCGGAGCCGGCGACATAGAAGGGCTCGGCCATGCAGGCCTCGATCAGCCGGCGGGATGCCTTGGCGCGCAAGGGTTCCAGGCCGGTGCCGGTCGCCATTTTGGCAAAACCATGGGCCAGGCTGCGTAGCGGCACGGCATAGGTCGGGATCGAGCAGCCGTCGGTGCCGCAGCTATCGGCGCCAATCACGGCGCCGGTCAGGCTTTCCATCACCGCGCGGATCTCGATCTGCAGCGGGTGCTGGGTGCCGACATAACCCTTCGGATCGAGGTCCTGATGGCAGCAGGCGCAGATGAAACCGGCATGTTTTCCCGAGCAATTGTTGTGCAGCGCGGTCGGCGCCTCGAGCGTGCGGGCCTGATGGATCAGGGTCTTCTGGCTCATGGACCAGTGGGCGCCGCATTCCAGCGCTTGCGCATCGCGACCGGCACGCAACAGCATGGAGGAGGCGAGCGCCACGTGCTCGTCCTCGCCATTGTGCGAGGCGCAGGCCAGCGCCAATTCCTTGTCACCGAAGCCATAGGCATCGGCAGCACCGCTCTCGACCAGCGGCAGCGCCTGCATCGCCTTGCAGGACGAGCGCGGAAAGACCGCGACCTCGATGTCGCCCAGCGAGAAGACAAGCTTGCCATCGCCATCGACCACAGCCACCGAGCCGCGATGGCGACTTTCGACGAGCAGACCGCGGGTGACTTCGACGGTGACGGGATTGGTCATGAGCTCTCATCCGGATGCTGGCGGGATAGCGCAGTCCATAACGCGTCACGCGGGGAAAGCCAACGGGGTTGACGCTTTGCAAGGGTTAGGCGGCTGCGCGAGGGCCTGCCTGATGGAGCAACTGGCGCGCCTGCGGTGAGTTTGGCGGAGACGTCACCGCACATTCCGTCCTCCTCGGCCTTGAGCCGAGGATCCATGCCCGCTGCTGGTGGAGGTCAGCGTGGGTCCTCGGGTCAAGCCCGAGGAAGACGGAGAGGGGGTGAGCTTCCGCGCTTTTCCTAATCTCTTTCAACAACGATGTTCCGCAGAACACCGTGTCTGTCACGAGCCCGGATTTCGATGGTTTTGCTCTTATTTCCAGCATTCACGACGTTACATATTTCGTTGATGGCATCCCAAAACTGTGCGCCGACAGGCGAATCTATCTCAAGAGTTGTCATGACTTGTCTCGCCGATTTCCAGGTAATGGGAAAATCGCAAGTTTTCGTACCTTGACGAAAGGTGCGCTCAAACGGCGTCGGCGGATCAAGGAGCGTGCAACCTGCAACAGCGAAAGAAAGCGCAACAGCGCCAATAAAGCGAAATTTCATTGTCCCCACCCAATTGATCAACCCCGGCGAGCACTAAGGGCAGAAGATTGATAGAGTCAATTGGCCGCCATCCCAGGCCTTGAGTTTGGACGCATCGGGACGCTATCGTGCAGCCCGGTTCACATTCCAAGGAATTGTTTTGCAAGCGGGCATGTCTATCACCGAGTCCATATTGTTGGCATTTTTCACCATTGTCTCCCTGGGTCTGGCGTCTTGGCTGGCACGCCGGCCGGCAAAGGCGAGCGTTGGAATAATCCTCGGAACACTTGTGGGGCTGGCGCTGATCGTCAGCACCTCAGCTCTGGTCGGATTTTTGGGAAAGGTGCTTCCCTTCGGGCAAATCGACTTCTGGCTCTCAAGTTTGGTCGCGAAATTCTGAGCTAGGCGCTCGGCCTCGTTGCGGGCTCGGAGCGCGATCACATCGTCCAAATATTCATCACATAAATTGACCGAGGCGATCGAAGACTATCGTTTCTCTGATGGGTCCGATGCGACTAAGAGTGGTGCATCAGGAACCGTTCCCATGTCATCCACCTTTTCCTTGATCCTTCGCGACAACAGGATCCGCATCCCAACCGTGACCCTCGTCGCGCTCGCCTTCACCTATGCGTCGACCGCGCCCTATCAGGCGATCATCGGGATCAACGAACTCGGCATGAGCAACGGCGCCTATTCGGCACTGGTGTTCTTGTCTTCGATCGTCAACGTCACGACGAGCCTGACGCTCGGCATCTGGTCGGACAGGCTGAAGGAGCGCCGGCCGCTGGTGCTGGGGCTTTGCGTCGCCGGCATGCTCGGCTTCGGGTCGATCGCGCTCATTCATAGCCCCGCGGTCTTCATCTTCTCCACGCTGTTGCTGGTGCCGATGAGCAATTCCACCTATTCGCTGCTGTTTGCCAGCCTGCGCGCCAGGACCAACCAGATGGACCGTGGCCAGGGGGCGGCGATCACCGCAACGGTGCGGGCGCTCTTTTCCGGCTCATGGGCGCTGGCGCCGGGGTTGATCGGCCTCTATCTCGTCAGTTCGCCGTCGATGACGCCGGCCTATGGGATCGCGGCACTGGCAAGCTGCACCTGCTTCTGCCTGTATTTTTTCTTCGCACCCGGAAATGGCTCAGGCGGCCCTGCCCCCGATCCAGTCGGCTTCTTTGCTTCGCTGAAACGGATTTTCGTGCCGCATGTGCTGTCGCGCGTCATCGTCATGGCGATGCTGTTCGGGCTGCAGCGGCTGAACGCCATGCTCCTGCCGCTGATCATTACCCGTGCGGCTGGCGGCACCGTGGTCGATGTCGGCTTCATTGCAGGCTTGACGGCGTTGCTCGAGATGCCGTTCATGATGATGTGGGGCTTTGCGCAGCGCCGCTTCCGAAGCGCGCATGTGCTTGCCTTCGGCGCGCTGATCTATTGCGTCTATCTGCTGCTGCTCGGCTTTGCTTCCGCACCCTGGCACGTCTACGCACTCCTCCTCTTCAATGCCTGTGGGGCGGCAGCGATCCTCAGCGTGCCGATCACCTATCTGCAGGACCTGATCGCGGACCGGCCGGGGCTTGGAACCTCACTGATCTCGCTGAACACGTTCATTGGGGTTGGCATCAGCGCCGGTCTCTTCGCCTTCGGCACCGCGATCACCGATTATTCCGGCACCGCCTTCGTCGGCGCGGCCGCGGGTCTCGCATCGATCGGAGTGCTGCTCTATCTCGAAAGCAGCAGGCGGCAGGCGCGGCAACCGGCGTGACATGCGGCGCTCCGATCGACAGGCGTCAATGCGGCGTGATGCGATAGGCGCAGCGGCGGGCGCCGGCGAGGATGTGTTCGCTGCGTTCGACCTCGGCGCTGAGGACGGCGCGGAAGGTTTCGAGTTCGGAGCGGCAGAAGCCGGCGCAGGCGGTGGCGGCCGCACAGATCGGGCAGTGGTTTTCGACCAGCATGAAGGAGCCGTCCGCTTGTCTCCAACAATCGGCCATATAGCCCTCGCGGGTGCGGATGCCGGCAAGGGCCTCGACGCGGGCGGCAAGGTCATGCGCCTGGCTGAGTTCCTGCCGATAACGCTGCAGCGTCTCGGCCTCGCGGGCGGCAATGACCGTATCGAGGGCTGCGGGGCCGAGCTGTTCGACGAGCGTGCCAAGGAGGTTTGCCGTCAGTTCGGCATGGCCATCCGGGAACTGGCGGTTGCCGCTGGCTGTGAGGTGCCAGAGCTGACGCGGCCGGCCCCGGCCCGCGGCGGCAACGGTGACCGGTTCCACCAGCCCCTCCTCCGCCATCTTCGACAGTTGCTGGCGGGCGGCTTCGCCTGATATGCCGAGCGCATCGCCGATCGCGGCGGCGAGCTGCGGGCCGTCGGTCTTTATCAGGATCAGGATCCGGTTGGCTGGGGACTGGCGCATATTTTCCAAGTCAAGTCTTGTTTAATTTGAGGCGGCGTGTAATTTTCCAATTTATAACTTGGAAAATAATCCTCCGCCAGCAAAAATCTCGGGATCATCCCATGTCGAATATCGACCAGACTGCAACTATTCCCAACGCTAGCTCCCTCTTCCGCCTCTTTGCGCCCGAGCACCTGCCGGCAACGCTGATGCTGGCAGGCGGCGTGACGCTTTATGCGGTGGAGACTTACATCATGGCGACGATCGCGCCCTCGATCGTGCGCGATATCGGCGGCCTCGCGCTGTTTTCCTGGGTCACCAGCCTGTTCGTCGCCGCGGCCGTACTCGGCTCGATCTTTGTCGCCATGCGGCCGCGCGGCATCGGGCTTCGATCCGTCTATGTGGTCGCGGCGCTGGTCTTCGGCGTCGGCAGCCTGGTTGCCGCAGCCGCACCGTCGATGCCAGTGGTGCTGATCGGACGTGCGGTGCAGGGTCTCGGAACAGGCGCACTTGCCGCGCTCGGCTATGCCTTTATCCGCTTCGTTTATCCCGAGCCGCTATGGCCAAAAGCCTCGACGCTCTATGCGGCGATCTGGGGGGTCTCGACCGTCATCGGGCCGACGTTCGGCGGCTTCTTTTCATCCGGCCACGCCTGGCGCTACGCATTCATCGTGCTCGTGCCGCTCGGCCTGCTGATGGCGGTGCTGGCGCCGCGGCTGTTGCCAGAGGTCGAGGATGACCGCGAGCAGGTAAAGACGCCGATTGCCCAGATCGGGCTGCTGCTTGCCGCCGTCCTGATGGTCAGCACGGCCGGCGCGATCGAGACGACAGCCACGAAGGTCGCGCTGATCGTCGCTTCGGTCATCGCGGTCGCCGGCATGATCTTCATCGAGAGCCGAAGCCCGAACCGCCTGCTGCCCTCTGGCGCCGTCAGCCTTTCCCAGCCGATTTCCCGGGTCTACCTGGCAATGCTCGCCATGACCGTCGTCCTCGTCAGCGACGTGTTCATTCCCTATTTCCTGCAGACCCTGCATGGGGTGGCTCCACTCGCATCGGGTTATCTGGTGGCGCTGGTTGCCCTCGGATGGACGTTTGCGGCCTTCCTCAGCGGCTCGCTGACCGGCAGGCGGGCGTACGCGGCAATCGTCATTGGCGCCCTCATCGAGGCGACGGCGACCGCTTGCCTCGCCGTCTTCCTAGCCAAGGACAATCCCGAGGGGCATATGCTCCTTATCGTGCCGGCGGCGATCGGCATGTTCATGATGGGCTTCGGCATCGGGCTCGGCTGGGCGCATCTCGTCGCCATGGTGCTGAAACTCGTCGCCGACAACGAGAAGGACAAGGCTTCTGCCGCGATCCCGACAATGAGTTCGCTCGGTGGGGCGTTCGGGGCCGCCTTCTCAGGCGTCATCGCCAATGGCGCCGGCCTCGTTCATCCCGGCGGCATATCAGGCGCGCTTTCGGCAGCGCACTGGCTCTATCTGCTGATGGCGGTGCCAGGTGTTCTCGCCGTCGCGGTGTCGCTGACATTACCGCGCCGCGCGTCCGATATGACGCACTAAGAGCGCCCTATCTCTTTGTTTTGGCGCAATTCCCGGCAAAAGCGCTTCGCGCTTTGCCTGGCAAAACCGCTGCACACTTTTGCTGGAATTGCTCTTTGGTCTGGCGCAATTCCGGACGCAAAACCGCTGCACACTTTTGCTGGAATTGCTCTAGCCAACGCGCAGCATGACCTTGCCGACATGGCTGCCGTCTTCCAGCAGCCGGTGGGCTTCAACGACCTCGTCGAAGGCAAAGACCTTGTGGATGACGGGCGCGACGGTGCCGGCTTCCAGCAGCGGCCAAACCTCGGAGAGCAGATCGTCGCGGATGGCGCGTTTTTCTTCCGCCGTGCGCGGGCGCATGGTGGAGCCCGTGACCGTCAGGCGCTTGACCATGATCGGCGAGAGATTGACCTTTTCGGCGAGCGCGCCGCCGAGGAAGGCGATGATCGACAGGCAGCCATCCCTCGCCAGCGAGGCGATGTTGCGCTCGAAATAGGCGGCGCCGATCATGTCGAGGATGATATCGACGCCGTGGTCAGTCTCGGCCTTGATCACCTCGGCGAAATCCTCGGTCCGGTAGTTGATCGCGCGTTTGGCGCCAAGATTTTCGCAAGCCTCGCATTTCTCCTTCGAGCCCGCCGTCGCGTAGACCTCGGCGCCGAAGGCGCGGGCGAGCTGGATCGCCGCCGTGCCGATGCCGCTGGAACCGCCATGGATCAGCACCGTCTCGCCTTCCGTCAGCCCGGCCATCTGGAAGAGATTGGCCCAGACGGTGAAGAAGGTCTCAGGCAAAGCCGCCGCCTTCACCGCGTCATAACCTTTGGGAAAGGGCAGAATCTGGCCTGCCGGCAGCAGGCAATATTCGGCATAGGCGCCGCCATTGGCGAGCCCGCAGACCTTGTCGCCGACGGCATGGCCGCGGACGCCGGGGCCGACGGCGACAATTTCGCCTGCAAGCTCCAGGCCGAGGATCGGGCTCGCACCCTTCGGCGGGGGATAGCTGCCCTGGCGCTGGGCAATATCGGGGCGGTTGACGCCGATCGCCTCGGCGCGCACCAGGACCTCTCCGTCGCCGGGCACAGGCAGCGGGCGCCTGCCGATTGTCATTGCCTCCGGCCCGCCAAAGGACGGCAGATCGACGAAACGCATTTCCTGAGGCAATGGCATGACCAGGCTCCTCCTAGAGCGGTTCAGAACCGCTCTAACCTTAGGTTTTACGCAATCCCGGACGAAAAACCGCTTCGCAGTTTTCCTGGGAATTGCTCTATTCGCTGGACAAAGGAAGTAAATCAGCCCCGGAGGCTTGGGAAGACTGGAAGTGGCAAGGGCGTCAATTCGCCTCGCCCAACCGATGGAAGATGAGGCCTTCCGGCAGTTCGATGACCCGATCGAAAGCGCATCAGCGGGAACAGGGCTTCCGTGCCGCGCGGTCGTAGCCGAGAATGCAGCCGGCGGCGTGGTCCTCGTTCGGAACATGCCGTGGCAGGATCAAGTAAACGAAAGTTTTATGAAACGCGCGGCCCATCGCGACGCGTTCAGCGCTTATTAGATTTACCCAATAAAATCAAACACTTGATCAGGCGGAACGACGGCGCTCCGCCTCGTGATCGGCGAACATGTCGGCGACGCATCTGCCGCCGGATGGAGCGTCGTCGTCAAGAATATCGTCCCGGAACTCGTTGAGCTTGCGGGCGGTATCCCAGAGACGCAGCGCCTCGCGGACGACCTCGCTGCTCGAGGCATAACCGCCATTGTCAACGGCGGCGCGGATGCCCGCTGCCTGTTGCGGAGAGATGGAAACGGTGACCATCGGCATGAACTTCCTCCCTTTTCTGATCAGGCAGAACCCTGCCTCTGGGGGACGCATGACCATTTTCAGCATTCTCGGCGATCTCGCCGGTGCCTTGGTGCATTCGCACATAGGACCGTCCGCGTGCTGGGAGCGGCCCGTAACCCCTTCAGTCTAATCCCCTGTCCTAGTCTTGTCAAAAAAGAACGGGTCTTGTCAAAAAAGAACGGCCGCTCTCCACAATCTCAACTGCGGATGCCGAGGCCGAAGGCGATCATGGTCGAGCCCTGAACGATGAGATCGGCGGCCAGGAACAGGCCGAGGATCCACAGGCTGTTCACCGGCCAGCCGAGCGCGATGACGAAACCCGCAAGGGCGGTGATGACGCCGCTTGCGACGATCCAGCGCCAGCCCTTGACCGGCTTCATGCGCATGCCGACCCAGGTACGGAAGACGCCGGCGACGACGAGCGAGAGCGAGAGAAACAGCGTCAGCGCCGCCGAGGTCAGGATCGGATTGATGAAGGCGCAGATGCCGGCAAGCACATAGAGCAGGCCGCTCAGTATCCAGAACAACACGTGATCCCAGCCGCGCACCTGGAAGGCATGGACGAGATAGATAACGCCGCCGAACAGCATCAGCATGCCGACATAATAGACCGAGACGACGGTGGCGAGCATCAGATTGCCGAGCGCGATCAGACCGCAGACGAGCAGCAGCACGCCGAGACCGGCAAACCAGATCCATTTCGACTGCAGCGAAGATGTCGGCGCTCCCTCGAAGACATCGGCCATGACTCACCTCCTGACAGATTCGAATATGCTGCAGCAATTCGGCAGGGAAAGATCTGCGTCTGAGCAAATCGCTAAAGATTTTTATTGATTGATCAGTCAATCAAAAATAACCTGTCGCTGATTTCAAGGAGTGGTCTGTTGCCAAAGGTCGGAATGGAGCCGGTGCGCCGCAAGGCGCTTGTCGATGCGGCGCTGCGGGTGATCGGCGATCACGGCTCGCTTGCCGTCACCATGTCCGACATCGCCCGGCAGGCCGGCGTGTCGCCTGCCCTGGCGCATCATTATTTCGGCAGCAAGGAGCAATTGCTGATCGAAACGATCCGCTCGCTTCTCCGACAGTTGCGCAACGATACGGTGGCGGCACTCAGGGCCGCCAGGACGCCGCGCGCCCGGCTTTCGGCCGTCATCCGTGTCAGCTTCCACGCCGATCAGTTCGCGCCGGAGACGATTGCCGCCTGGCTTGCCTTTTACGCCGAAGCGCAGCGCTCGGAAGAGACGCGGCGCTTCCTGGTGATCTATGCGCGGCGGCTGCGCTCCAATCTGCTGGCCGATCTGAAAGTGCTGTTGCCAGCTGACGCCGCAGAACGCATCGCCGAAGGCGCTGCGGCGATGATCGACGGGCTCTATATCAGGCAAAGTCTGAAATCCGCGCCGATCGGCATTGAAGCCTCGATTGCGCTGACCGAGGATTATCTGAATGCGCTTTTGGCCACCGCCTCCCCCTCTCCCCGGAGCGAGAAGGGACGACCACATCGAACCACCCAAGGACAAATGACATGAAAGCCCAGCCGAAAGCCTCGCACTTCATCGATGGCGAATATGTCGAGGATACCGACGGCACCGTCATCGAGAGCCTCTATCCCGCCACCGGCGAGGTGATCGCCCGGCTGCATGCCGCAACGCCTGCGATTGTCGAACGGGCGATCGCCGCCGCCAAGCGCGCCCAGCCGGAATGGGCGGCGATGAGCCCGATGGCGCGCGGGCGCATCCTGAAGCGGGCAGCCGACATCATGCGCGAGAGAAACCGGGCGCTCTCCGAACTCGAGACGCTCGATACCGGCAAGCCGATCCAGGAGACTGTTGTCGCTGACCCGACCTCGGGTGCGGATGCCTTCGAATTCTTCGGCGGCATCGCGCCGGCCGGCCTCAACGGCTCGCAGATCCCGCTCGGCCAGGATTTTGCCTATACCAAGCGCGTGGCGCTTGGCGTCTGCGTCGGCATCGGCGCCTGGAACTATCCGCAGCAGATCGCCTGCTGGAAAGCTGCGCCGGCGCTTGTCTGCGGCAATGCCATGGTGTTCAAACCGTCCGAAAACACGCCGCTCGGCGCGCTCAAGATCGCGGAGATCCTGCTTGAGGCCGGACTGCCGAAGGGGCTCTTCAACGTGATCCAGGGCGACCGCGACACCGGGCCGCTGCTCGTCAACCATCCCGATGTCGCCAAGGTGTCGCTGACCGGATCGGTGCCGACCGGCCGCAGGGTGGCGGCGGCTGCCGCCGGCAACCTCAAGCACGTGACGATGGAGCTCGGCGGCAAGTCGCCGCTCATCGTCTTCGACGATGCCGATCTCGATTCGGCGGTCGGCGGCTCCATGCTCGGCAATTTCTATTCGACCGGCCAAGTCTGCTCGAACGGCACGCGCGTCTTCGTGCAGAAGGCGATCAAGGCCGAGTTCCTGAAGCGGCTGAAGATCCGCACCGAGGCGATGCTGATCGGCGATCCGATGGACGAGGCGACGCAGGTCGGCCCGATGGTCTCCTGGGCGCAGCGCGAGAAGGTGATCTCCTATATCGAGAAGGGCAAGGCCGAGGGCGCAACACTCATTGCCGGCGGCGGCATTCCGAACAACGTCTCCGGCGAAGGCTATTATGTGCAGCCGACGGTGTTTGCCGATGTCACCGACGACATGACAATCGCCCGCGAGGAGATCTTTGGCCCCGTGATGTGCGTGCTCGATTTCGACGCCGAGGACGAAGTGATTGCCCGCGCCAATGCCAGCGAATTCGGCCTTTCCGGCGGCGTCTTCACCGCCGACCTCACCCGCGCCCACCGCGTCGTCGACCGGCTGGAAGCGGGCACGCTGTGGATCAACACCTATAATCTCTGCCCGGTGGAAATCCCCTTCGGCGGCTCGAAACAATCCGGCTTCGGCCGCGAGAATTCGCTGGCCGCGCTGGAGCATTATTCCGAGCTGAAGACGGTTTACGTGGGCATGGGGCCGGTGGTGGCGCCTTATTGAATTGAAACACATCTGCCCTTGCCTTTGCCCCTCACCCTAACGGGGTCGAGCCACTCGTCTCGACCCGTCCTCCGGACCCCCGCGCGCGGGGAGAGGGGACGTGCCCTAAAGCAGCGTCGAGGTTAAGGAAGGCGGTGCGGCATATCCCCTTCTCCCCGCGAGCGGGGAGAAGGTGCCGGCAGGCGGATGAGGGGCAGGCTCTGGGAAAACAAGAAGCAGCCGGATGATGGCTGCTCGAGGGAACAAGACTATGCAAGCAGATTTCGTCATCATCGGCTCGGGCTCCGCCGGCTCCGCCCTCGCCTACCGCTTGTCGGAAGACGGCAAGAACAGTGTCATCGTCATCGAGGCGGGTGGCAGCGATTTCGGGCCGTTCATCCAGATGCCGGCAGCGCTTGCCTGGCCGATGAGCATGAAGAGATATAATTGGGGTTATCTGTCCGAGCCCGAGGCGAACCTCAACAACCGGCGCATCACCGCGCCGCGCGGCAAGGTGATCGGCGGCTCCTCGTCGATCAACGGCATGGTCTATGTGCGCGGCCATGCCGAGGACTTCAACCGCTGGGAGGAGCTCGGCGCCAGCGGCTGGGCCTATGCCGATGTACTTCCCTATTTCAAGCGGATGGAACATTCGCATGGCGGCGAAGAGGGCTGGCGCGGCACCGATGGGCCGCTGCATGTCCAGCGCGGCGGCTTCACCAATCCGCTCTTCCGCGCCTTCGTCGAGGCCGGCAAACAGGCGGGCTTCGAGACGACGGAGGATTACAACGGCAGCAAGCAGGAAGGCTTCGGTCTGATGGAGCAGACCATCTTCGGCGGCCGCCGCTGGTCTGCCGCCAACGCCTATCTGAGACCGGCGCTGAAGCGTGACAATGTCAGGATCGTCTATGGCTTTGCGCAGAAGATCGTGATCGAGGACGGGCGGGCGACCGGCGTCGAGATTGAACGCAACGGCAGGATCGAGGTGCTGAAGGCGAACCGCGAGGTGATCGTCTCGGCCTCCTCTTTCAATTCGCCGAAGCTCTTGATGCTGTCGGGCATCGGTCCCGGCCAACATCTGCAGGACATGGGCATTGCGGTGAAGGCCGACCGGCCGGGCGTCGGCGCCAACTTGCAGGACCATATGGAATTCTACTTCCAGCAGGTGAGCACCAAGCCGGTGTCGCTCTATTCCTGGCTGCCGTGGTTCTGGCAGGGGGTGGCGGGCGCCCAATGGCTGCTCTCGCGCGGCGGGCTCGGCGCCTCCAACCAGTTCGAGGCCTGCGCCTTCCTGCGCTCGGCGCCGGGGCTGAAGCAGCCCGACATCCAGTATCATTTCCTGCCGGTGGCGATCAGCTATGACGGCAAGGCGGCCGCGAAAAGCCACGGCTTCCAGGTTCATGTCGGCTATAACCTGTCGAAATCGCGCGGCAGCGTGAGCTTGCGCTCCGCCGATCCCAAGGCCGACCCGGTGCTGCGCTTCAACTATATGAGCCATGCCGAGGATTGGGAGAAATTCCGCCACTGCGTGCGCCTCACCCGCGAAATCTTCGGGCAGACGGCCTTCAACGACTATCGCGGCCCGGAGATCCAGCCGGGCGAAAGCGTGCAAAGCGACGAAGAGATCGACGCCTTCCTGCGCGAACATCTGGAAAGCGCCTATCACCCCTGCGGCACCTGCCGGATGGGCGCCAAGGACGATCCGATGGCGGTGGTCGACCCGCAAACGCGGGTGATCGGCGTCGAGGCCTTGCGCGTCGCCGACAGCTCGATCTTCCCGCACGTTACTTATGGCAATTTGAACGGCCCCTCGATCATGACCGGAGAGAAGGCCGCCGACCATATCCTCGGCAAACAACCGCTGGCGCGTTCGAACCAGGAACCCTGGGTCAACCCGCGCGCGGCCGTCAGCGATCGATAAGAAGCGAGCCGTCCGACGTTACTTTGTCCGTCTATGCAGGTACCGAAAGCCTTCACAAACGCCCGTCACGGCCCAACCGTCTGACGTGAGGCGCGATATCGCGATATCGCGCCCATGAATCAGCGGGCCTTGGTTCGTTTTTTAAAGCGAAGAGACAAGGGCCCTCAACGATGTTCGAGAGCCCCGATCGCTCAGGCAGCGCGGTAGGATGCGAGCCAATGTGCGTAGGGGGCAGGCAATGTCCAGGACGGACGCTCGACACCGAGCTTGCGCGCGGCTTGGTAGGGCCAATGCGGATTGGCGAGCATCGCTTTGCCGATCATAACCAGGTCAAGCTGCCCGCTTCGGATGAGTTCGTCCGCTTGCTCCGGCTGAGTGATGTTCCAACTTGCGGCACCGGGGAGGCCAGTGGCCTTGCGGACCTGATCGGCGTAAGGCGCGATGAACCCCGGGCCCCAGGGAATATTGGCGGCTGGGGTTGAGAAGCCGAGGCTGACGTCGATGAAGTCGAGGCCGGCCTTCTTGAATTTTCCGACGAGATCGATCGCGTCCTGCAGGGTTTCCTGGTCGCGACCGTCAAACTCGATGACGCCGAAGCGAGCCGTCAGCGGACGATCCTCGGGCCAGACCTCACGAACGGCCGCCAGCGTCTCGAGGAGAAAGCGTCCACGGTTATTGGCGCTGCCGCCATATTCGTCGCCGCGCTGGTTCGAATGTGGCGAGAAGAAGCTCTGGCCGAGATAGCCGTGAGCAAAATGCAGCACGAGCCAGCGGAATCCGATGTCGCGCGCGCGGATCGCTGCAGCGACAAAATCGCCGCGGACACGATCTATGTCGGCCTTCGTCATGGCACGCGGTACCTTGGCCAAGCCGCCGCCGAACGCGATGGCGGACGGTGCGATGGTTTCCCAACCGCGCGGATCGCTATCGGCGATATGATCGTCGCCTTCCCACGGGCGGTTTGCACTGGCCTTGCGGCCGGCGTGACCGATCTGGATCCCTGCGACCGCGCCCGCCTTTTCGATACCGGCGACAATCGGCCCAAAGGCCTCGGCCTGGACATCATTCCAAAGACCGGTGCAGCCCGGCGTGATCCGCCCCTCCGGAGAGACAGCCGTGGCTTCGACGTTGACAAGGCCAGCACCACCGCGCGCCAAGCTTGTGAGATGGGCGGCGTGCCAGTCGTTCGGAACGCCATCAGTCGCGGAGTATTGGCACATGGGGGATACAGCGATGCGGTTTCGGAGGATGACGCCTTTCAGCGTGAATTGGTCGAACAAGCTGGGCAATGGAATCTCCTTGAAATGAATATCAATCAACCGCACGGATCTGCCGACGCCGCTGGCGTAGGGGTTAATCCGCGCGCTCGATCCTTCGGGGTGTCTAGACGGCGCGGTAACGGGGCGCAGGTTCACCGGTCTGCGTCGCGGCGAACAGTGTGGATCGGGCTTGGTCGAACTTGTCCCAGAGACTGGCGTCGGCAACGGATGGCAGCGTGATATCTTCGCCCTTGTCGAAACCGGCCAGGGCGGCGTCGACCAGGTTTTCGGACGTCATGACGGTCGCCTGGTTGAGCGACGCCAGCGGCACGCCCGACAAATCCCAGAGTTCCGTCGCCGTCGCCGCCGGCATCACGAGCTGCAGGCGGACATTGGTCTCAGCCAGCTCCTGCTGCAGACCCCGGCTGAAATTCATCACATAGCCCTTGGTGCCGCTGTAGATCGCGCTGATCGGCAGGGCATGAAAGGACAAGACCGAAGCGACGTTGACGATCGCGCCGTGGTTGCGGCTGAGGAATGCAGGCAGAACGGCGTGTGTCAGCCGCGTGAGCGCAGTGACGTTGAGCGCGATCATCGCGGCCGCGTCTTCCTCAGTGGTCTTGGCGACCGGAGCCAAGGTCGAGTTGCCGGCGTTGTTGACGAGGAGCGTGATCGCTGAATTTTCCTTCAGCACCTTTTCGACGCGGTTGACGTCGGCGTCTTTCGTCAGGTCGGCTTCCACGACCTCGACTTTCGTGCCGTGGGCAGCGCCGAGCTTGTCCGAGAGCGCCTTCAGACGATCGGCCCGCCGGGCGACGAGGATGAGGTCATACCCCTTTTCGGCGAGACGCGCGGCGTAGATGGCGCCGATGCCAGCGGAGGCGCCAGTGACGAGGGCGACGGGCTTGAGCGATGATGCAGACATGTCAAAATCCTATTTGGTTGAGTGCTCAAGTTTACGTATGATCGCGATGTCCTCTTGTCAATGGATGAGCCCTCAACTATTTTACTGGGATGGGCAAGAAACTTTCGATTGGCGATCCAGGGGAGGAGTTGCGCGCGGGCAGACTGAGCCCGCCGGAGCTCCTGGCCGAACTCGTGTGCACCAACACCGCCCTTCGACGCGCGTCACGGCGGTTGGGGCAGATTTATGATGACGCGGTGGCGCCAACCGGCCTGAAGGCCACTCAAGTCGGACTTCTGACCCAGATAGCAGCGTCGCACGAGGGCAGCCATGGATGGCCAACCTTGCTATCGCTCGCCGAGCGCGTTGCCGTCAGCATTTCCGCTTTGACCCACGCACTTCGCCCGCTCGTCCGGGACGGACTGATCGAGCTCATGCCTGACGAACATGATGGCCGCACGAAGCACGCAATGCTGACGACGTCTGGCGAGCAACGCCTGCACGAGGCATTGGCCCTTTGGGCTGATGCCAATCAGCGCGTCGAGGTGGTGCTGGGTCCTTCCGCTTCTGCGCTTCGCGCGCTGGCCGATGACGTCGCCTCTCCGGAATTCCTGGAAGCTTATGAAGCTCGTCGCATGCTGCGAGGCTGACCGTGGGATGGGCGCGGCAGAGGATTCGGGCGATGAATTCGAACAAGCATGTTGAACCCGCAGTGCCTCGGACGGGCGCGCGCCGACAGCTCGCTAATTCCCTAAAGAAACCCGATCCATCGTCCGGCGATCACGGCGGCAATCCAGATGGCGGCAGACAGGGCGGCGGAGAAGCGCAGGCCAGGCCGGACGATGCCTAGGGAAAGCACCATTTTCCACCCTCGCCCGAGATGCACGATCGACAGGTTGAGAATGCCGAGGGCGATCAGCCCGAGCTTGGCAAGGAAGGCGGAATTGCCGGCATATTCGACCGCCCGGACGCTGAAGAGGCAGAAGCCGGTGACAATAGCCGCGGCAAGGCCGACGCCGGCGGCGCGTGACAGAAACGGCGCGACGATCTCAACCGGCACCTTGCGGAAGAAGCCGGCGAGCCTCAGATCGAGCGGCAGGATGGCGCCGAGCAAGAGGCCGATCGCCAGGATATGGGCTGCGTTGACGAACATGTAGAGTGTTCCGGAGCGCCGGAGCGCGACCGCAGGTGTCGTTGCCGACAGCCATTCGAGAATGTCGATCACAGCTCAGTTCGCCCAGAGGTCAGTTCGTCTTGATGCGGTCGGGATAGATATCGTAGCGCTTCTCGCCGATGGTGAGGCGCACGGCCTTCAGCCGCTTTTCTTTTGGATCCTGCGAACGGTTTCCAAGGGCCACCACCTGGTCGCCGGGCTTGGCCACACCTTCGACGAAACCGGAGCGTTCCGTCTGGCGCGGATTGCCGAGTTCGACGAGCCAGACGCCGTCATCGGCGGTGGCGATATCGAGCGTTGGATGCGGTCCGCCCATGGAGATCTTCTCGATGGTGCCGCGCAGTTCGATCTGATCCGCCTCGGCCCAGGACCAGCCGTGATGAGCAATTGCGCCGGTGGCGAAAGCCATCGAAAGCATGGCCGCAGCCACTAGAGTATTTCCGTTTTTCTTCGAACCACGGAAATGCTCTATCTTTTTGTTTTCACGCGATTCCGGACGCAAAACCGCTATGCACTTTTGCTGGAATTGCTCTAGCCGCCGTGCTGAAATTATAGACATGATATCCTCCCTACCACATGGGCAGGCAGGTGGAGCACCAAGGCTGGAAGAAAAGGGATTTCACCAAATCTTGAAGAAAGATGCGGGCGTCAGTTTTCACCCTGATGCTCAGGCGAGCAGCCGGGTGACTTCGGCGCTGTGCTTTGGGGCGATGGCATCGGCGATGGTCGTCGAGAACAGCACCTTGCGGGTGGCGTCCGCCACTTTGGCGAAGACGTGGCGGATCTGGCAGTTCTGTTCGCCATCGCAATCGTCGCACCTTCTGTAGGCGGTGATCGACAGGCATGGAAGCGGAGCGAGCGGGCCGTCGATGATGCGCAGGATTTCGCCGAAGGTGATCGTATGGGCGGGCTTCAGCAGGAGATACCCACCCTGCTTGCCGCGGCGGCTGGCGACGACGCCGTGATGTTTCAGGTCGAGCAGGATCTGTTCGAGGAACTTTTTCGGGATCTTTTGCTGCGCCGCGATATCGGAAATCATCACCGGTTCGTCGGCATCGGCATCAGCCAAGACCGTGAGCGCCCGCAGCGCATATTTCGCCTTTTGCGTAATCATTTTTGACCATCGACACACACAGGCGGCGCGAATTTCCGCACCGCTACGGAAGTACTTTCACCTCTATGGCACAACCAGCATGAACGGAATTTGAACGCGCCGGAGAAAGCCTTGAGAGACAAGCGTTTTGGCCTTGTTTTTTGCTCTCGGCCAAGCGCACTTAATCTATGCCAAAACCGCGCCTTCTGCACCATTTTCGGCATCACTTCAGATTTCGGATTGACAGGCTGCGTGTAACTCTACTATTTCTATAGACATTCGAGCTGCCGATGTGGATTTTCATCCGCAGGCGGCTGCTTTTCTGCATCGCGGCAGCTTCGGAGAGATATTTGCTCCTTCGGCCGCAGCTTTCGAAATCCCTTTTTCTGTCCGATCCATGCGTGAACTGCGATACTCCCGTTCAACAAAGGACAGGAATCTCATGACTGCTATCAATCCGATTGTAGAAGGCGGGCCGATTGCGGAAGAAGGGCCGATTGCGGAAGCCGAGGCGCTGAACCACAGACTGGCGGGCCTCGACCTAGCCGGACGTCTGTCGCTGGTCTCCGGCCTTGGCGGCCGCGTGGTGTTCACGACGTCACTCGGCATCGAGGACCAGGTGATCACTGCCGAGATCGGCACGCACCGCCTGCCGATCGATATCGCGACGCTGCAGACCGGCCGGCTGTTTGCCGAAACACTGGCACTGATCGAAGAGACCGAAAGCCAGTACGACATCCATATCCATCGCTTCGAGCCCGAGAAGGCCGATATCGACGCCTATGCGGCGCAATACGGCCTCAACGGCTTCTACGAGAGCGTCGAAGCCCGGCATGCCTGTTGCGGCGTGCGCAAGCTGAAGCCGCTTGCGCGTGCCCTCGACGGTGCTGCTATCTGGATCACCGGCCTGCGCCGCGGCCAATCGGCCAACCGCGCCGAGACGCCGTTTGCCGAATATGACGCCGAACGCCACCTGCTGAAGGTCAATCCGCTCGCCGACTGGGACCTGGAGGCGATCAAGGCCTTCGTTTCCGCAAACGGCGTGCCGGTCAATCCGCTGCACGCCCGCGGTTATCCCTCGATCGGCTGCGAACCCTGCACCCGGGCGATCAAGCCCGGCGAGCCGGAACGCGCCGGCCGCTGGTGGTGGGAGCAGGACGAAACGCGCGAATGCGGCCTGCATGTCGCCGAAGAGGCCGCAGCGATCGCCGCACAATAATCACCCCACGGCTTTCCCAATCAGGGCGCGGCGACCGCCGCAGCCTTGGGAAAGCCAACATTCCCAGGGAAGTCAACTTTCCCGGGGGAAGCCAACATCAAGGAATTGCTTTGCGGGCACCCGCAAACGACCGATAGCCTGGAGTAACACATGCCCGATAGCCGTCCGGATACGGAACTCAGCAATCCGCAGAGCGCCAAGGCGCCGCTCGACCCGCATCTGAAAGCGCTGGAAAACGAATCCATCCACATCTTCCGCGAGGTTGCGGCCGAATTCGAGCGTCCCGTCATGCTCTATTCGATCGGCAAGGATTCCTCGGTGCTGCTGCATCTGGCGCGCAAGGCCTTCTATCCCGGCCGCGTGCCCTTCCCGCTTTTGCATGTGAACACCGGCTGGAAATTTTCCGAGATGATCGCCTTCCGCGACGCAACCGCGAAGAAGTACGATCTCGATCTGATCGAACACATCAATCCGCGCGGCAAGGCCGAAAACATCACGCCGTTCACGCATGGATCGGCCGCCTTCACCGACATCATGAAGACCGAAGGGCTCCGCCAGGCGCTCGATGCCGGCCAGTTCGACGCCGCTTTCGGCGGTGCGCGGCGCGACGAGGAAGCCAGCCGCGCCAAGGAGCGCATCTATTCCTTCCGCACGCCCGACCATCGCTGGGATCCGCGCAACCAGCGCCCGGAACTCTGGAACATCTATAACGGCATGATCCGCAAGGGTGAGAGCGTGCGCGCCTTCCCGCTGTCGAACTGGACCGAGGTCGATATCTGGCGCTACATCCAGGCCGAGGACATTCCGCTGGTGCCGCTCTATTACGCCAAGAAGCGGCCGTTCGTGGAACGCGACGGCATGATGATCCTGGCCGAGGATCCGCGCCTGGAACTGCTGCCCGGCGAAGTCCGCCAGGAAGGCATGATCCGCTTCCGCACCCTCGGCGACTTCCCGCTGACCGGCGCCATCCGCTCACAGGCCTCCACCCTCGAAGAGGTGATTGCCGAACTCGAAATCGCAACGGTGTCCGAACGCCAGGGCCGCGCCATCGATCGCGACCAGTCCGGCTCCATGGAAAAAAAGAAGCGTGAAGGATATTTCTGAGATGACCGCAGCCCAAACCGCCGTCTCGGCCGCAACCGTCGTCAACCTGCCCGCCGCCGAGCCGCTCAAGGCCGTGCGCGATACCAGGCCGCTGCGCCTCATCACCTGCGGCAGCGTCGATGACGGCAAGTCGACCCTGATCGGCCGCCTGCTCTGGGACACCAAGGCGGTCAAGGAAGACCAGGCCGCCACGTTGCAGCGCGATTCCACCGGCAAGCAGAACGACCTCGGCCTGCCCGACTTCGCCCTGCTGCTCGACGGCCTGCAGGCCGAGCGCGAACAGGGCATCACCATCGATGTCGCCTATCGCTATTTCTCGACCGACAAGCGCTCCTTCATCGTCGCCGACACGCCCGGCCATGAGCAATATACCCGCAACATGGCGACCGGCGCCTCGACCGCCGATCTTGCCATTCTGCTGATCGATGCGCGCTTCGGCATTCTGGAGCAGACCCGCCGTCACGCGACGATCGCCTCGCTGCTCGGCATCAAGCAGTTTGTGCTTGCCATCAACAAGATCGACCTGACGGGCTACGACCGCGCCGGCTTCGACAAGATCAGCCATGACTTCCGGGAATTTGCCCTGTCGCTCGGCGTCAAGCAGATCACCGCCATTCCGATGTCGGCGCTGAAGGGCGAAAACGTCGTCTATTCCGGCCAGGCCGCCATGCCCTGGTATAGCGGCCCGACGCTGGTGGAAACGCTGGAGCTTGCCACCGTGCGCTCGTCGCAGACGGTCGGCTTCCGCCTGTCCGTCCAGCGCGTCTCGCGTCCCGGCGAAAGTTTCCGCGGCTATCAGGGCACGGTTGCCGGCGGTTCGGTCAAACCCGGCGACAGCGTCATGATCCTGCCGTCCGGCATGGTCGCCAACGTCTCGAAGATCGTCACCTTCGATCTCGTCCGTAATGCCGCCGTGGCCGGCGATGCGATCACGCTGGTGCTCGACCGCCAGGTGGATGTGGCGCGCGGCGACATGATCGTCTCGATCGACGCACAGCCGCAGGTCGGCCTTGCCTTCGACGCGCAGATCGTCGCGCTGCAGCCTGAGGGTATCGAGCCCGGCAAGCGTTACTGGCTGAAGAGCGGCAGCCGCCGCCAGCGTGTCCAGGTGCAGCCGCTCAGCCAGCTGGAACTGAAGACCGGTGCCTGGAACGCCGCCCAGCGGCTCTACATGAACGCCATCGGCAAAGTCCGGCTCGTCTTCGACGAAGCCGCGATCTTCGACCCCTATGAGCAGAACCGGCTTTCCGGCTCCTTCATCCTGATCGATCCGGAGACCAACAACACGGTCGCCGGCGGCATGGTGACCGGCAAGCGCACGGAACTCGGCGGCCTGCACAATGGCGAAGCCCGCGTCATCCTCTCGCTTCCGGCCGACCTTGCCGAACAGATCATGGCGAGCGAGCTCTTCGCCAGCCGCAGCCATGAGGCCGAGGTGCGGCGCATGACGGCAGCCGAAGCCGCCGACCTCTGGTCGAGCGCTGCAAGCGATATCTGACAGGGGATAAGGGATAAGGGGCCAGCAAGACTGGCCCCTCGCCGCAGCCGAATCCGCTGGCTGCAGAGCTGCTCAGAACCTGAGACTTTGCTATCAGGGCTCCGCATCCGCTTCCGGCCGATAGTATTGAAAAAGTCGAAAAACCGGGCTTAACGAAAAGTCGGTCAATTGGTGATTTGAGCGAATGTTGCCGCTCGATGCTGTTTCACTTCCGCTACGCGGCCTCACGCTGCTTGAACGAAATTGGCTGGCCCCCAGCTCAATTTTGTTGAGTCTGTCTCCACGGCCGCCGAAAAAACAGCGTTTGCAGAAAACGGACTTTTTCAGTTCACGATTCGCTGTTTTCCGCTTGCCCGCGGGCCAAAGTGGGGCCATTCTTAGATCGGATCCTGGCGGTGCGGTAAAACGAGAGCTCAGGCCTTGCAGCGCTCAATTTCGACCTAGAAGCACTTAACGTGGCGCCTTTTCTCGACTGATCCCCGAGCGAGGAGGTTGTCCATGTCCACGCTCTATGTCGACCATCCGCTACAACCGGGCGACCGGGTCCCGAACGTTGTCTTTGATGCGATCTCGCGCGAGGGGAAGATCGCACTTGATGATTTTCGTGGCCGCAGCCCATTGTTGATCGGTTTGTTTCGAGGCCTGCATTGTCCGTTCTGCCGGCGCCACGTCGCGGCCATGGCATATCTCAATCCGATGCTGCGTGAGAAAGGCGTCCAATCCCTGGCGGTGGTAAACACCCCGGTCGAACGCGCGCGGCTCTATTTCCGTTACCACCCGATACCTGATCTTCTTGCTGCTTCCGACCCGGTACGGGCTTCGCACCAAGCCTTCGGCTTACGCGAGGTCGGGATCGACACGGCCATGGCGATACGGGTCGATCTTCCGGGCGAGTTGCCCGAGCCTATGGGCGTGATGGCAATGGACGAATTTCTCAACAAGAAGGAAGGATATCAGATTACGGAAGCCGATCAGCAGATGATGACTGCCGATCACGGGCAGCTTGTCGGTCAGTTCCTAATCGACCGGGAGGGCATCGTACGCTGGAGCTTCACGGAAGTTCTGGAGGCTGGGCTCCAGACATTCCAGGCACCGAATTCCCAGGAATTGATGTCGGTCGCTTCCCAAGTCGTACATTAACGACGAAAAACTGGCTCCACGACCCACCGCCCGGGTGGTGCTCGGTGTTGAAGCATCGCTAGAGATGCTCATCTGTTCTCTGTTTACCGCTTGCTTGCTAGCGACTGCACTCCGCCCTTGGCTATGGATCGCCACTGGAATCTGAAATCCAGCTTGCAGCAAAGAACCGATCAGAACCTGCGACCTTGCGATCAGGGCTCCGCATCCGCTTCCGGCCCGAAGCGGTCAGATGGCTTTCCTCTAGACTTCAGCATTTCCGCGATCTACATTTGAGCCTCTGTAAGCCTGAAATTGTATCAGGTCTCAGCCCCTTCGCATCGCCCACCCTCACCATGTGCGGTTCGGGCCTGCGCTTCACCCCCTCATTCAATGTAATTTCACCGTGCAAGCGGGAGGAGTTTCCATGGCTAATGCCCAATGCGCCTGCGGCGCTCTGAGACTGACGCTCAGCGAGCCGCCACAACTGACAGCTCTCTGCCACTGTTTGGCTTGCCAGCGCAGAACGGGTGCGCCGTTCAGCGCAAATGCTTTCTACTCGATTGCCTGTGTCGAAATATCTGGAACATCTACGGAATTCATTCGTACCGCCGAGAGCGGTCGCAAGGTTCGAATGCATTTTTGCCCAACATGCGGCTCGACCGTCTATTGGAAGGCCGATGCTGCACCGTCCTGGATCGGGGTGGCGGTCGGCTCCCTTGCCGACCCTGCCTTCGCGCCACCTGCCCTATCAGTCTTCGAACAATCGAAACATAATTGGGTGCAGCTTGACGACGAGGTAGAGCACTTTCAAGGTTCGGTGTCCGAGTGACCGGCCAGACAAGTTCTCATGGCGCATTCCGGCCTCTCTCGGCGATAAGCGGTGCCCGGCGCAGAAGGCGATGCTTGGCTTAGTCGGCCTTCCCCGAAGCGATCTCATTTCCTTCGTAAAGCGCAGCTCCGACGACCGGGGCGAGCCAAGGTTCACGTCGAATGTTCCACACTTCGACCATCGGGCTGATAGCGTAAGGCGCGTCATCAAGCGTCCCCAGAAACACTTCCACGCCGCCATCGAAGAGAAAGAAGAGCCGAGAACCACAGACAGGGCAGAAAGACCTTTTATCGAAAGTGCTGATTTCGCCGGACATCTGGAATTGCCGACGATGCCAATTTGCCGTTGCGGAGAAAGCGGAGCCCGTGATCTTTCTACACGTCTTGCAGTGGCACAACCCTGACTGATAGGGCTCGCCCCAGACCTCATAACGCACTGCACCGCACAGGCATCCACCCGTTCGTATTGCTTCGACTGGCATGTTCTCCTCCCGCCTGAAGTTGTGACGACCCACTAAAGACAACAGCGGCTGAGATATCAATGACGGCAATGGGCGCAAACCTGAACTCCGCCGGGCTGCGACCAGTTCAATGGCTGCCTTTGCCCCCTGCGGCCCCGGCCAACTGAGCGGACTACTTCACGAGAGCATTCTTCAGCGCATCGACGACGACGCGGATGGAGGGGACGTCTTTGATGTCAGAATGGACAACCAGCCAGACCTCTCTTGTCAAAAGATGTTCGGTCTCAATGCGCTGGAGACCGCTGGTGTCAAGGACGGCGAAATCGGGGAGCATGACGACACCGGCGCCAAGGCTTGCGGTTGCGGCCTGAAACTCCAGAACGGATGATCTCACGGAGATCGGCCGGCCAGCGGCGAGTTCGATTAGCCGCAGCTGTTGCGGTGAGGCGTTCATGGTTTCGTCGTAACCGATGAAGGTCCAGTCCGACGGGGAAACCGTTTCGAGATAGGTCTTTGATGCGTAGAGATGGAAGCTTGTCTCGCCGAGCTTGACGATGGCGTAATCGCCGTCCTCGGGACGCGACATGCGCACGGCGATATCGGCCTCTCGTCTGTTCAGGGAGGCGAGCCGCTTTTCTCCGACAAGCGTGATCTCAACACCCGGATGGTCTCGCCTGACGGCCGCGATCGGCTTTGCCAACAGCACGCTTGAGAGAGCGGGAGGCGCGCTGATCCTGACATGGCCCCGCAATTCCGTGGCGCTGCTGCGACCAAGCTGCTCGATTGCTGCGGTCTGCGCCGCGACAAGAGCTGCGTGCCTGGCAATCTGCTCGCCGTCCGAGGTTAACATGATGCGCCTTCCGCGGCGGTCGACCAGCTTGCGTCCCAGACTGGCTTCAAGCGATGAAACGCGCCGGCTGATCGTCGCGTGTTCGACGCCGAGCTGCTTTGCTGCGCCAAGCAACGTTCCCGACTGCGCCAGCGCCAGGAAATGCCGCAGGTCATCCCAGTCGATCTTTGTGAATTCTCTCCCAACCATTGTGAGACAATAGGGAATTTTCACACATCACGCCATTGTCTAATTTGTGCCCATGAAGGAGCACGAGAGATGACCGACCAAGTCGTATGGCTGAATGCCCCAGGTGACGTCACCCAGTTCCATGTTGAGCAGCATCACCAGTGTGAACCTCCCTGTCACGGCGAGATAAAGATCCGTCACGAGGCGATCGGAACAAACTTTCTCGACGTCTATCACCGCAAGGGCATCTACCCCATGCCGTCCTACCCCTCGGTGATCGGCGCCGAGGCGGCGGGCATCGTCGAGGATGTCGGTCCCGGCGTCTCCATCTTCGAAAAGGGTGACCGCGTCGCCTATGGAGGGCCTCCGGTTGGCGCCTATCGCTCCACCAGGAACATTGCCGCCGAAAGGGCGATCAAGCTTCCGGATGCCGTTTCAGCGAAAACGGCAGCGAGTTCGCTGCTCAAAGGCATGACCGCCTACATGCTGCTGAAAAAGACCTATGATGTGCATGCAGGAACCCAGGTTCTGATCCATGCGGCTGCGGGCGGGCTCGGGAGCATCCTCGTTCGCTGGGCCAGATCGCTCGATGCCACGGTGATCGGGACGGTCGGCTCTTCCGAAAAGGCCGCACTCGCCGCATCGTATGGAGCCGATCACCTTATTGTCGGACGAGACGCCGATATCGTCGCGGACGTGAAGCGGCTGACGAACGGGCTTGGTGTCGACGTCGCCTATGACGGGATCGGCGGTGACACGCTTCTCAAAAGCATACGCTCTGTCCGCCCATTCGGCATGGCTGTCACCATCGGCCAGGCCGCCGGTGCCATTCCACCGGTGCCTGTCGAGGAACTTCGCCCGGGCAAGGCGCTCTGCCATCCGAGCATCATGGCCTGGTGCGCTGACATCGGACAGTATCGCGAGGCTGCTCTGGCTGCCGTCGGGGCGATGGAAGCAGGGATCGTTTCGCAGATCGGTGCCGAATATCGTTTGGCCGATGTTGCCAAGGCGCATGAAGAGATGGAATCCGGACGCTCGGCGGGCAGTATCCTGCTGATCCCTTGAAGAGCCCGAGAAACAGCGCCGGCAGAGTCCATGGATCGCTGTCGGCGCCTTTCAGTCCTCGGTGCGGGTTTCGACGCGCTTGGCCGGCACCATTTATCCATAAAATGGCATTATGTTATGTATTTCAGATATCTACAGCCATAGAACCTGTTGAGATAGGGTCCGCCATTGCGGTGGGCACTCGGCACAGGCCGACCGCTCTCCCGCAAAATGACGCCCGGCACCGCAGTCGGCGTCAATGACAGGGAAAGGTTCAAAGCTCTATGTCTGCCCATGAAAAACCACTGATCGCGATTGTCGGCGCAACGAGCAAACAGGGGCGCAGCGTTGCCACGACGCTCCTTGACAGCCAACGTTTCCGGGTGCGCGCTTTCACCCGGAAAAAGGATTCCCCTGAAGCTTTACGTCTGGAGAAACGCGGCGCTGAAATCGTCACCGTCCCTCTCGAACTTGGCCGTCAAAAGGACCTCGTTGCCGCCTTCAAAGGCGCGGATGGCGCATTTCTGATGACGCCGCCGATCGCCCCGCCGGAGACCATCGAGACCCCTCTCGGCCGACAACTGGCGGATGCCGCCGCTGAGGCCGGCGTCGGGCATATAGTTTTCAGCACGCTGGAGAATGTCGACAAGATCGCCAGCGGGACGAAGTATGCGCCGCATTTTACCGACAAGGCACGCGTAGCAGACCACATTCGCGGCTTGCCGATCTCTCATTCCTTCATCATGCTGGCATTCTTTTATACGAATCTGCTCGAATATTATGTGCCGCGCATGGAGGGCGATACGCTGCTCCTGCCGGTTTATCTTCCCGAAGATTTCCGAGCGCCTTTTGTCGATCCGCTGACCGCGACCGGGCCGGCCGTCCTCGAGATTTTCTCAAATCCCGAGCGTTACAACGGCAAAACCCTGCCGATCGTTGGCGACATCATTTCTCCGAGCGAGATGATCGAAACCTTTCAGCGCGTGACCGGCCTCAAGGCCGCGTATCGAAACGCTTTCACCCGGGATGGCCTGCTGCACTATTTTCCAGAATTTGCTGCCAACGAACTTCTCGTTCGAGAGCTTCTGGGGATGGTCGAATACGCTGTCGACTATGGCTATTTCGGCAAGGAGCACGACCTTGAATGGAGCTGTCGCCTGAACCCCGACACGCTCAACTGGGAACAATATCTCAAGACGACGGGGTGGCGTGGCGATAAGCGGTCTTTCGGACGTTGAAGCATGTCGCGCAAATGTGTGCAGCGGTTTTGCAATAACGATATGCTTGAAAACAAAGACTTACGATGGCCGGATTCCCGGCAATTTGGAAACCTCGGCGACAAGAAAGTCGACGAGAAGCCGAACGCGGGCAATGGCGGCACGCTCTGGAACGATCAGCAAGCTCACCGGAACCGGTAAGGGACGATAGTCGCCAAGCACGACTTCGAGCCGGCCGTCGTCCAGAAGATCGTGGACCAACCAGAGGTGTGCAGGACCAATGCCGCGTCCGGCGGCAAAGGCTGCGCGCGCCGCAAGCCCGTGGTCGACGCGCAACTTGCCACCGACGGGGATCATCAGGCTTCCGCCATCGGGAGAGGAAAGAACGAGCTGATCGCTGCCTGCCACATTCGACATCACGACGGTTTCGTAGCGTGACAGATCGGCTGGGCGCTCGGGCCGGCCGTGGACGGACAAATAGGTCGGAGCGCCCACCAGCAGCCGATGGCTCTCTCCGAGCGCATGAAGTTTCATCGCGCTGTCGGCGAGAGGCCCAAGACGGAGTGCGACGTCGACGCCTTCGCGAACCAGGTCGATCCGCTCGTCCGTCAGGTTGAGGTCGACCCGGATGTCCGGATGCTTGTCCTGGAAATCAAAGATCAGGCGCGTGATGTGCATCACGCCGAGCGCTGCCGTACAAGAAAGCCGAACAGCGCCCGCGGGGGCCTGCCGGGCATCTCTTGCTTCTTCAGCAGCCTGTTCGACCAGGCGTAATATCTGCAGGCAGTTGGTATAATAGCGGCTACCCTCGTCGGTCAGGGTCACGCGTCGCGTGGTTCGGGTGAGAAGCGGTACGCCGACAGCCTCCTCAAGTTCGTTGAGGTGCCGCGTCACAGTGGATTGACCGATACCCAGCTCTCTTGCGACCATCGACAGGTTGCCGCGTTCGGCGACGCGGACAAAGGTGCGCATTCTGTCGAGAGACAGTCCCGTACTATCCATTTTTCAGCACAATGATCATCATTCCCTCGGTATAGGGAATAATCTGGGCTATGCCTAGTTCGAGCAGATCGGCCGGATTGATCCGGCCGATCGCTGTTCATCCGAATTTGACGAGGTTGAGGACAGGCAACGGCCCGCCGGGGAATTGCGCGAGCTTGCCGCCAATCGAAATCGGCCCGAGATCGATGCCGGCAAAGCCCAGTCTGGAGATCAGCGCGCCCACTTCGGCCTTCGATTGGGCATCGTCGCCGGAATAGAAGAGCACGCGGCTGCCGCCCTCGGCGCGGGGATCGGCTGAAACCAGATGCGCCAGAAGATGGTTGAATGCCTTCACGACGCGAGCACCAGGCACCAGGCTCGCAAAGACTTCCGTCGACAGGCGGCCATTTAGCTCGGCCGGTTTGAACAGCGGTCCTTCGATCGGATTGTTGGCGTCGATCACGACGCGGCCCGCCCAGTCGGGAAGACCCGCCAATGCCTTGGGAAGCTTTGACCAAGGGACGGCGACAAGGACGAGGTCGGCTTTCGCCGCCTCGTCGATCGTCCCCGCCGTAATGTGCGGTGACAGCTCCTCGGTAAGATCATGCAATGTGTCAGGGCCGCGACTGTTTGAGATCGTGGCAGCGATGCCGTTGCGGGCAAGGGCCCGGGCGAAGGCGGAGCCGATCTTGCCGGCGCCAATGATACCGATGGTCATTGCGATAACTCCATTGTTTGGTTTCGATGGAGCGAATATCGCCTCGTTATTCTCTTGTGATTAGACGGAATTGCCTGTTATCAATTTCAAGCATTCATTGAAAGTCATGATATGGAGACGCTTGCAAACCTGGAATCCTTCGTGCGCAGCGCCGAGCTTGGCAGCTTCTCCTCGGCGGCACGGCGGCTCGGCCTGACGCCGGCGGCGGTCAGCCGCAATGTCGCAGCACTTGAAGGCAACCTGAAGCTCAGGCTGTTTCAACGAAGCACCCGAAGTCTGACGCTCACGGAAGCCGGCGAGCGCTTTCTGCTTTCAATCCGTGACCATCTGGAAAGCCTTCAGGGAGCGATCTCGGAGGCATCGAACGAACAATCCGAACCATCCGGCGTGCTGAAACTCAGCATGAGCCCGACACTCGGCATCGGCTACATCCTTCCACTATTGCCAGAGTTCATGCAGCGATATCCGATGATCCGGCCGGAATGGATGTTCGAAAACAGACAGGTCGATCTGATCGCCGAGGGCTATGATGCTGCGATCGGCGGAGGTTTCGAGTTGACGCCTGGTGTCATCGCCAGGCCATTGGCCCCTGCTCATATTATCCCCGTGGCATCACCAGGATATATGGGCGATCGTGTTCCGCCTCATGATCCGTCCGGCTTGCGCGAATTCGACGGTATCGTCATGCGCTCGATGCGGACGGGTCGAATTCACCAGCGGCAGATGCGCAATCTTGTTGGAGATGAGCAGCCTGCGGCCTTGAAAGAGAAGATCGTCGTCAACGATCCCGCGGCAATGCGATCCGCCGCACTTCTCGGCCTTGGTGTCGCGATGATCGCCAAGGCGGATGCTCTTCGCTATCTGGAGAGCGGCGAGCTGATCCGATTGATCCCGGCATGGTATGCCGATGCAGGCCCGATTTCGATCTATTATGCAAACCGCACCCTGTTGCCCTCCAAGACAAGGGTGTTCATCGACTTCCTGACGGAGGTTTTTCAACGTGAACGGTGGCCGGATCGATTTGCAGGAACCCTGGGCTGATCTCGACAGTTTGAGGGCGTTTTTGACTGGCCTCATGGCCGGTACAAAGCCTGCAGATCATATCGGCTTACCGCGTCGAGCCGCGCTAGCGCGTCGAGCCGCGCGGGATGATGGAGAAGCCGCAATCGACCTTGTCTTCGCCGGGCGGCTCGTCGCGGATGGCGCGTAGCAGCATGTCGGCGACGCGGTAGCCGATATCGTAGCGTGCAATTTGCACCGTCGTCAGCGTCGGCTGGGTGAAGGCCGAAAATTCCAGATCGTTGAAGCCGCAGATGCCGACATCCTCCGGCACGCGGATGCCGCGCACGGCGCATTCGATGAGCACGCCGAGCGCCAGATCGTCGCTTTGGGCAAAGACGGCATCGATATCCGGCACGCGCTGCAACAGGCGGGCAAACAATTCCCTGCCGAGGCCGGTGCTGCTTCCCTCATCTCCGCCAATGGCGAGATCGGGATCGAAACAGCCGGCTTCCCGCAACGCGGCCTCATAGCCTTCCTTCCGGCGACGCGAGCGAATATCCGTGCCGCGGCCGATGAAGCCGATCCTCTCATAGCCTCTCGACAGCAGGAAGCGTGTGGGTTCGGCGCCTGCCGCATGATGATCAAGGCCGACGACCAGCCGTGCCGGCTCCTGGCTGAGATCGGTGATATGGGCGATCGGACAGGTGGCGTTCTCGATCAGCGGCAGGAGATCACGATAGGATTCGGCGCCGGCAATGATGACGCCGGCCGGCTTCTGCGTCAGGAAGGATCTGAGCTCGCCGGCCTCGCCGTCGGCATGGTGGAGCGTATTGGAATATTGCACGCGGAATTCGGTGGCGCGCAAGCAATCCTCGATGCCGATCATCAGGCCGGCGAAGCCGTGCTGGTGCAAAGCGGGCGTGATGACGCCGATGATGCCGCTATGGCGACCGGCCAGCGCCCGGGCGGCAAGATTGGGGGTGTACCCCATCTCGTCTACCGTGCGCAGGATGGTCTGGCGCAGATCCTCCGAGACGATTTCAGGATTGCGAAGCGCACGCGAAATCGTGATGGGGCTGACCCCCACCTTCTTTGCCACATCGCTCAACTTCACATGCGCGCCGCGCCTGGCTTTCCGCCCCCGCTCCACTGATGCCCTCATCGCCCCTTATACGTCGCCGCGAGACTCGCTTGCCCTCGAATCGCGGCCTTTACTTTCTGAAGAAGAAATATTTTAGAGTCTACTAACATTTTATATTCGCAACAGGATCCGGGAATATAACGTCCGGAAAGAGCAATAAGTTCGTCTGTCGGCAAATTACGGACGAATGCGGCGAACGGATCACCGCCTCCGGGAACACGTCCATTTATTTTCGAATGAAAACATCGCGGGGGACGCCAAGCGAGTCAAAATCAGGCCGGAATTTTTGAGACGCTCCAACGCGGGGTGAGCGAAGATTAGATTCCGGTCATATCTTACAAATCGGCAATATAAACATGATCAAACTTTAATTTGTAAATCCGCTTGCCGGGATCATATGAATCCCGAGCGCCAATTCTTCTCTTCCCCCCGGTCGTCGCCCCCCGCCGACTGCGCGTTCCCAAGAGGAATTGGCGCCAAACGCCACCCGACGCCAGGTCCCAGGACATGGAACCACGACGCCATCCAAGCCAACGCTCTCGCAATGGACCACCGTCCAAGGGATCACCACCCATGTCACACATCCTCCGCAACCATCGCACCGCAGCCCTTGTCGGGGCCGCCATCATCGCCGGCGCAGCCTGCCTGCCCTTCGCCCTCAACGCCTCCAATGCCGTTGCTGCGCCTTCGGATAACGGCGGCATTCTCGCCCCCAACGGCTCCTTCGCTTCCATCGTCGATGCCGACAAGCCTGCGGTCGTCACCATCACCACGACGATGAAGGCGACCGATGTCAGCGCCGACCAGGAATCGCCGATGGACGAGCAGTTCCGCCAGTTCTTCGAGGATCAGGGCATCCCGCTGCCGCGCCAGGCACCGCAAAAGCGGCCTTCGCAGCAGGCGATGGCGCTCGGCTCCGGCTTCATCATCAGCCGCGACGGGGTGATCGTCACCAACAACCATGTCATCGACAATGCCGTCGATATCAAGGTGACGCTGGATGACGGCACGGAACTGCCGGCCAAGCTGATCGGCACCGATCCGAAATCCGATGTCGCCGTGCTGAAGATAGAGGCGGGCAAGCCGCTGCAGACTATCGCCTGGGGCGATTCCGACAGGCTGAAGCTCGGCGACCAGATTCTGGCGATCGGCAACCCCTTCGGCATCGGCACCACGGTGACGGCAGGCATCGTCTCGGCGCGCGGCCGCGACCTGCACAGCGGGCCTTATGACGATTTCATCCAGATCGACGCGCCGATCAACCATGGCAATTCCGGAGGACCGCTGGTCGACCGCAGCGGCAATGTCGTCGGCATCAACACCGCCATCTATTCGCCGAACGGCGGCAGCGTCGGCGTCGGTTTCGCCATTCCCTCCGACGAGGCCAAGGCGATCGTCGCCAAGCTGCAGAAGGACGGCTCGATCGATCACGGCTATCTCGGCGTGCAGATCCAGCCGGTCACCAAGGATGTCGCCGATGCCGTCGGCCTCGATAAGACCGGCGGCGCGCTGGTTGCCGCCGTCACCGCCGATACGCCGGCCACCCATGCCGGCCTGAAGCCCGGCGATATCGTCACGTCAGTCGGCGGCGAGAGCGTCAAGACGCCGAAAGACCTGTCGCGCCTGGTCGCCGACCTTTCGCCGGGCGCGAAAAAATCCCTCAGCGTCTGGCGCGACGGCAAGACGATCGATCTCAACGTCACCGTCGGCACCAATGAGGAAGGCCAGAAACAGGCGGCGGCCGAAAGCCCCGACGCTCAAGATCAGAGCTCCGGCCAGCCGAGCCTCGGCATCGGCCTTGCCGATCTGACGCCCGATGTGCGCCAGCAGCTCAACCTGCCGCGCTCGATCAACGGTGCGGTGGTCGCCAAGGTCGCCCCGGACAAGTCAGCGGCTGCCGCCGGCATCCAGTCCGGCGATGTCATCGTCTCGGTGAATGACAGACCTGTTCATAACGCCCGCGACGTCAAGACCGCAATTGCCGATGCCGGCAAGGCCGGCCGCAAGTCGGTGCTGCTGCTCGTCGAACGCGATGGCAACAAGACCTTTGTCGCCGTGCCGTTTGGGGCGGCGTGACGGTCGCCCGAGCTTTGCTGCAAACAGGAAAGCCTGCCTGACGCGGGCTTTTCGACCGATCTGGCGGAAAGGCCTTGAAGGCAAGCACCGCCCACTCGGCAAAATCAATAGGGCGCTGTCCGTCCCTCTATTTCCTGCTCAGGGAGATTTCAGCTTCGTTGTCTTTGCGCGCAGGCGGGATTTGCCTTTTTGGTGGTTTGCCTCTTGCTGCTCTACCGCATGGGAGTGGTTGCGTTGCGCGGCCTCCAATTGCTGCCGCGTCGGGAGATCATGGTCGTAGGTGGAAGCGCTGAATGCCGTCGCATTATCGAATGGACCTTTGTGTGGACGCGCCAGACCATAGGCTTGGTTATCGGCGCTATCGATCCCCTCCTCCGCTGACGATGACCGCGCTTGACGAGCCTGCGTTATCAGATCGTCTGCAGTTGGGCTTAAGGTTGCGATTTTCCGCAAGAAGGCGATGATTTTGCTCTTCCCGGCCCTGTCCTTTCGATTGGCATGAATCGCGGACATGTCTTCTTCCTTGTTCGTCATGTTATCGGGACGATCGATCCGGGGGCGCTGGCGACATCGCAGCAGGCCTGTTCACGGGATCTCGAGCAATCGTTCAGGCAGCCTGGTTTTGGGAAAGCGGTAAGCTGGCGGCCGCAGCGATGCGTCCGCACGCCCGGACGCCGTATACCGCGCGATCCGATAGGCTTTCACCGGGGCGCCGCCGTCATCCTGCCATCGGGCAAAGGAGCCGTCCTCCGTCGCCTGCGGAAGCGGGCCGGAACTCAACTGAGTCGCGAGATACATTTTCAGCGCCGATTTTAACGCGGCCTCATCGACGATCCCCATTTGGAAACAATGAATGAGGAAACTTGTGGCGGTGATCTCACCCTCATCGGCCGCATGGGTTTCGCCGCCGCGAAATCCGACCTTTCGCAGAATACGATCCAGCATTCTCAAATTGTCGATATCGAAAAACTGATCTGATGTGGAAGACATGGCGTCCTCCTTCGTTGGGGCTAGGGTTCACTGGCGCCAGATTACTGTCGCGCCCCAAGCAGCGGTGCCCGTATCGTGCCCGCCGATAAATTAGCTTGCGCTTATTGCCAGCTGACCGCAACCTCATTCGGCGGTAGCCATTGATAATGGCGGGGCGGAACCCATTTTAGAGAGAGGAGGATACGCATCATGCAGTTCAACGGTGAAGCGACCCTCACAAAGCCGTCGGCACTGGCGGTTTCGGAACGGCGTGCGCTCATAGATCACCTCAGAGAGGTGATCGCAGGCCTGGCTCACGGGCTGGCCGCCGACGGATTGCTGGACCTTGTGCCGCCTCTGCTTGAGATAAACAAAGTCCTCCGCGATATGACGGACGAAATTTCGCGTGCGGATCCGGTCTATTCCGACGGGATCATCACTGGTACGGTGCGCTTGATCAAGACGTCGCAGGCTTTGCTTGATGACCGGGTCATCGTGCAGACGATCCATTAAGACCTGCCGACAGTCGGGTATGGCGGCAGGCTGAATGCCAACCATTGGCATCAAGATGCCCGTTCCGGCCAGCCGTGCATCGACAATCATCGCCGGGTCCGAAGTCCGTACAGCGGCTCCCGCCCACTTCCAAGGATAACCGCAATGGCACTTATCTTTCCCAACAGAAGCCGCAGCTTCGACGAAGCGAGAAAAGGTGTCCGCTTCACCGGCTATGACGGCATGTTCGAAGTCCGGTTTCTGGTCGAAGAGGCAGCGCTTGGCAGCGCGATCACCCAGAACTCCTCCGAGGCCGCCTATCTCAATGCCTTTGATGCGGCGCGCTCTGCCATTCAGGAGGCCGCATCGAGAGCCTATCAGCATCGACGCGGAAACAATTTCACGCTCACGGCCGCAGATTTTCGCTGATCGCGAGAAGGCTTACGGCCGGTGAACTGAAACGGCCACCATCCTGCTACTGCCGGATGAGACAGGGGAAGCAAAGCATATGGTTTCCACACGATACCGCCCGAAAGACCTGAAGCTGGCGCGTCGCCATATCGTGAAGGCGGCGCATCGCGTTGCCGATCAGGAAATGCTGATCAAGAAACTATTGCGCAAAGGCAGACCCTCCGGATCGGCCTATGCGCTGCTCAGCAGGCTCTACGACGATCAACGGCGGAAGCTCGATCGGCTGAAACTGATCGAAGCGATGGTTGAGGTAGAAGGGCAATTGTGTGTGGACGTGCCCAGCAATCCTGGCCCCTCCGCGCCGCCCTTTGCGATCGTGCACAGCAGCGGGATCTCTTTACCGGACCGGCAACCCGCCACGCCTTGCAGCGCAGATGTTTGGCGCCCATATCTGGTGTAGTGGCAGCTTGTGAACGGGCGCTGCTTCCCGGGGTTATTACCCGGCCCCAACCAAAGGAGGGCATGATGTCTTCCACGGTAAACATCCATTCGTGGAAACGCCTCGCTCAGCATATCGGCAGGCTCCGGTACATCGATTTTCTCGTGAAATCGACACCAGCAATCTGTCTGGCCTTTATCGTCTATATCATCTTCAAGGATGTCTTCTGGTAGGCGCTGCAAGACTGTTGCGGCGAGCCAAGACGCTATGCTGCCGATCAAATGAAGGGCTGAAACGCTGACGGAATTGGATAAAGCGATGCAACTGCGAGAAATGGGTCAACAAGACTGCCTCGCCTTTCTGGCAGGCCACACCCGTGGCCACCTGGCATGCCTGGGCGAAAAATATCCCTATATCGTTCCCATTCAGTATGCCTATGAAAAAGACCGACTTTTCATATTTTCCATGCCGGGCCTGAAGATTGATCTATTGCGGGCCCATTCACCGGCCTGCGTTCAGGTTGAAGAATTCGGCGAAAACCGAACGTGGAAGAGCGTGCTTGTTCAGGGCACCTATGATGAGCTGACCGATACGCCGGCCCGGCATGACGAACGCCTCCACGCCTGGTCTCTCCTGCAGAAGCAACCATTCTGGTGGGAACCCGGATCGCTTGCCTTAAACTCGGAAAGCGAAGACGGCCCTGCTCCATCCATATTCTTCGGTATTTCGATTGAGATGGTATCGGGGAGGCAAGTAGTTTAACATGCGGGCGTTCAGACTCGCCGCGCCTTAATCCTTGATTGGCAAGGGTGCGCTGCTGCATGATATATGGAACTCCAGACAGACACCTCCAGCTAAACGCTGTCCGATACCAGCCTTTCCCATAGGGGCGCGGATTGCTTGATGCATCCTACCAAACGTGGCGAGCTGAAACGCAGCACTGCGTTCAATGCCACGCGACCACTCATAGGGAAAACGATGACAGACGCACCTGAGAATGAAGCGCTTTTCAACATCACCGGACACTATGTGCAGGAATTGAAGGCCGTTCTTCAAAGCGAGAGCATTGTCGAAGGCACCGACTACGAAAACAGCGCCTTTAACGAAAAACGACGGAACGAAGGACTGCACCTGCTGCGATTCCACAAGACCGGCACGGCAGCGCAGGCAACGCAGATCTGGGAAAAACATATGACGGCCCGAGCGCATCGATAAAACGGCACGAAGCCAATTCTTCGACCGATGCCGGCTTGGCTCGTTCCGGAGCCGATAGAGCATGATGCCGAAAAGTGTGAGCGGCTTTCGGACGACACCATGCTCTCACTCTTTAATTGAGACCAGGATTCAGATTTTAGGCCGACCCGGCCTAAATTATCCTGTTCCAGTGCTGACGCGCGGCGACATGAGCTGATGTCCGGCGCAACATTGCCTTGAAAGGAAAAATCATGACCAACGACACAACCAAAAAGGCCCAGCCCGCCAAAGCGGCCGTGGCTGACGCCCCCTACGACGTCATCTATTTCGCGAAGAAACACCGCATTTCCAACGAGGATGCCAAGGACATCATCGAAAAGCACGGCGCCAATCGCAAAGAGGCGGACAAGGCGGGCCGGCGTATCAGCGTCTAATGCATGTCGCGCAAAAGTGTACAGCGGCTTTGCGACAATGACATGCGTAAAAACAAAGACTTAGCGCCAAGAGCGAATCTGAAAGATCGCGACGCGCTTTAGGGCAGAAAATAGCCTCGCAGGCGTTCAAATCCTGAAGTCTTTATTTGATGCATGTCGTTGTCCCAAAACCGCTGTACGGTTTTGGGCGAAATGCAGCGGCCTCTGTAGCCCCTTTGCATCTGCTAGCGATGCCACGATGCAACAGCAACGGACGAATTAACCCTACTGGCTTACCTTAATATCAGCATGCGCTTGAATACGTCAGCTCCTATGCCATCGTAGCGTCACGATAACACTTCTGGTTCGTGAAGCAGCTCGCCGGAACCGTGGCCCGCCTTTCCGGGGAAAGGCCGGCTTGCCTTCACAGGGGCCGAGCTCAATCAAATGGAGGGTGTGCCATGAACAACGTCTTGGAATTTCGTCCAAAATGCCCGCATGCCGAAAGCCTGTCCGACTGCCGGGAAGCCCTTGAACCTGCCGTGATGAAGATCGTCAGCGACGCCATCGGCAGGGGATACACGGCCGCGGAAGCCGCCATGGTGGTTGCCGACATCGCCGATGACTACATCCTCATGCTCTCGCGGCAACCACGCCATTGATAGGTGTTTCGGGCGCGCGGCTGTACCTTCTTGAGCCATCGCAGGTGCTGGGCTCGGCACGGATCGCTGCGTCTTTGCAGGTTTGGATCTTCCAATAGGCCATGTGACGGCCGACAAGAATGGCTTCGCCCGCTGCCGAGAGCCGGGAGCAAAGCCCTTCCGTGAGACGCTTGCATCAAGTGGACCGCGCAGCAACTGCAGGGGTAGCAGTGGTACAGGAGACGAGACCTGCCGCGCGATCCGCCGGCAAAACCCCTGATGTTGTCGGAAGTTCCGCGTCAGAGATACGACGCCAAGATCCCAGAAATTCCGCCGAGAGATCATCGACAACTTGCCCGGGCACGTTGCGACCGTCACACCGATAAGCTCCCGCCGGGCGAAAACCGACTGGCACATCACAACGCCAACGAAAAACCCCGCCGGAGCGGGGCTTTCAGCGGGTCCAAGTGGAGCAGGCCGAAGATTCGGCCCACGTCTTAAACAAGATCTATCATGTCAAAACCCGGCAAAAGCACCTCTTTCGCGAGCGTTCACGGCGCTGCTCTGTTCCGCTCAATCTTTGAATCATCGCCGTAATGTAGCGTGTAATGATCACGTGCGACGTTTCCGCGACCCCTTCCCCACCTAACGCCACCTTGGCTGGCGCGGCGGAGCATTGGCCTGGATTTCATGCAGCGGCGCCCGCGACCCGAGAAGTTTCTTCAGCTTCTTCTCCTCTGCCGGGCCGATCCCGAATTTGCGGCAATGTTCCGCAACATCGTGCTCTCGCGGGCCGGGAATGCGAACTTGGCGATTGCTCATGCTCTTCATGACCGTTTCCTCCTGAGAGGAAAACCAGCAGGGCGCAGATTTGTTCGTGAGGGAAGTCTAAAATTTAGCGGTTTGTTTGCTTCGGTTTGGGGCGAGTGAGTCTGCTGACGCCCTGGTGCTCGCCGATTAATTGATCTTCAACCAATGCCGAAGCGCCGCCACCGCGCCGTCGCTCGCATAGGCAATGATGCCGCCGATCGTCAATCCCGCGAAGGCAATCAACCCCGATATCCCGTAGCCGATCGTTTTCATGCGTTTCCACTCTTCCAGCGCCGGCCCCACCGCCTCCTGGTTCTTCTCGACGGTCTCCTTGAGGCTCTTGATCTCCTCGCGGATCTGCGCATCCGCGCCGCCGCTGATCGCCACCCGGGTATCGAGCTGGGCGATCTGCCTTGCCTGCTCGTCGAGCCGCTTGTGGATCACAGCGCGGCTGTCATGAGCATTGGCCTTTTCGTCGCTGACCTCATTGCGCAGAAGCGCGACGTTGTCTTCGATGCCGGTTAGCCTGCCCTCGACGCGCCCGAGAGCGCGCAGGATATCGTCATTGGATGTCATCTATCTCCCCTCTGGGGATGGAACGTTTTCAACCGGAGAATGTTGAATCTTCGGATCTTGCGAAGAAGCTTATGCATGCCGCAAGACAGCGTCGATCGATATGGCGCGAGGTAGGCCCATGAGAATGTTATTGATGATCATCATCGGGGCAATGGTCGCGTCGATCCTGAGCATCCTGGTGATCAAGCCGTTCGATCAAGGCGGCAAGAGCGAAACGCCGCCGCCCGTCATCCAACAGCCGGAGCCGAAGTGACGAGGCGAAGGGCGCTCTGCCTATGGATTGAATTTCACCTTCTCGGATTGGGGAATGCCGGTGGCGACGCGGTCGATCACGGCGCCGTAGGGATGAACGCCATCCGGCGTGACGCTCGGGCGGACGATGGAGCCGACCGGCAGCACCGTGGAGCGCGGGATCGAAATGGTGATCGTATTGCCGGAGATGCTGCCGATCGACGTGGTCGACAGGCGGGCAAGGCCATCCGCCCCGGCATAGGTGCTGATCTCCTGCTCCGGCCCGAAAATGCTGGCATCCGCCACTTCGATCGTCGTGTAGGTCGCAACCCCGTCCGTGCCCGACTGCACGGTCACCACCGTGCTCGACAGCTCCAGCATACCGGGCCAGACGCCATCCCTTTCACCGGAGACCCAGGCCGCATAGGTATCGATAGCATCGTCGCAACAGGCCGAGGTCTTCGCCAGGATATCGGCGCGCAGCCGCCATTTGCCCGAAGCATCCGTACCGTCCGCCGGCCAGGTGTTGTTGGCGGAAAAGCTCTGATACGAGGCTCTGAGATAGAGGTCGTTGGCGGTGATCGTGCCGGTCGCGGGCGATGTCGCCGATCCGGCGAAATTATAGGTGAAGCTGTTCGGCCCGGTGACCGTGATTACCACATTGCCGTTATACTCCGTCTGCGCAGCGCCGGAGATCGACACCGTCTGGCCGGTCGTAAGCCCATTGATGCCCGAGGCGATCGTTGCCGTGACGACGGTGCCGACCGATGTCAGGGTGACCGTGCGGGTGGAAACGGTGCGGCCGAGCGGCGGCAAGGCGACGATTTTGACGCCGGGGTAGCGCGCCCGAAGCCTGGTGATCAAGCTTCTGTAATTGGTGTTGAAGAACTGCGTGTAGGTGGCCGCCGTATCGTTCTGCCCCATCTGGTTGGCGATGACGGTGAACGGCTTCTTGTTGTTGTTGAAGGCGGTGATTTCGTCGAGAACGGCCCAGCGCCGGGTCGCGATCGCAGCCCCGGTGCCGGTGAGTTCGCGCACCGAACCGTTTCCCGGCATGCCGATCATCAGATGCGGAATGCGGCCGATGCCGCCATCCCTGTCGAGCCAGCGGCGAAACCAGCCGAGATTGCCGCGCGCATCGGCAGCGGCGGAAAACTGCTGGCGCGCTTCACCCAGGCTGTCGACGACGGCAAGTGCGACCGGCCTTCCATCCCAATCGCCCTTGGCGACCATGAAGTCAGGCCCATAATATTGTGGCTGGGTGACGGTCGCGTAGTTGGAGTCGAGTGCGGCCGTGCTGTCGGCAAGCGGGGTGTCCTTGAAGGCGAGCAGCGTGGCGAGATCGCCGGCACCCCAGACGCGCTCGCCGCGGTGCTTCTGGATGCGATAGACCGGCCAGATCTTCTCGCCGACGGCGGTATGATAAAACAGCCAGATTTCGATTTCGCTTTCCGAGGCGACATCGGGAATGGTCAGTTCGTCCGTCCAGGCGCCATTCGTCTGATCCGCGACCGTCACCGTGTTCAAGCCGGCGAAGGTGCATTGGTAGAAGACGCCGGCCGCCCTGATGAACATCGCATCGGCAACGACGGAATTGCCCGGCGTGCCGATCGTGCCGGTAACGACCGTTTCCTGCGGCGCGTTTCCACCTTCCGTCGAGGCAAAGCCCGAGAGGTGAAAGCGGAAGGTCCTGGTCTTGTACTGCGGCGTGTTGACGACGACCTTGGTGCAGACATAATTCGTGCCGGATGCAGCGGTGACGATACTGCCTGATGGCATGCGGTTGCGGGTCGCGAAGAACATGTAGCGGTCAGGGTCTCCGCCGGCTCCGCCTCCACCGCTCAGCATCGGGCTCGTCAGGGCAAGCGAAATGGCGTTCATCATCGGCGTGTTCCATATCTGCTGGTGAGGTCGTCGTAGAATTGAATGGTGCGCCCCTGCCGGGCGTTGGCGCGGTCGAGCGCCTGACGCTCGCGGGCGAGGATGGCGATGACGGGCTCGCCTTCGACAACAGGCGCATGCGCTTCCTGGCGGCGGAGATCGTCCGGCAACGGCGGCAAAGCGATGCCGGCCGCCGCCTGCCCCTTGGTCGCCGCCGCCTTGTTCAATCGCTCAGTGGCGGAGCAGCCACTGACGATCAGCAGCAGTGACAGCGCAAGCGCGGTTCTTTTGCGAAAGCTGAAGCTCATAGGATTGGATCTCGATTTCGAGTGTGTCTCTGGCGGCCTGCTCGGCCGCTTCTGCGGCGGCGAGGCGCTTGCGATGCTCTTCGGTGGCTTGTGACGCCGCGTTGCGCTGTCGCTCCATCTCGGCGGCCTGGGCCTCGGCTGCGCTCTTCTCGGCAACGAGGACATAGCCGGCGCGCGCCTGCCTTGCCGCGGAGGGGTAGCCGATCGAGACGGCATAGAGGTGATAGAGCATCAGGCCACCGGCAATGCCGGCGCCCATCTTGAGCGTGTCGAGGAGGCCGAACATCAGATGCCCTCGAGGCAGAACTGGCGTTCTTTCTGCCGGCGTCTGACAAGGCCGGGAAAAACCATGCCGGCGGCGCGGCTCCACTTCAACAGCGCCTCGCAGCCCTCGGCCGTCCTGCCCTGGTTGATGAGCCTGACCGCGCTCGAACCGCAGGCCGCCTTGACGCCGACATTATAGGCAAAGGAGGTCAGCGCCACGAAGCGCGCATCCGGCAAGGGCACGCGCACGCAGCTTTCGATGCCACTCGCATAGGTCTGGAGCTCCAACGCCAAAAGCGCCTTGCACTGCTCCACCGTCTTGCGGTCTCCCGGCTTCACGCCATTGGTGCTGCCATAGCAGATCGTCCACGGCTTCCCCTGCGTCGCCGGATCGGGATAGGCATTCTGCCTCAACCCCTCGAACGATCCGACGAGCGCCACGGCCATGGCCGCGGCGGCACTACCCTTCTGCAGGCGGTTTGCCATTCAGGTCTCCTGAGATTTTCTGCTGAACGAAGATGCGGGCGATGATCGCCGCAACGGCGAGAAGCCCTGTCGCCGCCGACATGGCGAGCTGGATGTAGATGTTGCGCGACACCCAGGTGGCGGCGACGAAGGTGTAGATAGGCTCAACGATGATGAAGAGCAGCGCAAGCGCCATGAGGCGCACCGACCAGGCACGCTTCAGCACCTCGCGCCAGTTATGGACGAGCATGGGGTGGGCTCCGGATTTTGGATGTGGCGAAGCACCCGTCTCGAAAGAGACGGGCGACGTGTTTTGGTTATTCAGTAAGGCGACACGTTCAACGAACGTTATCGAGTAGTCGGATAGATCCGATCACGAAGCCTGAATATCGGCTGCTCAATGTATTTGTAGGACAGGGCTGCGAGCAGCAGCGTTATTGCCGTGAAAACTAAGAACTCACCGGGACCATGCAATTGAGGCTTCACGCCGAAACTTGGCTCCAGCCAATGGCGTGTCACGAAGAAAAAGAACGTGTAGTTCACGACCTGATGATAGACATAGGCACCATAGCTACGCTTGCCTATGAACACTAGAACCGGGGTTTCCAACACCTTCGCTGCGGTTGTCGCCCTGCCGACAGCCAAGAAAAATATTAACGATGAGGCGATCATATAAACCGGCACGTCGACAAGCACTCTGCCAACAAAACTCGTCCGAAACGCGAATAAACCTTCGCTCATCTCCGTCAATGACAGCAGGCAGAGTGCCGCGATGCCAACCGTCAGAATAACGGAGAAACAGCGCGACACCGCCGGCGTAATTCGGCCTGTCGAAATGATGATGGCGACCGCTGCACCGGCAGCCAGCGAATCCAGATTTCCGAATGTGACGAGCACATTCGCTTGCCCAAGATCGGCATACCAGGCAAAAGCGCGCCAGCCGATCGCAAGGGCAAATGCTCCCAATAGCGAAAGCCTCCAAGCATTCGGCCGGAGAAAGATGACGATTGGCGCCCAGAAAACATAGAACTGCTCTTCAACCGCAAGCGACCACCACGGGGCGGCTGGTCCATAAATTCCGATATCGCCTCGTAGCAACACATTCGAAAGATTCTGCACGAAGAAGACGTGATAAATCACATCCTCCCGCACAGCGCCATTCAGCGATATGCAAATGACAAATGCGAGTGCCAGATAATAGATGGGTTGAATGCGGAAGAATCGGCGGCCATAGAAGCCCTTGAGAAGCTGCACCCCCTCAACCTCACGCCTTCGGCCGGCTAAGTCGACAAGTATTCTCGTGATCAAAAAACCGCTGATGACAAAGAAAACTACGAGCCCGCCTCGCCCCCATTCGGCGACGTTGTTAAGATAGGGAAGCGGTGACCAATGAGCCATCAGCACCAGAAGTAGCGATACTGCTCTAAGTCCATCTAAGCCGCGTATGCGACCGCGCGCCTGTATGTCTAACTCTCGATGTGCAGGAGCATCCAAGTCCAATCCCTCCGTCTCTCGGCGGAATAACGCAATCCTGCCGGGATTGAAAGTGCTCCTAAACGTTACCCGCGTCAGAGTTTATTGTATGCGGTGCATCACGATGGCCAGTTGACGACGCTTGCTGCCCCTATGGCCGCCTCTGCATCGGTTGCCGCGTCGATCGCCTACTTAGTCCCGAGGCGTGTGGCCTCGATCGCCGCCCCGATCGTCTGCCAGGTGGTAAAGCTTGCATTGATGACGTTCGCGACCTCTGCGGTCGTTGCTCCCGTGATGCCGACCTCGGCGAGGAGCAGCGGATAATCCTCGTCGACAGGTGCGGCCGCTTCCAGATAGGCGCCAGCCTCATCGGCGTTCTCCGCATAGATCAGAGCTTGGCCGGCGCCGGCCGTGATGTATTCCCGGCGCTCGGTCTCGGCTGCCGCGTCGATCGCCGCTTTAAGCGCTGCCTTCAACGCCAGTGGATTGACCACGCGGCTCGCCTGCGATGGTCAAGAGAAGGAGCTTGAGTTAAAAATCACATGGCACGACGGCATCAATGGCCGCGCATGATGCGCTCGATACAGTGCGGGACGCGGTACGTCCCAATTCGACCCCACTTACAATCCGAGTTAAGTGCGATATTTGACGACTTTCGCCGGTGAACCCACCGCGATCGCATAATCGGGAATATCGGCCGTAACGACGGAATTTGCTCCAATCACGGCACCGGTTCCTATCGTGACGTTCATCAGTATTTTGGCACCCGCGCCAATCCAGACGTCATCACCAATTTCGACAAAGCCGATTTCGGCCTTCTGAAGCCTGATCGGTACGTCTCGCCTCATACCGTGGCCGTGATCGATGATCTGGACATCCGAGCCGATCAGCACATCATTGCCTATGGATATGCGGTTCTTGGCCGTGATGATGTTCCGGCGCCCGATGACGGTGTTGTTTCCAATAGACACCTTCGGCTCAGGCATCGTGAGCTGGAAGAACGAATAGTCTTGGATCGTGACATTGCTGCCGACCTCGAGAACAGCGTGCTTCACCATCCGGAACTCGGCGCTGCGCTTGACAACCAGGTTCGAGCCGGCGCGACTGAAGTAGCGAAATCGCTTGTAGGTGGTAACGAGGCGCTGAAGAATTCCTCCGCGATTCCGGTACGACGCTTTATCGGCTGCCATGATTTCCTCCGAGTTTGGAGGTCATTAGCTCACGCCGTCAGTTATTGCCAGAGATCGCGTGTGCATATCCCCGTTAGAAGCTCCGGGCACGCCGCCCATTGCGCAAAACGCCTGATCGGGCGCCCCGAAGAGCGCCCTGTTATTGAATTTTCACGGTGGTGGTCTACCGCCTCTTAAACAGCAGATCGGCGCCGTACATGCCTTTGGCGCCTTGGATGAGGCCGCCATTTCTATCTGCAATGCGGTTTACCAGCTCGAAGCCTGCTCCAGATGCGATATCGATCAGACGCCGCTCTGAAATTGTCCTGTGCGGGTATCGGACTACAATATCTTTGAAACCTTCTGGGATCGGGCCGGCGCCGTTGTTGAACAGCATCGAATGCTGAACCCTGAACTGGTCCGTCTCAGAAAGGGTGTTCCGCGCCAGGAAGGCATAACCGGTCGTCTTGGAGAGGCCGCGCTTCCAAAGCGCATACGGGTCTTCCAGATATTGGAATGTGCCGCTGCTATAGAAAATATCGATACGATCCGGCAGTTCTGTTGAGAATGCGATCAATGGCCGAAGCTTTGCCGCAGCCTTCACCATTGCTGGCGTTTCGATCACGACGAATGACATTGCCGGGAACTTCCGATGCAGAACGGAGCACGATTCGCCGGCAGACCCACCGAAATCCACGAACGCACCGGAACCATCCGACATAATCTCGATCAACTCCGCCACCGGCCGAACATAATCTTCTTCATGCCCTACTATGGCTTGGGACCGTTTGGCTCTAAAACGTGTAAGAACCTCCGCTTGGTAATCTGATTTTGCTGCTTTAGATGCGCGAAGCCATGACCTATATCTTTTTTTGATGGCTCTATTTTCAGCGAAGTCTCGGATGAAATTTCGAATGATGATCAGGGGATGTATGCGCCTCAAGGTTCAAGCCCTCTTAATGATGCCGCATCTTTAGATAGAATGGGTGTTGGTTGCCAATATGTTTTAGCTGCTCCGCCGTCATATTTTCGACGCCGCCTCGAAGAACGCATCGATCTGCGAACCGGAAAATCCCATGGCAGCGAACCCGGCCAACATCATCGGACTGTCCTTGACGAAGATCACGGAATACTCATACGCGATCTGAACGTCTCGGGGCTGTTGAGCCACCCACAGGTCAACGGCGTCGATCAACCCAGACGCAAGGAGGTGGAGCTTGAACTGTCGGGCGGAAACAAAAGAGACCGAAGCCTTCTGGTGAAGGAATGCCTGGACCTCTTCGGCCAGGCCATCGATCGCCTCTTGTGCGATTTCCTGTCTGCCGGCGAACACGCCTTTGATTGCGCCATTTTCGTCGCGCATCACGTAAACCAAAGTCATGATCAAGCTCCATTCAGGCGTGGCACGGTATAGTCGTTAAAGCCGTTTGATCGCAATGTGTACGATACGCTACCGACCGTCGTGATGGCGTAAAAGGTTACAATCCCCGTTGATCGCGATCGGCTGCGAGCAGATACGCGGCCCGCTTGTGCTGTGTTGCCCGCGTTGACATTGAAGGCTGCAACAGGAGATGTGACAGCATCAGCACCCACGCCAAGCTCGCCGGATGAATTGGCCGCCGAATTAACCGCAAGCATCCAATAAATTTCAGTAGCAATCCCGGCAGGAGTGCCAACTGGCTGTATATCGTTGGCAGCTATGCCGGAACCGTTGTATTCCTGCACGGCGGTGGTAATTCGATATTCGTTACCATCCTGAACATACTGGCGAATGACATTGCCAGACGTGGTCAAAACGACGTTTACGCGCCCAACAACCTCCCAACCTGTTAGATTTCCTGTTGAAACGAGCGCCGGGTCAGATTGCAGACTTGCAACCCAATCGCCAACGCCTGTTGTCAGGTTGCGCACAGAGTGAACGAAATACGTTTTGCTCGCCTGAATGACGCCAGTGTCAAGGAACCCGCCGCTATTGCCGGCCGTGAAGGTGGTGGACAGGGATTTTGTCAGCGCGGAAGCATATACGACGTTCTTGGAATTGAAGAACACCTCGCCGGTTTTTATCTGAATAGAAGTGCTGGATACATAGACGGTCTCACACCCGACGACGTTGTTGATCTCCGATTTAGCCTGGACCTTGGCAATCAGCTTATCAGTGAAGAACGCTGTCCCACTGCAGACGATGAAGGTGGAATACCCGTTCGGAACGACAAGCGTTGCCGCGCCGTCGATCGTCTCCACCCCGTTTGGATCAATCGTCACGTCCCCGCCGTCGGCAATGACGCAATAGTGCCAGTTTGCGCCGAGCGTCGACGCTGCGGTCAGGGTGAGTGTCGCGGCCGCGGTAAAGCGATGAACCGCGTTGTCGTCGGATGCGAGCGCGGTGTAATCGCCCGACTTGGCCGCATAGACCAGAGCCTGATCGAACGAGACGTCGACGCCGTTCTGGGTGAACCCAAGCAGGCCGCCGCCTTTCAGATAGAGGCCGGTCTGCGGAGTCGAGGCAAAGCCGAGGCCCGGGCCGGACACGGTTCCGCCTGCGGCCTTGAGGGGCGCGATCATCGGCGCTGAGCCGTCGCGCGGCAGCGAATTGGTGATTTCGTTGCCGAGGTCGGTGGTCAGCGCGTTCCACGGCGCCGGGTCGATAACCTGGCCGACGGAAGGTGTCGTGCCGGCGGGCCTGGAATAGAGTAACCGCCCGATTGCTACCGCGGCGATTTTGCTTTGATGCGAGCGACGAGCAGCTCGTCGTCAACAAAGCTGTCGAGGAAGTCGTTCCATTCTTGGGGTGAGCGGCGGGCGTCTTTGAGCATCTGCTCCAATTCGTCCATGCCGTCGTCCGTCAGTGCGGTCACGGATTCGTCGTCTCCGGTGTACACGGAGATGATGCTGCCGTAGCTCAGATTATCATCGTTGGAGACGATTGCCTGAAGAAGTTCCGGGTCCTCTTCGAGAATTTCGGCAACAAATTTGATCGTACGGACGTAGGTGACTGTCGCCATCAGGCTGCCTTTGCGTCGATTGCGGTGATCGTCGACCAGTTCCACGGAAGGAGTTCGTCGAGTCGATTGATCTTGTGATCGTGGATGCGATCGAGCACGTCAGTCAGATAGGCTTGCGGATCAAGACCATTCATCTTTGCCGTCTCGATGATCGTCATGGCGCGTGCCAAGGTCTCCGCTCCCGTATCGGCTCCCGCGAAGAGCCAGTTCCGTCTTCCCACGCCTATCGGCCGCAGTGCCCGCTCGGCGGCATTGTTGTCGATCGCAACGCGACCGTCTTCGAGGAACAGACAGAGCGAAGACCATCGGCTCAATCCGTAGCGGAAAGCTGTCGCCAGATCGCTTTTGCCCGGAATGCGCGTGAGTTGAGCTTCAGCCCAGTGGCGGAATGCATCGACCTTAGGCTTGCTCTGGGTCTGACGCGCGGCAAGCCGGATCTCAGGAGGCTGCCCATTGATGCCACGCTCGATGTCGTAAAGCGCTCCGATGCGATCGAGAGCCTCTCGCGCGATCTCGGACTTGTTTGATGTCCAGATATCGTGGAAGTCTCGTCGCCAATGAGCCCAGCAGGCGGCTTCCTTGAAGCGAGATGTTCCATTCTCTCCAGGCGAGTATAGCTTGCCATATCCTTTGTAGCCGTCAGCCTGAAGGATGCCGCTTGATTGCTTGAGGTGGCGGTGGACGTGCTCTTCTTTCCAGTCAGGAGCAAAATAGTAGACTGCACCGGGCGGGGAAGTCCCCACCCATGGACGTTGATCCCGGACATACGTCCAGATCCTGCCCTTCTTCACACCCTTGCCCAACCCCTTGTCTCGCAGCGAGCGATCCAGCACTCGGATCGGGGTGTCGTCGGCATGAAGGAGGTCACTTGCCATAATCGCCGTTTCGATCCGCTCGATGAGAGGCTGAAGCACCTGCATGGCGCGACCACACCAATCAACCATCGTGCTGTCGGGAATGTCGGCGCCCATGCGGGCGAAGATCTCGTTCAGACGGTACAGTGGCAAATGGTCGTCGAACTTCGAGACCAGAATGTACGCCAAGAGGCCAGCGCCGGCCATGCTGCCCGGTATCGGGCGGCTGGGTGCTGCCACCTGCACCATTTTCTCGCAGCAGCGGCAGGACTTCTTCAGTCGAGAAACTTCGATGACTTTCATCTGCGCGGCGATCATGTCGAGGATTTCGCTGACGTCCTCACCGACAAGACGCAATTCACCTCCGCATTCCGGGCAGCAGGAGCCAGGATCGAGCTCTCGGCGCTCGCGAACCGCCTTGTCCGAGACGCGTGGGCGCCGGCGCATGATCTTTTCAGATGTATCCGCCAAGGGAACAACAGACGCCGCCTCATCAGGTTCATCGATTGGCGCCGTACTGCCTTCAGCGGCGGCGATCAACAGATCCTCAAGCGCTAGTTCCAACTGCTCGATTTCACGCTCAATCTTTTCAGACGACTTGCCGAAGACCTGTTTCTTCAGCTTGGCAATGCGCAGCCGCAGCGTTTGGATTAACTGATCATGCGCTTGCAATGTGGCCGACATCTTCGCGTTTTCCGCCTGCAAAGCGGCAATCATTGCCTTGAGAAAGGCTGGATCGTCCGGAAGATTTGTCGTCGCGCTAGACATGATCCTGACTACCACGAGCCAGGATAAATTTCCATAAAAACCAGTGGTTTCAGTGGGATAAAATCACCCGACACGGGCCGGTGGCGCACCCCAATCAGGACGACGCCAATCGATCCCTTCCCACAACATCGCCAGTTGGGCCGACGTCAGCCGGGCAGTCCCGTCGGATGCAGAAGGCCAAGGAAACCGCCCCTTCTGCAAGATCTTGTAATACAGGCAGAAGCCCTGGCCATCAAAATACAGCAGCTTCAAACGATCGCCACGCTTGCCGCGAAAGGCGAAGACCGCGCCGCCAGTCGGCTTCTGACGCAAAACATCCTGCGCAAGCACGGCAAGGCCTTCTACTCCCTTGCGCATGTCCGTGATCCCGCACGCAAGATACACCCGAACGCCGGTCCCAGGCCCAATCATGCTGCTTCCACTGCCCGGATAACCTGCGTCAGGACGCTGGGGGCCACCGAACTCTCGAAGCGAAGGGTGCGGCCGCAGCTCAATCGTAGCTCAATCATCCCGAAGCAGCTCTCCCTCAATTCAGGGGCATCGTTCTGCACGGCATTCAGATCGACGGGAATGAACAATGCACTCGAAGACACCGAGAGCAGCCCCTTCTTCTTGAGCTCGCTACGCCAGGCGTATATCTGCTGCCGCGTTACATCGTGACGACGAGCAATCTCTGTGATCGTGGCTCCAGAAACCCCAACCGACATGACAATTGCAAGCTTGTCTTCTTCGCGCCACCGCCGTCGACGTTCCTGCCCAAGAATTTCAACGCGCATCGCAATCCTCGCCTAAGACACGTCGCTAACGACGTCGTTAAACACGTGTCTTAGGCCATCAGGGCGCTAGGCGGCAGGCGGTGCCAATCGCGCGGTTACGGAATAGACGCCGGTGGATGGGTTTCTGGGCATTCATCGTCTCCAAAGAAAAAAGGCCCCGCGGAATGCGAGGCCATAGTGGTGGTGTGGCGACGGCGGGTGCATGGGCGGCCGTATTTTGCACGAGTTGAGCACGCGGAAATCGACAGCCTCGATCTGCCGCCTCAAGATCGCGGATATGGCAATGCACCCGCCTCTTCTAAGGCGGGTATTTGAATTTGTCCGTTGTTGAGATCGGGCAATGGGGGGAAGGCCAGACCCGAGAGAGCCACCCGGCTTTCGCCTGTCCTGACCCTTAAAGCGCCCGCAGGGTTACATTTACCAGTTCAGCCAGATAATTTTTCAAGCCACTAGGCTCGATGAAGCGGTAATAGAGGTATGCAGATGCGACGGAAGCATCGTTCCATGATCTTTGCGTGGTTCTGATTTCCAGTTCGGCTTGTGGGCCTTTCAGATCGATATCCCTCGCACTGGCCCAAGCATTGCAGAAAAATGCGATGCGATCAGGAAGTTTGGAGTGGACGGGTCTCACGCCCGGCTGTGTATCAATACCGAAGAATGTGATGTGCCCGGGTGTGAAAGCCATTCTGGACTGTCCGCCCCAAAGCATGCGGAATTTTGAGGTATAGTCAGCAAACCCATACTCCGAGACTTCCGGAGATATCGGAAGTTTGTCGGCTATCCAATAAACCGAAAAAGCAGACCATTCAGGATGATCAGCGAGATACTGAGACACAGCCAGATCCTTCGCTGCCCGCGCTTGCCATGCCGCGTAACTCTCCCACCACCGGCCGGTAAACACGATGAGAAGTCCTAGAAACAACACAACTGCTACGCTCTGGCTTCGAAGGTTGGTCGATCTGAATTTGACAACTCGCCATATGCCGATGCCCACCACGGATATTGGCAACGGCATAAGCATCGCGTTTCTCATCAATACGCCGGGTGCAGGGCTCTTATTAACAAGGATATAAGGGAGCGTTCCACATAGCAGCAAAAAGAGCCCAAAGCCGATAATCTTGAAACCGTCACCACGTCGTTCATCCAATTCAGCGTTTCGAGCATCTCCCCTGTTCACGAACACGAAGCACGCGACAAAAAGGATCGAACACACCGCAGCACCCAGGTAAAGATACGAATTCCAATCATCAAGGCTCTTTACCAAAGGAAAGACTATTCCATTGGCAATGAACTGGTAGGAATTCTTTGCGATGCTTTCAGCATCGAGGGAGAAGCCGTTGTAGTTACTGTATAACCCTGATCTTTGATAGAAAATTGCCTTATAAACCCAGTACGCGAGGGGCAGAATGGTGAAATCCGCTCGGGCTAGGCAGAAGGACCAAAATGTCGAGATCAATTCCCGCGCATGACGAACTCGGCGCCCTGTCCTTCTCAGCCACACCGCATAGACGAGCACGAAACCAGCCGCATAGAGCACCAGCAAGGAGTTGAGTGTGAATGCAATGAAATAGATGCAAATTGCCAGCGCTCGGAGGAGATAGTGGCTCCTTCCGCGCATCCACTCAATTGACAGAAACAAATACGTAGCCAATAGAAAAAGGGCATAGGCATTAAAGTATATCGAATATGTAAAAATAACCGTGATTGTGGGGATTGGCAGCAACTGCGTGAATATTGCGAGCACCAAAGACTCTCGCTCCGAAAAAAATCCAGACTTTGAAGCGAGGAGATAGGAGAAGATCGCAATAAAGTAGACGCCGATTATGACAGTGGATTTTAAAAGAAATACATTCCCAGCGAAGGCCATCGGCCAAACATAATACGTAAAGACCGGCACCCCTGCCGAGGAAAACATGTCCGCGATGGCGATCCAATCATTGTAGATCAACGTTGGAAATAAACCAGCGTCCTCGGCAAAGATCCCTTCATTGAAGAAGGCCATCCAATGGGTGAAGAGAACAGCAATCGTCAGCAAAAGCAAACTACTCACTTTCGGCTTGGCTTGAAGCTGATCACGCATCTCATTTCCCGCGCACTAGAATTTTCGGATATCGAGCCTTTGCGGAGCGATTTTCTAAATCAATCACGGTCGTAAGCAAGAGCAAAATCCCGCTCATCCGTGCTTGGTATTTATCTGCCCCGGTTCGCGCCTACCTAGCGAACCAACTGATTCAGCTTGCTTAAGCTCCTCTTTCGCAGAAGGCAACGAAAGCACCAATTCGCTGCCGGGCGATGGTTCGGCGCAGTTTGCCGCGCTGGAATAAACACGCCTGTGTGCGACCCGGAAATAGGAGACTTGTGGGTACCGTAAATTGATGCTGCGCCGCAATAAAACTATTGGTAGCGGGCCGCCGGTTTGTGTTGTAGGGGGTCGTTTCATCCTTGACTCGCACTTGCCGCCAATTGAAACGCAGGCCCTCTATGCTCAAACGTCTCGTCAAAAACGCTCTACCCAGTTCGCACTGGCGGATGCGTGAGAGGTTGCACAAATCATGGAGCAAAGCAGCGGCGGCGGCTCCCGCGTATCAACGCCTGCAGATGCTTATAGCCTCGGCAATAAGCATTGTCCTCCTGATATTCCTGCTAAGGGCGGTGGATTGGGAGGAAGCCATCCGCATTTTTCGTAGCGGAATATCCGGCACATCGCTCCTGTGGTTTCTGCTTGTTACCGTCGGTATCGCTGTAGGTTATGCGGTGCGATGGCGCCTGTTGCTGGATGGTAAGATCGGTTACGGAACGTCCCTCATGGCCTCCCTACTCGGTCTAGGCGCCAACATGTTCCTTCCTGCGAGAGGTGGAGACCTTTTGCGTGTACATTACAGCCGAGTTGTCGCGACTGTCCCCTACGCAGACGCTCTTGGTAGGCTTCTGATCGAAAAGATGGTTGACTTGGTGACGATCATTTCTGTCGGCATATTTTCTTTGGTTTTACTGAACCATACATTGAATTCTGAATACCGAAATGTTCTTCTGGTCATCATGTTTGGTGCAATAGTTGGGATATTTCTATCGGCAGTGCTGGTAAGGTATTTCGGCGATCGGCTTGTCCCGATATTGCGGCCAGTCTTTGGTGTTATGCGACTGCAGGATTTCTTTGACCGTCACATCACCAATTTCATTCGAAATTCGGCACAAAGCTTATCTCTTTCCGTGACCATCGTTCCGGCCGTTCTCACGCTAGTTTTGTGGCTTTCGGCATACGCCCTTGCATATATCTTCGTCGCCCGGTTTGTCGGTGTCGCGCTGAGTTATCAAGAGTCGTTGTTCGTATTGTTCGCTGGCGGGTTAGGCCTGATGATCCCAGCTGCGCCATCCGGAGTCGGTACCTTTCATGCATCCGTCGTTTCGGCATTCGTACTACTAGGGCGTTCGCCCTCGGAGGGGTTGCTCCTGGCGACGGCCGTTCATTTTCTTTTTTTTGTGGTGTACGTCGTGCCTGCAGCCCTCATTCTGGGACATTGGCGCTTGAACCGCTTGGCGCCGAGGTAACTTATGAGGGACTATTTCTATTCTCAATTGAGAAGGTACATTGGCCTCTTTGTCTTGGGCCAGAATTCCGTGGTCGAGATCGATCCGACGACGCCGCTGTTGATTGGTAAATTCCCTCAGGGCAAGGTAACTTTTCGCTCGAGAACGCAAGCTGCAGAACCTCTGAATGAGTTTGACGAGCACAAGGTCGTCAAGATCGAAGACGTCACTGACACCAAACCTGATTACCTGGTCATCAGCGGCCTCATCCATTACGAACGAGACATACAGAGCATGTTCGCTCAGGCACGTGCATTGTGTTCGCCAGAGACACGCCTTGTTCTTACCTATTACAGTAGTATGTGGCGGCCACTTGCGACTCTCGCGTCGAAGTTCGGTCTGCGCCGGCGGGTTCCTGAATCAAACTGGCTTGCCCATGAAGACGTCCAGAATCTTCTGACGCTTGAAGACTTCGAATTGATACGACTGGACCAGAAGATCCTGATCCCGTTCTATATCCCACTTATCAGCGGGTTCGTTAATCGCTGCCTTGCTCCTCTTCCGCTCCTTCGAACTCTCTGCCTTCTCAATATTGCGATTGCTAGGCCGATTGGCTACGCCGCTCCGAAGGCCGAACCTTCGGTGTCGATCGTCGTTCCAGCGCGAAACGAGGCCGGTAATATCGAGGATATCGTCAAGCGGCTCCCGGATATGGGGCCGGATGACGAACTCATTTTTATCGAAGGCAATTCTACGGACACGACTTGGAAAGCGATCCAAGAGGTGCAGCAGCGTTATGGAAGCGAACGGTCGATCCTCATTGCCCAGCAGGACGGCAAGGGAAAAGGCGACGCCGTCAGGAAGGGTTTCTCCATCGCCACAAAGGATGTCCTGATGATTCTTGACGCGGACATGACCGTTCCGCCCGAGGATTTGCCCAAATTCTACAATGCGATCAAGGACGGGAAAGGCGAGTTCATTAACGGCACTCGCTTGGTCTATCCCATGGAAAAGGAGGCGATGCGCTTCTTCAACCTTCTGGGCAACAAGTTTTTCGCATTGGCTTTCTCCTTCGTTCTCGGCCAGAGGTACAAAGATACGCTATGCGGAACCAAGGTAATCAGCCGCTCCAACTATCTGAAGCTTCAGGCGAACAGATCCTACTTCGGTGATTTCGATCCTTTCGGCGATTTCGACTTGATCTTCGGTGCAGCGCGGATGGGCCTTAAGATCGTCGAGGTTCCGATCGGTTATCGCGAACGAGTCTATGGTGAGACAAACATCTCGCGTTGGCGCCACGGTGCCATTCTGTTGGCCATGCTGGTTTTTGCCGCCAGACGAATAAAGTTTCTCTGAGGATGGAAACCGAAAGCGCTCTCTATGATTCCGACCTTGCCCAGACGCTGGCAAATCGCGAGCGGCTGAGCGCAAATCCGAACCTGATGCACTGGTATGGTGAGCTCTACAAGGAGATGTTTCGGCAGGAGCCGGATATCGCCACGAAGACCGTGCTGGAAATCGGAAGCGGAACATCGCCTCTCAAGCGCTTCCTGCCGAATGTCATCACTTCCGATGTTCTGAAGCTAGATTATCTGGATATTGTCTTCGATTGCCACGAGATCGGGATGCTGCCTGATATCGCGGACCATAGCGTCGATGTGATTACCATGACCAATGTTCTGCATCACCTGAAGGATCCCCTCGCGTTCCTGCGCGGCGCGACGCGCAAGCTCGCAAAGGGCGGCAGGGTTTATGCAACAGAACCTTATTTATCTTGGCTGTCCTACCCGATGTATAAACTTCTTCATCATGAGCCGGTGGATCTCAGCATCCATCGTCCGGTTCTGGATACCGTACAGGGGCCGCTTTCGACCTCAAATCAGGCTATGCCGCATATGATTTTCTTTCAGCGGCCGGACTGGCTCGCCGAGCTTACGGATTGTTATAGCCTGGATGAGACTAGAATCAGCTATTTTACTTCGCTCTCCTATATGGCGACTGGCGGAATATCGAAGAAATTTCCTGTGCCCGGTTGGGCTTATAAGCCGTATTTCAAGATCGATAAGGTAATGAGCAGAACGCTGCCCAAGGTATTCGCCTCGTTCTTCACTGTCTGCCTCGTTTCAAAAGGCGAGGCGTGAAGATGGTTTTGCTTCGCCTCGCCGATTGGCTCTACCGACATTGCTATCCCATTTATTACCCGCTCTACTCCCTGTGGAAGGCGGTCTCGGAACGACGTGAGCGCACGCTCATGCGCAACATGATTTCACCGGGCATGATCGTCGCGGATATCGGTGCAAACATCGGAATTTACACCCGCATGTTCTCCGCGCTGACGGGAGCAACCGGCCATGTGCATGCCTTCGAGCCCGCACCGGCGAACTTCGAGAAGCTTGAAGCGACGGTAAACGGCATGTCGAATGTATCGCTGCGGCACGCGGCAGTAGGAGCCGGCAGCGGCACCATAAAGCTGTATGTTTCGAACGAGCTGAATGTCGATCACCGAACATTCGATAGCGGCGACGGGCGAGCGAGCATCGACGTCCCGTTGGTGAAGCTGGATGATTATTTTTCGCCGGGACAGCGGGTCGATTTTATCAAGATCGATGTTCAGGGTTATGAGCTGAGCGTTCTGCAGGGTGCGGAGCGGGTTCTGCGGGAAAATCGCGATATCAGGATATTCATGGAATTCTGGCCTTACGGTTTGTCGAAGGCGTTTGTGAATCCGTCCGAGCTGACCCAATTCCTGGAGATGCTGAATTTCGAGTTCCACAATATTGCGGATCCACCAGGCACAGCTTTCAGCTACGAAAGCCTCGATCCAACCAACGCGGGCCACTACTGCAACCTAGTCGTTGCAAGAAGAGCTTCCGCTAAACAAGATATCAATTAAAGGCAGCGTGCGGACGATGTTATCCACCAGCAACAAAATCCTGATCGCTCGTTACCTATCCAGGGCCGTCTTGTTCGTCCGCGGTTGCGTTGGCTTGCCTGCAACGATCGTAGCGCAGCGTCGCGGGATAAGCTGGTCGCTGGACTTGAGGGACGGCGTCGATTTCGCGATCTACCTCCTGGGCGGGTTCGAGGTGCGAACGCTCGACAGATATAGAGAGCTGATAAGGGACGGAGATATGGTCCTCGATATCGGCGCCAATGTCGGTTCTCACACCTTGCCTTTGGCTCAGTTGGTGGGAGGAAAGGGCAAGGTGATCTCCTTCGAGCCCACGGCTCACGCATTTTCGAAACAGAAGACAAATATCTCGCTCAACCCGACGCTCGCCCAACGAATTGACCCTCACCAGATGATGCTGATGGCAAGTGCGTCCGAAGCAATGCCAGACGCGGTCTATTCGAGCTGGCCGCTTGAAGTCGCAGACGATCTGCATAGCGAACATCACGGTCGTCTCATGTCGACGCAGGGCGCGCGGCTCGGTACCCTGGACGAAACCCTGCGGGGTCTTGGGGTCGACAAAGTTGATTTCATAAAACTTGACGTTGATGGCAATGAGCTTGAGGTTCTGCTCGGGGCGACGGCAACTCTTGAAAGATCCAAGCCGCGCATAATGCTTGAATTAGCGCCGTATGTTTATGCCGAGAATCCCGGAGACTTCGATCGGTTGCTGAAGCTTCTCTGGGACGGTGGCTACCAAATTGGAGACGTGGCATCCGGTAGAAAACTGCCGGAAGACGCCAGCAAAGTACGCGCGATGATAGCTGATGGTGGTGGTATGAACGTGATGGCTTTCGATAAGAGTCAAAAGGATTCTGGGTAACACGCCTCAGCTGCCAATTGTTGCCACGCGTCCTTTCCTTAAGGTAGCCGTGGCTGTTAGTGGAGGATTTTTCCTCTCGGCAGGAGACAGGCGATACGCAACGCGCTAACCCGTTTCTACTTGGTTGCCATCTCAATTGTGGTGTATTAATCCGGCGCCGGACACCGCAAGCAAGCGATACAGCCGACTGGGTTCTTGGAGAAGCTCTTTGTCGCGCCGTTCATCGTAAGACTAAGCAGTTTCGATATCGGCCTTTGGGCTGGCGCTTGCAGATGCGGTTAAATCTTCAATATCTGAGAATTGGTCACTGAATGGATGCGCAGTTCAATGAATGCATGAAGGTAGCAAGAAAGCTTGTCGACCCGAGTTTCCTTGAATCGTTGAAACAGCCCCAACCGCGCGCGATCATCGTGGCGACCGCGATGATCTGGCTTCAGATAGTTGCCTCCTGGTCGATCGCACTCCTCGGCCCTTGGTGGCTCCTATGGCTGCCATTCCTGATCAACTGCGCAGTAACGCAGGGCATGTTGCTCTGGGTTCACGAGGCATCGCATTTCCATCTCTACTCCGACCGCCGTAAAAACGATATCTGGTGCGACATGTTCTTTGCTGCACCTGTCGGGATGTCGGTCGCCGCGTATCGATTCCGCCACATGAGCCACCATGCACATCTGGGTACAGAGAAGGATGCGGATGGCTATCCCTATCGCGAGCCGATCAAGGGCTTTCGGGCGCTCGCCTGGGTCATGGTCAAGGCTTTGAGCGGGGGCATGGGAGTGTGGCTGGCGGCAGACAAATATGGTGGTTCGGCCCGAAAGCAGGCATCGGGGAACTCGCTGTCGCCTTCCTGGTTGGCGCCGATGGTGACTATCGTCTTCAACGGCTTGCTGTTTGCGCTCTGCATTGTGACAGGCCGCTGGTATCTTTACATTCTGCTATGGGGCTATCCCATCGCGGCGGTAGCGATCGCCCTGAATATCGTGCGCACCATTGCGGAGCATCAGCCAGAGGACTATCCAGTTTATAAGGACGGACGGGAACAGGCCATGATGCCGCTGGCTCGGACGACGGCGCCCAATTGGTTTGAAAAATGGCTTATGTACCAAGCAAATTTCAACTATCACATCGAACATCACCTATTCCCCGCCATTCCGCAGCACAATCTTGCAAAACTTCATAGGCACCTCTTCGAACGGGGGTTCTATAAGCATTTTCCGGGGTGCCTGCAGCGCAGCGGTTTTGCAAAATTCATCCGACTCTCGAGAAATCGTAAGAACGATGATTTCTCGGATTCGGTTCAAGATGCATTGGCTCTCTAAGGCGTTGCACGCGGAAAAACGAAGATTCAAGTGACAGCTCAGATAAGATCAATGTCGACGGCATGCTCCAGTTGTGGCAGTCAGGCCTCCACTATTGTTGCTACCGGGCAGGACTACATATATCACGGCACCGAAGACAACTTCAGATATGTTCGATGCGATGGTTGCGGTCATTTCTATCTCAATCCGAGGCCCGACATCAGCCAGCTGTCTTTGATGTATCCGGCCAACTACGGCACCTTCTCGAACAGATTTCAGGGCCGTGCAAATCTTCTTGGTCGAATAAAGACCATCGTCAATCGAAAGCGCTTGAAGGGTGTCGTCGCGCATCTTCCTTCGGGGGGAAGGGTGCTCGATGTGGGATGCGGCAACGGCGAACTTTTGATCGCACTTCGTCAAGCGCGTCCCGATCTTGAGCTTTTCGGTCTGGATTGGCATTTCCCAGTTGAAACGCGCAACAGCCTGGAAAGCCAGGGAATAGGTCTAATCGAAGCGCCGCTTGAGGCTGCGGAACTGCCGGCACAACCCTTTGATTTCATCATCATGCTCCAGCTTATAGAGCATCTTTGGGAGCCGGAGGAGAGCTTGCGACGCCTCGTCCGTGCCTTGGCGAAGGATGGCCGGCTGTTGATCGAAACGCCTAATACTGACGGCTGGGACAGGCGGCTCTTCGCAGGCGGTGCGTGGGGCGGGTATTATTTCCCGCGCCACTTGAACCTTTACAGTTTTGAGCGATTGGCTGAACTCCTGCGCAGAGTGGGGTTGGCCGTTGAATCTCAACGCAATCTTCCCGCTCCATTGATCTGGATTTACTCCCTCCAAGGAGCTGTGCAGGCGCGTTTCGGCTGGAAGAGTTCCTTGACGAAGATTTTCGGCGTCAAAAATATACCTTTGATTGCTGCCTTTGCTTTTCTTGATATCGCCGCCATCGCGATGAGGTTTACAACGTCAAACCAACAGGCAATATCGAGGAAGGTTTAGCTGGCGATTTCTGTTACCAGCCACCACCACCGCCGTTTCGACCGCGCACTCTAAGAAGCGCGCGTGTAAGAGCAGCCTTCGCGCCGGCTCTACGACCACTTTCCGTAGCGGCTTCGGCCGGCATCATACGGCGCCCCTTTAAAGTATCCATAGCGAGTCCTTTCAAAGCCTCTTCGCTAGCGCCACGGAAGGCCTGCTCGGCTCGGTTGCTGAAACCACCTTCCCCGTTCCCGAAACCTTCAACAGCACCGAGCCCGATGTCGGTCATCCTCCCTGGCGGCAACTTAAAAGCTAGGTCAGAGGCCAAACCTCCGGCGCGCTGCAGCGTTTCGGAGACATAGGGATGCTGTTCGTCGAAGGCTTTGTCCATCCCGCGCTGATTAGCGAGTGCGTTGTCATACCGCTCTCCAAACGTTTCGCCCAGCAGCGGCGGAAACAAAAAATCAGGCAGCAGTGGATCAGCATAGGGCGCCAGCAATGCAGCTGTCCCAGCGTCCATTTCGTCGAGATAAGGGCCGACGACAGTGCCACGGCTGAAGGCGCGTAATGCATTGTTAACCGAGAGGTCGCCGGAGTGCCCCGCATAAGGGTCATTTCTAAGCTCGGCAACTTTTCTCGGTGGTACAACCGGTGTTCTATTAAAGTCTGACATTACGACTCCTGTGGATGGTGGTTGGGATCGACATGGCTTCCGAACAGCAGCTTGGAGATCTGCCTCAGTTTTAGGACGGGTCGGAGCGGACCGCCGGCTTCTTCAGCGCTTGCAGAATTGCATCGCCATCGCGCGCTGCCGCGGTGGGACATTCGCGTTGGCAATGGCCTTCAGAAGCGGCTAGCCTCGGTCCGCTCATCGGATTTGGGGTTGAAGATGGCTGCTGAACCGCGAGTGGGATGCTGGCGCCCCAAGACGGCAACGAAGGCTCATGAGTTGTCAGGGAACACTGCGCTTGCCGCCGAAGATCGACGGCAGGAAGCCGGGAAACTTCGCCGGCGGAGTTGAAGGCATGCCCGTTGGCGCTGCGGGGGCCTCGGCAGTCCCTGCCCGCTCATCCTCATTCTGCTGCCTGATATCCAGCCCGCCCATCAGCGCCTGCGTAAGCCGCGCAGCACCCTGCCACGGCGATTGCACCGGGCTCATGTCCATGCCCTGCTGCAACATCGCGTAGGCCAGCCGCTTGCGCTGGTCGCTGACCTCGCCCTGTGTCTTGCCGGTATCGCCGCCGAAGATATATGCCATCAGCCCACCGCCCTTCCGTAATCGACGCGGTCGAAACCGTCTGCGTGTTCGAACACCGCGTCCGGATGCATCGTGCGCACATCGTCGGACATCAGGCCGATCTGCATCGGGCCACCGTCCTTGTATTTGAAGGCATAGACCGGCAGGCCGTTATCCAGCGTGCCGACGCGCCTGATGTCTTCCTTCAGCCGCCGGTCGGATTTCGCCCAACCGCCGAGCAGCGAGCCGCCAAGACCAAACAGGCCACCCATCGCTGCATTCGACTGGGCAAGCTGCTGATTGTAGAGGCCCATCTTCTGGTTGAAATTTTCGTTGATCAGCCCGGCCTGATCGACGGTCGGCAGCTGCGTCGTCGGCGTGTTGACATAGCTCGGCTGGTGCACCTGCGAGCCCGACATCAGCGCCGAAATCTCGTTCAGCGGCTGGTTTCGTTCGGTCAGGATCGAATTCTGGGCATTCGAATACATGTCGCCGAGATACTGGTCGGATGCGGCCTGCTTGCGCGTCGAAAAATCGCGCAGCGCATTGTCATAGGCGGCCGAGCCCATCGAGATGCCCTTGTCGGCAAGGCTCTGATCGAGGCTCGCCTGATCGCGATCCCACTGGTTGTTGAAGCCGGACTGCCAGTGATCGTTGACGTATTTGTCGACATTGCCGGCGCTGAGATCGACATTGGTGCCAAGCACGCCCGAAATCTTGCCGGTCTGGTCGTTGGCGAGCTTGGCAAGGCCGAGTTGCGTCTGCTGCGTCTGGTCGTAGATCGCCTGGTTCTCGGGCGAATAGGTCTGATAGGCCGAATAGGTCGGCAGCCGATAGGTCTTGCCGTTCTGGTCGGTCATCGTCTGGTAGCCGCTGACCTTGTATTCCAGCGAACCATCCGGCGTGTACTGATTGGTGTGGCTGAGCCCCGCATTGGCGATGGCGGTGTCGACGTTGGTGGCCGTCTGTGCCGCTGCGGTCTGTGTCGGATCAGGCGCCTTTGGGGCCTTCGGCGTGGAGACCATAGAGAAAATCCTCTTTCATGATTGCGTAAAGCAGCGCGTCGCAGTCGCCGAAATAGGCTTGCTGGCGGCCTTCCAGACGGCCGCCCAGTCTTGCCAGAACCTTCTGGGATTCGGCATTGTCGGCGCGGGTTCTTGCGGTTGCGCGGCGGCAGCCGAGCTGGTGCACGACATAGCGGAAGACCGATCGCATCAGCGTCAGCGTCAGCCGGTCGGCGGCCAGCGAAACCTCGACGTCATGCGCGGTCCAGACGTTGAAGACGAAGCCGGCGATGATCCGGCCGCGGTCGATATGGGCGAGCGTCGTGTAAGGCGGATGGAAGCTCACGCCGATCCTGTTGCCGACCCAGGCCGCGATCTCCTCGCGCGGTTCGGAGACGATCAAATCGGCGCGCCCTTTTCGTAAAGCACCGAGCCGCCGACCACCGCCGCTTCGGAGACCGAGCCTGACGAGCCCGAGATCAGCGCCCGGATCGTCGGCGCCAGGGCCGAACCAGCGCCACCGGCGGAGGCGAATTTGCGGACAAGCGAAATGCCCGGGAATTTTGCGACACCCCAGACCGCCGTTCCCCACTTCGCCGCCGTATTGTTCTCGATCGACGACAGAAGCGCATTGGGAATCTTGGTCTGGTAGTCAACCGAGATCCCGGCATACATCAGCGTGGACACCCCGATCTGCGCCGTCACCCCGATCAGCTTCGAGAGCTTGGTCGAGAGCCCGTCGCCATAGCGGCTCCATGCGCCGACCATCAGCGCATCGATCGCCACGCCATTGTCGTTGGCCCCGACTTCGGCCTCATAAACCGTGCCGTCGCCCGCACCGAAGAACAGCCGGTCCTGCCATGTCGTCCAGCAGGAAGCGGGCATGCCGACGAAGCGGCACCAAGCCCCGGTTTCGGTGTTCATCACATATTGATAGGGACCGAAGGAGGACGGCAGGTTGACGATCGCCATCTGCCGCGCCGGAAAGCTCGAAAGCTGCCACTCCTCAGAGGTCGTGCCGGTCGCCGCAACGGTCTCGCGCCAGGTCGGGCCGATCTTGGCGGTGATCGCCCCGAGGCTGGTCGCACCGCGATCGAGCTGCACGGCCTTGGTGATCGGCACGATGCCATCCGTCGTCATGATCGCCAGATCGGCGCCGACCGACAGCAGGCATCGATCGGTGCCGAGCGGCCGGCCGAGCTTGAAGGTGCCGATCAGGCCCCAATTGGAAGCACTAGAAGGATCGGAGCCCTGGAAAACGATCACCTCGCCTTCCGAGGAAATCAGCACCAGGCACTGCTGCAGGCCCGTCGAAACGGGAATGGTCCAGACGTTGATCGCAATCAGCGTGCCGCCATATTTCATATTACCGCCGACCGGCAGAACCGTCGCATTGCCGCTGACGGCGTCGGTAGCGAGATACCAGACATTGGTCGAATTCTTCTCGATGAACCAGAGACGCGAGCGATAGGCGGTGACGGCGATCAGCAGCGATGCGTCCGGAATGCCCGATATCATCGTCGAGGGGACGTAAGGGGTGGCGACCGCGCCCTTTTCAAGCTGCGCATTGGTGACCGTTCCGGACACGGTGACGACAAGCGTGCCGGCGGCCGGCGTGAAGGTCAGCGACACCCGGTTGGCGACGCCCGTGCCGTTCAGCGTGCCGGCGAAGGCGCCGGAAAGCGTCACGGAGCCGGTACCGAAGAAGCTCAGCGTATAGGCCGTGTTCCTGATGGCAACGTTCTGGGTGGCGAGTGTTGCCGTGCCCACCAGAAAATTGTTCGTCCAGGCAGTGCCGTTGAAGAGCAGCGGCGTGTCGAGGCCATTGACAAGGCGCAGGAACTCCTGGCCGGCCGGGTTGGTATATTGTTGCACCGACCAGTGGGCGCTTGCCATGCCGGAGACGACGGGTGCACCGACGGCACCGCCCGCCGTCACATCGAAGATCTTGTCGCCGGCGGCGGCAAACAGCCTGTTGCCGACGCCCGAATAGGGAATGACCGTCTGCACGTCGGCGCCAAGGCCGGTGGCGAAGGCGAGGAAGCCGTAGCGGGCGCGCACCCGGTTGGCCTCGGGAAAGAAGTTGTCGAGCTGAAAGGCCGCATCGGCAGGCATATCCGCCATCTCGACATCGGTTCGCCAGCCGCCGATCGGCGCGATCCAGTCTTTGCCTGGCGAAACGCGGCCGGTGCGCCCGTTTTGAGGGACAGGTCTGCGGGTCATGGGTTGGACACCGTGATCGTGCCGGGCCAGTAATTTTCAGGCGCCTGCCCCCTCGCCGGCAGCGAGAGGTCAACCGGGCTTGCCGCGCGATCAGCGCCGATCGCGGCTTCCTTGGATCGCTCGAAACTGGCGATCTCCTCGCCATAGTCGAGGCCCTTGGCCCGCTTCCAGCGCCAGATCAGCGAGAGTTCGAGAAGGTCTTCGGGAAAACGGGCGGTATCGGTGTCACCAGCCCAATTGGCGGCATAGGTCGCCTCGCCATTCAGCGCCACCCAGAAGCCGGAAATATACTCGTAAGCCATCGTCTCGCCTGCAGCATTCGGGTGGATATCGAGCTTGCCGCCGGCCATGCGCCAGATCTGCGGCACCGGATTGGAGTTGATGATCCTGTTGCGCTGCCAGGTCTGCGGCTCCACCGGGCCATTCAGCTGCCAGAGGCGCGAGGCATTCCAGATCTTCGAATTGGCGGCGAAGCGGTCCCAGTCGGCGGGCGGCTCGGCCGGTTCGGGGTTGGCGCCGGTCGTTACGAATTGCCGCTGCACCATCAGCGCCGACCAGTCGTGCTCGCGCATCAGGTCGCGGCCGGCGCGGGTGGAGAGGATACGCAGCTGCATGATCTGCGGATCCGCCGAGGACATGACGGCCGTCGGCGGATCGAGGTCGATTTCCGCGCAGACATTCTGAATGATGGTCAAGAGCGACATGCGCGGGATCTCCGGTTCAGAGCAGCTGCTGGGGGCGTGGCGAGGTAGGTGAATTGCTTGAGGGGGCGGCTTGTTTTAAGGCTTCGTCAGGCCGCTTGCCGGCTGCGGCCCTTGCCGCCCTGGCGTTCGTTTTCGAGCGCCTCGAAGCGCGAGGCCATCTCCTTCATCTGCTCCTGCAGGCGCGTCACCTCGTCCTTCAACCGCTCGTTTTCGGCGGCAAAGGCCGAGGCAGCACTCGAGTTTTCAGCGGTGGCGAGATAGGCCCGGGCGGCAGCGACGAGCTCGTTCGACCCCATGCCGATCTTCTGCTTGACGGTATCGGAGAGTGCTGCGAGCTGCTCGACGGTGTAGATATTGACCGCCTCCAGCTCCTTGATCTGGCTGGGCTTCAGATAGGGCCATTGCGCCAGCGGCGTGCCGGTCAGCTGCTCGCGGGCGGCGGCCCCTTCCTTGAAACGCTTATAGGCATCGGAAAAGCGCTGTTTGTCGTTCTCGGTGACCTCACGATAGACTTCGGTGTGTTTGTCGCCCGAGATGAAGATACGGACGAATTCCTTGTCGGCAAAGATCGGCCGGCCTTCCTTCTCCGTCAGAAAGGTCTGCTCGACCGGTTCGAGGCTGAAGGAAGCATAAATTCCGGTGCTGCTGTCGGGCATGGTGTTTGTCTCGCTGTTGATGGCGGGGAAATGAAATAGGCGCCGAAGCGCCGGCTGTGATGTCGTGCGGATGGCTGCCCCTCACCCTAGCCCTCTCCCCGTTCTGACGGGGAGAGGGGACGTGCCCCGCGATAGGTCTGAGAGGAACAGAGAGGTCTCGGCATATCCCCTTCGCCCCGCAAGCGGGGAGAAGGTGGCGGCAGCCGGATGAGGGGCAGGCCGCGTATGGATAGGTCGACGAAACGGGCGCCGAAGCGCCCGTCGATGTTAGTTCACCTTCGACAGGAACGGACGCATCAGCGTTGCCTCGAGCACGCCCGTCGCGGCGATGGTGATGCCCGTGCCGTTGGCGGTGGCGTTGGCTGAGAGCGTGATGCTCTGGACGACGCCGCTCGGGCTGTAGGTGATGCCCGAGATGGTGGTTCCGCCTGATATGCCGGTACCGGAGACGGCCGCACCGATGAACGGGCCGGAACCGGCATTCAGACCGGAAAGGCTCGTCAGCAGGTTGGAGCCGTTGACCGTGGTTGCAGTGAACGTCTGGTTGGCCGCCGCGAAGTTGACGTTGGCGATGGCCTTGGTGGTTGCCGTGGCGGATGCCGGGGCGCTCGCCTGGCCTGCCGTGGTGGTGGTTTCGGCAACGACGAGGGCGGCTGTTGCGGTTGCGACCAATGCCGGCGCCTGGCCATTGCGCTGCAGCCAGACGTAATAGGTGCCGGGTGCAAGCGTGATGGCACCGACCGGGCCGCCGGTCAGCGTGGGGGGCTGGGCAGCGCCGGAAAAGACGCCGCAGCGCTGGCCGACGACGGCGGCTGCCGTGGTCAGCAGGGAGGCGACATAATCCCGGGTCCACTGGAACCACTGACCGGGCTGAAGGGTCGTCTGCGAGGCCAGCACCAGCTGGCAATAGACCCATTCGGATTCGCGGTCTCCGCCGGCGACAGCGCCGAGGGAGAAGTTCGGGCCCGGAATACCGGAGCCGGAAACGATCGGGCCTTCGACGACGAACGGGTTCGCGCCAAGACGATCGGACTGGATTGTTGCGACCGACATTTGCTTTTCCTTTCGTTGACGATCAGGCGAACAACACGCCCTGCAGGAAGGCGTTGTTCATGGTGAGGTTGCCGGCAAAGCCCATGAGCTGGACGAAGGCGTCCTGGTTGGTGTTCATGCGCTCATCGCCGATCGGAGCCATGTCGCGGTCGCGGTGCGGGCGGTAGAACAGGTACTTGGTGTTCAGGAAGAACATCTGGTTGAGCGGCGCACCGCCGCCGAAGCCGCCGTCGAAGATCACGTCGGCGCCCATGTATTGCAGCGACTGGAAACCGGCCATGCCCTTGTCCGCCGAGGTGATGCGCTGGATTGCCTGCAGCGATTCCCAGTAGAGGCGGAAGAAGTTGTTGTCGGCGACGACCAGATCCGGCGCGTCGGAGCCGCGAACGCAGGACATGTAGAGCCGGTTCATGTAGCTCTGGATGTTGGCGTTCGAGGCGGCGGCACCACCATCGGCCGAGGCCGAGAATTTCTGGTTGCGCCAGAAACCCCAGGTGGCGCGCGAAATGCCGCCGACGGTGCCTGAGGTCGGAGAGGTCGAGACCAGCAGCTGCAACCCGCCGATCTGACGCCCGCCATCGGCCGTGCCATCGGAATAGCAGTCGAGCGCGATGTTGTTCTTCAGCGTGGTTTCGGCGTTTTCGATGCGCTGCTCAAGCAGGTCGAGGATTGCATCCTCGCCGGAGTTCTGCAGCTGTTCGAGGCCGGACATGGAAACGGCAACCGCAGCCTGCTTGAGGTCGTATTCGGCAGCGGTGATGACGTCGGAGGGTTGAACGTTGAGGATATCGTAGCCGGAATAGCGCTTGAAAGTGCTGTTTTCCTGGTACTGCAGTTCCTGAACGATGGTGCGGCCGCCGGAGATGGGCTTCTTGCGGCCACGGCTGTTCAGACGGGTGAGAAGACCGTTGTTCTTCGTCACGTCGTCGGCGACCGTGCCGCTGCGGTTGCGCAGCGTCGTGGTCACGATTTCAGAGAGGTTGGGCGAGATGGGCATTGATCATTCCTTTGATCAGACTTGACCGCGCGAAAAACGCATGGCGTCGCGCAGCGAGTCCCGGATTGAGGTGGGCTGGCCTCTTGCCGCATCGCGGGTCGGGCCCGGCGCGGAAGATCCAGAGATGGATCGCGAGGCGCGGCGGGCTTGATCTGCCGCTGCTGCCCTCTGGGCTTGCTGTTGGTGAACGGGCGCCTGCGCAGTCTGGCTGATCAACTGCTGGCGAATGTCCGGGCGCATCCAGCATGCGGCGTCGTAGGCGTCCTGAAGCGATGATGCCCGCCCTGCGTTGATAAGGGCGATCATATCGTCCAGCACATCATCGGCGTGCGCGTTTGCCGGGTCGGAAAGGAAGGCATCGACTTGAGTTTCGGTGTCCCTTTTCCGCAGAACATGTTCGACCGTCGCCTCGACGTTGACGTGTCGCGGCTGCGGTCCTCCTTGCTGTGGTCCGGCCTGCTGCGAACTCCGCTGCAGGACCTGTTCCATCTGACCATTGACCAGGGCATGAAGATTGACCCCGGCCATCCTGGCGACGTGAACGACGGTGTTGACGGGATCGTGGATGAGCGCCTTTTCCCAGTCGATCGCCCGGCGCATGACATCGGCATGGGTCATGCCGGCCTGGCGGATGAGCGGCGTGAACTCCTCGAGCCCCTTGTAATCCTGCAGGACGCGGAAGCCGTTATCGACCTCCTGCTCCCGCTTGGTGATGGCCGCCTGCACTTCCCCGGGAAGGGTCGCGAATTGCGCCTTGGCTTCCGCCGACCAGCCGGGCGGAACCCGGCCGCCGATAGCTGCCTGATGTTCCCGGGTCTGCATCTGGGTCTGTGCTTGGGGTGTCTGCTGAGCGGCGTTTGCCGCGGGCGCCTGCCCTGCCCTCGCCGCTGCTGCTGCTTGCTCCTGTCCCTTGGCCAGGAAGCGGCCGTTTTCCCCGTCGCGCGGCTGGCCGGCGATATCGCCCGGTCCATTACCTTCGGCGGTGTCGATCGCTGCCTTCAGGCTGTCGCGGATGCTGACTGGCCTGTCATTCAGGGGCTTGTCGTCGAACGCGCCAAAATCTTCGCTGCCGTTGCCGGCCTCGTTCAGGTCTTCCATATCCATGTCGGAAACTTCCTTTGTCGGGGATTGATGCCCGTTAGAGCAATTCCAGGAAAAGTGCGAAGCGGTTTTCCGTCCGGAATTGCGTAAAAACAAAAGGTTAGAGCCTTCCTGGGCTCTAGGCGTTGTATTCGGCGTGAACTCGCCGCAGTTCTTTGCGGATCTCGTTGCGATCCGTTTTCGGTTTTTCGATCGGCTGCGGCTTTTCGTTGCCGATCTCGACCACGCCTGCCGCCCGATAGGCCGAACGCAGCTTGGCTTTGGAGGTGTAATGCCGGCCGTCATGCATCGACTGGATATCGATGCTGTCGCTGACGAAATGCGGCGCCGGCAGATCGGACTGCGCCGGATTCTCAGCCGGCATGCAGTTGTGCGGCCACTCGTCGAGCTGGTGCCAGCCGCCGCAGACACGGCAATAACGTTCTCTCATGCTTCAACCCCAATCATTGATAGGCGGGCTGCTGCGCCTGGAACTGCTGCAAGGCCTGCGCCGCTGCCTCACCGCGCGCCTGCTCGACTATGGCGCGATGCTCGATCTCGGCCTGCGCAACGCCAAGCTCGGCCTTGCGCTGTTCCGCACCCGCCTTCACTTCAGCCGTTTTCAGCTTGATCATCTGCTCGGCCGGTGGCTCCGGCGGTTGCTTCGGCGCGGTCGCCGCCTCGGAGAGCTGGGCGCCGACCTGCTCCAGCGTGCTTTCGAGCTGGCGACCGGCCCTGAAGCCGCGGGCGGCAAAGAGCAGCGTCTCGACCATGACAGGCACCAGCATCGGGTTCTGCTGCGCCATGGCGCCGGCCTGCTGCAGGAAGCCGCCGACCATCTGCACGAATTCCATGCGGCGCTGCTTTTCGGCATCCTCGTCGGGCTCGATCGTCGAATCCGTTTCGATATCGATCTGGAAGCCGCGAATGCTGTCATTGCGCAGGAGCTGCACGACCTCGTCGATCGTCGGCTGCTGCATCATCTGCTCAAGCTGCGGCGGTATCTGCGGCGGCGGCGGTGCGGCTTGCCCCATCTGCTCGGTGCGCGCTGCGGCCTGCTGCGCCGCCATCTGCATCTGCTGCATCTGCAGCTGAACCTGCTGCTTCTCGGCCATGGTCGGCAGCTTGATGCCGCTGACGAGCATCAGCGTTTCCGGCTGGAACTGGTCGCAGATGATTTCACCGGCGAGCCGAATGATATCGCGGGCGAAGCGGGCAAGCTCCGACTGGCGGTCGCGGATGCGGATCGAGCCCCACTGGCTCTTGATGCGCTGCGCCGTCGCCGTCTCCGACGCCTGGGTGTCGCCGCGGACGATGTCGGAGATGCCGGTGATCTGGTAGACGTCCTCGATCAGTTGCTTGCGGGCCTGGATGCAGGCGATGATGACCTTCTGCACCTCATCGATCGGCAGCGTCACGATGGCTTTCGAGCCGCCCTTGTCGGTAAAGGCCGCCCATTCCGGGATCGGCACCATGACGGTATCGTTTTCCGGCCGCATCGCCTTCTCGATCGCCGGCGAGATCGCGCCATCGCCGGAGGGATAGAACACTTTCAGGCGCAGCTGATCGGTCAGCTTGTTGACGCGCTTCGTCAAGAGATCGATCTCGTCGCATTGCTGCTGATAATAGACATAGTCGGGAACCGGGATCAGCGAGCTAGTCGACATCGTTCCATAGGCCGGGCGCGGGCAAGGCCAGAAGTGTGTCAGATCCAGCGGCGGCTCCGACACTTCGAGCGCCACCGGCGCGCCGTCGGCGATCCACACCGTATAATTTTCGCTCTTGCACCAGATCTCCCAGACATGGGTCTTGCCTTCGTTCTCGGCGCGCTCCGTCTGGTTGGTGCCCTTGTTGCTGCCCGCAGCTTGCGCCTGGAGCGATGTCATGGCGTCAGGGCCGAACCGCTTCTCCAGCTCCTCGTCGGTCATCGGTACGCGCCGCGCCACCCATGTCACATCCTTCCAGCGCCGCGCCGGCGAATGCAGGAAGTCCGACCAGTGCACATAATCGATGCACACACGCTCGTCGCTGATCGCCTCGGGCAGCGCTCGGCCGTCCTCGCCCATGCCGCCGCCGGGCAACCCACCGTGGAGACCTTCGGGCAAGCCCCCATTCGCCGGCGCGTCGGAAGGCTGAACGCCCATGTCGAGCGGCTCGAAATCGGCTTCGTAGCGCAGCCACACCGTGCCGCGGGCGCAGAGCAGGAAATCGTCGCGCACCGCCCGCATGATCGAATCGATATCGGCTTCGTCGCCCATATAGGACAGGTTACGTTCGACCAGTTCCGAGGCCATCCGCGCCACCGGCTGCGCATCCTTGAAGCGGCGCTCGACGACGGGTTGCGGCACACGGGCATAGACGGCTGGCTGCAGCACCGAGGTGTTGGCCCAGAGCATTGGAAACCGGCGCTTGGCCGCATTCGTCTGGTCGGACTGCTGGTCGAGATAGATCTTCTCGATCTTGACGCAGCGGTCATGCCAGGATTTGAAATAGCGCTGGCCACGCTCGAGCTCCTGCTGCCAACGGGCGCCGACCTTTGCCAGATCCCATTGCTGCCCGCCCTCCAAAGCCGTTGTTTCGTCTTCCATCAAACACGCTCGCTGTATGCAGGGGTGGAATCGGCAAATTCGTTGAATGTCATCGTCTGGAAGGTCGGCAGCGCCTTGTCCTGCGGCTTCAGCGGTTCGGGCGCCAAGCCGGTAAAGATAATCGCCAGTCCCCCGAAAGCATCGGCGCCATGCGAGGCCCAGTTGTGCAGCGGCTCGTCGCGGAAGACGCTCAAATCCTCGTCCCAGTCCTTGCGGTAGTTCCTCAGGCACTTGATGCCCTGGATGCAGCCGGCTTGGTCGAACTCGATCTTCGCCAGAATGCGCCTGGTGCCGTTGATCCGGTCATGAACATAGGCGCGCTCGATCTTGCGGACGGTGCCGAGGCCGCGGGCCTTGACCTCTCTCAGCATCACTTCGATGCGGGTCATGCCGCCGCGCGTCCACTCCCTGACCTTGATGTCATGCGGCATGTTGTGGACGCCGTAGACGTAGCCGTGCTCGGCCCCGCGCCGCTCCAGCTCGTCGAGCATGCCGTCCATGCCGGTGCCGGTATGTTCGAAATAGCCGATCATCCTGACACGGCCGGGCAGCACCTGAAACAGCCAGACGCTGTTGGTATCATCCATGCCGATGTCGGAAATGGTATGGACGGCATAACCGTCGACATGCGGGAAAACCCCGATCCGCTCTTCGGCATCGGCCACCGCCATCTGATCGGCGTAATAGGCGCCCTCGACGCTCGCCTCAAAAGCTTCCGCCGGCGTCGAGGGATATTCACGCTTCATGTCGCCGAGCTGGGTTTCGGCCTTCTTGACGTACCAGGCCTTCTGCCCGTCCGTCAGCGTGATGCCCTGGTCGGCCAGGTTGCGGAAATACTTTGCGAAAGCATCGGTGATGATGACGCCTTGAGGCGCGATCGCATATTGCGGCTCCTTCCACCAGGGGAAGAAATGGAACTTGAAGTCCAGTTCGGTCAGCTTTGCCGCCTGGCGCTGCTTGACCTGGCCATCTTCGCAGAGCGTGTAGAAATGCCCTTCCTGGCCTTCCGCCGTGCTTTCGACGAAGACCAGCTGGCCGGCCTGCACCGTATTCAAAGCGCCGGTGCGGACTTCCCTCGCCTTGTCGGGATATTTCGCGCAGAGCTTTCCATATTCGGAGATATGAAGATATTGCAGTGTTCCCGAGCGCAGCGAGGTTCCGACGCGGATGCTCGAATTGTTGCCCAGCAGCAGTTCGGTCTGGTTGGCTCTGACGACCGGCACGGCGTTGCGGATACCGTCGGGCAGATTGTCATAAGGGTATTTGATCTTGTCCCGGAAGATCGTCTGCACGTCGCCCAGCGTATGGGCGATCGTGCCGGCGCGGATATCCCTGTTGAAGACGCAGGCATCGAGCATGAAGATCTGAATGAAGGTCGTCAGACCCAGCTGGCGGGCCTTCAGCAGCACATTCAGATAATGCATCTGCTCGAAAAAGGTCATCTGCGTCCAGTTCATCTCGAACCTGACGCGTTTGCCCGATTTGTCGGTGATCCAATAGAGGTTGTTGAGCCGCCAGCGCCAGTCGGAAAACTGCTCAACCGCCGTTTGGAAGTCCGCGCGTCTTGCCATTGATATCTTCCAGCAACTGCGAAACTTCACTCGCGACGACGCCATGGTCGGGCTCGACCTTGGAACCGTATTTCTTCGGCTTCAGCTTCTCGGCGACCCACTGCCGGGTGGCGATGCGGAGCTGCGAACGCCTTATGGCTTCGCCATTCTCCTGCCAGCCGGTGGTCTCGCCGGCGGCGTTCTTCTTTTCGATCCAGTCGTCTGCGCGGTCATCGGCAATCTCGACCATCTCGTCGACAAAACCATCCGCCTGAATCTCGCGCGCCAGGGCATATTTGACCCGAAAACCGGCCTTGCTCTCATCGGCGAGCCAGGAGAGCACGCTCGACATCGCCGGCATCTCTTCATCCCGGCAGATCGACCGGAGGCTTTCCCTGTCGGCGATGCGCTCGCAAATCCTGTCTGCAAGCGCCTGGGTGAACTTGATGGGTCTGCCCATGAGGCGCCGCTTCTGAGGCTTCTAGAACAGCGCGACGATGTTGGATGCCGTAGTCCCGGTCAGCGCCACGATGGCGGCATGAACCGGCAGGATCGTCCCGGCCGGCACGCTCTTGAAGATGACAGGATCCATGTCCCGGCGCGGCGCAATGGCAACGTCACCCGTCGTGCCGATATAGAGAGCGCGGGCACCGACAATGGCGGTATCGTTCGGCGTCACCACTGCGGCCCGCGAGGCCGGAGCAATCGAAGGGTCCATTGCAGTTCTCCTTGGAAGAGGCGCGCGATACCCGGCCCGATCCCGATGTGATCGAAGATGAGCGGTCAGGCGGCAGAGGATGGGGGATCAACGACGATCCGAGGAAGCTGTCCGGACGTCTGAGATGACCGGTTCTCAAGCCTTGGCGAGTGACGCAAACGATTGAAGGGCGACGTCGATTTGGTCGACATCACCTCTGGACTCAAATCTCGCAGCTTGGATTTGCGGTAGTGATAAATGATCTGCCGGGGGGTGATCAAGGGCTAATTGTGGGCCTCGCGCCAGTTCGAAACCGAGCCTGCTCGACACGGTCGGCGGCAGAACGACTTACGCCGCGCCGGCGCCGGATTTGGCAAATCTCGCTTCCCAACCTGCGTCATCCCAGGGCTTGAGCCTGGGATCCATGCCCGCTGCTGGTGGAGGGTCAACGTAGATCCTCGGGTCAAGCCCGAGGAGGACGGAGCAAGAGGTGAGCCCTGTGGCAAATCCGCAAGTCTTGGCAAATGGCGCGTACGATCGGAGCGCGGCGCCGATTTGGTCGACATCGCTTCTGGACTCAAATTTCGCAGCCTGGATTTACGGTAGTCATAAATGATCCGCCGGGGGGTGATCAAGGGCTTCTAACCGCAGCATGCGATTAATTGAAATCTGCCCAACCCGGTCCAACCGGCGGCAGAACGCCTCACCGCTTTGCGAGCCTTCAGGTCCGGCGTACAATGAGTGGGCTGTTGATCAAACGGTGGAGAAGTTCAGTGAAAACCACGAGACTTTTTCTTTGCCTCATCGCTTTTCTCAGCGTCACGCTCGCTGGAAACCCGGCTGATGCCGACGAACTGGTTCACTTCGAAAGCGCGCCCGTCAAGCTAAGCCCATTTCGGATAAGCAAGGCGAGAGAACAGGGAGAAATTCTTTCTCAACCGCAGGGTACGCCATTGCTGGGATATCTATCCCGCCCCCAGGGCGATGGCCCTTTCCCGGCAGTCGTCGTTCTGCATGGATGCGAGGGTCTGCGTTTGAGCGTCAAAGACCTTTGGCCAAAACGGCTGGCCGCATGGGGCTACGTCGTGCTGGTCGTCGATAGCTTCACCACCCGCAACATCAAGGACAGCTGTCAAAACCGTCTCCCCGATCGCGTCTTCGACGCCTATGGCGCTTTGAATTTTTTATCGAAACAAAGCTTCGTCGATATCAGGCGCGTTGCCCTGATGGGCTTTTCAACCGGCGGCACGGCGACGCTGGAGGGAACAAAAATCGAAGGCAACGAACAGCTGATGGACAGCAAGTTCAGGGCGGCGGTTGCCTACTATCCCCTCTGCGCGGCAACTCAGGGCGATGCGACGGTGCCGATCTTGATTTTAACTGGCGAACGAGACAATTGGAGCCCGGCTGACCGATGCCGGAAGAGGCTTGCCAAGCTGAGTGACGATAGCCCGCCCATCGAGCTCAATATCTACAAGGGCACTTACCACGATTTTGACGCCCCGGAATTTAAGGTCGGACGGAGGGTGTTGGGCCACATCGAAAAATACAATCCGGACGCCGCAGGAAAGTCCATCCGCAGCGTTCGCACATTCCTTCGAAACTACATCTTGAACTAAAACCTCGGCTCGAAGTTCGCAGGAAACGCCCCACTCTCCGTCATTCCAGGCCTTGGCCCTGGAATCCATGCCAGCCGCGGAGGCACACTACCGCGAGAGCATCGCCTTCAGTCGCTTTTGCGAGACAAGAGGTTCGCTGGACATTCGAACCAGACCGAGCGCATGGCGCATGGCCGGTGTGAAGGGCAGCCAATGTTGCAGACGATCCAGCAACTTCTCCGACATCATGTCCTCGAGCGGGCCGGCGCCCAATTGGCCGAGCGCTTTTTCGTGGCCAGGCAATTGGGCTTGATCGATAATGGCGAGCACTCGTTTCAAGACGACCTCGCTCGGATCGTGCAGTAAAATCGTCGTCCAATACCATTCGCCGGGATCTGCGAGATAGGCCTCTACATAGGCATCAGCGGTAAGCGGTGGCTTTCCAACAGCCGTCAAATCCGGCATCCACGTCAGATCCGATGCGAGCGCGCTCCGGGTGAACGCGTCGACCGCTGGGGCGTCGGCGGTGTGTTTTCCCGAGCGCGGTTTGCTACGGTTTTTGCCGGTCACTTTTGCGCCTTCCATGTCCACGGCGTATTCTAGGGTTTTTTGAGGACTGACGTCTCGACCCAGACATTCAACAGGTCTTTGCCAACGACGACGACTGTCATCCACGTATTCTCACCCTCGATCAAATAGGCCACGCCGCTTTGCTTGCGGTCTTTCGTGACTGAACCCAACGAGGCTGCCGCGAGCCCAGCTTCGAAGGCTTCGAGCTCAGCGTTCGAACAACGCAGATCCTCCGAACGATCCGTCGCCAGAACGCCAAAATAATCGAGCGTACAGGTAGCAGAAAAGAGCTTTCGGTATTCCTGATAATACGTGGCGAACCGCAATCCGCTCGGCATCGTGTACTGCTCGCTGCCGGTTCGAGGCTCAGAGGTAGTGTTGGCAGGAGAAGAAGGCGCTTCAACGGTCCAATCGCCTCGATCAACGCCGTTGTGCAGGGCAGCCAGGCTTCGACCATTCAACACGCACAGCTTCAACGTATCATTGAGAGGGCACGCAACCGCCCCCTCCCCACTCAACAGGATCGCAATCACCAAAGCTGCAAAGAAACGCACGCGACCATCCCCAAATCATCGCCATCAAACCCATCGTCACCGTAGTTCGGATGCCGGAGAAAACAAGGCGGTGGCGCCATAGCATGACACCGAAAAGCAGGCGCGGTGTTCGGGCGACGGCAGGCTCTAACCGTGCGCTTCGTCCAATGCGCCACATCGCAGGCTATGCCCGGAGAGGTCAATTTCCCGCAAGACGCTCGATCGGCTCGGCGAGGTCGAGCCAATGCGGGCGATTGTCCCACCAATGAACATGATCCGGAACAGGAAAGGACGGATCGGCGAATGTGCCGCCGGCGATGACGACAGTGCCGGGAAAGTATGTTCCGGATTTCGAAAACCCGCCCCCGCCACAGACCCGGCAAAAGGCTTTCATCACCTCAGGTGTGGTCTCGCCTTGCGGAAACCAGACGGAATATTCCCCGGAGATAATCCGGACATTTTCCTCACGGAACCACACATTGTGTGAAAGCGCACTGCCGGATGCACGCTGACAGCGCGTGCACGTACAGACGTGGTTGTGCACAGGATCGCCATCGACCTCCAGGGCAAGGGCGCCACAGGTACACTGCGCATGAAAGATGGGCATGGGGGCTCATTCCGTATTTTTCTCACGGTTGTCGATTTTACGACGCCGGAATCGACACGGTCTATCGAAATTTACCATGGCCCTCGCATGCGGCAAAGCATGGCCGGATGGAACTCCACCTTCTTTGCTGCGACGATGCATCGGCGTTTTCGAGAGGTCCGGCTGGAAGCGTTGCATGACGGCGATCAAGGGAAGATGCCCGCCATTTTGAGTTTGCTGCAGAATGCCGATATGGCGTTCGCGACGCCCTCGCCGCAAGGAAACTTGAACGGTCGCGTGGCTTCCTCGGTCAGAACTGGCTCGCCTGTTGCGGCGTCGCGGCCGGTGACATGCTTCGTCAGCAGGATGCCGCAGGCCTCGCCGGCAGCCTCGTCGATCGCCATCTGGACATCGCCAAGATAGGTATCGCTGGGGATGTCGATGATGAAGGCCGTGAAAAATCTCACGCCGCGGCTCCCCGCCACGGCCTTGACCAGGCTTGCATGCGCCTCGGAGACCTCAATCTCCTTCTCCGGCGGCCACATCACATCACTTGCAGGCCACGCATCATCTTCCACGGCTTCGCCGATCGGCTGCTCACGCATATCCGCTCTCCACATCTTCGGTTTTCAGATGGCGGCCGCCGCGCCGATGTTCTTATTATGTTCTGATAGCGAAGAGAGTCAAGACGGATGTTTTGATGTGAGCTGCCTTCAGTGAACCGCCAGAGAACTGGTGCAGCCGCTCGGGACGGACGCCGGCCACCGGCCTCCTCGAGCGCTCCAAGGGCTGTGGCACTCACGCCGAGATGTCCGCGTTCCAGCGGCGTTGCATCTCCTCAGGCGTGACCTGCACGATGGTTTGCGACAACATCCAGCGGTGACCGAAGGGATCAAGCACCTGCGCCACCCGCTCGCCAAAACTCTGGTCGGTCGCCGGACGCAACATCGTCGCCCCGGCCGACAGCGCCTGCGCCAGTGCTGCGTCGGTCGACATCGTGTCCATATGGAAGGTCACCGGCGAGCCTCCGACGGTATCGGGAGACAGGGCGCCGAAGTCCGGATATTCGTCTGCCAACATCATCAGCGTCTCTCCGAAACGCAGCTCGGCATGGCCGATCCGCCCGTCCGAAGGATCGGTCATGCGGAAGACTTCCGTGGCGCCGAAAGCGTCCTTGTAGAAGTCGATGGCCCGTGCCGCATCCTTGACGATGAAGTAGGCGCTCACTTTTCGGGCAAAACTCGGCATGGATGATCCTCCTTGACTGGTTCCTTTATTAACGTTACGTACCGTAAAGATATGAGTCAAGAGAGTAATGCAACACCGAAAAAACGAGGGCGGCCGCCAAGCGCTGCCGCGCAGAGGCGTGCCTTGGAGGCGGCCCATGAAATCCTGATGGCCGAAGGTTTTGGCCGCATGACGATCGAAGCCGTGGCGGCGCGGTCCGGTGTCGGCAAGCCGACGATCTACCGTTCCTGGGCCAACGCGCAGGAACTGGCGATGGCCGCTCTTCTGGTCAACCGGCTACCGGAAGCGGAGGTTGGAGGGGGCACGGCGCAAGCGGCTCTCGGGGCGCAGATGAGCGGGCTGGTGACTGCCTTTGCGAGCACGCGCGGACGGCAGATCACCATGGCACTTGCGGCCGCCGACCCGGAAAGCGAATTCACCAAGGCCTTCCGCAATCAGGTGATCCTGTCGAGCCGTAACGCCGGTCGTGTCATCCTGGAGGAGGCTCTGGCTCGGGGAGAGATCGTTTCGCCGCCGGATATGGAGGCGCTGCTCGACATGATCTACGGACCGGTCTTCTTCCGGCTGCTGGTCGGCCATCGCGCGGTCTCGCCGGAGTTCGGCGATGCGATCGTCAGAACCGCGTTGCTGGCCGTTGCACCGTCGGGCGCGTGAGACATGCTTTAGCCGTGATCGTCACCCAGTTCGCCAAGGTGGCGCTGGACCCACTTGATCTCCTGCGATGCGGTGCGCCCGAAATGCCGTTTGAAATCGCGGCTGAACTGCGCCGGACTGGCGTAGACGACCAAAGCCGCCACCTCGGCAATCGTTCTCGTCTGGCGGGCGATCATCAATCTTGCTTCGTGGAGCCGCATCGCCTTGACGTATTGCATCGGGCTGTTGCCGGTCAGACCCTTGAAATGGACATGGTAGGACGGAACGCTCATGCCCACCTCTCTTGCCAGATCGGTGACCGCGATCTCCAGGCCATAGTTTTCCCGCAACCAGGCCAGGCTCTGGATGATCTTTCCGGATCTGCCTTTCTGCTGGAGAGCGGCGATCATCGCGCCGCCTTGCGGACCGACCAGGACCCGGTAGTGCAGTTCGCGCAGAAGGCCGGCGCCAAGCACATCCGTCTCAACGCTGCTGCGTAACGCCATCAGCAGGCGCAGCAGGACATCCTCGATATCACCGGACATCCTGCTCGAGACGAGACTTCTCGGCTCGTCGCCTGGCAGTTCGGCATGCTCTTCCACCTGTAGTGCGATCTCGGCAGCCATCTGCATATCGAACTCGACATAGACCGCCAGTAAGGGCCGCTCGGGACTGGCCATCGACGTCATCCGGAATGGAACGGGCAGCGACACCGCCAGATAGTGCTCCTCGTCATAGGTGAAGACCTCGCCTTCGAGGATGCCCTGCTTGCTCCCCTGAAGGACGAAAACCGCGCCCGGCTGATAGAGGACCGGAATGTCGTGGAGCACGGCTTCGGTGCGCAATATGCGAACGGAAGCAAGAGCGGTCGGATTATATCCGTGACGGAGAGCGAGACGTGCGGCCAAGGCGACCATCTCCCCTCGCCTGGATAGGCCGCGATCACCATTCATAGGATTTGGCAACATTTTGAGAGAATCCGCAATCGATGCGCCGGTTTCTCCATACTATTTGTCAATTCCCATCCTCAATCAAGGAGTATCGTTGATGTCACGAAAGACCTTCTTCATCACCGGATCGAATTCCGGCTTCGGGCTCGCCATTGCATCTGCGGCCCTTCAGGCGGGCCACATGGTGATCGGCACTGTGCGCTCGCAGGCGTCGCGCACGGCGCTCGCCAAAACCCTGCCTGGCCTGCGGCCGGTCGTCTGCGACGTCACCGAGTTCGACCGCATCGATGATGTCGTCGCCGACGCGGAAGACGAGCATGGGCCGGTCGACGTGCTGATCAACAATGCGGGTTACGGCCACGAGGGCGTGCTCGAGGAGTCGCCGATCGAAGAGATGCGGCGGCAGTTCGACGTCAACGTCTTCGGCGCCGTCGCCGTCGCCAAGGCATTTCTGCCGCGGTTTCGCGCGCGACGCCGCGGCTTCATCGTCAACGTCACCTCGATGGGCGGCATGATCACCATGCCCGGCATCGCCTATTACTGCGGCAGCAAATTTGCGCTTCAAGGCATATCGGAGGTGATGCGGGCGGAAATGGCCCCGTTCGGGGTGCATGTGACGACCCTTTGCCCCGGTTCCTTCCGGACGGACTGGGCCGGACGATCGATGGTCCGCACGGAGCGGTCGATCGCCGATTATGATGGCCTGTTCGATCCAATCCGCGAGGCGCGACAGGCCGTCAGCGGCAAGCAGCTCGGCGATCCCGCCAAACTGGCCGCCGCGGTTCTGGAGCTCATCGAATCCGACAATCCGCCGCCGCAGCTGCTGCTCGGTAGCGACGCCCTCAAGCATGTGTCGGAGAGGATCGTTCGCCTGCAGCAAGAGATCGAGGCGTGGAAATCCGTCACCGTCTCGACTGACGGCTGACGGCTGACGGCTGACGGGCAGAAGCTCTGCTTTCCGCTTCAACGATATCGAGATAATCAGCCAGCTCCTATTGGATGCTTTTCCCACCACCAGCGCGTTGGCACGGCCGGGGTCTCCCCACTCCTTGCAGCGTATTCCGTCAGCATGCCGGTGCTCGCAATAATGCTCAACGATCACATTGGCGCCCGGCGCACTCGAATGGCCTTCGATGCTCATGGATGCGGCGCCCTGATGTTCAAATCCAAGACGAACTTGGCAACACAATCTCCGTTAAGGAAACCGAGAGAAATTCTAATGGAAAACGGAACAGAAATCGTGAAGTCGAATACGACCGGCTTGGTATAAAGAATGAAACCCTTGGTGTCGGAAAAGGCGAGGGCAAAGGTAAAAGCGACAACAGCGGGCGCGATTATGAAACGCAGCAAAAAAATCCGCGTCGCTAGGTAACTACTGGATACCCGAATGGCTGAGACACAGTTAATTGTTACAGAAGAGCGCCTGAACGAACTTATGGCGGTGATTTTTGCTGAATGCCAGGTTGCCGTTGACGGTAAGAGTAAAGTTGTTGAGAGCTTTGATGAAATACGGCATGGCGTCACGAACCGGCTGATGCAGTTATTTGTTAAAAATGCAAATTTTTCTAAAGAAGATTTTACGTTTCTGGTAACTTCCAACAATGCGAATCCCGGAAGCTATTTTGTAGACCAGTTTGCTGGTGGCGGTCACATCAAGATTCTGACGCTTCCACTTTCTTTTAAAGAGATAATTATATTTAAACTGTCAATTCTTTACCAAAGCTTTTATATTGATAGAAGCGGAAACCATGTCGAGCCTTCGAATGAACTCAAGAATTTCTACAGTTTTCTTGTCAATATCTCGGCAAAAAAGACTAAGAGAACGAAGATATTCGAAAATAGGTTCATAAAAGTACAAGATGTCTTATTGGAAGAGGAGCGAGAATTGATTGCAGCTGTAAACGATTCCTTTAAGCGACGTTAATTCTGTCGAAGGTGTGAGTGTCGCCAGTGCACCGGTCGAATATCGTCCAGGTCTCGTCAGCTTCTTTGCCAGCACCGAAGCGCGATTCCTAACTCATCCATTTGCTCCATTTATCGCGGCCTCGAGCTTCCGTTTCGGCGCCTGTTCCTGCTCATAGGTCTTGTAGGGGAAGTGCTCTCAGCACCAGCAGTGCGCCGGCTCGTCTCTGGTTGAGCTGCGACCGAAGCCACCCCATTCCGTGCAGCGCATGTCGTTGGTATCTTAGTGCTCGCAATAATGCTCAACGATCACATTGGCGCCCGGCGCACTCGAATGGCCTTCGATGCTCATGGGTGCGCCGTCCTTGGTTTCCCGCTCCTGATGCTCTCATAGATCATTTCCAGACGCCTCGAGGCGACATAGGCACTGTCCTCGTATCCAGCTGACGGCCAATCCAATCGATGGTTGCCGTCTGTCGCCACGATCCAGAACCACCGATTATCGACCACTCCGCCTGCCTGTGACCGGAATATCCTTCCGATCTGGGTATCGCCGTCAAAAGCGACGTAATCGTCGCCGGGTTTCTCCCTCCAGGCGTGCCGCCATTTGTATTTGATTTCCCGGCCGCTGACATGTTCCCACGATTTCCATGTGATTTGTTCTGGCATGCGTCGTCCTGTCCTCTCGCGAGGTATCCTTTTGACCGCATGGTTGATGGATGGCTCCCGCCCGAGCCGGTGAATTCAGATCAGCGTCGGTTCCGGATCGGGGTCGATCGGATCGATAATGTCAGCCGTGTCATTCTTGGGCGAACCCACATTGCGGCCAATCGGCCACATGGTCATCAGCTCCGCCGGAAACGGCTTCATCAAGTCGGTCGGATCAGGCTCCGGAGATAGCCAGCGCTCGTAATCTTCGCGGTGCAGGACGACCGGCATGCGGTCATGGATCTGCGCCATCATCGCATTCGGCTCACAGGTCACGATTGCGAAGTTTCTGACGTCTACGCCTTCCGGGCTGCGCCAAATCTCCCAGATGCCGGCGAGCGCAAAGGGCGAGCCGTCGGCCATGGCGATCGCATAGGGCTGCTTGTTCTTGCCCGTGCCGAAAATATCCTTCCACTCGAAGAAGCCGTTGATCGGCACCAAGCAACGGCGCGATCTGTAGGCCGAGCGGAACAGGCCGTTGGTGGCAATGCCCTCGCAGCGCGCATTGATCGGTGGGGGCCGGCCACCCGGCTTCATCCATGCCGGCATCAGACCCCAGCGCGCCGAGGCGAACACCGGCCCCATGATATCAGGTTCGCGGACCATGTCGCGAATGATGATCGGATAATCCAGCGTCGGCGCGCCGTTATAGCGCGGAAATCGGTTCCCCAGCGCATCGATCGCGCCTCGCTCTGCAAAGGCGAAATTGCGCACCAGCTCCTCAAGCGATGTCTTGATGTAGACGCGGCCGCACATTGAGAACTCCATCCCGCATATTAGATGTTCTGATTATGTTCTGGGTATTCGAGGCGAGTCAAGGCCGTTCGCTACAACCGATGCCGCCATCACTTTCGCCAGAATCAAGGTGAAGCCTGTCACCGTCTCGACGACCGCTGCCGGCGGAAAATCTGCTTTGCGCTTGACAACCTTCCTACTGGAAGGTAGATACAGCCCATGAGCAATCTTTTGACGACCTCCGACGAAATCCTGGCCTCCGCGCGAGCGCTGATCATGACCGGAGGCTATAACGGCTTCAGCTATGCCGATATTGCTGCCGTCGTCGGCATCCGCAAGGCCAGCATCCATCACCATTTTCCGAGCAAGACCGATCTGGTGCGCACGCTTGTCGTGCGATATCGCGAAGATGCAGAGGCGGGTATCGCAGGCCTGGAGCAACAGGTGCAGGATCCGCTGGCGCTTCTCAAAACCTATGCGGGCCACTGGGCCCAGTGCATCGAGGACGCCAGCCGGCCTTTTTGCGTGTGCGCCCTGCTGGCAAGCGAGCTGCCGGCCCTGCCGCCGGAGGTCGCGGCCGAGGTCAAAGCTTTCTTCCGCTTTGCGTCGACATGGCTGACCTCGGTGATGGAGCGAGGCGCTCAGGACGGGAGTTTGAAACTGTCGAGCGAACCGCGCGTCGAGGCCGAAGCCTTCATGGCCTCCGTCCATGGCGCCATGCTTTCAGCCCGGGCTTACGGGACCCCGGAGGTGTTCGCCACCATTCTGGCCCCCACCTTGCAGCGGCTGTCTCCGACCGCCGCTCGATAAAGCTCCCGGCGGAATAAGAGCCCGGAGCAACAACGACGTTCGATTAAACTACCAACTAGTAGGAAGAGCGACATGATCAAGACCATTCTCCCCGCCCTCGTGCTGGGGCTCACCGCTATCGCGTCGGCGGCCCTTCCAGCGGCGCCGGTCCATGCCGAAGACCAGAAACCCGAGCAGGTCCATGTCAGGGGCAGCATCGTTACCTACAGCGGCTCCGCTCTCAAGGTGAAGACCCGCGAAGGACAGACCGTCGATGTCACCCTCGCCGACGGCTGGAAACTGGCGAGCGTTGCAAATGCTGCGGTCACCGACATCAAGCCGGGCGACTTCGTCGGCATCGCATCGCTGCCCAACGCAGGCGGCGGCGACGGCGCGCTTGAAGTGCTGATCTTCCCGCCGGCGATGAAGGGTGCGGGTGAAGGGAGCTATGGTTGGGACCTCAAGCCCAACAGCAGCATGACCAACGCGACCGTGGCCGACGCCGTCAAGGGCATCGACGGCCGCACCGTCACCGTCTCCTATCACGGCAAGGAAAAGAAGATCGCCATTCCGGACGGCACGCCGGTCGTGACCATCGCTCCGGCCACCAAGGACGATCTCGTCCCGGCGCCGTCGTCTTCATCCCCGCCGAAAAGGCTGCCTCGGGGCCCCTCGCCCATCAGGTGCTTGTCGGAAAGAATGGCGTGGTCCCGCCCATGTGACCACGTCGTCGCCGGTCGGCCGGGCCGCCCCCGGTTCGACCGGCGATTTACCAGGGAATGCCGCCTGACCGGCAGCCGATGGACCCGAACGGCGGAGAAACGTTGTCTCGACAGCAGCCCGGCGGTGCCGGAGCAGTTCCGGCAAGCCCAGGAAATCCCATCGCGATGACGGACGCCGCCGCTCATGACGGTGAGCCCGCCCCTTTCAGACCAACACCATCACATTCAGGAAAGAGATCATGATGACCACCGATCAAACCACCGTCGCGTCTGGCGACAGGGAAGAGTGGCTGACGCGCTACTACTTCACGCGAGCAGCCTTTTCCGCCATCTGGGTCGCAGCCGCCTTGACGGCCGGCCAGCAGTCGCTTGCCGTCGCGGCGGGTTTGCTGATCCTCTACCCGGCCTGGGATGCCGCCGCCAATCTGGTCGACGCAGGGCGCAGTGGCGGCCTGGCAAACAACCGCAGCCAGGCAATCAACGTCGCCGTCAGCGCGGTGACGACAGCTGCCGTGATTGTCGCACTGACGATGAGCATGAACTGGGTTCTCGGCGTCTTCGGCCTGTGGGCCATCTTTTCCGGCCTGCTGCAGCTTGGAACCGCCATCCGGCGCTGGAAGACCAATGGCGGCCAGTGGGCGATGATCCTCAGCGGCGGCCAATCCGCGGTGGCAGGCGCCTTCTTCATCGCCCAGGCGCAAATGCCGGAACTACCCTCCATTGCCAACATCGCCGGATATGCCGGCCTCGGCGCCTTCTACTTCCTGGTCTCGGCCGTCTGGCGGAGCGTCACGCAGATGCGGCGGAAGCAGGCGTGAGCCGACATGCGCCAATCGCGATGTGACACCGTCGATCAGCGGGGACCAACTGCCCCGTCGGGGAATTTGTGATAGTTGCAGGCGTTCATTGAAAACAACGCCACATCATCACCGATTTCGTGGCGCGAAAGCTCCCATTCGAAGGTGTCACGGTCATCGAAACCGTAAGATAACGCCATCGCGGTCAACTCCATGAAAGGCCCTGGGGGATACAGGGTGCCGTACACTGTCGCCTCATTTCCCAGGAATTTGCCTTTGATAACTCTCTTGATCTCCAAATCTGCCCTTATCCACCGCGTCGGAGAGTCTTTTGTCCCTAGGAAACCGGATTCGCCGATCGACAGCGATTTCACGCGCGCCTCAACCACGATCTCCGCTTTCGCCAGCAATTCATCCTGAGCAGGACATTTCGGCGTTCCGGCGGCTGGCCTTAGACCAATAGCCAATAGAGCAAGAACTGCTGTGAAGCACAGTCGCATATGCGGGTTCAGGATCACTCTCGGCATCCTTGTCGGCCTCGTCCTCCGTCTTCCCGGCGGCATCGGGCCTGTGGTTGTCATTGGCGGCGGCGAGCGCCGCAAAGTCCTCTCGCGCCATGCGGCGACCGATGATCCGGGCCAGCGCTAGCGCCGCGCGGTCGATGCGTTGCCATGTCTCCGCCTGCGGCTCGCCGTCCGCACCGTCATTGCCGTTGGCCGGGACGGTCTCGTCCGGCTTCTCGTCGTCATCGCCTTCCATGTCGCCGCCTGTTTCTCGGTTCGAGTCAAACAGACATCAAGCGGCGGCAAGAGTAGAACCGAAAGCCAAATCGCAGGCCGTGCGATCATGGCGAAGAAACGGCGGCAAATCGGTGGGATCGCTCCGCGCTATGCCGCCTTCGCCAAGGGCTTGGCACGATCGACCCGCGCCCGCTCCTCGGGCGAATTCATGACGCTCCACAGATCGCTGCGACGCTGCGTGTTCAGCCAGAAGTCCGGGCTGTTGCCGAACACGCGCGCCAGAATGAGCGCGGTCGCCGCCGTCACGTTGCGCCGGTCGTTGCAGAGTTCGTTCACATGCTTGCGCTGCACGCCCATCGCCTCGGCAAGCACCGCCTGCGTCAGGCCGAGCGGCTGCATGAACTCTTCCGTCAGGATTTCGCCGACCGTGGCCGGTTTGCGTGTGGTCATCAACATGGCGTCACCTCATCGATAGCTGTGGTCGTCGAGATAAACATCCGACGCTTCGCCGCGACCGCCGTCCCATCGGAAGATCAGCCGCCACTGCTTGTTGACGCGGATCGAATGCAGGCCGTCGAGCGTGCCGCGCAGCTTCTCGAAATGATTGCTGGGTGGCACACGCAAATCCTGATCGGTCATCGCGTCGTCGATCATCTGGAGCTTGCGGAACAACCGGCTTTCGAGATCGGACGGAATGTTGCGGGAGTGGATATCCTCCACGAAAAAGGCCCGCAGCCATTCGTCCTGAAACCCGACGATCATTCCACGCCTCCAATGCTTAGTTGATGTACCACTCTATGGGTCATTCGGCAACCGCTTTTTTCTTCGGAACTGGAGCGCCCGCAAATTCTTAAAGCCATCTATCGACGATGGCGCGCAAAGCGGATGGGCCACAACATGAAAGATCAATACCAACCGATCTACACATGGCGCGAGACCTGGCCTGGAGAAGGACATCAGGATTTTAGCGGCTTCGACGGCGACCAGTCTTTCGGCCGCGTCGAGCTTGAGAACGCGGCTGACCTGAAACCCGGCCTGTGGAAGTGGAACGCTACCCACCTTCCATGGGTGCGAAAGGAGATCATGCCTCGCAGCGGCTCGGAGCAAACCTCGCGAGAGGCATGCCGCCGGGTCGAGGAGCATTATGAGAAGCTGAAGGCGCTTCACCGGCGGTAGGCCGCATCAATTGATAGGGCCTCAGTCTCGCGTCGCTGGTTCTCTGCCATTGAACCTACCCTCCGTCATCCCAGGCCTTGAGCCTGGGATCCATGCCCGTTGCTAATGGAGGCCGGTGTGGATCCTCGGGTCAAGCCCGAGGAAGACGGAGCGCGGAGTGGCGGCTGGAGCAAGGACAGGACGCATGCGGGCATGATCGGCGACAGTTCATACGGTCGGCGACTTTGTTCTACCGAAACGCGCAACGGCGGTGTGACCGCACTCACCGCCTTGTGTAAGTTTTCAAAAAGCGGTTAGCTGCCATCGTTGACTATGCCTCGTGCGCTGAGACGTGTCCGCATTTCGGGGGAAATCTCGTGCACTGGTCTAAACCCCTACGACTGCATCTCGGTGTCCTGGTCGTCGCATCGCTGCTTTGCACGTCGACGCCCATCATCTGGCTGGCGTTCAGGCAAGGAAGCGATGCTGCCGTCAGTGCGGGCATGCAGCAGATGCGCGAGATGAGCCTGCGGCTGATCGAGGGGTACCGCAATACGCTGCAGGGCGGCACCGAGGCGGTGGCACTGGCATCGACCCTGCCGCAGCTCGCCTCCCCGCCGCCCCAGGATATCACGGCGAAACAGCAATTCTTTCTGGAGGTTCTCAGAAACGTCCCCAACGCGACGAGCGTCTACACCGGCTATCCTGACGGCTCGTATCTGCAGGTCATCAATACGCAAAGGCAGGATGTCCGCCGGATCCTCGCAGCACCCGATGGTACGGCTTTTGCGGTCCGCACGATAGCACGCAGACAGGGCCCGGACGTCCTATCGACGTTTCGCTTCCTCGACCGCCAGGCAAGGCCGATCGCCGAGCGTGACGTCGACTATGCATCATTCGATCCGCGGCAACGCCCCTGGTACCAATCCGTCATCGAGCATGGCGAGGAAGTATCCGTCGGACCCTATGTTGCGGGAACGCTGCAGCTTCCAACGCTGACGATCGCAGCACCGATGAGAGACGACGATCAGGTTGTCGTCGGCATCAATATCCACCTGATGACTGTCAGCCGCCTGCTGGATGCGCAAGAGATTTCGCCGCGGGCGCGCGCTTATATCATCGATGATGCCGATGATCTGATCGCCCATTCCGACCCGGCAATCATGAACAGGCTTCTCGGCATATGGTCGAAAAGTGCCGATGACGGCGCCGTTGCCGTCGATACGACGACAGACAGTTACGACACGAGCCTCGAAACGGTGGCGAGGCTCAGGCGGGATCCGGCCTTTGCAAATGGCGGCGTTGTGCGGATCGATCTCGATGGCGAACGCCAGATCCTGCAGATCGCCCCCGTCGGCGTGTCCGGTCTGTTCAAGGGAAGCGTTGCCGCAATCGTCGTGCCCCTGGAAGATCTGGTGGCTGAAGCCAATCGGCTGCTCCTGCACAATCTCCTGATTGCGGCCGCCTTCGTGATATCAGGCGTCGTTGCATCGGTGATGCTCTCCCGCATGGTCAGCCGGTCACTCTATCGCCTCGCCGACGAGGCGCGCAGGATCGGCGATCTCGACGTCGGCGAAAAAAGCGTCTCCCACTCCTGGATATCGGAGATCAACACGCTGGCAAGCGCGCTGGCGGCAAGCCGCCACGCCATCAGCCAGTTTGCCCTCTATGTTCCGCGTGAAGTCGTCAGGCGGATCGTCAATCCCGAGGGACGAGCCGTCGTCAAGGCGCAGCGGCAGGATGTGACGGTGCTGTTCACCGACATCCGCGACTTCACCACCATCTCCGAGCAGCATTCGCCCGAGGATGTGGTCGATACGCTGTCGGCCTATTTCGAAGTCTTAAACACCATCGCCGAGTGCCATGGCGGCACTGTCGTGCAATATCTCGGCGATTCCATTTTCGTCATGTGGAACGCCCCTGTTCCGGATGCCAGCCATGCCGAAAACGGCTGCCGGTGCGCGCTTGCCATGAAAGCGGCGGTCGACGAGTTGAATGAAGCCAACCGCCGGAATGGCCGTCCCGCGCTCATCACCCGATTTGGATTGCACACCGGCCCGGCGGTGGTCGGCAGTTTTGGCGCGATTTCGCGGCAGCAGTACACGGCCATGGGCGATACGATCAATGTCGCCTCACGGCTGGAAGGATTGAACAAGGAATTCAACACCTCGATCCTGGTGAGCGCCGCCATCCACGAGGCTGTCGGCACCCACTTCGCCCTTCGCCCGCTGGGCCTGGTGCAGCTCAAGGGGCGGGCCGAGAAGGTCGATTTATGGGAACTTGTCGGGGAAAGCCTGAGGACGCAGGAATGAACGAGGCGTTCGGGTTGCCACCGACGGCAGCTTCGCGCCCGCCGCCAGCGGCCTTGTGGCGTCGTAAACTTTCTCTATTTCTTTCGTCATTAATCATGACCTCCAAGGGTATCGCCAATGGGATGGGAAGCACTCGGGCAATGGGGTGAAGACGCGGTTCGCATCGAACGGCTCACGGGTGGCGTTGCCAACGACGTGTGGAGCGTTCGCGTCCACGGGCAGATCGCGGTCGCTCGTCTCGGCTGCAGGAGCGACGCTGATCTTGCATGGGAAGCCGAGCTGCTCCAACACCTCGACCGCGAAGGCATGACCGTTCCGGTGCCGATTCCGACGACTGACGGCCGCCTATTCGCAAACGGTCTGGTGGTGATGAAATACATGGAGGGCGGACCGCCCGAGACGGGGTCCGACTGGCGTCGCGTCGCCGACACGCTGCGCGAGCTGCATCGGCTGACGCAGGGCTGGCCGCAGCGCCCGGGCTGGCGATCCTCGAGCGACCTCCTGCATACTGAGACCGGAACGAGGATCAACCTGACTGCGATGCCGCCGGAGGGCGTTATTCGATGTCGAGCAGCGTGGGCACGGCTGATCGGGCGTCAGACATGCGTTGTCCACGGCAACCCCAACAGCCCTGGCAACGTCCGCATCACCGCAGATCGGGTCGCGTTGATCGACTGGGATGAGTCACATGTCGACGTCCCCGACCTTGACCTGGTGCTGCCCGACAACGCTGCCGGCCTCGACGACGGCGCCCATGACATCGCCGCGCAAGCCTCGGCCGCATGGGAAGCCGCCGTCTGCTGGCGGGATGAATACGCAGTCAAGCGGCTTGCCGAGGTTCGAGCGGTCTAAGATCGACAGGCCGCATCCACCCGTGAATTGCGCCATCGCCGGCGGAACATGGGTTGGCAGCGGACTTCAGGAAGCAGCCACGCTGCGCCAATTCCCTGGTTCGTCACTGTTTGCGGCATGGCCGAATGAGTCGAGCTGTCACATGCTCGCGCTGAGCGTGACGAGAAGTTCATCCAACTGCTCGAACTGCTCCGGCAACACGTCTTCCATGCCGACGAAAGACTGGTCGAGCGCTTCCTTCGAGGGATAGAGTTCCCGCAGTACCAGCAGCGTCCTGCCGTCCTCTTCCTCGAAGGTCACCGTGGTGACGGCGCCCTCCTCCCCGCCTTCGTCATTGGTCCAGACGAGGCGCGATGGCGGCGACACGTCGAGATACTTGCCGAAGAAGGCCATGGCGTCGGCGGCGTCGTGTCCGAACGTGATGCGATAGCTGCCCCCGGTGCGAATATCCATCTCGCAGGAAAGAAGGGGCACGCCCATCGACTTCGGCGCCCACCACAGCTTGAACAACTCCGGCTTGGTCCACGCGTCGAATACGAGGCGAACGGGGCCGTTGAAGGTGCGCGTCACCACGAGTTCAAGCTCGGACCTCCGTTCGACCACCGTGCGGCCGTTACTCGCTCTGTCCCCCATCGACTTTCTCCTTCCGTTTCAGGGCCTCAATGACGTCATCAAGCGCGTCGAAGCGTGCGTTCCAGATCTGGCGGCGCGCTTCGATCCAGGCCGCCTCTTCCTCGAGCCCGCCCAAGCCCAGCCTGCAGGTCCGCACACGGCCGACCTTCTCCGTCGCCACCAGCCCCGCCTGCTCCAAAACGCCGATGTGCTTCTTCATGCCCGTGAGGGTCATGTGGAATTTCTCTGCGAGCTCCGTGATCGAAGCATCTGCACTCCCGAGCTGTTCCAGAACACCGCGTCGCGTGGCGTCCGAGAGCGCGGCAAAGGAGGCATCAAGGCGAGCTGTCGAAAACTGAACCATCTAGTTCAGTGTTTAGCACGCAGATCGGCGTCATGCAAGCGGCCGAGATCGGCCTCAGGCGATCGGCGCAGATATCTCGGCGTGGAAGTCGACGCCCCACCCTCCCTCATTCCTGTGCCTGTCACAGGAATCCAGTGCGCCCAAGTCCTTGGGCGCGATAGACTTTCTTGTTTGGATGAGAGTCATTCACGGCACGGACGCGCCGTGGCTGGATTCCTGTGACAAGCACAGGAATGAAGGAGGAGAAATAGGCGCCAGCCAGTTCTCGCAGTGCGGCGGCCACCGGCCAAGCCTTCAGACCTGATCTGACGACCCGGTTTGATGAACCTCTGCATCGATGATCGCCTGGACAACAAGCGCGATGCGTTTGTCACGCATGCCGGGCCTGATGCGGCCTGAACGTTCGAGCTCGGCAAGCCCATGAAGGGCGGCCCAGAAGGTCTCGGTCGCGATCTCCACATCGGCACAGAACGGAGACACGGCTGCTGCAATGGCGTCGAAACCGGCCCGAAGTTCCGGTCTCGTTTCCGCCTCGGCGAACTGCAGCTGGGTGGGCAGGATAAACATCGCCTCGTAGAGTGCAGGCCGGTTGAAGGCGAAGGCGAAATAGGCCATGGCGACATCCATGAGGGACTGTCGTTGCCCGTTCGCCGCGCCCGCCGCATCCTGGAGAACGGTTGCAAGCTCCTTGAAGCCCTCGACTGCGACCGCTGCAACGATGGCGTCCCTGTTGGCGAAATGCGAATAGAGGACTGGCTGGCTGTATTCGATTTCCGTGGCCAGGCGGCGGATCGTCACCGCATCCCATCCTTCGCTCTCGGCGACGGCACGGGCCGCCGCGACAATGCGATCTTCGCGCTCGGCCCTTTCCCGAGTTTTTCGCTCTGCGCTACCCATTTCCAAAATCTCCACGGCCGGCAGATCAATAGCGAGGATTATATCCACGCTTGACAAACTAGCAATGCTAGCGCATTTATCTAGCAACGCTATTTTATATAGCATCGACAGAAGGAATGCATAATGCAGTGGCTGTTAAATGGCACAGGGTTGCTGCTTGCCCTCGCGATTATCGCGATCGGCACCAGCTATATTGCCAGCCCGACGACGACGATGCGCGGCTTCGGCCTGCCGCTGCCTGAAGATGGCCCAAACGTCGCCTGGTGGCTTCGCCTCAAAGGGGTGCGCGATATCGTCGCCGGATTGCTCGTGCTGGCGTTCATGGTGTGGGGCGTTGAGCGCGAGGTCGGCATCGTGCTTTTGATCGAAGCGATGATCCCCGCAGGTGACATGCTGCTCATCCTCGCCGCGAAAGGCTCCACCAAAAGCGCCTTCGCCATTCATGGCCTGACGGCAATGATCATGGTCCTGGTTGCCATCCCGATGATGATCGGGGCTGACTGAGATGGTTCACCTTCTTGCAATCTGGTTCCTGGTTGTCGCATTCGCTGGCGCCGGCCTCGTCAACGCCATCGGTACGTCCGGGACGCAAGATGATTTCGCCCGCTGGGGCTATCCGCGCTGGTGGGGCATCGTCACCGGTGGACTGGAAATATCGAGCGCCGTGCTGATTGCGCTTCCTGCCAGTCGCATTGTCGGCGTGGCGCTTGGGGCGGTCATCATCGCGGCTGCGGTTTTTACGGTTCTACGCCACCGCGACCATGCACATCTTGCGCCGCTCAGCGTCTTTGTCACCTTGATTGCTGTTGCCGCGATCTCATCTTGAGCACGATCGGCCGCCTTCACCGACAGGCGTGGGCAACCCGCCCCCACCCTCCGTCATCCCAGGCCCTGAGCCTGGGATCCATGCCCGCGGCTGATCGCGGAGGCCAGAGTGGATCCTCGGGTCAAGCCCGAGGAGGACGGAGCGCGGGATGACGTCTGCAGCAGGAACAGCGACGTCTCCCGACATGATCGGGAGCCATCAACACCGATTTTTGCCCCGTGATTTCGCCCATGCAAAACCGTTGACATTTCGCTGAACAAAATATATCCATATGGCTATATAGCTATGTGGTGATATATGGACGACAAGCTCGATGCGATTTTCTCCGCACTCGCCGATCCCACGAGGCGCGCAATTCTTGGGCGGCTTGCGAACGGCAAGGCGACGGTGGCTGAACTCGCTGATCCGTTCGAGTTGTCTCAGCCTGCCATATCCAAGCATCTCAAGGTCCTGGAACAGGCCGGATTGATCCGCTCCGGCCGTGAAGCGAATTCGCGTCCCCGCGTCCTCGAGCCGGCCGCGTTGAAGACGGTTGCTGATTGGGTCGCCGATTACAGACGCTTCTGGGATCAAAGCTTTGATCGTCTCGATGACTATCTGTCCAAGGTACAAGGATACGACAATGACTAATCCAGAGACCGATACCGACAATACCCGCGACCTGGTTCTTGTCCGAAGGTTTGATGCTCCATGCGATCTGGTTTTCAGGGCATGGACCGACCCGAAAGCGTTGGTGCAATGGTGCGGTCCTCACGGTTTCAAGGCGGTGGGCGATCGGCTTGAAGCCTGGCCAGGCGGCAGACACCGCGCCTGTCTGATCGCGCCAGATGGAGAAGAGCATTGGGTCGGCGGAAAATATCTGGAGGTCGAGCCGCCGCACAGGCTTGTCTTCACACATGCCTGGGAGCTCGCAAGCGGCGAAAACAGCCCGGAAACGGTCGTCACCATCACGTTCAGGGACAGCGACGGAGGCACGGAAATGACGTTTCGGCAGAGTGGATTTGATAGCGCATCGTCACTAAAGGGTCACGAAGACGGCTGGTCGCAAAGTCTCGAGCGGTTGAGCTTCTTTCTCGGGACTAGACCCGAAGGGCCGGATCATGCCTAAGGCGGCGATGAAGCTCTATTACTGCGAGACGCTCAATCCCCGGAAGGCCTGCGCCGCCGCTCGTTTTCTCAAAGCCGACGTCGAGTTCGTCAGGGTTGACCTGGCAAGCGGAGAACAGCGCACCGCAGAATTCCTGGCGCTTAACCCGAACGGGAAAGTCCCGGTACTGCAGGATGATGCCGGAACTTTATGGGAAGCGAACGCCATCATGTGCAGGCTGTCTGACAGCATCGAATCGGATTTTTGGCCGCATGACCACCGGCAGATCGACGTGCTGCGCTGGTTGAGTTGGGATGCCAGTCACTTCACCCGGCACGGGGCAACGCTGTGGTTTGAAACCTTGATCAAGCCGTTGTTCGGCGGGGAGCCTGACGTCGCCGTGATCGAAGATGCGAAGACGAGCTTCCGACTACATGCTCGCGTGCTCGACGACCATTTGGCCACTAACAGCGTCGCGGTCGGGAAGACACTGACTGTCGCAGATTTCGCATTGGCCGCTGCACTTCCTTATGCGACTTCTGCTGAGATTCCACTTGCCGAGTTTCGGCATATACAGGCGTGGTACGAACGGCTTGAACAACTAGATGCGTGGCGAAACCCGTTCCCAGCCTAAGAGGGTACGGGCGAAGGACCTTTTTTTGCCAGGGTCAAAGGCGTTGGCAAAGGCACACAAATTATCGAGATCGGCCACTGATCTATTGGCTACGTTTCTGGAGATGAAGCATGTTCACCCACGTGATGATTGGAAGCAACGACTTGGAGCGGGCCAGAAACTTCTACGACGCCACGTTCGCTGCATTGGGAGGCAAGCCCGGCGAGATGGATGCAAGAGGCAGGCTGATCTATGTCCACGAGGGTGGTCGGCTGATGATCACGAAACCGATTGATGGCAAGCCGGCGACCGTAGCCAACGGTGGGACTATCGGTATCGCCGCCGCGAGCCCCGACCATGTTCTAGCCTGGCATGCCGCCGGTACTGCGCATGGTGGCACAGCGATCGAGAGCCCGCCACGGGAACGTCCGAACGGGTCATTCGTCGCCTATCTTCGCGATCCTGACGGAAATAAACTGACCGTACGATCGCAGCCGACGAAATGAGATAGCCTTCAGCAGCGCCTACTGGCCGGCGTGGTCGATGCTCCAGAGGCGAGAGGCGATTTCGCCGGTTGCGGCCCTGGTTCAATGGGAAGCGCAACGGCACGGCACACCGACCAGCCCCACCCTCCGTCATCCCAGGCCCTGAGCCTGGGATCCATGCCCGCTGCTGATCGAGGAAGCCAGAGTGGATCCTCGGGTCAAGCCCGAGGAGGACGGAGCGCGGGGTGGAGTCTGCAGCAGGAACAGCGACGTGTGCCGACATGATCGGGTGCCATCAACACCGGTTTGGCCCGCAAATTCGCCCGTGAGGGCCTCGCCGAGGTCTCGGACACCCGTTTCACTTTCCAGCCGTCGCTTCTGCCACCGAAGCGTCCGAGACATCCTTTGCCACCTCTGATATCAATAATCTTAACCACCGGTGGGCGGGGTCGTTTCGGTAGCGGACATGCCATGCCAGCTCGACCGGGAAGCGGCCGAGATCGACCGGTGCGGGCAGGACTTTGAGACGTGGGTCGCGGGCAAGGCGATGGCAGATCAGCCGGGGCAGCGTGGCGCAATAGTCGGTGACGGCCACCATTTCCGGGACCGCCAGGAAATGGGTGACGGAGACCGAGACGTCGCGCCTGAGACCGGCCTGCTGCAGCATCTGGAATAGGCCGACGCGCATGCGGCCGGGCGGAAGCACGTTCACATGCCGCATCCGCTGATACTGTTCCTCGGAGATGCTTTCGGCGATCTCGGGATGATCTTTGCGCACGACACAGGCCAGCCCATCATCCATGAGATGCTGCACGACCATGTTATCAGGCGGCTCGACGATCCGGCCGAGCACCATTTCCGTCGCCCCTGATATCGCGCCGGTCTCGGCCAGATCATTGCCGAAGGGCGTCAGGCGCAGCCTGATCCCGGGAGCGCATTCGCGCAGCCGCGCCACGATCACCGGCATCAGCACGAACTCGACGTAGCTGTTCGGGGCGATGGTGAACTGCCGTGTCGCTCGCGCCGGATCGAACGCCTGCTGACCGAGAATAACGTCATCGAGGCTCGCCAATGCCCCGCGGATCACCGGAGCAAGTGCCTCTGCCATCTCAGTCGGCTTCATGCCGTAGCGCTCGCGGATGAAGAGCGGATCGCGCAGCGTCTCGCGAAGGCGGTTCAAGGCGTTGGAGACGGCAGGCTGCGTCATGCCCAGTTGTTCGGCTGCGCGCGTGACATTGCGCTCTTCCATGAGCGCCACGAAGACAGGCAGGAGGTTGAGGTCATACTTCATCCAGATATATTGCCGAACGCATAACTGAAATCAAAGAAATAAATTTCCGGAATGAGAACCGCCGAGGCATGATCCCCTCATCGAAAGCAACCGATCACATCTGTCTCGAAAGGATCTCCAGATGAAAATCCTCATGGTTCTCACCTCGCACGACGAACTGGGCGACACCGGCCGGAAGACCGGCTTCTGGCTCGAGGAATTTGCCGCCCCCTATTATGCCTTCCTCGAAGCCGGCGCCGACATCACCGTCGCATCGCCGAAGGGCGGACAGCCGCCTCTCGACCCGAAGAGCGACGAACCCGGCTTCCAGACCGACCAGACCCGTCGCTTCCATGCCGACCCGGATGCCCAGGCCGTGCTCGCCTCGACCGTAAAGCTCGCTTCGGTCTCCCATGACGATTACGACGCGGTGTTTTATCCGGGTGGCCATGGCCCGCTTTGGGATCTGGCGGAAGACAGGAATTCGATCGCCCTCATCCAATCGCTCTATCAGGCCGGCAAGCCCGTCGCCTTTGTCTGCCACGCGCCGGGTGTGCTGCGCCACGTCAAGGCTGCCGACGGCACGCCGCTGGTTCAGGGCAGACAAGTCACCGGCTTCAAGAACTCCGAGGAAGACGGCGTCGGCCTCACCCAGGTGGTGCCGTTCCTGGTCGAGGACATGCTGAAGGAGAACGGCGGCATCTATTCCAGCGGCGACGACTGGTCGTCCTATGCTGTGAAGGACGGCCTGCTCATCACCGGGCAGAACCCCGGCTCATCGCTGGAGACCGCCGGCATTCTGCTCGCCGCTGTGACAGCGGCAAAGGCCGCCTGACGCAGAGCGGCTGGTCGGGGATAAACTCAGGACCAGCCGCCCTGTTGCTTGTGTTGCGGCGATGATCAGAGCTTTCCCTCTGCCAGCAGTTCGCGGGTCCGCTTCAGTGTCGATAGCAGGGCGGCCTTGTAGCCCGTTTCGCCATCGAATTGCACCTGCTCGGCCTGCTCTTCCGGGCCGTTCGGCTGTTTGCCGCGCAGGCCGAGATAGCAGTAGAAGCGCAGCTGCAGCTGACCTTCTTCATCCTCGAAAAGCTGGTTGACGATCGCTCCCTCGCGTGGCCCCGTTGCCTGAAAGAAGGTGACCTTGCTTTGCCGTTCCAGGGTGATGATCTCGCGTAGATCCTGCCCGGCAATCGTCGCTTCGCGCACGAAGTGGGTCGGGCTTTCCTCCACGACATCGCAACGGCTGCAGAGACCGGCGGGAAGAAAGAGCCGGGCGTCGCGCGCCTTGCGTTCGAGACCTTGCCAGGCCTCGGCGCGCGTCAACGGGGTTTCGCCTTCCGGGTTCACCGGAACTGTGGCGGTCGAATAGATCATGGTGATCGTCCTTTCGAGATCGCTGTTGCTGCCTCAGGCGGAGGCAACGGTTTCCGAGGCGAAGGCGCGATAGGAGTGCAGCGGGCGGCCGAGCAGCTTTGTCAGGCGCTCGACGTCACCGGCCTCGGGCAGCATGCCGTCGGTCAGGAAGCGCTCGCCCATCAGGCGCATGTCGTAGGCCATCCAGGCGGGCATGAACTGCTTGAGATTTTGCTCGAAGCCCTCGGTATTGTCGCCGCCGTAGTGGATCGGGCGGGCGAGCACGTCTGACCAGATGGCAGCGATATCGGTTCCGGTCAGTGTCTGCGGACCGACGAGGTTGATCCGGTCAAGCGCCAGCGGCTCTGCAGACTGTTCGCGGCGCAGCAGCTCAAGGGCGGCGATCTCGGCGATATCACGGACGTCGATCATGGCGAGACCCTTGGGCCCGATCGGCATCGGGTAGGCGCCGTAGCCGGTGATGACGTCTTTGACCGTCAGATCGTTCTGGATGAAGTAGGCCGGGCGCAGGATCGTCGCCTTGAAACCCATCTGCTCGATCATCCGCTCGACGCCGAATTTGCCGGCGAAATGCGGCACGTTCACGTAGAGGTCGGCGTGGATCACCGAGAGATAGACGATCCGCTCGATACCGGCCGATCGGGCGACATTCAGCGCAATCAAAGCCTGGGTGAATTCGTCCGGAACCACGGCGTTGAGCAGGAAAAGGGTCGACACGCCCGACATGGCGTTACGCAGCGAGTCGACGTCGAGGAAGTCGCCCTGCACGACGCTGACGCCAGCCGGGAATTCGGCTTTCGAAGGGTCGCGGACAAGAGCACGGACATCGGCGCCGCGCTTGACGAGGTGTTCGACGACTTGGCGGCCAACATTGCCTGTGGCGCCGGTAACGAGAATGGTCATGGTCTTTCTCCGTGTTGGGTTGCTTGACACGTCGAATATGTGTGGTTCACTGGTAGTCCGATAGACAGAAATTTTAGACGCAGCGTCTCGCTGGTGGAACACTCATGGATCTTCTTGCGCTTGCCGATTTCAATCTCGTTGCCCGCCATGGTGGCTTCGGCAAAGCGGCAAGGGCCACCGGCCGGCCGAAGGCAACCCTGTCGCGGCGTGTCGCCGAGCTGGAAAGCGGACTTGATCTACGGCTGTTTGAACGGGGTGCGCGGAACCTGAAGCTCACCGAAGAAGGACGGGCGCTGTTCGAGCGGACGGGGGCACTGCTTGCCGAGCTGGACGAGACGGCGTCAGCGATTGCCTCCGGCGGCCAGAAACCCAAGGGTAGATTGCGGATCAGCGCGCCTTTGCATTTTTCCCAGACCGCCATGGGGAGGATCGCCGCGGGCTTTACCCTTAAATATCCGGAGGTGAGGCTCGAGGTGACGAGTGAGGACCGGCCTGTCGATATGATCGAGGAAGGCTACGATCTGGTCATCCGCGTCAATCCGGATCCCGACGAAAGCCTGGTCGGACGGGTGTTTCTGCGCGACCGGCTGGTGGTGGTGGCGAGCCCCGATCTTCCCCGCCCGACCGGCGGACGTGCCGCTCCCGGCGTCGCGCGCGGCGCAGGCGAAGCGCAAACATGGCAGGTGAAGACACCAGGCGGCCGGTCGACGATCAGGATCGAACCTGTGCTCACCTTGGCGACGCTCATCATGGTCCGCGATGCGGTGCGCGCCGGCGTCGGTGCAGGACGTCTTCCGATTTCGCTGGTGAGCCATGACCTGGCGGACGGCACACTGGTCAATTGGGGGGATATAGACGGCCCCGAAATCGCTCTCTGGACGCTCTATCCATCACGGCGGCTGCTCAGCGCGCGCGTGTCGGCGTTCCTGGACTTTCTCAAACAGGCCTTCCCCAATGGGACGGCTGACGAACTGGCCGCCTATATTGGCAGGTGATGACTGAACCCGCTTTCGGGCGTAGAGAGTCTGGCCCATAACCGACGAGATCGACATCCGAAGGAGAGCAGTGTGTTTCGTTATCTCTTTGGCGCAATATTAGCGTCCGTGCCGCTCGCTGCCGCCAATGCACAACCGCCAAATTTTTGCAGAACCAGTTTCAAGCCTAACGAACCGTTCGAGTCGCGTTTCGTAGGAATTGACTACGCGCTGACCATGCATGTGCTTGCGGAGAGATATTGTGAGGCGGAGCCGAAGCCGATGGGCCCGCGATTTTTACAATACGTCGAGAAACAAGGTTGTGGTCCTGGAACAGAGATCTATTCCGATGTCGAGGCGGCGATTGCAAAGCTTGAGGGGGCGAGCCTGAAGCTTCTCGCTCAGAATGGAGACCCCGGTCTGGCGATCTCCGAACCGCAGGTGCAGGAGTGGGCGTTGGCCACGACGAAAGAGCTTGGAGGATGCGACGCATTGAAAGCTGCGCATGATGCCGAGCTTCAGCAGTAGGTGGCAAATAAGAGAACTTATTCCTGCAAAGATCCCAATTCATGTCAAAGGCCAGCGGCGTTGGTATCTATGGCAACGGTGCGCCATGAGCGGGCGTTGCAGCTGCCGTAAAAGCCACTAGTCTCTGTGCAGAGGGATGGGCAAAGGGAGTGCCGGTTTTGGATGAAGAAGTTTCAGATCGCATCGTTGAACAACGGTGGCGAAATCGGATCATCGACGCCATCGAAGTTCTCGCTCAGGGAAACGAAGGTCTCATTGAAGTGAATTACAATGAGTTCTTCGAAGGTTTTTACGACTATTGGCGTGACGGGCAATTGGTTGTGAGGCCAAATAGCGCGATCACGACCGATGAAGAGCGGACCGTCGATGCGCTGGGGCGGATGCTGGAGGATATCAGCATGGAAACCCGGCACTTCCAAAGCGAGGCAGAATACATTCAGTCGGGGTGCGCTGAACGGATCAAGCCGGTGGCGCAGGAGGCTCTGAAGTTGTTTCTGTCGCGCGGTCGATTTCGTGAGGATTGCGAAGAACTATCTCCAACTCTGGACACATACCAAACGTAGACCGAAACGTCCGGCGTGGCGCAAATCGGCCAGCGCATAAGGAACAGGCGCATTGGTCAGCACCGCAGTAGAGTTGGGCAGCAGCGGATCAACGAGCGCTCCTAGCTATGATCTCAATCACGCTTTCTCTGTACCCGTCCGTCCGGTAGATTCCCTGCACCCGGCAGCCACGCATGACTTCATAGCCTTCGCCATTATCCGGATCCGATCGCTTGAGAGCAACAATTACGTCGTTCAGCCCCGTCCACTGGTCCGCAAGCCCGCTTCGTGTCCAACTGAATGACAATGGGCCTTGTTGAACGCTCCCCTTCAGGGCCTCCAGTACTTCGAGGGTCACCCTCGCCTCACCAGGCTTTAAAACTTCGTAGTCCCGGAAAGTCCCCCGGACAATGACGTCAGCGTCGAACAAATCCGACAAAAATCCTCGAGGTGCTGCGCATGCGTGGGCGCTCGCCGCAGCGGTGAGAACGAATATCAGCGCGTAGATTGTCCGAAGCAATAAATTCATCCCAAACCATTCGGGCTAGCTGGTCAGTGACACTAGCATGATAAAGCTGAGCGAAATTCAGTCGCGCGCACCTTTTCTCAAACAGGCCTTCCCCGATGGTACGGCTGACGAATTAGCCGCCTATATCGGCAGGTGATGACCGCGCTTTGCCGGCCTCATGGATGAGCCCTGCGTTGCATGATTCATGGAGCGCGCAGCGGCTCATATGAGATGATGGAAGGCGGTCGCGTGCTTTCGCGGGAACCCGCCGTCGACGAAAAGCTTTCCTGCATAATTCCTCGAATCAAAGTCGATTTTAGGATAAAATTAACCAGCGCATTTAAAGGGCCGAAACGTCCTTGCGCGCCTTATGCGTCGCGCAGCGCTTACGAAGGAAAGATGAGCCAATGAAAAGGTTAGCAATCGTAATCCTGTCGCTGGTGACGGCGCTGACGAGCGCCCCGCCGGCCATGGCGTTTCCCACCGTTGCCGTGCCGAAGATCGAAGTCGCAGAGGCGCAGCTGGTCCAGTACAGACATCACCGCGGCGGCTACCGAGGCGGCTATCGAGGCTACCGCGGGGGTGGATACCACAACGACAATTGGGCTTGGGGACTCGGCGGGCTCGCGACCGGCGCAATCATCGGCGGAATGCTGGCGCAGCCGTATTATGGCCGAAGCTATTACGGTCAGGGCTACTACGATCAAGGCTACTACGACCGGGGCTATTACGGATCGCCCTATTACGGTCCGCCGCGCTACTACGGCTCGACCATTTACCGTCCGCGCTACTACCGCCAGGTCTATAGTGGCGGCAACGGACATACGAGCTGGTGTTATGCGCGCTACCGGTCTTACAGGGCTTACGACAACACGTTCCAGCCCTATTACGGTCGGCGACGGGCGTGCGTCTCGCCCTACTAGGATCAGGACCTATTAATTTGGTTTGAGATGTGATTCTGGCTTCCAACAGGAGGTCAGTGATGGGTGATTTGTTTCCGCTGAGCAAGCGCCAGATGGCGCGGATATCGCCGTTCTTCCCGCTGTCGCGCGGGGTTCCACGGGTCGAGTGGGATCGTCTACGTGATCCGCAATGACCTGCAGTGGAAGGACGCGCCGGCAGGTTATGGGCCGCACAAAACGCTCTACAATCGCTTCATCCGCTGGAGCCGGCTCGGCGTCTTCGACTGGATCTTCGCCGGGCTCACCGGCGGACGGCCCAGGCCTGAGCGCATCATGATCGACGCGACTCATCTGAAAGCCCACCGGACGGCTGCGAGCCTGCTTAAAAAGGGGATGTTCCCAATTGGGCGCGTTGTGCTGATCGCGGAGACAATAATCTCCGCGTCCAGCCCCATTGTTCGCAAGCCGGCGTCTCAGCCGGCAGTGAACTTCTGGACGGCTGTAACGTCGAAATAGTCCCGCCACTCGACAATCTTGCCACCTTCGATCTCGAAAATGCCCATGATCATCACGCGTCCGATTTCGCTGCCGTCGGCACGCTCGAACCGGTCGAGCCTTTCGGTGAGAACGCGAGATCCGTCGGCGGCAATCGCGAGCATGTCGATATGGACCGTCGAGATGCCCATCGACGTCTCCAGTCCGTCGATCATGGCGATAGCCTCTTCGACGCCGTTCGTGACTGAAACGCCTTCGTTGACCCAGCGCGTGTTGGGTGTGAACCAGCGACGGACGGCTGGCCTTCCGCCGTCTTCAACGAACGTGGCGCAAAAAGCCGAAACAGTTTCGATTGGGTTGGGCATGGCAGTTCCTCATAGGTGATTTAGAAGCCTCATGGCCTCGGTGTTGAGCCTGAAGATAGGCTTTGAACCGCGACGTCACGATGCCAGATCTTCCGCTATCATTGCCTGATTTTCCGGAAAGTTTGATAATTCTGGGCAATCGAATTAAGATGCCATGATGAGCGAACTCGACAAAATCCGCGCCATGGCGATGCGCCACGCTGGCCGTCAGAGTCCTCAACTGCCGAGACTGTTCGCTTACACCCTCGACCATACAACCGAGATCGACCCGCTGATCTACGATCCTGCGGCGTCCCTGGTGATCCAGGGAACTCAGCGCATGTTTATCGGCGACAAGATGTTTGAGTACGGTCCTGGCCAAAGCATGATTGTCGCGGCTGAGATCGCTGCATTGGGTCAGATCTGTGAGGCGTCAGAGGATCAACCGTTTCTCGCAATCGGTCTATTTTTGGACCCCGCCCTGCTGTCGGATCTCGTACTTGAAATGGCAGCGATACCAGAGTTGCCGATTCAATCGGGATACGGGGTAAGCACCGCGAGCGCGTCGCTTCTGGGCGCTTGGGGAAGACTACTGGAGCTACTCGATCGCCCAACCGAAATACCCGTCATGGCTCAGTCCCTGGAACACGAGCTCATGTTTCGGCTGCTGATGGGACCGCACGGCGGCCTGCTCCGTCAGATTGCCGGATCTGACTCGCGCCTGATGCACATCCGAAAGGCCATGGCTTGGATCCGCGACCATTACACCGAGCGCCTCAATTTCAAGGCGGTCGCTGCGCTCGCGGGTATGAGCGTATCCGTGTTTTACGATCGCTTTAAAGCCGTTGCCGCCGTCAGCCCGCTTCAGTATCAGAAATATATCCGGCTCCACGAGGCCCGCCGTCGCATGATCGCGAACCAGGTGAGTGCAGCCGAGGTGGGGTTTGCGGTCGGCTATGAAAGCGCCTCGCAGTTCAGCCGTGAGTACAAGCGTCTCTTCGGAGCGCCGCCGGGTCAAGACACCGAGAGAGCGAAAGCGGGCTTGGGGGGAATCAATCGGCCAAGATCGCTTGTTGCTCGGCCAGATGTTGCTTGAAGCGGCGACCGTAGTTCCGCCCCACGGCCGCGACGACGCTCTCTCGTAATGCCAAAGCCTCACGCCATATGGATACGCGTGGGAGCCCCTGAAATATCATCTGCGTCACGGTCGGGTTGATGAGGTCGAAATACCGGAACAGAGGCGCGAACACCGCATCGACCATGCTGAACGTCGATCCAGAGAAGTAGGGCCCCCGGTCACGCACATCTTCGAGCCTCTCTAGCCGGTTTCGGAACGCTGCCCGCTTGGCGTCTGCGGTCGCACGATCCTTGGCGTTAAGGAATTGCCAGGCTTCGGCGAGGGTCGCCGTGCCATATTCGATCCACGCGCGCTGTTGAGCGCGCGACAGCGCGTCCTCAGAGTAGAGCCTTGCGCCGCCCTGCGTCTCTTCGAGATATTCGCAGATCACCATGCTTTCGAACAGAGTTGCGTCCCTGTCATCCGCCCGCTCCACCTTCAGCAAGGGCACCTTGCCTGTCGGAGAAAGCGCCAGGAACCAGTCCGGTTTGTCAGCGAGATCGACGTCGATCCTGTCGAACGACACGCCCTTCTCCAAAAGGACGATCGCCGCACGCTGAACGAACGGGCATAGCGGATGGCTGATGAGCGTGAGCTTGCTGGTTGTCATGATGGCCTCTCGATAACCGACAATCTGGGGAGCACTTGCCTGGTCTAAAGCAATTGTCCTCCCGAGATGTCGAACGTGGTGCCATTGGCCCAAGCCATGTCGTTGGACAGGATCGCGGCGACGGCGCCGCCCACATCGTCCGGCAGGCCGACGCGGCCCAGCGCGATGCCCTGCGCCACGTATGCGTTCACGCCCTCATTGTCGCGCACTGCGCCGCCACCAAAATCGGTTGCGATGGCGCCCGGCGCGATGGCGTTGACGCGAATCCTGCGTTCACCCAACTCCACAGCCAGATAACGTGAAAGCACCTCGACCGCCGCCTTCATGGCTGCGTAGAGGCTGTACCCCGGCAAGGTGAAGCGCACGAAGCCGGACGAGACGTTCAGTATGCGCCCGCCGTCCGCGATCAGCGGCAGAAGCTTCTGGGTCAGGAAAATCGGCCCCTGGAGATGGGTAGAAACCAGGGAAGCAAACTGCTCCTCGGTCGCATCGACAAAATTCGAGAACAGGCCGTTGCCGGCGTTATTGACGAGATAGTCGAAACGATCTCGGTGGAAGTCCGACCTGAGCGTCTCGGTGACGGCGCCAACGAATGCCGGGAAGCTCGCCGTGTCGGTTACATCAAGCGCCAGCATCGACGCCTTGCCGCCCAGCGCTTCTATTTCCTGACGCAAGGCGTTGGCCTCGGTCATGCCATTACGGTAGGTGCCGATGATATGGACCCCCCGCTTGGCCAGGTGAAGCGCCATGTTGCGGCCAAGGCCGCGGCTTGCGCCGGTGATAAGTGCGATAGGGTGGGTCATGGCTGCCTTTCTCGGATGTCGCGCCCTCAGGCGCTTTTGTTGGATCCAAGATAGGCAAACGCCGGGTTGGGAACACGCCCGATCGGCTCAACCTCTTGCCTGATTGTCTCAAAACCTTTGCTTTTTCGCGGGGCCGTGGCACACTGGAGAAATGACAGACGATCTCGCGCCGCATCTGGACATTGTGTTGCGTCATGCCGCGACGGGCTCGACGGACACACTGATCCCCCGCCTCGACATGTTCGTAGGACAAGACACCATGGGCAAGGTGCCTTGCCTTTATCGCTCGATGATCTGCTTCATTCTGCAAGGGTCTAAGCGCGTTGCAATCGGCGACACCCTTCTGAGTTACGACAGCGCGCAGTATTTCATCAGTGCTCTCGACCTACCGCTGACTGGGCAAATTCTGGATGCCGGCAAGGGTCGCCCCTATGTCGCGGTCTCACTCGTCCTGGAGCCGGGGCTGTTGGCAGAGCTGGCTGCGACCATGCCCTCCGTACGAGAGAGCGATCAGAAAGGCATGGGCGTCGCGGTCAATCCAATGTTCGCTCCGCTTCGCGATACATTGCTCCGGTTGCTGTCGTTGCTCGATAACCCGGCGGATATTCCCATTCTCAGCCCGATGATCGAGCGCGAGCTACTCTACCGGTTGCTGCAGGGCCCACAGGGGCGATTGCTGCGTCAGATCGCACGGCCTGAAGGTGCCTTGGCCCGCGTCCGGCGCGCCATCGCGTGGATCAGGGACCACCCCGACGCGCAGCTTCGCATCGAGGCCCTTTGCGATGCCAGCGGGATGAGCCGCGCAAGCTTGCATCGCCATTTCCTGGCGATCACTGGCTTCAGTCCTCTTCAGTATCAAAAGCAGCTGAGATTGCAGGAAGCCCGCCAACTGTTGCTAGCGGGCGGCCATAGCGCGTCGGATGCGGCGTTCGCGGTCGGATACGAGAGCGCCTCGCAATTCAGCCGCGAGTATCTTCGGCAATTTGGCGCGCCGCCGGCGCGGCATGTCCAGGAGATGCGTCAAGCGATTGAACACCCGACGGTGGCGTAGACGTCTGCGGCGGGCCAATCTCCAAGACGCCGAGCTGCCAGCCCGCATTGCGGCTTGGCGCAGGCACACCATCGCCACAGCTAGAGCATGTCGCGCAAAAGTGTGCAGCGGTTTTGCGCGACATGCGCAAAACCAAAGACCTGAAGCGCGGGCCAAGCGAATCTGAAAGATCGCGACGCGCTTTAGCGGAAACCGCCGCTGGCGGCCAATCGTTCGCCGCTCAGCCAGCGGGCATCGTCGGAAGCGAGGAAGACGGCGACACCGGCGATATCGTCCGGCTGGCCGATGCGGCCGAGCGGCGTCTGGGCGACGATGGTCTGTTCAAAATCCGAGCCGATAACGCCGGCCGTGTGCGTGCCCTCGGTTTCGACCATCCCTGGCAGGATGGCGTTGACGCGGATCTTGCGCGGGCCGAGTTCCTTGGCAAGCACGCTGTTGATGCCCTCGACGGCTCCCTTCGTGCCGGTATAGACGGCGGAGTCTGGCGGCGCCAGGCTGGTGACCACCGAGGAGATGTTGATGATGCTGCCGCCCTCGCCGAGATGCTTGACCGCTGCCTGGGTGGTCAGGAGAACACCGAGAACATTCACGTCGAAGATGCGGCGATATTGCTCCTCGGTCACCTCACCGATCGGCGCGAATTCATACACGCCTGAGTTGTTGACCAGCACGTCGAGCTTGCCGAACTCCTTGACCGCAGCATCGACCAGCCCCTGTGCCTCACCGGCCTTCGAAACATCGCCCTGCACCGCGATGGCTTTGCCACCGGCCGCGCTGATCGCCTCAACCACGGCGTCCGCTCCCGCCTTGCTCGAAGCGTAGTTGACCACCACTTTTGCACCTTCAGCTGCGAACGCCTTGGCAATCGCAGCGCCAATGCCTTTGGAGGCGCCCGTTACGACAGCGACCTTTCCTGTGAGCTTAGCCATTTCTCGTTCCTTCAGATCTGGATAGCCGCCGGGATTGGCAGGCTTGTTCCATAGTTCAGAAATTCGGAACTGTTGATCTCGATGTCAAGGGACGCTATATAAAATTCATGAGACCGCTCTTTCACCCAGCCCTGGAGGACATCAAGCCCGAGGCGATCCTCTATGCGCTGTCCGATCCGGAGCGCGTTGCCATTTATGCAAAGCTTGCCGGCGCCGGCGGTGGCGGGACGTGCTCTGCGCTTGCCGATCTCGGCGACCGTGTCATTCCAAAGTCGTCGCTGTCCAACCATTTCAAGGTGCTGCGCGAGTCCGGGCTGATCATGAGCGAGCGCCAGGGTGTGGAGATGCGCAATCAAACGCGCTGCACCGAGTTGGACGAACGTTTCCCAGGCCTGATCAGGGCCATCCTGACGGCTTACGGCCAGCTTCCCGGGCAGCCGAAGGCGGACTGATAGCCACTAGAGCATAATCCCCAATTGTGAATGACGGCGCAGGTCGAAGCTGATTCAAGATCCACTTTGGAGAGGTGGATGATGGCACGAGTCTTGACCGATGATCTTCGATTGCGGGTGTTGAAACATGGGCTTCAGTGGTAGCGATGGCGAAGCTGGACTCAACAAGACTTCAATTTTAGCGGGGAATGCATTGCGATATACGATCATTATTCTGAGCGTTGTAACGGCTCTAGCGTCGTGTGCTACTTCACCCTATGACACCCCAGAGATACGCCGCGTCGGGTCAGCCGGGAGTGCATTGGGCAAGTGCTTGGAGCGGACCACAAAATCGTATCTTGTTTCAAACAAAGATCCGCAAAAAGTCGCTTCAATGCTTGATAACTCATGCATGGCGGAACGAAAGGCAATGTCGGATGCTAAGCTCGCGGCTGGTCTGCCGGTGGATTATTTCGACTACGGAAAAGGTCGACACGAAGTTTCATTATGGTGGGTGCACTTTTTACAGTAGACCCAGAATAAGCGCTCCCCACCGGCCTCGAAGGCGAAGCGCGCGTGCCGACACCGGTTGAATGCAAGGAGCACCGCTGCGGCGGTTGCGCTTGTTCGGTTTACGGGCTCAGACTTTCCGCAAAGAGGCCCAGGCTGGTGCCTCGGCCGGTGACGACAGCAGGCTTACCCGGCAACAGGCTCATCCTGACATCGTCTCGGACACGGCAATTGTGTCGAAGAGAAAGGGTAGGCCTTCGAGCTCAACTGGTGTTGGGCATTTGGAGTCGCCCCATCGATCGGGGTGTGCCACGGTAAAAGGGAGCTCGACCTGATGGCCCGCGACCATGGCGAGCGTCATCGGCAAGGCAACAGCGAAAAGGTTCTTTCCCAATAAGTAAGCAAAGATGGGGGCTGAAAACATGGCAATAGCCGCCTTCCCATCGCCGACCGGAGTAACGTCCATGGCTTTCCAGGCGACCCATGACAGAAACGCCGCCGGGAGCAGACCGGCCGCAATCGAAAGATTATTCGTTTTGGATGTCCATTCGATGGACGGCAGGAAGTTAAAGCCAGCCATCCTCACGAAAACGGCAAGCATTCCCGGCAACAGCCACACCAGCAGCAAAATGATGACTAGTTTCCTGTTGAGACGCTTCACCCTAGTTCTTGATCACATTGATGTTGACGGTGACGTCCTTGATGGTCCCCTCCCCGTAGGACACCCTCACCTTGTACATGTCACCTCCAGAATAGCCGCTGTTGGAAGTATAGTATTCCGACACGCCGAGAGATTTCTTGGAATTGCATTTAATGCGGATGCCATCCTTGTAATTTGAATAAATATTCTCTTTGACGAATTCAACCGAGCCATGCGCCGGGGCTTCTACCAATTTTATATTGGCGATTGTTGCAGCCGTGCAATCTTCATTCAAATTGTAGGACTGGCCCATCTTTGTCCGCTCTCCACTCAGAGCCCGACTGTGATCCGCTGAAATAGCAACACCGTTTTGCGTAGTGATACATCCCGACAGAGCTAAAATGATGGAAAGCACAGAAATCGAAATAGAGTTTTCTTTCAAAAATCGCGAGGCCAGCATTTTGTTTTTCATCTCTTGGTTTTATTAATAGCGCCATTCAGCTTATCCAATCAGCAGCCTATTGCAATCGCACGTGCCTGCGGCCGCTTCTTGGTCTTTTCACCGCGGAAGCAGCCTGCCAGCAAAGCCCGATGGTACAGCGCCCATGCTCGACTTCAATCCGCTCTATTCGACCCCGCAGGTTGCGGCCATCGAACAGTTCATCGATCGGCATTATCCGCTTGCCGGGCCGGTTTCCTGCCGGTTGCTTCAACGCGGCCTGAATGATGTGTATCTTGCCGTCGCAAGCAACGGCGAGCGGTATGTATTCCGGCTTTCTCATCGCCGCGCCCGTGGCCCGGCCGACGTCAGGACCGAAACGGCGTTCTTGGCGCACCTTGCGCAATCGGACGTCCCCGTCGCTGCAGCCATCCCGACACGCGAGGGCAGCTTGTTCGTTGAGGGACAGGCGCCGGAGGGCGTGCGCCAGGCCGTGCTCTTCCGGGCGATCGAGGGCCGCAAGCCGGATACGACGGATGCCGGCGATGCGCGGGCCAACGGCAAGACCCTTGCTTTGATGCACGACGCTGCCGAGACATTCCAGCCGGACGGAGCGCTCTATCGGCTCGACCTCGAACACCTGCTGCATCGGCCCCTCGCCCGCATATGCGATAGCGGCGTCGTGGAAGACGCCGACGTCCGCGGCGATCTTGAAGCCATCGTTGCGCGGACCGCAAAGGCGATCGAGGCCGTCGGCGATTTGACGTGGACTTATTGCCATGGTGACTGTCACGGCTTCAATGCGCGGATCAACGACGCCGGCGAAGCCGTCTTTTTCGACTTCGATGACGGCGGTCCGGGATACCTGGCCTACGACCTGTCGGTATTCTTGTGGGCGCAAACATCCTTCGGCCGGAGCTCAACCGAAATGTGGGACGCCTTCGTCGATGGCTATCGGGCCATCCGGCCGATCACGCCTGCCGACTTCGAAGCCGCCCATCGGTTTGTGATCGTCCGCCACATCTGGCTGATGGGAGAATATGCAAGCCGGGCCCAGGAATGGGGAAGCGAGACGGTCGGCTGGATTGCCCGGGAAGCGAATTTCCTCAGGCGGTGGGAGACCGAGCGATGTGTCGAGCGTCTGTTTTGAACTCCGCGCCGGCCAGCATCGCGGAGGAAGAAGCACACGGATAAATCTCAGAGCTGCCACTCATCCGAAGTCAAAGAGTGGCAATAGGGGACGCCGCTGTGCAGACTTCTTGAAATGGGTTTCAGCGGCCATCTGCTTCTTGCGAAGTGAGAGAGACTCTAACAATTCTGGCAACACTCTTTTGGGATGTTTCTGCTTGAATCTGACGAAACCATAAATTGTAGCTATGGGTGTGGATTTGAAAGCAATTCATTCGAGGCTCTCGCGATGAGCGGCAAATCGTTTGGGCAACGCCAAGCTAGTCCGGTGCTCGGCTGGTGGTCTGTTCGCGAAGCAGAGGAACGTCTCGTTCGCAGCGATGGAGCATTCGTCCGCTTTCTCGGTTTCGTCAGTCGGGATGATGAACGCGGCAGAGAGAGTTCTAACGACAGGCGCTGGATGCGGTTCGAAGCGTCAGGTGCCAATCGTTCAATAGAACTGTTCGTGCAGCAGCGTGATGTTTTTAACCCTTCCGGTTCCCGCCTCTTAATCTGGCGTTTTGATTACGCCTTTTCCTTGCAGCAATTCGGCATTGGCGCATTGGACTATGAAGAATGGATCGAGATTGATCGATTGATTTGCGATGCCTTGGTGTGCTGGCCAAAATGGGAGGCCACGGGTCTCCGGCCCGCCTTGATCGCAGTCAACGGTGGTTGGCACAAAGGACAATGGCGCAAGGAATGCTACCGAACTTTTAGCATGGCCTATCTCGATGCTTTGGGCCGCAACGCTGTTCTACGACCGCCGGTCTTTTCGGAAGAGCCGACCCGCCAGTGGTGTTTTCTCCCGCCAGCTCGGCAGGCGACGGTTGATGAGGAGATAACGACGCGCGAAAGGTTCGCTGCGGCAAAGCCAGAAGAGGTTGAAAATCTGGTTTTCGGTCTCCTGCCGCATCGCCCGCATCTACAGTCCGGTGATCGCGTTTTCGTTCCTCTGTCGCAGATCCGCGGACGGACAGTTTGGCTTTACATGGATGACGACATCATCACCGACCGAATTTCTGTCTATGCTCAAGAAGACGGTTGGACGTTCCGGATCGACAACGAAGTGCTTGTCGGAACTATCGATCGAAGAAGTGGAACAGCATTGAAATTCGAACGTCCTTGGGAAGGCGTAAAAGGCAGTCTGAAGAGGGAATTCGGAAACTTTCCACTGGTCTTTCTGGACCGATTCCGCGACCTCTGCGACAACGCCGTCTGGCAATGGAAGGAAGCTCGATTTTACCTTTGTGATCGCAGTTCCATAAAGGACCCCGCCAAAGAAATCTGCATTCAACCTCCGAAGCGGGTTCGGGCTGACAAGATGGTTTCCGCTGCCGGGACTGCTGTCAGAGTCGATCTCGTTACCGCAGAAGAAGCGCAGAAAGGGAGGAGCTACTTTCGTGATGAGATATCGTATATTTTCAACGACGATCCGCCTTTTCTAAACCGGTCGATTTGGGAGCAATTCGAATATCAGACCGAGGCGTCTTCTCTGACGGATCGAACCACCGGCCAGAAAATTGAGTTGCGCGAGATCGTTTCAGGAAGCGGAAAAGTTACCGACGAGTGCCAGGGTGTTTTTTGCTATCGCGATGGCGATGGCGAATATCTTCTTGTGGTCACGAGGGAAAGCCGGAAAACAAGCTCTGCAGCTGGCCAGTGGGTGCTGGATCACGAGGCCTCGCGATCCAAAAACCGACAATCTAGTCGTCAGTCGATACCGGACGTCCGCTGGCATGAGATAGCGAATTTTTCGAGGGACGCTTTGCTCGCATGGCCGGAGACGGAGATTTTCGGTGCGTCCCCGTCAACGCTCTTAGAAACTGGAGGTTGCTTTCAGGGACGATGGGAGCCCCAATTGCGCCGGCGGCAATACGCCCACTTGAGAACTGTGCAGAGCGACCCGTCCGCCGGCAGAGATCGTGTCGAGGCTATCGCGCTTCAGCCATGGCATGCAATCGACCCTGACGTGGATACCGAATCTAGCAGTAGCAGGGTTCAGGCTGCACTTAGGAAACTGTCGGCCCGACGCGCCGAGACCGCGAAGATCAATCAAACCAGACGGGCTGGTTGGGTAAGGGCTGATGGAAGAGCAATCTTCTATCTTCAGGATTGGCAGACCTTGCGTGCGCCGCCAGACGGTGATCCCTATCAGGCCCCGATTTTCGAATATCTTGACGACGATATAACGCTACGGCTCTATCCCAAGCGATTTGATGAGTACGAAATGGAATCTCTCGCGCTGATGGAGGTGAATCCAGCGTCAGTCTTCTATGGTGAGGTCGAACCCCTTCCGGCGTTTTCACCTATTTGGCACTCACAACCACGATGGCGGCCAACCCGGGAAATATGGTGCCGCCTTGTCACTGCCATGGAGGCGCAGATCGAACGAACTTCTGAACAGGTGCGAATCAAAGGGCTCTACACAGCTCACGGTTACGACAGCGCCGCAGCAAGAACTGTCTGGCTTGAGCGATCCTAAAGCGCGTCGCGATCTTTCAGAGCGCGCTTCGGCGGCGGAATTTTCCGACAGTCGAATGACCGGTTTGGGCTGGTCTAAAAGTCAAATGGTTCCGCTTGATGAAGGGGTATCTTAGGAGCAGGCCGTCAGCTCTGCACCTGTAACCGCAGCCAGTCCTGAAGCTTTTCGACCGCTTCGGACTTCCGATATCGCGGCTTCACCAGATAGAAGTGCGACCGTGCTCTGAGGGCGCCGTCGAAGACTTGTCTCAGCCTGCCCGCCTCGATGTCGGTCGAGACGAAAGCGCGGGTTGCCACAGCGATGCCCTGTCCGGCGATTGCAGCTTCGATTGCGTGCGATGTCTGTGAGAAGCTGATGCCCCGAAACAGCGTGGGATCGCCGCCGCCGAGGAAGCGATCGATATATTCGGGCCAGGAATTATGGGCATCGTGAAGCAGCGTGTAGTTCGAGAGTTCTTCCGCGTTGTTGGGCTCGGCTCCCACGGCGACGAGGCTTGGATTGCAGATGGCGATGATCTCCTGCTCGAACAGCAGCTCGGCGGCGAGGCCGGGACCGAAGGGAGGGCTGCCATATCGGACGGCGAGATCGACGCCGTCGACCTGGAAGCTGGAAATGCGGTCCGTCGCCAGGATGTGGAGATCGAGATCGGGATGTCTCGCGGTGAAGTCCGGAAGACGCGGGATCAACCATCTCGAGGCGAAGGTCGGCGTCGTGCTGACCACCAGTTTGACCGGCTGAGGCTTCAGGTTCGCCGTTGCATTTGAAAGCAGTTCGAAGGCGCGCCTGACGTCGGCGACGTAGCTTCGCCCCTCGCCCGTCAGCGCCAATGACTTCGGCAGGCGTTCGAACAATGTCACCCCGAGCTCTGCCTCAAGCCCTCGCACGTGCTGGGCAACCGCCCCTTGGGTGACGCCGAGCTCTTCGGCCGCGAGCCGGAAGTTCAGATGACGGGCTGCCACGTCGAAGGCCTTGAGGCCGTTGAGAGAGGGAAGATTGCCGATGGACATGGACATTCGATAGTTTTTCTACTGGGACATTTCAGGAAAACTGGTTCGTTCCCGCTTGTGACCCATGGTATTCCAGGGATCAACGCCCGGCAATGGGTGCAAACCGAGTAGGGGTAACGGCGATGGCAGTAGAAAAGGTAGCGATCATTACGGCTGGTGGCAGCGGCATGGGTGCGGAAGCCGCGAGGCGGCTGGCGGCCGATGGCTTCAAGGTCGCCATCCTGTCCTCGTCAGGCAAGGGCGAGGCGCTTGCCAACGAACTGGGCGGCATCGGCGTCACCGGCTCGAACCAGTCCAACGACGACCTGAAGCGCCTGGTCGACGCATGCATGGAAAAGTGGGGTCGGATCGACGCTCTCGTCAACAGCGCAGGTCACGGTCCGCGTGCGCCGATCACCGAGGTCACCGATGAACAGTGGCATACCGGCCTCGACGTCTATCTGATGAACGTCATCCGTTCGGTTCGGCTGGTCACGCCGATCATGCAGGCGCAGACGTCGGGCGCAATCGTCAATATCTCCACCGCCTGGGTGGCTGAACCGTCGGCGATGTTCCCGACCTCGGCCGTCTTCCGCGCCGGGCTCGCCGCCTACACCAAGATTTACGCCGATACCTATGCGGGCGACGGCATCCGCATCAACAACGTGTTGCCGGGCTGGATCGACAGCCTGCCGCCGACGGAGGAGCGCCGCGACAGCGTGCCGATGAAGCGCTACGGCACGAGCGCCGAAGTGGCCGCAACGATTTCCTTCCTGGTTTCCGAAGGGGCGGGTTATATCACCGGCCAGAGCCTCAAGATCGACGGCGGCCTTACCCGGTCCGTCTGACAGGATCGCTTTCAACGCCAAGGAGAACAGCGATGTGCTTCAACTGGAACGTCAAGGCCGGCGAGATGAAGAAGGCTGAGGCGGAGGCGACACGGTGAACCTCGCCGAGGTCGATGCATCGGCCTGGGCCGAGTTGGAAGCTGCTGCCGCCGATCCGCAGTCGGCCTTCCGCTATCTGAACCTTTGTTCGGTCGACGCCGGCGGCCGGCCGCAGGCCCGCATGGTGGTGGTGCGGCGCGTGGATGTGGCGCGACGCGTCCTGGAAATCCATACGGATGTCAGAAGCCCGAAATGGCAGGAAATATCTGCCAATCCTTTGGTCACCCTCCTCGGCTTTGGCCCGCAGCCGAAAGTGCAGCTTCGCCTGCAGGGATCGGCCGAACTCCATGGACCGGCCAGCGAAAGCGCGACTGAAGCCTGGAGCCTGCTCCCGCGATCGACGCGCAGCACCTATATGGGCGGGCCGCCGGGCGACGACATCGGCGAGCCGCCGGCAAGCGAGGATAGGGCCGCAGACGCTGATGGACGAGCCTTCTTCGGGGTACTGCTCTTCCGGGCCGAGACGCTGGATTGGTTCCAGCTGCGCCACGCCGACAACCGACGCGCAGTCCTTGCCTACGACAAACTGGGCGCGCTGACCTCCTCCCGCTGGGTCAATCCCTGAACACCGGACGACGTCGAAGCCGCCCATCACTTTGTGATCGTCCGCCACATCTGGCTGATGGGCGAATACGCACGTCGGACGAAAGAGGCTAAGCCTTGCCCAGATGCTTCGGCCAGAATTGCTGATGGACTTCGGCGGCTTCGTCTTCGAGCTTCGGGTCGGGGCCGACCACCGTGACGATGCGTGCGCCGGTTTGCAGCACCGCCCGGCTCGGCACGTTCAATCCGATCCCGGCGATCTCGCCAAGCCGCGTTTCGGAGCAGGCAAACACCATGCGCCCAATGCCCGACCAGTAAATCGCCCCGGCGCACATCGCGCAGGGTTCCGTGCTGGTGTAGAGCGTGCAGCCGGCGAGAAAAGCAGTGTCGTAGTGCTGCGCTGCCAGTTTGACCAGGTTCATCTCGGCGTGGTTGGTCATATCGTGGCCGGTGAAGACGCTGTTTTCGGCGCGCAGGATGACTTCGCCGTCCTTCACCAGCACCGAGCCAAACGGTTCGTCGCCGTTTTCCACCGCGGATTTCGAGAGCGCAATCGCCTCGCGTAAAAACGGCTCGTGGTTTTCCATCAGGATTTCCCCCAAACGCTAGAGCATGTCGCGCAAAAGTGTGCAGCGGTTTGGCGACAACGACATGCGTAAACAAAGACCAAAAGCGCGACAAGCGAATCTGAAAGATCACGACGCGGTTTAGAGCGGGACGATCTTGTCAACGGCGGGTCCATCGCCGCCCCAGTCCAGATAATTGAAGTCGATTCCATTAAGGTGCGCGAAACCCGACTTATGAGGCGAAGCATCCGTGTAGTTTACATTGGGATATCTCGCCGCCTCGTTTGTCTGCGCGTTCGCCAGGCAGAAACTCAGCGCGAGAGCAAGGGACGCGAGCTTCATGACGTTACAGCGCTGCATCGCTTTTCGCCCTCAGTTGATCGGCTGCGGTTCCGGGAATTTCCATTCGCGGCTCAGAATTTCTGGGCGTGGGCGGTACATCCGTATGGCAGCGTTCCAACCCTTCATGATGGGAATGCAGTTAGGAATTTTGCCATCGCAGCCGCCGAATTGAACGGCGATTGATCCATCGGCCTCCTTCTTGGCAGTGATGTTGTTGAGAGAATAGGCGTTCTGGGGGTTTTTTACGAAGTAGCCCTCCTCATTGTAGACGCTGATCGACCAGAAGCCCTCAACGGGTACGTCTTTGACGTTGAGCTTGTAGACGGTGGTTCCGTCGTTCTTCGCTGGTGTTACCATAGCGTAGGTTGCATCCTTGTCCGGATTGCCGCCCCAGCCCGAAGCGGTGCCGATCAGATGCATGATCGGGTCGACCTCACCTTTGACCCCGAATCCGTTGTTAAAATCTGAGATGGTGGTGTTGAGCACGAGAAGTGCGTCTCGCACTTTCTTCTGGCTGGCGGGATCCCAGTTCGGCACCTCGAATTTGCCGACGTCCTTCTGACTCGCCTTGAGCCCGTCTTGAAGTGCGTGGACTTCTTCGAGGTCTTTCGGGTCCTCGGGATCGACCAGCGTGCGCACCGCTGCCACGACGTAGCGCGTACCGATGCTCCCCTTGGTGAGGGTATGCGTGCCCGCACCGTAGAAAACTGCAGGCACGTAGTGGTCCTCATCGATGATCATCATGGACATGAACCGCTTTCCGGCGTCCGGCATGGTGATTGTGACCGGTCCCGCATCGAGATCGAACACCCCGTGCGAATAGAGCGTGTCGCGGTTCATCCGGATAACGTCTTGCTTGTCGACGTTTGCCGGTTCGCGGCGATGAGTGAACTTCCCCAAAGCGCCACCCTTGGCCATGCCGCCAAAGTACATGTCGGTCTCGGCGCGAGGGAAATTGGTCACCGTCACTGGCACAGGGCTGGTGTCGGACTGTTGAGCAAACACAGTCGTTGCCGTGGACATCAGCGCAACGGCTAAAAATAGCGTGATATGAACTTTCATGGCTCTACTCCCACTATTTAAGATAGCGACAGCGTACAACTTTAACGTATTCGGTCAATGTGGCCGAGCGATGTGTTGACCACCTGCTTTGAATTCAGCTGTGCTCAGCGGCCGGGTGAAGCACAGAGGCAGATTTCAGAACCGCCAGAAGCGCACGTGTCACCACCGCCCGCCAGCGGCATTTTGGTCGAAAGAGGTTATGCCTTGCCCAGATGCTTCGGCCAGAATTGCTGATGGACTTCGGCGGCTTCGTCTTCGAGCTTCGGGTCCGGGCCGACCACCGTGACGATGCGTGCGCCGGTTTGCAGCACCGCCCGGCTCGGCACGTTCAATCCGATCCCGGCGATCTCGCCAAGCCGCGTTTCGGAGCAGGCAAACACCATGCGCCCGATGCCCGACCAGTAAATCGCCCCGGAGCACATCGCGCAGGGTTCCGTGCTGGTGTAGAGCGTGCAGCCGGCGAGAAAAGCAGTGTCGTAATGCTGCGCTGCCAATTTGACCAGGTTCATCTCAGCGTGGTTGGTCATATCGTGGCGGGTGAAGACGCTGTTTTCGGCGCGCAGGATGACTTCGCCGTCCTTCACCAGCACCGAGCCAAACGGTTCGTCGCCGTTTTCCACCGCGGATTTCGAGAGCGCAATCGCCTCGCGCAAAAACGGCTCGTGGTTTTCCATCAGGATTTCCCCTAGACACCAAAGCGCGTCGCGATCTTTCAGATTCGCTCCTCGCGCTTTAGGTCCTTGTTTTTACGCATGTCGTTCTCGCAAAACCGCTGCACAGTTTTGCGCGACATGCTTTAGGTCGGGATGATCTTGCCTTGAATCGAAGGGCTTTCCAAGGGCTGCAGATCGGATTCAAGATGCTGGCTGGGAAGGAGCCCCATGAGAGCGATATACAGAGGAGGAACTGTGACGAAGACAATATTCCGATACAGTCCCGAGGGTGAGCATCATGGCAAACTTACCGCCGTCGCCCGCAGCGATGAACTGCCTTAGGAGTACCGCAACGTGTCATCATCTGACAGGGACAACGACGAAAATCTCTTTGCCTCTCTCGCTGGCGGACAAGCCGTCATAGACTGGTTCGGCTTCTGCCCGCGATTCCATGATGCATCCCTGGAGCGCCTGGAAATTGTAAATGGCAATGTCTTCCTGGCCATCCGGGCGTTCAGGATGACGGACAAACTTGATGCGCAACGCCGATTCATTTGCGACCGCCATGCCCTTGTCACACTACGGATGAGCGCAGTATCCGGCATGAGGCTGCATAGAAGTGCCGTCTCAATCATCTTCGATCTTAGAATCCGCCGACTTACTGCCGACGAGGCAGCATCAGATTGGGAAACCTGTGACGCGCCTGTTAAAGGCGACATCGAGGTTACATTTGATACGTCGATTGGGCTCTATGGTTCGATATACTCGAAGGACTTGGCGTTTGAACTCCAGCCAATGCCTATATAGAGCCCCACCGAAATGTTGGCGTGTCTTCCATTGATCGAGCGCACACAAGGTGTGAGCGGAAATCGGGCGACTTCAGACGGTCCACTGTTTGCGGCATTCGACTTCAAGTAATGGATAATTCTGGCAAGGTGGGAGCGGAACACCGGTACCCTTAGCAGATCAGAAACGCTCCACAAGCAGACCTGCCGCCAAGGCCTGAAAAGCCTAGACCGCCTTCAGCCCGCGCCGGGCAGCTAGTAAAGTGTCTTTCGGTAGGCTTGTTCCAGGTCTTCGTCCATCTTCCGCATTTCATCCCCGTCCTTCGGCGCCCCTGTCGTCTCGTCCAGAATGATCTTTATCAGCGAGGGCATCTCGGTGCGGTCCTGGAAATGTTCCGGGCTCCACAGGTGGGACCGTCTGAACGCCTTGGCGCAATGCATGAAAACTTCGCTGACGTTGACGATGATCGCGAGTTTCGGGAGACGATCGGCAACGCTCATGCTCGTCAACAGGTGAGGATCATTGGTCAGACTTGCCCGGCCGTTGACGCGCAATGTGTCGTCGAAACCGGGGACAAGAAACAAGAGCCCGACATTCGGATTGGCGATGATGTTGCTTAGGGTATCAAGACGATTGTTGCCGGGTCGATCCGGGATCGCCAGGGTGCGCTCGTCAAGAACCTTGACGAACCCCGGAGGGTCACCGCGAGGACTGACGTCGGCCTTTCCCTCCGAACTCTGCGTGCCGATGCAGAAGAATGGCGAGCGCCTGATGAATTCCTGCGCGTGCTCGCCAAGGAAATTCTGACACTTCACGATTGCCAGAGCGTGGGTCGGCTCGAACAGCGCCCGAAGCGACTGTTCATCCGCAATGGCAAAATCTGGATTGAGTTGCAAACCCGTCATAATCCCCTCCCGAAATCCCATTCATTCCATGGCCGAACGTAGGCCCGGAACCCTGGCCTCGCAACGCTCGTCTCCGCCCGTCAGGCCCGTGAATGATGTACGTACATCAAAAGCTATACATCGGTTGATATCCGAGATCAATCAGGGATCGAACCATGCGCGGCAGGCGTGATCGGGCTGGAGACCGAGCTGCGGTCCGAGACGAAGACGCCGGCGATAAATCGTGACAAGAAGCCGAAGCTGAGGCTGGTCCATTTCGGTGCCAGTCGCCGACCCATCCGATCCGCCGTGAAGCAGAGTTGCCACGCGCTTCTGACTGACGATTGCTGTCTCTGATTCCGGATCGCGATCCGCCCCTCCAAGCTTTGCGGTGGCGCCGATCGAGCGAGTGTACGGTTGACCGAAACTTCTGAAGCAGATCCGCGTTAATCAGCACCTGTGAAGGAGGTGTACCTTGCTGACGCTGTATTTTCATATCACGCACATGGATGGCTCAGTATTGGAAACCGAGGGCCAGGAGTACCCGGATCTTTATGTCGCAACTGCAGAAGCTATGGAGAGCCTTCAAGAACTGGTCGCAACGGCTCTTTTGTCCAGAAGGCAAAGAATTCCGCTCGGCATCGCAATCTGCAGCGAGGAGGGAACGATCCTCCGCGAGGTTTCCCTCCTTGCTGCAGATCACGATGCGGCCACCCCCGAGATGGCCCAAAGCCACCAAGCGAGTGTTTCCACTTTACAAGGTATATGCGTCAGCTCGGGAACCAATGCGGTCGGCGAGAGTAACGGGCCGGGCCGGCCGGGGGCAAGTTTGACACCGCGACCCTTCGACGCCCTCGTGCGGCCCACTCCTTCGGTCGAAAATTAACTTCCCCGCCACTCCCGATGGGGCTTTCTTTTTGGAGGTTGATTGGACGCATGTTAGAACACCCGAAGAAAAGGGGCGGTCGCGGTGGCAAGTTCATCCGGAACGCCCACTGCGGCCACCATATCTTCCCTTCCTTCCGCGCGAGGGCAGTTGCATTGGACGAAAGTTCATTTCGGGTCGCCCGAAGTTGGAATAGTGCCTGGCTGAATCGCCAATCATCAGAACGAAGAGAATTATTGCTGGCCGAATGAGGGATCTGGAATGCTTTTCTCTTCAGACACGGATCGGAGGGACGTTCGTCATTTCAACGGGCCGCTGGTTTCGGTGGTCATCCCGGCCTTCAATGCTTCCCGTTATATCGAACGCACGCTTCGATCCGCCGGGCGCCAGACCTACCGGAACCTGGAGATCATCGTCGTCAATGACGGCTCTACCGATGATACGGCAAGGGTGGTCGAGCAAGTGGCGCTGGCAGATTCGCGGATCCGCCTGCTGTCCACGCCAAACCGCGGCGTTGCCGCAGCAAGGAACACCGGCATCCGGGAAGCAGCAGGTCGGTTTGTGGCATTTCTTGACGCGGACGATCTCTGGCATCACACGAAAATCGAAAAGCAGGTGAATGCGCTCAATCGCTTAACCCCACAGTGGGCTGCGGTTTATGTGCTGCATTACATCATCAATAGTGACGACGAGATCCTTCGCTCCTGCCGGCCCGATGTCGCCAGAGGATATATCTTCGCCCGGCATCTGACTTTCAAATATGTCGGCAACGGAAGCGCGCTTCTTGTCCGTCGGGATGTCGCGCTCGAGATTGGCGGATTTGACAGCTCATATGCAGCTGCAGGAATTGGCGGCTGCGAAGATCTCGACTTCGAACTCAAGCTGGCCGCGCGCTATCAAATCGAAGTCATCCCCGAACGGCTGGTTGGATACCGGCAGTATCCCGGCAACATGTCGTCCAATCACCTGCCAATGGGCCGAGGCGCACTGGAAGTTATCAGGCGTTCGCTGGCGGCAAACCCTCAACTCCCCCAATACGCAACGCGGAGCGCAATCAACGCCACCCAGAAATACGCATTTTGGGAGTTCCGCCAAGCCAGGAACACGTATCTGTCACTTGTGACGATCTGGTCGATCTTAAAAAGCGAACCATCTTTCGTGGTTCGGCTTGCACTCGAGAAGTGCCTGCGCCTGAGACAACATTGTCTTCGCCTCGTGACCGCAACGGCGAACGGTCGAGATCCACCGCGAGTGAACAGGTCGAAATTCGACCAGCAAATCGTCCCTTCGTCTGTCGAACGCCCGGACGAGACCGCGCAATCTCGACGTCACCTGATGCAACTGACGGAGGTGGATGCCGAGCTGCATTCAACCCTTGAGCCCGTGGCGGACCGGCTCGGCCAGGTGGCAAAATCACAAACCCGGTCTTCGTAGCCGGAGGCGAAATCAGACATTTGGGTCGACATCAGGATGGCGCCAGAGCGCCCAGCCTTTGCCGCTTGTCACAAGCATCAGAGGAGCAAAGTCCTCGCTTTCGCGCGCTTCCCTATGACCGACCGCCTGCATTCCTATTCATCGCCTCCTTGCCGAGCTCGGACGCTCGACACTGGTCGATAAATTCAAGCGTCATCAGGGAGGTTCTGACTGGAGTTCGGCAACATTGCTAGAACCTCCCTGACGTCCTTTCAGCAAGGATCAGGAGAATTTAATGCGGATCGTGCCGAGGGAAAGCCGGACTTAAGTCCGGCTGGTGATGTCAGGGCACGCCGCTCATATCTAATGCGAGGTAATGTGTACGTCCGTGGAGGGGCGGAACAGGAGGAGAATATGAAGTTCGGCCCCGATAACTACAATCACGAAGAGCGCTGCTCGCAAGGCCACAGTTCGGCATCCACGATCGCCACAATCGAAGCAGCCCTTTCCGCCGATCCGGATATCGACAGCAGTGCCATCGAGATCAGGATGCTCGGCCCTGTCGTCCTGCTCGAAGGCTTTATAACCAACGCCGCAGACCGCGACAAAGCCATCTCGCTTGCCGCGATGATCGTCGGCTGGGAGAACGTCCAAGACCGAATGCTCAGCCGTTTTCCCACGCAGTAGGCGGGCGAATCCTACGCTAGGACCAAGGTCGGACCGGCCCCGGCATGAAGTCCGACGTCTGGAACACTTCCTCGATCTTGCGGTTTGTCTCCGCAGCGGAATCAACCGCATCCAAGGAGGAAAACAGATGAATATCAAAGTAATAGGAATCGCCGCAGGCATCTTGTTGGCATCGACCTCTGCCTTTGCGCAGTCTTCGACGGTGACAGGAGCAGTAGGCGGTGCTGCAACGGGTGCGATTGTCGGCGGCCCGGTCGGTGCTGCTGTCGGCGGTATCGTCGGCGGCGTGGCAGGTAGCGTCATCGATCCACCGCCGCAGCAGGTGGTGACCTATGTTCAGCAGGCTCCCGCCCCGACCACGCGCGTCGTGGTGAAGGAGAAGGTCGTCGTCGGACAGCCCCTGCCGGAGACCGTGGTCGTCACACCAATTCCCGACGACCCGAAATATGCATACGCGATCGTCAACGATCAGCGTGTGATCGTCGAACCTTCCTCCCGGAAGGTCATCCAGGTCATTCAGTGACCACGTGCGGCTGACGCCGCCCCCTATCAACAATCAGGGCACGCATGCGGCGCATGAGAATGCGGGGCGGCATCGCGTGCCCGAAACCTCGGAGATCGATCATGAAAAGCAAGCATCTCACCATGCTCGTAGCAGCGTTGTCACTCAGCGTATCGCCGCTTGCCACACTGCCCGCGGCGGCACAGCAGGACACCAAGAGCGGCGGCCAGGCCCAATCCGGTTCCCAGACGGGCACGGACGCCGGTTCGCAGCCCGGCTCCAGCGCCACCGGCACCGGCGCCGACTGCACCCCCGACGCTTCGGGAGCCTGCCCGCAAGGCAAGGGCCAGTCATCGCAGCAAAAATCGGGTCAGGGTTCGGACATGAAAAAGAGAGCCGAACAGCCTTCGAACGATAATTCTTCGACAAAGGGAAGTGCCTCCGGCAAGGCTTCGACAGAAACCAAACCCGGATCCCAAGACGCCGGCGGCGCCACCACGACCGAACAGAAGCCCGCCGCCAAATCCGGCAGCACCGATACAAGCGGCTCGGCCACCTCAGGCACGAAGAGCAGCACGCAAAATGCCAAGCCTGCAGAGGGCTCGGGCAACGCCGCCACCACGCAAAGCGGCGATGCGTCGAAACAGTCGACCGATCAGAACTCTTCGACGACGAGCAAAAGCTCTTCCGAAACCAAGGTCAACAACAACACAACGACGAACAATCAGACGTCCAACACCAAGACCAACGTCAACATTTCCGTCGAGCAGCAGACCGAAATTCGCACAGTGGTGAAGGAGGTCCATGTTGCGCCGGTGAAGGAAGTGAATTTCACGGTCTCCGTCGGAACGACGATCCCGAAGAAGGTTCGTCTCGAACCGCTGCCGCCACGCATCGTGAAGATCGTTCCGCAGTATGAAAGCTACCGCTTCTTCATCCTTGCTGATGGTCGGATCGTCATCGTCGATCCCGATGCGCTGACGATCGTCTACATCATCGAGGTCTGACAGGCATGTCCCGGCGGCGTTTTGCGCCGCCGGAATCCCGGGAGCAATCAAGCGGGGTAACCCGAAAACGTGATGAAGGCGGCCGGTTTGCGGGGCCGCCTTCTGTTTGATCAGGCCGTCCGCCTGACCATTCTCGCAATGGCGATCAGGATGCAGGCTCCGATGAAGCCCGCGATCAAATAACCCAGCCATCCGCCAAGCACGACACCGAAGAGCGAGAGGATGAAGTTGGCGACGATGGCGCCGACAATACCGAGAATGATATTCATCAGCACGCCCATGTTGCTCTTCATCAGCATTTCGGCGAGCCAGCCGGCAATGCCGCCGATGATGATTGCGGCGATCCAGCCGATACCTGCACTTTCCATAGCAATTCCCCCTTGTGAATGATGAGCGGCCGGCGCGGGCTGTCACGTCTCGCAGATCAAGCTAAACCGATCGCCAAAGCTATAACCTTCCGCGGCGCCAGTTGGTTCCATAAGCCCCGCCCCAACAGGCCGCGCGCCCCTCCCCGATCGGCTTCACGTCACTTGTCGGCCGCCGGCCAATCGTTCGCAGGCTCTTCTATCACAGCAGCGTCGTCCTCCGCAGGGTCAGGATCGCGCTCAAGGGCCGCGCGCAGATTGCCGATCTCCCTGATGATCGTATCGAAAACGTCCTGCTGCCTGGCCCCGGCCACAACGCAGTCGTCGACGAGATCCTCCAGCTTCGCGCGAAGCCCGACCTTCCAACTATTCTCGCTCATGCCCTCTCCTCCTCTGATCGATCCACACGGAGCATGGTCGCTCGCCCGTTCGATCGCCTTTGATGGCGGGCGGCGGTTTCCGCGCTCAGGCGACAGTGAGCGATGTGTGGCCCTGGTTGACGGTTTCGATCCTCGCGAAATCCTGTTGTCCGGGATGAGATCGCGGCGAACAGGTAAGGTGCTCGCCTGGCATTTCGTTGCCCGCACCGAGAAATCGGAAAAACCGGTGCGTTCACCATCTCCGTCACGTCCGATTGGCACGCCGCGACCTCAGCGGATTAACCGATAGCCGCAGCAACGGTTCCGCCCCATCTGGACTCTTTGCGTCCATGAAACTGTCTATAGGCTGGCCGTGTCTTCCCGAACCGTTAGAATACGGTCGATAAGACCCCATTCCAATGCTTCTTCCGCCGTCATGAAGCGGTCGCGATCCATCCCGCGCTCAAAGTCTTCATAGGAGCGTCCGCAATGCTCCGCGTAGAGCCGCGTCATGCGCTGCTTGGTCTTCAGAATTTCTTCGGCATGAATCATCATGTCGGAAGCCTGCCCCTGGAAGCCACCGGATGGCTGGTGAATGAGGATACTGGCATTGGGCAAAGCAGCTCTTCCGCCGGCCTCGCCTGCCATCAGCAGGAACGATCCCATGGAACGGGCTGTCCCCATGCAAAGCGTATGAACCGGCGCGCGGATAAAGCGCATGGTGTCGTACATGGCGAGGCCGCTGGTCACGACACCGCCCGGAGAATTGATGTAAAGATTGATCGGCTTCTTTGGATTCTCGGCCTCGAGGAACAGTAACTGCGCGCAGACCAGAGCGGAAACGGTATCGTTGACCTCGCCGTTGAGGAAGATGATGCGTTCGCGCAGAAGGCGGGAGTAAATGTCAAAAGACCGCTCCCCTCTGCTGGATTGTTCTATGACCATAGGGACGAGTTGCATCGCTTCGCGCATCGGCGAACTCCAATCTTGCAGACATCAAAGGGGAGAGCTTACCGCGTCAGGCGGCGAGCATGAGGGGCGGACCGTTGCTGTTCGCGGGCGTTTTCGCCATCCGGTCAAGCCTCGCGTCGGTCAGCTCGTGGATAATGCGCAGGCGGGTGCCGCCGGTCGCGTTCGGGACGATCGTGAACGTCACCGTGCTTTCAAGGAAAGGCGGAGCGTCGTCGCGCAGGCTGTAACGGACCTCCTCGCCAGGTGTGATCGTGGCCGGGGTGGGATCGGCTAAAGCGTCTTTCGGCAACCAGTTTTCCCGAAATTCCGGAATGCTGATTGCACGCCAGACCTTTTGCGGCGGTTCATCCAGATCGAATTCCAGGTCGATGCCGTCTTTCTGCTCCTTGGCCTTTCCATCGTTCATTGGTCCATATCCTTCAGCAAGACCTTGAGAGCTTCGATGCGGGCAGGCCAGTAGGCGCGATATTTCGCCAACCATTGTGCGATGAGAGCCAGCCCGTCCGGATCGACTTCGTAATTCACGAAACGCCCCTGCCGTTCTTCCCTCACGAGCTTTGCGCTCCGCAAAACCGAGAGGTGTTGCGACATTGCCGGCTGGCTGATCTCCATGCCCTCACGCAGGGCACTGGCGTTCATGCCGCCCGCCGCCAGCTTCTCGAAGATCGCGCGGCGGGTGGGGTCAGCCAAGGCTCGGAAGATGTCACTCTCGATCATGCGAACACATAAGCACACACTTATGCGATTCGCAAGTCTATTTCGCGGCCGCAAAACTCTTCGAGCCCGAGACTATGCCAAGGCAATTCCCTAAAGTCCGCGATCGGCATATTTCCCGCTGTGCGCGCGGCGGATTTGCGCCAACAGCAGACATTGCCGGCATCGCAAAACCGTCTGTTCTGCGACGTTGCAAAAGTCAGGAAAACAAGTGTCGCTTTAATCGGGATTTTCGCGACAGGCACCCGATTGACAATTTTTGAAAATTTGCCCTTCTTGTCGTGTCTCAATCCTCGATCGGAGAGAGACGACAATGCGCAAAACCTTCTATGCCTCCCAAAGTATTTATTCGGAACCCGGCCCGTATCGTGAAGCCTTGATGCTCGGGGGCGACGCGCCAGAGTTGATTGCCCGGTGGATTGGCTCGTTCATGCAGCATCCTCGCGGTGCCGAGTCGAAGGAACGAGGCTTTACCACTAAACAGGTCATCGATCTGGAGCTTCGTTCCGTAACCGAGATTCTGGCTGTCGCCGCCGAGCGCAACTTGCTTGAAGGCGATCCTACGCAGATCAAGGTTGGTGGCCTCTGCCGGGATTTCGCAATTCTGGCAGCGAGCGCTTTTCGCGCCAGGGGTATTCCGGCACGTCTTCGCGTCGGTTTTGCCGACTACATCGTTCCCGACTTTTGGGAAGATCACTGGCTTTGTGAATGGCATGATGGCCAGCACTGGAAACGGCTCGATGTGGAATTTGCGGCGGCCGGTGGAGCTTCCTTCAACACATTGGACGTACCGCGCGAGCGGTTTCTAACCGCAAACGAGGCATGGTTTCGGATTAAAGACGAACCGGGCATCGCGTCGCGATTTGGCGTGTCGAGCCTCAACCTCGGGGGCGAGTGGTTCGTCGCGGGAAGCCTGCTTCGAGAAATCGCAGCCCTGCGTAAGCTGGAACTGAAGCCGTGGGATTACTGGGGTCTATCAAAGGACCTTTCCCCCGTTTCAACCGAGTTGTCGCAACAGGCGAGGACAACACTAGACCAGCTCGCTTCGCGACTCAGGAGCGCCAATGTTGACGGGGACGGCGAGCCGGAAACTACAGCGGACTGGCCTTTACCAAAGGAGGTTATCAGCTTCCCACAAGGCGAGCCTGTGGTTGTCGCGGTGCAAAACTACTGACTTTTGCGGCACTCCGGTCTTTCCTGAAAGCGTTCGAGGATCCTCGCAGCAAAACTCTGTCGCAAAAGTTGGAGTTTCGCGGCGGATTTTTGCGATGGCCACCGATCGAGCCCGTGCCGCTTCCCTTCTCTCGCTTCGAAGAGCGAGTAAGGAGAAGGAGCCACTTTCGCCGTTACTGCGGTGAACGTCCCTTCACTCGACATTGGCTCCTGGGAGATCACAAACGCTGCACCAGCAGACCTGCCGCCAAGGCGTGAAAAGCCTCGACCGCCTTTGGCATCACGCTTTGCGGATCTTCGCTGGCAGCGATCCACAGAGCCGCATTGAGAGCCGCGCCGCTCAGCAATCGGGCGGCCGCCTCTGGGTCAAGCGGCTTGAGGATGCCTTGGGCGATCAGGCGCTCCACCGTGCTCTTGGTCACCTGCAGGCAATTGTTCTGGCTCGGCCACTGCGAGGGATCACCCAACACCGCAGGTCCGTCGAGCAGGACGATGCGCTGGACTTCCGGATTGAGCGCCATCTCGATATAGGCCGCACCCTCGGCAAGCAGGCCCTGCCAATCACTGCCTGCGCGCGCCCCGATCTCTTGAGCGCGCACCGCCATCTCCGTGTCGATCTGATCGACCACCGCAGCCAGCAGCCCGCGCTTGTCTTGGAAATTGTGGTAGAGCGCCCCGCGTGTCAGACCGACGTCCGCCGTCAACTCGTCCATCGATGCTGCCGAATAGCCCTTTTCCGCAAAGGTCTTTCGCGCCGCCGCGATCAGCTTGACGCGGTTTTCCTGCATCGTTTCGCTGCGTTTCCTTGCCATTCAATCCCTCAATTTCAGATACGAAGCGTATATGGACTTGACATACGATGCGTATCTCATACATTTCACATACGAACCGTATATAAAATTGGGCGCAAGATGTGAAGCGATACGTCGCGCTCAACGGTCGTTGTCAACAATGAAGAGAGACCAGAATGACAAAACGCGAAGCAATCCTTCCTGCAGACAGGCACGCTCTTTACGAGAAGCACGGCTATTCCGCCGCGATCCGCTCCGGTGACCTGCTGTTTGTATCAGGACAGGTCGGCAGCCGTCCGGACGGAACGCCGGAACCGGATTTCGAAAGCCAGGTGCGGCTCGCCTTTCAAAACCTGAAGGCGACGCTGAGTGCCGCCGGCGCCACGCTGGATGATATTGTCGACGTCACCAGCTTCCACACCGATCCTGAAAACCAGTTCGGCACGATCATGGCGGTCAAGCAGGAGATTTTCAGCACGCCGCCCTACCCGAACTGGACCGCCATCGGCGTCAACTGGCTCGCCGGCTTCGACTTCGAGATCAAGGTCATCGCCCGCATTCCCTGAAGTCACAGACATTGCCGGGGCCGCACGGCAAACCATCCTTCCCTGTCGCACGAGCGCGCTCCGGAAGAGCCTCCTGCGATCGAAATTGCGACCTCACTCCTGCCGGACTGCCGGCAGGAGAGCGGCCCGGCATTCACCCCGGTTGCGGCCGCATGGGCGGATGGCTGCGCTGCCTTGGCTCGCGACCACCCCTCTGCACATTTGACAGTATCACAACCTTAGGAGTTAGCGGGCATGGCGGACTCTGAGCGGCTTTCTTGAGGCGACCGTTCGATCGCCGGCTACGCTCTCCCCTGTCGCCTGGTTGCATTGCCCAGGCCCTATGGAGAATGATCCGGCTGGATGCCTGGGTTGCCTTATATTTAGAAAAATCAATTGCATAATCTTCGGGAACAAAGAACTCCCTTGCGTGTTTTCAGCGCATGGATCGTCATCTGATCCGCAAAATGAGAGGAAACACATATGAAGAAGATCGTCTTTGCGGCGACAATTCTCTGCGCGTCTGCCGTTGCAGCCCTTGCCCAGACAACGCCGGCTCCATCTGTGGATGGAAATACACCTGCGGTTGCAACCCCGGACACCAAAAATCCGACTGCACCGGTTGAGGGCGCCAACAGCTTCACCGAAGCCCAGGCTAAGGATCGCATTACGGAAGCGGGTTACACCGACGTCAAGGATCTCAAGCTCGATGACAAGGGGATCTGGATGGCCGCCGGCATGAAGGACGGGAAAGCCGTCGCCATTGCCCTCGATTATCAAGGCAACATCGTCGCCAAGTAACCCCAGGGAGAAACATCATGAGAACTGTAACCGGACTTTTCGACGACTACTCGGACGCTCGCTCCGCCGTCAGCAAATTGGAAGCGGCAGGCATTCCCTCAAATGACATCAGCATCGTCTCCAACAAGGCTGGCCGCATCGATCGCGACTCTGATGTTGGCGAGGATGCCGCGACGGGTGCGGGCATTGGCGCTGCCGTCGGCGGCGCCGGCGGCCTGCTGACCGGACTGGGCCTGATGGCCATTCCGGGTGTCGGACCGGTGGTTGCCGCAGGCTGGCTTGCCGCAACTGCGGCTGGCGCCGTTGCCGGCGCCGTCGCGGGCGGTGCCGCGGGTGGCCTGATCGGCGCCCTCACCGACTCCGGCGTCCCGGAAGATGATGCTCACCTCTATGCCGAAGGTGTCCGCCGCGGCGGCAGCCTGGTAACCGCCAAGGTCGACGACGCCCGCGCCTCCGAGGCGCAGGCTATTCTCCAGGGTTCAAACTGGGTCGACCCGATCGAACGCCGGCGTGCCTATAACGACCAGGGCTGGACCCGGTTCGATGACACGCTCGACCCATACGCCCCCGAGCAGATCGCGCAGGAGCGTGACCGCTATCGGCGGACGATCTAACCGGCCTTGAGACCAACCCTCCTTGCACATCGCAAGGAGGGTTGAAGCGTTGGTCTCACGCATCAGTCGGTGGCCTGGATCCCTTGCTTCACCATCGAGTTGGAGGCGGGTGGAGCAAAAGCCACGAATGGCCGCCCTTCGCCCCAAAGCCTCCCACTTCGCTCGATCCGTCTCCGCCAAAGACGCCGCACCTGATTTTCCTCCTCCTAATTGAACAATCATGGCGCAGTCGCATTAGAGTGTGCGGAGGAGGAGGACAAGAAATGGTTGAAATAACAACGCTGTCGGAGGTCACTATCGACGGCAAACTGTCGCTGGGGGCGACGGCTTCCAGCAAGGGTCTGTTCGATTTCTATGGCGACGATCTTCGCGCGTGGTTCCATGCCCAGAGAGCGGCACACGATGCCATCATGGTCGGTGCCGGCACCGTCCTTTCGGATGATCCAGAACTCACGGTGCGTCACGCACCAGGGCCAAATCCGTTGCGAATCGTACCCTCGTCCATGGGCAGGCTGCCCCTCGACGCAAAGCTTTTGAACGACGGCCATCCGACGGTCCTCGTCGTCTCCCGCGCCGCGAAGGAAGCCGATATCGAAGCGCTCAAAAGCAAGCCCAATGTCGAAGTGGTGCGATGTGGCGAACGCCGAGTCGACCTCCCCGGCTTGATGAACATTCTAGATGATCGCGGGATCAAAAGCATGATCGTCGAAGGCGGAAGTCGCCTGCTGCACAGCCTGCACGAGGCGCGGTTGGTCCACCGGATAGTCATAAAACATATACCCGTTATCACTGGATCGGCGGACGCCCCGAGCTATATGCGCCCTGACGAATATAGTCGGGCATTCGAATTATCGAAATGGCGATTGGTCGAGTGCTTCACAAAGAGTGGGATAGCCGTGACGATCTACGAGCCTGGAACGGCGCGCACATGACCTTCATCGGAAAGCAAGATCTGCTGGATATTGGACAACGCCTCGCGGCGCGAGCAGGCGGAAATCCACCTTCGGTATATGATATTCGCATCGACGCTGAAGCTCTCCGCGACGATGAAGATCCCAGCCTTCGGCGATTTGTCCAACATCAAGCGCTGATGCGCAGTTATCAGGGTCGTTATGTCTTGCTGCCGAGCGCAGCGCCTGTCGGATCGATCCTGTCGCGGCTACAGCAGCACTACGATCCCCGCGAGATGCTGCGTCTCGACGAAATGCGCGCAAACCTTGAAGACGAACTGGTTGGCCCGCTGGTTGCCGAGGCACGCAGCCTTAGCCATCGACAAGATTGCGCCGGGTATGTGGCAAACCTAATACCCAATCTCAAAGCGAACAGGCCGAGCGGCTTCCTTGAGTTTTTGGATAGCTCGAGCAACCGGGATCATTATTACCGGAACTTTCTGCTTCAGTCCTCTGTCGATTTGCTGGCTGAAGCCTCCGCCTCCGCGCTCGGCGTCATCGGCGAATATGGTGAGCCTCAGTCCGCCCTATTCCGCATTCTCATTGATGAATTCGGATACGGGGTCCACAACAAAAAACACAGCGTGCTCTACCGATCAACATTGAGGGGGTTCGGACTCAGCGAAGAATACAATGCCTATTGGTCGTTGTTCGATACTCCGACTCTGGAGTTGCACAATGTCATCCACTTCATGTTCCAGAGCCCTCGCAATTTGTTTCTTCAGATTGGCTTCCTTCTCTTCGCCGAAGCAAGCTACCAGCGATCCACGGAGGAGCACTTCCGGTATCTCCAGCGCTTCCATCCCGGCGTAGACGCGCATTACTTTGGCGAACATGCGCACATCGACATCCACCATTCCGCAATGGTTGCCGACGAAGTGGTCGCGCCCTTGGTGTCCAAGTACGGTCCCGAGGTCGGCTCCGAGATCGTCGCCGGCGCCGAACTGACGAGACTGGCCTTCGAGCGGTCGGGAGATCATCTGCTGGCCGTGACCTTGGCATTCGAGGCCGCGGTGAAGGCAGGACACGCCGAGTTTGGCATGCCGACAAATTTGGCCCCGCCTGGTCGCTGCGCGGTGCCCGCGACGAACTGGAATACGGGTTCGGCTCTGCAGATCGGCGGCATTGGTTATTTGACCGACCCGTCCGCCTTCAAGGTTTTTCCACCGCTGTCGGTCGGACGCGAGGTTGTGCCATGAGTGAGGCGGCAAGCTGGATCGGTCAGGACCTTCCCCCGATTGTCAGGGACGGAATAGAGTATTTTCTACTTTCCTACCAAAGCGAGCTTTACCTGATCCCGAATAGGTGCCCTCACCGTGGAGGGCCGCTCAAATTTGGTTTCATCAATGAGCGTAATCAGATTGTCTGCCCGATGCATCACAACGCCTATTCTATTGAGAAGCTGATTGCACGCGATACGACCCTCAAACTGACCGCGGAGCCAGTATGAGCGTCGTCCATGGTTTGGTTTGGGAAGATGGTCCAATCAAGCTCGCCAACGTGGTGACGCTCAGTCGCGGCCTGTTGATAGCCCCTATATTGCTGCTCCTGGGCTATGGATATGCTGGGCCGGCGCTTGTCCTCTACTTGATTGCATCCATGACCGACCTCGTCGATGGATGGCTCGCCCGACGGACGAAGCGAGCTTCCGAATACGGTGCCCGCCTTGACGCCATCGTCGACAACATCTTCTCCGTCGCCATTCTGTTTTTTCTACTCTCGTCATACCCCGGGCTCGCGTCCCGCCACGGAGTTGCGTTGACAGTCCTGTTCGGCGGCCCGGTGATCTATCTGCTCGTTTCGTGGCTGCTGACTCGACGCCTGCTGATGTTCCATTTTTGTTCCGCGAAGGCCGGCGCGCTTTTGCTATTCGCGTTGTGGCCGTTGCTTTATATCACGGGATGGGAGGCCTTCATTCCACTGGCTGCGACCGTCGTCGGGCTCAGTAGACTCGAACAGGTGATTTTCATTCTGCGCGGAGGTGTCGATCAGGATGCGCCACACATGTTCGCCGCGGTGGAACGGTCCCATAAGTAGCGTCTTACCCGCTCCTGCTGACGTTATCGAGCGTAGCGGAGGCTGGAGAGCGGCCCAGCGCTGCCACCCCGACATTTAACAGCAGCACAACTTTAGGAGTTAAAGGACCGGCCTCACTCCGAGAGGCTTCCTCAAGGCGCGTATGGATCGTCGCTTACCTTCCCCCGTTATTGTCTGTCGGCCGACCGCCATCTAACCGGTCCCCCTCACACGGCGAACAGTGGGCGGACGCGCTTACAGGTGCATCTGCCAATAACAGAAGAGACCGCCTGATGACGGTCTCTTTATATGCAATTTCCACGATATATCAGCGACGCTGGACGGCCGCCGCTGCCTTGCGGATGACATCGATGACCACGTCGGGTTGAGAGAGCATCGGCACGTGGCTGCTTTCCACCTCCGTCACCGTCGCATTCATACGCTTGGAAACCCAGCGCTGGAGATCGGGGTGCACCGTGTGGTCCTGCGTCGCCAAGACGTACCAGCTTGGCTTGGACTTCCACGCGATCTCGTCGGCACTGAGCTTTTGCTGGTTGAACAGATCGGCAACCGGCGCATAGTGCGTGGCCCATACAAGCTTCTGCTCTTCCTCCGAGAGGTCTCCGGCGAAGAACTTGGTTCCGCTCGGCAGCATCCAGGCCCGGCCGTCCGCTGCCTCGACATGGTTGAAGATGTCCGACGGATACTTGGCGAGCTGATCCTGCACGGTCTCGCCGACATCCGGGGCGACTGCGGCGATGTAAACCAGACCAACGACACGCTCGTCGATGCCGGCGGCCGTGATCGTTGCGCCGCCGTAGGAATGCCCAACGAGGATGACGGGGCTGCCGACACGATTGAGCGTCCGCTTAACCGTCGCCACGTCCTCCTCGTAGGAGTCCAGGCCGTACTGGACGGCGATGACTTCGTGCCCGTCCGCCTGCAGTGCAGGGATTACTTTGCTGAAGCATGAGCCGTCGGCCCAAATGCCGTGGCAAAAAACGATGGTGGGTTTCGGTGATGTAGACATGATCCTGTTCCTTCTTGGGTTCGGTAAATAATTCCGTTGGGGGGCAAGCGAGCCAACGGCTTCTTTCGAAGCTTTTGTGACCAGGCGATGTGCGCCAGGTCGAATTTGGTCGAACAGACACAGTCCGCTCAGGAATGGGCCGCTCAGGAATGGGTCGTCGTTTCGCCGTTGTGGCGAGGTCGTTCCGGAATGTTTTGTTTCGAATGATGCTTCGGCTTGGGACCGAATTATCAGTCAAAAGACGCGGCGGCGTTGGCGATGAAATCGGCAACGGCTTTCGGCTGTGAAAGCATAGGCAAGTGGCTTGCCTGAACAACCATGATCTCGGCACCCATACGTTCGGCGGAGTCCTGCTGTACCGCGGGCGGCATCGTGTGGTCGAGCGTTGTGACCATGTACCAGGAAGGCTTGGTGTGCCACGCGCTTTTTGAGATCTTCTCTAACTTACTGCGTGTTCCAAGCGGTCCCTGAGTGGCGTAGACGATATCGGCTTCTGCGGTCGGAAGATCCTGGCCCAGGTATTTGCGCACCCCGTCGCGGGTGAGCGTAACATGCGCATCGCCCCAGGGCCTCAGTTCGTTCACAACAGCCGCAGTCGCATAACCGCTCCACCAGTCGTCGACGGACTGGCCACTGTCTGGCGCAGCGCCGGCGATGTAGACGAGGCCCGCAACCCGGGTATGGTTGCCCGCCTCGGTAATGACCGCGCCACCATAGGACTGTCCGACGAGGATGACCGGACCGTCCTGCATTTCAATGGCGCGATGAACAATCGCCACGTCCTCAGAGAACGAGGTCAATGAAATCTGAACGGCAATTGCATCAATGCTTCGCCCTGACAGTAACGGTATAACTTTATTCCAAGCATTACCGTCGAGGAAATATCCGTGCACAAGAATAACGTTTCTAATATTCACGTTTATATCTCCTGCCTTGATGTCGTCCGTTGGCAATACATATGAACCACTTCGGAGATCAGGTCATGGCATTTTATTGCTACATATGGGATTTTATTGCTTAAATTTGGTCAATCAGACGAAAAATCTGTTTTCTGGCTTGAGATGTATCGAAGCTATCTCGCGTATGTGGTAATTTATTGCTTTCTTTGTATATTATTGTTAGATCTCTGACAAATGCAGGCGGCCCTGTGCGCGTGCGTATGCAGCAGGGGTACTACCTACGACCTTTTTGAAACGTCGGGTCAGGTGGCTTTGATCGACAAACCCAAGCTTATCGGCAATATCGGCCAACGATATCTCGGCTGTCTCGATCAATGACTTCGCTTGCCCAATTCTGCATTGCTCCACGTATCGCGCAGGCGTCATGCCAATCTCAGCTTTAAAAACCCGGATGAAGTGAAAGCGGCTGAGACCGGTGCGCTTGGCGAGCGAGGCGAGGTCAGGAAAGTCGTGTGTTGTCCGCCCAAGATGCTCGATTACCCGTCGGATGGCTTCCCTGTCGCTGATTTCGCCGGTGTGATCGGAGACGGTGTAAACGCCATACATTGTCACGAAATGCACGGTTAGCGCTTCGGCAAGGTGACGCAACAGAGGCATCCGCCATTCAAAATCCGGCTTGCGCATCTCCTCGAGGATCGCGCCGCCGATGTACAGTGCAAACAAATCGTTGGCGTGAAGGATAGAACCCGTCTGATCATCCCTGCCGCGGAGGGGCTCACGCAAGCGGGAGCCATCACTGAGTTGCTCCGGGTCGATGCCGATCCGAAGCATCGGCGGGATAGCGCCTCCAAGGCGTGCTGGGCTACCGGCCGGGACGACAATCAGATCCCCTGCTCTGCAAGATACCTCGCGGGACGCTATGTGCGTTTGAAAGCGGAATTGCCTTGATGATCCCAGCGCCACCAACACTGCATGATGATCACACCCAGGCAGAACCAGTTCGACGCCGTGGCTCCCGTCTCTCACATCAAAGTGCAGGCCGCGAGAGGTAGACGACATGCCGGCCGTCGATATGGGCCAGCCGCCGAGCTGGGCTCGGATTTCACCGATACCAGACAGCTCACTCTGCCCCTGAATCTTCATCTCTTTAGCTCCGTATTTAGGTCGGAATTTCCTTGGCGTGATACCGCCGCAGGAATCATGCACCGTTACGAACCTGCTGGGCAACATTCAACTTTGGACCGCGCGTTCCGGAAAGGCTTCGGCTTCCTGCTCGATGGCCTCTCTCCGAGACGATGGATATTCGTCATCGTCGGCTTATCGCGTCGACACGGCAGCCGCGATATTTAGTATGAAGGGATCACCTCTCAGGCGTGTTACGGTCTCTCTGTCGGGCTGAGCCTTCTGGCCGGTTGGCATTGTTGCCGAGTGATGACTTGCTTCGCGAGTCTCCGGCCCTTGAGGGCCTCTCCATGCAAAAGACCCCCACTGCGCATTTCGAAGCGGCGAGCACTCTTGCCGTGGTGGTATCGTCCAATGAACCGCTGCTTTTCCTCTCCGACGACCAGAAGGTCATCGCAGCGAGCGCATCCTTCTGCCGGGTCTTCGACATCGACCCCAAGACAGTTTGCGGCCGACGCCTCAGCGAAATTGGAAACGGCGAATGGGCAATGCCCCAGCTTGCGTCACTGCTGACGGCGACCGCCTTGGGCAGCGCCAACATCGAAGCCTACGAAATCGACTTTCGACGGCCAAACCAGAAAACACGGCACCTGGTCGTCAACGCGCGGACGCTCGATGATGGCGACATCGATCATATTCGCCTGCTTCTGGCCATCACCGATGTGACCGATGTGCGCGCCGAAGCTCGGCTGAAAGATGATCTCGTTCGCGACAATGCGATCCTGCTGCAGGAAGTCCAGCACAGGGTCGCAAACAGCCTTCAGATCATTGCCAGCGTTCTCATGCAGAGCGCCCGGCGGGTCCAGTCGGAGGAAGCGCGCGGGCATCTCCACAACGCCCATCACCGGGTCATGTCAATTGCGGCCCTGCAACGCCAACTCTCCATGTCCAACAGCGGCAAGGTTGAACTCCGTACCTATTTCACTCAGCTTTGCCAAAGCCTCGGCGCGTCGATGATTGCTGACCCCGACAGGCTTTCGATTCAGGTGATGGTCGATGACAGCGCCGTGGAGGCGGACGTTTCCGTACGCCTGGGGCTTGTCGTGACCGAGCTTGCCATCAACGCCCTCAAGCACGCCTTTCCCGTGGAACGACCAGGCGCAATCGTCATCGCCTATCGATCATCCGGCAAGGATTGGACTCTCTCCGTTACCGACAACGGCATCGGCATGCCTGCAGGTCGCGATGCACCAAAGGCGGGACTGGGGACCGGCATTGTGGAGGCGCTGGCAAAGAGCCTGCATGGTGACATTCAGTTAAGCGATGCGGGTCCCGGCACGGCCGTCACAATCCGCCACCGGGAAAGCGCCGTTTTGCGAACCGACCTTTCTACGGCGGCTTCGGAACCGAATGGCTTGCGAAACGCTATCCCTGCGGAGCCCATGCGGCTCGCACCTCCAATCTGACCGAGTGAGCAATGAATTATGGCAAAGCGGTCGTCCTGGTCGTCGAAGACAGCACGATTATTCGGATGAGTGCCGTCGATCTGGTCTTCTCTGCGGGTTACGAAGCGCTTGAGGCGTGCGATGCGGACGAGGCAATTCGTATCCTTGTGTCGCGAAACGACATCGATCTGGTTTTCACCGATGTTCAGATGCCCGGCACGATGGACGGCATCAAGCTATCCCATTACATCCGAAATCGGTGGCCGCCTGTCAGGCTGATCGTTGCCTCCGGCGCGGTGATCCTCGAAGAGAGCGATCTCCCCATGGGAAGCAGGGCCTTCTCGAAACCCTACGACAACCACGCAATTGCCGATGCAATGGCTCATCTGCTGTCGATCGGGAACACGCCTGAGCTGGCCTCGGGTCGAGCTGCGGGTGAGACGATCCGCCATCCGCTGCGCCGAAGGGGAGTTTGGCGGAAAGCGCCTCCCCACCCTCCGTCCTCCCAGGCCTCGAGCCTGGGATCCAGGTCCACTGCTGATGGAAGACCGGCGTGGGTCCTCGGGTCAGCCCGAGGACGACGGAGGGTGGGTAAAAATATGCAGATGAAGCGAACCATCTTTATCTCCAGCCGGCTTGATGCGAAGCTGATCCGGGCGTAGTTCAGGATAAATAGCCACCCTCTCCTTCGACACCGATCCGAAACGAACCCATGGCGCACTCCCTCAATACAGCCCCCTCGCCCGCCGGCGGCCCCAACCAGCCGAAACTCGATACGGACGACATCTGGCAGGCCCGCGTCGATCTTGCCGCCTGCTTCCGGATGGCGGCAAGGCTCGGCATGGAGGAAGGGATCTGCAACCACTTCTCGGCCGTCGTCCCTGGATATGACGACCTGTTCCTCGTCAACCCTTATGGCTACGCTTTTGCCGAACTGACGGCCTCGATGCTGTTGATCTGCGATTTTCACGGCAACGTGGTGTCGGGCAGCGGGCAGCCCGAGGCCACCGCCTTTTACATCCACGCCAGGATTCACAAGAACATTCCCCGCGCCAAGGCGGCGTTCCACACCCATATGCCTTATGCCACCGCCCTTTCGATGACGGAGGGCGATCCCCTGATCTTTGCCGGGCAGACCGCCTTGAAATTCTATGGCCGCACGGCCGTCGACCAGAACTATAACGGCCTGGCGCTCGATGCGCGCGAGGGCGATCGGATCGCCGCCGCGATCGGCGATGCCGACATCGTCTTCATGAAGCACCACGGCGTGATGGTCTGCGCCCCTAACATCGCCGAGGCCTGGGACGACCTCTACTACCTTGAGCGTGCCTGCGAAGTGCAGACGCTCGCCCTGTCGACCGGGCGTGAAGTCCTTGCCGTCGCGCCTGAGATCGCCGAAGCGGCATACCGGCAAATGCGCGAAGGCGACCCGGAGTCGGCCCGGCTCCATCTGGAGTCCGTCAAACGCGCGCTCGATCGCAGCGAGCCCGAATACAAGCGCTGAGCCACAAACCGCGGTCTAGGGCGTGAACTCATAAAAACGCAGCCATAATCGGATGGAGGCGACGGGGGTCCGCTCGTCAATGGTTGCATCTTCTGATAAGATCAGCATCACAAGCCCCGATCTGGAGGCCTCGCATGCCCTGCAGCAGCGCGCTCGCTCCGTTCGTCATTGCCGCTCTCGTGGCTCTCGGTCCGCTGCCGGCTGGAGCGCAGAACAATGCTGCGCCACCGCTGGCGGCAATCTCCCACAAGGCCAAGCTTTGCCAGATGTGTCACGGTAGGAAAGGTCTGCCGACTGTTAAGAACACGCCGATCATTGCCGGCCAGCACGAGTCCTCTTTGCTGATAGCTTTGCAGGAATATCGCAATGGAGCGCGCACCGACGACCTCATGGGCCGGATCGCGAAGAATCTTTCCGACGACGACATGAAGGCGCTTGCGGCCTACTTCTCCGCACTGCCTTGGCCCGCCTACCGCGAGCCGGCCGACGCAGCGAGCATGACCCGCTTCCGGGCGCTCGACGTCGAGAAGAAGTGCACCTCGTGCCACCGGGAGGGTTTCGTCGGATACGCCAACACTCCGCGCGTCGCAAATCAGAAGCTGGACTACCTGATCAAAACCCTCTCCGACTTTCACGATAACAAGCGCCCGAACATGCCCCGCATGACGGCCTTGGTGCGCAATTTTTCGGCCGACGACATCGCTGCCATGGCTCACTATCTTGCCGGCCTCTGACGATCAGTTCGAGGGTCGGCAATCGACCGAATAGGGCCGCCGCACGGCGCTCTAGGCGTGTGCCGGCCGCCAATGCGGATAGGTGACATAGGCGGTGAGCGCGCCCTCCTCGTGCGAGCGGATCGTCACCGTTTCACCTTTGGGCATATAGACGATCTCGCCAGGCCCGGCGGTGACCGTTCCCCCGTCGGTCGAGACCGAAAGCCGGCCTTCCAGAACGATCATCACGTCATCAACCGCCATCGTCTCGGTCAGGCTCTGGCCGGGCGCGTAACGTCCATAACCGATGGTGATCGGCCCTCCGTGCCGCTCGTCGACCAGATTGCCGACGGAGATGTCTGCCTCCTGCCCGGGGGAACGCTCCAATGACGCATCGGCGATCGTGAACTTACGCATCTTCATCGTCTTCCTCCTTTGCCGTGTGCAGAGGTAGCGCGAAAATTTCACCCGCCAAGACGGATGACGCACGAGGAGGAGGTTGCCGGTCTTGTGGTCTCCTCGCCAGCGAGAAAGGCGGGGTGAAGCATGGCGACACGCTTCACTCACACGAGGCTTTGGCCCTTTTCGTTCGGGATTAGGCTGGCTAATGCCTATAGCTTCAGGCTAGTCGCCGTGAGTTGGTCTACTCAATCAATTCGCAAATCATCTCAGAAATTACACTGAACGGCCGAACAGTTCACAATCACCTCTTGCCATTCGTAGTACCACAACAGACCTTGCGCGATGACAGTCGAGACCGCGACAACCAATATCATCTGTCGGAGCGTGAGGGATTTCCAAAACATAGACCGAGCTAGAAGTAGGCAGCTCGTCATTCCTGCCGGAAACATCAAAACTGGCACCCATGAAACAATTTCTGCTTCAAATCGGTCTTTCGACGAACAGCACAAGAAGTATTTGTGGTCTTCCGAAAGCCCAAAAATGACCTCGGTCACCGCTATATACCCACTCCAAACCACCGACACCGGGCCAAGAAGAAACCCCACGACAGCGACGACGAGGAATGCCCCGAACAAAAACAGGAACAGCTTCAGGCCATCCATAAAAGCGAGTGTTTTCAGAACAAGGAAGAGTGGCGATGCCAGAATACAAAGCAACACCGCCGATGGCCAAGCCCGCTTTTGTCTCTGAGCTGGAAGGTCGACTTCGGCTTGCACATCCATGCGTGGCCCCTCAAATGTGAAAAAGCGAAACGACCATGTGGTGATAGTGCGTGGCCAAAAGCGCTAACTGTATGCTGATCCCACTGTCAAGCCATCTATCGCGCGATCAGTTTGACTCCACGCCCAATGGCCTATGAAAGCAGAACTCCGATGCCGCTATCTCGACAGCGACTTCGTTGAGGTTATCTGGAAAAACGCCGGCAGCGAGCCGGAGGCCGGTCCGCCATATCTATGGTCCCTGCTGACAAGGGCAGATTCCGATGCAATTGCGCAAATCTCGGTGAACACATTGCTTGTTATCGATGATGAGGCTTTTGGAGGTCTTGACGTCGAACTCCGCTCGACGGACAGCATGATCTATTGCGGCTGCTATCAGCCTTTGCGATGATTCGAGCCGAAAGGCCGGCATCAAATCACTGAGGAAATGGCGGAGGCGGGCGTTGCCTACCTCGCAAACGAATATCGATAATCAGGCCGCCTTCTTGCGGACGCTTCGGCCTTTGACGTGGCGCGGCTCGTCGCCGTCGTCCTTAGGGCCGGAGATAAGCTCGTTGAAGTGCAGCAAGTCCCTTTGGAGGACCAGGCATCCTTCAAAGAACTCCTCTATCTCGGAAAGAGTAACTGATTCAGGCGTTGAACCGCCTAGGTTCCCGGCGGTGAAGTAAGATGGGAGCAGTCTTGGTTTCATGGCCTTCATTTCGCGGACGGTGCCCACGGGAATATTCTTGTGCCAGTATCCGACCTGCCAATGCGCGAGCTTATTACGGAGATCAGCTTTGCGCTTTATGCGACCCATGAGTGCATTGAACTGCTTAAGTTCGTTGCCTTTCAGCCTGTACGGTGCAACCGAATTTATGATCCTGCATTTTGTTTCTACGTGTGTAGCAGCATCGATGGAGAGAAGGCTTAGCAGCCGGGGCGCTGGCTCCATGAAAGTGCAATAAATCATTGCCATAAAGCCCTCGACTGTGATGAACGCGTTGAGGCCCTTGGAGACCGCTATGTGAAGCGGCTCAAGTGAAGGCAGTTGAATTACTTCAGGTTCGGCCATGATGGACACCCAGAACAAAGAAGACGAGAAGTTCAATGAGACCATCAAGCGCATGCTGAAAGCGCCGCCTGATCACAAGTAAAGGACGACAGCCGAAACCGTCGTCCTCGTTCTTCACATGAAGAGTCTCAGGATAGCGGCGATACCAAATAGGCAGGCAGCTACGTCGACTCTTATTGTGATTACGACCGTGGGGTTCTTCCGCATGGGATTAGCCTCCGGTCCGTGGCCACGGAACCAAAAGGTTTCGTGATTCGCGGCGATCAAACGGTACCGCCGTTTATCGCTAGCATCGGTGCATCATCTGCGTTGTACTTCCGCGTCCAATGCCCCCCCTATGAGATCCCAGGTGGCCGCTTCGATTGTCGTGGTATGAGCACGATTCGAACTGGTCCCGGCATAGGATGCGGTTGACCGCTTCTGGGGTCGCCTGACGATCTGATCAGGGGCCTTCCACGGGCCGCAAACAAGATGATGCACCAAACTCTACCTGGAGTGGAATCTCTGCTTCTTGCGCTTCCAAAGCACTTCTCGCGCCTTCTGCTTAGGCGTGACCGGCTTCGTTAATCCGCCGATAGGTAAGGCGCTTGCCAGCGATCATGCCAAGCAACTGGTCGTGGCGCTCGGTGTCGGTGATCTTTAGTGCTGTGCAATTGTACAGATCGGGGCGATGTGCCTTTCCAAGGAACGGGAAACTCCTGGCGACACGGTTGCGTCTGAAGCCACTCCCCCACCCGTCACCTTACGAATCCGTAAGTTGTCGCCAAGCCGTCCTCTCGGCTAAATCTCGCCATCCAGGCATCCGGGAATGATCGGGCTGATGCGAATCCTGCTTATCGAGGACGACAGGAAAACGTCCGATTATATCGCCAAGGGTTTTTCCGAGGCCGGGCATGTCTGTGACGTGGTTGGCGACGGCCGCGATGGGCTGTTTCAGGCGCAGCGCGAGGCCTATGACGTCATCGTCGTCGATCGCATGCTGCCGGGTCTCGATGGTCTGGCGATCGTGCGTTCACTGAGGGCTGCCAAGGTCGGCACGTCGGCGCTGTTCTTGACGTCGATCGGCGGCGTCGACGATCGGGTCGAGGGGCTGGAGGCGGGCGGCGACGATTATCTCGTCAAGCCCTTTGCCTTTTCCGAACTGATGGCGCGGGTGAATGCGCTTGGCCGGCGGCCGCCGGTGCAGGAGCAGCGGACGGTGCTGAAGGTTGCCGATCTCGAGCTCGATCTGATCCGGCGGGAGGCCCGCCGCGCCGGCCAGGTGATCGAGCTGCAGCCGCGCGAATTTACCCTGCTCGAGGTGCTGATGCGCGGCGAAGGCCGGGTCATCACCAAGACGATGCTGCTGGAGCGGGTCTGGGATTTCCACTTCGATCCGAAGACCAGCGTCGTCGAGACCCATATCAGCCGGCTGAGAGCCAAGGTCGACAAGCCGTTCCAGGTCCAGCTTCTGCATACGGTCCGCAACACCGGATACAGCCTGCATGCGCCTCGCTAGAACAGGATGATTTCAGGGCCTATCGGCCTGAAAATCTCAAAACCTGTTCGCAATTTAAAGAGTAAGAGCATGATCTCGTCCGAAAACCGCGCACACTTTTCGGCATCATGCTCGAGCCTGCGCAGGAGCACGCCGTTCCGGCTTGCCGTCACCTTCGGCGTGCTCTTCGTCGTCACCTTCATCCTCAGCGGCGCGATCATCTACCACATGCTGCGCCTCGGCCTTGAGCGTGATCTCGAACAGTCGCTCCACGAGATGAATTCGCTGATCGTCTCGACCTACAATCCCGGTGACACCGAGGATCTGATCAACACGCTGAACAATTATGCAAGCTTCCAGTCGACCTCCGACGGGCTCTATTCGCTGACGGATGCAGGCGGGCGCAAACTCGCCGGCAATTTCGCCGCACCCCGCATCCCGAACGGCGTCTATACCGTCACCTCCAGGGATGTCGGGCTGAAGGCGCATGAACGCTACCGGATGCAGGTCTCGACCATCGGTCCCTACAGCCTGGTGGTGGCGGAAAACTTCAACGATGTCGACGAGATGCTGCGGATCGTGCTGGTCAGCTTCGAATGGGCCGCCGCGATCGTCGTCGCGACCGCGATCGGCGGCGGCGTCTTTCTCGCCGTTCGCGCCCAGGCGCGGCTGGACAGGGTCGCCCTTACCATGAACGAGGTCTCCCACGGCGCGCTCGACGCTCGCATTGCCATCACCGGCAACGGCGACGATCTCGATACGGTGGCGATCCAGATCAACGCGGCGCTGGAGCGGCTGCAGAGATTGGTCGAGAGCATGCGGCAGGTGAGCGCCGATATCGCCCACGATCTGAAGACGCCTCTGAACAGGCTGCGCCTGACGCTGGATGCCGCGGTGGCCGGCAACGACCAGCAGGCGGATGTTTCGGCTCTGCTTGACGAAGCCAGACACGAGAGCGACCGGATCAACGCCACCTTCGAGGCGCTGCTGCGCATTTCCCAGATCGAGGCCGGCGCCCGCAAGGAGCGTTTCCAGGCAACCGATATCGACGCCGTGCTTGCGGTGATTTCCGAAGTCTATGTCGATGTCGCGGAAGACGCGCTGATGGCGCTTGATATCACGGAGCGCTGTCCCGCTCTCATCCGGGGCGACCGTGATCTCTTGACGCAGATGATCGCCAACCTGGTGGAGAACGCCATCAACCACTGCCCTGATGGAACCGGTATCACCGTTTCGCTCCGCTGCCAGGGCGGCCGCGCCATCGTCTCGGTCGCCGATAGCGGCCCCGGCATTCCCGCCGGCGAAAGGGACAAGGTCTTCCGGCGTCTCTACCGGCTCGACAAGAGCCGCGCGACGCCGGGAAGCGGGCTCGGGCTCAGCCTCGTCAAGGCGATCGCCGACCTGCATTCGGCTAAGATCACCATGGCGGACAATCATCCCGGCCTCATCGTTTCGATCGGCTTCCCGCTGATGCCGGCGGCAGGTTCTAATTTCGCATCCGCCATGCCGCGAGCCGGCTGAAGCGGGCTGCAAAGCGGCGCAGCTCGGCGGCAGCGCGATACGGCAGCACGCTCCACGGCCGGCGGCGGCCCAGCCGATAGGTCGAAAGCCCTGCCTGGATCTGCGAACAGGGATCGGCCCTTTGGCTGACCGGCAGCGGATCGACGAAGCAAGCGCTCAGCCCATCATCGAACTCCAGATCGAAGGCGAGATCATAGGGCAGGCGCATAGGGACAAGCACATCGGCAATCCAGCCCGCCGCCTTGCGGTTGATCAGATAGGCGCCGGAGCCCTTCTCGCGGGTGAGCGCGATGGCGAGCGAGCGCGACGCGGTCAGCGGCTCCACCTTGTGCTTTCGCCCGGTATTGACGGTCGACAGCCGCAGAATGTCCCAGCGCGCCTGGTGCTTAAGGGCGGCGTCGAGCAGCTCGGCCAGATCGTCATCGAAATCGAGATCGTCCTCCAGAATGAGCGCGAACTCGGCATGGCTGCCGAGGAACCGCTTGGCGCATTCGACGTGGCTCAGATAACAGCCGATCTCGAAAGGGTTCGGCCGGCGGCCGTGCTGGCGGAGATAGGATGCTTCGTCAAAGCCCGGATGCGGCAGGCTCAGCCCTGCGCCATCGACCGCCGCCACACGCTCGAAGGCAAGGCCAAAGCTTGCCAGCAGGCGCTCCATTCGAAACCTGCGCAATGGCGCACGGTCGAGATTGATCAGGTAGGTGTTCACCCGCAGGCTGACCGGATGAAGGGCCGGCATAAGGGTGGCAGGAGCGGCGCGCATGTTCATGAAAGAGCTGACCTCGACTTGGCATTGATGGCGCCAAGCTGCGCTCCAAACCTCACGGGGACCTCGCTGGAACTATACATTTTGGTAAAGTGCAGCGGTCGAACGGCCGGGGCGGCATTTCTTACGGATTGGTATGATCCCGGCAAAGTGCGCGCAACAATGCCGCGCTACCAGCTCTCCTGCGGCACGCACTGGGCGCCTCCCTTCCCGCGATCGAACGACAACCCACCGCGCCTTCGATGACGACAGCGACCCCTGCGTGCCGCGCCGGATGACCCTTGGCTTGAGCAATCGGCTCAGCACCCCCACCCACTCAGAGATCGCCGCCTGCCCCTCATCCGGCTGCCGCCACCTTCTCCCCGTAAACGGGGCGAAGGGACCATGCCGCAACGTCTCCGTCCCCCGCCAACCTCTCGCGGGGCACGTCCCCTCTCCCCGTCAGAACGGGGAGAGGGTTAGGGTCATATGCGCTAGGTTTAGCCCTGGACATAAGGAATCTGGTTGTGATTCAAGCTTTGGATGAAGATTCGTCCTGAGGTTTTGGATCATTGGCCGGAAGTGCGCGAGCGGCTTCCGGCGGGTTTTGACTTGGAAGCAACGGCGCGGTTGCGCGGTGCTTTTACGCGGGTGCGGGAAATCAAGAATGCCGAGACGCTGTTGCGGCTGGCACTTGCCTATGGCGGCCTTGGCATGTCGCTACGCGAGACCTGTGCATGGGCCGAAGCGGGCGGGATCGCCCGTTTGTCAGACCCATCGCTGCTTGAGCGGCTGTGCAAAGCGGCGCCTTGGCTTGGCGACATCGTGGCCGCGCTGATTGCCGAACAGGCCAAAGTGCCGACGGGGCGCTTTGCGGGATATCGCTTGCGTGTGCTCGATGGAACGTCGATTTGCCATCCAGGCGCTGACCGCACGACATGGCGGTTACATGTCGGCTACAACTTGGCAACGGCTCAGGTCGATCAGCTTGAGTTGACCGACATCCATGGTGCCGAGAACCTTCAGCGCCTTACCTACGCACCCGGCGATATCGTGCTGGCCGATCGCTACTATGCAAGACCGCGCGACCTGCGGCCGGTGATCGACGCCGGTGCAGACTTCATCGTGCGGACCGGCTGGAACTCGTTGCGCCTGTTGCAGACGAATGGCGAGCCCTTTGATCTGTTTGCCGCACTCGCCGCTCAGCAAGAGCAGGAAGGCGAGGTGCAGGTTCGTGTCCACGAAGGCATGACGGGGACGCCGCCACCACCGCCGCTGGCCCTGCGCCTCATTGTCCGACGCAAGGATCCGCAACAGGCCCAAGCCGAGCAGGAGCGTCTGCTCAAAGCCGCCCGCAAGCACGGCAAAAAACCCGATCCGCGCAGTCTCGAGGCGGCGAAGTACATTCTGCTGCTGACCTCGCTGCCGGCCACCACCTTCCCGCCGGCCGATATCCTCACCCTCTATCGCTTCCGCTGGCAAATCGAGCTGGCGTTCAAACGGTTCAAGAGCCTGGCCGGCCTCGACAGCTTGCCGGCCAAGAAGCCGGAACTGGCCCGGGCATGGCTCTACGCCAGACTGATCGTCGCCATCATCGCCGAACAGATTGCCGGGCAAGTCCCGGACTCTCCCCCCTCTGGATGTGGCAACCCCACTGGCTAGCCCCCCATTGGCAAGCCCATCGCGCTGGCGTCTCATGAAGATCGCCCTGGCCACCATTTGCGCCGCCATCCGCGGACCACTTCTGTGGCAGGCCGTCTGTAATCTCGTCACGCGAAGTCGTCGCCACCTCTGTGAGCCGCCGCGACGACGCCGAAAACAATGCGACGATCTACACGCTCGCTTAACCTAGCGCATATGAGGGTTAGGGTGAGGGGCAGTCCTCGGCGTGAACCAGATAGCGCGGGAGTCCGGGCTTTCGCGGCACCAACCAGGCGGCGATCCGGCTCTACCAATCGGTGGGCTTCGAGGCGTGGGCTGTCGAGGTCGATGCATTGAAGGTGCGACATCTACCATGATGAGCTGTTAATGCGGTTGAAAATTGATCAGAGGTAGGCACTGTCGGTCGCATCAGAAGCTGACACACAGGCGTCTTCGAACAATCTTCGCAAAGGGAAAAATCTTGGCCGAGAATGATTATGATGCCTTCGCGGCGGCTTATGACGCCGATAACGAGGTCAACGCCTGGAATGCCTATTGCGAGCGTCCGGCCATTCTTGCCCTGGTCGGCGACGTCGCTGGGCTTTCCGTACTCGATGCGGGATGCGGCGGCGGGGCGCATGCGGCAGCGCTGCTTGAGCGCGGGGCTGTCGTGACCGGAATCGACGCCAGTGCCGGCATGCTTGATATCGCGCAACGTCGTCTGCAAGGGCGCGCGCGGCTGCTATCGGCGGATCTCAACGAAGCATTGCCGTTTACGGACAAAGCTTTCGATCTGATCCTTGCCTCGCTGGTCATGCATTACCTGCCCGACTGGTCGAGGCCGCTTGCGGAATTCAACCGGCTGCTGACTGACGGCGGTCGCCTCGTTTTTTCCACCCACCATCCCTTCATGGATCACGCCTCGACCGGCCGCGACAATTATTTCGAGACCTACAGCTTCGATGAGATCTGGCAGCGCGGCGGAAGGGATATCGCCATGCGCTTCTGGCATCGGCCACTGCACGCCATGTTCGCAGCACTCAAGTCGGCCGGATTTCAGATCGATATCGTCAGCGAGCCCCAGCCCGACCCTCAAGCCCGGACGCTTTTTCCGCAGGCCTATCAGAGCCTGACGACCAAGCCGCGCTTCCTGTTCTTTTCAGTGGTGAAAGCCTGAGGACGGGCGTTGGTGCTGGGGTCTCCTGACTCTATCGGGCGTGGTGTTCCGAGGTGCCGGAGCATGAGACGGTCGTGGAGCTGTTCCTGCCGTTGAAATAGCACCGCCGGACGGCGGCTTGCCCCTTCCGATCGCTGGAAGCGGAGCCGTTGCACCCCTGAGCGGACTTTTTCGTTATCGAAGGATAAGGCAGCTTTACGAAAGCAAGTCTGCAATGACCGCTTCTGGCGCCTTGTTGCGGTGACGTTTCGACCGCAAACCCGGCGGCGGGGATGCTTCTGGGGTTCATCTTCGAAAGTGGACGAAATGTTCCAATCCATTGTCACCCATTGACGTGAACAGGTTTCACCCCAATACGGTCAGGCCAGCCAGACGACAACAGGAGTGTAATCGTGAGCGAACCGACCGTAGCAGATGCAACAAACCGCATTTATGAGTCGCTCCAGGCGGACAACGCCGACATCGACGTGCATATCGCGGCCCTGAAGGCAGCGTTGACGCGGGCGGGTGTGAAAGAGGCCGTATTCGACCCGGCCAGGCTCGTGCAGAATAACCGTTCTGGCAGGAAGCGGATGGAGGCCTACTTTCGCCAGCGCGGTGTCACGGTGAAATTCTCAGCCTCGTGAAGCCTTGCTATGAAGGCAGGCGGCTGTAGTCACCCTCAGTGGGGCCTGACACCACGGTTGCTGGTCTTGCGGGCGCGGTCGGCGAAGGTTTCGGTGACCTCGCCTTCATGGCCTTTGACTGAGAACAGCGATTGCGCCCTCGGGCTCGGGGCCGGGACTGCAGCCCTCGGGATGGCGGAGGCTAAGCGACGGGCACCACCCCGTCACTCCTCTTCCTCCCAATATCTTTGCCAAAGGTCGAGCCTTGGCTTCAGCGGATCTGCTCCGAACGTCACGCCGTGATTGGTGAAGTCGATGACCCTGTGGACGAAGGGGTCGTGGTGAGGCCATTTTGGCCGTGAGCCTCCATTGGGGTCACCGCTCGTTGCAAAATCGACCCAGTAAGCACTCGCCAATGTGGCCATGGCCCAGTCGGCAGGCGTAACCTTGTCTTTCACCAGTGCGTCTGGAACGTTGAGCGTATACGGAATTTCGAAGCCGTGCGGAGTGCCTTTCCATGCCGGATCGTTGCGGAGAGCCTCGGCGACATAGGAGAAACGATACCACCACGTCGGTTGACCAGCGCGGATCATCTCGTCAGCGAGGTGGCGAGACGGTTCAACAAGTGTTTTGTCGGCCAGAACCTGCTGCTTCAGCTCATCGAGGGTCTCTTGGCCGGTCGGATCGTAGACAGTGCGGGCCTCAGTTGCATGCTTCCCGAACAGCGCGAAGAGATCGTCTTTCGTCGCGGCCTGACCAAGACCGAGATCTCGATTATTTGCCCCGACGATGACGGGAACCGGCGCCTGCCGGCCTGCCGCAAAAGCCGCTTCCGGCGTTTCGAGCAAAAACCGTCCGTCAATCATCGCGCCTGAGATGCCGATGACGGGCTTGCCTGTCGACATTCCCGCCAGCACCTCTTCTGCCGATGCACCTTCGGTCAGCTTTTCCGCAGGCAGCGCCCGAAGCGCCGTGAGAGCCTCGGCATCGCTCCCGTTGATCCCCAGAGATGCCGCATAGTCCAAGGCGGTTTTCTCTGCTGCTTTCAAAGGTGACAATGGCGTACTCTCAGCACGCGCGGTAGGCAGAGCCGGTGACTGTAGAATGGCGCCGCGGAAAAGCCCCCGCGACAACGGCGATATCATGTGCGCCATCACCGAGCCGCCACCGGCCGACTCTCCGAATATCGTCACTTTCTTCGGATCACCGCCGAAGGCTTCAATATTTTGCTGGACCCATTTCAAGGCTGCAAGCTGGTCCATGTAACCATAATTGCCGACGGGCTCGTCAGGGGATTCCTTCATCAGTGCAGGATGGGCAAAATAACCCAGCCGGCCCATGCGGTAGTTCATGCTGACGAACACGACTCTGCGGGCGGCCAGCTGGCCACCGGGATATTGAGGGGTGTTTCCCTGGGCAAGAGCGCCGCCATAAATCCAAACCATCACCGGCAGCGGTGTCCTGGAACGCTTGGCGGGTGTCCAGACATTGAGAGTCAAACAATCCTCTGACTTCGGCAGGTCATCGGTCTGCATGCAGGACGGGCCGAAATTGCGGGCATCCCTGATACCGCTCCATCTCTCCGCTGGCCTGGGATTACGCCATCTCAGATCACCGACCGGCGGCGCCGCGTAGGGTATGCCTTTGAAGCTGACGACCGTGCCTGACCTCTCACCCTTCAGCATTCCGCTGTCGATCGTAACGGTGTCGTCTGCCGCGCCCAATCGCGGCGCGAACGTCACCTGACACGATGCGACGGCCAAGAAGAGCAGGAACTTGCGACTGCCGTCCACAAACACTGCACTCTCCAACGCCAAGTTGAGACAGTTTGAGAGCAAAATACTCCCATAGAGCGGCACCGAAAAGGGTTCATCAGACGTCGACCAAAGTCGCTATGTCGGCATCGGCCTCTTGCTCGCGCTCATTTATCTGGGCGCCAGGACAAAGTTCTTTGAACGGCGGTGGACCGAGTAGCTCGGGGGCGGTCAACCGGTCTTAGACCCGCGGCGTTTTGGACGCGAGCAGCGGATCCCATGTCATGCGGCAATCCCGCACATAGATCGCAGCCTGCCCCTCATCCGGCTGCCGCCACCGACCGGGGTCGAGCCACGGGTCTCGCCCCGTCCTTCGGACCCCCGCGCGCGGGGAGAAGGGACATGCCGCACCGGCTTCCTCAATCTTGACGCTGCGTTTGGCACGTCCCCTCGCCCCGTTTTTACGGGGAGAGGGTTAGGGTCATATGCGCTAGGTTAAGCGAGCGTGTAGATCGTCGCATTGTTTTCGGCGTCGTCGCGGCGGCTCACAGAGGTGGCGACGACTTCGCGTGACGAGATTACAGACGGCCTGCCACAGAAGTGGTCCGCGGATGGCGGCGCAAATGGTGGCCAGGGCGATCTTCATGAGACGCCAGCGCGATGGGCTTGCCAATGGGGGGCTAGCCAGTGGGGTTGCCACATCCAGAGGGGGGAGAGTCCGGGACTTGCCCGGCAATCTGTTCGGCGATGATGGCGACGATCAGTCTGGCGTAGAGCCATGCCCGGGCCAGTTCCGGCTTCTTGGCCGGCAAGCTGTCGAGGCCGGCCAGGCTCTTGAACCGTTTGAACGCCAGCTCGATTTGCCAGCGGAAGCGATAGAGGGTGAGGATATCGGCCGGCGGGAAGGTGGTGGCCGGCAGCGAGGTCAGCAGCAGAATGTACTTCGCCGCCTCGAGACTGCGCGGATCGGGTTTTTTGCCGTGCTTGCGGGCGGCTTTGAGCAGACGCTCCTGCTCGGCTTGGGCCTGTTGCGGATCCTTGCGTCGGACAATGAGGCGCAGGGCCAGCGGCGGTGGTGGCGGCGTCCCCGTCATGCCTTCGTGGACACGAACCTGCACCTCGCCTTCCTGCTCTTGCTGAGCGGCGAGTGCGGCAAACAGATCAAAGGGCTCGCCATTCGTCTGCAACAGGCGCAACGAGTTCCAGCCGGTCCGCACGATGAAGTCTGCACCGGCGTCGATCACCGGCCGCAGGTCGCGCGGTCTTGCATAGTAGCGATCGGCCAGCACGATATCGCCGGGTGCGTAGGTAAGGCGCTGAAGGTTCTCGGCACCATGGATGTCGGTCAACTCAAGCTGATCGACCTGAGCCGTTGCCAAGTTGTAGCCGACATGTAACCGCCATGTCGTGCGGTCAGCGCCTGGATGGCAAATCGACGTTCCATCGAGCACACGCAAGCGATATCCCGCAAAGCGCCCCGTCGGCACTTTGGCCTGTTCGGCAATCAGCGCGGCCACGATGTCGCCAAGCCAAGGCGCCGCTTTGCACAGCCGCTCAAGCAGCGATGGGTCTGACAAACGGGCGATCCCGCCCGCTTCGGCCCATGCACAGGTCTCGCGTAGCGACATGCCAAGGCCGCCATAGGCAAGTGCCAGCCGCAACAGCGTCTCGGCATTCTTGATTTCCCGCACCCGCGTAAAAGCACCGCGCAACCGCGCCGTTGCTTCCAAGTCAAAACCCGCCGGAAGCCGCTCGCGCACTTCCGGCCAATGATCCAAAACCTCAGGACGAATCTTCATCCAAAGCTTGAATCACAACCAGATTCCTTATGTCCAGGGCTAAACCTAGCGCATATGAGGGTTAGGGTGAGGGGCAGTTCCCGGCGTGAACCGGATAGAGCGCGGGAGTCCGGGCTTTCGCGGCTATTGCTTGCTGCGATCGTCGATGACGTCGGCTCGACGCTCCGTTCCCTTCGCCTTTGCAGGCACCTTCTCCGTTGACCCGTCAGTTCGCCCTCGCCTAAGCTATGGACGAGCTAGAAATTCCCCTTATCGGCGGCAAGGATTCGAATGTCGTGCGCATCGGCGAAACGGTGCGGCGCGGCGGACGTGCGTGGTCTCCCGCCGTTCTCGACCTGCTGCGGCACGTCGAGCGCCAGGGATATGATGGCTGCCCGCGTGCGCTGGGCCTCGATGACCAAGGCCGGGAAGTCCTCACCTATATCGAAGGTGACGTCGGCAACGGCGAAGGCTTCCTTCCCGATAAAGGCGGTCGCTTCGATCTCCGTCTCCCGGATTATGTCTGGCGCGATAACGTCCTCGAGCGCCTGGGACAATTGCTGCGATCCTACCACGATGCTGCAGCCAGCTTCTCATGGCGGGATCGCGAATGGCGTCTTGACGCCCGCCACCCTGTTGAAACGGTCTGCCACAATGACCTGACGCCGTGGAATACGGTGTTTCAAGCAGGGCTCCCCGTGGCTTTCATCGATTGGGACGCGGCAGCGCCGGGACCGCGCGCCTGGGACCTCGGCTTTGTTGCCTGGCGCTGGGTGCCGTTCTGGCGTGACGAGAAATGCGAGGCGCATGGCTTGCAAACGGGCGTCCGCGAGAAAGCCCGGCGCTTTCAATTGTTGCTCGACGCCTACGGGATAGAGCCGGAGATCGGCATCATGCAGGCCGGAATCGAACGGGTTCGGCAAATGCAGCAACATATGCGCAACCTTGCCGCAGCGGGCTCCGCATGGGAGATGGAATTGGCCAGCCGCGGCGTGCTTGACGAGGGGATGCTTGAGGTCGCCTGGATGGAAGACCATGCGATGGACCTGATCCAGCGCCGCCCACGCGGGTGAGCGTCGGGCCGAGCAGCTCCGGCGTCACCCGGCCCTCGTCCCGCCGCAAGCCCCCTGCTCGCCCACGAAAACAGCGGCGGCGGCATCTGGTGCAGGCGCGCTTTCGCTCTCCGAAGCCACTGAGATCTGACCGAAGCGATTTTGCCGACGGTGATGAAGAGCCGTCGGTGAAGCGCCCCATTCCGGCCGTTCGGGCAGCGTTGGCGATATCCTAGAGCATGATGCCGAAAAGTGTGGTCGGTTTTCGGACGACATCATGCTCCAACTATTTAATTTAGAACAGGATTCAGATTTTAGGCCGACCGGGCCTAAAATCATCCTGTTCTAGGAGCTGCCGTTCTTCATCGCTTCCGCGGATGACCAGCTCGGGTGGAATTCCGACTGGCGGCCAGCGGGAATCGGTGGTGTCTTACTTTACTGCCGAAAAGGCGGTCGGTGACAACAGCTGGCTAGAGATATTGGAGAGGATTTGCCCGTCGCGCTCTGACTCGTCGCGGGCCTTAAGCCATGCAGGATCAGTGGTGAAAGCATTCCATTTCACCTCGCGATCAGCTAGCGATTCCCAGGCGATGAGATAGGTGAGACGCTGGCTGCTTTCGCCCACGATTGTGGTGAAGAAACCCGCCTGCTTGATGCCGTGCTTGTCCCATATTGCCAGCGTATGTTCAGCAAAGCGGTTGAGCAGCGCGGGCAATCGGCCGGGCAGGCAGTCGTAAATTCTGAGCTCGTAGATCACAGTCTTGCTTCCTTATGTCCCTTGAGAACGACATGTGTTTGGCAATTGCTCCCCCGCGCCCACAATGTCCTCAAAACTTGCAGCAACGTCAATTTCACGGTGGATCCGTCAATATCCCTATTAGGACGGGCCCTGCAGGTATGTGCGAACAGCTAAACTTCTGTCAATCCGATCGCCTGTGTTTAGGCGTGGCAATTTTGACCCCCTGGTGATGTAGATCAACGCTTGGCCTGCCCGGCGCTGGCCGGGGTTGCAGTGGGCGCAGCGGCACGGCGCACCGACCAGCCCTCATCCTGAGGTGCGCAGGCCAAAGGCCGGAGCCTCGAAGGACGAGGGCGGGTGGCTGGACGCCAATGGCAGCATTGGTATATCGAGGCAGGCGGGAGGCCAGCCCCGTCCTTCGAGGCCCCTGCGGGGCGCCTCAGGATGAGGCTGGAGAGAGGTCGCAGCCCCGGACTCCCGAGAGGAGCCTTACCCCCCATCAACCACCCCTCACCCCCCGCAACGCCGTCAACCCCCTCCGCAGCCACAGCAATTGCTGCGGCGGCATCTGGCGCAAGTGTTCATAGTCCATCACCGTGACGTTATAGACCGTGCTGCGCACCTGCGGTCCGTCAGGGCAGCGGAGCAGGATGCCCTGCAGCGCCATCATGCGGTTGCTGGCCTTGCGGGCGCGGTCAGCGAAGGTTTCGGTCTGCTCGCCTTCGTGGCCTTTGACTGAGAACAGCGATTGCGCCCTTGGGCTCGGGGCCGGGATGCCTGTGGTCTTGTGGTAGCGGGCGATCGCCTCGGCATAGTCGTCGCCGGCCTGGCGCTGCTCGGCGGTGATCAGGCCGTCGAGGAACATGCGGCCGAGGGTGTAGCCGGCAAAGGGGCTCTTGACCGTCTCATCATCAACCGTCCGGCCGAAGCCGTGGATGCGGCGGCGGGCTGATATCGCCACGCTGATATTCTCCTTCTCGGTTTCGAAGGGCTTGATCTTGCCGCAGGGAAAACGCTCGACATTCTCCTTGCGCGGACGGCCGGCGCCCTTGTTTGCCCGTTGTGTCTTCACCTTGGTGGCTTTGCCGCCCATGCTGATCGTCCCTCTATCGAATGATGCCGTTTCTGAGTGCCGCGGCGACCAGCGCCGTATCCTTGAAGACGCCGAGCCTCGCCTTAGCGTTGGCAATGTGCGTGTTCACGGTGATGTGGGAGATGCCGAGAATGGTGCCGATCTCGGCGGCCGTCTTGCCCGCCGCCATCCAGCGGATGATTTCGGTTTCGCGTGGGGTGACGTTGCTCATGGCTCTGCATACCCATCGATGCAGGGCACGCGCGGCATCGTCACATGCGCGCCTGAGATCGTCACACGCGTGACGCGGTCGGGGTGGCGGATCGGCTGGACCGGAAGGCCCGCCTTCGGCTGCGGATGCCAGGTGTCCTGCCTCGAGGGGAACCTGTCGCGGTTGCGATGCGCCATGTTGATGACGGTGTTCTTCTTCGAGCCGAACAGGTTGGCGATTTCTCTCGCCGACAGCCCTTCCTTCCAAAGCTTTTCCGCCTTGACGATCTTGTCTTCCGTCCAAAAGGTGATGGTCATCTCAGTGCCTCCTCGTATCGTGCGGCCCTTGCAATGATCGGGTTGTCGGGGAACATTTTTGCCAGCTCCCGCTTGGCGCTGCGGCTGCCATTGGCGGCGTCCCGCAGCAGCTGCATCTTGTAGGCCGGGACTTTCGGCTGCGGCGTCTCGGGCTCCGCCTCCATGCGCGGCCGGCTCTCCGCCTCGATCGCCGCCTTCTGAATGCGGCATTGCTCGGCAAAACTGGCTGAGCTCGGGGCAAAGGCGCGGTTATGATCCCTGACCTTTCCGGAGATGAAGAGTTTGGCGGCCTGCCAGACCGCCTCCAGCGGGATGCCTTCGATCGCGACGAGATAGGCGCGGATCTGCATGTCGGGATCAGTGCCTGCGGACGCCGGGAAACCCGAAAGCATCCCAGCTATGATCTTCACCGGAGAGGAAATCTCTTGCGGCATCCACTGTCGTCCTTCTCGTGCTGCTGTTGATCGACCCGGCCTCCCTCGCTTTCTCCTTGAGGTACCAGTCGCATTTGATCGCCTGCCAGCCGCGGAAGATCTGCATCTCGGCGGCGCCGACCGGGTCACCGGTCATGAGATATTCCCTCGCCTGCATCCGCGCGGCATAAGCCGTCAGCGGCTTCTTCAGCGTGCGCTTGCGATGCTCGATAATCGCTGCCGCCAGCTCCTCCCCCAGCACCGGGCGGAGGATGTCCATGATCTCCTGGCTCACTGTGTCCTTGCCCATGCGATGTCCCTTTCCCGCTTGAGATGGCCTCTTCAAATCCGCAGCCGCCGTCGCCCGCCGGCAAAATTGACCGGGGCACCGGGCCTGGCGGTGCGGCGGGGAAACCGCCTGATCTCCGAGCCGGCATGATCCTCGTGGGCGGTGTCGCCCTTCTCGGCGCTTCGAAGCCTGTGGATCTCGATTTCCACAGACGGCACCGACGTGCCGAGGATGGCTGCGATTTCGATATAATCCCGGCCTGAGCGGAAGAGCTCGAGCGCGTTCCTATCAGTGCCTTGCTGCGCCGGGGCGGACTTGAGCGGGATACTCATCGCTTGATCCTTCTTTCCAATTTCGAACGCGGTCCGCCGTTGCCGCCGAAGCGGGTGCCAACAACGTCTTTGATTTTTCACGGATGACGACCGGAGCGCCGGCTCTGGGAGCACAGGCTCCGGTCGTCTGCCAGGCCGCCGCCTGGGTCGGGCACGACATCGTCGCGCCCGGGAGCTGGCGTCGCCGAGGGAGGGCGACGACGCCAGCGGCCGATAGCCGTCAGGGAGGGGCTGGGCTATCGGGGTTGGTGATCGGCAGAGCGCCGGGCGGGATCATGGTCTCGCTGATCTCTTCCGGGCGCGTCGGCCGATCGCAATTTTCGCAGTGGCGCTCGATCACCTCGGCGATCGACAGCGCCTTGCCGCAGTTCGGGCAGCCGGTGTAGCGGGCGCCGCGGCGCTGGAACTCGCCGGCGGGTGTTGCGGTGGCGATGGTCATAGCGATTCCACCTCCCGGTTGGCGTTCAGCACCTGCTGCAAGGCCTTGGCGAGGAAGGGGATATCCTCATTGCGAACTGATATCGCAGACATCCGCCCTCCCCTTGGCCCTTGCGGCCGGTGAATGACGACGCCGGTCGGCATGACGTCCATGGCGAGCCGCTCTTCGCTTGAGATGGTGAACCTCATGCCATGGTCTCCCCAGTCCGGAAGGCTGGACCGTTGTTGATGATGTCGGTGTGTGTCATGGCGATTAGGGTACAATTAATACCCGCAATGTCAAGCGCATTAGGGCATGACATGTACCTTAATTTAGGGTATTTTTTATATCATGTTGAAAGATCAGGAACAATTTGAACGCGAAGAACGCGCAAAGCGCCTCGTCATGGCCAGGAAGAATGCTGGCTTTGCCGGGCCGAAGGCGATCGTCGATCGGTTCGGCTGGAATGCCAATGTCTACAAGGCGCATGAATCCGGCCGCAACGGCTTCGGCATTGCCGATGCGAAGAAGTATGCCCGCGCTTTCAAGGTCAATCTCAACTGGTTGCAGTTCGGCACCGGCAACGCGCTCGATCCGGATGAGCTGCCGGCCTCCGTCGCCGATGTGCCAAAAATCTCCTGGGTCAGCGCCGGCCAGCTGAGCGAGCAGGCGCCGATCACCGATTTTTCGGAATTCCCGACGGTCGCCGCCCTCGACCTGCCCGATGGCGAATGGATCGCGCTCGAGGTCGAAGGCAATTCGATGAACAAGATCTCGCCGCCCGGCTCGATCATTTTCGTCAATCTGCGCGACAAGCGCCTGGCGCCGAACGCGCTCTATGTCGTTGCCGACGAGACGGGTGCCGCAACCTACAAGCGCTATCGCCCGAACGACGACCCGCCCTTCCAGCCGGCGTCCTACGAGGACGTGCCGCCGCCGGAATTCCAGGGCGCCGTCACCATCGTCGGCCGCGTCCGCCGATCGATCATCGAGATGTGAGGCTGACAGCCAAAGCTCGGAAATAACGCCGCGAATCAATCATATTTCAATAGGAAAAACAGGATGATACGCCCTTCCTCACGCTCCGGCCGAATCTGGTTCTATATCGTCACGATAGCGGTGTTGCTCCTGGCGTACAGTGCCGCGCGCGAGATGTACGGCCTGTAGGATTTCGCTCCGAAGCTCGCCGACCCTCCAGCTGGGATCACGAGGGATATCGGGACGATTCGTCCTCTGAAGCCACAAATTGCGGAAGCTCCGGATGCCGTTCGCGCACCACTCTCGACACCGCCACCAGGATGGAACGGATGGCCGGGGAACATGTCCTTCGGCAGCCTCTCCTCCCATGGATCGTAGAATTCGGTGATCCCAGGCCCGCCTCGATCACCTCGTCGGTGATTTCGATTTCGTTGCGCATGGCCGGCCTCTTTTTTCTAGTAGCTTCATACTCCAACTTCAGTTCTCACTCCTCTCTCTTCAGCTTAGGAGGAGAAGGTTCCTGAAGGCTGGTGAGGGAGGGTTCCGGCCAAAGCTTCCCCCTACCCCATGAGCAAAGCCCATGAAGCCGGGAGAGCATTGGCCAAGTCCTGAAGGCCGGAGCCGGGATGGGACACGTGGCAGAGGGGCCATTCGCTTCGCCCTCGTCCTGATTTTCTGACAGCGCACTTAAGGACTTTCGCTTCCCGCGCCGCTGGGCTTCGTCAGCTCGGGAGTTGCACCCGGTCGCCCAATCACTGGCGACAGACATAAACCTATGATTCGTACCCCGTCAATCGCTGAGGTATTTTTTATACCTTTTGCGATTGACGTAATCGGGTATGATATATACCTTTCCCTCACAGGCCGACCAGAGGCGCGAGAGGACAGGCGATGCAGCACATCCGCAATATCGAGACCGAGGAAAGCAGGCGGGACGCCCGCTGGTATGCGGCGCGCACGATGGGCGACTGCCGCGCCTATATGGCGAACGAAGCCCAGCGCATGGGCGCCCTCGGCTTTGCGTTCCTCCGCCGTCCCGAACATTCGATCCGCGGCCCGTCCTGGCTGCGGGGTGCGAGCGCCAGCGTCGAGGGGCATTACCGCTATGCCCGCGAGATCATGGGCATCACCGATATCGATCAGCTTTACGCCTGAGGAGAAGGGAGATGTCTGCCGCCAATCCCGCATCAGAGCCATCGACCGAGAGCCCTTCCCTTCCTGCCGCCCGACGGGCCGGAGCAAACGAAAAGACCCGCGCCCGCTTCACCGCCGGGGCACCCGATCTCCTGAAGGCGTTGGTGGAGGCCGAACGTTTCTTCGATGGCAGCGACGATCACGGCTGCCCCCTTCACCAGAAGATCCTCGCCGCCATCGACACGGTGAAAGGCGGTGCGGCATGAGCGATTGCCTGATCAAGGCCTTTTCCGGCTGCGCCTGCCCGCCCGGTGAATGCGCGAAAAAGCCGGTCGTCCCGGCACCGGTCACCTTCGTCTCGTGGCGGACCCAGGCCATCGCCTGCCTCACCTTCGGCTTCCTCGCGGCGATCGTCTCGGCCGCCTGGATGGAGACGCAGTTCAAAACCCGGGATCTGCGATACCAGGAGCATGTGTCATGGAAGTGAGCCAGGGCTTTCGCCGACACCGCCGCTCAGGAGCTGAACTTGATGTCGCTCGCCTTCGCCGCGGTAATGAATGCCCGCCGCACCTGCTCGGGCCCGGCGGCATCGTTGAACACGTCGAGCACAAGCCGCTCGGCCACCTTGGCTGCCGGCGTCTGCTCGGGCCAGTCGTTCAGCAAAGTGTTGCCGGCCTGAACGACATTATAGACCGTCCTCACCTTGCCATTGATGGTGATCTTCACCGGCTTGAACCTTCGTCGCCTGCTCATGATGCATCCCCCTCACGCTGGAAATACGCGACTCAACGAATCACCGCGGGACTCGTTCCGGTTGAGATGATTCTTTGTTCGCCAGCCGGGCGCCGAGCCCGGTGTCCTCCGCCTGCATGACAGAGCGGGGCTCGGATGCGTGCGAGAATGCGGCAGATGAAGCCCGAACCGGGAGGCAACACAATGGACCTTCAGAGTCTCGTCGCCGCGCATATGCCAAACCGCCGCCGCCCGACGCCGATGGGCGCCGCGGCCGAGGACCGATACTACCGAAATCAGATCACCCTGCCGCGCCTGAAGCTTCGGCTACTCGGGCTGACTGCCGCGACCGCCGGCCTGACGCTGTTTCTGGCCGGCGTCGTCAACACATGAGGTGCCGCCATGCACCGACAGACCGATCATGTTATGCTGCGATCCGTTGTGGGGGACCGCGCGATGGACGACAGCGAGGCTGACCGGGCGGCGATCATGGCCGTGATCCGCGCCGAAACCGAGGCCTGGCTGCAGCGCGACTTCGAGGCGCTGGCAAGCCACTGGGTGCAGTCGCCGCAGACCCGGCGGATGGAATACTTCGCCTCGCTCGGCGTCCGGGTGGACGAAGGCTGGGACCCGATCGCCGCGCGGATCAAGAAGATCGTCGAGCGATTCCCGGAGAAACACGCCTTTTCGGAGCGTGTCCGCTGGGAAAAAGTCAACATCGTCGTCGACGGCAACATGGCCTGGATGACCTTCGATCAGATCGGCAGCGACACCGGCGAGGATCGCAAGCGCCAGCTCCGGATCCTCCACCGGATCGACGGCGCCTGGAAGATCGGCTGCATGGTGATGATGGAGAGCAGCGTCGAGGAGGCGAACTGCCCGCTGATCGAGGTCGACGCGGATGCAAGGATCCTCTGGACGAACCGGCTGGCGCGGGAGCGGATGCATGACCATCCCGGGCTCGTCGCCGCTGCCGGCCGCCTGCGTGCCCGGCAGCGCGAACGCGACGAGGCACTCCGCGAGGCGGTGCGCCTGGCGTTCCGCGAGCTGCAGAGCCAGAGGCCGCTGAACATCGCGCCGAAGCAGGCCTGGGCGGTGGCGCTCGGCGAGGACGCGGCGGGGATTCCGCTCCACTGCTGGGTTCTGCTCGAGGACGGCAAGACGCTGGTCTCCTTCGACGACGCCGAGACGCTGGTGCGCCGGATCGCCAGTGCGCGGGAGGTCTTCGGCCTCTCGCCGGCGCAGACCCGGCTTGCTCGCCTGATCATCGATGGCCACGACCTCGCCGCCGCCGCCGATCTGCTCGGGGTCAGTGTCAACACGTTGCGCACCCAGCTACAGCGCATTTTCGACAAAACCGGCGTCCGCAGCCAGGCGGCATTGGTGCGGGCGCTGTTGAGCGCCGGGGCTCCGAGTCAATAGCCTCGACCGCCGGCGTCTGGCCGGGCCAATCCCGCCGCACCTGCTCGGGCTCGGCGGCATCGTTGAAGACAGCAGCTTGGCAGCTTTGACCGCGGCCCCTGCTCCCGGCACAGCACCTCACGCACCGATCTGAACCTGATCTAAACCCGACCTTCCAAAGAGATCGTGATATGGTTGGCGTCCAATTTGGAGAAGGGGCTATGCTGAAAAATCCCATCGTTGGACTGGCGGTTGGCGCGCTTATGGTTTTTGTGCCCCACGCAGCAGCGACTGCCGATCCGCTCCCCAAAGGTTTTGAGCGCCACAAGTTCAACGGATCGGTCAGACCGGAGGTCAAGGACGGCGTGACCCGGTTTGAGATATTCGACCGTCAGTGTTCCCATGTCGACTATGGAGATGGACGCGGCGAAAATGATTGTCGCAATGGCAACGTCCGCTCAACGATTCGCTATACGCGAGACATGAAGGTTGGCGAAAGCGTCGAATACAAGTTCGATTTCCGGCTCGATCCGACTTTTGCCTACAAAGGCTGGCAGAACAACTCCGCAAACGGCTTTTATCCCGATGGCTGGGACAGCCATTTGCGCCTCGCGTCCTGGGAAGGACCGGCAATCCACAATTTCATCTACATGCTGAAAGCCGACACGCGCAACGGCGTGAACTTTCTCGCCCGCCAGTGCCAAAAACCGGAGGACTTCGGCAAATGGGCGACATTCTCGCTGAAAATCCGATGGGCAAACGATGAGAGCGGATGGGTTACGGCAAGCTGCGACAACAAGGTGATCTACGCCGCCGAAGGCGAAGCAACCAACCAAGCTCCGCATTGCTGGGAATCGAACGAGTGCGAGCCGCAATCAAACCGCGACCCAAAATCATTCAACTTCATTCTCGGCCCGGTGATGATGGGTTGGGGCAATGAATGGAAGACCTATGACCATCATACGTCCCAGTTTGACGTGGTGCAGCCGGATGGTATCGGCATCGATGTCCGCAATGTCAGTGTGACCCGCGGTGTCAGCGACTATTCTGCCAAACAAGCAGTTTTGCTCAAGACGTTGCAGCAGCAACTGGCTCATTTGGGCTGCAAGCCAGGGAATGTCGAGGGCAAGCCTGACAAGGCAACACGGCAAGCCGCGCTCTCCTGCCGCACGTTCGAGAGCGGTTCGCTTCCCCAAGCGCTCAACCTCACGACACTGCAAGCCTTCGCTGACGCCTATGCCAAGCCGGAGACCGCCAGTCTGCCTTCGGGCAAGGCCGCGGCTGGCACCAAAAACGTTTCGTCGAAACCGAGGACTTATATCAAGCTGGGCGAAATGCTTGCGATGAAGACGGGCAAAGACACCAAGGTGAATTCCAACTTCTTTGGCACGATCAAAGGTGCCAGGAAGGGGCAGAACGAGCTGGACTTCATCATACTCGGTCAGTTCGACTACACCGACAACAGTTTCAGCCAGCTGTCATTTGTTCTGCAAGACAATCTCTCCAAGGCCGAAGTGAATGCCGCGGCCAAGTGCGGCTATGGGACGATCAGATTTCCAGACGGCACAGATCATGTGGAGATCCGCATGGAAGGTTCAGGAAACACGTTCTCGTCGCCGCCAAGAACTGACTGCCTGATTCAAGCGCTCGGCAAACGACCGGCATCGCAGGTTCCCTACCTCACCACAGGGTTTGCCGATCTGGCTAAATCAATGGTTTCCGATGGCGGTTGGAAGAAACTGAGGCATGACGGTTTGAAGATATTTGTCAAACGTGTTGCGGATGGTGAAATCACCGTCGGCGGCTGAGATCGCAGCATTGCGCCGCAGGTTCCATCGGCCGCGAGCGCCTTTTCGCGCTCTAGGGTCAAGCCGGGAGAAGACCGATTCACTAGTGATGAGACGTGGACGTCGGCGCGTTGACATCAAGTGAGTGAAGGCAATCAAACTTCGTGATCAGCAGCGTGACCAGTTCCTCGCGCGTCCTGTGTCCTTGATTATAGAAGTCGAACGCCGCGCTGCAAAGCAGCTGTGTCGATTGTTCCGTTGGCGTGGCGCGATTATGCCGGTACCAAGTCCGAACAGCATCCGAAAGCATGCTCACGTCTGCTAGCTGGAGTGAGGGATCGAAGTCCGTCATATCTTCCTCATTGAGCGTCGCAACAGCTCACCCGGATCGCGATAAGACAACCGTAGTGCATCAAGCTCTGAAGGCCAACCATCAGTGCGGTTGCGCACAATTGCCGGCGATGACATGGGACAGTGGCGAATGCGTTATCGATGCCGTTGCCTTGAGCGCGACGGAGAGAGGCAAAACGAACCAGGCGATATCCTGCTCGCGTTGCCTTTTTCGGAAGCGGTTAAGCGAGTGGACTAATCTACCTGGCGCGGAGCGGAAGACCCAGCACCTTTTCGTATTCGCGCTCCGGCACTCCATAGCAGCCACCGGCAATTTCGATCAATTTCTCCCTGTCCACTATTCTAACGTTTCCGCGGGTCGACCGGATGGCCTGGACGCCCTCAAGCACGTGTAGTTCATTGGTGACACCCGAACGCCGGACACCAAGCATCAATGCCAGAAATTCATGGGTAATTGCCAGGTTGTTGCCTTCAAGGCGATCGTGACACATCAGGATCCATCGAGCCAACCGTTCATGCATATTGAAGCGGGCGCTCGCAAGCGCCGAATGTGCGAGCTGCAGCACGGTTGTGTGAACATAGCGAAGGAAGAAATCCTTCATCTCGGGATCATCGGCCAGCGCGCGCTGAAACGTCTCCATCGGCACCATAATTCCCGAGCCTGCGACTTGCATGAACGTGCGCGTGGGGGTGGTCTCTACCGCCAGGACGACGTGCATGCCGGATGCGCCTTCGGGCCCGATGTGGCCGATCTCCACCGCTTCTTCGTCGGTGCTGCCGACAACCATAGATCCCAAGCCCCTTTCCAAGAAGCAGACATGCGTGGATGGGACGTCGCTAGCAACAAGAACATGCCGCAATGGAAGGTCGACGCGCTCCATCTCTCCCGAGAGGCGTGCGAAGCCGTCTACGCTCAACAATTTCAGCAGAGTGTTCTCGACCGTCGATTGGTCGAAGTGGGGCATAGTAGCTCCGCGTGGGGAGCTTGGATGTCAAACCAAACGCCTGTGGGTGTCGTGAAAGCTACGGGACGGCCAAAGATTTGGCTATCGATCCCGCGAAAGTGTGCGTTTATGACAAAACAGCACATAAGCCACTGACATTGTCGATGATCAGCGACGATAGACCGGCAACGATGTTCGTTGCCGACCAAAAGAGCTTAGCACATTTTACCTCTGCATGCGCGCTGATTGCGAAAGGGACGAGCGATTGACAATATAAATATCTGCCGTTTGTGGATCGTTGATGGATGTCGCAATCAATCTCGCCAGCCAAGTCGGCGGCAATGCGCTTCGGCGGTAGGGACGGCCCCCTTCGGTCAGCATAGGACCTGGCAGATAGACCGTGGCTCCGCGGAAACTGACGATCACCGCCTTTGTCACGCTATCGAAGACGATAGCCATATCAGGCTCATAGGCCATTTGTTTTCCTGACGGCGCTTACTCCATCGAGATGTGCTCTTATTGGAACATCAATCCCTCAGGCGCGGGGCGCTTGGTGCGGAACCGCACAGGAACTTTTCAGACTATCAATGGGTTAGGTCGCAAGGATCGCGCAGGTGCCCCCTCGTGACGGGGCCGTACGCCACCCCTTGCAGTGCGATCCGCCCCTACCCAATTGCCCCGTTTCGGCGGGGCTCCTTTTTGATCCACAGCGCGCAAGGCGCGAGGGCGGTCAGGACGCGGCAGGGTTTGGCGATGATGTCACACGCACGTTCTGCGCCACAGGGAGCCGATGCACCGCTCCCGTTCAGCCGCGCCTCAGTTATAATTTTCCTGCAGAAACATTATAGCCAGAGGAAGGATGGGCTTTCGGCCGGTCGAATGCGGTGTTATAATCTTTTTATAGGAAAGTTATAACAAGAGAAAATCCGTGCCCATCCGCGAGATCGATTTGATGTACCAGACCATGCTGGCGGAGCTCGGCCAGCGTTCGCTGGACGGAAGTTTTGTCGCCGAGTTCCCGCTGGAGGGTCGGTTCGTCTCCGTCCCCGTGAAGGGCAAGGAATACTGGTATTTCGATCATCCGGGCCAAGACGGAGTCAAACGGTCTTATGTCGGGCCAAAGAATGACGAGGAGCTTACGAAAAGAGTGACCGACTTCGGCGCGATCAAGGATGATCTCCGAAACCGCCGGCGAATGGTGGCCACTCTTACGAGAGAAGGCGGCATGAACGCACCGCCCAGGTTTACGGGCGACATCATCGAGGCGCTTGCCAATGCAGGGCTCTTCCGTCTGTGCGCGGTTCTCGTCGGAACCGTGGCATTCCAGACCTATTCCGGCATTCTCGGCGTTCGACTGCCGGCGTCGCTTATGCAGACGAGCGATGCCGACTTCGCCCAGTTCCATTCGATCTCGACGGCGGTCAACGACAGCATCCCTCCCATAGGCGAGGTTCTTGAAAAGCTGGACCCGACATTCCGGGAGGTCCCACATCTCAACCATCCCACGCGCTCGACCCAGTTCGTAAACGCGAAGAACTACAAGGTCGAATTCCTGACGCCGAATACGGGCAGCGACGACAATCAGCAGAAGCCCGCTGATATGCCCGCCCTTGGGGGAATTTCTGCCGAACCGCTCAGATTCCTCGATTACCTCATCTACAACCCGATCAGGACCGTGATCCTTCACAAGAGCGGCATTACGGTCAATGTTCCCGCTGCGGAGCGCTACGCAGTTCACAAGCTGATCGTCGCCTCGCGGCGGCAGAACGACGACAATGGCGTGCTCAAGCGCGAAAAGGACGTGCAGCAGGCTTCCCATCTTTTCGAAGCGATGGGCGCGACACGCCGCCATTCCGATCTTGCGCTGGCCTATTGCGAGGCGTGGGAACGCGGTCAGTCATGGCGTGACGCAATTGCACGCGGATTGTCGTTCATGCGACCGGACCGCCGTCTACAGCTCATGTCCGTTCTCGCCGAAGGCATGGCGGAAATTGGCGAAGATCCCGCCCGTTACGGAGTTGAAACTGGCCCTGACGGAGCCGGGGGAACTTCGACACCTGCGCCAAAGTCCCGCCGTTAGGAAACTTGATCGGTGGGGAGGAGACGAAGGCTGAGATCAGCACAAACGAAAAACCCCGCCGGAGCGGGGTTTCTAGCTGGTCGGAGTGGAGTGATTCGAACACTCGACCCCCACGTCCCGAACGTGGTGCGCTACCAGACTGCGCTACACTCCGTGACCAGCGGCGCTTCTATAGAACAGCCTATCTGGTTGCACAAGCACCAAATTCCAAAAAGCCGGCGGAATTTTTGACGGGGTTGTGACAGGTTCGGACGGCTGCGGCTGCAGCAAAAAGCCACACCTCTCGCAAATCGAACGGAAGTCTCAAAGGAGCAATTTTCTTTTGCCAGGTTCCGCGCTAAAGGGCAGACAGGACAGGCGAAACCGCTGCGACGGCGGCTTCGCAGCCAATGCGCTTGAGATCAGGGACGACACGATGAATTTCCGCACCATGACCGCGGCCGGGCTTGCAATTGCGCTTGCCGGATGCACGACCATTCCTTCCGCCGGCAACCCAATCGAGGCCCGCTGGGTCGGCAAATCGGCCGGCATCTTCTTTGCCGCCTACGGCCCGCCGATCAGCGACAGCGAGCAAGGCTCGACCACCGTCTATACCTGGCGCGGCGGCTACAAGACCGTGCGCATTCCGGCGAAATATGCCGAAGGCGCCGACGGCAAGCGCGGCAAGCAGATTTCCGCCGCCCGCACCGCCTATCTGCGCTGCCAGGCCGAAATCGCCACCAGCTCCGACTACACGATCCGCGACATCCGCACCGTCGCCGATATCCCCGGCGTCGACGGTCCGTCCTATTGCGCAGAGTTTTTGGCGCCGGAACAGAAGTAACGGACGGTTTGTTTGAATTGCATAACAGGCGGCCCGAGTGCCGCCTGTTATGCTGCTGACGACGTCTCGGCGCGCCGCTGCTTTCTGGTTTGTGCCGGGGGCAGCCCCTCATCCGGCTGCCGCCACCTTCTCCCCGCCTGCGGGGCGAAGGGACCATGCCGCGACCTCTCCGTTCCCCTCCAACCTCTCGCAGGGCACGTCCCCTCTCCCCGTCAGAACGGGGAGAGGGTTAGGGTCATATGCGCTAGGTTAAGCGAGCGTGTAGATCGTCGCATTGTTTTCGGCGTCGTCGCGGCGGCTCACAGAGGTGGCGACGACTTCGCGTGACGAGATTACAGACGGCCTGCCACAGAAGTGGTCCGCGGATGGCGGCGCAAATGGTGGCCAGGGCGATCTTCATGAGACGCCAGCGCGATGGGCTTGCCAATGGGGGGCTAGCCAGTGGGGTTGCCACATCCAGAGGGGGGAGAGTCCGGGACTTGCCCGGCAATCTGTTCGGCAATGATGGCGACGATCAGTCTGGCGTAGAGCCATGCCCGGGCCAGTTCCGGCTTCTTGGCCGGCAAGCTGTCGAGGCCGGCCAGGCTCTTGAACCGTTTGAACGCCAGCTCGATTTGCCAGCGGAAGCGATAGAGGGTGAGGATATCGGCCGGCGGGAAGGTGGCGGTCGGCAGCGAGGTCAGCAGCAGAATGTACTTCGCCGCCTCGAGACTGCGCGGATCGGGTTTTTTGCCGCGCTTGCGGGCATCCTTGAGCAGGCGCTCTTGCTCGGCTTGGGCCTGTTGCGGATCCTTGCGCCGGACAATGAGGCGCAGGACCAGCGGCGGTGGTGGCGGCGTCCCCGTCATGCCTTCGTGGACACGAACCTGCACCTCGCCTTCCTGCTCTTGCTGAGCGGCGAGTGCGGCAAACAGATCAAAGGGCTCGCCATTCGTCTGCAACAGGCGCAACGAGTTCCAGCCGGTCCGCACGATGAAGTCTGCACCGGCATCGATCACCGGCCGCAGGTCGCGCGGTCTTGCATAGTAGCGATCGGCCAGCACGATATCGCCGGGTGCGTAGGTAAGGCGCTGAAGGTTCTCGGCACCATGGATGTCGGTCAACTCAAGCTGATCGACCTGAGCCGTTGCCAGATCGTAGCCGACATGCAACCGCCATGTCGTGCGGTCAGCGCCTGGATGGCAAATCGACGTTCCATCGAGCACACGCAAGCGATATCCCGCAAAGCGCCCCGTCGGCACTTTGGCCTGTTCGGCAATCAGCGCGGCCACGATGTCGCCAAGCCAAGGCGCCGCTTTGCACAGCCGCTCGAGCAGCGATGGGTCTGACAAACGGGCGATCCCGCCCGCTTCGGCCCATGCACAGGTCTCGCGTAGCGACATGCCAAGGCCGCCATAGGCAAGTGCCAGCCGCAACAGCGTCTCGGCATTCTTGATTTCCCGCACCCGCGTAAAAGCACCGCGCAACCGCGCCGTTGCTTCCAAGTCAAAACCCGCCGGAAGCCGCTCGCGCACTTCCGGCCAATGATCCAAAACCTCAGGACGAATCTTCATCCAAAGCTTGAATCACAACCAGATTCCTTATGTCCAGGGCTAAACCTAGCGCATATGAGGGTTAGGGTGAGGGGCAACCCTGCAAGGAAGTGACCCCGCTCACGCCGCCTGTTCCCCCTGCGCCACACTCTCCGCCAGCTTGCGCGCCGCGACGAAATCGACCTTGCCGGAACCCAGCACCGGCACCTTGCCGATAGTGACCTCGGCCGGCACCATCATGTCCATGGCGCCCTTGGATTTGGCGAAGGCGAGGAATTCGGCGCGGGTGGCGGTGGGGGCGTCGGTCAGGAGCACCAGGCGCTCGCCCTTCTTGGCGTCGGGCAGCGAGGAGACGACCGAGAGGGCGCCCGGCCAGAGCTCGGCGGCGAGCGTCTCGACGGCGGCGAGCGAGATCATTTCGCCGCCGATCTTGGCGAAGCGTTTGGCCCGGCCGCGGATCTTGACGAAGCCGTCCTCGTCGATGGTGACGATGTCGCCGGTGTCGTGCCAGCCGTCGACGAGCGGCTCGAGCACGCCGGGCTTTTCGGCACGCAGGTAGCCGGCCATGACATTGGCGCCGCGCACATGCAGCCGGCCGCCCTCTTCGATGCCGGGCACCGGTTCGAGCTTCCATTCCATGCCCGGCAGGATTTTGCCGACCGTGCCCGACTTGTTGTACATCGGCGTGTTGATCGAAATGACCGGCGCCGTCTCGGTGACGCCGTAACCTTCGAGGATGCGCAGGCCGAATTTTTCCATATAGGTCTGGCGGGTTGCGGCCTTCACCGGCTCGGCGCCGGAGAAGATATAGCGGATCGAGCGGAAATCGTAGGGATGCGCCGTCCTGGAATAACCGTTGAGGAAGGTATCGGTGCCGAAGATGATCGTGGCGTTGGAGGCATAGATCAGCTCCGGCACGATGCGATAATGCAGCGGCGACGGATAGAAATAAACCGGCACGCCCGAGATCAGCGGCAGCACGGTGCCCGCCGTCAGCCCGAAGGAGTGGAACACCGGCAGGATGTTGAATACCTTGTCACCGCTGTGGAAATCGATGCGGGCAGCCGCCTGGGCGGCGTTCGACAGGATGTTGCGGTGGGTCAGCACCACGCCCTTCGGCGTGCCTTCGGAGCCCGAGGTGAAGAGGATGACGGCCGGATCATCCGGCTGGCGTTTGACCAGCGGCCGCGCCTTCCTGAGATAACCTAGGATCTTGTCCTTGAGTGAGATCTCGGCCCTGAGATCATCGAGCCAGACGATCGTCACCTGCTTTTCCATCTCGGCGATCACGGCACCGAGCTTGGCCTGGGTGACGAAGGCGCGTGAGGTCAGCACATGTTTGACCTCGGCGGCCTTGCAGGCGGAGAGGATATTGGCGGCACCAGCGGTGAAGTTCAGCATCGCCGGCACCTTGCCCGCCGTCATCACGCCGAGAAGGGTGGCGGCCGCACCATTGGCATTCGGCAGCATGACGCCGAGGTTGTTCTCCGGAAACATCGTGCGGAATTTGGCGCCGAGCACGGCAGCCCCGGTGAGCAGCTTGCCATAGGTCAGCCGGCCGGTGACCGGATCTTCGACGGCAAGTTTCTTCATGCCGAATTCGTGGCCGGCCTGGATGACGCGATCGAGCACGGTGGACGAGGTATCGGCGGTCTGGAACAGCAGGTTCGACATCACCTGATAGAGGGCAGCACCTGCCGCCGTGCGGCGCTTGCGGCCTTTCAGCTCTGGCGGCACTTCCAGCTTCACCGGCTCGAGAATGGTGACCTTGACCTTGGGGAACAGCCGACGGCGGATCTTGCCGTTGTCGAGATAGGAGAGATAGCTCTTCTCCAGCCCATCGATCTTCACAGGCACGACCATCGAGCCGGTCTTGTCGGCGACCATGGCGGCGCCGTCATAAACCTTCATCAGCGTGCCGGTCACCGTCAGGCGGCCCTCGGGGAAGATGCCGATCGGGTTGCCGTCCTGCACCACCTTGATCAGCGAACGCGTCGCCATCGGCTTTGTCGGGTCGAGCGGCAGGAATTTGCACATCTTCAGGAACGGCCGCACCCACCAGGCCTGGGCGATCTTGTAATCGACGGCAAAGGTGGGCTCTTCCTCGGTGATGGCAAGTGCCAGGGCGCCGTCGAGCAGGCTGACATGGTTCAACGCAATGATCGGCGCGCGGCCGGCTTTCTTGATATTCTCCAGACCTTCGACCTCGAGGCGCATAAAGGCGCGGAACATGATCGAGATGAAATCGCGGAAGGGATTGGTCGGCAGCGTCTTCAGCATCAGCCAGGCGACAGCGAAATTGATGATGCCGAGGCCGATGAGGATCTGCGGGATGGAAGCGCCGAGCGCCTGGACGGCGGCAACGAGGCCGAGGCCGACGGTGATGAACAGGGCAGAGAGCACATTGGCGGCGCCGATGACGCGGGCGCGGCGGTCCTCATGCGCCCAGGTCTGCAGCGCGGCGAAGGTCGGCACGGCGATGAAGGCGCCTGCTATCGCCATGCCGGCGAGATCGATGGCGACGCGGATGGTATTCTGGCCAGCGAAAAAACCGGCGATCGTCGTCGCATGGCTGGTGGAAGCCAGGCCCCAGAGGTTCCAGGCGAGATCGAGGCTGAAGAGGCCAAGCAGCGCCGTGCCGACAGGGGCCGGCAGCAGCACGATGCGGCCGGAAGACATCCAGGCGGCAATGGCGGAGCCGACGGCGACGGCGATGGCAAAGACGGTGAGATAGGCCGGCACGACGAGCTCGGAGCCGCCGAGCAGCTCGGTGACCATGGTCGGCAGGATGGAAAGAACGAAGGCGCCGACCAGCCAGAACCAGCAGTTCATCAGCGCCGAACGCCACAGGCGCTTATCGGCGCGGATTTCCTTGACGAGGGTGTAGCTGGAGCGGATGACATTGCGGTCGATCTGAAGATCCGGCGCCTTGGAGCCGGTGGGCGGGATCATCCGGCTGGCGAGCCAGCAGAGCACCGAAAGCCCCATCATCATCGTGCCGAAGATCAGCACATTGTCGCCGCCTGAGAAGGCGAAGGCGGCGATGATTGTGCCGGCGAGGATGGCGATGAAGGTGCCGCCCTCGATCCAGGCATTGGCCTTCGGCAGGTCGCGGCGTTCGAGATGATCGGGCAGGATGCCGTATTTGATCGGCCCGAACAGCGCCGAGACGACGCCGAAGCCGAATAGTGCTGCCATCAGCACAAAGATCGAGGAGAAGGCCAGACCAACGACGGCAAGGGCGGCGACCGCGATCTCGCAGCGTTTCAGCAGCTCGGCGATCTTCGCCTTGTCGTGTTTGTCGGCAAGTTCGCCGCCGAGTGCGGAGAGCAGCAGGAAGGGCACGATGAGGATGACGCCGGCGAGCGTCACCAGGGCGGCACCTTCACTCGCCGACATCTTGAAGAGAATGAGGAACACCAGGGTGTTCTTGAGGAAATTGTCGTTGAAGGCGGTCAGGAACTGGGTCCAGAACAGCGGCGCGAATTTCCTGGAGGTCATCAGATTGTGTTGCACGGCGGGTCCCTCTTTCGACTGGCAGAGAAGGCCACAGAGTTGTTACGCAAAAGTTGAATGCGGTAACAACTCTGCGCTGTGGTTAACCAAGATCAATCTTCATCGTTACGATTGAACTTGACCAGGAGTTTCTCGGTGCGGGCATCCTCGACCTTGCGGATCAGCTTCTCGGATTCGGCGTTGTCACGCAGCGTCTTGGTGATATTCACCGTGGTCTGCACCAGCATCAGAATGCCCATAGCGAGATAGCCTTTCCCCCAGAGATCGAGCGGCATCATGTAGAGGCCAAGCGCCAGCATGAAGGCGGCCGAGCCGAAGGAGATGTAGGAGAAGCTGACCCAGCTTGCGGAATGTTTCTGGAAACTGTCGTTCATTGTCTTAGTCCCTATGGTTCGATGGATGGATGGTTGGATGGATGCAATTTCAGGCAGCAGGCGTGATGCGGCTCTTCAGCCGCGCCAGCACATCATCGGCGGATGAGCGCAGCGGCGCGCCGAAGCCGGCATTGGCAAGCTTCTCTATAATGCCGGCCGGGCGGATGGCGCCTTCCATGTCCTTCAGGGCGGCGGCCGTCAGCTCATTCTGGCTCTGGCGCAGGCGAAGACGCGCCAGCGTCTCTTCGGCATCGTCAAGCGTCGCAAAGCCCGGACCGGCGACGACGACATCGAGCTTCTGCGCCTCTTGCGTTGCGCGGGCCAGCCGCTCGCCGCGCTGCAGCTCCTGCAGCCTTGCCTCCGAAGCCCGCACGATCGCCTTCAGCTTGTCGATCGCGCTGGTGAACTGGCTCTGCGCCTTCTCGGACGCATCGCGCTCGGCTTCGAGATAGGCGATCGCTTCGGCCGCCTCGCGGGCCAGGCCCTCATTGCCCTTCGCCAAAGCGGCTGAGGCGCGGATTTCGAGATCGGCGATGCGGGCAACGATCGTTGCATGCTGCCCTTTCTCCTGTTCGTTCTGGGCGATGGCGACCGCCACACTGCGCCGCGCCGACTGGATCGATTGGGCGGCATCGCGGATCTGCTGGGAAAGCAGCGGCACGGCGTGGCAGTCGGCAAAAGCCTGTTCGGCATCATGCGCCCTGCCCCGCAACAAAATGGAAATCAGTTTGAACATTTCCTTCCTCCGGTTTATGAACGTTGTTCACGAGATGACTTATGCCAGAATCCTGAACGTCGTTCAAGATAAATTTTGAACGACGTTCAAAAAATCGAAGTGGAATGGTGAATGGCCGGTAGGCGAGAAGAAAAACGCGAAGACCTGAAGGCCCGACTGATCGAGGCGGCGCGCGAGCGGATCGCCAAAGACGGGCTGGCAAACCTCCGGGCCCGCGACATCACCCAGGATGCCGGCTGCGCGCTGGGCGGCCTCTACACGGTCTTTTCAGACCTCGCCGAGCTCGTCATCCACGTCAATTCCGCCACGCTGAAGGCGCTGGAGGCGAGGCTCACCCTGCCCGAGGCCAAAGACCGGCCGCCGACCGACCGGCTGCGCAACCTAGCGCAGGGTTACTTAAGCTTCGCCGTCGAGCACCGGAACCTCTGGAAGGCGCTGTTCGAGCACTTCCCGCCGGAATCGAGCCCGACGCCGCAATGGCATCTTAACGAGCACCTCTTCCTGATGGACGTGATCGCCGAACCGCTGGCCGAACTGCAACCGGACATGCCCCCCGAAGACCGCGCCATCCGAGCCCGCACCCTCTTCGGCGCCGTGCACGGCGTCGTCAGCATCAGCCTCGAAGGCCGCTTCGTCGGCCTGCCGCTGGAGCGGCTGGCGCGGGAGGTGGATGAGCTGGTGCAGACGATTGCCGCGGGGGCGGAGCGGCGGCGGGGGTGATGGGGTGATTTCGTAGGTTTAGTGGTGGGACGCCACCCCACCCTCCGTCATCCTCGGCCTTGAGCCGAGGATCCATGCCCGCTGCTGATGGATGCGACGTGGATCCTCGCGCCAAGCCTCTGAAATCGCGACCCAAATGCCCCTCATCCGGCTGCCGCCACCTCTGCCTGGGTCGAGCCACGTGTCTCGCCAACCTCTCGCATGGCACGTCCCCTCGCCCCGTTTTTACGGGGAGAGGGTTAGGGTGAGGGGCAGGCATCCGCACAAACGAGACAGCCGTGGATCACAGTCCTGAGATAGCGGAGCGCGGGAACCCACACCCCAACTCCCGCATTGAGCAACCAACCAAAAGCTGCTTGACTGCCCTACCCCACCGCCGCGAAGGGAAACCCCATGAGCCGCATTTTCATCACCGGTTCCACCGATGGCCTCGGCCTTGCCGCCGCCCGCACCCTCATGAAGGAGGGCCATGACGTCGTGCTGCATGCCCGCTCCCGGGAGCGCGCCTCCGCCCTCGCCGAGATTTCGGCTGCCGCGCTGGGCATCGTCATCGGCGATCTCGCCAGCGCCACCGAGACGCGATCGATTGCCGAACAGGTCAACGCCATCGGCCGCATGGACGCCGTCATCCACAATGCCGGCATCTACCTCGAGCGGAGCCGGGGCGAAACGCCTGATGGTCACGCAAAGACGCTGGCGGTGAATGTGCTTGCCCCCTATCTGCTCACCGCGTGGATCACGCGCCCCGATCGCCTCATCTATCTCAGCAGTGGCATGCACCGCAGCGGCAGCAGCGCCCTTGACGATATCGACTGGAAGAAGCGGCCGTGGAACGCCAGCCAGGCCTATTCGGAAAGCAAGCTCTACATCGCCACCCTCGCCGCCGCCATCGCCCGCCATTGGCTGGATGTTTTCAGCAATGCGGTGGATCCCGGCTGGGTGCCGACAAAGATGGGCGGCGGCGGCGCGCCCGATGACCTGGAGATGGGGCATCTTACGCAGACGTGGCTTGCGACGAGCAATGCGGGAGCTGCAAAAGTCAGCGGTGGGTATTGGTATCATCGGCAGCAGCGGGAGGCAGCGGCGGAGGTTGGTGACGCTGGATTTCAGGATACGCTGGTGGAGAAGCTTGCGGAGTTGACGGGCGTCCGGCTGTTCGCAGATGGCCGGTGAGGCGCAAGAACGGGGTCCGCAGGCATGGCACGGCGCCATGCCAGGAGCGCACTATCTAATCGGCACATTCCTTTTCCTTGCAGCAGTAACCAGCCGCTCATGGATGCCGTTTACTGCCGGGGCGATCATGTAGCCGTTGTCCAGATCACCAATCATGACAGATTGATCGCGTGGTGCCACCAGCCAATGCAAGCCGATGAGGCCACAGATCATTGCGTCAACCTTGTCCTGATCGGCTTTCCTCGGCATCAGGTTAGTCGATACACTCGAACACCAGAGTTCTAGCTGCTCCAAAGCCCTGAGCGATCCGAATGTCCGGATCGTCTCCGCCACGGAATGCCAGTGATCTAAGTTAAACATTTTCCGATTGGCGGGATTGTATTTTGGCGCCCCATGACGTTGGCAGTAAGCGCTCTCCATAACAACCAGTGCTAGAGCGGGGAATACTTCAATTAGAAAGAGCCCTGACGATGCGGTCCGTGCGGCCTCTGGATCCTCGATGGCGCCGATTGCCTGTTTGAACCGCCAGATGGGTGCGGCATCATCAAACATGCCAAGCTTCGATCGGTTGGCTGGCTGAACACCGCCACCTACCCAGGAGATGAGCGCCCCCGCGACTTTGTCGACCGGACGCGAGCCACTGAGGTTCGGAACGATTGTTGGCTGATCGAGCGCGACGAGACATTTGCCGACCTCAGACCTTTCGGTCCTTATAATCGCTGCCGCTTCGCTGAATGACGCCAACCTCGGCGCAACGTGCAACCGCGCACCTTGCGAATCGAGTCGAACGACACAGATTGCACCTGGCGCCTTAGGATTGTCGGTCCACGCTGAGTCAAAACCGACGACAGATGTAGTTGTGGCGCTCCCCTGATCACCCACCCTCGTAAGCCCGAACCAGTAAAGGCTGTGCTTTCTCAAAATCCGCCATCGACTTTAGCGTTACCTGCAGATCACCCGTACCAAAGTGCCCAACATCGCTTACGTCGCGCGTAAAGCCCTTTTCAATTGCCAAGGTAGTTGGATCGAGCTTTAGGAAAAGCGTCACAGTCCGCGCCTGGGGATAGATCTCCATGCAGACGAAGTTCTTCAGCCGCTTAAATGCTGTGTAGAGCTTCAATTCCTTTACCTGCACATCATCCCCGAGCGCGATCAGAAACTGGTGAACTGCGTCATAGATATCTCGAAGGTCTGCTGACGATTGCGATAGCCGGTAGCTCATCCTTTGACTGAGATAGGGGTCGCTTTCCTGACCGGCCTCAGCTGTGGGCTGCAGGGAGCCTAGGCTTTTGACCTCAGTTATCACCTTAGGGCCAGTGAGTTTACTGGTCTTCGGCACATGCACCAGTTCCAACATCAACAGATCTTCGCCGAACCGCCGGTAACGAATAAGCTCGATGTTTCTGGCGATCTGCTTAACGGCGTGCTCGTCATAGCGGGTGAAATCGCCGGCGATGCAGAGCAGTCGCGGAGCTGACCAGTCAACGGCATTCGCCACGTCCTGGCCGAGGCGTTCCATAACCAGCCATTGGAATTCCTTGCGGTGATCAAGCAGCCAGTCGAGGTAGAACAGGCCCTGGTTGATAACGTTCTCGTTCACCGATCGCTTGTATTCGATGATGACCGGCGAGTTGTCCTCGTCCAGGCCGAGCGTATCGATCCTTCCGCCGTGCACGTGCCCGGTCGAATGCTCGGTCGCCAGGAAGCGGATGCCGAGCAACGCCTCAAGATTGGCCTCGAACAGAACCTGCAGAGATTTCTCGACCTGCATGGCGCTGCCGGGCAGTTCGCTCACCTGCGCGCCGCCGAAATGAAAGAGTTTGATATCGCTCAAAATTTGCCCCGGGCGTGACCACAGATTGTACTGAAATCTCTATTCGCTTTATCGCCCTTGTCCAGACAATTTGCCGGCGAGCGCCGATTTGCTGGGATTGGCCGTCGACCCCGGCTGGGCGCCGACGAAGACGGGCGGCGGCGCGCCCGATATGGGCATCTCATCCAGGCATGGCTCACGAGCGATGCGGCGTCGCCTAAGGTCAATCGGGCCTTTTCGGATGCGCTCGCGGGGAAGCTTGCGGGTTAGACTGGCGTTCGGCTGTTTGCGGAGCGCGCGTAAGACGCGAGATCGCATTTTCTCGTATTTCTTTAGGTTCTCTGCTCTCAAAACGTCTTTAATGCATCGGAAATAAATTCCGCTCATCAATTTGTAGGAGATGTTTGCCCGCACTCAAAACGTGTGGCATGTCTATGCCAGGCGGGGATCGGGGCATTGGGTAGAGTAGTTGTCGGCTAATTTTGATCATCTGCGGGAGATTAGCAACGAGCTCCACCGTCTCGGTGTACTGGCAGAGCGCTTCTTTTCGGAAGACGCAAACACCTCGCTGATCAAGAGCCGTCAGTTCGGCGAATACATGGTCAAGGAAATTGCGGCGCTGTCCGGCGTTTATAATGCCGCCGGCCGCGAAACGACACATGACCTTCTTCGTCGCCTCGCAACTCAGCAAGTACTGCCTCGCGAGGTGGCCGATATCTTTCATGCGGTGCGCAAGGCAGGCAACAAAGCCAACCACGACTTTGGCGGCTCATCCGCTGAGGCGCTCTCTGCTCTGAAATTCTGCCGCGCGCTCGGTGTCTGGTATCGGCGGACCTATGGCCGCGACCCGAATTTCAAGCCAGGCCCGTTCGTGCCGCCCAGATCGCCGCAAGGCGTGGATCAGGCCACGCAGTCTGAACTCGATGTCCTCCGGCGCCAGGTACAGGAAGCCGAGACAAAGCTCGCCGCAGCGCACGCCTCAGCCGACGAACTGGCCAAGGCACGAGCCGCCGCCGACGAGCTCGCCCGTCAGAGGGCCGAGGAAAGTGCTGTCTCGGCGAAAACGGCCCTCGAGCTCGAAACTAACCAGGCCGATATCGCTCGGAATCTAGGGGAACTACAGAAACAGGCGGAGGCGCAGCCGCAACAGCTGCAAATGGAATTCAAATACGCCGGCCTGCAGGCCGCCAGCCGCCTAGAACTCGATGAAAGACAAACCCGGCGCCTCATCGACGTGCAGCTTGTCGATGCCGGTTGGGAGGCCGACAGCGGCACACTCGTCCATCAGAAGGGCGCGCGGCCGGAGGAAGGGCGGAGCCTCGCAATTGCCGAATGGCCGTCAGAGGGTGGACGAGCCGATTATGCCCTTTTCATCGGGCTTACCTGCGTCGGTGTCATTGAGGCAAAGCGCGAGAGCGTGGATGTGCCGTCAACGCTGCACCAGGCGGAACGTTATGCCCGGACTATCGAACTGCCACCGGAGCATCGCCATCCTGATGGACCGTGGAAGCATGGGCTGGCGGATCCTTTCCGCCTACCCTTCGTCTTCGCCACCAATGGCCGCCCTTTCGTCCGCCAGTGGCAGACCAAGTCCGGCATTTGGTTCTGCGACCTGCGCCGTGACACAAATCATCCGAGGCCGCTCACGGCTTGGTTTTCGCCAAAAGATCTGCTCGACATTCTGGAGACCGATCTCGACGCAGCCGCCCAAGGCTTGGCCGAGGAAAGCTTCGGCAAGGGCAAGATGCGCCCCTATCAGGAAGAGGCGATCGCTGCGGTCGAGGATGCGATCGTCGCGGGCCAGCGCGAGATACTCGTCTCGATGGCGACCGGTACGGGCAAGACGCGTACTAGTATCGCGCTAATGTACCGCCTGCTGAAGCACAAGCGGTTCCGCCGCATCCTCTTCCTTGTCGACCGCAAAGCCCTTGGCAAACAGACGAACGACGCTCTGGAAACGACCGAGATCGAGGGCATGCTGAACTTCGCCCAGATCTACAAGGTCGCGGGGCTGGAGAAGAAGGTCCCAGAAGACGAAGATCAGGTGCAGGTCGCGACCGTCCAGTCGCTGATCGCCCGCATCCTCAACGAGCCGGACCCAGCCAAGCGCCCGACGCCCGGCACCTTTGACTGCATCATCGTCGACGAGGCCCATCGCGGCTACACGCTGGATGCGGAACTGCGCGAAAGTGAGATCGGCTTCCGGAATCTTGATGACTACCAGTCGGCCTATCGCCAGATCCTCGACTATTTCGACGCTGTGAGGGTGGCGCTCACCGCGACGCCCGCGCTCCACACCCGCGAGATTTTCGGCCATCCGGTCTTCCATTATGGCTATCGCCAGGCGGTCGTTGAAGGCTATCTCAACGATCACCTTCCGCCGAAACGCATCACCACGGCCCTCTCAGAGGCCGGCATTCATTTCGAGGGTGGCGAGGAGGTCGAGATTGTCGACCGGAAGACGGGCCAGATCGATCTCTTTGAACTGCCGGATGACGTTCCGCTCGACTACGATGTCGCCGATTTCAACAAGCGGGTCTATTCGGAGTCCTTCAACCGCATCGTCTGCCGGGCGATCGCAACCGAGATCCCATCTGGCAAGCCGGGCAAGACGCTGATCTTCGCCGCCCGCGATGCCCATGCCGATGATATCGTCCGCCTGCTGATTGAGGAACTGCAGGAGGAACACGGCAAGGGTGCTGTTCCGCACAACATGGTGACGAAGATCACCGGCAATGTCGACAAGCCCGACGACCTGATCCTGAAGTTCAAGAATGATCCCTATCCGAAATACGTCGTCACCGTCGATCTGTTGACGACGGGTATCGACGTGCCCTCAATCTGCAATCTCGTCTTTGTTCGAAGGGTCAAGAGCCGTATCCTTTACGACCAGATGATCGGCCGCGCCACGCGGCTCTGCCCGGAGATCGGCAAGGAGCATTTCCGCATCTTCGATGCCGTCGATCTTTATGCCGAGCTGCAGGAGATGACGGATATGCGCCCAGTAGTGATCAAGCCGGACGTCTCGCTCGGCCAGCTCGTCACCGATCTCGACACGGCGGAAACGGACGAGGACAAGAGCTGGGTCGCCGGCCAGGTGATTGTCCGCATGCGCGCAATGGCAAAACGTATGGATGCCGAAACCCGCGAAAGTTTTGAGCGTCATACGGGCGAGACGCCGGAAATGGCGGTGCAGCGACTTGCCACCCGCTCCGGTCCCGAGTTGCAGTACTGGCTGAAAGCCCATCCGCGCGTGCTCGAACTTCTGGAGCGCCGTCCGGCGAACACTGGCGACGGTAGTGACGGCGTGGTGATCTCCACCCATGAGGATGAGCTGCTGCGCATCGAGGAAATCTTCGGCAAAAACACCACGCCGGAGGATTACATCACCGGCTTCGAACGTTTCGTGCGCGAGAACATGAACCAGGTCCCAGCGTTGATTGCCGTTACGCAACGCCCGCGCGATCTGACCCGCAAGGAGCTGTCGGAACTGGCCGGCCTGCTGGATGAGAGGAACTACTCCGAAGCCATGCTGCGCGCGGCTTATGGCAGAGCCCGCAATGCCGATATAGCCGCCCATATCATCGGCTTCGTCCGTCAGGCTGCACTCGGTGATCCGCTGATTCCCTATGCGACCCGGGTGGACAATGCGATCCTGAAGATCGAGGCCTCACGTCCTTGGACCCTGAAGCAAAAGGAATGGCTGCGCCGCATTGGTCGCGCGCTGAAGGACAAGCCGGTGGCCGATCCGACCTTGCTCGATCAAGGCGTCTTTGCCGACAAGGGCGGCTTCGAGCGCATTTCCCTGGAATTCGATGGCGATCTGGACGATGTCCTGCACGCCTTCAACGAAGCGATCTGGGGACCGTCCGCCGCCTGAGTTGACCCCATCCTTATGCCCGCTACAAACGCATCACCGATCCCTGATCAGAAAAGAATGCCGCGATGAATGCCAATGCCATCGTCCAGAAACTCTGGCGCCTCTGCACCGTCCTGCGGAAAGACGGTATAACTTACCAGCAATATGTCACCGAACTGACCTATCTGTTGTTCCTGAAGATGATGGCCGAGCGCAACCGGGAGACGGGCAGCCTGCCGAAAACCATGCGCTGGGCGGATCTCGTCCAGGCGAATGGCCTCGCCAAGCTCGAACTTTACCGCAAGACACTCGTCACTCTCGGCACCGTCAGCACCCGCCTCGGCAAGGATGACGCCCTCATCCTGCCACCGGGCGACAATGCGACGCCGGAAGAGCGTAAGCGCTATGCCGATGCCCGCCCGCTGCCGGAGATGGTGCAGGAAATCTTCGACAACGCCTCCACCTTCATCCGCGAGCCGCAGAATCTCACGACGCTGGTCACCGCCATCGATGAGCTCGACTGGTTCTCCGAGGAGCGCGACCAGTTCGGCGATCTTTACGAAGGCCTGCTGCAGAAGAACGCGGAGGAAACCAAGCGTGGCGCCGGGCAGTATTTCACCCCGCGCGTGCTTATCGAGCTTTTGGTACGCCTCATGCAGCCCAAGCCCGGCGAGGTGATCCAGGACCCCGCCGCCGGCACCGGCGGCTTCCTCATCGCCGCCGACCGTTTCATGCGCGCCCGTAACGGCGATTATTTTGATCTCGGAGAAAGGGAGCAGGAGTTCCAGAAGCGCCAAGCCTTCCACGGCATGGAAAACGTGCCGGGCACGTTGCGCCTGCTCCTGATGAACCTCTATCTGCACGATATCGACAGCGATCATGTTCATCTCGGCGATACGCTTTCCGACAAGGGCACCGCGCTTGGCCGTGCAAACCTAATCCTCACCAATCCGCCCTTCGGTCCTGCGGGCGGCGCGCCAACCCGACAGGATCTGTCAGTCACCGCCACGGTTTCCTCCTACCAGCTTCCCTTTGTCGAACATTGCATCCGCGCGCTGCGGCCCGGCGGCCGGGCGGCCATCGTCGTACCGGATAACGTGCTGTTTGAAGATGGACGCGGCAAGGCGCTCAGGCAGATGATGATGGACTGGTGCGACCTGCACACGATTTTGCGCCTGCCCACCGGCATCTTCTATGCGCAAGGGGTCAAGACCAATGTCATCTTCCTTACACGCGGCAAGACCGAAACGGGTAACACCAAGGCCGTCTGGATCTATGATCAGCGCGCCCAGATGCCGAAGTTCGGCAAGACGACTCCGCTGACGGAGGCCCATTTCGAAGGTTTTGAAAGAGCCTTTGGCAAAAGCCCCTGTGGCGCGGAGCGCGGGAAGCACGAGGGCGAGACTGGGCGCTGGCGCAAATTCACCCGCGAGGAAATTACTGCCCGCGGCGACAATCTCGATATTTCATGGCTGAGCGAGGCGGAGGACGAGGCGGAAGAGGGCCTCATTGAGCCAGACGACATTGCCGCCGCCATTTTCGGCCATCTGCAGGCCGCCATGCAGGAGATCGGAGCGGTGATCGCCGAGCTAGACCTGCCGGAGGCAGCGGAATGAGTGCGGTTATGGGTCCTTCCCCCGGGGGCGAACGGGCATGAGTGCCGAGACATCAAGCATGCACATTAGAGGAAAGGCAGCGCTAGCCATCAACAAGCCTGCCGAGGTCGCGCCTTCCGGCTGGGAGTGGGTTCCCCTGAGCCTAGTAGCTCAGCAGGAAACTGGGCACACTCCTAGCCGGTCACATCCAGAATGGTGGGGAGGAGAAATTCCCTGGATCGGCATAAGAGACGCAAGACTGCATCACGGGGGCAAAATCTACGACACTTTACAGACGACGAACCCTCTGGGGCTCACGAACTCGTCTGCACGCCTTCTTCCAGAGGGAACCGTATGTTTGTCGCGAACAGCTTCCGTTGGTTATGTAACCATCATGGGGCGGGCGATGGCGACAAGCCAAGACTTCGCCACTTGGACGTGCTACGAAGCGCTTCTTCCAGAATTTCTTATGCAAGCACTCGTGGCCGAAGGAGATGGTCTTCGTAAGTTCGGCAAGGGCACAACGCATACCACAATCTACTTTCCCGAGATACGTGCTCTGCACATTTGCCTCCCACCCCTGCCCGAGCAAAAGCGCATCGTGGCCAAGGTGGATACGCTGCACGCGAAATCCGCCCGCGCTCGCACTGAACTCGCCCGCATCAAAACCCTCGTCTCCCGCTATAAGCAGGCCACGCTCAACAAGGCATTCAGTGGAGAGTTGACGCGGGGTTGGAGAGCTCACCAGAGGTTCGTCGCATTGACCGAGGATGCTATTTTGGCAGCTCGCAAGGCTTGGTTTCATTCCCAAGGACTTGCGCCAAGCGACCCACACGCGATCTATGTTCCTGAGAACATGCACCCATTTGCAATTCCAGCAAGTTGGTCATGGCTCCGCGCCGAAGCTCTGACGGCACCGATAACGAAGGGAACGACCCCACAGAAGGAAAAGATGAATGGGCAGACGGCTGAGATCCCCTTTATCAAAGTCTATAACCTGACCTTCGATGGAACGTTGGACTTCTCGCGCGATCCGACGTTCATAGACCGTGACACCCATTTGGGAGAGCTTAGAAGATCAATCACCAAGCCTGGAGATGTTCTGATGAATATCGTTGGTCCTCCGTTGGGGAAAGTATCTATCGTCCCCGATGACTGGACCGAGTGGAACATAAACCAAGCAATCGCCGTATTCCGCCCTCTCCCATATTTGGACAGGAGATACCTAACTTACTGGTTGCTATCTGAATCGATGTTGGATTGGGCGAAACGAGACTCTAAGGCCACCGCGGGCCAAAGCAACTTAACATTGGAGCTGTGCAGAGGGCTGCCTGTTCCCACTTGCGACGCCCGCGAACAACATGAAATCGTCCGCCGCATAGACTCCGCCTTCGCCAAAATCGACCGGCTTGCGACGGAGGCAACGCGCGCGCTGGAACTGGTGGACAGGCTGGACGAGGCGATCTTGGCCAAAGCCTTCCGCGGCGAACTCGTGCCCCAGGACGAAAACGACGAGCCGGCGAGTGTCCTGCTGGAGCGCATCCGAGCCGAGCGAGTTGCCGCGCCGAAGGCGAAGCGCGTGCGCGGGAACCGCTAGGGGCTAAGCGATGAGTTTTTTGAGAGAGGGGCCGGTCAGCCTGATCGCACGACTGGTTCGGTCAGAGGCTATCACCAACGACGATTTGGTCCTGCCGAAAGCCAATCGAGTCGCTTTCGAGTTCGATTCTATTGACGCGAGGATGAGTGCCGACGAGGCGCTGGCAACCATAGCAGATAGAGCCGATCGGTCTCGTCTCGCTGTGTTGAAGATTTTGACAACCGCTGAGAACTTTCGACATCTTGCTGATGTTAGAGAAGCTAGCGATGGCCAGTGGTATCGGATCGACCTATTGCCGCGAGAAAAAAGGTCGGGACCTTTTGCTTGGGCTTCCTCATTGGGCGGCGCTGGCTATGAAGAAATTGTACCTCTGGTTCTGGACGAAATCCGTTATCTGTTCTCGGAGGGCGACAGCCCCCTGAGCCCAGTCGGAGCAGCAGTCGGAAATGAGCGGGCTCTAGCACAGGCGATTGCGGAGGCCTGCAAGTTTCCGGAAAGTGCAATCGGAAAGAGCCGTATTGCGAGCAATCTCCTCAGCGGCACGAACCCGCCCCACAAAATTGTCGTCCGAGATGTCGGGCAGGCGAGTTTCTGCAGCGCGATCGACGAGCACGGAAATGAACTCTTTCACTTGGATGCTGGCTGGCCGATCTCCTACAATAAAAAGACGACGTTCATTAAGCCGGAGCTGAAAGTTCCCGATGCCCCAGTGATCCTTTCTCACTGGGATTGGGATCATTTGCATGGTTATCACGCAATTGCGGGCCTTGCGGATGGCACTTGGCTTGTGCCGGTGCAGCGGCTTGGACCGGGCGCCAAGTTGGTCGCCGAGAAGCTTGCCACTAATAATCGACTTCTGGGCGTGAGCTCTGCGAATGTGTCGGCTGGGCCCCTACAGCTGGGGCGCTGCAAGGGTAAGGCGGGCAATCTCAATCAAACTGGCCTATGCGTTCAAACAGCCTTGCAATCGGGCAAGACGGTTCTTTTTATGGGTGACGCCGACTACGATCTAGTTCGCCCGAGGTTGACGGCCCTGCCGGACTTTATCGTCGCCACCCACCACGGCGCTAAATTCACTGGAAGCGTGGTGTTGCCAAACGGTGGCAGCGGACAGTGCGTGGTTTCGGTCGGAAAGGGGAATGGCTACGGTCACCCCTCAAATCTTGCGATCGCAAACCACTCAAGCGCTGGTTGGTTAATTGAATATACTTGCGATTGGGGCTGGGTGCCGCGTGGTAACCGGTACCTTGGGCCATAACCAATACTCAGAACAAAAATGGCTGGGGCGCCTGGATTCGAACCAGGGATGACGGTACCAAAAACCGTTGCCTTACCGCTTGGCGACGCCCCACCAGAGCTTGAGCGGAAACCGCTTGCTCAAATCGACGCCTGATTAGCAAAGCTCTTCGCCTGTCACAATGACTAAGTTTAACCCGGCGCAGATTTATGCGCTGCGCAGCACCCGCCGTCGTGCTAGGAATTGGCGACGTCATCGGCCCGAGATCATTCCTTCATGGACAGTCCCGCATTCGACCTCGCTTTCGAGCCGGCCTATGGGCAAGCCGTGCCGGTGGTTTCAGGGGTCGAGCGGGTTACAGTGAACAATCCCGGCCCTTTCACCTTTTTCGGCACCAACAGCTATATCGTCGGCTCTTCCTCCGTCGCCGTCATCGATCCCGGGCCGGAGGACGAGGCGCATTTTCAGGCGCTGATGGCAGCGCTTGCCGGCCGCGCGGTGACGCATATCTTCGTCAGCCACACGCATCGCGACCACTCACCGCTGGCCCGCCGGCTGCAGGCGGCAACGGGGGCGGTGACGGTGGGCCAGGGGCCGCACCGGCCGGCGCGGCCGCTGCGCGACGGCGAGATCAACCCCTTTTCCGAAAGCTCGGATCTATCCTTCGTGCCCGACATCACGCTCGGTGACGGTCAGACCCTGTCGGGCGATGGCTGGGCGCTGAGAGCGGTGCTGACGCCGGGGCACACGGCCAATCACGCCGCCTTCGCGCTTGCGGGTCGTGACATCCTCTTCTCCGGCGATCATGTCATGGCCTGGTCGACCTCGATCGTCGCGCCACCGGATGGGTCGATGGCGGATTACATGGCCTCGCTCGAGCGGCTGATTTCGCGCGACGACCGGCTGCTGCTGCCCGGCCATGGCGGGCCGGTGACGGAGCCGGCCGGATTCCTCAGGGCGCTGAAGGCGCATCGCCTCAGGCGCGAGCAGGCGGTGCTGGCTCGTGTGCGGGCCGGCGACACTGAGATTGCCGAGATGGTGAAGGTGATCTATCGCGACACCGATCCGAAGCTGCATGGGGCGGCCGCCCTTTCGGTGCTCGCCCATATCGAGGATCTTCTGGAGCGCGGCGAGATTGCGGCGGATGGGCCGCCTTCGCTTGCCGCCCTTTACCGGCCGGCGGCAAGGATATGACAATGAAGCCGCAAGCCGATTACAGCTATCGCGACGACCCTGATGTGCCCGCCTTTGCCGATGACCGGCCGCTGATCGTCTTCGATGGCGAATGCGTGTTCTGCTCCGGCTGGGTGAAGTTCGCGCTGAAACATGACAAGCAGCAGCGATACCGCTTCCTCGCCGCACAGACGCCGCTCGGCGCCGCGCTCTACCGGCATTATGGGCTCCACGCGCGCGACTACGAGACCAATATCTTGATCGAAAACGGCCGCGCCTTCTTCAAGTCCGACGGCTCGATCCGCATGGTGGCGGGCCTCGGCTTTCCCTATTCGCTGGTCAAGATTTTCCGGCTGGTGCCGCGGCGGGTGGCCAATGCGCTCTATGAATTCATCGCCCGCAACAGGCTGAAGATTGCCGGGCGGCAAAGCTGCATGGTGCCGACGCCGCAGCAGCGCAGCCGCTTCATCACATGAGCGAGGACCGGTTTTCGCTGCTCATCATCGGCGGTTACGGCACGTTTGGCGGGCGGCTTGCCCGGCTGCTTGGCGATCAACCCAGGCTCAGGCTGCTGGTTGGGGGGCGGTCGCTGGAAAAGGCTGACGATTTCGTCGCAGATCTCCGGACGCCGAAAGATGGTGCCGAGGGCCTGGGAAGCAATAATCTCGGCGCGTTGGTGCAGGCCGTCAGCTTCGATCGAGACGGCGATCTCACCGAACAGCTGACGCGGATGAGGCCCAATCTGGTCGTCGATGCCTCGGGGCCGTTCCAGACCTTCGGCAAGGATGCCTATAAGGTGGTCGAGGCCTGCATAAATCTCGGCATCGATTATGCCGATATCGCCGACAGCACCGGTTTCGTCGCCGGCATCGGTGGGCTCGATGCGGCGGCCAAGGCCAAGGGCACCTTCGCTCTGTCGGGGCTGAGCAGCCTGCCTGCGCTTTCCTTCGCCGCACTGGATGCGATGGCGCCGCATTTCTCCCGGGTCGACACTGTCGCAGCCGGCATTGCCCCGTCGGCGCATGTCAAGATCGGGCTCAATGTCGTGAGGGCGATATCAAGCTATGCCGGCAGACAAGTTCCGGTGCTGCGCCATGGGCAGCCGGCCTCCGGGCGCGGGCTGATCGATGCGATGCGGGTGACGGTGGCGCCGCCGGGGGTTAAGCCGCTGCGCAGCCGGAAATTCCTGCTGGTGGATGCGCCGGATCTCAAGCTGCTGCCGGCCCGCTTTGCCGATCTCAAATCCAGCTTCACCGGGGTCGGAACGGAGCCGCAGCCGCTGCAGCACTTGCTCAGCCTTGCGGCAAGACTCGTCCGCCTCAGGCTCCTGCCGTCGCTGCTGCCGTTTGCGCCGGTGCTGCAACGCGCCAGCCACGCTTTCGCGATCGGCGAACATCGCGGCGGCATGTTCGTCCGCGTCGGCGGCGTCGATCACGCGGGAAAGCGGCTGTCCTGCGGTTGGCATCTGATTGCCGAAGGTGATGACGGGCCGTTCATTCCTGTTATCGGCGTGGAGGCGCTGGTGCGCCGGCTGCTGACCGGCATCCGGCCGGAGAATGGTGCGCGGCCGGCGGCCGGCGAATTGCAGCTTGCGGATTTCGAAGCGGCCTTCCAGCGGTTTTCGATCACATCCGGCATCAGCATGGAAAACGAGGAGGCACGCCAGCCGCTCTACCAGAGGATACTCGGCAGCGCCTGGGAGCGGCTGCCGCCCGCCCTCGCCGCCCTGCATGCCGGCGGCGCGCGCGTCGCCTCCGGCCGGGCGCGGATCGAGCGTGGCGGTGGAGTGCTGGCGAGGATCGTTGCTGGGGTGATCGGCTTTCCCAAGGCGGGCGAGGATGTGCCGGTGACGGTGCGTTTCGTGCCCGAGGGTGACAAGGAGATCTGGACACGCGATTTCGGCGGCAAAATCTTCCACAGCTTCCAGGTCGAGGGAAAAGGCCGCGACCGGCATCTGCTCACCGAGGTCTTCGGTCCGTTCCGGGTGCTGATGGCGCCGGTGCCGGATGGGGAAAAGCTGCGGCTGGTGGTGCGCGGCTGGCGGTTTTTAGGGGTTCCGCTGCCGATGTTTCTGGCGCCGGGTGGCGATACTTATGAGGAGGAGCGGGATGGGCGGTTCCACTTCCATGTGGAGATCGGCGGGCGACTGACGGGGTTGGTGGTGCGGTATACGGGGTGGTTGGTGGTGGAGGAGTGAGTGGGTCTCTGCCTTCGCGCGGATGGCTGCCCCTCACCCTAACCTTACCGGGCTCGAGCCACTCGTCTCGACCCGTCCTCCGGACCCCCGCTCGCGGGGCGAGGGGACGTGCCCTGCGAGAGGTAGCGAGGGACGGAGAGGTTGCGGCATGTGTCCTCTTCTCCCCGCCGGGGAGAAGGTGGCCCGAAGGGTCGGATGAGGGGGCCACACGGCACACCCTCTCATCTTAACTATCCCACTATGCCGACGCGAGCGCGCTCGAATCCCGCATAGGCGTTGTAAGGAAAGACCGGCTTCGCCGGCCCCTTCCTTACGGTCTTGCGGGACCGACCAGCCCACCAGCCACATGGCACACCGATCAGCCCTCATCCTGAGGCGCGCAGGCCAGAGGCCGGAGCCTCGAAGGACGGGGGCGGGTGATGCGCGCTGCGGCCGCATCCATTGCCGGAGGAGATACCAGTGGCCGGCCTCGTCCTTCGAGGCCCCTGCGGGGCCGCCTCAGGATGAGGTCGGAGAGAGGCTGCGGCCCGCAGGTTGTCGAGTTTGCCGCACCCCATCCCGGCCCTTCGCTTGGGCTCAGGGCGTTCGCCGCTGCAATCCATTCACTGGATCGATTGCTGCCGCCTTCGGCGGCACCGCGGCTCACCCACCCGCAATTCCCAAGAGTTCGGCATCCAGCGCCTTCAGATAGTCGCCGGCGATTTCGGCGCTGAAGCCGAGGTCGTGTTGGCCGTAGCGGGAGGCGACGCGGATGTCGACGAAGGTGGTTTCGGCCTCTTCGCGGAGCCGAATGATGATATCGAAGCGCAGGCCGAGGATCAGCGTGCGGGTGGTGCCCTGCAGCGTCACGCCGTTGACGCCGCGGATCAGCTTGGCGACGTCATCGTCATAGGGGCGCGGCGTCGGCACGGGGATGGTATCGGGCGCATCGGCCACGGCATCGTCGCCCGGCGCCGGCGGCTTCACCGGCTTGTCCTCGGCATCACGGTCGGGCTCAGTGTCGCCACTGCTTTTCGTGATGGTAATGCCGCTCATCTTGGCGACCTTGCGCACCGCTTCGAGCACGCGGTCGAGCGCGCCTTCATAACGCCGGCCGGTGAGTTCGGGATAGGCGGCGAGCTGCTTTTCGCGATCCTCCGGCGTCACATCAACGTTTCGCTTCAGCCAGATCTGGTCGGAGTGCGGCGGCGAAAGCCAGTCGGGTGCGGAGACCGGATCGGTGGAAACGTCGTAGATATCGGGCCGCGTCATGTAACGCTCGGTGGCATAGGCGCCGAGGCCGAGCGGAAAGGCGGCAAAGATCAGCGCCGCCAGCGCCGCCAGCCCGCCCTCGGCCCCCGTCATCCAGAGGCTGCGCAGCCCGACTGCGGCGAGCATGACGGCAAGCAGCGCGCCGCCGGCGGCGGCAATCAGCAGCAGTACCAGATAGGGTGTGGCGAGGCCGCCGAAGCGATGGGCGATCATCACCGCCAGCGCCAGCACCAGGGAAAACGCCGCGAGCAGCCGCGAAAAGCGGGCGGCGTTGGAAACGGGGCGGTCGAAGCGGATGGCCATCAAACTTACCGGTTGCTCGTCAGCGCCCGCGCGTTCGACCACGCAAATCGCCATGCACCTGTTTAGAGCATGATGCCGAAAAGTGTGAAGCGGTTTTCGGACGACATCATGTTCTATTCATTGAATTAGATCCGGATTCAGATTTAGAGCCTTTCCGGGTTAGATTGCAGCATTCTGTTGGCTCAAACGGAGTCGGATGGTCGACCGGCCGGCGCGTGTCGTAGCCCGGCTCTACGGCCAAGCCGGCCGGTCGATCAGCCGGCCCGTTTCAGCCAACCCGAAGGGCCGGGCATCTTTCCGCCAGGGCAAAGGCGATCGGCTCGGACGTACCTTGGGGTATGCCCTTCGCCAATCGCCTTTGCCCTGACGAAAACCTGCTCCGGCAGAATGCTGCAATCTAACCCGGAAAGGCTCTAGGCCGGCCCGGCCTAACATCATCCGGATCTGGGGCAAGATTCGGCTAAATTGAAACTATTGTCTGAGGCATTGCGTTGGATTCCTCGGCGAAGGCCATGACGAACCGGCGGCGGCTTCATAAGCCCTTGCTGATATGTCAAAAAAAGGTCATTCTGCCGGGGTTTTATCTCCAGATGTAGAGGAGAGACGGGATGATTTCACCCGAGATTGCAGCAAGGCCGCAGGCGTCTGCGCTTGGCGGGATCGACCATCAGTCCGAGCCGATGCTGCCGATGGAGCTGCTTGAGCTCGAACTTTCGCTCGAAGGTTATGCCGGCGGCGATGCCGGCTTCTGCGAGGCGGTGCGCCAGGCGGCGGCCCGCTCCGGCGGCGAACTGCTGTTCGACCTGCCGGCCGGCGGCCTCATCGACGATTGCCGGCGCATCGCCGTGCTGCGCATTCCAGGCGACGGCCAGGAGATGCGCGTCGTGCTGGCGCTGCTCGACGGCAACGGCACCGAGATCCGCATGCAGGCGCCCGACGAAGAGACCGCGCCGCTGGTGCGTTTCGCCGATGCCTTCATCGAACTGCTGGAGCGGATCTGAATTCTAGATCAAGATGTTAGCGCCGCTCGGCCGCTGCTTCCGCAACGCTGCGGAAGGGAAACTTGCGCCCGCATTCGCACTTGATGACGAAATTTTCCTGGTGGTTGGAAGGCCGCTGCACGCCAAAACCGCGCGGCAGCTGATCGACCCTGAAATCCGGGTGCTTGCGCTTGGGATCATCAACTTCCGAGGCCTCGGCAAAGCCCTCATTGCCGCATTGCGGACAGTTCAGTTTTTTCGAAAATCGATCGCGAAGGGCCATGCTCGTTCCAAGGTTTGCAAGCTTTCCTCATACATAGGAATGGCCCTCATGCATAGAAAGGTTGGCAAGCGAAAGTGGAACCAAGTGCCAAGCCTGCCGTTCCTTTTTCGAAAAGGAGGCACTCATGCCCAACAAAGACCCGATCCCGACACCCAATGCCGACACACCGCGCGGCCCGACGCCGACCCCCGGCATTCCCGACCCCATCCAGCAAAAACCGCCGCTGACACCGGCGCAGGATCCGGCTGATACGAAGAATCCTCAGGATCCGCCGCTTAATCCGGCGCTGCTGCCGATCGGGGATCCGGCTGGGGCGGCGTGAAGTCAGGTGAGAGCGTCACCCCAATCTCCCTCATTCCTGTGCTCGTCACAGGAATCCAGTGCGCCCAAGTCCTTGGGCGCAGGAGACCGGCTTCGCCTATGAGCGTCATTCACCGCGCCGACGCGCGGTGGCTGGATTCCTGTGACGAGCACAGGAATGAGGGAGGAGAGGTCGAGTGAGACGCAACGGCAGACGGTTCGCGTCATCATCTAAGCCTCAGCGATCTCCTGGACCAAGAGCAACTTGACGCCCTCGCCCGAATGGCCTTTCCTCTGAGAAAGCATTCAAGGAACAGACCCATGCGCATTCGTCTTCTCATCACAGTCCTAGCCACCATCGTCGCCGGGCTTTCCGCCTGCCAGACGATGACGCCGGAGGAGCGGCGGGCGGCGGATGAGCAGCGGTGCCTGAGCTATGGCTTCCGCCGCGGCACGGATGGTTTTGCCACCTGCCTGCAGCGCATCGATCTCGACCGGCGCGCCGAATCGCGGGCGCAGAGTGCGGAGATGATGAACAACATGGCCTGGGAGCTGAACGGGCCTTATATCTACCGCGATCGCTGGCGGCATCGTCACTGACTGCCACGGGCGCCCTGCCCCAACTCCAGCGACTATCCTACACGGTTGCCCGCAGGTCTTTCGGACCGCGCCTGATCTCCAGATTGCCTGCAATCACCGCCTGCGCCGCAGCCAATCTGGCGATCGGCACGCGGAACGGCGAGCAGGAGACGTAATCGAGGCCGATCGTCTCGCAGAAGCGGATCGAGGCCGGGTCGCCGCCATGTTCGCCGCAGATGCCGAGCTTCATGTCGTTGCGGGTGCGCCTGCCGCGTTCGGCAGCGATGCTGATCAATTCGCCGACACCGTCGAAATCGAGCGAGATGAAGGGATCGTGTTCGATGATGCCCTTGCGCTGATAGGTGGGGATGAAGGCCGAGGCGTCGTCGCGCGAGATGCCGAAGGTGGTCTGCGTCAGGTCGTTGGTGCCGAAGGAGAAGAATTCGGCGGCTTCGGCAATGACATGGGCGCGAAGCGCCGCGCGCGGCAGCTCGATCATCGTGCCGACGAGATAATCGATCTTCATGCCGGCCTCGTTCATCACGTCGCCGGCCACAGCATCGATGTGCGCCTTGACGTAATCGAGCTCGGTGCGGAGGCCAACGAGCGGCACCATGATCTCCGGTACGACGGCAGCGCCTGTCTCCTTCGCTGCGGCGACCGCCGCCTCGAAGATGGCGCGGGCCTGCATCTCGACGATTTCGGGATAAGAAATCGCCAGCCGGCAACCGCGATGGCCGAGCATCGGGTTGAACTCGTGCAGCGCATCGACGCGCTGGCGAAGCACGGATGCCTCCATGCCCATGGCGAAGGCGACCTCGGCGACCTCGTCATCGGTCTTCGGCAGGAATTCGTGCAGCGGCGGATCGAGCAGGCGGATCGTTACCGGCAGGCCGTGCATGACGGTGAAGAGGCCGGTGAAATCCAGCCGCTGCATCGGCAGCAGCTTGTCGAGCGCCAGCCGCCTGCCCTTCTCATCGACGGCCAGGATCATCTCGCGCATCACGTGGATGCGCTCGCCCTCGAAGAACATGTGTTCGGTGCGGCAAAGGCCGATGCCTTCGGCGCCGAAGGAGCGGGCGGCGAGCGCATCGGCCGGCGTATCGGCATTGGTGCGCACCGTCATGCGCCGGGCGCGGTCGGCCCAGCCCATGATGCGGCCGAAATCGCCCGACAGCGCCGGCTGGATCATCGGCACCTCGCCTTTCAGCACCTGGCCGGCCGAGCCGTCGATGGTGATGATATCGCCCTTCTTCAGCGTCACGCCGACGCCGAGCAGCCGCTCGTTGCGCACGTCGATGCGCATGGTGCCGGCGCCGACGACACAGGGGATGCCCATGCCGCGGGCAACGACCGCCGCATGGCTGGTCATGCCGCCGCGGGTCGTCAGGATGCCTTCGGCGGCATGCATGCCGTGAATATCCTCGGGGCTGGTCTCGACCCTGAGCAGAATAACCTTGCGGCCTTCGGCTTCCGCCTCGACCGCCTCTTCGGCGGTGAAGACGATGGCTCCGGTGGCAGCCCCCGGCGAGGCCGGCAGCCCGGTGCCGATCACCTGGCGGGTGACGCGCGGATCGATTGTCGGATGCAGCAGCTGGTCGAGGCTGGAAGGCTCGATGCGCAGCACCGCCTCGTCCTCGGTAATCACCCCCTCGTCGACCATGTCGACGGCGATCTTCATGGCCGCCCGGGTCGAGCGCTTGCCCGAACGGGTCTGCAGCATCCACAGCTTGCCGCGCTCGATGGTGAATTCGATATCCTGCATGTCGCGGTAATGGATCTCGAGCTCGGTGCAGATGCGGCAGAGCTCGCGAAACGCCTCCGGCATCAGCTTTTCCATCGAGGGTTTTTCGGAGCCGGAGGAAATCCGCCCCTCCTCGGTGATGCTTTGCGGCGTGCGGATGCCGGCCACGACATCCTCGCCCTGGGCATTGACCAGGAATTCGCCGTAAAGCGCGCTCTCGCCGGTCGAGGGGTTGCGGGTGAAGGCAACGCCGGTGGCCGACGCATTGCCGAGATTGCCGAAGACCATCGCCTGGATGTTGATCGCCGTGCCCCAGCCTTCCGGAATATTGTGGAGCTGGCGGTAGGTGACGGCGCGCGCGCTCATCCAGCTGGAAAAGACGGCGCCGACCGCGCCCCAGAGCTGAACTTCGGGATCCTGCGGGAATTCCTGCTCCAGTTCCTCCTCGATCAGCTTCTTGTAGAGCGAGACGATATGCTGCCATTCCGAGGCGCTGAGCTCGGTATCGAACTCATGGCCGAGCTTGGCCTTCTCGTCTTCCAGGATCTCCTCGAAGGCGTCGTTGCCGAGGCCCATGACGACATCGGCATACATCTGGATGAAACGGCGGTAGCTGTCCCAGGCAAAACGCGCGTCGCCGGCATCATGGCCGAGCGCCTGTACGGTCTCGTCGTTGAGGCCGAGATTGAGCACGGTGTCCATCATGCCCGGCATGGAAACGCGGGCGCCGGAGCGCACCGAGAGCAGCAGCGGCTGGCTGACGGAGCCGAAGTGACGGCCGGTGACCGCCTCGATCGCCGATATGCCGGCGCGGACCTCCGCCTTCACCGCATCCTCGATATGGCGGCCGTTCTTGTAATAGGTGTTGCAGGCGTCGCTGACGATCGTCAGCCCCGGCGGCACCGGCAGTCCGAGCGCGCACATTTCCGCCAGATTGGCGCCCTTGCCGCCCAGAATCTCGTGATCGCGCGCCCGGCCCTCAGCCTGCCCGTCGCCGAACCTATAGACCCACTTGGTCATCTTCCCCCCAACACCAAATCGAGATTAGCTTAATCCGTTGGTGTTGAAATGAAAATCGACAAATGCGGCAGAATGTTGCGCTGCACAATAAATCTTGGCTGTGGCCGACGTCGAAACGGTTGAAAGGTGCTCAAACAGAAAAAAGGGCACAAAAAAAGCTTTGCGGGACTGCAACAATGTCCCGCAAAGCCTTGTTTCCGTCCGGCCAGGAAAACCGGACGGGGGGTCCCTCAACCCGAAAACGATTCAGCTTTTTCTCAAAACAGAACCGTCCTGATCTCGTTTTACGCAATTCCTGGGAAAATAGATCACCACTTCCCAAGATTTGCTCTCGGTTTCCGGTTCTTGCCCTCGCCCGGAAAACCGCACGCAAATTCGACAATGCGCAACCTCTGGTCGCCCGCTTTCCAGCAGAGTAATTAGGTTGCGTTGAAACAACTTCTAATGCAAGTCAGCGAAAAGAGCATCACCCAAATGGGGTACAAGCGACAAGAGAGCCGACCTTTTTTGGTGTTTATTGCTCAGTCCTTGATTTTACGCAATTTCTGGGCGCAAAACCGCGCCGCACCTTTACGGAAATTGCGTCTGCGCTCGGCGGCTCCGTGGATGCTCGGGTCAAGCCCCAGCATGACGGAGACGGAGGGCGCGATGGCAAGAGGGGAAACGCCCGGAGCATTGTCTTGGTCAGCAGGTTCCCCACCCTCCGTCATCCTCGGGCTTGACCCGAGGATCCACACCGCGAACGCCAAGAGAGACCGCAAAGGCTCTCCTCACGAAAACCTCAGGCAATCTCGCGCAGGCGCTCGGCCATTTGCAGGTCGACGGAGACGAGTTGGGAGACGCCCTGCTCGGCCATGGTGACGCCAAAGAGGCGGTTCATGCGGGCCATGGTGATCGGATTGTGGGTGATGATGACGAAGCGGGTTTCGGTGGAGGCCGCCATTTCGTCCATCAGATTGCAGTAGCGCTCGACATTGTGGTCGTCGAGCGGCGCGTCCACTTCGTCGAGCACGCAGATCGGCGCCGGATTGGTGAGGAAGACGGCAAAGATCAGTGCCATCGCCGTCAGCGCCTGTTCGCCGCCCGATAGCAGCGTCATGGTCTGCGGCTTCTTGCCGGGCGGGCGGGCGAGGATTTCGAGGCCGGCTTCCAGCGGATCATCGGATTCGATCAGCTGCAACTCGGCGGTGCCGCCGCCGAAAAGATGGGTGAACAGCCGCTGGAACTGGGCGTTGACGATGTCGAAGGCGGCGATCAGCCGCTCGCGGCCCTCGCGGTTGAGGCTCTGGATGGCGCCGCGCAGCTTGCGGATCGCATCGATGACGTCGTCGCGTTCCTTGATCAGCGCTTCGAGCTTCTCGCTCAGCTCCTTCTGCTCCTCGTCGGCGCGCAGGTTGACAGCACCCAGCCGCTCTCGCTCGATCCTCAGGCGTTCCAGCTCGCGTTCGACTTCGCGCGGATCGGGAAGCGCCTGCATGGTCGGGCGGCCGGTCAGTTGCAGCGCCTCGTGCGGGGCGACGTTCAGGACCTCGCGGATGCGGCCTTCGCTTTCCTGCCGCTTCTCGCGGGCGGAAACCAGGCGCTCCTCGGCGCGGCCGCGGCGTTCACGGCATTCGGCAAGTTCCGACAGTGCCGTCGTCGCCTTTTGGTCGGCCTCGCGCTGGATGCGTTCGGCCTCGGCCAAGAGATCGCTGGCCTGGCGGCGCGCCTCCTCGGCCTTTTGCAATTCGCTGAGCAGAGCGCGGCGCTTGTCGTCGAATTCATCCGGCGCCAGTTCGAGCTCGGCTGCCTCGTCCCGCGCCTCTTCCTCGCGCTCGCGCAGCGTCGCGACATGATCTTCAGCACTTGCCGCCCGCTGGCGCCAGGTGTCACGCTCCTGGCCGATCGCCATGATGCGGCGCTGGCGGGCTTCGTTTTCCCTCGCCAGGCTTTCATGGCGGGCGCGGCTTTCGGCCAGCGCGCCGCGATCGGTCGCCACTTCCGCCTGCTGGAAGCGCAGCCGCTCGTCGATATCAGTCAGATCGGGCGCGTCCTCCAGCTCGATGCGGGCATTCTCTTCCTGGATGGCGATCTCTTCCAGCTGCGTGCGCAACTGGCTGGCGGCCTCGCTGACGACATCGCGGCGGCGGATCAGATCGCCGGAGGCACGCTCTGCGGCAACAAGCGCATCGCGCGCTTCCGCGAGATGACGTGCCGAAAGACGGCTCATGTCGCGCGCCTCGGCAAGCCGGCGCTCCTCCGCGCGGATCGCTTCGGCGGCGGCCGCCTGCCGCTCTTCAGCTTCGGCAAGCACGTCGCGGGCAAGGGCTGCTTCGCTTTCCAGTTCGGCCAGGCGGTTCTTCTGGGCAAGGCGGAGCGCCGCAGCACTCGGGGCGTCGGCACCGGTGACGTGGCCGTCCCAGCGATAGACCGCGCCCTCTTTCGTCACCAGCCGCTGGCCGGGCTTCAGCGCCGCCATCAGCAGCCCGGCATCTCCTTCCGCCACCAGGCCGATCTGGCGCAGGCGGCGGGTGAGCGCTGCCGGCGCGCGGACATGGGCCAGCAGCGGCGCAACAGCGGATGGAAGTGCCGGATCGCCGGCGCCATCACCGTTGTCCGACCAATGGGCCGGCGCCTCGGCATCGAGCGGCGATTCCAGATCGTCGCCGAGGGCGGCACCGAGTGCCGTTTCGAAGCCGCGATCGACCTTCAGCTCGTCGGCAACCGGCGGAGATTTGCCAGCGGCGGCACCGGCGGCGAGCATGCGGGAAATGGTGCGCGCCTCGGTTTCCAGCGCATTCAGGCTCGAGCGGGCCTGATCGACCGGCGGGCGTGACAGCGCCTCGGTCTGGCGGGCGCTAGCAAGCGCCTGGTCGACCGCCTGGACGGCGGCTTCGGCGTCGGCGACGGCAATCTCGCCGGCCTCGACGATGGCGCGTTTTTCGTCGGGATCGGGCAGGCCTGATATCTTCTCGCCGACGGCTGACAGTTCCTGGTTTGCCTCGTCCATCTGGCGTTCGAGGCGCATCCGGCGGTCCGTCAGATCGCGGATGGCGCGCTCCAGCTGGTTGCGGCCGGCGGCAGCCTCGGCGCGCTCGGCGGTCAGCTGGGTAAAGATGCGCTCGCTATCGGCCAGTTTTGCCGCAGCACCCTCGAAGGCCTCGCGGGTTTCCTCGGCATAACGGCCGGAATCGGCGAGGATTTCTGAAATCTCAGCCTCTTCGGCATCGAGCCTCGCCAGGATGACGGCATTGTCGGCCACCAACCGCTGCTCGCGACTTATATCCTCGGCAAGCTGGGCGAGACGACGGGTCAGCTCGTCGCGGCGGCGCAGGATGCGGCCGGCATCTTCCTCCAGCTGGCTTCTGGCGATCTGCAGGCGCTGCAGGGCGGCGGCGGCACGCGCCTCGCCCTCGCGCAGTTCCGGCAGCTTCAGGCTGGCGATAGCCTGGTTCTTTACCGCCTCCATTTGCATCTGCGCCTTTTCGGCGACGACGGAGGTCGCCTGGTTCAGCGCGCTGTCGGCCTCGGCCTCGGCTTCCTTCGCCTGCACCCAGCGGATATGTAAAAGCATCGCCTCGCGGGCGCGGATATCGGCAGACAGCGTCTTGAAGCGGTTTGCCTGGCGGGCCTGGCGCTTCAGGCTCTCGATCTGGCTTTCGAGCTGCGAGGTGACGTCGTCGAGACGCTCGAGATTGCCTTCGGCGGCGCGCAGCCGCAGCTCGGCCTCGTGGCGGCGGGAATGCAGGCCGGATATGCCGGCCGCCTCTTCCAGCAGCTGGCGGCGGGCCTGCGGCTTGGCCTGGATCAGCTCGCCGATACGGCCCTGCCCGACCATCGAGGGCGAACGCGCGCCGGTGGAGGCGTCGGCAAACAGCAGCTGCACGTCCTTGGCGCGGCTTTCCTTGCCGTTGATGCGATAGAGCGAGCCTTGTTCACGCTCGATGCGGCGGGTGACCTGGATCTCGTCGCTGTCGTTGAAAGCGGCAGGCGCGGTGCGATCGGCGTTGTCGAGATAGAGCGCCACTTCGGCGGTGTTGCGCGCGGGGCGGTTGCCGGAACCCGAAAAGATCACGTCGTCCATGCCGGAGGCGCGCATGTTCTTGTAGGAATTCTCGCCCATCACCCAGCGAAGCGCCTCGACGAGGTTCGACTTGCCGCAGCCGTTCGGGCCGACGACGCCGGTCAGTCCCCGCTCGATGATGAATTCCGTCGGCTCGACGAAGGATTTGAAGCCGACCAGGCGCAGCTTGTTGAACTTCATGCAGCCGCTCCGCAGCGCTCTGCGGGTGTGGAGCCCCCCTCTGCCCTGCCGGGCATCTCCCCCACAGGTGGGGAGATCGGCAAGTGGCGAGGGCTTCCCCAAACAACTGAGCGTTCATGCAGCGCAGCCGTAGAAGCGACGGTCATGAAAGATGAAACATCACCCCCAGCCGATCTCCCCACTTGTGGGGGTCCGAAGGACGGGTCGAGACCCGTGGCTCGACCCCGGGTCCGGCAGGACAGAGGGGGGTACGCCTTGCTCCCACGCAGCCACAAAAAAACGGGCGCACGGCTTTCGCCGTCGCCCGTTCTATCGAAACGATCCGGTTCAGAGCAGGCTGTCGATGAGCTTCGACAAAGTGTCAACCGGCATGTCTCCAGAGTAGCGCTTGCCATTGATCAGGAAAGTCGGGGTGGCGTTGACGCCGAAATCCTTGGAACCTCTTTCCCGCGTGGCGTTCACTTCATCCAGAAGCTTCTGGTTCGTCAAGCATTTCGTGAAGCTATCCTCAGTAAATCCGGCAAGCTTCGACATCTGCAGCAGTGCGGCGCGGCCATCATCGGCGGCAGCCCAGATCTGCTGCTGCTTGAAGAGCATCGAAACCATCGGGAAATACTGTTCCGGCGTGCTCAACTGTTCCGGATTGGAAGAGCTGCAGCGGGCGAGCATGAAGGCTGCGGCGGCGCGCGGGTCGAAGGGGAATTCGCGGATAATGAACTGCACCTTGCCGCTGTCGACATATTTCTGCTTGATCGTGTCGAAGGTGGTGTTGTGGAAATGGGCGCAATGTGGGCAGGTCATCGACATATATTCGACGATCTTGACCGGGGCATCGGCCTTGCCGAGCGCCATCTCCGGCAGCACGCCGGGCTTCAGCACCTCAGCCATGTCGACATCGCCATCGGACTCCGGCATTTCGGTCGCCGAGGTAGCTGCCGTCTGCATGGTGTCGACATTGGTGCCATCAGCCATGGTCTTGCCGGAGGACGAAGCATCGGCAGCGTCCATGCTGTCGTTGCAGGCGACAAGCGCTACGGCAGCTGCGGCGATGGCGATACCGCTGAGCAGGCGGCGTTTCGTCAGTTGCATTTCGGACATCTGCATGGATTCCCCATAACTAATGAGATTGACGGCATGACTGTGCGATATAACGGCTGGCGGCCACTCACAAGGCACGCTTCGCCAACTTCCTTCAAAGAATTGTGACCGCGGGAAGACGACTAGACCAAAAATTGCAGGATTGGAGGTTTTGCCGATTTCATCGGCAGACATCGCGGCGGCTGGGGCGCGGGGGAAAAGCCCATCAGGCAGACCAGGTGGCCTTGGGGTTCGGGCGGTCGGGGAACGGTCAACGGCCTGATCTTTGTATCTCGAACCAAAGTCCGGCGCTTCTGTTGTCGCGCCGGACTTCGAAGTCTATCGGATTACTTGCATTCAGGGTCGTCGCCGAAGCCCTTGCAGAAGAACTCGGCAGCGTTCTCCTTGGTGATCATCTTCGACGCAATCTCGATTTCCATCGAGCCGTCGTCCTTCTTGGTCAAGGTTCCGAGCTTTTCCAGCGCTGCGGTGTCATTGGTGGCAAGCGCATGCGCGGCAATAACGCCTTCAGGCGCGACGGTGGAATATGTGAAGGTCGCGGTCAGATCGCCCTTGGCAACGGCGCGGATGGCGGCGTTCTCGCCGTCGATGCCGATGATGAGGATGCCTTCCTTGTCGCGGCCGGCGGCCTGGATCGCCCGCAGCGCCCCAAACGCCATGTTGTCGTTATGGGCGTAAACGGCTTGAATCTGCCCGGCCGGGAAACGCTGAAGCGCGTCTTCCATGAACTTCAACGCCTTTTCCTGGTCCCAGTCGGCGTGGGTTTCGGCGATCACCTTGATCTCGGTACCAGCGATGGCTTCGGCAAAACCCTCATGGCGCTCCACCGCGGGAGCGACAGCCGGATCGCCCTTGATCTCGACGACATTGCCCTTGCCTTTCAGCGCCTCGGCTACGTACTTGCCGGCAAGCGTGCCGATCGGTTTGTTGTGCGGGCCGACATGCAGCGTAACGGGAATATCGAGGCCGCGCTCGAGCGTGATGACCGGAATGCCGGCCGCCAGGACCTGCTTGATGGTCGGAGCGATGGCGGCGCTATCCTGCGCCGAAATCATCAGAACCTTCATGCCCTGGACCATCAGGCTTTCGACATCCGAAATCTGCTTTGCCGACTTGCCTTCCGCGTTGGTGACGATCAGATCGACATCCTTGAAGTGTTCCGCTGCATAGGCCTGGTTGCGCTTGGTCATCGTGTTGCGGTGGGCGGAGTTCGAGCTCGCCTGCGAGAAGCCGATGACGATCTTGTCCGCGCTGAAGGCGGGTGCGGCGGTCAAGACGGTGGCGAGGCCGGCGGAGATAATGAGCATGCGTCTGGTGATGTTGAGCATTTTAAGTCCTCCCTCTGGTTAACACGCTACTTGCGTGGTTTTCTTCCGGCTTCGAGCAGCACGGCAAGAACGATGATCGCGCCCTTCACCACCTGTTGTGAGAATGGTGAAACGCCTGCGAGATTGAGAATGTTTGCGATGATGGCCAGCACCATGGCGCCGCCGATCGTGCCGAGAACAGTGCCTTCGCCGCCGAACAGCGACGTGCCGCCGATCACCGCGATCGTGATCGCTTCCAGTTCGAGGCCGAGGCCGGAATTCGGGTCGCCGACGGAAAGACGGGACAGGAAAATCAGGCCGGAAAGTGCCGCCAGCACACCACATATGATGTAGACGCTGAAGATGACGAGCGGCACGTTGATGCCGGAGAGCCTCGCCGCCTCCTCATTGCTGCCGACCGCATAGATGGCCCGGCCGAACTGCGTGAAGCTGAGCACGACGGCGGCTATGATGCAGACTGCCGCAAAGACGTAGATCGGTGTCGGCACGCCCAGCATGTAGCCGCCGCCGAGCACGAAGAAACTGTCGGCGAGCTTTCCCGGATTGACGGTCCCGCCATCGGCGATCATCAGCGCGAAGCCGCGCACCATGACCATGCAGCCGAGCGTCATGATAAATGCCGGAATGCGGAAATAGGAAATGCCGAGGCCGTTGACGCAACCGACGAGGGCGCCGATGGCGAGACAGATCAGCACCATCAGCGGGATGGGCACCCCCTGCTCCATCAGCACCGCGCCGGTAACGCCGACCAGCGCGACGATCGACCCCACCGAAAGATCGATCCCCTTGGTGAGGATCACGAATGTCATGCCGATGCCGAGGATCCCGTAGAGCGCAACCTGCCTCAGGACATTCAGGATGTTGATGGGGTTGAGAAAATGAGGAGAGATCAGCGAGGCGGCGATGATCAGTACGATCAGTGCACCGGCAAGACCCGTTCCGCGCGGAAGATATTTCATGGTAGTCCCCTCATTAATGTAGTGCCGCGAAGTGCATGACGTCTTCTTCAGTCGCGGTGCGCGCGTCGAGTTCAGCCGTCACCTCGCCCTCTCTCAGGACATACAGCCGGTCGCACAAACCAAGGATTTCAGGCAGTTCGGAAGAAGCGATGACGATTGCCAGCCCGCGGGCCTCCGCCAGTTCGACCAGCAGGTCGTAGATCTCGCGCTTGGCCCCGACGTCGACGCCACGTGTGGGCTCGTCGGCCAGCAGGATCTCGCATCCGGCGCTGACCAGCCTCGCCAGCACGCATTTCTGCTGATTGCCGCCCGAAAGGTTCTGCGTCGCTGCCGCGGCATTCGGCGTCCTGATCCGCAGCCGTTCGATCAGACCGTTCACGATTTTGCGCTCGCGGCGCAGAGAAAGAAGCCCGAAACGGACGATCTGCGCCAAGCTCGCCGACATGATGTTGAAGCCGACGCTCTGTATCAGGAAGAGGCCCTCCGTCTTGCGGTCCTCCGGCACGAGACCGAGCCCCTTGCTGATGCCGGCGCGCGGCGAACCGATGCTGGCCATCGCGCCGTTGATCCTGACTTCGCCGGCACCACGCGGATCCGCGCCGTAGATGGCGCGCAAAAGCTCGGTGCGGCCTGCGCCCGCCAGCCCGAAAAGACCGACGATCTCGCCCTTTCGAACATGGATGCTGACATTTTTGAGCAGCGCTGGCGTCGAAATGCCCTGAGCGGACAACGCCTCCTCGCCGATCCGGGGCGTGCGGGTGGGGAAGACGTCGCCCACTTCCCGGCCCACCATGCTGCGAATGAGATCGTCCGTCGTCAGACCATTGGAAGGTCCGTTGTGGATGACTGTGCCGTCGCGCAAAACGGTGACCGTGTCGCTCAGTTCGAAAACCTCGCGCAGGCGATGCGAAATATAAACGAAGGCAACGCCGCTCTCACGAGCCAGCTGCCGGACGACGCGAAACAGCTGGTCGATCTCTGCCTGCGCCAACACTGCCGACGGTTCGTCGAGAACGATGATCCTGGCATTGCGCGCCAGGGCCTTGGCGATCTCCACCATCTGTCGCTTGGCAACGGAGAGCGTCCCGATCCGAGCGGTCGGATCGACATCGAAACCGAGCCGGTCAATGACCTCGATGGTCCGGCGCTTTGCCTCGCCCCAGTCGATCAGGGCGCCCTTGCATGGCAGCCGCCCCATCAGAACGTTTTCGGCGACGGTCAGATGCGGCGCCTGAGCCAGTTCCTGATAGATAACCGCAACGCCGCGCGCGATCATCCCGGCTGGGGTCGGGTCGAGCACCGCTTCGCCAAAAAGCTCGATGCGCCCCTCGTCGGCCGAATAGGCGCCGGAAAGGATCTTCATCAGCGTCGATTTTCCGGCCCCGTTCTCCCCCACCAGCGCCCTGATTTCTCCGGGCTGCAAAGAAAACGACACGCCTTTCAGGGCCCGCACGCCCGGAAAGGATTTGGTGATCCCAGCAAGAGCCAGTGCCGACGTCATTTCAATGCCCTCCGCAGCCGCAGGAGCGGCGAATTACCAGTTTTGCCGGCAGGCGAACCTGCCGCACGTCTTCCGTGCTCGATTTGATCCGCCTGGACAGCATTTCCGCAGCCTGCATGCCGATCATCTCGCTCGGCTGCGCCATGACGGTCAGCCGCGGCTCGAAGCAGTCGGCCCAATCGAAATCGTCAAAGCCGATCAGCGCCAGATCCTCGGAGATGCGCAAGCCAAGATCCCGCACAGCGCGCATGACGCCGATCGTGGCCAGATTGTTGCCCGAGGCGATCGCCGTCGGTCGGTCCGCCCGGCTTAAGATCTCAAGCGCCGATTGGCGGGCATCCGCGCTGTTGGCATTGCCTTCGCTCATCAGGCTGCGATCGATCTCCAGCCCGTGTTTGCGCATGGCGCCGACATATCCACGCACGCGTTCGATCGTGGAAAGCAGCCCGGGCTCGCCGGCGATGAGGCCGATGCGACGGTGGCCGTGGCCCACCAGGTGGTCGATCAGCGTCTCCATCGCCGCCTCGTTGTCCAGGCAAACCCCGTCCGCATCGGCAACCGTCAGACGGTCGACAAGCACGAAGGGCATGCGAGACGATTTGAGATAGTCGATGGCGCGGTTTTCCGGATCGCCGGACGGAGCCAGAATCACCCCATCCACCCGCCGCTGGACGAGTTCGCGGACCAGCCGCAGCTCGGTCTCCGGATCGTTCTGCGTGTCGCACAGAAAGACGAGCTGGCCAATGGCCGCGCAGGCTCGTTCGATAGAAGACACGATATCGTTGAAATAGTAGTTGGTGCTGATCGAGATCGCGATACCCACGGCATCCGTCGATGATCGCACCAGTGACCGGGCCACGGCGTTCGGCACGAATCCGAGGGTTTCGATCGCCTGCCTGACGAGCGCCGCCGTCGCTTCGTTCACATGCCGCGTGCCGTTGACGACGTGCGACACGGTCGAGACCGAGACGCCCGCGGCGCGTGCAACGTCAGTGATTGTCGCCATGATTGCAGACCTCCCCCATCACGCCTGACGCGCAGCTTCAGACCGCCGCCGCGTCACCTCCAGAACAAAAAGTCGGAAATATTGCCGCCCGCGAACAAGCCTCCCAGCTCGGCGGTCACCCGGTCTATTTCATCCTCCAATGAAATGCTGGAAATCGATATATGGCCATCGAAACGTTTGCGCAAGCGTTTTCGTTAGCTATTATGGTGATATTGGAGTTTATTGGGAGGAGCAAACATGGCACTGAAAAACATTCCGGCGATTCTTTGCCCGGATCTTTTGTGGATACTGAGCGCGATGGGCCACGGGGATGAGCTCGCCATCGTCGACAAGAATTTTTCGGCGTGTCGCGTGTCGAAGAAGACCGTGACCGGCAAACTCGTGTCGATGAACGCGGCGAGCGCCACAGACGCCATAGCGGCGATCCTGGCAGTCATGCCGCTCGATCACTTCGTCGAACAGCCGCTCATGCATATGGAGGATCCGGATCAGGCCGGCACGATGCTACCGGTTCATGCGGATGTGGAATTGCTCTGCTCGACGGTCGAAAAGCGCAGCATCAAGAGCAGATCGATCGAGCGCTTCACCTATTATCCGTTGGCTGAATCCTGCTTTGCGGTGGTTCACACAGGTGAAACACGGCCCTATGGCAACTTCATCCTGAAGAAGGGTGTGGTTTAGCGATGGTCTGAAACGTCTCCAGGTCGCGGGAACGCTTGAAGGCGTGGCCTGTATGCGATTGGTCCGCCTGTGGATTTCATTGGCTCCGATCGAGCACGCGCCACATTTATCGTCCCTTCTTCCCCATCACCGCGGTGCCTAAGCGCTGGATTGCCTGGCGCAGCTTGTCGTTCTCGATGCCCTCCATCATGCCTTCGAGCTTGCGGGCGGCTTCGCCCTTCAGCGACGGCGGGGTGCGGGAGCGGCGGATGGTTTGTGAGACCGGCTTCTGGACGATGCGGATCTGGTGGACGGCGGCAAAGCCGAAGAAGCTGTTGATGCGCTGGATGAGTTCGCCCTGCGCATGGGTGAGGAACAGCGCACGCGCGCCTTCGCAGGCAATCGTCAGCACACCGGGGCGGAAGCCGCCGGTCTCATTGCCGCCGCGCGCCCAGGCGATCTTTTCCGGCCGGGTGCAATCTGCGAAATCCTCGCCGGCGATTTCGCTCCACGAGCCAAGCAGCGCCGTGTTGATGCCGGCGCGCCGGGCAAGGACGGGATCGATCAGCCCGTTGGCCAGTTCGGAGATCTGCTTTGCACCTTTGCGTGGATAACTCATCGAAACCCTTCAGCGACGCCGCCAATTCGCATGCCAATTCGTATTGGCGACTTGATCGCGCGGCATTGCTTCGTCAAGTATAGGCACTTCCCCCCATCGCGGCAAATCATGACGATCACCACACTCGACACGCCCTCAGCAAAGCCCCTGCTCGACTGGTACGATCGCCACCACCGCGACCTGCCCTGGCGCGTTTCGCCCGGCATGGCGGCCCGCGGCGTCAAGGCCGATCCCTATCGCGTCTGGCTGTCCGAGGTGATGCTGCAGCAGACGACGGTGCAGGCGGTCAAACCCTATTTCGAGCGATTTCTCCAGCGCTGGCCCGAGGTAACCGATCTTGCCGCAGCCGAAAACGACGCGGTGATGGCCGCCTGGGCGGGGCTCGGCTATTACGCCCGGGCCCGCAACCTGAAGAAATGCGCCGAAGCGGTGGCGAACGAGCATGGCGGCGTCTTTCCCGATACCGAAGAGGGCCTTAAATCCCTGCCCGGCATCGGCGACTATACGGCCGCCGCCGTCGCAGCCATCGCCTTCAACCGGCAGGCGGCTGTCATGGACGGCAATGTCGAGCGGGTGATCTCCAGGCTCTATGCGATCGCCACGCCGCTACCGGCCGCAAAGCCCGCGATGAGAGAGAAGGTGGCGCTGTTGACGCCTGCCGATCGGCCCGGCGATTTCGCCCAGGCGATGATGGATCTGGGTGCCACGATCTGCACGCCGAAGCGGCCGGCCTGTTCGCTCTGTCCGTTCCGGGGTGCCTGCGAGGCGCTCAAACTTTCCGATCCCGAGCTCTTTCCGGTCAAGGCGGCAAAGAAGGAGAAGCCGGTCAGATATGGCGCAGCCTTCATCGCGGTAACAGGTGATGGCGAGATCCTGCTGCGGCGGCGCATCGACAGCGGCCTGCTCGGCGGCATGACCGAGGTGCCGACGACGGCGTGGACGGCGCGCATCGACGGCGAGACCTCGGCCGCCGCCGCGCCCTTCGATGCGGCATGGCAGGCCTCTGGCACCGTCATCCATGTCTTCACCCATTTCGAGCTCAGGCTTTCGATCTGGCGTGCGGCAATCGCTGCCAAGGTCGGCACGAATGACGGATGGTGGGAGCCGGTTACAAATCTTGAAGCACAGGCACTGCCAACCATCATGAAAAAAGCGATCGCAGCGGCTATTCCTCTCGCGTTTAAAACATCCAAGGGATGACCATGACCACCGACATAAGACATATCGTTTTCGATATCGGCAAAGTCCTTATTCACTACGATCCGCATCTTCCCTTCAGCCGCCTCATTCCCGATGAGACCGAGCGCAACTGGTTCTTCGCCAATATCTGCACCCATGACTGGAACATCGAGCAGGACCGCGGCCGCACCTGGGCGGAGGCCGAAGCGCTGCTGATAAAACAGCACCCTGCCCGCGAAGAGCATATCCGCGCCTTCCGCAAATATTGGCATGAGATGGTGCCGCACGCCTATGACGACAGCGTCGCGATCATGGAAGGGCTGATCGCCGAAGGGCGTGACGTGACGATGCTGACAAACTTCGCCTCCGACACCTTCCGCGAGGCGCAGGCGCGCTTCCCCTTTCTGACCAAACCGCGCGGCGTCACCGTTTCCGGCGATGTCGGCCTGATCAAGCCCGATATCGCGATCTACGAGACGCATACGAAAAGCTTCGGCCTCGATCCGGCAGCGACGATCTTCATCGACGACGCACCTGTTAATGTCGAAGGCGCCAAGGCCTATGGCTGGAATGCGGTGCTGTTTTCGGGGCCTGAGAAGCTGCGTAGCGATCTTGCCGCTTATGGATTGAAGGTCTGAGACCCATGGCATTCGACCCCGCAGAAGAAATCGAATGTTTTCACGCCGCCATCAACGCCCTCGATTTTCCCGCCATCGAGGCCTATTTCGCCGAGGACGCGACCTATGTCTCGAACGGCGTCGGCGATCTCACCGGCCGCGCCGAGATCATGGCGGCCTTCCGGCGCTACTTCGACGACTATCCCGATCAGACGGCGGAAAATTCGCTGGTGGAAACGTTGACGCCGCTCTCCGGCCGATCGGTCTGGTCGGTACGCGCCACCCACAGCAAATCAGGCAAGCCGCTGATCCGCGAGGGCGAGGAGACGATCACCTTCAACGCGGAAGGCCGTGTCACACGGGTTGAGGTCACCGATTACCAGGACTTTTGAAAAGAGGACGCCCGGGTTTGACCCCGGGCGCCTTGGTCTTCTTCCGCAACTGGAGGGAAATCGGAAGAAGGTGGTTTCGATCCGTAGAGGCGTTGCTCACTACGCCTTTGCCAGATCACTGCGGATGACGGACCTGAGATCGTCGATCGGGCGCAGGGACTGCCCGTCTTCGAAATGCCAGAAGGTCCATCCGTTGCATGCATCGAGGCCCTGCACCTTGGCGCCGAGACGATGAATGGAGCCGGCCTCGCCGCCGGATGCTACCGTGCCGTCGGCGCGGACAATCGCGCTATAACGGCGCTTGGCGTCGGTCAGCACCTGGCCGGGCTTGATCAGGCCGCTTTCAACAAGCACGTTGAAGGCGACGCGAACTTCGGCCTTCTTGCCGGTCATGACGGTCAATTCCGCCTTGCCGAGCGGCTCGACGGCGGCGATGCGGGCCGAGGCCGCATCGATATAATCCTGTTCGCGCTCGATGCCGACGAAGTGGCGGCCGAGACGCTTGGCGACGGCGCCCGTCGTTCCCGAGCCGAAGAACGGATCGAGCACGATATCGCCGGGCTTGGTCGAGGCCATGATGACGCGGGCAAGCAGCGCCTCCGGCTTCTGCGTCGGATGCGCCTTCTTGCCGTCCTCGCCCTTCAGCCGCTCGCTGCCGTTGCAGATCGGGAACAGCCAGTCCGAGCGCATCTGCACGTCGTCATTGGCCGCCTTCAGCGCATCGTAATTGAAGGTATAGCCCTTGGCCTTGGCGCTGGGGCTTGCCCAGATCATCGTCTCATGGGCGTTCTGGAAGCGGCGGCCCTTGAAATTCGGCATCGGGTTGGTCTTGCGCCAGATGATGTCGTTGAGGATCCAGAAATTCAGATCCTGCAGCGTGGCGCCGACACGGAAGATATTGTGGTAGGAGCCGATCACCCAGATCGAGCCGGTCGGCTTCAATACCCGCCGGCAGGCCAGCAGCCAGGCACGGGTGAAGGCGTCATAGGCCTCGAAGGAGGCGAACTGATCCCATTCGTCGTCGACCGCATCGACCAGCGACTGATCGGGACGATGCAGCGTTCCGCCGAGCTGGAGATTATACGGCGGATCGGCAAAGATGATATCGACGGAGTGGCTGGGCAAAGCTTCAAGGGCACTGACGCAATCGCCCTTGATGATCGTGTCAACCCAAGAGCCCGGCCGGGAATCCGACTTGACGGAAGCCTTGAGGTCGGCAAGCGGAAAAACTGATGCCATTCTGATACTCACTCATACGCTCTACGCTTAACTGTCCGTTATGGTTACGCAACTTAGTTACCAAAGCCTGAAGCGGTGGCCGATTTCGGGAATTTATTCGGCCGGCCGATGAGTGAGCGGCAGACTTTGCCGACGTCGGCCGGCTGCCGAGCGGCGTCAAGAATGCCGCCGCCGGCGATCAGGCGGCGTCGTGAACCCTGCGGCTGTCGGCCGGCGCCTCGTCGCGTTCGAACATGCCGTAATCGCGGACGACACTGGCAATCCGCAGGCGATAGTCGGCAAAGATGCCGCCGCGTCCGGCCTGCTGCGCTGCCCGGTGCGCCTCGAGATTGCGCCATTCCTTCACCGCCTCCTCGTCGCGGAAAAACGAGAGCGACAGCAGCTTGCCGCGGGTCGTCAGGCTCTCGAAACGCTCGATCGAAATGAAGCCGTCGATCGTTTCAAGCTCGGCGCGCAGCTCGCCGGCAAGATCCAGATATTTGTGGCGTTCGCCCATATAGGGCACGACTTCGAAGATGACGGCGATCATGGCAGCACCAGCTTTGCGTGAGGGGCGGAGACATTTTTGAGGAAGATGCGATCCTCCTTCAGGATGAAGCCTTCGCGTCTGGCAAATTCGTAATTCTCACGGCCGAGCGGGTCGGCCGCCAGCCTGGCGCGATAGGCTTCGTAGGCGGCGAGGCTTTCGATATTGTAGACGCCGTAGGCGGTCGTTGCCGATCCCTCATGCGGGCCGTAATAGCCGATCAGGTCGGCGCCGTTCTTCGGAATTGCCTGGCCCCAGTTGCGGGCATAGTCGGCAAACGCCTCCTTCTTGAAGGGGTCGATCTGATAACGGATGAAGCAGGTGATCATATCGTTTCTCCTTTGGCTGCCCACCCGTTTTCGCACATTGCCTGACGGCGATGCTTCGGTTACGATCGAACTATGAAGGAAGGTCCTGACATTGCGCAGATCGGCGCGCTCATCGGCGATCCCGCCCGCGCCAACATGCTGGCGGCACTCACCGGCGGCCGGGCGCTGACGGCGACCGAGCTTGCCGGCGTCGGCGGCATCACCGTGCAGACGGCGAGCACGCATCTTGCCAAGCTCGAGGCCGGCGGGCTGCTAACCCAGCGCAAGCAGGGCCGCCACCGTTATTTCACGCTCGCCGACGAGGCCGTCGCCCGGCTGATCGAAAGCATGATGGGTTTTGCCGCCGGGCGCGGCCATCTGCGCCACCAGCCGGGACCGAAGGAGCCGGCGCTGCGCAAGGCGCGCATCTGCTACGATCACCTTGCCGGCGATTACGGCGTGCGCATGCTGGACAGCCTGATTGCCTCCGGCTCGATCGACGCGGTCGGAGACGGCCTGGCGCTGACGGAAAAGGGCGAAAGCGATCTCAAACGCATCGGCATTAATATCGGCGACCTCAGATCGTCGCGCCGGCCGCTCTGCCGCTCCTGTCTCGACTGGAGCGAAAGACGCGCGCATCTGGCCGGCAGCCTCGGCAAGGCGCTGCTTTCAAGCTTCCTCGACAAAGGCTGGGCGCGGCGCACGGCCGAAAGCCGCTCGATCCTGTTCTCTCCGGAGGGCGACCGGCAGTTTCTGAAGCTCTTCCCGGTCGATCCGTAGGTTATTGCGGACCTGCAAGAGGTTCCGAGGCGGTATCAAGCGCCCTCATCCCCTGCCCTCTTTTCATCTTCCTGCCGCACATGCGCCCGCAGCGCAGCGAGAGTGAGCGCCAGCGCCGCGTGATTGCTCTCGGCTTCACCCAGCACGCTTTCGCTCTCCTTGATCTCGCGCAGCTGCGCACCGTAGAGCGAATCATCCGGTGTCTGGCGGCCGCGGGCAAGGTGCCAAACCGCATCCGGCCGGACTTCCCGGCACAGATCGATGGCGTGATTGACGTCGTGCGTGAAGGGTCGCGCCATCAGGAAGCCGTGCTCAGACTTGATACTGCTCGGCAGGTAATCGTGAGGACCGTCGAAATCGTTGGGCTCGGCCGGCCGGAGTTGCTTCAACAGAAAGGCACAGGTGATGAAGGCGTCGATCCGGCTGTCGGGCATGTCAGTCTTTTCCAGGGTTTCGATGATGTCCTCGATCGTCATGCAGTCTTCCTCTTCATCCATTCTCTAGACATGCCGCTTGTTCTCCTCCCAAGAGCGGCGGTGACGTCCTCCTCGATCGCCATCTAGTGCATGAGAATGCCAAAGGTAGTCCCCGGACTGCGGTTAGTCTGGCATGAGGCGGATTTGATGGATGTCGCGCCATCCTCAACGAAGGCGCATCTCTGCCGTCTCGGCAACAGGCTCGCCTGCTTCCAGACCGTGTTCTCTCGGTACTCGCAAGCTAGCGGCGACTTGCCTCTAGAGCATGATGCCGAAAAGTGTGAGCGGTTTTCGGACGACATCATGCTCTACTTCTTTGATTTAGATCAGGATGATTTTAGGCCGATCGGGCCTAAAATCATCCTGATCTAGCAGCCTTTCTTCCTCATCTTCCTTTCGATCTTGGCTCTCTTGTCGGTGCCATCCCCGGCATGCTTTCCGCCGGTCAGGGCATTATCCTTCATCGCCTGCAGCTGCGCACAGCTTCGGTGCTTGCCCTTGGCGATGACGTCGGTGGATGTGAAGGCAAACAGCAGCACTACGGCTGCCGCCGGTCGGACGAAAGCTGAAAGCCTCATGGTCCCTCTCCCATTGTACGTGCATCGTACGCCCCAGACCGGTAAGCAGCAATGAGCCTCGACGAGGCCGCGGCACTCGCGCAGGTCCGTCATCCTATCGGTAGCGGGCATCCGCCCGACCCACAAAGAGCTCAACCCTTCTTCGAAAGTGAAATATCCGCTACAACCTGTTGTTTTCGCGCCGTTAAGCCATATGGTGCTAAGAAAATAATTAAGCATGTTCGGCTACTCTCACGTTCTAAATTAACGAGAGAGCCCTGTCATGGCGTCGATCCAGCATAAGATCATCATTGCGAGCATCGCGATTTTCGCATTGGCGGGCGGCGCTACGGGCGTCGGCATCTGGTCCGCCTCGACCCTCTCCGAAAACAACGCCGACGTTGCCCGGTCGGCGCAAATTCTGCGCAACCACATGCAGGCCGACATGATGCATGATGCAATGCGCGCGGATGTGCTGGCGTCGATGCTTGCCTCCAACCCGGCAGCAGGCATAGACCCTGCCGCGGTGAAGGCGGATCTGGTGGAGCACGACGCGTCGTTCCGTGAGATGATTGGCGCCAATAAGGCTCTTGCCGCCGACGAAAAGACCAAGGCGCTGCTTGCCAGCATCGAACGTCCCCTTCTGACCTATATCGAAAGCGCCACGAAGATTGTCGATCTGGCGAGCCAGGATCCCTCGGCGGCATTGAAGGCCTTGCCGGAATTCATGGCGCAGTTCTCGACGCTGGAAACGGCCATGGAACAGACCGGGGACCAGATCACGGCGGCGTCGGACGATATTTCCAAGCATAGCGCCGACATAAAAGCTTCGGTCGATATTGTTCTGAAAGCACTTCTGGCTGCGGCCGCGCTGTTTGCGCTCGGGCTCTATTTCCTGACCCGCAAGACCGTCACCAAGCCGATCCTTTCGCTTTCCAACGACATGCAAAAGCTTGCCGACGGTGACACAGCAATTGCCTGCACCGGGATCGGCCGCACCGATGAAATCGGAACGATGGCATCGGCCGTCGAAATCTTCCGCCAGGCGGCGATTGCCAATAAGCAGCTTGAGCAAGACGCCGAGGCAGCCCGATTGCAGGGCGAAGCCGAGCGGATCACGGCGCGCAAGCAGGCCGACGAAGATGCAGCCGAACGGCTGCGGGCGGCGACATCAGGCCTCGCCGCAGGCTTGAAGAGGCTTGCATCCGGCGATCTTGCCTTCCAGATCGATGAGCCGTTCGCGCCTGATTTCGAGAACCTCCGGCATGATTTCAACATGTCGATCCGGCAGCTCGATCAGACGCTCAGCGCGATTGCGACCGCCATTGCCGCGATCGACGAAGGCACCAGGGAAATCGCATCCGGGGCCGGCGATCTGTCAAAACGAACCGAACAGCAGGCAGCCTCTCTCGAAGAAACCGCCGCAGCGCTCGATCAGATCACCGCCAATGTCTCGAACTCGAGCAAGCGGACCGACGAGGCGCGCACGGAAGCGACCGATGCAAACCGCAACGCCGCCAAGTCTTCGGAAGTCGTGTCGCATGCCGAAGAAGCCATGCGCCGCATCGAGGCTTCGTCGCAGCAGATTTCCAGCATTATCGGCGTGATCGACGAGATCGCCTTCCAGACCAATCTGCTGGCGCTGAACGCCGGCGTCGAAGCGGCACGCGCCGGCGACGCGGGCAAGGGTTTTGCCGTGGTCGCCCAGGAAGTGCGGGAACTCGCCCAGAGATCGGCTCAGGCGGCAAAGGAAATCAAAGGCCACATCCAGAAATCCTCGGTGGAAGTGGAAAGCGGCGTCAAACTGGTTCTCGACACCAGCCAGGTTCTGAAGGCGATCAGCGAGCAGATTGCCCGCATCAACCAGCACATGGATGCAATCGCCGTATCGGCCAGAGAGCAGTCGACCGGCCTTGCCGAAGTCAACACCGCCGTCAATTCCATGGACCAGGTGACCCAGCAGAACGCCGCGATGGTGGAGCAATCCACCGCGGCATCCGGCCAGCTTGCTCAGGAAGCTGCCACGCTGCGTGAACTGGTTTCCCGGTTCAGGCTTCGGGCGACGGCTTCGACGCAATCTGCAGCCGGACGCCGGGGTGGGCAGCTGGCGGCCTGACGGCTGCTATCTGCTCGCCATTGTTCATTCCGGCGACGTCGGGGACCTCAGATCATCGCGGCTGCCGCTCCTGCCTCGACTGTAACAAAAGGCGGGCTCATCTTGCCGGCAGTCTCGGCGAGGCCCTGCTGTCAAGTTTCTTCGACAAAGGCTGGGCGCGCCGGGCGGCGGAAAGTCGCTCCATCCTCTTCTCAGCGGGAGACGACCGGCAGTCACTGCACTCTTCAGCCGATCTGGCAGCAGAGCCTATCCAAGAGGGCGGGTGAGCACCCGATATCAATAGGTTCGTTTGTAGATCAAAAATGGCAAAAGATTCAAACCGTCATTAGAAATACAAATCAAATAATAAATGGTTGCGTTGACTCTAATATGCTACCTGTTGTTTAATGACGACGTCATTAACGGAGGAATGCAAGATGTCCGTCACGTTAAACTCTCCAATCTCATGGAAAAATCTATCAACTGACGACAGCACTATGCTTAACAATCTTCAGCCGAACATCATCAAGGCGCATGTTCGTGAGTTTTTGACTCTGTTTTTTCTGCGGTTTGACGATAAGGAGGCTGCGAAAAGCTTCCTTCGGGCAATTTCCACGACGCTGATGAAATCGGCGAAGCAACATTTAATGGAAATTGAAGCATTCAAAGCCAAACCTTCGACGCCGGGAACGCCGTACATTGGGCTTGGCCTTACTGACGCGGGCTATCAAGCCCTCCAAATCGCCCAAAGACCGAGCGATCCGATATTCCGCGCGGGTATGCAAAATTCCGACTTGAATGACCCCGATGTCAGCAGGTGGGATTCTTATTTTCGCAATCCCATCCATGCGGTCGTTTTGGTGGGAGATATGCTCAATGACACCAAGGTCACTGCTCATGATCAGGTGGTAAACTTGATCCAAGCCTCGCAAGGGGTAACAATCGTAGGGACGCAAGATGGCCTGGGCCTTCACAATGACAATGAAGAAGGTATCGAACACTTTGGCTATGTCGATGGGCGCAGCCAGCCGCTGTTTCTGCTGGAAGACATCGACGCGGAAGAAAACGCGACAGATGGGATTGCGAACTGGGATCCGGCTTTCCCATTAGAACAGGTTATTGTTCCAGATCCAGCAGCGCCCGATCCGGCCGTTCATTTCGGAAGCTACTTCGTATACCGGAAGCTGGAACAAAACGTCCGCCGCTTCAAAAGGCAGGAGCAGAAACTGGCAGATCGCTTATTCGGATCTGATGACGAAAGGGCCGGCGCCATGGTCGTCGGGCGCTTTGAGGACGGAACGCCGGTCACGATGCAGTCAGAAGACGGAGTTGAGTCACCCGTCCCGAACAACTTCAACTACTTCAGCGACAAGAGCGGCGCGAAGTGTCCCTTTTCAGGGCATATCCGGAAAACCAATCCGCGAGGGTCGGGCGGGTTCGAAAACATTGCCGGCGAGCGCAAGCACCTCATGGCCCGACGCGGCCAGACCTATGGCGTGCGAACAGATAATCCGAACGATGGCAAGATCGCCAACAAGCCGAGTAAATACGTCGGTCTGTTGTTCATGGCGTTCAACAGTGACATAGGCAATCAGTTCGAATTCACGCAGAAAAATTGGGCCAACAATCCCGGTTTCCCAGCCGTTCCAACTGGCTTTCCACCGCCTGGGGTCGATCCGGTCATCGGTCAAACAAAACAAGATGCTGCGCGACCAGATATGGAAGGAGCTGCCATCTGGGGTGATCCCAGCTCCCTCAAAACCGTTGCAACAGTTCCTCAAGCGGTGAAGATGAAGGGAGGCGAATATTTCTTTATGCCGTCCCTCGCGTTTCTGAGCTCGCTTTAAACTTGCCATGACGTCGGCGGGCAATCCTGCCGACGTCATTCCATCGTCATCTCCAGGCGCTCTCATTTTATGGCGCCGCGCACGATGCGCCCGGCGAGCATTCGGCTGATGCGGCTTGCGATTGTGCCTTCCTGTTCCCTCCCCATGCGCGTTCGGTGACGAGCGGGTTCCTGCTTGTCGAGGCCGGGATGCCGACGGCCAACGCCGCCGATCCGGCAGCGACGCCGGAGCCGGCCGTCTGCCGCATCGCAGCCATGCTTGAGATCTGGTTGAGCTTTGGCCGGGCATCGTGTAAAGCCGCAGCATTCCCGGACAAGACCCAGGCTTCCAGCCCAGACTTTCAGCAAGGCGTGAACATATGGACGGCTTCGACCTCATCATCTTCGACTGCGACGGCGTTCTCGTCGATTCGGAAATCATCGCGGCGGAAGTCGAATCCGTGCTTTTGACAGAGGCCGGATATCCGATCGGCGTCGAGGAAATGGGCGAGCGCTTCGCCGGCATGACATGGCGCAACATCCTGCTGCAGATCGAGCGCGAGGCGAGCATCCCGTTTTCGGCCTCGCTGCTCGATAAATCGGAGCATATGCTCGACCTCAGGTTGGCAGAGGACGTCCAGGCCATTCCGGGCGTCGAATTCGCCCTCTCCAGGCTGCCGATCAAGCGCTGCATCTGCTCGAATTCGAGCACCAAGCGGCTCGATATGATGCTGACCAAGGTGGGCCTGAAGCCGCTGTTTGCGCCGAACATCTTTTCCGCCAAGGATCTTGGCCCGGACCGCGCCAAGCCGAAGCCCGACATCTTCCTGCACGGCGCAAGCCAGATGGGCGTTTCGCCTGACAAGGTTGTTGTGGTCGAGGATTCCGTCCACGGTGTACATGCGGCACGTGCCGCCGGCATGCGCGTCATCGGTTTTACCGGCGCCTCGCACAGCTATCCCGCCCATGCCGACAAATTAACGGATGCCGGCGCCGAAACGGCAATCTCGCGCATGAACGACCTGCCAGGTGTCGTCGCCGCGCTGGCGGCCTGGGACAACGTTCTCTGAGGCGCCTCAGGCCTTAAGCCCGACACCGCGGAGCTGTGGACTGACACCACGCCTTGACTCTGCCGAGCCCATAGAATGGCCGAGATCAAGCCGGAATGCTGTGTCAGGCGAGCACGCCCTCTCCTTCCTCATCCCTGTGCTCGTCACAGGGATCCAGTGCGCCCAAGTCCTTGGGCGCGAGAGAAAGGCTTCGTCGATGAGAGTCATTCACAGCGCAGACGCGCCGTGGCTGGATTCCTGTGACGAGCACAGGAATGAGGGAGGTCGTGCATCCGTATCTCGGAAGCAGCCGCTGGAATTGCTTAGCTGCTCTTCTTGGTCTTTGCCGGCAGGGTATCGAAGCCGATATTGACGCGCACCAGTGCGCCGGAGCCGACCGGCATCTTGATGCCGTCCTTGCGGAAGATGACCTGCGTGCCCGGAGCACCCGCCGGGATTTCGGTCGGGAATTTGGTAACCTCGGAATAGAGCACCGTCTCGCCGTCGACGACGGAGATGCGGATCGGCAGCGTCAGCGGGCCTGGCGTGCCGGCCGGGCCGGTGATCAGGCGCAGCTGGGCGACGATGGTCATCGTCAGGTTCGAGTCGTTCAGCGTGCATTGGCGAGTGTAATCGCCGAAGGAGGCCTGGTAGACGATCTGCTGCGGATCGTCCTTCTTGCCCTTGGCATAGGTGCGGAAGATCGCGTCCTGGTCACGCATGAAGATCTGTGGGCAGGCGCCCTGGACGACGGGGGCGACCGTGCCCTGCGCCGTCGTGGCGGTGCCGATCGAAGGATTGTTCGAGGACGGGTTGGCGGGCGCCAGCGGCATGATCTGGGCGGTGCCGTTCGGCTGGGTCGGCGCCGACGACTTGCTGTCGCCGCCTATGCCGAGCGAGTTGCAACCAGTAAGCAGGGCAAGAAAAGATGCGGAGACGATGAGACGCGAGACCTTGCCGAGCACCATATTCCATCCCTTGTACAAGCGTTTCTTGGAGGCCCCGTGTCTTTTCAGCAGGGCCTTTCATGACGGTTTGCGATGGTCTATATCAGCGGCGCAAACAAAAATCGATTGGGTAAGCGCCGTTTTGATGCACTTTTCGACGCCGGATGCGGGCAACTTCAAAAGCATACGAGCAAAGCCCTGCCGGCAGGGCGGCGCCTTTTCGATTTCCGGCCCGATTTCAGGCAGAGCGGGCCATGGTGCCGGCCGGCCGGGTTTCCTCCAGCGATAGATCAAGGATGACGAACGTGGATTATATCTCGACCCGCGGCGAGGCCCCTTCCCTCGGCTTTTGCGACGCCCTTTTGACCGGGCTGGCGCGCGATGGCGGGCTCTACGTTCCCTCGAAATGGCCGAGCTTTTCCAAGAAGGAGATCCGGGCGCTCAGGGGCAAGACCTATCAGGAGATCGCCTTCACCATCCTGTCGCCCTTCACCAATGGCGAGATCCCCGACGACACGTTCCGGGCGATGATCGACGAGGCCTACGGCACCTTCCGCCACCCGGCGATCGCGCCGCTCGTCCAGACCGGGCCGAACAGCTTCGTCATGGAGCTCTTCCACGGCACGACGCTCGCGTTCAAGGACGTGGCAATGCAGCTGCTCGCCCGGCTGATGGACTATGCGCTGGAAAAACGCGGCGAGCGGGCGACGATCGTCGGCGCTACCTCGGGCGACACCGGCGGGGCTGCGATCGACGCCTTTGCCGGCCGCGAGCGCACCGACATCTTCATCCTCTTCCCGCACGGTAAGGTCTCGCCGGTGCAGCAGCGGCAGATGACGACCTCGTCGTCACCGAACGTGCATGCGCTTGCCGTGGAGGGCAATTTCGACGATTGCCAGAACCTGGTGAAGGCGATGTTCAACGACGTGGCTTTCCGCGACCGGGTCAGGCTATCAGGCGTCAACTCGATCAACTGGGCGCGCATCATGGCCCAGATCGTCTATTATTTCACGGCATCGGTGGCGCTCGGCGGGCCGGACCGGAAGATCTCGTTCACGGTGCCGACCGGCAATTTCGGCGATATCTTCGCCGGCTACTGCGCCAAGCGCATGGGCCTGCCGATCGACCGGCTGGTGATCGCCACCAACGAGAACGACATCCTGGCGCGGGCGCTGAAGACCGGCCGCTACGACATGAAGGCGGTCAAGGCGACGAGTTCGCCGTCGATGGACATCCAGATCTCGTCGAACTTCGAACGGCTGCTGTTCGAAGCCTGTGACCGCGACGCCTCGAAGGTGCGCGCGGCGATGGAAAGCCTCAAGCAATCCAACGGCTTCGAGATCGGCAGCCAAGCGCTGAAGGCGATCCGCCGCGACTTCCGCGCCGGGCGTGCCAGCGAGAAGCAGGTGGCCGAAACGATTCGCAAGACCCATGCCGAGACCGGCTATCTGCTGGATCCGCATTCGGCGATCGGCGTCTTCGTCGCTGCCAAGAAAGAAAAGCCGAATACGCCGATGGTGACGCTTTCGACCGCGCATCCGGCGAAATTCCCCGCCGCTGTAAAATCCGCCTGCGGTATTGACCCGGCGCTTCCGACGTGGCTTGCTGATCTGATGCACAGGGAGGAGCGTTTCCAGATCATCAAACCGGAGCTGAAAGCCGTTGAGACTTTTATCGGCAAGCATGCCCGCGGCGAGACGACAGCAGGCGCAGAAAGATAGCCAATGACAGTTGAGTGCACCCGGCTAAAATCCGGGCTGACAGTAGTCACAGAGACCATGCCGCATCTTGAAAGCGTTGCGCTCGGAGTCTGGATCAAATCGGGATCGCGTAACGAGACGGACAACGAGCACGGCATCGCTCACCTGCTCGAACACATGGCCTTCAAGGGCACGGCGCGCCGCACGGCCCGCCAGATTGCCGAGGAGATCGAGGATGTCGGCGGCGAAGTCAATGCCGCGACCTCGACCGAGACGACCTCCTATTATGCCCGCGTGCTCAAGGACTACGTGCCGCTCGCCGTCGATATCCTCGCCGACATCCTGACGGAATCGGCCTTCGAGGAAGAGGAGCTGGAGCGCGAGAAGCAGGTGATCCTGCAGGAAATCAACGCCGCCAACGACACGCCCGACGACGTGGTGTTCGACCGGTTCTCCGAGGTCGCCTATCGCGACCAGACGCTTGGCCGGGCGATCCTCGGCACGCCGGAGACCGTCGTCTCCTTCACGCCGCAGCAGATCCGTGGCTATCTCAGCCGCAACTACACGACCGACCGGATGTTCGTGGTCGCCACCGGCGCCGTCGAGCATGAAGAATTCCTGCGCATGGTCGAGGATCGTTTCGCCAACCTGCCGACGGCCCCTTCGGCGCCGCCCGTCATGGAACCGGCGCGTTATATCGGCGGCAGCGTGCGCGAACCACGCGACCTGATGGACGCGCAGATCCTGCTCGGTTTCGAAGGCAAGCCCTACCACGCCCGCGATTTCTACTGCTCGCAGATCCTCGCCAATATCCTTGGCGGCGGCATGTCCTCCAGGCTCTTCCAGGAGGTGCGCGAGTTCCGCGGCCTCTGTTATTCGGTCTATGCCTTCCACTGGGGTTTTTCCGACACCGGCATCTTCGGCATTCATGCCGCAACCGGCGGCGAAAACCTGCCGGAGCTGGTGCCCGTCATCATCGATGAGCTGCACAAGTCAGCCGATGCGATCCACCAGAAGGAAATCGAGCGCGCCCGCGCCCAGATCCGCGCCCAGCTGCTGATGGGTGCGGAAAGCCCGGCTGCCCGGGCCGGCCAGATCGCCAGGCAGATGATGCTCTACGGCCGGCCGATCTCCAATCCGGAGATGATGGAGCGGCTGGAAGGCATCACCGTCGAGCGGCTGACCGACCTTGCCGGCCGGCTGTTTTATGACACGGTGCCGACGCTTTCGGCGATCGGGCCATTGGACCAGCTCGCACCGATGGAAGATATCACCGCCTCGCTTTCGGTCCCGGCGTCGAAGACGCTGCAGGCAAGCCGCTGAGCCGACGTTCGTCCTGCCGGGAGTGATCGATGCCAAAATCGGTTTTTCGGTTCCTGCAGCGGCAGCCGGAAGCGGTGGAGCTGGAGAACGACAGGTATTTCCTGCGCCTGCCGCGCTACCAGGATTTCAACCAGTGGCACCGGCTGCGCGCCGAAAGCCGCAAGTTCCTCGAACCCTGGGAGCCGACCTGGCGGCGCGACGAGTTGACGGAGGGCGCCTACCGCGCCCGTGTCGTCCGCGGCAAGCAGGAATACGCCTCGGGCCAGGCGGTGCCGCTGTTCATTTTCCTGAAAGGTGACATGACGCTCGTCGGCGGCGTCACCATCGGCTACATCAGAAGGGGTGCGGCACAAAGCTGCATGATCGGCTACTGGATGGGCGAACGCCACGCCGGCCAGGGGCATATGTTCGCCGCCCTTCAATTGGTTATTCCTTACATCTTCGCCGGGCTTGAGTTGCACCGTATCGAAGCAGCCTGTATTCCAGATAACGCGCGCAGCATCCGTCTGCTTGAAAAAGCCGGGTTTCAACAGGAAGGCTATCTGCGCGGATATTTGAAGATCAACGGTCAGTGGCATGACCATGTGATGTTTTCACGTCTCGCCACCGATACGGATAAAGGCAGGATAACCGACAGCCGATGACAAGAGACCGCATGCTGCCCAAGTCACCGTCCGGACGAGTGATCGCGGTGATCGCAGCCCTTTTCCTGGCGGCCTTCGCCTTCGTGGCGGGTGTTGCCCAGGCGGCCGAACCTGTAAAAATTTCCCGTGACGATACTGCGCTCGACCTGACGGCAACGACGGAGATCTACGCCAACCAGGGCGAAGCCTTCCAGGTTTCGACGGCGGCCGGCGCCGACGGCATCCGCCGCCGCATCGAGGTCAGGGCAAGCTCGGAGAACCATCAGGGCGACTGGGCGGTATTTGCGCTTGCCAATGTCTCGGAAGAACAGCTCGAGCGCGTCATCGTCGCGCCGCATTTCCGTCTGGTCAATTCCAAGCTGTTCTGGCCGGATCTCGGCTCGCAGCGCATCAGCGCGATTACGCCGAGCGAAGGCTTCGCGCTCGACCGGCAGCCGAGCGACGAGGCCGACGTCTTCCGCATCACGCTGAACCCCGGCGCCGTCATCACCTTCGTCGCCGAACTGTCGACGCCGGAACTGCCGCAGATCTATCTCTGGGAACCGAACGCCTACAAGGACACGATCAACGCCTTCACGCTCTATCGCGGCATCGTGCTCGGCATTGCCGGCCTGCTTGCCGTGTTCCTGACCATCCTCTTCGTCGTCAAGGGCACCTCGATGCTGCCGGCGACGGCAGCCCTCGCCTGGGCGGTGCTCGGCTATATCTGCGTCGATTTCGGTTTTCTCGGCAAGCTGATCAGCGTCGCCTCGGCCGACCAGCGAATATGGCGCGCCTGCGCCGAGGTGGCGCTGGCGTCGAGTTTCGTCATCTTCCTCTTCACCTATCTCAACCTCAACCGCTGGCATGCGCATCTGGGTTACGCCACGCTTGCCTGGGTGCTCGGCCTTGCCCTGCTCTTCGGCGTGGCGATCTACGATCCGTCGATTGCCGCCGGCATTGCCAGGCTTTCCTTCGCGCTGACGGCGACGATGGGGTTGCTGCTGATCATCTATCTCGGCTTCAACCGCTACGACCGCGCCATCCTTTTGGTGCCGGCCTGGGCGCTGATCCTCGTCTGGCTGTTTGGGGCGTGGCTGACGGTCACCGGACGGCTCGACAACGACATCATCCAGCCAGCACTCGGCGGCGGCCTGGTGCTGATCGTGCTGTTGATCGGCTTCACCGTCATGCAGCATGCTTTTGCCGGCGGCGCCTTCCAGCAGGGGCTGTTTTCCGATCTCGAGCGGCAATCGCTGGCGCTGACCGGCTCCGGCGACATGGTCTGGGATTGGGACGTGGCGCGCGACCGCGTCGTCACCATTCCCGACGTCTCGATCAAGCTCGGCCTTTCCCAGGGCGCCATGCATGGCGCGGCGCGCAACTGGCTGCCGCGGCTGCACCCCGACGACCGCGACCGCTTCCGCGCTACGCTCGACGTGCTGCTCGAACACCGCCGCGGGCGGCTGAACCACGAATTCCGCATCCGCGCCGAGGACGGGCATTTCCACTGGCTGCTGATCCGCGCCCGGCCGGTGCTCGGCTCGAACGGCGAAATCATCCGCTGCGTCGGCACGATCGTCGACGTGACCGAACAGAAGAATTCCGTCGAGCGGCTGCTGCACGATGCGCTGCACGACAATCTGACCGGCCTGCCGAACCGGCAGGTCTTCCTCGACCGGTTGCAGTCGGTGTTGGCACTGGCGCCGGGCGGCGACACGCTGCGGCCGACGGTGATGGTGATCGATATCGACCGCTACAAGCTGGTCAATGATTCGCTCGGCGTTGCCGCCGGCGACAACATCCTCATCGCGCTGACGCGGCGGCTACGCCGCCTCTTGAAACCGCAGGACACGCTGGCGCGGCTTGCCGGCGACCAGTTCGGCCTCATCCTGGTTTCCGAGCACAATCCGGCCAAGGTCGCCGATTTTGCCGATGCGATCAGCAAGGCGATCATGGTACCGATCAACTTCGCCAATCGCGAGATCATCCTGACCGCCTCGGTCGGGCTTGCCTCCTGGGTCGACCGGCAGGAGAGCGCCACCGGCCTGCTCAGCGACGCCGAGCTTGCGATGTACCGGGCAAAACGAGCCGGCGGCAACCGTGTCGAGCCGTTCCAGCCGGCCTTCCGCGACTTCGGCACCGACCGGCTGCAGCTCGAAACGGATCTGCGCCGCGCCATCGAGCGCAAAGAATTGTCGATGGTCTACCAGCCGATCGCAAGGCTGGAAGATGTCGAGGTCGCCGGTTTCGAGGCGCTGATGCGCTGGGAACATCCCAAACGCGGCAATATCCCGCCGTCCGAATTCATCCCGATCGCCGAGGCCTCCGATCTTATCGGCCCGCTCGGCATGTTCGCACTGGAACAGGCGACCAACGATCTGATGAGCTGGCAGCACCAGACCGGCGAATTGCCGATCTTCGTCTCGATCAACCTGTCGAGCGTGCAGCTGCTCAACAACGAGCTCTATGACGACGTGCGTTCGGTTCTCGCCAAGACGCATTGCCAGCCCTCGCGCCTCAAGCTCGAACTGACGGAATCCATGGTGATGGAAAATCCGGAACAGGCCCGGCTGGTGCTGCAGAAGCTGAAGGAAGCCGGCATCGGACTGGCGCTCGACGATTTCGGCACCGGCTATTCGTCGCTCGCCTATCTCACCCGCTTCCCCTTCGACACGATCAAGCTCGACAAGACTTTGGTGCGCGACAGCAGCGACAAGAAGGCGATCGTGCTCCGGTCGGTGATATCAATGGCGCGCGAACTCGACATGAAGGTGGTGGCGGAGGGGATCGAATCCAACGAGGATGCGATCGAGCTTGCCAAGATGGGCTGCAACTACGGCCAGAGCTACCTTTTCGGCCCGCCGATCCCTTCGGAATCGGTGCTGCGGCTGCTGCGCGACCGCTTTCCGCTGACGAAACGGGCCTGAGCGGAGCGGCCGGCCTCATCGGTCGTCAGGTGAGTTGAGCGAGGATATCGTCGACGACACTTGGGACAGTACCCGTCGTGTCGATATTGATGCCGATGGGAAGATATTCCCGGGTATGATGATAGCGGAGCACCAGCGCCCGCTCGGCCGGCTCGAAGCCCGGCTCATTTGGCCGCCCATCCAATCGTCGGTTCAAGGTCTCAACGTCTATGTCGAGCACGAAAACCTTATCGAACAGGTCCAGGAATTTGTGGAAATTGCGCGAGCCGCCACAGAAGAAGGTGGCAGGATGGGTGGTGTCGGCAGCAATAGCGCGGACCTTGTCGACACGCCAGATCCAGTGCGCGTATCCCCAAACGATGCGGTCCGCGCCTTCGGGTGGTCCTGCGAGTGCCTGGCCCGTCTCGGGGTCGCCGACATAGGCCAAGACCCGGTCACCATGGACGACATGGTAGCCCCGCCGCTCCAGTTCGGTAGCGACAGACGTTTTCCCAGTGCCGGAACCGCCTTCGATCAGATAGTTCTTGATTCCCATAGGCGCCGCTTATCATGGACTTCGATCTGGTGAAAAGACACTCTGCCTGGCAGTGACCACCTAGAGTTCATAGTCGCGCCACAACCGGCCATTCCCGCAAGTTCTATGTGCGTCACGCCCGACTCGCCCGGACACTCAGCCACCGATCATGGGGCTTTCCGACGCACCGACGTAGCTCGCTGACGATCCAGCCGGCGTCTGTGAGTGCGGACCGCAGGGCAGACTCGCGCCAGTACGTCTCGACGTAGCGCCGGGGCACTGCAGCACTGCCATGTGTGGACACATCCTCGCCTTCGCCCTCTCTTACCGAGGCGTGCAATCGGCCACCGGTCCGGGTCGCCTCGGCAAGCCGTCCAAGCACCGTGCCGAAATCCTCGCGCGCGACATGAATCAGGCAGGCACAGGCCCAGATCCCGTCATACGGCGTGCCGGGACGCTGCGGGTCGGCCAAGTCATCGGTCAGCGGGTCCAACAGGTCGGCTTCGAAGCCACTTTCGCGAAGCAGTTCGACGAAACCGTTTGCAATGTCGGTGCGCCGGACGCTCATTCCCCGCTTCTCAAGCTCAAGTGCATCTCGCCCGCCACCGCTTCCGATCTCCAGCACCCTGCCCGAGCCGCCCAGCTCGGTCACGAACGCATCGATCTCTGTCGCGACCCATTCGGGCATCGCCGCGGCCTCCGCAGCGTACTCCGCCGCGACCGCATCATAGGACAGCACGGTATCCAGGTCAGTGCTCATCCTAGCGCTCCTCCTTCAAGGCAAGAGGCCTGATGAGCGAGAGGCCCGTCAGCCCGTTGCGCCCTTCACACTTCGGCAGTTGGTGATCGCGGGCAATTTGCTTCCGAGCTTTAGCAGAAATGCGGTCAGAGACACCACCGACCGAGCCAATGCTGCCGGGCGGCAATGCGCCCTCATCATGGTCATCGAGCCACCCGTCGCTGCTGCTGCAAAGCGGACATGACGGAGTGACAACGCGGGTCGAAGTTGCGCCAAGCCGCCATTCCGCCCCATGCGGTGATTAGATCACGAATTCCTCCTCGTACGTCTGTGGCTCGGGAACGACCGTAACCTCCACCGGAACGATCCAATTGGCCGCGTAGCTCTCGCAGTCGGAACGCTGGAGGTCGGGCTGCACGCACCCCGCCCCATCGACCGCGCGACATCGCAGTATATATCGCCCCACTTCTTCAGGGGTCCACATGTACTCCCACAAGCGCCATGCAAAGGGACGTTCTGTTTCGAGGAGCCTCCCCTCGCGCCAGCCCCTGCCATCTCCGGTGCAGACCTGCACCTGCCGGATAGCAGCCTCTCCGCTCCAGGCGGCTCCGAAAATCCGATACGGTTGGCCGGCGATGAGATGCGCCCCCTGTACGGGACGCGCGATCTGCGCTTTGACCTCCATCTCCGCAAGGGGGACCAGCCTGGGTTCCCCGAGGTTGCGCTCCCAACGGAAATAGTCGCGCACCTGCCAGTAGCCAAGGAAGGGTTGCTCCACAACCGTGATATGCGTGATCCACTTGACCCAAGCCATGCCGAACCAGCCACCCACGACCGCGCGCAGCGGGTAGCCGTGATCGCGCGTCAACGGCTCCTCGTTCATCGAATAGGCAAGGATCGTGCTGTCAGCGATGGCCTTCTCAAGCGGTAAACTGCGCGCAAAAGCGATGGGGCCGGGAGAAGCCGTTTTCTTGTTCGTGTCGACGACGCCGCTGTCTGCGCCTACGAGCAGAACCTCACATGCGGTTCGCTTAACGCCCGCCATTTCCAAAATCTCGCGCAGAAGAACACCTGTCCACGCGGCATTGCCGACGGCTCCGTTCTGCCACTGCAACCCCTCCTTCGGCGGCTCATAGTAGACGCGGCCGTTCCCTGCACACTCGACGACGGCGGTGAAAGTCGTGCTCCGCATCGCCTTGATGCTGCCGAGGTCAAGTTCGATCGGCCGCTCCACCGCCCCGTCAATGCGCAATCTCCAGTCTCGCGCATCGAGGTCCGGCGACGCGAAATGGTTTCGCACGAAGAACAGCTCGGTTGGGATCAGCCAATCGGAGAGCGACGCAAACGGAAACTCGATGTTCTGTGGGGATTTCTGTCGAACTATTAGACTGGGTTGCTCTGGTGTCGGCATAGTCCTCGTCTCCCCTTCCAAGAGCACAACGTTGGCACTCGGTCGCGCGAATTCCGGTTCGATCACACCGCCCCTCGCAGTGCGTCTGTCGCGTTCCACCTTCGGCCGCATTCTAGAGCAATTCCAGGAAAAGTGCGAAGCGGTTTTCCGTCCGGAATTGCGTAAAAACAAAAGGATAGAGCGGTTCTGCGCTTCCGTTAAAAGCTGAACCGCTCTAGTACATACCGCACGTTCCTCGGATCGACCTCGAACGGCAGCAAAGGGCCGCCCGAATGCTGCTATGGGCCCACGTCTCTTTCGCGCCCGCTTGTCGTTCAGGCACTACCGCTGGAGAAGACCAGCAACGTGTTGTTGGTAGGCATCTCGATCGTCTCGCGGAGATTAAGTCCAGCGGCCTCACCCACTTGTTCAAGATCAGCGATATCACGCACCCCCCAGGATGGGTTGCGCTCCTTTAGAGCCGCGTCGAAAGCAGCGTTCGAGGGGGCGTTGTGTGCCCCGTCGCGCATGAATGGGCCGTAAAGAAGAAGAAGCCCACCAGCGTGAAGCAAACGGCCAGCTCCTGCGAACAATCCTAAGCTTGCCGCCCATGGCGCGATATGGATCATATTGATCGACACGATGGCGTCAAAATGCCCCGTTTGTTCGACGCCCCATTGTCCTGAGCACACATCAATATCCCGCGGTGCCAGCACATTCTTCAGCCCTGCGAATTTGATCCAGCTAGACGTGCTGGTGCGGGCGTCGGCATCCGGATCGCTCGGCTGCCAGGTGAGGTTGGGCATTGCTCCCGCAAAACACACGGCGTGCTCGCCGGTCCCGCATCCAATCTCCAGCACGGCGCCACGTGTTGGAAGGACACGTTTTAGGACCGCGACGATCGGCGCCGAATTTCGCGCAACGGAAGGTGAGAACATGCGCTGGTCGGCGCTTATGTCGCGCTGTTCCAGCGCAACAGGCGAACGGTCCTTCTTCTCTGGGGGCATTGGCCTTGAATCCCCTTGGGCGATGTCTTCCACCTTATAGCTGAAATGATGGGACTGAAACCAAGGATTTCGGACTTACGAAGGGGTCGCCGGCGCGTGCGTTCGGCCGAGGGCGACAGAACGTCCACTTCGCGTCAGATCACGCGCCCGCCAGGCTCAAGGTCTGCATTCGAAAATCGGAGCCCGGAAGCCGACCGACGGCTTTCGGCCCCGTAGCGGTCGTCTACCCAAGCCGAGCCGATGTCCGTTGTTGGTGCAATCCGGTCGAAGACGCGCGGCGGTGGAGAGATGCCGCCTTTGCACTGATCTACTTCGCGCCCGCAGAAGCCTGCCGATTATCGGCCACTTGTTGAGGTCTTGAAATCAGCTATCTCAAGCCGGAAAATATCCGGAACGTTGAGAAGCACTCGATGACGAAGCATCGCATCTATTCCATCAGCGTCGCGAGCGTCTATCCCCACTATGTCGCCAAGGCAGAGAAGAAGGGGCGCACGAAGACGGAGGTCGATGACATCATCTGTTGGCTGACGGGGCATAGCCGGCAGAGCCTGGACGATCAGTTGGCTGCGAAGACCAACTTCGAGGATTTCTTTGCACAAGCGCCTCGGATGAATCCCTCCCGATCGTCGATTACGGGCGTGATCTGCGGTGTCCGCGTGGAAGACATCCAAGAAAAGACGATGCGGGAAATCCGCTATCTGGACAAATTGATCGACGAACTCGCCAAGGGGAAAGCGATGGAGAAAATCCTGCGGAAATAGCCGGGAAACCGTGTCGCGGCAGTACCCGCGATCACCCACGGCCGGCGCGCAGAATCCGGCACCGTCTCGTCCAGGAATGACGAATGTTCACTGTCGCGGAGCGAGGCCATCGAGCAGGAAGTCGAGACCCTTCCTGAAAGCGCCGTCCCAATCATTATCCAGCAGCAGACGAGAGCGCTCGATCGTCGGGTAGTGTTGGCTGAGACCTGTCAGGCGCTGCTGCGCGGCCGCCCTGTCGTGGTCCGAGAGGTCGAAGTTCGCCCGGGTGATGGTCGCGCCGATCACATAGTTCCAGAGCGACCAGATCGCGACGTTCAAATCCGCATCAGTGACACCGGCTCCGGACAAGGTCTTGCTCAGCAGTTCCAGGCGAATAAGGATGTTCGGGCCGAGCGCCCGGCGCGCCAGCAGCGAGGCCGACCAGGGATGGCGCAGCATGCTGGCGCGCCAGCCTTCGAGCATATGAACGATTTCCCCGCGCCAGTCTCGAGACTCGACGATTTCCGGCGGGCCGCGATATTCGAGCACCGAATCCAGCGCCAGATCGAAGACCTCCTCCTTGTTGCCGACATGCCAATAGAGGCTCATCGCGCCCGAGCCGAGGCGATCGGCCAGCCGACGCATCTTCAATCCGTCGACGCCCTCGGCGTCCAGCAGGTCCACTGCGGTCGCCACGATCCGCTCCAGCGAGAGAGGCGGCTCACTGCGCGGCTCCTGCCCGGACTGAGGTGACGCACCTCTCCGTCCAGACCCTTTACTCTCAGCACCGCTGCGTTTGGCTGCCATTCGTCTTCCTCACCGATCGGACGTCGATCTAAGCCGACAATGCGGGGAATGTCGATGCTGACCGATTGACTCGTACGGCGTACGATGCAATTTAATCGTACGCCGTACGAGTCAATCGCATGGCGATCAGGTTCCATCCTGCTGGCTGCGAGGGTCCGTCGCTCGCAGTCCTGAGAAGCCGAGAGAAAATCATGTCAATCAAGCATCTCATTATCGGAGGACTCATCATGACCATCAGCGTTCCCACCGCGGCGACAGCCAATGAGGACGATCTCAAGCTAACCATCGTCAATCCGAAAAACCTCTATGACCCCTCGCCGAATGGCTACAGCACGGCGGTGATTGTGCCGCGCCAAGGCCGGCTGGCCTACATCTCGGGACAGAGCGGCCAGGACAGCACGGGGGCCTTGTCGCCCGACTTCGCTGTCCAGGTGAAGCAGGCCTATGCGAACTTGCGCACCGCCCTCGATGCGCTCGGCGCAAGGCCGGATCAGGTCGCCAAGCTGACGGTCTTCGTGGTCGATCACGATATGTCCAAGCTCGAGGTGTTGACCAGCAACGTCAAGGACATGTTCGGCGCAGCACTGCCGGCGCAGACGCTGATTCCCGTTCCCAAGCTTGCCATCGACCCCATGCTTTTCGAGGTCGAAGCCGTGGTCGTTCTGGATTAGCGGCGGCGTCGGATCTGCACAATTTCGGATTTTCCCGGTGGCGCGCCAACCTTTGTTGGGCGCGCCATCTTCCTTTTTTTGATGGCCATTGACCAACGGCTTGCGATGTGCGCCACTCATTCCTTGCACAAGGAAAATCCCATGCTCAAGTTTCTGCTCGCCCTCTCGATGGGTGTTTTTTGCGTCTCGCCGCTTCAGGCCGGCGACATCACTCCGGTCACCAAGAGCTGCCAGCCGGGGCCAAAACAGGCGCAATGCGAGCGATGGGTCACGGATATCAAGAAAGCCGTCGGGCTGGCCTATAAAGGCGACCACGGGGCGCAGGTGACTGTTGCCTTCTGCCTCTCCACCGGTTGCCATGGTGCCGTCGCCATCGACAAGGTCGCCTCCTGCAGCTGGCATCTCGTCATCGCCAATTCCGGTTCTACGACAGTGCTCGACAGTTCAAACACCCGGAATACCTGCCGGCCGATGACGGCGGCTGAGAAAGACGAAGCCCGCGCGCTGGCGAGCGATCTCGTCCAGAAGATCTACAAGCGGCCGCTGGTCAAGACCGACCAGATGTAATCTGCCCGGGTCCCGGCTCGCGCAACGCCCGCGTGAAAATAAATCTCATTGCTCTCCCGGCTTTCGTCGCTATTCTCCACCCAAAGAAAATCGGGCCAAAGAAAATCGGCCAAGGAAATCGGGAGGACCACGGATGATCCTGCACTGCGTATTCCTGCGGCTGAAGACCGCGGTGACGGCGGACGACAAGCAGTCGCTGTTTGCGGCGATCGTCGCCCTGAAACAGCTCATTCCCGGCATATTGGATATCAAATACGGGCCGAATGTTTCGCCGGAGGGTTTGCATGGCGGCTTCGTCGACGGTTTTGCCGTGACCTTCGAAAGCGCCGAGGCCCGCGACGCCTATCTCATCCATCCCGAGCATGTGACTGTGGGCGAGCGCATCGTCTCGTCGACGGATGGAGGCCTTGCCGGCATCCTGGTCTTCGACCTCAATTTGTGAGGGCTGTTGGCCGGCCGCGCTAAAACGGGATCAGCCTCGGCGATGGCGGCGGGTTTATCGAAAAGGCTGAAAGGGACATGCATAGCTCCACTCTCCGCCGCGCAGTCACGACCGTCGCGCTCGCAAACCTCGGCTATTTCGGGGTCGAGTTCGCCGTCGCCCTTTCGATCGGGTCGGTCTCACTGTTTGCGGACTCGGTCGATTTCCTCGAAGACGCCTCGGTCAATCTCCTGATCCTGATGGCGCTCGGTTGGGCGGCTCGCTCCCGGGCACGCGTAGGCATGGCGCTCGCTGCAATTCTGCTGGCACCGGCAATCGCAACGATCTGGACCGCTTGGCAGAAGTTCACCGTGCCCGTCGCACCGGAGCCCTTTGCGCTGTCCTTGACTGGCCTCGGCGCCCTCGTCGTCAATCTGAGTTGTGCATTGCTGCTCGCCCGCTTTCGTCATGACGGTGGAAGCCTGACGAAAGCGGCCTTCTTGTCTGCCCGCAACGACGCGGTCGCGAATATCGCCATCGTCGGCGCCGGATCGATCACCGCGTTTTTCTGGAGGTCGGCGTGGCCCGATCTGATCGTCGGAGTCGGCATCGCGATCATCAATGCCGATGCGGCGCGCGAGGTGTGGACCGCAGCCCGTGACGAGCACCGGGCTGCAGCCTGATCGCTCGCTAGAGCGGTTCAGCTTTTCATGTAAGCGCAGAACCGCTCTGACTTTTTGTTTTTGCGCATTTCTCGGCAAAACCGCTTCGCGCTTTGCCTGGAATAGCTCCAGCTCAGCTCGATTTCGCCATGGCGGCGGCGAGCTGGTCGACATTGTACTTGAACATCTTCTCATAAGTCGGCGCCGGCCCCTTGGCGTCGGACAGCGATTCGACATAGAGCTCGCCGCCCGGCTCGGCACCGGTTGCCTTGGCGACCTGCTTGACCAGGCGCGGATCGTTGGAATTCTCGAAGAAATAGGCCTTCACATGCTCGCCCTTGATCTGTTCGATCAGCTTGGCGACGTCGGCGGCCGATGCCTCGCTTTCTGTGGACAGACCAAGCGGGGCGAGGAAGCTGACATTATATTCGCGGCCGAAATAGCCGAAAGCATCATGGCTCGTCAGCACTTTGCGGCGATCGTCGGCCACCTTGTCGAATTTCGCATGGGCATAAGCGTTCAATTCATCCAGCCTCCTGGTGTACTTCTCGGCATTGGCCTTGAAGGCGGCGGCGTCCGTGGGATCGGCCGATGACAGCGCCTTTTCGATATTGGCGACCCAGATCTTGACGTTGACGGGGCTGTTCCAGACATGCGGATCGGTGATTTTTTCGCCGTCCTCTTCCATGGTGCGGGTGTTGATGCCTTCGGAAACGGTGACCGGCTTGCCCTTATAGCCCGAGGCGGTGATCAGCCGGTCCATCCAGCCTTCCAGCCCCTCGCCGCTGACGAAGGTAACCTGCGCCGCGTTCAAATTCTTCGCGTCGGCCGGCGACGGCTCGAATTCGTGGGGATCGCCGTTCGGCCCGACGAGGCTCGTTACCTTGACGTGCTCGCCGCCGACCTGTTTGACGACATCGGCAAGCACGGTGAAGGACGCCACCACCTTCAGTGTTTCGGCGGAGGCGGGCACGGCCGACAGCGCCATCAAAGCGGGGATTGCTGCGGAGAGAAGCAGTCTGTGCGGTGTCATCGAAGTCTCCTTGGGGATCAGCCCTTCAAATGCGGGCGGGGAAAGAAGCGCCGGGCCAGGCCGGAGGGCGCGAAAAGAATGGAAAAGCCGTAGAGCAACGCCGCCGTCATGATGATCGTCGGGCCGGAGGCAAGCTCGAGATGGTAGGAGGCGATCAGGCCGAGATAGCCGGAGGCGGCAGCACTTGCGGCTGCTATCACCATCATGACAGGCAGACTGCGCGACCAGAGCTGGGCGACGGCTGCCGGCAGCATCATCAGGCCGACTGCCATCAGCGTGCCGAGCGCCTGGAAGCTGGCGACGAGGTTCAGCACCACGAGCAGCAGGAAGAGCACGTGATAGACCGGCCCGCGCCCGCCGACGGCGCGCAGAAAACCCGGATCGAAACATTCGGCCACCAGCGGCCGGTAGATGAAGGCGAGGATGACGAGGGTCAGCGAGGTGATCGCGCCGATCAGATAAAGAGCGGGAGCATCGATCGCCAGGATGGTGCCGAAGAGCACATGCAGCAGATCGATATTCGAGCCGCGCAGCGAGACGATCAGCACGCCGAGCGCCAGCGAGGCGAGATAGAAGCTGGCAAAGCTCGCATCCTCCTGCAGCACGGTCATGCGGCTGACGGCGCCGGACAGCAGCGCCACCGACAGGCCGGCGATGAGGCCGCCGAGGCCCATCGCCGTCAGCGACAGCGAGCCGGCGACGAGGTAACCGATCGCCGCCCCCGGCAGCACGGCATGGCTCATCGCATCCCCCATCAGGCTCATGCGCCGCAGCATCAGGAAAACGCCGATCGGTCCGGAGCCGAGCCCGAGGCAGAGGCAGGCGACGAGCGCGCGGCGCATGAAACCGTAATCGGCAAAGGGCGCCAGGAAGAGATCGTAAGCCGTCATGCTGCCGGCGCCTCTTCCGGTGCGCAGGCATTCGCATCCTCATCCCAGCGCTCGGCCATGGCGCGGGCCTTCAGGAGATTGACGGAGGACATGACGTCTGCGGTCGCACCCCAGCCGACCAGTTCGCGGGCGAGCAGCAGCGTTTGCGGGAAATGGGCGCGAACCAGCTCGAAATCGTGGAGCACGGCGATCACCGTGCGGCCTTCGCCATGCCAGCGGGTGACGATATCGACGAGGTCCCTGGTCGTGCGGGCATCGATTGCCGTAAACGGCTCGTCGAGCAGGATGATGCCGGCATCCTGCAGCAGCAGGCGGGCAAAGAGCACACGCTGGAACTGGCCAGCCGAGAGCGAGCCGACATGACGGCGGCCGAAGCCGTCGAGGCCGACGGCAGAGAGCGCCTCGCCTGCCCTCTTCACCTCGGCGGGCGCGATGCGGCCGAAGGCGCCCGTCTTCTTCCAGGCGCCGAACATGACGGTGTCGATCACCGAGATCGGAAAGCGCCGGTCGATCTCGGCCGCCTGCGGGAGATAACCGAATTCCGCCCGCCCCAGCCGATGCTCGACCCTGCCTTCGGCGGGACGAAGCTCGCCCATGATCGCCTTCAACAGCGTCGACTTGCCCGCCCCGTTCGGCCCGGCAATCGCCGTCAGGCTGCCCGAGGCAAAGGCGCCGGAGACATGGTGGATGGCGGGGTGCCGGTTATAGGCGACGGTCAGATTCTCCAGACGGATCAGCGGCGTCATGGCAAGAGAACCGCCCAGTGGATCGCCAACCAGAGGAGCGCAATGACCAGCGCCATGCCGATCACCCTAGATAAAGCCGACTGTCCCAGCAGGCTGACGGAGGGGCGGTCGGGGCTCGGGGGCATGGCGCATCCTACAATGTAATAACATTACGGTTATGTTATAACAATTGCGGCGAGATTGAGGCGGGAGCTAATTCCAGTTTCATTGCCAGGCTAATACGGGCAGCATTCGACATGAGATGATCGCGTGCGTGCATCCATTTGACAGCCATATGCTGCTGAGCCAGACTTGACGCATGATCAGGCCATGGCCCCTACTTGTTGACCATATTCGCAACGCGCGAGGACGTTCGGAAGACGAAAAATTCTCGTCAGCCTTGCAAGGCATTGAGCAACTTGCCGATTTCATCGCTCGAAGTTCGCTTCGGGATGCGCTGTTCGGATGGACATCCATGGCTGATCTATGCGTCCAACAAACCGACCATGCCCCTCCCTCAGTGGCCTACCTTCGGATTTCAGCGCAATCATCGGGCCTGATAGAGTTTCGCTATATCGATACGAATGTGGAACGCCGGCAATGGACGCGGACGGAAACGCCAGAACGAGCTGTTCACAGGCTTAGGACCTTCTTAGACCAGCTTCATTGGGTTTCAGGTCCTGACAGCTTTGCTGCCATCCCGAACTAAGAGTTTGCGGCCTGGCCATCCAAACTCGCATCGGCTATCCCGCCTTCAACCAGCCAACCAGCGCTATGCAACGCGTAAATCTGGTGATCTGGAATATCATCGATCAAAGAAAGCGCCCGACGCGCTTTAGGCCCATACCCTCAGAGCCCGTTCCATCCGGTCGGCGGCGTAGGTGACGATATAGGCGATCACCATGTAGATGACGACCGCGATCAGGAAGGCTTCGAGATAGTAGAAGTTCAGCGCCGCGGTCAGCTGTGACTGCGCGAAGATGTCGACGACCTCGATTGCAAATCCCAGCGACAGCGCCTTCATGATCACCATGATCGAGTTGGCAAGATCCGGGATGGCCGCGACGATGACCTGAGGCAGCATGACCCGGCGGAACACCTGGCTGCGCTTGTAGCCCAGGGAATAGGCCGCATCGGCCTGACCGTTGTCGAAGGAGTTGAGGGCGCCCTTGACGACTTCCGCCTGGAACGCCGCGACGCAGGCGGTCAGGGCGACGATCAGCGTGATCCAGTTCGGCGTCGAGTGACCATTATAGTCGATGCCGACGAGCGAGGTCAGAAACTGCAGCGTCGGCGGCAGGCCGTAATAGGCGAGGAAGATCACGATGACCATCGGAACGCCCTTGAAGACGACCTTGTAGGCGACGACCAGTTCCCGAAGCAGCGGGACTCGCCGATATTCCACCATCGCGAAAAGGCTGCCGACGATCGTAGAGAAGACGAAGATGCCAAGCGCCATGGCGAGCGTCACCGGGACCGCGCCGAGGATGTCCCAGAGATCGGGAAGAAGGACTTCGGAATCGAACATGTGATGACCTCCTATTCGATCAGACGCTTGCCATCATCGTGGCCTTGGCCGGTGCGGTATTGGGCGTAAACTTTGCGTTTCGCGTTTCGAAAAAGCGCACGACGATCCATGCCACGAGGCATAGCAGCGAATAGATCACCGCCAGCACAAGGTAGGTCTCGAACTGGTACTGGTTGTAGTCACGCTCCATGACCAGATGGGCGGTCGCCATGACATCAGCGGCGCCGATGTACATGACGAGTGCGACGTTGTGGATGAGGTAGATGATCGAGTTGCCGTAACCTGGCAGGGCGATGTGCACCGCCTGGGGTCCGACGACCCGAAGGATCTTCTGAAGGAAGGTGTATCCGAGGCTGTCGGCGGCGTCGTGCTGGCCGCGTTCCACGGCGAGGTAGGCTGGCCGCAGAACCTCGGAAAGATAGCCTCCATGGTAGAGGCTGAGACCGACGATCGCCGCGACGTTCGGGGACACGAAGTCCTCGACCTCGAACAAAGCGACGACCAGCGGCAGCCCGTAGAAGGCAACGAACAACTGGAGCACGACGGGGACGCTCCGGGCATAGGAGACGTAGAGGTCGGCCAGCTGGCTGACAATCGGTATCCTGCGCACCCGGAACGTCGTCGTTATCAGGGCCAGCAGGAAGCCGGCGATCATGGCCGTGAACGTGATCGCAAGCGTCAGCGGCAGCGCCTTGAGCAGCTCGGGGATCATGATGGATAGGTCCACTTCGGAACACTCCTTGTTTACGTCTTGGGCCTGATCGCCGGTATCGTTGGCCGGCGTTACTTCATGTAGGTGGTGATGTCCTCGCCGAACCATTTCTGCGAGAGCTTGGCCAGCGTGCCGTCGGCCTTGAGCTCCTTCAGAGCCTTGTCGATGTCTGCGGAGAGCGCCTTGTTCTCCTCGGAGCGATGGATCAGGACGAAGGTGTTGTTGATCGCGACCGGCTCGCTCGCCTTGACGTCGAGCTTCTGCTGGTCGATGACCGTCTGCTCGCCGAGGTTCGACGGCAGAACCAGCGCGTCGTATTTGCCGTTCTCGACCTCTTTCAGGCGATCCGGATAGGGAATGCCGGCGCTGGATGCGGTGATCTCGATTTTAAAGTCGGGGTTCTTTTCCTGCCAGGCAGTGGCGAACTTGTAGATGCCGCCGCCGGCCGTCACGGGCACGATCTTCTTGCCGACGAGATCCTTCATTTCGTTGATGCCGCTGTCCTTGCGGCTGTAGATCTTGATCAGGCTGGCGCCGATCGGGCTCTCCGGAAGGAGGAACTGCTTTTCGCGAGCGGGCGCCCGGTAGTAGCCGCCGGTCGCGATGTCGTACTTGCCGGTGGCGAGGCCGGTCTCCTGAGCGATGTCGGCAGCACCCTCCATGACGAATTTGTACTGGGGCAGCTTGGCGTTGATCGCCTTCAGGACGTCGGGCTCGTAACCCTGCGGCTCGACGCCGATGGCACCCCAGGAGAGCGGCTTGGATTCGGCAGCCGTCGCGATCTTGATGGTGCGCACGTCCTCGGCATGCGATAGGCCCGCGGTTGCGAGGGCAAAGGCAACGCCGGCGACAGCGAGGCCGAAGGTGCGGCGGGAAGTCGACTTGATGGAAGACATGTCAGGCATCCTTTCTTTACTGGATGGAGTGTTCGGAATTCAGGAACTGGGCAAGGCGCGGGTTGGAGGGCGTGTCGAAGATCTCGGCAGGGCTGCCTTGAGCGGCGACGACGCCCCGATCCATGAAGACGATGCGGTTCGAGATGTTCTTTGCGAACTGCATCTCGTGGGTGACGAGGAGCGAGGTGATGCCGGACGACGTGACGTCCCTGATCACCTTCAAAACCTCGCCGACGAGTTCGGGGTCGAGCGACGACGTCGGTTCGTCGAAGAGCATGACATCCGGCTTCACGGCCAGCGCACGCGCAATGCCGGTCCGCTGCAGCTGGCCGCCGGAAAGCTGGGACGGGTAGCTGTCGATCTTGTTCGAAAGGCCGACCCGCTCAAGCTCCTGCAAGGCGATCGAACGCGCCGCGTCCTTCGACTTGCGTTGCACGACCACGAGCGGATCCATCACGTTCTGAATGACGGTCATGTTCTTGAAGACGTTGAACTGCTGGAAGACCATCGCCGTCCGCAGCCGGATCGCCTGGACCGCAGTGTTGTCCGGTTTCTGGTAGTCCATCCTGACCTGATCGAAGGCGATCGTGCCGGAGGCCGGCTTGGCCAGATAGTTGATGCACTTCAGCAACGTCGTCTTGCCGGTGCCGCTGGGGCCGATGATCGACACCACGTCGCCGCGGTTCACCGAGAGATCGACGCCGTTGAGGACCTGGGTGTTTCCGTAGGACAGCTTTAGGTTTTTGATCTCAAGCATTTCGGGTCGGTGTCCTTTCGGCAGATAGGTCGGAAAACGTCGCGGTCTCGTCGTCGGCCCACTCGTCTCCGAGCAGCTCGGGCGTATCGAAGGCCTGGAGATCGGCGAAATGACGCTCGCGGTCGGCGACGAACAGCGCCCTGACGATGCCGCGCGCGAGCCGGTCGGCACCTTCGCTGATGGCGGGAATATCGCCCGTGAGCTTGCCGTGGCTGAGCGTGGCCGGGAAGTTGAAGCAGTGAATGCGGGCCAGCGCCGGGCAAGCGCCGGGCTCGGCCTCGAGGAACTCGAACGCCTCTCCGAGGTCGGGCGAGGTTTCAAGCTCGTCGTTTCGCATGTCCGCGGGCACAGGAAAGCGGTCGCGCCAGAGGCCGATATGGGATGCGACGGCGGCGAGTTCCGGCCGGTTCTTCAGGTCGACCCTGAAGCCGGTGCCGAAGATCAGGAAATCGACGGGATAGCTGCCTTTCGGCGTCGTCACAACGGTATGGTCGCCTTGCTGCTGCAATCGATCGATCGGGCTTCCGAGATGAAGATGGGCCTGCGGGAATGCGCTGACACGCAAGACGCTCGGGCGCGGAGGCGGCGTCTGCGAGCGCATGGCGTAGTCGAGAAAGCGCCACTTCCAGTCATCCGGCAGACCGGCGAAGCCATGCACCACGCCCTGGCTGCCGATGCCGGTGAACTTGTTGATCCGTGGCAGGTCGGTCCTGCGCACGAACATGTCAAGCCGGGCGGCACCTGCCTCGAGCGCGGTGGCGGCGTTGTCCATCGCCGAGGCGCCAGCTCCGACGACGCCGACCCGCTTGCCGCGCAATGCGGCGAAATCGATAGGGTCGGCGGTATGGGCCCAGAACTTGCGCTCGATGCCGTGGGCGATCGACGGTACGAAGGGACCGCCGAGACCGTCGCGGCCCGTTGCCAGCACCACATGGCGCGCGATCTTCGTTTCGGACCGGCCATCATGACGGCAGACGACATCGAGCAGGCCGTCGGCGCGCGGACGAATGGCATCGACGGCGACCCCATTGCGTACCGGCAGGTCAAGCACGCGCCGGTACCAGACCAGGTAATCCATCCATGTCTGACGCGGCGCCCGGTCGAGCGCGGTCCAGGCATCGCGGCCATGACGCGCCTCGTAGTAGGCGCGAAACGTCAGGGCCGGCAGGCCCATTGCCGGCCCGGTCAGTTGCTTGGGGGAGCGAAGGGTCCGCATCCTGGCGAAGGTGACCCACGGCCCCTCGCTTCCTGCAGGCGCCTTGTCGAGAAGGATGTGGTTGGCGACGCCGAGCCGCTTCAGCATGGCGGAAGCCACGAGCCCGGCCATGCCCGCACCGATGATCACAACGTCGACGACCCCATGGCCATCGACGATGCGGGGCGGAACCCATGACTTGGCCGGCAGCTCCAGCCAGGCAAGGTCCTGGCGCAGGCGTGCCTCGAGCGCTTCAAGACTGTTCGGAAACGTCGAGAGGTCGCTCATGACGGCACGTCCTCGGTCATCGGGCTGCCGCCGTAGACGGTGTCGGCCAATGCTTCGACGCCGCCTGCGTCATGCAGCCGGCAACCGGGCATCGCGAGCGCCACGGCGCGCGCCGCATCGATCACGGCGGCAACTGTCGGGGTCAGCGGCATCGCGGCAGGCGAGATGGCGCCGAACAGGAAGGGGATGGTGTGGTCGAGGACGCGCATCACGATCCCCTCGAGCGGAACGCCGCAGACCGTCGCCGGCTCGACGATGGCGACACCCAGTCCGGCCCGGACCATCGTCAGGGCCGTCAGCGAGGCGTTGACGTCGATCATCCGTTGCGGCGCCACACCCGCCCGCTCCAGGGCCTCGTCGATGCGGTGCCGCAGGCGGTAAGGATTAGCGAGCGTGATGATGCGGCGCTCGGCGAGATCGGAGAGACGCACCACGTCATCGTTGGCGAGCGGATCGTTGGCGGCGAGAGCGACGACACACGACGCTTCGGCAATCCAGTGCACGTCTAGGCCGGGATGTTCCAGCGGCAGGCTTGAGATCCCGAAGTCGGCCGAGCGGGCGAGCACGGCCTGCACGACATTCTCGGCCGCCAGCGCCTGCACATGGAGATGACGCGGTATCAAGTCCGGCGCGACGGCCGCGATCGCCTGCGGCAGAACGCCGGCCGCAAGTGAAGGCGTGGCGGCGATCGTCAACGACGGCGGCTCATCGAGACCGATGGCATTCGCCCGCTCGCGGATGTGGGCGAGGCTCGCGAGATGGCGTTCCACTTCGGCGTGAAACAGCAGACCGCGCGCGGTCGGGCTGATGCGCGGGCCGCTTCGATGCAAAAGCGCATAACCGATATCGGCTTCCAGATCCTGGATCAGCCTTGTGACCGCCGGCTGCGACCGGCCGAGCAGTCGCGCCGCCCCGGTCACGCTGCCGGCGGACATCACCGCTGCGAAGGCTTCAAGCTGCCGGATATCGAAAGAGTTAGAATGCATAATGGACATCAAACACTCTCCTTCATGTCAGTAAAGCATGACAATTCTCATTTGACGACTGGCTGTAGATAAAAAATTCACATCAAAGTCTGCCTAGCATTCCAGTTTGACATAATGAGAGGTCCGGCCTACCTAAGACTTATGTCCGCTGACGTATTGAGGAGCTTGTTTTGACACTCATCGAAACTCTTGCCTCTGTGAGGCCGGGTTCCGCGCTCGCGGAAGCCATGGGCAAACGCGCGGAGATCCTGCGCCTCAGTGAAGCGGCCCACGACGCAGTGCTTCTGCCACGCGATCCCGGCGGGCTGTCGCACGGCCTGAGGGCTGCGCTCGCCGCCCGCATGGCGCGCCACAACCGCAGCCCGGCGCTCGCAAGCCACTACGACACGCTCGTTGCCCGCGCCGACGAACCGGCGACAGCCTTGCTCGCCGAGCCGGACACGAACGTGTCGGATCCGCGCACCGCCGAGATCGTTCGCCATGCCGACCGGCTCACGGTCGCGCCGCGCGATGCCACGCGCGCTGATGTGGAGGCATTGCGTCAGGTCGGCGTAACCGACGCCGACATCGTCCGGCTCGCGGAACTTGCGGCTTTCGTCAATTACCAGGTGCGGGTTCTCGCCGGCCTGAAGCTGCTGGGAGAAATGCGATGAGCGAGGTCGTCCACACCTTCACCACCACGGTGCCGCGCTGGCAGCCCTATGTCGTTCCGGTCGATTTCGCGACCGCCACCGACGAGCAGCATGCGGCGATGCAGACGACGCCGTCGAACAAGGGCATCTCGCCCTATGTGCTGACCCTGGCGCACGACCCCGAGACGCTCGCGGTCCGCTCACCGCTGTTCAACCTGATCATGTACGGCAAGGACGGACTGGCGGCCAGCGAGCGCGAACTGGGTGCCGTCGCCGCCTCCGTCGTCAACCGCTGCGTCTACTGCGCCGCCGTCCATGCATCGCGGTTCAACAACCTGACAAAACGCACGGATGTCATCGACGCCGTGTTCGCCGATGGTCTCGAGGCGACGCTCGACGAGCACCTCCAGGAAATCTTCAACTTTTCGGCCCGATTGTCGACCACGCCGCCCGAGGCGGTCGCAGCCGACGCGCAGGCGCTGGCGGACGTCGGGCTCGACGAGCTTGAGGCTCTCGATCTCGTCCTCTCCTCGGCGATCTTCGGCTGGGCGAACCGCCTGATGCATACGCTCGGCGAGCCGATGAAGGACTAAAGCGCGTCACACGCTTTAGATCTTTGGTTTTCCGCATGTCGTTTTGCGCGACATTCGCGCATTTCTGTCGCTGGACGACAAATGGCATGATGTGTCAAAAGAAGCCCGCCGCATGTCAGCGTGGAGACAATCTTGGGACTTCGGGAAGATAAGAAGGATCGCACGCGAGCCCAGTTGCTCGAGGCCGCGTTGGATCTGATCCACAAGCGTGGATTCGAGGAAACGACGGTCGCCGACATCGCGGCCGCCGTCAGCGTGTCGCCCCGTACCCTGCTTCGCTATTTCCCGACAAAGGAGGATGTGATCGTCAGCTGGGTGCAGGATGGTATGACGATCGTCCGTGCGGAACTGACGGAGCGGCTCGCCTCGGAGCCGCCGGTTGTCGCACTTCTTGCTGCCGCGCGGGCGATGCTTTTGGCGTTCGATGAAAAGTCGCGTTTCTTTCTCGCCATCGAGACGGCGATCCGCTCCAACAGGAGCATTTCTGCGCGAAAAGAACAGATGATCGCCGAACTGATCGACGAAGTCGCCCATATTCTCGCCTCGCCGGACAGGCGGTCTCCGCTCCCTGACGTTGTCGCCTATACGGTGGCGGGAACGGTTTTCGCGCTCATTCGGGCATCGATAAACAGTTGGGTGGATGGCGGAGCGGCAATGTCACTCGCCGATCTCTTCGATCGCGCCGCCGGTATCGTCCATTTCGAGCAAAATGTCACTTAGTGTCATTTGTCGTTGACAGACATAATTTCCCATGCAATTTCACGATGCGTTGCTGAGCAACGTCATTGCAAACAGCCTCGCCCTGCGAGCGCGCCTGCTTGGGAGATAGAATGTCCACAGATCAAAAAATCGCGCTCGTCACCGGCGCGACCCGCGGCCTTGGTTTTGAAACGGCTCGACAGCTCGGCCGGGAAGGCGTCTTCGTCCTTCTCGGCGCACGCGATCTTGCCGCAGGCCAAGCAAAGGCCGAAACATTGCGTGCAGAGGGATTGGCGATCGAAGCGATCGAGATCGACCTCAATCGCCCTGAGACGATCGACGCTGCCGCATCATCGATCGGCGAGCGGTTCGGCAGGCTCGACATCCTGATCAACAATGCGGGAATCCTGCTGCTCGACACCGACGATTTCCCCAGTATGGCCTCCATCGAAACCCTGCGCGAATCCTATGAGGTCAATTTCATCGGAATGGTGATCGTGACCCAGAAACTGTTGCCGCTGATCCGCAAGGCGGTGAGTGGGCGCATCGTCAACCTTTCCAGCAGCGTGGGTTCGCTTTGGTGGACGGGCGATGCAAATAATCCGTCCCCCGACGTCAAATGGCTTGGCTATGCCGCCTCCAAGGCGGCGGTCAACATGCTGACCGTGCAGCTTGCCCTTGAGCTGAAAGATACGCCGATCAAGGTCAACGCGGTCTGCCCCGGCTATGTCATGACCGAATTGAACCGAGGCGGCGGCTACATCACGATCGAAGACGGCGTTCGCGCCCCGGTCAAATATGCTTTGCTTGATGATGCCGGACCGACCGGCCAGTTTTTCAACACCAATGGCCCGATCAACTGGTGACGGCCCGCGGCCCCGCGCTTGGATAACCCGGCATGCGCCGGACCGTTCAGCGACACGGGGATGTTGCGTCCTGAGAACGCGGCATCCGCCTTTTCGCCGCGATCGCGAATTCGCACCCCTTCCCCTTTCAAGGACCATGAAAGATGAAACCAACGACCGATGACATCGTCGAGATCAACCAGATCCTCTCGCTCTGGGCACACCTCGTCGACAATCATGCGTGGGACAGGTTCGGTGAAGTCTTTACCGAGGATGCACATTTCGACGCGGGCGTTTTCGGCTTTGCGCCGGTCACAGGCATTGCAGCGATCTGCCATATGGCCAGCCAGGACGGCCATGCGACGGCCCATCACACGACGAATGTGCACGTTCAGGAAGGCGCGGGCGACGAAATCGTCGCCGTCTCGAAGGGCCTTGGTCTGTTGTCGAACGGGGCAGTGGCGAGCGTGACCTATACCGACCGGCTGCGGCGGACGCCGGAGGGCTGGCGTTTGGCGCGCCGCACTCTCGCGCTCCAAGCGCCGTCGCATTGAGGTCGCCCCCTATGTCTCTCGTCAACCTATCCCTGGCAAACGTCATTGCCTGGCTGCTTGCAGCCTTCTTCTTCGTCGGCGCCTATGGCAACACTTTCGTCAGCCCCGAAATTGCCGCGGACTACGCCCGCTGGGGCTATCCGGAAAGCTTTCACTATCTGACCGCCATCTGTGAATTCACGACCGCGGTCATGCTCATCTTCAAACCGCTCCGCCTCTACGGTTCACTGCTCGGAAGTGCGGTGATGCTGGCCGCCGCGGGCACGGTTCTGTTCCACGGCGAATATGCTCATGCAATTCCGCCCCTGGTGGTGCTGGGTTTTTGCGGGCTCGTCGCTGTTCTGACGATGAGGCGAGCAGGATGATGCCCGCATCCGGCAGCAGGGGCCGCCCGAGAGCGAGCCGATCACACAATCGAAAAGAGGCGACCGAACGGCCGCCCCTTCATCCATCAGGAGTGAACGCTCAGAGCTGTTCCAGCATCGCGGCAGCGCCCGAGACGGTTGCCTGGCCGGGGCTTTCCTCGACGTTGAGGGCTTTCACCACGCCGTCCTCCACCAGCATCGAATAACGCTTGGAGCGAAGGCCGAGGCCGCCGGCGGAGAGGTCGGCGTCGAGGCCGACGGCCTTGGTGAAACCGGCATCCCAATCGGCGAGGAAGTGGATCTTGCCCATGCCGCCGGATGATTGCGCCCAGGCGCCCATCACGTGCCAGTCGTTGACGGCGACGACGGCGATGTCGTCGACGCCCTTGCCGAGGATGGTGTCGCGGTTTTCGAGATAACCCGGCAGGTGGTTCAGCGAGCAGGTCGGCGTGAACGCGCCCGGCACGGCAAAGAGCACGACGCGCTTGCCGGCGAAGAGCTGATCGGTGGTGATTTCGACCGGGCCGTCAGCCGTCTTTTCCTTGAAGGTGGCGGCAGGAAGCTTGTCGCCGATCGCGATGGTCATGGTTTTCTCCTTGAGTTCTGGATTGGGAGTTCTGGCTTTGGGAATTCCGGCTTGGCGGCGGCGGGCGCCGCAGGGGATCGGAGGCGACTATAGGAGCCCGTCATTGAAAGGCAAGTGTGGTCTCCATCGCCCTTTCGCCGTCGATGACCAGCACGCTCCAGCGCTTGCCGGATATGTCGTAATTCTTCGGCAGCTTACCGATAGCGACATCGACCTTGAAGGTGGCGCCGTCGCGTTTGCCGCCGATCTGCTTGGTGAAGGCATAGCCGCTCGGGCCGGTGACGATGATATCCGGCGCGTCCGTCCCCTCGCCAGGCCCCTCGCCCGGCCCCCCGCCCGGCAGAGCGAGTGTCAGCGACAGCGTCTTCCTGTCGGGCGACATCGCATGCGCCGTCACGTCGAAATCCGGCGATGGCGGCTTCGGCAGCCTCGCATCGGCGGCCTGAAGGATCGCCTCCTCTTGCGGGTGCGACTGGATGGCGGGGCCAAGCTTCAGCTGCAAATTCGCCTGGAAGGGAATGCAGATATCCTTGCAGATGCCGATGAAGGCGGCAGCATCGATCGTAACCGGGCCTTTGCCGGCCGCCGTCAGCGACAGCGGCAGCGTCACCGGCGCGTCATAGGCGATATCCTCGATCGCGCCGTTGAAAAAATGCTTCGGAACGGGATAGGCGATGGCATCGAGCGTGACGCCGCTTTCCGCCGCGACAGTGATTTGGGGCGGAATGCCATTGCCGCCGGGTTCTTTCCAATAGGTGATCCAGCCGGGCTTCGGCTCGATCTGAAGGGCGGCGCGGATTTTGCCGGCGGCATCGGGGGCGAGCGCCACGAGGCGCATGCGGCCGCCCTCGTTGTCCGCCCAGGCGCTCATTTCCGCATGGGCGGAATAAAACGGGAGAAGGGCTGCGACCGCTGACACAACCACGATCAAAAGCCTGCGCGGGCCTGAGGAAATAACCATCATGGAACAAAGGTTTACCGAATGTGCCGTTTGGCCGCCAGAAGTCGCGGCGATTTAAATCTTCATTTTCAGTTGATTGATGTGTGACATTGGCCCATGTTTCTCTTGTCGAGGCCTTGGTGCGGTCTAGCAGCAGGAGGAACGATGTCCTTATTGACGCTGAAGAACAGACGGGAACGTGGCTTCTTCGATGGCCAGTTCCTCATCGCCATGCCGGGCATGGAAGACCGCAATTTTGCGCGCACGGTCATCTACATCTGCGCGCATTCGGATGCCGGCGCCATGGGCTTCGTCATCAACCGGCCACAAAGCCTCACCTTCACCGATGTGCTGCTGCATCTCGACATGATCAAGCAGGAAGATTCGATCGTGCTGCCGAAGCGGGCGCGCGACTTCCCGATCCAGACCGGCGGCCCGGTGGAAAGCGGCCGCGGCTTCGTGCTGCATTCGGACGATTATGCCAGCGACTCCTCGATCCCCGTCAGCGACGACATCTGCCTGACGGCGACGCTCGATATCGTGCGCGCCATCTCCAAGGGCGATGGGCCGACGCGGGCAACGATGCTGCTCGGCTATTCCTCCTGGGCGGCCGGCCAGCTCGAAAGCGAAGTCGTCAACAATGGCTGGCTCACCTGCCCCGCCAATGAGGAATTGATCTTCGACCGCAGTCTCGACGACAAATACGAGCGGGCGCTCGCCGGCATGGGCGTGACCGCTGCGATGCTTTCGGCCGAAGCCGGCCACGCTTAAGAGACTGGCCTGACGATCGCTGACCTGACGGCAGCGGGAACGAATAGCCGCGAGTGACGTTTCATTTCGGCAAGCATGGACAAGAAGCCCATGCCGACCAAGGAGACATCACATATGGGTAGCACCAGCGACAAGATTTCCGGTAAGGCAAACGAAATTGCCGGCAAGACCAAGCAGGCCGTCGGCAAGGCCGCGGACGATCGCGAAATGCAGGCCAAGGGCGCTGTCCAGGAAGCCAAGGGCAAGGGACAGGTCGCAACCGGCAAGGTCAAGGACAAGCTCAAGGGCGCCGTTGACCGGCTCTGAGCGACAGCACTAAGACGCCCAAAGGACGCTGTGCTTCCGATTTAAGGAATGCGCAGTAGACGCTCATCCTTTATCACCATGCCTGTTGCGCCCCTCGCGCGGCAGGCATTTTTAGTCTGCCACCCTCATGCTCTGCAGAGATTGACCCAATGAAGCTTTTTGCCTGCGACAACTGCGATCAGGTCGTCCACTTCGACAACCGTCGATGCGTGCGTTGCAACCATCGCCTCGGCTTCCTGCCCGGCGATCTCGCCATGCATGCGCTGGAACCGCGCGACGAGACGCTCTGGCAGCTCGTTTCCAATCCCGACCGCGACGTTCGCTTCTGCGCCAATGCCAGTCTCGATATCTGCAACTGGCTGGTGGACGGCGACGGCGAGAGTGAATTCTGCGTTGCCTGCCGCCACAACCGGCTGGTTCCGAACACCGACACCCAGGACGGCATCGATCGCTGGCGGCGCATCAGCCAGGCCCAGCGTCATCTGTTTTATTCGCTGCTGCGCTGGAAGCTGCCGCATCCGGATCGGGCGCAAGACCCGCAAGGCGGCCTGGTCTTCGATTTCCTCGAGGATTCGATAGAGAGCAACGGCTATGTCGTGCCGGCTATGACCGGCCATGAGGAAGGCCTGATCACCATTCGCGCCGCAGAGGCCGACGATGCGACGCGCGAACAGGCGCGCAGCTCGATGAACGAACCCTATCGTACGCTGCTCGGCCATTTCCGCCACGAGGCCGGCCATTTCATCTGGAACAAGCTGGTGCGCGATCGGGGCGGCCTTGCCGATTTCCGCAGGGTCTTCGGCGACGAACGGCAGGATTATGCGACAGCCCTGCAGACCCACTATGCCGGCGGCGCGCCCTTGGGATGGCAGGACGATTTCATCAGCGCCTATGCGGCATCACACCCCTGGGAGGATTTCGCCGAATGCTTCGCGCATTACCTCCATATCGTCGATACGCTCGAAACGGCGCGCGCCTTCGGCATCGCCATCGATCCGCGCGGCCATGAGGAAATATCAGGCGAGGTGGATTTCATCCCCTACAGGGCAAGAAGCGCCGAACAGTTGGTCAGCGCCTGGGTGCCGCTCAGCATCGCGATCAACGCCATCCAGCGCAGCATGGGCCAGCCCGACTCCTACCCCTTCGTGCTGTCCACGCCGGTCGTGGCAAAACTCGAATATCTGCACCGGCTGATCCAGGGCGCGGCGACGGCGCCGCAGCAGCGGGCGGCGTGAGCTACTGGAAAGCCGTCGCATCGCTGCCGTGAGGCGCCGCAATATCCCACCGTCGGGTGAGTGCCCGCCTGACGGAAGCCGACCCGCTATCCCGCTGCACCAGCGGGAAATTTGGGTTGGAACCGATCCTCACCCTCCGTCATCCCAGGCCCTGTGGAGCTAATTCTTATTCAACCCAGCCAGCTCCTCACCTGTTCCATCGTCCGGCGTTCCTGGTCCGCTTCCAAGGAGAACGGCGGCTCGATCGTAGCACGCGGCGCCAGGGAGCTGATCACTTCAAGGCTGTTTCCAAGGCCGTAACCGCCATGAGTGATGAAGGGGCGGATGATCTTGCCCGAAAGATCATGAGACCGCAGAAATGAGCGGATAACAGGCGGTGCCGTTGTTCCCCAAATCGGGAAGCCCAGGAAAATCTCCCGATACTGATCGAGGTTGGCAACCAGTTGAACCAAGGGCGAGAGGAAGCCTTGCTCGGTTTCCCGGCGAGCCTGGGCAACAGTTTCCTCATAGTCTTCCGGATAGGGCTCGGCCGGCTGAAGTTCAATCAGCGCGGCCTGCCGTGCCCGGCGGACCTGCAGGGCAATGACCCGTGTGTTGCCTGTCCGGGTAAAATACGCGACCAGCGTGTTCGCGGACGGAGTTTGCTGAGCCCCAGCACCTGCGGAGGTCATAGCCAGCCCGATCGCCGCCAGGGGCAGCGATGTGAGAAAGTGCCGGCGTGCGCTCGATTTCTGCATGCGCTTTTTCCTCGCAGCTTGTCGGTCAATTATCGGCCTGGCGACCTTGGCTATAGTCCTCGGCAGCGACTTTCTCCATCCAGGTCACGCTGTTACCGTCGAGTGCTTCCGATACCGCAAAATGCACCATCGCTTGATCAGCCGACGCACCGTGCCAGTGTTTTACCATCGGGGGGATCCAGACGATGTCACCCGGTTCCATGACCTGGACCGTGCCGCCTTCCTTCTGGACCCAACCTCGGCCGGAAACGACAAACAGCGTCTGACCGAGCGGGTGCGAATGCCAGGCCGTATGGGCGCCGGGTTCGAAGGCAACCGTGGCACCGCCAATGCGGGCAGCGCCATCACCCTTGTAAGCGGCCGATACCTGGACCTTGCCGGTGAAACGCTCGGCTGGACCGCTTACCGGTTGGCTGCCGCGTTTGACCACCTTGATATCTGCTTCTGCCGGATTGCTCGCGGCGGAAGCTTGACGGCTGGCGAAGACGGTTTTGAGAACCGGCACTGCCGACATGGCGCGAGGCCAACCGGCATAGAACCCGGCGTGGGTAATAGCTTCAGCTGCCTCTTGCCGGCTGAGACCGTTATCCATGGCGCGGTTGAGATGGAAGGCCAGTTGGTCAGACTGCCCCATCGCCACCAGAGCGGCCACCGTAACCAGGCTGCGATCGCGGGCCGACAGATCCGGGCGCTGCCACAGATCGCCGAACAATGCCCGGTTTGTCAGGTCGGCAAGCGCCTGCGCGGTAGGCGCCACCTCGGCGTCGACGGACGCGCTGCGGGCGGCTTCCGTTGCGGCATCGAACTGAACGCGTGTGTCATCGCTGTCCGCCACGGGCGCGATCTTCAGCTCGTCAAAAACCTTCTTGATCTCCGTCACAGCCGATATCGCATTGGGCCAGCCGGAATAAAATGCGAGATGCGTGACGACCTCGCCGACTTCCCTCGGCTCGATACCATTTTCGAGGGCGCGCTTTACATGGTTGGCAAGGACGTGCCCCTTGCCGGTTGAGATCAGTACCGAAATGGTGACCAGGCTGCGGTCGCGCGGGCTCAGATCGCCGCGCTTCCAAAACTCGCCGAACAGAACGTCATCCGTGAAATGGCCAAGGCCAGGGGCGACCTGATAGACGGCCGGCGGAGCGACGCGGGGGTTCTGCTGCGCTTCGGCGCCTGCGGCTGCGAATGCCGAGATGGCAAGGCTTGCGGCGACGGTTTTCATGGTGATCTCCTTGTTGACTGTCCGCTCCGACATAGGATCGGAGGACACGCCGGATTAGGCATCGGATTCCGAAAGGGGCTATATCCGCCATTCATGAAAGGGGCGGCCTGCGGGACGCCGCTCCGCTGGGCAGTTGGTCCGCGGGCCTTTGTTCCTGGCGGATCAATAGGCCGCTGGCTGTCGAGGAGAATTTACTCCTGGCTGATTACTCCGACTAGATGCTAGGATCCAAATGGACTTATATTGAGGATTCATGAATGAAGCGCGATGAACTGGGTGACCTGGCGGCCTTCCTGACGGTCGCTGAAGAACGAAGCTTCACACGTGCGGCCGCGCTGCTGGGGACCTCGCAATCGTCCCTCAGCCATACAGTGCGCCGACTGGAAGATCGCATGGGCCTCCGGCTCCTGACGCGGACGACCCGCACCGTTGTTCCAACCGAGGCCGGAGAGCAGCTGGCCGAAACGCTGCGGCCTGCGTTCAATGATATCCGCAGCCGGCTGGATGCACTTGGCGCTATGCGTCATGCGCCGGGAGGCACGATACGCATCACTTCGATCCGGCATGCCGCAGAAACGATCCTCATGCCTGCCGTAAAGGGATTGATGCAGTCCTACCCGGATATCAACATCGAGATCTCTGTCGACAGTCGGCTGATTGATCTTGTGAACGAGCGCTTCGACGCCGGGGTCCGACTTGGGGAGCATATCGAAAAGGATATGATCGCGCTCAAGATCGGACCGGAAATGCGGATGCTGGTCGTTGCCTCGCCGGATTATTTCGCACGGAACCCGAAACCGGCCACGCCGCATGACCTGACGCAGCACCGCTGCATCAATCTCAGGCTTGCAACGGTTGGCGGCTTGTACGCCTGGGAGTTCGAAAAAGACGGCAAGCCGCTGAATGTTCGTGTTGAAGGTCAGTTCATCTGCAACGACGTCCCGATGATCGTCGATGCGGCGCTCGGTGGTTTTGGTCTGGCATGCCTGCCAGACGATTACCTGCTGCCGCTGATCCGTGAAGGAAAACTGGTGCCCGTGCTGGAGGACTGGTCACCGCCATTTCCCGGATATCACCTTTACTATCCGAGCAGACGGCTTGCTTCCCCCGCATTCTCGCTTCTGGTGAATGCATTGCGTTATCGCAGTTAATTTCGCGCTCAATGTCGCCGAGACGCACAAAGGCAAATGCGCAGGACTTAAAACGAAACCGCCTTGCCCTTCTTGAAAGGCTCCATGCCCTTGCGGGCGAGTTCGTCGGCGCGTTCGTTTTCCGGGTGGCCGGCGTGGCCCTTGACCCAGTGCAGCGTCACCTTGTGGCGGTCACGGGCCGCCTCCAGCGCCTGCCAGAGTTCGGCATTCTTCACCGGCTTCTTGTCAGCGGTCTTCCAGCCGTTTTTCTTCCAGCCGAAAATCCACTTGGAAATGCCGTCCTTGACATAGGCGCTGTCGGTATAGAGATCGACCTCGCAAGGGCTCTTCAAGGCCGACAGCGCCGAGATCGCCGCCAGCAGTTCCATGCGATTGTTGGTCGTATCCGCCTCGCCGCCGCAAAGCTCCTTTTCGACATCGCCATAACGCAGCACCGCGCCCCAGCCGCCGGGGCCGGGATTGCCGGAGCATGCGCCGTCAGTGAAGATATCGACGTGTTTCATAGGCTCAATCCGTATTCGGCGGGCGATTTGATCTGGCGGTGGAAGCGCAGCTTGCGGAGATATTCGAGCGGATCCTTTTTGGTGACCATGGCGCCCTCCGGCGTCGTCAGCCAGTCATAGAGCCGGGTCAGGAAGAAGCGCAGCGCAGACCCGCGCGACAGCACCGGCAGGGCTGCGATTTCGGCATCGCTCAGCGGCCGGACGCTCTGATAACCCTCGAGCATCGCCGTGCCCTTGGTGATGTTGTAGGCGCCGTCCTTCTCGAAGCACCAGGCATTCAGGCAGATCGAGACGTCATAGGCGAGCAGGTCGTTGCAGGCGAAATAGAAATCGATCAGGCCGGAGAGCTGGTCGCCGAGAAAGAAGACGTTGTCGGGGAAGAGGTCGGCGTGGATGACGCCGGCCGGCAGGCCACTCGGCCAGGCGGCGGAGAGGAAATCGAGTTCGCTGCGGATCTCGGTCTGCAGGCCGGACTCAACCTCGCCGGCGCGCGCTTCGGATTTTTCCCACAGCCCCCGCCAGCCGTCGATCGACAGCGCATTCGCCCGCTTCAACTCGAAACCATCGCCGGCCACATGCATCTCGGCCAGCGCCTTGCCGACTTCGCGGCAGTGTTTTGCCTCCGGCTTTCTCAGCCACATGCCTTCGAGGAAGGAGATCAGCGCCGCCGGACGGCCGGACAGTGAGCCGAGCAGCGCGCCATCGCGGCGCGGCAGCGGCAGCGGGCAGGACAGGCCGCGGGCGGAAAGATGCTGCATGAAACCGAGGAAGAAAGGCAGGTCGCTCTTTTCCACCCGCTTCTCATAGAGCGTCAGGATCAGCGGATCCTTGGAGGTGTGAAGCAGGAAGTTGGAGTTTTCGACGCCTTCGGCAATGCCCTTGTAGGAGAGCAGCGTGCCCGCGTCATATTCCGTCAGGAACCATTTCAGATCGTCTTCGGCGATATCGGTATAGACTGCCAAGTGAGGTCTCGCCTTCATGCCTGTTGATATTGGATTTGCCGGAGTGGACGCCAGGCCGAAAGGCCGATCTAGCCGTTGACGAAGGCCATGTCGGCTGCCGTCAGCTCGATATTGCGCAGTTCGCGGTTGACGAGGAAATTTTCGGTTTCCTGCACCGTTTCGGCCAGTTCGACGCCGGCGTCGAAGCGGGCGCGGAAAGCCTCGATGATCTCGTTGACGATGACCTCGGGTGCCGAGGCGCCGGCCGAGAGGCCGAGCGTCGAAATCGCGCCGATCTCGTCCCAGTCGAGCTCGGCGGCGCGCTGCACGAGGATGGATTTCTTCGCCCCTGCCCTGAGCGCCACTTCGACGAGGCGCTTGGAGTTGGAGGAGTTCGGCGCGCCGACGATGATGAAAAGATCGCAGCCGGGCGCTGCCTGCTTCACCACTTCCTGGCGGTTGGTCGTCGCATAACAGATCGAATCCGCTGCCGGCGCCGTCAGGTTCGGGAAGCGCTCGTGCAGGCGGGTGATGACGCCGGCCGTATCGTCGACCGACAGCGTCGTCTGGGTGACATAGCCGAGATTGTCGGGATCGACGGGGACATAGGCGTCGGCATCCTCGATCGTCTCGATCAGCGAGACCGATCCCTCCGGCAGCTGACCCATCGTGCCGATCACCTCGGGATGGCCGGCATGGCCGATGAGGACGACATGGCGGCCGAGGCGATTGTGGCGCATCGCCTGCTTGTGGACCTTGGAGACCAGCGGGCAGGTGGCGTCGAGATAGAAGAGGTTGCGGCTTGCCGCATCCTCGGGCACGGATTTCGGCACGCCGTGGGCGGAAAAGACCACCGGCTGGGCGCGATGTTCGGCCGGGATCTCGTCCAACTCCTCGACGAAGACGGCGCCCTTGGCTTCCAGCCCTTCGACGACATAGCGATTGTGGACGATCTCGTGGCGCACATAGACCGGCGCACCATAGGATTTCAGCGCCAGCACGACGATCTGGATGGCGCGGTCGACGCCGGCGCAGAAGCCGCGCGGGCCGCAGAGCCTAATCGTCAAAGGAGGTTTCGCCGCAATATTCATGTCTGTTCCGTCAAATTCCTCATTCCTGTGCTCGTCACAGGAATCCAGCCACGGCGCGTCGGCGCCGTGAATGACTGTCAACATCCAAGTCCACCTACCGCGCCCAAGGACTTGGGCGCACTGGATTCCTGTGACGAGCACAGGAATGAGGGAGAACTCGGCAACGTCCAGCTTCAACAGCAACGTCCCGCGTGGGGCTAAGGGACCTCTAGCCCAATATGGTCGAGAATTGAAGTGATACTATTGCTGAGGTGCCTTGGCACCCTTGCGAAACCAGGAGATCGCCACCACGACAACGAGCACGGCGGCCAGCCCGTACCAGGTGAAAGCATATTGCAGATGGTCGTTCGGCAGATCCACCTGGGTGACGCCGCCGATCGGCAGGCCGGCCGGATTGGGGGTGGAATCGGCATCGACGAAGAAGGGAATGACGATCGCTTTCTCCAGCCCGACGCTCTCGGCCATGACGTCGAGATCCTTCCAGTAGAAGATGTTCTTGGCGACGTCGTTGTCAGGCACCACCCAGGAAGGCTTGCCGGGAAGCTTTTCGCGCGCCAGGCCGGTGACGGTCTGCTGATCCGTCAGTTGGCCCTGCATGCGCATTTCCGGCTCCTTGTTGTCGAAGGGAACGAAGCCGCGATTGACGAAGAGAATGCGCCCGTCGGCAAGCTCCAGCGGGGTATAGATGTAATAGCCGGTCTGGCCGCGCCAGGTGGCGAAGAAGTGCCGCTCCTTGTTGTTGATGTAGCGGCCGGTGGCGGTCACCTTGCGGTATTCGATATCGCCGCCTGCAGCCGCCATCGCCTCGATATCGGCAAGCGGCACGGGGCTTGCTGCCTGGCGCGCGGCGATATCGGCGATAAGGCCCTCCTTCCAGTGCAGGCGCTCCACCTGCCAGGTGCCGAGCGAAATCAGGATGGCAAGGGCAATCAACACCAGGATGCCGGTGAAAACCGGCAGCCGGCGGCGCGGCGCGGCATGGTCGATATCAGTCACTCAGGCGTCCTTCGCGGGCATTATGGCGGTATTGCATGGCGATCAGGATGCCCTTGAACCAGCGCAGCGTCAGTAGCGACAGGATAATCGTCAACGGAGCAAAGAGCAGGATATGCACCCAGATCGGCGGCCCGTAATTCACCTGCAGCCACAGCACCATGCCGATGACGATGAAGCCGACGATGAGGATGACGAAGACGGCCGGGCCGTCACCGGAATCGGCGAAGGAATAATCGAGGCCGCAGGCGGCGCAACGCGGCTTTACTCCGAGCAGGCCGTCGAAGAGTTTGCCCTGGCCGCAGCGTGGGCAGCAGCCCTTGATGCCTGTTTTCACCGGATCGACGGGCGGAAAATGGGCGCTGTCCTCGTTCATTCCATTCCTTCTGGCAGCCTTGGCGGCCGCGGCCTTTTTCGATGCTGCCTTAACTCTCCCATAAATTATTCGCAGGACGAAGGGAAATGCCCGCGTGATTTCGTCCCGCCGATAGTTCTTCGCATCGGAATCGATGTGAGGAACTATCAGCAATTCAAAGTGTTACAGCGTCCTTGCCACGTCTGAATTGTCACGCGGCGCTGTAATGATTCGCGCCAAACAGAAGAAGAAGACTGATGATCAATGATAGCCATTCCGTGCAAATCATTATCCTGAACGGCGCGCCGCGGAGCGGCAAATCAAGCATCGCGCGCGCGGTACAGGAACACTTCGAGGGGCCGTGGATCAACCTCGGCGTCGACAGCTACAATGCCATGACACCGAAGCGCTACCTTCCGGGCATCGGACTGCGGCCGGGCGGCGAACGGCCGGACCTGGAGGAACTGGTGCCGTTCTTTTATGCAGCACTCTACGAATCGATCGCCATCCATGCCAGCCTGGGGCTCAATGTCGTCGCCGATCTCGGCCACCATGACAGCTATTCGCAGCCACTCGGCATCCTCGGCGATTGTGCCCGGCGACTGGAAGACTTTCCCGTGCTGTTCGTCGGCGTGCGCTGTCCGATCGAGACGATCATGCAGCGGCGCGACATTGTCCAGGAGGGGCGCGAGACGCTTTATCTCACCGCCACGGAGGACGTGCCCGTTCCTGAACCGGTGCAACGCTGGCAGGACGAGGTGCATCGGCCCGGCATCTACGACATGGAGGTCGATACCTCAGTGCTGACACCGCTCGAATGCGCCGAGGCGATCCGCCACCAGCTGGATCTCGGCATTCCCCAGCCTTCGGCGTTCGAACGGATTGCCGGCGCGCGCTGAGGCGATGAAAAGCGGGAGCCCTTACCTCGGCCGAAGAGGTTGCCGATGGCAGCCCCTCATCCGCCTGCCGGCACCTTCTCCCCGCTCGCGGGGCGAAGGAAATATGCTGCAACCTCTCGATTCCCTCTTCTCCCCAGCGGGGAGAAGGTGCCCGTAGGGCGGATGAGGGGGCCGGCGAATCCGGTCTTTCCAACAACATTCATGCGCGATTCGACCGCGCTCGCGTCGGCATGGCGGGATAGTTGAGATGAGAGGGCCTGCCGCGTGGCCCCCTCATCCGACCCTTCGGGCCACCTTTGCCTGGGTTGAGCCACCGGTCTCAACCCGTCCTTCGGACCCCCGCTGGGGAGAAGAGGACACATGCCGCGGCCTCTCCGTTCCTCGCCCGCTCTCGCATGGCACGTCCCTCGTCTCCGGAAAGGTGCGGGCTGTCGCGGATCCCACCAACAAAAAAGGCGGGCACCAGGCCCGCCTTTTCTCAAGTTTCGTTCCGATCATCCGGCTGCGACGGGTGCGCCCCAGCCGCCCCAGACGTAGATGCAGAAGAACAGGAAGAGCCAGACGACGTCGACGAAGTGCCAGTACCAGGCGGCCGCCTCGAAGCCAAAATGCTGTTTCGGGGTGAAGTCGCCGCGCAGCGCACGGATCAGGCAGACAGCCAGGAAGATCGTGCCGACGAGGACGTGGAAACCGTGGAAGCCGGTCGCCATGAAGAAGGTCGCGCCGTAGATCGAATTCTTGAAGGCGAAGGGCGCGTGGGCATATTCATAGGCCTGGACGCTGGAGAAGAAAATACCGAGCAGCACCGTCAGCGTCAGGCCCTGGATCAAGCCCTTGCGGTCGTTGTGCAGCAGCGCATGGTGCGCCCAGGTGACCGTCGTGCCCGACAGGAGCAGGATGACGGTGTTGTAGATCGGCAGATGCCAGGGATCGAGGACTTCGATGCCCTTCGGCGGCCAAGTGCCGCCGGTATAGAGCAGGCGCGAGGCCTGGATCGCTTCGTTCGGATAGAGGCTGGCGTCGAAATAGGCCCAGAACCAGGCGACGAAGAACATCACTTCCGAAGCGATGAACATGATCATGCCGTAGCGCAGGTGCAGCGAGACGACGCGGGTGTGGGCGCCCTCATGGGCTTCCTTCACCGTATCGGCCCACCAGCCGTACATGACGTAGAGCACCAGCGCGAAGCCGATGTAGAAGAGCCAGGGATTGGCGAGTTCCGCGCCGGCGACCTTGAACGAGCCGCCGTTGAGATAACGCATGTAGCAGACGCCGCCGATTGCCATGATGAAGGCGCCGAGCGAGGCGAGAATCGGCCAAGGGCTCGGATCGATGATGTGATAGTCGTGATTCTTCTGGTGAGCATCGGCCATGTCGTTATCCCCGGATGTCTTCCTTCACTCCGCTCCCGGCATAGCCGGAAACGAGCCTTGATCAAAGTTTCTTTTCAATCTTTTCCGCTCCACCCTCATTCGAAGCCACCGGCTTCGGACCCTCTTTCGGGTAGAACGTATATGACAGCGTGACCGTGTGGATATCCCTGGATTCCACGGCCTTGACGATTTCGGGATCGATGTAGAACACGACAGGCATGTCGAGCTTCTCGCCCGGCTTCAGGTCCGTTTCCGTAAAGCAGAAACATTGTACCTTGTTGAAATAGACGCCGGCTTCACCCGGCGTGACGTTGAAAACCGCCTGGCCGCGCTGGGTCTCGTTCGAACGATTCTCGGCGGTGAAATTGACCTGGATGGTCTCGCCGATCTTCGGATTGACCTCGCGCTGGACCGGCTTGAAGTCCCATTGCAGCCCGGGGGCGACATTGGCGTCGAAGGTGACGCGCATCGTGCGGTCGAGCACGACGCTCGACACCTGGTCGACGCGCTGCGTCGTGCCGTTATAGCCGGTCACCTGGCAGAAGATGCGGTAGAGCGGCACGGCGGCATAGCTCATCGCGCCCATGCCGAAGACGAAGCTCAGGCACATCATGACGACGGCGCCGTTGTTGCGGACCTGCTTCTTCGGTGCGGCGGGGTTATCGCTCATCCGGCCGTTCCCCCGCCGATCTTCACGATTGCCATCACGTAGAAGAGAACGACGAGGCCGGCAAGCACCAGCCCGAGGGCGACGTTGCGGTTGCGGCGCGACTTGAGCTGCTTTTCCGTGAGCTTGACCAATTCCATCAGAACCAACCTCCCGCATGCGAGACCAGCAGCGAGGCCAGCCGGTCGATCATCAAGGCGGAGAACACGGCGAAGAGATAAAAGATCGAGAAGCCGAAAAGCTTCTTCGCCGGGATCATCTTCAAATCGCCGTCGGGCATGCGCCAGACGGCGATGGAACAGTATATGAAGATCGCACCGAGGGCGGCGGCGACGAGGCCATAACCGAAGCTGGCGAAACCGAGGAAGGACGGCAATACCGCGCAGACGGCGGTCAGCACCGCATAGGCGACGATCTGATGCTTGGTCACCCGTTCGCCGGCAACGTTCGGCAGCATCGGCACGCCGACGGCCTCGTAGTCGCGCATCTTGAAGAGGGCGAGCGCCCAGAAATGCGCCGGCGTCCACAGGAAGATGATGAGGAAGAGAACGGTGCTCTCGATCGTCACGCTGTTGGTCACGCAGGCCCAGCCGATCATCGGCGGGAAGGCGCCGGCAGCACCGCCGATGACGATGTTCTGCGGCGTCGAGCGCTTCAGCCACATGGTGTAGACGACGGCATAGAAGAAGATGGTGAAGGCGAGGATGCCGGCCGAGAGCCAGTTGACCGCCAGGCCGAGAATCACCACCGAGAAGCCTGAAAGCACCAGGCCGAAGGCGAGTGCCTCGGAGGGTGCGATGCGGCCGGCCGGGATCGGACGGTTGGCGGTGCGGCTCATGATGGCGTCGATATCGGCGTCATACCACATGTTCAGCGCGCCGGAGGCGCCGGCGCCGACGGCGATACAGAGGATGGCGATCAGGCCGAGGACCGGATGGATGTGGCCCGGCGCCAGCACGAGACCGGCAAAGGCAGTGAAGACCACGAGCGACATCACTCGTGGCTTCAGCAATTCGAAATAATCGCGCGCACTCGCTTCCGACAATTCGCCGTCCTTTGCAAGCACCTCGTGATTGTCGATGACAGTCATCATTCCGTCCTGAATGTCTTACCATCAGGACGCCATATCGAAAGCGGCGTCCTGATGTCCGCGCAAATTACTTGATGCGCGGAAGCTGTTCCCACTGGTGATAGGGCGGCGGCGAAGGCAGCTGCCATTCGAGCGTCGTTGCACCCTCACCCCACGGATTGTCGCCGGCCACACGCTTCTTGGCGAAGGCTTCGAAGACGCCGTAGAGGAAGATCAGCACACCGAAGGCCGAGATGTAGGAGCCGATCGAGGAAACGTAGTTCCAGCCGGCAAAGGCATCCGGATAATCGATGTAGCGGCGCGGCATGCCGGCGAGACCGAGGAAGTGCTGCGGGAAGAACACCAGGTTGACGCCAATGAACATGATCCAGAAATGCAGCTTGCCGACCAGCTCGTTGTACATGTAGCCGGTCATCTTCGGGAACCAGTAGTACCAGCCGGCGAAGATCGCAAAGACGGCGCCGAGCGACAGAACGTAGTGGAAGTGGGCCACGACGTAATAGGTGTCATGCAGCGAGCGGTCGAGACCGGCATTGGCGAGCTGGACGCCGGTGACGCCGCCGACCGTGAACAGGAAGATGAAGCCGATCGCCCAGAGCATCGGCGTGCGGAACGAGATCGAGCCGCCCCACATCGTCGCGATCCAGGAGAAGATCTTCACACCCGTCGGAACGGCGATGACCATCGTCGCGAAAACGAAGTAGCGCTGTGCGTCGAGCGACAGGCCGACCGTGTACATGTGGTGAGCCCAGACGACGAAGCCGACGGCGCCGATCGCGACCATGGCGTAGGCCATGCCGAGATAGCCGAAGATCGGCTTCTTCGAGAAGGTCGAGATGATGTGGCTGACCATGCCGAAGCCCGGCAGGATGAGGATGTAGACCTCGGGGTGACCGAAGAACCAGAACAGGTGCTGGTAAAGAATCGGGTCGCCGCCGCCTTCCGGCGAGAAGAAGGATGTGCCGAAGTTACGGTCGGTGAGCAGCATGGTGATGCCGCCTGCCAGAACCGGCAGCGACAGCAAGAGCAGGAAGGCGGTGATCAGCACGGACCAGGCAAACAGCGGCATCTTGTGCAGCGTCATGCCGGGAGCGCGCATGTTGAGGATCGTGGTGATGAAGTTGATCGCACCGAGGATCGACGAGGCGCCGGCAATGTGCAGCGCGAAGATCGCAAGGTCGACCGCCGGTCCCGGCGTGCCGGTTGTCGCCAGCGGCGGATACATCGTCCAACCACCGCCCGTACCATAAGCGCCTGCCGGGCCTTCGACGAACATCGACAGCAGCAGCAGCGCGAAGGCGGGAACGATCAGCCAGAAGGAGATGTTGTTGAGGCGTGGGAAAGCCATGTCGGGCGCGCCGATCATGATCGGCACCATCCAGTTGGCGAAACCGCCGATCATCGCCGGCATGACCATGAAGAAGATCATGATCAGCGCGTGCGCGGTCGTGAACATGTTGAACATCTGCTTGGCGCCGTCGATCGCAGCGTCACCCTCATAGCCGTAGACCATCGAGGCCAGGCCGTGGAAGATCTGGATGCCAGGCTCCTGCAGCTCCATGCGCATGGCAACCGACAGCGCGCCGCCGATGATGCCCGCAATGATCGCGAAGATCAGGTAGAGCGTGCCGATGTCCTTGTGGTTGGTCGAGAACAGCCAGCGATTGGCAAAGCTCGGCTTGTGCCCGTGATCATGGTGATCGTCATGCGCGTGGTCATGATGGGCGGCGTGATCATGAGAATGATCGTCGTGAGCGGAAGGTCCAGCCATTGTCCCGATCCCCTTAATTACTGTGCTTCGGCGACGTTGACGGTCTTTGCGGGACCATCGGTTGCGGCCATGAGTGTCTTGTAGGCGCCGGGCAGGTCGCTGGCGGCTGCGGTCAGCCACTGCTTGTACTTGTCCTCGGAGACGACGCGGATGGCGATCGGCATGAACGCATGGTCCTTGCCGCAGAGCTCGGAACACTGGCCGTAGAACAGGCCTTCGCGTTCGGCCCTGAACCAGGTCTCGTTCAGGCGGCCCGGCACGGCATCGATCTTGACGCCGAAGGAAGGCATGGCGAAGGCATGGATGACGTCGGTCGGCGCGGAAGTCACGAGAACGCGGACCGTCTTGTTGACCGGCAGGACCAGTTCGTTATCGACGGCGAGAAGACGCGGATAGACCGACTTGTCTTCCTTGCCGGCGGCGGCGCGGTCCTGATCCTTCAGCAGGTAGGAATCGAAAGCCAGCGGGTTATCGCCCGAACCTTCATATTCGTAGTTCCACTGCCACTGGGTGGCGGTCGCCTTGATCGTCACGTCGGGGTTTTCGGGCAGCGTCAGCTGCGCCGTCAGCAGGTTGAACGAAGGAATGGCGAGAAGAAGAAGCACCAGGACCGGCCCCACCGTCCAGGCAATCTCGATCAGCGTATTGTGGCTCGTCTTCGAGGGAACCGGGTTCGCGCTGGCGCGGAACTTGACACAGACGACGATGAGCAGGGCCAGAACGAACAGCGTGATCGGAACGATAAACCACAGGGTATATTGTTCGAACCAGTGGATTTCCCGCATGATCGGCGTTGCCGCCGGCTGCAGCGTCGCCTGCCACGGCATGGGCTGGTCGGCATATGTGCCGGAAGCAAAAAGCAGACAGACCAGCGTGGTCAGGGCTGCATAAGCCTTCTTCATCACCTTATTATCTCCCTCGAGCGCTTGACCTGCAAAATAGAACGCAGAATCCTTGCCATCTTCAGCGCTTCAAACCACAGTTTGGCATTTGCCGCAACAGGTCAGAGCAATTGTCTATGCGGCATTTTTGCTCAAAGCATAGGCAGGTCAGAACGGCAAAACATCCCAAGTTTTTCATCAGCATATGAAAAATCGGCTTTCCGGCCAATCCGCGCGCGACACATTATTTCGCAAAGGTCCAATTTCCGCCGCAGTCCCCCGGTTTTGACGGGGTGGGGCTTTTCATTTTTGGTGGGCAGCTTCAACAATAGCCGCAATGATTCGATATCCAGAGGTTTCCATGGGTTTCCGTTCCCTCGCGCAGTCGCTTCTCGTGACTGCCAGCATCGCGGCCGCAGCGACAACGCCCGTTTTCGCACAGCAACCCGCCCCGTCGCAGACCAGGCCGCCCGCTTCCACGCCGGCGCCGACCCCTGCTCCGGCGCCGCAGCAGCCGAGTGCCGCCAAGCCGAATGTCGAACAGGTGACGCCCGGCCAGACGCAGCCGCCGGCGCCCGGCACGGTAAAGTCCAATCACGGCGCATGGTCTGTCGTCTGCGACAAACCGGCAGGCGCTTCGACCGAACAATGCGCGCTGATGCAAAACGTCATCGCCGAGGATCGGCCGGAGGTCGGGCTTTCCGTCGTCGTGCTGAAAACAGCCGACCGCAAGTCGAAGATTCTCCGCGTGCTGGCACCACTTGGCGTGCTGCTCCCGAACGGCCTCGGGCTCAATGTCGACGGCAAGGATATCGGCCGCGCCTATTTCGTCCGCTGCTTTGCCGACGGCTGCTACGCCGAGGTCGTGCTCGAGGATGAGTTGCTGAAGACCTTCCGCAGCGGCGCGCAGGCAACCTTCATCGTCTTCCAGACCCCGGAAGAAGGCATCGGCATCCCCGTCGACCTCAAGGGCTTCGCCGAAGGTTTTGACGCTCTGCCGTGAGGTCAATTGGCAGCTTCCGTGGGTCCGCCCCTCATTCGCCTGTCGGCACCTTCTCCCCGTAAACGGGGCGAAGGGGGCATATCGCGACCTCTCCGTTCCCCGCCCATCTCTCGCAGGGCACGTCCCTTCGCCCCGTTTTTACGGGGGTCCGGAGGACGGGTCGAGACGGGTGGCTCGACCCCGGTAAGGTTAGGGTGAGGGGAAATTGTTTGCTCGCCATCTCGAACAAATCGGCTCCCAAGCGGACTATGTAAAAAAGCCGCGTCGCCACACAGCGCAAAGCGATGGGAATGCTCACATCCCTTTAAAAAAAGAATAATTCGACGGCGGGGCTTCACTCCTTATTATGTGGAGCCCTATCTAGGGAGTAAGTGCACTCCTGAACGCATGCTTGGAGCCATACCATGACCACCGATCTCCTGACGCTTTTCGATGCCGATGAAGCGACGATGCGCAAGCACGTGGCCGAGGCCCTGTCCGGTGCCGATGACGGCGAACTGTTCATCGAGCATGCGCAGGCGGAAGCGCTGACCTTCGACAATGGCCGGCTGAAGGGCGGCAGCTTCAACACCGAACAGGGTTTCGGCCTGCGCGCTGTTGCCGGCGAAGCGGTCGGTTATGCCCATGCCGGCGATCTCTCGGTGGCGGCACTGAAGCGGGCGGCGGATGCCGTCGGCGCGGTAACGCGCGGCTATTCCGGCTCCTATACGGCAGCACCGCAGGGCACCAACAAGAAATTCTACAGCGACGAGAACCCGATCGGCCAGCCGAGCTTCGAGGAGAAGGTCAAGGTCCTGCAGGACATCGACGCCTATCTCAGGGGCAAGGATGACAAGGTGCGCCAAGTGACGGCCTCGGTCGCCGCAAGCTGGCAGGTCGTCGACATCCTGCGCGCCGACGGACATCGTGTCCGCGACATCAGGCCGATGACGCGCATCAACATCTCGGTCATGGTCGGCGACGGCGATCGGCAGGAGAGCGGCTCCTACGGCCACGGCGGACGCATCGGCTTCGGTGATTTCATCGCCGAGGGCAGCTGGCAATACGGCGCCGACGAGGCGCTGCGCCAGGCGCTCGTCAATCTCGAGGCGATCGATGCGCCGGCGGGCACGATGGACGTCGTTCTCGGCTCCGGCTGGCCGGGCGTGATGCTGCACGAGGCTGTCGGCCACGGGCTGGAAGGCGATTTCAACCGCAAGAAAACCTCGGCCTTTTCAGGCCTTCTCGGCCAGATGGTCGCCGCTCCCGGCGTCACCGTCGTCGATGACGGCACGATCGACAATCGCCGCGGCTCGATCACCATCGATGACGAGGGCACGCCGTCCGCCTACAACGTGCTGATCGAAAACGGCAAACTCGTCGGCTATATGCAGGACCGGCAGAATGCCCGGCTGATGGGCATGGCGCCCACCGGCAACGGCCGCCGCCAGGGCTATTCCCATGTGCCGATGCCGCGCATGACCAACACCTATATGCTCGGCGGCGACAAGACGCCGGAGGAAATCATCGCCTCGGTGAAGAAGGGCATCTATGCCGTCTCGTTCGGCGGCGGCCAGGTGGATATCACCTCCGGCAAGTTCGTCTTCGGCTGCACCGAGGCCTATCTGATCGAAAACGGCAAGGTCGGCGCGCCGATCAAGGGCGCGATGCTGATCGGCAACGGCCCGGATGCGATGAAGCGGGTGTCGATGATCGGCAACGACATGAAGCTCGATACCGGCATCGGCAATTGCGGCAAGGCCGGCCAATGGGTTCCCGTCGGCGTTGGCCAGCCGCATCTGCGCATGGATCAGGTGACGGTCGGCGGTACCCAGACCTGAGGCAAAAGGATTCTGTGATGGCGGACATCGAAATCAGGACCTTCACGGCCGATGACGCCGATGCCGTGCTTTCGGTGATCCTGCCGATCCAGCGCGAGGAATTCGGTATCGACATCACCGCGGATGCGCAGCCGGATCTCAGGGTCATCCCGGATTTCTATCAGTCCGGCAAGGGGCAGTTCTGGGTCGCCGTCAAGAGTGGCGCCATCGTCGGCACGGTCGGGCTCAAGGATATCGGCAACAACCAGGCGGCACTGCGCAAGATGTTCGTCGCTGCTGAGGTTCGCGGCCACGAGCATGGCGTGGCGGCGCGGCTCCTCGATCGCCTTTTTACCCATGCCAGGGAGGCCGGCCTGACCGATATCTTCCTCGGCACAACCGACAAGTTCGTCGCCGCGCATCGCTTCTACGAAAAGAACGGCTTTGCCGAGATTGCCAAGAGCGCCCTGCCCCGCGCCTTCCCGCTGATGGCGGTGGACAGCAAATTCTACCGATATAAAGTCGGCTGAAAGCTGCAGGTCACAGGTTCTATTGACAAATTGGCGGCTACGGGAACGAGTTTCCGAATCATGTTGTGTCAAAAGCGATGCCGGACGCATGTCCATAAATCGTGAAAACTCGTCGCTTTCAACAAAAGGGATGCGCAGCCGTCTAAGCAAGGAGCGCAGTTGATCCCAGCAATCATCAATAACCGGCGGGAGCAAAGTAACCAGTGTGCCGCTCACACCTGCGAGCACGTTCATCCATTGCAAGGATCGAATGAGCCCTTCATAGTTGCACTCGATTTGCGGGTGGATGGTGATGCTCCGACATACTTACAATCCAAAGGTGACGCGAGAACTCGCCGTGATGAGAGTCGTCTTCCCTTTGGTCGGATTGCTGATCTGCATCGCCATTCTCGGGTTTTATCTTTGGCGACTGCATCACTTTGAGCGCACGGTCGCAACGATAGAAGCAGTTTGGGAAGAGGAAGTTCATCGTCGTGGGGTGAAGATCGTGACGATGGCGGAACTGTCCTTCTCAAGAACGACTCCGACCGGGGAGTCCATTGTATGCCGATACAACTTTGAGATCGGCACGCCGCATGATGATTTCAACATTGGGGATAAGCTAGATATCGTGCCTGCGACCGGGACTTGCCAGCGGGCGGATATCATTGGGAAAAGCGAGCCAAACCTTTAGCGCTCTCATGCTTCAGTCAACCTAGGCCTGCCTTCTCATTGAAGAAATGCTTGATCTTTGAATGCAAGGGACGCACCTTAACGGTTGGGATCCGCCTCCAGATGTACGCCTATGACCTGTCCGAAGCTGATTGGTGGTGAGATTTGGGACCCATCAGCCCTTCGACGTCAGCGCCGGCTGGAACCGCCATTTCCGCTCGATGGCGGCGGCAAGGTCGATATCGTTGCGGCGGGCAAAGAGCAGGATGTGGCCGAGCAGGTCGGCGGTTTCGTCGGCGAGATCGCGGTCGAGCTCTTCCGGCGTCCGGTCCCTGCGGCGCCCGCGGCCGGTCAGGCGGTTCCAGGCCTGGGTGAGCTCACCCACCTCCTCCTGCAGCTTCAACAAAAACCAGTCGGGGTCACGCTCGATGCCGTTGGCTGCGGCATAGGCCGCGGATGAGGTTTCGAACTGATCGGCGAGACGGCGCAGCATAGACGTTCTCCTTTTGTTTATGGAGGAGACGCTGATTCCCAACAATTGTCCAGAACGGGATTGCCCAGAGTGCCGGGCGGCGATCAGCCGCGATCCGGCAGCAGCATGCAGTCATAGGAGCGCTGCTTGAGCGCATCGCAGGCCGAGACGGCGGCATCCTTGCTGGCGAAGCCGACGAAGCGGGCGCGATAGATCTTGTTGGCCCCCTGCCCGACCGCCTCGGTATAGGGCGAAGCTGACACGAGCGGCGCGCCGGCTTCGGACTTTGCCTGGGCGAGAAGCGCACGCGCCGCATCGGCGCTGGGAGCGGCCGAGATCTGGATCTGCCAGTCTCCATTGGTCTTCTCTGCTGATGTCTTCGGCGTCTTGCCGGCGTTCAGGATCTCGTCCATCGCGACCGGACGTTCCAGCGGCACGACGGCGTCATCGGCATAGGCCAGGCTTTTCGCAGCGAGATCGTCGACTTGCCGCGGTGCGTTGAACGGCACCGGAACATCGGAAGCGTCAGCGGCGGAGGCGACTTCGACCGTTTCTTTCGCCCCGACGCTCGCCACCAGCCTTGCGCCGCCGGAAGACGAGGCGCGGCCGAGATAACGGTCGAGCAAACCAGCCATCTTGGCGTCGCGGCTGCGGGCAGTGCGGCCGCCGAGCACGACGCCGACCACGCGGCGGTTGCCGTCTCTGACGGCACTGACGAGGTTGAAGCCGGACGCATTGGTATAACCGGTCTTGATGCCGTCCATGCCCTGGTAGCGGTACATGAGATTGTTGTGACCGCGCACCGTCCGGCCGCGGAAATTGAAACTGGCCGTCGAAAACAGCCGGTATTCGTTCGGATAGTTCTTCATCAGCGCGATGGCGAGCGTCGACATATCCCGCGCCGTCGTCACCTGACGGCCGTCCGGCAGGCCGGATGCGTTGACGAAGACGGTGCGGCTCATGCCGAGCTGGCGGGCTTTGGCCGTCATCACCCGGGCAAAGCCGCTTTCCGAGCCGGCGAGCTTCTCACCCATGGCGGAGGCGGCATCATTGGCCGATTTGACGATCATGCCATAGACCGCCTCGCGCACGGTGATCGTGCCGCCCGCCTTGACGCCAAGCTTGGTCGGCGGCCGGGAGGCGGCGTATTTCGACATCTTGATCGGGGTATCCCAGGCGATCTTGCCGCGTTTCAACGCCTCGAAGGTGAGATAGAGCGTCATCATCTTCGTCAGCGAGGCCGGATGGTTCAGCGTATCGGCGTTTTCAGCGGCGAGAACCTTGCCGGTCCGGGCATCGAGGATTAGCGAAGCGTTGCCGGCAAGAGCCGCAAGAGGCGCCGAAACGGCAAGCGTTACGGTCAAAACAGCCGCCCAAAGCTTTCTCATGCACTTCCCCTCATATGCTGGCCCTGATGCGCAGGCCCTTCATGCATTGGCCCGCGATAGGATCGGCGTTTTGTCCCGTAATGTGACAGAAGCCGTAAGTTTGGCGCGACTTTGAGGCAACGCCTATCATTTTTCTAGTCTTTTCATCGTTTTGGTTAACAGGAAATCAAAGACCTGTGCTGAACCGGGATTCAGCAAGGCTTAAGTCGCACTTGCTAGTTTCCGGAAAAGGCAGGGGACGGGGCGCCGCATGACGGGACAATTCAAGCGATTGGGCAAGCGACTGGCGATTGGCGCCGGGCTCGAGTTTTCCTGGCTGCTGGCCTCGGCCGGGCTGATGCGCGAAGCACGCGGGCGCGGCGTGGTCCTCACGCTGCATCATGTCCGCCCGCACGTGGCCGAAGCCTTCGAGCCGAATGCGCATCTTGAAATCACCCCGCGGTTTCTCGACGTGGCGCTGCGGCGGCTGAGGCGAGAGGGCTATCGCTTCGTGCCGCTCGGCGAGGTGCCGGCGCTGCTGGCGGAGCCGGAAGGCGCAAAGCCTTTCGCGGCCTTCACGCTCGACGACGGGTACAACAACAATCTGGAACATGCGCTGCCGGTGTTCGAGCGGCATCAGGCGCCGTTCACGGTATTCGTCGCCAAGGGTTTTGCCGAAGGCTCTCACAGCATCTGGTGGGAAACGCTGGCGATCCTCCTGCGCCGGGCGGCCGAAATCCGTTTCGATTTCGGCCGCGGCATGGAGCGCCTTGTGCTCGATAGCCCGCAACAGCAATGGCACGCCTTCGATCGCTTTGCCGCCTACGTCCACCGCTCCGACGAGGCGCGCGCCGTTGCCGCCATCGATCTGCTGGCGCGCGAAAACGGCATCGAGCCGACGGATATCGTCCGCGAGCTGGTGATGGGCCCTGGCCAATTGCAATGGCTGGCGACACATCCGCTCGCAACGCTCGGCGCTCATACGATCAGCCATCGGGCGCTCGCCCGGCTGCCGGAAGCCGAAGCGCGAATCGAAATGCAAGCTTCGGCGGATTACCTCGAGGCGGTGACCGGTATTCGTCCCGAGACGATCGCCTATCCTTACGGCACGCCTGCGGCTGCGACCGCCCGCGAGGCGCGCATCGCTCGCAATCTCGGCTTTACCCTTGCGGTCACCACGCAGCCCGGGTTGCCGGCAGCGAAGCTGACCGGCTATCTCCCGCGCATTTCGCTCAACGGCTTCTACCAGAAGCGACGTTACGTCTCGGCTCTCGCCTCCGGCATACCACTGAAGCTGATGGGCCGATAAGCCCCCGTTACGGATACATCCGGACCTTGTCCCATTCACCTTCCGGTGATGGCCGGCGGAATTCGACACGGTCATGCAGACGGAATTTCTGGTCCTTCCAGAATTCGATCGAGGTCGGCCGGATGCGGAAGCCCGACCAGTGGGCGGGGCGCGGAATCTCGCCGATGGCATAACGCGCGGTATATTCGGCCACCGCCTTTTCCAGCGCGAAACGGCTTTCCAGCGGACGGGATTGCTTAGAAGCCCAGGCGCCGATGCGGCTGCCGCGCGCCCGCGTCTTGAAATAGTCGTCCGCTTCGGCATCGGTAACGATCTCGACGGGGCCACGCAGCCTCACCTGGCGACGCAAGCTTTTCCAGTGAAAGCACATGGCAGCCTTTTTCTGGCCAAGAATTTCGCGGCCTTTCTGGCTCTCGAAATTGGTGTAAAAGACGAAACCGTCATCGTCGAATCCCTTCAGGAGAACCATGCGGACATTGGGAAGACCATCCTCATCGACCGTTGCCAGCGCCACCGCATTGGGGTCATTGGGCTCGGAAGCCTCGGCTTCTTTCAGCCATTCGGCAAAGAGCTTGAAGGGTTCGCCACTTTCGGTAAAGTCACCGCTTGTTAACTCGTTTGCCGACATATTGGTTCAAATGCCCCGGATTATTCAAAACTCGCCCAGCTTTTGATAACTGGACAGGATGCAGGGTGGAAGTCATAACAAAGTCATCTCGCCATACAAAGGGCCTGCGGCGACGCAGCCGCGCGTTGTTTGTCATCGGCACCGCGATGTTGTCGCTTTCCGGCTGCGTCGGCGGCGGTATGGATTTCTTGAGTGACGCCAAGGTCGACCGGTCGGTGGCAACCGGCACCGTGCCGCAGACCCCGCCGAGCACCGACACGCTTTCCGACGAAATGACCGTGCGCAACGCCGTGACCTCGGCCGACGTGCAAAGGCTCGAGGGCCAGCCGCTTCCCTGGGCGAATGCATCGACGGGCAGTGCCGGCGTCATCGATACGATCGTCGAGAATAACGAGTCCGGCCAGGTCTGCCGCCAGTTCCGCACCACCCGCCATTCCTATGTCGGCATCGCCAAATTTTACGGCAAGACCTGCCTCGTCGGCGGCGGCAACTGGCAGCTTCTGAGCTTCCAGCCCGAGAGCTGATCCTCCCAAACTATTACAGCGTCCCTTTGCGCGTTCGAAAAGACGCGCAGCGCCGTCACCAACAGGTTAACGTGCGACCGCTTTCTGCCGAATGCTTAGCAAAGAGCTAACCATTTACCGCGAAACACCCCACATCTCTGCCCAGAAATAACAAGTGATTAGCAACTCCGCCGCAGGATCGGCGTTGAGAGTGGCTGTTCCTGCCTTTGTGGCGGGTGGCGCTACACACGTTTTATTGGACGGGGATGCCGGGCAAGGACGAGGCTTGCCGCATCGCAACACCGGCGGTTTTAACATGCGCGATCCTTATAAAATTCTGGGCGTCAAGCGCGACGCGGCAGTAGACGAGATCAAGGCGGCTTGGCGCAACATGGCCAAATCAGCCCATCCCGACCACAATCAGGACGATCCGACGGCGACGGCCCGGTTCGCCGAGATCGGCCGCGCCTATGAAACGCTGAAAGACCCGCGCAAACGCAGCCTGTTCGACAATGCCCTGCGGATGGCCGAAGCCAAGAAACACGAACAGACGATCATGCAGCAGCGCCAGGCCGCCCGCGAGGCGGCCGTGCGCGCCAAGGCGGCACAGGCCAATGCCGAGCGCGTGATGGAAGAGCTGGCGCGCGCCGCCCAGAAGGCTGCCGCCGACGGCAACAGACAACAGGCAGGTTCCGTTGAGGCCGCCGACGAGATGGTGGATCGCATTTTCGGTGCCCAGGCCCGGGCTGCGGCCGGCGGCCAGGCGCAGGCTCGCGCCCAGCAGGCGCAATATCAGCAGGCGCAAAATCAACAGACCCAAAACGCCCAGGCCGATCCCGGCAGGCGAATTGATGGCGATGCCGCCGAGGCCGAGGTTAAGGGCGATGAGGAATCGGGCGAAGCTGCGCAGAATGCCGCCGCCAACCTGTCGCTGCCGCTCAGCATCCTGACAAACCTGGTGCGCCGTTTCACCGGCGCCAAGGATACCGGCCTGGACAAGGCACCGGATGAGGTGACGACGGCGACGGTCACGATCGACGACGTGTTGAAGAGCGGCTGGATCACCGCGTCGCTGCCGGAGGGCCGCGAAATCGGCTTTGCATTGCCGGCAGGCACGACCGACGGCCACGAGGTGCGGCTTAAGGGACAGGGCTTCAAACTGCCGGGCATGCAGCGCGGCGACGCCGTCATCAACATTCGCATTGCGTCCGATCCGCGCTTCACCGTCGACGGTTTCGATCTGCACGCCGTGCTGCCGCTCAGCATCGAAAATGCCGTGCTCGGCACCGAGGCGCGTATCGAAGGACCGAGCGGGCCGCTGAACGTGACGATCCCCGCATGGTCGGGCTCGGACAAGACGATTAGAATTCCCAGCCAGGGATTGCCCCGCGAAGAGGGCGGCAGAGGCGATCTGGTCGTCGAATTGCGCATTATCTTGTGGGAAAAACCCGACGACAAAGTCACCGATCTCATGCGGAGCATGCGCGAAGGCCTGTTCCTATGAAATTTTTATGACATTCGCACCCTTTATTACGATCCCTAACAGTTGATGATCCCGGCCAAGCTTGAACCGATTAACGGCCTATGCCATAGGCAGGATCGATCAGAATCCTAGGGAGCGAAATATGGCTCAAGCATCCGGCCTCATGGCAGGCAAACGCGGCGTCATCATGGGTGTCGCCAACAATCGTTCGATTGCGTGGGGTATTGCCAAGGCCATTCATGCGCACGGCGGAGAAGTCGCGTTCACCTATCAGGGTGATGCGCTGAAGAAGCGTGTCGAGCCGCTCGCCGCCGAAATCGGCGCGACCCTCGTCGGCCACTGTGACGTCGCCGACGAAGCCACCATCGATGAGGTTTTCGCGAACGTCGAGAAGCTGTGGGGCAAGATCGATTTCCTCGTGCATGCGATCGGCTTTTCCGACAAGGACGAGTTGACCGGCCGCTACGTCGACACCTCGGCCGACAACTTCGCCAAGACGATGCAGATCTCCGTCTATTCCTTCACCTCGGTCGCACGCCGCGCCGAGAAGCTGATGACGGATGGCGGCGCCATGCTGACGCTGACCTATTACGGCGCCGAAAAGGTGATGCCGAACTATAATGTCATGGGCGTCGCCAAGGCCGCGCTCGAAGCCAGCGTCAAGTATCTCGCCGTCGACCTCGGCCCGCAGAACATCCGCGTCAACGCCGTCTCGGCCGGACCGATCAAGACGCTTGCCGCCTCCGGCATCGGCGATTTCCGCTATATTCTGAAGTGGAACGAATATAACGCGCCGCTGCGCCGTACCGTCACCATCGAGGAAGTCGGCGATGTCGGCCTCTATCTCCTGTCGGACCTGTCGCGCTCCGTCACCGGCGAAGTGCACCATGCCGACAGTGGCTATCATGTCATCGGCATGAAGGCGGTCGACGCGCCCGACATTTCCGTCATCAAGGACTAATTTATCCATATGGATGCGAGACCGTGCTTATCTATGTGATCAGACACGGCCAGACCGCCTGGAATGCCGAGCGCCGCCTGCAGGGTCAGAAGGACATCCCGATGAATGCCACGGGCCTGGAACAGGCCCGGCAGAACGGCATCGCGCTTGCCGGGATCCTCGGCGACACGGTCGACCAATTCGATTTCGTCGCAAGCCCGCTGCAGCGCACGCGCGCGACAATGGAAATCATGCGCACTGCCATGGGCTTGCCGCCGCTCGCCTATCGCACCGATCCAAGGCTGGTGGAAATTTCCTTCGGCGACTGGGAAGGCTCGACGATCAAGGAGCTGAAGGCGACGCAGCGCGAGCGGGTGGCGGAACGCAATGCCTCCAAATGGGATTTCATCCCACCCGGCGATGATGCGGAAAGCTACGAAATCCTCTCCTGGCGCACCGGCTCATGGCTGAACTCGGTCGACCGTCCGACGGTCTGCGTGACCCATGGCGGCGTCATCCGCACGCTGTTCCAGACGATCGCCGACCTGCCGAAAAGCACGGCTGCCGAAGGCGCCATCCCGCAGGACCGGATCATCCGGATCGAAACCACGGAGCGGACGATCGTCTGGCTGTAGGTATTGCAGGGCGCTAGGTCGGATTGGGGGTGCGAACGAGCTGTTCGGGCCTGTGCTGCCCAGGGAGATTGCCGAGACCAGCCCCTCATCCGGCTGCCGCCCCCTTCTCCCCGCGCGCGGGGCGAAGGGGGATAGGCGCAACCTCTCGGTTCCTCGCTTACCTCTCGCAGGGCACGGCCCCTAGCCCCGTTTACGGGGGTCCGCAGGACGGGTCGAGACCAGTGGCTCGACCCCGGCAAGGTTAGGGTGAGGGGCAGCCACTGCGCGTACCTCACTCGATCATTCTCCAGAGAACTGCCTATTTAACGATGTCGAGATCGTTGATGACGCGTTTGCCGTCGACCTCGGTGTAGAAGACGATCACCTTCACGCCGGCCTCGAGGCCGTCGAAATTGAATTCCTCGGGCGCCTGATAGGTCTTGCCGTCATCGAGCGTCAGCACGAGGTTGGCCGTGTCGACCTTCTTGATCGTCGCCTCGACATCGGCGCTCTCGGCAAAACCGCTCATCGGTGACAGGAAACTTGCTGTTGCCAAAAGCGTGGCGACGACGAAACGCATGGCGACAATCCTTTTGAAACGCTGCACGATAAGCTGCACGAAAAAATGACTGGCCACAGATAAGCTCCTGAATATGGCGAAAATTGCCCGTAAGAAAGGCTTTCCCCGCCCAATTGATGAATAGGATTTTAAATATAATCAAGATGCCGCGTTAACCCGCGGTTTTTCCCTTCACACGATTGTTCGGCATCGCCGGCGGGCAATCGTAAATTAACCCGCGCGTCCTACAGTTGCTCGCCAACAGGGGAGTTTCATTTTGCTATCCAGGCTCAGCGACAGCAAGCAGTTGCGGCGCGTGTTGAAGAATACCCGCGTTTCGTTTCTGGTTTCGTCGCTCGTCGCCCTCGTCGTCATCATGGTCGGCTTCGGGCTCGACCGGGCCAATACTGCGTCTCATGTGCGCGAACTTCATATCCGCACGGAAAACGAGACCAACCTGATCCGCGCCCGGGTGATGGCCGAGATCAATTTGGACCTCAGCGTCGTGCGCGATCTGACGAACCTGATCTCCGTCAGCGCGGCCAACGGCGAGGAGATGGAGCGCCAGATCAACTGGCTGCTGATCCAGAACCCGTCTTTCATTCATATCGCCGTCGCGCCTGATTTCATCATCCGCGACATCCACCCACCGCAATCCGGCAATGAGCGGATCGGCCGCGACGTGCGCGAAACTCTCTTCTTTCGCCAAGTGATGACTGGCGCGGCCGGCGACCAGTCGGCGCGCTTCTACGGCCCGATCAGCACCGACGGCCGCGACGCCTTTGCCATCTTCTTCCCGGTTTACGTCAAGGAGAACGGCCAGCGGCGGATCTGGGGGGCGGTCGAAGTCGCCATCGACCAGCAAATGTTTTACCAGGCGACCGGGCTGATGCCGGCGCGCGACCGCGAAAACCGTGAGCGTTATCCGCATCTCGGCCATCTTTCGATCGCCATCCGCGATATCGGCGCGGCGGCCGCGACCAACGCCGCTTTGCCGCCGCCGTTCTTCGGTTCGTCCGATATCGATGACAAGAATCCGATGCGCCAGAAGATCGGCTTTGCCGGCGGCAAGTGGGAGCTTTCCGCGGTCCCTAATAGCGGCTGGAACGCGATACCCGAAAACCGCACCGAGCTGCGTCTGATCATCCTTGCCGCCGGCTTCATCATCATCGTGCCGATCTTCTTCGCGACCCTGTTGCTCGGCGAGCGCAATCGCAACATCACCGCGCTGGAGACCCGCGAGGCAAAATTGCTGGAACTGTCGCAGCGGCTCAACCTGGCGCTGGAATCCTCCAATATCGGCATCTGGGAGCTGGAGGATCATTCGAGCAGTCTGCTCTGGGATGCCCGTGCCGCGGCTCTGCACGGCAAAGCGGCGAAAGAAGGAAGCCGGGTGCTCGACGAATGGCTGGCGGCGATCCTGCCCGAGGATCGTGAAACTGCCGAAGTGCATTTCTTCAGCTGCAGCATTGCCGGCGCTGCCTGCACGGCGCAGTACCGCATCCTGCTTGGCAACGGCGGCATCCGCCATCTGCGCTCGGTCGGCGCCTTCTATACGGATGCAGCCGGCGTCAGCAAGACGATCGGCATCGTCTGGGACGTGACCGCCGATGCGGAGATCACCGACACGCTGCGCAAGGCCAAGGATATGAGCGAGGTCAAGAATGCCGAGCTGGAGCTGGCGCTTGACGAGCTCTCGAGCCGCGAGGGCGAGCTCGCCGAGCTTTCCAGCCGGCTCGACCTGGCGCTCAATTCCTATCAGTGCGGCATATGGGAGGCGCGGCCTGGCCTCGGCGGCTCGATCTGGAACGAGCGGATGCACGAACTCTATGGGCTTACACCGCGCAACGGCTTCATGACCGAGGAGATCTGGCTTAGCCGCATCCACCCCGAGGACAGGAGCCTGGCGCTCGAAAGCGCGCGTCACTTCAAGCACAACGGCGATACGCACACCCTCGTCTGCCGGGTGATCGTCGACGACGGCTCGGTGCGCTATGTGCGCTCGGTCGGCAAGGTCCACCAGACGGGGACTAGCGAGATGAAGATCATGGGCATCGCCTTCGACGCCACCGAAGACGTGCTGATGACGATCCGGCTGAAAGCCGCCAAAGACGATGCGGTCGCCAAGAATATCGAGCTCGAGCTTGTCAAAAACAGGATCGAGCACAATTCACTGCACGACCCGCTGACCGCACTCGCCAACCGCCGCAAGCTCGACATCGCGCTCGAAAGTCTGACCCATGACGGCCGCCAGCAGCGGCAGAAATTCTCGATCCTGCACATCGACCTCGACCGCTTCAAGGACATCAACGACACGCTCGGCCATGCCGCCGGCGATGCGATGCTGGTACACGCCTCGAAGGTGCTCGCCAAGAATGTCCGCGGCAGCGACATCGTCGCGCGCATCGGCGGCGACGAATTCGTCATCCTCGCCCTCGACGTCGGCGACAAGGAGATGGCGCAGCTTTCGACGCGGATCATCGAGGAAATGCGCCAGCCGATCGATTTCCAGGGTTTTTCCTGCCGCTGCGGCGTGTCGATCGGGATTGCGCTTGCCAACGGCATCCATGTCGATGCGCGCAAGGTGCTGATCAATGCCGATATCGCGCTCTACCGCGCCAAGAGCACGGGCCGCAACCGCTTCGAATTCTTCAATCACAATCTCCAGGCCGATATCATCAACACCAAGCGCACGGCCGACGAGATCCTCGCCGGCATCGACAATGGCGAATTCACCGCTTGGTATCAGCCGCAATTCTGCGCCCGGACGATGGAACTCACCGGCGTCGAGGCGCTAGTGCGCTGGAAGCACCCCTCCAAGGGGTGGCTCGCGCCTGACAAGTTCCTGCGCATCGCCGACGAGATCAATGTCGTGCAGATGCTCGACCGGATCGTGCTGGAAACTGCGCTGCACGACAAGATGCGCTGGACGGCGCGCGGCATTGTGGTGCCCAAGGTCTCTGTCAATGTTTCGGCCCGACGGCTGCATGACGGCAGCCTGCTGGAATCGCTCGCCGACCTGCATATCCGTCCGGGCGAGCTCTCCTTCGAACTGGTGGAATCGATATTCCTCGACGAGAGCGAGGACGTCGTCTCGCAGAATCTCGAGCGCATCAAGGCGCTCGGCATCGATATCGAGATCGACGATTTCGGCACCGGCCATACCTCGATCGTCAGCCTGTTGAAGCTGAAGCCGAAGCGGCTGAAGATCGACCGCCAGCTGGTGCAGCCGATCGTCAATGCCTCGCAGGAGCGCGCATTGGTCAGCTCGATCATCGAGATCGCCCGCTCACTCGGCGTCGAGACGGTGGCCGAAGGGGTGGAGACGGCAGCACATGCCGCGCTGCTGCGCGATCTCGGCTGCGACATCCTGCAAGGCTATGCCTTCTCGCAGCCGCTCTCCTTCGACGATTTCACCGCGGAAGCGACCGGAACGGGGTGGCGGCTGGCGTCCTGATCGCTGCCTGCCGATCGCCCTCGCCCTGCCCCCTCCCCGCCTGCGCAAAGAGAGTGGCGGCCGGATGCGCCGCCCATCCCCGACAACGAACGGAAACAGCATTCCCTGAGCTGCCGGTTTGGCGCAAAGAAAGGCTTTTGCCTCGGCGTTTTTTTGGCCTATGAGTGTCGCGCCTATTCAAGCAATGGCGCGACCGGCTTTGGCGCGCCACCGGTCGGAACACATGTCGCACAATACATTCGGTCACCTCTTCCGCGTAACCACCTGGGGCGAAAGCCATGGTCCGGCGCTCGGCTGCGTCGTCGACGGCTGCCCTCCGGGGCTCGGCTTCAAGCTCAAGGACCTGCAGGTCTGGCTCGACAAGCGCAAGCCCGGCCAATCCCGCTTCGTGACGCAGCGGCGCGAGGACGATCTGGTGAAGATACTATCAGGCGTCATGCTCGACGCCGACGGCGAGACGATGACGACCACCGGCACGCCGATCTCGATGCTGATCGAAAATACCGACCAGCGCTCCAAGGATTACGGCGAGATCGCGAAACAATACCGCCCCGGCCATGCCGATTATACCTACGACCTCAAATACGGCATTCGCGACTATCGCGGCGGCGGCCGCTCCTCGGCGCGCGAGACCGCTGCGCGGGTTGCCGCCGGCGGCATCGCCCGCCTTGTCGTACCAGGCGTTACCGTGCGCGGCGCGCTGGTGCAGATCGGCAAGTACAAGATCAACCGCCGCAACTGGGACTGGGACCAGGTCGATCAGAACCCGTTCTTCTCGCCCGATGCGGCGATCGTGCCGGTCTGGGAGGAATATCTCGACGGCGTCCGCAAGAAGGGCTCCTCGATCGGCGCGGTCATCGAGGTGATTGCCGAAGGTGTGCCGGCCGGCCTCGGCGCGCCGATCTATGCCAAGCTCGACCAGGATATCGCCTCGCTGCTGATGTCGATCAACGCCGTCAAGGGTGTCGAGATCGGCAATGGTTTTGCCGCCGCCGAAACGTCAGGCGAAGACAATGCCGACGAGATGCGCATGGGCAATGACGGCACGCCGATCTTCCTTTCCAACAATGCCGGCGGTATTCTCGGCGGCATCTCCACCGGGCAGCCGGTGGTGGCGCGTTTTGCCGTCAAGCCGACCTCCTCGATCCTGACCGAACGCCAGTCGATCGATGCGGAGGGCAAGAATGTCGATATCCGCACCAAGGGCCGGCACGACCCCTGCGTCGGCATCCGCGCCGTGCCGATCGGCGAGGCGATGGTCGCTTGCGCCGTCGCCGACCATTATCTTCGCGACCGCGGCCAGACCGGCCGTCTGAAATAGGAGCGCTCGCCCCATGTCTTATGACCAGAAGCGCGTCGTCGACGCCATCCGGGCCTTCGAGGCCGGCGAGATGGTCGTCGTCATGGACGACAATGACCGCGAGAACGAAGGCGACCTGATCGTCGCCGCCGTGCATTGCACTCCGGAAAAGATGGCCTTCATCGTGCGCCACACATCCGGCATCGTCTGCGCGCCGATGCCGAAGGAAGAGGCCAAGCGCCTCAACCTCAACGCCATGGTGGCGGAAAACGATTCGGCCCATACGACGGCCTTCACAGTCTCGGTCGATTTCAAGCACGGCACGTCGACCGGGATCTCGGCCGACGACCGGACGCTGACGGTGCGCAACCTCGCCAATCCGAATGTCGGCGCTTCCGATTTCGTCCGTCCCGGCCATATCTTCCCGCTGGTTTCCCGCGAAGGCGGCGTGCTGATGCGCTCCGGCCATACGGAAGCCGCCGTCGACCTCTGCAAGCTGGCCGGCCTGCCGCTGATCGGCGTCATCTCCGAGTTGGTCAACGACGACGGCACCGTCACACGCGGCCCGCAGGTGGTCGATTTTGCCGAACAGCACGGGCTGAAGCTCGTCTCCGTCGCCGATCTCATCGCCTATCGCCAGCGTAAGGAAACACTGATCGAACTCGGCACCAGCTTCGACATCGAGACGCCGTTCGGTAAGGCCAAGGCCCATACCTATTCGCTGCCCTGGGATCCGATGCAGCATCTCGCCGTCGTCTTCGGCGATATCCGCGACGGCGTCGACATCCCGGTCCGCCTGCATCCGGAAAATGTCGCCGAGGATCTCTTCGGCAAGAACAGCCCGGTCGATTTCTACATGCAGAAGATTGCCGAGCAAGGCCGCGGCGTCATCGTCTATCTGCGCGAAGGCTCGGTCGGCGTCGGCCACCACGATAATGGCCGCAAGGCCCGCAACCAGGGCCGCGAAGCCCATGCCGAAGCCCAGACGCGTGACAGCGAATGGCTGGAAATCGGCCTCGGCGCACAGATCCTTAGGGATCTCGGCGTCAGCTCGATCAAGCTGCTCACCAGCCGCGAGCGCCACTATGTCGGCCTCGAAGGTTTCGGCATCAAGATCAGCACGACGGAGATCTGCTGATCGGGCGTGGGCTTGGACCCTTGCCATCCCTCATTCCTGTGTTTGTCACAGGAATCCAGCCACGGCGCGTCCGCGCCGTGAATGACTCATTTGCTTCTACGAATAGAGTTTCCCGCACCCAAGGACTTGGGTGCGCTGGATCCCTGTGACAAGCACAGGGATGAGGGAGTGAGGGTAGTTCGACTATCCTCTCCACCCCTCGAGAAACACGACCTTCTCCACACCCGCAAACCGCGCCAGCCGCTCCAGCTCCGCTTCCAACCTCTCCAGCCGCCCGGCCGACGGCTTCACACCCGGCTCCAGCCAGAGCCGCTTGACATCGAGCGTCGACTTTTTCCGATCCGCCTTCATGTCGATGCGGCCGATCAGCCTGTCGCCTTCGAGCAGCGGGAAGACGTAATAGCCGTATTCGCGCTTCGGCTCGGGCACGAAGATCTCGATGCGGTAGAAGAAGCCGAACAGGCGTTCGGTGCGGTTGCGGTCGCGGATCATCGGGTCGAAGGGGCTGAGCACACGGATGCGCGGCGGCGCGCCGGGATAATCGTCGAGTGTCGAGAGGAAATCGGCAAAAGCCCAGGATGGGCGCGCCTTGCCGCCGAGCGCCGATTCGATCAGCACTTCGATCAGTTCGTCGCGATGGGCTGATACCCAGACCTTGGCCTCATCGGGCGAGACCAGGTTCCAGAAGGCTGATATCTCGCCATGGGTGGCGAAGCCGAGCCGGGTGAGCGCGCTGCGGCATGCCCAGTCGACGAATTCCTCGCGGCTCACCTCCGGCTCGCGGAATTCGGCCGGGATGACGCGCTCCGCCAGATCATAGATCTTCTGGAAATTCGAGCGGCCGGCGATGGCGAACTTGCCGGTGTGCCAGAAATATTCGAGCGCCGTCTTGTTCGGATGCCAGTTCCACCAGCCGCCGGAAACGTGGCCATCGGCCTTGATGTCGCGCGCCAGGATCGCGCCGTCGCGCTCAACGCGCTCATAGGTCTCCGCGAACGCCGCCTCGAAGCCCTCGCCGCGCCATTTGCGCCAGCGTTCGACGATCACCTGCTCCTGATGGCGGAACTTGTGCTTCCAATAGACGAAAAAGGCGCTCGGCAGGATCGAGGCGTCATGTGTCCAGTGCTCGAACAGCGCGCCGTCCTTTTCGAGCAGCGCCGTCAGATGCTCGCGCCTGTAGGTCTGGTTGCGGGAAAACAGGATCTGATGATGCGCCCGCTCCACTGTCTGGATGCTGTCCACCTGGACGAAACCCAGTTCATGGATGAGCTGCAGCAGGCCGGCCTTGGTCAGGGCGCGGTTCGGCGGGGCGCTGAGGCCCTGCTTGGCAAGGAAGACACGGCGGGCATCGGAATTGGAAAGCAGATTCGTCATAGCTGCATCATAATCCGGAAAATCTTCCTAGCCACCCGATATCGACCCAATATCGACAGCAAGATTTGCGCTTTCATCATCCTCGATTCCCCGTGTAGAAGCACTGCTGTCAGGTTGGCGCCAATGGCTGCCCCTCACCCTAACCCTCTCCCCGCTCGCGGGGAGAGGGGACGTGCCCTGCGAGAGGTTGGTGGGGAATGGAGAGGTCGCGGTCTAACCCCTTCGCCCCGTTTACGGCGGTCCGAAGGACGGGTCGAGACGAGTGGCTCGACCCCGGCTGGTGCCGGCAGGCGGATGAGGGGCCGGTATCGGCAATCTCCTCCGGTGAAAAATGCGAGGGATTGGTTTGGATATTCGTTTCGAAGGCGCCGGGGTCAGTTTCGGGGCACGAGTGGCGCTGCAGCCGCTGACGCTTGACATCAGTGGGAAACGCATCGGCGTCATCGGGCTGAACGGTTCGGGCAAGACGACGTTTGCGCGGCTGATCAACGGATTGAACAAACCATCGGTCGGCCGCGTCACCGTCAACGGCCGCGATACGAACGACGAAAAGACTGCGGTGGCCGATGTCGGCTTCATCTTCCAGTCGCCGCAGAACCAGATCATCCTGCCGATCGTCAAAGACGATATCGCCTTCGGGCTGAAGCGGCGTGGCTTCAGCAAGGCGGAGATCGAGGCGAAGGTCGAGGGCGTGCTGGCCCGCTTCGGCGCCGAGGCGCTGGCCGATCGGCGCGCGCACGAGCTTTCCGGCGGCGAGCTGCAGGTGGCGGCGCTCTGCTCGGTGCTGGCGACGGGGCCTGGCATTCTGATCCTCGACGAACCGACCAACCAGCTCGACCTCAAGAACCGGGCGCTGGTCGAAGGGATTATCGCCGGGCTCCCGGAAAGCGCCATCATCATCACGCATGATCTGGAGCTGATCGCCGATTTCGAGCGAGTGCTGCTGTTTCATGAAGGGCGGCTTGCCGCCGATGCACCGGCTGCCGAAGCGATCGCCCGCTACAAGGAGATCGCCGCCTGATGCAATCGCTCTATGTCGAAGGCAACAGCGTGATGCACCGGCTTTCGCCGCGGGTAAAGCTGTTGTCGCTAACGGTCTTCGGCGTCGTGCTGTTCATCAGCGGGAACCTCGTCTTGCTGTCGATCGCCGTGCTGCTGACGGCGGTTCTCTACCGGATGATCGGCCTGCCGTTTGCGGATGGGCTCCGGCGGCTGCGGCCGGTCTTCCTGACGATCGCGGTCGTCGCACTCTTCAACCTCATCTTCAATCCCTGGCAGGAAGCGCTCGTGCCCCTGCTGCGGCTGACGGCGCTGATGCTGCTTGCCGCCACCGTGACGGCGACGACGTCGATCACCGAGTTCATCGACGAGGTGACGGCGCTTGCCCGCCCGCTCGAACGCACCGGTTGGGTGCAGGCCGACGATATCGGCCTGGCGCTCGGGCTGGTGCTGCGTTTTGTGCCTGAGATCGTCGGGCGTTATCAGGCGATCCGCGAGGCGCATAAGGCACGCGGGCTGAAGGTCCGGCCGACGACGCTGCTTGCGCCGTTGATCATCTTGACCCTTAAGGATGCGGATAATATCGCCGCGGCGATTGACGCGCGCGGCATTCGGCGGCATGTGAGTTAACGATTGATAAATACGGAATTCATGATGAGCACTCGCGACCTCGTTCTTACCGCCCTCTTTGCCGCGATCATCGTGGCGCTTGGCCTGCTGCCGCCGATCTCGCTCGGCTTCATTCCGGTGCCGATCACCGCCCAATCCCTCGGCGTGATGATGGCCGGCGTCGTGCTCGGCGCCCGGCGTGGCGCGATTGCCGTGCTGATCGTGCTGGTGCTGGTGGCGATCGGCCTGCCGGTGCTTTCCGGCGGCCGCGGCGGGCTTGCCATCTTCGCGTCGCCGACGGCCGGCTTCCTGATCGGCTGGATCTTTGCCGCCTTCGTCACCGGCTATCTCAGCGAACGGCTGGTCAACCATCGGCAATCCGGCCTGGTGCAGACGGTGAGCTTCTTCCTCACCGCCATGGCCGGCGGCATCGTCGTGCTCTACGCCTTCGGCATCACCTATCTCGCCACCGTCGCCGGCCTCGGCTTCACGAAAGCCTTCGTCGGCTCGATGGCCTTCATTCCCGGCGATGTGATCAAGGCTTTCGTCGCAGCCCTGCTTGGCCGCGCCGTCATGGTCGGCTATCCCCTGCTGCCGTCGCGCGCCTGACGCATAGGCCGGTCTTGTCTGGCGAATACCCCAACGGCCCCTTCGGGGGCCGTTGCGCTTCCGACCGGTCCGCATGAACGGGAACTTTCCAAACCTTCTTTTCATTTTTCCACAATGAACGTCGTTGAAGGAGAAACCATGCGAGGCGACCAGGAGGAGATGGCTGCCTGGTTCCGCTCGCTGGAGCCCGTCCAGCCGAAGGACATGGTCGGCCTTTGGAGCGGCGTCGGTATTCAGTCGGGCCATCCACTGGACGGCGTGCTCGAGAATCTCAACTGGTTTGGCAAGCGCTTCCATTCCGACATGCGGGCGGACGCCCTGCTCTTCAACTGGAGACCGGGCCGGCTCGTGGCGATCGAGCCAAATTTCCTCCCTGTTGAGCTGGCGATCAAGATGGCGCCCCTTGGCCGGACGCTCGTCGCCCGCCACGGGTTCTCGTACCTGCAGAAGGTGCTTCGAGCGAGAGGCACGACCGCTTCGTTGCGGCTTCAGGCGCTCGACGGCATCGAAACGGCTGCGATGATCTACGACAAACAGCCGATCGTGGACTACTTTCGGAGGATTGACGATGACGGGATTGCCGGAATGATGTGCCTGCGCGGCGACCCTCGGCGATTCTTCTTCGAACTCCGGAAAGTGATGGACTAGGCATGCCGCAAATGGCCGGGCGGCCGCCTCAGGAAAATCGCGGCACAGAGCCATCGAACCGTTGCCGGGCTGATCTTTCCTCGATCCAAAACAGGCGGAACATGTTATGAAAGCAGGGAAGAGGGCGAGATGACCGTCATCGATCGAAATCATGTTCAAGTCCGGGGCGATGGCCAGCGTGCGATGATCTTTTCGCATGGATTCGGGTGCGACCAGAATATGTGGCGCTTCGTGGCGCCGGCTTTTGAGGCCGACTTCAAGACGGTGCTGTTCGATCATGTCGGCGCAGGACGATCCGATCTCACGGCCTATGATGCCCGGAAATATTCTTCATTGGCGGGCTATGCAGATGACCTCGTCGAAATTTGCCGCGCGCTCGGCCTGACGCAAACTGTCTTCGTCGGGCACTCGGTCAGCGCAATGATCGGCGTCATCGCGTCATTGGAGGCGCCGGAACTGTTTGAAAGCCTGATCCTTGTCGGGCCGTCGCCGCGCTATATCAACGACGATGACTATTTCGGCGGCTTCAGCGCGGCTGAGATAGACGAACTTCTCGAATCGTTGGACGACAACCATATGGGGTGGTCTGCCGCCATGGCGCCCGCCATCATGGGTAATCCGGATCGACCGGAACTCGGCGAAGAGCTGACTAATAGCTTCTGCCGCACCGATCCTGAGATCGCCAAAGCATTTGCACGGGTGACATTCACGTCGGACAATCGCAGCGACCTTCCTGAAGTCACCGCCAGAACGCTGATCCTTCAATGCCGCGATGATATCATCGCCTCTGAAGAGGTCGGCGAATTCGTCCATCGGCAGGTCCCAAACAGCCAATTGGTCGTGCTGAATGCGAGTGGCCACTGTCCCAACCTCAGCGCTCCCGACGAGGTCATATCTGCAATCCGGCGGTTCGTCCGATGACCGGTGCCGATACGCAAATCTTCATGCCGGCTGAGGACCTCGAGGACTTGTACGAAAACGCGCCATGCGGCTATCTTTCGCTGCAGCCGGACGGGCGCATCGTCAAGGTCAACCGAACGCTGTCGACCTGGATCGGCATCCCTGCCGAGCAACTCCTCGGCAAACGACTTCACGACCTGCTCAACACGTCGGGCCGTATATTCTACGAGACCCATTTTGCGCCTTTGCTGCGCATGCAAGGGTTTTTCAACGAGGTGGCCCTCGATCTTGTCACCGTGGACGGCAGAAAGCTGCCTGTGCTCGCCAATGCCGTGGAAAGACGTGCCGAAGACGGTGCCCTGCTTTTCACCCGCGTGACGATGTTCCAGGCTGCCGAGCGTCGCCGCTATGAACGGGAGCTGGTCGATGCGCGCACAGCCGCCGATGCTGCCGGCGCCACGATCAAGTCCAAACTCGCCTTTGAACAGCAAACCGCCGAGTTGCGGGAAGAATTCATTGCTGTTCTCGGCCACGACCTGCGCAACCCGCTTGCCTCGATTGCAGCCGCGGCGCGCATGCTGCGAAAAGAGAAGCAGACCGATCGGGCGATTAAAGTGCTCGATTTGATGCAGGGCAGCGTCGTTCGCATGTCAGCCCTGATCGATAACGTCCTCGACTTCGCGCGCGGACGATTGGGTGGCGGCATCACGCTCGAGAGGCGGGCGGAGCATCTCGAGCCGCTCTTGCGGCAGGTCATCGAAGAACTTCGCTTCAGTCACCTCGACCGCGGGATTGAGGTGACGATCGAATTCGATGGGCCGATAAACTGCGACAGCGGCCGGATCGGCCAGCTGGTGTCCAATCTTCTGGGAAATGCCCTGACCCATGGCACACCGGACGAACCGGTGCGGCTCTCGGCGGCAACTGTCGACGGAAAACTGGAGCTTTGGATCGCCAATGGCGGCGCTCCGATTTCCAGCGACGCGATGACACGGCTTTTTCAGCCTTTCTTCACAGGCGAAGCCGGCACAAGTCAAAGAGGGTTGGGGCTGGGTCTGCACATCGCTTCGGAAATCGCCCGCGCCCACGGCGGGACGATCACGGTCAGTTCCGATGACAAGGAGACGCGCTTCACCTTTGTAATGCCGTTGGATTGATAGGGCCGCACAGCCGGCCAGCGTAAGCGGCTATTCCTTGCTGTCGGTGCGCGCCTGGCGCAGAAGCCGGTCGGCATCTCGCCCCGCCCGAAATCCGGGCAACAAAAAACCGCCTTGAGGCGGTCGGGCATTCTATCGATTTCAGTTTGATTTAGTCTCCTCCTCCACCATCTCCGCCACCGCCATCACAGCCGCCGTCGCCTGAGGCATCAAACCAGCCTCCGCCTCCATCGCCTCCCGAATTTCCCCACCTGCGCTTGGTGTTTGCGGTGGTCTGGGTGGTGGCGCCTCTTTCTGCCCTTGCGATCAGCGCAAAGATCAGTGCGAAGCCTCCAACGAGCACGGTAACCACAAAAAATGTCTCCAATCAGTATCCTTTCGTTGTTTCGGGAAATCTCGTTTCCTGACTAAAATAATAGATTATTTTCCCGCTCCCGGAAATAGCCCGAATATGAAACTTTCATGACATGCCGGATCACGTCAAAACTCTGCGCTGCCTCAGTTGCAGCGCAGAGGATCTCGGGCTGGTCCCCTTTAAGCTGACGCTCTTTGCGGAAAGAGCACGGCTTGTGGGGCGGCTTTGACGTCCGTCACGATCAAGGGGTCCCGATAGAGGCGAGGAGACGGTATTCCCAGCCTGGAATGTAGCTTTGCGGCCGAGCTTGGCAGGAACGGCAGGAGGCAGCGGGCGATGATCGCAAGGCCGTAGACCTGCTCGGCCAACGAGGAGCCGAGACGGGCGGCGGTCGCCTTCCGATCCTCCGGCGTGAGATCGGCAAGCAGGGCTTTTGCATCCGCCCATGGTGCGCGTTGTGTAAACCGCCTGTTCGCCTCGCCGATGAATGCGAAAATATCGGCGAGGCCGACATGGAGCTCGTAGGCATCGAACGCTTCAGCCACCTTCGCCGGAAGGCGGGCAGCCTCCTCCACGAACGCGCTGTCCGGCACGGGCGGAACGATCCCGTCGAACGACGTGGACAGAAGCGCAAGCACCCGGTTGGCGAGATTTCCGAGCTGTCCTGCAAGTTCTCCCGACCATGCGGCTTCCAGACGCTCGGCCGAGAAGTCGCCATCGTCTGCCGAGCGTATATGCCGGAGCAGGTAATATCGCAGGGCGTCCGGCGTTGCGTAGGATTGGATGATGCGTTCCGGATCGATGCCGTTGCCGGCCGACTTGCCGATCTTCTTGCCATCCACCGTAACGTAGCCGTGCACGAGGATCGACGATGGCGGCGGCAGGCCTGCGGATAACAGGATGGCCGGCCAGTAGATGGCGTGGAACTTGGAGATGCCCTTGCCGACGACATGGATGCGTTGGCCGCCGTTCCAATAGCGCGGCAAGAGGGTTTCATCGGACCCGTGGCTGAGACCGGTGAGATAGTTCGCCAGGGCATCGAACCAGACGTAGACGACCTCATCTTCATCGGGCACGGGAACACCCCAGCCTCGCGCCCGCTCCGCACTGCGCGACACGCTGATGTCGGTCAGGCCGCGCCGCAACAGGGCAAGGACCTCGTTGCGCCGATGGGCCGGGACGATGCGAAGCTCGCCGGTCTCGACCAGCTCGATAAGCCGGTCGCCGTATCGGGAGAGACGGAAGAACCAGTTCTCCTCGCGGATGGTCTCAAGGGCAATGCCGTGTTCAGGGCAACGCCCGTCATCGAGTTCCGACGGCTCGTAGAATTGCTCGCAACCGACGCAATAGAGGCCCTCATAGGCCTTGCGATAGAGGTCGCCATGTCCGGCGCATGCCCTCCACAAGGCGTGGACGCAGGCGATGTGCCTCGGATCGCGCGACGTGCGGACGAATTCCTCGTTGGAGATATCGAGCAGGCCGCCAAGGCGCTCGAACCTGTCGGCGTTTGCGTCCACGAAGTCCTTCACGGGCAATCCCGCGGCTTCCGCCGACCTGACATTCTTCAGGCTGTTGTCATCGGTTCCGCACTGGAAGCGGACGTCCTGACCGAGAAGCCGGAAATGGCGGGCATAGGCATCGGCCTGGACCAGTTCGAGGGCAAAGCCGACATGCGGTGCGGCATTCACATAGGGGATCGAGGTGGTGATGTAGATCGTGTTCATCGGCGTTTCCTTTCGAAGGCTGTTTGCCCCGCGAGACGGATCGACCCATGAAAAGACCGCCTCGAGGGCGGTCGCTGGTGCATTCTGGACGCACGAAACCCGCCACGCTTATGAGCGCGGCATCATCATCACAAAGGTGCTGATCAGGGTGTTGTCCATGCAATTTTCCTAGCATCAAGAGCCGTTTCGGACAAGCGTACTCTTCGATCCGGATGCGTTGGCCGCAGCGATCCGGAACCCTGCAGCGGAAAGCGATGCTTCCTCGCAGCCCGCCGTCACACCAACCCGGACACGACGAACACAAACCAGGCGACGATCGGGCCGATGATCGCGATCAGGGCGCTATAGATCAGCAGCTGTCGAAGCACCTGCTCACGCCTGTCATCCGGCGCGTTGGCGACGACAAGCGCGCCATTTGTGGAGAATGGGCTGGTATCGACGATCGTCGTCGAGATCGCGATCGCCGCGACCACGCCGATGGCGCTGACATGTCCTTGCAGGAGGAATGGAACGGCAAGCGGGATGATCGCGCCGAGCAGCGCGGTCGAGGATGCAAAGGCCGAGACGATGGCACCGGTAAAGCAAAGCAGCAGCGCCACCAGCAGCGGCATACCGAGACTGGATATACCGTTCGCCACGTAGTCGACAGTCCCGGCCTTCTCCATGACGCCGACATAGGTGATGATGCCTGATATCAGCAGCACGGTCGACCAGCTGACCTTGTCGATTGCTGCCTTCTGAGTCTTCGGTGACAAGAGCGCCAGTGCGACAGCCACGGTCATGGCGACGAGGCCGACGTTGAACTTGAAGACCAGGGCGCCGATGCCGAGCGCCGTCAGGCCGATCAAGGTGGTAATTCTCTCATTGTTCAGGCGCAACGACGTCGCGGTATCAGCCGCCGTACCATAGGCATGCTCCCTGATCGGTTTTGCCGGCGTGCCACCGTGACCTCTGATCGACTCCGATACGCCCTCGGGATGCAGTTCGGGCAACGGGCCAAATGATGCGGGATCTTGCTTCATCACCCTTGCGCCGCCGAAAACGAAGAAGACCAGCATTGCGATCGCCAGGTTGAAGAAGAAGCTGGAGAGAAACAACGAGGTCGGCGCGAAAGGCAGGCCGGCCTTCGCAACGATCTGGTTGGTGATACCGCCATAGATGCTGATCGGCGAAAAGCCGCCCGCCTGCGCGCCGTGGATCACCATCAGGCCCATCATGACCGGGTGAATGCGGTATTGCACGGCAAAGCTCAACGCGACGGGTGCGAGAATGGCGACCGCGGCAGGTCCAAGCGCACCGAAACCGGTAATGATGGCGGCGACCAGGAACATCACCCAGGGAATCAAGCCGATCCGCCCGCGCACCAGGCGGACGGCACATTCGACGAGCCAGTCGATCGTGCCGTTGATCTGCGCTATGGCGAAGAGGTAGGTGACGGCGACGAGCGTCAGGAACAGATCACTCGGAAAGCCGGCGAAAATATCGCTGGTTTTCATCCCGATGATCATCGAGCCGAGCACGAAGGCGCCGGCAAAGGCGAGCGCGCCCATGTTGATCGGCTGGATCGTCGCAATGATGAACATCGCGACCAGCAGGCCTATGGCCAATAGTTCAATACCCATGATTCCCCTCCCTCCGACGCCTCCAGCGCCGTAGTTGTTGTGTTCAAGATTGATGCGGGATGTCGACGCACCTCCTCCCAGAGGGCGCGGTCGCCTTACCTCCTGGTGTAAAGATCGGCGTATTGCTGCCGCAGGATATTCTTCTGAACCTTACCCATGGTGTTGCGCGGCAGATCGTCCGCGAAGATGATGCGCTTGGGTTGTTTGTAGCGGGCGAGACGGTCCTGGAGGGCGCTGACGATGGTCTTTTCATCGAGGACGGCGCCGGGCTTGCACACGACGACGGCCGTTACGCCTTCTCCGAAATCGGGATGCGGCACGCCGATCACAGCGCTCTCAACCACACCCTCGATCTGGTCGATCTCGCCTTCGACCTCTTTCGGATAGATGTTGTATCCACCCGAAATCACCAGATCCTTGCCGCGACCGACGATGTGGACATAGCCTTCCCGGTCGATCTTGCCGAGATCGCCGCTGATGAAGAAACCGTCGGCGGTGAATTCGGCCGCCGTCTTTTCCGGCATGCGCCAATAACCCTTGAAGACGTTCGGTCCCTTGATCTCGATCATGCCCGTTTCTTCAGGCGACAGCACCAGCCCGGTGGCGGGATCGGTGACGCGCACCGTCACATCAGGCAGCGGGAAACCGACCGTTCCGGCAATCCGTTTCCCCTCATAGGGGTTCGACGTGTTCATATTGGTTTCTGTCATGCCGTAGCGCTCGAGAATGGCGTGACCGGTACGGGCCTGGAACTCGGTGTGGGTTTCGGCAAGCAGGGGAGCCGATCCGGAAATGAAGAGGCGGATATTGGCGACCGCTTGCTCGTCGAGGCGCGGGCTTTGCAGCAGGCGCACGTAGAAGGTCGGCACGCCCATCAGCATCGTTGCCTGCGGCATCAGCGAAACGACCTCGTCGGCGTCGAATTTCGTCAGCAGGAACATCGAGGCGCCGGCAAGCAGTGTCACATTCGTGGCGACAAACAGCCCATGTGTGTGGAAGATCGGCAAGGCATGGATCAGCAGATCGTCGGCGGTGACGCGCCAATAGTCTCGCAAGGTCAGGGCGTTCGAGAGCAGGTTCCCATGCGTGAGCATCGCCCCCTTGGAGCGTCCCGTCGTTCCCGACGTGTAGAGGATCGCAGCCAGATCATCGGCGGAACGCGAGGCATCGACAAAGTCGGCCGGCTCATCGCGTGCGAGATCCAGCAACGAGCCGCTGCCGTCAGCGTCGAGCGTTTCGACGATTGCGCCGTGGGGCTTGGCGATTGTCTCCACGCCCCCTCTCGCAGCTGACGCAACCACCACCAAACGCGGCTCCGCATCGCCGATAAAATAATCGAGTTCAGCCAGCGTATAGGCGGTGTTGAGCGGCAGGTAGACCGCGCCGGTTCGAAGACAGGCGAGATAGAGGATCAGTGCCTCGGCACTTTTCTCGACCTGCACCGCCACCCGGTCGCCGGGGCGAATGCCGAGCGTGTCCATCGCGCCGGCAATGCGGCCAGAAAGAGCGAAGGCGTCATCATAGGTCCATGTGCGCGTACTATCGATCCGGATGAACGGTGCGTCACCGGGTGCGGCAGCCCGCATGGCGTCGAAAAGATGGTTGCTCACTTTCGCCCTCCTCCAAGCGTTGAGTTCATGATGTTTGCGAATGGCCGGGAGCCTTGCTGGGCATTGCCGCCGCTGCGGCCTTCGTCGTTCTGGTTGAGCAAGCTTTTGACTGCAGGCGAGGCAATCACTTCGCCGCGCTGCGCCAGGGCCTCATGGTTGGCCACGATATCGTCGAGCTTGTAGAGGTAGTTGACCATCAGGCCGTGTGCCTGCTGCATCGCCTTGGTCGAGCGGTCGCCAAGAAAATTCAATCTTTCCAGTCGAGCGCCGTTGCCGAGATGGAAGCGGGCGACAGGATCGATGGGCCGGCCCTCCGGCGTCCGTTCGGTCAGGAAATAGCGCGCCGCAAGCGGCAGCAACACGCGCTCCACTTCGCTCGCCGTATTCTCGTTGTCAGGCCAGCTCGGATCGTTGAGCAGCGTCAGCGTTTCGCGGGCCGCTTCCGGCAGCAACCGGTCGGCGGCTGGGGCACGCGCCTTGGCAAGCCAACGGGCAAAGCCTGGAACGGGCGACAGCGTGACGAAATTCTTGAGGCCGGGCAGGTCTCTACGCAGGTCTTCCACGACCTGCTTGATCAGGAAGTTGCCGAACGAGATTCCCCGCAAGCCATCCTGGCAGTTGGAGATCGAATAGAAGACAGCCGTCGTCGCCTCGTCGGCATTGATCTGTTCCCTCCCCTCGACCAGCACATCTCCGATCGCGCTGGGCACGGATCGTGTCAGCGCCACCTCGACGAACACCAGCGGCTCGTCGGCCAATCGGGGGTGGAAGAAGGCAAAGCATCGGCGGTCGGCCGGCGCCAAGCGACTGCGCAATTCCTCCCAGCCTGCGATCTCGTGCACGGCCTCGTATTTGATGATCTTTTCAAGGATGTAGGCCGGCGTCGACCAGTCGATGGGTCGCAGCGTGAGAAAGCCGCGATTGAACCAGGAGCCGAACAGATGCGTGAAGTCGGCATCAAGCGCGTGATATCCTGCGGATTGGTCTTTGGAAGCAAGCAGTTGCTCACGCATCCGGACAAGCTTGGCGGTGCCGTTCGGCGCGTGATTCAATCGGCGCAGAAGCTCCTGTCGCCGCGGCTCAGCTGCCTGGTGGAGCGCGATGATCGCGGCAGAGCTTTTGTCGGTGCGGTAATTTTCAATCGCCTGGTCGAGCTTGGCCGTGTCGGGCCCGAACTCTTCATGCAGCATATCGAGGAATGCCTGCGCGCCCTCGCTCTCGAGCGCGCCCCAGCGATCGAGTATCTCGGCCGCAAGCGCCATGCCCGAGGCTTCGCCCCGGCTCGATAGCAGCATTTCACAGAGTGTCTGGAGATCGGCCTTGGCTGCGACCTGCGTGGCGCGCGAGCCGGAAAACAGAAGCTGGCGTCCGCGATCCGTGATGCTCTGCAGCATGTCGGTGAAGAAGGAAGCCTCAGACATGCCATTCTCCTCTCTTCTGCTGGTATTTTCTGTTGGGCCGGCTGGGTGCGGACCGTTTTTGACGGCTGCTTCCCATCGTCGGGTTTCACCGGTAGTATGTAGAATGCCACTCTTCGTACACAAGGTCAATGATCGTGTATACAAGAAGTGCTTTTATGTATGAGGGAATTGAAACGAATGTCCGAGAATGTCGGCCGATGGCTTCGTGATGAGATTGAAAACTCAATTCTTTCCAACGAGTTCTCCCCCGGTGAGCGGCTCGACGAAATGGTGCTTGCGACGCGTTTCGGGGTCTCCCGCACGCCGGTGCGCGAGGCGCTGATGCAGCTTGATGCGATCGGCCTCATCGAAATTCGACCGCGCAGAGGCGCAATCGTCATCGATCCGGGGCCGCACCGCGTCTATGAGATGTTCGAGGTGATGGCCGAATTGGAGGGCCTGGCCGGGTCGCTCGCCGCACGACGGCTGGACAAGGTCTCCCGGGAAGCGATTACGGCCACCCACGGCCGCTGCGAGCAATCAGCCTCTGCCGGTGACAGCGATGCTTATTATTACGACAATGAGGAATTCCATAAGGCCATCTATGCAGCCGGCCGAAGCGATTTCCTTGAGGAGCAATGTGTGCAATTGCACCGCCGCCTGCGGCCTTATCGCCGCCTCCAGCTGCGCGTGCGCAACCGCCTGTCGACATCCTTCTCAGAACATTGCGCCATCGTCGATGCGATCTTTGCCGGAGACGGAGATGAAGCCCGCCGTTTGCTGCGGACCCATGTCGGCATTCAGGGAGAGAGATTCAGTGACCTGGTCGCAAGCATGGCGGTCAGATGATTGGACCGCGTGACATAAGCAGGATCGCGTTGATTTGCTGTCAGTGACGGAGAATTAAGACCGCTGCACGATCCCTTATTTAGCTTTGCGCGGATTCTGGCTCATCCAGTCGCTCCGGAGATCAGACCGGGAGCAACTCCAGAATCGGCTTACTTGCTGTCGACTTTCTCGAGGAAGGCTGGAAACGTCCGAGAGACCTCGTTTCCGTCCGGAAAGCGTTCGGTCACAACCGTAAATCTGATCCAGCCCTTCCATCCTATAAGACCGGTGCGCTTCGGCGCGATCACCGCTACCACGATGTCTTCATTCGGAACGACATGAACGGCACGAACTCCTGGACCAGGCTCTGAGCGCAGCACTGCGAGTACCTTCCCGCCCCCCGGCTTGGCACCCGCATAGATGGGAGAACCGTCACCTAGCGGTGCGATTGCGCTTATAAAGCGCGTACTGACGTAACCCTTGCCGTTGAAGAATAGAGGCCCGTGATGAGGACGGCGGGACAACTAGAGCGTTCCAAGACCTTCATCACCATGCGAACGCCTGGCAAGCTCCTGCCATCATTGGCGACCGATTTCGCGATGTGATAGCAAGACATGGGAATTGCACGCTCTCGGGGCGGCGTGCCCGTGCTAGGTGGAGGGCCTGCTGCTGTGATCCGTACAAAGGTCGACACACTGTGGTTTAAGCGGTGCTGTGCGTTTCACCTGCAGTTTTTTCCCGATCGCGAGGCACTGTCAAAGCTCTGCGGCTTGCAGGGCAGTATCGAACGAGACAGCACAGCGCCGCTTTTACGCGTCCCGTCTACAAGCCTGCACATGACCGTCGTCACTTTGGTCAGCGCAGCGACCCAACTCAGTATTCCAAACGACCAGGTCTGGAGGCTGAATGGAGGAAGATGGAAGGAGGTCGCGGATAGACTAGTCGAAGAAACCCCGCCATTTGAGCTCCATTTTCATGAGGTGGCTGCTTCGGAAGCCGCTATCTTCGTAAAGGCAGAGGAGCCGCCGGAATTGCGCAGGCTTCGTTCGGCCATCTCACATGCCATCTGCTTCGAACAGTGGCGTCCAACCCCGCCCCGAATAGCGCACATAACACTGTTCAGATTTTCTGCAGAAGACAGGCTACCGGCAGTCAACTTCGACGCAGGCCTATTGCCCACGGGATTGAAGGTCGGATCCCTTAAATTGCTGGAAGAGCGTGTTTATCCAAGCGTCGAGATCAATATACTCAGCGAGCCACTGCTCCGGGGCAAGAGCACGTAATGGCAATTCTGGTTGATCGAGCAGCTCTGCTTTGGCCCTAATCCAAAAACCGATAAAGCCAGTCGCGCGTTTCCTCCGGCAGCGAGGCCGGCGACTGGTCCTCGCGGGTGCGGGCCTGCCAGATGATCTCGACCTCGGCGGCACGCTCCTCCCCGGTGTCGATCGAAACGAGGAAGCCGATGGAATGCATGCCAATCTTGTCGATGGTGGCGGTGAAGGTTGCCGGCTCGTCGTAGTGCAGCGGACGATGGAGAAAGCAGGAAACCTTGCTGGGGCTATAGACGGGTTCGTCATCGACATCGGGCCGTGAGGACCAGAAGCTCGCAAGCACGGACTCGGCATAGGAAATATAGGATGCCAGAAACATCCGGCCGGTCATATCGACATCGCGAAACGGCACGCGTATTTCCGCCACATCAGGACGTTTCGACTGACTCATCAACAGATCTGCCTTACAGAGTTCCCATCGCAACACTACTTCATAATTGCTTATACCGGAACCTGCTTAAGGATAAAATTACGCAATAGTTCAAAGTGTTACAGTGTCCTCCACGCGCCTGAAAAGATGCGACGCCGCTGCAATGGACCGGCTCGATGGAAAAGGCACAAATGAGACAGTGTTGATCAGCGAACTGTCGGCAGGCGCGGCAAGAGCGCTTGTTGAAATCGGCAGGCGATGCCCCATCTGCTGTGGCACATGACATAAGCGACCGATAGAGTGTCTTCATGAGCACCCGTGTTTATGAACACCCGATCTTCCTGGAACATGTGACGCCCGCCGGCCATCCGGAGCGATCGGACAGGATCCGCGCCATCAATGTCGCGCTGGAACATCCGAATTTCGAGCGGCTGGAGCGCCGCCAGGCGCCGCAGGCGAATGAGGATGCGGTGCTGCTGGCCCATCCAGAAGAACATCTCATCGCCGTCATGCGGGAAATCCCCGAGGAAGAGGGTGAGATCAACCAGATCGAAGCCGATACCTATGCCAGCAGCAAGAGCCTGCAGGCGGCGCTGACCGGCATTGGCGGGGCGATGGCGGCGGTCGACGACGTCTTTACCGGCCGGGCCGACAATGTCTTCGTCGCCGCCCGCCCGCCGGGGCACCATGCCGAGAAGATGACGGCGATGGGCTTCTGCTTCTTCAACAATGCGGCGATCGCCGCCCGGCATGCGCAGAAAACGCATGGTGCCGAGCGCATCGCCATCGTCGACTGGGACGTGCACCACGGCAACGGCACGCAGGATATCTTCTGGGACGATCCCTCGGTGCTGTTCTGCTCGACGCATCAGATGCCGCTCTATCCCGGCACCGGCGCCAAGGACGAGAAGGGCAAGCACAATACCATCGTCAATGCGCCGCTGTCGCCGAATGTCGGCAGCGACCATTTTCGCGAGGCGTTCAAATCGCGCGTGCTGCCCGCCCTTGACGATTTCCGGCCGGATCTCATCATCATCTCCGCCGGCTTCGACGCACATCACCGCGATCCCTTGGCGCAGATCAATCTGACCGGCGAGGATTTCGACTGGGCGACCGGGCGCGTGCTCGAACTGGCGGACCGGCACGCGAAGAACCGGGTCGTCAGCCTGCTCGAAGGCGGTTATGATCTCGAGGGACTCGCCGAATCGGCGGGCATGCATATTCTGAGAATGATGAAGGGTTGAGAATGACTGACAGCGCCAAGCCGGAGGTGTCCGGCCTCTCCTTCGAAAAGGCGGTCGCCGAACTCGAAAGTATCGTCGCCCGGCTGGAACGCGGCGATGTGGCGCTGGATGAATCGATCGAGATCTATGAGCGCGGCGAAGCACTGAAGAAACATTGCGAGACGCTGCTTTCGGCCGCCGAAAACCGCATCGAGAAGATCAGGCTCCACCGCGCCGGCAAGCCGCAGGGCGTCGAACCGCTCGACGGCGCCTGAGGCAGCAAACTCCCTTTTGAAGATGCTTGGCTATCGGCTTCGGACCGATCTATGATCCCTTTGCAAAACAGTGAGGGGACAGCGGAATGACGGACAGGTTGAAGGGCAAGGTCGCCATTATCTCGGGCGGCGCGACCGGCATGGGCGGTGCCGCCTCGAAGCTTTTTGCGGCGGAAGCCGCGCGCGTTGCGATCATCGACCGCAATGGCGATGCAGCCGCCGAGACCGTGAAGCAAATCCGTGATGCCGACGGCGAGGCCGATTGCTGGACGGCCGATGTCTCGGACGAAGCCGCCGTCAATGCCGCCGTCGCCGGTGTCGAGGAACGCTACGGCGCAGTGACCGTGCTCTTCAATCACGCCGGCACGATCGTCATCAAACCTTTTCTCGAAACGACCGTCGAGGAATGGGACTGGCTGCATGCCGTCAATGTGCGTTCGATGTTCCTGATGACCAAGGCCGTCCTGCCGAAGATGATTGCGAGCGGCGGCGGGTCGATCGTCTGCACCTCGTCGATCTCGGCGGTCGCCGCCACGCCGATGGAAGTGCTTTACGACACGACCAAGGGAGCCGTGCATATGTTTGCCCGCGCCATCGCGGTCGAATTCCGCGACCGCAACATTCGCTGCAACGCCGTCTGCCCCGGCTTCATCCGCACGCCGCATGGCCTGCGGGAGGTGGCCGACCTGCAGGCGCTCGGCGTCGACGTTTCGGATGCCGCCATTGCCGCCCAGCAGGGGCGGATCGGCGAACCCGAAGACGTCGCGCGGGCCGCGCTTTATCTGGCCAGCGACGAATCGAGCTTCGTCAATGGCGCCCATCTCTTCGTCGACAACGGCTTTACCGCGATCTGAACCGGCGCGCGTCCGATTGGACGCGCGGCGCGCTTTCAGATGCCGGAGCGTCTTGGCGCGTCCGATTGGACGCGCGGCGCTCCAGGCGCTATCTGTGGGCGATGACGCTCGGCACTGTAGCGATCGGAGATTCCAATGTCCTTCTTTCCCGGTAAAGACCCCCTGCCCGGCGATGCCTTCGCCTGCGATGCGATCGAGAACCTGATCATCCCGCGCACCAGCGATATCGGCGGTTTCCAGGTACGCCGCGCGCTGCCGAGCCGGCAGCGGCGGCTCGTCGGGCCGTTCATCTTCTTCGACCGGATGGGCCCGGCGATCCTGAAGCCGGACGAGGCGCTCGACGTCAAGCCGCATCCGCATATCGGGCTGTCGACGGTCACCTATCTGTTCGACGGCGAGATCCGCCATCGCGACAGCCTCGGCACCGAAAAGGTCATCCGTCCCGGCGATATCAACCTGATGACGGCCGGCCGCGGCATCGTGCATTCCGAGCGCACGCCCGACAATCTGCGTGGCCATCCGCTGCTGATGTCGGGGCTGCAGACCTGGCTGGCGCTGCCCGATGACAAGGAGGAGATCGATCCCGCCTTCGCCCATACGGAAAAATCCGCCATGCCGCTGATCGAGACGAGCGGCGTGCGCGGGCGTGTGGTCATCGGTTCGTTTGAAGGCATGACATCGCCGGTCGGCGTTTTCTCCGACACGCTCTATGTCGATCTCGACCTGCAGGCCGGCGCCAAATTTCCCTTCGGCGCTGCGCATGAAGAGCGCGCCGTCTATGTGCTGTCGGGCGAGGTCGTCATATCAGGCGACCGCTTCGCCGCCGACCAGCTGCTGGTCTTCCGGCCGGGCGATGCGATCACGCTGGAGGCCGGCCGCGATGGCTGCCACCTGATGCTCTTCGGAGGGGCGGCGCTCAATTCGAAACGTTATATCTGGTGGAATTTCGTCTCCTCCTCGAAGGAGCGGATCGAACAGGCCAAGGAGGAATGGCGCACCGGCCGCTTCGATATCGTTCCGGGTGATGAAGAGGAATTCGTGCCTTTGCCGGAAGGCTAAATGGATCCCGATGATCCGAATCCTCCGGATCGGATCGAGAAATAGAGCTGGATCTCCGCCGAAAACCGCTCACACTTTTCGGCACCATGCTTTAACAGTGGGAGCATGATGTTGCCCGAAAACCGCTCACACTTTTCGGCATCATGCTCTAAGGTGAAAACCTTCGGTTCCTGAAATGCACTTGTTTTGCCGCAATCTAATCGAATAAAGCGGAACAAGGAAAAGCAAGAAAGAGCGCCCGCCCGTGACACAACTGCCGAAGACCCCCCTGCTCGACCAGGTCATCTATCCCGCCGACCTGCGCAAGCTCGAGGATCGCGACCTACCGCAGCTTGCCCGCGAAGTCCGGGACGAAATGATCGATGCGGTGTCGCGCACCGGCGGCCATCTGGGCGCCGGTCTCGGCGTCGTCGAATTGACGATCGCCATCCACAGCGTCTTCGACACGCCTGATGATCGGCTGATCTTCGATGTCGGCCATCAATGTTATCCGCACAAGATTCTCACCGGCCGGCGTGACCGCATCCGGACGCTGCGCCAGGAAGACGGGCTGTCCGGCTTCACCCGCCGGGCGGAAAGCGAATATGATCCCTTCGGCGCGGCGCATTCCTCGACCTCGATCTCGGCCGGCCTCGGCATGGCGATTGCCGCCGACCTCGACAAATCAGACCGCCGCGTCATCGCCGTCATCGGCGACGGGGCGATGTCGGCCGGCATGGCCTATGAGGCGCTGAACAATGCCGGCGCACTCGATGCGCGCCTGATCGTCATCCTCAACGACAACGACATGTCGATCGCACCTCCGACGGGCGCGATGAGCGCCTATCTCGCGCGCCTTGCCTCGGGACGCACCTATATGGGCTTCCGTGACTTCGGCAAGAAGCTGACGGCCTATCTCGGCAAGAATATCGACCGGGCGATCACCCGCGCCGTCGAGCATGCGCGCGGCTACGTCACCGGCGGCACGATGTTCGAGGAGATGGGCTTCTATCATATCGGGCCGATCGACGGGCATTCCTTCGACCACCTGCTGCCCGTGTTGCGCAATGTGCGCGACAATGGGCGCGGGCCGGTGCTGATCCATGTCGTCACCCAGAAGGGCAAGGGCTATCCGCCGGCGGAAGCCGCGGCCGATAAATATCACGGCGTCAACAAGTTCGACGTCATCACCGGCGCCCAGGCAAGGGTGAAGCCGAATGCGCCGAGCTATACCAGCGTCTTTGCCGAAGCGCTGGTGCAGGAAGCCGCCCTCGACGACAAGATCGTCGGCATCACCGCCGCCATGCCAAACGGCACCGGCCTCGACAAGCTCGCCGAGGCCTATCCGTCACGCTGTTTCGACGTCGGCATTGCCGAACAGCATGCCGTGACCTTCGCCGCCGGCCTGGCAGCGGAAGGCTACAAGCCGTTCGCCGCCCTCTATTCCACCTTCCTGCAGCGCGCCTACGACCAGGTCGTGCACGACGTGGCGATCCAGGGACTGCCGGTGCGTTTCCCGATCGACCGTGCCGGCTTCGTCGGCGCCGACGGGCCGACCCATGCCGGCTCCTTCGACACCGCTTTCCTCACCACCCTGCCCGGCTTCGTGGTGATGGCGGCGGCCGACGAGGCCGAACTCAAGCATATGGTGCGCACGGCTGTCGCCTATGATGCCGGGCCGATCTCGTTCCGCTATCCCCGCGGCGAAGGCGTCGGCGTCGACATGCCGGTGCGCGGCGAAATCCTGCAGATCGGCAAGGGCCGCATCGTCAAGGAAGGCACCAAGGTGGCGCTGCTCTCCTTCGGCACACGTCTTGCCGATTGTCTGCTCGCCGCCGAGGATCTCGATGCCGCCGGGCTGTCGACGACGGTCGCCGATGCGCGCTTCGCCAAGCCGCTCGACCACGACCTGATCCGCCAGCTTGCCCGCCACCATGAGATCGTGATCACCGTCGAGGAAGGCTCGATCGGCGGCTTCGGCAGCCACGTGATGCACTTCCTCGCCACCGAAGGCCTGCTCGACAACGGGTTGAAGCTGCGCTCGCTCGTGATGCCCGATATCTGGATGGAACAGGCCAAGCCCGAAGCCATGAACGCCCACGCGGGGCTGGATCGCGCCGGCATCGCTTCGACGGTGTTCAAGGCGCTGGGGCGTGGGGTTGCGGTTGGGGTTGCTGGATAATGCTTTGGTGAGGGCGTGCCGTGTGGCCCCCTCATCCGCCCTACGGGCACCTTCTCCCCGCGGGGGAGAAGAGGGAATCGAGACGTCGCCGCAAATCTCTTCTCCCCCCGGGGAGAAGGTGCCGGCAGGCGGATGAGGGGGCTGCCCGGCAGGTCCTCTCAATAAAAAAGGCGGTGCATCACTGCACCGCCCGCTTCATTTAACGTCCCTTCGAAGGGCCTTCTCAGAACTCCGTCCAGTCTTCCTTCACGGCCGCAGCGGCTGCCTGTCTTCCGCCGAAAGCCTTGGCGACGGTGCGCGTCAAAGCGTGGGCCGGGGAGGCGACCGGGCGGGAGGTCGTGCCGGCAACGCTTGCGCGCGGCGTTGGAGCCACCTGGCCGAGCTTGAACTGGCGCAGCAGTTCTTCGAGGGCGTTTGCCTCCTGGGCGAGCGCATGGCTGGCCGCAGTCTGCTCCTCGACCATGGCCGCGTTCTGCTGCGTGCCCTGGTCCATGTTGTTGACGGCGGTGTTGATCTCCTGCAGGCCGATCGACTGTTCGCGCGTGGCGGTGACGATGGCACTGACATGGTGGTTGATCTCCTGCACCTCAGAGACGATGACCTCCAGCGCCTTGCCGGTCTCGCCGACGAGGCCGACGCCGGCAACGACTTGTTCGCCTGAGGTGGTGATCAGCGCCTTGATCTCCTTGGCCGCCTTAGCCGAGCGCTGGGCGAGCTCACGCACTTCCTGGGCGACGACCGCAAAGCCCTTGCCGGCATCGCCGGCACGAGCGGCTTCGACGCCTGCGTTCAAGGCCAAAAGGTTGGTCTGGAAGGCGATGTCGTCGATGACGCCGATGATGTTGGAGATTTCGCCGGAGGACTTCTCGATCTGTTGCATGGCGGAGACGGCCTTACGGACGACTTCGCCTGACTTTTCAGCACCGAGGCGGGCGCGCTCGACGAGATTGCCGACATCCTCGGCGCGCTTGGCGCTGTCGCGGACGGTCGTCGTCACTTCCTCGAGCGCTGCGGCCGTCTGTTCGACGGCGGCAGCCTGCTGCTCGGTGCGGTGGGCAAGATCGTCGGCGGCCGAGCGGATTTCGCCGGCGCCGGCATTGATCGCCGAAGCGTTGCGGCCGACCGATTGCAGTGCTGCCTGCAGCTTTTCGACAGCATGGTTGAAGTCATTGCGCAGGCTGTCATATTGCGACGCGAACGGCGTCTGGAGACGGCCGGCCATATCGCCATTGGCAAGCTCGGCAAGGCCGCCCGCCAGAGCGTCGATGGCATAGCGGATCTCGCCTTCCTCGCGCGCCTTCTGCTCGTCGCCTGCCCGGCGCTGGCGTTCGGCGTCGTCGCGCATGCGGTCGGTCTCGCCGGCAAGGCGCAGCTTCTCGATCGCCGCCTGCTTGAAGACCAGGACGGATTGAGCCATGCGGCCGATTTCGTCGCCGCGGTCGGTCGCGGGAACCTCGATGTCGTTCTGACCGCCGGCGAGGCGATCCATGGCCGCAGTCATGCCGACGACCGGGCGGACGATGGTGCGCGACATCAGCCAGGCGAGAACGGCAGCGGCAAGCGAGGCGAGGACGCCGCCGGCAAGCAGCGTCGTCTTCAGATCGCTGTTGGCATCGGCGCGGATCTCGGCGAGCGCGTTCGACTTTTCACGCGCGGTGGCCTTGATCTTGGCTGAGGCCTGGCGGAACCCGTCGAGCTGGCCCTTGGTGGCGTTGACGCCGATCTTGACGACCTCTTCGATCGGCATGTCGGTTTCCTTGCGAGCCTTGGTCTGCGGCTCGGCAAGTTCGTGGAAATAGAGGTCGGCGGCCTTCTGCATGCCGTCGATCATCTCGACCAGCTGCGGCTCGCCGGCGGCCGTCTGCTTGGCAGCGGCAATCGCCTTCAGCATGCGCTCGCGGTTGGTGAAGACATCGCCATAGGTGCTGTCGCTGCGGAAGAGGATGAAGCCACGCAGGTTGACGGCCTGCTCGAGCATTGCCTGCAGCGCATCGTCGATCTGGTTGACGAGCAGCTCGGACTTTTCCTGCTCAGCAGAAGCGGACGCGGACGCCGTCGCCTTGGAATAAACGAAAGTGGAAATGGCGACGAAAATGAGAATGAGGGCTGCGAACGTGGCCGCAAGTTTACCGTTCAAGGATATGTTTTTGGCGGACATCGGTGATTTCTCCTGACGACAGTCGACGCGGCGAAAGGCAGGTCGCACGAGACGCAACCGCCGGAATGTTTGAACTTGAGAACATGATCGGCGTGGAAACGCTTGCGCCTTCATGGCGCCGAGCGGCTTGGATGAACCGCTACAATCACGCTGAACCTATATGGCCAGGCTTTAAATTTGTTTAAATTTGTGCACCGCAACAGCGGCCGAGCCTACGGATTATTGTGCCGTTTCTGGAGGGTTGAGGATCAGGATGTCGAAATCCTTTGCGGGATCGAAATCCTGGGCCGTCATCCGGAAGGTGGTCGGGCCGATCTTCTGAACATTGCTGCCGCAGAAGCTTATGAGGCTGCCGGGCTTGCCCTTGTCGATCGTCAGCTGAAAGCGCTTGATCGGCCCCGCCCAGTTGGCGCCGGTCGACAGCACATAGGAGATCCAGCTTTCGGTATAGTTGGCGCCTCCGGCCTCGGCTTCCCGCGCACGCTGCTGGGCAACCCTGACGAAATCTCCGTCGAGGCAGTATTTGCGGGAATATTCCTCGAAGCGCTCACCCTTCGGCTCGCCACCTTCGAGAAAGCTGATGGCGACGGTGCCGCCGACGGCCGGCTTGTAACGGTGCGCGACGCTGACTTTCTTCTTTGCCGGGAAGGTGGTGCGCCACCAATAGGTCGAGCGCAGCGTCCAGAGCGGCACGAGATCGACCCCGGCGGCATCGCCGGCGCCCATGGGATAGACGAGGCCGCGGGCGATCCAGTCTTTGCGGACGGTTTCGGGGAGCTTGGCAAGCGCCTTGGTCGTCTTCTGGCTATAGGGCAGGACGGGAATGCCCTGCTTGGCGAACTCGTCGGTGACGTCGATGCCGAGCGAGACGACGCGCTGCTGCAGCTTGGCGGTGATCGGGCTGCCGTCCTGCACGGTGGAAAAATGCAGGAAATTATCGCTGTCATAATCGGAGATGGCGGAATTATTGTCGACCTGGCCCGATATGTCAGGCATCGGAAATGCGACCAGGCTTTCGACATCCTTGTCGGAGCTGTTCTCGAAGACGTAGTCGACACGCACTTCCGAAGCGGAGATGAAGAGATCCTCTTCCGCCATGCTGACATCGTCGGATTGGGCAAAGATCAGCCCGCCGGTCTTGACCTCGGCCATAGTGTCGTTCGCGAGCGCGGGCGATGCGATCCCCGCCGCGACAAGAAGAGTGAAGAGCTTCAGCATGGAACACCCCCGTGTCTGCGGCACGCCCCGCGATCGCCGCGGGGGGATTATCGCCGAAAGCTTTTGAGGGTCAATGACGGTCTTGGGAACAAAATGCTTGCAACCGGCGGCTTTGCCGGTCATGCACAGCCGATGTCAGATCAAAACACCCAACGTCTCGACCAGCTTCTCGTCTCCCTCGGCCTCTTTGCCAGCCGCTCACGCGCCCGCGACGCCGTGCAGCGCGGCACCGTCAAGATCGGCGGCCAGGTGGTCACGAAGGCCGGCGCGCTGTTTGGCGCGGACGCGGCCATCGAGATCGACGATCCGGCGCAGGACTATGTGTCGCGCGCCGCACTGAAGCTTGCCGCTGCCCTCGATCATTTCCGGCTCGATCCTGCCGGCCATCACTGTCTCGATGTCGGTGCCTCCACCGGCGGCTTCACCGAGGTGCTGCTGCAGCGCGGTGCCGCGCATGTCACCGCGATCGATGTCGGCCATGGGCAGATGCATCCGCGCATATCAGGCGATCCGCGCGTGACGAACAGGGAGGGCCTCAACGCCCGCAACCTGACGGCAGACGATATCGACCATCCCTCCACCTTCATCGTTTCCGACGTCTCCTTCATCACGCTGAAGCTGGCGCTCGCGCCGGCTCTTGAGATCGCCGAACCGGGCGCTGTCGCCGTGCTGCTGGTCAAGCCGCAGTTCGAGGCCGGGCGCGAAGCGATCGGCAAGGGCGGGATGCTGAAGGACCCCTCGTCTGCTCCCGCCGTTGCTGCAGAACTGGAGCGCTGGTTCGTCGAGGACATGGGCTGGAAAAGCCTCGGCCTCATCCCCTCCCCGATTTCCGGCGGCGACGGCAATCAGGAATTCCTTCTGGCAGGATTAAAACCGTGAGCACCGAAACCGTCACGATCGAGAAGCTCGGCGCCCAGGGCGACGGCATCGCCAGCAGCGCCGGCGGGCCTGTCTACGTACCCTTTTCCCTGCCAGGCGAAACCGTGGCGATTGCCCGGGTCAAGAGCCAGGGCACGATCATGTCGATCACGACGCCCTCGCCTGACCGGCAGGAGCCGCCCTGTCGGCATTTCGGTCCGGATGGTGTCAACGGCACCTGCGGCGGCTGCACGCTCCAGCATATGGCCGATGCGCCCTACCGCGCCTTCAAGCGCCAGCTGGTCATCGATGCGCTGAAATCCAAGGGTCTGACATCAGAGGTCGGCGAGATCGTTCCGGCCCGGCCGGGCGAACGGCGGCGTGTCGTCTTTGCGGCGCGCAAGACCGAGAAGGACATGCTGGTCGGATTCAACCAGGCCGAAAGCCACCATATCGTCGCCATCGAGGAATGTCCGATCTCGTCGGCAGGGATCATCGCCCGGCTGCCGGCGATCAGGGCGATTGCTGCATCGCTGGCGACCAGTGCCGAACCCTTCCGCGTCGCCGTGCTCGAAACGCTTTCCGGTCTGGACATCTCCGTCGACGACGTGAAGAAGCTCTCCGATCCGCAGCGACGCAAGGCGATCGAGACCGCGCTCAGCTTGCGCGGCATCGCCCGTGTTTCGCTGAACGGCGAAATCCTGGTCGAGCCGTCGAAGCCGATGGTCGAATTCGGCGGCATCCAGGTTTCACCACCGCCGGGCGGTTTTACCCAGGCGACCAAGCCGGCGGAAGAGGCGATGGCGGAGCTGGTCATTGCCCATACCGGCAAGTCGAAGCGGATCGCCGATCTCTTTGCCGGCTCCGGCACGTTTTCACTGCGGCTGGCGCGGATCGGCCGCGTGCACGCCGTCGAAGCCGAAGCAAAGGCGCTCGCAGCACTCGACCATGCCGCCCGCAACACGCAAGGGCTGAAGCCGGTCACCGTCGAAAAGCGCGATCTCTTTCGCCGTCCTTTGATGACGCAGGAGTTCAAGCCCTATGACGCCGTCGTCTTCGACCCGCCGCGCGCCGGTGCCGAGTTCCAGTGCCAGGAGCTCGCCCGCTCCGGCGTGAAGAAGATCGTGGCAGTCAGCTGCAATCCGCTAACGCTGGCGCGGGATCTGGCGATCCTCGTCGAGGGCGGCTACCGGATCACGCAAGTAACGCCGATCGACCAGTTCCTCTGGACCTCGCATGTCGAGGTGGTGGCGACGCTGGAGAAATAGGCGTGCCTGTCGGAAAGACCAAAAGACGCAACCCATACTATAACGGCCCAGTGTCCGATCACTTCGACGGCACGCATTTCTTCAATCCCGAAGGTATTGAGCCCCTTGGCTTCCGCGATCTGCTGCGGTGGCAATTCGGCGGTGGCCGTGAGCGCTGGCCTCAGTCGGTCCCAAGTCCGTACCCGGCGGCCAAGCCGGATCCATGCGTCGATGGCGAGGATCTGAGGGTGACCATGGTTGGTCATGCAACAATGCTCGTGCAGGTCGCTGGGCTCAATATCCTCACCGACCCGGTTTGGTCGGAGCGCGCGAGTCCCCTCGCTTTTGCCGGACCCAGGCGCGTCGTCCCACCGGGCATCGCGTTCGATGATTTGCCCCCGATTGATCTCGTGCTGGTGTCGCACAATCATTATGATCATCTCGATATCGCAACGCTCAGGCGGTTGGCTGCGAAGCATCGGCCGCTTGTCGTGACGCCACTTGGCAATGACACGATCATTCGCCGTGCCATGCCCGATATAGAGACGACATCGATGGACTGGGGCGAGCGCATTTCGCACGCCGGAATAAGCATTGATGCGGAGCCTGCACACCATTGGTCCGCCCGCGGAACCGCCGATCGGCGGATGGCACTTTGGGCGTCGTTCGTTTTATCGACTCCGGCCGGAAAAATTTATCACGTCGGTGACACGGGCTTTCACGACGGCATCAATTACAAAGCGGCACAGCAGAAACATGGCGGCTTTCGTTTGGCCATTTTACCCTTCGGCGCCTATGAGCCGCGCTGGTTCATGAAAGGGCAGCACCAGAATCCGCAAGAGGCGGTGATCGGAATGAAGTTGGCAAATGCGGCCTATGTGGCCGGGCATCACTTCGCCACGTTCCAACTGACAAATGAAGCGGTCGACGCGCCGGCAAGAGCGTTGCAAGACGCAATGAGCGAGCACGATATTCCCCCGGAGCGGTTCCGGCCACTCAGGGCCGGCGAAGTATTCAATGTGCCGGCGGTCTAATCGGTATCCGTTTGCTCCCGGACTGGTGCTACCAGGCGGCGCTCAGCGGCGCATGAAGGCTTCGAAGGCCGCCCGGGCCTCGGCACTTTTTAGCCGCGCGGAGAAATAGCGGGCCTCCTCGTCGATGCGGGCGATGATCTCGCCGCGATCGCCACGAATGAGGTCGCGGGCGATGCGCAGCGCCTCCGGCGGCTTGGCCGCGAGCTTTGCCGCCAGGCCAAGCGTCAGTGAATCGACCTCGCCTGGGTCGACGACCTTCCATACCAGGCCGGCTTCCTTGGCTTCTTCGGCGGAGAATGCTTCGCCGGCCGCCAGCAGGGCGAAGGCGCGCTGATGCCCCATCAGGCGCGGCGCGACGAGGCTGGAACCGGCCTCGGGCACCAGCGCCAGATCGACGAAGGGGGTGCGGAACTGGCTGCGACTGGAGGCGATGGTCAGGTCGCAATGGAGATGGATCGTCGTGCCGATGCCGATCGCCAGGCCGTCGACGCCCGAGACGACGGGTTTTTCGGCATTCACCAGCGCATAGAGGAAATCGAGGATTTCCTGCTCCAGGCCGCGGCCGCCCATCGCGGCAGCAAGAAAGTCGTTCATGTCGTTGCCGGCCGAAAAGCAGCCTTCGGTGCCGAGCAAAGCGGTGGCACGGATGCCGGGATTTGTGTTGGCGGCATTCAGCGCATCGGCCATGGTCCGGTACATGGCGCGGGTGATGGCGTTCTTCTTCTCCGGCCGATTGAAGCGGATAGACTGGACGCCGGGATGGGCGGAAGGCTGCTCGACGATGATGTGATCGGTCATTGGGTTTCCTCAGGCAAGCAGGATACGGGCGGCGGCAAGGCTTGCCGCGCCATTGACGACGCGGTCGCGCAGGGCTGCGGTCTCGGCAAGCAGGTTTTCGGCGGCGAAGCGGCAGAGCGCGATGCGGTTTTCACCTGCCCCATCGGCTGCCTCGGCGAGACCACCCTTGGCAAGATAACAGCCGGTGAGCACCAGCCCGAACAGGCGCTGATAGGGGGTGGCACCCGAGAGCGCCTCGGCGGTGCTGTTCTCGGCAAGCGTCTTCATCAGCCAGGCGGTCGCCTGTTCGAGATCGACGATCGCCGCGTCGAGCCTGACAGCGGTCTCGCCGAAACCATCGAGATTGGAGCGGCGGACGTCGTCGGCGATCTCTCTAAGCTCGGCGATGAAGCCCTTCACCTGATCGCCGCCGGAGAGCGGCAGCTTGCGGGTGACGAGGTCGATCGCCTGGATGCCGTTGGTACCCTCGTAGATCGGGGCGATGCGGGCATCGCGGAGATAACGCGCCGCACCCGTCTCCTCGATGAAACCCATGCCGCCATGCACCTGGATGCCGAGCGAGGCGACGTCGACGCCGGCATCCGTCGAAAAGGATTTGGCAATCGGCGTCAAAAGGGCGGCGCGCTCCTGCCAGTGGCGGCTGGAGTCACCTGCCCGGTGCGACATGTCGATCGCATGGGCGCAGACATAGGAGATGGCGCGCGCCCCTTGCGTCAGCGCCTTCATGGTGAGGAGCATGCGGGCGACATCGGGATGTTCGACGATCGGGCTCATGCCGGCACTGCCTGAACCCGGTGCCCTGCCCTGGGTGCGTTCCCTGGCATAGGCGAGCGCCTTCTGGGTGGCGGCCTCCGCGATCGCCACGCCCTGCATGCCGACGGCAAGGCGGGCATTGTTCATCATCGTGAACATGCAGGCCAGCCCCTTGTTCTCCTCGCCGACCAGCCATCCCACAGCGCCCTTTTCACTGCCGAATTTTCCGTCGCCGTAGATCATCGTGCAGGTCGGCGAGCCATGGATGCCGAGCTTGTGCTCCAGCGAATGGCAGAACAGATCATTGCGGGGCCCAAGCGAGCCGTCGTCGTTCACCAGGAATTTCGGCACCAGGAAGAGCGAGATGCCGCGTGTGCCGGCCGGCGCATCCGGCAGGCGGGCGAGCACCAGATGGATGATGTTGTCGGCCGCGTCATGCTCACCCCAGGTGATGAAGATCTTCTGGCCGAACAGGCGGTAGCTGCCGTCATCGCGGCGCTCGGCGCGGGCTTTCAGCACGCCGAGATCGGAGCCGGCATGCGGCTCCGTCAGGTTCATGGTGCCGGTCCATTCGCCGGAGACCATCTTTTCCAGATATGTGTCTTTCAGCGCAGCACTGCCATGGGTGCTGACCGCCTCGATGGCGCCCATCGTCAGCGTCGGAGCGAGCGCAAAGGCCATGGAACCGGAATTCCACATTTCGAGTGCTGCGACATTCAGCATATGCGGCAAGGCCTGGCCGCCGAAAGCTTCGGGCGCCGTCAGGCCGTTCCAGCCGCCGGCAATCCAATGGCGATAGAGATCGCGCCAGCCATCCGGCAGCCTGACCTCGCCATCGATCAGGCGGGCGCCCTGGCGGTCGCCGATGTCGGCAAGCGGCGCCACTTCCTCTGTGGCAAAACGCCCGGCCTCGGCCAGGATGGCATCGACCAGATCTTCGCCGAGATCGCCGAGCATCCCTTTTGACATCGCCTCGCCCATGCCCGCGACATGCTTCAACGTGAACGCGATTTCCTCGACGGGCGCCTTGTACATGGTTTTTCCTCCGCGGACCGGCCTCGCTCGCGGCAAAGCCCCTCCGAGGCAAGGGCTAATTGATTTTTACGTAAACGTCAATTTCGATTTCTTCGACCGGTATGCGATAAATCGCCCGGCATGACGCTTTGTTCTTGCACCGTTGGACAAATGGACGTCATGAACAAACTCTAAGGGAAGACATCGCCTTCGCAAAGGACCGGCGAACAATGGACACATTGCCCGTCAACATACCCGGTTTCGTCTGGGCCTATCGCTTCTCGCCCGAAGAAAAGACCGCGGTGCGGCTGAACAACAGTGCGACGGTGGCGGAACTGACCGCCGACAACTGTTTCTACTGGCTGCATCTCAACCTTGTCGACGCCCGCGTGCCGGCCTTGCTCGATACGCTGGACGGGCTGACGGAGGACGCGAAATCGGCGCTGACGACGCGTGACACACATGCGGCCATCACCGTCGACGAGCAGATGCTCTACGGCACGCTCGTCGATTGCCAGCGCGATTTCGCCGAGGATACCAACAATCTCGGCTGGCTGCATTTCGCCATGTCCGACCGCTTCCTCATCACCACAAGGCTGCAGCCGCTGCGCAGCGTCGAGCGGGCGCGGGCGCTGATCGATAGGAATCCGGGCAAATTTTCCCGGCCGGTCGATCTCTTCGAACTGCTGGTGATCGAGTTCCAGCGCACGCTGATCGCGATCGTCATCGAGCTCACCGAGGAGCTGAACCAGATCGAGGATATCGTCTACGACAGCGCGCAGCGCGACGAACGCCGACGCCTGGCGCCGGTGCGGCGCACCGTGGTCAGGCTGCATCGGCATCTGCGCACCGTGCTGGCGCTGATGCGCCGGGCGGCGGCGGCCGACGACGACGAGATGCCCTTCGGCTTCGACGACGTGGCGCGGCGGCTGACGAGCCGGCTGGAAACGGTCGACCACGATATCTATGCGCTGCAGGACCGGGCACGCCTGTTGCACGAAGAAATCGATTCGAAACAATCCTCCGAAACCAACCGCCACCTCTATCTGCTGTCGATCATGACGGCCTTCCTGCTGCCGCCGACGCTGGTGACCGGCTTCTTCGGCATGAACACGGCAAACCTGCCCTTCGCCGTCGGCGACTACGGCACGGAATACGCCGTCGTCCTCATCGTCGGCTCCATTGCCTTTGCCTGGTGGTTGCTGAGGAGAGTGGATATTCTTTGAGGGTGAAGTTTTCGGCATTCTGAGGGCGCGCAGCCCCTCATCCGGCTGCCGCCACCACCGGGGTCGAGCCACGGGTCTCGACCCGTCCTTCGGACCCCCGCGCGCGGGGAGAAGGGGATGTGCCGCCACATCTCCGTTCCCACCAACCTCTCGCGGGGCACGTCCCCTCTCCCCGTTTTTACGGGGAGAGGGTTAGGGTGAGGGGCAGACGTTTCTTGAGAACAGCACGTTTATCAATACGGCGAATAGCACTGCTGGCGCGGGCCGTTATAGGGCTGGAACGTGTTGTCGTAGGCGCGATAGGACCGGTAGCGGTTGGCGCACCAGGCGACGTGGCTCGAACCCATGCGGGGCGCAGGCTCGACGTAACGCGGCTGCGCGACGATAGCGCCGCCGATCACCGCGCCGGCGCCGAAGGCGGCGAGCGGATACCAGTAGCCGTTATAACGGCGGTATCCCGGGCGGTAATAGGAATAGCCGCGATAGCCGCCGTAATAACCGGGCCGGTAATAGGCGCCGGGACGATAGCCAGGCCGGTAGCCAGGACGGTAACCGGGGCGATAATAGCGGCGGTACTGCACGTTCTCGACGGCGGAGGATTTTTCCACCTGCGGGGCGGTGGGCATCTGGATTGCCTGCGACGGCGCAAAGCCCGTCAGCACCACGGCGGCCGCCAGAACTGCGGTCGCGATCTTGTTACTCAAACCGAACATTCTTCTCTCCCATTCAACAGCGATAACTGCCTGCCCAGCAACGCTTTCGTGCCGGAATGGTTCCGAAAGCGGCCGGGGGCCAACTGCTTTCGTATGTGTACAGAAATCGATCTGAACCGGGCATTAACCGGGAGGCCGATGATGTCGCCCGGAACGCACTTCAGTCCTTTGTTCATGCATGCCGTTATCCCGGAACCGTAACAGTTCCGGGCTACATGCATTAGGCCACGGCGGAAATTTTCGCCTGGTCACCCTGCAGACGGTTCACCATGAAGTTCGAATACCATTCGAGGAACTGCATGACGCCGCCCTCGTGCAAGGCGGAATAGGGGCCGGGTTCATAGGCGGGCGAGTGAATGCCGAAGGCGTTTTCCTCGACGATGCGGCGATCCTGATCGTTGGTCTCGGTCCAGACGTGGGTCAGTTCTTCGAGATTATAATCCACGCCTTCGACGGCATCCTTGTGGACGAGCCACTTGGTCGTCACCGCTGTCTCGTTGGCGCTGAGCGGCAGCACGCGGAAGGAGATGGCGTGGTCACCGAGCAGGTGGTTCCACGTCGTCGGGTAGTGGAAGAGCAGCATGGCGCCGATATGGCTGATCGAAATATCGTCGGAGAGCTGGCGCTGGACGGCGCGCTTGCCCGACATGGTGTAGCTCTCGGCATCCTCGATCAGCGGCATGCGGGCGGTGCGGAACTGGCCGTCCGGCGAAATCTGGAACTTGCTCGGCAGGCCGGCGGCCTCGCAGCGCGCCCAATGGCCGGCGATCTCGGGATCGTCGGCGCCGCCATCCGTGCCGGTGACGCTCGGGGCTTCGGGATAGGTGCGGCAGAGCTCGGGATGATTGGCGGCGCAGTGATAGCACTCGCGGTTATTTTCCCAGACAAGCTTCCAGTTGCCCTTCTCGATAATCGTGCTCTGGAAGGCGACCTTGCTCTCACTGATCCGGTGCGGCGCGACATAGGGTTCGATCTTGTCGCGCACCGGCTGGAAATCCGGGGCGGTGTTGGCAAGGCAGATGAAGACATAGCCTGCAACGATCTCGCAATGGACGGGCTTCAGGTTGAAGCCGGTCTTGTCGAAATCATCGCCCATGTGGCGAGCAAAGGCGAGCTTGCCTTCGAGATCATAGGTCCATTGATGATAGGGACAGACGAGACGCACGGAGGAGCCGTGCTCCTTGGTGCAGACGCGCGAGCCGCGATGGCGGCAGCTGTTGTGGAAGGCGCGGATGACATTGTCGCGGCCGCGGACGATGACGACAGGATAGCTGCCGATCTGAACGGTGAAATAAGCGCCCGGCTTCGGCAGCTCGCAATCATGGCCGATGAACAGCCAATCGCGATAATAGATCATCTCCATGTCGAGCTGGAAATAATCCTCGTCGATATAGAACGGCTGTTCGAGGCTGAAGCCCTCACGGCGGCTCTTGAGCTGACGCAAAACGTTGCTGCGAATATCCATCTTCATGTCCTCGTGCACCCGGTGCCGCCTTCGAGTGGGAAGGCCGGCGGAAGCGCGCCCGCGTCCTTCTCCTTCGGGAGAATTGTTCATGGCGTCATTTAAGCACCGAGCTTGCCTGCCGCTTGGTTGTAATGCGACATCGGCTTCGAAATTGACGACAGGATGCGGCAAGGCTTAAGGCTGCCCATCCCCGTCGATGACATCGCCCGACTCTCCGGGCAATTATCGTCAATTGCGACATGGCGTAAAGACCCGCTCCGCAAAGAGGTCGGCTGCCTGATATCGATATCAGTCGCGTTTGCGACACCTGCCGGCATTTGCCCCTCAGGCATCCGGCTGCCGCGGCCGTTTTTTAACATCGCCTTAAGCATACGGTCCTATCCTGCTGCTGATTCAGACCGACCGAAGAACGCGAACCATGGCCAAACTCCGTTATTTCGACGCGAAAGAAGCAGGTAAACTGCAAGAGCCGCAGCTGATTGCCGCGCATTCCGAATTTTTGCGCACCGGCCGCATCCCCCGCGAGAGGCGGCACTGGCTGGCCGAGGAAAAACGCTATTTCACCCATGATGAGGTCGCGGCAAAGACCGGCCGCAAGCTGCAGGTGGCCGGCGAAAAGACGCATCAGCACATCAACGGCTTTCACCACTCGATCCAGTTTCCGAAGATGATCTTTCACCGGACGCTGGAGGACAGCCCGCATCTCGGCTATTGCCACGTCACCGCCGCGCGGACGAAATTCGCCCATTACGAAGAGGTCAGCTGGGCCTTCTACATCTCCAATTTCTATTCCGACATCGGCGAGAACGATAATTTCTTCGAGCGCATCGATGTCGGTTATTCCCGCATGTATTTCGCCGTCGCGATCAAACCCGGCGAAAACTCCGCCGAAAAGATGACCATCGACCGGTCGGTGCGCGGCAACGGCCTGCTCTTCCGCACCCATGATCCGCAGGCAGCGATCCGCAACATCCTCTTGCTCGGCGCCCGCAACGAACAGCTGCGCGAAATCATCCGGCAGCTTTAAGCGATTGATCGCGGGCGGCGGAAAGCCTAATGACTGCCAAGACTAACACGGGCAGGACATGGCACGCACGATCGATATCACGGCAGACAGGCAGGCAGCGCTGGAGGCGGCCTCCGCCGCCCTTGCCGACGGCTTTGCCATCGCCATCCCGACAGAGACCGTCTACGGCCTGGCGGCCGACGCCACAAATCCTGCAGCCATCACCCGCATCTACGAGACAAAAGGACGGCCGCGCTTCAATCCGCTGATCTGCCATATGGCCGACCTCGCCATGGCCGAAGAGCATGCCGAATTCGACCCGGTCTCACGGGCGCTCGCCAGAGCCTTCTGGCCCGGGCCGCTGACCCTGGTACTGCCGCTGAAGCCTCTGAGTTCGATCCATTCGCTGGCGATCGCCGGGCTCGACAGCGTCGGCATCCGTGTGCCGAAGGGTTTCGCAGGCGCGTTGATAGGCGCCTTCGGACGGCCGCTCGCAGCCCCCAGCGCCAACACCTCAGGCGGGGTCAGCGCCACGAGTGCCGCCCATGTCGAAGCCGATCTCGGGGCAAGAATCCCATTGATCCTCGATGCGGGCCCAAGCGCCGTCGGCGTCGAATCGACGATCGTCAAGGCAGAGGGCGGCCGGCTGAGGCTGCTTCGCCCGGGTGGACTGGCGGCGCGCGAGATCGAGCGCGTCGCAGGCCAACCGCTGCTGCGGGCGAGAACGGCATCGGCGGCGATCGAGGCGCCAGGCATGCTCGCCTCGCATTATGCGCCGGGTGCTTCCGTGCGTCTCAATGCGACGGCGGTAGAACCCGGTGAGGCACTGATTGCCTTCGGCAGTGCTGCGGTCTCCGGCGCGGAGAGTGCACGGATCGTGCTTGATCTCAGCCCGCGCGGCGATCTGGCAGAGGCGGCGGCCAACCTTTTCGACTACATGAAGCGGGCCGATGCCAGCGGCGCCCAGAGCATCGCCTTTTCGCCGATTCCCGAGGAGGGGCTGGGCGAGGCGATCAACGACCGGCTGCAGCGGGCAGCTGCACCCCGCGACTGAAAAGACCTGCTGCATAATTCCTAAATCGGAATCGATTTAGGAATTATGCAGCAATTCAAAGTGCTACAGCGTCCTAAGCGCGTCTGAAAAGACGCGCGGCGCTGTAGATGACGATGGAGGACCGAGCCCGAATGAGCATTTCCACCGAACTCCTCGATCGCTTCGCTGCCATCGTCGGCGAAAAATACGCGCTGCGTAGCGAGGCCGATCTTGCACCGCATCTGATCGAAAACCGCGGGCTTTATCACGGCTCCTCCCCGCTCCTCCTGAAGCCCGGCTCGGTCGAGGAGGTCTCTGATATCATGAAGCTTGCGACGGAGACCGGAACGGCGATCGTGCCGCAGACCGGCAATACCGGCCTCGTCGGCGGCCAGACGCCGCGTCAGGGCAAGTCCGATATCATCCTGTCGCTCGAGCGGATGAACAAGATCCGAGATGTCGATCCGGTGGCGAACGTGCTGGTGGCCGATGGCGGCGCCATCCTGGCCGAGGTGCAGAAGGCAGCCGAGGCGCATGGGCGGCTTTTTCCGCTGTCGCTCGGCTCGGAGGGTTCTTGCCGCATCGGCGGCAACCTTTCCACCAATGCCGGCGGTACGGCCGTGCTTGCCTATGGCAATATGCGCCAGCTCTGCCTGGGCCTCGAAGTGGTGTTGCCGACCGGCGAGATCTGGGACGGTTTACGCCGCCTGAAAAAGGACAATACCGGTTACGACCTGCGCGATCTCTTCATCGGCGCCGAGGGCACGCTCGGCATCATCACCGGCGCGGTGCTCAAGCTCTTTCCCCAGCCGCTCGGCCATCAGGTGGCCTTCGCCGGCTTGAATTCGGTGACGGATGCGCTTGCCCTCTTCAACCTGGCCTCCAGCCTCTGCGGCGCCTCGCTGACCGGTTTCGAGCTGATGCCGCGTTTCGGGGTCGAGATCACCACACGCCACATCGACGGCGTGCGCGATCCGCTGGAAACGGCCTATCCCTGGTATGTGCTGATCGACATTTCGACGTCGGATTCGGCCGAGACGGCGGAGCGGATGATGAACGGGGTGCTGGAACAGGGTTTCGAGGCCGGGCTGGTGCTGGATGCCGCAATCGCCGCATCGGTAGCGCAGCAGAAGGCGATCTGGCACATGCGAGAAAGCATGTCGGATGCCCAGAAGCCGGAAGGTGGGTCGATCAAGCACGATGTTTCCGTGCCGGTGTCGAGGATCCCGCATTTCATGGCCGAGGCCGAAGAAGCGGTCATGGCGGCGATGCCGGGCGCCCGCATCTGCGCCTTCGGCCATATGGGCGACGGCAATATTCATTACAATATTTCCCAGCCGCTCGGCGCCGACAAGGCCGCCTTCATCGCTCGCTGGCGCGAGATGAACCACATCGTACATGGGCTGGTGTTGGCGCATGGCGGCTCGATCTCGGCCGAGCACGGCATCGGCCAGCTGAAGCGGGATGAACTGGCGGCGATCCGTCCAACGATTGAAATCGAGCTGATGCGCCGCATCAAGCGCGCCTTCGATCCCGCCGATATCATGAACCCGGGAAAGGTTGTCAGCCTCGATCCGTGAGCGCGACGATCGGGGTATTTCCCGATGGTTGAGAGCGGCAGTTCAATGTCATCTTCTGCTACTCGGCCCAAGAGATCGCCGATGCCGGCCCCTCATCCGGCTGCCAGCACCTTCTCCCCGTAAACGGGGCGAAGACAAGCCGCGACCTTTCCGTTCCTCGCTCACCTCTCGCAGGGCACGTCCCCTCTCCCCGTCAGAACGGGGAGAGGGTTAGGGTCATATGCGCTAGGTTTAGCCCTGGACATAAGGAATCTGGTTGTGATTCAAGCTTTGGATGAAGATTCGTCCTGAGGTTTTGGATCATTGGCCGGAAGTGCGCGAGCGGCTTCCGGCGGGTTTTGACTTGGAAGCAACGGCGCGGTTGCGCGGTGCTTTTACGCGGGTGCGGGAAATCAAGAATGCCGAGACGCTGTTGCGGCTGGCACTTGCCTATGGCGGCCTTGGCATGTCGCTACGCGAGACCTGTGCATGGGCCGAAGCGGGCGGGATCGCCCGTTTGTCAGACCCATCGCTGCTTGAGCGGCTGTGCAAAGCGGCGCCTTGGCTTGGCGACATCGTGGCCGCGCTGATTGCCGAACAGGCCAAAGTGCCGACGGGGCGCTTTGCGGGATATCGCTTGCGTGTGCTCGATGGAACGTCGATTTGCCATCCAGGCGCTGACCGCACGACATGGCGGTTACATGTCGGCTACAACTTGGCAACGGCTCAGGTCGATCAGCTTGAGTTGACCGACATCCATGGTGCCGAGAACCTTCAGCGCCTTACCTACGCACCCGGCGATATCGTGCTGGCCGATCGCTACTATGCAAGACCGCGCGACCTGCGGCCGGTGATCGACGCCGGTGCAGACTTCATCGTGCGGACCGGCTGGAACTCGTTGCGCCTGTTGCAGACGAATGGCGAGCCCTTTGATCTGTTTGCCGCACTCGCCGCTCAGCAAGAGCAGGAAGGCGAGGTGCAGGTTCGTGTCCACGAAGGCATGACGGGGACGCCGCCACCACCGCCGCTGGCCCTGCGCCTCATTGTCCGACGCAAGGATCCGCAACAGGCCCAAGCCGAGCAGGAGCGTCTGCTCAAAGCCGCCCGCAAGCACGGCAAAAAACCCGATCCGCGCAGTCTCGAGGCGGCGAAGTACATTCTGCTGCTGACCTCGCTGCCGGCCACCACCTTCCCGCCGGCCGATATCCTCACCCTCTATCGCTTCCGCTGGCAAATCGAGCTGGCGTTCAAACGGTTCAAGAGCCTGGCCGGCCTCGACAGCTTGCCGGCCAAGAAGCCGGAACTGGCCCGGGCATGGCTCTACGCCAGACTGATCGTCGCCATCATCGCCGAACAGATTGCCGGGCAAGTCCCGGACTCTCCCCCCTCTGGATGTGGCAACCCCACTGGCTAGCCCCCCATTGGCAAGCCCATCGCGCTGGCGTCTCATGAAGATCGCCCTGGCCACCATTTGCGCCGCCATCCGCGGACCACTTCTGTGGCAGGCCGTCTGTAATCTCGTCACGCGAAGTCGTCGCCACCTCTGTGAGCCGCCGCGACGACGCCGAAAACAATGCGACGATCTACACGCTCGCTTAACCTAGCGCATATGAGGGTTAGGGTGAGGGGCAGTCATTGACGCCAACCGGAAAGCTGTAGCTCAAGCCTTGGGACGACGGAGCGTGGGGGAAACCCGCTGCGCGCTTTGCTGGAATTGCCTTACTTAGGACTACTGCGTGCCGCCGCCGGTCAGGATCATCAGCGCCGGCGACTGCTGGGCAGCGTTCTGGACGTCGTACATCGCGGTGAATCGGCGCAGCAGCTTGTCGACCTTCTTCGGATCCTGGAGATCCTCGAGCTTGACGAAGCGGCTGAGGAGATCGCGCTGCTTGGTGACGTCCATGCCCGATATCTGCGACGGCAGGTTGTAGGCTGTCGTGATGACCTGATAGAGCGCCTTGTCGCCGAGGATCGAATAGATCGAGGTGATGCTCGGGGCTTTGCGGGCGAAATAGAGCGCCAGGCGGACGCCGTCGTTGCTTTCGCCTTGCTGGGCTTCCATCGTCTGCTGGACGTAGAGTTCCTGGGTGTGCTCCTCGGCCGCCTTGTTCTGGATCGTGCCGATCTTGGCGCGGGTCAGATTGCCGTCCTTGTCGAAGTTGAAGGCGGCGACGATATCCTGGAAACGCGCATCGGCCTTGGTGTTGAGGTAGCTCTTCTTGTCGTCAGGATCGGAGGTGAAGATCTTCTTCAGCGTGGCCTTGTCGTAATCCTTGGGGTCAAGGTTGTTCGCCTTCAGCACCAGGTCGGTCAGGCGGCTGTCATCCAGGAAATCGTCGAGCGACTTCACCTTTGCCATGCCCTTGGCGAAATAGTCGACCTCGGCCGTCGCATCCTTCGCTGCCTTGTCCTTTACCGGTCCATCCTTCATCAGCATGGTGATATGCGACTTATAGTCGGTGGCGTATTTGGCCAGGGTCGCATCGGGAAGCGCCTGGAAAGGTGACGCCGCCTTGCCGTCGGGGCCGAAGTTGAAGGCGCGGGCAAGGTTGGTGATGCGTTCATCCTTGAGCGAGGCGATATAACCATCCGGATCATAGGCATCGCTCGTCAGGACCTTGCGCATCATCGAGCGCGGGACGTCCTGGTCGGTCAGGCCAAAGGCCTGCAGCGCCACATGGTAGAGATCCGGCAGATTGTCATTGCTCTTGCTGAAATCGGCGGCCGAATTGCTGCGCAGGAAATCGTTGACACTCTTGACGTCCGAGAAATTCAGCAGGCTGCTGCTGTCGGCCATAAGCTTCTGGTAGTTGGATGCGACCTCGTCGAGCGCCTCGTCGCGCTCGTCGTCATAACGCGCCGCGTAATTGTCGTTGGTGGTCTGTGCCTGGTCGGCCGTCTGGACCGAGCTGACGACAGGAAGCGATCCGTCGGCAGCGAAGTTGAAGTCGGCATTGAGATCGGCATGGCCGGCGGCGGCAGCGGCCGTCGCATCGGTCAGGATGCTCTTCAGATCGGCGTCCGAGATATCGAAAGGCAGATTGTAGGTGCTCTTCAGGAAATTGGTGATGGCGGAATCGGCGAGCAGATCATCGACATTGGCGATCGTCGCCATCCGCGCGGAATAGTCGTCCGTGCGCGCTTCGGCGGCAAATTTCGTGCTGCTGATCTGGGTGGCCGTCTGCGCCTGCAAGCCGTCTTCGAGCGTGCCGTCCGCCTTGAAGTTGAAGGCGCCGGCGACATCGGCATAGGTGCCGGTACCGCTCTGATCGGTCAGGATATTGCGAAGAGCGACGTCGGTGACGGTCGACGGGATGCCGAAGGCGTTGCGGACGAAATTGTTCAGCTTCTGGTCCGCCAGCAACTGATCAACGTTTGAGATGCCGGCGATGGTTGCCTGGTAATAGACCGCCGCATCGCTGGCCTTGCTGGTGGTGCTGGCACTTTGCGTCGCACTTTGCGAGGCGTAAAGGGTCGGGACCGAACCATCCGATTTGAAATTGAAGAGATCGTGAACGTCGCTGTAGCCCTGGGCGCTGGCAGCCGTACGGTCGACGAGGAAAGTCCTCAACGTCGCATCGGAGACGCTATCGGCGATCTGCATGCTGTTTCTGATATAGCTGACCGCAACAGCATCGGACATGATGTCATCGACATTGGTGACATTGCCGATCATGCTGTTGAAGTGCGCTGCGTTCGCCGCCGACTTGTCGGTGGTCGATTTCCGCTGCGCCGCAGTCTGAATCACGGAACCGTTGATCGAGCCATCCGCCTGGAAGTTGAAGTCGGCATTGAGATCGGCATGGCCCTGGGCCGCGGCATAGGTCGAATCGGTCAGGATGCTCTTCAGGTCGGCATTGCTGAAACTCGTGCCGAGACCATAGGCATCCTTAATGTAGCGGGCCAGCACATTGTCAGCCAGCAGGGCGTCGACATTGGTGATGCCGCTCGACTGCGAGGTGACGGTATAATAGTTCTTCGTGCCCGATGCGGCCGCCTGCAGACTGTTTGCCTGATCGACCGTCTGGACGCGCGCCGTGCTGGAGGTCGACCCGTCAGCCTTGAAGTTGAAAGCATTGTAGACATTGGTAAAGCCCATCAGCTGGGCATAACCGGGGTCGGTCAGCACCGTGCGCAGTGCTGCGGCGGTGAAGTCGGCGCCCATGCTGTAGGCCGTCGTGATGTAGGATGTCAGGCGCTTGTCGGCGACCAGATCGTCGACATTGGTGATCGTGCCGATCTTCGCCGTGTAATAGGCCTTGTTGTAGTCTGCCGCCGTCTTGCCGACATAGTAGACATCCGAGCCGACCGAATTGTCGATGATGACAGACTGGGAATTCAGGGTGTAGGTCTCGATGACCGAGGCCTTCTGCGCAGCGGTCTGCGCCGTGCCGTTGACGGTGCCGTCGGCGTTGAAACCGAACTGGGCGGCAAGCGCCTTGTACTTGTCGCCGCCCTGCGTATTGACGACGCTGGTGGGGTCACTGAGATCGCTTGTCAGCACCTGCCGCAGAAAATCCTTCGACGCATAGGTCGGATCGATCTTGAAGGTCTTCAGCACATAGGTGCGCAGCCGCGTGTTGTTGACCAGATCGTCGACGGTCGTCACGCCGTCGATCGCCGTGCCGTAATAGCTGCTCTCGGCGCTGGCGGCTTTGTCGGCATCGATGAAGGACTGTTTGTAGAGGCCGATGAGATCGTCCTCCTGAGCGTCCGTCTGCACGTCCTTGGCCGGCTCGTTGAAATTGAAGGCGGCGGCGAACTCGCGGTAGCGTGTATCGGAAAGCTTGTTGGCGTAGCTGTTGGGATCGGTGAGATCGCTCTCGAGCACCTTCTTCATGAAGGCCTTGGCGTAGGTCATGTCCTCGAGGCCATAGGCCTTCATCGCATAGCTGTAGAGCTTGTAGTCGCCGAGGAAGTCGTCGACGGATGTGACCTTGTTGATATGGTCGGCGTAATATTGGGCATCCTTCTTGACCGTCGCCTGCGACGCAACCTTGTTGAGGCTCGACGTCATATCCCGCGACAGGATCGTGTAAGCGAGGGAAGCCGTGATCATGAAAAGCGCCCTTTTTGGCAAAATCTCTAAAAGAACGACGAAATGCTGGTGAGCACATTTTGCCACGGAAAGCTTACCTGAGGCTTACCTCCGGATGCATCGTTCCAGCACACCACACCGTTCACCTTCCGGAAACCCTGCCGGATTCGGTTTTGATAACCATCAGAGGAGGCAAAGTTTTCTTAACCGCAATTTTTAAGCTGTACGGAAGGGCGGCTGCCTATTGTCGGCCATAGAGGACGAAAAGTCCCAAGGAGAAGACCGGAAATCGGCTCTCAGGTAAGACAAGGGTAGAATGAAATGAACAATCCCGTTATGAAGCCCGCTTGGGCTGGCACGACGTTACGTCTCGATCCGTCCCGCTTTCCCCAACAGGTCAGCTACGCCATCCATGATTGTTCGGATGACGTCAATATCACCATAGACGAACGCGGCGCGGTCCTGCGCAAGGTCCTCCCCTCCAGCGGCCTGCCGCTCTCGATTGCGCTGCCCAAGCGCGTCTTCAAAGGTGTCGCCGCCCGCGCCATCGACCATGGCGACGGCGAAGTCACCGTGACGCTGGAGCTTCACCACACCGATCCGGAGCTCTGCATTCCGCTGCTCGTCGCCCATGATCTCAGCGATATCGCCGCCGACTGGCGCAGTTGGTCGGAAGCCTTCCGCATTCCGATGCTGATGGTCGAGGCCGACGGCGTTGCCCGGCCGCTCGAAGACCACATCGGCGCCTTACGCACCAGCGATCTCAAGCCGCGCCGCCGTCATTCCTACTTCGCCAATCGCCGTCCGCGCTTCCTCGTGCGCCGCACCACCGGCCGGCTGGGCGTCGCCATGAAGATCGAGGGCAAGGAAATCATCGCCCGCAACTGACCGAAATCGCGACACCGGACGCTCATTGGCGGGCATTCTGCGCACTCATCTGTCGCGGAATGCCCGTTTTGCGACGCTGTCGAACTCGGCCGCAAACTGTCGCTTCAATCTCAATCGGCACCGCGGGATGAATTTTGACAGGATCACTGCGTAGCCAGTAAAAATCCCCTCATTCAAGGACGGAAAGTCCCAATCCGTGCTTGACCGTTTTGAGTGCGATCAGGCTCTTGTATTTTCGCACGAGCGCCTGTTGCTCGCCCATAAGCCGCTCAATGAAGATATTATATTCCTCAAGATTGCGGACGGCCACGAGCAGGACATAGTCCATGTCGCCGGTGACATACCAGCATGACTGAACTTCAGGCGCATGGTCCAACCACCGCTGGAATTGCTCCAGCGTGTGTCGATGTTCGTTCTGGATTTCAAGCTCAACCAGAACGGACAGTGTGCGATCGACGGCTTTCGGACTGACCACCGCAACGATCCTCTCGATGATCCCATCCTGCTTCAGTTTGCTGATCCGCCGTTCGACGGCCGAAGGTGAGAGATTGACCGCGTCAGCAATGACCTTGCCGGGAATGTCGGCATTCTCCTGCAGCATCGACAGAATAGTTCGATCAATATCATCCACAGCGTATAACCAAGCCCATAAGCAGAAATTCCGCTATAAATTTGTCACGAGCGCGGTTTTTCCGCGCCGAAAATTCCTATCATCTGCCCATGACAAAACAAACACCTCTTTCAGCCGCCAAAATCGACGATGCACGCAAAAAAATCGATCCGATTTTCCTGAACACCAACTTGTTGCGTGCCGATAGGCTCGCGCTGTCACTCGTCGCCAAGGACGAAACGGAAAATCCCATCCGCAGCTTCAAGGGGCGCGGGACGGGGTATTTTCTCGCCGACGTCGTTGGAGACAGAACTCCTCTGGTCACGGCATCAGCCGGGAATTTCGGCCAGGGGCTTGCTTACAATGCCGCGCGGCATGGGCGATCTCTGGTCGTGTTCGCCAGTATCAACGCCAATCCGTTGAAGATCGAAGCCATGCGCCGGTTTGGGGCAGAAGTCTTTCTCGCCGGAGAAGATTTTGACGCTGCAAAGGAGGCCGCCAAAATCTACGCCGCCGAACGGAAGCTGCAGTTCGTCGAGGATGGAGCGAGCGCAGCCATTGCCGAAGGAGCAGGAACGATTGCGGCGGAGCTGACTGAAGAGGTCGAAGATATCGACGCCGTTTTCATACCGCTCGGCAACGGTGCTCTGGCGGCCGGAATAGGATGCTGGTTCAAATCACGATCACCGCGAACAAGGGTCGTCGCAGTCGCCGCAAAGGGCGCACCTTGCATGGCACTGTCCTACAATGCGGGTGACGTGATCTCAACGCCGGAGGCACGCACGATTGCCGATGGAATTGCTGTGCGGATTCCCGTCCCGTCGGCCGTCGGCTGGCTTAAAGACACGATCGATGACGTCGTTCTCGTGGATGACGATCAGCTTCTCGATGCAATGCGATTTGCTCATGACACATGGAAGCGTCTCGTCGAACCAGCCGGAGCAGCCGGGCTCGCTGCTATTCTTGAGCAGGCATCTGCCCTAAAAGGCTGCCGTGTAGCGACTATGTTGTGTGGTGCTAACCTCACGGATCAACAGATCAAGGCATGGCTTCCATCTGCCATAAAGCACAACACGAATGCCTGCTAGACCAATCCTCCTATCTGGGGACAGGCGCCCGCGCCCGGTTCGTCCCAATCAGGGAATGGCAAACAGCAGCGAGACGAAGAGGCCGAAGAAGATGATCAGGCCGACGCGGTTGTTTGACTTGAAGAGCGCCAGGCACTGGTCGGCATCATCGATATCGAGCCGGACGATCTGCCAGGCGAACATGCCGGCCGCACCGAGCAGACCCAGAAAGGCGATGAGATTGGCGCCGGCGAGAACGAAAGCAATAAACATCAGCGCCAGCGTCAGTCCGTAAAGACCGATCAGCCACTGCCGCGTCCTGTCGCCGAATAGGCGCGCGGTGGAGCGGACGCCGATCAACTCGTCATCTTCCTTGTCCTGATGCGCATAGATCGTATCATAGCCGATCGTCCAGGCGACGGAGGCGGCGTAGAGCAGGATGGCGGCAAAGGAGAGGCCGCCCAAAATCCCGGCCCAACCCATCAACGCGCCCCAGGAGAAGGCAAGCCCGAGGTAGAATTGCGGCCAGTCGGTGAAGCGTTTGGCAAAGGGATAAAATGCCACGATCCCGAGCGAGAGCACGCCGAGGAAGACGTTGAGCCAGTTGAACTGCAACAGCACGAACAGGCCGACCAGCGCCTGCAAGCCGATGAAGATCTTCGCCCGGCGGCGGGTGACGCGGCCGGAGGGCAGCGGACGTGACCGCGTACGCGCCACTTCCATATCGATCTCGTGGTCGACGAGATCGTTATAGGTGCAGCCGGCGCCGCGCATGGCGACCGCGCCGATGAAATAAAGGAACAGGTGAGACACCAGCAGGCTGCCGGAATAGAGCCCCTCGCCGATCGCCGCATTGGCGGCAAGTGTCGCCGACCAGAAGCACGGCCACATCAAGAGCTGCCAGCCGATCGGGCGATCCCAGCGCGCCAGCTGCGCATAGGGCCAAAGCCATGGCGGCAGGATCCGGTAGACCCAGTTATCGGAAGGTGCGTCGGAGACGCGATCGTTGAAGTCGCCGGTATCGTGCATGCCGCTCATCTAGCGGCGGGCCGCCGATCCGGTCAAGAAGCGATCATTGCGCTGCCACTTGCATCATCCCTAGATCAGAATCGATCCCGGGATGAAATTACACTGCAATTCAAATGGTTACAGCGCCACGCATCTGAAATGACCCGCGGCGCTGTCAATCACTGCAGGGAAAAATTGAACTTATAGGTCGCCGAAACGCCGATCAGGACCTGGTTTTTCGAGCCGCGGTCGCGCACGAGGCTGCTGTCGGCGGCGGGACCCGCCAGCCGCTTATATTCGAGGAAAGAACTTGCCGAGAGGTTTTCCGTCGCCTTCCATGTCAGCGCCGTGCCGGCGCCATAGGACTGGATGCCGGACGACGGCTTATAGGGATCAAGGCCGCTTGCCGCCGCCTGCTTGGCGTTGACGCCGTAGTAGGCGTCGTAATAGCCGCTGGTGGCGAATGTCGCGCGCGGGCCGCCTGATAGTTGCAGGTCGGGCGCAATATCGGTAAAGGCATCGACCGCGAGGTCGGCGACGATGCCGTCATGCGAGCGGATGCCCTGGCGGACTTCGGCGCGGGCGCGAAGGAAATCGGTCGGGTAGACTTCGACGAAACCGCCGGCTTCCGCCCCCCATTTGACCTTCTTCAAGCCCTTCAGCTGGCTGCTGTCGCCGTCATCGCGCGACGGCACGAATTTGCCGACGATGCCGGCGCGGAAGGCGCCCTTGTCGATGAGGGCGAAGGAGGGATTGTCGTTGCGCGAGGAAAAACGCGGGCCAGCACCCTGGCGGCCGACGGAGATCAGCGGGCTGAACTTGAATTCATTATGCGACGAGCCCTCGAATTTCGGGGCGGAGAAGCCGGCAACGCCGACGCTCAGGTACCAGTCGCCGGACCAGAAGTGCTGGCCGCTTTCCTGGGCGACCGCCGATCCAGCAGAGAAAAGGGCAATAGCCAGAGAGATCGATACGACTGATCGATGAGACACATCCGCACTCCAGAAAACGCAAAAACAAAGCCGCGGAGGGCGGCGTTCGCTACATTTATCCTGATCTCGTTACCCCAGTGTTAACCACGGCAGCGAGATGACACAGGCAAAAATGACGGATGCCAGCGCTATCTCTGGTTCCAGCGGCGGATGACCGGCTCGGTCAGATCGTGCTCGTAGCCGAGCACGCTGATGCTGGCCGTATCGAGCACGAAACGGGAGCCGTCTTCCGGCGGAAGGCCAAGCCAGCGGGCGGCCAGCACACGCAGGAAATGCGAGCTCGAGAAGATCAGGATGGTGCCGGCCGTTTGGCGAAGCGCATGGATGACGGCGTCTGCGCGGGCGCCGACATCGGCGGCGAACTCGCCCTTCGGGCAACCGTCGCGAAAGAGCTGCCAGCCGGGACGGTCGGCAAGGATCGCCTTGGTGGTGATGCCTTCGTAAGCGCCGTAGTCCCACTCGGCGAGATCGTCCTTGATCACCGCGCCCGATCCGAATCCGGCAAGCGCGCAGGTCTTGCGGGCCCGCTCGGACGGGCTCGACCAGACGGCGGAGAAGGCAAGGCCCGCCAGCCGGTCGGCGAGCTTGCGAGCGGCGGCCTCGCCGTTCGCCGTCAGGGGAATATCGCTGCGTCCGGTATGGCGCCCGGACAGGCTCCATTCGGTTTCACCGTGGCGGACCAGGTAGATCTCGGGAAACGCACTGCTCATCGGCACGTCCTTTCATGAGAATCCGTCCCTTGGCAAAACCGCCAGCGGAAGCGGCACTTCCGCGGGATCAGAACGTCACCTTTTCGAGCGGAGCGCGCCCCGCCTCGAATTCCTTCAGCTTTGCTTCATTGCGCGCGATGTAATTGCGATTGTCGGGAACGGCGAACTGGTTCTTGGCGATCTGGATCTGCAGGATGAAGAGCTCGTCCCAGCGGAACCCTATTTCGGAACCGGCCAGATAGAACTCCCACATGCGGAAGAACTGCTCGTCGTAAAGCGCCACCGCTTCGGCCTTGCGCGCCACGAAACGCTCGCGCCAATGGCGCAGCGTATAGGCATAATGCAGCGGCAGGATTTCGATATCCTTGACCAGCAGTCCGGCCTTCTCAAGTGGCGGCACGACCTCGCCGACGGAAGGGATGTAGCCGCCCGGGAAGATGTATTTCTCGATGAACGCATTGGTGCCGAAGCTCGGCTTCGGGCGGCCGATCGAATGCAGCACCATGACGCCGTTGTCGTCGAGGAGATCCGATACCTTGCGGAAGAAATTGCCGTAGTGGCCGATGCCGACATGTTCGAACATGCCGACCGAGACGATACGGTCGAACTTCCTGCCCGTCATGGTGCGGTAGTCCTGCAGTTCGAACCGCACCCGGTCGGCAAGGCCGCGTTTTTCGGCGCGCGTACGCGAGACCTTGAGCTGCTCCTCACTCAGTGTGATGCCGGTGAACTCGGCACTGTCGGTCGCCTCCGTCAGGTACATGCCCATGCCGCCCCAGCCGGAGCCGATCTCCAGGATACGCTGGTTCGGCTCGAGCAGAAGCTTGGCGGCGATATGGCGTTTCTTGGCGAGCTGTGCCTCGTCGAGACCAATGCCCGGCGGCTCGAAATAGGCGCAGGAATATTGCCAGTCCTCGTCGAGGAAAAGATCGAAGAGCTTGGCCGACAGATCGTAATGGTGGGCGACATTGTGCTTGTTGCGATTGACCGGCACACGGCTCTTCAGCTGCTGCTTGGCAATGCGGCCGAGGAGAAGTGCCGCCATCTTGAAATCGAAGATCTCGTTGGTGGTGTTCTGTTTCACCAGCGACAGGAAATCGTAAATGTTGCCCTGTTCGAGAATGAACCGGCCTTGCATGTACATTTCGCCGAGTTTCATGGCCGGGTCGCGCCGGATGGCGTCCTCGGCCTCCTGATCGGCAAGGCGGGCGACAACGGTTTCACCGGTGCCGTCGCCGATAGTGTGGGTTTCGCCATTGGCGATGGTAAGTTTCAACGAACCCTTGCGGATGATTTTTTCGACGATCGATAAGAATGCCGACGCCATGGACGCCTCGCAAATGTGACAGGATGGTCACATCAACTTAGTAGCTCTCTTTCGCCTTACAAGCGCCGGATTTAGCACTCTGTTCAGAACGCTGCCAAACTGTTGCATTTTTGCCGAAATGCCGGCTAAACCCTTATTTTCGCTTCATCGCTTCGGCAAGTGCCGCGCCGAAAGCGCCCTGGCTCTCGGATTTCGCGGCCGCGGGCCGGCGCTCGTTCTGCGGCCGGGAACCCTGGTTCGCGCGAGAATCACCCCGCGGCGGCGCTGAAGAACCGTCATCGCGTTTCATAGAAAGAGCGATGCGCTTGCGCTTGGCGTCGACTTCGACAACCCGCACCTTGACGACATCGCCCGCCTTGACGACCTCGTGGGGATCCTTGACGAAGCGATCGGCAAGTTGGGACACATGTACCAGGCCATCCTGGTGCACGCCGATATCGACGAAAGCGCCGAAGGCGGCAACATTGGTCACCGTGCCTTCCAGCACCATGCCGGGCTTGAGGTCGGAAATTTCGTTGACGCCCTCGGCGAAGGTCGCGGTCTTGAAGCTCGGACGCGGGTCGCGGCCGGGCTTTTCCAGCTCCGCAATGATGTCCCTGACCGTCGGCAGGCCGAATTTCTCGTCGATGAACTGGCGCGGATCAACCGATTTCAACACCGCGCTATCGCCCATCAACGCGCGCAGATCGCGGCCGCAGGCAGCGACGATCTTCTTGGCGACGCCATAGGCCTCCGGGTGGACCGAGGAGGAATCGAGCGGCTCCTTGCCGTTCGGAATGCGCAGGAAGCCGGCGCACTGCTCGAAAGTGCGGCCGCCGAGGCGGGCGACCTTCAGAAGATCCTTTCGCGTCTCGAAACGGCCTTCGCTGTCGCGGTGGCGGACGATAGCGTCGGCGATCGACGGGCCGAGGCCGGAGACGCGCGAGAGCAGCGGCGCTGACGCGGTGTTGAGATCGACGCCGACGGCATTCACCGCATCTTCCACCACGGCATCGAGCGAACGCGACAGCTTCTGCTGGTCGACGTCGTGCTGATACTGGCCGACGCCGATCGACTTCGGCTCGATCTTGACGAGTTCGGCCAGCGGATCCTGCAGCCGGCGCGCGATGGAGACGGCGCCGCGCAGCGACACGTCGAGATCGGGGAATTCAGCCGCGGCGGTCGCCGAGGCGGAATAGACCGAGGCGCCGGCTTCCGACACGATGACCTTGGTCGGCTTCGGCGCCGGCAACTCGGCCAGCATATCGGCCACCAGCTTTTCGGTTTCGCGGCTGCCGGTGCCATTGCCGATCGAGATCAGCTCGACATTGTGCTTGCGGATCAGCGATGCGAGCTCGACCTGGGCGCCACGCACGTCGTTCCTCGGCTGGAAAGGATAGACGGTCGATGTCGCCACCACCTTGCCGGTGCCGTCGACGACGGCGACCTTGACGCCGGTGCGGATCCCGGGATCGAGACCCATCGTCGCGCGCGAGCCGGCGGGCGCTGCCAGCAGCAGGTCCTTGAGATTGCGCGCGAAGACATGGATCGCCTCCTCTTCGGCCCGTTCGCGCAGTTCCCGCATCAGGTCGAGCGAGAGCGACATGGAAAGCTTGACGCGCCAGGTCCAGCTTGCGACCTCCATCAGCCAGCGGTCGCCGGGACGGCTGGTACCGATCTCGTAGGCGGCCACGATCATGCGCTCGACCGGCTTGTTCGGAGAGGTCGTCTCGGCGTCGGCCTCGATCGTCAGCGTCAGCACCTCCTCGTTCCAGCCGCGCAGCATAGCGAGCGCGCGGTGGCCGGGGGCGGTCGCCCAGCGTTCGGAATGGTCGAAATAATCGGAAAACTTCTCGCCGGTCGCCTGCTTGCCATCAACGACTTTCGCCTTCAGCAGCGCGGCCTGGCGCATATGGGCGCGCAACCTGCCGAGCAGGTCGGCATTTTCGGCAATGCCTTCGGCGATGATGTCGCGCGCGCCTTCGAGCGCCGTCTTCACATCGGGCACATCCGCGGTGACGAAGCCTTCGGCCAATACCGCCGGTTCCCTGGCGCGGTCGGCGAGGATCGTCTCGGCGAGCGGGCCGAGGCCACGTTCACGGGCGATTTCGGCGCGCGTGCGGCGCTTCGGCTTGTAGGGCAGATAGAGATCCTCAAGCTCGGCCTTGGTTTCGGCGCCTGCGACCTTGGTCATCAGCTCGTCGGTCATCTTGCCCTGGCCGGTGATCGATTCGACGATCGCGTCGCGCCGAGCTTCGAGTTCGCGCAGATAGACCAGCCGCTCGGCGAGATTGCGCAGCTGCGTATCATCCAGCCCGCCCGTCACTTCCTTGCGGTAGCGGGCGATGAAGGGCACGGTAGAGCCTTCGTCGAGCAGCTCGATTGCAGCTTTGGCCTGTTCGGGCCGGGCGTTGATTTCGGCGGAGATGCGGGCTGCGAGAAAACGGAGGTCTGCGGCCATGGGATTTCCTGTTTCGTCAGAGGTGGCGGGACCATAGCGGCGAAAAGCGGCAAGGCAATGTTGGAGTTTACGGCCGAGCGCCGATCCACAGGATAAGCATGCCGGAAAGGCGGCGATTTTGCGGTTGTGCAGATGCGCCATTCTTTGCTAGCAGAAGCAACGTTTTGACCCGGCGCCCATGCCATCCCTCCCCTGTCGCGGGAGGCAAGGAAATTCGACATGCCAAACCTTCTTCTCGAACTCCGCTCCGAAGAGATTCCGGCCCGCATGCAGCGCAAGGCTGCCGGCGACCTGAAGAAGCTCGTCACCGATGCGCTTGTCGAAGCGGGTCTGTCCTACGAGGGCGCGCGCGAATATTGGACGCCGCGGCGGCTGGCGCTCGACATTCACGGACTGACGGCGCGCTCGGCCGATGTGCGCGAGGAGCGCAAGGGACCGCGCACCGACGCCAACGAGAAGGCGATCGAAGGCTTCCTGCGCGGCGCCGGCCTTTCCTCGGTCTCCGAAGCGCAGGTGGTGAGCGATCCGAAGAAGGGCGATTTCTACGTCGCGGTCATCTCCAAGCCCGGCCGCGCAACGGAAGAGATCGTCAGCGATGTCATGCCCGGCATCATCCGCGATTTTCCCTGGCCGAAATCGATGCGCTGGGGCAAGGCCTCGTCGAAGCCCGGCGCGCTGCGCTGGGTGCGGCCGCTGCAGTCGATCGTCTGCACCTTCGGCCCGGAGCATGAAGAAACCATTGTTATCCCCTTCGAGATCGACGGCATCACCGCCTCCAACATCACCTACGGCCATCGTTTCCACGCGCCCGAGGCGATCACCGTCCGGCGCTTCGACGATTATGCGGCGAACCTGGAAAAGGCCAAGGTCATCCTCGATGCCGAGCGGCGCAAGGACATCATCCTGCACGACGCCCGCGATATCGCCTTTGCCAACGGGCTGGAGCTGGTGGAAGACGAAGGCCTGCTGGAGGAAGTCTCCGGCCTCGTCGAATGGCCGCAGGTGCTGATGGGCAGCTTCGAGGAGGATTACCTCTCGATCCCCTCCGAAATCATCCGGCTGACGATCAAGACCAACCAGAAGTGTTTCGTGACGCGGCCGCAGGGTGGCGAAACGCTGTCGAACAAGTTCATCCTCGTCTCCAATATCCAGGCAAGCGACGGCGGCAAGGAAATCGTCCACGGCAACGGCAAGGTGGTGCGGGCCCGGCTTTCGGATGCGCTGCATTTCTGGAAGCGCGACCAGGGCAACTTGCCCGATCTCGAGACGCTGGAAGCTTCGGCAGCAAAGTTCGGCCTCGACCTGAAGAAGCCGCTCGACCAGCGCATGGCCAAGCTCGATGCGCTTGATGTGACCTTCCATGCCAAGCTCGGCACACAGGGCGCGCGTGTTGCGCGCATCCGCACGCTGGCCAAGGAATTGGCTGATATCACCGGCGCCGACGCGGCTCTCATCGATCGCGCCGCCGTGCTCGCCAAGGCCGATCTGCGCACCGAAGCCGTTGGCGAATTCCCGGAACTGCAGGGATTGATGGGCCGCAAATATGCGGTGCTGCAGGGTGAGGACGCCTCCGTTGCCGCAGCGATAGAGGATCATTATAAGCCGCAGGGTCCGTCGGACCGCGTGCCGGAGGACAGAGTGGCGATCACCATCGCCCTTGCCGACAAGCTCGATACGCTGATCGGTTTCTGGGCGATCGACGAAAAGCCGACGGGGTCGAAGGATCCGTTCGCCCTGCGGCGTGCGGCACTCGGTGTCGTCAGGATCCTGCTGGAGCGAAGGATCCGCCTGCCGCTGCTGGCAACGACCAAGGATGGCGACCTGCTCTCCTTCTTCCACGACCGTCTCAAGGTCTATCTGCGCGACCAGGGCGCCCGCCACGATCTGATCGACGCCGTGCTGACTTCAGATGCCGACGACCTGCTGATGGTGGCGCGCCGCGTCGAAGCGCTGACGGCCTTCATCACCTCGGAAGACGGCAAGAACCTGCTTTCCGGCACCAAGCGGGCGACGCAGCTGCTTGCCGCTGAGGAAAAGAAGGGCACCGTGATCGCCGATGGCGTTTCGCCAGCGCTTCTGACGCTCGATGCCGAGAAGGAATTGTTCGCCGCAATCTCCAGTGCCTCGAAGGATGCGTCGAACGCCGTCGCCGGGGAAGACTTCCGCTCGGCAATGGAAGCGCTCTCCAAGCTGCGCGGCCCGGTCGACCGCTTCTTCGAAGACGTGCTCGTCAACGACGAGGACGCCGCCATCCGCGCCAACCGTCTCGCCTTGCTGCGGCTGATCCGCGAGGCGACGGGAACGGTTGCGGATTTCTCGAAGATCTCGGGCTAATATTCGGCCGCCATCGGCGGTCTGGCATTGCCGCGGCTCCGGCTGTATTCAAGCAGATATGCAGAGCAAGATTCTCGTCAGCGCCTGTCTCATGGGCCAGGCCGTCCGCTATGACGGGCGGGCGAAGCCGTTGCTTCATCCGGCGATCGAGCGTTGGCGGGCCGAAGGCCGGTTGGTGACGATCTGTCCGGAGATGTCGGCGGGCATGACGGTGCCGCGGCCGCCGGCGGAGATCGCAGAAGCGGCGACCGGCGAGGATGTGCTGGCCGGCACGGCGCGGGTTGTCGAGCTGACGGGCGCCGACGTAACGGAAGAGTTCCTGCTGGCGGCGGAAAATGCCGTGGCGCTCGCACGGCAGGCCGGCTGCCACTATGCGCTGCTCATCGACGGCAGCCCGTCCTGCGGCTCCGGTTTCATCTATGACGGCACGTTTTCCGGCCGCAAGCAGGCCGGCAACGGCGTGACGGCGGCGGCGCTGAAAGCAGCCGGCGTTGAAGTGTTTTCCGATCGCGAGATCGAGCGGCTGATCGAACGCATCGGGCAATGAGCCTCAAAAGGCACGGCCGCCGGAGAACCGACGGCCGCTAAAAATTTGGTGATAAAAACGCTTTTGTCCCCGCGCCGTTTATGCGGCGCGGCGACCCTGATGCATGGCCGGGGCAGCGCTTTCGCCACTGACGCGGAAGCCGCGGATGAGGTCGATCAGCTCGTCGGTATCGGTGGCCAGCGTCTCTGCCGATGCCGTGGTCTCTTCGGCCATGGCGGCGTTCTGCTGGGTGGCGGCGTCGAGCTGGTTCATCGACGAGGAGATCGAACGCAGCGTCGTATCCTGCTCGGAGGCGCTGTGGGCGATCTTGGCGACAATCTCGTTGGCGGCCTTGATCTGGTCGGAGATGCGCTTCAGCGCCTCGCCTGCCTCGCCGACCAGACGGACGCCATGGTCGACCTGGCTGGAGGAGCGGGCGATCTGGTCCTTGATCTCCTTGGCCGCAGCGGCGGAGCGCTGGGCAAGTTCACGGACTTCCTGGGCGACAACCGCAAAACCCTTGCCGGATTCACCGGCACGGGCTGCCTCGACGCCGGCGTTCAGCGCCAAGAGGTTGGTCTGGAAGGCGATCTCGTCGATGACGCCGATGATCTTGGTGATCTCCGACGACGATTTCTCGATGCCGCTCATCGCCTCGATCGCCTGGGTGACGATCGCATCGCTATGAGTGGCTTCGGTGCTGACCGAATGGACGCGCTTGCTCGCCTCATGGGCGCCATCGGCCGTCTGACGGACGGCGACGGTGAGCTCATCGAGAGCGGCCGAGGTTTCTTCCAGGCTGGCAGCCTGGCGCTCGGTGCGTTGCGACAGCTCGTTGGAGGCACGGCGGATTTCTTCCTTGCTGGTGCCGATATCGGTGCCCTTGGCGCTGACCTTGGCCATGGCGGCTTCGAGATGCGACAGCGCATCGTTGAAGTTGTCGCGAAGGGCGGCGTATTTCTGGCCTAGATCGGCGCAGCGGACGGTAAGATCACCGCGGGCAATCATCTCCAGCGCCTGGCCGATCGTCGTCACCACGCGTGCCTGGAGCGTTGCTTCATCCTGCTGCTGGCGCAGATTGTTTTCGCGCTCGCTTTCCAGCGCCAGTTGCTGGGCCGCCTCGCGATCGGACATCGCATGACGCTCCCTGATCTTTTCCTGCAGTGACTGCGTCGCCTTCGCCATCATGCCGACTTCGTTGTTCATGCCGGTATGCGGGATGGCAATGGAGACATCCTCTTCGGCGACAGCCTTCAGGGCGGCATGGACGTTATTGAGAGGTCCCGATATGCCGCGGATGACGACGTAGGCGGCGGCCATGGCAAGGAAGAACAGGACGATGCTGCCGGAGAGCGCGGTCAGGATCGTGCTGTTTATCTGAGCATCGAGATCGTCCATGTAGACGCCGGTGACGACGACGACCTTCCAAGGATCGAAGGCCTGTGCATAGGCCGTCTTGCGAAAATCGCCGGCGGGCTGGCCTGGTTTGGCTGTGGAATAATATTCGACGAGACCGCCGCCCTGCTGCCCGAGCTTGACCAGCTCTTCTCGATAGAGCTTTCCTTTGCTGTCCGGCTGACCCTTGTTGACCTGACCGATTTTCGCGGCATCGTAGTGGAACATCATCTGGATGTCGTAGCTATAGCCGAAGAAATAACCATCGGGGTCGTATTTCATTGCATTGACCGTGGCGTAGGCCTGCTTCTGGGCATCTTCCAGCGTCATTTCGCCGGCAGTCACCTTTGCCTGGTAGATTTTGAGAACAGAGACCGCAGACTGTACCTCCGCCCGCAGCATGTCATAGCGTTCGTTGTAGATCGCATTGACCGAGGAGCGGATCTGCAGGGAGGTGGCGATTGCAAACGCCACCATCAGGCCGACGACCAGCAATATGAGCTGTTTTGATATCTTCAAATTTTTCATGACGCCTCGCAACGGGAATGGGTGAATACATTCCGGTGCGGTTTTCTACCGCCTGTGCGAGCGCGCCGAAAAAGAAGACGCGTCTACCGCTGCTAAAATAAACATGCTGCGACCGGGTAAAGTAACAATTGATGCCCACCCTATAAAAAAGCTTTAATTTTATTATTCGCGACGTGCATTTCCCTAAAAATCCGGGGGTGCTTACAAAGCAAAACCGCCGGATTTTCATCCGGCGGTCGAATATCGCTTGTTTTCAAATTTTCAGCTGGCTCGGCGCATCGGTTCGGCCTGGCGGTGCTGTGGTGCACTGACGCGGAAGCCGCGGATGAGGTCGATCAGCTCGTCGGTATCGGTGGCCAGCGTCTCGGCCGATGCCGTGGTCTCTTCGGCCATGGCGGCATTCTGCTGGGTGGCGGCGTCGAGCTGGTTCATCGACGAGGAGATCGAGCGCAGCGTCGTATCCTGTTCGGAAGCGCTGTGGGCGATCTTGGCGACGATCTCGTTGGCAGCCTTGATCTGGTCGGAGATCCGCTTCAGCGCCTCGCCTGCCTCGCCGACCAGACGGACGCCATGATCCACCTGGCTGGAGGAGCGGGCGATCTGGTCCTTGATCTCCTTGGCCGCAGCGGCAGAGCGCTGGGCAAGTTCACGGACTTCCTGGGCGACAACCGCAAAACCCTTGCCGGATTCACCGGCACGGGCTGCCTCGACGCCTGCGTTGAGAGCAAGCAGGTTGGTCTGGAAGGCGATCTCGTCGATGACGCCGATGATCTTGGTGATCTCCGACGACGATTTCTCGATGCCGCTCATCGCCTCGATCGCCTGGGTGACGATCGCATCGCTATGGGTCGCTTCGGTGCTGACCGAATGGACACGCTTGCTCGCCTCATGGGCGCCGTCAGCCGTCTGACGGACGGCGACGGTGAGCTCATCGAGAGCGGCCGAAGTCTCTTCCAGGCTGGCGGCCTGGCGCTCGGTGCGCTGCGACAGTTCGTTGGAGGCGCGGCGGATCTCTTCCTTGCTGGTGCCGATATCGGTGCCCTTGGCGCTGACCTTGGCCATGGCGGCCTCGAGATGCGACAGCGCATCGTTGAAGTTGTCGCGAAGGGCGGCATACTTCTGGCCGAGATCGGCGCAGCGGACGGTGAGATCACCACGGGCAATCATCTCCAGCGCCTGGCCGATCGTCGCCACCACCCTCGCCTGCAGCGTCGTCTCATCCTGCTGCTGGCGCAGATTGTTTTCGCGCTCGCTTTCCAGCGCCAGTTGCTGGGCCGCCTCGCGATCGGACATCGCATGACGCTCCCTGATCTTTTCCTGCAGTGACTGCGTCGCCTTCGCCATCATGCCGACTTCGTTGTTCATGCCGGTATGCGGGATGCTGATCGAAACATCCTCTTCGGCGACCGACTGCAGGGCATTGTGGATGTCCTTCAGCGGATGGGAGATGCCACGGATGAAGAAGACGGCGGCGGCGATGCCGCAGACGAAGACGATCAGCGAAGCGGTCAGCGCCTTCCAGATCGTCGCATTGACCTTCTGCTGCAAGTCATCGAGATAGACGCCGGTGCCGACGACGATCTTCCAGGGCTCGAAGGCCTTGGAATAACCGCCCTTGAGGAAGACCTGGTCTTCCGGCTGGCCCGGTTTGGTCCAATAGTAGAAGGTGCGGCCGCCGCCGGCCTTGCCGTTGTCGACCAGCGCCTGGCTGAATTTCGCGCCGGTCTTGTCGACCTGGCCGCTCATGTCCTTGCCGAGATTGACCGGGCTCGGATGAAAAAGCTGAACGACGTTGTAGTCGAAACCGAAGAGGTAACCGGATGGCTGGAAGCTGACGCGCTTCAGGATCTCGAAGGCTTCCGTCTGGGCGGCCTCATGCGTCATCTGGCCGGCCTTCTCGCGCTCATAGAAGGTATTGAGAACGGAGATGCCCGATTCGACCTGTGTGCGCAGCATGTCGAAACGCTCGTCGTAAATTGCCTGTTCGGAGGTGCGGATTTCGAAATAGGTGGCGACTGCAAAAGCAGCCATTAGGACGCCGATCAGCGCAAAAAGTTGATGCGCAATCTTGAGCTTTTTCATGATTTGCCTCGCAAAGCAGCTGAATTAGAAACAATTCCGGATCGGGCAACTCCCGACCTGCGGACGTCTCATATCGCCCGCGCAGCTAGCGCAATCATGCGTCCTCCGGCCTTTCGATTGGTAAAATTAGAGTGGATGGCTGAATTATGTTTTAACGGGTCATGGCATCTATTTGCATGACTTGTGACGATTGAAATATAACTTCTCGAATAATTTCGTAAGTTGCATTTCTTCTATCCAACTTCAATAATTCAGCTTGTGATTGCGCATAAACAAGAATGCACCCTCGCTGCTCATCGAGGGTGCATTCGGTCCACCGGTGGTGGAACCCCAATCGATCGAAAACTTGATCAGGCAGGGGCAGGGAACTTATTTGTTTTGGGCAATTCCGGACGGAAATCGCTTCGCACTTTTCCTGGAGGTTGCTCCTAGAAACGCAGCTTGAATTCGGAAGCGTTAAGAGCTGCCGGTTGTTCCGTCATGCCTGCTGCAACAGGCCTGGCGTCGCCGCCAATGACGGCCGCGGTCGTCGCATTCATGTCGATGCCGTCTACCGGCGCCGCCGGCGGCGCGGCCGCAATCATGGATTCAGGCGTCGCCTTGCTGACGAAGACGACCGGCGAGCCGCCCATCCAGCCTTCGGTGCGATAGATCTTCTTTTCGCCGCCGACATCGCGGACTTCACTCGCCTGGAGGACGCCGGGTTTCAGCTCCGGCACCGTATAGTCCCTCTTGGTCAACTCGGCCTGGAGCGGCGGGCAATGGGCGCAGCTTTCGGTGACGATGCTGCTTTCAGCGCGCGGCGCGGTCTTGCCGACCACCTCTATCGAGGACGCCATCACAGGGCCTGCCATCAGCAGGATTGCCGCACCGAGGAAAATCTGACGCATCAATGCCACTCCGTCTCATCTTGGGAGCAAATTAGCGCAGCTTTGTTTCCATCCCGTCAGGGGAAAGGGTAAAAATTTAAAGAACGGGCCGGTTTATACTCATACCGAGCCAGTTTCGCGCTCGATCGCCCGCCAGCCGATGTCGCGCCGGCAGAAGCCGTTTTCCCATCTCACCCTGTCAAGCAGCGCGTATGCGCGGTCCTTGGCCTCGGCGACCGTGCCGCCTGACGCGGTGACATTCAGCACACGGCCGCCGGTCGCAACCAGCGCGCCGTCCTTCAGACCCGTGCCGGCATGAAACACCTTCTCGCCCTTGCCTGCGTCCGGCAGGGAAAGGATCGGCGTGTTCTTGTCGTAGGCGCCCGGATAACCCTTCGAGGCCATGACCACCGTCAGTGCCGGATCGTCGTTCCATTCGGCCTTGACCTGATCGAGCGTGCCGTTGGCGGTGGCGAGCAGCAGCGGCAGGAGATCGCTCTTCAACCGCATCATCATCACCTGGCATTCGGGATCGCCGAAGCGGACATTGTATTCGATCAGCTCCGGCCCCTTCTTGGTGATCATCAGCCCGGCGAAAAAGACACCGGAGAAAGGATGACCACTCTCGGCCATGCCGCGCATCGTCGGTTCGATGATCTCTTTCATGGTGCGCTCGACCATTTCGGCGGTCATCACAGGCGCCGGCGAATAGGCGCCCATGCCGCCGGTATTGACGCCGGTATCGCCCTCGCCCACCCGCTTGTGATCCTGGGCGGTTGCAAGCGGCAGCGCATGTTTGCCATCGCAGAGGCAGAAGAAGCTCGCTTCCTCGCCATCGAGATAAGCTTCGACGACGACTTCGGCGCCGGCAGCACCAAAGGCGCCCTCGAAGCAGTCGTCGACCGCGGCCAAAGCTTCATCGAGCGTCATCGCAACCGTCACGCCCTTGCCGGCGGCAAGACCATCGGCCTTGACGACGATCGGCACGCCCTCGGCGCGGATATAGGCTTTGGCCTTCGGTCCATTGTTGAAGCGCTGGTAGGCGCCTGTCGGAATGCCGTAGCGGGCGCAGATGTCCTTGGTGAAACCTTTGGAACCCTCGAGCTGGGCTGCGGCAGCGGAGGGACCGAAGACCGCCAGGCCATCGGCGCGCAGCCGGTCGGCGAGGCCGGCAACCAGCGGCGCTTCCGGGCCGACGACGACGAAATCGATCGCCTTGTCCTTGCAGAAGGCCACGACCGCTTCGTGATCCTCGATGTCAACCGGCACGAGCACGGCGTGTTCGGCAATGCCGGGATTGCCGGGTGCGGCGTAGAATTCGCTCATCAGCGGCGATTGCGCCAGCTTCCAGGCGAGCGCGTGCTCGCGTCCGCCCGATCCGATCAACAGAACCTTCATGCGCGACCCTTTCCTTTTCTGTCTGGCGGTTAAGGGCCAAGGGCCGAAAGGTCAAGCGGGAAAGCTTACCAGCCCCCGCCTCCCCCACCTCCGCCACCGCCGCCGGACGAGCCGCCGCCGGAAAAACCGGAGGATGAACTTGAGGGCGGCGGCGCGGGTATCGTCGACGCGATGGTCGAGGCCATGGACGAGGAAAAACCACCGATACGATCGGAAAAGCTGCCGCTGTTGAAATTGCCGGCATACCAGGCGGGCGCATAGGCTGCAGCCGCACCGGCAGCGGCTGCAGCAAGCCAGGTCTCGAAGGTGCGTGACCAGGGTTTTTCGACGCCGAGCGCCACCGCATAGGGCAGCAGCGTCTCGAAATGCCGTGGCGACATTTCCGGGGCGCCGGCCGTGTTCATCCGGTCCTTCTCGGCAAGCGTCAGATATTGGCGCAGGCCGTCTATGCCATCCATCATCTTGGCGCCGAGCGGGGTCGGTGCACCCATGATGAAGACATAGAGGATGTTGAGCAGCACGATGCCGCCGACGGCAAACAGCATCGGCGTTTCGTGCAGTTCCACCAGCGACGAGGCAAGCGCCAGCACCATGGTCGCCAGGATGCTGATGCCGACGAAGACGCCGATCGCGGCGGAGATGATGGCGATGATCTTACCGAACAGCGACTTGCCGCGATGCAGCGACCTGACGAGGCCGGCGGCGAACACCGCAACGAAGACCGAAATGGCGATCGGGATCAGCATCAGCGCGATGGTATCCGGCGCCAGCGAACCGAAGACGAACAGGATCACTAGGGCTGCGGCGCTGAGCACGATGCCGCCGGCGGTATAGCCGAGGTTGGAATTGTAATATTTGCCGCGATGTTCTTTCTCGATCGCCGAGCGAAAGGCCTGGCCGACGGACTTCACCCGCTCGCCATTGGCCTTGTCGATCGTCAGCGTCGAACCGGCGCCGCCGGCGACCTTCAGCAATTCGATTTCACCGGCCTGGAATTTCTCCTTGCCGAGTGGCTTGCCGGTGCCTTGAATGACAATCGAATTCTTCAGGTCTTCGAGCTTGACGTAACCGCGGACGGCAAGATTGAGCGCGGTGGCGGACAGCGCCGTCCAGCCCTCGCCGGAGAAGCCCTTATTGTCGATATAGTTGACCAGCGCCGGCGAGATACCATCAGGCGCGTCCCAGCGCGGCACGACGACGCCACGGGCAGGATCGCGGCCGACCTTCAGCCAGGAGCGCGTGTAATATGCCAAAACCAGGAGCAGACCGCCGAAGCCGATGAAATAATTGCGGTTGTCCTTCAGCCACCAGGTGCTTTCCATATCCGCGCTCGGCGGATCGATCGAACCCTTCGGCATGCGGATCGCGAAGGTCAGGCCTTCGTGGGCATCAAGCGGCGCAATGGTGGAAAAGACCAGGCCAGCGCCGCTCTCGCTGACGCGGGCATTCTTTTCCGTCGCGCCCTGGGGGCCGGTGAAGAAGGTCGTCTCCGTCGCGCCGACGCCGGGCGGCAGCTTCACCGTCGCGGTGGCCGAGCGGATCGGGAAGATCCAGCCATTGCCGGTGACGTTCCAATAGAGTTCGTCGTGATCGTCGAAATAGCGGATCTGGCGATTGGTCCTGTAGGTGAAGACGTATCGATGACGGCCCGGCGTCACGGTCACATCGGCAGAACCGGCATAGATGCGGATGCCGCCTGATATCGATTCGGTGTGCCAGGGCTCGTTATCGCCATCGCGCTGGACCGACACCATATCGAAATCAACGCTGCGGCGGCGGCCCGCGGCATCGGTGAAATAGAGCGGGAAATCACGGAAGATGCCGTGGTTGATCTGATTGCCTTCGGCATTGACGGTGATCGTTTCCGTCACCGTCATCGCACCGCTTTTTTCGAGCGTAATGTCGGAGGCGAAACTGTCGATCACCTCGGCGGCAAAGGCCACCGGGGCGGCGAGCATCAACAGCAGTGCAAAGCAAAATCCGAAAAACCGACGCCCCATCCCTGTCTCCCCGCCGGCAGCCTCGGCTGCGTTTCGTCAATCGTTGTCCTGATAGGTCACGCCGAGTGCTGCCAGCGTCCGCCAATAGGCGGGGAAGGTCTTGCCGACGCAATCGGGATCGAGAATGGTGATGCCGTCGATCTTCAGCCCGGCGAGCGCGAAACTCATGGCGATGCGATGATCGGCGAAGCTGTCGATCTCCGCCGGCAGATGCCTGCCCGCAAGTGCGGGATCGGATTGCACGATCAGATCGTCGCCTTCTTCGCGGGCGAGCCCTGAAACAATGCGGTTGAGGCCGGTCGAGAGCGCCCGGATGCGATCGCATTCCTTGACGCGCAGATTGGCGATGCCGACGAAGCGAACCGGCGTCTGGTTGAAGGCGGCAAGCACGGCAAGGGTCGGAACGGCATCCTGCATCTGCGAGCCGTCGATCTCTGCCGGCAGATGCGGGAATTTGGCGATGATGTCATAGGCGCGCGCATCCGGCTGCGAGAAGGTATCGGAGGGAACACCGAGATCGATCGCGCCGCCGGTCAGGACCTCGGCGGCCCAGAGATAGGTCGCAGCCGAAGCATCGGGCTCGACGATGAAGTCGGCGGCGCGGTAGCCGGTCGGCTCGACGCGCCAGGTGACCGGGCTGGTCTTCTCGACCTTGGCGCCGAAAGCCTTCATCGCCGCGGTGGTCAGATCGATATAGCCGAGCGCGCCGATATCTTCGCCGACGAGTTCGATGTCGACCGGCCGGTCGCCGCCGGCCGCCATCATCAGCAGCGCCGAAACATATTGGCTGGACAGGCCACCATCGATGCGGATGCGGTCGGCCTGGAAGCGGCCGGTGCCCTTGACGGTGACCGGCGGGCAACCGGTCTCCGCACTCACGTCGATGCCGAGCGTGCGCATCGCCTCGACCAGCGGGCCGATCGGGCGCTTGCGCATATGTTCGTCGCCATCGACGATGACGGTGCCGTCGACCAGAGCCGCTGCCGCCGTCAGGAAGCGTGTCGCCGTGCCGGCATTGCCGAGAAAGAGTGGTGCCTTCGGCGACAGCAGCCTGCCGCTGCCCGTGACGACGAAGGTGGTATCGTCAGGCTCGTCGATCGAAACCCCCATGGCACGCAGCGCTTCGGCCATATACAGCGTATCGTCGCTCTTCAGCGCCCCGGTCAGTCGGCTGGTGCCCTTCGCAAGGCCCGCGAGCAGCAGGGCGCGATTGGTGATCGACTTGGAGCCCGGCGGCATGGCGCGGCCCGAAAGCGGCTTGCCCGGCGGGATGATCGTGAGTTTGGCTGTGCGTGTCATGCTGTTCTTCCGTCCATAAGGCGACCATTACCGGCCGCAATCTGCCCTTGCTCTTAATCGCTTTCTGGCAAAGGCAAAATGCCGGATCGTCAGAATTTCACGGTGGGGACGGCGCGGTCGGCTTCGTTGGTGATTTCGAAATATTCCCGCTTGGCAAAGCCGAACTGGCCGGCGACGAGATTGGACGGGAAGCTTTCGACCTTGACGTTCAGGTCGCGGGCCGCACCGTTGTAATAACGCCGCGCCATCTGCAGTTCGCCTTCCATGGTTTCCAGCGAGGCCTGCAGCTCGGCAAAGTTCTGGTTGGCCTTGAGATCCGGATAGGCCTCGGCAAGCGCGATGACGCGGCCGAGCGCCTGGCCGAGCAGACCTTCCGCCTGCGCCCTGCCGGCCACATCGCCTGATGGCACGGCCTGCGCCTTGTTGCGGAGCTCAACCACCTCTTCCAGCGTCGACTTTTCATGAGCGGCATAACCCTTGACCGTCTCGATAAGGTTCGGGATCAGGTCGGCGCGGCGCTTGAGCTGGACGTCGATGCCCGACCAGGCTTCTTCCGCCATCTGTCGCGCGCGAACCAGGCCGTTGTAAATGAAGACGAGATAGAGAGCGATGACAACGATAATAGCGAGTATCACATACATGCAGATGAGCTCCCCCGATTTGATGATCGCACGTTAGTGATTCGGCATAACAAAGTCATCTTGGCGCAGTCATTCTTTGACTGATTTCGATCAGACTTTGAAAATACCGCTCGTCTAAGAACTTATTCGCCAATCCGGAGCATAGGCATCCATCTTCTCGCTCTCTCGCCAGAGGTTGAAACGTTCGGTCCAGCGTTGCTCGACACCAAGCGCGACGGCGAAGGGCAGATGGTGCTCGTAGCATTCGATCGACATTGGCGGGCCATCGATCTCACCGTGGAAATAACGATGCAAACTGAGGATGTGATTGCGGATCTGCCGCTGCTTCGACGTTGGCATGCGCAGCATCGCCAAAACGGCGATAATGCCGGCAATGTGCAGCAAGATCGCCACCAGATATGGCTGCTGTTCGCCGATCACCTCGGTCGTGCCGATATAGCAAAGTGCAACAATCAGTATCGCCGGAAGACCCACAAACAAACTAATCGCCTGTTTGAACTGCTCGGAGGTGCCGGTGGCCACGGGAAACCGCTCTGGATGGCGGAACATTGTTACCACCAGAAAAACAATGAGCAATATCCCGCAGATGGCCGCGGAAAAAATCAAGAGGCCCGACAAATAGGCAGTGGCAATGCCAAGAACTAGAATTGTAGCCGAAGTCGTCAACGCTGCTCGATCTGCGCCGCCTCTAACTTTCCAATATTCCTCGGCGACTATCTGGTGCAAGTCACGTTCGAAACCATACAGGGCATATACGACGGTGCGCCGATCATTGACGGGCCGCTCTCCTTCAATTCGACCAAATACCGAACGTGTCACAGCTGGAAGACCATACCATCTGGCGCGCGCCACCTTGCCCTTCTTGCGCACCTGCCTGGCAGACAAATCCGAAGCTTCAGCATTCTCCCCAAGGCCAGAAATGCGAAGCAGTCTCTTCGTTGCGAGATGGCAGACAGACGCCATGAAGGCCGCCTTTGCAGTATCCGGCTTCCAGTTCCAAAACACATAGGCGGCTAAAGCAGGCGAGATGCTCTCCGTCTTCTTGCTATCGCCAGCAATTGAAGGTGCAGGCAATCGCCAGCCCTGCCCCAATCTCATGAGGACAAACAGACCGGCGATGAGCGGTCCCAAAATGCTTATGAATGGGAGAAAGTGATCGGAAAGCCACCACTGCACCCGCTCGCCGCTCGTTACGGTCACAAAGGTCCCTGCGGGATATTCGATCTCGATGTCCGGCAGCTTTCGATCCGCTTTACCTACTGGAATAGATACCAAGATCTCATTCGGTGCGCTCCGCGTAATGTCATAGCCCGCCGCCCGATCCTGTTGCGAGGGGCGTACCGTTCCGCCCGGCGGCAGCTTCAGAGTAAGCGTTTTTTTCGCTCCCTGGCCGTGCACGCGGCCCATATAGGCCGGCAGGAAGAGAACCTCGTGATCGCCTTCCTGACGAACCAGGCGTCCGAGCCAGTAAGCGATCTGGATCTTTGTAACACCGGTGAGCAGATCTGCAGAACAGCTTTTGCAGTGCTCCGCTCCTATGTAAACCGAATAGCCCGGCACATTGTTTTCTTTGAAATAATATTCGTCGATTCCGTCACGCCGGGCTGCGGCCAGTTCGAAATCGCGCCAGTGAACACCACCTGACGCATCCGTGAAACGTTGAGGGATATCAACGTAGACGCCGCCGTAATTTTCCGCCTTTTTGACCAAAATGTCGAAGTGTTCCGACACAAACGCACTGCCGTCGGTATAGACTTCGATCGTAGTGTTTGCCGAATAGACGGTGAATTCTTTGTCGAAATTGCTGCACGAAGTCAGGACGAACAGCATGGCGCATAAGATGGGCCATGCTAAAAGGCGCAACATCCTGGGGGCGGAATTTTCATACAAAAGTTTAAAGTAAAGAATACCGCTCTTCAAAAGAGATACCGAAGCCATACGTGATCGCAACACCCACAAGACATGTGGGGGCGGTTTGCGCAATACAAAAGAAGCGGAGCGACGGAAGCGACGGAAATTTTCGAGACGGCTTTTACGCCGCCGCTTTCGAGAGATTGACGCCGCCGGCGTCGGTCAGCAGAAAGGCTTCGCCGCAGGCCTTGGCAAGCGTGCGAACGCGCAGGATATAGCTTTGGCGCTCGGTGACCGAGATGACGCCGCGGGCGTCGAGCAGGTTGAAGACATGGCTTGCCTTGATGCACTGGTCATAGGCCGGGAAGACGCATTTGTGCAGGCGCTGGTTGGCGTTGTCGCCGGGGGCGCCGGCATCGAGCAGCGCCCGGCATTCCTTCTCGGCATCGACGAAATGGCGGTGCAGCATCTCGGTATTGGCGAACTCGAAATTATGACGCGAATATTCCTGCTCGGCCTGCAGGAAGACATCGCCATAGCTGATCTTTTCGTCGCCGTCGCGGCCGTTGAAGTTCAGGTCGTAGACATTGTCGACGCCCTGGACATACATGGCGAGCCGTTCGAGACCATAGGTCAATTCGCCAGCGACCGGCGAGCATTCGATACCGCAGACCTGCTGGAAATAGGTGAATTGCGAGACTTCCATGCCGTCGCACCAGCATTCCCAGCCGAGGCCCCAGGCGCCGAGCGTCGGGCTTTCCCAGTCATCCTCGACGAAGCGGATGTCATGCAGCAGCGGATCGAGACCGATCGCCGCCAGCGAGCCGAGATAAAGCTCCTGCAGGTTTGGCGGGTTCGGCTTCAGGATGACCTGGTATTGGTAATAATGCTGCAGCCGGTTCGGGTTTTCGCCATAGCGGCCGTCGGACGGGCGCCGCGACGGCTGGACGTAAGCGGCCTTCCAGGGCTTGGGGCCGAGGGCGCGCAGCGTGGTGGCAGGGTGGAAGGTGCCGGCGCCGACTTCCATGTCATAGGGCTGCAGCACCGCGCAACCCTTGTCCGCCCAGTAATTATGCAGGGTCAGGATCAGCGCCTGGAAGGAGCGCTTCGGGTTCATATGGTCTGGGATAGCTGACATCGAACGGCACCGATTGCTTGGGATTTATCGGCGCGACAGGTGCCATGGAGGGCGGCGGGGGTCAAGACTTTTGCAGCGGCGGAGAGCCATCGAATGCCGATATGGAAGAGGAATTCTTTCTTGTGCTGTGGGGGGTGCCCCCCTCTGTCCTGCCGGACATCTCCCCCACAAAGGGGGAGATCGGCTGGGGGGAATGTGCCGGCTTTCATAACGGCTCCGCGCAGGCGTTCCGTTGTTTGAGGAAGCCTTAGCCACTTGCCGATCTCCCACCTGTGGGGGAGATGCCCGGCAGGGCAGAGGGGGGCTTCCACCTGCAGAGCGCCCGGAGCCATTGCCGGATGAGAGGCAAATGAGTGGCGACGCCTCTTATTCTCCCTCGCGCTTCAGCCGGTACTCTCCCGTCGCCGGGTCCTTGACCAGCGTGCCGATCGCGCCGGTCTGGCGCGCTTTTTCAGCACGGCGCGACTTTTCGGCGAGCTTGCGGGCATCGGAGACGAAGCGGCGGTAAAGCCACCAGGCTGAGAAGACCAGGATCAGAATAGTAATTAACTGCGGCATGCCCCTCTCTTGCTCCCTTCAAAGCCCGAAACGGCTCCACAATGCTCTTTCTTCCGCCGCTTCGACAAGCCCTGTCGCGAGACCGGATGCAGCGTCCTCGAGCGAAACCGGCGACACACCTGGAATCCGGCGGCCGAACAGGCCGCGGCCGGCGGTGACGAGCTCCAGTTTGGTCTTCTGGCCGTAGCGCCTCTTCAATTCCTGGCGCATATCGCCGAGGCCATCGATGAGGCCGAGTTCGAGGCCGCGCGTGCCGCTCCAGAACAGGCCGGAAAATACCGTCGCATCGTCCCTCAGCTTGCTGGCGCGACGTTCGCGCACCATGGAGATGAAGACCTGGTGGATTTCGAGCTGCAGGCTCTTCAGATACTCGATATCCTTTTCCTTTTCCGGCTGGAAGGGATCGAGGATCACCTTGTTTTCGCCCGCCGTATAGACGCGGCGTTCGACGCCGATCTTCTTCAAGAGTTCGGGAAAGCCGAAACCGCCGGAAACGACGCCGATCGAGCCGACGATGGAGGTGGCGTCGGCAATGATCTCGTCGCCGGCAAGCGCGATCATGTAACCGCCGGAGGCAGCGACATCCTCGACGAAGACCAGAACCTTCTTCTGTTTCTCACGGGCGAGCTCGCGAATGCGGGTGAAGATCAGGCGCGACTGGACGGGCGAGCCGCCCGGCGAATTGATGGAGATGGCGATCGCCGGCGCGTCCTTCATGGCGAAGGCCTTTTCCAGAACCGGAGAGACATTGGCGAGATTGAGGGTCGGTCGGAACTGGCCGCCGCCGCTGATAATCGCCCCTTGCAGCCGGACGACCGGAATGGTGATGCCGTCCTTGCGGAACCGTTTCGGCAGCAGTTTTCTCAAGAATCCGGCCATTTTCCATCCTTCGCTTCGGGTCGCACGATCGCCTCCATGTATGCGCTGGAACGGCAAACGCAATGGCCGCGTTCCTGAAAATAGCGGGTTTGAATTTGTTATTGCGAATGACTTGCATTATCATTCTAATTCGTCATAGTGCGCTGACGATAAAACAGGTGGAAATCGCATGGACGCCCTCAATCCGAATGCAAAGAACGGCTGGCGGCACGAACGCGGAGAAGCGTCGCTGTCGGATGTTTACCGCACCGTCGGTACTGGGCGTCACAGCTCGAGATGGCGAAGGGCGGCAGCCTTCGCCGGACCGGGCTACATGGTCGCCGTTGGCTATATGGACCCCGGCAACTGGGCGACCTCGCTCGCCGGCGGCTCGAAATTCGGCTATGCGCTGCTCACCGTCGCTCTGCTTTCCAACCTGATGGCGATCGTGCTGCAATCGCTCTGCGCGCGCCTGGCGATCGCCTCCGGCCGCGACCTCGCCCAGGCCTGCCGCGACGCCTTTCCGAAATATGTCTCGCTGCCGCTCTGGGCCTTTGCGGAAATCGCCATCATCGCCACCGATATCGCCGAGGTGATCGGCACGGCGATCGGCCTCAACCTGTTGATGGGCATCCCGCTCGAACTCGGCGTGCTGATCACCGCGCTCGACGTCTTCGTGATCCTCTTCCTGCAGAAGCTCGGCTTCCGCTGGGTGGAAGCCTTCATCATCGCGCTGCTCGGCGTTATCGCCGTCTGCTTCGGCGTGCAGATACTGCTGGCCGACCCGCAATGGGGCGCGGTCCTCACCGGCTTCTTCCCGACGACGGAGATCGTCACCAATCCCGAGATGCTCTATCTGGCGCTCGGCATTCTCGGCGCGACCGTCATGCCGCACAATCTCTACCTCCACTCCGGTATCGTGCAGACGCGGGCCTATGGCCATACGGTTCCCGAAAAGAGGGAGGCGCTCACCTTTGCGACGATCGACTCGACCGTCGCGCTCTGTTTCGCGCTGCTGATCAACGCCTCGATCCTGATCCTGGCTGCCGCCGCCTTCAATGCGCACGGCAAGACTGACGTCGTCGAACTCGGCGATGCCTATTCGCTGCTGTCGCCGCTGCTCGGCCTCGCCATCGCGCCGACGCTGTTCGGCATCGCGCTTCTCTGCTGCGGTCTCAACTCGACGGTGACGGCGACGCTTGCCGGCCAGATCGTCATGGAAGGCTTCCTCAAGATTCGGCTGAAGCCGTGGGTGCGCCGCCTGATTACCCGGGCCATCGCCATCGTGCCGGCAGCGATCGTCACCATCTGGTATGGCGACCAGGGCACGGCAGAGCTTTTGATCCTGACCCAGGTGGTGCTCAGCCTGCAGCTTTCCTTCGCCGTCTTCCCGCTGGTGATGTTCACCGCCAACAAAGCCAAGATGGGTGAACTCGTGGCACCGCGCTGGCTGAGTGGGGTTGCGTATCTGATCGCGATCGTCATCGCCGGGCTGAACGTCAAGCTGCTCTTCGACTTCGTCACCGGCTGAAGCATTTTTCAGGAAAAGTGTGGCGCCAGTCTAAAGCCTGGCATAGGCCGCCCGGCCATTATTGAAATCATCAACGAGAGGGGAGAACTTGTGGCTCCCCTCTTCGTGCATGATGAGGGCCGCACGCAGCGACAGCCTCGCCCGCGATCCCTTGATACCAGTTACCAGGATACGCACGGCGTTTTCACCCGGACGCGGATGGATGGCGGTGATCTCGATGCCGCCGAAGCGCCGGCCGCAGGCGGCGACGATCTCGGCGATCGACTGTGGCCTGGCGATCAGCGACAATTGCCCGCCTGATATCATGATGGCGCCGGCGGTGCGGATCCAGCTTTCGAACAGGCCGTCGGTCATCGCATGGGCTTCGGCCTTCAGCGCGTCCGGTGTGCGCCGGTCGCCGGCGTCGTTGAAGGGCGGGTTCATGATGACGTGGTGGAAGCTCTCATCGGTGAGCCCGGCATCGTTGCGCGCCTTGGCGGTCAGCGTCACATCGGCCTCGACGACGCTGACGCGGCCGGCGAGATGGGCATTGTCGGGCAAGAGGATGCTGCGGCGGGCATAATCGGCCATCTCGGCCGAGCGCTCGAAAAGCACGACTTGCGTATTGGCAAGCCGCGAGGCGACGGCAAGGCCGGCAGCGCCGGCGCCGGCGCCGAGATCGGCGACCCTGACCGGACGATCGTCGGCGACGAGCGCCGCAAGCAGCATCGCATCCATGCCGGAGCGATGACCCCTGCCCTTCGGCTGCACCACATGGAAGCCGCCGCGATGAAAGGCATCGACAGTGTCAGTGGCGGTCATCGGAGCTCACTTCCGCTCGCGCAGCTCGCCGCCGAGACCGGCATCGGTGAGGATGCGGCGCGCCTGATCGGCCATCTCCTCATCCACCAGCAGGCGGCGCGACAGCATGCCGAGCGAGCCTTCCAGCACGCTCATGCCCTGATCGGCGATGAAGCAGTGAATTCCGGCATCCTTCATCAAACTCTCGGCAAAGGAGAGCAGAACGGGGTCGTTGGCGCGGATAAGCTCATGCATTTGCCGTCGTTTTCCTTCCAATTTCGCTCAGCGCGACAATTCACCCCTTGCCGCGTCCATCGCCCCTTTCTATTGTCAGGTGCAATGAATGAATAGGAGTCCGGGTCGTTGGGCGTGGTCATACCGCTTGAAGAAAGCAAAAACAAACTGGCATCCATAAAGCCGCTGGTCGATCTCACCAGGGCGGATATGGAGCGAGTAAACCAGCTCATTCTGTCTAAGGCCGGCTCCGACGTGCATATGATCCCCGAAGTGGCGAACCATCTGATCTCGTCCGGCGGCAAGCGGCTACGGCCGATGCTGACGCTGGCTTCCGCCTCGCTGTTCGACTACAGGGGCGAAAACCACGTCAAGCTCGCCACATCGGTCGAGTTCATGCACACGGCAACGCTGCTGCACGACGATGTCGTCGACGAAAGCGATCTGCGCCGCGGCAAATCGACGGCGCGGATGATCTGGGGCAACCAGGCAAGCGTGCTGGTCGGCGACTTCCTGCTCGGCCAGGCCTTCCGGATGATGGTCGATGTCGGCTCGCTCGATGCGCTGGATGTCTTGTCTTCCGCCGCCTGCGTGATCGCCGAAGGCGAGGTGCTGCAGCTTTCCGTCGCCAAGAACATGGAGACGACGGAGGACGATTATCTCTCCGTCATCCGCGCCAAGACGGCGGCTCTCTTTGCCGCCGCCGCCGAAGTCGGGCCAATCGTCGCCGAGGCCGGCCGGTCCGGCCGCAATGCGCTGAAATCCTACGGCATGAATCTCGGGCTCGCCTTCCAGCTGGTCGACGACGCGCTCGACTATGGCGGCAAGGCGGCCGATCTCGGCAAGAATGTCGGCGACGATTTCCGCGAGGGCAAGATCACCCTGCCGGTCATTCTCGCCTATCGCCGCGGCACCGAGGACGAGCGCGCCTTCTGGCGCGATGCGATCGAAGCCGGCAACAGCACTGACGCAAACCTCGAAAAAGCGCTGGGGCTGATCACCAAATATGGCACGCTGAGCGACACGATCGGCCGCGCGATCCATTACGGCACGATCGCACGGGATGCGCTTGCGCCCCTTCCCGATACGGTCTGGAAATCCGCCCTGATGGAAGTGATCGACTTCTGCGTCGAGCGCGTCAATTGATCAAACGTCCTTGATCGCAGGCTGATTTTCTTGCGGCGCCGCTTCAAAAAAGCCATCCTGTTATGAATCAGTGATCGCAACTTGTTTTGCGACCGGCACATTGTCCGGGACGCTGTCGAAGAAAGGTTTCCTAATGCGGCAGAGACTTGCCATCCGTCTTCTTACGAGCGCAGCGCTTGCCGCTGTCCTTTCGCTCAGCGGTGTCGGCGGCGCGAACGCCGAGGATGCGGCCAAGACAGACGATGCCGGCACGGCCGTTCACTTTGATGCGGACAGCGTCACCACTTTCTCCGGCGCCTTCCTCGCCGCGCGCACGGCCGATGTCGATCATGACTACGAAACCGCGATCGAACTCTACAAGAAGGCGCTGCAGATCGAGCCCGGCAATCCCGAGATTCGCCAGCGGCTGATGATCTCGCTGCTGCTAAATGGCGATATCAAGGACGGCGTCAAATATGCCAACGACCTGAAGGGCGATCCTTCCGTCGAGCGCATCACCACGATCGTGCGCGGCATGGATGCCGTGCGCCGCGACGACTACAAGTCCGCCGAGGCCATCCTGAAATATAAGGGGCCAAACGATCTCGACCGGATGATGAACGACCTGCTGCTCGCCTGGGCCCGCGTCGGCGCCGGCCGCGGTAAGGAAGCGCTCACCATGGTCGAGAAGATGAAGGGCCCGGACTGGTTCCGCATCTTCCAGAATTACAATGCCGGCGCGATCGCCATCGTCACCGGCGACGTGAAATCCGCCCGCCAGCATCTGAACGATGCCGTGCTCGACAAGGAAGGCGGCGCGACGGCGCCCGACACCTTCATGCGCGCCGTGATGGCGCTTGCCCGCCTCGAAGCAACACAAGGCAATAAGCAGAAGGCGCTCGACGCCGTTTCCGTCGGCGACAACCTGCTGCCGAATTATGCGCCGCTGAACGCGCTGCGCGACAGTATCGAGAAGAACGAGAAGCAGGACCAGCAGGTCAAGACGGCCGAAGAGGGTGCTGCCGGCGTGCTCTTTTCGGTCGGCGGCGCGCTGAACCGCGACGGCGCCGAAGACATCGTCTCGCTGTATCTGCAGACGGCCAATGCGCTCGATCCGAACAGCGCCGATACGCTGGTGCTGCTTGGCGGCATTGCCGAGAAGCAGAACCAGATGGACCGCGCCATCGCGCTCTACAAGAAGGTGCCGGAGAATTCGCCGATGCGGCGCATCTCCGAGCTGCAGCTCGGCCTTGCGCTTGCCCAGGGCGGCAAGGTGGATGAGGCGCGCAAGCACCTGCAGGCGCTTATCACCTCCGACCCGAAGGACATCCGCAGTTACCTCGCCTATGGCAGCGTGCTCTCCGACGCCAAGGACTACCAGGCGATGGCCACGAATTACGACAAGGCCGTCGAAACGATCGGCCCCATTCCCGGCCGCGCCAACTGGAGCGTCTTCTTCCAGCGCGGCATCGCCTATGAGCGGCTGAAGAAGTGGGACCAGGCGGAACCGAACTTCCGCAAGGCGCTGGAGCTCAATCCCGACCAGCCGCAGGTGCTGAATTATCTCGGCTATTCCTGGATCGACATGAACCGGAACCTCGATGAAGGTCTCGGCATGATCAAGAAGGCCGTCGACCTTCGCCCTGACGACGGCTACATCATCGATTCGCTCGGCTGGGCCTATTTCCGCCTCAACCGCTTCGACGATGCCGTCGACGAGCTGGAGCGGGCCGCACAGATCAAGGCCGGCGACGCGACGATCAACGACCATCTCGGCGATGCCTATTGGCGCGTCGGGCGCAAGCTCGAGGCCGTCTACCAGTGGAACCGGGCGCTCGCCTCCGAGCCCGAAGCTGCCGAGATCCCGAAGATCAAGGACAAGGTCGCCAACGGCCTGCCTCCTGCCAGTGACGATGCCAAGGCGGCCGACAAGAAGCAGCCGGATCCGGCGCCCGTCACCCCGCCGCCGGTCGACAAGAAATCCTGACGGACCATGCCTGATGAGGGCGTGGCCGGCGTGAGATCAAAGAAATAGAGCATGATGTCGTCCGAAAACCGCTCACACTTTTCGGCATCATGCTCTAGCTTTTCCGAGGAAGCACGCGCGAAAATCAACCTGGCCCTGCATGTGACGGGCCAACGGCCGGATGGCTATCATCTGCTCGATATGCTGGTGACCTTCGCAGGTCACGGCGATCGGCTGGACTTCATGCGGTCGCCGACCGACGCATTGACCCTGTCCGGCCGTTTTGGCGAAACGCTTGCCGGCGACGGCGGCACCAACCTGGTGCTGAAGGCCCGCGACCTGCTGCGTGAGGTGGTCGGTCCCCTCGCCTTTCCCGTCCGCATCCATTTGGAAAAGAACCTGCCTGTTGCCTCCGGCATCGGCGGCGGCTCGGCCGATGCGGCCGCGACGCTGCGCGGGCTGATGCGGCTCTGGGGCACGACGTTATCGGCGGAGACGCTCGCAGCATTGGCTCTGAAGCTCGGCGCCGACGTGCCGATGTGCCTGGAGAGCCGGCCGCTGATTGCCCGCGGCATCGGCGAAAAGATCGAACCGGTGCCTGATCTGCCGGCCTTTGCCATGGTGCTTGCCAATCCGCTGAAGGGCGTCGCGACGCCTGAGGTTTTCCGCCGGCTGGCGACAAAGAACAATCCGGCCCTGAGCCTGGCTTTGAGCGGGTCTCAGGCTGCCGACTGGCTCGCGGCGATTGCTGCTGCCGGCAACGACCTGGAGCCGCCGGCGCGCGAACTCGTGCCCGAGATTGCGGCGATCTCGGCGATGCTGCAGGCTCGCGGCGCCCTGTTGACCCGCATGTCCGGTTCCGGCGCCACCTGTTTCGGCATCTTTGCGAGCATGACTGCTGCCGAAGGTGCGGCGGCAGCTCTTCACGACAAGCGCCCTGACTGGTATTTCCAGGCGACAGAAACGGTTTCGGGAGGCGCGTGATGGCAGGTCTGGACGAAAAGCGACCCTTCATCGCGGTCGGCATTGCGGTTTTGACGATCTCGGATACGCGCACGCCGGAGACGGACAAATCAGGCGACACGCTGGCGGCGCGGATCAGGGAGGCGGGGCACAGGCTGGTCGACCGGGGGATCGTGCCCGATGATCGCGAAAAGATTGCCGCGCGGGTGAAGGCCTGGACTGAGAACCAAGACATAGACGTCGTCATCACCACAGGCGGCACCGGCTTTACCGGCCGCGACGTGACGCCAGAGGCGCTGGAGCCTTTGTTCGAAAAGCGGATGGACGGCTTTTCCGCCATTTTCCACCGGATCTCCTACGAGAAGATCGGCACGGCGACGATCCAGTCGCGCGCCACGGCGGGCGTTGCCAACGCCACCTTTATCTTCGTGCTGCCGGGTTCGCCCGGCGCCTGCCGGGATGCCTGGGACGGCATTCTGAAAGGACAGCTCGACTATCGCAGCGCGCCGTGCAATTTCGTCGAGATCATGCCGCGGCTGGACGAGCACCTGAAACGCGGCGCGACGAAGTAGGGCATGGTTGCCCCTGGCGCACCAGGAGCATTCACTATGTGGCCAGGCCCGGCAGGACGGGCATCGTGTCCCAGCTGTCACCCGACAGCAGAACGCAGCTTATGCCGTGAACGTCCGTGACGATGAGGGTCCAGGTGCCGCTTTCGGCGGCATAGACCTCAAGAATGGCGTTCTCGTTGATCAGTCCGACTGCCGTGAGCTTTTCGGCGAAGTTCTTGTCCAGGAAATTGACGATTTCGGGTCGGCCTGCGCAACTGCGCATCATCTGCGATGCAGCCGAATGCGGATGCGCGATCACCAATGTCGGCAATATGACGGCTACGAGGCCGTAGATCCTACCGCGTGCCATGATGCACCTCCTTTCGCCGGGAGCCCGGCAGAAGAGGAGATTTTCGCTGACCTGTTCTGCCGTTCACCGGCATTCCATGGCCATTCCGTTGCGAAGCGAGGCGCTTCGACGGCGCCATGTTGAATTATAGCGCGAAATCCTATTGGGCGCCATCTTTTGCTCATGGAGAGAGTTGTGGCACCTATCGCGCAGCGCGGGCAACCCAGGACGGAATCAATTCGCTCGCGAGCTTGCGCGGCTTCTGGCCCTTGACGAATTCGGTAAGCCGCATCCCGCTTTTGGCGATAGCGAGCGCCTGCTTCTTCGGCAGGAGAAAGCCGAGTTCCAGCGGCGGCACGGCCCGGCCGACACGCTGGAAGAAAGGGCGCCTATAGGCACGCGATGCGGTGAAGCGCGCCGGCAATTTGTTCAGCGCGACATATTCAGCGATCTCATCGATCCAGCCGGCCTGGGGTCTGGCGCCCGGCTCGACAAAGAGCAGCCATTCGCCGCGCGCCGAGCGGACGATGTCCTTGATATCCCACTGCGAATGGAAGCGGCAGCCGGCGGCGTCGGCCACCCGCGAGGTGCCGTCGCGCGAGCCGTGATCGAGCACGACCACATCGCTCACCAGCCCCTCCACCGCGCCTGCCACCAATACCGATAAAGTCTGTGCCAGCTCAGATTCCTGATCCTGACATTCGAGAACAACCGTCAACATTGACCATTTATAATGCGCCGCACAAATTTTTGCCAGCACCGTTTTCCTCATTTTGTTCTTGCATTGTTCTCGTTTTGCGGATAGGAATTTAATCAGCAAAACGGGCGAAGGCGATGGCTTTTCGCCGCGGGAGAATCCGATGAGAGAGCAGTCCCTGGCAGGGCAGGCCGCATTCGCGCCTGCCAATACGGCAGATATTGCCGATGCGATGATCGTTTCCTCCGGTCTGAGAGTCGAGGTCGATCGGCGGCGTGGACGTGGAGCGGGACTGAACCCGACAGGTCGGTTCGAGGCGCAGCAACGCGAAACCGTCGACGATGGCTGGCAGACGTGGGAAGAGCTGCCGCCATTCAAGACCGAAGTGCAGGTCGAGAAGCCGCGCACGGCCATCACCCGCAACGAATCGCCGGACATTCCCTTCGACCGCTCGATCAATCCCTATCGCGGCTGCGAGCACGGCTGCATCTATTGTTTCGCCCGACCGACACACGCCTATATGGGGCTTTCTGCAGGGCTCGATTTCGAGACGAAGCTGTTTGCCAAGCCCGATGCGGCAAAACTCCTGGAGCGGGAACTCGCCAAGCCCAGCTACAAGGTGCGGGTGATCGCGATCGGCACCAATACCGATCCCTATCAGCCGATCGAGAAGGAATGGCGCATCATGCGTGGCATTCTCGAGGTGTTGAACAAGGCGAACCATCCGGTATCGATCGTCACCAAGTCGGCGATGATCCTGCGTGATCTCGACATTCTGCAGGAGATGGCAGCTAAGAACCTGGTGCGCGTCGGCATCTCGGTGACCACGCTGGATCGCAAGCTTGCCCGGACGATGGAGCCGCGAGCCGCCACGCCGCCGCGGCGGCTGGAGACGATCCACACGCTTGCCGAAGCAGGCATCCAGACGGCTGTGCTGGCCGCCCCGCTCATCCCGGCGTTGAACGACCACGAACTGGAGCGCATCCTCGAATCGGCCAAGGCTGCCGGAGCCGCCGAGGCGAGCTACGTCATCCTCAGGCTACCACTCGAGGTCAGCCCGCTGTTTCGCGACTGGCTGCTGCAGCATTACCCCGATCGTTACCGGCATGTGATGTCGCTGGTGCGCTCGATGCGCGGCGGTAAGGATTACGATGCCGAATTCGGCAAGCGCATGAAGGGCGCCGGCCCCTATGCCTGGCAGATTGCCCGGCGCTTTGAAATGGCCGCCCGACGTTTCGAGCTGACGCGCCGCAGCATGCCGCTGCGCGACGATCTGTTCGTGCCGCCCGATGGCAGCGGCGTGCAGCTGTCGCTTCTTTGATTTTTGAGCTTGCGCATCGGCTCTCGAGAAACCGCCTGTTTTCGAGCCCGAGCGCAATTCCCGCGGATGGCCCTGACCGCCACCATCCGCCGGAGCGTCCCCGGCCGCCGCCCTGATCCGGGGACTTGCGGGCAATCGGGTTGGCGTGCGAGGTTCAGCCGCATGAAACCTCGCACGTCACCCGATTCTCCCCTGCTTTTCGACACGGCTCCGCTCGTGCCGGATTTCCGACTGGAACTCAAAGCCCGCAAGGCTGGCCACTGGCCGGTCGCGGGCGCCGACGAGGCAGGCCGCGGGCCGCTGGCGGGACCCGTCGTGGCGGCCGCCGTTATTCTCGATCCGAGGCGCATCCCTGAGGGTCTCAACGATTCCAAGCAGCTTTCGGCGCAACGGCGCGAGGAACTGTTCGTGCAGATTCTGGCGACTGCGACCGTCTCCATCGCCTCCTCCAGCTCGACGCGCATCGACGAGACGGATATCCGCAAGGCAAGCCTCGACGCCATGCGCCGGGCCATCTGCAGCCTCGCCATTCCGGCAAGTTACGTGCTGACCGACGGGCTCGACGTGCCGCCCGGCCTCGATTGCCCCGGACAGGCGGTGGTCAAGGGCGATGCCCGCTCGGTCTCGATCGCCGCCGCCTCGATCGTCGCCAAGGTGACGCGTGACCGAATGATGGCGCGGGCCCACAGCGTGTTTCCGGATTACGGCTTTGCCGCGCATGTGGGCTACGGCACGGCGCAACACCGCGCCGGCATCGAGAGACACGGCCCCTGCTCGCTGCACCGGATGAGCTTCAGGCCATTGCGTAAGACCGAGGGCGCTCCTGAGACGGACGAGCTGCTTTCCGAGTAGGTTATTCAAAAGACCGGGATATGCCCGAGCTTGTCCCAATGCTGTCCGGTTCACGCCGAAGGCTGCCCCTCACCCTAACCCTACCCTAACCCTCTCCCCGTAAACGGGGCGAGGGGACGTGCCCTGCGAGAGATAGGCGGGGGACGGAGAAGGCCGCGGCATATCCCTTCTCCCCGCCTGCGGGGAGAAGGTGGCGGCAGCCGGATGAGGGGCTGGCGCCGGGTGAGAGCAGCGGACCGCAGCGGGTTTGCCCGAACGTCTGCAGTCTGTTTATCTGCGGCAGATACCCGGCACGAGACCGAGTAATCAACAAAAGAAAAGGCCGGGACATGCCCGGCCTCCTCTCAAATCTTTTCGAAACCGCTCAGTTCAGCCGGGTCTTGACCTGGCCGACGGCATTGCCGAAGAGCTCGGACTGGATTTTGGTGTCGGCCCGCTTGGCAAGCACGGTTTCAGCGGCCGCGATTGCGAGATCGACAGCAGCGGAACGCACCGCCTTCATCGCCTCGACCTCGGCCTGCTTGATTTTCTGCTCGGACAGCGCCGTGCGGTTGGCGACGAATTCTTCGGTCTTCTTCTTCGCTTCGGCGGTCAGCATTTCGGCTTCGCGCTCAGCGGCGGCAACGATGTGGGCCGCTTCGGCTTCCGCTTCCTTGCGCTTGCGCTGGTATTCGGCGAGCAGGTGCTGGGCCTCTTCGCGCAGACGCTTGGCTTCGGCCAATTCGTTGCGGATCTGATCGGCGCGGTCATCGAGCGACCGTGCCATCATTCCCGGAACCTTCAGATAAACGACCAGCGCCAGGAAGAGGACGAGGCCGACAAAGGCGAAGAAAGTCGCGTCAAAGGCAAATTCCATCGATCAAGCCTCCTTCTTGGCAGCCGCGACGGCGGCGGCGACATCGGCCTTGGCGACGGTGCCGCCGATCAGCTGATCGACCACGGCAGCCGCCGTTTCCTCGGCAATGGTGCCGACGTCGGCGAAAGCCTTGGCCTTGATCTCGCCGATACGCAGCTCGGCAGCCTTGATCTTTTCCGAAAGGCTCGCCTCGACAGCGCGGCGTTCCTCTTCGGCCTTGGCCTTGGCGGCGTCGCGTGCGGCGGAGCCGATCGCGTTGGATTTAGCGCGGGCAGCGGCCAGTTCACCTTCATAGGTCCGGACGGCGGCGTCGGCTTCGGCCTTCAGGCGGCCTGCTTCTTCCAGATCCTGGGAAATGCGCGTGTGACGCTGATCGAGGATGGTCCCGATGCGCGGCGCGATGACCTTTTGCATGAGCAAATAGAAGACGCCGAACGTGATCACCAGCCAGAGCAGCTGGGACGCGAAGGTCGTCGAATCGAAAGGCGGGAAAGGGCCGCGGGCGTGTTCGCCTTCGGCGACACCAGTCTCGGTATGGACCTCGCCTGCGGCCGGAGCGGCGTGCGCATCCGTACCCGTCGCTGCCGCCGGTGCTTCCTCAGCGTAAGCCGGGGTCACAAAAAACATGCTCACCTCCAGGTGGACTGCAAATGCAAAGGATCACGGCTTGCGGTCGCAGGCCGTGATCCATCTATTCGCCGATATCAGACGGCGAAGAGGAGGAGGAGAGCGACGAGCAGCGAGAAGATGCCCAGAGCTTCCGTAACGGCGAAGCCGAATACCAGACGGCCGAACTGGCTGTCAGCGGCAGACGGATTGCGCAGTGCGCCGGAGAGGTAGCTGCCGAAAATATTGCCGAGGCCGAGAGCCGTACCGGCCATACCAAAGCAAGCCAGGCCTGCACCGATGTACTTTGCTGCTTCCGCTTCCATGTTGAACTCCTTTGAAATGGTTGTTGCGGCGAATGACTGACGCCCTTTGACGTCGATGTCGTTATCCTTAGTGCCCGCCCGGATGGATTGCGTCGTTGAGGTACATGCAAGTCAGCACCGCAAAGACGTAAGCCTGGAGGAAGGCGACGAGGAACTCGAGACCGGTCAGGGCGACGGTCATGATGAGGGGAAGAACGGCGCCACCGATACCGAGAGCACCCATGGTTCCGAGCGAGGCGACGAAACCTGCGAACACTTTGAGCGTGATGTGACCGGCGAGCATGTTGGCGAAAAGACGAACCGAGAGTGAAATCGGACGCGACAGGAAGGAGATGATTTCGATCGTGACGACCAGCGGCAGCAGAAGGCCCGGCACGCCGGAGGGCACGAAGACATTCAGGAAGTGGAAGCCGTGCTTATAGAAACCGTAGACGAGAACCGTACCGATAACCAGAATCGCCAGAGCGAAGGTGACGATGATCTGGCTGGTGACAGTGAAGAAATACGGGAACATGCCGAGCAGGTTCGCCGTCAGGACGAACATGAAGAGCGAGAAGACCAGCGGGAAGAACTTCATTCCCTGCTTGCCCGCGCCTTCCTTCAGCATGTTGGCGATGAATTCATAGGACATTTCCGCAACCGACTGCGAACGGCCCGGCACGATGGCCCGGTTCGAGGTCGCGAAATAGAGGAAGCCTGCGGCAGCGGCAGCCGAAACGGCCATGAAGAGCGATGCATTGGTAAACGAAAAATCAATTCCGCCGATTTCGATCGGCACAATCTTCTGGATCAGGAACTGATGAGTCGGATCGTTAGACACCGCTTGTTCTCTCTCTTTGGCCCGCAGGACGCGGGGTCATTGCACTGGACCGGAACCGGTCCTTATTTCTTGTCGTCCTTGTCGTCCAGGGGATGGGCAACCACCCCCGCAGAACGCAGCACGTTCAGAACGCCGGCACAAAATCCAAGAAGCAGAAGAACAATCAAACCCCAAGGCGCCGTGCCAACAAAACGGTCGAGGAGATAGCCAAGCAGAGCACCGACGACGATTGCGGAAATGAACTCGCTGGAAAGCTTCATCGCCTGGGCATAACCTTTGCGGCTTACCTCGGCGCGGGCTTCCCTAGCCTCGTCTTCTCCCGTCTCGACGCCCTTGGTCGCGAGTTTCGCTCCCAATTGCGCACGGCGCTTTTCTAGACTTTCCTCGCGGTCGTCCGCCATGGATCTCTCCTCGCCTGCCCGTCGCCCGCACTCCCGCTACCCCGGTCATTCGGACCCCGGACGCGAAGGTTGAGACCCTTCCGGCCCGTTCTGAAGTCGCGCGCAACATAGTTTTAGGGATTAGCATAGTCAAGGCGTAGACAGCTTCTGTCCAGTGAGAAAATAATCCCATCAAATCAAAGAGATAAATCGACTCTGGGTCGATCGCGCAAATTCGACGGAAAGAATCCGCTTTTCCGAGCCGGAAATCGGCTTGCCCTGGCGATTTATCTCAGCTCCAGCCGCCGCCATAGGTGCGATAGAAGACGTGAAGACCGATGCGGCCGACCTTTTCCATGGTCTTTGCCCATTTCGGTCTGACATAGACGGCATGATAATGCGTCGCCGAACCCACCTGCGGCAGCCAGATCTTGCCTGATGTCACCGCCATCGCCACGTCACGGGCGACTCGCCAGTGATATTCCGAGTTCACCCTGTCCTTGATGCTGTCGCAGGCGAAGGAAAATTGGCAGCGGTTGCGCCAGTCCTCGTTCTGGTAGACGACGCCGCAGATGGTCTTCGGATAGGAAGGGTTGCGGACGCGGTTGAGGATGACCTGGGCGACGGCCGCCTGGCCCTTCACCGATTCCCCCCGCGCCTCGAAATAGATGCCGGAGGCAAGGCACTGCTGTTCGCGGGCGGAAAAGACGCTCGGCGCCAGCACGCTTGCGGCCCAGGCATGATCGCGCGGGCCGATCTCCGGAACGAAGCGGCCGCTGTCCGGTTCGGCCAGGATGGAATCGAAGGGCGATTGGCGGGCATAGTCGGGTGCGGCCGGTGCATAGGCGGTGGCCAGAACATCGGCCTTGTTGTTGGTGACGAGGCTTGCGAGCATTGCCGGCACGCCGTTATCGGTCACAACGGGCTGCTTCTTATAGAAAGATGTGGCGATCTCGATTTCCTTGCCCTGGATCGTCGGCTTGACGAAGGCCGACCGGTCCTTGAGATCGAAGCTCGGGGTGAAGAGCATCTTGGTGCGCTCGAGGATCGAGCCGGCGGAAAAATCCTTCGGCGGCTGCATCTTCTCGACGGCGACGACGCGGCCCTTCTTGGCGCTGCGATTGACGCGATCCTCGTCCGGGGTGTCCTCGTGGCCCCTATCCTTGGCAGTGCCCTTGTCCTTGGCATTGAAGGCGACCTTGCGGCCATCGGGCAGCACCATGCCGGCATCGGCTGCGATCGAACCCGTCACCATCGGCTCGGCAAAGGCGAGTTCGGCCTGGTGGATGGAGCCGGCCGGAGAATTGGTCAGTACCATACGCCAGTTCTCCCCCTCATGATCGAGGCCGGCGAGCATGGCGGCGAGATCGGCATGGGATGCGACGCTCGGGAAAATCAGCCAGCCGGCAAGACCGAAGATTACGGGGGACACCCAATTCTCGGGAAAAAGACGCAGCTTGCTACGGGAAGGGCTCTTTCGACGCAACACGGACTCCGGGCATGGAACGCTGGAACATTCCATTGAAAATCCCGCATTAACCTTGATGTCCGGTTAACAGGCCGTGCCGAAATGTGTCCATGAGAATTTTTGGATGTTCTAATGTGATGGATAGTTCGAGGGATGAGATGTGTCGTAGCCTCGCGAAAGGACCCTCCCCACAAGCGGGAGGGACTTATTGCGGCACCGCCTCGCTTATCTGAAATGTCGAAAAGTTGGCAGACGGCCCAACAGGTTAAACCCCTCCCCCTTGTGGGGAGGGATTTGGGGCGGGGTCTTTGCCCACCCTCAAATAATAACGTGCGAGCCCAGTTCCACCACCCGGTTCGCCGGCAGGCGGAAGTAGTCCGAAGGGTTGGCGGCGGCGTTGGCGAGCGCGATGTAAAGCCGGTCCTGCCAGTAAGGCATGCCCGACTTGGCGTCCGGCACCAGTTTGCGGCGGCCGAGATAGAAGGAGGTCGACATGATGTCGAACTTCAATCCTGTCTTGCGCAGCGTCGCCAAAGCCTGCGAGACGTTCTGCGATTCCATGAAGCCGAAGAGCAGTTCGACGCGGGAGAAACGCTCGGAAATCTGCTCTATCTTGTAACGGTCGTGGCTCGGTACACGCGGTTTGTTGATCGTGCGGATCGTCAGGATGACGTTGCGGTCGTGAAGCACATGGTTGTGCTTGAGATTATGCAGCAAGGCGGCGGGGGCCGATTCCGGATCGCTGGTCAGGAAGATCGCGGTGCCCGGAACCTGGGCCGGCGAATGTTCGCTCTTGCGCTCGATCGAGCTGACGAAGGAGGCGAGCGGAATATCGGTATGACGGGTCTTCTCCATCAGGATCGCCGTGCCGCGACGCCAAGTCCACATGACGACGGTAAAGGCGGTGGCGATCATGATCGGGATATAGCCGCCGTCGTGGATCTTCAAAAGATTGGCACCGAGGAAGATCATTTCCAGCACCACCAGCGGCGCGAGCGCGATCACCGCGACGGGAAGCGACCAGTTCCAGCGGGCGCGGACGAATTCGAAGGCCATGATCGAAGTGACGACCATGGCGCCGGTGACGGAGATGCCATAGGCGGTCGCCAGCGCATCCGAAGTCTTGAAACTCAAGACCAGGAAGATGACGCCAATGAACAGCACTGCGTTGACCGAAGGCACGAAGATCTGCCCGGTATTGGTTTCCGAGGTGAAGAGGATTTCCATGCGCGGCAGGAAGCCGAGGTTGATGCCCTGGCGCACCATCGAGAAGGCGCCGGTGATGACCGCCTGGCTGGCGATGATCGTCGCGGCGGTCGCCAGGATGACGACCGGCAGCAACGCCCATTTCGGAAACATCAGATAGAAGGGATCGGACATCGTCGCCGGATTGCCGAGAACGAGGGCCCCCTGCCCGAGATAATTCAGCGTCAGCGCCGGGAAAACCAGCATGAACCAGGCCCACTGGATGGGACGACGGCCGAAATGGCCGAGATCGGCATAGAGCGCCTCCGCACCCGTCACCGTCAGGAAGACGGCGCCGAGGACGACGACGCCGTAGAAGCCCTCATGCAGCAGGAAGCTGACGGCATAATAGGGATTGAAGGCGGCCAGAATGCCGTAATCGTCAGAGATATGGGAAATGCCGGCGGCGGCCATGACGAGGAACCAGACAGCGGTGATCGGGCCGAAGAACCTCGCGACGGCGCCAGTGCCGCGCGATTGCACGACGAAGAGCAGCGCCAGGATCACCACCGAGATCGGCACGATATAGTCCGCGAGTCTGGGTGTGACGAGTTTCAGGCCCTCGACGGCCGACAGCACGGACAGAGCCGGGGTGATCATCGCATCGCCGAGGAAGAGGGCAGCGCCCATCAGGCCAAGCAGCATCAGGATGGCGGTATGGCCGTTGGCGGTCTTCATCAGAAGGGCCAGCAGCGACAGCGTGCCGCCCTCGCCGTCGTTGTCGGCGCGTAGCAGGAAGAGCACATATTTGATGGTGACGATGATCGTCAGCGCCCAGATCATCAGCGAGATCAGGCTGATGACTTCAAAACGGGTAACGCCGTCATGGGCCACCGGCTTCAGCGCTTCGCGAAAGGCATAGAGCGGGCTGGTACCGATATCGCCGTAGACGACACCGACGGAACCCAGCGCGAGATAGAACAGCTTTCGCGGCGTCATATGGCGTTCGTTCGGATGGCTCTCTTCGGACATGAAGTTGCAACAGGCTCCTTAGAGCCAGCCTTTCCAGCGGAAAAAGAAAAAGGGGATGACGGCGGATATCACCATCAAGGCCAGCGAATAGGGATAACCCGCGGCCCAGGTCAGCTCCGGCATGACCTGAAAATTCATACCATAGACGGAGGCGACCAATGTCGGCGGCAAGAACACCACCGAGGCAATCGAGAAAATCTTGATGATCGAGTTCTGCTCGATGTTGATCAGCCCGAGCGAAGCATCGAGCAGGAAGGTGATGTTGGCGGCGACGAAGGAAGCATGCTCCGACAGCGACTGGATATCGCGCGAGACGGTGCGGCAAAGCTCCTTCGCCTCGCGGTCCTGCTGGATCGCCGGAATCGTGTGAAAGAACGTCAGCAAGCGGGCAAGCGAACCGAGACTGTCGCGCACCTTGCTGATCATCCGGTGATGGCCGGCAATATCGCGCAGCTTCTCCTCGAGATAGTTCGAGGGCTTACGCACCTTCCTTGCCCGCTCGCCGAAGACATGCATCGACAGGATGTCGAGGCGCGAGACGGCGATCTCGAGGATCTCGGCGGTGCGGTCGACGATCGTCTCCAAGAGCTTGGCAAGAAGGGCAGCGCCGCTGCGCCAGTTTTCCGGCAGCCGGTGGAGGGCGGCGATGAACAGCGCAAAGGATTTGGGATGGGCGTAGCGAATGGTGACCAGGCGGTTTCCAGCCAGGATGAAGGCAACATCGGTCAGCGTCGGTACGTCGGTGTCAGCCTTCCAGAGCAGCGAGGCGGTCATGAAGACGGCGTCGTTTTCGACATAGAGACGGGCGGAAGGCTCGATATCCTTGAGATCGTCGCGGGTCGGGACCTCGATGCCAAGAACCTTCTCAACATAGAGTTCCTCATCGCGGGTCGGCTCGATCATGTCGATCCAGACGACATCCTCGGGGAAGGACGCAGCATGCGACAGATCGCCGATCTCGACCGACTTGCAATTGGAACAGTAGGCGGTAATCACCGGTCGTCTCTCCGGCTGCATCCAACCTTAAAGGCCGGCATGCGCGTTGTGCTCAACCGCATCGCAGTTCCCAATCCTTCGATCGACAAGACAACTCCGAACTTGCAAGCGGGCCGGCATCTTCGATACGAAGACGACCGTCATTGAGCATCTGCAGCAAAATGCCATCATGGCGCCGCGGCATATGAAGCAAAGCCGTGAAATAATCAAGACATCTTCCGTGAAGCGCGGCTTTTCACCACGTTTCCCCCACAATTTGGGGTATCCGCTGCGGCGATTCGGGCCGCTAAAGCGCCGCGCTTTAGCCGCTGCACACGTCCCGGTGACATGCATTTTGTTTTATGCATGCCGTTATCCCGGAACCGCTGCACTTCCGGGCGACATGCATTTGTTGTGATGCGTGCCTTTATCCCGGAACCGCTGCACACTTCCGGGCGGCATGCATTATTCGAAGACGATCGTCGGTGCCGGACGCTGGGGCTGGCCGGCGACCTGCTCCCAGACCTTGGCGGCGATGCCGCGATAGATGCCGGCGACGACGCCGTTCGGCTCGGAGGCGACAAGCGGCGTGCCGGCGTCGGAGGTTTCGCGGATGTTCATCGTCAGCGGCACTTCGCCGAGGAAGGGCACGCCAATGCGCTCGGCCTCCTTGCGGGCGCCGCCATGGCCGAAGATGTCGTAGCGGGTGCCGGTATCCGGGGCCATGAAATAGCTCATATTCTCGACGATGCCGAGCACCGGCACCTCAACCTTGCGGAACATGTTGAGGCCCTTGCGGGCATCGATCAGCGCGAGATCCTGCGGCGTCGAGACGATGACGGCGCCGGCAAGCGGCACTTGCTGGGCCATGGTCAATTGGACGTCGCCGGTGCCGGGCGGCATGTCGACGACGAGGACATCCAGTTCGCCCCAGGCGACTTCGCGCAGCATCTGCAGCAGCGCCGACTGGACCATCGGCCCGCGCCAGATCATCGCCGTCTCCTCGTCGACAAGGAAACCCATCGACATGACCTTGAGGCCATAATTCTCCATCGGATTGATGATGCGGCCGTCGATCTGCGTCGGGCGGCCGGATATCTTCAGCAGCCGCGGCATCGAGGGACCATAGATATCGGCATCGAGAATGCCGACACGAAGGCCGTTGGCGAGCAGGCCGAGTGCGAGATTGACGGCGGTGGTCGACTTGCCAACCCCACCCTTGCCCGAGGCGACGGCGATGATCGCGCCGATGCCGGGCACACCGATCTTGCCGGCGCGCGGCGGTTGTTGAGGAGCGTGAGCATGGCTCCCATGATCGTGCCCGGCATGACCGTGAGGCGGGTTCGCCGCAGGGCGGGCAGCCGGAGCGGCGGCGGCGGCCTTCTTGTCCGCCGTCAGTGTGACGAGGGCACCCTTGACGCCTGGCATTTCCTTGATGACGCGCTCGGCGGCGAGCCGCATCGGCTCCAGCTCCTTGGCGCGATCGGCCGGGACGGTGATGGAGAAATAAACCTTGCCGTCGGAGATGAAGACGTCGGAAACCATGCCGAGCTCGACGATATCGTGCTCGAGATCCGGTCCACGCACTGTCTTCAGCGTTTCGAGAACTTGTTCCTTGGTGACGTCGGCCATTCCACCCTCACTGCTTCTTGCAGATCACAGATAGTGGAGACGGAAGCCTTCGCCAAACAAAATCATCGGGAGGAAAATCCGGTGCGCCAAAAGAGCGCCGGGGAGAATTGGCAATCCGTTGCGGCCATCAAGTCCGCCGGGCTTTCGCCCTGATGGCCGCAACGGTCTCCCCGAGAACCGGCGCAATCCGGGGCGAACTAGAGCAAGCCGAAGAAAAGACCAGCGAAAAGTGAACGCGGAAGATGAAATCGCCAACAGCCGGGAAAGAAGCGGTGCCAAAACGCAACAACCGCCGCCGACACCGAAGGGCCGGAAGAAAAGCGGCATCGGCGTCGGGCAGCGGTGTGTCGGCCGCGCCATTTCCTGGCGCTGGTCTCAAAGTCCCCTCTGGACCTCTCGCAGAAGAGATGCAGAAAGCGTGCCAGATGGAAAATCAGGAAAAACAGGGCAAAAGCGCCCGGGACAGGCTTCCAACGGGAAGGACTTGCCTATGCGCTGGGCGGCTTCGAAAGCACTCGGTTGTTTTTTGCAACTTATTTGATCAGGCCGATGCGCAACGCCTTGGCGACCGCCTGGGTACGGTTGACCGTGTCGAGCTTCTTGGTGGCACGGTTGAGGTAGTGATTGACCGTATGCTCGGACAGGGTGAGGATTTCGGCGATTTCAGCACTGGTCTTGCCGGCCGCCGTCCAGTTGAGGCAATCGATCTCGCGGTCGGTCAGCGTATCCGTCATGCGCGTATCGAGGTTGCGGATCTCGGCAAGCCTGTCAAAGACATGGATGGAGATGTAGCAGAGCTCACGCATCTCGGCCGGACTGAAGGGCTCGCGGTCGCCGGCGAAAGAGATGGCGCCGCGCAGGCCGGAGGGCTCATGCGTCGGGAAATAGGCGCAGCGCATCATCTTGAAACGTTCGAACAGGGAGGCGACGAGAATGGACTTGCCGTCGTCCCGCGACAAGTTCTGGCGTGACATGTCGTAGAAGAAGGGTCGCGCCGATGTTCTCAGCCGCCTGAGGACCGGGCTGTTCACCATCAGGCCTTCCTGGTCGTAGAGCGCCAGAAGCTCGGCCGGCCAGCTGGTGATGACGGTGCTGCCCTGAAGATCGAAGGAGGTGATCGGCGGCAGGTTGAGAACCATGAAGGCACGGCTGCGATAGGCTTCCGTCACCCGTTTCATGAAACGGAAAATATCGAACTGGGTCTTCAGGCCCGCTATTTCCTGAACGTAGCCGTCTTCTTCCGTGGATGTTTGCGACAAGGGTGCCATCACATTTCTTCATCTTCGGCACAGCGGGGCAGACCATTTGCGAAACCTGCCCGCTATGGGTGTTTCGATTGCATCGGGGAACGACGATCGCTGGTTGGAATCGGCTTCAGCGTCGAGCGTTCGGCCGGTGAATGGTTGTAGATTTCGCGGACCGTTCTAGTTGTGGTGATTCGCCGGAAAATCTCAATATCGCGCTTATCATAAGCATGCTCTGCGATTACGTCCAGCAGCAGCAGCCGACGGCGATTTTTTCCGTCAGCGGCGCGGACCGAGCCGGACGCGCATGCCTTCCATGATCCTGACAGCCGCCAGTTGAACGGGAACGGTCCATTGATGCAGAAGTTCCATCGACAACCGATAGGCCGGGCCGGTAATCGAAATGCCCCCCATAAAGGTCCGATCCTCCGACCAAACGGGTGCGGCAACGCAGCGGATGCCGGCCTCATGCTCCTCGCGGTCGAAGGCATAACCCTGATCGGCAATCTCGCGGATTTCGGCAAGCAACGTTTCGGCCGAGAGATGGGTCGAGGCGGTAAAGCTGGTGAAGCTCAGGCCGGCGATGAGATCGACGAGGCTTTCGGCCGGCAGCAGCGACAGGGCGGCCTTGCCGACGCCAGTGCAATAACAGGGCGAGGCATTGCCGATCTGTGAATACATGCGCACTGGCTGACGGCCCTCGACCTTATCGAGATAGATGATCGACTGGCCCCTGAGGACGCCGAGATGGACCGTCTCGCCGGTCGCCTGCTGCAGATCTCTAAGGTGTGGTTCGGCAATCAGACGAAATTCGTTGCGCGCCCAGCTGCGCGCAGCGAAATCGAGCAGGCGCAGGCCGGGCGCATAACGGCCGTCGCCATCGAGCTCGAGCAGCCCCTCCTCCACCAAGTGGCTCAGCTGGCGATGCAGCGTGCCGCGCGGCTGGCCGGCAAGGGCCAGGATATCGGTGAAACGTAGCGGGGCATCGGCATGGGTGACGAGATCGAGCAGAACCATCAGTTTGCCGAGCGTGCCGGTTTCGCGTGCCTGTGCTGCGCCGTCGCCGTTTGAATTCATCGCGTCACTCACCCTTGACAGAAAGGGCACTATAATTCGATAATTCCATATAGTCAAATTAAGTTCCAAATAATGGAACAACGATAAGGTCGGGAGGCGACGGTGACCATGATGCCAGCAGCACAATTTCCCGAGTTCAAAAACCGAGCCGTGCTGGTGACCGGCGGCGGATCGGGCATCGGTGCTGCGATCGTCGAAGGTTTCGCGCGCCAAGGCGCCAAGGTCTCGTTCATCGATATCGCCGAGGCCGCCGGCCGCGAGCTCGCCGAAAGGCTGTCGCGGGAGACCACGCATCCAGTCTCCTTTCACCATGCCGACCTGCGCGACATCGAGGCGATCCGGCGCACGGTCGATAGCGTCATTGCCAGCTCGGGGCCGATCCGCGTGCTGGTCAACAATGCCGCCTGGGACGACCGCCATGAATTCGACGCGGTGACCGAGGCCTATTGGGACAACAACCAGGCGGTCAACCTCAAACATGTGTTCTTCACCTCGCAGGCAGTCGTGCCGTCGATGCGAGCGGCCGGCGGCGGGGCGATCATCAATATGTCGTCAATCGCCTTCAAGCTGAACATGGGCGGCTTTCCCGCCTATGCGGCAGCCAAGGCGGCGGTCGTCGGGCTGACGAAGAGCCTGGCGGGCAGGCTCGGGCCGGAGAACATCCGGGTCAACTGCATCCTGCCCGGCATGGTCGTCACCGAGCGGCAGATGCAGCACTGGCTCACCGAAGAGAGCATTGCGCGCTCAGTCGAGGACCAGTGCCTGAAAGTCGCGCTCAAACCCGATGCGATCGTCGGTCCCTGCCTGTTTCTTGCATCCGACTGCGCGGCGGCGATGACCGCCCAGTCTCTGATTGTCGATGGAGGTGTTCTGTAATGGCAAATCCCGCTTATGTCGCGGTGGACTGGGGCACCAGCAGCTTTCGGCTCTGGCTGATCAGCAGAGACGGCACCGTCCTTGCCGAACGCCGCAGCGGCGAAGGCATGACGAGCGCGGCAAAGGTCGGCTTTTCCGCGGTGCTTGCCGGCCATCTCGCCGCCATCGAGGCACCCGAAAACCTGCCGGTGATCGTCTGTGGCATGGCCGGCGCCAGGCAGGGCTGGGTCGAGGCCGGTTATATCGACGTGCCGGCGCCGCTTGCCTCGATCCTGACCGGAGCGGTCTCCGTGCCCGGCGAAAGCCGCGACATCCGCATTCTGCCGGGCCTTGCCCAGCGGGACATCGCGAGGCCCGACGTCATGCGCGGCGAGGAAACCCAGCTTCTCGGCGCGCTCGGCCGCGCAAGCGCGGGCGCGCAGGCGGTCTGCATGCCCGGCACCCATTCGAAATGGGTGCATGTGACGGATAGCAAGGTGACCGGCTTTTCGACCTTCATGACCGGCGAGCTTTTCGACGTCATCAGCAAACACACGATCCTTTCGCATGCCGTTGCCGGTGCGGCAGAGCAGCCGGCGGATGCGGCCGCCTTCGACGCCGCCGTCTCCGCCGCTTTCGCACGCCCAGCCCTTGCCTCCAACCTGCTCTTTGCCGCCCGCTCCGGCCAGCTCCTGCACGGGATTTCGGCCGCTGCCGCGCAAGCCCGGCTTTCCGGTACGCTGATCGGCCTTGAAATCGCCGGGGCGCTGCAGGATGCGGCAAACGGCACCACCATCACCCTCGTCGCCTCCGGGCGCCTGCAGGCGCTCTACGAACAGGCCTTCAAAACCCTCTCCCTTGCCTTCACCGCCATTGACGCCGACGCCGCCGTGCGCCGCGGGCTTTCGGCTGCCGCCGAAGCCATCTGGCCGAATTGAGAAAGCTGACACGATGAACCGTATCCCCTTCCCCGACATGAAGCGCCCGCTGATCGCCATCCTTCGCGGCATCAGGCCCGACGAGACCGAAAGCGTCGTCGGTGCTCTGATCGACAATGGCCTGACGGCGATCGAGATCCCGCTCAACTCGCCGGAACCGTTCAAATCCATCGAGATCGCCGCGAAGATGGCGCCGGCCGAAGTGCTGATCGGCGCCGGCACGGTGCTGACCGTCGAGGCGGTCGACAGCCTACATGCGGCCGGCGGCAAGCTGCTGGTCACGCCAAATGTCGAGCCCGAGGTGATCATCCGGGCGCGCGACTACGGCATGGTGACGATGCCGGGCGTCTTTACACCGACCGAGGCGTTGGCGGCAGCGCGCGCCGGGGCCACCGGTCTCAAATTCTTTCCGGCCAGCGTGCTCGGCCCTTCCGGCATCACGGCGATCCGGGCGATCCTACCGCCGGAACTGACGATTGCCGCCGTCGGCGGTGTCTCGGACAAGAATTTCGGCGATTATACCAAGGCCGGCATCTTCGCCTTCGGTCTCGGCACCAGCATCTACAAGCCAGGAATGACTGCATCAGAGGTTGCCGAGCGCGCCAAGGCGACCATTTACGCCTATGATGCAGCCATTGGGAGCGTGAACGTATGACCGATATTTATGAGTTCGAGGGCAAAACACTTTGCAATACCAATTCCGTTCTCGGTGAAGGTCCGACCTATGATCCGGACAGCAATACCGTTTGGTGGTTCAACATCCTCGGCAAGGAACTGCACGAGCTCAATCTTTCGACGGCCGCGAAAAAGGTGCATCCGCTGCCTGTGATGGCGAGCGTGCTTGCCCGCATCGATGCCGGGCGGCAGCTGATCGCGACGGAGGAAGGGCTTTTCGTCCGCGATGTGGCAAGCGGCAACCTCACCTTCTACGCCGCCCTCGAAAACGACAGGCCGGAAAACCGTTCGAACGACGGCCGCACCCACCCGTCCGGTGCGCTCTGGATCGGCACGATGAGCAAGCGGGCGGAAAACCAGGCCGGCGCCATCTATCACGTCGCCAGCGGCAAGGTGACGAAGATCTTCAACGGCATCAGCATCCCGAATTCGATCTGCTTCTCGCCTGACGGCACGGTCGGCTATTATACGGATTCCCGCATCAATCGGCTGATGCGCGTCATGGTCGATCCGTTGACCGGCCTGCCCTCGGGCGAGCCGATCGTGCTCGTCGACAGCATGGACGACCCCGGCAGCATCGACGGCTCGGTGGTCGATGCCGACGGCTATCTGTGGAATGCGCGCTGGGGCGCCGGCGTCGTCGACCGCTATAGTCCGGACGGTCTGCGCATCTCGCGCTATATGGTTCCTGCCGTCCAGCCGTCCTGCCCTGCCTTCATCGGCGTCAATGCCGACCGGCTCGCAGTGACGACTGCCTGGGAAGGGCTCGACGAGGATGCGCGGTCGGCGCAGCCCAGTGCCGGCGCGCTGCTGGAACTGGGCATCGACGTCAAAGGCGTGTTCGATCCCGTCTATGTGATCTGATTTTTGCTTGCCATCGGTGATCAGAAGCGCTCCTGGCCGGGGCGCTTTTTCTCGTTTTGGTTGCCGCTCATCAATAAATGTTCCGTAAGAATCGAGAAATTTTCCGTGTTTTCAACCGGAACCAATCACTCCACCAGCCATTTTCCCTTCGAACCGGCGCGGCAAAGAGACCTGGGAAACAGGTGTTGCCGGGTCAGCGATCACTCTAGGGAAAAACGAAGGTAGGTTCGAAATGACACGCAAACTCTTGACGACCGTTGCCGCTGGCGCACTGTTTGCCACGGCTTTCGCACCGGCGGCATTCTCGCAGGCGGCACCGCAGCCTGCGGATCCGGCCGCGCCGACCCAGGCGGCTCCCGCCGATCCGGCAGCACCGAAGCCGATGACGCCCGACGTCACCAAGCCCGCAGGCGATGCCGCACAGGCCCCGGCCGCAGCACCGACGGCAGATACGGCTCAGGCCGGCTATCTGACCGAGCAGTCTCCCGACCAGGTCAGCGCCAACACCTATATCGGCCAGTCGGTCTATAACGGCAACAATGAAAGCATCGGCAGCGTCAACGACCTTATCCTGAAGAAGGACGGCGGCTTTGTTGCTGCAATCGTTGGTGTCGGCGGCTTCCTCGGCATCGGCGAGAAGAACGTCGCCGTGCCAATGGAAAAGATTACCGTCGCCCAAAACACCCAGGACGGCAGCGTCAAGCTGACGACCAGCGAAACGGCTGAATCGCTGAAGGCCGCACCTGAGTTCAAGACGCTGGCAATGCAGTCGGCCGAAAAGGCTCCGGCTGCGACCGGTACAGATACCACGGCGACCGGCTCGACCACGCCTAAGTAATCCGTGCGCGGTAGTATAGCGTAGGCGATGGCGCTCCTAGGGGCGCCATCGCTTTATGCTGCGCCATGGCTTTATGCGCTCACACGCTCCACCATGGTCGGATCGTAATAATTCTCGTGCAGGAAGCGCAACGTGGCGATACCGTCGGCCGGACGGCCGAAATGATAACCCTGGCCCATGCCGCAGCCGAGCGTGCGCAACTTCACCGCCTCGGCATAATCCTCGATGCCTTCCGCGACGACTTCCAGCTCAAGGCCTTCGCACATGGTGAGGATTGCCTTGATGATATGTTCGGAGGCGCGATCGGAATTGATGCGCGAGACGAAGGCGCGGTCGATCTTGATCTTGTCGAAGATGAAGTCGCGCAGGCGCCCGAGGCTCGACTGGCCGGTGCCGAAATCGTCGAGCGAGATGCGCACGCCGGCGGCGCGCAGATCGGCGATGATGCGGTGAGCGGTATCGGCCGAACTCATCACCGCGGTCTCGGTGATTTCCAGCTCCAGGCGATGCGGATCGAAGCCGACGCGGCCGAGGATCGACAGGACGCTGCTGCTCGTACCCGGATCCATCAGTTGGGCCGAGGAGAGATTGAACGACAGGAAGAGTTCGCGCGGCCAGGAAAGTGCGGCTTCGGCGGCTTTGCGCAGCAGCGCCTCCGACAGCGCGTCGATGAAGCCGCGCTCTTCGGCGAGCGGCACGAAGACGCCGGGCGACACGAAGCCGAGATCGGGATCGTTCCAGCGGGCGAGCGCCTCGAAGCCGACGACCTGATTGTTGGACAGCGAGACGATGGGCTGGAAATGCACATCGATAGCATCCGAGATGATGGCGTTTCTGAGCGCCTGCTCCAGCTGCGTGGCGCGCTTCATCTCCTGGGCGATCTCGCGCGAATAGACGGTGATCTGGCCGCGGCCGCGGCGCTTGGAACGGTAGAGCGCGGTTTCGGCGCTCTTCAGCAGTTCCTCGCAATCCTCTCCGGCGAAGGGATAGATGGAAAAGCCGAGGGAGGCGGAGAGACGGACATTGCGGTCCCCGAGGTCATACGGCGCCGACAGCACCTCGCGGATCATCTGGCCGAATTTCTCGGCACTCGCCCGCTCGAAGATCAACGGCAGCACGAAGGCGAATTCGTCGCCATCGTGGCGGGTAACCAGCGCGCCATCCGGAATACAGGCCCTCAGACGATGGGCGACCTGGCAGAGGATTTCATCGCCGGCTGTCGAGCCGAATAGATCGTTGATCGGCTTGAAACTGTCGAGGTTGACGATACCGATGGTGAAGGGGGCCGGATCGCTGGCGCGCTCAGCGGAGATCTGCAAGACCTTGTCCCGCATGCGATTGCGATTGCCCAATCCGGTCAGCGGATCGGTATAGGCCATCGCCTGAAGCTCATTCTGACCGACGGTCAAGAAAGCTATGTCCGCCGATTTCATCATCCAAACCCGAGCTTTCCTCCGGAGCCATGCAGAAGAATGACCGGCAGGTCTTAACAATTCGATAGTAAATCAGCGGCATAACCGCCTGAACCTCCCCAAAATCTAGGGAGTTGACGGGTATTTTGGCGCCTGCACACTTTTCCGCGACATGCTTCAGTTTTGCGCCCGCATGGCCTCATTCATTAGGTATTTCTGAAATATGGTCTCCAGCATGTCGGGGCTGACGGGTTTCATGATGACGTCGTCCATGCCTGACTTGACGCATTCGGCGCGGTCGCGCTCGAAGGCCTGGGTGAGCACGCCGATGATCGGGGTGCGGATGCCGCCGCCGGTTTCCTCCATCTGCCGGATGAGGCGCGCGGCCTCGAAGCCGTTAAAGCCCGGCAGGGAAATATCCATCAGCACGATCTGCGGCCGGTGCTCGGCCCAGAGGCGCACGGCCTCGTCGCCGGTCGCCGCCAGCATATGGCGATAGCCGAGACCTTCGAGGATCTGCGAAAAGACGATCTGGTTGATATCGTTGTCTTCGGCGACGAGAACTTGCAGGCCAATCGCGTCGTCGGAAGTGCTGATTTCCCAATCCGCATCCGAACCGGCGGCGTTGCGGCTGTTGCGATTGAAATGGCGGGCGATCTGGAAGGTGAGCTCGTTGGCGATCTGGAAACCGTCCATGACGAGCGCCGGAATACCGTATTGTTCGGCAAGTTCGAGGCAACGCATGCCCATCTGGTTGTCGATGATCAGCAGATCGAGCGAAATGCCGGAGGAGGTGGCGATTTCCAGGAACCGCTCCTCTTCGTCCTCACCGCGGACCGAGCAGGATTCGAAGCCGTATTTCGTCAGCGTCCGCAGCGCGGCGGTCTCGGCGGCGAGGTCGGCAGTGACGACGAGGACCTTGCGGCCGGAGAAATTCTCCGGAACGATCGCTTCCATCGCCGCCGGCTCGCGCCGTTCGATGCCGCTTGGCACCGGCACATAGGCCCGGCGATAGCTTTGATTGCTGGAGGCGGTGATCGCGGACGCTTGGCCGAATTCGTCGAGATCGGCGCCGTCGCGCGGCAGATCCTGCATGGTCGACACCAGGAAATAGCGGCCGGGCTTGCCGATGCGGTGCTTGCGGCTGATGATGTCGCGCTCGATGCCGTCGCGGGAGATCTGCCGCTGGCGGGAGACGGACATCTCGCCGGTCTCCAGCACATGGCGGTCGCTTTCTTCGAAGCGCTTGGCGATCTCTTCTGAAAAAAGATCACCGCTCTTGCGCCCGAGCACCTCGTCGGCGCTCGTCTGATATTTCTCGCAGAAGACAAGGTTCACCGCGACATAGGTGAGGTTGCGATCCTTGACGAATAGCGGGAACGGCAGATTGTCGAGAATGTCCTCGGTGAGCTGCACCCGCTCCAGATCGGAGCGCCATTGCTCTTCGCGCTTCTTGCTCTCGGAAATGTCGGAGATGATGCTGACGCCGTAACCGCCCGGCAGCCTGCGCTTGACGAAGCGGACCCAGCGGTCGGCGCCGTGGCGCTCGACGGCATCGAAGCGCTCGCGCCAATGCGAGGCGATTTTCTGTGACAGCCAGTCTTCGCGGCTCAGCGAGCCGCCCTGCCTGACATCATACTGCTGGCGAATGCCGGTGTCGTACATCGCGCCGAGGAAATCGCGAAGCCGCGTGCCGGGCTTCAGCATTTCGGACGGCAGCGGAAAGAATTCAAGTATCTGGCGGCTTGCGAAGACCAGATGATCATTCTTGTCGTAGATGATGAAAGCTGCGGAAAGGCTGTCGCACACCACATCGAAAAGCGCCGTCTGCAGATCGGCCTCGGCGGGAGCTCCATCGATTTCTGATGATGTGTCCGCCTTTTCGAAGCCGGCACTCATTCTGTTGCGTCCCACATCTGTTCGATTTCGCAGCTTCCGGAGGTATGTGATTAGAAATGCCATTTTTATGTTAAAACCGGCTTAACATTACCTATTCCCAAATTTGGAGGAGCTCCGGATCACGTTTCGGGAAAGCCTGTCGAAACCCCTTCCCTCCGGCCCGCGAATCCCCGAAAATAGCCCATGGCCATCAGACAGCTTTCCGAAACGCTCATCAACCAGATCGCCGCCGGCGAAGTCATCGAACGGCCGGCGAGCGCTGCCAAGGAACTGATCGAAAACGCGCTCGACGCGGGTGCGACGCGCATCGAGATCGCCACATCAGGCGGCGGCAAGGCGCTGCTGCGCGTCAGCGACAACGGCTCGGGCATGGACGCGGCCGATCTGGAACTGGCGGTCAGGCGCCACTGCACCTCGAAGATCTCAGAGACGCTCGAGGATATCCGCACGCTCGGCTTCCGCGGCGAGGCGCTGCCCTCGATCGGCTCGGTCGCAAGACTCAGCATTGCAAGCCGCAGGCGCGACAGCACAGGCGGCCACGAGATTGCCGTTGCCGGCGGCAAGATCGCGCATATGCGCCCGGCTGCCGCCAATCCCGGGACGATCGTCGAAGTGCGCGACCTGTTCTTCGCGACACCCGCCCGGCTCAAATTCCTGAAGACGGAGAAAGCCGAGGCCGGCGCCATTACCGAGATCGTCAAGCGCATGGCGATCGCCTTTCCGGCGGTACGCTTCGTGCTGTCGGGTTCGGACCGCACGACACTGGAATTTCCGGCGACCGGCGACGACCATCTGGCGCGCATGGCGCAGGTGCTCGGCAAGGAGTTCCGCGACAACGCCATTGCGCTCGACGCGGTGCGCGAGGAGATCGCGCTTACCGGCTTTGCCGGCGTGCCGACCTTCAATCGCGGCAACTCCGCCCACCAATACGCTTTCGTCAACGGCCGGCCGGTGCAGGACAAGCTGATCCTCTCGGCGATCCGCGGCGCCTATGCCGAGACGATCCCATCCGGACGCTATCCGGTGGCGGTGCTGGCGATCACGCTCGATCCCGCTCTGGTCGACGTCAACGTGCATCCGGCAAAATCCGACGTGCGATTCCGCGATCCTAGCCTGGTGCGCGGCCTGATCGTCGGCGCCATCCGCGAGGCCCTGGCGCGCGACGGCAGCCGGGCGGCAACCACCGGCGCGAGCGACATGCTGCGCTCCTTCCGCCCCGGCTTCCAGCCGAATAGCCAGCGGCCGCAGGGCGGATGGTCGGCCGAAACGTCGCCCTCCCGGCCCTATCAGCCGACAACGGGTTTCGGCGAGCGGCCACAGGCGTCCTTCGACGGACTTTCGATGCCGACGGCGCGGGCCGAGCCGCAGTTTTCGCCGCAGCCGGCAGCACCCGAACCTAACGCACGGTATCCGCTCGGCGCGGCGCGGGCGCAGATCCACGCAAACTATATCGTCGCCCAGACCGAGGACGGGCTCGTCATCGTCGACCAGCATGCTGCGCATGAGCGGCTGGTCTTCGAAGCGATGCGCAAGGCGCTGCATTCGAAGCGGCTGGCCTCGCAGGTGCTGCTCATCCCCGAGATCGTCGATATTCCGGAAGAGGATTGCGACCGGCTGATGCAGCATGCGGCCGAGCTTTCCGAACTCGGCCTGGCGATCGAGCGTTTCGGCCCCGGCGCGATCGCCGTACGCGAAACGCCGGCAATGCTCGGCGAGGTCGATGCGCATGGGCTGATCCGCCAGCTTGCCGACGAGATTGCCGAATGGGACACGGCGTCGGGCCTATCGGCCAAGCTCGAATATGTGGCAGCGACCATGGCCTGCCACGGATCGGTGCGCTCGGGACGGCGGCTGCGACCGGAGGAAATGAACGCGCTGCTCCGGGAAATGGAAGTAACGCCCGGCTCCGGCCAGTGCAATCACGGCCGGCCGACCTATATCGAATTGAAGCTCAGCGATATCGAGCGGCTTTTCGGCAGAAGCTAAAAAAGCTGGAAAAGCAGCCCTTGCGGGAGTATGGCAGACTAAAGCGTGTCGCGATCTTTCAGATTCGCGTGCCACGCTTTAGGGCTTTGGTGTTCCGCATGTCGTGATCGCAAAACCGCGGCACACTTTTGCGCGACATGCTCTAATGACAGACGGCAGGGAACGGAGCGCATGAATTTGTTCGAAGGGCACGGAAACCGCGAGGCGAAGATCCGGTATCTCGATGGCGATTTCCAGATTCTCTCACCCGGCTCCTATGTCGTCTGCGCGATGACGGGGAAACAGATCCCGCTCGACGAATTGCGCTACTGGAGCGTCGCCCGGCAGGAGCCCTATGCCGACGTGATCTCGGCCATCGATGCCGACAAACGCGCCGGCGTGCTGCCGAACCAGCGGCGCTAGAGCAATTCCAGCAAAAGTGCGCAGCGGTTTTGCGTCCGGATTTGCGTGAAAACAAAAAGATAGAGCATTTCCGTGATTCGGAGAAAAACGGAAATGCTCTAACTGTGAGCTTGTCCATCGGAGCTTATTTAGAAGACTGGAATTCCCACCTCAGTTTTCCAGGAGAGGTCCGAATGGACGCAAACCGCTGCGGACTTTTGCTGGAACTACCCTAGATAGCCGAGGCTCGGCTTCGCTCAAGGTAGAGCTGCCGAAGTCGGGCTGCCATTGGTCCCGGCGTTCCCTTTCCGACCACCCGCTCGTTGATCCTGACGACTGGACTGACCAGGCCGGATGAGGAGGTCGAAAACGCCTCGGCGGCGTTCTCGACCTCCTCGACGGTAAACGGACGCTCCTCGATTCTCAGCTGAAGATCCTGTGCGCATTGCAAAACAGCCTCACGCGTGATCCCGCGCAGGATATCGGTTGAGAGATCCCTTGTCACAACCGTGCCCTCCAGGGTCACGATATAGGCATTGTTCGATGAGCCTTCGGTCACAAAGCCATCTCTGACCATCCACGCGTCGTCGGCGCCGCGCGACTTGGCTTCCATCTTTGCCATGGAGGGGTAGAGGAGTTGCACCGTCTTGATATCGCAACGTCGCCACCGCAAATCTTCCACCGTGATGACATGGAGCCCGCGCTCCGCCAATGGGCTATCAACGAGCGATTTTTTCTGCGTGAAAACCACGAGCGTTCTGGGCGTCGCATCGGCGGGAAAGAGAAAGTCGCGATCAGCGGCCCCTCGGGTCACTTGCAGATAGACCAGCCCTTCCTCGATATCGTTCCGCCGGATCAGTTCCCGATGGATATCCAGCAGTTTCTCGTTGGTCAGTGCGAAAGCCATGTCGAGTTCGCCGAGCGAGTGGCGCAGGCGGCGCATATGGCCCGCAAAATCAACAAGCTTACGGTCGAGTACGAGCGTTACCTCATAGACCCCGTCGGCAAACAGAAAGCCCCGATCAAAGACAGAAATCCGGGCCTCGGTTTCAGGCAGATAGTCCCCATTAACATAGACTTGGCGCATGAGATCAATCCCAAAGAAATACAGGTGGCGGCTGCATCAGCGAGCCATCTTAAGAGGCATTTTGCGGACAATGTTTCTCGTCCTTTGAGAGCGAGGCTGACAGGCAGGCTCCGTTGCGGCAAATGCCGTTTTCCGATAAGTTATGCAAAATTTGCATAAGGTTTGTGATGGAACTCGGTTGGCTAGAAGACTTCATGGAACTCGCGGCCGTGCGGAACTTTTCTACCGCGGCAGCTGCCCGACATGTGACGCAGCCCGCCTTCAGCCGCAGAATAAGGGCGCTGGAAAACTGGATCGGCGCCGCGCTGATCGATCGCAGCTCCTATCCGGTCAGGCTAACGAACGCCGGGGAGACGTTTCTCGAGTCGAGCCGTGAGTTGATGCGCGAAATCTACCGCGTCCGCGATGAATGCCGGCAACAGGCACGCGCCGGCATCGAGGTGCTCACCTTCAGCGCGCTGCACACCATCGCTCTTAGTATCTTTCCCGATCTTCTTACGAGCGTCGAACAACGCACCGGTCCCTTCATAACCCGTATGCATGCGACGGACTTCTACGACTGCGTAGAATCGCTTGCGCTCGGCCGCTGCGACATTGCCTTTTGCTATTCCCACGAGTTCGGGCCACCGGTCCTGCAGACCGGGCAGTTCTCCTCGAAGGTTATCAGAATCGATCCTTTCCACCTCGTCAGCAAGGCAGATCAACGAGGAAACCCGGTCATCGACTTGGCAACTTGGCCCGGAAACGAAGATATGCCTCTCGTCGCCTATTCATCCGACTGCTTTCTCGGAAAAGTGCAAACTCAGCTCATGCTCGACATGCAGAAGACAGGGCGGAGCTTTCGAGTAACCCATGAAAACTCGATGTCGGAGTCGGTCAAGCGCATGATTCTCGCGGGGAAAGGCATCGGCTGGCTGCCGGAAAGCTCTGCGACCCGCGAGATAGAGCGGAACGAACTCTGTATCGTCGACGCGCGACAGGCTGAGGTCACCCTGAACGTCCTCGCTATCCGCAAGCAGGGCAGCGGCTCAGCCGCCCTCGAACGCTTCTGGTCAAATCTGCAGGGTTTGTGACGATGCGTATTACGCGCTGATACCGTGATGCGATGACGACAGCAGCAAGTTCCGATGAATTCCGACATACCGGCTATGGAGCTCTGCGCCCCACCGAGCCTAGAGCCTTTCCGAGTTAGATTGAAGCATTCTGTTGGCTCAAACGGAGTCGGATGGTCGACCGGCCGGCGCGCGTCGTAGCCCAGCTCTACGGCCAAGCCGGCCGGTCGATCAGCCGGCCCGTTTCAGCCAACCCGAAGGGCCGGGCATCTTTGCGCCAGGATCAGAGGCGATCGGCTCGGACGTACCAAGAGGTATGCCCTTCGCCAATCGCCTCTGCCCTGACGAAAACCTGCTCCGGCAGGATGCTTCAACCTAACCCGGAAAGGCTCTAAGCCCCAGCCTTCATTTCCCGCAGCCGCCGCTCGCGGCAGGCGACGATCGCCCGGTCGATGATCAGGCTGGGGGCGAGGTGATCCTCGAAGACCATGTCGACCTCGATCACCCGGCTCTTTTCGACGAGCCGTGCCGCCTTGCCCTGATGGCCGGACAGGCGGACGAAATCCTTGGAGGTGGTGACGATCAGGAGACCTTGACGCTCGGCGGTTGTCAGGATGTCGTCGATCTCCTCCTCGGTCAGGTGCTCGTGATCGCCGAAGGACTTGGCGACGACGATCTCGGCGCCGCGGGATTCGACCGTGCGGAAGAATTTGGCGGGATCGGCGATGCCGGCAAAGGCGAGCACCTTGGTGCCGGCCAGCGTGTTGTCGCCCCGGACTTTCAGCGATGCGGTGAAATAGGGCTTTGCCGCGCGCGCCGCCATGCGGACGATCCTGTCGGCGGCATTGCCGCCGCCAACCTTCAGCAGAGCGGTCGCGGACCGCAGCTGCTGGCGGATCGGCGCGCGGACCGGGCCACCCGGCACGATATGGCCGTTGCCGAGGCCGCGCGTCGCGTCGATGACGAGCAGGGCATAGTCGATCGCCAGCCGGGCACTCTGGAAACCGTCATCCATGATGATGAGATCGGCGCCCTCCGCCACCAGCCGTGCAGCTCCTTCGACGCGCCGGCGCGAAATCACCGTCAGCGCTTCCTGGGCAAGCAACAACGGCTCGTCGCCGACGGCAATCGCCCGGTGATGATCGGGATCGACCACGGTGGTCACATCGAGCGAGCCGCCGTAACCCCTGCTGAGAAAGCCGGGCTTCAGCCCCTTCGCCTTGGCGGCGCGAGCGATCGTCAGCGCCGTCGGCGTCTTGCCGGCGCCGCCGACGGTGAAATTGCCGACGCAGATGACCGGGATGGGAACGGAAGCGCGGCGCGCATGGGCCATGCGGTGGCCGGCGATACGGCCATAGAGAAAAGAAAGCGGCAGCAGCAGCCAGGCCCGCCAATCGGCTTTCCTCCACCAGAACGGTGGCGCTTCGGATATCATCTTGCCGTCCCGCTCCCCTGTCCGGCTTGTTCTCACGCAATCCCTTGGGAAAGTCGCTGCGCGCTTTTCCCGGCAAAACCGCCGTGCACTTTTGCTGGAATTGCTTTAGCGACAGCCAGTCCCCTGCTTTTCGACCGGTCGGATTGAGAAGCCAAAACCTGAAAAAATGCAAGCCCTTACCGGTCAGGCCGGCTGCAAGTCGGGCAGCAGCGTCTCGATGGCGGTGATATCGTCGAGCACATGATCGGCCGCGGCGGCAAGCGTCTCCCGCGAACCGGTGCCGGTCAGAACCGCGATCCTGAGACCCGTGCCGGCATTCAGACCCATGTGCAGATCGTGATTGTTATCGCCGACCATGGCGACCTCTTCAGGCAAAAGACCGGTCGCAGCGCAGAAGCCGAGCACCATGCCGGGCTCCGGCTTGACGCCGAAACCGCTGTCGTAGCCGGCGATGTAATCGATATAGCGGGCAAAACCGAAACGTTCCGCCGTCTGGCGGATCGACCGCTCATTGTCGCTGGAGGCGACACCGAGCTTGAAGCCGCGCCGATGCAGCCGCTCGAAGAAGCCGGCGAGGTCGGTCACCGGCACGGAAAATTCGGCGGCACTGGAAAACAGGTCGTCGAGGCGGACCGTCAGTTCGTCGACATCCACCATCGAACCCGCGGCAACAAGGCCTGAGGCGATCTGACGGGTATTGCCGGCGGCAAGCAGGCTGTCGGGAACGATATGGCCGGTCACCGGATCCATGCCGCAGGCCGACAGCAGCCGGTTGGCGAGAAGCTCATCCCCTCTGGCGGCGATGCGGGCAAGCTCGCGGTTGACCGGCAGCCAGCTCTCGTCATAGTCGAGCAGCGTGCCGTCCTTGTCGAAGAGAATGCCTTTGATAGGGGCCACTGCCGACATCTTCGCTCCTCAGACCTGGGCCACGGCCTTGGGCAGCAGCCGCGCCTTCACCGTCAGCGGATTGATATAGGGTTCCAGCCCCTTCACTGTCGCCGTCAGCGCGCCGCGCATCTCGTGCACGGCGGTGATGCCGGCCTCGATCATGTTGCGGCGGGCGTCGTCGTTGATCAGCAGATAATGCACACCCTTGGCCAGCATTTCAGTATCGCGCACCATGCGGGCGCTGCCGCTGCGGGCAAGCTTCTGATAGGCATCGCGGAAATTCTGCACATGGCCGCCGGAGAGAATGGCGCAGCCGAGCATGGCTGGCTCCAGCGGGTTCTGGCCGCCTTCGGCAAAGAGCGAGCGGCCGACGAAAGCGATTTCCGTCAGACGGAGATAAAGACCCATTTCGCCGATCGTATCGCCGAGGAAAATATCGACATCGGCGGACAAGACATCGTCGCGGGTGCGGCGGGCGACCTTCAGCCCCTGCTTGACGAGGGCCGCCTCGATCTCGTCGCTGCGCTCGGGATGGCGCGGCACAATAATCGTCAACTGGCGGTCGCGCTCCCTGAGCGCCCGGTGAACGATGGCGGCAGCGTTCTCCTCGCCGTCGAAGGTCGAGATCGCCGCCCAGGTCTTGCGCTCGCCGATCTGCTTCTTGTAGCGGGCAAAGACCGCGCTGTCATAGGGCGGTGCGTCGGTATCGACCTTCAGATTGCCCGAGGTGATGACGGGCACAGCGCCGAGATCGCGGAAACGTTCGGCATCGACATCCGACTGGGCGATGACGAGGGCAAGATTCTCGAACAAGGCTTCGGCGATCGCCGGGCGGCGGCGCCAGCGGGCAAAGGAGCGGTCCGACATGCGGGCATTGATCAGGATCTGCGGAATGCGGCGGCGGCCGAGTTCCAGCACCGTTGCCGGCCAGATCTCGGATTCGGCGATGATGGCGCAATCGGGCTGCCAATAATCGAGGAAGCGGCTGACGGAGGGCTTCAGGTCGAGCGGCACATATTGATGGATCGCTTCCTGGCCGAGGCGCTCGGCGGCGAGCTTGGCCGAGGTGATGGTGCCGGTCGTCAGGACGACATGGATGTCGCGGCGGCGGATTTCACGGATCAGCGGGATGACGGCGTTGGTTTCACCGACGCTTGCGGCGTGAAACCAGATGAGCGGGCCCTGCGGCCGGTTGGCGCTCGGATAGCCGAAGCGCTCCAGGCGGCGGGCCCGGTCTTCCTTACCCTTGGCCGTGCGGTAGGTGATATAGAGGCCGACGACTGGAGAGGCCACGGTTCCCGCCAGACGGTATGCGCTCAGACCGAACCGCGCCATCCGGGAACTCATCGCGCCAGCCTCCGATCAAAACCGATCGACATCAAACCCATTCCCTAATTATCGTTGCGGCCGCAATGGCCGATTAATTTGTTCAGAATGCGTCCAACAATCCGGATCGACGGGCGCGCCCGGTGCACCAAAGCTCCGCTCGACGAGCGGCCGGCCGGCGGAACTTGCTAAGCTCAGCCCTTGGGCTTTTCCTGCGGATCGAGCAAACGATGCATGTGGACGATGAAGTAGCGCATATGCGCATTGTCGACCGTCTGCTGCGCCTTCGACTTCCAGGCCGTCAGCGCCGTGGCATAATCCGGGAAAATGCCGACGATATCGAGACCCTGCAGATCACGGAACTGGACGTCATCGAGGCTTTCCAGTTCGCCGCCAAAAACGAGATGCAGAAGCTGCTTCTTGTCACCGGAGTCAGTCATTTTTTCTTCTCTTTCTGCCTATTCTCCTCCGCCACCCATCTGCGGGATTTTGACGGAAACGTCAACTGTCTCGTCGCCCCGCAAAGGCCGCGAGGAACTCACTGATGCGGGGCGTTGGGGCCGCGCAGAGGACATTGTGGGTGACTTCGGCGCGATTGTAGACAATCGGCCGGCCTTCGATGTCGACGAGGCCGCCGCCGGCACAGACGAGGATCAGATCGGCAGCGGCAAGGTCCCAATCATGTGAATTGCCCTTGACGAAGGTGCCGTCGAGACGACCGTCCGCCACCATGGCGATGCGATAGGCCAGCGAGGGAATGTATTTCTCGCGCGTCACCCGATCGCGGAATTCCGTCGGAAAGGTCTTCAGCAGGTCTTCGCCGATTGCAAGGCGGCTCATCTCTTCCGGTCCGGCCGCCGAGACGGTGAAGGGGACGCCGTTCTTCAGCGCCACGCCGCCCTCGACCGCCTCATAGAGCTCCTCGAGCGCCGGGGCATAGAGCACGCCAGCGACCGGCCGGCCGCGATGAACCACCGCGACGCTGACGCACCAGACCTTCTGCCCGCCGAGGAAGGCGCGCGTGCCGTCGATCGGATCGATGATGAACAGCGTTTCGCGTGAAAGGCGGTCGGCATCGTCGTCGGTTTCTTCCGACAGCCAGCCATAATCCGGCCGGGCCTTGCGCAGGATGGTCTCGAGCGTCTTGTTGGCGGCGAAATCGGCGGCGCTGACGGGCGAACGGTCCTCGTTCTTCCACCAGACCTCAGGCGACTGGTTGAAGAAGCCGAAAGCGACGGCGCCCGCCTCTTTCGCAGCATCGGCGATCAGCGTGAGATCGCTCTGCCAGCGGGCTTTCTCCATGTCGCTCATCAGATCAATCCATTTCTCAATTCAATAGTGAGAGCATGATTTCGCCCGAAAACCGCTCACACTTTTCGGCATCATGCTCTAAAGCGCGTCGCGATCTTTCAGATTCGCTTGCCACGCTTTAGGTCTTTGCTTTTCCGCATGTCTTTATCGCAAAACCGCTGCACACTTTTGCGAGACATGCTCTAGCGCCCCGCGAGCGTCATGCCTTCGATGGCAAACGTGGGAGCCGCGACGCCGAATTTGCGATCGATGTCGTTTGCCAGCGTCAGGCGCATGAACATCTCCTTGAGGTTCGAGGCGATCGTCACCTCGGAGACCGGGAAGGTGAGTTCGCCGTTCTCGATCCAGAAGCCGGTGGCGCCGCGGCTGTATTCGCCGGTGATCATGTTGACGCCGTGGCCGATCAATTCGGTCACATAAAAACCGTTGCCAACGCTGCGGATCAGATCCTCCGGCGAGATGTCGCCGGGTTCCAGCGCAAGATTGGTGGAAGAAGGCGAGACGGCGGTGCCGCCGCGCACGCCGCGGCCGTTGGTTTCGAGGCCGAGCTCGCGCGCGGTCGAGGTCGAGAGGAACCAGTGCTTCAAAACACCATCCTCGATCATCACCAGCCGCTCGCCGGACACTCCCTCGCCGTCGAAGGGCCGCGAGGAAGGGCCGCGCACGATCAGCGGATCGTCGGTGATCGACAGGCCTGACTTCAGGATCTGCTGACCCATCTTGTCGCGCAGGAAGCTGGACTTGCGGGCGACGGCAGCACCATTGATCGCACCGGCGATATGGCCGACGAAGCCGCGGGCGACACGCGGATCGAAGATGACGGTGATGTCCTTGCCGGTCGGCACCTGGCGCGGATTGATCCGTTTGATCACCCGTTCGCCGGCGCGACGGCCGATTTCAGCGGGATCGTCGAGCTCGGCATAATAGAGACGGCTGTCATAATCATAGTCGCGCTCCATGCCGGTGCCTTCACCTGCGATGACGCTGACGGAATGGCCGAAACGCGAGGCCATGTAACTGCCTTCGAAACCGTGCGAGGTGGCAAGAACGAGGCCGCCCATGCCGGCCGACGCGCCGGCGCCGGAGGAATTGGTAACCCCCTTGACCGCAAGAGCTGCTGCTTCAGCGGCAAGACCCGCCTCGCGCAGCATCTCGGAGGAGACCTCGGTGGTATCGAGCAATTGCAGGTCGGGATAGGATCTCGAAAGACTCGCCTCATCCGCCAGGCAGGCGAAGGGGTCTTCCGGAGAAACCTTGGCCATGGCGACGGCGCGTTCGGCCAGCGCCTGAAGATCGAAGCCCGGATTGGCCGAGACGCTGGCGACACGCTTGCCGATGAAGACACGCAGCGAGAAATCGTCGCTTTCGGAGGATTCCGTGCCCTCGACCTTGCCGAGGCGGACGCTCACCGATTGCGAGCGCGACCGGACGACGACGGCGTCGGCGGCATCGGCCCCTGCCTTCCTTGCCAGATCGATCAATTGACTTGCGCGGGAAAGAAGTGTCGAGGAATCAATTTCAGAGGACATGATTTGGCCTTTCCTTCGGCTTCCATTTATTGTGCACTCTCCCAAGCATCAAGGCCGCCGTCACCGATTCTTTATCGGGGCTGCCTGCTTGCTCCCCGCCGTCGAGAGAAATTGCCAGCATGTCAGCGTCCAATGCCTTTTTTTCCGAAACGATCCTGCTGCTTGGCGGGGCGGTGGTCGCCGCGCCGATCTTCAAGAAACTCGGGCTCGGCACGGTGCTCGGCTATCTCGCCGCCGGCATCGTCATCGGCCCGGTCTTCCACGGCATCACCGATGGCGAACAGATCCTCGCCGTCGCCGAACTCGGCGTCGTCTTCCTGCTCTTCATCATCGGACTGGAGTTGAAACCCACCCGCCTCTGGCAGATGCGGCGCGACATCTTCGGCCTCGGCGCGGCGCAGGTGGTGCTGACGGGGCTAGCGCTGACCGCGCTTGCCTGGTTTTCCCAGGTTCTCGACTGGCGCGGCAGCATCGTTGCCGGATTTGGCCTGGCGCTGTCTTCAACCGCCTTCGCCATGCAGATCCTCGAGGGCGACGGCGACGTCAATACCAGATACGGGCAACGCTCCTTTTCGATGCTGCTGTTCCAGGACCTGGCGATCGTGCCGCTGCTGGCGCTGATCACCATCCTCGACGGCGGCGATAAGGGCAGCAACGCGCCACTGTTCGATTTCGCTATCGCCGTCGGCGCGGTTGCGGCGATGATCGTCATGGGACGTTACCTGCTGACGCCGCTCTTCCAGATCATCGCCCGGACCGGCGCGCGCGAAGCAATGATCGCGGCTGCCCTCTTCGTCGTCATGGGATCGGCGAGCTTGATGCAGCTGGCCGGGCTTTCGATGGCGATGGGCGCCTTCCTATCCGGCGTGATGCTGGCCGAATCCTCCTACCGGCACGAGTTGGAGGCAGATATCGAGCCGTTCCGCGGCGTGCTGCTCGCTATCTTCTTTATCGCCGTCGGCCTGTCGCTGGAGCTCGACGTTCTCGCCGACAACGCGCTTTTCGTCATCGTCGCCGTGCCGATCGTCATGGCCGTCAAGGCGATCGTCATCTACGGGATCTGCCGGATCTCCGGCTCTTCGCACGACGATGCGATCCGCATCGCTTTCCTGCTGCCGCAGGGCGGCGAATTCGGCTTCGTGCTGTTTACCACGGCGGGTGCGGCCGGGCTGATGTCGACGAGCACAGCCTCGCTGCTGGTCGCGATCGTCACGCTGTCCATGGCGCTGACGCCGATCGGCTCGGCCCTTTCGAAGCGGCTGCTCAACGGCGACGAACAGGAGGAACTGGACGAGGATTTCGAGGGCGCGGGCGCCGACGTGCTGATGGTCGGCTTCTCGCGTTTCGGCCAGATCGCCGCCCAGATCCTGCTTGCCGGCGGGCGTAGCGTCACCGTCATCGATTTTTCCGCCGACCGCATCCGCCAGGCCTCCTCCTTCGGCTTCCGCATCTATTTCGGCGACGGCGCCCGCAAGGACGTGCTGCGCTCGGCCGGCATCGACCGGGCGAAGATCGTGCTGGTCTGCACGCAGAAGAAGGAAATCACCGACAAGGTGGTGGAGCTGGTGCAGGCCGACTATCCGCACACCCGGCTCTACGTGCGCTCCTACGACCGCATCCATTCGATCGAACTGCGCAACAAGGGTATCGACTACGAGCTGCGCGAAACGCTGGAATCGGGCCTACTCTTCGGACGGCGAACATTGGAGGCGCTCGGCGTTTCCGAGGTCGACGCCTACGAAATCGGCGAGGATATCCGCAAGCGCGACGAGGCACGCCTGGTGCTGCAGGTGTCCGAAGGACTGCAGGCCGGGCGCGACATGCTGTTTTCCTACCCTGTCCGCCCCGAACCGCTGGTCAAGCCGAAACGCGCCGCCGATCCCTTCGAGGACGATCCGCTGGCCGGAACCGCCGATGCGACGGCGGATGCCTGATCGCCCCTGACCGGCTTGCGAAATTGACGCATTGAATATCGAGGGGGCGGCGTTTATCAAACGTCCGATCGGAGCGATCCAAGAGGGAATCTTGATCAGACGGACGAGACAGATCGAACAATGGGCGCTGCGCATCCTGTGCGCGGTCGCACTGGTGTTCGTCGGCTTCGCCCATCAGGTTCCCCTCGCAGCAGCCGGCGAATTCGATCCGGCTGAACTCGCACAATATGTGCTTCCGGACGGGACGCTGCCGACGCTTTGCGTCACCACGACAGACACATCCGGTCAGGAGCAGCACGACAAGGCGCATTCGCATGGTTGCGAAGCCTGCCGGATCAGCGCCTCCATCCTCCTGCCGGCGCCGACGGACATCGCCGGTGCCGCCATACACTTTGCGGCTACGGTTGAACTGCCGATTCGGGCCGAGGCCTTCCATCGCCAGCTTTTCCCGCCCAATACCGGCCCTCGGGCGCCTCCTTCCGATCCGATCCCTGCCTGAACTTCGCGTTGCGGCAGGCGCCGTAGCGCGCCTTTAAACGCCGGTCGACCTGCATGCGTGCCGTCGGCCGTGGATACGGATCCATTCTCATGTCGACCATTACTGCTGCCGAACCGGCGGAGCATGCCGCAGACGGCGTTTCGCTCTACCGTGCCATCTGGCGCTGGCATTTCTTCGCCGGGCTTCTCGTCATACCCTTCCTGCTCAATCTGGCCGTTACCGGATCGCTCTATCTCTTCAAGGACGAGATCAACAGCACCTTCTTCGGCTACCGCTACAGTGTCCAGCCGGCTGGCGAAGCGCTGTCGCCGGAGCGGATCGCAGAGATAGCCGCCTCCGCCGTGCCGGGCTCAACCGCGACATCCTACAAAGACCCGGTCCTGCCCGAGCGATCGGCCATCGTCACCCTCTCCAGCGATGCCGGCTCGATGCTGGTCTTTGTCAACCCCTATGACGGCAAGGTGCTCGATGTGGTCGGATCGACCGACGAGTTCAATTATGTCGTCAAGCGCATCCACAGCCTCGCCTATTTCGGCACCATAACGAACCGGCTGATCGAAATTGCCGGCGGCTTTGCCATGGTGCTCGTCGTCACCGGCATCTATCTCTGGTGGCCGCGACGCCAGACGGGCGGCGTTATCAGCGTGCGGGGAACGCCCGGCCGCCGCGTTTTCTGGCGCGACCTGCATGCCGTGACCGGCGCCTTCGCCGGTGTCCTGATCTTCTTCCTCGCGATGTCAGGCATGCCATGGTCGGGCTATTGGGGGGCGAACGCCAATGCCTGGCTGACCGAACATGGCCTCGGCTATCCGGTCCAGCTCTGGGACGATGTGCCGAAGTCGCGGAAAGTCACCGAGGATATCCTTCCGAACAGCGGCTGGATCGTCGAGAAGGCGCCCGTTCCGCTTTCCGATATCGCCGCAGCGCAATCAGCCAGGCCAATCGGCCTCGACAAAGCCGTGGAGACCGCCAAACGGCTGGGCATGACGCCGGGCTTCGACGTGGCGATCCCCTCCGACGAGACGGGCGTCTATACCGCCTCGCTCTTTCCCGACGATCTTGCCGACGAACGCACGCTCCATATCGACCAGTATTCCGGCAAACCACTGATCGATATCGGCTTCGATCAATATCCGTTCCTCGGCAAAGCGATCGAGTGGGGCATCAATGTCCATCAGGGACAGGAATGGGGGCGTTTCAACCAGTTGCTGATGCTCGCAACATGCCTTGCAATTGTGCTCAGCTGCGTGACCGCTATCGTCATGTGGTGGAAACGTCGCCCGATCGGCCGCCTCGGCGTGCCACCCATGCCGCCGAAGCCTTCGATCTATTACTGCCTGTGGGTGATCGTCGGGATCTTCGCCGTCACCTTCCCGATGAGCGGGCTCGCGATTGTCGCCATGATCGCCTTCGACCAGATCGTCGTGCGGTTCGTACCGTTGCTGAAACGTGTTCTCGCTTGAGGAAGGCCATCAGATGAAGAAGATCATCGCTATTGTTGCCGGCGTGCTGCTTGCATCCATGGCATCTGCGGACGATGATCCGCAACAGGCGATCCCGGCGAGGCTGAAGGTGATGTTCGAACGGCCAGACAAGCCGCTCGATATCGCGCCGGTCGTCGTTCAGGCCGATTGGGCGATCGTCGGCTGGCGGCAGAACGGATACGGCGGACGAGCCCTGATGAAGAAGTCGCATCACGGCTGGAGCATCTATCTCTGCAGCGGCGACAGCCTGAAGGATGCCGGGACGCTGGAGACGATCGGGCTTTCCGCACATGACGCCGCCGGGCTGGCTGCGAATCTGAAGGATGCCGAGGCCGGCCTCGATTCTTCCGCGCTTGCGCTGTTCTCAAGCTTCGAGGGCACGGTGATGATGAACGAGGCTGCAAACGGTGCGGGTCACGCCGGCCATGAAGGCCATGCTCAGTGAAGCCAAGAGTGCTTTAGCGCTTCAGCCGAGCCTCGATTTCCCGGTCAAGGGCGAATTTCAGGTCGTCCTTGACGCCGACGGACATGGCAAGGACTTCGCGGGCCTTCAGGAAATCCATGACGCCGGTGCGCCCGACCGTCGGGCGCAGGAAGATATGCGGCGGGCGAAGCCTCAGCTTCAGCGAGATCGCCGTCTGCATCATCAGCTGGCCGGAACCGAAGATGCTCTCCATACGGTTCGGAATATGGGTGCCGTCGCCTTCCGGCGCGCCGACGACATCGATGCCGACGACGATGTCGGCAAGATCCATCAGGCATTCATAAGGCACCGGATTGCTGATGCCGCCGTCGATCATCACGCGGTCGTGCAGGCGCACCGGCATGAAGACGGCGGGGATGGCGGAAGAGGCCGCAAGTGCGGGAAACAGCTCGCCCTGTTCGATGATGACTTCGCACTGCCCGTAATAATCGGTGGTGATCACCTTCATCGGGACCAGCAGATCCTCGAAGCGGGCCGGCAGCTCGGAGGGCAGGAAAGCCTTGAGGATCCGCTCCAGATTGAACTGGCCGATGCGGATACCCTTGGCCACCGCATCGCGCACCGTCGCCGGCCTCAGGCCCCAGATGCGGGCGACGACGGCCGTCTTGTTGCCGACGGTCGTCAGCGCATGTTCGCGGATTTCGGCGCCTGACATGCCGGCCGCCATGCCGGCCGCCATGATCGCGCCGATCGACGAGCCTGATACCGCCACCGGGCGGATGCCGAGTTCATCGAGCGTCTCGATGACATGGATATGGGCAAGTCCGCGCGCACCGCCGCCGCCAAAAGCGACGGCGACCGTCGGCACATCGCTGATCGCAGGCAATTTTGGGCTGATGATCTCTGCCTGCTGCACGCCCGCCCCCGCTTATTGCGGCTGATATCGGAAGAAATGCACCCTCGTATCGCCAAAGATGCGGCTTTCGAGGAAGACATAGGAAGGATGGACGGAAACGACAATATCGGCCCGTTCTTCGAGCACCGCGATTGCGCCTGGCCGCAGCCAGCCGCCCTCGGCCGCCGCAGCCATCGCCTTCTCACCGAGACCCTTGCCATAGGGTGGGTCGGCAAAGAGCACGTCGAAGGGGTCGAGATTGCCGACGCTGCCGAGATCGGTCGCATCCCGGCGCAGGATGCGCGTTCGACCATGCAGGCCGAGCGCATCGATATTCTCCCAGAGCAGCGCCCTGCCCTCGACACTGTTTTCGACGAAGAGCGCATGGCGACAGCCGCGTGAGACGGCTTCGAGGCCGACGGCGCCGGTGCCGGCAAAAAGGTCGAGAATCCGGGTGCCATCGACGCATTCCGGATAGGCATGGCTCAATATATTGAACAGGCTCTCGCGCGTCCGGTCGGCGGTCGGCCGGATCTCGTTGGATTTTGGCACGGCGAGAGGCCGTCCGCGAAACTCACCGCCGACGATCCGCACCGCGCGTCATTCCTTTTCCTTTAGCACCACCTCTGGACGGCCCGCCCGCAGGCCTGTCGCCGCCCGGTCTGTCCCCGCCCGGCTTGGTGCCTTTCGGCTTGCCGGAAAAACTCTTGGCCCCACCAGGTTTCGCCCCGCTGGGCTTGGCCGCAAAGCCCTTGCCGCGCGGCCTGTCTCCAGAAGGCCTGTCACCCGAAGGCTTGTCACCGCGCGGACGCTCGGAGCGGCCCTCGCCGGCAAAGCTTCTGGCTGCCCGCGGACGCTCATCACCGTCCTCGCGCGGCCTGCGATCGCCACGCGGCTTATCACCGAAGGGCCGGTCTCCACGTGAAGGACGATCACCGGAGGGGCGGTCGCTGCGCGGACGCTCAGAACGGCCCTCACCGGCAGGGCTTCTCGCGGCACGAGGACGCTCGTCGCCATCCGCACGCGGCTTGCGATCACCGCGCGGCTTGTCGCCGAAGGGGCGGTCTCCACGCGAAGGACGGTCGCCGAAGGGGCGGTCGCCGCGCGGACGCTCAGAACGGCCCTCACCGGCAGGGCTTCTCGCGGCACGAGGACGCTCGTCGCCATCCGCACGCGGCTTGCGATCGCCGCGCGGCTTGTCGCCGAAGGGCCGATCACCACGCGGGGGACGATCACCGAACGGCCGGTCGCCGCGCGCCGGGAGGTCGCCAGAACCGCGGTCTTCGCGGGCGGGGCGATCACCAAAGCCGCGCTTGCGGCCGAAGCCTTCGCCCTCATCCTTGCCGCGGGGCTGCTCGCTCGAGCGGATCCATTCGCCATCCTCTTCGCGCACGCGGTTCACCTGCGTGCGCGGGCGATCCTCGATGCGATCATTCTTTGCCGGCGCCTGCTCGCCGCGCCGGCGCGCAGTCTGCGCATTCTTGGCGGCTTTCGCCGCTGCCTTTTCGCCGAGCGGCCGGGCGCCCGGCGCCATCCAGACATTGGCGCTGCGGCGCTGGCCGAGCGGCTGGGGACGCTTCGGCTTCTCGTCGTCCCTGCGGCCGCCGTCGCGGCGATCGTCCTCTTTGCGCGCCCCACCGTGGCGGTCGTCGCGCTTCGTATCGAGACGGCTCAGCGCCCGTTCGCGCTTGTCCTCGTCGCGACGCGGACGCTCGCGCTTTTCCGGTGCCGGCTCTGCCTCTTCCTCGGCAGCGACCGCCGTCGTATTGTAGATCGGCGCGTCGAAATTCGCCTTGGCTTCCTCGATGAGGCGCGGGCCGAGCTGGTCGCGCAGTGTGCGGCCGCGCACTTCGACGACATGGCCTTCCGGCAGGTCGCCAAGCTGGAACGGGCCATAGGAAATGCGGATCAGGCGATTGACGTCGAGGCCGAGCGCACCGAGAACGTTCTTGATTTCGCGGTTCTTGCCTTCGCGAAGACCCATGGTGATCCAGACGTTCGAGCCCTGCGTGCGGTCGAGCGTCGCCTCGATCGAGCCGTAGAGCACGCCGTCGACGGCGATGCCGTCCTTCAGCTTGTCGAGCGCGTCCTGATCGATCTCGCCATGGGCGCGGACACGGTAACGCCGCAGCCAGCCGGTCGCCGGCAGCTCGAGCGCGCGGGCGAGACCGCCGTCATTGGTCAAGAGCAGCAGGCCCTCGGTGTTGATATCGAGGCGGCCGATCGACATGACGCGCGGCAATTCTTCCGGCAGGTTGTCGAAGACGGTCGAGCGGCCTTCCGGATCGGCATTGGTGGTCACCAGGCCGGTGGGCTTATGATAGAGCCACAGTCTGGTGCGCTCGATGCCGCGGATCGGCACGCCGTCGACTTCGATGCGATCGGCGAGCGTGACGTTGACGACGGGGGTGTCGAGCACCCTGCCGTTCAGCGTCACACGGCCTTCCATGATCATGCGTTCGATGTCACGGCGGGAGGCGACGCCGGCACGCGCCATCACCTTGGAAATGCGTTCGGCCTTGGCGTCACTATCGGTTTCGGCGGCGATTGCGCGTGCGACCGCAGGCTTTGCCGGCTTGTCGCCGTCCGCCTTCGGGCCGGCTTTCGACCTGATATCCCGTGAAAGGGGCTTTGCGCCCGGGCGTTTTGGCTTGTCTTTGGGTGTCATTTGTTGTTTGCCTGCCTTTTGGGCCTGTCTATCAGGTCACGCATCTGCGGTTAAGTGGAAATTCTTGCGATCGTGAAGACAAATCGTTTCATGGAGATGGCGCTCGAAGAAGCGCGTGCCGCCGGAGAACGCGGAGAGGTGCCGATCGGCGCCGTCGTCGTTATCGACGATATTGCCGTTTCACGCTCTGGAAACCGCACGCGCGAGCTCAAAGACGTCACCGCACACGCCGAAATCGCCGCGATCCGGCTCGCTTGCGAAGCGCTCGGACAGGAACGTCTTGCCGGTGCCGATCTCTACGTGACGCTGGAGCCTTGCACCATGTGCGCGGCAGCCATCTCGTTTGCGCGCATCCGCAGACTCTACTACGGCGCCGAGGACCCGAAGGGCGGCGGCGTCGACAATGGCGTGCGATTCTATGCGCAGCCGACCTGCCACCACGCCCCGGAGGTCTATTCCGGCTTCAACGAGGTCCAATCGGCCGATCTGCTGCGAAGGTTCTTTTCGCAAAGGAGAGAGGCGCCGTAATCCCAGCGCCTCTGCGCGGCGCCGTCATCCTTGCCGGCGCGCCGAAAAAGCCGCTATTGCAGGAGGTTCCACCACTGCTTGCCGGTGTTGGCGACCGCTGCATCCTTCTTGCGCTTCTTCTGCTTCTTGAGTTCGGGCTCGCCGACATCATCGAGCTTTGCCGGATCGTCGACGGTGCGGTAGCCGGGCGGCGGATCTGATATATAGCGGCGCTGATCGACATAGGAGCCCTTCTGCAGGGCGCGGGCTTCACGGTAGGCCTTGGTCTGAGCTTCCGTCGTGCGCCGGCCGCCTTCGATCGCAGAGCTTGCGAGCGGCGAGCGGTAATTCGGATTGTCCTCGTTCGCGTCGGCTTCCGAAACGAGACGAGCACGTGTCTCCTCCGGCGATTCAAGCCACTGCGGATTGTCCTTGTTGGCGACCGTCTGCTGCGGCGCAACGAGGGTCTCTTTCTGCGCCTGAGCCGGCAGCACCAGCGTTGGACGCGGCGTGTACTTGACGCCTTTGTTCTTCGGGTCTGGACCGGTCAAAGACACCGACTGGCCGAGATCGTCGGTCAGCTGCTCCATGGCGGTCTTGTCGGTGCCGTAGGTCGGGCTGCTGGCGCAACCGGACACCAGGGAGCATCCCGCCACTACAACAGACAGGCAGGCGCCCATACGGAACCAATGCGTTGCTAACATGAAAACCCTTCCAGCCCTGCCGGTGCAATCATCGCCCAACCGGACAACCGTCCCCCTGACGCAAAAATCCGGCCATTTTCAGGCAGCTTTTACCGGATGAACCGCGAAAACGCAATTCATCCGGCAATATTCTTCACGTAAGTGCGGCAAGCTCACGAAGGGCAGCAGCGTCGCGGGCCGAAACATCGGGATATTCGGGATCGGAACCGACATCCCTGGTGATGCGCCAGGAGCGGGCGCATTTCTCACCCTCTGCAAGCTTCGGCACGACGCTGACCTGAGGCACCTCCACCAGGCGGAAGGCATCCCCTGGTCCTTCGCCGACCTTGATCTCGATTGCCGAGGTGATGCAGACCTCGGTGAAGTCCTGGCCTTCCAACGCCTTCAGCAGTTCCGGATCGGCGATATGAACGACGGGAGCCGCTTCCAGCGAGGAGCCGATGCGCTTGTCCTTGCGCTCGATCTCCAGAGCGCCTGTCACAACCGAGCGGACCGTGCGGATCTTCTTCCACTTCTCGGCCAGGGCATCGTTGCGCCATTCCTTTGCGACCGGGGCAAACTGCTCCAGATGCACCGAAACGGCGGACGGGTTGCGCGACAGCCAGGCCTCCTCGGTGGTGAAGGGCAGCATCGGGGCAAGCCACGTCACCATGCAATCGAAGATCTGGCGGATGACGTGCAGGCTGGCGCGCCGGCGCAGGCTCGACGGCGCGTCGCAATAGAGCGCATCCTTGCGGACATCGAAATAGAAGGCCGAAAGCTCGACATTGGCGAAATCGATCAGTGCGCGGGCGATCTTCTTGAAGTCGAAGGCATCGTAGTTCTCGCGCACCAGTTCGTCGAGTTCGGCAAGCCGGTGCAGCATCAGCTGCTCCAGCTCCGGCAGATCGGCAAACGCGATCTCCTCGCCCTTGTCGTGGGCGAGCGTGCCAAGCATCCAGCGGATGGTGTTGCGCAGCTTGCGATAGGCATCGACATTGGTCTGGATGATCGTCTTGCCGACGCGCAGGTCGTCGGCATAATCCGAGGTCATCACCCAGAGGCGCAGGATATCGGCACCGGCGTCCTTCATCACTTCCTGAGGTGCTGTGACGTTGCCCTTCGACTTCGACATCTTCTCGCCCTTCTCGTCCATGGTGAAGCCATGGGTGAGGACGGCGTTATAAGGCGCGCGGCCGCGAGTGGCCGCCGATTCCAGCAGCGACGAATGGAACCAGCCGCGATGCTGGTCGGATCCCTCGAGATAAAGATCGGCCGGCCACTTCAGGTCCGGGCGGTCTTCGAGCGTGAAGGTGTGCGTCGAGCCAGAGTCGAACCAGACGTCGAGGATATCCATGACCTGGGTCCAGCGGGAATGGTCGTGGTCATTGCCGAGGAAACGCTCCTTGGCGCCTTCGGCAAACCAGGCGTCGGCGCCCTCATGTTCGAAGGCTTCGAGGATGCGGGCGTTGACGGCTTCGTCGACCAGGACATCGCCATCATCGTCTGCAAAGACGGCGATCGGCACGCCCCAGGCGCGCTGGCGCGAGAGCACCCAGTCCGGACGGCCTTCGATCATGGCGCGCAGGCGGTTCTGGCCGGCGGCGGGCACGAAGCGCGTATCATCGATCGCACCCAGCGCGCGCGAACGCAGCGTCGTGCCGTCGGCAAGGGTCTTGTCCATATAGACGAACCATTGCGGCGTGTTGCGGAAGATGACCGGCTTCTTCGAGCGCCAGGAATGCGGATACTGGTGCTTCAGCCGGCCGCGGGCAAAGAGCGCGCCGCGGGCGATCAGTTCCCTGATGACACGGTCGTTGGCATCGCCCTTCTTGCCGTTGTCGTCGATGACGCGGGCGCCCTCGAAGCCGGGGGCGTCTGATGTGTAGAAGCCGCCGTCGTCGACCGGAAACGGGATCTTGGTGTCGATGCCGCGGGCCTCAAGCGCGCGGACAGCCGACATCCAGGCATCGAAGTCTTCCCGACCGTGGCTGGGTGCGGTGTGCACGAAGCCGGTGCCGGCGTCATCGGTGACGTGATCGCCATCGAGCAGCGGCACGCGGAATTCATAGCCACCGCCGAGACCCTTGAAGGGATGGGCACAGGTCATCGCTGCGAAGTCGGCTGCAGAGACATCGCTCAAGCGCTTATACTGCAGCTTGGCCTTGGCGAAGGATTCCTCGGCCAGCTTGTCGGCAAAGATCAGCTTTTCGCCGGGACGCGGACCAAAATCGTTCTCGGCGGCCGTCACTTCATAGAGGCCGTAGGAGATGCGCGGCGAAAAGGAGACCGCGCGGTTGCCGGGGATCGTCCAGGGCGTGGTCGTCCAGATGACCACGAACGCATCCTTGAGCGCGACCGGACCTTCGACGACTGGGAATTTCACCCAGATCGTGTCGCTCTCATAGTCCTGGTATTCGACCTCGGCCTCTGCCAGCGCCGTGCGCTCGACGACCGACCACATGATCGGCTTGGAGCCGCGATAAAGCTGACCGCTTGCGGCGATCTTCAAGAGTTCGCCGGCGATGCGCGATTCCGCGTGAAAATTCATCGTCGTATAGGGATTGTCGAAGTCACCCTCGATGCCGAGGCGCTTGAACTCTTCCGCCTGGACTTTGATCCAGCCGGCGGCGAATTCACGGCATTCCCGGCGGAATTCGTTGACCGGGACCTCGTCCTTGTTCTTGCCCTTCTCGCGGTACTTCTCTTCGATCTTCCATTCGATCGGCAGGCCGTGGCAATCCCAGCCGGGCACGTAATTGGCGTCGTAGCCGCGCATCTGGAACGAACGGTTGATGACGTCCTTGAGGATCTTGTTCAGCGCATGGCCGATATGGATGTTGCCGTTGGCATAGGGAGGGCCATCGTGAAGGACGAATTTCTCGCGGCCAGCGGCGGAAGCGCGCAGTTTCTTGTAGAGACCCATCTCCTGCCAGCGCTTGACGAGTTCCGGTTCCTTCTGCGGCAGGCCGGCGCGCATGGGAAAATCGGTCTCGGGCAAATAGAGGGTCTTCGAATAGTCGATCTTTTCGGCTGTATCGGTCATGTCTGACAATCGTTTTCTGGCGGCCCAGGAAGGGGCGCAACGGGCGTGAAATAGCTGGTGACGGAAGCGCTCTTACCAAGCGCCAAAAACCCGGACCTTCCGGCCGCTTAGCGCGCGCGGAAGGCCGGGCCGATAATTCGCATCATCATTGCCAGCCGATATTTCGTCATCGCGCCGGTTCATAGGCGTTTTTGCCGGGAAAAGGAAGAGAAGAATTCGCGGTTGGCAATCCGCTTCAACGGCTGGAATCGCCGGTGGCCGCAGCGACAGCCGCACTCAAGGCGACCTCAGGAAAAGCACAGTTTCCGATCAAGCGCGCCGAGTGGCTTGACACCCGCAAGCAGCGCCCTCGCCTCTTCCTCATCGCGCTTGATCTGGGCGACGAGCGGATCGAGGCCGTCGAATTTCAGCTCGGGGCGGAGATAACCAAAGAAGGAGACGGAGCAGAGCTGGCCGTAGAGATCGCCGCTGAAATCGAAAAGATAGGTTTCGAGCAGCGGCGCGCCGTTTTCCGTGACCGTCGGGCGGCGGCCATAGCTTGCAACGGCATCGTGGAGCGTGCCGTCCTGGCGGCGGAAGCGGACGGCGTAGATGCCGGCGGCAAGATCGACCTCCGGCGGCAGGCGCATGTTGGCCGTCGGAAAACCGAGTTGGCGGCCGAGCTTTTCGCCATCGATCACCTCAGCTTCCACCGTATAGCGGTAACCGAGCATGCCGGCGACTTCACTGACATTGCCCTCCTTCAGGAGCGCGCGGATATGGCTCGAAGAGACGACATCGGCGTTTTCGTCACGGAAGGCATCGATCAGGGTGACGCCGAAGCCGTAGGTATGGCCGGCATTCATCAGGAAGGCCGGACCGCCCTCGCGGCCACGGCCGAAATGGAAATCGAAGCCGGTGACCACTTCGGAAGCGCCGAGCCAATCCTTCAGGATCGAATGGATGAAATCATCGGCCGAGCGCTGCGAGAATTCGTAGTCGAAGGGATATTCGATGACGGCGCTGAAGCCCAGCGTTTCCAGGATACGGGCTTTCAGCGGCGCCGGCGTCAGGCGGAAGACCGGTGTCTGCGGCCGGAAGACCGTGCGCGGATGCGGCTCGAATGTCAGCACCAAAGCGGGGATACCGCGCGCCTTGGAGATCTCGAGCGCCCGGCTCAGCACCGATTGATGGCCGCGGTGCACGCCATCGAAATTGCCGATGGCAATGACGCCGCCCTTTAGATGGGCGGGTAGGGGTTCCCGGGTTTCATTGCGGTGGAAGACGGTCATCGGCTGGCTTCTCTTCATGCAAGGCGTGTCTTCATGCAAGGCGGGGCATCCACCACTTCGGCGCGGCGTTTTCCCGTTCGAGATAGGCGTTGAGGATCGCCTCGTCGGTCTCGCCGTTGAGAGTATATTCCTTAGCGTGGATACCGCCGCTGATGTAGAGGAGGTCGAGGCCGTAATTCAAGGCGCCGCGCACGTCGGTCGGCATGCCGTCGCCGATCGCCAGCACGCGATCGACCGGGAAATCGCCGCGAAGCTCGCGGGCAGCCGCAAGCGTCGCCTCGTAGATCGGCCGGTGCGGCTTGCCGGCGATGCGGGTTTTGCCGCCCAGCTGCTCGTAATAGGCGGCCATGGCGCCGGCGCAAGGGATGATGCGATGGCCGCGCTCGACGATGAGGTCGGGATTGGCGCAGATCATCGGCACGTCGCGGGCTTTGAAATCGAGAAGCATGTCGGTGTAATCCTCCGGCTTCTCGGTCTCGTCGTCGAAAAAGCCGGTGCAGACCAGCGATTGCGCTTCGCCCGCCGGCCGGCGCTCGACGCCAATGCCTTCGAGCAGCGCCTTGTCGCGCTCGGGGCCGAGCAGAAAGACGGTCTTCGGCCCTTCGGCGATCAGCCCGCGCGTGACGTCGCCAGAGGTGACGATCCTGTCATAGGCACTGTCGGGAACGCCGATCTGGCGCAACTGATCGACCACCTGCCAGGAAAGGCGCGGCGAATTGGTGATGAGGACAACGGCGAGGCCGTTTTCGCGTGCCGCTTCAAGGGCTGCGGCCGCCTTCGGGAACGGATCGACGCCGTTGTGAACGACGCCCCAGACATCGCAGAGCACCACATCATAGCGACCTGATATCTCCGAGAAGTTTTCTATCCGCTTAGCCATTCCGATTTCCCGATTTGCTTCAGTCACCGGTGACATTGCAAAGGCGCAAGACGATGGCAAGGCATTTTCTTCGCCGCCGGGCCAATGCGTAGAGCTCGAACGGCGATCCGGAGGAGCGGAAGGGCAAAGGGTTTTGACGATTATCGCGAAGCGGCAGATCGCCGAGCGCGGACGAGTTCGGCAAAGTTCAGCTGCGCCGAGGTTTTGGCCGCAATCTCCGACTATTCTCCGGCATCTTCACAATTCCGGCACAAAAATTCGTGATTGCTCTCATTGACTCCTCTCGGAGCCATCCCTAAATGCTCGTCGCTAGCACTCACCGCAAGGGAGTGCTAACATCTATCCATGTGGGCCAATCCGGTCCGCGAATGTCATTCGATCGAGGGATTAGACAATGGCAAGCACCAACTTCCGCCCCCTTCACGACCGCGTCGTTGTTCGCCGCGTTGAGTCCGAAGCCAAGACCAAGGGCGGCATCATCATTCCCGATACCGCCAAGGAAAAGCCGCAGGAAGGCGAAATCGTCGCCGTCGGCTCCGGCGCGCGCGATGAGTCCGGCAAGGTCGTCGCACTCGACGTCAAGGCTGGCGACCGCATCCTGTTCGGCAAGTGGTCCGGCACCGAAGTCAAGATCGACGGCGAAGACCTTCTGATCATGAAGGAAGCCGACATTATGGGCATCATCGGCTGATCGGCCGACCTGCTTTCCCGAAATGGCTGACGGGCTCTTTGCCCGAACAACTCGAATTCAGGAGTTAAGAATATGGCATCTAAAGAAATCAAGTTTGGCCGCACCGCGCGCGAAAAGATGCTGCGCGGCGTCGACATTCTCGCCGATGCAGTGAAGGTCACGCTCGGCCCGAAGGGCCGTAACGTCATCATCGACAAGTCCTTCGGCGCGCCGCGCATCACCAAGGACGGCGTTTCCGTCGCCAAGGAAATCGAACTCGAAGACAAGTTCGAAAACATGGGCGCCCAGATGGTCCGCGAAGTTGCTTCGAAGACCAACGACATCGCCGGCGACGGCACCACGACGGCTACCGTTCTTGCCCAGGCGATCGTTCGCGAAGGCAACAAGGCCGTTGCAGCCGGCATGAACCCGATGGACCTGAAGCGCGGCATCGACCTCGCTGTCGCCGACGTCGTGAAGGATCTCCAGGCCAAGGCCAAGAAGATCTCGACTTCGGAAGAAGTTGCACAGGTCGGCACGATTTCGGCCAATGGCGACAAGCAGGTCGGTCTCGACATTGCTGAAGCCATGCAGAAGGTCGGCAACGAAGGCGTCATCACGGTTGAAGAAGCCAAGACCGCCGAAACCGAACTCGAAGTCGTCGAAGGCATGCAGTTCGACCGCGGCTACCTCAGCCCCTACTTCGTGACCAATCCGGAAAAGATGATCGCCGACCTCGAAGACGTCTTCATTCTCCTTCACGAGAAGAAGCTCTCGAACCTGCAGTCGATGCTCCCGGTTCTCGAAGCCGTCGTTCAGACCGGCAAGCCGCTCCTCATCGTCGCTGAAGACGTCGAAGGCGAAGCCCTCGCTACGCTCGTCGTCAACAAGCTGCGCGGCGGCCTGAAGATTGCTGCCGTCAAGGCACCTGGCTTCGGCGATCGCCGCAAGGCCATGCTCGAAGACATCGCCATCCTGACGGGCGGCACTGTCATCTCCGAAGATCTCGGCATCAAGCTCGAATCCGTCACGCTCGACATGCTCGGCCGTGCCAAGAAGGTTTCGATCTCCAAGGAAAACACCACGATCGTCGACGGTTCGGGCGCTAAGACCGACATCGAAGGCCGTGTTGCCCAGATCAAGGCCCAGATCGAAGAAACCACCTCCGACTACGACCGCGAGAAGCTGCAGGAACGTCTTGCCAAGCTCGCTGGCGGCGTTGCCGTCATCCGCGTCGGCGGCTCGACGGAAGTCGAAGTGAAGGAAAAGAAGGACCGCATCGACGACGCGCTCAACGCGACCCGCGCTGCCGTTCAGGAAGGTATCGTCCCCGGCGGCGGTATCGCTCTGCTCCGCTCCTCCACGAAGATCACCGTCAAGGGTGCAAACGACGACCAGGAAGCCGGCATCAACATCGTTCGCCGCGCCCTGCAGTCGCTCGTTCGTCAGATCGCTGAAAACGCAGGCGACGAAGCCTCGATCGTTGTCGGCAAGGTCCTCGACAAGAACGAAGACAACTACGGCTACAACGCCCAGACGTCCGAATATGGCGACATGATCGCCATGGGTATCGTCGACCCGCTCAAGGTCGTTCGCACGGCGCTGCAGAACGCTGCTTCTGTCGCATCGCTGCTGATCACCACCGAAGCCATGATTGCCGAACTGCCGAAGAAAGAATCGGCTGGCGGCGGCATGCCGGGCGGAATGGGCGGAATGGGCGGAATGGACATGATGTGATAGGCCAACGGCCTTTCACAGCATCGTTCATGAAACCGCCCATCATCTAAGATGGTTCAGCGCGTCAAGCGCGCTGAACTGGCGGAATGGACATGATGTGATAGGCGAAAGCCATCACTGACCACCATTCCGGCATCCGGAACAGGAAGGGCGGCCCTCGGGTCGCCCTTTTCTTTTGCCCAAAGCGATTCGACGTGCGGCACAGTGATTTGCATAGCCGACGAACGCCCGCCCGGCTCCCTCTTACAGGCCCCGGGCACGAAGCTTGCGCGAGGCTTGCGCTGCCTGCGTCTTTCTCAGCCCACCGACATGCGAGAGATCATTGAGTTGCGGCACGATTTCCGGCCTGACGCAGAGTGAAAACGTTTGCAACGCTCGCAAAGATGATCTTCCCATGCCAATTCTGGCGAAATAGGCCGAAGATGCGGGCACCCCCAGAATGAAGCCGATCCGAACACCCCTTAAAAAGCCGTTGCCGTTTGTCCAAAAGCCCCTATAAATCCGCGCTGCAATTAAAGCGCACCCGGCGATAATTTTTCGCCAATAGACGAGGCCGGAGCGCGGAAGGCGATGCATGAACGTTCGGCTTCGAAGGGCTCCGGTTACGGAGGCCAGATGGCCGTGGCAATCATCGCCGGATGAAGCGCGGGCATCATGCCCGCTGCTGCGTGATCCTGTTTCTTTGTGTTTGCCGAGCGTGCGGCGGGAGCCGCATCCGAACGGGGGAACGCCTTGTTTAAGATCGCCAGAGCCAATGCAGCCGTACCTTTGACACCCGGCTCGTTTGATGACGCCAATCAAAATCACGAGATGTTGGCGCAGTTTTCCGTTTCCGAAGCTTGGACTGGAGATTTTTCGAGCGGCATGCTCCGTCTCGGCGAATGGAGCGCGATGCTGCACGGCCTTGCCGCACGGGAATGCGGACTGCTCAGCCTGATCCGCTGCTATGATGCCAAGGACCGCAGCCACATATTGGAGCTGTTCGAGCAGGCGGCGACGCTCTGCTCCTCCTTCTGTTTTTCGACGACGATCATCATGCCGAACGGCTTGCGCCAGCCGCTGTTCTGCATGGGCGAGTCCAACGGTCTCGAGCAGAAATACAGCGGCAGCATGGTCGGCGTCTTCGTCTTTCCGCGCTTCAAGCTGGAAGGCACAAAGCAGATCACAAGCCGGCGATAGGCCGGACATCAAGATAAAAGGCCGCCTCGAGGGCGGCCTTTCTACTTTGCAGCGATCCGTCCGTTACTCCGGCTTGACCGGTATGTTGAGTCCCCTGGCACTTGCCGGGCGGGCGATGCAGCGCTCCAGCCAATCCGAGACGGCGGGGAATTTTGCGTATTCGAGCACCTCGCGGCCGCCATAGAAAATATCGGCGCCGCGAACCCAGGTGAAGGTGGTGATGTCGGCGATCGTGTATTGATCGCCCATGATCCATTGACGACCCTTCAGCCGGTCATCGAGCACGCCGAGCAGCCGTTTGGATTCATCGCGATAACGCTCGACCGGATAGGAATTGTTGGCGACCTTGTCGGCGGCGAATTTATGGAAATGCCCGAACTGGCCGAACATCGGGCCGATACCCGCCATCTGGAAAAACACCCACTGGATGGTTTCGTAGCGACCGGCGGCATCAGCAGGGATGAGCTTGCCGGTTTTTTCGGCGAGATAAAGCAGGATCGCGCCGGACTCGAAAAGGCCGATCGGCTTCCCGTCCGGACCGTTCGGATCGATGATCGCCGGAATGCGGCCGTTCGGGTTGAGAGATTCGAATTCCGGCGACTTCTGATCGTTGGCGGCGAAGGAAATATAATGCGGCTCATAGGCGAGGCCGAGCTCTTCGAGGGCGACCGAGACCTTCACCCCATTCGGCGTCTGCAGGGAATAGAGCTGGATGATGTCGGGATTTTTTGCCGGCCAGCGCGTCGTGATCGGAAATGCGGAAAGATCTGCCATCGGAGTCTCCATGTTGGGCGCCGACCATAAGAGACCCGGCTTGGCAAAGGCAAGCGGGGGCAGCTAATGCATGTCGCCCAAAAGTGTGCTGCGGTTTTGGGCCAACGACACGCATGACCACAAAAGATCCAACCGCGTCGCATGAATCCGGTCGAACGCGACGCGCTTTGGAGATCGTTCCATATTAGTGAACGAAGTGTCCCCTTTCGTTTATCTTTCCACAACGCAAGAAAAGAGCGACATAGAGGCATCCGAGGTCGAACCGGTGCTGGGGCACCAAGATCTCCAAAGTCCTTGAAACGGAGACAACGTCCATGTCGAACAACGTCATCATCCTGATTGCCCGTATTCTTCTTTCCTTCATGTTCATCCTTTCCGGCTTCATGAAGCTCACCGATCCTGCCGGTACTGCGGGCATGATCGCCGGTGCCGGCCTGCCGGCAGCAACCCTGCTGGCCTATGTCGCAGGCCTTTTCGAACTGCTGGCCGGCCTTGCGGTTCTCACAGGCTTCCAGGTCCGCATTGCCGGCTGGCTGCTCGCCGCCTTCTGTGTCTTCACGGGCATTGCCTTCCACCTGCCCTACGCGAGTGGCACGGAACTCGTGAACATTCTCAACCAGATCATGGTCATGAAGAATATCACGCTGGCCGGCGCGTACATACTGCTCGCCACCGTCGGTGCCGGCGCCTACTCGCTCGACGCCCGGCGCGGCGCCTACGCAACCGCCTGACACCAGCAGACATCCTCCCGGACATACAAAACCCGCCGTCATCCGACGGCGGGTTTTTCTTTTGCCTTCATGACTGAGATCAGAGGGCGGCACGCACCGCATCGATGATCGCCTGCACAGCGGGTTCGCCGGCGTGGCTTTCCTTGCGGGCGCGCACGAGGCAGGCCTGCGAATGCAGGATGACGCCGTCCTGGAGCACCTTCAGATGGTTGGCGCGCAGCGTCGAGCCGGTGGAGGTGATATCGACGATGATATCGGCCGAGCCGGAGGCGGGAGCGCCCTCGGTGGCGCCCAGGCTTTCGACGATGCGATAAAGCTGGATGCCGTGCTGGCTCGAAAAGAACTGCTGGGTCAGCCGCCAGTATTTGGTGGCGATGGCAAGGCGCCTGGAGTGGCGGGCGCGAAAATCGGCCGCGACGTCGACGAGATCGGCCATGGTGTCGACATCGAGCCAGATCTCCGGCACGGCGACGACGACATCGGCGTGGCCGAAGCCGAGGCGGGCGCAGAATTCGACGCGCTTGTCGACCTCGGCAAAACCTTCCCGCATCAGATCCTCGCCGGTAACGCCGAAATCGACCGTGCCGTTGCCGATTTCGCGGGAGATTTCGGACGCCGAAAGGAAGGCGATTTCCACATCGTCCCAGCCTTCGACGCGGCCGCGATAGGAGCGATCGTTGCCAACAGCCGAGATCGTCATGCCGGCACGTTCGAAGATCGCCGAAGCGTCCTCCTTCATCCGGCCCTTGGAGGGAAGCGCGATGGTGATGGTCATGCGGCTGCCCTTTCGGTTTCGATGCGGTCGAGCCAGAAGGAGAAGCCGACGGCCGGAATACGGTCCGTCGCACCCAGGAAGGTCAGGAGCCGGTCGAAGCGGCCGCCGCCGGCGAGCACCGCGGTCGAGCCTTCCACCGTCACCTCGAAGACGAGGCCGGTGTAATAGTCGAGCGGCCGTCCGAAGGCGGCGCGGTAGTCGAGGCAGGAAAGATCGACGCCGGCATTGGAAAGTGCTGCAACGCGGCCATTGAAGCGGGCGAGCGCGTTGCCGAGTTTCAGGCCGGCAGCATCGGCAAAACCGGAAAGGGCTGCGGAAGCATTGATAAGCGGCACGTCGAGCGACAGGAACTCTTCCAAAACACGGAAGGCCGCATCGTCGAGGCGCGTTTCGGACAGGATGAGCTTTTCCTTGAGCCTTCGGGCGATCTCCAGGGCCGAGCGGCCGGCATTCGTCGAATAGCCGGTCTTCTGCATCTCCCGCTCGAGATAGGCGACCAGCGCCTGCTCGTCGTCTGATGCGACAAGCCTGGCGATATCGTCGTCCAGCCCGGTGACGAATTGCGGGCTGACGAGGCTGGCAAGCAGGGCTTCCAGCTGCGTCATATTGCCGAAGGCGTGGATCAGGCGCTTCTGCCAGCCGAGCGGCAGGCCGAGCGCCTGGACGACAGCCTCGAACACTGCCTGGTCGCCCAATGTCACGGCTAAGCGGCGGCCCGGCAGCAGGCGGGCGAGAATGCCGGTGGCATCGCCGATGGCGCGGGCGTCGGCGTTTGACAGGTCGATATCGCCAAGATCCTCGATGCCGGCCTGATAGAATTCATTGGCGCCGTCGCGGCGCTGGCGGAAAACCTCGCCGAGATAGGCATAACGCTTCGGCGTGCCGGTCGCCGTCTCGATGTGGCGCAGACAGACGGGGATGGTGAATTCGGGACGTAGGCAGAGGCTGGCGCCGGTTTCGCTCTCCGTCATGAAGATGCGGCGGCGCAGATCCTCGCCGGCGATATCAAGGAAAGGTTCGGCCGGCTGGATGACAGGCGTATCGATGCGCTCGGCGTTGCGCGCGTCGAATTCGGCGATGAGGTCGTTGGCAAATTCGGGGAGATTGATCAGGGGCATGCTGCGCTCCGAATAATAAGCGACGGGCGTGCCGGAAATGCCTCAGACATTCGCCGCTCGCTTCCGATCCTCGGCCTGCGCAGCAAGGATCTCCCTGACCTTGGCGACGAGGTCGGCTTCCGGGGCCGTCTCCTGCGCCACGCGCGCTTCGCGCCAGCTGGCATTGTCCTCGATCTCGCCGGAGAGCCGCTTGCCTTCGATCAGATCCTTGATCTGCACGACGCTTGTCGCGCGCTCGTCGCCGCCCTGGATGATGGCGACTGGGCAGCCGCGGCGATCGGCATATTTCAGCTGATTGCCGAACTTCTTCCAGTTGCCCTGGAACATCTCGGCGCGGATGCCGGCGGCGCGCAGTTCCTGCGTCATCTTCTGATAGCGGCCCATCGCCTCGACATCGCCGTCCATGACGGTCACCAGCACCGGCTCGATGACCTCACTGGCGCCGAGCTTGCCGAGGTTCTTCAGGGCTGTCATCAGCCTGGAGACGCCGATCGAAAAGCCGGTCGCCGGAACCGGCTGGCCCATGAAGCGGGAGACGAGGCCATCATAACGGCCGCCGCCGCCGACCGAACCGAAGACGACTTTTTCGCCCTTTTCATTGGTGACGTCGAAGGTCAGTTCGGCCTCATAGACCGGGCCGGTATAATACTCGAGGCCACGGACAACCGAGGGATCGATCTTGATGCGGTCAGGGCCATAACCGGCGCTGGTAACCAGCGCACCGATGAAATTCAGCTCGTCGACGCCCTCGCCACCCCTGGCGGTTCCCGCAACCAGCTCGGCGAGGCGGGCAGCGCTTTCGGCATAGTCCGTGATGCCGACGAAGAACAGCACCTTGTCGATCTGCTCCTTGTCGAGACCAGCACCCTTGGTGAAGTCGCCGGATTCATCCTTGCGGCCGGGACCGAGCAGCAGGGCCACGCCCTCCGGGCCGAACTTGTCGAGCTTGTCGATGGCGCGCAGCACGTTGAGCCGCTGGCCGGCCTTGTCGTCGCCGCCGAGACCGATCGCTTCGAGCACGCCATCCAGAACCTTGCGGTTATTGACGCGAATGAGGTAATCGCCGCGCTTGATACCGAGGGCTTCCAGCGTATCGGCCATCATCATGCACATTTCGGCATCGGCCTGCACGCCCGGCGCACCGACGGTATCGGCATCGAACTGCATGAACTGGCGGAAGCGGCCGGGGCCAGGCTTCTCGTTGCGGAAGACGTAACCGGCGCGATAGGTGCGATAGGGCAGCTGGATTTCGTTGAAATTCTCGGCGACATGACGGGCGAGCGGCGCGGTCAGGTCGTAACGCAGCGACATCCACTGCTCGTCATCGTCCTGCAGCGAGAAGACGCCCTCGTTCGGCCGGTCGCTGTCAGGCAGGAACTTGCCGAGCGCATCGGTATATTCGAACAGCGGCGTTTCGAGCGGATCGAAACCATAATGCTCATAGACTTCCCGGATCTTTGCCGTCATCTCGTTGACGGCGCGGATATCGCCGGCCGTCCGGTCGACGAAGCCGCGCGGCAGGCGGGCCTTGAGCTTTTGCGGTTTCTTCTGCTTGTCGTTCATTTCCGGGGATTCCACTGACTGTGACAGTGGCGGTTTCCTAGCGGATTGGGCGGGGAGCGGCAAGGGCGAAGGGCCTTGATCTCAAGACCGGAATCGATTGAACGAAGAGGCATCCATCAGAAATGCGGATATGTTCATGATCACTGAGGCGCTTCTCTATGCCGCAACCTTGCCGCTGACCGGCAAGCCGCATCGAAAGTTCATCCGCTATTCCGTCAATCTCTGGTCGCGGGCCGGGCGCTGCGCGGCGGATTGGGCCGAACATGAGGAGATGAGCCGGAAGGCGATCCTGGCGGCGACGGCCGATCTCAGACAGAAGCGGACCGCCGTCGTCCTCGGCTCCGGCCTGTTGCGCGATGTACCGATCGAAGTGCTGGCGCGAGATTTCGACACCGTCGTCCTGGTCGATCTCGTTCATCTCGCCTCGGTGCGCCTGTGGCTGTCGGCCAAGTTCCATCGCAATGTCCAACTGATCGAGCGCGATCTTTCCGGCTACGACGACCTCGCCGCCGGCCGCGAGCCCGAACCGCTCGGCTTTTTGCGTGCTGTGCCCTATCTCGATTTGGTGGTATCCGCCAACCTGTTGTCGCAGATCGGCCGCGGTGTGAAACGGCGCCATGGGGCCGAGGCGGGGCGAATGCCTGAAGACACGGTGGAAAGGCTGATCGCGGCGCACCTGACCGGGCTTTCGGGGCTTCCCTGCCGCAACTGCCTGGTAACCGACATCGCCTATGCCGTCATCGACCGCAACGGCAAGACGCATGAAGAGGCCGACCTGCTGCATGGCGTTTTGCCGCCGCCGGCAAAAGCCGCCTGGACATGGCCGGTCGCGCCGCTCGGCGAAGAGAGCAAGGATTATAGGATCGAGCACAATGTCATGGCTGCTTGGTGACCAGGATGTGACCGCCGATTGCCTTGGCTTGTATCCAGCATTCGCCTATAAAACAGCATGCGCATGCTCGCCCTCATCACGATGTTTCTCGGCTGGCTGGTCTACAGCGCCATGTCCGCATGGGCCGGCTGCCCGACCTGTGCGTCGATGAATGCGCCGGTCGTCGTCGAAAACGGCATGCACCATCAGATGGCTGGCATGGATAGGCATGAGGCGGCTGATACGGCCGATCCGTTGAAAGACCCTTGCGCCACCGGCAACTCCGCGCATATGCCGCTTTGCGTCGCCTGTCTTTTGCTGCCAGCGACGGTGACGGTCATGGATGGCGGAAAGTCCATTTTCGGCTATCCCGCCCCGGCGCTTGCCCGCGCCCTGGACGACGACAAGCCGACGCCGCAGCCGCCCCCTCCCCGACTGTCCTGACACGACGACTATCCATGCCAATCGGGTGGCCCAGCCGCCCGGCAAACCTATTGTCAGACAGAGGAAGGAACTCTCATGTCTTTGAAAATCATCACCCTCACCGCAATGCTCGCCATCATTGCCGCTCCCGTCCTTGCCAAAGACAAGCCGATGGACATGAGCAAGCCGATGGGCAACCACGATGCGGCGAGCCACGCCTTCAGCGAGGCGAACGCCAAGATGCACAAGGATATGATGATCGACTATAGCGGCGATGCCGATGCGGATTTCGTCCGCGGCATGATCCCGCATCATCAGGGTGCGATCGATATGGCCAGGATCGAACTGCAATACGGAAAAGATCCCGATATCCGCAAACTCGCCGAAGCCGTCATCAGGGCGCAGGAAGCCGAAATCGCCGAGATGAACGCCTGGCTTAAGGCCCACGGCAAGTAGTCGATCGTTGAGGAAAAGGGGAACGCCGGATGTCCGGCGTTCCCCAAGACTTATGTTGGCGAGGTCAGTCCTTCGGCTCGAAATCGGCCGGGCGGCGGCCGGCGCCCTGTCGCGCCAGCATCCAGCCCGGATATTCGGGCGCAAGCGCGCTCACCTCGTCGAGCTTCTTGATATCCCCTTCATCGAGCTTCAGCTTGACGGCGGCAAGGTTCTGGTCGAGCTGATCGACACGCTTGGCGCCGATGATGACTGTCGTGACGAAGGGCTTGGCCAGGATATAGGCGAGCGCGACGGTGGCGACGCTGACGCCGTGCTTTTCGGCGACTTCGCGCATGACGGCGACACAGGCCCAGGCCTTGTCCTTGTCGACGGGCGGGAAATCGAAACTGGCGCGGCGGCCTTCACCATTGCCGGGCGCGCCGGGACCGTACTTGCCGGAGAGCAGACCGCCGGCGAGCGGGGACCAGACCATCAGGCCAAGCTTTTCCTCCTGCATCATCGGCACGATGTCGCGTTCGAGATCGCGGCCGGCGATGGAGTAATAGGCCTGCACGGTTTCGAAACGGGCAAAGCCGCGGCGCTCCGACAGGCCGAGTGCCTTGGAAATGCGCCAGGCCTGCCAGTTGGAGACGCCGATGTAGCGCACGAGACCACGGGACGCGAGATCGTCGAAAGCGCGTAGCGTCTCCTCGATCGGCGTCACCGTATCGGTCGCATGGATCTGATAGAGATCGATATGATCGGTCTGCAGCCGCTTGAGGCTCGCCTCGACCGAGTCCATGATGTGACCGCGCGAGGCGCCGCGGTCGTTCGGCTTGTCGCCCATGACGCCGTAGACCTTGGTGGCGATGACGACGTCCTTGCGTTGGATGTCGAGGTTCTTCAGCGCCTGGCCGAGCAACCTTTCGGACTCGCCGGTCGAATAGACGTCGGCCGTGTCGATGAAATTGACGCCTGATGCAAGCGAGCGCTCGACGATCCGGTCGGCGGCATTCTGGTCGACGTCGGCGATGGCGCCCCAGGCAGTGCCTTGCTTGGCTTCGCCGAAGGTCATCGTGCCCAGGCAGATTTCCGAGACGAAAAGTCCGGTATTTCCGAGTTGATTGTAACGCATGGTCGAAAAATTCCTTTGTGTCTGCCGCAAGAGGGGCTTGCGAACTACTGAACTTCATTTTTTGATTATTGGCCTGCATATGACAGGCACAGCCGTGGCTGGCTGCAAGGTGAGGCGATTTTCATGTAGTGCGGCGTCGGCGCTTTTCAACGCCGTAGCTTGGCTCTGCGGAGGCTATGCCCTTGTCTCGACACAGGCCGCCGATAGATTGCCGGCCATATTTTAAGAGGTGCGCATATGACGACGCGACCACTGACCACGATCGGCTTCGATGCCGACGATACACTCTGGCAGAACGAACAATATTACCGGCTGACGGAAGCCCATTTCACCGGGCTTCTTGCCGATTTCGCCGAAGGACCGAAGATTTCCGAACGGCTGCTGGAGGCCGAAAAACGCAACCTTCGCCATTACGGCTTCGGCATCAAGGGTTTCACGCTGTCGATGATCGAGACGGCGATCGAGATCACCGAGGGCAAGATTCCGGCCGGCGTGATCGCCAAGATCCTCGATACCGGCCGCGAGCTCCTCTCTCATCCTGTCGAGACCATGCCGCATGTGCGCGACACGCTGGAGGCGCTTGCCGGCAAATACCTGCTTGTCATGATCACCAAGGGCGATCTCTTCGATCAGGAGCGCAAGCTCGCCCAATCGGGGCTCGGCGACTTCTTCGATGCCGTCGAGATCGTCTCCGACAAGACGGCGGTCACCTATCGCCGCATCTTCGCCAAGGTCGGCGACGGGCCGGAGCGGGCAATGATGGTCGGCAATTCGCTGAAATCGGACATCGTGCCGGCGATCGCCGCCGGCAGCTACGGCGTCTTCGTGCCACACGAACTGACCTGGGTGCTGGAACATGTGGACGAGCCGAAAGAGGCGCCGCGTTTCCGCAAGATCGACCACCTCGGCGAATTGCGCGACCTGATCGCCCGGCTCGGCTAAGCCGGGCGCTACCTCCGCCTCATTGCGGCTTGGGCGGGGACTTTGGGAACAGCGAGGGGCGTTCCGGCTCGGCCGGCGGTTTCGGCTGCTGCGGGGCAGCCGCCAATGGTTCGATCAGGATGCTGAAGGGAGCGCCGAGGCCGCGGCGCGGCGAGACCTTGGAATAATAGGGACGCACCAGCCAGGTGGCGTTTTCCTTGATCGTCGTCTCGAAGCTCATGCCGTCCTCGTCGGTGCCGAAGAAGGCCTCGTCATCGGGTTTCGACAGGTCGAAAATCGCCAGGAAGGCAAATTTGCTTTTCGTCGAAAAGCTGATCTTCAGGTGCTGACCGGCTCGCACCGGCAGCGTATAGACATGGCCATTGCCGAACTTCGTCCAGCCCTTCAACTGCATGGTGACGGCCGGGAATTGCAGCTTCTCCAGCTTCTCACCGGGATCGAGCTGCGGCGTCTGCGCCATGGCGGAGACGGTCAGGAGGAAAAGGGCAGCGGCGGCGATCAGTGTTCTCACGGCGTGATCTTTCATGGGCGAACCAGAGCAGTGCGCATCGCCTCGACCTCGGGCCGGCAGAAGCAGCCTTCCAGATGATCGTTGACGAGACCCATCGCCTGCATGAAAGCATAAACTGTGGTCGGGCCGACAAAGGTCCAGCCGCGTTTCTTCAGATCCTTCGAAATGACCACCGATGTCGGCGTCGTCGGATTGGCGACGATGTGCTCGCGGTCGACCACCGCCGGCCGCTCGTTATGGCCGGGCTCGTAGCGCCAGAAATAATGGGCGAGCGAGCCGAATTCGCCCCGGAGCTCGATGGCGCGCTTGGCATTGTTGATGGTCGAGACGATCTTGCCGCGATGGCGGATGATGCCGGCATCGCCCAGGCAGCGAGCGACATCCTCTTCGCCGAAAAGGGCGACCTTGTCGAAATCGAAACCTGAAAAGGCGGCGCGGAAATTCTGGCGTTTGCGGAGGATCGTCAGCCAGGAAAGGCCCGACTGGAAGCCTTCGAGGCAGATCTTCTCGAAGAGGCGGATATCATTGGTGACAGGGCGGCCCCATTCCTCGTCATGATAGCGGAGATAGTCGGGCAGATTGGCGTGCCAGTGGCAGCGGCTCCTGCCGTCCTCGCCGATGATGATGCCTGTCGCGCTCATGATCCTTCATTCTGCGGGGATCCGCTTCGTTCTCTGCTCATGATTCCGGCTTTACCATTTGCAAACCGTCTTTCCAAACCGAACGGTAACCCTGACGAAAAGTTTATCCGATCGGTCGGCTTTTCGTGAATCGATCTTTACCATTCGCTGGCGGATTGGGTGGCAGCGTCTTTCCCGGGTGGGACATCTCCGCCCGGGCGGACATGTCCCGCCAGTCCATTTTCGGTCATTTGTAGAGAGTTCGTCCGATGATGAAACAGCTTGTTCTTGCCGCAGCCCTTTTCGGCATTTTCTCCACGGCCGCCACTGCAGACGACCGCTACGCCACCCGCCCGCCCGTTGTGCTCAGCCCCGATCTGACCGCACCCTGGATCAACCAACTGGGCGGCGGCAGGGTTCGTCCCGTCGTCTATCAGCGACCGGTCGTCCAGCCGCAGCAGCGCGGCCTTTTCCAGCGCCGGATCATCCGTCGGGCGCCGCAGGTGTCACCGCAGACCGTTTCGGCGATCAATCCCGGCATCCCGTCGATCCGTCGTCCGATCGAACCGCAATACCTGCCGCAGATGGTGGATTACGACACCACGGAAAAGCCCGGCACGATCGTCATCGATACCAACAACCGCTTCCTCTATCTGGTGATGCAAGGCGGCAAGGCGCGGCGCTACGGCGTCGGCGTCGGCAAGCCGGGCTTCGAATGGGCCGGCGCCCACAAAATCACCCGCAAGACCGAATGGCCGGATTGGACGCCGCCTTCCGAGATGATCAGCCGCGAAGCCGCCAAGGGCCATTACCTGCCGGCGCGCATGGACGGCGGGGCGGAAAACCCGCTTGGCGCCCGCGCCATGTATCTCGGCTCGACGCTTTACCGCATCCACGGCACCAACGCCCCCTGGTCGATCGGCAGCGCCGTCTCCTCCGGCTGCATCCGCCTGCGCAACGAAGACGTCGTCGACCTCTACGACCGCGTCAATGTCGGAACCCGCGTCATCGTCATGTAAAGGCGGCGCAATACTTACAGCGCCACGCGTCTTTTCGAGAGCCGCAAAGGGCGCTGTAATCCTTTAAATTGCTGCATAATTTTTCCTTAAGTCGAGTCCGATTTGAGGATAAATTATGCAGTGGGAGCCGCAAGAACATCCGGCTCTCCTTCTCCAAAAATGCTTTATCCGGCCACACCGATCTTGAATCAGGCAGAAGTTCATGTAGCTTCGAGCGGATTTGCTTGAGGGGAATCGATCATGATCAAACTAATGCCGGGTCTGGCTGCTGCCGGACTTGTCCTGTCCTTGATTTCTACATCCGCCTTTGCAGCACCTGCGGGCTCCGCGCCCGACAATGCACGGGCACCGGCACAGATCGTGCGCGTCGCGCAGATGCCGAAATATGTGAAGCCGCAGTTCAAGCGCAAGAAAGTGCGCCTGGCAACGACGGAAGCCGCCGGCACCGTCATCATCGATACCAACAACAAATATCTCTACCTCGTCGAAGGCAACAATCGCGCCACCCGATACGGCATCGGCGTCGGCCGCGACGGCTTCGGCTGGTCGGGGGTCGTCAAGATCGGCCGCAAGGCCGAATGGCCGAGCTGGACGCCGCCGGCCGAGATGCGCCGCCGCGAAGCCGCCAAGGGACATATGATTCCTGCTTTCCAGGAAGGCGGCGAGGACAATCCGCTCGGCGCCCGCGCCATGTATCTCTACCAGGGCGGCCGCGACACGATCTTCCGCATCCACGGCACCAATCAGCCCTGGACGATCGGCCTCAACATGTCTTCCGGCTGCATCCGGATGATGAACGAGGATGTGTCGCATCTCTACGATCGCGCGCCGGTCGGCACAAAGGTGATCGTCATCGGCCCCGGCAACAGGCAGGGCAAGGTGGCGTTCGAGGACAGGGGCATCGACGTGCTGCGCACGATGTTCGGCGGCTGAGCAACACTTACGAAAAAAATGAAAGGCGCATTTTGACGCGCCTTTTGTTTTGCTTAGACTTTGCGGCCAAAAGCTGGCAAACCTGCCTAAGAGTCGACATATTTATATCGGGGCTATTCAATGACATATGCGCTGCGGTCCTCCGCTTCCCTGCTTGCGGGCATCGCGTTTTTGACCATCTGTTCGGCAGTTTCCGCCTCGGCGGAAGACCTGCAGTTCTCCATCTACGGCGGCTACCAGACCGCCCCGCACAGCGGCGTCGATCTTTCCGACGGCACGCATTTCACCGCCGGCTGGGAAGGCAAGTCCTTCGGCAGCCCGCCTTATTACGGCGGCCGCGTCACCTGGTGGCTCGAGAACTTCAACAAGCCGAATTGGGGTATCTCGCTCGATTATACCCATGACAAGGTCTATGCGGACGACGATACGCTCGCCAAGGCCGGCTGGTCGCATTTCGAATTCACCGACGGCCTGAACCTGATCACCGTGAACGGTCTCTATCGCTTCCAGGATCCGACCCGCCGCTGGACGCCCTATCTCGGCGCCGGCATCGGCGTGAACATTCCGCATGTCGAAGTGATTCGCCCCGAGGGCAAGACCTGGGCTTATGAATTCGGCGGCGTGACGTTGCAGGCCCAGGCCGGCGTCGACTTCAAGGTGACCGAGCGCTGGTCGACCTTCGTCGAATACAAGGGCACCTATTCGCGCATCGACGTTCCGATCGACAGCGGCGTGGACCTGAAGACCAACATCTTCACGAATGCCGTCAACGTCGGCGTATCGTTCCACTGGTAACAAATTTCAGCTGCGGTGCTATTTGGTGCCGCAGCTGACCTTGCCCTCGACGGCATAGGGTTTTTCACCGCCTTCGATCGTCAGGGAATAGCTGCCGCTGAAATTTGCCGCCGGCTTGCCGCGCTCGCCGGCGACAACCACCAGATCCAGCGTTGCGCCGTCGGTGTCATCTTCGCCGCCGTCGAAGACTTCCATGAGCAGTTCGCCGTTACGCGACCAATGATTGGTCAGGTGCTGCGATTCGAAAACACGTTTTCCGAACACGGCCTCTTGGGCCGGATCCTTGACGATCAGCGCGCCGCGGAAATGGTTGAGCTTGTGGCCGGCAGCGCTTTCGAAACCGCTTTCAACCGTGAAGCGCGCTTCCTTGTCATCGGCGGAACAGAAATAACGGCTATTTGCATGGGCGGTGCCTGCCGCACCGAGCAGTCCCGCAAATACGATCATTCCACGCCACATCGCCTAACCTCCCGAGACAGCGTGCTTTGCGGCTCTCGAAAAGATGCGCGGCGCTGTCATAGGTCTCAGCCTAACGGCAAACCTGTTAATTTTTCCGGCACAGCGCCGCCATAGGCCCAATCGAGAAGCTCGACCGTATGCAGGATCGGCATGCCGGTGCCGGTGGCAATCTGGGTGATGCAGCCGATATTGCCGGTGGCGATGATATCGGCCTTGGTCGCCTCGAGGTTCTTGACCTTGCGCGCCTTCAGCACGGCCGAGATCTCCGGCTGCATGATGTTGTAGGTGCCGGCGGAGCCGCAGCAGAGATGGCCTTCGGCCGGATCGCGCACCGTAAAGCCCGCCGCTTTCAATAATTGCTTCGGCGCGAGCGTGATGCGCTGGCCGTGCTGCATGGAACAGGCGGAATGATAGGCGACCGTGATGCCCTTCGGCATGTGCGCCGGCAGATCGAGGGTTGCAAGATATTCGGTGACGTCCTTGGCCAGCGCCGAGACCCTCGCCGCCTTTGCGGCATAGGCGGGATCGAGGCGCAGCATGTGGCCGTAATCCTTGATCGTCGTGCCGCAGCCCGAGGCGGTGATGATGATCGCATCGAGGCCCTGCCCGTCGATCTCGCGCGTCCAGATATCGACATTGGCGCGCGCACTTTCGAGCGCCTGTTCGGCGCGGCCCATGTGATGGACCAGCGAGCCGCAGCAGACCTCCCCTTCCGGCAGCACGACCTCGACGCCGAGCCGCGTCAACAGCCGGATCGCCGCCGCGTTGATGCCGGGATCGAGCACCGGCTGAGCACAGCCTGAAAGGATCGCCACCCGGCCGCGCCGTTCCGTCTCCGGCCGATATGTGCCGGGCTTTGCGAAGTCCGAAGCGGCCGGGATCCGCCGCGGCGCAAGCGCCAGCATGGCAGCGAAGGGTTTCAGCGCGCCACCGCGCATCAGGCCGGCGAAGGGCCGGCCGAGACGGGCGAGATTGAGCGCCAGCCGGAAACGGCCGGGATAGGGCAACACGGCGGCAAGGATGGCGCGCGTCAGCCGGTTCATGAACGGGCGTTTATAGGTCTTTTCGATATGGGCGCGGGCGTGATCGACCAGATGCATGTAGTCGACGCCGGAGGGACAGGTGGTGACGCAGGCAAGGCAGGAGAGACAGCGGTCGATATGGGTGACGACCTCTGCATCGGCGGGCCGGCCGTTTTCCAGCATGTCCTTGATCAGGTAGATGCGGCCGCGCGGGCTGTCGAGCTCGTTGCCGAGCGTCACATACGTCGGACAGGTGGCGGTGCAGAAGCCGCAGTGAACGCATTTGCGCAGAATCTGCTCGGATTCGGCGACATCAGGGTCGAGGAGCTGGGTCAGGGTGAAATTGGTTTGCATCTAGCGGGACCTCCGCTTTGGGAGAAGCTCGGGCGTATTGTTTGGGATACCCCCCTCTGTCCTGCCGGACATCTCCCCCACCAGGAGGGAGATCGATATGCCGCAACGGCTTCCCATCTCGCAACGCTCAGGTTTACCATCGCGATAAGTCGAAATGAGAGCGTCACGGCTCCTGCGTGATCTCCCCCCTTGTGGGGGAGATGTCCGGCAGGACAGAGGGGGGTAACCCAAGCGCAAACCCATCTTATCCCTCACCCCATCTTCCCCGGATTGAAGATTCCCGCCGGATCGAATTTCTCCTTCACCCGGCGCGACAACATCGCCACCGCCTCGGGCTCCGGCTGGAAGGCAGCTGTAACCGCCCTCGCCTCACCCGATGCACGGATCAGCGTCGCGTGGCCGCCGCCGAGCGCCTTGATGTAGCGACGGACCTGCTCGGCTTCGGGGCCGGCCTCCATGCGCATCCAGACGAGGCCGCCCTGCCAGTCGTAGAAGGCGTCGACGCCGGCCTCGAGGCGGAGGGCGGCAACCAGCTGATGGCCGGTGCCGGGGGCGACCGAGACGCGCCAGACCGGCCGCGTGGTGCCGTCGGCATAGGGCAGGACGTCGCGGATGTCCTGCCAGAGCCTGGAGCTTTCCGGCTGTTCCAGCCGCGTGACCGTGGCGAAGGCCGACATGGCCGCCGCAAGCTTTTCGATGCGTGCGTCGACCGAGCCGGCCAAGCCTTCGATGCGCAGAACGGTCGCCTCGCCCTCCGGCAATTTGCCGGCGAGGAATTTCCACGTCACCGTCAGTGGCAGGTGGGCAGCGCCTGAGACTTCGACCGGCAGGGCCATTGCCGCCGCCATGGCGTTTGCCGCCTCGGCGTCGTTGAGACCTGATAGCACCACTGTCCGCTCCGTCTTCGGGCGCGGCGGCACACGGAAGGTGACTTCGGTGAGGAAGCCCAGCGTGCCATGCGAGCCGGCGACCAGCTTGACGAGATCGAGACCGGTGACATTCTTCATCACCCGGCCGCCGGCCTTGATGATCTCGCCCCTGCCGTTGACGAAGCGCACACCGAGCAGGCTGTCGCGGGCGGCACCCGCGATCAGCCGGCGCGGACCGGAGACATTGGCAGCGAAAACGCCGCCGATGGTCGGCTCGCCCGATGTGCCCATCACCGGGCGATGATCCATCGGTTCGAAGGCGAGCATCTGGCCGCTCTCCGAAAGTGCCGCCTCGACCTCGGCAAGCGGCGTGCCGGATCGGACGGTCATGACCATTTCGCCGGGATTATAGGCGACGATGCCGGAAAGGCCGGTCGAGCGCAGCCGGTCTTCGGCGGCAACCGCATTGCCGAAACCCGAGCGGGTATTGCCGCCGCAGATATCAAGCGGCCGGCCGGCTTCCGCATGGGCGCGGACGATCGCCGACGCCTCTTCCTCGCTCTTCGGCATCAGATCGATCATGCGGCGGGACGCCCTTCGAGCGGGAAGACCTTCGACGGATTGAGAATCCAACCGGGATCGAAGGCGGCACGCGCCGCCATTTGCTGGGCGAGATCCACCTCGGAATATTGGTGCCGCATGAGGTCACGCTTCTCGATGCCGACGCCATGTTCGCCGGTGAGGCAGCCGCCGGCATCGACGCAGAGCCTCAGGATATCGTTGCCGGCCGCCTCGGCGCGGGCGGCATCTTCGGGATCGTTGGCGTTGAAGAGGATCAGCGGATGCATATTGCCATCACCGGCGTGGAAGACGTTGGCGACGCGCAGGCCGTAATGATCGACGATCTCGGCGGTCCGCTTCAGCACGTGGGAGAGCTGGCTGAGCGGCACGGTGCCATCCATGCAGATATAGTCGGCGATGCGGCCGGTGGCGCCGAAGGCGGATTTACGGCCCTTCCAGATCAATGCTGCCTCAGTCGCCGACTGGCATTCGCGCACGGTCTTGACAGCATGCCGGCGGGCGATCTCGACGATGTCCTTCAGCGCGGCGTCCATTTCCGCTTCCGATCCCTCGACCTCGACGATCAGCAGCGCGCCGACATCGAGGGGATATCCGGCATGGGCGAAGGCCTCGCAGATCTCGATCGCCGGCTTGTCCATGAATTCGATCGCGACCGGGATAATGCCGGCGGCGATGACATCGGCAACGCAGGCGCCAGCCTCCTCCGAGCTCTCGAAGCCAAAGAGCACCGGGCGCGCGCCTTCCGGCTTGGCGATCAGCCGCACCGTTGCCTCGGTGACGATGCCGAGCTGGCCTTCATGACCGCAGACGAGGCCGAGCAGGTCGTAGCCTGCCGCATCCAGCGCCTTACCGCCAAGCTCGATCACCGTGCCGTCAACCAGCACCATCCTGACGCCGAGCAGATTATTGGTGGTGACGCCGTATTTCAGGCAGTGGGCGCCGCCGGAATTCATGCCGATATTGCCGCCGATGGTGCAGGCAAGCTGCGAGCTCGGGTCAGGCGCATAGAAAAAGCCGTCCGCGGAGACGGATTCGGAAATATTGAGATTGGTGACGCCGGCCTGGACCACGGCGACCCGGTTCGGCAGATCGATTTCGAGAATGCTGTTCATCTTCGACAGGCCGAGCACGACGGCATCCTCCTGCGGAATGGCTCCGCCGGAGAGCGAGGTGCCGGCGCCGCGCGGCACGACGGGAATGCCGTAGCGATTGCAATAACGCATGACCGCCGAAACCTCGGCCGTGGTGCGCGGCAGGGCGACGGCGAGCGGCAGGCGGCGGTAGGACACGAAGGCGTCGGTTTCGAACGGCACCAGCTCGCGCGCCTCATGCACCAGGCATTCCGACGGCAGAAGATCGGTCAGATCGGCGACGATCTGGGCTCGGCGCGCCAGCACTTCGGCGCGCGGCTCGAGAAACGAAATGGCGTCGGACATGGCGTTCTCCCTGGCCCTGACGACGGGGAATGACAGCGGGAAGATGACAACGAAACCGGCCGCGACCTCCCTGCCGCCGATAAACCGGCTTAGCACTTTCCCGAAAGTGGCGCAAATGCTAAGCACTTATGCCAAAAGGGGAAAAAGTCACAAAACCGTATGACCAATCTGGGTGATCTCGAAATCTTTGCCAAGGTCGTTTCGACCGGAAGCATGTCGCTCGCCGGGCGGGCGCTCGGCTTTTCGCCGGCCGTCGTCTCCAAACGGATCAAGCGGCTGGAGGACCGGCTCGGCACCCGGCTTCTGCAACGCACGACACGGCAGATCTCGCTGACGGAGGCCGGACAGGGCTTCTACGACCGCGTTCTCGGCATTCTCGCCGGGCTCGAAGAGGCAGAATTCTATATTTCCGGCCGCTCGGCGCAGATGCACGGCACGCTGAAGATCTCGGCCCCGACCTCCTTCGGGCGCATGCATATCGCGCCGCATCTGAAGGATTTCATGGAGGCGCATCCGGAGCTTGCGATCAACCTGGTGCTGACCGACGAATTCAGCGACATCGTCGGCGGCGGCTTCGATCTGGCGATCCGCATTGCCGAACTCACCGATTCGAGCCTCGTTGCCCGAAGGCTGGCGCCGGTGCGCCGGCTGCTCTGCGCCTCGCCGGATTACCTTGCGTCGCATGGCGAGCCGAAGCACATCGACGAGCTGAAACGCCATCGCTGCCTGCCGGCCCACAATAACGACACCTGGCGGCTGAACGGGCCGGACGGGGCGCTGAGTCTCAGGCCGGAAGGCTTGCTCGTCACCAATTCCAGCGAGGTGATCCGCGAGGCGGTCATCGCCGGGCTCGGGATCGCGCTGCGCTCCACCTGGGATATCGGTGAAGAGCTCAAGGCCGGCCGGCTGGTGCAGGTGCTGCCGGCCTATGAGAGCTCGCACAATGTCGCGCTGTCGGCCGTTTATCCCAGCCGGCAGTTCCTGCCGGCCAAGGTGCGGCTGTTCATCGACTATCTGGCAGAGCTTTATGGTCCCGTCCCCTATTGGGAGCGCTGACGGCATCACCGATTCAGCGCGCCAGCCTCTCGATGACAAGGTCCAGCAGGGCGCGCAGCCGCGCTAACCGCTTCATGTCGCGGTGATAGCCGACCCAGGTGTCGCGGCCGGGTGGCGGTTCACCGAGATCGACCAGTTCGATGGCGGCAAGAGAATCGCCGAGCGGCCGCGGCAGGACGGCGAGCCCGGCTCCGTTGGCGCAGAGCGCAGCCTGCACGTCGCGGCTGTTGCTGCGCGTGACGATGTCGGCCTGCGGCAACAGGCGCCGCAGCCAGCCGACATCCGGCATCTCGCCGAAAGCCTCGTCCATGGTGACAAGGCGGGCGCCCGCGCCGTCGCCGGCTTCGGGGTGCGGTGCGCCGCGACTGATGTAAAGGCCGTATTCGATATGGATAAGCTTGCGCGATACGATCTCCGCTTCCGTAAAAGGCTGGATGCGAAAGACGAGGTCGGCTTCGCGTCGCGACAGACTGAGAAGCCGGCTGTCAGTCAGCAATTCGACCACCACCTTCGGATGAACTTGCGAGAATTCCGCCAACACAGGCGAAAGCACGTGCGCGCCGAACCAATCGGATGAGGACAGCCTGAGTAAACCATCGAGCTGACGGCTGCCGCCGGCAAGGCTCCGCTCCATGGCGAGCGCCTCCTCCTCGATGCGTTCGGCGCCGGCGAACACGGCTGCGCCTTCGTCGGTCAGGACGAAGCCATCGGTCGTGCGCTGAAAAAGCGTCTGGCCGAGAGAGGCTTCAAGCGCACGCAGCCGTCTGCCCATCGTCGGCTGCGTCAGCCCGCGGTTGCGGGCTGCTGCCCCCAGCGTGCCGAACCGCGCGATCGCCAGAAACAGCCTGAGGTCACTCCATTCCATCGCTCGCATCCGCCAAACAAAAATGCATGGACTTCAGTCGTTATCTTTCATTTTCATTCGAGTTTCAATGAAGCATCTTTCTTCCACGCCAATTGCGGTGGTCCTACCGACGCCGCACCGCGAACGAAGGAGAGCTCCATGTCTGTACAATCAACGATGAAAGCGCTGTTGGCTGAAGCACCGAATTCACCATTGCGCATCGCCGATATTTCAAAACCGGTGCCCGGCGAAGGCCAGGTCCTGGTGCGCATCAAGGCAAGCGGCGTCAATCCGCTCGACCTCAAGATCCGGGCCGGCAATGCGGCCCATGCCCGCCATCCGCTTCCCGCCATTGTCGGTATCGATATGGCCGGTGTTGTCGAAGAGGTCGGAACTGGCGTCAGCGGTTTTCGCCGCGGCGACGCGGTCTACGGCATGACCGGCGGGGTCGGCGGCATTCAGGGATCGCTTGCCGAATTTGCAGCTGTTGACGCCGCGCTGCTGGCGCCAAAGCCGCAGAATCTGTCGATGCGCGAGGCAGCCGCCTTGCCGCTGATCTCGATCACCGCCTGGGAGGGGCTGGTCGACCGCGCCGGGGTCAAGGCCGGCCAGAAGGTTCTGGTGATTGGCGGCGGCGGTGTCGGCCATATCGTCGCGCAGATCGCCAAGGCTGCCGGAGCCGAGGTCTATGTGGTCGACGGCGCGTCGAAAGCAGACTATCTCGCCGGCCTTGGCGCAACGCCGATCGATCGTGACGCGGAAACGGTGGAAACCTATGTCGCAAGACACACCGGCGGCAAGGGTTTCGAACTGGTCTACGATACCGTCGGCGGCCAGGGGCTCGATGCGGCATTCCGAGCCGTCAGCCAGTTCGGCCACGTCGTCAGCTGCCTTGGCTGGGGAAGCCACGCGCTGGCACCGCTCTCCTTCAAGGCCGCCACCTATTCAGGCGTCTTCACGCTGCTGCCGCTGCTGACCGGCGAAGGACGCGCCCATCATGGTGAGATCATGCGAGAGATGACGAAGCTTGCCGAAGCCGGCAAGGTGATGCCGAAGCTCGACCCGCGCCGCTTCACCCTTGCCGATACAGATGAGGCGCATCGGCTGATCGAAAACCGGCAGGCGGACGGGAAGCTCGTCGTCGAGATCGACTGATCTAATCCGTCCGCGGAATTAACGCGCCAGATCGAGGTAGGCGTTCGCCACCATGGCATCGATATCCGCGGGCACAGGCACGACGCAGGATTGGGGGCCGGCCTCGCCCTTGGCGATGCGTTCCAGGCAGCGGGCCTGAAGGGTGAAGCCGAGATCCATCGACTCGACGGTATTGCCGAGCGGCCGCGGGCCGGCGAGATTGGCCATATGGCCGCCACCGAGCAGATGGAAAGAGCGGCCGTCGCTGAGATGGAAGGTCTCGATATGGTCGGCCTCGTAGCGATCGATGCCAATGACATCGGGGTGGCGACGGAAGGCTTCGACATCGATCTCATGCGGGAAATGGCCGCCATTCATCAGGATCGCGCCATCCTTGACGAGCGGCAGGTCGGCCGCCGTCACGATGCCGGCAAAACCCGTGACGGTAACGATGATATCGGCCGAGCGGATCGCCGCGTCGCGCAGCGGTGTGGTGAAACCGTCGAGATGAGCTTCGAGCGTCGTCACCGGATCGATATCGATGACGCTGACGGTGGAAAAGGCATTGCGGAAACAGGCGGCCGTGCCCTTGCCGCAGGCGCCGTAGCCGAACACCGTCACGCGCTTGCCGTTGGTGGAGCGGTTGGTGAAGCGCAGGTAGCTTTCGAACAGGCTCTGACCGACGGCATGCCTGTTTTCGGCGAACTGCTTGATCGGGCTGTCGTTGATGACGAGGATCGGCATGTTCAGGCGCGCGCGTAGCGGCAGCAGGCGGATGCGGCCCGAGGTGGTTTCCTCTGTGCCGCCGCGGAGATTGGCGTAGGGTTTTTCCGCCGCGATGGCGAAAAGATCGCCGCCATTGTCGAGCAGCAGATTCGGCTTTTCGGCAATCACCGCTTCGAGGCTCTGATGGTGAGCGGCGGGATCGGTCGTCTGCGTCGCGAAGACCGAGATGCCTTGGGTACGCAAGAACTCGACCGTTGAAGGCTGGGTGCTGTTGAGATTGCCGGTGCAGACAAGACGCGCCCCACCGGCGCGAAGCGTCGTCAGCAGCGCCACCGTCTTCGGCTCCAGATGGATGCCGGTGCCGATCGACAGGCCCTCGAAGGGACGCGTCCGCTCGAATTCGGCCGCCGTCGCATTGAGCAGCCGGCAGCTGTTGCCGATCCAGTCGATGCGGGTTGCGCTCTTTTCCATCAACTCTTTCCTATTTGCGTGTTGGTGCTGTTTCTAGCGGACCAACAGGGTTGCGAATATGGAAGTAATTCTGGCGAAGGGGCAGAAAATCTGCCCTTTCAGGCTGGTGTCCCGCAACGAAGCAACCAACCGGACAAGGCCGCAAAGGCCGGCCGTTTCATATCCGGCGTGCGGCAGCAGAGGCTGTAGCCCGATGGCCGAGAGATGAAGCCGGAGGGCGCGACCAGATGCCCGCGCTTGAGATCGTCCTCGATCGAGGCACGTGGGGCAAGTGCGATGCCAAGCCCGGAACGGGCGGCACCCAGCGCCAGCAGCAGATCCGCGAATTCCTGGGTGCGGGAAAAGACGACCGGCGGCGTGCCGCTTTCGGCAAACCATTCGTCCCAGAGCCTCGGAACGCTGCGGCTGATAAGCATCGTTAGCGCGCCCATCGCAGCCGGATCGCTCGATAGGGTCGCGGCAAGCGAAGGCGTTGCGACCGGACCGAACTCATCCGCCATGAATCGCAGGGCGGTAATGCCTGCGGCCGGCCGGTATTCGCCGCCCATGATCACGGCGTCCAATTCCGGGTGCATCTGCAGCGGTTCGACCGTGGCCATCGGCACGATGTCGACGGTATCGCCGAGGCTCGCCTGCATGTCTGCTGCACGCGGCATCAGCCACCAGACCGCGAAGGCGGAGGGTACGCCGAGCCGGATGCGGCGCGGCACGGCGCCTTCGAGTTCCGAAGCGGCGCGCTGCAGAATGTCGAAAGCCGCGCTCGCGGCGGCCGCAAAAGCGCTGGCCTGCAAGGTCGGGACCAGTCTGCGGCCGTCGCGCAGGAAGAGCTTGCTACCGAAGTGATTCTCCAGCGTGTCGATCTGCTGGCGCACGGCGCCGCGCACCACATTCAGCTCTTCGGCAGCCTTCAGAATGCTGCCATGACGGCAGACGGCCTCGAAGGCGCGGATGGCATTGAGCGGGGGAAGACGCATGGGGACGACATTCACAAAATCATGGTGGATCACTAGATCTCGGCATTGAACGAAAGGCAAGATCACGCCATATTGTACAGCTGTGCAATGTGACGCATTCGAGACAGGATGCGACGGATTTTCCGAGCCTGTCCGGCCTCGATTTCCCTATGAACGGCGATCAAATCGCGTTTCGAATCGTCCTGCGGCCTTTTGGATTGCGTAAGCTTTCCGTGATATACGTATATGAGTGATTCCTAACGACGACTGCGAAGGTGACCCGACCATTGACTCTTTTCGCCCGACTGGCTTCCGATGTGCAACTGATGTTCCGGCGTCCGCCGCGACAGCAATACGGTGCGCTCTGCTATCGGGTAAAGAAGAAGAGCGGTGAGGTCGAGGTGCTGTTGATGACCAGCCGCGATACCGGCCGCTGGGTCATTCCCAAGGGCTGGCCGATGACGCGCAAATGCGCCCATGAAGTCGCGATGCAGGAAGCCTTCGAGGAAGCCGGCGTCCGCGGCGCGGTCGAAACGGAGACGCTCGGCGCCTACACTTATTCGAAGGCGTTGCGCGACGGGGTGCAAGTGATCTGCAAAGTGCAGGTCTATGCGCTCGAGGTCACCGACATGGCGAAGAACTTCAAGGAAAAAGGCGAACGCCGCATCGAATGGGTCTCGTTCGACGAGGCGGCGGCGCGCGTGCGCGAACCGGAGCTCCGCCACCTTTTCCTCGCCTTCAAGCAAAAGATGACCGACAGGCTTTCGGCCAAGGCGGCCAAGCAAATTCCAGACGTGAAACAAATTCCGGCGGAATGAATCCTGCCATCTTGCACTGCTAGGAAAGCAGCGTAGAAGCAGATTCATCCTCAGGAAAAAGAATGCCGCCACGTCCCGCAGTCCTCACGAAACGCACGCTCGACAAGGACCTCGACAAGATCACCCATGCCGAGGACGTGGCGAAGCATGTTTTGCGGCGGCTGGTGGCGCCTGGTCTCGGGCTGATCTTCGTCGGTCTGGCCATGCTCTTTGCCGGCGTCTATGTATTCGACCGGCCGGGAGCGATGCTCGTCATCGCGGCCGCCGCCCTTGCCGGCTATATGGCGATGAACATCGGCGCCAACGACGTGACCAACAATGTCGGTGCCGCCGTCGGGGCGCGCGCCATGACGATGGGCCAAGCATTGGTCATCGCTGCGATTTTCGAAGTTCTTGGCGCCACGATCGCCGGCGGCGAGGTCGTCAAGACGATTTCCTCAAACATCGTCGACGCCGTCCAGGTACCGCCGGCGCTGCTCGGCTGGATCATGATGGCGGCGCTGATGGCGGCGGCTCTCTGGATCAACCTCGCAACCTGGATGAACGCGCCGGTTTCCACCACCCATGCTATCGTCGGCGCGGTGATCGGCGCCGGCATCTCAGCCGTCGGGCCGGAACCGGTGAACTGGCAGGTAATGCTGGAGATCACCTCGAGCTGGATCACCTCCCCGCTGATCGGCGGGCTGATCGCCGCCGGGCTGCTTTATCTCGTCAAGACCCTGATCATCTACCGCGACGACAAAGTAGCGGCGGCACAGCGCTGGGTGCCGGTGCTGGTCGCGGTGATGGCGGGCGGCTTCATGGCCTATATGGTGCTGCAGCTGTCGCCCCCGGGCAGGTTCCCGCCGCTGACCGTCCTCCTCATCGGAATCGGCATCGGGCTGGTGAGCTGGCTTGCCGCCCGGCCACTCGTTCTCGCCCAAGCGCGGGAGCTCGAAAACCGCAACAGCTCGCTGCGAACGCTGTTCCGGCTGCCGCTGATCGGCTCTGCGGCGCTGCTGTCCTTCGCGCATGGCGCAAACGACGTTTCGAACGCGGTCGGGCCGCTGTCGGCGATCGTCCATTCGGTCGGCATCGGCGGCGGCGGCGGCATCGGGCATCCGCCGCTCTGGGTGATGCTGATCGGCGCCCTAGGCATCTCCGTCGGTCTGCTGCTCTTCGGGCCGCGCCTGATCCGCCTCGTCGGCGAGGAAATTACCAAGCTCAATCCGATGCGGGCCTATTGCGTGGCGCTGTCGACAGCTTTTACCGTCATCGTCGCCTCCTGGCTCGGTCTGCCGGTCAGCACCACACATATCGCCGTCGGCGCCGTCTTCGGCGTCGGATTCTTCCGCGAATGGTATACGCGCCATTCGAAGCGTCGCATCGCCTATATCAGGCGCAAGGCCGAGAGCTTTGATATCGACGAGCCGGAAGAGCCGAATATCCACGAGACGCGGCGGCGCTATCTCGTGCGCCGTTCGCATTTCATGACGATCATCGCCGCCTGGATTGTCACCGTGCCGGTTTCGGCAGCGCTTGCGGCAATGATTTATTGGGTTATGTTCGCGCTCTTCGTCTAAAGCGCGTCGCGATTTGTCCCGGCGCCGTGCTTTAGGTCTTTATTTTCTAGCGTGTCATGATCGCAAAACCGCTGCACAGTTTTACGAGGCATGCTTTGAGACCCCGAGTTTTTTAATGCGCGCCAATTTTCGCATGCAACGGCTTTTCGTCGACGCGCCGCTTACGCGCGGTGCCGGCGTGGAGGCGAATGCCGATCAGTTCAACTATCTCGCCAATGTGCTGAGGATGGAGGACGGTGGGGAGATCCTGCTCTTCAACGGCCGCGACGGCGAGTGGAAGGCAACCCTTACCTTCCCCACGCGCAAACGCATCCTTTTGACGGCAACCGAAGAGACACGGCCGCAGCCGCAGCCTTGCGACCTGCATTATCTCTTTGCGCCGCTCAAGGTCGGCCGGATGGACTACCTCGTGCAGAAGGCGGTCGAAATGGGCGCCGGCCTGCTGCAGCCGGTCATGACCCAGCACGTGCAGGGCAAGATCACCAATCTCGACAAGCTGCGCGGCAATGTCGTCGAAGCGGCGGAGCAATGCGGCATTCTCGGCATTCCCGACGTGGCCGAACCGGTGAGGCTTCTCGACCTGCTCGACCGCTGGCCGAGCGAGCGCCGCATCATCTATTGCGACGAGGGCGATGCCGGGCAGAACCCGCTGCCGGTGCTCTCGGCGATCAGGGAAAGACATCTCGCTCTGCTCGTCGGGCCGGAAGGCGGCTTTTCGGAAGAAGAGCGGGCGCGGCTTCGAAGCCTCGATTTCGTCACGGCCATTCCGCTCGGACCGCGCATCCTGCGGGCCGATACGGCAGCCGTTGCGGCCCTGGCGGTGGTCCAGGCGGCGATCGGCGACTGGAACTAAGGTCGAAAACGGGTTGACATGGAAATCGCTGTTGTTTTTTGATGCGTCGTTGAAAGAATTTCACTTGCAACATGGGTGGCTTGGGTCCTAATCAGCCTTCCAACCGCCCGGCCCCCCGGGCGCCTTTTTGAATACAGGTATCCCGCATGGCCCGCGACACTACCGACCAGACACCGCTCTCTTCGGTCCAGGATCTGACCGATTATATCGCCGCGGGCAACAAGCCGCGGGAGCGCTTCCGGATCGGCACCGAACACGAGAAATTCGCCTTCTTCCGCGCCGACAATAGCCCGGTTCCCTATTTCGGCGATGCCAGCATTTCGGCCCTCTTGAGCGGCCTGCAGAAAAAAAGCGGCTGGGAGCCGATCACCGACGGCGGCAACATCATCGGGCTTGCCGAGCAGAACGGCATGGGCGCGATCTCGATCGAGCCCGGCGGCCAGTTCGAACTCTCCGGCGCACCGCTGGAGACGATCCACGAGACCTGCAAGGAATCGAACCAGCATCTGGCGACGCTGCGCGAAATCGCCGAGCCGATGGGCATCCGCTTCCTCGGTATCGGTGGCAGCCCGAAATGGACCTACGCGGAAACCCCGCAGATGCCGAAATCACGCTACGAGATCATGACCCGCTATATGCCGAAGGTCGGTACCCAGGGTCTCGACATGATGTACCGCACCTGCACGATCCAGGTGAACCTCGATTTTTCCTCGGAAGCCGACATGCGCAAGAAAATGCGCGTTTCGATGAAGCTGCAATCGCTGGCGACCGCGCTTTTCGCATCCTCGCCCTTCACCGAGGGCAAGCCGAACGGGCTGCTCTCCTGGCGCGGTGACATCTGGCGCGATGTCGACAATCGGCGCGCCGGCCTGCTCGATTTCAGCTTCCGCGACGATTTCGGCTTCCGCGACTATGCCGAATGGGCCCTCGACGCGCCGATGTATTTCATCGTCCGCGACGGCCGCTATCACGACTGCACCCATGTCACCTTCCGCCAGTTCATGAACGGCGCATTGAAGGGCGAGGTCGCCGATCCGGCGCCGACGATGGGGGACTGGACGAACCATCTTTCGACACTTTTCCCCGACGTGCGGCTGAAGCGTTTCCTCGAAATGCGCGGCGCCGACGGCGGCCCGTGGCGGCGCATCTGTGCGCTGCCGGCCTTCTGGGTCGGCCTGCTCTACGATGATGCCGCACTCGATGCTGCCGACGAGTTGACGAAGGATTGGACCTTTGCCGAGATCAGCGCCCTGCGCAATGCGGTTCCCGCCGAAGGGTTGAAGGCGCAATTCCGCGGGCACCCGCTCTTCGACATGGCGCGCGAAGTGGTCGGCATATCAAGGGCCGGTCTCAAGGCGCGCGGCAAGCTCAACCGGGAAGGCCAGGACGAGACGATCTTCCTGGCGCCGCTCGACGAGGTGCTCGCCAAGAAGGCGACGCTCGCCGAGGATTTGCTGTCGCTCTATCACGGCCGCTGGCACGGCTCCGTGGAGCCGGTCTTTGAGGACTATCAGTACTGAGTCCGACCCCGGTTCCCCTTTTCCTGGAATCGCTCTGACAGCCGCTGTTTTCGCCTGTTTCCGAGCAGCGGAAGTGAAGGCCGGCGACCTAGCGCATCGTGCTTTCCGAAAATCGGAATCGATTTTCGGAAAGCACGATGCGAGGATCGAAAGAGTTGGAGCGTCCTTTGTGCGTCAGAAAGCACGCACGGCGCTCGCGTGCTCCACCGACCCGCCGCTGGAGCCTCGGCCGCATGCTCTCGCTAAATTCCTCCCTAAGTTCTTATGGCAAAAAGCAGTTTGCTCATTGCCATTTCCGGTTATAGTGGCGTTACAACGCGTCACGACCCGGGGAAAGGGACTTCCATGCTGCCACTCTTCGACATGATGATGCAGGCGCAGAACGGCGCGGCGATGGAGGCGATCGCCCGGCAGTTCAACCTCGCGCAGGAACAAGCGACGAAGGCAATGGCGGCGCTGATGCCGGCCTTTTCCGCCGGGCTGAAGCGCAGCACCAGCAATCCCTATGATTTCGTCGGGCTGATGCAGGCGGTCTCCTCCGGCAACTATGCGCGATATTTCGAGGATATGAACCGGGCGTTCACGCCAGAGGGTATTTCCGACGGCAACAACATCCTTGCCCAGCTCTTCGGCTCGAAGGAGGTTTCGCGCGCGGTCGCCGCCCAGGCGGCACAGATGACCGGTATCGGCCAGGATATTTATAAGCGGATGCTGCCGGTGCTGGCCGATACGCTGATGGGCGGGCTCTTTAAACAGACGACCGGCCAGATGGCCTCGCCGGTCAACCCCTTCGTCAACACGGCGATGGGCGAGACCATGCAGAAATGGCTGGAAAGCACCGGCTTTGCGCCGAAGCCGAAGACGACCCCGGACCCCAGCATCTTCGACAATCCCTTCACCCAGGCGATGCAGCTGATGTTTTCGGTACCGAAGCCGGAAGCGACATCTCAGCCGAACCCCTTCCTCGACAATCCCTTCGCCAAGGCCTTCCAGGAGATGATGGGCGGGCTCGGCCAGCAGCCGGCGGCGCAGACTAAGACCAAGACGCCGGAGGCGCCGAAGGAAGAGGCGAAGCTCAATGCCGACAGCTATACCGAGATGCTGAACGCCATGTTCGACAGCGGACTGGAAGTGCAGAAGAACTACCAGAGGAACCTGGAAGCGATCTTCGAAACCTATCGGCCTAAGCCCTCCTCGGACAAGAGTGAATAGCACTGTAGATTTTTACGCATGTCGCTATCGCCAAACCGCGGCACACTTTGCGCGACATGGTTTAGCGCATAAAAAAACCCGGAGATGGCTTGGGAAAGCCGATCACCGGGTCAAGCGGCAGGGCTATTGGCTATCACCCTGCGGGGAAACTCGCCGCTCCTACTGTTCGTAGGAGCGGAAGAGCGACAGGCGCCAGCGATTGCGCGCCGAGCGCGTCAGATGTTCCGACGGGTCCTCGAAAAAGGTCGATGCCAGGAACGCGGAGGTCAGGTCGGCTCTGTTAAGGCCGATATCCCTCAGCTGAGCGTCGCTCAGATCGTGCAGCGTGTTGATCTCCATGCGATTGCGGAACCCGCGAACGAGGGAGGTCAACGGTGCGAGGCCTGCTGCCAGACGCTGGGGAAACGTCGGGGTGAGCTTGCCGCAGTCGAGTTCTATTGTTCTGTCTGTCATCCGCATGGGACTCTCCTTTCTTTCGATTTCTTTCAGGCGCGCAACAACCCACCCCTCCACGCGAGGTCGCACGGGAAGGAGCAAGGCGGAATTGGCTCGGACAGGCAGGGTGTCTGTCCTTCACTTTGCTTGATTTGCATCCCGAAGATGCCAAAGACCTATTGATCAGTCCAACGAATGTTTCTAATGATTATCATCAGCTATCTTTATGGGTGACAACATGTCCGCGCCTCTTGATCTCGACCAATTGCAGACTTTCATCGCCATCGTCGATTCCGGCAGCTTCACCAAGGCCGCCGACAGGGTCTACAAGACCCAATCGGCCGTCTCCATGCAGATGCGCCGTCTCGAGGAACGCATCGGCAAGCAGCTGTTCATCAAGGACGGGCGGGGAAACCGGCTGACGGTCGAGGGCGAAAAGCTGCTCAACTATGCGCGGCGCATCATCCGCCTCAACAATGAGGCTATCGCCGCCTTCGACGACAACAGGCTGGAGGGGACGCTGCGCATCGGCACGCCCGATGATTATGCCGACCGCTACATGCCCGAAATCATCGGCCGCTTCGCCAAGACGCACCCGAATGTCGAGCTCTATATCGTCTGCGAGCCCTCGGTGGATCTTGCCGAACGCATGCATAAGGGCGAGCTCGACATCGCGCTCGTCACCCATAATCCGCGGGAGCGCATGTCCGATGTGGTGAGAACCGAGCCGCTCTGCTGGGTGGGCTCGGCCAACCATCCGATCCGCGACGACGCGCCGGTACCGCTTGCCGTCGGTCGGCGTGACTGCCAGTGGCGCCAGCTCGCCTGCTCGGCGCTCGATGCCGTGGGACGCGAGCACCAGATCCTGTTCACCAGCTGGTCCTGCACCGTTGTTGCCGCCGCCGTGCTGGCCGGCATGGCGGTTTCGGTGATGCCGGAATCGGCGCTGCGGACGGGCATGAAGGTGCTGAGCCAGGCGGACGGTTTTCCAGCGCTGCCGCCGGTGCAGATCGGCATCATGAAGCGGCCGGGCGTTTCGCTTTCGCTGATGAACGCGATCACCGCGCATATCACCGCCTGCCTCGACAATATCACGCCCACTGTCGTCGACGACAGCCTGGAGGCGGACGTCAAATCCGCCCAGGCGCGCCTTTATCCGCGGTTGAAGGCGGCCAATATGGTGCCAAGCTGGTAAGAGTTCTCAGGCAGCAGCCGGCACGGTCGCGGTGAAAAGAGAGGCGCGGATGACGCGCTTCCACTCATCGAGCATACGCCGTGCCAAGGCCTCCTCGCTGACGGCGGCAAGTCGGATCACGGCGCCGATCAGGTGGCTGAACAGGTAAGTGCGCGCATACATTTCTTCGTCGCAAAGGTCGGGGGCCAGCTGACGCACGGCGTCACGGAAGATGCCGGCGACGTGACCGCTATGCTCAATATTCAGCTGCAACAGATCCTGATCGGTCTCCGTTCCCATCCAGACACCGAGATAGACGGGATCGTCGTGGTAGGAATCGTAATACCAGTCGATGGTGGCGCAGACCACGTCCAGCGCCTGGTCGAGTGACCGTACGTCGGCAAACATCGCCGCCATCTTCGTCTGGATCGCCGAGGCATGCTGGTCGAACAGGGCTTTGACGATCGCCGCCTTCTCCGGGAAATACTGGTAGACCGAACCGATCGGCACCTTGGCTGCAGCGGCGAGCTCCGTCATCCGCATGGCGCTGACACCCTTTTCGGCGATGATCTTGGCGGCGGCGGCGAGAATGAGGTCCAGCCTCTGGATGCTGCGCTCCTGCTTCGGCTTTCTGCGCAAGCCGATCCGATCCATGCTTTCCGCGCCCATGTCGTTCCCATTCTTTTTGTTCGCGGCGGAAGGCATGACATGCAGGTCTTCATCGGCCGTAAATGGAAACACTCGCATTTTAACGACCGGCAAAAGCGTATGAAAAACGGGGCTCTACGGCATTATGCTGCAACTCAAAGTGTTGCAATGTTCTTGCGCGTCTGAAAAGACGCGGGAGCGCTGCAATGCATCTCGTATTTAAATCGGGACGTTTTTAGAATTTCACCGACAGCGTCGCTTTGGCCCCATGCTGCTGCGCGTTATCGGCAATCTGGCCGGAATAGGCGATGCCGAGGATGGAGCTTTCGGTGAGGTCGAAGTCGAGCCCGGCGTCGAGAACGAAGGCGTTCTCTGCCACCGGCACGCCGGCGACGGCGAACGCGTCGCCTCCGGCAAAAGCATGCGTCGACACCGGAACGATGTCGCCGGCGGCATGCCGCCAGCCTGACATGCCGCGCAGGGTGGCGTTCGTCTCGCCCAAGCGAACCTCCATTTCGGCATGCAGGCCAAGCGTGGTGATGGTGGTGTTGGTCATGCGGCTGGAGCTGTCGAGCGCTGCCGCCCCGCCCTCTTCGGTGAAGCCCGCCGTTCGAATGCCGATATGGGCGAGATTGACGAAAGGCTCGAAAGTGGCCGCCGCCGTATCAAACCGATAGCCCAGCTCCGCAAATGCCTGCAGCGTGCCGGCATTATAGCTTGCTTCCAGCCTGTCCTCGAAGCTTCCAATAGCGACGCTGCGGCTGGTCTCGATCTCGTGCCACGTATGAGCGAGACCGGTGCGGAAGGCGAGACCGCCCCATTGCGTGCCCGCGTAAAGGCCGAGGTGATAATCGTCGCTCGATCCCGATGAGCTTCGGTGCCGCGGGTCGAATTGGGAATTGCTGTAACCGGCCATCAGGCCCAGCCTGGCGTCATCGAACATGGCGTCGACGAGAGCGAGAAGCCCGCCGGTCTGGTGGTTGAGGGTGGCGGCATTGCCGTCCGTGCGTGTCTCGCTTGCGCCGCCAAAAGCCGTGCTCCAGAAAACCGGCGCGTCCGAAGGATTGGCAGCGATGAGTTCCGGACCGCCCGGCCACAAAGCCTGTATCGGGATTACGCCAGCACTGGCGTCGCTAAACGCGGAACGCAGACGTTCGTTGGCGGCCTCGCGGACAAAGAGGCTTTGCGTAATCAGCGCCGTTTTGATCGAGCCATGGATTTCACCGGAAAGCGCGTCGTAACTGGCCTGAATCAGCGGCTCGTCATCGGGCAATGTGACGATGGCGTCGTAGATATCGTTGCCAGTTCCGAGATTCTCTGCAGCCTCTGCCGCGGCCATCTGGTTGCGCGTCCGTGCCATGTCGCTGAAACGCACGTTGTTGCGTTCGATCTCCAGATAGACGTTGTTCAGATCATAGGAGAGCTCCGCCGCCAGGAAGGCATAATCGGAGGTGACGGCGCCGAATGTTCCGTTGATCCCGCCAGCGGCGGTAAGGATCGTATAGGTGGAGAAAGGCTGGTAGTCGCCATTCATCCCAACATGGGTAACGCTGGCGCCGTTGAGGAACGCGGTCCCCGTGACCGAGATCAAATCGCTGGCAGTGCCAGCCGGATCGACCTCGACCTCATAGGTGGAACTGGGATCGAGGGTGAGGTTGCCGCCGATGGTCAATGTCCCGATGGAGTTGCCCGGCGCGATGGTGACGCCTGCGCCGGCGGTCACCGTACCGATATGACCCGACCCGGCCAGCGTGCCGCCCGTCATCATCAAGATGCCGCCAAGGCTGCCATTGACGATCAGGCGTCCGTCCGAAACCGTGGTCGTGCCGGCAAAGCCCGAACTGTTGCCGGTCAGGCGCAAGGTGCCGCTGCCCAGCATCGTGAAGTCGCCGCTGCCGGAGAGTATGCCGCCATAGGTGGTGTTGTTCGCCTGATCGAGCGTGAGTTCGGCGCTGCCGATGACGATCTCGCCGCCGCTTCCCGAAAGCTGCGCCATCGTCAGGTCGAAGCCGCCGAGATCGAATATGCCGCCATTGACCGCATAGGCGCCATTCTGCACGAAGGCACCGGCGCTGCCCGCCTGCAACGTGCCGGCCTCGACCGTCGTCACACCGGTAAAACTGCTGGTGCCCGAAAGCGTCAGTGTGCCGCTGCCCTTTTTGGTCAAGCCACCGGCGCCTTGCAAATCCGTGGCAATGCCGACGGCAAAGCCGTTCGTATCGATAAAGGCGCCGCCAGCATCAATCGTTACCTCGCCGGCGTTGAAACCGCGCAGGAAATTCGCCTCGTTGCCCGTTGCACTGAGAATACCGCCATCGAAAACGAGGTCCGCGTCACCACCGCCTCTCTCGATATAACCGGTCTCCAGGACGCCGCGCCCGTTTGCGGCGCTTCCGGCGATCCGCACAGTTCCCGTGGCGCCCGAATCGTCGGCGATGATAACCTCGGAAGCCGAAACCGTGCCGCCATTCTCGACGCTCATACTGCCTGAACCGAATTCGCCCACGAACAGCGCGCCGGAATTGATCCAGCTCGACCCCGTATCGGTCACGCTCACCACGCCGTTGCCGTTCGAACTATAGCCGACATAACCTTCACTCGCAGTGACCGAGCCGCCATTCGAAATGGTCAGCGTTCCCGCTCCCGCCTCGCCGACCGAGATATAGCTGGAATTGCTCCAGATCGAGTTCGTGCCTGTGACGATGACCTCGCCGATGGCAGTCGTGTCGTTGCTGATAAGCCCGGCAGTGCTGCTGACCGTGCCGCCATTCGAAATGGTCAGAGTGCCGGTGCCGCTGTCGCCGATATAAAGATCCTGGGCGTTGGTCCAGGTCGAGCCGGTGCCGGTGACCGTCACCGTGCCGCTGGCGCCAGAGAAATAGCCGATACGGCCGAATATATTGTCGACAACGCCGCCATCTTCGATATTGAGCACGCCGACACCCCGATGGCCGACGTAGAGGTCGTCGGAATTGGTCCAGGCCGAGCCCGTCCCCGTAACCGTTACCGTTCCTGCAGCGCCGGGATCGACACCGAGCACGCCGATGTCATTGCTGACTATGCCGCCATTCCGGATGACAAGGGCTGCATCGTCAACATTCTGATCGCCCACGATGAGGTTGGTATTGATTGTCCATGGACTCGGTTGCGTGCCCGCGCCGGTACCGCCCGGGTCGTTGCCATCGACGATCTCCGTGTCGTTGCCGGTGATGACCTGCGCCCATCCCGGCCCTACAGCCAGCACCAGCGCCGCAGTGCTCGCCAATCCCGTAAGTCGCAGCATAACCATCCCTTGGATTGCCGCTCCAGATATCCTTTCGCCCATGCTCGCTCGCAAATCGTCCCCACCATCATTCGCTCGCGCAGAAATAGGCCAATCAATTTAAATATTAGTAACCATGTTATTGAAATATTCATCGACAGCGGGAACAACAGCCTTACGCCGCACGCGTTAGGCGCATGTTTTGACTGGTCTTCCAGCCTTTTCACTTTGGTGAAAACAATATCGTTGGGAATGGCTCAACGTCCGGCGGCCATATTGCCGCCGATGCCGGCAACTTGCGTCGTCGGCCTGCAACACTTACGGGCAAATAATGGGGCGGCGGCGCCTGTCGCCTCAGCTCATCAGCATCCATGCGGCAAGCCAGATCCACATGGCGCCAAGCACCAGGTAACCGGCAGCGAAGATCGGGCTGCGATAACGCAGGTCGTTGCTGGTGACGTGGATGGCGGCATGGGCGTAACGCAGGGCGACGAAGGCCCAGGCGAGGCCGAGGGCGACGAGATTGTCTGCCTCGGTGATATAGAGAAGAATGCAGCAGGCGTAGAAGAGCACCGGCAGTTCGAACTGGTTGGCGAGGCAGTTCTTGACGACAAGGCTTTCGGCCGGCTCGCCGCGGTTTTCGCGATAATCCGATTTCACGATGCTGCCGGCGCGGACCATTTTTGCGCGCCGAAGCCCAAGAAGCGCATAAAGACCATAGACCAGGGCCACATGGGCGAGCAGTGGCCAGAAGATTTGATAGCCGGTCATATGTTGGTCGTTTCCTTTCCGCTTCCGCGTTCGACGCGAGCATTAGCCGAAAGGGGAGCTGGATACCAGCATAGGGCAACGCCCCATCGACACCTGCGTCGCTAAGGCACGTCGCCGCAGGTGTCCCGGCTTTTCGACATGGAGCTGGATGGAATAACGGCGCCTCAGTCCGAGCGCGACGAGAGCCAGCGCATGACGGCGAGCCGGGCGATGAGGATGAAGCAGATGGCAAGGCTTGCGAATTTCAGCCGTGTCATCCAGGGCAGCAGGTGTGTTGCAAGACTTGCGGACGCACCCTTGCCGAAGGCCACAAGGCCCGAGATGTTCTCGCCGTAGTCGGCGATGCCGTAGATGAACGGCAGCAGGTAGATCGCCTTGCCAACGAGCGGATGCGCCGATCGGCCGAACCATGCACCGCCGGGACCGAGTTTGAGGAAGGCGAGGAACAGCAGCGCCGTCAGCAAGGCCGGAAAGATCAGCTCCGGCCCGAAATACATGGCGCGCAGCAGCCTGGTCGCCGTCTCGTTCTCATCAAGCAGCTTCTGCATGTGGAAGACCGCCGACTCGTCGTAACCGGCGAAATAGGTATCGAGCACCGCCTGGCCAGTTTCATGCTTGAACGGGACGACGAAGCCGAAGGTCGTCCAGGCGAGCACGGCAAGGCAGAGGGCTGCGAGCAGCGCGACGATCCAGAGAGGAATCCCGCTGCCCGCCTTCATGATCAGAGGCCGGCGCCCGGATAGTTCGGGCTCTCGCGGGTGATCGTCACGTCATGGGCGTGGCTTTCGCGAAGACCGGCACCGGAGATGCGCACGAACGTGGCCCGCTCCTGGAAATCCTTGAGATCCTTGCCGCCGACATAACCCATGGCCGCCTTGAGGCCGCCGGCGAGCTGATGGATGACGCCCGAAACCGGCCCCTTGTACGGCACCTGACCTTCGATGCCCTCAGGCACGAGCTTCAGCGTGTCGCGCACCTCGGCCTGGAAGTAACGGTCGGCCGAGCCGCGGGCCATGGCGCCGACGGAGCCCATGCCGCGATAGGCCTTGAAGGAGCGTCCCTGGTAGAGATAGACCTCGCCCGGGCTCTCATCGGTGCCGGCAAGCAGCGAGCCGATCATGACGGCGGAAGCGCCGGCAGCGATCGCCTTGGCAAGATCGCCGGAGAACTTGATACCGCCATCGGCGATGACGGGCACGTCCTGATCATTCGCGGCCTGCACCGCCGACATGATGGCGGCCAGCTGCGGCACGCCGACGCCGGCGACGATGCGCGTCGTGCAGATCGAGCCCGGGCCGATACCGACCTTGACGGCATCCGCGCCGGCATCGATCAGCGCCCTGGTGCCGTCATAGGTGGCGACGTTGCCGGCCATGATGCGCACCGAGTTGGAAAGCTTCTTGACGCGGGTGACGGCATCGAGGACGCGCTGCGAATGGCCATGGGCGGTATCGACGACCAGAAGGTCGACACCGGCCTCGATCAGCCGCTCGGCGCGCTCGAAGCCGTCATCGCCGACGCTGATGGCGGCGGCAGCGCGAAGCCTGCCCTGCGCATCCTTGGAAGCGTTCGGGTTCAGCTGCGACTTCTCGATATCCTTGACGGTGATGAGGCCGACGCAGCGGCCTTCGGTATCGACCACCAGCAGCTTCTCGATGCGGTGCGAATGCAGCAGGCGCTTGGCCTCCTGCTGATCGACGTTTTCCTTAACGGTGACCAGATTGTCCTTGGTCATCAGTTCATGGATCTTCTGTTCCTGATCGGAAGCGAAGCGGACGTCGCGGTTGGTCAGGATGCCAACGAGGCGGCCGGACTTCTCGACGACAGGGATGCCGGAGATGCTGTAGGACTTCATGAGCCCGAGCGCATCGGCAAGCGTCGCATCGGGGCCGATCGTCACCGGATTGACGACCATGCCGCTTTCAAACTTCTTCACTTGCCGGACCTGCTCGGCCTGTTCGATCGGCGTCAGGTTGCGATGAATGACCCCGAGGCCGCCGGCCTGGGCCATGGCGATCGCCAGGCGGCTTTCGGTGACGGTATCCATGGCGGATGAAATGATCGGGATGTTGAGTTCGAAATCGCGGGCGATGCGGGTGGAGATATTCGTCTGGCCTGGCATGACCTCGGAATGTCCGGGCTGCAGCAGCACGTCGTCGAAGGTAAGCGCGTCTGCGCCGGTTGCCGTTTCAATGATACGTGCCATGGCCAAATTCCTTCATTTAATAAAAATGCGACCCTGTCCGGAAACGAATCGTCCGCCCCGGCGGTCTGCATGGGTTGCTTGGAAGTTGGCGAGGGCTGGTAACACGTCTATGACAGGAAGGAAATAGCAAAAAGCCCGGCATGTCCGCCAGGCTCGTCATGGGTGCCATGCGCCAGGAGCATTGCGGGAAAAGCGCTCAGCACTTTTCCGTCCGGAATTGCATAAAAACAAGAAGTTAGAGCGGCCCAGCGCTTCCGCGAAAGGCGGAACCGCTCCCGATCAGATGTCGAACTGATAGCTCTTCGGCACGAAGCGATAACCGCCATCCTGCCTTTCGACGAAGCCGACCGCCGGGAAGGGCATGTGGTAGCCAAGGAAGGCGATCTTCTCGCTCGCAATCATCTCGAAGACCTTGCGGCGGGTGGCGGCAGCCTGCGCCTTGTCCATGTCGAAGCGCACCTCCCAATCCGGCCGCAGCAGCGACAGGATATAATGGTTGGCCGTATCGCCGGTGAGCACAAGGCGTTTGCCCTCGGATTCGACGTGGAACACCATATGTCCCGGCGAGTGGCCGGCCGCCAGCACCGCAGTCACACCGGGCGCGACGCTATCACCTTCTTTGATAAAAGTAGTCTTCTCGGCGAACGGTACGACATTGGCGAGCACCGCCTTGTGGCCGCCCTCGGCAGGTGTGCCCTCACGTGCCTTGTCCGACCAGAAATCATATTCCGCCTGGCCGACGACATAGCGAGCATTCTTGAAGGCAGCCGCGCCGTCTTCCATCAGGCCGCCGATATGATCACCGTGCAGATGGGTCAGCGCTACCAGCGTGACGTCGTCGGCCGAATATCCCGCCGCCTTCAAGCCTTCGGTCAGTTGACCGGCGCCACGTGCGCGGCCGGCAGCGCCGAAGCCGGTATCGACGAGGATGACATCCGACCCGGTATCGATGAGAGCCGGCGTATAGCCATTCATGAACTTGTCGGCCGGCAGGAAGTTTGCGGTCAGCAATCCCTTGACGGTTTCGGGGTCCTGATTGGTGCCGAAGGTTTCATAGGGCTTTTCGACAATGCTGGTGCCGTCACGGACGACGGTGAACGTATAGGAACCGAGCTTGAATTGATTGATCTCGGGCAAAAGCGTTCCATCCATATGATTGCGTTCTCCAGTTGCGGCCGCTTCGGCCTTCTCTCGCAAAATGACCGGCGCCCCCAGCAGGCCAAGGCCTGCGGCAAAAAGGGTGCGCCGCTTTATTCCCGACGAAATTGTCATATGTCCATCCTTCATGACGTGCGAAGCGTCGCCGCACGGCCCCCAGTGTCGATTCCGGCCGGATTTCTTGCTCCCGCCAGGTAAACATATGTCAATCTTGACAAGCGACGTTAATGCGCAAGCCGTCTCACGCAGACGTGAAGCAAACGTGTCGTCGACCCGGATTTGGGGATTGGCAGAACCTGCAGCTGGGACTAAACAGCACCGGCCTTTCCAGCTCCATTCCGCGCCCATCAAGGCTCCCGCCTATGAATCGCATCGTCCCGCTGATCCTTGCCGTCGCCCTCTTCATGGAACAGATGGACTCGACTGTCATTGCGACGGCGCTGCCGGCGATCGCGGCGGATCTCAATGTCGGGCCGATCACGCTGAAGCTGGCGTTGACCTCCTACATGGTGGCGCTGGCGGTGTTCATCCCGGTCAGCGGCTGGATGGCCGACAGGTTCGGCGCCAAGAAAATCTTCCGCCTTGCCATCTCGGTCTTCGTCATCGGCTCGATCTTCTGCGCAATTTCGTCCAACCTCGTCGAATTCGTGTTTGCCCGCTTCCTGCAGGGCATGGGCGGCGCGATGATGACGCCGGTCGGCCGCCTCGTGCTGGTGCGCACGACGCAGCGTAGCGATCTTGTCTCGGCCATGGCGCTGCTCACCATACCCGCACTTGTCGGCCCGCTCACCGGCCCGCCGCTCGGCGGCTTCATCACCACCTATTTCAGCTGGCACTGGATCTTCCTGATCAACGTGCCGGTCGGCATCATCGGCATCTGGCTTGCGACGATCTTTCTGCCGGAGGTGGAAGCGACGGCGCCGCCGCGGCTCGATTTCACCGGTTTCGTGCTGACCTCGCTTTCGGCTGCGGGCGTCGTCTTCGGCGTGTCGGTGGTCAGTCTGCCGGCCCTGCCCCCGATCATCGGCGTCACCGCCACCTTGATCGGTCTCATCTGCGGCGTCCTCTACGTGCGCCATGCCAAGCGGCATCCGGCGCCGATCCTCAACCTCAACCTGTTCAAGAACCCGACGTTTCGGGCCTCCACCCTGGGCGGCATGCTGTTTCGCATTTGCGTCGGCGCCATGCCCTTCCTGACGCCGCTGATGCTGCAGCTCGGCTTCGGGCTGACGCCGTTCCAATCCGGCCTCATCACCTTTGCAGGCGCGATCGGGGCGATCACCACCAAGTTCATGGCAAAGCGCGTTTTCGCCGCCGCCGGCTTCCGCACGACGCTTCTCGGCGCAGCCATGGTGACGACCCTGGTGACTGTCGTCACCGGCCTGTTCACGCCGTCGACGCCGCATCTCGTCATCATCGGCGTTCTGCTGCTCGGCGGCTTCTCCCGCTCCTTCATGTTCACCGGCGTTAATGCGCTTGCCTTCGCCGATATCGAAGATTCGGAAGCCAGCCAGGCGACATCGATGAGTTCGGTGATGCAGCAGGTCAGCCTGGCGCTCGGCGTTGCGGTCGCCGCCGCGATCCTGGAGAGCTCGATCTATTTCCGCGGCGAAGCGCTGCAGGTCGCCGATTTCCACCTTGCCTTCTACATCATCGCCGGACTGACCGTCATTGCGACCATTCCCTTCATCCGGATGGACCGCAATGCCGGCGCACTCGTTTCCGGCCACCGCTTGAAGACGATGACGGCCGCAACTGTTGAAGCCGAACAGCACGCGGTGAAATAAAGCATGTCGCGCAAAAGTGTGCAGCAGTTTTGCGGGAACGACATGCGTGGAAACAAAGACCTAAAGCGCGAGGAGCGAAGGCACCGCTACTGCGGGTTTTCGCAGACCGCAGAGAGCTTGTTACCGTCGAGATCACGCACATAGGCGGCATAGAATTGGGCATGGTAGGAGCGCAGGCCGGGCTCGCCCTCATCCACGGCGCCTGCCGCGATTGCCGCCGCATGGAAGGCATCGACATCAGCCCGCGTTTCGGCTGCAAGCGCCACCATGGCGCCATTGCCTGAGGTTGCCCGGCGGTGATTGAACGGCGTCACCACCCAGAAGCGGCAGCGCGTATCGCCCTCGGCGGAATAGCCGATTTCCTCTTCGGAAGAGCGCTGACGGCGATAGCCGAGGGGAGACAGCACGGCATCATAAAAATGCCCTGCGCGATAGAGGTCGTTGGTTCCGAGCGTGACGTAAAGAAGCATGGGATCAGCGGTTCAAATCCTGACAGCGCGGTGCGCCCTTCAGACACGCAAAGGACGCGGCAACGCTTTCCATTGCTGCATATCTTATCCTTAAATCGATACCGTTTTAAGGAGTTATGCAGTTGATCGCCATCATCCGTCGGGACCGGCCCGAAGATCAAGCTTCCTCTGCGTTGCCTTCGGCCTTGCGTCCCTTGAACCCCTTGGCCAGCAGGAACATCTCGACTGATTCGGCGCGCGACGAGTTCGGTTTGACATGGACGACCTGGCGGAAGTTCTGCTTGAGCATGGCAAGCAGCTCACGCTCGGTGCCGCCCTGGAAGGTCTTGGTGAGGAAGTGCCCGCCTTCCCCCAGCACTTCGACGGCGAAATGCGCCGCCACCTCACAGAGATGCATGGTGCGCAGATGGTCGGTGCGGTGGTGGCCGGTGGTGGGCGCCGCCATGTCGGAGATGACGAGATCAGGCGTGCCGCCGACGGCCTCCAACAGCTTTTCCGGCGCACTGGGATCGAGGAAATCCAGCTGCAGGATCTTGACCCCCGGCAGCTGGGTCATTTCGAGGAAATCGATCGCAGCCACACGAATATCATCATCTGTCGAACCGGTGACTTTGGCGGCGATCTGCGACCAGCTGCCGGGGGCAGCGCCGAGATCGATAATGCGCCTGGCGCCGCGCAGGATATGATGTTTCTCGTCGATCTCCAGCAGCTTGAAGGCGGCACGGGCGCGATAGCCTTCGAGCTGGGCGCGCTGCACATAGGGATCGTTGATGTGGCGCTCCAGCCATTGGCGGGAGGAGGCCTTCATCTTCTTGTTCTTGACGCGCTGGCCGAGCTTGCGGCCGGTGCGGTTTCCCGCGATCGGTGCCTTGGTCATGCCTATTCCTTATCTCACGATCTCACGCGCTGGCCGCGGCGGTTGCGGTTGCGCCGCCACACGCCGTCATCGGCCATCATGTCGGTGAGCAAGCCTTCCCTCAAGCCGCGATCGGCAACGCGCATGCGCGGGCTCGGCCAGCGGCGGCGGATCGCCTCGAGAATGGCGCAGCCGGCGAGCACCAGATCGGCCCGGTCAGGCCCGATGCAGGGATTGGCGGCACGGCTTGCGAAATCCCAGGAGAGAAGCTTTGCCTGCATGGCGGAGACCTCGTCGTCGGATAGCCAGATGCCATCGACCTTGCGCCGGTCATAACGCGGCAGGTCGAGATGCACGCCGGCCAGCGTCGTCACCGTGCCCGATGTGCCGATCAGGTGAAAGTCGCCGGTCTGGGCGACCTCGATCTCCGGGCAATCGAAGCTTCCAAGCATGCCTTCGACTTCACGCACCATGCCTTCGAAGGCCTCCGGCGTGACGTCGTGCCCGCCATGGCGCTCCGACAGGGTCACGACGCCGACCGGCAACGAGGTCCAGTGGGTGATGTGATTGGCAAGGCGGCTGAAGCGATTGTCGCCGATGCGGATGACGGCAATCTCCGACGAGCCGCCGCCGATATCGAAGAGCACGACGGAGCGCGTCTCGCGACCGACCAGCGAGGAGCAGCCGGAGACGGCAAGCCGCGCCTCTGTCTCGCGATCGATGATCTCAAGCGCGAGGCCGGTTTCGGCAACGACCCGGCTGAGGAATTCCTCGCCATTGACGGCCTGGCGGCAGGCTTCGGTGGCGATCAGCCGCATGCGGCGGATCTGCCGGTTCCTGAGCTTGGAGGCGCAGATCCTCAGCGCCTCGATCGCCCTCTCCATCGCCTCATCGGACAGACGGCCGCTGGCCGCAAGACCTTCGCCGAGGCGCACGATGCGGGAAAAGGCGTCGACGACGCGAAATTGTCCCGGACGAGTCGGCTGGGCAATGAGGAGACGGCAATTGTTGGTGCCGAGATCGAGGGCAGCATAGAGCTCCTCCGGCCACACATGTTCGCCGGCCTGACGATCCCCCTGATGCCCGGGATGGGCATGGCTTTCCTGGCGACCCCTGCGGTTGGCGCTCGCGCCATTCAGTGTTTCACGCAGTTCGCCACCGAGCGCCGTCTCTTCCGCGCGGCGTTCCTGCTGCGGGGCACCTGATGGTTTTGCCGGTGTTAGCGGCCGGCCCTGCAGACCGCGCTTGCCGCGATGCTTGCGGCGGTTGCGACGGCTCGGCGCCGAATCGCCATCGGAGCGGGCGGCATGATCTGCCGCTCCGGCCTGTTCCATCATATGAGGTTGAGGTGAACCATCCTGCACAGCACCATGGCCGCCACGACGGCGACGCTTGCGCTTGCGGGCCGGATTGCCGGCTGCATCTTCCATCGGGCGCGCAGGCTGTCCGGCACCGCCGGACGGCTCATGCGAAGCGGGATGAGCACCGTTGCGGGATTGCCCGCCACGTTTGCCCTTGCGGCGCCTGGACTTCTTGCCGTCCTTGCGCCCTGCCGCCGACGCCCCGTCAAATTGCAGCTTTGCGCCGCCTTCGGGGTCTTCCACGTTGTTTTTCCATCGCGCCGCGCAAGTCTTGAGATATGCAGCAGGCGCTCATTCGATTTTTGCGTTGCGGCAAGAATATCAGCGCCCGCCGAAATCGCCAAATTCTTTTTTGGACAGGGGATTCGCAGCGGTTTCACCTTTCCGCGGCAGCACCGATTTTTTTCAAATCGGGTATTTGCAATCCCCCGGCTTTTGGTTATAAGCGCCGCACACCAGCCGACCGCCCGCCGGTTCGCTTATGCTGGGGAATAGTTCAATGGTAGAACGACGGACTCTGACTCCGTTAATCTTGGTTCGAATCCAGGTTCCCCAGCCAATATTTCACTAAGCGTTTGATTTTACGACAAAACGGGTTTGCATTTATCTGCCCTCCCCGTCTCCTCCAATGCCTGCTTCCTTTTCGATGCCCTGATCACTTGGTTCGACGGGCGCAGGATGTTAGCGAATCCGACACTGTGGCTCGGGCGAGCATCTTACAGCATCTACGCATTACACGCGCCCATTTCGATTTTTGTTGATTTCGGGCGCGCGGTGGTGGGCAGCGATGGTAGGCGCTATTGGCGTCGGCCTGACGTCTTCTCGCTTCTGGAACGGCCCATAGAAAAAATTGGTCAGCGACTGGGAAAACTAATGAGGGTTCCGGAATGCTGATTTACAACAGCGCAGAAAATAAAGATTGAAATCGGCCCCGCCCACAAATCTTTTATCAGGTCATACTGTTCTCCCTCCAAGATCTCTGTGTTAGGCAGCCCAAAAGCGCCATTCTTGCGCGCGACAAAGTTACGCTCTCGATATCGAAGGCAGGCGCAAGCATTGAAGGCTTACAGACCAGAGATCGATGGCTTAAGGGCCATATCGGTGATTGCGGTTATCCTTTATCACGCCGAGTTCACGATTGCTGGCCACACGTTACTTCAGGGAGGATACATTGGCGTCGATGTATTTTTTGTGATCAGCGGCTTTCTGATTTCCCAAATTCTGCTGACAGAAATCGACGAAACAGGGCGTATTGATTTCCTTAAATTCTACGCTCGGCGTGCGCGAAGAATTCTTCCTGCGTTGTTCGCAGTCATTTTCGCGACAATGCCCTTCGCCTATTACCTTTTATTACCATCGGAACTCTTGGATTTCGCGAATTCCATAGGTTCGTCGCTCCTATTTGGATCGAATATCTATTTCTATTTTACGGCCGCCCAGTACGGGGAGCCCAACACCCTTCTCAAGCCTTTTCTTCACACCTGGTCGTTGAGCGTCGAAGAGCAGTTTTATATCGGGTTTCCGCTCTTATTGCTGATCGTGCGCCGATACCTGAAGTCAAGGTTTCTGCCATACGTGTTGCTTGTGGCATCCCTCAGCTTTGTATTGTGTCTGGTGACGGTACGGTATGATCAACAACAGGCCTTCTACTCGCCACTCACCCGGGCCTGGGAACTGCTGGCCGGAACACTTCTCGCCTATCACGATGTGAGGCGCGGACGAACTCGCCCTCGGCCGTTACTCGCCGCGGCCGGGCTTGTCCTCGTTCTTGGTTCACTGATCTTGTTCAGAAAGGACACAGCTCATCCCGGTCTGTTCACTGTGATCCCGGTCATCGGGACCTGTCTGTTGCTCGCATTCGCCAGTCAGCAGCACGCAGTCGGGCGCCTGTTGGCTTCTCCACCTGCGGCGCTCACCGGAATAGTATCCTACTCTCTATATTTGTGGCACTACCCGGTCTTCGCCTTCTTGCGGCTGACAAGCTTGAATTTCAACAATGGCGATAAGCTCCTCGCCATCGCAGCGACGGTCTTGGTCGCGGTCGTGAGCTTTGTCGTTATCGAAAAGCCCCTTCGCCACTCCAGGAGAAGCCGCGCTCTCTGGATCTACCTGGGCTCATCAGCTGCAACCATCACGGCTGCAGTTGTGTCAGCAATCTCTATGGCCGGTTTTCCTCACAGGTTGGATCAAATTTATCCACCTCTCGCGCAGACGAACGAAGCACGGCTCGAAAGCACTTTTCTAAGCTTGAACAACAACATTCAAGCTGGGAAGCCCATTATCTTCATAATTGGGGACTCGCACGCCAGAAACTGGTCGATCGCGCTGAAAAATTACATCGATTCCGACCGATATCAAGTCGTCGCAATCAGCTACTTAAACTGCATGGTGGAGATCAAGAACGATATTGTTAAGGCCCCCTCTCGCGCCAGCATTTTCGATAAATACTGCATTCCCTTTGAAAAATTTATCAACGACAAGTCATTGCTCAGCCGAACGAAAGCGATCTTCCTCACGAGCCTTCGGCCTTTTGAATACACCGTCAACCCCTTCAGGTTTGAGCTTCTTTCCTGGATGAAAAGCCACTCGGATGACGCGCGAATTTTCGTTTTCGGAAATTATTTCCAGCTCGACGAATTACACTCGTGCCTAGGGCTCATGTTTCAGAGAAAATCCGATGCCTCTATATGCCTGCGGGAAGCGACCTATCCGCCGGCCAACCAGCCTTTAGAGCAACTGCCATTTTTCCCATCCGATCTAGCGTTCACCTACGTCGATATCGTCAAGCTTCACTGCGATTACGACAAGGAGAAATGCCTCACGAGCAGCAGGGGTGTTCCGTTCATCACAGACTGGAACCATCTGACAGCAGAATTTCTGACGACCCTGATTGGTGACATTCTGGAAAAGAGAACCGCCGACCTAAGGGGCGATGGTCTCCTCGATTTCCTGGTACCGCCGCACGCCAGGCAATCCGAACGAACGGCAAGTTCTCAGCCGAACGCTGGTCGAACGTCTTCCGCTTCTCCATCAGATTAAGCGCCAGACGCCGGGAACGACGGTGAACTTGGTGTTCAAGTCCGGACTTTCGGCATACCCCATCGTCTCGATCAAGGGTAGCAGCCACGTCGCCTAGAACCGACGGCTCACACGTCACGCCAATCGCCGCCCTTTGGAGTTCTGGATGCCCGACAGCTATTGTCGCGCCACGGCGTTGCCTTCGAACTGCAGAAACCAATCATACACTGCGCGGATACCTTCCTCCAGCGAGATGCGTGGCATCCAGCCCATGTTCTTCAGCTTGTCGGTGCTCATGAGCTTACGCGGCGTCCCGTCAGGCTTGGAGAGGTCGTGGGCAATTTTTCCTTCGTAACCGACAACACGGCAAACCAACCGCGCGAGCTCGATGATTTCAATGTCCTCTCCCGAACCGACATTGACGTGCTGCGCGTCCGAATAGTTCTTCAACAGGAAAACCAGCGCATCCGCGCAATCGTCAACGTGGAGAAATTCCCGTCGTGGCTTTCCGGTTCCCCAGATGGCAATTTCGGATGCCCCCGTCACCTTTGCGACGTGCGCTTTGTGAATTAGCGCCGGCAGAACGTGACTGGATTGCAGATCGAAATTATCGCCCGGACCATAGAGGTTGGTGGGCATGGCAGAAATATAATCGCGTCCGTGCTGCTTGCGGTAGGCGTCGGCCAGCTTGATCCCGGCAATCTTGGCGACAGCATACCACTCGTTGGTCGGCTCAAGCGGTCCGGTCAGAAGCGCATCTTCAGAAATCGGCTGCGGCGCGAATTTAGGATAAATGCAGCTTGAGCCCAGAAACAGAAGCCTGTCGACGCCGTTACGATGCGCGGCTTCGAAGATATTGGCCTCAATAATCAGGTTATCGTAGAGGAAATCGGCCGGGAAGGTATCGTTCGCAAGAATACCGCCAACCTTTGCAGCAGCGAGGATGATCGCATCCGGTCTGTTCGTCTGGACGAATTTCTCGACCTCGTCCTGCCGTTTGAGATCAAGCTCCTGTCGCGTTGCCGTGATGACAGTGCAATTTTCTGAGTGAAGCCGGCGCACAAGCGCGCTGCCGACCATGCCGCGATGACCGGCGACCCAGATTTTCTTGTTGGACAGGTCGTACACTCAGATCTCTTTCCGGCTGTTTTGAGCCTTCAAGTGCTTGACATCCTCCCGCACCATTTCGGCGGCAAGTTCGCGAACCGGGGTCTTGTGGTGCCAGCCGAGTTTCTGACGTGCCTTGGTCGGGTCGCCAAGCAGAAGATCGACTTCCGTCGGGCGGAAATACCGCGGGTCGATTTCTACAAGGCAGGCACCGGACGCGGAGTCATAACCCTTTTCGTCGACGCCGGACCCCTTCCATTCCAAAGCAATGCCCACGTCGGCAAAAGCCCACTCCACAAACTGGCGGACACTCGTCGTCTCACCGGTCGCCAAGACGTAGTCATCCGGCTTGTCCTGCTGCAGCATGCGCCACATGCCCTCGACATATTCACGCGCGTGGCCCCAGTCACGCTTGGCGTCGAGATTGCCGAGGAAAAGCTTATCCTGCCGCCCCAGATGGATGGCAGCAACGGCCATCGTGATCTTGCGCGTGACGAAGGTTTCGCCGCGAAGCGGGCTTTCGTGATTGAAAAGAATGCCGTTCGACGCATGCATGCCGTAGGCCTCGCGATAATTCACAACGATCCAGTAGGCATAGAGCTTGGCTGCGGCATAGGGAGAACGCGGGTAAAAGGGCGTCTTCTCGTTCTGCGGCACTTCCTGCACAAGACCGTAGAGTTCCGAGGTCGATGCCTGGTAGAACCGGGTCTTTTCCCCGAGCCCCAGGATACGGATCGCTTCGAGCAACCTCAGCGTCCCGACGCCATCGGCATCCGCCGTATATTCAGGTGTTTCGAAGCTCACACCCACATGGCTTTGTGCGGCAAGATTGTAGATTTCATCGGGCTGCGTCTGCTGCACGATCCGCAGCAGGTTGGTCGAGTCGATCATATCGCCATAGTGGAGAATGAAGCGAGGATGTGCCTCATGCGGATCCTGATAGATATGTTCGATGCGGCCGGTATTAAAAGACGAGGATCGCCGCTTGATACCGTGCACCGTATAGCCCTTGCTCAGAAGCAATTCGGCCAAATAGGCACCATCCTGACCAGTTACCCCAGTAATAAGCGCGGTTTTTGTCATTTTCATCGTCTTTCGATACAATCTTCGGGTCGTGTTTATGGAAACGGCCGAACGAGTGCAACCCCCATGTAACTGCGGCCAGGCCGGCGAAATGAGCATCGTCGATCTCTTCGGTTGACGCGAGGCTGGCACGATGAGACCAGAGCTTTCCATTTGTCAGATGTCTAAGGGGTAAATACGATCGGGCGGTTCTTCCTTGACTGTCCTCACCGGGCAAGAGGTCATTTTGCCCTTCAGTTTACTTTCCCGCTCCAGGTTTTGATGGCCCTTCAAGCACCATAGAAGAAATTGTCGATCATTGTCTCAAGATTGCAACGACACCCTCCAAACAGGTCCAACTTTGCTTGTGACCGGGCCGTTGTGGGTGTTGTCGTGATCGCAGGATATGCTAAGGCAAATACCAGGAATTAATTAGGTGCAAATGAATGGATGACGCGGATGACCCCTCGCGCCAATTGGTGAGAGCGCCCTTTTGCGGATCTCCGTGACGATCAATTCGTGACAGCATCCGCTGACTGTGACCCTTTTACAAAGGGGACGAGAAATTGAGGAGCGAGATCCGCTGTGTCAGATTTTTTGTGAAAAACGACGCGGTTCTCCGGCCTGATCGAAATGTGAAGTAGCCGTCTGCTGGCGCGGACGCTGAGGTTAGTCAAAGCATGAAAATTGGTATCTTGCTGGAAAACCCGATTCAGGTCGGTGGCGGATTCAATCAAGCAATCAATGCGATCGTACAACTCCAGCGTATCATCGGAAAACAGCACGAGGTCGTGGCTTTCACGACGATCAAGGCCAATCTGCAGCATCTCAAGCGGCTTGGAGTTCCCGCAGAATACCTGCCTGCCGCCGGAAGGCCATCTCGAATTGCACTCGCCGTGTTGCGCCGCTTAATCCACAAAGAAATTGGCAAAGCGTGGATGGCAAGGAAGATCGAAAATGCGCTGCTGAAGGCAGACATGGATCTGGCGTATTTCGTTACACATTCCTCAACTCCGAACTATTTCCGCAAGCTCAACTACGTCACGACCATCCTTGATGCCTGTCATCGGGACGATCTCGAATTTCCGGAAGTTAGCTCCGATGGCAAATTCGAAGAACGAGAGCGGCACTTTTGGACGTGTCTGCCACGTGCCGTCGCCGTCATCGTGGCCTCACATCAGCTACTGAAAAGGATTGTCACTCGCTACGGAATTGACGAAGAGCGCATGATTGCGATGCCGTTCGAACCCTCTCCGTTCTTAAGTGAAGCGCATTCGATCGACCGCACAGCGGTGCTCGGAAATTACGGGCTGAGCGATGGCTATTATTTCTATCCGGCGCAATTCTGGCCTCATAAGAACCATATACGCATTCTTGAAGCGGTCTCACTCTTAAAACATAAGCTGGCCGTTGGTGCCGACATACGCGTGGTCTTTTCGGGTGCGGATCATGGCAATGTTGCCTGGATCAAACAACAGGCTCGACAGTTGGGCGTATCTGACAATGTGACATTCCTCGGCTTCGTGCCGGTCGATCATATGCGCGCACTCTACGAAGGTGCTCTGGCCGTCGTGATGTCGACTTATTTTGGCCCGACCAATCTACCGCCGTTGGAAGCTTGGGCACTCGGTCGCCCCCTGATCTATTCGGCGCACCTTAACGAGCAGATCGGTGACGCGGCGTTGTTGGCCGATGCTGATGACGCCGCGCAGTGGGCCGACGCCATGTTACGCATCCGAGATCCCGCGGTGGCAGTTGATCTGATCGAAAAAGGGCGTAAGCAGCTAAAGGTGGTCGATGCGGCGCGGCTCGAAGCCGAGGCTCTATTCGCACGCAGGCTCGAACAATTTGTGCAGCGTAGGAAATGCTGGGAATAGTCATGGAATGCGTACCGGTTATACTTTTCGTCTTCAATCGTCCCATGCATATGGCAAGGACCGTGGCGGCATTGCGGGCGAACGAGCTGGCGGAACAGACGCCCTTGTTCATTTACTGCGATGGTGCGCGCAATGAAAAAGAAGCGGAGCGCGTACGCCAGGTCCGTGAGCAGGCAAAGACGGTAACGGGTTTCAAGTCAGTCACTATCGTCGAACGTGAAAGAAACTATGGCCTTGCCGGTTCCATCATCGATGGGGTGGGACGTCTGTGCGAACAATATGGCCGGGTCATCGTCGTCGAGGATGACCTGATAACCTCGCCTGACTTCCTGCGCTATATGAATCATGGGCTGGATCTTTATGCAGACGAGGAACGCGTCGCCAGCATCCACGGTTACGCCTATCCGGTCGCAAATGACGATGCTCCTGACAGCTATTTTTTACGTGGGGCGGACTGTTGGGGATGGGCCACTTGGGCCCGGGCATGGAAACATTTCGAACCCGACGGGGCAAAGCTGCTGAAGGCGCTGAAAGAGCGGCGCCTCGCCAGAGCTTTCGATTATGAAGGGAATGCCTTTTTCCTCGCGATGCTGCGCAATCAAGTCAAAGGCAAGAATCAATCCTGGGCGATCAGGTGGCATGCCAGCGCTTATCTGGACAATATGCTGACGCTCTACCCCCGCCAGAGTCTTGTGGTGAACTCAGGGTTTGATGGCAGCGGAGCCCACTGCAGCGACATCGATTATTACGCCGGCAGCCTCGGGCATGCGCCAAAGAAATTGAAAAAGATCCCCGTTGAAGTTAACGAACAAATGCGACTGCGCGTGTTGGGCTTTTTCGCAAAGATGCGCCTCCAGCGGAAGAATGATTTTTACAAACTCGTACTCTCGGCAGGGGTCAGGCGCATACGCAAAGTAGTCGGTTTTGCAGCATCCTGACGCAACCGCCGATTTGGGAAAGAGAAGCATGATAGAAAAGATCGTGAACGGCGGCGAACTGCAGGCCATGATATTGCGGTCGAACTACACGTTCGACGGCATCCAGTTTTTCACGCCGGACGAATTCTCGCAGCAACTTGCCTATATGAAGCGACCGACCGGCTATGTCATCCAGCCCCACGTCCACAACGCCGTTGCGCGGGAGGTTCTCTATACGAAGGAGGTCCTGCTTATAAAGTCGGGCGTTGTCCGCGTGGACTTCTATTCCGACGCGCAGGAATACTACGAAAGCGCGATCCTGCGCGCAGGCGACGTCATCCTGCTTGCTTTCGGCGGACATGGTTTTGAAATTATCGAAGAAGCTGAGATCATCGAAGTCAAACAGGGGCCTTACGCTGGGGAATCCGACAAGACGCGATTTGTACCGTCGGTGCGGGAACTGAAGATAAAGGGTGCCGAATGATTCCGGTTAATGAACCGCTGCTGAATGGTAACGAGGCTAAGTATCTGCTGGAATGCATCGAGACCGGCTGGATATCCTCCGAGGGCCCTTTCATCACACGTTTTGAGCGTGAGTTTGCCGCGACTGTCGGCCGCAAGCACGCAATCGCCGTTGCGAACGGTTCGATGGCTCTCGACGCCGGTATGATGGCGCTTGGCCTGGAGGAAGGCACTGAGGTCATCATGCCGTCCTTCACGATCATTTCCTGCGCCGCAGCCATCGTGAGAGCTGGTTGTGTGCCGGTTGCCGTGGATTCGGATCCTCTAACCTGGAATATCGATCCGACGAAGATCGAAGCAGCGATTACGCCGAAGACGCGCGCCATCATGGTGGTACATATCTACGGCCTGCCCTGCGATATGACCGCGATCAACGAGATCGCCCGCCGCCACAACCTGAAGATCATCGAAGACGCTGCAGAAATGCATGGCCAGACATATAACGGCCAGCCTTGCGGCAGTTTCGGCGATGTCAGCATTTTCAGCTTTTATCCCAACAAGCACATTACCACAGGCGAAGGTGGCATGATCGTCACCGATTCCGACGCCCTTGCCGACAGATCTCGGAGCCTGCGAAATCTCTGCTTCCTGCCTGCCCGCCGCTTTGTTCATGAGGAGCTGGGCTGGAATATGCGTATGACGAATATGCAGGCGGCTCTGGGTTGCGCGCAGCTTGAGCGCCTTCCAGAATTCGTCGAGCGCAAACGTGGGATGGGCAGACTGTATACCGAGCTGCTTCGGGACCTGCCCGGCATTCAACTGCCGTTGCCCGAGACAAGCTATGCCCGGAATATCTATTGGGTCTATGGCATCGTTCTGAAGGACGAGGTCGATTTCGACGCAGCCGAAGCGATGAAACGATTGGCGGCCAAAGGCGTAGGCTGCCGTCCGTTTTTCTGGCCGATGCACGAGCAGCCCGTTCTGCAGAAGATGGGCTTCCTCAAGGACGCAGATCTTCCCATCGCCGCAAAGCTTGCGCGCCGCGGCTTCTATATTCCAAGCGGCATGGCGCTAAGGGAAGATCAAATTCGCGAAGTCGCGGGCATCGTAACGGAGGTCATCCGTTGACGACCAGTTTCGGATTGTACTCCCAGTATTACGATCTTCTCTATAAGGACAAGGACTACGAGGGCGAAACAGCTTATGTGAAAGCTCTGCTGGAGCGTTATGCGACCGGTCCAATCTCACAGATTATGGAGCTAGGCTCCGGCACCGGTATTCACGCCGATAAGATCGCAGAAGCCGGATATGGGGTGCTGGGGGTAGAACTGTCGGAAACCATGCTTGCGGCGGCCATGCCGAAGGCAGCACGGTCGGGCGGCAAACTTGATTTCAAGCTGGGCGATGCACGCACATTCCGGACGGATCGGCGATTCCAGGCGGTCATCTCCCTTTTTCATGTTTTGAGCTATCAGACGTCTGATGCGGATCTCGAAGCGATGATGGAGACTGTCTCCCACCATCTCGAAGATGGCGGAATTTTCATATTCGACTTCTGGTACGGACCAGCAGTCCTTTGGCAGCGGCCGAGTACCCGCGTCAAACGCTTGGAAAACGATGAGATTTCCGTCGTTCGCGTTGCAGAGTCGGTCGTTCATGACGCCGAGAACATCGTGGATGTCAATTACACGATCTTCGCGACGGAGAAGCTGAGCGCCAAGACCGAAATGGTTTGCGAAACCCACCGCATGCGCTACCTCTTCCTGAACGAAATAGACCGCCTCCTGACGAATGCGGGGATGAGCCGTGTGATTGCCGAAGAGTGGATGTCCAGTTCGACGCCGGGGACCGAAACCTGGGGCGTCTGTGTCGTAGCGCGCAAGAACGCGGGCTGACTGTTGGCGATAGATTTGGACGACCGAATTACCTTGCGTCGGAAGAGGATTGGTTTCTATCTCGGAGTAGGCCGCCATGCCGGTGGTATGTTCCAGTACGCGCAAAGCCTCGTGCAGGCCTTGTCTTCAATCGACGGCACGGACGTGGAGGTCATCGTTGCCTATGGGGACGAAGCCTGGCGCTCTGAACTTGATGCCAGCCCGCTGAAGGCCGTCCCGCTGCAGCACTGGAAGCGGGGCGAGACACTTGCCAAGCTGTTCATAGTTCTGCCCGGCTCCGTAGCGCGTGTCGTCGCGAGATGGGTGAACCCGCTCGTGCGGGAATTGGCATCTCTCCAATGTGATCTGTGGATCTTTCCGGCTCAAGACGCCCTGACCTGGCAGATCAAGGAGCCCTCGATCGCAACCATTCACGATTTGATGCACAGATACGAACGCAGCTTCCCGGAAGCCGGAAGCTGGTTGCGCTTTCAACTGAGAGAAAGCCGGTTCCGTCACCTTGCGAACCAGAGTGCTGCCGTGCTCGTCGATTCCGAAACCGGGCGGCGTCATGTCATGGAAAGCTACGGCACGCCGGAAGATCACATATATCCGCTGCCTTATATCGCTCCGAACTATCTGACAGATTCGGTCGAGACGCCCGCCTTCGCCGAACACTACCGGCTTCCGGAAAAATTCTACTTTTATCCGGCGCAATTCTGGCCTCACAAGAATCACTTGCGGCTCATACAAGCGCTGGCAGCCGCGCGCACGATTCATCCGGACATGGAACTGGTCTTGGCGGGCAACACAAAGCGCGAATATGCGGCCGTCCAAACGATGGCAAGCGAGCTTGGGCTATCTCAAGCGGTTCACTTCGTCGGTTATGTGCCGGATTCGGATCTGGCTGGGCTTTATCGTCGTGCCAGAGGATTGGTCATGCCGACTTTCTTCGGCCCGACAAACATCCCGCCGCTTGAAGCGATGGTGTGTGGTTGCCCCGTCTTGATATCGGACAAGTATGGTATGCGGGAACAGTGCGGTGACGCAGCGCTTTATTTCTCGCCCCAATCCGTCGAGGAAATACAAGGAGCGATGAGCCGCCTGTGGGAAGACGAAGCCCTATTTTCCGTTTTGATCAAAAAGGGACTTGAAAGAGCTTCCTGGTGGAAGCAAGAGGACTTCGACCAACGTCTAAAAGACATTTTGGGGCGTGTCCTCGCTAAAGTCGCGTGATACATGGGTTGCTCCATGCATCCCCCCAGGCTTTAGAAGATATGGCGCGGCCGACCGCTAACGGAGAGTTTGAGCATACTGATATGACAGGTCACCTGACGAAGCGGGAAAGCGAGATCGGAAGCGAATCCTGGGATATAATCATCAGGCCGTCCGGCAAGACAGGCGTCGGGCTGACGGCTGCGTGGAAATATCGTGAACTTATCTGGATGTTCTTTAAAAGGGATTTCACGACTTTCTACAAGCAAACCGTCCTTGGGCCGGTTTGGTATCTCATACAACCGACACTCACGACGATCACCTACTACATCGTCTTCGGAAAGATTGCCAACCTCTCCACCGATGGAATTTCACCGCTGATCTTTTATATGTCCGGCACCATCATCTGGAACTATTTCTCGGCCTGCTTGACCAACAATTCAGAAACATTTTCGAAGAACTCGAACTTGTTCGGGAAAGTGTATTTCCCTCGCCTGGTTGTGCCACTCGCGGTCGCGATGAGCGGCTTGGTCGCATTTTTCATCCAGTTCATGCTTCTGCTTACAATCTCATTTTTCCTCTGGCTTAGCCAGGATGGAATAGTGATCAACTTGCGTTTCGTTTTGGCGACACCGCTGATTTTGCTCTATGTTGCGATGCTTGGTGTGGGCGCGGGGCTCGCGATTTCCGCGCTGACAGTCCGATATCGCGATCTGGTTTACGCCGTCGGTTTCGTGGCTCAACTTTGGATGTATGCGACACCCGTCGTCTACTCTTACAGCCAAATTCCGGAACGATATCAATGGTTTTATCATCTGAATCCGATGACGACACCGGTTCAGCTATTTCGCTGGGCATTGTTCGACGCGTCGCCGCTCCCGCTTAGCGTTTGCCTGGCGAATGTGACCGCCACCCTGGTGATTATGATTGCCGGTTTGATACTTTTCGCACGGGCCGAGGCAACCGCTATGGATACGGTCTGATGAATGAAATCGTTGTACGCGCCGAGAATGTGAGCAAACATTATCGGCTGGGAATCATCAATCACGGTACCTTATATCGCGACCTTCAAAGCTGGTGGGCGCGGCGCCGTAACCTGCCTGACCCGAATGTCTCCATGTCGGAATATGCGTCCGACCGAAAGAACAAGGCTCGCCTTGACAACGATATTTTCCATGCCCTCGACGACGTCTCTTTCGAGATTTCCCGGGGCGATATCGTTGGCGTCATCGGCCGCAATGGTGCAGGAAAATCGACCCTTCTGAAGCTGATGTCTCGCATAACGCGCCCGACTTCGGGCTACATTGGCATTCGAGGCCGGATTGCGAGCCTGCTGGAAGTTGGAACCGGGTTCCACCCCGAGCTCACCGGGCGTGAAAATGTTTACCTGAACGGCGCCATTCTCGGAATGACGCATGCCGAGGTCCGCAGGAAATTCGATGAAATCGTTGAGTTCGCAGAAATCGGTGAGTTCATCGATACCCCAGTCAAACGGTACTCTTCGGGCATGTATGTCCGGCTTGCCTTTTCCGTTGCGGCACATCTCGACCCTGAAATACTTCTTGTCGATGAGGTTCTTGCCGTTGGTGATGTCAATTTCCAGAACAAATGCATGGGCCGAATGCAGGAGGTGACCAAGGCGGGTCGGACAATCATGTTCGTCAGTCATAATATGACGGCGGTGAGCAGTCTTTGCCCCCGGTCCATTCTGCTATCCGACGGACAGGTGGCTGCCATTGGCAGCACCTCAGATGTCATACGCGCTTACTTCGACCGACCCGAGCTTAATGGGAAGATGCATTTTGAAGCGGCTCCCCAGGATATCGACGGCAAGGCCGTAATATGTCGCCTTTCCATCAAAAATGAAGATGGCGAGATCGCTCAAACCGTTGAGCTTACGAAGAACTTCATCATCGAGGTTGAGTATGAGCTGCGGGAGCCATTGACGGGACTGTCAGTCGGACTGCAGGTCATGATGGAGGATGGCTACTCCGCCGTCATCAGCCTCTCTGATCCCGAACTCGATGTAAGCCGCCTCGACGCCAGACCTCCAGGTTATTATCGGGCGCAAGTCGTCATACCGGCCGGCCTGTTGAATACGGGAACCTTTTATCTCCGCGCAGGCATTTCCAGCCGTTTTTCGATCTATTCGGTGGTTGAAGGCATACGGTTCGAAGTCGAAGACAATGTCGGGATCATCCAGATGCTGGGGCAGCAGCGAAAACCATCGATTTCGGCGATCCAACTGCCCTGGGATGTGAAGATGCTCTACCGCCGCGATTCTGAGGGCCTATTGAAATGAAGAAAGTACTTGTGACCGGTGCGGACGGCTTCATCGGCTCTCACCTCGTTGAAACCTTGGTCAAGGCAGGCGTGGAAGTTCGCGCCCTTTGCCAATACAACTCGTTTTCCAGTTGGGGTTGGCTGGACCAGTCTGAATACCGCGGCAAGTTCGAGGTCATTCTTGGAGACGTTCGCGACCCGGCGCAAATGCGTGCCGTCGCTAAAGGCGTTGACACGATATTTCATCTGGCCGCGCTCATCGCTATTCCCTATTCCTATCAGGCGCCGTCCAGCTATGTGGACACTAACATTAATGGCACGTTGAATGTGCTTCAGGGCGCTCTCGATGCCGGCGTTGGCCGTGTCATCCAGACCTCGACCAGCGAGGTCTACGGAACGGCTCGCTTTGTCCCAATCAGCGAAAGTCATCCGCTGCAGGCACAGTCGCCCTATTCGGCGTCAAAAATCGGTGCTGACGCGATGGCCTACAGTTATCATTCGAGTTTTGACCTACCGGTGACGATCGCACGGCCTTTCAACACTTTCGGCCCGCGACAATCTGCAAGGGCGGTTATTCCGACCGTGATTTCGCAGCTTCTGAGTGGGCGAACGACGCTGAAGCTTGGTGCGCTCTCGCCCACCCGGGATTTCAATTTCGTGCAGGATACATGCGACGGCTTTCTGGCACTCGCGGCTTGCGACGAAGCCATCGGACAGACGGTCAATATCGGCTCGGGCAGCGAGATATCGATCGGCGATACCGTCCAGTTGATCGCCGACATCATCGGCGTCAGCGTGGAGATCGAATGCGACGAACAGCGTTTGCGTCCGGCAAATAGCGAAGTGGAGCGTCTGTGCTGCGACAACAGCCTGATCAAGTCTCTGACAGGATTCTCGTCGCGTTATAGCTTGGAAGATGGTCTGAAAGCGACGATCGACTGGCTGCGTCAGCCGCAGAATCTGGCGAGATACAAGGCGGATATCTTCAATGTCTAGGCGCGCAGTCATTCTGGCGGGCGGAATGGGAACGCGGTTGCGGCCCTATACAGTCGTGCTTCCGAAGCCTCTGATGCCGATCGGCGACTATCCTATTCTTGAGGTGATCATTCGTCAGCTGATATCCGGTGGATTTCAGCATATAACGCTTGCCGTCAACCATCAGGCCGAGCTGATCAAGGCTTTTTTCCAGGATGGCGACAAGTGGGGCGTACGCATCGACTATTCGCTCGAGGACGAGCCTCTTGGCACCATGGGGCCGCTGCGACTGATAAAGGATCTGCCGGAGAATTTCCTGGTGATGAACGGCGACATCCTGACAGATCTGAACTATGCCGATTTTCATGATGCGCACGTCCGCGACGGGAATATATTCACGATCTCGTCCAAGACGCGTCAGCATCGCATAGATTATGGCGTTCTTGACACCGGCGAGGCCGGGCTGCTGACCGGTTTTCGAGAGAAACCGACGGCTGAATACAAAGTCAGCATGGGTGTCTACATGGTGTCTTCGAGGGCCGTGGCGCACATACCACAAGGTGGTGCCTACGGCTTCGATCAGTTGATGCTTGATCTTCTTGCGGCCGGAAAGCCGGCCACGGTTCGAGATTTTGCAGGCTATTGGCTCGATATCGGACGGCCTGACGATTATGCCTTGGCGATCGAGCAGTTTGAATCCATGCGGTCCAGGTTCTTGAATGGTTGATGCCATCGTCACCGGTGCTGGCGGTTTTCTCGGGAGGCGTCTGGTCAGACGGCTTGAGCAGGCTGGTTTTGACGTGCTCGCGCTTGACCGAACGCATGGTGATATAAGCGAAGAAAAGGTTTGGCAGGAGCTTCCCGCGGCGCGCACGCTGTTTCACCTTGCCGGCAGGACATTCGTTCCGGATAGCTGGACACAAGGACCGAGTTTCACGGCCGCCAACGTCCTCGGAACGCAACACGCTTTGAACTGGTGCAAGCGACACAAGGCCAAACTCGTGTTCGCAAGCGCCTATGTTTACGGAGTGCCCGAGCGGCTGCCGATCCACGAAAGCGATCCGGTCAGGCCGAACAACCCTTACGCTCTTTCCAAACATCTTGCCGAACAGCTTTGTGAGTTCGCCGCCACGCACGAGCAGATACCGGTGGTGGTATTGCGTCTTTTCAATATTTACGGCTCAGGGCAGCGCCCCGAATTCCTGATACCGACGCTTCTGAACCGGATACGGACGAAGCAGGAAATACAGGTCCTGGATCTCAGTCCCCGGCGTGACTATATCTTCGTTGAAGATGTCCTGAGCGCCTTTGCCAAGGCCATGGACGTCGTGGAAGGCTACCATTGCATCAATATCGGCTCAGGAATGTCGTATTCGGTGCAGGAAATAATCGACATCTTGCAAGAAGCTGCCGGCACCGATCTACCTGTAGTGTCATCTTGCACAGTTCGGCGGAATGAAATACCTGACGTGCGGGCCGATATCACGCGGGCTCGCACCGTTCTCGGATGGTGGCCGGAATGGGATCTGCCGGCCGGGATGCGCGCGATGATGAAGGAGTCGTAAATTGAACGAACGTTACGTTCCGATCAATAAGGGCAACTACTCGATGGACACGGTCGAGCGCGAAGCCGCGTTCGACAAGTTCCGAGGCGAAGGGTGGGAAGCAGAATACGCGGATTACCGTCGCAAATGGTCAGAATATGCCCTGAACCAGCAGGTTTCGGACTATCCGCTGCTGGTCGATCTCGAGCTGGCATCGATCTGCAATCTGCGCTGCCCGATGTGCTATACGATCAGCGACGAGTTCAAGAAAAGTGTGAACACGACGCGGATGGACTGGGATCTCTACTGCCGCATCATCGATGAGATCGGCGGCAAGGTTCCCGCGATCCGCCTGTCGCTGCGTGGCGAAGCCACGCTGCACAAGCGCTTCGCCGACTGTGTGCGCTATGCCAAGGACCATGGGATCAAGGAAGTCTCGACCCTCACGCATGGCTTCAAGCTCAACAGAGACTATTTCGCTCAGCTCGTCGATGCCGGGATCGACTGGATCACCGTTTCGATCGATGGCACCGGTGAGACCTACGAGAAAATCCGCAAGCCGATCAAGTTCGAGGCCCTACTCGACAAGATCAAGGACATCAAGAAGTACAAAGACGAGCGCGGGCTCCACCGTCCTGTTATCAAGGTGCAGGGCATCTGGCCGGCGATCAGGGAAAATCCGGATCTCTACTATGAAACCTTTGCGCCTCACGTGGATCTTGTCGCCTTCAATCCGCTGATCGACTATCTCGGAAACGATTCCGACGTCCAATATCTGGATAACTTCACCTGCCCACAGCAATATCAGCGCCTCGTTATCGGCGCCGACGGGCTTGTGATGAAGTGCTCGAACGACGAGGAAAATCGCGAAGTCATTGGTGACGCGACGACGGAGACGGTACACCAGATTTGGCACGGCGAAAAAATGAATGCAGTCCGCGCCTTGCACAAGGAACCGCAGGGCTTCTTGAAAAGCGAAGTATGCCGCCGATGCTACCTGCCTCGCCTGACGGATGACGAACCGACCGAAATCTGCGGCCGGAAAGTGATTGTCCGAAATTACGTGGATCGGGCTCAGGAAATCGGAAAATAGAGAAGCAGCCGGGAGTTGTATACCGGTCGTGTGCGGGATGACATCGCACAGAGCTGGACTGAGCTGTGTTACCGCTATTGGAACGCCGGCTGTATAGTGAATTGCGGGAGTAGCAGATGTTCCGGAACTACCGACCTGACCGGTGTTATATTATCGCCGAAATCGGCGGGAATTTTACGACTTTTGATCAGGCAAGACGGCTGATCGACGAGGCCAAGGCGTCCGGCGTGGATGCTGTCAAGCTCCAGACTTATCGCGCGGAGACCCTGTCGAGCCGGAACGCCATGTTCGATATGGAAAACACCGGCGTTACCTCGCAATTCGAGCTTTTCCATAAATATGAAATCGGTCACGAGCTTCACGAAGCGGTTTTCCGCTATGCCGAGGAGCATGAGCTGGACTGGTTTTCGTCGCCCTCACACGAAACGGACGTCGACCTGCTTGAGCAGTGTGGAGTTGGTGCCCATAAGGTGGGCTCGGACGATGCGGTCAATATTCCCTTCCTCCGCTACCTGGCAAAAACGGGCAAGCCGATAATCCTGTCGACGGGGATGTCGACGCTCGAAGAGGTTCGGGAATCCGTCGCCGCAATCAAGGAAGCCGGCAACGACAAGCTCATTCTGCTGCACGCCATCACAAGCTACCCGACGCATCCGGAAAATGTGAACCTGCGCGCCATGCAAACGATGATGGAAGCGTTTCCGGATCTCGACGTTGGCTATTCCGACCATACGTTGACCCCGGTCGCAAGCCTTTGTGCGGTCGTGATGGGCGCACGGGTTATAGAGCGGCATTTCACCTATGATAAAGCCGCCGACGGTCCCGACCACATGCTCTCGGCCGATCCAGCAGAAATGAAATGGCTTGTGGATGCGATACGGGCGTTCGAGGTGATGAAAGGCAGTGGTCGCAAGGAACCGGCCGCCAGTGAAGCGACGACAAGATTGAACAACCGCAAGAGCATTGTCGTCAATCGGCCGCTCAAAGCCGGCCATGTCATCTCCGCCGGCGACATCTCGGTCAAACGACCTGGGACAGGGATTGAACCTAAGCATCTCGAAACTCTTGCGGGGCGACGGCTCGTAAAGGATCTTGATGCGGACGCCGTTCTCCAGTGGAGCGATCTGGCGTGACGCTTGGCATCATTATCCAGGCGCGGATGGGATCGACCCGATTGCCGGGAAAGGTGCTTCGCGACATTTCCGGCAAGCCGCTTCTCGGACATGTCCTGGGTAGGCTTCAGATGTTGAAGCGGCCTGCCAGGATTGTCGTTGCGACCTCATCGGCCAGCGAGAACGATGTTGTCGAAGCCTGGTGCCTTGAGCGCGGCGTAAGCTGCTTTCGTGGCGATGAAACCGATGTTCTCGATCGTTATTTTCAATGCGCAAAATCGCTCGAAATGTCCGACATTGTTCGATTGACTGCAGATAATCCTTTCACTGACATCGAAGAGCTTGAGAGGCTGATCGATCTGCACCACAAGCAGGGATTCGACTATACGCATGCGTTCGGCCAGTTGCCGATTGGCGTTGGCGCCGAGATATTTACCTTCGAAGCTCTATCGCGCAGTCATCGCGAGGGAAAGCTCCCGCACCATCGCGAGCACGTGAATGAATACTTCACCGATCGGCCGGAACTGTTCAAGATCGGCCAACTTGAGGTGCCGCCGGCCAAAATATCCCCCGGACTGCGCCTGACGGTAGATACTGAAGAAGACTGGAGACGTGCTTGTGCTCTTGCAGCGCGCGGGGGTGGGAACTGGCTCGGGACAGAAGAAGCGATCAGGCTATGTTCGTTTTCTGCATAGAAAGTTCGCATGCACGCGGCATGGGGCATCTGTTTCGGTCGTTGACACTCGCCGCCGAACTGCGTTCGCGCGGACATCCGGTCCGATTTTTAGCAAACGATCATCCGAATTCGTTGAGGATCATCCGGGAGCGCGGCTTTGACGTGGCGCTTTATGATCTCGCCTCCGTGACCGGATGGGAGAATGGCTTTATCGAACCCAATGCATCATCTTCAGTCTGGATTAATGACCGCCTGAACACGCAGCGATCCCACAGCGAGGCGATCAAGCGTTTGGGCGCCAAGCTCGTTACCTTTGATGATCGTGGTGATGGCGCGGGACTTGCCGACATCAATATCTGCGCGCTCCTGTTCGAAAAGACTGAGAGTCTCAAGGGCAAGGATGTTCGGTTAGGGATGGAGTACATGATACTCAATCCTGAAATCGCGGCGTTTCGCAGACTTCGGCAAAGCCTTGCATCGATCCTTGTCACGCTCGGCGGCGCCGATACCTACGGCGTGACCGTCCGCGTTGCCAAATGGCTGAGCGACAGGCCTTTTCCTGTTACTATCGTTACAGGCCCGAGCTTCCAACACATGGCGGAGCTTGAAGAGATCGTCGCGACCGCTGCACCCGATCGGTTCAAACTGCTCAACCAAGTGCCGTCGCTTGCGGCAGAGATGCATGGCCACGATCTGGCGATTACCGGCGGCGGTGTCACCCCATTCGAAGCCTGCGCGGCCGGTTTGCCGTGCGTGGTGATCGCCAACGAACCTTTTGAAATCCCGGTCGGGCGTGCGCTCGAGGAGCTTGGAGCAGCGTTCTTCGCCGGGCATCACTCGGCATTCGATCTCGGCATCCTGGAAAAGCCGATCCCCATCAGGACCATGAGCGAGACTGCCATGGCCAAGGTCGACCTTGGCGGGGTCGGCCGCGTTGCCGATCTGCTGGAAAGATTGGCTGCATGACCCTGACAGCGGTGATCCATCAGCCGGACTTTGCATCCTATCTCGGCTTTTTTCAGCGTTTTTTGAACGCCGACCTCTACATCGTTCTGGATCATGTTCAGTTCGTCCATGGCACGAGCAAAAGCTGGACGCACCGTGACAAGATTAAGACGGCACAAGGCGACCGCTGGCTCACCGTCGGAATTAGAAAGCCAAGCTTCGGTACACCGATCAATGCGGTGGAACTGGCACCCGGCACAGGATGGATAGACCAGAACCTTTCCCTGCTTCGGGAAAACTATCGCAGATCTGACGGTTGGAGTGAGGTCTTTCCCCGTATAGAGGCTCTCTACGGCAAGCGGTTCGATCTGCTGGCCGATTTCAACATGCATTTCCTCGAAGGTATCCTGGATATGCTTGAAGTCACGATGCCGATGGTACGATCAAGCGCTCTAAGCCCCGAGGGTCATAGGAACGAATTGCTTGTCGAACTGCTGCGCAAAGTGGGAGCAACACGTTATCTCTCGGGTCTCGGCGCGCGCGACTATATGCGGCCGGAAGTGTTTGAGGCAGCCGGAATCGAAATCGAATGGCAGCATTTCGTCCATCCGGTTTATCCACAGCCATTTGGGGCATTCATCCCCTATCTCAGCATTCTCGACACACTGCTGAATTGTGGTATTGCAGGCACGCGTGACCTGCTCTGGAGTTGCAAATGAATATTCTCGCGATCGGTGCCCATTTTGACGACGTGGAACTGGGCTGTGGCGGTGCACTGGCACGCCATGCTGCAAACGGCGACACGGTGTATGTCTATGTCGCGACCGTATCCGGCTTTTCAAACCAGTATGATCAGTCCGTGCGCAGCAGCCAGGTCGCCAGAGCGGAAGCGGATGCTGCGATGGAAATTCTCGGCGTCCACAAGATGTTTTGCGGCGAGTTCAAAACGCTCCAGATCGAATTCGTCGATCCGCTGAATATCGAGATCCTTAAGCTCGTGCAGGATCTGAAGATCGATATGGTCTACACCCACTGGGTCGGAGACATCCACCATGACCATCTGGCCTTATCGCGCGCATCGCTGCACAGCTGCCGCCATGTGCCCCGCCTCCTGATGTATCGCAGCAACTGGTACCATTCGACGGTGGATTTCAGGGGCAATTTCTACGTCGACATCACCTCCCATTGGGACCAGAAGGAAAAGGCGATCCTTGCCCATGAATCCGAGATGGAGCGCACGGGGCGGAAATGGGTGAGCTTCTTCCGCAATGAAGCCGAGAACGCCGGCCAGCGCATCGGTGTAAAATACGCGGAGGTTTTTGAGGTGGTAAAGTGGCTGCAGCTTTGAGAAAGATATTGACCTTTGGCTCCATGCTGCTCCCCTATGGTGTGCATGAGCTGAAGCGCAGGCTAAAAAATCGTCACAAATTCTCTGCTGACGTCGCGAGTTCGCTGGCAGAAAATAGACAGCTTGCTGGTCTGCACGCGGGGCAGCGCTGTTTTATTTTAGGCAATGGCCCGAGCGTCAAGGGCTTGGATCTGTCGCGACTTCAGGGCGAAACCGTTATAACCGTTTCCAACGGCTACCTGCACTCCGATTTCGATAAGTTCCAGTCTCGTTATCATTGTGTTCCGCAAATTACCTACGGATTGATGACATCGGAGGACGTGGTCCGCTGGTTCGACGAGATGCATTCACACTTGGGCGCCGCGGAACTGTTTCTCAGTTCCACTGAAGCGGAGCTCGTTCGAAAACACAATCTGTTTTCAGGGCGAACGGTTCGGTATCTCGTGCTCGGTGAAAGCTTCGACGAAAGAACATCAGTGGAAATCGTCGATATCTCTCAACCGGTGCCGCGGGTCGATTCGGTGCCGGTGATGGCCTTGATGATAGCGATGTATCTTGGTTTCAAAGAGATCATCCTGCTCGGCGTCGACCACGATCGTTTCCTGTCATCACCCTACCAATACGCATTCGAACTCAAGGTGCAAAAGGGAAAAGATATCACCGTAAATGCGGACGGCACCCCGAGAAGGAACCGTCACGACGACTTTCAGCAGGCGGCGCGGCTGTGGCGGCAATATCGAGCCATCGCAAATATCGCGAGAGCGAACGATATCCGCGTCGTCAATTCCACACACGGCGGGGCGCTGGACGAATTTGAGAGGCGGCCTTTCCAGGCTTGGTTCGAATGAAGCGCCTTCATCGTGCGTCAATGCTGGTTGATAGAACAAACGCGCGGTCCGCTATCGCCGATGTGTCTTTTGTGCAACGGCCAGATTTCTGTTGGTTCGTAAGGAAAGACGACAATATTCGATGCGCGTATACGTCCTAATTCCGGTCTTCAACCGACTTGAACATACTCGCAAAGTCATCGCGGCCTTGAGAGCCCAAACTGTTGTCGACAATATCCGAATTGTCATCATTGATGACGGCTCCACCGATGAAACGGCTGAATTCCTCGCGGCGCAGCCTGACCTGACGAGCATAAGAGGCGACGGCAATCTGTGGTGGGGCGGAGCCATAGAGGTCGGCCTGAAGCGGGTTCTGCCCGACTGCGGCCCCGAAGACTACATCCTGTTCGTCAACAATGACACGTGGTTTGGCCCGACCTATGTCGAGACATTGATACGGTGTTCACGCGAAAATCGGGATGCCATTATCGGCAGCGTCGTTCACGAGGAGGAGAGCGACCCGCCTTTGACGGGCGTGGGACCGCGCTTGAACATAAATCGCATTGCAGTATGGGACATTCTCGCCGAGTTGAGTGAAGAGGAGCGCCGGAATCCCAAGCCGCTCTATAAGGCCGACGCGCTCAGCGGGCGTGGAACACTTTTTCCGGCCGAACTTTTCAAACGGCACGGAACGATGCGTCCGCGCCTTCTGCCGCATTATATGGCAGATTACGAAATATCCATGCGCTTCGCGCAAACGGGCGTACCGCTTCTTGTTTCCAGCGAGGCCATAGTTTATTCGCCGCCGGTCTATGGCGCCCATGTGTCGCATACGTCTTGGTGGAAGAAGCATTTTGGCCGGCGCTCGCCCCACAATGTATTTCAGCGGGCCGCGTTCTATTCTTTGATCGGCACGCCTTTGCAACGGCTGACAGCGCCGTTGCGCATGGCGGCCTTCATGATTATCCGGACGGCCCATGCTCTGCCAGCGAAGAAATGAAAAAGGACAATAACGACGCGATGAAGAGCGATCATCAGATGCAGTGTATTGCCTGCGGTTCGAATATGGAGGCATTTATCGAGCGCATATCCGACGATCGATACGGCTGCCCGGTGTATATTCGATCAAGAGGTGCGTGTCTTGCGGTCATATGACAACGACACCGCCGCTCACGGAAGAAGACCTGCCCGGGCATTACAGGACGCATTATCCGCGCCGGAAAGTTGATTTCTCCGCCATAGAGCGAGAAGCTGCGCTGGTAAACAAGCCTTTCGCCGCTTTCAATCGTTGGATGGCCGGCACCGATCATCAAGGCCACTATCTGGCGCAGCCTGGTGAGAAAATACTGGATGTCGGTTGCGGCTCATGCATTTCACTCCTTGAAATGCGTAACAAGGGTATTGAAAGCTGGGGGATCGAGGCGGATCCGAATGTGCGGACTATCGCTGATCATTTCGGTCTGCAGGTCCATATCGGCAACATTTACGATCTGCCTTTTCCCGACATGAAGTTCGACCTGATTGTATTGAATCAGGTGCTCGAACATGTGCCGGATCCCTCGGCCATGCTGCAGGCGGTAAGAGAACGCCTCACCCCCCGGGGTCGCGTGATCATGGCGTTCCCCAATACGGGCTCGTTTCATCACAAGATCTGGAAAGACCGCTGGATCAATTGGCACATTCCCTATCACCAAAATCATTTCAACCGCACCTCTTTTACCAAGCTCGCCGGCAAGTTTGGTTACAAGGTCGAAAACGTCAGAACGGTTACGCCTAATCTCTGGTCGGTCCTGCAATTACGCACTGCACGCGAGCGGAAGCAGGAGGGCAAGTCATCATCCACCTGGATGCACAATGCTGATGCAATCCAAGGCAGGCCACCGTTCTTCACTCGACTGAAGAACGTAGCCCTATCGCGTGGCGCACGTGGGGCCAGGATGGTGATGGGATTGGGCAATCGAATTCTGGATGCCGCAGGCAAGGGCGACAGCCTTCTCTTCGTGCTGAGGCCGATCTAGAAATTCCACCCCGCTCTCCCGCAAGGTCAGGCGGTCGCACGTAGGAGAATTCAACAGAACGCTCCGACTGCATAGGAGCGGATATGCAGGCACGGGTGCAGTTCAAGCTCACGCCGCGAGGCCTGGATACAATGAGCATGGCGTGTCAAGAACCGGAAGAAGTTGCTTCGAAATGGCGAGGGATCTCCTGCATTGATCAAGGATAATCTGCAGTACTGGATTGCGACACCGCCTTTCCGTCTGCTACGGGTTGGCTAGATTCCGCCGCTTCGAATATGAGCAAGACACCCGTTAAAATGGCTGCAGACACTGCCAATCCAAGCTCTCCCCGGATAAGCCTCATCACCGTTTGCTGGAACGCCGAGCGGACCATTGCCGATACGTTGCGGTCCATCGACACGCAAACCTACGACGATTTCGAGCACATCATCATCGATGGCGGCTCAAAAGATTCTACGCTCGCCATCATCGCTTCGGCGCCCGCCAAGAACCGCCGTGTGCTTTCGGGACCGGATGGAGGCATTTATGAGGCGATGAACAAAGGAATTGGTCTAGCAACCGGCGATATTATCGGGTTCCTGAATGCGGACGATATTTTCGAGAGCAGCGACTCCCTCGGAACTGTGGCGGCTGCGTTGCAAGATGAAGCATATGACGGCTGCTACGGCGATCTCGTCTATGTTTCCAACCGGCATACCGATCGCAAGATCCGCTACTGGAAATCGCGTGCGTTCAGATCCGGTTCTTTCGCCCGTGGCTGGTGTCCACCACATCCGACATTCTATGTTCGCCGTAGCATTTATGATCAGTCCGGGCGGTTTGATCTGCGTTATCGGCTTGCAGCCGACGTCGAGCTTATGATGCGATTTTTGGAAGTCGCGCGGATCAGAACAATCTATATCCCGCGAGTCCTGGTCAGGATGCGCTTAGGGGGCGCCACGAACAAGAACGTTCAAAATATATCGCGTCAGAACAAGGAGGTGCTGTCCGCCCTTGCCGACAACGGCCTGAAGGTCTCAACATCGATGTTCTGGGCCTTTAAGATCGTGAACCGGTTGGGCCAGTTCCTGATGCGCAATCGATCGCAGGATTTATCAGCGTAAATCCACGCGACCGCCGATAGCCGTTTCACACCGTCACCCTCCGCCGAACCCGTCCGCAATCGCCGTCATCCTCTCCGCCGCAGCATGCCAGATCTCCCCCCGGGGGTTTACCCGGAGGTCCGATTGGGTTCACGCAAAAAGGAAATCCCCCGAGTCTAGGCTCGTCAAGGCTACGTTCCTCAACACTATGGTGTTGTCGATATCGGCCGTAACGATTGTATCGTTGCCATTCTGACTGGATGCAGCAAAAAGCGATTCCCAGTCGGCGAAAATGTTGTGATCGATTCTGATCGTGTCGTGCGCCGGGCCGGTTGCCATGAAGTTTGTGATCGTATCGTGGCCCCAGTTCAGCAAATAAACGAAGACGTCGGCTGCTGCTCCACCAGTGAGGGTATCGTTACCGGCGCCGCCCGTCAGCGTATTAGAACCACTGCCGCCGACGATTACGTTGTTCAGCGCATTCCCTGTTCCGGCAAACGGCCCTATGCCGGCAAAGCTCAGGTTCTCGACATTGCCGGCAAGCGTATAACTCGCCAGGTTCGTGCGAACCGTGTCGATCCCCTCATTGGCAGCTTCGTTGACGAGGTCGCCGGCATTGTCGACGATATAGGTGTCGTTGCCCGCTCCGCCGATCAAGGTGTCCGCACCGACCCCGCCATTCAGGATATCGTTGCCGGCGCCGCCGGTGATCGTGTTGGCGAGCGCATTGCCGGTGCCGGTGAAGCTGGCAGATCCTGTATAGGTCAGGTTCTCGACATTGTTGCCGAGCGTATAGCTTGAAAGCGCCGTGTGGACTATGTCTATTCCCTCGTTCGCGTTCTCGATCACAATATCAGTCGCAATGTCAACGACGTAAACGTCGTCGCCCATCCCACCCGACATCTTGTCGGAGCCACCACCCCCGATCAATGTGTCGTTGCCCGCCGCCCCCGCGAGGCTGTCAGCGCCAACACCACCTGTGATAACGTTGTCAAGCAGATTCCCTGTTCCAACGAAGGTTGCCGCTCCGATATAGGTGAGGTTTTCGAGGTCGCTGCCAAGCGTATAGCTTGCCAGCGTCGTGCGAACCGTGTCGATCCCCTCATTGGCCGCTTCGGTGATGAGGTCGCCGGCATTGTCGATGATATAGGTGTCGTCGCCTGCACCACCGATCAGCGTGTCGGCGCCAGCCCCGCCATTCAGCGTATCATTGCCGGCGCCGCCTGACAGCGTATCGATGGCAGCGCCACCCGTGATCGTGTTGTCGAGGCTATTGCCTGTTCCGGCGAAGGCTAGCGCTCCGATATAGGAGAGGTTCTCGAGATCATTGCCAAGCGTATAGCTTGCCAGCGTCGTGCGAACCGTGTCGATCCCCTCATTGGCCGCTTCGGTGATGAGGTCGCCGGCATTGTCGATGATATAGGTGTCGTCGCCCGCACCACCGATCAGCGTGTCGGCCCCTGCCCCGCCATTCAGCATGTCAGAGCCGGCGCCGCCGGTGATCGTATTGGCAAGCGCATTGCCGGTGCCGGTGAAGTTGGCCGATCCCGTGTAGCTCAGGTTCTCCACATTGACCAATGTGGCGATGGAGTAGGCTGCAAGCAACGTGCGGATTTCGTCGGTGCCGGCACTGGCCAACTCGGTGATGACGTCGCCCGCACTGTCGACCACATAGATGTCGTTACCGGCGCCGCCGATCAGCGTGTCGTTGCCAGCACCGCCGTCAAGCAGATCGTTGCCGGCGCCACCGATGATCGTGTTGGCAAGCGCATTGCCGGTGCCGGTGAAGCTGGCGGATCCCGTATAGATCAGGTTCTCGACATTGTTGCCGAGCGCATAGCTCGAAAGCGCCGTCTTGATCAGATCGGTGCCTTCATTTAGTCCTTCGGTGACCACATCGCCAACGTCATCGACAATATAGGTGTCGTTGCCCGCTCCGCCGATCAGTATGTCTGCTCCGGCCTTCCCGTCCAGAATGTCGGCACCTGCCGCGCCCCTGATCGTGTTGGCAAGGCCATTGCCTGTTCCGGCGAAGGCTAGCGCTCCGATATAGGAGAGGTTCTCGAGATCATTGCCAAGCGTATAGCTTGCCAGCGTCGTGCGAACCGTGTCGATCCCCTCATTGGCCGCTTCGGTGATGAGGTCGCCGGCATTGTCGATGATATAGGTGTCGTCGCCCGCACCACCGATCATCGTGTCGGCCCCTGCCCCGCCATTCAGCATGTCAGAGCCGGCGCCGCCGGTGATCGTATTGGCAAGCGCATTGCCGGTGCCGGTGAAGTTGGCCGATCCCGTGTAGCTCAGGTTCTCCACATTGACCAATGTGGCGATGGAGTAGGCTGCAAGCAACGTGCGGATTTCGTCGGTGCCGGCACTGGCCAACTCGGTGATGACGTCGCCCGCACTGTCGACCACATAGATGTCGTTACCGGCGCCGCCGATCAGCGTGTCGTTGCCAGCACCGCCGTCAAGCAGATCGTTGCCGGCGCCACCGATGATCGTGTTGGCAAGCGCATTGCCGGTGCCGGTGAAGCTGGCGGATCCCGTATAGATCAGGTTCTCGACATTGTTGCCGAGCGCATAGCTCGAAAGCGCCGTCTTGATCAGATCGGTGCCTTCATTTAGTCCTTCGGTGACCACATCGCCAACGTCATCGACAATATAGGTGTCGTTGCCCGCTCCGCCGATCAGTATGTCTGCTCCGGCCTTCCCGTCCAGAATGTCGGCACCTGCCGCGCCCCTGATCGTGTTGGCAAGGCCATTGCCCGTCCCGGCAAAGGCCGCCGCTCCGATATAGGAGAGGTTCTCGAGATCATTGCCAAGCGTATAGCTTGCCAGCGTCGTGCGAACCGTGTCGATCCCCTCATTGGCCGCTTCGGTGATGAGGTCGCCGGCATTGTCGACGATGTAGATGTCGTCGCCTGCACCACCGATCAGCGTGTCGGCGCCAGCCCCGCCATTCAGCGTATCATTGCCGGCGCCGCCTGACAGCGTATCGATGGCAGCGCCACCCGTGATCGTGTTGTCGAGGCTATTGCCTGTTCCGGCGAAGGCTAGCGTGCCGATATAGGTGAGGTTCTCGAGGTCGCTGCCAAGCGTATAGCTTGCCAGCGTCGTGCGAACCGTGTCGATCCCCTCATTGGCCGCTTCGGTGATGAGGTCGCCGGCATTGTCGACGATATAGGTGTCGTCGCCCGCACCACCGATCAGCGTGTCGGCCCCTGCCCCGCCATTCAGCATGTCAGAGCCGGCGCCGCCGGTGATCGTATTGGCAAGCGCATTGCCGGTGCCGGTGAAGTTGGCCGATCCCGTGTAGCTCAGGTTCTCCACATTGACCAATGTGGCGATGGAGTAGGCTGCAAGCAACGTGCGGATTTCGTCGGTGCCGGCACTGGCCAACTCGGTGATGACGTCGCCCGCACTGTCGACCACATAGATGTCGTTACCGGCGCCGCCGATCAGCGTGTCGTTGCCAGCACCGCCGTCAAGCAGATCGTTGCCGGCGCCACCGATGATCGTGTTGGCAAGCGCATTGCCGGTGCCGGTGAAGCTGGCGGATCCCGTATAGATCAGGTTCTCGACATTGTTGCCGAGCGCATAGCTCGAAAGCGCCGTCTTGATCAGATCGGTGCCTTCATTCAGTCCTTCGGTGACCACATCGCCAACGTCATCGACAATATAGGTGTCGTTGCCCGCTCCGCCGATCAGTATGTCTGCTCCGGCCTTCCCGTCCAGAATGTCGGCACCTGCCGCGCCCCTGATCGTGTTGGCAAGGCCATTGCCCGTCCCGGCAAAGGCCGCCGCTCCGATATAGGAGAGGTTCTCGAGATCATTGCCAAGCGTATAGCTTGCCAGCGTCGTGCGAACCGTGTCGATCCCCTCATTGGCCGCTTCGGTGATGAGGTCGCCGGCATTGTCGACGATATAGGTGTCGTCGCCCGCACCACCGAGCATCGTGTCGGCCCCTGCCCCGCCGTTCAGCGTGTCGTTGCCGATACCGCCGGTGATCGTATTGGCAAGCGCATTGCCGGTGCCGGTGAAGTTGGCCGATCCCGTGTAGCTCAGGTTCTCGACATTGACCAAGGCGGCGATCGAGTAGGCTGCAAGCACCGTGCGGATTTCATCGGTGCCGGCGTTGACCGCCTCGTTGATCACGTCGCCCGCACTGTCGACCACATAGATGTCGTTGCCGGCTCCGCCGTTCAGCGTGTCATTGCCGGTGCCGCCGTCAAGCAGATCGTTGCCGGCGCCGCCGATGATCGTGTTGGCAAGCGCATTGCCGGTGCCGATAAAATCGCCGGTGCCGATGAAAGCCAGGTTTTCGACATTGGCAATATTGGTCAAGGCATAGGAAGAAAGCACCGTCCTGATCAGATCGGTCCCTTCATTCAGCCCTTCGGTGACCACGTCGGCCAGATCATCGACGATATAGATGTCGTGGCCCGCTCCGCCGATCAGCGTGTCAGCACCTGCCCCGCCATTCAGGATGTCATTACCGACACCACCAGTGATCGTGTTGGCAAGGCTATTGCCTGTCCCGACAAAGGCTGCCGTTCCGATGTAGGTGAGGTTCTCGACATTGGCTCCCAGTGTGTAGGCGGCCAATATCGTGCGAACCGTGTCGGTTCCCGCGGCGGCGTTCTCGGTGACGCTGTCACCGGCATTGTCGACGACATAGGTGTCGTCGCCCGTTCCGCCGATCATCGTGTCGGCACCAGCCCCGCCATTCAGCGTATCATTGCCGGCGCCGCCGGAAAGCGTATCGATCGCAGCGCCACCGGTGATCACGTTGTCGAGATCATTGCCTGTTCCGGTGAAGGCTAGCGTGCCGATATAGGCGAGGTTCTCGAGGTCGCTGCCAAGCGTATAGCTCGTCAGCGTCGTGCGAACCGTGTCGATCCCCTCATTGGCCGCTTCGGTGATGAGGTCGCCGGCATTGTCGATGATATAGGTGTCGTCGCCCGCACCACCGATCAGCGTGTCGGCCCCTGCCCCGCCATTCAGCATGTCAGAGCCGGCGCCGCCGGTGATCGTATTGGCAAGCGCATTGCCGGTGCCGGTGAAGTTGGCCGATCCCGTGTAGCTCAGGTTCTCCACATTGACCAATGTGGCGATGGAGTAGGCTGCAAGCAACGTGCGGATTTCGTCGGTGCCGGCACTGGCCAACTCGGTGATGACGTCGCCCGCACTGTCGACCACATAGATGTCGTTGCCGGCGCCGCCGATCAGCGTGTCGTTGCCGGCACCGCCGTCAAGCAGATCGTTGCCGGCGCCACCGATGATCGTGTTGGCAAGCGCATTGCCGGTGCCGGTGAAGCTGGCGGATCCCGTGTAGCTCAGCTTCTCGACATTGTTGCCGATCGTATAGTTTGCCAGCACGGTCTTGACCGTGTCGGTTCCCGCGGCGGCGTTCTCGGCAACGCTGTCGCCGGCATTGTCGACGATATAGGTGTCGTCGCCCGCACCGCCGATCATCGTGTCGGCGCCAGCCGCACCATTCAGCGTGTCGTTGCCGACACCACCAGTGATCGTGTTGGCAAGGCTGTTGCCTGTCCCGGCAAAGGCTGCCGTTCCGATATAGGTGAGGTTCTCGACATTGACGCCAAGCGTATAGCTTGCCAGCACGGTCTTGACCGTGTCGGTTCCTTCATCGGCGTTCTCGGCAACGCTGTCGCCGGCATTGTCGATGATATAGGTGTCGTCGCCCGCCCCGCCGATCAAGCTATCGGCACCTGCCCCGCCATTCAGCGTATCGTTGCCGTCGCCGCCTGACAGCGTATCAGCGGCGGCCGCCCCTGTGATTACATTGTCGAGATCGTTTCCGGTGCCGGCAAAGGCTGCCGTTCCGATTCCGATATAGGTGAGGTTCTCGACATTGGCGTCAAGCGTATAGCTTGCCAGGGTCGTGCGAACCGTGTCGGTTCCCGCGGCGGCGTTCTCGGCAACGCTGTCGCCGGCATTGTCGATGATATAGGTGTCGTCGCCCGCCCCGCCGATCAAGCTATCGGCACCTGCCCCGCCATTCAGCGTGTCATTGCCGGCGCCACCGGTGATGGTGTTGGCCAGCGCATTGCCGGTGCCGGTGAAGCTGACCGATCCCGTATAGCTCAGGTTCTCGACATTGATCAGTGCAGCGATCGAGTAGGCTGCAAGCGACGTGCGGATTTCGTCGGTGCCGGCATTGGCCAATTCGGTGACGATGTCGCTCGCACTGTCGACCACATAGATGTCGTTGCCCGCTCCGCCGATCAGCGTGTCATTGCCGGCGCCGCCGTCCAGCAGATCGTTGCCGGCGCCGCCGGTGATCGTGTTGGCGAGCGCATTGCCGGTGCCGGTGAAGCTGGCCGATCCCGTGTAGGTGAGGTTCTCGACATTGTTGCCGACCGTATAGTTTGCCAGCACGGTCTTGACCGTGTCGGTTCCCGCGGCGGCGTTCTCGGCAACGCTGTCGCCGGCATTGTCGACGATATAGGTGTCGTTGCCCGCTCCGCCGATCAAGCTATCGGCACCTGCCCCGCCATTCAGCGTGTCGTTGCCGACACCACCAGTGATCGTGTTGGCAAGGCTATTGCCTGTCCCGACAAAGGCTGCCGTTCCGATATAGGTGAGGTTCTCGACATTGGCTCCCAGTGTGTAGGCGGCCAGGGTCGTGCGAACCGTGTCGGTTCCCGCAGCGGCGTTCTCGGCAACGCTGTCGCCGACATTGTCGACGATATAGGTGTCGTCGCCCGCCCCGCCGATCAGCGTATCGGCACCTGCCCCGCCATTCAGCGTGTCATGGCCGGCGCCGCCGGTGATCGTGTTGGCCAGCGTATTGCCGGTGCCGGTGAAGTTGGCCGATCCCGTGTAGGTGAGGTTCTCGACATTGATCAGTGCAGCGATCGAGTAGGCTGCAAGCGACGTGCGGATTTCATCGGTGCCGGCACTGACCGCCTCGGTGACGACGTCGCTCGCACTGTCGACCACATAGATGTCGTTGCCCGCACCGCCGTTCAGCGTGTCATTGCCGGCGCCGCCGTCAAGCAGATCGTTGCCGGCCCCGCCGGTGATCCTGTTGGCGAGCGCATTGCCGGTGCCGGTGAAGCTGACCGATCCCGTATAGCTCAGGTTCTCGACATTGATCAGTGCAGCGATCGAGTAGGTCGCAAGCGACGTGCGGATTTCGTCTGTGCCGGCGCTGGCTAACTCGGTGACGACGTCGCTCGCACTGTCGATCACATAGATGTCGTTGCCCGCTCCGCCGATCAGCGTGTCAGCACCTGCCCCGCCATTCAGGGTGTCGTTGCCGACACCGCCAGTGATCGTGTTGGCAAGGCTATTGCCTGTCCCGGCAAAGGCTGCCGTTCCGATGTAGGTGAGGTTCTCGATATTGGCTCCAAGCGTATAGCTTGCGAGTGTCGCGCGGACCGTGTCGGTTCCCGCGGCGGCGTTTTCGACAACGCTGTCGCCGGCATTGTCCACGACATAGGTGTCGTCGCCCGTTCCGCCGATCAATGTATCGGCACCGGCCCCACCATCCAACACATCATTGCCGGCGCCGCCGGTGATCGTGTTGGCCAGCGCATTGCCGGTGCCGGTGACGCTAGCCGATCCCGTGTAAATCAGGTTCTCGACATTGTTGCTGAGAATATAGCTTGAAAGCGCCGTCCGGACGGTGTCCGTCCCCTTGTTCGCACTCTCGACCACAATATCGACGCCAGCGTCGACCACATAGATGTCGTTGCCAGCACCGCCGATCAGTGTGTCATTGCCGGCACCGCCATCCAGCAAGTCATTGCCGGCGCCGCCGGTGATCGAGTTGGCGAGGCCGTTTCCGGTCCCGGTAAACGCACCGGTGCCGGTGAAGGTCAGGTTTTCGACATTGGCAATATTGGTCAAGGCATAGGAAGAAAGCACCGTCCTGATCAGATCGGTCCCTTCATTCAGCCCTTCGGTGACCACGTCGACCAGATCATCGACAATATAGGTGTCGTTGCCCGTTCCGCCGACCAATGTGTCATTGCCGGCACCGCCGGAAAGCGAATCATTTCCGGCATTGCCCCAGAGCGTATTGTCCGCCTCATTGCCTACAATCGAATCGTTGCCGGAGCCGGCCTGAACGTTCTCAATCAACGACGCGACGTTGCCTTGATAAAGAAGGGCGTTGAAAATGTTGCCACGGGCATAGCCATTATTCGGACCTCCGCCCAGATCGGCCAGTTGGCCCTGGGAAAAGACCGAGTACCCCCCTGCTCGCAAGTCGATTTTAAGGCCGGTCGTATAGGCACTCAGGTCGTAGGTATCGATACCACCGCCGTCCCAGATTGTTGCGAAGATCCTGTTGGCAGCGGGCGTGATGGCCGCAACGCCGTCGACATAGGTGATGCCCTGGTTCGGATTCCACTTATAGACAGTATCGCCACCGTTCGTCGTGTAGTCCGCACCATACATTTCCTGCAGGGCGGCGATGTCGAGCATCATGAAGCTTTGTGGCGCGCCATCATGCTCATACTTGGCCGAACTCCCATCGTCTCCGATAAATGTGCGATAGGTCATGATCGTATATTCGAGCGAGTCGTAGGCGCTCGGAACGACTATCCCATTGAAATCACCCGCCATGTGAGCATGTTTCAGCCCGAGAGCGTGACCCAGCTCATGCGCCAAGGTATGGCCTGCATAGTTGCCGAACCTCGGAAAGCGAAGATCATCTTCGGTGCCAGCATATCCGGTCCCGAACCAGACATCACCACTTGGCTCGCCGCTAGCTGGTAAATAGGCCCATGCCGTGTCAGGCAAAGACGATTGAGCGAACCGCACCGTTGCGGTACCCGCGCTTCCCGCCTCAAAGTTGGCGTTCGTGAACCCCTCGACGGAGAAGCCGTCATTTGCCGCACTCCCGTAGGATTGCTCCATAAAGTACAAGGCGAGAGACTGCTGCTGTGACGAAATTGAAGAGAAAGAATGGTATTTTTCGGGGCCATAGGAATAAGATGCCGAAGTTGTGGGAAACGCATAGGTTATCGTTCCGTCCCAGGCAAAGACATCAAGAAGCCCGTCAACTTTATTATCGCCAGTCGTGTTGACGATCTTCGTCGGAGTAATAAGGTCCGTCATAAAATACCCGTTTGCCTAATCCGTTCGGCCGCGCCTAATGCCAGTTTCCCTCTGCCCGAAATCAAAGGAAAATTCAACTAAAAGCTTTAATTCGCTTCGGAAAGTTTTCGACCTTAGTTACTACCGCTCATGAACCGCCTTGTCCGCAACCTCTATCGAAGGCCGGAAGACATATTCCAGGATGCTGTGCTCGCCCGTCCGAACCTCCGCAATTGCTGCCACGGCGGCACTTAAATTGACGTTACGGTCATCTGCTGAAATTTAATAAGTCTCAGGCTTGGTGATATCGGGAAAGCGAGAGGGGCCGCATTGTTTCGGCGCCGCCGAACGTCGTCTCCGGCTGTCGTGCGCGGGGTCGCCTTCACGGCGTGCCGCGTCGGGTTCGAGGATCGCATCTGCCGCAATTCAGTGAGGTCGGCTGTGATCGTTCCATAGCGAGGGAAGGGAAAAACTTCGAGCTTGACGACGGCGTCCTGTCCGACCGTGGTGAAGCCGATGTCCTTGTTCAAAGCGTCAATTTGGAGCTCAAACGCGCTCCAAGAAAAACCGGCGAAGCTGAAGTCCCGCTGAGCTGATCAGCTTGAAAGCCTGCTCCGGGCGTTCTCCGCCAATTCCTGCACCCGGTCTACCGGGATGCGGCCTATCAGCATGAAGGCGTGCGTCGCATTCGACCAGTAGACGACGTTCATACCCTTGCGGCTTTCGAGGTCCGGTGCCTTCGGCCCCTTGTCAGACTTGACGATGCACAGCGCCATCGGCCCGGTCTCGGGGTCGAGATAGGCGATCTGGGCGAGCGCCTTACCATCATATTGCAGCAGCAGGGCGCGTTTGAAATCGACCCCCGGGAGCGAGACGGCTTCGGGGGAGAGTGACAGGCCGAGCTTCTCGTCAAGACCGGCGAGCTGGGCGGCCTGGTCCTCCGTGCTGGGGACGGGGCCGGCCAGACTTTCCGGGGTATAGAGCGAGATATAATCGGCGACCACGGCGCGCCATTCGCTGTTTTCGTCCTTTGCCGAAAAGCGTGCTCCCATGCCGATGACGGCGCGGTCGATCGCAATGCCGGCGACCAGCGAGGCGGCGAGCGCGCCGAGGAAGCGGCGACGAGTGGCGAATACGGGTGCGGCGGCGGATTTTGCACTTTGCTGGACGGGGATGGCGGCGAGCATCGCCTGCAGCTTCTCGCGCGGGGCTTCCGACAGCAGCGGGGCGAAGGCTTGCTCGAAGGGCAGGCTGGCGCGTGCCAGGAATTCCAGCCGCTCGGCGGTGCTCTCGTCTTCGTTCACGATGGCTTCAATGCGGGCGGCCTCTTCGGGCGTCAGTTCGCCGTCGATGAAGGCGGTCAGGTCCTCGTCGGAAGGAATGGTGTGTTTCGTCGTCATTGCCGTCCCCCTTCCGGCCCGGCGCCGGAGAGCTTGGCGCGGGCAGCCGCCAGCCGGCTCATCACGGTTCCGATCGGGATATCCAATATGCCTGCAACCTCGCGATAGGAAAGTCCTTCCACGTAGGCGAGGAAAACCACCGTCCTCTGCGCCTCGGGCAGCGCATTCACCTGTTTCAGCACCTGAACCGCCATCACATGCGTTTCGGTGTCGTGCGCGCCGTCGAAGGTCAGCGTCTCCCCGGCATCGACGAACCCCTGGCCCTGGCGCACCCGGCGCGAGCGGATCTCGTTCAGCCAGATCGAATGCAGGATCGAAAACAGCCAGCGGTCGAGCCGGGTGCCGGGGATGAATTGATCGGCGCGCTCCAGCGCGCGAAGGCAGGTCGCCTGCACCAGATCGTCGGCGACATCACGCTGGTGCGAGAGAACGAGACCGTAACGCCAGAGCCTTGCCAGATTTTCCGTCAGGCCGCTTCTGATATCCGCTTCGCTCGCGATGGCCGCCTCCGCCAATCCTGCATCCCTCGAAACCGCCGGATGAACCGGCGATTCCATACTCGCGCGACTATAGGCAGGAAAATGGGTGCGCGCGACCGACATTCTGACGTCCCTTTCGTGCTTCCATTTTCCCGCTGTGGCCTGCTGATCAGATCTTCGAGGGATCGAGGATTGCAGCGTTCAGATCCTGATATTCCTCGCAGCCAGTGCCGCAGATCGCCTTGATGGTCTTCAGCTGGTCTTTGGCAAGATCGAGCCGGCCCTTGATGACATAGGCTTCGCCGAGATATTCGCGGACCTTGGCGTATTGCGGGTCCATCTTCACCGACTGCAGGTAATAGGAGATGCCCTCGTCGGTGCGGCCAAGCTTGCGGGTGGCATAACCGCGGTAATTCAGCACTTCGGCGGTGTTCTGATCCTTGACCGTGTCGAGCACGGCAAGCGCCTCCTCATAACGACCGGCCTTGGCCAGCGAATAGGCATAGTCGGCGCGGTTCTCGTCCGAGACGTTGGCGCTCTGCTGCTTGACGCATTTCTTGGTCTTCTGGTCGTAGATCTCGCCCTTCTTGCAGACCGGTGTCGTGTTGCTATCATCGCCGACCGCAAAGACCGGGCCGGAGACAACAGAAGCGGCAAGGCAGCCGCCGAGAATGATGGAAGCGATGCGGGCTGTCATGATCGTCATGGGGAAACTCCTCGAAAGTGACGTTGCGACGAGAGAACACCGCTGCATCCAGCTTTATTCGGCACTGCTTGCATTTCTTTCTTCACCCTTTCGTGAAGCTTCAGAGCTGAATAATTTGGGCGTCTGCGTGTTTTCCTTCGTTCCGCCGGAGGGACAAGGAGAATTCTGTGACCGACACCGTCAAACTCGTCAGCCTCGCCATTGCCACACCCGAACATGTCATTTTCCAAAAACAGGCGGTCGAAGCCTCGGCCCGGCTGTTTGCCGACCGCTTCGAGGATTTCCGCCATCTTGCCCGCGTCTTCGATAGCGCCGGCATCGACAAGCGCCATGCGGCGCGGCCGCTTGCCTGGTTCGACGAGCCGCATGGCTGGCAAGACCGGATGCAGGCCTTTGCAGAGGTCGCAGGCGGGCTTTTCGTCGAGGCTGCCACCTCTGCCCTTCGTCAGGCAGGGCTTGAGGCCGGCGATGTCGACTGTGTCGTGACCGTCTCCTCCACCGGTTTTACGACACCGAGCCTTGATGCGCAGCTTAGCCGCAGGATGGGTTTCAGGCCCGATATCGAACGCGTGCCGGTCTTCGGGCTCGGCTGTGCTGCCGGCGTGTCAGGCTTTGCGATCGCCTCGCGGCTGGCGCGAAGCCGGCCGGGCACTGTTGTGCTTTTCGTCTCGATCGAACTTTGCACGCTCGCCTTCCGGCTGGACGAGCTGACGCGGCCGAACATCATCGCGACGGCGCTTTTTGGCGACGGCGCTGCCGCCTGCGTACTGCGATCAGGCGAAGACGGGCTAGCCGAGGTGGAATCGACCGGCGAGCATCTTTTTCCCGACACGCTCGATATCATGGGCTGGAAGATCGATGACGGCGGTTTCGGTATCGTGCTGGCGCAATCGCTGCCGCCCTTTGCCGAAAAGGAGCTCGGCCCGGCGGTGACGGCCATTCTGGCCCGAAATGGGCTGAGGGTGGAGGATATCGACCGCTTCATCTGCCATCCCGGCGGCATGAAGGTGTTGGCCGCGATGGAGAGCGCGCTTTCGATGGTGCCGGGCACGCTCGATCACGAGCGCGCCGTGCTTGCCGAATACGGCAACATGTCCTCGCCGACCATCCTGTTCGTGCTGGAGCGGGCAATCCGCGCCGGGTTGCCGCAGCGCGCTGCCATGATCGCCATGGGACCGGGCTTTTCGGCGAGCTGCGTGACGCTCAGGAGGGTCGCATGATGTGGCCGTCGATCGCGCTTCTGGCATTCGTGACGCTGCAGCGGCTGGCGGAACTCGTGCTCGCCCGGCGCAACACGGCGGCGCTTCTTTCCAGGGGCGCCAGAGAGGTGGCACCCGAGCATTATCCCACCATGGTGGCGCTGCATGCAGGCTGGATCATCGGCCTTTGGCTGCTTGCACCGGGCAGGCCAGTCGCGTTCTTCTGGTTTCTGGTGTTCATGGGGCTGCAGGCGCTGCGGCTCTGGGTGCTGGCGACGCTGAAAGGCCGCTGGACGACGCGCATCATCGTCCTGCCCGGCGCGCCGCTGGTCAGATCCGGGCCCTATCGCTTCCTCCGCCATCCGAACTATGCGATCGTCGTCGGCGAGATCGCCGTCCTTCCCCTCGCCTTCGGCCTACCGCTTTACGCGATCGTCTTTTCCCTTCTCAACGCGCTTATCCTCCATGTCCGCGTGAAGGCTGAAAATGCCGCACTGAAAAGCGCAATGATTTTGAAATGAATGCGATTTTCCGTTTGCGTCGCGGTATCGGCACGGGCATTTTCACCCCGATAAACAAAGCGGAATGCAAGCGGAAATGACGAAGAACGCAATCGTGCTCGGCGCCGGCATCGTCGGGGTTTCCACGGCCATCCATCTTCAGCGGCGCGGCCGGCAGGTGACGCTGATCGACCGCAAGGAGCCGGGCAACGAAACCTCGTTCGGCAATGCCGGCCTGATCCAGCGCGAAGGTGTCGCGCCTTACGGCTTTCCCCAGCAGCTCGGGCTTTTACTGCGTTATGCTGTGAATAACCGCATCGACGCGCATTATCATCTGCGCGCACTGCCGAGCCAGATCGCCTTTCTCGCTCGCTACTGGTGGAATTCCAATGCGCGTCGCCACGCGATCATTACCCGGGCCTATGCACCGCTGATCGAAAATTCGGTTGTCGAACACAAGGATCTGATCGAGGCGTCGCAGGCCGAAGGGCTGATCCGCAAGGACGGCTGGATAAAGATTTTCCGCGCTGAAGCCAAGCGCGACGGGGCTCTTGCAGAGGCAGCACTTTGGCAGAATGAATTCGGCGTGGAGTATGACAGCCTGACTCCGGCCGATATCGCCCGCATGGAGCCGTATATGACCGGCGATTTCGCCGGCGGCATCCGCTGGCGCGACCCCTGGTCGGTGCTCGACCCGCATGCGCTGACATCGGCCTATCGCCGCTATTTCGAGAGCCTCGGCGGCCGCTTCGTCACGGGTGACGCCGCCTCGCTCGGTCCGTTCGGCTCCGGCTGGAAAATCATGACGGCGGAAGGTCCGCTCGAAGCCGAGGATGCGGTGATGGCGCTCGGCCCCTGGGCGGCCGTTGCTACGCGCCGGCTCGGCTACTCCTTCCCGCTCGGCGTCAAGCGCGGCTATCACATGCACTATGCCGCCGGAGGCAATGCTGTGCTCAACAACTGGATGCTCGATGCCGAACGCGGCTATCTCCTTGCGCTGATGAACCGAGGCATCCGCCTGACGACAGGGGCGGAGTTTGCAACGCTCGACGCGCCCAAGACGCCGGTCCAGCTCGACCGCGCCGAAGCGGTGGCGCGCACCATCTTCCCGCTCGGAGACAGGCTCGATCCCGAACCCTGGATGGGCGCGCGCCCCTGCACGCCGGATATGATGCCTGTTATCGGCAAGGCGCCGCGCCATCAGGGCCTGTGGTTTGCCTTCGGCCATGCCCATCATGGGCTGACGCTCGGGCCGGTAACCGGCCGCGTGCTTGCCGAACTCATCACCGGCGAGACGCCGTTCATCGATATTTCGGCCTATTCGCCGCAGCGTTTCAACCCGTGACGCCGAGCGCTGCAAGGCTCTTGAGCGCCGTTGCCGCGATGCCGTCGATCGTGTCGTCGATATCCACGGTGACGACACCAGGCTCGCCTGTGGGCACCTCAAGCGTCGCCAGTTGGCTGTCGAGCAGCGAGACCGGCATGAAGTGCCCCTTGCGCTCACCCATCCTTTTCATCAGCAGCGCCCTGGAACCTTCGAGATAAACGAAGAAGAGATTGCCGCCGGCAGCAGCCCTCAGCCTGTCGCGATAGAGGCGCTTCAGCGCCGAGCAGGAAACGATGATGCCCTTGCTCTTCTCCAGCGAGGCTTTCATGTCTTCGCCGATGCGGTCGAGCCACGGCATCCGGTCTTCATCGGTCAGCGCAATGCCCTTCGACATCTTCTCGACATTGGCGGCCGGATGAAGCGCATCACCTTCGACGAAGGCCAGGTGCAGGGCTTCGGCGAGTTTCTCACCGACGGAGGATTTGCCGCAGCCGCTGACTCCCATGACGATGATCGCCTGGGGTTTGTTCATCTGCTCCGGCATAAATCCTCCTCAGGCCATAGAGCATTTTCGTTCTGATCACGAAAATGCTCTATCTCTTTGTTTTCACGCAATCTCGGACGGAAAACCGCTGTGCACTTTTCCTGGAATTGCTCACTCCCGCTCAATCGAGCGGGAAGTGACAGGCATATTGATGTGTGCCTTCTCCACTTAATTCGGGAGAAACCTGACGGCAATGGTCCTGCGCCTTCCAGCAGCGCGGATTGAAGTGGCAGCCCGTCGGCGGCTTCAGCGGCGAAGGCAGTTCACCCTGCAGGCGGATGCGGTTCTTCGCACGGTCGGGATCGGCGATCGGCGTCGCTGACAGCAAGGCTGCCGTGTAGGGATGGCGTGGCCGGGCGAAGACCTCGGCGGCGGGACCGGTTTCCACGGGACGGCCGAGATACATCACCATCACCTCGTCGGCGATATGATGGACGACGGACAGTCCGTGCGAGATGAAGAGATAGGCGAGCCCCATCTCCTTCTGCAGGTCCATCAGCAGGTTCAGCACCTGCGCCTGGATCGACAGGTCAAGCGCCGAGACCGGTTCGTCGAGCACCAGCACCTTTGGCCGCAGCATCAGGGCGCGGGCAATGGCGATACGCTGGCGCTGACCGCCGGAGAACATATGGGGATATCGGCCATAATGCTCCGGACGCAGGCCGACACGAGCCATCATCTCCTCCGCCTTGCGGCGGCGGGCGGCGCCGTCGAGATTGGTGTTGATCTTCAGCGGCTCTTCGAGGATTGAGCCGACCTTCTGGCGCGGATTGAGCGAGCCGTAGGGATTCTGGAAAACGATCTGCACCTGGCTGCGCAGGCTACGATCGCCGACATGGGCGGGCTTGCCGTCGATCAGTAACTGCCCCGATGTCGGGTTCTCGATCATGGTGACCAGGCGGGCGAGCGTCGACTTGCCGCAGCCGGATTCGCCGACGACGGCGAGCGTCTTGCCGGAATGCAGGCTGAAGCTGACGCCGTTCAGCGCCTTGACGGTGGCATCGGCTTTGAACAGACCGCGATTGACGGTGTAGAAGCGGGCGAGATCCCTGCCCTCGAGAACAGCGTCCGTCATACGAGGTCTCCTGCAGTTTCAACGGCCATGATGCCGGGATGTCCGAGCGGCTTACCATCCTTCAAGGGATAGTTGCAGAGCGCCAGGCCGAGCTCCGGCCCCTGGCGGACGACACCGCGATCGCATTCGACCGTGGCGAAGCCGCAGCGCGGCGCAAACAGACAGCCTGTCGGGCGACCATGCTGGCCGGGAACGACACCGGCGATCGAGGGAAGACGCTGGCCGACTTTTGCGCGTTCGGGAAGGGCTGCGAGCAGGGCTGCGGTATAGGGATGATGCGGATCGCGGAACAGCGCCCTCACCGGCTGTTCCTCGACCTTCTGGCCGGCATATTGCACCTGCACGCGTTCGGCGGTTTCGGCAACGACACCCATGTCGTGGGTGATCAGCACCAGCGCCATGCCCTGCTCCTTCTGCAGGCGAACGAGCAGATCGAGGATCTGTGCCTGGATCGTCACGTCGAGCGCCGTTGTCGGCTCGTCGGCGATCAAGAGCTTCGGATTGCAGGCGAGCGCCATGGCGATCATGACGCGCTGGCTCATGCCGCCGGACATCTGATGCGGAAAGTTCGACAGGCGGTCTTCCGGAGCCGGAATGCCGACGAGGTTCAAGAGCTCGATCGAGCGTTGGCGGCGCTCCTTGCGGTTGAGGCCCATATGGAAGCGCAGGGTCTCGCCGAGCTGGAAACCGACCGTGAAGCACGGATTGAGGCTCGACATCGGCTCCTGGAAGATCATCGCCATATCCTTGCCGACAATCCTGCGGCGCTGGCGGCCGGAGATGCCGCGCAGATCCTTGCCGTCGAACTGCATGCGGTCGGCGGTGATCTTCGCCGTCCAGGGCAGAAGCCCCATCAGGGCCAGCATGGCAACGGATTTACCCGAGCCGGATTCGCCGACGACCGACAGGATCTCGCCCTTGTCGCAGGCAAGCGACACACCGTCGACGGCGCGGAAGAGGCCGGAAGAGGTCTGGAATTCGACCGTCAGATTTTCAATCTCGAGGAGCGGCATCACGACCTCTTCAGTTTGGGATCGAGCGCATCGCGCAGGCCGTCGCCCATCAGGTTGATGGCAAGAACGGTGATGAGGATGGCAAGACCCGGGAATGTCACCACCCACCAGGCGCGCGAGATGAACTCACGGGATTCGGCCAGCATCGTCCCCCATTCGGGCGTCGGCGGCTGGGCGCCCATGCCGAGAAAGCCGAGGGCGGCGGCATCGAGAATCGCCGCCGAGAAGGCGAGCGTCGCCTGAACGATCAGTGGGCCCAGACAGTTCGGCAGGATCGTCTTGAACATCAACCGGAAGGTGCCGGCACCGGCGACACGCGAGGCGATGACATATTCCTTCTCACGCTCTGAAATGACCGAGGCGCGCGTCAGCCGCACGAAATGCGGCTGGTTGACCAGCGAAATCGCGATCATCGCATTGGTAAGCCCTGGCCCAAGCACGGCCACCAGCACCAGAGCGAGCAACAGCGACGGGAAGGCTAGGATGATATCCATCAGGCGCATGATCGCCGTATCGACCTTGCCGCGGAAAAATCCGGCAACGAGGCCGATCAGGACGCCTGAAATGACCGAAAGCGTGACGACGACGACGCCGATGAACAGCGAAAACCGCGCGCCATAGATCAGGCGCGAAAGGATATCGCGGCCGACGGCATCCGTTCCGAGCGGGAAGGAGGCGCTGCCACCCTCCATCCAGAACGGCACTGCGAGCAGTACCGCGCGGTTCTGCTCGTTCGGTTCATGTGGCGCAAAGAGCGGCGCGAGGACTGCGACGACCAGGATGATGGTGAAAACCACGAGGCCGATGACGGCGCCCTTGTTGCGGGAGAAATAATGCCAGAACTCCGCAAGAGCGGATGGCTGGCCGGATTTGACGGTGACCGTGCTCATGGGCCGCTCCTAATGACGAATGCGCGGATTGATGAAGCCGTAGAGAACATCAACAATCAGGTTGACCAGCATGATGACGCCGGCGATCAGCAGAAGGCCGCCCTGGACCACGGCGTAATCGCGCTTGAAGACCGAATCGACCATCCATTTGCCGATGCCCGGCCAGGAGAAGATCGTCTCGGTGAGGATGGCGCCGGCAAGAAGAACGCCGATCTGCAGACCGATGGTGGTGATGACAGGGATCATTGCATTGCGCAGCGCATGCACGCCGACGACGCGCAGCGGCTTCAGGCCCTTCGAGCGCGCCGTGCGGACATAATCCTCACCCAGAACCTCGAGCATCGCCGAACGCGTCTGGCGGGCGATGACCGCAAGCGGGATGGTCGCCAGCACGATCGTCGGCAGAATGAGGTAGCTGACGGCCGAGGAAAACGCGCCCTTCTGGCCCGACAGCAGGCTGTCGACCAGCATGAATCCGGTGACCGGCTTGAAGAAATACATCAGCGAGATGCGGCCGGAAACGGGCGTCCAGCCGAGATAGCCGGAGAAGAAGATGATCAGCAGCAGCCCCCACCAGAAGATCGGCATGGAATATCCGATAAGGGCAATACCCATCACGCTTTGGTCGAACCACGTGCCTCGCTTGACGGCGGCAAAGATACCGGCGGGCACGCCAAGACAGACGGCGAGGATGATGGCACAGAGCGAGAGCTCCAGCGTTGCCGGAAACAGTGTCAGGAATTCTCCGAGAACGGGCCGCTTGGTAACGATCGAGGTGCCGAGATCGCCATGCAGGATTTTTCCGAGATAGTCGAAATACTGCACATACATCGGCCGGTCGAAACCGAGATCATGCATGATCTGGGCGTGCCGCTCCGGCGCCATGACGCGTTCCCCCGACAGGAGCATGACGGGATCGCCGGGAAGCATGCGGATGAACGAGAAGGCAATGAGGGAAACGCCGAGGAATGTCGGGATCAGCACCGCAAGGCGGCCGATAAAAAAACGCAACATGGCAGATGTCCAATAGTTTCCGGCGGTCAGGAGACCCTGACCGCCGGCTGCGCCCAGCTCTGCCGGGCATTCTTACATTATTCTTGTTATTCGGATACGTCGACGCCGTCGAAACGGTGAATGCCGAGCGGGTCCATCTGGAAGCCCGAGACCTTCTTGCTCATCGGAACGAAGACGAGCGAATGGTCGATGGTTGCCCAGGGAGCTTCCTTCTTGAAGATCAGCTGCGCCTGCTCATAGGCCTTGGTACGCTCGCCGACATCGGCCGTCAGCTTGGCCTTGGTCATCAGGTCGTCATATTCCTTGTTGCACCACTGAGCACGGTTGTTGCCGCCGACGGCATCGCAGCCGAGCAGCGTATCCATGAAGTTGTCCGGGTCGCCGTTGTCGCCGGTCCAGCCGAGGATGACAGCGCCGTCGCGCTTCACGTCGGAGGAGAGCTTCAGATATTCAGCCCATTCATGGGTGACGATCTCGACCTTGACACCGATCTTGGCGAAATCCGCCTGCATCAGTTCGGCGGCGCGGCGCGCGTTCAGCATGTAGGGACGCGATACCGGCATTGCCCAGATCTTCATGCTGAGATCCTTGACGCCAGCATCGGCAAGAGCCTTCTTGGCAGCGTCCGGATCATACTTATCGTCCTGAACGGCATCGTTATAGGACCACATCGTCGGCGGGATCGGGTTCTTGGCAACGGCCGCGGCACCCTGGAAGACGGCGTCGATGATCGCCTGCTTGTTGATCGCCATGTTGAGCGCGCGGCGAACTTCCGGCTTGTCGAACGGGGCCATCTGGGTGTTGTAGGCGAGGAAGCCGACATTGAGGCCGGCCTGTTCCAGAACGGTCAGATTTTCATCCTTCTTCAGTTCTGGCACGTCGGCTGCATTCGGATAGGGGATCAGGTGGCATTCGCCGGCCTTCAGCTTCTGGGCGCGCACGGCAGCGTCAGAGGTGATGGCGAAAACCAGATCGTCGATCTTTTCCTTGCCCTTGAAATAGGTTTCGTTCGCCTTGTAGCGGATGACGGCGTCCGGCTGGTAGGCGACGAAGGTGTACGGGCCGGTGCCGAGCGGCTGCTGGTTGAGCTGCGCCATCTTGCCATCGGCAGCAAGCTTGTCGGCATATTCCTTGGAGACGATCGAGGCGAAGTCCATGGCGAGGTCGGCGAGGAACGGCGCTTCGGGATGGTTGAGCGTGAACTTGACGGTGAGGTCATCGACCTTCTCGACTGACTTGATCAGCTCGGGAAAGCCCATGCCGGCAGCGTATTCGTAGGAGCCGCCCTCGACATACTTGTTCCACGGATTGTCGGATTTCAGCTGGCGCTCGAAGGAGAATACGACGTCGTCGGCGTTGAAATCGCGCGTCGGCGTGAAGAAGTCGGTGGTCTGGTACTTGACGCCAGGATGAAGCTTGAAGGTGTATTCCGTGCCGTCGGCCGAAACGCTCCAGCTGTCAGCCAGGCCCGGCTCGATCTCGGTGCCGCCATGCTTGAATTCGACGAGGCGGCTATAGACCGTGCGCGACGACGCGTCGAAGGTCGTGCCTGCCGTATAGAGGCTCGGGTCGAAGCCTTCCGGCGAGCCCTCGGAGCAATAAACAAGGGTCTTGGACCAGGCCGACGTCGCCATGACGGAAATCAAGGCCGTCGCTGCCAGCAGGACAGAGATCTTTTTCATAATATTGTTTCCCGGTTGTTCTTTTTTGATGTTTGGAGACCGTAGATTGGCATCTCGGTCGACGCTCGATGGAACGATATTTATTTACTGAAAGCAACGGGCTACGCAGAAAATTTTTCCACTTGGACAATTTTAGAAATTTTCCGTCAAAAATCAGCCTCATTCGGAAATTTTCGCACAAAAATGACCGAAATTTTGTCGCATTTGGTATAAAAACGCACCCATCGCGACATGCCGACGGCATTTCCCCGTATGCCGGAGACCAACCAGACGCTGCAAAAACAAAAACCGCGGTGGCCAGGGCAACCGCGGTTCAGAAGCAAATTATGATCTTGAATTCAGGCGGCGGGGGCAACGATCACGGGTTTGCGATAGGCCGGCTCGCCGGTGATTCCGAGAAGGAAATTGATCTGCGGACGCGCCTTGACGAGGTCATCGATGGAATATTCCGACAGCACCGCGAAGAAGGCATTGAGCGCCTTGCGCAGCGCCGAATTCAAACCACAGCTATCGACCAGCGGGCAGTCGACCTCACCGTCATCCTCGAAGCATTCGGCCATGGCGAAGCTGTCTTCCGTCACCCGAACGACGTCGAAAAGACTAATGTCGGCGGCCGGCTTGCCCAAGCGCACGCCGCCATTGCGACCGCGCACGGTTTCGACCAGACCCGCCTTGTTGAGCGGCTGAAGGATCTTGAAAAGAAAGAGCTCGGAAACGCCATAGGCCCTGGCGATTTCGGGAATCCGGCTCAAATGCCCGTCATTGGCAGCACAATACATCAACATGCGAACCGCATAGTTCGTCTGCTTCGTCAACCGCATGCCATTCTCCTGACTCGTCTGTTCAGACCTATATAGGCGGTTTGCTAGTTTTGAACAATTCCAAAATATGAAATTCGCATTCAGCTTATGAGGCCATTTGCCGCGACGTCAATCCCGCTCCAGGATCCCGACGTAATCGAGAATCGCCTGCTTGCGCTCCGGCGTGCCTTGCGCATCAGTTTGACCTCGGCACTGGAAAATCGGAGATGGCGAGCGGACCGCACCCTTGTCTCAGGACATCCCCGACGCCGGACCGATATCGCCGGCAACCAGCATGACGAGGAAAAATTCGGGAGCCAAAAGGCCCCCGAATTACAGATTTCAGATTGGAATGTCGTGACGATCACTTCATCGTCGGCATGACGAATTCCGCGCCGCTCTTGATGCCGGAAGGCCAGCGAGCGGTGACGGTCTTGGTCTTCGTCCAGAACTTGATCGAATCCGTGCCGTGCTGGTTGAGGTCGCCGAAGCTCGAGGCCTTCCAGCCGCCGAAGGAGTGGTAGGCGAGCGGAACCGGGATCGGAACGTTGATGCCGATCATGCCGATATTGATGCGCGAGGCAAAATCGCGGGCGGCATCGCCGTCGCGGGTGTAGATCGCAACGCCGTTGCCGTATTCGTGCTTCATCGGCAACGACAGCGCTTCCTCATAGTTGTTGGCGCGAACGACGGAGAGGACAGGTCCGAAGATTTCGGTCTTGTAGATATCCATCTCCGGCGTGACGTGATCGAACAGGCAGCCGCCGACGAAATAGCCGTCTTCATAGCCCTGGAGTTTGAAATCGCGGCCGTCGACGACGAGCTTGGCGCCTTCCTCGATGCCGCGGTCGATCAACCCACGAACACGGGTATAGGCTTCCTTGGTGACGAGCGGGCCCATGTCGGCCTTGTCGTCGGTATAGGGGCCGATGCGCAGGGATTCGATCTTCGGCGCCAGCTTCTCGACGAGGCGGTTGGCGGTTTCTTCGCCGACCGGAACGGCAACCGAGATCGCCATGCAGCGCTCGCCGGCCGAACCGTAGCCTGCGCCCATCAACGCGTTGACGGCCTGATCCAGGTCTGCATCCGGCATGATGATCATGTGGTTCTTGGCGCCGCCGAAGCACTGGGCGCGCTTGCCGTTCATCGCCGCGGTGCCATAGACGTAGCGGGCGATCGGCGTCGAGCCGACGAAGGAGACGGCGCCGATATCGGGATCGGTGAGGATCGCGTCGACAGCACCCTTGTCACCATTGACGACGTTGAGGATGCCGGCGGGCAGGCCGGCCTCGATCATCAGTTCACCGAGACGGATCGGCAGGGAGGGATCACGCTCGGAGGGCTTCAGGATGAAGGCGTTGCCGCAGGCGATCGCCGGCGCAAACATCCACATCGGGATCATGCCGGGGAAGTTGAAAGGCGTGATGCCGGCGCCGATGCCGACCGGCTGGCGGATCGAATACATGTCGATCGCCGGGCCTGCGCCCTCGGTGAATTCGCCCTTGGCGAGATGCGGGATGCCGCAAACGAATTCGCAGACTTCGAGGCCGCGGATAACGTCGCCCTTGGCATCCTCGATCGTCTTGCCGTGCTCCTTGGAGAGGATTTCGGCAAGCTCGTCCATGTGCTTGTTCAGGAGTTCGACGAATTTGAAGAAGACGCGGGCGCGGCGCTGCGGATTGGTGGCAGCCCATTTCGGCTGCGCAGCCTTGGCGTTTTCGACGGCGGCGCGCAGTTCCTCGACGCTTGCGAGTGCGACCGTCGCCTGCACTTCACCCGTCGCCGGATTGTAGACATTGCTCACGCGGCCGCTGGTGCCGGCAACATGTTTGCCGCCGATGAAATGACCGATCTCACGCATGGGTGTTCCTCCTGTTTTTCGATGACCGACAATCGCACTTCAATTTGCACAAATCAATGCGCTGCTGTAAGCAACTGTTGTGCGTAAATTATAGCCCTGTCGTTGCATCAGGCGCTGCGGCTGCTTCAAACTTGGCACCGCACGCCGACAAGTCAAACGCCGACAAGTCAAACCCTGGGGAGGTCAAACCGATGAGCCGGAAACCCGTCGTCAGAATGGCGGAGCTGGAGATCGATCCGGACACGCTTGAAACCTATCGCGCATTGCTCACGGAAGAGATCGACGCATCGATCGCGCTGGAAGACGGCGTCCTTTCCCTGAGCGCCGTTTCCATCAGGAACAACCCAAACCGGATCCGTATCCTTGAAGTCTACGCCGACCAGGAAGCATACGAGGCCCATCTGCGAACACCGCATTTCATCAAATACAAGAACCAGACGGCACACATGGTCACATCGCTGACGCTTATCGAGGTCGATCCGATCGCAATGCGTGCCAAGCCATGAACTGGGACGATGTTCGTATTTTCCTCGCCGTCGCCCGCACCGGGCAGATCCTTGCCGCTTCGAAGCGGCTGGGGCTCAATCACGCCACGCTCTCGCGTCGACTGACTTCGCTCGAAGAGGCGCTGAAGACGCGGCTTTTCATCCGCCGCACAAATGGCTGCGAACTGACGGCCGAAGGCGAAGTGTTCCTGGCATCCGCAGAGCGGATGGAAACGGAAATGCTCGCAGCACAGGCCAGCCTCGGCCACACCGATACGGCAATCGCCGGGACCGTGCGCGTCGGGGCGCCTGATGGGTTCGGCGTTTCCTTTCTTGCGCCCCGCATGGGCAGATTGATCGAGCGCCATCCGGAGCTGAAGATCCAGCTCGTACCGGTGCCGCGCTCTTTCTCGCTGTCGCTGCGCGAGGCGGATATCGCCATCACGCTGGAGCGGCCCGAACAAGGCCGGCTCGTCTCCTCCAAGCTGACGGATTACACGCTCGGCCTTTATGCCTCGCGGGATTATCTGGCGTCACAAGGAGCGCCCGCCGATGTCGACGCGCTCAAGGCGCATCGCCGCATCGGCTATGTCGAAGACCTGATCTTCACCGCGTCACTGAATTTTTCCGGCGCAGTCATGCGGAGCTGGGATGCGGGCTTCGAGATTTCGACGGCGATCGGACAGACGGAGGCGGTACGAACAGGTGCCGGCATCGGCATCCTGCACGATTATATCGCCAGGCAATATCCGGAACTCCAGCGCATTCTGCCGGAGGTTTCGATCCGGCGCGCCTACTGGACGACTTATCACGAAACGGCGCGCGACCTCATGCGCGTCAGGACCGTCGCCGATTTCGTGCAGGAACTCGTCAGCGCCGAGCGGCACATCTTTCTTTAAGTCTCGAAAGTGTGTTTTGCTGGTTCGTCGTTCTCGTCGGGATTGGGAACCGGCGCTTCGTCGGGCAGCCGGTCAGGCTCCGGTTCCTTGATCGGAGGCACCGGCTTCCAGCCGGGTCCGGGCATCGGCGGCTGGTCGGGAATGGGTTCGTTGGGCACGGACATGACCGCCTCCCTTTCATGATCTTGGTTCTGCTTCGTGATCTTGGTTCTGCGCGATATCAGGACGACTTGTCTGGCTTCAGCGATTCGGCAGCGCGCATCGGCATGCTGTCGATGATGGCGAAGAGCTCGCCATCGGTAATCGGCTCGCTGGCCTTGAGCTTGACGGTGCCGTCCTTGCCGAGAAGGAAAGCGGCGAATTCGCCGACCTCCGGTGCCTCGAGATCGCGGCGGATCGCTTCGCCGTCGAGTCGTTCGGCCGCACCGAAGAGCGGCCGAACACCGGCGCCGGAAATCTTCAGCACCACCAGGTCGCGATCATCGAGGGCCAAGCGGTTGGAGAGCAGCTGATTTTCCTGCCAGGCGGCGCGGGAATTATCCCTGTCGGCGAAAACAACGAAGACGCGGTTCTTCCACTGAAACTGGGCGAGACTTTCGACCGGCGCATAAGCGCTGTTGGTCTCGTCGATCTTCGTCGCACCGTAGAGAAGGGTTTTCGACATGCATATTCTCCCATTCACATGGAGAACGACGCGGTGCCGCATGGGTTCCATCAAAACGATAGGACCAGGTTTTCATTCTTGACGTGGGGGAGATGGTACGGTTGGGGGGTCTCGAACCTCCGACCTCAGGTGCCACAAACCTGCGCTCTAACCAACTGAGCTACAACCGCATAAATCGCGCTTGGCGCGACGGGGGTCACATACGAGGACTTGGAGATGAATTCAAGCCCCATTCCTCGTCAATATACAAAAAGGCTGGACGCGAGGTCCAGCCTTTTATCTCCGATCGGTAAGGACCGATCAGGCAACCTTGAAGGAAGCCATGGCCTTTTCGGCGGCGTCCTTGGAGGGCTTTGCGAGCTTCTCGGCCACCTGCTTGGTGGTTTCCTGGATCGACTTCGCCTGCTCGACGGTGAGTTCAGCCTGCTTGCGGATGAACGAGGTCTGCAGCTCGAAGAATTCGGCCGGGGACTTGACACCGAGCAGCGCTTCGAAGTGCGACAGCGAGTTCTCGGAATTGATGCGCAGGATGTCGATCGCCTTCAGGCCGATCTCGACGCTGCCGGCCTGTGCCGTCTGGACGGTGGCTTCGAGCGTCTTGCCGGCTTCCTCGCCAGCGGTCTTCAGCTTGGCATAGGCATCCTTCGACTGCTGAGCGCCCTTTTCGGCGAATTCACGGAAAGATTCCGTGAACTTGGACGGGTCGAAAGAAGCGATTGAAAAAACGTCGTCGGTCTTTATGGTAGCCATGGGTCGCATCCTTTGGGTTGAGGCAGCCGCTGCCTGCGTTTGTTGGATGATGCTTATATAAGACATTCTATTGTGCATTGCAACAATTATTGTGCAATGCACAAGACGTTAACCTTTCCGGCCGAAAACCCCCTCCTCTTCTGGACCGGCATGCGCCCCGCAGTTATTAATAAGCCGTTAATTTAAGAAGGCCGACAGCGACAAGGTTCGAACATGCCCGCAGTCCAATATCCGTTCATCGATATCGCCGTGCATGCACGGGTACGGGAACGCTTTTCACGCGGCGAGGCCATGGTGCTGTTTTCGGCCGATCTCGCCCGTCTGCTCTGGGCGAACGGTGCGGGTGCCGAGCTTTTCGGCCATTCGGCGGTCTATGATCTGCTCGATCAGGGGGTCGACCGCGCCGACATCACCTTCCGCCAGCTGGAAACCGCCGCGCGCCAGCTGACCGATATCGGCGACAGCCGCAGCCTGATGATCCGCGTCGCCAAGGGCTTTCAGCGTGCGCAGGTGCAGGCGGCCGCTGAACTGATCCGGCTTTCTCAGGGCGAACAGGCCATCCTGTTTTCAGTGCCGGTCTCGGCAAAACCACTCGCGGCCGGCGCATCGGCGGCCCAGATGCTGCAGGGGCTCGATGATCCCGACACGCATATGGCGGTGATCGGCGCCAATGGCGAGGTCATCGCCGCTTCGCCGGGCTTTGCCTCGCTCGGGATCTCCGAGCAGACGGCAAAGACCTTGATCAACCTTGCCGGCGCGCATCCCGACCGGCTGGTGAAGCGACCTGTCGCCACCGGCAGAGGCAATCTCCCGGCCGCGGTCGGCAAGCTCAGCGACGATCCGGCGCTCAATCTGCTCTTTGCTGTCGAGACCGCGGTCGGTCATCTTGACCCGGTCGATGCGCCCGCGCTCGCCCCGGTCGATGCGCCCGCACAGGAAGAAAGCGCGCCGCCGATGGAGGTGCTTCAGGACGAACCCGTCGCCGCTACAGGCTTCACCGAAATCATCGACGCGGTCTCGGGGATCGAAGAGGTCGAGGAGACGCTCGAGGAGATCACCGGCGAAAACGAGCAGCCGGCTGAGATAGCTGTGGCATCCGCAGACGAGGCGATTGACGGGATGGATCCTGCCGAGGACGCGGAGCCGAAGAGCGACGACGGCGTGACCGATAGCAGCGCGGATGAGCCCGCCGCGGTCATTGAGGACGATGTGACTTCCATTGCGGAGACGGCGGAACCGCCTGTTGAAGCCAGCGAAACGCCTATCGAAGACGCGCCGGAAGCAGTCCACGAAGAGACCGCTATCGCAACGCCTGTGGTCCCCGACGTGCCCCCTGCCCCTCAGCTTGAGGCTGAGCCGGGCTTCGTTTTCAGGCCAAATAGCCGCGCCACGCGCTTCGTTTGGAAGATCGACGCCGAAGGCCGATTCAACGAAGTCAGCCACGAATTTGCCGCGGCCGTCGGTCCGCATGCGTCCGACATCATCGGCTCTGCCTTCGGCGATGTCGCCGCCCTCTTCAATCTCGATCCTGACGGCAAGCTTTCCGAGGCGCTCGCCCGCCGTGACACATGGTCGGGCAAGACGATCCTCTGGCCGGTCGAAGGCACCAGCCTCGTTGTTCCGGTCGATCTGGCGGCGCTGCCGACCTATACCCGCAACCGCGACTTCGATGGCTTCCGCGGCTTCGGCGTCGTCCGGCTTTCCGACGCGCAGGAAGATCCGCTGGCGCTTGGCCTGACACTCGGCCCTGATGGTATCGGCCATGATGCAGCGAGCCTCGGCCCGCCCGCCGAGACCATTGCCGAGGTGGCGCACGAAGCGGAGACAGTGCTTGAAGAGCCCCTGATCGATCCCTCCCCGACGCAGGAGGTCGAGGATCAGGCGCTTACGGCAAGCGAACCGCAGACGGAACCAGAGCCGGAAGAGATCGCCACCGAGCAGGCGGCCGAGACACCTGCCCAGGAAATTGCTGCAGAAAAGGCGGAGGGCAGCGCCGATGCCGGCGACATTTCCGCCGCCGAGCCGGTCGCGGAACTTCCGCAAGAGCCGCCGGCGCTTCGGATTTCGGAAACGCCCAATCGCCGTTTCTCCGACAAGATCGTTCAGCTCCACAACACCGGTGCCGGACTGACGGCCGCCGAACAGGCCAATTTCCGCGAGATCGCCAAGCGCCTCGAAGCCTTCGGCGCCAACAAGGACGAGCCCGCCGTCCCGACGCCGATGGAACCCGCTGTCACCGAAACCTCCAGCTTCGAAGAGGCCTCCGGACCCGAAGCGTTCGAGACCGAAACACCCACTGCCGACCAGGCGGAGATACCGTCGCTTGAGGAGATCACGCCGCAGGAGGCGATCTTCGAGAATGCCGTCGAGGCGGAGCGCGAAGATGATGACGCCTCCGAAGAACCGGCTGTCATCGCCGAGGACGAGGCGACGGAAGGGCTGGAGGAGACGGCCAGCCAGATCGAGGTTCTCACCAGCTTCATCCCGCCGCGCATCAAGATGACGGACGGGCTTTCGGTGGGAACGGTCGACCAACTGCCTGTTGCCGTGCTCATCCATATCGGCGATGCGCTGATCCATGCCAATCCGGAATTCATGCGGTTGACGGGCTACGGTTCGCTCGACGCGTTGCGCGAAGTGGGCGGCATCGAAGCCCTGCTGCAGCGCCGCGAACTCGAGGAGAAGGCCGCAGGCTCCGGCACCATGATGCTCGTCAAGGCCGATGATACGCTGGCGCCGGTGACCGCGCGGCTGCAATCGGTGCGCTGGGAAGACGCCAACGCCCTGATGCTGGCGCTGATGCCGGTAGAAGGCAAGGAAGATGGCCGCGGGGAAGCAAGCCGCTCCGAGGGCCGTTCCGAAGCCCGCCCCGAGCGGATGGTCGAGAAGGTCGCTAAACTCCAGGTCGAAGTGGAAGAATTGCGATCGATCCTGGAAACGGCAACCGACGGTGTCGTCGTCATCGGCATCGAGGGCGATATCCGCTCGATGAACCGGTCGGCCAGCGCGCTTTTCAATTACGACGAACAGGAGACGCGCGGCAAACCCTTCGTCATGCTGTTTGCCCATGAGAGCCAGAAGGCAGTCATCGACTATCTGAACGGCCTCTCCGGCCATGGCGTGGCAAGCGTGTTGAACGACGGGCGCGAAGTGATCGGCCGCGAGGCCGCCGGTGGCTTCGTGCCGCTGTTCATGACGATGGGCCAGCTCACCTCCTCCAACGGCTATTGCGCCGTCATCCGCGATATCACCCAGTGGAAGCGCACCGAGGACGAGCTGCGCAACGCCAAGGGCGCTGCCGAAACCGCCAACGCCCACAAGACCGATTTCCTCGCCCGCGTCAGCCATGAGATCCGCACGCCGCTCAACGCCATCATCGGCTTTTCCGATATGATGGCCGGCGAGCGCTTCGGGCCGATCGGCCATCCGCGTTATATCGAATATGCCAACGACATCGGCCGCTCCGGCCGGCACGTCCTCGATATCGTTAACGACCTGCTCGACATCTCGAAGATCGAGGCGGGCGAGATGGATCTCGATTTTGCCGCCGTCGGCCTCAACGAGGCGGTTTCCGAAGCCGTGGCTCTGGTGCAGCCGCAGGCGAACGGCCAGCGCGTCATCATCCGCACGGCGCTGTCGCAGGCAGTACCTGAGGTCGTAGCGGATCTGCGCTCGATCAAGCAGATCGCGCTCAACATCCTGTCGAACGCCATCCGCTTCACCCCGTCAGGCGGGCAGATCGTCGTTTCGACGTCCTATGAGGCGAATGGCAGCGTTGTCCTCAGGGTCCGCGATACCGGCATCGGCATGACGCGCAGCGAACTCGACCAGGCGATGAAGCCGTTCCGGCAGGTCTCCTCGACCCAATCGCGTCATCGCGGCGACGGCACCGGGCTCGGCCTGCCGCTGACCAAGGCGATGGTCGATGCCAACCGGGCGACTTTCACGATCAATTCGGCGCCGAACGAGGGCACGCTCGTCGAGATCACCTTCCCGTCGCAGCGCGTGCTGGCCGGTTGATAAAGAAAAGGCAGCCAAGAGGCCGCCTTTGAATTTGGTGCTGTTCAACAAGAGCTCAGTCGATCAACGTCATGTTTCGGAGGCCGGAAGGCCCCGGACCGCATCGTTCATGTGCGGCCCCCAAGTTAGCTTCACCTTTGACAAACCTTTCTTAACGAAAGGTTTCCATGACAGGAGATTGATAAGGGGTGAAAGCTTGTAATGTGCGATTGCTGTCAATCCCTCAGTTCGCTTAGCCCGGCAAAGAGCCCCAGCGCCTCTGGATTGGCAAGCGCTTCCTGGTTCTTCACCGGTCGGCCGTGAACGACCTCGCGCACGGCAAGCTCGACAATCTTGCCGGACTTGGTGCGGGGGATATCGGCAACCGCGATGATCTTCGCCGGCACATGCCGCGGCGAGGCGCCGGTGCGGATGCGGCTCTTGATCGCCTTGACGAGATCCTCGGTCAGCGTCACATCAGGGGCAAGTCGGACGAAAAGGATGACGCGCACGTCGTCGTCCCAGTCCTGGCCGATGCACAGCGCCTCGGCCACCTCCTCCATCTGCTCCACCTGATTGTAGATCTCGGCCGTGCCGATGCGAACACCGCCAGGATTGAGCGTCGCATCCGAGCGGCCGTGGATGACCAGGCCGCCATGTTCCGTCCATTCGGCGAAATCGCCGTGGCACCAGACATTGTCGAACCGGTCGAAATAGGCGGCGCGATATTTGGCGCCATCGGGGTCGTTCCAGAACATCACCGGCATCGAGGGGAATGCCTTGGTGCAGACGAGCTCGCCCTTCTCCCCGCGCACCGGCTTGCCGTCATCGTTCCAGACATCGACCGCAAGGCCGAGCCCGGCCCCCTGGATCTCGCCGCGCCAGACTGGCTGCAGCGGATTACCGAGCACGAAGCAGGAGACGATGTCGGTGCCGCCTGATATCGAGGCGAGCTGTACATCTTCCTTGATGCCTTCGTAGACGAAGGTGAACCCTTCCGGCGACAGCGGCGAACCGGTGGAGGTCATCAGCCGCAGGCTGGAGAGATCGTGGCTGACGCGCGGCGTCAGCCCGCCCTTGCGCACCGCATCGATATATTTCGCCGAGGTGCCGAAGATGACGAATTTTTCGGCCTCGGCATAGTCGAACAGCACGTTGCCATCGGGGGCGAAGGGCGAGCCGTCGAACAGGCAGAGCGTCGCCCCGCTGGCAAGACCGCTGACCAGCCAGTTCCACATCATCCAGCCGCAAGTGGTGAAATAGAACAGCTTCTCGCCCGCCTGCAGGCCGCAATGCAGCCGCTGCTCCTTGAGGTGCTGCAGCAGCGTGCCGCCGGCCGAATGCACGATGCATTTCGGCACGCCTGTCGTGCCTGACGAAAAGAGGATGTAAAGCGGATGCGCGAAGGCAAGCCGCGTGAACTCCACCTCCCTTGCCTCATAGGGCGCGACAAAGGCCTCAAGCGTTAAAGCGCCCGGCGTCTTTCGCGCCACGGCCTCCGCATTGCCGGCGTAATGGACGATGACCGTGGGGATAGCCAAAGTCTTTGCGACCGTGGCGACCTTGGCGCCGACATCTTGAAGCTTGCCGGAATACCAATAGGCATCGCAGGCGATGAACAGCCTTGGCTCAATCTGGCCGAAGCGGTCGAGCACACCCTGCTCGCCGAAATCAGGCGAACACGACGACCAGATGGCGCCGATCGAGGCGGCGGCGAGCATGGCGGCGACGGTCTCCGGCATGTTTGGCATCATCGCGGCGACGCGGTCGCCCTTGCCGATGCCGCGTGCTACAAAGGCCTGCTGCAGCTTCGAGACCAGCGCGCGCAGCCGGTCCCACGACCAGCGGTCCTCGGCCTTGTCCTCGCCGCGGAAGATGATCGCATCGCCGTCACCGCGGCCAGACAGCAGGTTTTCGGCGAAGTTCAGCGTCGCATCGGGAAAGAAGCGGGCTTCCAGCATGCGGTCGCCATTGGCAAGCACCTCTGCGCCACGCTCCCCCTGCACGCCGCAAAAATCCCAGACGGCCGACCAGAAGTTCTCCCGCTCGGCCACCGACCATGCATGCAGATCCTCAAAGCCCGAAAGAGAGAGCCCGAAGTCGGCATTGCAGCGCTCCATGAAGGCATGGATCGGGCTTTTTGCAATGGCATCCTCCGAGGGCACCCAAAGTGGTCTGTTATCCTGCATTCAATCCTCCTCCCCAATGCCGTCCTTATATCATGCTGCATTGCATTATAAAGCGTGGAACCGACGCGATCCGACGCTTGGAGTATGATGTCGAAAAGTGTGAGCGGTTTTCGGACGACATCATGCTCCAACTATTTAATTGAAAGTGCTACAGCGTCCTTTGCGCGTCTGAAAAGAGACGCGGCGCTGTCGGGATTTGCATATGCCTGATATTTCCTATATCCGGCGAAATCAGCGCATAACGGGATGACCGGCTGAATTTGCCGGCGGAGATCATGAGCACGTCAAGACATCGCAGGTGGCGCAGGAAGATCGGACCCGTTTCGCGCTGGCTTCCGGCCTTCGCCCGCCTCTCGACGGTATTCCTGCTGATCGCGCTCGCGCTTTTCGTGGCGCTCAGGGTTGCCGCCCCCTATCTCATCTCGACCGGCTTCGTGCGCTCCGGCATCGAGGACGCGCTGTCGAAATGGACGGGCTACCATGCCGAGATCAAGGGCAGTCCGGTTCTCGAATTCTGGCCGACGCCGCGCATCACGCTGAACCAGATCACCGTTCGCCAACCGCGCGAAAGCGGCGACAAGCTGCTCGGCAGCATCGAAAGTCTGTCGGCTGATTTCAGCCTCATCGATGCGTTGAGAGGCCGGACGAGCTTCCACGAATTCCACCTGGTGCGCCCCAACCTGGCGCTGACGCGCGACGAAAAAGGGCTGATCGACTGGAGTTATGCCGGCCTGCTCGCACGCGCGATCAGCGGCGTACGCTCCGAAAACGGAGCCGAGGTGCTCGATCCCGATCTCGATGCCGAGATCGGCGCGGTGACCGTCGAGGACGGCACGCTTGTGGTCACCGACATCAAGTCCGCCAAGACCTATCATTTCGACAGCGTCACCGCAGATATCGCCTGGCCGAGACTATCCGGCGCAATCTCGTCGGTCGTCATCGCCCGCATCAACGGCCAGGACCTGAAAGTCGATTTCGCCTCGCGCCAGCCGCTGCTCGCCTTTGCCGGCAGGAATGCCGAGACACGGACGTCGCTCACATCAAACCTGTTGACGGCGCACTTCCAAGGCATTGCCAGCATCGCCAACCTTTCGGCCCTTTCCGGCAATGTCACAGCCACCATTCCCGATGTGCCGGCACTTCTGACATGGTCGGGCAAATCGATCCCCGGCATCGCAACGTTGAAGAGCGCCTCGCTGGAATCCGACATCATGTCGTCGGGTAATGGGCTGCGTTTCAACAATCTCAGCCTCTCGTTGAACGAAGCGAGCGCCACCGGGGTAATGGACCTTTTCACCCAACCCGGCAAACGACCGACAATCGGCGGCACGCTCGCCTTCGACCAGATGAACCTCAAGCCCTTCCTCGACGCCTTCGCGCTCCGCCTCGCGGCCGGCGAGGCGGAGGAAATTTCCGCCGGCATCAGCGGACCATTGCGGCTGCTCGATATCGACGTCAGGCTTTCGGCGCGGCGCGCGCAGATGGGTCTCTTCGAGCTTTCCGACGTTGGCGCCAGCGTGATCGTTGCCGGCGGCGAAGCGAAATTCGATATTGGCGACAGCCAGTTCGAAGGCGGTGAAATGACCGCGCATCTGGAAGCGACGCAGCGCGACTTCGACGGCGGCGGCAAGCTGCGGCTGTCGATCCGCGATGCCGACTTCGCGGCCCTTGCAGAACGCCTGCAGTTGAAAGGTCCGCTGCCGCTTGCGACAGGATCGATCGATCTCGACCTGCAGTCGCCCAAGGCGATCTGGACGACCGGCCTTGCCGACGTCACCGGCAAGCTGCACTTCTGGACCGGGGAAGGCACGATTCCCGGCATCGATGCCACGGCACTTCGGACGCAGGCAGCCGAAAAGCCGTTCTTTCCGCTGAGCGCGGCAGCAGGCGGCGCCTTCGCCTTCAGCCAGTTGAACCTACAGGCCGATTTCGCCAACGGCTCCGCCGAGATCCATGACGCCCATATCGCCGGACCCACACAGACACTGACGCTTTCCGGCATCATCACCTATCATTCGAACGGGCTGGCACTTTCCGGATCACTGGATGCAACCGATCCGGCCAAGGCGGCGGAGCTGCCGCTTCTGCCGTTCTTCATCGGCGGCTCATGGCCGAACCCGGTGATCTCGCCGGTTCCGCTATTCGGCAATACACCCCACGCGCAGTGAAGCATGTCGCGCAAAACTGTGCAGCGGTTTCGCGATAACGACATGCGCAAAATAGAGACATAGAGCGCGAGGAGCACGCGCTTTAGACCTCATGCACCGGCCGCAGCGGCGCGCTCGTCCCTCTGTCGCTGCGTTTCGCGGCGCTTGGTGATGATCGAGGCGCAGATGACGCCGAGGGCGACGATGCCGATCAGGATCGTGCACACCGCATTGATCTCGGGCGTTACGCCGAGGCGGACCTGGCTGTAGATCCTCATCGGCAGCGTGGTGGCGCCAGGCCCCGACGTGAAGCTTGCAATCACCAGATCGTCGAGCGACAGGGTGAAGGCCAGGATCCAGCCGGAGGCGACAGCGGGCGCGATGATCGGCAGGGTGATCTCGAAGAAAGTCCGCACCGGCGGCGCGCCGAGATCCTGAGCCGCTTCCTCGATCGAATGATCGAAACTCAGCAGGCGCGACTGGACGACGACGGCGACGAAGCACATGGTCAACGTCGTATGCGCGAGCGTGATCGTCCAGAAGCCGCGGTCGAGACCGATCGCGACGAAGAGCAGCAGCAATGACAGGCCGGTGATGACCTCCGGCATGACGAGGGGCGCATAGACCATGCCCGAAAACAGCATGCGTCCGCGAAAGCGCGTGTAGCGCACCAATGTCAGCGCCGCCATCGTGCCGAGGATGGTTGCAAACGTTGCCGACAGCAGTCCGACGCGCAGCGTCACCCACGCAGCGTCGAGCAAGGCCTGATTGCTCATCAACGAGACATACCATTTCGTCGAGAAGCCGCCCCAGACGGTCACGAGTTTGGATTCGTTGAAGGAGAAAATGACGAGAAGCACGATCGGCAGATAGAGGAAAGCGAAGCCGAGCGTGACGGAGACGATGTTGAAACGGGTCCATTTCAGCATGGTTTATTTCCCCCGCTCTTCGGCCTTGGCCTGGACATTCTGGAAGAAGACGATCGGGATGACCAGGATCAGCAACAGGATGGTCGCCACCGCCGAGGAGACCGGCCAGTCGCGATTGGAATTGAACTCGTTCCACAGTGTCTTGCCGATCATCAGCGTCTGCGACCCGCCGAGCAGATCGGGAATGACGAATTCACCGACGGCCGGGATGAAGACCAGCATGCAGCCGGCCACCACGCCGGGGATAGACAGCGGGAAGGTGATGCGCCAGAAGGCTGTGATCGGCGGGCAGCCGAGATCCTGCGCAGCCTCGATCAACGTGCCGTCCATCTTCTCGAGCGCCGAATAAAGCGGCAGCACCATGAAGGGCAGATAGGAATAGACGATGCCGATATAGACGGCGGTATTGGTGTTCAAGATGATCAGCGGTGTATCGATCAGGTGCAGCGACAGCAGCAGCTGGTTGAACAGGCCCTCCGGCTTGAGGATGGCGATCCAGGCGTAGACGCGGATCAGGAAGCTCGTCCAGAAGGGCAGGATGACGAGCATCACCAGCGTCGGCCGCAGGCCACGTGGCGCCTGCGCCATGCCGTAGGCGATCGGATAGGCGATCAGCAGCGTCAGGAAGGTGGAGATCCCGGCGATCACCACGCTCGACACATAGGCGTTGAAATAGAGCGGGTCGTCGGTGAGGTAGGTGTAATTGTCGAAGGAGAATTCGCCGATCTTGCTTAAGAGTCCGGCCCAGCCGTCGGCGAAGGAGAAGACAGGCTCATAGGGCGGCATGGCGATCGCCGTCGTCGACAGCGAAATGCGGAAGACGATGAAGAAAGGCGCCAGGAAGAAAAGCAGTAGCCAGGCGTAAGGGATGACGATGACGAGGCGATTGTAGAGGCCGGAAGTGAACTTGCCCATGATGTCAATCCTTCAGCAGGACGCCGGCATTCTCGTCGAAGGAGACCCAGACTTCCTGATCGTAGGTGAAGGGGTCGTCGACGGAGCGCTGCGCGTTGAGGGAGGATGCCTTGACGACGTTGCCGCTCTGCAATTTCACATGGAAGACGGTCATGTCGCCGAGATAGGCGATGTCCCAGAGTTCGCCCCTCGCAGCGTTGACCGACGCGTTGGCGGGAGGCGTGCGCCCGACCCGCATCTTTTCCGGCCGGATGGCAAAGCCGACTGCGCTGCCTGCCGAGGGAGTCTCGGCGGCGGCGACACGCACGCTGAAGCCGCTGTCGACTGATATCTCGACGGTGCCGTTGCCCGATGAGGCGACCTTGCCGTCGAAGATGTTCACGTCGCCGATGAAATCCGCGACGAAACGGCAATTCGGCGCCTCGTAGATCTCGGCCGGCGTCGCCACCTGCACGACCTTGCCGTGGCTCATGACGGCGATACGGTCGGCCATGGTCATCGCCTCTTCCTGATCGTGGGTGACGACGACGAAGGTGAGGCCGAGATTCTGCTGCAGGTCCATCAGCTCGAACTGGGTTTCCTCACGCAGCTTCTTGTCGAGCGCGCCGAGCGGTTCGTCGAGCAGCAGCACCTTGGGGCGCTTGGCGAGCGAGCGGGCCAGCGCGACGCGCTGGCGCTGGCCGCCGGAAAGCTGGTTCGGCTTGCGGGATGCAAATTGCTCCAGCTTGACGAGCTTCAACATCTGCAAGACGCGGTCGGTCATCTCGTCCTTCGCCATGCCGTCCTGTCTCAGGCCGAAGGCAATGTTCTTCTCCACCGTCATGTGCGGGAAAAGCGCATAGGACTGGAACATCATGTTGACGGGGCGCCTATAGGGCGGCGTGCCGGCCATGTCGGTGCCGTCGAGCACGATTTCGCCCGAGGTCGGCTGCTCGAAGCCGGCGAGCATGCGCAGAAGCGTCGACTTGCCGCAGCCCGAAGCGCCGAGCAGCGCGAAGAACTCACGGTGATAGATGTCGAGCGACAGGTTGTCGACGGCGGTGAAATCGCCAAAACGCTTGGTGACATTCTTGATCGATATGAAGGGCTTGGCGGACGGATCGGTCCAAGGTGCGAAAGAGCGGCGAATATTGCCTAAAGACTTCATATTGTTCCCCGAAAATACATTATTTTCTTTTGTTCTCGGCTTTTGTTCCCGGCTTCACCCGACTGGAATCGTCAAAAAAAGGCCCGGACGTTTCCGTCCGGGCCACGATCAGATCATTGGCCGGTGACCACGGTGGTCCATAGCCGCGTCACGAGCCGCTGCGCCTTCGGATCGAGCGGCGGAACGGTGAAGAGTTTCGCCATGACTTCGGGCGTTGGGTAGATCGCCGTGTCGTCGAGGACTTCCTTGTCGAGGAACTGCTGCGACGCCTTGTTGCCGTTGGCATAGAAGACGACGTTGGATGCCTTGGCGACGACTTCGGGCTTCATCATGTAGTTGATGAATTCATGGGCTTCGGCGACATGCGGCGCATCCTTCGGAATGCCGAAGACGTCAAAGAAGATCTGGGCGCCCTGCGACGGGACCGAATAATCGACCTTCACGCCGGCATTGGCTTCCTTAGCACGGTCACGGGCCTGGAACATATCGCCGGAATAACCGAGCGCGATGCAGATATCGCCGTTCGCCAGCGCGCTGATATATTCGGACGAATGGAACTTGCGGACGAAGGGACGAACGGCCGTGAGGACCGCCTGCGCCTTCTTGAGGTCGGCAGCGTCGGTACTGTTCGGATTGAGCCCGAGATAGGCGAGCACCGAGGGCACCACGTCGGTGGGGGAATCCAGCATGTAGATGCCGCAATCCTTGAGCTTTGCTGCTTTCGCCGGGTCGAACAGCGCGTCCCAATTGGGCTTTTCGTCGGTTCCGAGGGCAGCCTTGACCTTGTCGACATTGTAGCCGATGCCCGTCGTGCCCCACATGTAGTCGACGCTGTATTCGTTACCGGGGTCGAAGGACGCCACGCCCTTCATGATGACGTCCCACATGTTGACCAGGTTCGGCAGCTTCGACTTGTCGAGCTTCTGGTAGACGCCGGCGGCGATCTGGCGCTTCATGAAGGATACCGTGGGGACGACCACGTCGTACCCCGAACCACCAGCCAAGAGCTTGGTTTCCAGCGTCTCGTTGGAATCAAAAGTGTCGTAGACGACCTTGATGCCGGTTTCCTTGGTGAAATCCTCGAGGATGGAACTGTCGATATAATCCGACCAGTTGTAGACGTTGACCACGCGCTCCTGCGCAAGGGCCGGCGCGGCAGCAAGGAGTGCGGTAACGGCGGCGGCCGTCACGCATAGGATGGTTGACCTCATGACTTCTCCTGTTTGTTCAAAGATTCCGCACCCCCGGACATCTTTTCCCTCTGGTTTTCCATGCAGACTAGGAAGGAATTTCACAGCCCACAAGCGCAAAATCCTGCGCCCTCAATGATTTCACAATCACTGGAAATCGAAGGCGCTGAGGCCTGCCACCATCTCGTCGAGCCCAAGCGGTCTCGTCACCGGCGGCTCGGCCCGGGAAAGGCAGCCGCGCCGCTCGCAAAGGCGACAGGCCGGACCGACCGCGACCGGCTCGAGCGCCATCGCCTGCCCATAGACCACGCCCTCGCCAAGGGCAGCGTCGCAGCCGATCAGGATCGCCGTGCGCCTGATCCTTTCGCCGAATTCGACGCTCGGTCCCTCCAGGGTGCGGGCGACCGTCAGGAAGGATGCCCCGTCAGGCATGACGACCGTTTCGGCGAGGATCTGGCCCGGCTGCAGGAAGGCGGCATGGAGATTGAGCTTCGGACAGCTGCCGCCGAAACGGGCCTGCGGAAAACCCTGGGCGCCTGCCCTGCGCAGCCGGTGGCCCGCGGCATCGATCTCGATCAGGAAGAAGGGAATGGCGGCCGCTCCGGGGCGCTGCAGCATCGCAAGACGTGCAGCCGCCTGGCCGAAGGAGACACCGAAGCGTGCACGCAGAATATCGATATCGTAACGCGTCGCCTTCGCTGCCGAGAGAAAGGCCTCGTAGGGCATTGCAAGCGCCAGCGCGGCGATGCGGGCAAGCTCGAAGCGGGCGATGCGGCGCGCCTCGGCGGAGGAGAGCGAGAGATCGTCGAGCTCGGCATCGATTGCCGGCAGCAGGGCCAGAGTCGCAGCCTCGACTGATATCTCATGCGCCCGGTCGGCCTGCGACAGGCGCTCCGAGATGAAAAGCCGCATCGAATGGCGATCGAAACGGCGGCGCAGATCCGGCATGACATGGACGGGCAAGACACGCACCGCGATGCCGCGCTCGGAGCGCAGCCAATCTTTCAGTCCGGCGGCAAGATCGAGGCCGCCGGGAAGCGTTGCGGCAAAGGCTTCCGCCGCCGTCTCGATCCGCGCGAAATAGCCGGACCGGCGCTCCAGCATCTCGCGCACCTCGTCCAGCGGCAAGCGGCCGGCGGCGACCGGCGCATGCCCTTCGGCGACCATCAGCGCCGTCAGATCGGAGAGCCTCGCCGCCTGCTCGCGATAGGCGCGGTAGAGCTTGATCATGCCGCTTGCGGCATTGGGTGCGGCCTCGGCCACCTCCACCAGTTCCTGGTCACCCGGCAGCTCGCCCGATAGCAGCGGATCTGCAAAGACCTCCTTGAGTTGGCCGAGACTGCCGCCGGTCTGTCCGCGCAACTCCTCAAGATCGACCCTGTAGACGCTTGCAAGCTTGAGAAGCAGCTGCACCGTCAGCGGCCGCTGGTTGCGCTCGATCAGGTTCAGGTAGGACGGCGATATTTCCAGCGCCTCGGCCATGGCGGTCTGGGTCAGCGCCAGCGCATTGCGGATGCGCCTGACTTTCGGGCCTGCGAATATCTTTCGTTCCGCCATGTCACACCCTTTGACAGGCAAGGAGCGCCATATTTACAAAATTTTACAAATTCACAGCGCCGCTCTGTCAATCCTCGTCATCTTAACCTCTTTCCGAGCAAGAAATCAAAGGTTTTTCTGGTCATATCGGCTCATATTGTCAATCTTGTCACGCAGCCACCCAGTGGCGGAGTTTAGCCAGGAGAGCAGCATGACGGATTTTTACAAGCTTGTCCCAAACGCTTCGGTTGATCGTTTCGACGGCATCGAAAGACCCTACTCCGCCGATGACGTACAGCGGCTCAGGGGCTCGGTGGCGCTCAGCCACACGCTGGCCGAAATGGGCGCGGACCGGTTGTGGCGGCTTCTGCATCAGGACGATTTCGTCAATGCGCTCGGCGCACTTTCCGGCAACCAGGCCATGCAGATGGTGCGCGCCGGGTTGAAGGCGATCTATCTCTCCGGCTGGCAGGTGGCGGCCGACGCCAATACGGCATCGGCGATGTATCCCGACCAGTCTCTCTATCCGGCCAATGCCGGTCCGGAACTGGCCAAACGCATCAACCGCACGCTGCAGCGCGCCGACCAGATCGAGACCGCGGAAGCCCAGGGACTTTCCGTCGAGACCTGGTTCGCGCCAATCGTTGCCGATGCCGAAGCAGGTTTCGGCGGACCGCTCAACGCCTTCGAAATCATGAAGGCCTATATCGAGGCGGGTGCCGCGGGCGTTCACTTCGAGGACCAACTCGCTTCGGAGAAGAAATGCGGCCATCTCGGCGGCAAAGTGCTGATCCCGACGGCCGCCCATATCCGCAATCTCGATGCCGCGCGGCTTGCCGCCGACGTCATGGGCGTTGCGACGCTCGTCATCGCCCGCACCGACGCGGAAGCGGCAAAGCTCTTGACGTCGGACATCGACGAACGCGACCAACCCTTCGTCGACTATGATGCCGGCCGTACGGTCGAAGGTTTCTATCAGGTGCGAAACGGCATCGAGCCCTGTATCGCGCGCGCCGTCGCCTATGCGCCGCATTGCGATCTCATCTGGTGCGAGACCTCGAAGCCGGACCTCGATCAGGCGCGGCGCTTTGCCGAAGGCGTGCACAAGGTCCATCCCGGCAAGCTGCTCGCTTATAATTGCTCGCCTTCCTTCAACTGGAAGAAGAATCTCGACGAGGCGACGATCGCACGGTTCCAGCGCGAACTCGGAGCGATGGGCTACAAATTCCAGTTCATCACGCTCGCCGGCTTCCACCAGCTGAACTACGGCATGTACGAGCTGGCGCGCGGCTATCGGCAGCGGCAGATGTCGGCCTATTCCGAGCTGCAGCAGGCGGAATTCGCCGCCGAAGTTAACGGCTATACCGCCACCAAACATCAGCGCGAGGTCGGCACCGGCTATTTCGACGCCGTGTCGCTCGCCATCACCGGCGGCCGGTCTTCGACCACGGCGATGCACGGCTCGACCGAACATGCCCAGTTCAAACCGGCTGCGGAATAACTCGAAGAGGAGGAGAAGATCATGGCATCCATCACACGCGTCAGGGAACGGGCCGAGGAGCAGGCGACAAGCATGAGCGAGGATCAGCAGACGACGATCCGCATGCTCGCCAATGACCTGCATCGGCTGAACCAATCGGTCATGAAAGCCGTCGAGGCTGGCGTCTCGGTCGAACTGGTGCGCTCGGCCCGTCATCACGGCGGCGACGGCAACTGGGGCGACCTGCTGATTCCGGTCGTCGTCACGAACCGGCATTGACGAAAGCCGGCCGCGGCGCTCTAGCCGCGGCTCGGTCGTTTTCCGGCGAAGAGATCGGCATAACTTTTGATGAGTTTGGTCATGCGGTCGGCGACGGTCCGGATCTCCGGGCGGTGGCGGTCCTCGGCATTCATGACGATCCATTGCCGGTGGCGCAATTCCGGCAACTCGCCACCCTGCCGCTGCAATTCGGGATGGAGATCGCCGACGAAACAGGGAAGCACGGTCTTGCCGGCGCCGGCGCGCACCAGATCCGGCAGCGAACGCGGCCGATTGACGGTGGCGACGATCCCTGTTGCGGCATGGGCGTGCGGCCAGCGCAGATAGGCCGATATCGCCTCTTCCTCGGCAACGGCAATCCAGCGCTCGTCGGTCTCGGCGGCGTTGCGTCTGATATAGACGGCATAGGCCACCTCCCCGAGCAGACGTGCGGCAAGATTGGCCTCCTCAGGCTCGAAGGCGCGAATACCGATATCGCTTTCACGATAGGCAAGGCTTGCCCGCGCCTCGCCAATGGTGAGCGAAATGGCGAAGGCATCGCCCGGCATGCGGATTGCGGCGAAATTCTCGGTCAGCAGCCAGGCGAGCCAGGTGCCGGCGGCGACCCTGACGGTCGTGCCGCCCTCGCCGGATTGCCGCCACGCCGCCACCTTGCGGGCGGCCGCCTCCATCTCCTGCAGGTGATCGAGCAGGGCCTGGCCATCCTGGGTCAGACGGTATCCGGTCTGGCTGCGCGAAAACAATGCGCGGCCGATTTCCTGCTCGAGATCGAGCATGCGTCGGCCGACGGTCGCAGGACTGAGCCCGCTTGCGGTGCTTGCCCCCGTTAGCCCGCCTAGCCGGGCCACCTGCAGGAAAAGCTGATAGGAATCCCAACTCGCGTTTTTCATCAATGAAAAACATAGCGGGATTTTTCCCGTTTATAAAGAGAAATTCGACGCCTAGATCAGGTGATGTCTTATACAGGAAAGGAGATCGTTATGATCGACATGCTCACCATCGCAGGCACCATCGGCTATCGGCACTATCCCAAGCGAAGCGGTTGCAAGGCGGAAGAGGACAGATTCTATGCCGAGTTCGGAAACAATAGCCTCATTGGCTTCGCCGCCTGGCTGACGTCGCTCGACCTCGACCTCAGAAGGCGCCGCAAGACCGCGGCGCAATCCCGCGGTGGCAGCGGCTGCGCGGGTCAGGCGACTCTTCTTGCTCCGAGATGAGTCGGTGCCGATTCTGCGACGATGCGGAAGCGCTCGATCAGCGCCATCAGCGTATCGGCTTCGCCGGCAAGCAGGCGGCTTGCCTGCGTCGTCTCGGCAACCATCGCCGCGTTCTTCTGGGTCATCTGGTCCATGGCGTTGACCGAACCGTTGACTTCCTGCAGCGCGGCCGACTGGTCGCGGCTGGCGGTGGCGATGGTCTCGACATGGCCGCTGATCGCGATGATCTCCTGGCTGATCGAGGCAAGGACGCTGCCGGTCTTCTGGACCAGTTCGGAGCCTGCCGTCACTTCGCGGCTCGACGTCTCGATGAGCGACTTGATCTCGCGCGCCGCATCGGCCGAGCGCTGGGCGAGTTCGCGGACTTCCTGGGCGACGACGGCAAAACCCTTGCCCGCCTCGCCGGCCCGCGCCGCCTCGATGCCGGCATTCAGCGCCAGAAGATTGGTCTGGAAGGCGATGTCGTCGATCACCTCGATGATCTGCTCGATGCGCTGCGAAGCCTGCTCGATGCGATCCATGGCGGCGACGGCATCGCCGACGACGGCGCCGGAATTGTCGGCCGTCTTCTTGGTCGCAGCCACGACATTGTTGGCTTCACGGGCACGCTCGGCGGATGAACGAACGGTCACGGTGATCTCTTCCACCGCGGCCGCAGTCTCCTCGAGGTTCGCCGCCTGCGCCTCGGTGCGTTTCGAAAGCTCGCCGGCAGAGGCGGAGACGGCGCCGCTGTTGCGCTGGATCGTCGCGGCGCTGTCACGGATACCGGACAGCGTATCCTGGAGCCGCAAGAGGGAAGCGTTGAAATCGACGCGCAGCTGCTCCAGCCGGCCGACGAAGGGCGTGCCGATCGTCTGTGAGACATCGCCCTGCGACAGGCGCCCGAGGCCGGCGGCAAGCTGGTTGACGGCAAAGTCGATCTGGCCGTCGAGCGAGCGCTTGTCGGCATCGTTCCTGGCCCGTTCGGCATCGCTCAATTCGCGCTGTTCGGCAGCCTGGGTTTCCAGGTCGCGCCTTGCGCGGGCACTGTCGCTGAAAAGCGCCAAGGCCCGGCCGATGTCGCCGAACTCGTTCTTCTTTTCGACACAGGGGATCGCCCCTTCGAGATCGCCCGCGGAAATCGAGTGCACGCTCGCTGTCAGCGCCTGCAAAGGCTTCACCGACAGGCGGATCGCATAAAAGGCGAGAACGCCGACGATGAGCATGACGATGGCGCCGACACCGAGAACCAGCATCTGCAGCTCATACATGCGCTGGTAATAGACCTCCATCGGAATGCCGATGAAGAGAATGCCGACATTGGCGTTCGAGGCATTCTTGATGGGGAAATAACCGGTCATGAACTTGCGGCCGAAAAGCTCCGCCGGACCGTAATAAGCCTCACCCCTGGCGAGAACTGGCTGGGCCGGGTGTTCGGCTATCAGCTTGGTGCCGACGGCGCGGTCGCCGTTTTCCTTCTTGACGTTGGTGGATATGCGGACGTAGTCGCTGCCCTGTTTTTGGAAGATGGTCGCGACACCGGCGATCGATTGCGCCGTGCGGTCGACCAGCGAATGATCGGCAAGGGCCGGGATGGCGTCTTCGGTGACGGCGGAGAGCTGATTGTCCTTCAGTTCGATCTTTGCAGCCTGATCAGCCGCGCCGTAGAGGACAGCCATCGCACGGGCGGCGTCCTTCGCATCGGAGACGGCCCCGTCCATGACCTGATGGCTCAAATTGTAATAGGTCACGCCAACGATGGCGGCCGTGCTGATCGCCAGCAGAAACAGCGTGATCGCAACGATCTGGCGTACGATCGACGTAGAGAAAAGGCGCAGCATCGAGACCCCCGGGAGATAGACCAAGGTTAAATTAGACTAAAAGCGTTAAGGAAGATTCTCCGTAAATCAGGGTTGTCGGAGGTATTCATCGGTCTCGTTTCGGACGGACCATCTATGCGTGATGGCCGCGCCGCCGCTCGCAATCCGACCGGAGCGCGATTTCTGCGAAATAAAGAAAACGGCCCCGGAAAACTCCGGGGCCGTTCGCACGAAGGCGGTCGGTCGATGATCAGGCGGCGCGATAGACCGGCGCACCGGTGGCGTCGCCGTCGATCTTGAACTGCTGAATGAGCCGGCGCAGCGAACCGGCCTCGTCGGCTAGTTCGCGGCTGGCGGCAGTCGTCTCCTCCACCATGGCGGCGTTCTGCTGCGTCATCTGGTCCATCTGGTTGACCGTCGCGTTGACGCTCTGCAGCGCGTTGGACTGGTCGTGGCTGGCGCGAGCGATCATCTCGACATGCTGGCTGATCGTGACGATCTGGGCGCTGATCTTGGCGAGCACCGTGCCAGTCTCCTGCACGAATTGCGAGCCGGAATTGACCTCGTTGGTCGATTTGTTGATCAACCCCTTGATCTCCTGCGCCGCGGCTGCGGAGCGCTGGGCCAGTTCGCGGACTTCCATCGCGACCACCGCGAAGCCTTTACCGGCCTCACCGGCGCGCGCCGCCTCGATGCCGGCGTTGAGCGCCAGGAGGTTGGTCTGGAAGGCGATCTCGTCGATGACGCCGATGATCTGCTCGATCTGGCGCGAGGCACCTTCGATGCGGCTCATCGCGTCGATCGCATTGCTGACGACGACGGCGGAATCGTCGGCACTGCGCTTGGCCTGGCGGACGATCTGGTCGGCATCCTTGGCCCGTTCAGCCGACGAGCGGACCGTGACGGTGATCTGATCGACGGCAGCCGCGGTCTCTTCGAGCGAGGCAGCCTGCTGTTCGGTGCGCTTGGAGAGATCCTCGGCCGACTGGGCCATCTGGTTGCCGTTGCCCTGGATCAATTCGACATTGTCGCGGATCTGGCTCATCGTCGCCTGCAGGCGCATCATCGAACCGTTGAAATCCTGGCGCAGCTGTTCGAGGCGGCCGATGAAAGGCGTTTCGATCGTCGTCGAGATATCGCCCTGCGACATGCGTTCGAGGCCGGCGGCGAGCGCGTTGACCGCGAATTCGATCTGACGATCCATCTCGCGCTTTTCGGCGTCGTTACGCAGGCGCTCATGTTCGGCAGCGGCGCGTTCCTCGTCGCTCTGCTCCTCGATGCGGATCTTCGAGATGGCGTTTTCCTTGAAGATGCCGAGCGCGCGGGCCATGTCGCCGATTTCATCGTGGCGCTGCTCGCCGGAGATGCTGGTGTCCAGCGCCCCTTCGGCGATGCGGCGCATGGCGGCGGTGATATGGCTGATCGGGCGCTGCAGCGTCAGCACCAGGGCAATACCGCCGAGGATCGACAGCAGGATGCCGAGACCGGTGGTCATGACGGAAATGCTGTTTGCCTGAGTGCGCTCGGTGCCGGCCGTCTGCTTCTGCAGTTCGGCGAAATCGGTCAGCTTTTTCCAGATCTGGTCGAGCTCCTGGCGGGCGGCGGCATAGGCCGTGACGCGCTCGCCGATCGTGTCGACGATCTTCGAGCCGCCGCCGGAGATGACGTCGAGCGCCGGCTGGATCGCGCCGGATATACCTTCGGCAAAGCCCATGCCCTTGGCGCTGGTGACCAGCACCTGCATGTCCTTGCCGAGCGTGCCGGCCTGCTGCTGCAGACGCACGAGATTTTCCTTGCTGGAGTCGGCGAGAAAGTCGGAAAGAACGATCTGCAGCGAATAGACGGAATTTTCGAGGCGCCTCGTATCCTGCAGGACCGAGTTGGCCTGGGCGATCCGGCCGTCGAGCGCCGCGAATTCCTGGGTCGCGTCACGCATCTTCTGCGTTGCGGTCAGCTGCGTATAGGTCGAGGTCTGGCGGAAGCGAGAAACAAGGCGGCCGAGTTCGGTGGCGGTCTCGTCGGTCGGATTGGGCGTCTGGACGATCGCCTTGATGCCGTCGATGGTCGCAGCCAGCGCCTCGATGACATTCTTCTGATTGCTCGGAACCGAGATGGCGATCAGACGCTGCGATTTGATGATCTCCGGCATCTGTTCGTTGATGAAGGCGATCTTGTCCTGCGGTGTCTGCGGCTTGCTGAAGCCGCTGGCGACGGTGCCGAGGAAATCGCCGCCCTTCAGCAGGCGGTCGGCCGTGCGAAGGGTGCTGGTGGCGGCGCTCTCGTCGCTCTGGACGGTGCTCTGCAACTGCTCGGCCTGGTAGGACACGGTGAAACGGGTGCTGATCACGCTTTTCTGGGCCGCGTCGATCTGCTCATGCAATGCCTGTTCCTGCTCGTGCAGGGCCCAGAGCTTGTCGACGACGCCCGAAATTTCCTTGGTGCGGCGCGATGCCTCCGCAAGGCTGTCACGGCCAGCGGCTTCGTCACCGACCTGGCTCAGCGTCTGGTCGAGCACGCCTTGCTGGATCTTCAGATCCGCGCTCAGTTTGTCGCGCGCCTCAGGGCTGGTGACGCGCAGGAAATCATCCATCGAACCATAGAGATCCTTGAAGCCGCTCAGCGACTGCAGCACGCTGTTGGATATTTCCATGCGGCCCTGCAGAAGTCCCGAAGCGTAGAGGCCGGTCAGGCCCACCGCCGAAATGGTGACGACGAAAGGCAGAACGAAGATCAGAACCTTGGTCTTGATCCTGAAGCGGGAAAGAATCTTATCAATCAACATGGCGTTCCGGGCCTTTCATACACCACTCCTCCCGCAGGCGGCCACATGGCGCCAGCCGGGTGCACATCGAGCTGTTCTTATTTTACATTGGGGAACCCGGAAGCCAGGCGGCAGTCATTGCCAGTTCATGTCCAAACAACTTGGAGATGCCCAAATATTCGCGGGCAATTGTGTCAGATTAGATATTAATTTTCGGATAAGCAGTGACGGCGGGTTAAGCCAAGGCAGTGAAATAGTTGCAAAATTATGGGCCGCGTCGTCGCGGTGAGGTGATCACCATGCCGGAACGTTTGCTCCAGGCCTGCGGACGGGATCAGATGAAGTGCGAGAGCAGCAGCGCGAGGCTGGCGGCGGTGGCGCCGGCTGCAAGCATCAGATAGCGCAGGGCGACCATTCGAGCGTTGGGCTTTGCCTCGGCAATTGCGATGGCGCGGGCGCGTCGTGCGTTTCTGTTCATGGTCGAAACCTCACTTCTCTCTGACACAACAACAATCCAACAAAACGGCTTGCCGGTAAAGCTTAATTTAGGAACGACCTTACAAACCGCCAATTGAGACAGGATGGCGCACCTCTATTAAAAAGTCTTGAATCGGCATTTCTAAAGCACGTCGCGCTGAATCGGGACCATGCGACGCGCTTTAGGTCTTTGTTTTATGCATGTCGTTATCTCAAAACCGCTGCACACTTTTGGGCGACATGCATTAGACGCATTCGCCCGCGGCAAAACCGGAAGCCCAGGCCCACTGGAAATTATAGCCGCCGAGCCAGCCGGTGACGTCGACGCATTCGCCGATGAAATAAAGGCCGGGCACGGCTTTTGCTTCCATGCTGCGGGAATCGAGCGCTGCCGTGTCGATGCCGCCGAGCGTCACTTCGGCGGTGCGGTAGCCCTCCGAGCCGGAGGGTTTGACTGCCCAGTTCTGGACGCCGGCGGCAAGACGCAGCAGCGCCTTGTCAGGCAGGTCGGCCATGTTGCCGGAGATTTTCTCGCGCTCGACGAGAAATTGTGCCAGCCGCTTCGGCAGGATATCGCCGAGTGCCGTCTGCGGCGACTGACGGCCATTGAGCTGCTTTGCCACCTTCAGATGGGCGGCAATATCGATATCCGGTTCGATGGCGACCACGATCTCGTCGCCCTCGCGCCAATAGGAGGAAATCTGCAGGATGGCCGGGCCGCTGAGCCCGCGATGGGTGAACAGCAGCGCTTCGCGGAAGCCGGTCCTGCCGTGGCGGATTTCGGCCGGGGCGGCAATGCCGGCGAGCGGCGCGATGCTTTCCAGCAGGCCGGGATCGAGCGTCAGCGGCACGAGGCCGGGTCGGGTTTCGAGCACGGCCAAGCCGAACTGCTCGGCAAGGCGATAGGCAAAGCCGGTGGCGCCCATCTTCGGGATCGACTTGCCGCCGGTGGCGACGATCAGCGACGATGCTTCACAGTGACCTTCGCTCGTCGATACCCGGAAGCCGGATTCGGTCTTTTCGACGCCTGATATCTCGGTGCCAAGATGCAGCGTTGCACCGGCCGCGCGCATCTCCGCCAGCAGCATACGGATGATGTCTTTGGCGCTATCGTCGCAGAAAAGCTGGCCGAGCGTCTTTTCGTGCCATGTAATGCCATGACGGTCGACCATGGCGATGAAATCGGCGGGCGTGAAACGGGCAAGCGCCGACTTGCAGAAATGCGGGTTGGCGGAGAGGAAATTCTTCGGTCCGGCATGGATATTGGTAAAATTGCAGCGGCCGCCGCCTGATATGCGGATCTTCTCGCCAGGCGCCCTGGCATGGTCGAGGATGACGACCGAGCGGCCGCGTTTTCCGGCGCGGATGGCGGCCATCATGCCCGCCGCTCCGGCGCCGATGACGATAACGTCGCTTTTGCGCTGCAAACCCGTTTCCCCGATCAAACCCGCGTCTTCTTTTTCCATCAAAGGGCGAAAGTCAACGTTTGCCACCCCTCGCCAATTGGCAAAGTCTGGTTATGATGGCACCACGATCAATACAAACCGGTGTGTCATGTCCCCAAAAAAGACGACGCTGAAGCCTGCCAGAAACGTACCCGCCTCGAAGAAAACTCCCCCGGAACCCGGATCCCTGCGTGGCGTTGCGAACTGGAAGGAAGCAGCGCGGTGGCTGAGGGCGAGAGGCATCGAAGACATCGAATGCATCACGCCGGACCTTGCCGGCGTTGCGCGCGGCAAGATGATGCCGAGCTCGAAATTCACCTCCAACACCTCGCTGGCGCTGCCTTCGGCCATCTACCGGCACACGATTTCGGGCGAATATCCCGACGAGACGGAGAGCTTCCGCTATGAGCCGCGCGACAGCGACCTGAAGCTGATGCCCGACCTTTCGACGCTGTCCGTCGTGCCCTGGGAGACCGACCCGACGGCACAGGTGATCTGCGATATCGTCGATTCGGACGGCGGCGAAGTGCCCTATACGCCGCGCAACGTGCTGAAGCGGATCATGAGCCTCTATCATGAGCGCGGCTGGAAACCGATCGTGGCGCCCGAGATCGAATTCTATCTCGTCGCCAAAAACGACGATCCCGACTATCCGCTCCACCCGCCCAAAGGCCGGTCCGGCCGCTCGATCCTCGGCGGCCAGGGCTATTCGATCGCCGGCATCAACGAGTTCGACGAACTGATCGACGACGTCTATCATTTCTCGGAGAAGCAGGGGCTGGAGATCGATACGCTGATCCATGAAGAGGGACCGGCGCAGATGGAGATCAACCTGCGCCACGGCAATCCGATCGAACTTGCCGACCAGGTATTCCTGTTCAAGCGGACGATCCGCGAGGCGGCACTGAAACACGACATCTATGCGACCTTCATGGCCAAGCCGATGCAGGGCCAGCCGGGTTCGGCGATGCATATCCACCAGTCGGTGGTCGATATCGAGACCGGCAAGAACATCTTCTCCAATGCCGATGGCTCGGCTTCGAAGGAATTCTTCCATTTCATCGGCGGCATGCAGAAATTCGTGCCGAGCGCGATGGCGATGCTGGCGCCTTACGTGAATTCCTACCGACGCCTGCAGCCCGATATGTCCTGCCCGGTCAACAATGCCTGGGGTTACGACAACCGGACGACCGCCTTCCGTGTCCCGGTCTCCGATCCGCAGGCGCGGCGCGTGGAAAACCGGCTGCCGAGCTCGGACGCCAACCCCTATCTCGCGCTCGCCGCCTCGCTCGCCTCCGGCCTGCTCGGCATCATGAAGCAGATCGAGCCGACGGCGCCGACCGAGGATTCGGCCAATGAGGGATCGATCGACCTGCCGCGCGGCCTGCTGGAAGCCGTGGCGCTGCTCGAGGACGAACCCGCTTTCGAGGAGATGTTCGGCAAGCAGTTCATCGGCCTTTATGCCGGCGTCAAGCGCGGCGAGTTCGAGACCTTCATGCAGGTGATCAGCCCCTGGGAGCGGGAATTCCTTCTGCTCAACGTGTGAGGCAAGCATCAAATGGCATCGCAGGAGACGTGGCAGAGCCCGATCGCGCCCGGGCTGTCCTGGTATCAGGCAACCGTCGGGGAGCGGCCCACCTACCCCGCTCTCGACGGCTCGAGAACATGTGACGTCGCAATTGTCGGCGGCGGTTATACCGGCCTGCAGGCCGCCTATAATCTTGCCAAGTCAGGCGTTTCGGTGGTCCTTATCGAGGCCTACCGCTTCGGCGACGGGGCGTCCGGGCGCAATGGCGGCCAACTCGGCACCGGTCAGCGATGGTGGCCGGAAGAACTCGAGGAGAAGATCGGCTACCAACGCTCGAAGGCGCTGTTCGATCTTGCCGAAGCGGCCAAGCGCCATCTCATCGATTTCGCCCGCGAGCATCAGATCGAGATCGACTATGTGCCCGGCCAGCTCAACGTCGCACACAAGGCGAGCTACAAACGCGACTATTACGAAAATGCCGAAATCGCCGCCTTACGGTACGGCTATCCGCATCTAAGCTTTATGGACGAGAAGGAAACGCAGGAGAGGCTCGGTTCGAAGCGTTTCCATTGCGGTGTGCGCGATGTCGGCACCGGCCACATCCATCCGCTGAAGCTGCTGGTCGGGCTGGCGCGGGTCGCCGCCAATGCCGGCGCTGAAATCTTCGAGATGACCAAGGCAACGGCGATCCGCCAAAGCGGCGGCAAGATGACGATCGAAACCGAAAGGGGAACGATCACCGCCGAGCGCGCACTGATCGCCTGCAACGGTCATATCGGCGACCTTGAACCGGTAACGGCGAGCCATGTCATGCCGATCCGCTCCTTCATCGGCGCCACGGCGCCGCTCGACGGGCATGCCGGTGTGCTGCCCGGGGGCGAGGCCGTGGCCGATTCGCGCTTCGTCGTGCGCTACTTCCGCAAATTCGGCGATGGCCGCCTGCTGTTCGGCGGACGCGAAGCCTATACCTCGGACAATCCGCGCGACATTTCAGAGCACATCCGCCGGCAGATCGCCGAGATCTATCCAGAGCTGAAGGACATCGAGATCACCCATGCCTGGGGCGGCAGCGTCGGCATCACCCTGCCGCGCCAGCCCTTCGTGCGGGAGGTCATGCCCGGCGTCACCTCGATCGGCGGTTATTCCGGCCATGGCGTCATGCTGTCAAACTACTGTGGCAAGCTCTATGCGGAAACGGTGCTTGGAAAATCCGGCGATCTCGATCTCTTCACATCGCTCGATATTCCCGCCTTTCCCGGCGGAGCCCGGATGCGCGCACCGTTGCTTTTCCTCGCCTTGTCGTGGTTTGCACTTCGCGACAAGTTTTAGTCCGATTGCGGATTTCCTCTTCCGGAAATTCGCTCTAAAACCAGTTCCTGAGAGATTCATTGCACTGCACACTGGCTTTTTTAAATCGATTAGATTAAAAGGGCCGCCAACCAGCCTGATTGAGAGACAAGCTCATGAGCAGCCAAATCATTCCCGTTGAGCCCTTTGATTATGTCGTCTTCGGCGGCAGCGGCGACCTTGCAGAACGCAAGCTTCTGCCCGCGCTGTATCATCGCCAGATCGAAGGCCAGTTCAGCGAACCGACCCGCGTGATCGGCGCCTCGCGCAGCCCGTTGACGCACGAGGAATACCGCAAATTCGCCAAGGACGCGCTGAACGAGCACCTGAAGAAGGGTGAATATGACGAGGCGGAGGTGGAGAAATTCTGTGCCCGCCTCTACTACGTCTCGGTCGACGCCCGCACGGATGCCGGTTGGGATCAGCTGAAGAAGCTGCTCGACGAGGGCAAGGATCGCGTGCGCGCCTTCTACCTCGCCGTCGCTCCGGGCATCTTCGGCGATATCTCGCAGAAGATCCACGACCACAAGCTGATCACCAAGTCGACCCGCATCGTCGTCGAGAAGCCGATCGGCCGCGACCTCGCCTCGGCGCTGCAGCTCAACGACACGATCGGCCGCGCCTTTAAGGAAGAGCAGATCTTCCGTATCGACCATTATCTCGGCAAGGAGACGGTGCAGAACCTGATGGCGCTGCGCTTCGCCAACGCGCTCTACGAGCCGCTGTGGAACGCCAACTACATCGACCACGTGCAGATCACCGTGGCTGAATCGGTCGGCCTCGAAGGCCGCGCCGGCTATTACGATACGGCGGGCGCACTGCGCGACATGGTGCAGAACCATATCCTGCAGCTGCTCTGCCTGACGGCGATGGAAGTACCCTCGTCGATGGATTCGGAAGCCGTGCGCGACGAGAAGCTGAAGGTGCTGCGGGCGCTGAAGCCGCTCAATGCCTCCAACGTCGAGCAGGCGACGGTCCGCGGCCAGTATCGCGCCGGCGCATCTGGCAGCGGCCCGGTCAAGGGTTACCTCGAAGAGCTCGAAGGCGGCGTCTCGAACACCGAGACCTTCGTTGCCATCAAGGCCGAGATCAACAACTGGCGCTGGGCGGGCGTTCCCTTCTATATCAGAACCGGCAAGCGCCTGACCGGGCGCATGTCCGAGATCGTCATCACCTTCAAGCCGATCCCGCACGCGATCTTCGACCAGGCGGCCGGGCGCATCAACGCCAACCAGTTGATCATCCGCCTGCAGCCGGATGAGGGCGTCAAGCAGTCGCTGATGATCAAGGATCCGGGTCCGGGCGGCATGCGCCTGCGCAACGTCTCGCTCGACATGAGCTTCGCCCAGGCCTTCAACGTCCGCAATCCCGACGCCTACGAGCGCCTGCTGATGGACGTGATCCGTTCCAACCAGACCTTGTTCATGCGCCGCGACGAAGTGGAAGCCGCATGGAAATGGGTGGATCCGATCCTCAAGGGTTGGGAAACGACCGGCCAGCAGGTGCAGGGCTATACAGCCGGCACCTGGGGGCCGAGCCAGGCCATCGCGCTGATCGAGCGTGACGGCCGCACCTGGCATGACGAAATCTAGGACGAAATCGATGGCATCGACCCTGCATTCCTTCGCCAGCGCCGCAGACCTCGCCGGCAGTCTCGCCGACAAGGTCGCCGATGCGCTTTCGGCGGCGATTGCCGCCCGCGGAACGGCGTCCATCGCCGTTTCCGGCGGCTCCACGCCGAAGGTCTTCTTCCAGACGCTTTCGACGCGCGACATCGCCTGGGACAAGGTGACGATCACGCTTGTCGACGAACGTTTCGTGCCGGCCGACAATCCGCGCTCGAACCATCTGCTGGTCGATGCCAATCTGCTGCAGAACAAGGCAAAGGCGGCACGCTTCCTGCCGCTCTATCAGGATGCCGCCTCCGCGGAGGAGGCGGCAAGGCTCGCAACCGAGAAGACCAGGGCGATCAGTTCACCCTTCAACATCGTCATCCTCGGCATGGGTGGCGACGGCCACACCGCCTCATTCTTTCCCGGCGGCAGCAATCTTGCCAAGGCGATCGATGCGTCGACGCCGCGCGGCATCATTACCATGGAAGCGGAAGGAGCCGGCGAGCCGCGTCTGACCTTCACCTTCTCCAGTCTTGAGGATGCCGCACTCCTGGTTCTCCATATTGAGGGCGAAGGCAAAAAAGACGTTCTCGCCAAGGCGGAAGGCAGCGGTGACGAGGCAGAAATGCCGATCCGCGCCGTTCTGCGCCGGGCCACTTCCCCGGTCGAGATCTACTGGGCTCCCTGATCCACCGTCATCCGGATTGAGATTCAGGCCAGAGCCGCCGAAACAGATAAAGACAACGAACAAGGCAGGGATTTTCCATGTCCGCTCACGCACGCATTTCTGCGATCACCGATCGCATCGTCGAACGCTCGAAACCAAGCCGCGAGCGCTACCTGGAACGCCTGCGCGCCGCCGCTTCCAAGGGTGTCGCGCGCTCGGTGCTTGGCTGCGCCAACCTTGCCCATGGCTTCGCGGTCTGTTCCCCCGCCGACAAGGATGCGCTCGCCGGCGACCGCATCCCCAATCTCGGCATCATCACCGCTTATAACGACATGCTCTCAGCCCACCAGCCATTCGAGACCTATCCGGCGATCATCCGCGAGGCGGCGGCCGAGGCAGGCGGCGTGGCGCAGGTGGCCGGCGGCGTGCCGGCGATGTGCGACGGTGTCACCCAGGGACAGCCGGGCATGGAGCTCTCGCTGTTCTCGCGCGACCTGATCGCCATGTCGGCGGGCGTCGGCCTGTCGCACAACATGTTCGATGCCGCCCTCTTCCTCGGCGTCTGCGACAAGATCGTGCCGGGCCTGGTGATCGCAGCCCTGTCCTTCGGACACCTGCCGTCGATCTTCGTTCCGGCCGGTCCGATGACCACAGGCCTGCCGAACGACGAGAAGTCGCGCGTGCGCCAGCTCTTCGCCGAAGGCAAGGTCGGGCGTGCCGAACTGCTGGAAGCGGAATCGAAATCATATCATGGTCCCGGCACCTGCACCTTCTACGGCACCGCCAATTCCAACCAGATGCTGATGGAAATCATGGGCTTCCACATGCCCGGCTCGTCCTTCATCAATCCCGGCACGCCGCTGCGCGAAGCGCTGACGCGCGAAGCCGCCAAGCGGGCGCTGGCGATCACCGCGCTCGGCAACGAATTCACGCCGGCGGGCGAAATGATCGACGAGCGCTCGGTCGTCAACGGTGTCGTCGGCCTGCATGCGACCGGCGGCTCGACCAATCATACGCTGCACCTCGTCGCCATGGCGCGGGCAGCCGGCATCCAGCTCACCTGGCAAGACATCGCCGAGCTTTCGGAAATCGTCCCGCTGCTTGCCCGCGTCTATCCGAACGGGCTTGCCGACGTGAACCATTTCCAGGCGGCCGGTGGCATGGGTTTCCTCATCAAGGAACTCTTGAAGCACGGCCTGGTGCATGACGACGTGCGCACAGTCTTCGGCCAGGGCCTCGCAGCCTATACGGTGGATGCCCGTCTCGGCGAAAACGGCGCCGTCATGCGCGAGCCGTCGCCGGAAAAAAGCGTCGATCCCAAAGTGCTCTCCAGCATCGAGACGCCGTTCCAGGCGAATGGCGGGTTGAAGATGCTGCGCGGCAATCTCGGCAAGGCGGTCATCAAGATATCCGCCGTCAAGCCGGAGCGCCACATCATCGAGGCGCCGGCGATCATCTTCCATAGCCAGCAGGCGCTGCAGGATGCCTTCAAGGAAGGCAAGCTCAACCGAGATTTCATCGCCGTCGTGCGCTTCCAGGGCCCGAAGGCGAACGGCATGCCGGAACTGCACAAGCTGACGCCACCGCTCGGCGTGCTGCAGGACCGCGGCTTCCGCGTGGCGCTGCTCACCGACGGGCGCATGTCCGGCGCATCCGGCAAGGTGCCGGCCGCGATTCACGTCACGCCGGAAGCGGTCGACGGCGGTCCGATCGCCCGCATCCGCGAGGGCGACATCATTCGCCTCGACGCGATCAAGGGCACGCTCGAGGTGCTCGTCGATGCGGCCGACATGGCCGAGCGTGAACCTGTCGTCGTCGATCTCTCCGACAATGAATTCGGCATGGGCCGCGAGCTCTTCGCGCCGTTCCGCCGCGCCGTCGGGCCTTCGGACCAGGGTGCGAGCGTGCTCTTCCACCACTGAGCGGGTGGCTTCTGGCAAACAAAAACCCGCGGGAGCCTGAAGCGCCCACGGGTTTTGATTTCAATCCGTCCTGGTGGACGCGCGACTTTAGGCTCGAATATCGAGAACGTAGTCGCGGTGCGCCGGATGGGTGCTGTAGACGAAGATCTTGTTCAGCTCCTTCTGCGTCAGCAGGCGCAAGAAGCGAACTTCCACTGTGTTGTTGGCGTTGACCTTCATCAGCAGGCATCCGACCTTGGTGATGCGGGCATCCGGAATATCCAGATAGAACTGCTTCGGCAGGCTGAACTGGGTCAGGATCGCGAGCGTCGCGCTGCTCATCGAGATCCGGACAATGTCGCAGCGGCGCGAAGCCGCGTGCATGACGCCCTTTTCCGTATATTCGATGCGCGCGGCGTTCATGGTGTCCTCCATCTTGAACCGCGCCTCGCGGTCATACATGAAGGATTCTTCCTTGCTCAGGAAATGAGATTTTGGCTGTGACGGATTGGAAGCGGCCACCTGCTTATCCCCCTCATAAATTGACAGGGAAAAGGTAGCAGCCGATCTTTAACAGAAAGTGAGAATTCGGCCCGTCCCGCACAATTCTTGGGGCCATCACCCCAAAAATGGCCGCCTCACTTCCGGGAGGTATGGCCGGTTGCGTCAAACAGATGCAACTTCTGCCTGTCGGCGGCAAACCGCATCCTCTGGCCCTTCTTCACATCATAGATGCCGGGCAGCTTGACGACGATCGGCTCGCCCGGGACCAGACCCTCGATATAAAGCAGCGTCACTTCGCCGAGCGCTTCGACGATCGACACTTCCCCTTCGAAAAGGTAGTCGGCGCCATCGGCAACCCGGAGATCCTCCGGCCGAACGCCGAAGCTTGCCTGCTTGCCCATTTCCGACGCGTCGGTCGCCACATCGAGCGTCACCGACATGCCGCCGGTCAGCGTCACCGTCGTCTGGCTTCCGGTTCCGGCGACCGTTGCCGGAATGATGTTCATCGCCGGCGAGCCGATGAATTTCGCGACGAAGAGGTTTGCCGGGCGCTCGTAGAGGTCCAGCGGCGCGCCGACCTGCTCGATATTGCCGGCGGAGAGAACGACGATGCGATCAGCCAGCGTCATCGCCTCGACCTGGTCGTGGGTAACGTAGATCATCGTCGTATCAGCCATCTGTTCGTTCAGACGGGCGATCTCGATGCGGGTCGCGACGCGCAGCGCGGCATCGAGGTTGGACAGCGGCTCGTCGAACAGGAAGACCTTGGGATCGCGGCAGATGGCGCGGCCGATCGCCACGCGCTGGCGCTGGCCGCCGGAAAGCGCCTTCGGCAGGCGACCGAGATATTGGGTCAGTTGCAGGCTCTCGGCCGCCGCTTTGACGCGGCGATCGATTTCCTGCTTGCTTTCGCCGGCGATCTTCATGCCGAAAGCCATGTTGTCGAACACCGTCATATGCGGGTAGAGCGCATAGGACTGGAAGACCATGGCGATGCCGCGCTTGGAGGGCGGCACGTCATTGACGAGATGGCCATCGATATACATCTCACCGCCGGTGATCGCCTCGAGACCGGCGATCATGCGCAGAAGCGTGGACTTGCCACAGCCGGACGGACCGACGAAGACGATGAATTCGCCCTGCTTGATATCGAGGTCGATACCATGGAGAACGTCCACGGAACCGTAGGATTTGCGGATATCCTTCAGCGTCAGTCCAGTCATTTCTCTCTCTCCCCTTAGTTCCTAGGCGAGACGGGCGAAATACGCCCCCCAGGCCGGAATATCGATCTTGTCGCCATAGTTGTTGCTGGTAAAGCCGTGGCCCGTCAATGCCTGCCATTCTCCAGCAGGCAGAATGACGGCGGCCTCGGCCGGGCTCATGTTGAAGATGCAGAGCAGCTTCTCGTTGCCGTATTCACGGGTGAAGACCAGGCTGTCACCCTGTTGTTCCTCGAATTCGATCTCGCCCTTGGCAAAAGCCGGATGCAGCTTGCGGAAAGCGATGAAGCGGCGATAGTGCTCCAGCACGGAAGCCTCGTCGCCCAGCTGGACGCTGACGGCACGCAGGATATGCTCGACCGGCACCGGCAGCCAGGGCTTGACCGTCGAGAAGCCGCCCTGGGCGACCTGGCTGTCCCAGACCATCGGCGTGCGGCAGCCATCGCGGCCCTTGAATTCCGGCCAGAACTGGATGCCGTAGGGGTCCTGCAGATCCTGATAGGCGAGATCGGCCTCGGTCAGCGCCAGTTCCTCGCCCTGATAGAGGCAGACGGAGCCGCGCAGCGTCATCAGTAACGAGGCATAAAGCTTGGCAAAGGCGTCGTGATCGGCGACCAGCCCGCCCCAGCGGCTGACATGGCGCATGACGTCGTGATTGGAGAAGGCCCAGCAGGCCCAGCCATCGGGTGCGGCAGCTTCGAAATCCTGCATCACCTCCTCGACGCGCTCCGGCGTCAGCGGATCGGGCGCCAGGAACTCAAAGGCATAGCACATGTGCATCTTGTCATTGCCGGAGGTGTATTCGCCGACGATTTCAAGGCCGCGCTGGCTGTCGCCGACTTCGCCGACGGCGGCGATTGCCGGGAATTCCTCGAGAACGGCGCGGAAGCGCTTCAGGAAGGCAAGGTTCTCCGGGCGGTTCTTGTCGTAGAGATGCTCCTGAAAATTATAGGGATTGACCGCCGGCGCCGTCGAAGCGTTGCGGCGCTCGGGGGCAAGCGCCGGATTGTCGCGCAGTTGCGTGTCATGGAAATAGAAATTGATGGTGTCGAGGCGGAAGCCGTCGACGCCGCGATTGAGCCAGAAGCGCACGACGTCGAGCAGACGGTCCTGCACCTCAGGATTATGCAGGTTCATGTCCGGCTGCGAGGTCAGGAAATTGTGAAGGTAATATTGCATGCGCGTCGGATCCCACGCCCATGCCGAGCCGCCGAAGATCGACAGCCAGTTGTTCGGCGGCGTACCGTCCGGCTTGGCGTCGGCCCAGACATACCAGTCGGCCTTGGCGTTGGTCTTGCTGGAGCGGCTCTGCGCGAACCAGGGATGCTGATCCGAGCTATGGGAGATGACGAGGTCGATCATCACGCGGATGCCGAGGCGATGAGCCTCGGCGATCATCGTGTCGAAATCCACCAGCGTGCCGAAGATCGAATCGACATTCTCGTAGTCGGAAACGTCATAACCGAAATCGCGCATCGGCGAGGTGAAGAAGGGCGAGATCCAGATCGCATCGACGCCAAGGCTTGCCACATGCGGCAGGCGAGCGGTGATGCCCTTCAGGTCGCCGATGCCGTCACCGTTCGAATCCTGGTAGGAGCGCGGGTAGATCTGGTAGATCACCGCGCCGCGCCACCAGTCTTTGTCAGGGGTCGAGATCGATTGGGAAGCCACGTTCATGGAATATCCTGTTTGAAGTCACGTTTGGAATGATCAGCCTCCCTTGACCGAACCTGCCAGCAGACCGCGCACCAGGTAACGCTGAAGCCCGAAGAAGACGAGCAGCGGCACGATGATAGTGACGAAGGCTGACGCCGTCAAAATCTCCCAATTGCCGCCGCGCGAGCCGAGCAGCGCGTTCAGGCTGCCGGTCAGCACGATGTGGTCCTTGTCGGTGCCGAGGAAGACCATGGCGACGAGCAGGTCGTTCCACACCCACAGGAACTGGAAGATGGCGAAGGAGGCGAGTGCCGGGAAGGACAGAGGCAAAACGATGCGGACGAAGATCTCGAAATCGCTTGCGCCGTCGACGCGGGCGGATTCGATGATCTCCTTCGGCAGGCCGGCGATATAGGCCCGCAAGAGATAGATGGCGAGCGGCATGCCGAAAGCGGTATGAGCCAGCCAGATGCCGGGATAGGTCTTCGACGGCTGGCCGAGCATGTTGCCGATCTCGTTATAGAGGCGCAGCAGCGGGATCAGCGACATCTGCAGCGGCACGACGATGAGGCCGACGACGAGCGCGATCAGCAGCCCGCGGCCGGGAAACTCCATCCAACTCAGGGCATAGGCGGCGAAAGCGGCAATCAGGATTGGGATGATCGTCGCCGGGATCGTCACGGTCAGCGAGTTGATGAAGGATTGGCCGATGCCCTCGCCGGTCAGAACCGTGTTGTAGTTCTGCATCGTGAATTCCGGCGGCGCCGAGACGGATGCATAGATGCGCTTCGGGCGTTGGTCGGGCGAAAAGGCGGCGTTCTTCACATAGCGGTAGCTGCCGTCGCTGTTGATCTGCAGGGTTTCACCGTCGCCGAGATCGGCGGTCTCACCGGCCTTGAAGGCGGCCGGCTGCTGTATGCGGTTGCCGAAGGCCTTCACCGCGCGGCCGGTCTGGCCTTCCAGCACATTGCCCGAGATGACGTAGGTGGCACCCTCCTGCTTTTGCTGGTCGGGTGTACCAAGGCGGACCGCGGCCGTCTGGGTCGAGCCGACGAAGGCCGTCCACCAGCCGGAGACGACGATCTGGTCCTTGTCGCGCAGCGCGCTGACGAAGATGCCGAGCGTCGGGATCAGCCAGATGATGACGATCAACAGAACGGCTGCGTGAACGAAGAGCCGGGCGGGGCCGATCTTGAAGTAGCTTCCGATAGCGGTCATCTCAGTGCCCCTTCAATTCGCGATTGGCGCGGCGCACGTTCCAGACCATGATCGGCGTGACGGCGAGCATGATGATGATGGCGATGACCGCACTTCGGCCGGAATTGCCGCCGCCGCGGAACATCCAGTCGAACATCAGGTTCGCCAGCACCATCGTCTGCCACTGGCCGTTGGTCATGGTCAGCACAATGTCGAAGACCTTGAGGACGAGGATGGTGATCGTCGTCCAGACGACGGCGATGGAACCCCAGACCTGCGGCACCATGATGCGCCAGAAGATCTGCCAACCATTGGCGCCGTCGATCACGGCGGCTTCGATCGTCTCCTCGGGGATGCCGCGAAGGGCGGCCGACAGGATGACCATGGCGAAACCGGTCTGGATCCAGATCAGAATGATCATCAAGAAGAAGTTGTTCCAGAAGGGAATGGAGATCCACACCTCCGGCGTGCCACCGAAGGTCTGCACGATAGCGTTCAGCAGGCCGATCTGGACGTCGTTGCCGCCGCGATATTCATAGATGAATTTCCAGATGACCGAGGCGCCGACGAAGGAGATCGCCATCGGCATGAAGACAATGCTCTTGGCGATATTGCCCCACCAGATGCGATCGGTCATCACGGCGATGACGAGGCCGAAGAAGGTGCAGGCGGCCGGCACGACGGCGAGCCAGAGGATGTTGTTGAAGATCGACTGGCGGAATTCGCGGTCGCCGAGCGCCCATTTGTAGTTGGCGAGGCCGACGAACTGCAGGCCGGCACGGTCGTAGAAGGAGAGGATGAAGGTCGCAACGACGGGATAGACGAGATAGACGACGAGCAGGAAGAGCGCCGGGCCGATGAACAACCACGGCCGGACGAGGGCACGCCGGTTGAGATTGCGCGATGCGGCGCGGATGTCACCATCCTTCACCGGCAGAGCGAGATCCAGGATCTTGTTCGAAAAATAGAAATAGGCCGAGCATGCGATAACGGCTCCGACCACGACGCCCAAAGCGGACACTATCTGCGACAGCATTTCGTCCCTCCCCTGCTTCCCCTGATCTTATTCCGACCGGCTTTTATTCTGACGGGTCAACGCCGGTCACCGTCAATCTATTTGTATAGCCCAATCACAATATATCCTGCGATGGCCGGGCTCTTTGCGAGCCCGGCCAGTCATGCAAGCCCATACCGCCGGCAAGCCGGCGGCATAATTTTGAAAGATTACTTGATGCCGTCCCAGGCGCTCTGGATTTCGCCAGCGGCCTCTTCAGCGGACTTGCCGCCGACGAAATCGACCATGCCCGTCCAGAAGGCGCCGGCGCCGATCTTGCCCGGCATCAGGTCGGAACCGTCGAAGCGGAAGGTGGTGGCCGAGGTCAGGATATCGCCTTCCTTCTTCATCTGCGGGTTGGCGTAGGCCTCGGTGCTGACGCCCTTATACGGCGTCAGGAAGCTCGACTGCGCCATCCAGACCTCATGGGCGATCGGGGTCTTCAGGAAGTCGATGAAGGCGCGGGCCGTCTTCGAGTCCTTGGCGATCGAGACGAGCGTGCCGGCGCCGAGAACCGGCTTGCCGAGTTCGGGATGCGACGCAAAGGTCGGCATGTAGAAGAAGTCGGCATCCTGACCGAGCTTCGTGCCTTCAGGGAAGAAGGACGGGATGAACGAGGCCTGATGGTGCATGTAGCACTTCGGCGGAACCGCGAAGAGGCCCTTCGGGCTGTCGCGGAAATCGGTCGAGGCCACGGCTGCGACGCCGCCATCGACGTATTTCGCGTTCTTGGCGAACTTGCCAAACTCGTCGATCGCGGCAACGACCGCCGGATCGGTGAACTTCAGCTCGTTGGTCGTCCACTTGTCGTAGGCTTCGGGCGGCTGCATGCGCAGCATGATGTCCTCGACCCAGTCGGTCGCCGGCCAGCCGGTGGCGCCGCCGGAACCGAGTCCGATGCACCAGGGAACGCCGCCGTCCTTGACGATCTGGTCGGTCAGGGCATGCAGTTCTTCCATGGTCGTCGGGATCTTGTAACCGGCTTCCTCGAAATTCTCCGGCACGTACCAGACCAGCGATTTTACGTCGGCCTTATACGGGAAGGCGTAGAAGGCTTCCTTGCCGTCCTTGCCCTTGTAGGTACCGTAACCGACCCAGCTGTCGCCGGCGCCGTAATTGTCCTTGATCCACTTGGAGTTGTCATCGCCGAGCGGCGTCAGGAAGCCCTTGCTGGCGAGATCGGCCAGGAGGCCGGGCTGCGGCAGAACGGCAATGTTCGGCGGCGAGCCCGCCTGCGTGTCGATAACGATCTGCTGTTCGTAGTTTTCGGAAGACGAGTATTTGGCATCGATGCCAGTGGCTTCGGTGAAATAGGCAAGCACGCTCATGAAGAACGCCTCGTCCTCGCCGCGCCACGGCCCGAAGATCGTCAGCGGCTGACCCTTCAGATCGGCATGCGCAGCCTTGAACTCGTCATAGCTCTTCCAGTTGAACTTGGAATCCTGTCCCGGGGCAAATTTCAAATCGGCCGCGGACGCAGCACCGGCAAAAAGCGCTGCCACGGCAACGCCCATCAAAAATGACTTTTTCATGTGATCAACCTCCCATCACAATCCCAACCGCGCCGAATTCCCTCAATAAAGAAATTTCAAAGCGCTTTGACACCCAACTCATTCCACTTTCGGCGGAATGAAGTCAAGTTAATTCGCGAAAACCCGCTGCAAACACGCCAGATATCGGGGCATATCGCGGCGCAACAGCACCTATCGGGAAATATGGAGCGATTTTTCTTGAGTCAAGCGCGCCAGATGATACATAATTGAAAGCGCTTTGGATGCCACTGGGAGGCGGCAGGCCTTTTCAAGACGGCTGACGGGCGGGCCGGGAGGAAGCATAGCAGGTGAATCTCAAACAGCTATCGGAATTGCTGGGGCTGTCTCAGACGACGGTGAGCCGAGCGCTCAACGGCTATCCCGAGGTCAACGAGGCGACCCGGGAGCGCGTGCTTCAGGCTGTCAAGGAAACCGGGTACCGCCCGAACAAGGCGGCGCAACGGCTTGCGACCGGCAAGGCAGGCTCGATCGGCCTCGTCATGCCGACGGCGCCCGGCCACCAGTCCGACGTGCATTTCGGCGAATTCCTGGCAGGGCTGGGCGAAGAGGCCGTGCGCCACGACTTCCACTTCGTGATCATGCCGGCCGACCCGGATGACGAGGTGGCGGCGCTGCGCCGCCTTGCGATCAGCGGCAATGTCGATGCCCTGTTCGTCGCCTATATGCGCGGCCACGATCCACGGCTCGCCATGTTGAAATCGCTCTCGATGCCCTATGTCGTGCACGGCCGGTCCTTCGGTTCGGAGCCGGACTATCCCTATCTCGACATCGACAATGAAGGCGCCTTCTACGACGCGACGCGGCTCTTGCTGCAGCTCGGCCATACGCGCTTTGCGCTGATGAACGGACCGATGCATCTCGATTTCGCCATCCGCAGGAAGAACGGTGTCGTCGCCGCCCTTGCCGAGCGCGGGCTTGCGCTCGAGGAGGGTTGCATGAGCCACGCGCTGATGACGGACGAACAAGGCCTGCTGGCAATGGAACACTTCCTGCAATTGCCGGAGCGACCGACGGCGATCCTCTGCTCCAGCACGGTGCTGGCGCTCGGCGCGATCCGCGCGGTCAACCAGGCCGGATTGCGGCTCGGCGAGGATATCTCGCTGATCGCCCATGACGACGTACTGCCGCTGCTGAAACCGGAAAGCTTTTCCGTGCCGCTGACGACGACGCGCTCTTCACTGCGGGCGGCGGGCGTTCGCATCGCGCAGCGGCTGATCGGCACGGTAAAGCAGGCGGGCCCCTTCCCCGACCAGGAGCTCTGGAAGACCGAGCTGATCGTCAGGGCCTCGACCGGTCCTGTTCCCCAGGCCTAGAACAGGATGTCGTCCGAAAACCGCTCACACTTTTCGGCATCATGCTCTAATCAAAACTGCGGCGGTGTCTGCCCTGCGGTGCGATGGGCGGCAATGACCGTATTGGCCATCAGCATGGCAATGGTCATCGGCCCGACGCCGCCGGGAACCGGGGTTATGGTGCTGGCGACCGCCGAAACCTCCTCGAAGGCGACGTCACCGACGAGCCGGGTCTTGCCCTCGCCTCTTTCGGGGGCTGCCACCCGATTGATGCCGACGTCGATGACCGTCGCACCGGGCTTGACCCAATCGGCCCTGACCATCTCCGGCCGGCCGACGGCGGCCACCAGGATATCGGCGTTGCGGCAGACCTCGGCGAGATTCTTGGTCCTGGAATGAGCGATCGTCACCGTCGCATTGGCGTTGAGCAGCAATTGCGCCATCGGCTTGCCGAACAGGTTGGAGCGACCGATGACGACGGCGTTGAGGCCGGAGAGATCCTCGCCATGGGTGCGACGGACGAAGACCATGGCGCCGGCCGGGGTGCAGGAGACCAGTCCGGTCTTCAGATCGCCGGTGGCGAGCTTGCCGGCATTGACGACACTCAGACCGTCGACATCCTTTTCCGGCAGGATCGACTGGATGATCGCCTCGCTGTCGAGCGGCTTCGGCAGGGGCAGCTGCACCAGAATGCCGTGGATCGACGGATCGGCGTTGAGGCTGGCGACGAGGGCTGCCAGATCCTCCTGCTTCGTCTCGGCCGGCAGCGTGTGCTGAACGGACTTGAAGCCGCACTCCTTGGCCATGCGGCCCTTGGAGCCGACATAGGCGTGGCTTGCCGGATCGTCGCCAACGATGACAACCGCAAGACCGGTGGTGACGCCGCTGCTCTTTTCCAGCGCCGCCGTCGCACTCTTGACCGTCTGAATGACCGATGCAGCTACGTTCTTTCCGTCGATTACTGTCGTCACGCGTCTCTCCGCCCTGTTTCGCGTCAATCTATGGATATTCGGCGAGCGTCAATTGCCCGCTAACGCCCTATCCTGTCCGAAAGCGGCAAGGCAATAGCAAGCTTGCAAGGAAATGTTTTCAGCGCAGCGGCTGCCGCGCTTCGAGCGCATGAACACGAAGCCGGTCGCGCAGGCCGGAGATCTCGGAGCGCAGCAGCTCCATCTCGTCGACCGGTGCGGGGGCCTGCGCGGGCATCGACGGCAGTGCGGCCTGCGGCCGAAGTACTGGCATTTTTTCCCTTGCGGGATCGGCGACGGGCCTCCGCAGCCGGAGCAGGAAAGCCGCGGCAAGGCCTATCGCAAGGCCCGCTGCGGCACCGGCCAGCGAGCGGCCGGTCAGGCCATCGCTTCCCGATACTGCGGTTGCCAATGCTGGCTTCAGGAGAACGATACGACCGTCGGCGGCCGTTTCCACCGCTGTGGACGTCGCCTCTTCGAGGCGCGAGCGGGCGGCATTCGCCTTTTCGCTGAGCTCGGTCAGACGTGACAAATCGACGCCGGTGTCCCGGCTCTGGGCGATCAGCGTGTTGCGGCGATCGTTCAGGCCCTTGCGCGCATCGACGGCGGCTTTGGCGGCGAGGTTGGCAGTCTGGGCAAGACGGGTCAGCTCCTTGCCCATATTCTCCTTCAGGCCGTCGGTTTCGGCCTGCTGCTGCAAGAGGCGCGGATGGCGCGGGCCGAGCTCGGCCGAAAGCTGCGCAAGCGTCGTTTTGGCGACGGCATATTTGTCACGCCAGTCCTGCAGCGCCGGCGAAAGCATATCGGAGGGGAGCGAACCGTCGAGCACTTCGGCAAGTTTTGCGGCCTTGAGCCGGTCGGTCTGCGCCTTGGCGGCAAGGATGTTCTGGTCGGCCGCTTTCAGATCGGCATCGAGCTGGTCGATCTGGCGGCGAAGATCGAACGCCACCTTGACGTTGCCCTCGCCGCTCTTCGCCGTGAAGGCGGCAAGCTCCGCCTTGATCTCGTCATAGGTTTTGCGCAAGGCGGTATCGGTCTCGACGTTGCCGCCGGGTCCGTCTGCTGCGGACACCGCTTCGGCAAGCTTTGCGGCGATGCGCATGGATTTGCCGCTATCACCGGTCGTCACCCTGACGAGGATGGTGCCGGCGGCGGCATCGGGCAGTATCTCGACCGCATGTTTCAGCGTCGCCTCGGCGCGCGAGGCCGGATCGGCAGCAGCGCCGGTCGCCGAGAGGAGATCGAGCGCGACGCCCAGCGCATTGGCACTGGCGCCAGCAAATTCGGGATCATGATCGAGTTTCAGGGCAGCCACCGTCGAAGCAACCATGCGCGCCGACAGCAACCCTTTCGCCGCGGCCTGGGTGAAGGCAGCGCGGCTTGCGGCATCGCTCTTCACCGCAAGCGTCGCTTCGGCGCGGTAGAGGGCCGGCGAAGCCGGCATCAGCGCCGGCAGGCCCGCGCCGACGATCGTCGCAGCCGCGACCATCATCGCAAGACCAATGCCGCCCACGCGGCGGCGCGGTGCGACCGGCCGGGGCTCGGCGGGTTCTTCACGGACCGCGGCCAGCGGTTCGGGTGAGATCATCGGCTCGTCGGCCGGAACGCTCAGCTCTTCGTCGCCCGCCGGCTCCTGAAGAAGCGGATGGCCGACGTCGTTGGCGGCCCGGAGGCGGTTGCCGAGGATGGTTTCGATGCGGTCGACCAGCGGTGCGGTGCGCGCCGCTCTGGCGCGCTGCTCCTCCAGCACCCGGCCGATGGCGCGCAGCAATTCGGCCTCGGGCGGCGCGATATCAGGCTGGCTCGACCGGGGTGCCCCGTAGGAATCGTCATCGTGGCGCGGCCCTGCGGCTACGCGATCCTGGAAGTTGTTTCTGGCCCTGATATCGTACATTTGCGCCACATCTCATGCACATGATGGCCGAGTTCGCTCATCCGCACGGATACAGATGATTAAGCCACTCTAAATATTCATGGCAAAGAAATGGTTAACCGCAGCGGGCAAGAATTGCTAAGCCGCGCGTCTTGTTAGACGCGCGGCGCTATAAGGTCAGCTCGCCTTCTTATGATCCGACCGCGGCTGCAGCGCGCTGCCGTGCTCTTCCGGATGGCTGAGGATCCTTTCGCGCCGGCGGAAGCGGTAGCGCAGGACATGGAAGAGAAACACCGGGATGCCGATGATGTAACGGCGCCAGAGGCGCGTCGGCTCCTGCAGCAGGCGATAGGCCCATTCCAGGCGCATCATCCGCACCGTCCTCGGCGCGCGTGGGACGGCGCCGGAGACAAAGTCGAAGAGAGCGCCCACCGTCAGCACCAGGCGTGCATGATCGGCGCGAATATGATCGTGAACCCATTTTTCCTGCAGCGGCGTCCCCATACCGACGATCAGGATATCGACCTTCTGGCGCTCGAGTTCCTCGATGACATCTGTGGGATCGACCTTGTCGAAGTAACCGTCGGAAACGACGACGAATTCGTGCCAGGGCGTGTGCCTGCGGAAATTTTCCGCCGCTGCCTCGACGACCGAACGCTCACCGCCGATGAGGCCGATGCGGCGCGGGGCCTCCATGAAGGTGAGGAAGGCCGGCACGAAATCGGTGCCGTTCAGATTGGCGGGAAACGGCGAACCATGCGCGATCTGCGATGCGATGTTGAGGCCGATACCATCAGGCAGCACCAGATTGTGCGACATGATCCGGTAATACTCGTCGTCGCGCAGCGCGGTCAGCATGTTGTGGGCGTTGACGAAGCAAACCACGGTCTGGCCGACGGGAATAGAGGCCAGCTCGTTGATGAAAACGAGGGCATCGTCCCAGCCGAGATCGCAGACCGGCAGATCGAAGATCGTCCGCCGCGATGCGAGCACCGCGAAGTTTGCAATCAGATTCATTCCTACCTCCTGCCGAGGGTGCTGCATGCGCCCGACATCCCGGAAAACAAGCCTATATTTCCGCACCGGAGGTCTCGAAAGGACCGGTCGCGTCCCGCCGGGACGGCGTCGCTCCGATCTCGGATAAGCGGCGCATGCCAAGCTGTGACACCTGATATAACAGGACGGTTTCAAACAACCCTTAGGAAAATTCCTTGAATTTCCATGCTCGCATAAGTGGATTATTAACCACGCGCGCCAACGACAAACGGCGCCCTCGGGCGCCGTTTGTCGTCGATGATCAGATGATGTTTAGTGGGCAGCTGGCGCCGGTGCTTCGGCGGCCGGTGCGGTCTCAACGATCTTGACGGGTTTGCCCACCTTCTTCGGCTGACCGGCGGAGCTTTCCTTGACCTCTTCCTTGGAGAGATAATCGAGCTGCTCCAGCATCACGTCGGCGACGTATTCGCCGCCGAGGCGCTCGTTCATGCCCTTCTTGATCTCCTCGCGGAAGGCCTTCGGATCGAAGGATTTGATGTGGGCGATATCGACCATCTTGTTGCCGACGAGCAAACTGAAAAGCTCGTCCGTCGTCATCTCGCTCAGCGGCAACGTTACGCCTTTCAACATGTCCTTGTTCATCATGAACGAAACGCGGCCGAGGAAGTAACCGGTGATCGCACCGTTGCCAATGATCGGCACCGTGATCGTTTCGCCCTTCACCAGTTCAAGAGCGCTCTGCTTGGAATCCGTTGCTGCGGGCGCCGGCGCGGTCGCCAGGTACACCGAGAAATAGACCGATGCCAAGGTGATGGCGCAAACCCAGACACCGGTGAGGACGAGCTTGATCATCAGTTTCCACGCGCGGCGAATTGTTCCTGGGAATAGGTGCCGTCGGCATCGGCGTCCTGAACCGCGTTCTTCAGGAGGTCGGCGACGGCGCGAACCGCTTCGAGATGCGCCTCGACGCGACGGGCATTGAGAACCAGTTTCTTCTTCAAGCCGTGCAACTGATCGAGATGGGCAGCGGCAAGCTCGGCCGGATCGGTGTCGCGGAAAAGCATCGACAGCTCGTAGAGGCAGCGGCTCTTATGCGCATTGGAGACCTTGAGATCGAACTGCGGATCGTTGCCGATCCGGGTGTTCTCATTATCGATGATCATTTCGAGGCGTCCGAGAACGGATTTGATCCTGTATTCGTTCGAAACTATTTCCATTGTACCCTCGGTTATGCGTCGCTTAGAGCATGATGCCGAAAAGTGTGCGCGGTTTTCGGACGGCATCACGCTCTAACTCTTTAATTGAGAACAGGATTCAGATTTCAGGCCAACGGGCCTAAAATCATCCTGTTCTATCGGTCTTGGCTTCGGCCGTCGGCGTGCCAAAGGTCTTGCGCTGGAAGTCGTCGATCATGCTGAGCGCGGTGTTGCGGTCATCGTCGTCGGTGGAGGCATTGACGATCTTACCTTCCTGCCGGCGCAGCTGCTCGCTGTACATCTGCTTGGCAATGCCGATGCCGTCTCCCTTGGCCATGACGTTGCCGAGCTGTTCGGCCATCATGCCTTTCCAGATATCGCCGGTCGCACCCTTGCCGTAGACGTCTTCGCTTTCGCTCGGCAGCATGGACTTGACGAAATTCTGCAGGACCATGGCCTCGAACTTCCGGTAGCTTTCCGGAGCTTCCTCGGCCTTGGTGCGGTTCTGAATGTTGTTGAGGCCACTCTTGTGGCCGACTTGATCGAGAACGTCGACCGTATTGGAGAAGCCCTTGCCATTCTCGGCGAGGCTCGTTGCGGCAAAGGCCGCACGATTTGCCTTCAACTTTTCCTGGGCTGCCTGAAGCTCCATGGGGTCGGCAGCTTTGACAACGTCCAGGACCAGATCACTGGGGGGCGAAATAGCCACGTTACAATCCTCTGAATTTAAGATCGTAACGACTATGGTTTTTGAAGCTTGCTGGAGGCTGGCGTTGCGAATTGCTGATCGATGACATCGTAGACGGCGTTGTCATCTGCCTCGCGGCGCTCGGCCTCGAGGGCTTCCTGCATGCCCTCTTCGAGGCGGTCGCCCTTGGCGCGCTCGCGCGTCAGCCGCATCTCGTGGATCTGCTGCATGCCGGTCAGCTGCTGGTCCTTGATGGTGAGCCTGCCGAATCGGTCGGCGTAATTCTGCGAGAAGGCGTGGTGGACGGGGTCCATCGAGCCGAGCGCGAGGATGACGTCGTCCATCGCCACATTGACCTCGACACGCTGGCGGCTGGTTTCGGCCAGGTCGTTCTCGGCCATTCTTTCGATATGCCGCTGCACCGAGAGCAGCCGCTTGAGCTTCTGGGAGCGCTTCTTTTCGATCATATCAGCCTCATCGCCCGATATAGATCGAGCCGAAGGACTGGCCGAACTGGCTGACCATCGCCGCAATCGAGAAATAGATCAGGAAGAGCCCGCCCATCAGCAGATAGGGCGTGGAGATGAAGTAGACCGGGATCTGCGGCGCCAGCTTGTTGATGAAACCGATCGAGACGTTGAAGATCAGGCCGTAGATCAAAAACGGGCTCGACAGCCGCAGCATGATGTAGGTGGTCTGCTCCAGCGTGTCGGTAAAGGAGATCAGCGTCGCGCGCATCTGCATCAAGCCGCCGAAGGGCATGGTCGTGTAGGAATCGATCAGCGCGCGGAAGACGATGTGATGGAAATCCATAATGAAGAGAATCATCATGCCGGCAAAGGTAATGAAGCCGGAAAGGCTGGTCTCCGGCGTGTCTTCGAGGATGTCGGCGGAACCCGGCTGGGTGTAGCCGACCATCATGGCGATGATCGTCGCGGCGAACTGCATGCCGAGCGTGTAGATCCTCGCCAGCATGCCATACATCACGCCGATCAGCGATTCGCTGAAGATCAGGCCGATATAGGTTCCGGCACCGGTGTGAACGGCCGGATAGACGGTATCCCAGAGCAACGGCATGACGGCGATCGACAGCGCCCCGGCAATGAAGACGCGCAGCTGTTCGGGCACGCGCGCCGAGGAAAAACCCGGAAGAGCCAGCACACAGCCACCGATCCGGCAGAAAACCAGAAACAGTGCGAGAACGGTCCCTTGCGGGTCTGTTATCATGAAATAGAGCCCAAAATCTTTATCTCGATGCCCTTGGCCAGTTCGACATGCGACAGGACCGGGAGCGTGGCGAACAGCCTCTCGATGATCATGCGCACATAGGAGCGTGTTTCCGGCGACGTGACAAGTGCGAATGGCAGGCCGCGATCCATGAACTCACGGATAACTTTGGTGGCCTGCTCGCTGAACTCCTCCAGGCTGCGCGGATCGATGTCGAATTCGATCACCTCGCCCTTGGCGTCGCGCTTCAGCGCCTGGTGGAAAGCGAGATCCCATTTGCTGCCCAGCCGCAGCACGCGCAGCACGCCGTTGTCGGCCAAGTCGCCGCAAAGCTGCTGGGCCATGCGGATGCGGACATGCTCGACGATCTGCTCGGTCTTCCTGACATGCGGGGCGAGCTCGGCCACCGCTTCGAGAATGAGATGCAGGTTGCGGATCGAGACACGTTCGGCAAGCAGCAGCTTGAGCACCGCCTGCAGGCCCGAATAGGACATGTGCGACGAGCAGATCTCGTCGGCGAGCTTCTTGTATTCGGGATCGAGCCGATCGATCAGCACCTTGACGTCCTTGTAGGACAGAAGCTGCGGCAGGTTGTTGCGGATGACCTCGCTCATATGGGTCAACACGACGGAGACGTTGTCGATCGGCTGGAAGCCCTCGCGTTTCAGATCGTCGGCGAAGTTTTCGAGGATCGAGACGGCAGGCATGCCGAAAGCGGGTTCGCGGATTTCGTCGCCGGGAATGCTCGGCCGGCGGCCGGCGCCGGTCACGACGAGGACTTCGCCGACGCGCAGTAGGTTGGAGGCGACCGTCGTGCCGTGGATGCGGATCTGGTAGGACTTCTCGGCGATGGCGATATCGTCGGTGACCTTGATCTCGGGCACGACGAAGCCGTATTGCGTGGCGAACTTCTTGCGCATCTTGCCGACGCGGAAGGCCAGTTCCTGGTGGGCGCCGAGCAGGCGCGTCGAGACCATCTTGCCGAGTGCGAGCTCGATTTCGGAGGTGCGCAGCACTGCCTTGACCGAATCCTTTTCCAGTTCCTTGCTCTGGACGACCTTTTTTTCTTCCTGCTCGCGGCGAAGCATGTTCTCTGCCTCGACCTGACGTGGGATGAACCAGGCACCGAAGGCCAGAAGACCGCCGAGGGATACGAAGGGGACGAACGGCAGGCCCGGCATCAGGGCCAGGATGAACATCAGCACCGCCGAGACGGAAAGCGCACGCGGATAACCGCTCAGCTGATTGACGACCGCCTGGTCGGTGGAGCCGGTGGTGCCGCCGCGCGAGACGAGAAGGCCGGCCGCGAGCGAGACGATGAGAGCCGGCATCTGTGCGACGAGGCCGTCGCCGACGGAGAGCTTGACGAAAACGTCGGCCGCTTCGCCGATCGGCATGCCGTGGCGGAAATAGCCGATGATGATGCCGCCGAAGATGTTGATGCAGGTGATGATCAGGCCGGCGACGGCATCGCCGCGCACGAATTTCGACGCACCGTCCATGGCACCGAAGAAGGAGCTTTCCTCTTCGAGCTCCTTGCGCCGGCGCTGGGCTTCCCTCTCGTCGATGATGCCGGCCGAGAGATCGGCGTCGATCGACATTTGCTTGCCGGGGATGGCATCCAGGGTGAAACGCGCGCCGACTTCGGCGATACGCGTGGCGCCCTTGGTGATGACGATGAAGTTGATGGTGATGAGGATCAGGAAGACGATCAGACCGATGACGAAGTCACCGGACATCACCAGGCTTGCGAAACCCGCGATGACACCGCCCGCTGCATCGTGGCCCTCATGACCATGCGAAAGAATGACGCGCGTCGTGGCGATGTTCAACGCCAGTCGCGTCATCGTCGCGATCAGCAGAATGGTCGGAAAAGACGAGAAATCGAGCGGTTTCTGGATCCACAACGCGACCATCAGGATCAGCACCGAGAGGGCGATCGAGAAGGCCAGTCCCATGTCGATCAGGAATGGCGGGATCGGCAGGAAGAGAATGCAGATGATAACGATGATGCCGAGGGCAAAACCGACATCGCGCAGGTTCGGGGCGACTTTCGGGAGGGGGAGTGCGGGTGGTTGCGCCATGACGATTCCGTCTCTTCATGAGAGGAGGCGGACATGCGGTCCGCCCAATTCGGATCGAGAGTTAAATGGCGAAGCTTGCGCGAAGGTGGCTCAGAAACCGGACTGGATGCGCGAGAAGACCAGATTGGTGAAAATCGAGATCTGCGAACCGACGAACGGCGCGGTGACACCGACCGTGATCAGCACCGCGACGATCTTCGGCACGAAGGTCAGTGTCGCTTCCTGCACCTGGGTCAGCGCCTGGATCAAGGCAATGACGAGACCTACCACCATCGCGGCGATGACGGCGGGACCGGCAGCAATCAACACGGTCCAGATCGCCGCCTGGAACAGATCCAATGCATCAGCTTCATTCATCCGAAGGCAACCTCATATCGCCTTGAAGCAGCCCCGCCGTGGCCGGACCGCCATTGATTGGTATCACCCGAGCTATGCGGCGCACCGGCGCCGTGGGTATCAGGTATCGGTCGACGTCGTCGGCGCCTTGTCGGCAACGGTGATTCCCGCCTGCACAAGTATATTACCGCCATCCGTGGTCGTCGCAATGATTCCGTCGGAATAAACCTTGACGGATTCGATGGTGCCTTTGACGGTGCCGTCGGCGCTTTCCATGTATTTGCCGACGTAGCTGCTGGCCTGGGTGAGGCTCGAACTGGCGAGCAGCGTGTCCAGCTTGGTGTTGGTCTGGATCGTCTGCTCGACCTGCGAGAAGCTCGCCAGCTGCGACATCTGTTCGCTGGCGTCGACCGGATCGGTCGGATCCTGGTTCTTCATCTGCGCGATGAGCAGTTGAAGGAAATTGTCGTAGTTCAGCGTCGCCTTCTGCTGGGCCGTGTTCGTCGTACTCGTCGAACTCGTGTTGGCCACGCTTGATGTTGCATCTACCGCCATGGTGCAATCTCCCTGCGAATCTGCTCGACCATCGTCGGCGGCATTTCGTGGTTGTTGAGGATATTGTCTTCGATCGCGTAGAGGCCGCGGATCGCCTTGAGTGCATCGAAGGCGCGACCAGTCGAGACGAGCGCATCGATGCGCTTCAGTTCGGCGAGGATCTCTTCGTTCTTGAAGCAGGTGAGCAGCATGGTGATCGACTTGCGGAACAACGCCGTCGAGTGGTCCTTGCCCTCTGGATTGATGAGGATCATCTGCGCGATGAAATAGAGCTGACGCAGCGGCGTCGTGGCGCCCTCCGGCTGGAGGACGTGGTTTTCGAGAAGGAACGTCACATCATTCAGGAATTCCAGCGCGACCTTGCGGTCGACGCGCAGGACGGCGCCGTTGATGAAGATTCTTTCTCCGGCTTTCAGAGAAATGCGAAGTGTACTTTTCATTTAAGTCCATCCCTGATGATGGTGGTAACGTCGATGATGCCCTGGTAGTTATTAGACTGACGTTTTCTGATCCTGTCGCATTCCTTCAATATCCAGATCGCGATCGAGATGAGGTTGGCCCTGAGCCCGATCTCCAGCTGGTTGTCGGGATGTTTGAGATCCTCGATGAAGCTGATCCAGACCCGGCGTGTATAAAACAGGGCTTCAATGGCTTCCCGGCCGTATTTTTCCTTTTCGCGCGCCGCCGCCAGCAAGTCTATGGACCGGTCAAGAACCTGCCATTCCCGCTCTTTCGCGTCGGCTACCGAGTCCTGCATGACTTCGGCATATGAGAACTGATACATTCATGCATCCTTCTTTATTGCGCGCCTTTGCTCATCAAAGGTAGTTTACAAGACTCAACTGCTGGATCTTCGAGACGATCGTGTAAGCGGTTTCAAGCTGCGTTTCCAAAGTCTTGACGAGGGTCGAGGCTTCATAGGGATCGACGCCCTGGAGGTCGACGAGCTTGTTCTTGATGATGTTGGACTGGGCGTCGAGGGCGTCGTTGGACTTCTTGACGCGCTCCTGGGAAAGGCCGAGCTGGCTTGCCTGGGTCACGAGGCCGCTGGTCGCCTTGGTCGTATAGCTGATCGCCTGTTTGGACACCGTGCTCATCGCATCGCTGCTGAGGCCCTGGCCCAACAGCGCCGAGGTCATCACCGAGGCGAGCGCGAAGTAACGCATGCCCTCGGAATTGGCATTGGTCGAGGATTCGATCACCTCGGAGTTGCTGATGCGGCTCGTCATGTTCTGGCTCGATGCCTGCGACCAGCCGGTCGTCGGGTCGGTCCAGGCGGCCTGGCTGAACATCGGCTCTACCTTCGTGGTGATGAAGGTGCTCATTTCGGCGCCGGTGAGAGCACTGACCGCCTTCGGCGGGACGAGAGCGGCGGCGTAAGTATTCAACTCCGTCACGATGGCGGCACTGGTCGCGGTCGTCTTGTCGGTCAGCGGCTGCACATCGGTGTTGATGCCCGAGAACAGATATTCGCCGTTTACCATGGTATTGGCCGTGTCCATCATTGTGGACAGGGCGCTGGTCGCCGACTGGATGGCGACGGTGATGCTACCGGGATCATGGCTGCCCTGGAGCGCCGTCAGCTTCGAAACGAGGCCGTCGCCGACATCCTTCATCTTGGAAAGGCCGAGCTGCGAGGATTCCATGCGCGCGGTGACAAGCGAATTGCTTGATTTGATCGAGTCTATCCTGTCGACCTCGCGGCTGAAGTCCACGCTCCTGGCGGCGTTGCCGCCGAGCGAGACACCGATATCCGCATAGACTCCGGTCGTCGCTTCCATCGTCGCCTTCGTCATCTGGTTCTGCGCCTGACGGATCGTCAACCGCATCGCATTCTGAATGGCCGAACTTGAAATAAATGAGCTCTTCATGGCTTAACTCGCAATATCCAGCAATGACTTCAACATTTCGTCAACGGCGTTCAAGATCTTGGTCGCCGCCTTGTAGGACTGCTCTATGTCGAGGAGCAGCGTCAGCTCCTCGTCGAGGTTGACGCCCGTCTCGTTGGAATAGGCTTCGTCAGAGCGTGACAGCGCCGCCGAGGTGTTTTCCGCTGCCGTCGTGGCATTGCTACGGTACTGTTCGAGCCAGCCGAGGGAATTTGTGGCGAATTCCATGATGCTGACGTTTGAATCGATGCCTGTCGTGGCGTCGAACCCGACAGGCGTCCCCGCCGCCGGATCGAAATCGATGTCGGAGCCCAATGCGGTATAGAGACGATCGAGTTCCGTCGTATAACCGCTGGCGCCTGACGTGTTCAGGACGAGGCCGGTGGCGTTGACGCCGCCATCGCGCAAGCGCATCGGATCGCCGCCTTGCGAGGTGATGACGCGGCTGCTGACTGTGATGGTCGCCGCCATGCCGGCAACCGCGGTGGCGCCGGTATCGACCGTGCCGCCGCTCCAGGTGAAGAGGCCGGGCACATAGGCCGGGCCGGCTGCCGTGTTCTGCTCCTTGAAGAGCGAGACCAGGCCGCGGGCGACTTCGTCGAGCTGCTTCTGGAAATTCGGGGCGATCTCGTCGCGGACCTGGAGGAGAGACTGAAGGCTTCCCTGCCCCGTCGTCGTCGATCCGCTGCCGCGTGGAAGTGCCACACCGTCAACATAGACCGAATTGCCGGTGATGGTCGCGGTATAGACATCCTGAGACTTGAACGTCACCTTGCGCGGGATCGTCTCGAAGAGGATCGTCCCGTCAGAGGTGCTCAGCACCATGTCGTTATTGTCGCGCGTCGTCGTGTTGACGCCGACGATCTGCGAAATCTGCTTGAGAGCCTTCTCACGCTCGTCGAGCGCGCCGGATGCATCCGCACCCGAGGCCGTGGCGGTCTTCACCGCGTTGTTGGCCTTCTCGAAGTCGTTGAGAAGCGTATTCAGTTTATCGACGTCGGTGGCGATCTGCTTGTCGGCGGTGGCGCGGACGTTCTGAACGGATTGCGAGGCATTGTTCAGCGAGTTGGCGACGTCCTGCGCGGCGGTGATGGCGCCCTGAGCAGCGACGGTGCTGCCCGGCGTCGTGCGGAAGGCCTGAAGCTTCTGCTGGAAAACACCGAGATAGGTGGATGGCGACGTTTCGTAGTCGTTGCCACCCACGATCGACTTGAGGTCCTCGAGACCGCCGAGCAATGCCTGCTGGGCACTGTCCTGAGAGGATGTCTTCAGGTATTGGCGCAGCAGCGCCTCTTCCTGCGCCCGATCGATCTTGACGACCTGTGCGCCATTCAAGGACGTGGTGAGCATCGCCTGCCGGCGCACGTAATCTTTGTTGCCCGCATTCGAGATATTGTTCGATACGACACTGCTCTGAGTACCCGTATTGTTGAATATGTTCTGCGCGGTATTAAGTGCGGATGTGAGCGACATGGCTTACCCGGTACCTTGCTTATCTCTTGAGGTTGACGAGAACGTCCATAATGTCGGATCCCGTCTGGAACACCTTGGAATTGGCGGTATAGCTGCGCTGCGATTCGATCATCTCGGTCAGCTCGCCGGCGAGGTCGACGTTCGAACCTTCGAGAGCGCCTGATTTGATCGTGCCGAGACCGTTGGTCTGCGGGAAGCCGGTGACGGTGACGCCCGACTGGCCGTTGGCGCTGTAGACGTTGCCGCTCATCAGCGTCAGCTTGTCCGGGCTAGCGACATTGGCCAGCGGAATACGATAGAGCGGCTTGGTGCTGCCGTCTTCGTATTTCGCGTAGACGATGCCGTCGCCATCAACCGTGACGTCCTTGACCGGGGTCGCTGCCTGACCGTTCGGCGTGCCGGTGCCGGAGAAGTCGGCACCGAGCTGTGTGAAGGCGGAGAAGTCCATGGCAATCGTCTGACCAGTCACTGGGTCGACGATGTTAACGGCGCCGCCCGCGGTCAACTTGCCGTTGGCGTCGAAGCTGAGCGTTCCGGTGCCGACAGAGGCGGTGCTGTAGGGGAAGGAGGTCGTGCCGCCCACCGCAGCATCGGCGTTGCGGAACATCGACACTTCCCAGGTGGCAGCCGTAGCGGGCGTTGCCGGCGGCGGCGTAACAACTGTTTTTTTCGTGAAGTAGAAGTCGTACATCACCTTGTTGCCGAGACGGTCATAGGCGACCATCGAGACCTTCTTGGTGTCGGTCGTCGTCGTGGCGAGGTTGGCGCTCGGCAGCGTCGCAGGAGCGACCGGAGCGATCTTGGCATTGGAGTCGAGGTTGCCCTTGAAGATACCTGAGGTCGAGGCGATGGCGGTCAACCCATCCTGGTTGACGTTGACGGGAACGAGGCCATCGAAGCCGTTGACGACGACAGCAGGAGAGCCGGAGTCGTAGGAATAACCCATCAGCATGAAGCCGGCGGCGTTGACGAGATTGCCTTCGTCGTCCTTGGTGAAGTCGCCGGCGCGGGTCAGAACCGGGGTGCCGTCAGGACCCTGGACGATGAAGAAGCCGTCGCCTGAGATTGCAAGGTCGGTGCTCGACGTGGTGTAGGAAATATCGCCCTGGTCGGAGACGGCTTGGCGGACGGAGGTCTGAACGCCGCCGGAATTGTAGTTGCCGCCCGAGGAGGGCAGAACCAGCGACGAGAAGCTCGTCGACACGGCCTTGTAACCGGTCGTGTTAACGTTGGCGATGTTGTCGGCGACGGTGCTGAGGCGGTTGGCCTGCGCGTTCATCCCCGATACTGCCGTCTTCATGCTGCCGAAAATGCTCATCTGAAAACCTCGCTTTACCTGTTATGCACGAGAGTATTTGTCGGGCCTTGCGTGAAGCTGTCTGTCATGCGAGCTGCGAGGCCGGATAATGCGGTTCAGCCAGGCGCCGCCCGGCCGAGAAAATCAGGCCCAATCGATGCAGTAACCAAGGAAGCGCTTGGAATCGACCGGATCGACGCCGAGCTTTTTGCGCAGCTTCTTGCGCAGCTTCGAGATGTGGCTTTCGACGACGTTCTCCTCGACCTCTTCATCGAAGATGCCGTAGATGGCGTTGAAGATCTGGGTCTTGGTGACGCGGCGACCGCGATTGGCGATCAAATATTCGAGGATGCGGCGCTCGCGCCGGGGAAGTGCGAAGACTTCGCCGTTGATCTCGGGGTCACGGCCATCCGAGAAGACGCGAATCCCGCCGATCTCGGTATAGTTGGTGATCGCCTTCAGCCGGCGCCGGATCGCAGCCGCCCTTGCGAGGATTTCGCGGGGATGCACCGGTTTGCGCACCACGTCGTCGACGCCGCAATCGAACAGCGCAAGGGTGTTTTCGAGCGAGTGCTGATCGCTGACCGCAATCACCGGCGCCATCGACCGATCCCGGATCGCCCGGGGCAGTTCGAAGTTGCGCTGGCCTTGACCGATCAAGAAGGCCTCGACTGCAGCTATATCGGAATCGGCGGCGGTTTGTACCCACTCGCCGAATTCCGCTGGATCAAAGCCGGTGGAGGGAATGCCCTCACGACCGAACAGAGATGTGTATCCATCTTTCACGAGCTCACGCTCATCAACCACTACGATCATTCGTCCGCCTCCGAATCAGTGTGGCACTTCGATGATCTATGGGTACGAATCGCACGAATCGGCGACAACTCGTTAAAGTTAATGGCAGAAACTAATAATTGATTAAGATCTGGGTAGCGATTTGATCTATATCTAGTGGGTAGCCCTAAATATGCCCACCAAAATTTCGTGGAAAAGTTAACAGTCGGTTAAATATGACTTGCGCGGGGGATTCACGCCGGATTCCTGCCACATTGTGACACAGTTTCGTCACAATACGCCTATTCTATCTTTGGTTGAATCAATTTCGGCAAAAGTTACTCGCATTGAGAGTCCATTTGCCGTAACCCGTGGCGACGAGATTGGAGATGACGCGGCAGACATATTGCTTCTGTGCCGGATTATTGTTCGGTCCGGCATGGTATCTGGCTACCGCCATCGTCCATGTCTCGTGGCGGTCATGCAGATTGCGGAGGAATTTTGCCGCATACTCGACGTTGCGATGCGGGTCGAACATCTCCTCGGCGGACCGGAAATTCTCGCCGTGAAAGTAATGGTTGATCTGCATGCAGCCGATGTCGATGAGCTTGGCGCCGCTGTTGCGGGCGACATCGAACTGTCGCATCGCGTCCTGCTCCGAGGGCGGAAAGATCGCCTTGCCTTCGACGTTCATGGCATAGGGATAGAGCGAGCCCTTGCGGCCGGTTTCCGTCAGACCGACCGAATAGAGGATCCCTTCCGGGATGCCGTATTTGGCCGCTGCCGACTGGATCTCGCGTTCGCAGGCGCCGGTGGAGGCGGTCGCCTCAGAGGTAAACGCCGCCAGTACCGCTGCTGCCGCCAGCACGAGCGTCTTCAATACCAGTCTCGCCTGCGCCATTGAAGCCTCCGTCCGTCCGCTGTGCCGTCTGATTGTGGCGCTCGCGCGCCTCGCCGCCCTGCCCCTGCTGGGGAGGCGACTGCTGCTGGGAGGCCTGGCCCTGGTTGCCGGCGTCGGAACGCTCGACCGGCGCCATGCTGATGGTGACGTTTTCGACCGCGTAACCCTGGCTGCGCAGAGCTTCGAGAATCTTGCCGTGATCTTCCTTCATCTGACGATAGGCCGCCCCGGTTTCGACCTTGAGGTCGACGTTCAGGGCGTCGCCGGACAGGCGCATGGTCGCCGTCACCAGACCGAGATCGAGCGGGTTCATCTGGATCTTCAACGTATTGACCACCCTGCCGGTGCTCGTCCATTCCGCCGCGTTGGAGAGCGCCGAGCTCGGCTCCATGGCGCGCGCCCATTCGGAATCGCCGGAGAGAGCGGCGGTAACGGCAGCGGAATTCGAATTCTGCATCAGGCCGATATAGCGGCGCGATTCGAGCACCGAAACGTTTTCGACATCGGCCTTCTTCGAGCCATCTTTCGGACCGACCTGATCGGTGCCGATGTGGACATCCATCGAGACGCCGCGGCCATCGGCGCGGCTGATCCTGAATGTCTTTCCATCGGCGGCTTCGGCAGCCTCCGATCCGGGAACCTTGATATTATCCGCCTTGCCGCTCTCGACGTTGCCGCTGACGGCGGCAAGAGCGTCGGACGCATGGCCGCCCGCCTTGGCTTCGATACCATCGATTTTTTTGTCGGCAGCTCCAGCCTCGTCGACGTTTGCAGAGACGTGATGCGCGGTGGCCGCCGGCAAAGTCACGGTCCCGTCGGCAGGCTCCTGCTTCAGCAGACCCAGAACATCGGAAATGCCGCCGTCATCATCGTCGCTGGCCTTATCCGTATCGGTTTCCAGCGCGTCGGCCTTGGTGTGTTTGCCGCCCTTGGCTGCCGGAGCGACCCCGTTTGCGGAACTGTCCTTCGGATCGAGCTTGCCGAGGCCGAGATCGGTCGGCATTTTGATCTCGGCCTTTACCGGCTTTGCCGCGGCCTTGTCAGCACTGACGATCGTTTCCGGCTGCGCCTCCGCCTGTGCCTTCAGCGCGGCGTCGCTAAGATCGATCAACGGCTTTGCGCCGTTGCGGCCGCGGATCGACTGCGCCGCTTTCTCGGCGCTGCCATCGGCTGCCACGCCCTGATTCGGCTGCGCATCGTCGGCATCGTCATTGGCAGCACTGCCGCTTGCCTTGGCCAGCGCGTCGGAGAAGCCGTTCTTTTGGCCGGCGGCATCGTCTTTTCCGGCCGGTCGCGCAGATTTCGCAGTCGCGGCGGACTCCGCACCGGGGGCTCCGCCCGAGACGCTCATATCCATCATTGTTCGTTGCCTTCCTGCGCCAGAAGACCGTCGATCTCGTCGAGCTTGGATCGATTGGTCGTCACAAATGCGTTGAATGAGGGGTCGGTATCCTGGCTTTGGCCAGTCGATGCCACACCTCCCGGAACAGGCTCGGGAAGCGCGCCTGGCGCTCCCGGTTGCGTGGCTATAGCCGCAGCCTTTTCAGAAGTGATTTCTTGATGGTCAGTGTTAGGATCCGAGGCTTGCGTCAGGCTTGCCGGGTCGGGAGCGCGCAGGATCTGGTCGGCGATGGACCGCGCGGCCTCCTGCAGCGCCTGATCCCGCGGCGAAAGCGCGTTGCCGTCGATGCCGCTGACATTCTTCGCCGCCTGATCGATATCCTCTGTGGGAAGGCCGGCCATGCCGCCATAGAAATCTGCAAGCGAACCGAAGGGATTGTCGGTGCCGGCGCCAAGCGACTGCACGCGACCGACCGCCATGCGCGCCAGCTCCGGCTTGCCTGATATCGCGGCAGCGCGGGCGATGCGCAGATAGACCTCGCGTTGGCGCGGGGCGTCCATGAAGGACAGGATGTCGATGACATCCTGCGGTTTCACGTCGTGATCGTGGCCGACGACGAGCGTGACGAAAAGATCGGCGAACTGGCTGGCATAGGGCGAATGCAGGAAGCGTCTGACATAGCGCTGCGAATAGGCCATTCCCCTGTCGAGCATTCCCTTGTCGACGCAGATGGCGACGGAGCGGCGCAACGCCGCCTCCTCGACGATCGTACCCGGAGCGGCAAGACGCGCCTGGTCGTAGAGATCCAGCGCGTCTGTCGGTTTCGTCGCGATCAATACGTTGCCGCCGATCAGGGCAAGGTAGGGGCCGATCTTCTTGTCGCGATATTCTCTGGCCGTCTCCTCCAGTGTCTTGGCGACGAGCAGCCCCTTGCCGCTCAGATATTTGCGCAGCACATCGGTGACGCGGTTGTCGAAATAGCCGTTGACGTCATGGGCGATCAGATATTCGAGTGTCTGGGGATTGCCGCCGCTCATCGCGTAGATCAGCGCTGCGTCGACGTTGCGGTCGTCGTCGAATGTCGAAGGATCGACAGTGCGCAGCCGCTCGTCGATCGTGCCCAGCATGAAGCGTTGCATCTCGCCGGCCGAATGATCGCCGCTGACGACGGAATCCTGCACGAATTGCAACGATCGCAGCATCTTGTACGGCGCGAGATCGTCCGGATCCTGCGCGTTGCCTCCGGCCGGCGAAAGCATCGCCAGGCCGAGGGCCACAAATCCGACGTAACGGTGCTGCCGACGCGCCATTCGACTATCCTTGATCCGCCTGCACCAGGATCTCGATCCGGCGATTGGTCGCGTTGAACGGGTCAGACGGCAGCTTCAGCCGACGATCGGCAAAGCCGGAGACCTGGGAGATGCGTTTCTCGTCGAGCCCGCCGCGTACGAGCATGTAGTAGGCGCTTTGGGCGCGATCCATCGAAAGCCGCCAGTTCTCATTCTGCGTGCCCTTATACTGGCGACCATCCGTGTGGCCGCGGACGGCAACCGCACCACCCCTCTCCTTCAGGATCGCGCCGATCTTTTCCATGGCCAGCACCATCTCCTGGCGCGGAACCGCAGAACCGATATTGAACATCGAATCGTCGGTCTGATCGGAGATGCTGACCAGCAAACCGCCTTCGGACGCCGTCACGGTCAGACCTTCAGCGAGCTTGCCGGCAACGCCGCCGATCTGCTGGGCGATCTGCGCCTGCAGCTGCTCTGCTTCCTTCTGCTGTTGCTGTTCGGTTTCGGCCGCGATCTTGTCTGCGTCTTTCTGATGATCGGCTGCCTTCTGAGCTTCGGCCTTCTTGTCCTCGGGCGACTTGCCAGCCGGCGCTTTGCCGTCTTTGGCTTCGACCGCGCCCTTGGTTTCCTTAGTTTCTTTGGTTTCCTTGGCGGCCTTCTGATCGGTGGTCAGCGGTATAGGCTTCATATCCTCGACCTTGGCGATCTGGGTTGTCTCGCTCTCGACCGCCTGCTGGTCGCTTTTGCCGGGCGGCAACGTCTTGCCGGCGGTGGTGACTTCGACCTGCTTCGTCCAGAAATCCGGATCGAAGGGATCACGATAGGCCTCGCCGCCATCGGCGCCGGTGGCCGGGCCGGAATCGGCGGCACCGCCGTCGCCCTTGGCGCTGACATTGGCCTGCTGGCCGACTTCCTGGGCGATCTCGGCCAGAACCGAATAAGGATTTTCGAAGAAATCGGCCTCGGAATAATTGGTTTGGTCGCCTGAGGTCGATGTCTGGTCGTCACCATCCGCCGCGGCCTTGCCGTCGTTCGGATCTTCTTCCTTCTGTTTCGACTTCTCCTGCTTCTCTTCGCCCTCGGCGTTGTCGACGGGCTTCTTCAGGCCCTTCTCGGTCGGCTTTTCGTCGGAGAGTTTGATCGGATTGAAATAGGTCGCGACCGAGGCCTTGGTCTCCTCGTTGGCGGCATTGACCAGCCACATGACCAGGAAGAACGCCATCATCGCCGTCATGAAGTCGGCATAGGCAATTTTCCACGCACCGCCATGGGCGCCATCGTGATCACCGCCGCCATGTCTCTTGACGATGATGATCTCGTTCTTGCCGTGGTGGTGGTTTTCGCCTTCGCTCATTCGAGAACTTTCTTCAAGCTTGCCGCCCAGGCGGACATACGGGTGACGATGACGGCATCACCGATTTCGACGGCAAGATCGATATCGTCGGTCTCAATGTGGCGAACCGCCTCGGCATGTTCGCCGAGCTCGGCCTTCAATATGTCGAAAAGCCGGGTCGGCCCCCTGACGACGACCGCTCCGGCCGCGCCCTCGAGGATCGCGTCACGCAGCAGAGAGGCGAGGCTTTCGGCAGCCTTGGCGGCAAGCGCTTCGGTCATCACAGGCGCGATGGCAACGGCGGCGCCGGCGCTGACCAGTTGAGCGATCTCTTCGGCGATATCGCGGATGCGGGATGCAATGACCGCCGCCGCCTCGACTTCGTAACGCAGCTTCAGCTCTTCGAGTTCACGCGCATGGACCTCCGCCAGCATCCGCACCTCGCGTTCGTATTTCTCAGTCAATTCCACGGTCGCTGCGGCATGACCTTCCGCATAGGCTTCGCGGCGCTCCGCCTCGACGTCGATCGCCGGTTCGCTCGCCATTTCGGGGAAAGCGTCGCTGCCGAAATCGTCCATGTCGAGGATCGGCGCTGACGATTCCGGTTCACCGAAATCCTTCAAATACCGGGAAAGCGCAATGCTCATAAAAAACCATCCAGCATTCGGGAGGCATGCAACATGCCCGCCCCCGCTCAAAGTGACGTTGTGCGTCGGCATCCCCTTCGAAACGGGCAAGAGCCTGACCTTGCGCCGGCACGGATTCGGACGATGCCCTCATGCCGGAAACTAGGCAGTCAAACTTGCGCGAGGATGAATGGCGCCGCCGCCACCCGTGATCGCGCCCGCCCCTATTCCAGCAGGATCAGGATCTTGCTTGCGGCCGTGTTGAGGATCGAGATCGCTTCGACGGCCATCTGCTTCTGGGTTTCGATCGCCTTCTGCCGGATCGAAGCCTCGTCCATGTCGGTATCGACGAGCGCACCGACGCTTTTGTCGATCGAATCGGACAGATTGGCGGTATAGTCGATCTGATCGTCGATGCGCGTCTTCATCACGCCGATGGACGCGGCCGTGGTCGTCAGCGAGGAGAGCAGCGAGTCGGTCACGTCAAGCATGTCGGTGAGTTGTGCATCGGTCGTGTTCTTGCCAATCGCAATTTCCGTACCTGTCGCCGGCGTGGTGGAGTTGGCGTTCAGCAGATAATAGTTCCGCGACGTCGCGCCGCTGTTGTTGATCGCGTTGGCATCGACCGACTTGGTCAGCAGGCCGCCGCTCGCATTGTTCTTGTCGATGAGGATGGTCTGCGAGGATGGGAAATCGATGGTCTGAGCCTGATATTCGCCGGTTGGAGCGCGCACGAAACCAGAGATCACCTGCCATGTCGGCGGCGCGGCGGCATCGCCGTTCAACAGCCAGTTTTCACCCGCAAACGACGTCGATTCGACGACCGTCTGCAACTGCTCCTTGTATTCACTGATCTCGGCGTTGATCTTGTCCTTGTCGGCGCCTGGTTCTCTTGCCGAAACCAGCTTGGCGCGAATCTCACCGATGAGATCGATCGCGGAGTCCATCGCCGTGTAGGTCGCATCCACCTTGGCAGCGCCGAGGCCGAGCGCATCTCCGATCGTTCCGAGATTGGTGCTGTCCGAACGCATGACGGTCGCGACCGACCAGTAGGACGCATCGTCGGCGGCCGTCTCGATACGATATCCCGAGGATACTTGCTGTTGGGTCTGGCTGGCTTCTTTGTTTATGCTGCGCAGCACCGCAAGCGCATTCACCGCGGCCGCGCTGGTAATCTTAACGGTCATCGACAGGTCTCGGAATCGGGGTGAAAGGGCAGGCCGGATTGCCGGCGGCGACTGGGGTGGCGTCATGCCTCCGGCAGAGTTTCCACCGGTGTGTCGCAAAGCAAATCAACTCAAAGCGAAGTTAACTCGATATCAACCGGTTGGGCAAGAGCGCGACGCCGAGCCCGGCGCGTCGCCAGAAATTTCGATCAAGCCGTTGATATAAAAGGAAGAACCGCGCCGTTTTGGGGCGCGGTCCGGGAGGCTTCTCGTTTGCGGCCAGACGACGGCGCAAGATTCGGTCCAGCTTCAGCGCCTGACTTAGCTACGGAACAGCGTGAGGATGTTCTGAGCGCTGGAGTTGGCGATCGACAGCGACTGGATGGCCAGCTGTTGCTGGGTCTGCAGAGCGCTGAGCTTGGAGGATTCTTCTTCCATATTGGCGTCGACGAGGCGGCCGACACCGGAGTCAATCGAATCGCTGAGCGCGCTGACGAAGCCTTCTTGCAGCTCAATGCGAGTGGAAATAGAGCCGAGCTGCGATGCAGCCTTGGTCATCGCCTCAAGGCCTGCCTCGATTGACGTCAGGGCCATGGAGATCTCAGGCGAATCGAAGTTGGTGATGTCCATCGAGTAGATCGAGCCGATCGTACCGGATGATGTGCCGATAAGGCCGGAGCTGGTCTCGATCGCGCCGGTCGAGTCCATGCCGAAGAGAACGTTGCCCGTGGAGCTCGTGTCCAGAATGTAGTCCGTCGTCTTGACCGAGACATTGCCGTTGCCATCGCGGACGAACGAGGAAACGACGCTCTTGGTGCCGTCAGCGCCCGCGACCCAGTTTTCACCGGAGAAGGAAGCCGATTGCGCGATGCTCAGGAGCTGCTGCTGCAGCTGGCCGATTTCTTCCTGCACTTTAGCCTTGTCGACACCCTTTTCGGTTGCAGCGACGATCTTCGCCTTGATCTCGCTGATGACATCGATGGCACTGTCCATGGCGGAGTAAGCGGTGTCGACCTTGGCAGCGCCGAGGCCGAGAGCGTCGGAGACAGCCGAGAGAGCCTTGTTGTCGGAACGCATGGTCGTTGCGATCGACCAGTAGGCGGCGTTGTCGGCCGCCTTCTCGACGCGGTAACCCGATGATACGCGGTTCTGCGTATCCTCGAGGCTGTCGTTGATTCCGCGAAGTGTTTGAAGAGCGGCCATTGCCGCAACGTTCGTCAAAATGCTGGTCATGAAATGATTGCCCCTTGTTGGCAGATGGAAAAAAGGGACATTCCGGAAAGCTACCGGGAACGGGGACCAGCCTCATGCCTGTTAACCGGTTCTTAAATTTGGTTAACCCACCGTCTCGTTGACCGCAGAAGACAGCATTATGGTTAATCGATCGTTAACGGACATTAAAAAAGCCGCGCTCCATTGAAGCGCGGCTCGATTCCGAGATGCCCGCCGGAGACCGGCGGGCTGATGTTTCGGCGGGTTGTTAGCCGCGGAACAGCGTGAGGATGGTCTGCGAAGAGGAGTTCGCGATCGACAGCGACTGGACGGCCAGCTGCTGCTGGGTCTGCAGGGCGCTGAGCTTGGAGGACTCTTCTTCCATGTTGGCGTCGACGAGACGGCCGACACCGGAGTCGATCGAGTCGCTGAGAGCGGACACGAAGTTTTCCTGCAGTTCGATGCGCTTGGAGATCGAGCCGAGCTGAGCGCCGGCGCTGGTCATCGCCTTCAGAGCCGATTCAACGTTAGTCAGAGCCGACTGGATTTCGCCGAGGGTGAAGTTGGTGATATCCATTGCGTAGACAGAACCGGTCGCACCATTCGAAGTACCGAGGATACCCGTGGAGGTTTCGACCGAGCCGACGCTCATGCCAAACAGAACGTTGCCCATGGAGGAGCTGTCGAGAACATAGTCGGTCATCACGACCGAAACGGCGTTGGAGCCGTCACGGACGAAGGAGGCAACGACGTTCTTGGTGCCGTCAGCGCCAGCAACCCAGTTTTCACCGGAGAAGGAAGCCGACTGAGCGACGCTCAGGAGCTGCTGCTGCAGCTGGCTGATTTCTTCCTGGACCTTGGCCTTGTCGACGCCGCTTTCAGTGGCGGCAACCAGCTTGGCCTTGATGTCGCCGACGACGTCGATGGCGCTGTCCATAGCAGAGTACGCGGTGTCGACCTTTGCAGCGCCGAGGCCGAGAGCGTCGGAGACAGCCGAGAGAGCCTTGTTATCAGAACGCATGGTCGTTGCGATCGACCAGTAAGCAGCGTTGTCCGAAGCCTTGCCGACGCGATAGCCGGACGAAACGTGGGCCTGGGTTTCCTGGAGACCCTGGTTGATGCCACGGAGAGTCTGGAGGGCTGCCATTGCAGCGTTATTGGTGTTGATGCTCGTCATAGTTTGCTTGCCCCTTGTTGGCAGATTTTAAACAGGGACATTCCGGATTTTCGGCCGGCCCACAGCGATCAGCATCATGCCTGTTAACCATTTCTGTTAAGGTTAACTCGCCGTTTCGATGGGCCTAGAAAACACCAAGATGGTTAAGGAAAGCTGAATTCGAATTGGAAATTACTTAAAAATATCTGAGGCTTAGAAGGATTTTCATTAACCTTATGTTAAAATATTTCGCGGCCGGGGATGACCCGGCCGCGAAACTTGGAAACCTTGTGCCGACCGGTCTTAGCGGAAGAGCGACAGGATGTTCTGCGAAGAGGAGTTCGCGATCGACAGCGACTGGATCGCCAGCTGCTGCTGGGTCTGCAGGGCGCTGAGCTTGGAGGACTCTTCTTCCATGTTGGCATCGACGAGACGGCCGACACCGGAGTCGATCGAGTCGCTGAGAGCCGAGACGAAGTCGTCCTGGGCGTCGATGCGGCTGGAGAGCGAGCCGAGAGCAGCGCCTGCGCTGGTCATGGACTTCAGAGCTGCTTCAACGTTGGTCAGAGCCGACTGGATCTGGCCGGCGGTGAAGCTGGTGATGTCCATCGCGTAGATCGAACCGGTCGCACCGCTCGAAGTACCGAGGATACCCGTGGAGGTTTCGACCGAGCCGCCGCTCATGCCGAACAGAACGTTGCCTGCAGAGCCGCTGTCGAGAACATAGTCGGTCGTGGTGATCGAAACGGCGTTGGAGCCGTCACGGACGAACGAGGAGACGACGCTCTTGGTGCCGTCAGCGCCGGCAACCCAGTTTTCCCCATTGAAGGAAGCCGACTGAGCGATGCTCAGGAGCTGCTGCTGCAGCTGACCGATTTCTTCCTGGACCTTGGCCTTGTCGACGCCGTTTTCAGTGGCGGCAACGAGCTTCGCCTTGATGTCGCCGACGACGTCGATGGCGCTGTCCATGGCGGTGTAAGCAGTGTCGACCTTGGCGGCGCCTACGCCGAGAGCGTCGGAGACGGCCGAGAGAGCCTTGTTATCAGAACGCATGGTCGTTGCGATCGACCAGTAAGCAGCGTTGTCCGAAGCCTTTTCAACACGGTAACCAGAAGAAACGTGGTTCTGCGTGTTGTTCAGGTTCTGGTTGACGCTGCGCAGCGTCTGGAGAGCGGCCTGTGCGGAAGAATTCGTGTTAATGCTTGTCATAAGTCTGTCCCCTGGAAACTAGATACAAAAAGGAGGACATACCGGACTATAGTACCGGCGATGACGGACCAGCTTCATGCTACTCGGCGCCTGTTTTGTTTGGCCCAAACCCGTCATGTCCAGGGCAATCTCGCAGCCAATGCTTGCCAACTCCTTAAAAATACGGACCCTCGGCCGGCTCCTCGCAGGGCATAGTTAATGCCTTCTCACAAGGCTTAGTTAATGCCTGCTGAAGATAATTTTCGGCATCCGAATTCGAGCGGCAAAAGAAAACTTTACCGGCGGAAGGGGCGTTTTCCTGGGACAGTCGAGGCTTTCCGGACAAAGCAGGCACTCATCGCGCCACCGGTTTCAAGCAAGCTTCGAATGCCAGTATGGCAGATGCCGGGATAGCATCATCGGACTGACCTCGTTTTTGGGAGGACGGTCCATGCGCGCTTCGGCGATCGACAGCCATGCCAGAACATTTCCTTCACGGAGTTGGGTTTTGAACAGCAAAGTTTCGTTCTCTGCGGCATCCAAGGATTACCAGATGGGCCGCTACACACAGTCCTTGGCGACGCTCAACCAGTTGATGGATATCCAGCAGGACGCCAAGACCTATGCGCTGCTGGCCAAGAACCTCGTGCAGCTCGGCTTCAAGGCCGATGCCGCGAAAGCCTATGGCCTGGCCGGGAATTGCGAAGGACCGAATTCCTACGAATACCAGAAACAGGCTGCCAAGCTGCATTACGAGACCGGCAACGAGGACGATGCTCTGCTGATCGCCATGCGAAACCTCACCAAGGCGCAGGAAGACGCGGAACTCGCCTTCATCATCACCGCGATCTATCTGAAGCGCCAGCAGCGGGATATCATCCGCCCGTTCAAGACGGTGCTGTCGCAGAGTGCCAATCCCGATCATATGCGCCTGGCGGCCCTGCTGCTGAGCGACGATCTGAACGACGCAACCAACCAGAACCTCGCGCGCAACATCTTCAAGCGTTTTCCCGGCAACCTCGCATTTCGCTTCCTTCACCTTGTTTTCGCCCGCGAATTCAATGAGTTCGAAGAGGCGAGCAAGCATCAGGCGGTAATCGACGCGGCCCTTGCAAAGGGCGATATCGAGATCCTGCGCAAGGACAACCCGTTCTATCATCTGCACTGGTGCGGCAACGAAGACTTCAACCGGTATGCGACGATCGGCACCACCCCCCTCAACCAGGAACGGGTGGCCTTCCGCCGCAATCAACCGCACACATGGTCGGACAAGATCCGCATCGGCTACATGTCATCAGACTTCTGGGATCGCCATGCGACGATGAAGCTCTTGCAGCGCATCCTGGAACTGCACGACACGGACCGGTTCGAGGTGACGCTCTTCTGCCATACGGGCCCGGAATACCTCAAGCACAACACGATCGACCGCAGCCGCTGGGGCCGGATCGTCACCGTTCACGGCTTCTCCGATCAAGCGGTGCTGGAAGCGGTGCGCGAGCATAATATCGACATCATGGTCGACCTGAAGGGCCACACTTCGGGCAGTCGCGCGACGGCCTTCAACCTGCCGCTCGCACCGGTGCATGTCGGCTGGCTCGGTTTCCCCGGCAGCACGGTCAATGTCGATCTCGATTACGTCATCGGCGACCATTTCGTCCTGCCCGAGGTGGCCAAGCCCTTCTACCACGAGAAGTTCTGCCGCCTGCCGGAGAGCTACCAGCCGAACGACCCGATGCATCGTCCGAAGCCGCGTCCTGTCACCCGCGAGCAACTCGGCCTGCCTGATGACGCCTTCATCTTCGCGTCCTTCAACGGTAACCGCAAGATCACGCCGGAGACGATCGACAGCTGGTGCCGCATTCTCAAGCGCGCACCGAACAGCGTGCTCTGGCTGATGGCGAATACGCCGCGCAACCAGGCAAACCTCCTGAAGCAATTCCAGACGGCGGGCATTTCCGCCAAGCGGATCATCTTCTGCCCCCGCGCGCCCTATGAACAGCACATCGACCGCCAGCAGGCGGCCGATATCGGCATCGATACCTTCCCCGTCAATGGCCACACGACCACCTCGGAGCAGCTCTGGGGCGGCCTGCCGGTCCTGACCGTCAAGGGCACCAACTTCGCCTCACGCGTCAGCGAGAGCCTGCTCAGGGCCATCGACCTGCCTGAGCTCGTCGCGCCCGACCTGCGGGCCTATGAGGATATGGCTGTCGAACTGGCTGAGAATCCCGGACGGATCGCTGAGTACAAGGCGCATCTCAAGGAGAAGCGCTATACCGCGCCGCTCTTCGACGCAGAACGGTTCTGCGACCATCTGGAGCAGGCCTATCAAATCATGGCCGAGCGCGCCAAGCAGGGTCTTGCCCCCGATCACATGGACATTCCGGCGTTGCCGCCGCGCACGGCGCCGTTCGCGGCCGAATGAGGCTTTTCGACCGCTACAGCGCCGCGCGTCTTTCAGACGCGTAACGGACGCTGTAGCTCTTTGAATTGCTGCATAATGAGAAACCCGCCGGAGCGATCCGGCGGGTTTCTCATTGGCGAATATCCAAGCGGCGGCAGCCGGTCAGCTGAACGAGCGCACCAGGCTGCCGACGAGCAGGTTCCAGCCGTCGATCAGCACGAAGAAGAGAATCTTGAAAGGCAGCGAGATCGAGGTCGGCGGCAGCATCATCATGCCCATCGCCATGGTGATGGTCGCGACGATGAGGTCGATGACGAGGAACGGCAGCACGACGAGGAAGCCGATCTCGAAGCCGCGGCGAATTTCGGAAATCATGAAGGCCGGGATCAGCACGCGGTAGTCGATCGGATCGGTCGTCTGGATATTCTGTCCGCGTTCGCGCGCCAGATCGACGAAGAGCGCCAGATCCTTGTCGCGGGTATTGGCCGCCATGAAGGTGCGGAAGGGTTCGGCGATACGCTGGACCGCTTCGGTCTCGTTGATCTGATTGGCAAGCAGCGGCTGCACGCCGTTCTGCCAGGCCTGATCGAAGGTCGGCGACATGACGTAGAAGGTCATGAACAGCGACAGCGACAAGAGGATCATGTTGGAGGGCGTCGAGGAGAGGCCCATCCCCGAGCGCAGGATCGAGAAGGCGATGATGAAGCGCGGAAAGCTCGTCACCATAATCAGGATGCCCGGAGCGACCGAAAGAATGGTCAGCAGGCCGAATGTGCGGATGATCCAGGCGGCGACGGAGCCATCGACCGGCACGTTCAACAAGTCAGTCGGCAGCTGCTGTGCCACCGCCAGTTCCGGTACCGCCATCATGGCGGCAAGGAAAACTATGAGACGAATCATTCGATGACAAATGTCCTGAACATGACCTTCGATACCCGCCCTTGCGAGCGAAGGTCAACACGTTCCTGTATGTCATCCTTGAGATATTGAAAGCCGCGCGGCCCCTCGATCTGCTGGAGGGAAACGGTCCTGATATAGGCGAGGATATCCTGGTGAATATCCTCGGAAACCTTGACATCCGGCGGCCCGTTGAACAGCAGCGCGACTTCGAGTCGCACCCAGTTTTCTGAGGGGTAGGCGAGGTTCGAGGTGATCGGCTCGAGCTGGACGACGTTGTTGGCCTCGGTCGAGATGCGCGCCAGGCCTTCCTCGGCCTTCTTCTTGGCCTCAGCATCCTTGGCCTGCTCGACCTCCTTGGCGCCCTTGATGTTGGGCGCGACGATCGTGCCGACCGCCCAGCCGCCGCCGGCGCCGAGCAGGGTCAGGACGGCGATGCCGATGATCGTCATCAGCGCGCCGGATTTCTTCTGCGATTGACCTGCGCTTGCGTCTGGCTCTGCCATCGTCGTTCAGCCTCAAAGCGGCGAGAAAAGATCGACGGCCTGCTGGCCGCGCGGAGGCTGCTGCACTTCCATCAGACGGCCGCGGCCGCCGTAGGAGATGCGGGCTTCGGCGATCTTGTCGTAGGAGATCTGGTTTTCGGCATTGACGTCCTGCGGACGAACGATACCGGCAACGTTCAGGATGCGCAGTTCCTGGTTCAGGCGGACTTCCTGCGAGCCTGATATGACAAGGTTTCCGTTTTCGAGAATGCCGGTGACGACGGCGGCGACCAGAAGGGTGAGCTTGTCGGTGCGCTCGATCTTGCCCTTGCCGTCGGTGCTGGTGTCGGAACCATAGGTGAGGTCGGTCTTGGACTCGGGCGTCCAGCCGAAGATCTGGGCGTTGACGTCCCAGTTCATGCCGCTCGAATTCTTCCGGCTGCGGTTGGTCTCGTTGTCGAAGGAGCCCTTGTCGTTGATCTGGATGTCGACGGTCAGGATGTCGCCGACGTTCAGCGCGCGCGCATCCTTGAAGAGGGCGGCCTGCGAATCGCTCCACAGCGAATAGCCCTGCGCCACGGCGCGCGGCTGCTTCGGATAAAGCGCCATCTGCGGCGTCTGCCCGTAGGCAAGGCCGCTGCCGATCGGGCTCATGGCAGGCGCACGGCCGATCTCGCTGACCGCCGTCGGAGACTGGCAACCTGCAAGGAGTGCGAGGGCGGCGATCGCGGCCGGGAAACGCATATTCATGAAGGATCCTTCGACGTATTGGGATCGGACGCACTGGCGATGACGCTGGCGATGACCGCGGCCTTCTCAGGGTCCATCTCGTTGAGGATGAGGCTCGACTGACGCGGCCCGAGCCGCATGATCACGGCGGAGGCCACCTCGATCTTCATGTCCTGCAGCTGGAGTGCGGCCGCATCCGGCTTCATCTTCCTGTAGATTTCGGTGAGGCCGGCCTCCGCCTGCTTCAGGAAATCGTCGCGCCGCTTCAGCCAGTCCTGGTACTCGGCCTTGCGCTTGTCCATTTCCGCCATGCGGGCGTCAATGTCGGCGCGAAGCTTTTCCAGTTCCTGCTTCTGCAGGAGGTAACGCTGGTCGCGGGCGGGCTCGGCGATGTTGGTGCAGAACTGCTTGATCTCGTCCTGGGACGTGATGTCGCCGGCCGGCGCATGTTCCTGCGCGAAGGCACTGGGGATCGACAGAAGGACGAGGCCTGCGGCGGGCAGCGCCAGCCGGCGCAGCAATTGCAAAACCGTCATGTCAGGGTTGATGATATCAATCATTGCAGCACAAGCTCCGCCTGCAGGGCGCCCGCCGACTTGATGCCCTGGAGAATGGCGATGATGCCATCCGGTTTCACGCCGATATTGTTGAGACCGGCGACAAGGGTCCTGAGATCCGGACCATCGATGATGGCGACGCGCCCGCCGGTCTGCTCGGCCGCAATATCGGTCTGCGGCTGGACGGCGGTCCGGCCTTGCGAGAAGGGTTCGGGCTGGATGATCTGCGGCGTCTCGGTGACCTGGACGGTCAAGGTGCCGTAGCTGACGGCGACCGGCGAGACGCGGACGTCGGACCCGATGACGATCGTTCCGGTGCGTTCGTTGATGACCACCTTGGCCGGCGTGTCGGTCTCGACGATGAGATTTTCAATATCGGCCATCAGCCGGGTGAGATCGGCTGTGCGCGGCTTCTGGATCACGACTTCCTGCGAATCCTTGGCTTCGGCGACCGGCCCGCCGAAGCGCGCCGAGGCATAACCGTTGACGATGTCGGCGATGCGGATCGCCGTCGAGAAGTCGGGGTTGCGCAGCTGCAGGACGAGATTGACCGAGTCCTTGAAGCGGGACGGCAGTTCACGTTCGATGATCGCGCCGCCGGGCACGCGGCCGGCGGTGGTGACACCTTCGGTCACGGTCGCCGCCTGGCCCTGCGCCTGAAAACCGGAAACGATGGCGGCACCCTGCGCGACGGCATAGATTTGGCCGTCGGCGCCAGAAAGCGAGGTCATGACGAGCGTGCCGCCGCGCAGCGACGTCGCATCGCCGAGCGAGCTCACCGTCACGTCGATGCGGCTGCCGGGGCTTGCGAAGGGTGGCAGGTTGGCGGTGACCATCACGGCCGCCGTGTTCTTGGCGTTGGACTGGCCGCCCTGCGTCGAGATGCCGAGATTCTGCAGCATCGCGCGCATCGACTGCTCGGTGAAGGGCGAGGACCGGAAGCCGTCGCCGGTCCCCTGGAGGCCGACGATGAGGCCATAACCGATCAGCTGGTTGTCGCGGCCGGCCTGAAGGGAAGCGATGTCCTTGATGCGGGAAGTCAGCGCCCAGGCGGGCACGACATCAGCCAAACTCATGGCGAGAACCGCGACAAGGGTGACGAAGCGGAAGAACAATTTCATTTTGCCCTCACATGGACCGTGCCGTCCGCAAGCACCGTGCCGCTGACGATGACGCCGGAGTCCATATTGCGCGCGCGGACGACCTGCCCGGTCGTGCCGTCTTCGAGCGGCGTGCCGGCGGCGGAAATCGTCAGCGCGCCGAACGACAGAACCAGACGGATCGAAGAGCCGCGCGTCACCGTATAGGCCTCGCGCAGGCCCGAAACCGAAATCGTCCGGCCCGGCAACAGCGTACGCTTGGAGACCATGCCTTCGACCTGGGAAATGGATTTGGCATAGTCGCCGGCGAGGTTGGGGTTGGTAACCTCGACCTCCTGAAGCTGGCTGGACGACAATGTGTCGCCGGGATAGATGATCGTCGTCGGAACGACGGCATAACCCATGCCGGCATCCACGTCCGCGGGCAAGAAAATGCCCGCGACTGCGATCGTGGCTGCTGCCACCCATCCTGAGATGTGTCCTGCCCGGCAAAACATCATGTTTCGGCCCTTCCCTTTACTTCAGATTCTTGCTGACGATGGAGGCCATTTCGTCAGCGGTGGTGATCACCTTGGAATTCATTTCATAAGCGCGCTGGGCCGAGATCAGCTCGGTGATTTCCTTCACCGGGTCGACGTTCGAAGATTCCAGGTAACCCTGCTTCATGTAAGCGAAACCTTCCTCGTCGGGATTGCCGATGACGGCTTCGCCGGAGGCCGGCGTTTCCTGGAAGAGATTGTCGCCGAGCGGCTGGAGACCCGCCTCGTTGACGAAGTCGGCAAGGGTCAACTGGCCGAGCTCGGTTGCCTCCGTCGCACCCGGCAGCTTGGCTGTGACCTGGCCGGAGCGGCTGATCGTCAGTTCGGTCGAGCCCGTCGGAATGGTGATGCCGGGAAGGACCTCGTAGCCGTCGATGGTGACGAGCTGGCCCTGGTCGTTCTTGTTGAAGGCGCCGGCGCGGCTGTAAAGCGTCGTCCCGTCGGTCGACTGGATCTGGAAGAAGCCCTTGCCGATCAGCGCCACGTCGAGATCGTTGCCGGTCTGGGTCAGTTCGCCCTGGAGATGCAGGTTGCGGACCGCTGAGGTCTGGACGCCGAGGCCGATATTGGCACCTTCCGGAACGACGGCCTGGTTGGCGCGGTTGGCGACACCCTTGGCACGTTCGGTCTGGTAGAGAAGATCCGAGAATTCGGCGCGGGCGCGCTTGAAACCGGTCGTATTGATGTTCGCGATGTTGTTCGCGATGACTTCCAGATTGGTCTGCTGGGCATCCATGCCCGTTGCTGCGATGGCGAGCGCTCTCATGTGTTCGTCCTCAAATCAGTTACATCTGCATCTTGGTGACTTCGAGAAAGGCCGAGACGACCTTGTCGCGGATGGCAATCGCGGTCTGCAGCGTCTGCTCGGCCTGGAGCATGGAATCGACGACTTCGCGCGTCGTCGCCGTGCCCTTGATACCGGCAAAGGACATGCTTTCCGCACCCTTCAGGCTGCTGACCGCGTCGCTCGCCATGTTACCCATGACGGAGGCGAAGCTCATGCCGTTGGCCGCACCTGCGGCGCCCGGCATGGTGGCGGCAGACGACGAGGTGGAATTTTCGGTGTCGACGGCGCCGAGCGCACGGGTCATCGAAAGGTTGCTGACGTTCTGGACGCTGCTGATCATTATTATTGGCTCTTCAGGAGGTCGATCGTGGAGGAGATGAGATCGCGGGTCTGTTTGATGGTCTGCAGATTGGCGTCATACGAGCGGTTGGCTTCGCGCATGTCGGCCATCTCAACCAGGATATTGACGTTCGGCAGTTTGACGACGCCCTTCGGGTCCGCAGCCGGATTGCTGGGGTCGAATTCAGTGCTGAAGTCGCCTTCGTCGACGCCGACCTTTTTGACGCCGACAGTCTCGACACCGTTGGTGCGATCCATCTGCTGGCCGAAGGTGATCGTCTTGCGGCGATAGGGATCGGCACCGGGCGTGTCACCCGTCGAGCGGGCATTGGCGATGTTTTCCGAGACGATGCGCAGCCGCGTCGACTGCGCCTCGAGCCCGGAACCGGCGATTTTCATTGCTGCTGAAAGCGGATCCATAACTTTACTTCCTGACGGTCATCAACATCATGCGGTTGAAGGAACTGACCAGCGAGGTGTTCAGATCGTACTGACGCTTGATATCGCCCGACTTGGAGAGCTCCTCGGCCAAACCGACCGTATTGCCGGATTCCTGGACACCGATTTCCTGGTCGAGCGCGGCATCCTTGACGTCGATATCGCCGCTGTCGCTGAAATCGTTGCCGCTGAGATGCGCCGGATTGGTGCGCGCCATGTTGATATTGGAATTGTCGAGCACCGCATCAAAGGGCGTAACGTCCTTGGCGTGGAACTTCGGGGTATTGGCATTCGCGATGTTGCCGGCAACAACCTGCTGACGAATCGTCAGCCATTCCGCCTGCCGCGAAGCCAAGTCGAAAAGTTGGATCGGTTGCATGAGAACTCTCCGTTTTTACTGTCCCGAACCTAGTGCGGTAATCTTGCGTGGGACTTACGGGAATTCAGGCTTCGAGGCGGCTTTCGGCGAAGGCCGCCGCTATGACGGCGCCGCGCGTCTTGCCGATGCGCCAGGACGCTGTAACTCTCTGAATTGCTGCGTCATTTCCCCAAATCGGAATCGATTTAAGGAATGACGCAGTAAAAAACAGGGGCTCCGGCCGGTCACGGCGGAGCCCCTGTTGCCTTCCGCGTTTGCGGACAGGTTCAATTGTTCTGGTAGGTCTCGCCCTTGGAGGTGACGATCACCCATTTGCCGTCGCGCTGCTCGAGTGTCGCAAGGCGGCTTTCATCGGGCAGGATCGAGCCGATGCGCACCACATACATGCCGGAGGGATCCTCGATCAGCGCCCGGCCGTTGGAAACATGCAACAGCCGGAAGGACGATTTGCCGGGGAAGGGCTGATCCTCCTGTATAGCGCGGCCATCGCGCTCCTTGCCGAGATCGGAGACCGTCGCCGTCGTCAGCGGATCGATCGGCGGGGCCTTCTTGTCCGCTTCGTTCTTGTTGACCATGGCAAGCGGCGAGACGCTGAAGACGTTGCGGGCCGGCCAGTCCGGCAGTTCGCGCGAATTGCTGCTGCTGGCGACATTGATGCCGAACTTGTCCGCGTTGAAGAAGACGTACCAGGGAAAGAAGGCGGAGGCGCCGGCAAGCGCCAGGCCGGCGAAGGTCAGAAACCGATCCAGGATGGCGGCTTTCCTGCGCTGCTTCAGGGAAGCAATGCGTTCGTCGTCGAAATCAGCCACGTCTAGCCTCTCCTCTGAATAGGGGCGCCCTGATTGCCCATGCCGGCTGCAGCCTTGAGCGCACCGGCGAGATCGGCGAAAGCGTCGAGCGAGTCGCGGTCGCCCGGAGACTGCTTCAGGACGTCGTAAATGATCGGCACCTGCTTGATCGCCATGTCGAGATCGGGATCAGCACCCTGACGGTAACCGCCGATCATGCGCAGATCGCGCGTCTCTTCGAAACGGTGGATCAGCACCTTCAGCCGCGATACCAGCTTTTCCTGATCCGGCGTCCAGGCCTTGCGGGCAAGACGCGAGATCGAGGCGAGCGGATCGATCGGGGGATAACGCCCTTCTTCGGCGAGACTGCGCTGCAGGACGATATGTCCGTCGAGGATGCCGCGGGTCGAATCGGCGATCGGGTCATTGTGATTGTCGCCGTCGACAAGGATCGAGATGATCGCGGTGATGGTGCCGGCGCCCTCGGGACCGGGACCGGCGCGTTCCAGGAGGCGCGGCAGCTCGGTGAAGACGGAGGCGGGATAACCGCGCGCGATCGGCGGCTCGCCGGAGGCGGTCGCCACCTCGCGGATCGCATGGGCGAAACGCGTGACGCTGTCGATGATGAAGAGGACGTTCTCGCCCTTGTCGCGGAAATGCTCGGCGATAGTGACCGCCGTCAGCGGCGCCATCTTGCGCAGCATCGGGCTCTCGTCGCTGGTGGCGACGACGGCGATCGCCTTCTTCATATTGCTGCCGAGCGTATCCTCGATGAATTCGCGCACCTCGCGGCCGCGTTCGCCGACAAGCGCAATGACAACCTTGTCGAAAGCATCGGCGCGGGCGAGCATGGAAAGAAGCGTTGACTTGCCGACGCCGGAGCCGGCGAAGATGCCGAGGCGCTGGCCGAGGCAGAGCGGCGAGAAGATGTCGATCGCGCGTACGCCGGTCTTGAAGCCGGTCTCGACACGCTTGCGGGTCATCGAGGGCGGCGCGGTATTGGAGATCGAGCGGCGATCGAGGCCCTCGGCGATCGGGCCCAGCCCGTCGATCGGCTCGCAGAGCGAGTTGACGGTGCGCCCGCACCAGCTGTCCGTCGGTGCAATGCGGAAGGCGCCCTTGCGGATGACGGTATCGTGGATGCCGATCGGCTCGCCGGGTTCGATCGGGCAGACATAGATCAGTTCCGGCTCGACGCGCACGACTTCGCCGAGATGGATGCCGGTCGCCGATTTATGGGCCACGAACTCGCCGAGACGAACGTGACGGGAGAGACCGTGAACCGTGTAGTGGCCGGCGGCGATGGTCTGCACGCGACCGCCATGGGCAACCGCAAACTCCGGCGATGCGTATCGGTCGACGAGGCCCGCCAGATGCGCCAGCTTCGGGGAAAGGCCGTCTTCGGACAGTAGCGTGGTGCTCATGCTTTAACTTTCGCCCTAAAATACGTCGCGTGCAGCTTGCTGCATGCGACGTATTTTTGGTCTTTGTTGTTGTGCATGTCGTCCTCCCAAAACCGCCGGACACTTTTGGGCGACATGCATTAGCGGCTGCCCCCAAGTGTCTGGACGGCTTCCTTGAAGGAATCCTCGCTGTCGCGCATCAGCGACGAGACACTTTCGAAGGCGCGGTTGACTTCGATCAGCTGGGTGATCTCGCGCATGGCGTTGACGTTGGAGTTTTCGAGATAACCCTGCTCGACACCGACATTGAAGCGGTCGACGACGGCGCGCGGCTGGTCGGTGGTCATGATGCCGCTGTTTTCGTAACGCAGGTAACCCTTGCTGATATCGGCCTCGAACAGGCCGAGCGAAGCAACCTGGCGGTCGGCCTGATAGATGATGCCGTCCGTACCGACGGCCGGCTCGCCACCCTTCGTGTTGAGCTGAATCGGCGCGCCGCCGGCGTCAAGAACCGGATATCCCCTTATCGAGACGAGTTCGCCGGTATCCTTGATCGTGAAGCGGCCGTCCCTCGTCAGAACGCGGCCGGCCGGCGTATCGAGCGCAAACCAGGCATCGCCCTTGATGGCGAAATCGAGCATGTTGCCGGTGTGCTGCAACTCGCCATTTCCCTCGTTCAGGTAGTCGTTGCCCTGGGAAACGAAGGCCACCTTGGTGTTCAGCTTGTTCTTAGTGGCCGCCACCATCTCATCGAACTTCACCTCGGTGGCGCGAAAACCCGTCGTGTTCACGTTCGCCATGTTGTCTGCGATGGTGTTCAGACGCTTTTCGAGAGCCATCTGCGACGACAGAGAAACATAAAGACCGGATTGCATGTCGGTAAGCTCCAAGCATTGGCGATGAACGGAACGAAAAGCCGGGGGTCGTCTCATGTGGTTCGGCCGGGATTTCGCTGAGGCGGCATCTCAGAAACGGGCGCGGGCACCCATTCGTCTTCTTTAGACTGACGGCAGATGCTTGCGCGAAGCTGGCACGCGGAAATGCCTTGCGATCGGGCCTTTCATCAGCCTCACGCAAGGCAGAAACCCTATCGGTCTAAAAGAAAAGCAACGTTCAGATTGGGCTGACGATGAACATCATTATCGGATTTATAGTGACTTGCGGCTGTATCGTCGGCAGCTTCATGGCGATGGGCGGCGAAGTGGACGCGCTGTTCCAGCCCTTCGAATTCCTCATCATCGGCGGCGCCGGCCTCGGCAGCTTCATCATGGCGAACCCGATGAAGGTGGTGAAGGACTCAGGCAAAGCGCTCAGCGAAGCCTTCCGGCACGCCGTACCGAAGGAACGCAATTATCTCGATACGCTCGGCGTGCTCTATTCGCTGATGCGCGACCTGCGCACCAAGTCGCGAAACGAAATCGAAGCCCATATCGACAATCCGGCCGAATCGACAATCTTCCAGTCGGCTCCGACGGTTCTGAAGAACAAGGAGCTGACGGCGTTCATCTGCGACTACGTGCGCCTGATCATCATCGGCAACGCCCGCAGCCACGAGATCGAGGCGCTGATGGACGAAGAGCTCAACACAATCATGCACGACAAGATGAAGCCCTACCACTCGATCCAGATCATGAGCGATTCCTTCCCGGCGATCGGCATCGTCGCGGCTGTTCTCGGCGTCATCAAGGCGATGGCCCATATCAACGATTCACCCGAAGTGCTCGGTCATCTGATCGGCTCGGCACTCGTCGGCACCTTCCTCGGCATTCTCTTGTCCTACTGCGTCTGCTCGCCGCTGGTCTCCCAGATCAAGGTCGTGCGCAACAAGCAGCACCGCCTCTACGTCATCGTCAAGCAGACGCTGCTTGCCTATATGAACGGCTCGGTGCCGCAGGTCGCTCTCGAATACGGCCGCAAGACGATCTCGGCTTACGAGCGTCCTTCCATCGACGCGGTCGAGCAGGAAATGATGAACCCTGGTGGCGAAAACAAGGCGGCTTAAATGACTATGAGCAATGCTTCGCACGACAAACCGGCAATGGATCCTGCCCTTCTCGCCAAGCTGACAGGCGGGCTCGGCGACAGAGGCGGAGTTGCCAAGATCTGCAGTTCCTTCGGGGAAATCTACAGCGAATTCTTTCCCGACGTCATCAAAAGCGAGACCGGCCTCGACGTGACGGTCAACTATCTCGGCTGCGAGATCGGCTACAAGAACCACCTGATCGAAGATCTGAGCGCGAACGTCACGCTGGTCGATGCGACGCTGCGCAACTGGTCGCAGAACATCACGCTTGCCTGCGGCAACGGCTTCGTCATCACGCTGATGGAGCACCTGCTCGGCGCCACCGCCGATACGATCGAGGAACCGGCCGACCGGCTGCTTTCGATCATCGAGCTCGATCTGGCGGTCATGGTCTTCGACAAGATCGCCAAAGTGCTGCGCTCGGCCGTCAACGCGCCGGGCGGCTTCGAACCGAGCCTTTCGGCCCCGCACGCCCTTGACGCGCGCGCCCGGCCGCCGGAAGATCGTCCGGACGAATTCGCCGCTGCCATCAACATGTCGATCACGCTTGCCGGCATCGTTTCGGAATTCGCCTTGATCGTTCCGCAGACGGCGCTGCTCAAGACCAAGGTGACGCCGCCGAAGCCGAAACGCCAGGCCACCGGCAAGTCACCGGAATGGACTGAGCAGCTCGGCGACCAGGTCCGCCGCTCGCATGTCACGCTCGAGGCGAAGATCAGGCTGCAGGACCTGACGCTTCGCACGATATCGAAGCTGATGGTCGGCGACGTCATTCCGTTCCGCGACCACGGCGACGTGCGGGTCGAGGTCAGCGCCAACAGCAAGGAATTGTATGTGTGCGAGTTCGGGCGTTCAGGCGAAAATTACATGGTCCGCGTCAAGGATACGATGAACTCGGATGACGAACTCATCCGTCATTTAATGAATTAATCGGTTCTCTGGCTTTTGGGCTGCAAAGGCAGTTTGAGGCAAGTTTCAACTGGAATAGTGATTTCATGGCTACGAAGAAAACACAGCAGAACAGCGACCTCTCCCTGGATCTTCCGGGCAGCGAAGCCGATCTCGATCAGGCGATCGACGATCTGCGCGGCGTACTGAAGCAGGATGCCGACGGCGACCTGCCGCAGTTTGGCGACGACCCGCAGAGCGACCCCTTCGCAGCAGGAACGGACCTGGCGGCCTTCGGCGGCGAGGCTTCGGAAAGTCCTTTCGGCGGCGACGATTTCGGCGGCGATTTCGGCGGCAGTGCGAGCTCGGCTGCCGGCATGGATTTCGGCAGCAGCCCCTCCTTCGAGGAGTCACCGGCTCCACTCGGCAGCGCTTTGAATTCGAACTTCGACCTGATCATGGACATCCCGATCGACGTCCAGATCATGCTCGGCACCAGCCGCATGCAGGTCTCCGGCCTGATGAACCTCAATGAAGGGGCGACGATCGCCCTCGACAAGAAAATCGGCGAACCGGTCGAGATTATGGTGAACGGCCGCAGGATTGCACGTGGCGAAATTACGGTGCTTGATAACGACGACACGCGATTCGGTGTGAAGCTGATTGAAGTTTTGAGTACGAAAAAAGCCTGATCCCTGTGTGGGACGGAGAGGTTAGACCATGATGGACTTTGACGATTTCGGCGGCGCATTAGCCGGGAAACCGTTGACCCAGGCTGAAAAGGCGGCGGCTGTTCTTCTCGCTATGGGAAAGGGAGTCGCCGGCCGGCTGTTGAAATATTTCACCCAGGCCGAACTGCAGACCATTATCTCATCCGCCCAGTCGCTGCGCGCCATTCCGCCGGACGAGCTGCTGTTGCTCGTCTCCGAGTTCGAAGACCTCTTCACCGAGGGCGCCGGACTGATGGACAATGCCAAGGCAATCGAAGCCATTCTTGAAGAAGGCCTGACGCCCGACGAGGTCGACAGCCTGCTCGGCCGCCGCACTGCATTCCAGGCCTACGAAACCTCGATCTGGGATCGCCTCAGCGAGGCGGAGCCGACATTCGTCGCGCAGTTCCTGCTGCGCGAGCATCCGCAGACCGTCGCCTATATTCTTTCGATGATGCCCTCCTCCTTCGGCGCCAAGGTGCTGCTGCAGCTTCCCGACAACCGCCGCGCCGACATCATGAACAGAACGGTCAATATGAAGACCGTCAGCCCGAAGGCTGCGCAGATCATCGAGAACCAGGTCATGACGCTGCTTGCCGAAGTCGAGGCAGAGCGCAATGCGGCCGGCTCGACGAAGGTCGCCGATCTCATGAACGAACTCGACAAGCCGCAGGTCGACACGCTGCTCAGCTCGCTCGAATCGATCAGCCGCGAATCGGTCAACAAGGTTCGCCCGAAGATCTTCCTGTTCGAGGACCTCATGTACATGCCGCAGCGCAGCCGCGTCATGCTGCTCAACGACATCTCGACGGATGTGCTCACCGTCGCGCTACGCGGGTCGCCCCCCGAGATCCGCGAATCGGTTCTCTCCGCCATCAGCCCACGCCAGCGCCGCATGATCGAATCGGATCTGCAGAGCGGCATGGGCGGCGTCAATCCGCGCGAGATCGCGATTGCCCGCCGCGCCGTGGCGCAGGAAGCGATTCGCCTGGCCAATTCCGGCCAGATCGAGCTCAAGGAAAAGGAAGGCGACGCTTCGGCGGCCGCCTAAAGTGCGCCGCGATCTTTCAGATTCGCTCCTCGCGCTTTAGGTCCTTGTTTTTACGCATGTCGTTGTCGCAAAACCGCTGCACACTTTTGCGCGACATGCTTTGGCGCTTCGAGACTGTTGACAAATCCGGCATGTCGAACGGCGGCTGTTGATCGCCGTGCCACAGGCGGCTACCCTTCCAGCAACAGACCGTGCTCTAAAGCGCGTCGCATAGAACTCGGTTCCTGCGACGCGCTTTAGGTCTTTGTTCTGATGCATGTCGTCATCCCAAAAGCGCTGCACGTTTTTGGGCGGCATGCATTAGCTGCGGCCTATTTCTTTGAAGAGGGCCGCGACTTGGCAGACGATGACAAGGACAGCAAAACAGAAGCCCCAACCGCGAAAAAGCAAAGCGATGCCGCGGAAAAGGGCAACGTGCCGTCTTCGCGCGAACTTTCGATCTTTGCGACCATCCTCGCGACCTTCATTTACCTCGTATTCTTCCTTCCCGACAGCGTCGGACGCATGAGTGAAACGCTGCGCGACATCTTCGAACAGCCCGACCAATGGAAGATCGAGACGGGGCCGGATGTGCTGGCACTATTCGTGCGGCTCGGCTGGGCAAGTGCGGCGCTGGTGGCGCCCGCCTTCATCCTGTTCATGGTGTTCGGCGTCGCCTCCTCCGTCTTCCAGAATCTGCCGACACTGGTGCTGGAACGCATCCGCCCGCAGGCCTCGCGTATCTCGCCGATCAAAGGCTGGTCACGGCTCTTCAGCGTGCCCGGCCTGGTCGAATTCGGAAAGTCGCTGTTCAAGGTGGTCGTCGTCGGGGTGATCCTGTTCTTTGTGCTCAGGAGCGAATATTTCGGTTCGATCGACGCGATGTTCTCCGATCCGCAGACGATTCTGGTGCGACTGATGGCGGCGATGCGCAAGATCATCATCGTCATGCTGATCGCCACCGCGATCGTGGCAATCGCCGATCTTTTCTGGACGCGCCATCACTGGTTCACCGAGCTGAAGATGACGCGGCACGAGGTGAAGGAAGAAAACAAGCAGGCGCAGGGCGACCCCTTCGTCAAGAGCCGGCAGCGCTCACTGATGCGCGACCGCGCGCGCCGGCGCATGATCGCCGACGTCCACCGCGCGACGCTGGTGATCGCTAACCCGACGCACTATGCGGTGGCGCTGCGTTACGCGCGTGAAGAGAACGATGCGCCGGTGGTGCTGGCCAAGGGTCAGGACCTGATTGCGCTCAAAATCAGGGAGATCGCCGAGAAGAACGGCATACCGGTGTTCGAGGATCCGCCCCTTGCGCGCTCCATGTTTGCGCAAGTCTCGATCGATAGTGTCATCCCGTCAGTCTTCTATAAGGCGGTAGCGGAGCTCATCCACCGGGTCTACGCTGCGGACGCCAAGAACAAACGGGTAAGATAAGCCGAATGAAAAAATGCCCTCACTCTACCCAGCGTGAAAAGATCCTCGCAGACGCGATCAGCCCGGTCGCTACTGAACTGCGCCTTCTGGATGCTTCTGACCTTATTTCACTGCTGCGCTTCGAGTATTACGGCAACCTTTCCGATCTCGTCGCTTCGGCGGCGGAGCTTTTCTTTCATCCGGGCACGGTGAACTTCGGCCTGGGCGGCAATTATACTCTGGAATGGGGCGGCAAGCCCGAAGTCGTTCTCGATCTGGAAATCAAGCCACGCGGTGTCACCGTCTACGCACAGCTCACCCTTGCCGAAGACCACGCCGGCATCGAGATCAATCATATCGCCTTCCAGAACCCCTCGGCGGATCCTGACGAGAACACCATATTCCTCAGAAGAAGCCTTCGGGAATCGCGTTACAGCATCAACCAGCCGCCTCAGACGCTGGCCGGCTGACGTCTTTCAAGACAACCGAGCTTTCGCATTCGCCTTGGACAGCAATTCAAAGCGTTACAGCGTCGCTTGCGCGTCTGGAAAAACGCGCGACGCTGAAAACGACCGCGCGGGTTCAGCTGATATAACCGAGCCGGATCGCCTTGGCGATCGCCTGGATGCGATTGACGGAATCGAGCTTGATGGTCGCCGAGCCGAGATAGGCGTTCACGGTGTGCACGGACAGGCCGAGCTTGTCGGCAATCTCTTCGCTGATGCGGCCGTCGCCGGCCAATTGCAGACAGGCGATCTCGCGTTCGCTGAGCGCCTCGGCAGCCGCCGTGCGGCGCTCGTCGAGCGAGAGCAGATCCATCATGATATGGCAGCATCGACCGTGCAGCTCGACGATGGTATCGCTCGAAGGATCGATCTCATCGCCGGTGAAAAGGATGAAACCGTTGCCGACGGCGCCAAGCCGCACCGGAAAGGCAAGTCCGGAGAAAGGCAGAATACCGTCCTGCAGCCGCGTCATGAACGGCGAGAAGTCCGCCGGACCGGGTGCCGCACGGTCGTAACCGCCTGCCCATGAGAGCGGCAGCAGCGACTTGTCGATATGGTCGAGAAGAATATCGCCGTAGGCATCCGTGAAGGCCTTGCCGAAACCGGCATTGGAAGACCCCCAGTTCTCGAGCTCGCAGACAAGCCGCTGCTTTGCCGGAATGCCCGAGCCGCTGACGCGGAAGATCGCGAAGCCTTGCGCATCGGCGAGCTTCTGCATCGCGATCAGCCGCGGAAAAAGATCGGACCGGCTGGAAATCCTGTTCACACGTACCATTCGCAGCTGCTCGGCGCTGCTCATGGTCCTGCCTGATGGATACCCCATATATCCCCCTATACGAGATTATTGCGGACGGCGAAGGCAATGGCCTCGGACCGGGTCTTGGTCGCCGTCTTGCGCATCACGCTGGTGATGTAGTTGTTGATGGTATTGCGGGATATTCCGAGAATCATCGCGATCTCGTCGCTGGTCTTGCCCTCGGCGATCCAGAACAGGCATTCCAGCTCGCGGTCGGTCAATTCGAAATCGCGATCGACCTTCGTACCGCCGCAGCGAAGGAAGCTCGCGACATAACCTGCAAGCAAGCCTACATCGCGCAGGCGCTCCGGCGAAAGGATGAATCCCTCCCCGAACAGGAACATCAAGGCCAGCCGCGACCGGCCGACATTGAAGGTCACCGAACAATATTGGCGGCTGGCGCCATCCGGGACCTCGGCACTGTCAGGCAGAAGAGCAAAATTCGGCTGGAAGACCTGCATGCATTTTTCCAGCTCGGTCGACCGGGCATAGCCGCGGACCAGATCATTGGCGATGTCCCTGACCAGGTCGAAAGGCCAGTCAGACGAAACGATGAAATCGAGGCCACTTTCCTGGAGGAGATCGCAGCGCGCCAGAAGGTAGTACGAAGCACCCACGTAGTCCGTCAGTGCGCGCAGACCAGACTGCAACCTGCCGGTGCTGGCGACGCCGTGGAGGCGCTGGAGCAGCTCATCACGCGGCAACAGATCCGGCACCGCCGCACTCGCGAAATTCGCCATCTGCCTCTCGCCTTTGCTCGCCTGAATTACATTCATATCCACTGGCAATGTCCTGCGGCTGAGAAACGATCGAACTCGGTGCAACAGCAATTTTTCTGTAAGGGATTCAAGTCAACTTCCGCTCGAATCCCATTTCGAATCACCCAAGGGTAAGCCAGTCGATGCAAATCACCATCTCCGACTTCTAGGGATTTACTTTCGCTGTCGCCAATGCACTGATTCGACCACTCGTTCCAGCCTTCAGATAGAGGGAGGCTAAGGTGATTCTGGCGGTATCGCAACTTGCTTCGCGTTTTACGCGAGTCCATCTCATCAAGTCGCGCTACAGCCGCATTTCAGTTGTCGGGTCTAACGTCTTATTCGAATTCTCGACCCTGATGTCATGCCGGGTCTCTTGCATCTCCAGTCACGGCTTTTCAGCAAACAGCGGTTCGGGAATCAAGCTTCGGTACCGACATGAAAAAAGGCCGGTTGCCCGGCCTTTGTTTTACGCTGCTTCGTCGATCGCCCATTTCCTGAGGATTTTCGCGGCGCGTTCCTCGTTGATCTCGACCATACGGGAAAGCTTGCGTTCCGGGCCTTCCTTGACGCGCCGATTGAAGTTTCCATCGTCGTCGCCGAGGCTGAGCAGGTCCTCGGTACTGTCGAAGCCGAAGTCGGACCCGAAGCCGTCCATGAGAGCGCCTCCGGGTGCTCCCGATGCAGGCGCGAAGTCCGGAAGCTCGAGGCCGGCCGCTTCCGGCGTCGCGTCGCCGAAAGCCGCAGAGCTGCCGTTGCCGCTGACGCTGCGCACCAGTGGCCGCAAGCCCATCCAGACCACCAAGAAGGCGACCGCGACAAAGGCGAGCGAGTTGATGATGCCGGCCAGATTGCGGCTCAGCATATCCATGACGCGGACACCACCGGTGGCGTCTTCGAGCAGCTGATTTTCGAGGAAGTCCATCGCCGTGACGGTGACGACGTCGCCGCGCTTGGCGTCGATGCCGGCCGCCGAGGCGACGATCTTCTGCATTTCGGCGAGATAGGCGTCGACCTTTGTCTGGTCGGCGGGCTCACCGACCATCTTGGCGATGCGGCCCTTGTTGACCACCACGGCGATCGAAAGCTTTTCGACCTTATAGCTGCTGCGGGTCGTCGCCGTCGTCTTGCTGTTGATTTCGTAGTTGGTCTGCTCTTCGCGCTTGTCGGACTTGTCTTGCGATTCGGGCCCGGCGGAGCCGCCGGCCTCGGGAGCCGCCTGCGGAATGTTCTGCTCGACCGTCGTCGCGCTATCGGACTGCTTCTGCTGCGACTGCTGGGCTTCCTTGGTCGAGCGGACCGAACGTTCGACCTTGGATTCGGGATCGTAGGTCGTTTCCTGGATCTGCTGGGCGTCGGTGTTGAGATCGGCGGTGACGCTGGAACGGAAGTTGTCCATGCCGAGGAAGGGTGCCAGCGCCTTGTCGATGTTGGATTCGACTTCCTGCTGAACGTTCTGGACGATGTTGAGCGAGCGGTTCAGCGAGCTGTTGCTCGCCTCGTCGCCGGAAGCGAGGAGCTGGCCGGCGGAATCGAGGATGGTGACGTCATCGACGTCAAGCCCCGGCACGGCCGAGGCGACGAGGTGGCGGATCGAGGTCGCCGCGCTGCGCCCGGTGGTAGCGCTTGCGCGAATCATGACGGATGCGGTCGGTTTCTGCTCCGCCTTCCGGAAGTTTCCAACCTCCGGCATGACGATATGGACGCGCGCGGCTGTTATACCCGAGATCGACTGGATGGTGCGGGCGATTTCGCCTTCCAGCGCTCGAACCCGCGTCACCTCCTGCATGAAGGAGGTCAGGCCGAGGGAGCCGACATTGTCAAAGAGTTCGTAACCGGCATTGGCGCTGTTCGGCAGGCCGCGCTCGGCAAGCATCAGGCGGGCCTTGCCCGTCATCCCAGCGGGAACGCTGATGCTGGTGCCGTCGGTGCCGACCTGGAAATTGATGTTGGCTTCGGCAAGCGCCATGCTGATCTGGTTGAGATCGGGCGAATCCAGACCGACATAGAGTGTTTCCTGTGCCGGCTTGTTGACGAAAAGAGCGGCCGCAAGGACGATTGCAATGGAAACGGCACCGACGCCTCCCAGAATCATCAGGCGTGTTCGGCCAAGGGAACCGAAGTTCTTAAAGATCTGAACTAATTGATTTAACAGATTCATTCTGTTCTCGCACGATTCGTCAAAGACAAAGCAGGCTTATTGCCTCATCAGACGAATAGTCGGCGAAACTTGTGCGAGCGTTTCGTGAGAGCGTGCGGGAGCGAAAAGGCCTAAAGTAATTCCAGCAAAAATGCGCAGCGGTTTTGCGTCCGGGATAGCGCAAGAACAAGGAGAGAGCGTTTCCGTCAGTCGGAGAAAAACGGAGCGTTCTAGAAGAAATCGAAGTCGCCGGCTGCCTTGCTCAATGGCTGGGAATGGCCGTGGCGTGTGGCCCCGCCCAATGCCTTCTGCATCTCTGCCAGTTTGACGAGGCTGAGCGCGGTTGCGACGTCGACTGCCCAGCCGTGCGGGATTTCGCCGGTGATGGTGTCGATGAATTCGGCAAGGCCGCGTGATTTCTGCACGGCCAGATCGATGCCCTGCATGACCTTCATGGCATCCGGCGAGTTCAGGATTTCGGCGCTGCCGAGGTCGAGAAGCTGGGGCTCGATGCGTTCGATGAGGTAGGCGACATCGTGCAGTTCGGACACGATGCGCATCAGGATGTCGCTCAGCGCTTCGACAGGCGCGGGCGTTTCCATCATCTGGGTAAATGTCATATGAAAATCCTCGCCATCAAAAAAATTCGATACTGGTTTCGACGGGTTTCTGCGGAGCGGCGGGACGCTGCTCGAGAGCGACGGTTCTCTGCGTTTCGGCGCCGGTCAGAGGGTATTGCCGGGCACGACCGGAGACCGGCCAATATTCAAGCTTGCGTCCATGCTCTCCGCCGGTCGAGGAACCGACCACCGGAATGCCTTCATCCCTCAGGAACTGCACGGCGAAGGCCGCGTTCTGCTCACCGACATTGGAGAATGTCGAGATCGTCTTCGCGCCGCCGAAGATTTTTGCTTCCAGCCGGTCGCGCCGGGCGCCCTGCTTCAAGAGACCGTTGATCAGCAGTTCCATCAGATGCACGCCGTAGCGCGTGGCATCGCCGCCTGATGTCGGCGACGTCGCCGAACCGGGCAGCAGAAAGTGGTTCATGCCGCCGACACCGGCGACAGGATCTCTGAGGCACGCAGCCACGCACGAACCGAGAATGGTCGAGAGGACCGCATTCGGATCGTTCAGAACCTTGTACTCGCCCTGAATGATGTGCACGCGGCGGGCTGCCCCCTCAGTGATCATTTCAGGGCTCCAAACACGGCTTCGATGGCCGCTTTCATCTTCTCGATCGTGAACGGCTTGGCGAGCACGTTGTTGGCGCCGAGCTGGGCCGCCTTCTGCACCAGTGCGCGGTCGCCCTGGGCGGTCAGGATGATGAAGGCCGCCTTCTTGGTGTTCGGGTTGGTGCGCACGGCCTGAAGGAAGCCGATGCCATCCATCTTCGGCATGTTGAAGTCCGAGATCACCAGGTGGTGCGGCTGCTCGGCCATGATCTTCATGCCCTGCTCACCGTCACCGGCCGAGGTGATCTGCTTGAAACCGAGCTGGGTCAGCGCGTCGCTGAGCAGCAACCGGCTCGTTACCTGATCGTCGACGATCAGAACTTTGATTTTCTCCGCGATCGACATTTATTCGGTCCCTTCCTTTCGGGCGGCTGTCATTTTCAATATTTCTTCACCAATGGCAGACAGCGGCAGCTGCTGCTCAACGGCGCCAAGTTCGTGGGCAACCCTTGGCATTCCGTAAACGACACAGGTTTTTTCGTTCTGGCCGAGCGTTCTGGCGCCGGCGTGGCGCATTTTCAACAATCCGGCGGCGCCATCGCGGCCCATTCCGGTCAAAATCACGCCGACGGCATTACGGCCCGCCAGTTCAGCGACCGAATCGAATAGCACGTCCACCGAGGGGCGGTGACCGTTGACCGGTGCCCGGTCAATGAGTCGGCAGCATGGTGCCGAGGCGTTGCTGACCTGGAGGTGACGCTCGCCGCCGGGCGCCAGATAGATCTTGCCGATTTCGAGACGGGCACCGTCGGTCGCTTCCTGCACCACCGGCGCACAGAGGCGGTTCAGCCGTTCGGCGAAGCTCTTGGTGAAGGTCGGCGGCATATGCTGGGTGATGACGGTCGGCGGGCAATTCGCCGGAAACTTTTGCAGCACGGCGATCAGCGCCTCGACGCCGCCGGTGGACGAGCCGATCGCGACGATCTTGCGGCCGACGCGGAAGTCGCCAACCGAGGGCGGTGGCGCGACGGCGGCGACGGGCTGGGAATATTGGCGCTGCGTGCGCGCGGCGGCCTTGACCTTCTCGGCGAGGTCGCCAAACGGCCTGAGTTCGCCCGGCGCCGGCTTGCCGACACAGTCGAACGCGCCGATCTCCAGCGCCGCAAGCGTCGCCTCGGCGCCGCGATGGGTCATTGTGGATACCATGATGACAGGCATCGGCCGCAGCGTCATGATCTTTTCGAGGAAATCGAGACCGTTCATGTTCGGCATCTCGATGTCGAGCGTCAGGACGTCGGGGTTCAGCCGCTTGATTGCCTCCCGCGCTTCCAGCGCGTCGCCGGCCTGGCCGATGACGTTGACCTCGGGGTCGGAACTCAAGACGGCGGTGATCAGCCCCCGCATCGTCGGCGAGTCGTCAACAACGAGAACCCTTGCCGGAGCGCTCATGCCTTCCTCCCGAGACCTTTGGACGTGTAGCGATAGGTCGTGATGCCGATATTGTCGAAGACGTGTTTTGCCTCACCCGAAACACGCTCGGAATGACCGATATAAAGATGACCGCCCTCCGGCAGCAGGCCGGCGAAACGCTGCCAGATCTTCATCTGCGTCGGCTCGTCGAAATAGATGACGACGTTGCGGCAGAAGATGACGTCGAACTTGCCCTTGAACGGCCATTGCGCCATCAGGTTCAGCTCGTTGTAGGTGATCAGCCGCTTGACGCGGTCGTCGACCTGGAACTTCCGGCGGCCCTGTATCTCGACTTCGCTGAACCATTGTTTGCGCATGGCGGGCGATACGGTTTCGAGCGCGCTCTCGTCATAGGCGCCGGCGCGGGCGATCGCGAGGATCTTCGGGTCGATGTCGGTCGCCAGGATCTTGAAGTCGTAATCGGCGACGTTCGGCATCAGCGACAGCACCGTCAGCGCGATCGAATAGGGTTCTTGCCCGTCGGAAGAGGCGGCCGACCAGATGCGCACCCTGCCGCCCGATCTCGCCCGCTGCAGAAGCTCCGGCAGGACATGGTCGCGCAGGTGATCGAAATGATGGTTTTCGCGGAAGAAGCGAGTAAAATTGGTCGTCAGATGCGAAAGCATCTCGCGGCGCGGCGCAGCACCGGCCGGCGAAGCGACGAGGTCGCAATATTCCCGGAAGCCGGACAGGCCGAGATTGCGGATATGCTTCGACAGGCGCGAATAGACGAGCGACGCCTTCGTTTCGTTGAGGAAGATGCCGGCATCCGAATAGATCATTGCGGCGATTTCAGTGAGGTCGCGGCGCGTCAGCGGATATTCTCCGCTCGCCAGGACCTCGTCGGATCCCTGTCTCTGATCTTTTGCGCCCATTACACTCATGCGGCTTCGCTTTCGGTCTCTGGAAAGAGGGATTCGAGTTCGATCAGGCAGATCATGCGCTTCTCGATGGCGAGAATGCCGCGGGCAAATTGACGCTCGAGCTCGGAGGAGATCTCGGGCGTCGGCTGGATGGTTTCGTCGGTCACCGTCAGGATATCGGAAACGGCGTCGACCAGCAGGCCGACGACCTTACGCCGGACCTGGGCGACGATGATGACATGACGGGCAGTCGGATCGGCCGGCTTCATGCCGAGCCGGGCCGCAAGATCGATGATCGGCAGCACCGCGCCGCGCAGGTTGATGACACCCAGCATATAGCCAGGCGAATGCGGCATCGCGGTCGCCGGGGTCCAGCCGCGGATTTCGCGAACCGACATAATGTTCACGCAAAATTCCTGATCCCCGATGCGGAACGCGATCAGCTCGCGATCCCCCTCGTTCAGATTTTTTACAGTGTACGACATTCCCTTATCCCACCGCTGCTAACGACATTTCCGCTTTGAGCGACTGGCCGCGCGAGGCGCCGACGACTGCGTCGACATCGAGGATGAGAGCGACGCGCCCGTCACCGAGGATGGTGGCGGCGGCAATGCCCGGCACATGGGTGTAGTTCGCTTCCAGGCTCTTGATGACCACCTGGCGCTGACCCTGGATGGCATCGACCATCAGGGCGCGCTGGCCGCCGCCTTCGGATTCCACCAGAAGCGCCACGCCCTCGACCGGATTGGCCTGGGTGGCGCGGAAGTTCAGGATGCGGCCGACATCGACCAGCGGGCAGAAGCTGTTGCGGATCGAGATCAGCCGGTGGTTGGCACCGAAGGAGTGGATCGCGGCCGCTTCCGGCTGCAGGGTTTCGACGATCGCCGTCAGCGGCACGACCAGCGTCTGGCCGGCGACAGTGACTACCATGCCGTCGAGGACGGCGAGCGTCAGCGGCAGGCTCATGGTGAAGACCGAGCCGTGACCCGGCTTCGAGGTGATGTTGATGCGGCCGCCGAGCGCCTGGATCGAACGTTTGACGACGTCCATGCCAACGCCGCGGCCGGAGATGTCGGAGATCTTGTCGGCCGTCGAGAAGCCCGGCAGGAAGATCAGGTTGTCGATTTCCTCGTCCGACAGGTTGGAATCGGCCGGGATGAGGTCGTTGTCGATCGCCTTCTGGCGGACCTTCTCGCGGTTGATACCGGCACCGTCGTCGGCAAGCTCGATCAGGATGCGTCCCGAACGATGCTTGGCGGTCAGGCGGACAGTGCCTTCGGTGTTCTTGCCGGCGGCTGCACGCTTTTCGGGCGTTTCGATGCCGTGGTCGACGGCGTTGCGGATCATGTGGGTCAGCGGTTCGGCCAGCTTGTCGATGACCGTCTTGTCGACTTCGGTGTTTTCACCTTCGGTGATCAGGCGGATCGACTTGCCGGTCATGTCGGCGATTTCGCGGACGATACGCGACATGCGCTGGAAGACCGGCTTCACCGGCTGCGCGCGGATCGCCATGACCGAGTCCTGGATCTCGCGGGTGAGCTGCTGCAGCTCCTCGAGGCCCATATTGATCGAGGAGGTGCCGGTCGTGTCGTTCTCGATGACGCTCTGCGACAGCATCGCCTGGTTGATGACCAATTCGCCGACGAGGTTGATGAGGCGGTCGACACGGTCGAGATCGACGCGGATCGTCTGGCCGGCACCGGCGGCATTGTTCTGAGCGGCAGCACTTGCTGCGGCCGCTGCGGCGGCGGCCGATTCCTTCTTCTCTACGCGGGCGGCGACAATCTGCGTGACGTTGGAGGCAGTCTCGGCTGCGGCAACGGCTGCGGCCGTCTCCTCGGCCCGCGCGTCTGAGGCGGAAACCTCTTCGATTGCGCCGGCTTCGTCCAGGATCGACAGGTCGAAAGGAACCGGCACCATCGGCAGTTCGTCGTTGCTGGTCGCCTCGGCCCTTGCTTCTTCGACCGGCTTTACCGTCAGTTCGCAATCCCACTCGGCGAATTCGAAGACGGTGCGGATGGCGTCCTCGCCCTTGTCCGTCTTGATCGTGACATTCCAGAAGAAATAAGCGCCTTCCGGATCGAGCTCCTCGAGGCCCGGGAGGTCATCCGTATTGCAATAGATCGTCATTTCGCCGAGGCGCGAGAGATCGCGCAGCAGCAGGGTGGCGTCATTGCCCTTGGAATAGAGTTCGTAGCGCGGCTTGAAGATGACTTCATAGGCCGGCATGCCGCCGGCATCGCCCTCGCCGCCAAAATCGTCGAAGGAAAAGGGGACCGGCTGGAAGCCGCTGTCGTCCGTCGGCTTGGGGGTCGGCGCCGGAGCGGCCTTTGCGGCTGCCTTCGGCGCAGGCGCCTCGACTGACGCCGAGGGAGACGGCATTTCACCGTTGGCCAGCGCCTCGAGCTCCCTGACGAGGCCGCGGCTGCGGCTTTCATCGACGCTGCCGCCGTCGCGCGCAACGTTCGTCAGGTCAGCGAGCACGTCGGCCGACTTCAGCATCACCTTCAGGACGTCCTGGTTCGGCTCAAGCTTGTTGGATCGAACGCAATCGAGAGTGGTCTCGAAAACATGGGCGAAGGCTACCAGATCGTCAAGGCCGAAGGCGCCGGCGCCGCCCTTGATCGAATGCACGGCACGGAACACCGCATTGACGGTTTCCGGATCGCGATCGCCATCATTCATTTTCAGAAGACCGGATTCCAATTCTGCGAGCTGTTCCTCGCACTCCTGGAAAAAGATCTCTTTGATTTCGTTCATATCCATAGGAGCAAATCCTGGGTTTAAGCGGTTACACGCTCAATGGCATCGATCAGCTTGGCCGGGTCGAAAGGCTTGACTATCCAGCCCGTGGCACCGGCTTGGCGGGCACGGTTCTTCTTTTCCGCGTCGCTTTCCGTGGTCAGGACCAGGATCGGGATCGCCCGATATTTCTCGTTGCGGCGGACACCTTCGATGAAGCCGAAACCGTCGAGGCGCGGCATGTTGATGTCGGTCACGATGACGTCGGGATTGGACTCTTCGAGAACCTCAAGGCCCTCGATGCCGTCTTCCGCCTGGATCGTCTCGAAGCCAGCATTGTTCAGTGTCACGAGAAGCATGTTTCGGATGGTGCGGGAATCATCCACGGTCAGCACTTTTTTCTTCATTGCCGAATCTCCTTGGCAAGCAGGTGGTCAATATTGACGCCAACCAGCTGCATGGTTTTCTGAAATGCGTCGGACACCTTGGAGAAGGTGAACGGCTGCTTGTCCTGCTCCCAGGTCTTCTCGGCGGACATCAGAACCTGGGCGCAAAGCGCGCCGATCCGTTCGACGCCGGAAGCGTCTATCGAAAGACCGCTACCCCGGAGGGAGAGGAGTTTATCGCGCAAGGCGGAAGCCTCGTTGAGGTCGAGCACCGCTGTCAAATCCAGCGTTTTGCCACTCTTCTTTGCTGCCATCAGCTTTTCCTTGTCCCCTTGTCCCCGGCCCGAAAAGACGAGCTGCGGCAATCATCCGATAGGTTAGTAAACATTCCGCCCACCTCCGACGCTTGCGAACGCTTGCGGAAGGCCAAAATCGTCATTTTCGTATTCGTCCACGACCGGTGCCGGGCGGGTAGCGCCCTCAAGGGCCCGCGGCGGTGTCACGCGCACCGGCGCAGGGCGCCCGGCAGTGGCGTTTTCCCGGGCGATGCGGAATTCGCGAATCGTCTGGCCGAGCTCGAGAATGACGCTGTGGAGGTGGTCGGCGCCTTCGGCCGAGCGCTCCGCAAGGCCGGCGCTATCGGCCACCTCGCCACCCAGGCCCTTGACGTCTGATGTCACGCTGTCGAGGCTTGCGGCATGTTCGCCGGTTCGGGTGGCGATGCCTGATATGGCGGCGTTGATGTCGGTGACCTGGCGCACGATGCTGCCGATCGAATCCTGTGTGCGGCCGACCATCTGCACGCCAGCGTCGACCTGCGCCTTGGTCGTCGTCACCAGCGTCTTGATCTCGCGGGCGGCTTCGGCCGAACGCTGGGCAAGGGCGCGGACTTCCTGGGCGACGACGGCAAAACCGCGGCCGGAATCGCCGGCGCGCGCGGCTTCGATGCCGGCATTCAGCGCCAGAAGATTGGTTTGGAAGGCGATCTCGTCGATCGCCCCGATGATCTGGCCGATCTTTTCGGCCGACTGCTCGATATCGGCCATGGCGCTGATCGCGCGGCCGACGACTTCACCGCTTTCCTCGACGGCAGCGCGCGTCGTGGCGGCCGCCTGTTCGGCAGCGCGGCTGTCAGCAGCACCATCGCGCACACTGCCGGCGATGCCGGCAAGGGCAGCGGCGGAAAGCTGCAGCCGATCGGCCTGGCCGGACGCCGTGCCGGCGAACTGCCGCGACAGACCGGCAAGCGAACCTGTCGCCGCTTCGGCCTTGACCGTGCGCTCGGTAATAGCGGTGAATTCGGCCTGGAGGCCGTCCAGCGCGCCATTCAGCGCCGCGGCGATCCCGCCATAGGCGCCGTCGCCGTCGACAGGCGCGCGGCGTGTCAGGTCGCGTGCGGACAGGCCTTCGATGACATCGCCGAAGATCCTGATGATCTCGGCCTCGTTGGCGGCGCGCTGATCGGCGAGCGCGCGCTGCTCCCCGGCGCGCAGCGCATTGAAGCGGAGCGAGACGGCAATTTCCACATCGACCATGACGATGCGGATGATCGCCGTCATCAGGTCGGAGATTTCGCGGGTGCGGCGCTTGGCCGACGGCAGCAGCGGACGGCCGGCAATCTGCTCGGCGAGGCCGGAAACGACATGCTCCAGCATGACGCCATGGCCGGCCACGTGCCAGCGCGGGTCAAGACCCATCTTGCTTTCGGTATCGGAGAGAACCTTGACGCGCTCGGCATAGAGGCTGTCGAACCGCGCATCCGTCAGCACGTCCCAATGCGAGGACTGCAGATCGTGCAGACGCTCGACCTGGCGTTCGCTCTCGAAATTGCGCGAGGCGTCGGGGAATGACTGGAATCGGTGGAAGAGATCCCTGAGGCCCGCCTTCAGATGGGCTTCGAGCGCCGGCCGGTTACGGCGCACCAGCTCGCACTGGTCGGTATCGAGACCGGCAAAGCGCAGGCGGTCGCGCAAGCTGCCTGCCTGCGCTCCACGAGCCTGATCTGATGGCATGTCCTGCCTCAACGCCTGTCCCCAACCACTTTCCGGGCGAAGGCCCGGCCAAAAACTTGTGCAGCATCCGATGAACGCGAAGCGTGGAGACGGTCCTCACCACCGGTTACAACCGGCGGATCGAAACCCTCTGATCAGCTATGTTTCGGAGCTGTCTGAAGAGATGGATACCGGATCAACCCGGTACGGCGGGACGGCGTCATGCCTGGTGGGAACGAGTGCATCTTCCCATTCCGACGTGTACATCAATGTTTATGGTTAATTCCTTGCTTGAAGGTTAATAAGCCTTTCGAAGGACAGGCTTTTGAAGCAATTCAAGGCAGTTCGCAGCAAATACTGTTGCGGAGTTGCATGGCTGCTACAAGGCACACGCAAGCTCCGTGTTATATGCCGGTCGATAACCAAGACATGACGTCGACAAGGACAGAGCAATGATTGTTCTCGGATTGGGTGCCTGCTTGATTGCAATGACGCTGCTTGCAGCCGTCGCTCGCCTCGATTCCATCGCCGCAAACCGCGACATCCGCGCCCTTCGGGTGTTCTAAGCGCGTCGCAATCTTTCAGATACCTCCTTGCGCTTTAGCTCTTTGTTTTGCGCATGTCGTTGTCGCAAAACCGCTGCACAGTCTTGCGCGACATGCTTTAGAGCGCCGTGCGTCCTTTCGGACGCACAAAGGACGCTCTAACACTTTGAATCTACGCATCGTGCTTTCCGAAAATCGGAATCGATTTTCGGGCCGATGCGCTAGACCCACCCTTCCCCGTTGGCAGTCCGGCACCTTTGGTGTATCGCACTCGCGCCTTTCATGTCAGCGGAACTATCGGTTCATGTCCCCCAGATCTGGTCTCCTCATCGTTCTTGGCTTCACGCTCTGGCGCGTCGTCATGCTCAATTTCGATACGACGGACCTTTTCGTCGACGAGGCGCAGTACTGGTTCTGGTCGCAAAACCTCGACCTCGGCTATTATTCCAAGCCGCCGATGATTGCGTGGGTGATCCGGGCGATGACCGAGCTTTCCGGCTCCAACGCCATCTATTGGATCAGGCTGCTCGGACCGCTGATCCACATGGCGGCGGCACTGGTGCTGATGAAGACGGCAAAACGTTTCGTCGGGCCGGAGATCGAAGGCTGGACGGGCGCCACCTATATCACCCTCCCGGGCGTCGCGCTGTCTTCGGTGTTCTTCTCGACCGACGTGATCCTGCTGTTCTTCATCGCGATCGCGCTGCTTGCCTATTTCGGCTTGACCCAGCGGCGCTCGGTCGGGCTGGCGCTCGTCATGGGCCTTGGCGTCGGCCTCGCCTTCCTGACGAAATATGCCGTGCTGTTCGTCGTTCCGGGCGGAGCGCTTGCCCTCCTCCTCATTCCGGCGGCGCGCATCGCCATCCGGGATTTCATCATCGCGGTCGCGGTCGCGGCGGTCGTCGCCTTGCCGAACCTCTGGTGGAACCTGCAGCACGACAACACGACGGTGCGGCATACGCAGGATATCGCCCATTGGAGCGAACTCGGCATCAATCTCCGTCGCGGGCTTGAATTCTTCGCCGCCCAGTTCGGCGTGGTCGGGCCGATCATCTTCTTCGCGATGCTCTGGGCGGTCTACCGCATGATCAAGGGCAGGAGTGACGATCGGGAAAAGATGCTGGTCTGGCTGTCGATGCCGGTCGTCGTGCTCATCACGCTGCAGGCGACGGTCGCCAAGGCCTATGCCAACTGGGCGGTGACTGCCTATGTCGCCGGCACCATCCTTGCCGTCTGGCTGCTTTACCTGAAGTGGCCGAAGGGGCTCAGGCTGTCGCTGACCATCAACGGCATCGCCAGCCTGCTCTTTCCGCTGGCGACGATCTTTCCGCATCAGTTGCTGCTGCCGAACGGCGACGCGCTGATGAAGCGCTATCTCGGCCGCGCCGAGGTCAGCCGCGAGACCGCCGCACTCGCAGCTCAGGCCGGCACCGACATCATCGTCACCGACAATCGCGATATGGTCGCCGATCTTTTCTACACGCTGCGCGATGCATCCTACAGGATCTATGCGCGGGCGCCGGCGGGCCTTCCGGAGAGCTATTACGAGCAGGAATTCGCTCTGCCCGCCGACATCACCGGCAAGGTGCTTTTCCTGACGGACGGGGCCTTCACCTGCGCCACCGAGACGCCCGAGGTGCTGAAGAACTGGCAGCCGACGGAGGGCAACTACAAGGGTAAGACACTTTCCATCTACAAGGTCTCTGCCGCCTGCCTGGCACCCTGAGCGTGTTCAGTCTGCCCGATGACAGCACCAAGCCTCTTTTCAGAGGCGCAACGCAGTAACACTTTGAATTGCTGCATCATTTTATGCAGTCGGCAGGTAAACGCCGGTGCCTGCCCCTTGGATCTCCACGAATTTGACGCCGCCTTCCTCGAAGGCGAGGCGCAGTTGCGCTTCCGTCGCGCGGTGGATGTCGTGGTGCCGGCCCTCATAGTCGCGGATGGTGCTGCGCGAGACGGCAGCCCTGTCGGCAAGATCGGTTTGAGTCCAGTCGAGCAGGCCGCGCGCCGCGCGGCAGAGAGCGGGAGTGAGAATTGTTTCTCTTGCGCCTTGACCCATGATTTCAAGTTGCCCATATTGGTCGATATAGACCATATATGTCATATTACAATCGGGATTTCCAGATCGGGAGACAACAATGCCACACGATACGCCCTTGATTTCGACAATCGTCGGCGGCCTCGTGCTGGCTTTCATCTTCGGCGCCTTCGCCCATCGGCTGCGGATGCCGCCGCTCGTCGGTTATCTGATCGCCGGCGTGCTCGTCGGGCCACATACGCCAGGTTATGTGGCAGATCAGAACCTTGCGCCGGAGCTGGCCGAAATCGGCGTCATCCTGCTGATGTTCGGCGTCGGGCTGCATTTTTCCCTGAAAGACCTGCTGTCGGTGCGCGGCATCGCCGTGCCCGGCGCGATCGTGCAGATCGCTTTTGCGACATTGCTCGGCTGGGGGCTCGGCGCCTTCATGGGCTGGCCGACCGGCGGCAGCCTGGTTTTCGGCCTGGCGCTTTCGGTCGCCTCCACCGTCGTGCTCTTGAAGGCGCTGCAGGAGCGGCGCCTGGTCGAGACCGAGCGCGGCAGGATCGCCGTCGGCTGGCTGATCGTCGAGGATCTCGCCATGGTGCTGGCGCTGGTGCTGATCCCGGCCGCAGCCAGCATCGGCGGTGAGGGGCACGCTCCCGTCGAGCCGCTCTCAGCCGCGCTCAGCCGCCTGTTCGGCCTCGATCTCGGCATCGGCGGCATGATCGCCATGACGCTGGTGAAGGTGGCGCTGTTCGTGGCGCTGATGCTGGTCTTCGGCCGCAAGCTCATTCCCTGGACGATGCATCGCATCGCCCATACCGGTTCGCGCGAGCTTTTCCGGCTCGGCGTGCTGGCGATCGCGCTCGGTGTCGCTTTCGGAGCGGCGAAGCTCTTCGGCGTGTCGCTGGCGCTCGGCGCCTTCTTTGCCGGCATGGTGCTTGCCGAAAGCGAGCTCAGCCATCGCGCCGCACAGGAAAGCCTGCCGCTGCGCGACGCCTTCGCCGTGCTGTTCTTCGTCTCGGTCGGCATGCTGTTCGATCCGAACATCCTGATCGACAAGCCGCTGCCGATCCTCGCCACCATCTTCATCATCGTCATCGGCAAGTCCGTCGCCGCGCTCCTGATCGTGCTCGCCTTCAAGAAGCCGCTCAGTACGGCGCTGACGATTTCGGCCAGCCTCGGCCAGATCGGCGAATTCTCCTTCATCCTCGCCGCCCTCGGCGTCGAACTGGGGCTGCTGCCGGAGGAAGGCCGCGATCTGATCCTTGCCGGCGCCATCATCTCGATCATCCTCAATCCGCTACTGTTCTTCCTCTGCGACCGCATGCGGCCGCTGCTGGATGGTGCAAAGCGCGAAGACGTCGCGGCAGACCCTGCTCCCGCTGCAGATGCAATAGCAGCGCCGGAGGAGATACCGCCCGAAGATGACGAGGTGCACCCGACCGCTCTCCGCGGCCACGCCATTCTCGTCGGCTACGGGCGGGTTGGCAGCATCGTCGGACAGAATCTCAAGTCGTCAGCCACACCTTTTCTGGTCATCGAGGATTCTGACAAGCGCATCGGCGAGCTGAAGGCGCAGGGCATCGAAACTCTGGCGGGCAATGCGGTGATGCGGGAAACGCTCGACCTAGCCAATCTTTCCGGCGCCCGCAGCATTGCGATCGCCATCCCCAACGCCTTCGAGGCCTGCCGCATCGCCGAGCAGGCACGCAGCGTCAATCCATCGATCCTCATCGTCGCCCGAGCCCATTCCGACGCCGAAGTCGATGAGCTGAAGCAATATGGCGCCGACACCGTCATCATGGGCGAGCGTGAAATTGCGCTTGGCATGGTTGACCGGCTCGCCCAAGTGCATCATGAGAGTGTGCCCTATGAAGACAGCCATGGGCCTGATACAATTGCCCCGACGGATGACCCTCCGCCGGAAAGAGAATGAGAGATTGGCGCGCTTTTGAGCCGATACGGGAGTGACATCGCCGGGACGGAGAAGATGGAGCTGGAACAGCACCGTCTGACGAGCCGTATCGCCGCTTCCGTCCTCGTCGCCGTCCTTGCCTATCTTGGCCTGCTTTTCGGCGGCAATCTGGTGATCTCGCCGGCGGCGGCCGCCAATACGCTTTCCTCTTCCGGTCGAGATCCTCAGCCGCCGCAGCTGACTGCGCGCGATACCGTGCGTGGGCTGCTTGCCACGGAGCGCAAGCTTGTGCCGAAGCAGACGGCACATGACGGCGGATCGCCTGCCCTTGCCGCCGCTCCGACCCTTAACTTCGCCGGCTGGAATATATCAGCGGCTTTTCCGGCATTTGAAGCTTCGCTTCACGCCGCAGTCTCCAGGACCCATCAGCCGCGCGCACCGCCGGTCGCTGCCTGACGCTCGCGCCGATCGGCGCTTCCGACCATTGACGACATGCCGCCAGCGCCCGAGCGCCGGCCCTCGATATCAAGGAATACAACATGCGTACTTCACGATGGCTGGTGATCACCTATTCGGTGATCATCCTACTCGGCCTATTGATCGCCCTGCCGAACGTCCTGCCGCAATCCGTCCTCCAGCGCGTGCCGGCCTGGCTGCCGCATGAGCAGGTGTCGCTCGGCCTCGACCTTCGCGGCGGTTCGCACCTCGTTCTGGAAGTCGACGAAGCCGACCTGACCAAGGAGCGGCTGCAATCGCTGCTTCAGGACGCGCGCCGTGTGCTGCGCGAAAAGGGCATTCAGCCGAAGGCCGTGGTCCGCAGCCAGAACCAGATCGTCGTGACGCTTGCCGATGCCGCGCAGAGCGATGCTGCCGTCACCGAACTCAAGACGCTTGCCAACCCGATCAGCACCGGCCTCAGCGCCGGCCAGGCCGATCTGGCCGTCACTGCGAACGGCGCCACCATCACCGTCGGCTTCTCGCCGGCCGGCATCTCCGCCAATGTCGACAATGCCGTCCAGCAGAGCCTCGAAGTCATCCGCCAGCGCGTCGACCAGGTCGGCGTCTCCGAGCCGACCATCCAGCGCATCGGCGCCAACCGCGTGCTCGTCCAGCTTCCGGGCGCGCAGGATCCGTCACGCCTGCGCGAACTTCTCGGCTCCACCGCCAAAATGTCGTTCCACATGCTGTCGCCGAACAATGCGCCCGGACCCGGCGTGACCATGCTGAAGGACGACGAAGGCCGGTCCTTTCCGGTCCTCGACCGCGTCGAAATCTCCGGCGACCGCCTTTCGGATGCCCGCGTCAGCTTCGACCCGAACACGCATGAGCCGATCGTCAGCTTCAGATTCGACAGCGCCGGCGCCAGCCGCTTTGCCGAGATCACCCGCCAGAACGTCGGCAATCCCTTCGCCATCGTCCTCGACGACAAGGTGCTGAGCGCGCCTGTTATCCGCGAGCCGATTACCGGCGGTTCCGGTCAGATCTCCGGCAGTTTCTCGGCCGATAGCGCCACGACGCTGGCCGCCATGCTGCGCGCTGGCGCCCTGCCCGCCAAGCTGACGGTCATCGAAGAGCGCACCGTCGGTGCCGACCTCGGAGCCGACGCCATCAAGATGGGCATTTATTCCGGCATCGTCGGCTTTGTGCTCGTCGCCGTCTTCATCTTCGTACTCTATGGCACCTGGGGCTTCCTGGCGAATATCGCGCTGTTGATCCACACGATCCTGACCTTCTCGGCGCTAACGCTGGTTGGTGCGACGCTGACGCTGCCGGGCATTGCCGGTGTCGTTCTCGGCATCGGCCTTGCGGTCGACGCCAACGTTCTCATCAACGAGCGCATCCGCGAAGAAACGCGCAAGGGCAAGAGCGCCTTCGCCGCCATCGATACCGGTTTCCGCCGTGCCTATTCGACCATTATCGACGGCAACATGACGGCCCTGATCGCTGCGGCCATCCTGTTCTTTTTCGGCTCCGGACCGGTTCGCGGCTTTGCCGTGACCATGGCGCTCGGTCTGATCATCTCGATGTTCACATCGGTCGCCTTCGTGCGTGTGGCGATGATCGAGATCACCCGCCGCAGCAAGCTCAAGGTGCTGAACATCCGGCCGCTGATCCCGTTCAGCCCCTATGACAAGCACATCCAGTTCATGAAGGCGCGCTTCTTCGGCATCACCGTTTCAGCGCTGCTTTCGATCGCCTCCATCGTGCTCTTCATTCATCCGGGCCTCAACTACGGCGTCGATTTCCGCGGCGGCATCCAGATGGCCGTCAAGACCACCGGCCCGGCCGACCTCGGGACGTTCCGTGAAGGCCTGAACACGCTTGGTCTCGGCGAAATCTCGCTGCAGTCCTTCGGCGACAAGAACAGCATTCTCGTTCGCGCTCAACGGCAGGAAGGCGGCGAAGAGGCACAGACGGCAGCGGTGACCAAGCTGAAGGCAGAAGTCACCAAGATCGATCCAACCGCCACCATCGAAGGCACCGACGTCATCGGCCCGAAGGTCAGCGGCGAGCTTGCCTGGGCCGGTATCCTGTCGGTGGTGATCGCGAGCTTCGCGATGCTCATCTACATCTGGGTGCGGTTCGAATGGCCGTTTGCCGTCGGCGCCATCGTCACGTTGGTGCTCGACGTCACAAAGGCGATCGGCTTCTTCGCGATCACCGGTCTCGACTTCAATCTGACGGCCATCGCCGCCATTCTGACGCTTGTAGGTTATTCGGTGAACGACAAGGTCGTCGTCTATGACCGCATGCGCGAAAACATGCGGCTCTACAAGTCGATGCCGCTGCGCGAGATTATCGACAAGTCGATCAACGAGACCCTGGCGCGAAGCCTTTACACCAATGCGACGGCCTTCCTCGCGCTGGTGCCGATGGCGATCTGGGGCGGTAGTGCGGTGTCGAGCTTCGCGATCCCGATGGTCTTCGGCATTCTCGTGGCCGGCGCCTCTTCGATCTTCATCGCGGCACCGATCCTGCTCTTCCTTGGCGACTGGCGCCGCCGCCATGCCAAGGCATCGGCAACCGATGCGGCAGTCGAGATCATTCCGCCGGAACAGGGTCGTCCGCGCAAGTCCGCGAGCTAAAATCCCGTTGACGCATCCTTGATAGGGCGCCGGTTGCACAGCTGGCGCCCTCTTTCTATTGTCGGCTACTGCATTATGTGCCAATTCAAGGTGTTACAGCGTCCTTCGTACGTCTGAAAGGACGCGCGCGCTGTAATTGAGATCGGGGAAGCCGCCAGATGTCATCCAACCCGACAAGACCGCCGGAAACCACCGTTGCCGGAGACAGCGAGGAGCGCATCAAGCGTTTTCTCGCGACTGCCTCGCACGACCTGCAATCACCGCTCCGCCATATCGCCATGTATGCCGAGCTGCTGCTCGACGATCTCGAGGAGAGGCTCGACGGCGAACAGCTTCAGAGCCTCCGGATGATCATGGAAAAGGCGCAGACGGCGCAGCGCCTCACCAAGGCATTGATGAGCCTTGCCGCTGGCACACCTCAGGTGACGCCTGAAGAGGTCGATCTGCAGGCGCTCGCCGAAAATGTCTGGGGCGAACTGACCGACGAGACGGCGGTCGGCGCAGCGACGCTTGAAAGCGACGGCCTGCCCTCGATCCGTACCGACCCTGCCCTCCTCGGTCTGGTGCTGCGGCACCTTTTGACCAATGCCCTCACCTACCGCGGGGAAGCGCCGCCGCATGTGGCCATTGCCGCGGAGCGCGAGCGGACGGACTGGTTCATCCGGATTTCCGACAATGGGACAGGCATCGATCCGGCTTATCGAGAGCGGATATTCGAGCCGTTCTGGAAATTGCCGAAGGCGGGAGCGGTCCCGGGCGCCGGTCTCGGATTGACCACGGCGCGTGAGTTTCTGGCGGCGCTTGGCGGCGATATCAGCCTCGAACGTTCGGATGAAAGCGGCAGTCGCTTCATCATCCGCCTTCCCATCGCTTGATGGTTAGATACTATAATCGTCCTTCCAGAAATCCGGGACGTCATAGGTCACATATTCGCGGATGATGTGCTGTAGCGTCTGGGCATCGATTTCGTCCTTGCCGATGCGGAAATCGACGCCGTAATCCGGGAATTCCTGGAAATAGCCGCCCGATATATCGGTCGAGACGACGCCGATCGGGCCGGTGTAGCCGATGCCACGCAGCTCCGGCACCGTCTCGCGGAAATCGGCATTGGGCAGAAGGCGATTGTCGAGCAGGATGAGATCGAAGCGCGCCAAGCGGATCTTTTCCAGCGCGTCACCGATCGATGGCGAATATTCAACCTCGACTGCCGGCTCGGAGAGATCGGCGATCTTCTTCTTGAGCGCGCGGAATTCGATAAATTCGTCGTCGACAAAGAGAACCTTTACGGCGTTCCTCCGGCCCGTTTCGGTGATCATCGTCTCATTTCCCCAATCCCGAAACCAACTTCACGAAACCAAACCATTCCTCAAGGCGATCGCCACCATATGAACGCGGTTGACAGCGTCGAGTTTGCGCGCGGCCGCGGTGATGTGCGAATTGACCGTATGTTCGGAGAGACCGAGAATGATGGCGATTTCCGCCGACGTCTTACCTTCGCTCGTCCATTTGACGATTTCCGATTCGCGCTGCGTCAGCCGTCCGGACATTTCCGGCGTCAGGATTTCCTCGTAGAGCTTGTCGAAAATGCGCATGGCGTCGAGAAGTATGTCGGCGATCTCACTCTGATCCGGCTCCTGACGCTCGCCGCTGAGCACGAGGCAATATCGCCGCCCTTCCGGCGTAAACAGCGGGATGAAGAGAAAGACGCCGCTCAGGAATTCGTTGAAAACCAGATCGGACGGATAAACTTCCGGCTGTGCGCTCCTGCCATGGACCGGCGTTGCCAGGAACTGGGCGGTCTTTGCCCGGACGGTGCCCAGCGCTTCCTTCAACGTCGTGATGAAAAGGCCGACACGCCGCTCGGCGACATTGGTGATGACGACATCACGTTCACCGAAAGGGGCCGAAGCCTCGGAAATGCGGGCCAGCGCAAAATTGTCGAAGTTGTAATGCTGCGCCGCCGATTTCAGCAGACGGAAAAAATCGGTGCGGTTGATCGCCCGGCTCAGCTCCGGTCCGGCATGAAAGGGAATTGCCGGGGCATTGTTCATTCCCACTCTTCCTCTCCTCCCGCCAATGCCTCTAATCCCGAAATCTTGGGATATACGTCTTAAACGCGAAGAGCTACAAAAATTGCGAGACGGTTGATGAGAGATATCGAAAACGGGGACTTTCGATATGTAAGGCGGAAATCATCAATTATCTCAACGACAGGTGATGCACGGGCAGATTTTACTGAGGGGCAGTAGTTCTTACCTGGGTATCGTATTCTTCCTGCATTCAACATCCATGAATGCGAGAAGGCAGTGCCAGACGTAAGCGCGAGAGAGCCGATAGACCCATTCAGCTAAGGGGTTGGCTGATGTTCGTGGCGGCGAACGCGGGTTGATCGGTTCTCTCAGCGCTTATTTCGCGTTCCATATTCTTCGCTTCGGTTGCATCTTGTGATGCGTCCTCGACCTTGTCAATTGCGGTTTGTCAGATGGCTTGGACGAATGAGAGGAAACAGGGCTTGCGGCTTTCGACGTTTTCTACATCTCAAGATTGAGAATGATCTTGGCAAGGTCAAGTGGCTTTTCCAGATAGACATCGGCGCCGGCATCGAGTGAGCGGGCGCGGTCCTCGGCAGCATCCGATCCGCTGCAGATAGCAAGTCGCATCGCCTTGAAACGATCATCCAGGCGCAACCGCGTGATCAGGCCAATGCCGCTATCGAGCGGCATGTAGAGATCGGCGACCAGAAGATCGGGCGAGGTCTTGCCTTCTGCCGCGCGCGTCTCCAGCGCCTCAAGCGCGGTCTCGGCTGTGGAGAAACAGAATAGATCGATGTCTATCTGCTGCTTTCTGCTCATATAGTCGAGATAGAAGAGGTCATCCTTGCTGTCGTCGACATAAAATAGGGTGGTCATCTAGCACCGTAATTTGGATATTGTTCGAATGAACCTCGCTGTCCTTCGACATCACCATATCGCGGTTCCACTAAAATTCGATATACCTCATCGCAAATCATTTCGCAAAAAGCGCGGCACCGCCCTGCCTTGGCTATTGAGTATTCCTCGATTTCGGAAAAGATGGCCGCGCAAACCGAAGGAGGACACAGGGGTGCAGGATCAGGGCAACGTGGACCTGCAGGACCAGCCAAGACAGCACTACCGAGCCTTTGCGATTGCCGTCGGCTGCCTGATGTTGCTTCTCGGCGCGACGGCGCTTACCGGCTGGCTGCTGCAGGCCGAGATTGTCATCTCGCTGGTTCCCGGCTTTCCGTCGATGGCTTTCAACACCGCGCTCTGCTTTGTGCTTTCCGGCGCAGGGCTGGCCGCCTCGACGCTGGCCGCCCGCCGTTTTCGAATAATGGCAGCGATCACGATGGGGCTTGCGGCGGCGATCGCCGCGGCCCGCCTCGTCGAAATCGTCACGATCGGGCGGAGTTTTCACAATGTCGACGTGCTGATCTCGCGCTTTCTGGTTTCGCCGGATTTCCTCGCCGAGATCGGCGGCGGCATGGGGCCGAACACGGCATTGGTCTTCCTGATTGCCAATCTTTCGCTGCTGCTCTCGCTCCAGGTGGAGAAGTCGAGAAGCCAGGTGGTGCAGGAATTGACGAGCTATGTCGTTATCACGCTCGGCATGATCGCGCTGGCCAGCTATGTCACCGATGCCGAACAGGGCTACCGCTGGGGCCCCTATGCGGCGATGGCGCTGCACACGGCGGCCGGCATGGTAATCTTCGGCTCGGGGCTTCTCGCCCGCTCCTGGTGGATGCAGCCGGCAAACCGGGCACAGATCCCGCTCTGGATCCCGGCTGCGGTCTGCTTCACCGGTCTTCTCGTCGATCTCTATACGCCGCTGGGTGTCGCCAACGGCATTCTCTACGTACCGCTGGTGCTGACGGCGCTCTGGTTCGGCAACCGGAACGCGCCGCTTTTCTTCGCCTTTGCCTGCACCGTGCTCCTGATGCTCGGCTTCTTCGCCGTCAAGCACAACGAGGCGGCGTTCTGGCAGGAAATCGCCAACCGTGCCATCACGGCTGCCACGCTTTGGCTGATCGCGATCCTCGTCTTCTATTTCATGCGCAACAACTATAACCTCGAAACCGAGCGCGTCCGCTTCGGCGCGCTGGTGCGCGGCACGCCCGATGCCGTCGTCGTCATCGACGAGCGTGGAACGATCAGGAATTTCAATCCGGCGGCTGAAAGCATGTTCGGTTACTCCCCGCAGGAGACGATCGGCAAGAACATCAAGATGCTGATGCCCGAACCCTACCATTCCGAGCATGACGGCTATCTCGCCCACTACCGGCAGACTGGCGACGAGCGCATCATCGGCACGACGCGCATGGTCTCCGGACGACGCAAGAACGGCATCGTCTTTCCGATCGACGTTTCCATCAGCGCCGTCGTCACCGGCCATACGAAGACCTTCGTCGGTATCGTGCGCGACATCAGCGAGCGCGTCCGGCAGGAAGAACGGATGAAAACGACGCTTTCCCAGCTTGAGGCCTATACGGCCGAACTCGAGCGCAGCAACCACGACCTCGATGAATTCGCCTATATCGCCTCGCATGATCTCAAGGAACCGCTGCGCGGCCTGCACAACCACTCCCGCTTCCTGTTGGAAGATTATGAAGACAAGCTCGATGCGGACGGCGTGCGCCGGCTGAACCGGCTCGTGCGTCTCAGCCAGCGCATGGAGAAACTCGTCAACGAGCTTCTTTATTTCTCCCGGCTCGGACGCCAGCAGCTGGCGGTCAAACGCACCGATATCGGCCTGATCGTCAAGGATGTCGTCGCGACGATGGAGTTGCTACTCGAGGAACGACACGCCAAGGTGATCATCGACGGCCGGCTGCCGGAGGTGGTCTGCGACGCGACGCGGCTGACCGAAGTGTTCCGCAATCTCATTACCAACGCGATCAAATACAATGACAAGCCGGCGCCGCTCGTCTCGATCGGCTATCTTGATCGGTTCGTCGGCAAGGACGGCACGGTTGCCCGCAACGTGTTTTTCGTTAAGGATAACGGCAAGGGCATTCCGCGGGAATTCCACGAGGATATTTTCCGCATTTTCAAACGGCTGGAAAAGTCGCAGGATTCCGACGACGGGACCGGAGCAGGCCTCACCTTCGTTCGCAAGATCATCGCCCGGCACAATGGCGATATCTGGCTGGAATCCGAGGTCGGCACCGGCACGACATTCTACTTCACTCTGGGAAAAAAGCGCGAGGGGCAGAATGCAGCAGCGTGATACGCAACCGATCCTGATCGTCGAGGACAGCGAAGACGATTTCGAAGCGACGATGCGCGCCTTCAAACGCACCAATCTGCGCAACTCGATCCGCTGGGCGGCCTCCGGTCAGGAAGCGCTCGACATGCTCGCCGAGATGGTGCCGAAACCGGGGCTGATCCTGCTTGACCTCAACATGCCGGGTCTTGACGGCCGCAAGACGCTGGAGGCGATCAAGTCGAACGCCGGCTGGCGCAAGATCCCGGTGGTCATCCTCACGACCTCCGACGACGAACGCGATATCGAAGGCTGCTACGCGCTCGGCGCCAATACCTATGTGCAGAAGCCGGTGGATCTCGACGGGCTCTTTGCCGCGATCCAGCGGCTGAAGGAATACTGGTTCGAAATCGCGATCCTGCCACTCGAGGACTGACAGATTGGCGGAACACTGCTCTATTCTCATCATCGACGACAACATCGACGATCTCGAGGTCTATCGCCGCATATTGGGCCGCGTTTCCAGCACTGCCTATACCGTCGTGGAGGCGGAGACGGGCGAAGAGGGCCGTGCGCTGAATGGCCGGAAACGGCCGGACTGCATCCTGCTCGACTATTCGCTGCCTGGGCGCGACGGGCTCGGCGTTCTTGCCGATATCCTGGAGGATGATCCCGCCGCCAACGTCATCATGCTGACCGGCCAGGGCAGTGAGACCGTGGCCGTCGAGGTGATGAAGAGCGGGGCACGCGACTATCTGACAAAGGATTCGCTTTCGCCCGAGACGCTGCATCGTTGCATTCAGAACGCCATCATGCACGGCATGCTGGAGGCGAAACTGGAGCAGAAGCGGCAGTCGCTGGAGATTTTCACCCGCGCCATGGCCCATGATCTGAAGGAGCCGCTCCGGACGATCAAATCCTTCACCCGCATCCTGCACGGTTCTGCGGCGCTGCCGGCCGAAGACCGGGAATTGCTCGATTACGTGCTCAGCGCGGCCGACCATATGGAAGACCTGATCGTCAAGGTCTCGGGCTTCACCAAGCTCGAGGCCTCCGGCGGACTGGAGCTCAGGCCGGTCTCGCTCTCTGATGTGCTCGACCAGGTGGAGGACAATCTGCGCCAGCAGACCGAAAGCCGTGGAGCCGTCATCATCCGCGGGGCGCTGCCCGAGGTCATGGGCGATGCGACGCTGCTGACCCAGCTCCTGCAGAACCTGGTGTCGAACGCCATCCGCTATTGCGAGCAGAAGGTTCCGGAGATCAGCATCACAGGCGAAGCGCAGGGCGATACCGGCCGCCTCACGGTGCGTGACAACGGGCCCGGCATCGACCCCGAGCACCGCGAACTGATCTTCCAGCCGTTCAAGCGTCTCGTCGGCCGTGGCATCGAAGGCACCGGGCTCGGCCTTGCCATCTGCCGCCGCATCGCGCAGATGCATGGCGGCTCGATCTGGTGCGAGGCAGAAAATGGGCCGGGCGCCACCTTCATTCTCGAAGTGCCGCTCGCCGAGGCGAGGCCCGTGCCATCAGCCGCATCGGCCGTGCCGCACAGCACAAGGCCGGCGGAGCAGCAAGCCGAAGGTTCGGGCAGGCTTGCCGAAGTGCTGCTGGTGGAAGACAGCCCGGCCGACATTCAACTTCTGAAGATCAAGCTGATGCGGAGGGAGAAGGTGAACTTCAACCTGCATGTCGCCACCAACGGGCGCGAGGCGATGCGGCTGCTCGAAGAACGCGCCGGCATTGCCGATCTGCCGCAGATCGACCTCATGCTGCTCGACATCAACATGCCGATCATGGACGGCTTCGAGGTGCTGCATGCGCTTTCAGCCGACGTGCGCCTCAAGCAAATTCCCGTCTGCATCCTCAGCACATCAAGCGACGAGAGCGACATGCGGCGGGCCAGAAATCTCGGTGCGCGCGCCTATATGGTCAAGCCGCCGACCCTGCAGCAACTAGAAGAGGCACTCGAAGATGTCGAGAATTTGGAGTTGTTGCAGCGCGGCGATTCGCTTGCGCTTTGTGCGGAACAAAACTAAGCGATCGTCATTGGCAACGGTATGACCTTCGCAGCTCTCATACTCGCGCTCCTGACGACGCCGCTTCAATCAGGACTGCTCTCGATGGTATCAGGTATACATCACGTCACGGCCGTCACCCGAAAGGTGCAGGCGAACGTGGACTTTTACGCGGGATTTCTCGGCATGCGGCTCGTCAAGCAGACAGCCGGTTACGAGGACGCGACGCAGCTTCATCTCTTCTATGGCGATGGAGAGGGGACGCCGGGTTCGCTGCTGACCTTCCTCGCCTGGGAAGATGGTGCGCCCGGCCGGGCCGGCTATGGCCAGATCAGCGAAATATCGCTGTCGATCAACCCCACCAGCATCGGCTACTGGCTGACGCGTGCCATGAGCTTCGGCCTCAGCTCCGAGGGACCGGCCGACGAATTCGGCGAGCCTGTCCTACGGCTGAAGGACCCTGACAACATCATCCTCAAGCTCGCCGGCGCAAAGAGCCTGGTATCGCCGGCCGCCTGGGACGGCGCCTCGATCCCGGTCGAGCATGCCATCCAGCGGGTGCGCGGCGCAACCATGCTGACGGAGAAGCCCACCGAAAGCCGCAGCTTCCTCGAGAGCCATTTCGGTTACCGCTTCCAGGCCAGCCGCGGCACGATCGACAGGCTGGTGTCGCAATCCGGCGACATTATCGACGTGCGCGATGCGCGCGGCTTCTGGTCCGGCGCGCCAGGCACCGGGACGGTCGATCACGTCGCCTTCCGCGCCGCCGACGAGGAGACGCTGCTTGTCGTTCGCAAGGCTCTGGAGGCGACTGACGCATCGCCGACCAACATGCATGACCGTAAATATTTCCGCTCGCTCTATGCCCGCGAGCCCGGCGGTACGCTGGTGGAGCTCGCCACCGACAAGCCCGGCATGACCGTGGACGAAGAGCAGGCCGCCCTCGGGGGGAAGCTGTTCGCACCGCCCGAAGCCATCACCAATCTTCACGACCTGAAGGTGATGCTGCCGCAATTTTCGATGCCCGGCCAGCCGCGTGTCAATTATCGCGAGCTGCCATTCGTCCACCGTTTCTATACGCCCCCCGATCCCGACGGCAGCGTCTTCGTGCTGTTGCACGGCTCCGGCGGCAACGAGACGACGCTGATGCCACTGTTGAACAAAGCGGCGCCGCGGGCGACGCTGCTCGGCGTGCGCGGCCGGGCGACGGAGGAAGGTTTTCCGCGCTGGTACAAGCGCATTACGCCCTTCTCCTTCGACCAGAACGACATCAAGACCGAGGCGGAGGCCTTCGCGGCCTTTATCGAGGGCGCCGTCAAATCCTACGGGCTCGATCCTCAGAAGGTCGTCTATGTCGGTTATTCCAATGGCGCCAACCTTTTAAACTCGCTGCTCTACCTACACCCGCACCTGGTTCACAAGGCCGTGCTGCTGCGTTCCATGCCTGTGCTCAGCGATTATCCGCATGCCGATCTGAAAGGCACGGACCTGCTCGTCATCAGCGGCAAGACGGATGCCTATGGCAAATATGCGAGCGAGTTGGAAGGGAGGCTGAAGAGTTCGGGCGCCACCGTCGATTCCGACGTCATCCCCGGCGGCCACGATCTCGGCGATGCCGACATTCCGATCATCCAGAAATGGCTGCTGCAGGAAAACCGCTGATCTGCCGCGGCTTCACACCTGAACGCGGGATGTCCGGGCAATCATGATGCCGGCCAGCACGACGGCGCCGCCGAGCGCCTGCATCGTTCCGATCGCCTCGTTAAGCAGCGCCCAGGCCAGGATTGCCGCAACGACCGGCTGCAGCAGCAGTGTCAGCGAGGAAAAGGCCGGCGGCAGATAGGCGAGCGCATAGGTGATCGCCACCTGTCCGCCGGCATGGCTGATAAAGGCGAGGCCGAAGACGATCGACCAGCCATAGACGGTCGCGGGCAGCATATGGCCCTCGTAGATCAGGCCGATCGGAAAGATGCAGGCGGCAGCGCAGGTCGTGCTCCACAGCATGATGCGGAGCGTATCGAAGCGGCTGCGCAGCCTGCCGATCGCAAGGATGTAGCAGGCATAGAAGAAGGCGGCGATCATCGCGATGCCGTCGCCGCGAAGGTCGCCATTGCCGATGGCTGCCGGTCCGCCCTTCAGAATGACGACGCCTGAGAGCGCAAGGACAAGCCCGAGCGCGAAGCCGCGGCTGATCCGCGCGCTGAAAAAGACGAAGGCAATCAGCGTGACGAAAACAGGTGCGAGGTTGGCAAGCAGAGTCGCATTGGCGACCGACGTCATGGTGAGCGAAAGATGCCAGGCGGCAAGGTCAAGCGCCAAGATGACGCCTGGGAGAATGAGCATGCCGTAGTCGGAAAGGCTTTGCGGCTTCGGCCCCCTTTCCTTCTTCAGCAGCGAGACGATGACGATCGGGATCAACGCCAGCGCCACACGCCAGAAGGCCGTCGCCATCGGTCCGACTTCGGACAGCCTGACGAAGATCGGCGAGCCGCCGATCGCCGCGCCGCCGAGAAGGAGCGCCGCAAGGGCGAAACGATTGGAAGGCGAGGCTTCGGAAAGGGTGGGGGCGGCCTGCGACATGGTCTCGATATTTCTGGTCGCCCGAATGCCGGGCCGGCGGGATATTACAGCGCCGCGCGTCTTTTCAGACGCGCAAAGGACGCTGTAACACTTTAAATTGCTGCATAATTTTATCCTTAAATCGCCTTCGATTTAAGGAATTATGCAGTGATGGCCGAGGGACTATCAGAAGTCGATCACCGGGGACAGTCGAAGAGCGACATATTGGTGGAAAATCAGGCAGGATGCCTATTCGTCGCGCTGGTCCGCAGCTTTTCGGCAATCTCGCCGGCGACGAAAAAGGCATGCTCGGTCACCTGCGGCAGTCCCATCAGCTCGCCGAATGTACCGCGCGCCAGCGGGCCGGAGATCAGCAGCGAGGGATCTACCTTTCCTGACGGGCCGATCGCCTCCGAGCGCTCGGTGCAGGCAAGGCCGAGGCCGGTCGGGTCGAGCGCCAGGTGACCGTTCGCCGCGAGTGCTGCGAGCCAGGGTTGGGTGTCGAGAATACCGCCATGCGCCGGGCCGGTGGTGACGACGACGGCGTCATAGCGCCGCTCCAACGGCTGGCGCTGATGACGCGGCTGCAGGGAGCAAAGAATGAGCTCGCCCTCGATGCGCGCATCGGCGACCGAGCCGGCCAGGATATCCAGACGGCCCGAGGTAACAGCTGCGTCGAGCACGGCCTCGACCTGCGGGGCGATCCGGAAACGATGCACATCCCAATAGGGACGCAGATGGCGGACGAGACGGCGTCGTTCGGCGACCGGCAGCGCCTGCCAGAGATCGTATCCCTGCGCCCGCACCTGGTCGATCACCCCATGCCAGCTTATGCCCTGCGCCTTCGCCGCACCTATGGCGGTACGGATCCCTCTCAGCAGCGACACGGCGGAATGGGCTGCACTGGAGACGAAATCGCCGAAGAGTTCCTGCGGTACCAGCGGATGGCCGCGAGACCGCAGCCCGCGGCGCGAGATCGCGGTCACCGAACCGTCATGCCCGCGCTGCGCCAGCGAGGCGATGACATCGGCGGCCGTCAGGCCATTGCCAATGACCAGCACCCGGTCATGCGGGCGGATCACGTCGAGCGCGTTCGGCTTGGTGGTATCGGCGACGAAACGGGGATGGGCAGCAAGCCGGCTCCCAAGCCGGCTTGGGGCTGTCGGCGGCGGATGGCTGGTGGCGATCGCGACGATATCGGCCTTCGTCACGCCGCCTCTGTCGTCGCGGATTGACCAGCGGCCGGCACAGCGTTCGACAGCCGTCACTGCAGCGCGGCAATGACGCACGCTACCGTCTTCCAGCAGCGGCTTCAGCAGCGAGGCGACATAATCGCCGAACAGCCGGCGCCGGGGGAAGAGCGAGCCATCGGGCTGCCTGGCCTCAGGGTCGCCGGCGACCGCATCGCGGACTTCGATCCAGGCCAGGAATTCGCCCAGGTCATCGGGCTGCAGGCTCATCTTGGCGGCTGGAACATTGATGCGGTGGGCCGGATCGGCCGTGTCGTAGGCAAGGCCGCGGCCGAGTTCGGCACGCGGCTCGAAAACCACGATGGCAAGGCGCTCGCCGCAGTTGGCTCTCGCGAGATGATAGGCGACGCCGGCGCCGGAGACACCGCCGCCGATGATGGCGACGACGGGCTGTTCAGACGTCGGGAGAGGCTTGGGCTGCATGGTGGCCGGGATCATTGCTTTCGATGCCCGAGCATAGAAGCCGGGCATTGGTCACGCAATCCTCCGCTCTCGATTGTCTATAATTATTATGTAGATTTAGCCTTACCCCCGATATCGTCGTCGAGAACTCGGGATTGCCGCGGATGGTGTTGCTCACGGTGCAGATCTCGTCTTCGGCGGCATGGGCGATTTTCTGCCGGGTTTCCTCGTCGATATCGCCCTTGATCGAAAAGGCGATGTTGAACTTGGCGACGCGCGAAAGGCCTTCCGTCGCTTTCTCGCCGGTGACCTCGGCAGTGATCTCGTTGATCTTGTCGAGAATGCCCATCTGGCTGGCGGCGATGCGGGCGCTAAGCACCAGGCAGGCCGAGAGCGAGGAATAGAGCAAATCGAGCGGATTGAAACCCGGCTGCGACGGCGCGGTGACGATATCTATTTCGCCCTTGGTGGCGGAGGTGACGTGCGGGAAACCGGTACGGCCGAGAACGGCGGTGGCGCCGGTCGGGCGGGGACGAGCTTTGAGATCGGCCATGTTGAAATCCTCTGACGAACATGTTGCAGATAGTAATTTCCGCCTGAGGCGGCAATGGCAAGCGGCGGCCCTTCGGTTTCGGAACCTTTCGATCCGTCATCAGTTGATTACACCTGAACGAAATCAGTGACAAAGGTGGATTGCGATGACTGACGTCCGCAGCATGGATAACCAAGGCCGGCGGATGGATGCTCGCGATCGGCTGATCGTTGCGCTCTATGCGCAGCTGAAAGCCGAGCGGGAAACCCGCCAAACGCTGGAATGGGCGATCCGAAATGGCGCCGTCTCACAGGAAGTGCTGGAAGCCATCGCTGCTGATCCGGTTCCCGTCGTCACCAGCGAGGATATCGCCTCGCTGGAGAAGATCATCGCGCTCGATGAACGGCGCAAAGCAAATCGGAACTAGCCGACGACATCATGCACCCTATTTGAGTGAGAAGAGGAGATCCGAAATGGCCGATATCACCTATCAGGTCGTGCCGCATGACAATGGCTGGGCCTACAAGCTAGGCGACACACTTTCGGAAACCTATGCGACAGCGGATGAAGCGATCATCCATGCCAAGGACGCCGCATCGCGCCAGAAGATCGGCGATGGCGATGCGTTGCTCGCCTATCCCGCGCCCGACGGCCGTGGCTGGGCATTTCAGGAACTCGAAACCGACAAGAGCGGCAGCCGGCTCTGATTGCGACGGAGGATGGAATGGCCGCTCGGGCAAGCTGGAAGGGTCATCTGAAGGTGGGCGACCTTGCCTGCGCCGTCGGGCTCTACACCGCCGTTTCCTCCTCCGACCGCGTCTCCTTCAACATCATCAACCGCAGGACCGGCCACCGGGTGGAACGGCAATTCGTCGACAGCGAGACCGGAAAACCGGTCGAGCGGGGCGACCAGGTCAAGGGCTACCAGATGGAGAATGGCGATTACATCGTCATCGAGGGCGACGAGATCGCCGAAATCATGCCGGAAAGCGACAAGGTCCTCAATATCAAGGCTTTCATCGCCTATGACGATATCGACAAGCTGTATTTCGACCGCCCTTATTATCTCGCGCCCGTCGACGAACATGACGAAGAGGCGCTGTCGCTGATCGCCAGGGGCATGCGTGACGGCAAGGTCGCGGCGCTGGCCGAAGCCGTGCTTTTCCGGCGCAACCGGACACTGCTGATCCGTCCGCATGACGACTACATCGTCGCGACGATGCTGAATTTCGACTACGAGGTGCGCTCGGCCGAGACGGTTTTCGAGGACATTCCCGACATCAAGTTCGACAAGGAAATGATCGCGCTTGCGGGCCATATCATTGGCACCAAACAAGGCAGCTTCGAACCGAGCACATACGAAGATCGCTACGAAGCCGCCCTCGTCGAGTTGGTGAAGGCGAAGATCGAGGGCCGGGCGCCACCGAAGAAGAAACCGGCCCCGGAACGCAAGGTCGTCGACCTGATGGAAGCGCTGCGGCAAAGCGCCAAGATGAGCGGCAACGCTCCAGCAAAGAAGGCCCTGGCGAAGAAGAAGGCACCGGCGCGCAGCGACAGCCGCAGCAAGAAGGCAAGCTGAGATGGCCTCGACCCTGGCGGGCGATGGGCAATCTCAGGCGCATCCGACCTCGCGCGAATGCATCGGTTTGTCGCGCCGGCGAAGCCGCTTGACCTGAAGCGCGTCAAAGTGGATTCCCGCGGCGCGCTTTAAATCTTTGATTTATATATGCAGTTTCCCGAAATCTCTGGCCACTTTTTCATTGGCGCGGCTTCTGGCCGCCTTCGGCCGCCAGGCTCTTCTTCAGCGCATCCATGATATTGATGACGTTGCCGGTCGATTTCACCGGTGCAGGTTTTTGCGCAGGCGCCGCCTTCTTCAGGCTCTTCTGCTTGCCGCGGATCATCGACTTCAGGCGTTTCTGGATCGGATCCTGCACCATGGCCGGGCTCCAATTCTTCGTCTCTTCCTTCACCAGTTGCGTCATCAGCGCAAGCAGCTTGCTGTCGATTTCAGTTTTGTTGTCGAGTTCGGCCACGGGGTCCCGCACTTCGTCGCCATAGCGCAGGGTCCAGAGAACGATGCCTTTGCCCAGCGGTTCCAGCAGCACCGCACGCTCGCGGCGATAGAGGACAAGGCGGGCGATGCCGACGACGTCATTCGCCTTCATCGCCTCGCGGATGACGCAGAAGGCTTCCACTCCGACCTTGTCCTCGGGCGCCAGAAAATGCGGTTTGTCGTACCAGATCCAATCGATCGAGCCGCGCGGCACGAAATTGTCGATCTCGATGGTGCGGGTGCTTTCGAGCCCGACTTCCTCGATCTCCTCGTCTTCGAGAAGAACATAGTCGTCCTCGCCGCGCGGATAACCCTTCACCTGGTCCCTCTCGGCCACCGGTTTGTGGGTGACGCTGTCGACATAGCGGCTTTCGACGCGGTTCTTCGTCTGGCGATTGAGGACGTGGAAACGGACCTTGTTGCTTTCGGTCGTCGCCGGCGTCAGCGAGACGGCGGCGGTGACGAGCGAGAGCTTGAGATAACCTTTCCAGAATGTCTGACGTGCCATGTCTGTCATGTCTCCCGGACACGGTTGGGCATGGCAATCAACGGCGGGTTCGGTCTTTGGTTCCGGCAATTGACGATTTCGTTGATCGGATGCGGTCGGTGCATGTCCATTTCATGGATCGGCTGCCATGCCCGAGCATTGCGGGCGGAGAGACCAGAACCACTCTTTCCTTGCCACCGCCATTTTCCTCTTCAATAATGAAAGCCCCAAGACGTCAGGATATCGGTCATCTGAATGTTGCGACTTTTCGCCAACCTCGTCATCGTCCTCGCATTGAATTTCCTTCTCATCGTCGGCAATGCTGGGCCGTCCTTCGCACAGGAATGCCCTGACCCTGCAAAAGCGACGAATGCCTCGGCCCAGCAAAAGCAGGCAAGCAAGCGACTTAATCGCGCTCTTCCCAGCTATCGCGTCAAATCGGCCCGATACAATCTGGCTCTTGTCGGCGATTCGCTCGTCGAACTCTGGCAGCCCTGGATCAAGGACAGCTTTCCCACCCGCCCGGCGATGAACCTCGCGGTCGCCGGCGACACCACGCAAAATGCATTGTACCGCCTCGATGATCTAGACCTTCCGGATTTCCATCCGACGGATGTCGTCGTGCTTATCGGCACGAATAACCTGGGTGCGAAAACGGCGCCATGCGCCGTGGCGGCGGGTGTCGTGGCTGTTGTCAGCAAGGTTCGCGCTCTTTGGCCAGGCGCCCATATTTATGCGTTGTCCATACCGCCTCGGGGCAAGCGCTACGCCTTCTACGAGGATGTCCGAATTCCGGCCAACCAACTTGTCGCATCGTCATTGGCTGAAATGCCTGGTGTCACCTTCGTTCAAATGAACGATGATATGTTGCGGTGCGGCAAACCAAGCGATAAGGATTGTTCCAACTACAAGCCTGACCATCTTCATTTCAATGAAGGGGCATACAAGCTGATCACGAGCTTCCTCGCCGCAGCGGGTCTGCAGCTTTGATTTTTGCCGCTCAGGTGGTTACCAAAACGTAAGGCGGAATGTCATGAGCACCTCATTTGACAGCTACCAACCGATTGGCCTGCAAAGACATAGACCCAGAGCTCGCGCGCAATATCGCATTCGGCGTGAAACCCTCGTTCGGATCCTCCTCTCGGCAATATTTTATATTTCCCTCTGGAGAGCGACTGGCATGTGGTACGGGCTGCCCGCCGACTTCCAGGAGGGTGTCGGCAAAGATCCCATGCCAATGCGACTGTTGCTGATGTCGCTCGTTCCACTCATCGGCCTCTACTGCTTGCTGGAGCCCAGGCGAGTCGTTGAAATGCTCCGCAGCGCCTCGCCGCTGGTCGGCATAATCTGCTTATGCGTCTTTCTGTCGATTGCTTTTTCCGTCAGCGTTACAGCCTCGCTCCGGGCTCTCGTCGCCGTCGCATTGCTGACTGCTGGACCCCTTCTTTACAGAGCCCGTTATGGAGCCGTCGACACATTTGAAAGCTTGGCGAAATTTGCCATTGCCACGGCTTTCATCAATATTCTTTACACGGCAGCCTTTCCCCGGTTTGCGGTGATGAGAGGCAGTTATGCCGGGATGGTGAAAGGGGCGTTCTACCACAAAAATATGCTCGGCCAGTTTTCGGCAACAAACTTCATCCTGCTACTTCCAGCCCTGCCGATGTGGCGCCTGCGCTATTATGATCTCCTGCGATGGGCGGCAATGCTGCTCTACCTCGTGCTCATCGTGCTGGCGAAATCATCGACGGCGATCATCCTGCTTTCGATCGGAATAGCCGTATACTACGGAATGAGCTGGATTCAGCGCTTTCCAGGCCGCATCTTCAGATCCTTCGTCGTTCTTCTTGCATTCGCCCTGCTAGGCTTCGTCGTCTCCGTCGCGTTGATGGGTGTGGCCCAGGCGATTGCCGAGTCATTCGGGAAAGACCTTACGCTCAGCGGACGTACGAATGTCTGGGAACAGTTGCTGCCGCTGATCTACGAGCGGCCGTTTTCAGGCTGGGGATTCGCCTTGTTCCGACAGCCCGATATCATGGAGCAATATGTTCGCCTTACGTGGGACGCTCAATCGACACACAACACCTATATCGAACTTGCGCTGAACATGGGCATACCAGCCACCATCATCTGGACCTCGTTCGTCGTGGTGCGGCTCGTGGGGAAAATGACCTCGTCACCCCTCAATCAAGCGCTCGCCATCACCAAGCGAAAGGAGGTTGTCATTATCCTCCTGATCTTGATCGGCGCGTTCACCGAAGCCGGAATGATGCTGGCCCCCTTCATCTTGTGGCCCCACACCGTGATCGCGCTTACGAGTCTTGGCCCGGAGTTCCTGTCCCGCTTCCGCAAACCGACCCAGGCAGGGGCGCAACATGCATCAGGCTAAAAAGATGACTTCAAATAATCGTAGACTGGTTGGCCTCGATGGGATTCGTGGCTTGGCGGCCATTTGTGTGGCAGTGCATCACACCGAAGGTTTCGTCGGATTTGATGCAGCACCTGCTGCCTATCTCGCCGTCGACCTGTTTTTTTGTCTCAGCGGCTTCGTGATCGGCCACGCCTATGAGAGGAAACTCATTCAAGAGTCTTCACTCTCTGCCAATGATTTTGCCATCAAGCGTCTCATCCGCTTATACCCCCTGTATCTGCTCGGTTTGCTGCTCGGCGTACTCGCATATGCCGGCATGTCGCTCAGCAGAAATCAGCAAATCGATCCGATGCTGTTTGCCACCTCGTTGATTGCCTCGATGTTCTTCCTGCCGGCGATCGGTGGAACATCGCTGAAGGCGCCGAACCTGTTCCCCTTCAACGGTCCGTCATGGTCCCTATTCCTAGAGATCGTGATCAACCTGGCCTACGGCTATGCGGCGAGAATGCTGTCCAGCGGCGTACTCGCACTCATCCTGCTTGCGTCATGGGTTTGGCTGGCGGCGCAAACGCTGGCCCATGGAAGCGCCGACCTGATCCCGCTCGACGGCGCCTTGCTCTCCGGATTTCCCCGCGTTCTCTTTTCTTTCAGCCTCGGCATCTTGATGTACCGCTACCGTCAGCGGCTTTCCCCTTCAGGCATCGGAAAAGCCGCCGCAGTGACAACAATCGTCGTCGCGACCGCTCTTCTCGTCTTCCAGGCGCCGGCCGCCTGGGTTGGCATAAAGGACCTGATTGTCATCACTGCTTTATTTCCTATCGCCGTGCTTGTCCTTTACACAGCCAACTTCGATGGCGTGTTGCGGCAGCCGCTTCTTATTGCGGGAGAGGCGTCTTACGCGCTCTATGCAATTCATGTTCCGCTGCTGGGCTTGCTGTTGGGAGCCTGGAAAGCCGCTGGCCTGGGACAACCGCCGGCCTGGGCGATCTTTGCCATCGTTCTTCCGCTGATCGTCCTATTGGCCATTGTCGTCACCCGCCTCTACGATGAACCGGTTCGCAAAGCGCTCAGCGCTGGAAAGGCCATGAGACTTCGCTGGCGTCGATCCTGATTTTGCGCGATCCGGGCCCCCGTCGCACCGCTTAAATCGAGAGATAGCGCTTCTGCCAAGGCAGCTTGTGTTCCTGCCATGCGCGCGGCGTGAAGTCGTCATAGGCAGTCTCGGCGATCGCCAGCATCCAGTTCTGGTCTTTGCGAGCCAGCAAGACGCATGACAATTCCATGCCAGGCTCCGCGGTGAAGGAGGGCCGATTGGCGCCTGGGATATCGATCCCCTTGTTGCGCCACTGGATGCGGATTTCGTCGGGCTCGGATGTCCATTCGCCGGAGGCAACGGACGCGTTGCCATCGGGCTTCAAGCGAAGCGGCGGCGGGGTGACGTTCAGGAAGCTGCCATCGTTGCGATAGTTGCCATCGATATCACCCGCAGTCGCTTTGCCGTTTCCCTTGAGAACGATGTCCTGCTCGCACCGCAGGAATATGTTGCGCCGAAAGCTGCCGGACCACCGACGGTTGGCGAAGAACGCGATGTCGCATTGGCTAATGACGTTGTCGTGGATATCGATGTCTTTGCGAAATGCCAGTTCCTGATCCGAAAAACCGCTCAGGCTGACGCCACGATTGGTGTTCTCGATCCAGTTGTCATAAATGTGATGGCCGGCGTGATCGGCCTTGTCGCCAACGCCGTAGCCGAAGGAATAATCATTCATCCTGCCATCGCGCATGATGTTGCTGCGCACCACGGCGTCATCGCCGATCGACGAAAAGGAGAAATTCTTGCCGCCGATGAAATTGTACTCGACCAGGTATTGTCGCGTTTTGTCGCAGACCAGCGCGCCCTTGTTCGATGCGCTCGCCGGCGACTGCAGGAAGAGGTTGCCGCGGATCACGATATCGGAGCTGATATTGTCGTCGCTGTTTTGATAGGCGAATTGGCAGCAGTCTGCTCCCTCGCCCGGGGCCGCGCCGATGCGATTATTCTCCAGCAACACGTGCGTCGTCTTCGTCAGGTAGATGCCGTCGCCGTTCACATTCTCCGTTTCACAGCGCCTGACGGTGAGATTCTTGCCATTGTGAAATTTGAAGCCGCGAGGGGAATTCTTGACGATAACGTCTTCGATCACCGTATCGGAAAACACCTGATAGGCGACGCCGACATCGGGCGCACCGTCGATGACCTGTCCGCGTGTAGACGCGCCGTGAACTTTCTTTCGCAGGATGGCGGTCATTGCATTTCCTTCGATACCGGTGCCGCGGGGAATTAAGCAGAGGGCATGTGGCAGATGTTTGAATATTTGGAAATTCAGCTTGTAAACCGCCCATCTTTCAGAAACGACAGGGCTTGGCTCCACATCGTCTTGTTGACGGGCAAGAAAGTGTGGTTTGCCGGAATGACGATATGTGCTGCCGCGCCGCCAAGGCGCGTGCTCTCCACCGAAACCTTCCCATCATTCGGAACCCTGAGGCCAATGATAAGCGAAGAGACCGGATCAATGGTCCGGTTCCCGGCGATGATGCCAAGTTCGTAATCGACCGTGCCGAACAGCTCGGTCATGGCGGTTTGATCGGTAATCAGCTGCTGTCCTGCCGGTCCATAGATCTTCCTGTATAGTGGCCAGCTCTTGAGGAAATCGGCAATCTGACTGCCGTTGTTCGGCGTTCCGACCATGACCACTCTCCCCAGCTTGGCTGGGCGATAGCGCCTGAGAAAAGCGCGGATGACCAGCCCACCCATCGAATAACCGACGAAATGGACCCGGCCATCGCCTGCTTTCTTCACGGCGTCGTCGATCTCCGGTCGGATGATGTCGATGAGGTCGCTGATCGAAAACCTGGTGGAGGGGTAACCGACATTCACAACCCGATAACCGTGGCCGGACAGGAAGCCGGCGAGCTTCGCCATGCTTTTCTTCGTCCGGGCAATGCCGTGAAAAAGAAGAACTGTGTCGTTCATCACTGTCCGCTCAACGTGCTGCTATCGATAGGGTCTATCCTGTAGCTCTCAAGGTGAAGCTTGTCACGACGGCAGACGTTCTCGAATAGCGGCGCGTGCTTGATGCGGCGTCCTGCTAGTGATCTAGTGGAGGATGAAATGAAGGTGAACTTCAGCAGCCCGTCTGATGAATGTTCGACCGCTCCTGTGCTAGCCTCCTATGCGCGTCTGAAAAGACGCGCAGCGCTGTAGAGAAAGAAATGCGAGCACGTGACGACCAGCATCCGACATATCGCTAAACTTGCAGGAACGTCAGTCTCTTCGGTCTCGCGCGTGCTCAACAACAGCGGTTATGCCTCGCCTGAGCTCAGGGAGCGGGTCGAGGCGGCCATCCGAACGCTGAACTACACGCCGAGCAAGGGTGCACGCATGCTGCGCGGTGCACCAAGCCGGATGATCGGACTGATGCTGCCGTCGATCGACGTGCCCTTCTTCGGCATCCTGGCCCATGCGATCGAACAGGAATTGTTCCAGCACGGCTATCAGACGCTGATCTGCAGCACGGCGGAAAATATGGACCATGAGGTGCGCTATATCTCCATGCTGCTCGCTCAGCGCGTCGATGGCGTCATCGTGGCAAGCGCCTTTGGCAGCATCGAGCATTTCGGCGTGCTGCGGGACGCTGGCATTCCGATCATCGCCATTGACCGCGAGCTGAGCGGCATCGCTGACGACGCTGTCATGGCCGATCACGAGGAAGGCGGACGGCTGATGGCGCGCCATCTGATCGACCTCGGCCACCGGGCAATCGCCATTGTCGGCGCGCCGGCCCACAGCCAGCCGATCCAGCTTCGCCTTCAGGGCATCACGGCAGAAATGGCGAAAGATGGCATCGCGCCCGCCATCGTGGCGATGGCGGAAGAGCACAGCTTTGCAGAGACCTACCGGCTGGCGCGGGAATTGCTGGCGTCTCGACCCGAGGTCACCGCGATCATCGGCACGACCGACGTTTCGGCGATTGCCGCAATCCATGCCATCCAGGATCGCGGATTTTCCGTTCCGGGCGACTATTCGGTCGTGGGCTTCGACGATCTGCCGGAGGCCGCCTACGTCTTTCCACGGCTGACAACGGTCGCACAGCCGATCCGCAATGTCGGACAGCAGGCAGCACGGCTGCTGGAAGCGCTGATCGAGGAGCACCAAACAGGAGACGAATCTCGGCAAGGCGCGATCGTAAAAGTGCCGGTCACCCTGATCGAGCGCGATTCCACCGGTCTCGTCCGCAACTGAGGTGGGACCCCGAAGCTAGGGCCGGACGATGACCTTGATCTCGCCCGGCAATGGCGCGTTGCCCACCACGTCGGCGACCTCCTCGAGACTTATGGTTTTGGTGACCAATGCGTCCAGCTCCAACACTCCGCTCGCGACCATTGCCGCAGCGCGCGAATGGGTGAAGGGGTTGAGGTAGGCCGGCCTGATATCGACTTCGTTTACGAGCAGATCGAAAGGCAGAACCGGCACCTCGACACCCGCCGGTGTGACCCCAAAAAGCACGAAGGTACCACCGCGCCGCGCCATCTTCAGACCGCTTTGAAGCGTGTCGCTGACGCCGGCGCACTCGATGACAACGTCGGCGCCGCCTTTGGTGACCTCTCGAACGGAAGCGATTGTGTCTGAAGAGGTCGGGTCGAAGGCGTGCGTCGCCCCCAGGCGCAGAGCGGTTTGGCGTCTCGATTGCTGCCGCGTAATCAAAATAATCTCGCCTGCCCCAGCCAGGCGGGCCAGTTGCACCATGAGCAGGCCGATCACGCCCCCGCCGAGGATCGCGACGCTGTCGCCCGGACGGATCCTTGCCTTGTCGATGGCGTGAATACAGCAGGCCAGCGGTTCACTGAAGGCGCCGTGAACGGGATCGAGGCCGGCAGGCAGGACGAAGGCCTGGGCCTGCGGCACCGCTACATATTCGGCAAAGCCGCCATCCCGTGTCACACCGATGGCGGTCAAGCTCTCGCACAAGTTCGGCCGCGCCTGCGTGCACGCCCGACAGGTGCCGCAGGCAATATTCGGGTCCACCGTCACAAGCTCACCACCGGTAAAGCGGGTAACGGTATCGCCGATCGCTTCCACTATGCCGCACAATTCGTGGCCCAGCGTGACGGGGATAGCCGTCGGATACTCGCCCTTGTACATGTGGCGATCGGAACCACAGATGCCGGCCACTGCAACCCGGACAAGCAGCTCGCCCGGTCCGGCAACCGGCCTCTCGACGCTGCGCATGGTCAAAGACCCGATCGACTCCAAACGTACAGCTCTCATTCCACTCCTCCAGACATCAAGTTCGATTGCCCATTCCGGCTGATGAAGCCAAGCGCCTCAGCTCATGACATTGCCGCCGTCGACATTGTAGCACTGCGCCACGATGTATGCTGCATCGGGTCCGGCCAGGAAGGCGGCCATGGCAGCTTGTTCTTGGGGGGCGCCAAATCGTCCGGCCGGGACGGCGGCGGCCACGCGGCGCTTGACGTCACCGGGTCTCAAACCTTCCCGGCTGCCGAGTTTTGCATCGACGACGTCCCACATCGGCGTATCGACGACGCCGGGAGCGATGGCGTTGACGTTGATCCCGTAACGGATCAGCTCCAGAGCGCAGCTTTGGGTGATGCTGATGACGGCCGCCTTGGAAGCGCAGTAAGCCACGGCCGGTCCTTCGCCCCGGCGCCCAGCCTGGGACGAGAAGTTGATGATGCGTCCACCTTCCCCTCTTTCCACCATGTGCCGGGCAACGGCCTGCGTCATGAAGATCAGGCCTTCGATATTGACCTGAAATACCCTAGCGGTCCGTTCCCGGGATATTTCCAGGATGGACTCGACGTCGTAAATGCCTGCGGCGTTGACCAGGATGTCGATCTGACCGGCGGTTGATATAGTGAAGCGTACGGCTTCTTCGATGCTGTCCTGGCGGGTCACGTCAAGCGCTGCACCCCAGACATCAGGGCCGATCGCTTCCGCCACCCGTGCGCATCGTTCACCGTCGAGGTCCGCCACGACAACCCTCGCGCCTTCGGCAGCGAAGCGTTGGCATACCGCCTTGCCGATGCCGCTCGCTCCTCCTGTAACCAATGCCACCTTGCCGGAGAGCCGCGCCGTTTCCGTATGGGTCATCGCACTGCCTCCCCGGTCGCGCCTAAATCGGCAAAGGCGCCGTGCGCGGCTGCCATAATGAATAGCTTCATGTTTGCTCTTCCCCTTTTGACTGAACGATAATCGGAGCCGCCCTCCTGAGGCGGCGCCAATGGGCTAAGCGGATTGCGGGTTCGTCTCCTTCGCCTCGCGAATAAGGACAGACATGTCGGGGATGCCATCGGTGGCCGTCGCCCCCTTGAGGCAACGCGCAGCTGCGGCATGGGCGACGGCGCAGATATGCTCGACCGGCCAGTTCTCATGCAGGCCGTAGAGCACGGCGGCGCAGAAAGCGTCTCCTGCGCCGACGGTACTGACGATGTCATCGGGATCGACGGGTCGTGAACGCGTCATGATCGGAGAAGCGCCGGGCGAAAACCAGAAGCAGGTTTCCGGCGCATGGATGATCGCGCCCTTGGAGACGCCGGCCGCAAGAAGGCGCTCCCCCGCTTCCAAAAGCCCCGCCTCGGTCAAATCTCCCTCCGCATCGCGAACGATAACGCCGGTTGCCCGCCCCGCCTCCATCTCGTTGATGATCAGATAATCGCAGAATGGCAGAGCGACGCCGACCTTGGCCGCAAATTCCGGGTCTTCGCTCGATACGAAATCCACGCAGGTCGTCAGGCCGGCGCGCCGCGCCGCTTCCAGCAGGCGCGATGCTCCCGAACGGCCGTCGGGGCCAATGCGGTCGAGACCCGGCAACAGCATGAGATAGCCGAGATAGAACAGCCGATAGCCGGCCTTGGCGAAGGCTGCGGGTGAGACAAGCTCATCCGTGACGGCATCGTTGGCGCCACCATGATAGAAGAAGGTCCGGTTCTGGCCGGGCACATTCATGACATGCGTATGCGCCGTCACCCGGTCGGCAAGCGCGGTGAGCCCCACGACATCGACGCCGGCAACCGCAAGGCGGGCCTTGACGATCTCTCCGTCCTGATCGGCGCCGATGCATCCCGCCGCCGCCAGTTTTCCGGGAAATCCAAGCGAAGCCAGATCGGTGACGACATTGGCCGCCCCGCCCCCCACACCCAGATCCTGGTGCAGGATATGGGCGAGATTGCCCTGTTCGGGCCAATAAGACAGGGTGTGGACGCGATCGACGATGAAGTTTCCGGCGCAAACGATGCCGCCCTGCTTTTGACTGTCGCGATCGTGAACCTCCTCCCCGGCTCGCATCAGCTGACTCCTTCGTTCCACAAGGGTCTCAGCGGCGGCTCGTCTTCCTCGATCGCGGCAAAGCGCGCGATCGGCTCCAGAAAGAAATTGTCGCTGTTGTCGTCGTTGACCTGGCTGACCTCGCCGACAAGGACAGGTCCGCCGCCTTTCCTGCCGTAGAAGCGGTGGTAAAGCCCGGTGCGGATCGTCACGCTCTGGCCGGGCTGGAGAACCAGCGGCTCCCATGCGGCGAGCCGGTGCTGCAGCCCGTCTACCGGCACCGTCACATCCTCCGCCAGCACATTGCCATCGGCATCGGTTGCGGCGAATTCGATGACGAGATCGCCGCCGGCGCGATTGATGATGTCTTCCATCTTCGCCGCATGACGGTGGGTCGGCGTAACCTGCCCTTCCCCAACGAAGAGCAGCTTTTCGGCATAGGTCCGTTCACCCCTGATATCGACGACGCCATTGCGCAGGCTAAACAGCACGAGACCGCATTCGGCGAAGCGGTTCGAGCCGAAATCGGTGACATCCCAACCCAGCTGATGGGCGCGCAAATAGGCTGATGCCTCAGGATGAGCGGCAAAATCGGCCGCCGTCCAGGAGCCCCATGCCGGCAGAGACCAGTGCCAGCGCTCGAGGGTCTCGGTTGCCCGCAGCAACGCGGCGTTGATCTCGGAGCGCTTCATCAGGCTGACGCCCCGTCATACTCGACCGGTACCACGACGTCCTCGAGGCCGGATTTGAGGGCTGCCGTCAGGACCGCATGATGCGCCTGCGCCTCGGCCGGCGTCGCGCAGCCGAAACCGTTGGCATTTCCTCCAACAAGCTCATCGACGAAGGCCGCCCACATCTGCTGTATGGCGTCGGCAAAACCGAATTCGAAGATCTTGCCTGTTATGGCTGGAAACAGCGAGCCATAACCGAGATCCTCGGTGCTCCAAGCCTGGACACCGCCATTATAGTCCATCCACTGCCATTGGCGCGGCGACTTCGTGCTGAAGAACGCGCTCTTCTTCATGCCGAGAACGCGGAGGTACCAGGTGTTGGATTCGCCGGGCGCGATGCGCCAGGTTTTCAGCACCATCGGGAAATCCTGATCGCCGGTGCGCACGCGGCTGCTGATCGTAGCATTGTCCCAGGTGGTGCAGGGCAACATGCCGCCCTTGCCGTCAGGACGTTCGGTGACCTTCTTGACCAATTGCGCATGCAGGGTCGTCGGGCGCCAGCCGAGACGCAGCGGCACGTGCAGCACATGCATGCCGAGATCACCCATGCAGCCATAATCGCCATTGATATCGGCCATGCGCTTCCAGTTGATCGGCTTCTGCCGGTCGATATCCGAAGAGTGCAGGAAACCCGCCTCGACTTCGATTATATCCCCCATCTCGCCACTTTTTGCGAGCGCGATGACCTTCTGCGCGCCGGGGAAGAAAGGCATTTCCGACGAGCAGCGGACCAGGAGTTCGGGATGCTCGGCGAGAACAGCCATGATATCCCGGTTCTGCGCGGCGTCCATGCCGAAGGGCTTTTCGCCGAGAAGATGTTTTCCGGCCTTCAGGACGTCGATGTAGAATTGCTGGTGCAGCACATGCGGGACAGCGCAATAGACCGCATCGACCTCGGGATTGGCCAGAAGCTCCTTATAGTCGGCGGCGAACTGCCGAACGGTCGGCACATGATCCCTGAACCAGTCGAGCAGCGTCGCGTTGGTATCACAGACGGCGACGATTTCCGGTCGCGCCTTCACATCGGCCAGATGCAGCCAGCGCGCCGCAGCACTCGCGAATTCGCGCCCCATCAGACCGCAGCCGATGACGCCGAAGCGGAATATTTTCGTCATGACATGTCCTCCCAGACGCGCGTCAGCCAATATGCAGCAAGGCCTGCTCGACGGAAGCCTTGTCATGGACGATCGCCATCAAGGCCCGCGTCATGCCGGCGGGATTTTGATGCTGGATGACGTTGCGGCCATAGACGATGCCACGGGCGCCCTGCTCCATCAACTGCTTGGTGCGGATCAGGATTTCCTGATCCGAAACGCGGCCGCCGCCGCGCACCAGCACCGGCAGGCCTTGGGCGATCTCGACGACGCGGTGATATTCCTCGACATTGTCGCAGGGGTCGGCCTTGATGATATCAGCGCCGAGTTCGGCCGCCTGGCGCACGAGCGGCAGGATCTTGTCGATCGCGCCGTCGACCATGTAGGCGCCCTTGGAATTGTCCTGCATGACGAGCGGCTCGACCATCAGCGGCATGCCGTAGATCTCGCATTCGCGTTTCAGGCTGTTCACATTGCGCACGCAGGCGCGGTAGACTTCCGGCTGGTCCGGCAGCATCAAGAGATTGACGACGACACAGGCGGCATCCAACGCAACGCCCTGTTCCACCGCCCTGTCGATCATTTCGGAAAACAGCTGAGACGGCAGGGGATTGCCATAGATGTTGGCGATGTCGGTGCGCAGCACCAGCGCCGGACGCTGCTTGCCGGGGATCGCCTGCAGCATGGGTGCGGTTCCCGGCGGCAGCTGAATTGCATCCGGCGCCGCTTGCGCGATCACCTCGATCGCAGTCTTCATGTTCTCGATGCCGGCGAGGAAAGTCCGTTCATTGAACATGCCGTGATCGATAGCAACGTCAAAACAATTTCCAGACACGCCGAAAAGTCGGTTCAATCGCGCGGATTTCATCAAGCTTCCTCCCGATATGGTAACGTTTCCACATTTGGATAAACGCAGCAGGAATGCGAGTCAAGATAATGTGGTAACGTTTCCATGCTGGTTTTTCCGATGCGGACGAGGCGCGCTCGCGCCTCGTCCGGGAAGAACTACCAGCAGGTGAATCCCGCATCGACGTTGACGATCGCCCCGGTCATCAGGCTGGCCGCGCCCGAGGCGAGGAAGAGGACCGCGCTGGCAACCTCTTCCGGCGTTCCCATCCTGCCCATCGGCGTGTCGGCGAGCCAGAGCGGAATACGCTCGCGATTGGCTTCGACGGCCACCACCATCGGTGTCTCGATATAGGTGGGCGCAACGGCATTTACCCTGATACCGTGGTGTGCCCACTCGGCGGCCAACGAGCGCGTGAGGTGATGGACTGCCGCCTTGGAGACGTTATAGGCCGTCTGAGGCTGGGGCCGGTTGCAGATCGTCCCCGACATCGAGCCGAGGTTGACGATGGCGCCGCGTTTCATCGAAATCATCGGACGACCAAAGGCGCGCGAGCACCAGAAGACGCCGTTGAGATTGACGTCCATCATGCGCAGCCAATCGGCGTCGGTGAGATCCTGCGCCGGGATGCCGCTCTGGCCAATTCCGGCATTGTTCACCAGGATGGTCGCCGGCCGCCCGCCGTCGGCGAGTTCAGCCGCGATCGCGTCCATTCGGGCCGCGTCTGTGACGTCGCCGACCCGGACTTCGACGTCGTAGCCTCTGTCGCGCAACGCAAGTGCTTGCACAGCGTCGGCCTCGCTGCGTTCGATGACGACGACGGCGGCGCCCGCCTCCGCCAGCGCCTCGGTGCAGCAGAGACCGATCGCACGCCCTCCGCCTGTGACCACCGCCCGTTCGCCGTCGAGGCGAAATTTCTGCTGGTAGCTCATTTCGCGTCTCCTCAAATGTCAAAGGCGCTTGGAAGCACGACGATATCGCGGATAGTGACGTTGCGCGGACGGGTCAGCATGAAGATGATCGCGTCGGCGACTTCCTTGGGCTCGATCAAGGCTCCGGCCTCCTTGGCCTTGCGAAGGTTTTCCTCCGGCCAGTCCGCAAGCAAAGCGCTGATCACCGGCCCTGGAGAAACCGACCCCACACGAATGCCACTTTTCAGAAGCTGGCGTCGCATCGTCTGGACGAAGCACGTCATCGCCCACTTCGATGACGAATAAACAGGTTCCCATGGAATCGCCGAGTGTCCAGCGACGGAGCTGGTGACGACAATGTCGCCGGTGCCGCGTTCGATCATGTGCGGAATGACGCTTCGAACGTTCTTGATGACGACGTTTACATTGAGATTGAGCATCCGATCGATGGTATCGAGGTCGGTTTCCATCAGGTCGCCGCCGATATAGGTGCCTGCATTGGCATGCAGGATATCGAGCTTGCCGGTCTTCGACAGGATGCCATCGAGCAGTCCCGCACACTCGCCCGGATCCAGCAAGTTGATCTTGAGCGGAATAGCGCGCTCGCCAAGCCGGGCACAAACCGTCTCAAGGGCCTTCTCATCGCGGTCCACCAGCACGACCGTCGCGCCAGCGGCGAGCATTGCCTCCGTCGAAGCGAGTCCAATTCCGGACGCAGCACCCGTGACCGCCGCGATCTTCCCATTCAATTCCGTCATCGATTTTTCCTCCTGTCTTGATCCTGATTGTCAATTCTTCCCGACGCCGCAGGCGGCGTGATAGTCCGAGAGACTCTTCGTCACCCTCCAGATCAAAACCTGTTCCGGATCGAGCGGCGCATCTGCGAATTCCTGTGCGGCCGGCATATGCTGCCAAAACAAGGGCAGCGGTACAATTTGCCCTCGAAGCGCCTCGCACAGGCGCCCGACGGCCTCTTGGGCTTCAGCCGACGCCCAATAATAGCGAATGCGGTCAGACAGCGAGTAATGCCGCAGCCAGCGCATCTCGGCGTTTGTCCCGTGGTAGTGGCGGCTCCAGTTGCCGGGCTGATCGAGCATCAGCGCTTCCATCGCCGCATAGAGCGGACGCTGGCCGTAATCGGGCAAAAGGTCCGACGCGATCGCATCCAGCGCGTAGAGCGCCTCGCGCAGGACGAAGGTCAGTTCGGGACCGACCTTCAGAATGGGAAAGCCATCCTCCACCAGCGCGGCCAAGGGCTGGGTCCCCTGATAGTCTGTCGAATGCGCCTCGAAGACAAACTGCGGCTCCTTGGTGAGCACCGACTTCAGCGCGTCTATCTTGCTGCGGTCGTAAAGGATGACATTCTGATTGCCGAACTCGACGCCCGGCTGAACGACCAGCCCGATGGCCCGTTCAAACGCTTGGCCGAGTCCTGCCTCCGCAAAGATCCGGCGGTGGACTTCGATCGTCTTCAGCGCCGCTGCGGCCGCCGTCGGATCGATGGTTGTCAGGGCATGATCGGCCCCGCCTGGCGGCGGCACTTCGGTGCCGATGACATAAACCGGCATTGCGCCGCCGCTCTTCTTCGCCGAGGCCTCGGCGACCGCCGCGAGCCGGGCGGCGCGATGGGCGGTGGTTTCATCGTCGAGCGCCACCGGCTCGCCCTTGCAGCCCATCGAGGCATCGAGGTGAATCTTGCGAAACCCGGCCTCGACATAGGCGGCAACCATCTTCTCCGCCTCGGCCATGGCCTCTTCGGCCGGCCGGTCACGCCAAGGATTGGGGCCGAGATGGTCACCGCCGAGAACGATCAGATTTTCCGGGCACCCTTCCTCGACTGCTATTTTGCGGACGAGGGACGCGAAGTCGCTTGGCGTCATTCCGGTATAGCCGCCGAGGTGATTGACCTGGTTGCAGGTCGCTTCGATCAGGACGGTGCTTGCCTGTTGCCGCCCGTGTCGGAGTGCGGCGCGAAGCACGATGGGATGGGCCGAGCATACGGAGGTCACGCCTCTGGGGTGGCCTTCGATCCTCATCTTGGCCAGTTCGTTGAGATGCACCTGCATCACGGGCGCCTTTCGGTTGAAGCGATGAATGCATCGAGTTCTTGCTGAGTGCCGGCACCTTCCATCGGACCGAGGACCGTCACGTTGCGGGCGCCGGCGGCCGAGGCATAGGTCAGAGCTTGCTGCGGAGACATTCCGAGCCGCCGGCAGGTAAGATAGGCACCGCCGAAGCAGTCGCCGGCGCCGGTGGGGTCGACCTCTTGAACGACAAATGCCGGAGCGTCGATGCGGTCTCCGTCCCTGCCGAAGTAGGTCGCGCCTTCGGCGCCGCGCTTCAGCACGATCTCCTTGACACCCATCTCGAACAAGCGGCGGATCGCCTCTGCCTCGCCTTCGACGCCGGCGGCACGCTCAAGCTCCTCTCCGGACGGCAGAAGCAGATCGGCGGCAGCGACAAGCTTGGAAAAGCGGCGCTCGGTATCCTCATCCAGCTTCAATTCCTTGCGAATGTTCGGATCCACTGAGAGGGTTCCGCCCCGCGCCTTGACGATGTCGACCGCCTTGTCGATCACCGCGCGCGCGCTGGGGACCGACAGAGCGGAACCCATCACGTGAAGATGTCCGCTCCGATGGATGAGATCGCCGACCGCTTGAGACCAGCCGAAGCGCGCAGCTGCTGATGTGGCGATGTTATAGACGAAATCCCTGGAGCCATCCTTGCGGTAGCGGACAAAGGCGCTGCCTGTGGGGTAATCCGAATCGATCGAGATCGTCGAAACGTCGACGCCGTCGCGTTTGAGGCGATCGGTATTGACACGACCGAAATCGTCATCGCCGACGGCGCCGACCATTGCGGCCTTGCCACCCAGGCGCCCGCATTGCGAGATGAAGATCGCTGGCGCTCCGCTCGCGAACGGACCGACGAGCGGCTGGGCTTTGAGAAAGCCGTCTCCGACCGTCGTGGCGACGATCTCGACGAGGATCTCCCCTACGCAAACGGTGGGACCAAGCGGGTCCGGAGCCAGTACTGAAGTCATTTGCAATCCTGCTTTCGATCGTTCTTGTCGTCAACTCGTCGCCGACTGGATCAGCGCACCGTCCTCGCCGCCGAACTCCTCGCTCTCCAATGACAGAAAGCGCTGGTGCAACATGCACGCCGCCCCGAAGGCGGAGCCGAACTCCGCATCATCGTCCACGACGATCTCCGGCGTAGGGAAAGGTATACTCTGGCCCTCCGACATGTGGACCGCCACCCGGGCGGCCACCATCGGGTAGAGGGATGCCACAGAGCCACCCAGCACGATCCTGTCGGGGTCGAGCAGCCGACAGGCCTGCAGCAATGCATATGCGAGATGGCGCGACCAGGTTTCGGCGATATTGACCGCGGCCGGGACACGGTCATGAACGTCGCCAAGGAATTCCTGCAGATCGACGTGCTTACGTCCAATAGCCTCGCGATACTGCCTGATCAGCACTTCGCGACCGATCAGTTGCTCAAACTTCTGACCGCCGCTTCCCGGCACCTGGGTGTGACCGATTTCTCCCGCCAGGCCGTGGCCGCCCCGGAACAGCTTGCCATCGATCATGATACCGCCACCAACGCCGGTTTCCATCAGCAGGAACAGGGTCACGCCTGAGACGCCGTGACGATAGCTGTCGCCGATCGCAAACGCGTTGGCGTCGTTTTCAACTGCGATCGGGACGGCGGCCGGGAAGGCGGCCAGGAAGGCGGATCGGCCAATCTCCTTCAACGACACCTCCCGCCAGCCGATGATGGGTGCGAGGGTGACAATTCCGTCCGGCCGGATGTGGGCCGGCGCCGATATGCCGAGACCCTTGCAGCGTCCGATCATCCCCTTCGCCATCGCGCCGACGATCAGCTCGACACCCCGCGCCACGGCCTCCTCCACGGTCGACGACATGGTGTCGAACGCGATTTTCCGACATGCCCGGACTTCGGCGGAGAGATCGACAACTGCAGCCGATATATGCTCGACGCCAATCTCGATCCCGACGAAGAATGCGGCATCGGGGACCAGTTCGAGCATGATACCAGGACGCCCGGCACGGGAATGCTCCAGGCGCTGCTTGCCGCTCTCGTCCGACTCCTGAACAAACCCGCCTTCCGTCAGCTCGGCGACGATCTCTCCCGAGGACGAGCGATTCATCCCGAGCTTCCGGGCGAGATCCGCCCGGCTGAGGCTTCGGTGGGCATAGATCGTCTGCAAGGCGGCGACGATATTGTTCTGTCGGATCCTGCGCGGCGAACTTCCGATGGAGACGGTGTCGTTCATGTTTCAATTCCCTTCAGTCGGCCCAACCCTTACACGACTGGAACAGGCTGTCAGAGGGATAATCAGGGCCGCGCGTTTGTGGCGCGGCGGCGCTTGGCCTCGTCATATTTCAGCTCGATGTAGCGCTTCGCGTGCGCCGCAAGCGGATCATTATCCTCCCAGGTGTCGCGCCAGATCGCGCAGGCGAGCGACAGGCCTTCGTCCACGACCGTCGTCGAGAAGCTTTCGAACACGATGTCGCGCTTGTAGTCGATGTCGAGCAGAGCGTCGAAGATCAGATCGAAGTTGATGACACCGTCACCGAGGTAACCGCGATTGCTCTCGCCGATGTGGAAGTAGCCGATCTTGTCGCCGGCCAGGCGGATCGCCGCGGCCGGATTGGCTTCCTCGATGTTCATATGGAATGTGTCGAGGTGGAGACGGACATGCTCCGATCCCGTCTCGGCGACGAACTTCAGCCCCTGCGCTGCCGTATTCAGCAGGTTGGTCTCGAACCGGTTGACAACCTCCAGGACGAGGTCGACGTTCGCTTGTCTGGCGACTTCGGCGGTTGCGGCGATCGCGGCGACGCTATTGTCCCAGCCCTTCTTCGTCGGTTGGCGATTGTACTTGGTGTGCGCGGAATAGAGAATTCCGCCGAGCTTGTTGCCGCCGATGTCACGGACCGCCCGAACGGCGTCGGCCAGCGTCTGCTTGCCGGCGGACACAGCTGAGGTATCCTCGCTCGATACGTCCCTGTCGAGCGGCAGGCCCATCGTCACGCCAATCTCCACGTCAAGCGACTGCGCAAGCTTTGCCAGTCGATCGAGATTGAATTTCTCGGGGCGCAGATAGGCAAATTCGATGGTGCGATATCCGTGTTCGGCCGTCTTGTTGAGGGCCATCTCCAGCCCTTCCTGCGTTTGGCCGCCTGTCCATACAAATGAATGGATACCCAATCGACGCATAGCCTTTTCCTCCAAAAAATGCCTTTGGCTGCGGACAGTGCTATGCCATTTAGTTTGGCAAGACAACAAATAATTTTGGCTTAAAATCTTTTGCTGCTTTGCAAAAATACCTTGCAATGCAACATTTTAAGCTTGCGCCCATTGCATTCAACCCTCCGTCGGAAATTAGTTTCTGCGAAAATCAATAGGATAGATCCTCTATTTGCATGTTTAGACAACAAATGTTGCGCCGGTGGTTTTTTTGGCCTACACAAAGGACCGGCGAAATGATCTCGCTGCACTTTGGGAGGATTGAAAATGAACTATGCTTTGAAGGCTAGCGCGCTTGCGCTGACGCTCAGCCTCGCCGCCACTGCTTCGCCTGCCTGGGCTGATTTCTGGTCCGACGCCGGCGCCAAATTCAAGGGCGTGACACTGCACGGCGTCACCGAAAGCACCCCGCCATCGAACTACATCAGGAATGTGCTTGCTCCGGAATTCGAAAAGAAGACCGGCATCAAGGTCGACATCGAGACGACGTCCTGGGATCAGATGTACGACAAGGCCATCAAGGACATGGAAGCCAAGACTGGTATCTATGACATGGTCTACATCGAGCAGGACATCATCTACTCCTATCTCGCCAGGAATTTCCTCGTCGACATCACCAAGACGCTTAAAGACCAGCCGGATCTGAAGGCGCCGACCTACGACGATGCGAACTTCACCAGCTTTGCCGACTATTTCAAGGACGCGAGCGGCGATCTCTTCGGCGTTCCGATGGAAGCCTTCCTGAAGGCGTATCTCTATCGTAAGGACCTGTTCGAAGATCCGAAGATCAAGGAAGCTTTCAAGAAGGAAACCGGCAAGGACCTGAAGCCGGCGACCACACACGCGGAATACACCGAGATCGCCGAATTCTTCACGAAGTACGGCAAGGACAACGGTATGGAGCTCTGGGGCACCACCGCTCAGGCACATACCGGCCATCCGGCGTCCTGGTATGAATTCTTCGAGTCCATCGCGCCGACTTTCGGCGTCTACAATTGGGGCATCGACGCCAAGAACAATTATGCGGCGACGGTCGAACATGGCGGCGCAATGAACGGCGACAAGGCCAAGGCCGCGTTGAAGTACTGGCTGCACCTGCGCGACATCGCTCCTCCGGAATCGACGCAGTCAACCTGGACGGAAACCGCAACGACCTTCGCCGCGGGCCGCGTCGCCCAGGGCCTGATCTACGGTGAGAACGCCGCGTGGATCGCAAGCGATCCGGCGCAGTCGAAGGTGGTCGGCCAGGTCGGTTTCGCTCTGCCGCCGCTCGAGCCGGGCGTATTGGACGACGCGAAAGCTGGAAAGGGCTATATCGGCTACTACGATGGCGGCGCCTTCGGCGTTCCGGTCACGTCCAAGAACAAGGAAGCATCACTGCTGTTCCTCGAATTCATCGGCCAGAACGAAGTGCAGCCCGATTGGGCGATCGCCGCACCGCGCATCACCAACAAGGCGACGTTCGACGATCCGAAGGTGAAGGAGATGGACGTCAAGCTCGGCGGCTTCTACACGATGCTGAAGGACGACGGCAAGCTCTTCGCCGGCGCTCCCCCCTACCCCTTCCATGCGCAGGTGCGTGAAGCGACCGCTCCTATCTTCTACGACATCCTGACCGGCAAGATCGGGCCCGATGAAGGCCTCGACCAGATGGCGGCCAAGGCCGAAGAAGAGCTCACCTCGCTCGGCTATCGCAAATAAAACATCCTCCCCAACTTGACGGGTCGTTCCGACGACCCGTCATCTTCCGTTCCCAGATGGAGCGGACGTCCACATAACGTTCAATGGGGGATAGGCGATGCATTCGCAGAAGCTCGGGTGGCTGTTGCTGTCACCGACCATAGTGATCCTCGGACTGTTCGGGATCTTTCCTTTCATCTACGTCCTCTGGGTCTCTTTCCATTCATGGAACCCGTTCGCGGCCAATCCGGGCATGATTTTCAACTGGGCTGAGAACTATCGGCGGCTCGTCTTCGACCCGCAGTTCCTGGCATCACTCGGCATCACCCTGACATTCGTCTTCTTCGCGGTCGTGTCGGAGCTGGTCCTTGGCTACATCCTCGCCCAGGCGCTGCTCAAGGACTTTCCCGGAAAAGCGGTGTTTCGCACGATCCATACGCTGCCGCTGATCATGGCGCCGATCATCGTCGGCTCAGTCTGGAAGCTGATGACCACCCCCTCCATCGGCATCATTCCCTATCTTCTGAGGAGCTGGTTCGGCTACGATCTGAATATCGGCCAGAGCGCCGTCGCGGCCTTCACCGTCACTGTCATCATGGACATCTGGCACTGGACGCCGCTCGTCACCCTGTCGCTGATCGCCGCACTCGTCTCACTTCCTTCAGACCCGTTCGAGCAGGCGCAGATCGACGGCGCGGGCAAAAGCCAGATCTTCTGGCACATCACGCTGCCCCTGATCCGTCCGGCCATGCTCGCCACCGTGTTCATCAGGCTGATGGATGCGCTGCGCACCGTTGACGAAGTCCTGATGCTGACCGGCGGCGGTCCGGGTTCATCGACGCGCTACATCGGCGTCCATATCTTCAAGGAAGTCTTTCCCAAGACGAATTACGGCTACGGTTCGGCGATCTCCGTCATCGTCCTCTATCTCACCATCGTCGTCTGCTGGCTGCTCTACGTCGGTTTGATTGCGCCCCGCGTGAAGAGAGGTTGAAGCGATGAAGAAGACCCGTTTTCCCTGGCTTCCGGTCGTCCTGTGGACCTTGATAAGCCTCGCGACCCTTTTCCCGATCTACTGGCTCTTCGTCATATCGGTGAAACAGCCCTTCGACCTGTTCTCGACGCCCGATGTCATTCTCCGGAGCTTCTTCTGGAAGAACTACCAGGACGTGCTGACCAATCCGACCTTGCGCGGATACATGCTCAACTCGATGATCATTTCGTCAGGCAACGCGCTGCTCGTCACCACGCTCGGCTTCCTTGCCTGCTACGCCCTGACGCGCTTCGACCTCGCCGGCAAGGAAAGCATCTTCTTCTGGACGATCACCAACCGCATGGCGCCGCCGGCGGTCTTCCTGCTGCCGCTTTTCCTGCTACTGACGCAGGTCTACAGGATCGGCGACTTCTCGCTCGCCGATTCCAAGCTGGGCATGATCCTGGTCTATTGCTCCTTCAACCTTCCCTTCGCCATCTGGACGCTGCGTCCGACCGTGGAAGGCATTCCGAAGGAATTGGACGAGGCGGCCTACATGGACGGCGCGAGCCCATGGACCGTCCTCTATGATATCATCTTTCCTTTGGCACGGCCCGGACTTGCGGTGACGCTAATCCTGACCTGGGTGTTTGCGTGGAACGAATACCTGCTGGCAGCGACGCTCACCAATTTCCACGCGCGGACTCTGACCACCGGCTTGTCTGAATATGTGACGACGACGGGGACGGCCTGGGGCATCATGGCCGCGATCTCAATGCTGACATTGGTTCCGGCGCTCATCGTCTTTTCGGTGGTCCAGCGTCACATCGTCGCCGGCCTGACCTTCGGCGCCGTGAAAGGATGAAACTATGACGTCTCAATCAGGAAATAACGAACGCAAGCCGGGATTTCTGCCGATCGAAACGAACTGGTTCGACCGGCTCTTCATCTCGATCGTGATCTGGGTCGCGCTCTCGCTGTTCTGGATGCGGTTCATCGAGCCGTTCGGGCCTTCGGTATGGTTCGCGGCGGCAATCTCGGCGGTCCTTGGCGCCTATGTCGTCTGGAAGGGATGAACCGATGAATTCCGTCAATGACATCAAAACACAAACTGGGCTGCTTTAGGGGGAACGACATTGGCAAACGTACAGGTTAGCGACGTCACCAAGAAGTATGGCTCTCTTCAGGTCATGCATGGCGTGAGCGTCGACATCGAGGACGGGGAATTCGTCGTTCTGGTCGGTCCCTCCGGATGCGGCAAGTCCACCCTGCTCCGGATGATCGCCGGGCTGGAGACGGTCAGCAGCGGAGACATCCGGATCGGCGGACGTGTCGTCACCGACGCTCCTCCAAAGGAGCGTGACATCGCGATGGTCTTCCAGAGCTACGCGCTCTATCCCCACAAGACGGTCGCCGAGAATATGGGCTTTCCGCTGAAGATGGCCAAACGTCCGAAGGCGGAGATCGACGAGAAGGTCGGCAGGGCGGCCGAGATCCTCGATCTGACGCGTTATCTCGACCGCTATCCGAAGCAACTGTCGGGCGGACAGCGTCAACGCGTGGCGATGGGTCGTGCCATCGTCCGAGACCCGAAGGTCTTCCTATTCGACGAGCCATTGTCGAACCTCGACGCTAAACTCCGCGTCACCATGCGCGTCGAGATCAAGGAGCTTCACCAGCGGCTGAAGACCACCACCGTCTACGTCACGCACGATCAGATCGAGGCGATGACGATGGCCAACAAGATCGTGGTGATGCGTGACGGGAGGGTCGAGCAGATCGGCAAGCCTCTCGATCTCTACGACTTCCCCGTCAACCTCTTCGTCGCCGGCTTCATCGGCAGCCCATCGATGAACTTCCTTGAGGGCCGCATAGCCACCCGCGACGGCAGGAAGATCGTCGTCACCGAACAGGGCATCACCTTGCCCATGGCAGATACAAATGCTGAGGAAGGACGAGCCGTTACCTACGGCATCCGACCGGAGCACATCACGATCGGCGAAGAAGGCGTTCCGGTCGAAGTCTCGGTGTTCGAGCCGACGGGTTCCGAGACGTTGATCTTCGGCCGCACGGGAGGCGTGCCGATCGACGCGCTGATCCGTGAGCGTATCGAGGTCGACCCCGGACGGACGATGTACTTCCACATCGATCCCCGACGTGCGCATATCTTCGATCGGGAAACAGGCCAGAGACTTTAGGAGATCGACCCATGGAGTTCAGAGGAAAGACGGTGATCGTGACCGGCGCCGGCAAAGGTATCGGACGCGAAATTGTAAGGATGCTCGTCGAACGGAGTGCGCAGGTCGTCGCGCTGACGCGCAGTGCTGCCGACGTCGAAGCGTTGCGAGGGGAATTCGGCTGCCGGGCAATCCAGGTCGATCTCGCGGACGCCGATGCGACCAGAGAGGCGGCGATCGCTGCCCTTCCCGCAGATTTCCTTATCAACTGCGCCGGCACGACCGAGCTCCAGCCGTTCCTGGAGACGACCGTCGAAGCGTTCGATCGTCTTGTCGCGGTCAATACGCGCGCTCCGATGATCGTCGCCCAGGAATATGCCCGTTCGCTGATCAAGGAGGGCCGCAAGGGCGCCATCGTCAATGTCTCGTCGGTCGCCTCCTTCGTCGGCATCCCCGACCACGCGGCCTATTGTGCATCGAAGGGTGGATTGGATGGCTTGACGCGGGTCATGGCCAAGGAACTTGCGCCGCACGGCATCCGCGCCAACGGCGTCCATCCAACGGTGACGTTGACGCCAATGGCGGTGAAGGCATGGAGCGATCCCGAGAAAGCCGCGGGGATGATGAAGCGAATTCCCGTCGGTCGCTTCGCCGAGCCGGCAGATATCGCCGAGGTTGTTCTTTTCCTGCTGTCCGATCAGGCTGCCATGGTGAACGGGATATCGATGCCGGTGGACGGTGGTTATATGATTGCTTGAAGTTCAGGACGAACGCGTCGTACGAGGCTGCGATTGCAATCGAGAAAGCGGCGGCGTTGACCGCCGCACCAATCGGCGCAGCTCATCTTGATCGACAAAATGGTCCGTCACTCCGGCCTCTTTATCCGGATGACTGAAGACAAGACCGTCGGAATCCTCAAGCTTGAGAGCTTGCTCGGTATTCATGATCCCCAGTGCCTGGCGCTCGTACTCGGACTCGAGCGCCGCCTCGACGATGGCTTTTCTCTTGCGCATGTCCATATCCTCCGTTCCTCAAAGGGTAACGGACGGCCGGACTCGCGGTTCCGATCGAGGCATCACGATATGAGACCCGTTGAAACGAACGCCCCGCCGATACTCCCCGGTACTGGCGACGCCGCCTAACTCGGCGAGACGTCAGGCCCACCGGCGGCTCTTTGAATTAAGCGGGCAACCACTTCTGTGCGGTTCTGCGCCTGCAACTTGCGCATTATGTGCTGCAAATGCATCTTCACCGTATGCCCCGACAAATTAAGTTTTCCTGCAATGACCTTATTTGAACAGCCGCATTGCAGCTCTGCGAGGACATCCGCTTCCCGGGGAGTGAAATCAGCAATCGCCAAATACTGCGTCCTCTCATCCAAACTCTTTTCGGCCTCATTTCTGACCGGCGTATGATCGTTTGGGACTGCTGTAACAGCTCCCAATAGCTGCGGGAAAAACGTTCCTCCAGCCAGAACGAGACGAAGACCGGCAAGGGCAATGTCAATGGGAAGTGAAGTCGAGAATAAGCCGCGGAGGCCCATCTTGAGTGCCTGACGGGCTATGATGGCGTCATCCGTACCTGAGAGCAACGTGACAGGAGCCTCAGGAAAACGTGCAGCAATCGCCGCGAGATCGTCACGCAGGCTGGTGCTCTCAACACTTCTGCCAGCCAGACCCAATACAATCAAACGCACCTCAGCTCCGAGAGCACTCTCGAGACTCTCGGTCGAGATCAAATCTATAACGTTCCATCCGGCGAGTTCACGCTCAAGAAGCTTCACCACGGTGGTGCGCGCCAATGTAGAATGCTCGATGATGATCACAGTTGGTGCATTGCGCCCGATACGGCGCCTAGTTCCAGTAATGTCGGACACTTGCGTGCTCCCCAAGAATATTTGCAACGCAACAGCTGTTCATATTATTCCTGTTCTCACTACATGTCATGAGAAAAAGTGAGTGTATTTCTGATATTAATAGTCTTACCTCTCATGATAATTCTTATAGTTTATAAAATATCAATGATAGATAACTGTGATTGCAGAGCACATTGAAGAGATTTTTCATGAATTCCTGCTGGTTCGACTTGTCGCTGCAGACTTTCCAGCCTTCGCCGAATTCACGTACGGCAAGCGGGTCAACAAAGCTTTCAAAGGCACTGAAAAGGCAACCAATCTGCTACAGACCCATTCAGGAAAGCGCCATTGGATCTAACGAGTTGCCGATCGGCTCGGCTTTGTTTCCATATCTCAATTCAAAGCAGTCGCAGACCCGACAGCAAAATGACAAACGCGAAAAGCAACAAAAGCCTGAGATCGCTGACTACCCCTTATGATTAGTGAAACTGTGCTCTAATGACGCATTATACCAGTTAGCATTGTTCTCCCGCGCAGACAGCACTGCGCCGGCACCGACCGATAGCGGCCGGAGGTCACGGCCCCTGTCGGCCGAAATCGGCGACAATGCGGATGAGGTCATGGTGGAATGTTCGGGATCTCAGTGAGCCCGCCGTTCAGTGCCATATCGGCCCAAGGAGCCGGAATGCCGGGCGGAGGAAACAATTCAACACATGGCTTGAAAGATCGCACGAAGAACGGTTTCGTGCAGTTGAGCCTCCGCAATGCAAGTGGGGAGGCTATGCGCTAGCGCAATACCAGCAAAAATGCGTAGCGGTTTTGCGTCCGGAATTGTATGGAAACAAAGAGATAGAGCATTTCCGTGCTTCGAAGAAAAATGGAAAGGCTCTAGCCATGCATGAAGCTCAGAATGTCGTCTACGAGAGCCGAATGGGCGTCTGTGAGGTTACCGTCTCCGCCGTGGCCCGCGATGCCGGCCAACTGGAGCGCATGTTGATCATAGAGAACATGATCGACCTGTTGGGCGTCCGCCGTCCCACCGGCGGGAACGGCAATGTTGATGGGATGGAAATAGCCGAAATTGACATCGACCATGCTGCCGGTTGACGATCCGACTCCGTCACCGCCACCACCGAGCGCATGGTTGCCGGTGAAAATCGTGTCTGACGACAGGTTGAAGCCACCGCCATTGCCGCCGATGCCTGCGATCTGCACAGCTCCCTGATCGAAAATGACATTGTTTGTCTGATGGGCCTCCGCCGAGCCGCCCGCGGCGCCAATGGCGATATTGATCGGCGAGAAGATGGCGATACTCACGTCGACCATAGTGCCGACGAAATATCCATCGCCGCCATGACCTGCATAAAAGTCGCCGGTCAATGTGAGCGCAGTTCCCGGGCTCATCGACGAGCCGTGGCTCGCGACGTTATGGTCTCCGCCCGAGCCGCCCATGCCGCCGATCTGGGTTGCGCCCTGCAGGAACAGGGCGTTGTTCGATTGCTCGGCGTGAGCCGTCGCGTCGGGGCCTGCAGCCACGGCAGTATTGACGGGGGCAAACAGTGCGACTTCGGTGCTCACGAGTCCGCCGTAGAAAAGCCCATTGCCCCCCGTGCCGGCATGATTGGCGCCATCGCCGCTGCCGATGGCAACATTGCCGCTGCCGCCATTCCCGCCTATCCCGGCCATTTCGGTGGGATGCTGATTGATGAGCGCATCATTGCCCTGGAAAGCGTCGGCACCCGAATGAGGTCCCGCAATAGCGGCATTGGACGGCATGAAAACGGCCAACGCGTTGCTGCTGATCACGCCTTCGCTTATCCCGTCACCACCGCTGCCGGCTGAATTAGAGCTTGGACCGGAAGCGACATCCAATGGAAGCCAAGTCGGCACCAGCGCCAGATGTCCCGCGGCCACATTGGAGGCGAGGTGTTGATCGGTGCCCGCCTTGGGCAAGTCTTCCACTAAGGAACGAGTTTCCGCCATTGCCGTCTCCATCCGCGGTCAACCGCACGTTCACCGAGCGTGCGGCGCCATGCAGCCTGAATTGTTCAGGCATTGTGCCTCTGAACGGAAGAAAAGCGGAGCCTGCAATTCGTCTACATCCCGTCGGCTAGGACTGTAGCCATTTGGCTGTCATGACCGCAGCGCCCGTTGTGCGAGTTTGCGAGCACCAATCCGCCCTTGGATCAGAGGTCCTGCATCTTTCTCGCGGCGGAACATAAACGTTTTCAGCCCCGAACAGGATCGTCTTTGCCAAGCGCAAACCTGATGAGAACCCCGGATACAGGCGGTTTTCTTCGGCGGGCGTTGCTTCAAAAAGCGGCGCCGCTTCGACGAGGTCGCAGACATGATCGTGGCCATGCCATCCGACGCCAAAGCACCAAGTACCAATTCAAATAACGCTTCGCCGCCTCGAAGTATACATCCGAATGAATGTCACCGAATATCTAGATGGTTCACAGATTAAATCGCAGGCATTATTTGCATGCGGTTGTATTGGCTGGCGGTGACATGCTTGATACTCACGCCGTAAAAGCAACACTGATGAAACGAAGTAGAAGGAGTGACATCAATGCCTATTCCACAGATATCCGACACGATTCATCTCAACAACCCGGATGCGGGTGACGCGAATGCCGGCAACGGCGGAGATGGCCACAACGATGGGAACATCAACTACAACCCGGTTGCATATGTAGACCCAGTGCAAACGGTCTACGGGACCGATACCCATCTGCACAACGGCGATCACGTTTGGCAGAAGGCAGGTTGGGACGCCGGCAGTGGCGGAGACGGTGGCTTTGCTCAGGCCAAGAACGGCTTCCTGGCGGCGGTCACGAACAGCGGCGACGGCGGCGCGGGGGGAGATTCCCACTCCAACGGCAGCCAAGGAAACTCGAGCGGCGGCGACACGGCTACCGTGAATGCGGCGACGACCGCGACACAATATACGCAGCTTGTGGCCGATCAGCATGCGACCATCCTCGCAGGCGTCGGCGGCAACGGCGGCAACGGAAACAACGCTCTGGGCGGCGATATCTCGTCAGCTCTGGTTCACACCGATCCCGAAACGACGACGGTGAACAATTCTCTCGATCACTTCATAAACGCCTTCGGCCATATCGACGTCGACCATCTCGGCTCCTGAACTCAGACCTCAAGGGCCGCTGGTTTCGGCCGGCGGCCCTCAAGGTAAGCAGCCTCTTCTTGTCAGTATCAAGTGCAGCGAGATCTGATAATGACAACAATTTCCATAAAGCCACCGCGCCCGCCGACACAGCTTGTTGTTGCGCTCCGGGCTTGTGCCGGAGCCTTCGGGCTGGTCTTCCTCTATAGCTGCGGCTACAATCTGTTTCTTCTCGCGCCTTCGATCTATCTCCTGCAGATCTATGACAGGGTCCTGTCGAGCCGAAGCGCTGACACGCTGCTGATGCTGACGATGATCATCGCCATCGGCGTGATGGTCGGGTCCACGCTGGATATCGTGCGCAGAGCAGCTCTTTCGCGCATCGGCAGTTGGCTGGACCACAGGCTGCGGCCCATGGTGCTGACGGCATCGTTCGAATATGCCGCTCGCGCCGATACGGGAGCCGCCACGGAATGCTACAGGGACCTGGCCGCACTACGCCAGTTCCTCGATTCACCGGCTAGCTCGCTCTTTTTTGATGTTCCCTGGGCACCGGTATTCCTGTTCCTGCTCTTTCTTGTTCATCCGCTGCTTGGGACCATCGGTCTTCTGAGCGCGCTTGCACTTCTGCTGTTTGCGTTCCTGACGGAACTGGCGACGAGAGAGCCGCTTGCCTACGCCAATCTTGCCCTTTCGAGGAGCTATATCCGGTTTGCGACCGCCCTCAAAAACATCGAGGTGATCCGGGCAATGGGCATGCAGGATGGCGCAGCGCTGATCGTCTATCGCGATGCGGAAATGGCAAGAAGGGCGCAGGACATCGCGATGCATCGGACGGAGATCATTCTTGGTTTCTCCAAATCGATCCGCACCCTCGCGCAGATCCTGATGATGGGATCCGCCACCTGGCTGGTGCTCGCAAACAATGGCAGTGCCGGGATCATCTTCGTTGCGAGCCTGCTGCTCGGACGCGGGCTTGCACCAATCGAGGGCGCAATAGGTGCATGGCGCTCCTTTACGTTTGCGCGCAATGCCTTCAATCGCTTGAACAGAATGCTGATATCAGTTGCATCTGAACACGATGCTCGAATGGTGCCGTTACCGGAACCCAATGGCCTCGTTCTCGATAATGTCAGCTATATCAAGCCATTCGCCGATCGGCCGATATTGACAGGCATCACCTTGCGCCTCGCGCCCGGCGATTGCATAGCGCTCATCGGTCCTTCGGGATCGGGAAAATCGACACTCGGTCGCGTCATAGCAGGCGTTGTGCAAGCAACGAGCGGATGTGCTCTTCTCGGCGGGGTCGATATCTCAGCTCTGCGCCTTTGCGGGGGGACCCGCCACGTCGGATACCTGCCGCAGGACATCGAACTTTTCGGCGGGGCGATCAAGGATGTGATCGGCCGGCTGGACGGAGGAGATCCCGGCAAGGCGATCGACGCCGCAAAGCTGGTTGGCTTGCACGACGCGATCATGCGGCTGCCCCAGGGCTACGAGACCGATATCGGTGAAGGTGGAAACCTGCTCCTTCGAGCGCAACGCCAACAGCTGGGACTGGCACGGGCGGCCTATGGAAATCCGTCCCTGATCGTTCTCGACGATCCGAATTCGAGCCTGGATTATGACGGCGAACGCATGCTGTTCACGGCAATCGAGCGTATGAAATCCAGGGGGATGACCGTCGTTATCATGACTCACCGGATGGGGATCCTGCCGGTCACCAACAAGATTGCCATCATGCGTAACGGGACGGTGGCAGCCTTCGGCGACAGCGAGCGGATTTATGAAACTTATCTTCAGCCACCGTCTCGAACAGGAACATAGGGAGAAACGCTGCCATGGCCCTTGTTCAACTGGACGCAACGCCGGCGAAATTTTCAAATTCGTCAAGGACGAGTCAGCAGTTGGTTCCACGATCGACAGCGACGGCCAGGCAACAGACGGCCTATTTGCCGGTGATCGAGTCGAAACAGCGCGGACCCGCCCCCCCTTCGCCCATGCCCGGGCTCAGAGGTGTTGTCTGGACGGGGAACCTGTTGATCCTGGTCTTCATCGTCGGATTGGGAATCTGGTCGGTCCTGGCGCCGCTGAAAAGCGCTGCGATCGCATCCGGCGTTGTCGAACCGGAGTCCAGCCGCAAAACCATTCAGCATCTGGAAGGCGGGATTGTCCGACGGATACTCGTTAAAAACGGCGATGCGGTCATGGGCGGGCAAATCGTGATAGAGCTCGACGATACGAAGTCCCGCTCGGAGCGCGACAGCATTCAAGGGCAACTTTGGGACGCCGAAGGAAGCCGCGCCCGCCTGCTTGCGGAGCAGACGGGCGGCGACCATATCGCCTATCCTGAGGATCTCAGGGCAGCAATGGACAAATATCCTTCGGTCAGCACAATTCTGATTGGGCAACAGAAAATCTTCGAAGCCCGTCGCCGGGTCATGCAGGCCGAAATTCAGATCGCCAATGAAAAGATCGCGCAGGTGCGGCAGGAAATCGTCGGACTTGGCGCGCAGAAGGCAGCACTGGCCGACAGAGCGACAATCTCGAGCCAAGAACTGGATCAGGTTACGATCCTCAGCGCCAAAGGTCTGGAAAGAAGAAGCAGACTTCTCAACCTCCAGCGGGAAAAAGCAGACCTTGATGGCCAGCAGGGTCAAGTCGAGGCACAGATCTCTCGCGCCTACCAGGTGATCAGCGGGTCACAGGCCGATCTCGCAAAGCTTGAGAGCGACCGGTTGAGCGAAGTCGCCCAGGGCACGCGCGATACGGAGAGCCGGATCATGCAACTGCGCGAGCGTTTGCGGGCGATCGACGACCAACTCTCAAGGACCGATATCCGTGCTCCCGAAGATGGAACAATCATGAACCTGCGCATCCACACATCAGGTGGGGTGATCGGCGCGGGTGAACCGCTCGTCGATCTTCTGCCGCGCTCAGATCGCCTTGTCGTGTCTGCCCACGTCAGACCGGAAGACATCAATCTCGTCCATGCCGGGCTCGAGGCACAGGTCCACCTCCTTCCATATAATCAGCGGCGCGTTCCACTCCTGAAAGGTCGAGTGGAGTATGTATCAGCGGACCGCCTCACCGATCCGCAGAGCGGCCAGCCCTACTTTGCCGCGACGATCCGTGTAACGGACGAGCGGTTGGCGAAAATGAAAGATGTCGAGCTGGTCGCGGGCATGCCCGCACAGATACTGATCGAAACGGGCAAAAGCAGCGTGGCGCTCTATGCCGTCAGACCACTCCTCGACAGTTTCAACAGAGCATTTCGCGAGGACTGAGGCGGTGATGGGCAAGCGAAAATTCGACGACGACCAGATTACGGGTATTCTGAAGGAGCACCAAGCCGGAGTGACAGTGGCAGATGTTTGCCACAAGCACGGTATCAGCGAGCCGACCTTCTATCGGTGGCAATCCCTGCAGTTCGGGAATGTCGGTCTTCATGCCAAAAGGTTGAGAGCACTGGAGGAAGAGAACCAGAAGCTCAAGAAGCTTTTGGCCGAATCCATGCTCTCGGCGGCAACACTGAGCGAGATGCTGGCGAAGACATTGAAAGGGCGACACTAACCTCTAAAGAGAGGGGCTTGTTGGCCGCCTTCTGGCCCTGCATACCAGGAGCTCGGCATCATATTTTTGGACGAGGGAGCCTCCCCAAGTGGGGCAAAGGGATACGGCTCTAAAAGCAGCAAGCTCGATCACAGCATGGCCGCCTTGGGATGCGTATACATCAAGCCACATCGTCAAGGTCGACGTCCAGCGCGCTGGCGATCGACCTGAGTGCGTCCAGGGAGCCCTCCTTCTTTCCGGTCTCGATTTCGGAAAGATAGGGCTGGGAGAGCCCGGACTTTTCACCCAGCTCCTTGATGCTCATGCCGCGATGCTTACGGAACACCCGGACAGGATCTTCGCCGGCGATCAGCGCCTTGACGACGTCTTCAGGCCAGGTCTCTTCGCCAGCGTCGATACGCGCCTTTGCGGCACGCGCGTCGCTGACGTCGACAAGGTCCTGATAGTCGTCTTCGGAAAGCAGCACGTACCCCTTGCCGTCGATGGTCAGTTTCTGGATTTCACCCATGGCGGTCCCCTAATCGTTATAGATGTCGCCGCGTGGGCCGGCCTTGATGACGAGAACCTGCATGGTCTGATCGTCGATGATGACGCGGTCCTGCCCGACACGAATTCGAAAAAATTCGCTGCCTTGCAGCGTCTTGAGGTCGACCGGCTCGCCGTTGGCGATGATCGCCGCGGCGCGCTTCGGCTGCATCTTGCGGAGTGCCTTCGTGGCGGCCTTGCTGTAGGTGATCCTTTTCATGAGCAAATATAGCTGATAGCTAACTATTTCGCTACAATAATATTGCCAGTGGCGATACTTGCTAAATTCTGCAGGTTCTTTCAATCGGATGCCCGCGCGCATCGATAATGCGGATAAGAAAATGCAATGAAAACATCGTGGATTGAGTGGTGCCCAGGACCGGAATCGAACCAGTGACACGCGGATTTTCAATCCGCTGCTCTACCAACTGAGCTACCTGGGCTAACCTGCTTCCGATGGTCCCTTTCAGAAAAAGGAACCGCGGGGCCTTGGTTCACCCCGGAAGCGAGCGGGGTTATAGCATCTTGTTCGGCCATGGCAAGCGTCAAATGACTCTTTTTTGACGGTCTTGCCGGCTTTGCGGATTCATGAGGAAAAATAAGAGCTTCGCGGGCGGAAATCTTTAATTTTCTTCATCCGGATAATCGGCCTTCGTCTCGTCGTCGGCAACCGGAATGGCGTAGGCGCCGGTCAGCCAGCGGGAGAGATCGGCCTCCCGGCAGCGGTTGGAGCAGAAGGGGTAATGTTCGCGGTGGGAGGGTTTGCCGCATTCGGGGCAAGGGCGCGTCTTGCGCAGCGGTTCGACCTTGGCGGCCGCTTTCTTGTCTTCAGGCATATCAGTCCGTCCTAAAGCATGTCGCGTAAAAGTGTGCAGCGGTTTTGCGACAACGACATGCGAGAAAATAAAGCCTTAAAGCGCGACGCTCGGATCTGAAAGATCGTGGCGCGCTTTAAGCATCGGCCGTCGGGCTCAGCCCTCGGGCCACCGGCTATGCACATCGAAGCCTTCGCCGGTCAAAAGCAGAATGGTTTCATAAAGCGGAAGGCCGACGACATTGGTGTAGGAGCCCACCATCTTTTGCACGAAGGTGCCGGCGAGGCCCTGGATGCCGTAGGCGCCTGCCTTGCCGCGCCACTGGCCGGAGGCCAGGTAGTTCTCGATCTCGAAGCCGGAGAGACGCTTGAAGCGTACCTTGGTCTCGACGATCTTCTGACGGATCTTGCGATCCGGCGTCACCAGGCAAACGCCGGTGTAGACCATATGGTTGCGCCCCGAGAGGAGATGCAGCGAGTTCAACGCCTCGTCAGCGAACTCAGCCTTGCCGAGGATGCGTCGGCCGACGGCGACCACCGTATCGGCAGACAGGATATAGCTGCCCTTCCAGGTGATATCGCCCTTGATGGCGGCAAGGGCCGCTTCAGCCTTCTCAGCCGAAAGCCTGCGGGCGAGCGAACGCGGATGCTCCGACTTCTTCGGCGCCTCGTCGATATCCATCGGCATCAGGCGCGAAGGCTCGATGCCGGCCTGGTTGAGCAGGTCAACGCGACGGGGCGAGCCCGAGGCCAGAATGAGCTTGTATTTCAGCGCCATGGAACCTCGACCATCGTCAGACGGGAGCAAAAACCCTTGCGGGGACCTTCGGGCAAACTTACTTGAAACGGTAGGTGATGCGGCCTTTGGTCAAATCGTAGGGCGTCATTTCCACAAGCACCTTGTCGCCGGCGAGAACGCGGATGCGGTTCTTGCGCATGCGGCCCGCGGTGTGGGCGATGATCTCGTGTTCGTTTTCGAGCTTCACGCGGAACGTCGCATTCGGCAGAAGTTCGGTGACGATTCCCGGGAATTCGAGGACTTCTTCTTTAGGCATATAAGTGTTTTCTTCCTGTGCGTTGAATAGGCAGCGCAGCGCGCGCCTTTAAAATTTGGGCGGAAACTACACAATCAACGCAGGTTTGTGAACCTCGTTGATCAGGCTTTCCTTTATTTGTTTTCATGCCGATTGCGCGGCAATGCCATTTCGTTTGAGTAGCCGGCTTTCGATGAGGCCGGCCAGATGATCGCGGACCTCGCGATAGCTCTCCAGAATCTGCTCGCGCGTTCCGATTGCAACCGTCGGATCCATGGTCGGCCAATAGACCACATCGACCGCACTCGACCGCGTCAGCTCGAGTGCTGCATGATGGGCCTGCGGCGACAGCGTGATGATCAGATCGAAGTAATCGTCCTCGAGCTCTTCCAGCGTCTGCGGCTGGCGGCGCCCGAGAGAAAGCCCGATCTCGTCGAGCACGACGTCCACGAAGGGATCGCGCTCGCCGGCGCGTACGCCGGCAGACCTGATATAGGTATTGGCGGGCAGAATGCTACGGGCGATCGCTTCGGCCATCGGCGAGCGGATGGCATTCATACCGCACATGAAGAGGATGGCGCCCGGCCGCTTTCCCTCCTCGACGTCGACGGCGAGCTCCATTGCCGTCATCCGCGCCAGTAGAGCACGCAGACCAGCGTGAAAAGGCGCCGGGCGGTATCGAAATCGACCTCTATCTTGCCGGCCAGCCTATCCTTCAGCGTCTGCGAGCCTTCATTGTGGATGCCGCGCCGGCCCATGTCGATCGCCTCGATGCGGCTCGGCGTCGACGAACGGATCGCTTCGTAATAGCTCTCGCAGATCATGAAGTAATCCTTGACGATCCGCCGGAAGGGCGTGAGCGACAGGATATGGGTGGCGACCCCGCCGCCTTCTTCGGTGGTGATGGCGAATACCAGCTTCGAATCGACCAGCGAGATGTTCAGCCGGTAAGGACCGCCGGCATGGCCGAGCGGCTCGAACCTGTTTTCCTCGATCAGGTCGAAGATGGCGACGGCGCGCTCATGCTCGACATCGGGCGTCGAACGGCCGATCGTATCGTCAAGGACGACGTCGCAAAGCCGGAATTCGCCCTTCGCCATGCCCTCACCTTTCGAGGTTGAGGCGGATCGCGACCGATCGCGCATGGGCATCGAGGCCTTCGGAAACGGCAAGGGCGATCGCCGCCGGGCCGAGGGTGCGGAGCTGCTGCGGGCCGAGGCGCAGGATCGAGGTGCGCTTGACGAAATCGAGCACCGAAAGGCCGGAGGAGAAACGTGCCGAACGCGCCGTCGGCAGCACGTGGTTCGAACCGCCGACATAATCGCCGATCACCTCGGGCGTATGGGCGCCGATGAAGATCGCGCCGGCATTGCGGATGCCGTCGAGCAGCCGGTCCGGATCGGCGACGGCGAGCTCCAGATGCTCGGCAGCGATACGGTTTGCCAAGGGAATGGCCTGTTTCAGATCGGCAACCAGGATGACCGCGCCGAAATCGCGCCAGCTTGCTGCCGCCGTCTCGGCCCGGTTCAGCGTCTTCAGCTGGCGTTCGACCGCCTGCTCCACCGCCTTGCCGAATGCGGCATCGTCGGTGATCAGGATCGCCTGGGAACTGACGTCGTGCTCGGCCTGGGCCAAGAGATCGGCTGCAATCCAATCCGGATTGTTGTCCTTGTCTGCAATGACAAGCACTTCGGAGGGACCGGCGATCATATCGATGCCGACGGTGCCGAAGACATGACGCTTGGCAGCAGCGACATAGGCATTGCCGGGGCCGGTGATCTTGGCGACCGGGGCGATCGTCTCGGTGCCATAAGCAAGAGCCGCGATCGCCTGGGCGCCGCCGACACGGTAAATCTCGGTGACGCCGACAAGCTTGGCGGCGGCAAGCACCGCCGGATTGACGGCGCCGCCTGTGGCAGGAACAGCGATGACGATGCGATCGACGCCGGCGACCTTGGCCGGCACCGCATTCATCAGCACCGAGCTCGGATAACTCGCGGTGCCGCCCGGAACATAGAGCCCGACCGCTTCGATCGCCGTCCAGCGCGAGCCGAGACTGACGCCCATGTCGTCCTCATAGATATCGTCCTTCGGCAGTTGCCGGCGATGATGGGATTCGATGCGCAGCGCCGCGAGCTTCAGCGCCCCCAGCACTTCCGAAGGCACCGCCTCGACGGCGGCGTCGATCTCTTCAGCTGTGACACGCATCGGGACGGTAGCGTAGTCGATGCTGTCGAATTTCAGCGAATATTCGGCAAGCGCCACATCGCCACGGGCGCGCACGTCATCGATGATGGTGCGAACGACCACGTTCACATCCTCGGAGACTTCACGCTTCGTCGTCAGAAAGGCGGCAAAATGCTGCTCGAAACCTTCCGATGCCTGATCCAGCCAGATTGCCAAGGCCGATATTCCTTCTCAACTTGAAACTGCGATGTTCAAACTTTAGGGCGTCAAACACTCATTGTTTTATGCATGTCGTTATCCCGGAACCGCTGCACACTTCCGGGCGACATGCATTAGCGGTGACGAGGCTTGGAGGAAGCCTCCCAGGCGCCGCCGATATCGGCCAGCTGGACCTCGATGCATTCGACATCGAGCGCAATCGAGGCGGTGCCGGACAGGGACAGCTCGATCGTGCCCTCCGGCCCCTCGCCCTTTTGCTCGAAGCGCAGCGCCAGCAGCGACAGCACCTCGTCGCGTTTGCCGCGATCAATGCCGAGCGAACGGACGGCAAGCACGCGCTTGAAAACCAGGGCAGCACGGCGGCGCTCGAAACCCTTGCGCTTGCGCTCGGCACCTTCCCAGACGAAACGATTGGCGGCAAGCGCGAACTGCGCGTCGCGCGGCGACCAATCGATGTCGCCGACCTTGAAGACACTGTCCTGCATATGCGCGGACATGATCGCAAGATCCTCGTTATCGAGCGCAACAAGTTTCAGGTCGGTCATTCAGCCTCATCCCATTACCGGCCTAGACCGGGCACCGCCGGAATGGCGATGCGTCAGACAAGGGAAATAAGGCGCGGCGACCAATTACGCAACCGGGATGAACGGTGCTTACTCGCTGATGCGCTCGACGATGGCGCCGCAACGGGTCAGCTTCTCCTCGAGCCGCTCGAAACCGCGGTCGAGGTGATAGACGCGGGAGACCGTGGTTTCGCCCTCGGCGGCAAGGCCGGCGATGACCAGCGAGACGGAGGCGCGCAGATCGGTTGCCATAACAGGCGCACCGCGCAGGCGTTGGACACCCTCGATCTTCGCCGTCTGGCCGGACAGCGAGATCCTGGCGCCGAGGCGGGCAAGCTCCTGCACATGCATGAAACGGTTTTCGAAGATGGTCTCGGTGACATGCGAGACGCCGGAAGAACGGGTCATCAGCGCCATGAACTGCGCCTGCAGGTCGGTCGGGAAACCCGGGAAAGGATCGGTGACGATATCGACCGGCCTGATGCCGGCGCCATTGCGCTTGATGCGCATGCCATTGTTGGTCGACGAGATTTCCGCGCCGGCGCGGCGCAACGTTTCCACCGCGGTTTCGAGCAGCGCCACATCGGTATTTTCGAGCACGACGTCGCCACCGGCCATGGCGACCGCCATGGCGTAGGTGCCGGTCTCGATGCGATCCGGCAGGACGCGATGGCGGGCGCCGGAGAGCGAGGTGACGCCTTCGATGGTGATCGTCGCCGTACCCGCGCCCGATATCCTGGCGCCCATGGCGTTCAGGCAGTTGGCGAGGTCGACGACCTCAGGCTCGCGGGCGGCATTGCCGATGACAGTCGTGCCGCGGGCAAGCGTTGCCGCCATCATCATCACATGGGTGGCGCCGACGGAGACCTTCGGGAAGGTGTAGCGTGCGCCGATCAGGCCGCCGGCAGGCGCCTTGGCGTTGATATAACCGGCATCGATTTCCATCGTGGCGCCGAGCGCCGTCAGGCCTTCGATGAAGAGATCGACGGGGCGCGTGCCGATGGCACAGCCGCCCGGCAGCGAAACGCGGCAATGGCCTTCGCGCGCCAGCAACGGGCCGATGACCCAGAAGGAGGCGCGCATCTTCGAGACCAGTTCATAAGATGCGGTCGTATCGACGATGGTGCGGCAGGTGAAATGGATCGTGCGCGAATAGGCGTCTTCCTGGCGCTCGCGGCGGCCGTTAACGGCGACGTCGACGCCGTGATTGCCGAGGATGCGCATCAGCAGCTCGACATCGGCCAGATGCGGCACGTTTTCGAGCGTCAGCGTATCGCTGGTCAGAAGCGAGGCGATCATCAGCGGCAGTGCGGCATTCTTGGCGCCGGAAATCGGAATGATGCCATTCAGCTCATTACCGCCGACGATTCTGATACGATCCATGTGCGCTTACGGGCCGAGCCCGCCTTTCCTGAAAGTTCTGCCTTGGAATAAGGAGTGAGGTGTTTAGGGGATTTCTCGACACGCTTCAATTCGTGTCGGACGGAACATTACGATTCGTCCATTTTTGCGGCGGGCAGCCCATTTGTTTCGTCGGCCTGGCCCGAACGGCGGGCGCGGACCTGCTGTTTGCGTCGCCCCAGATTTTCCCTGAGCTTGTCGGCGGCGCGCTCGCGGCGCAGTTTCGCCTGTGCCTCGATCGCCTGTTTGCGGCTCTGCTGGCCGGTTTCGGTCTTTTCGTTCATGCGACAGGATTAGCTGAATTCGCGCCAATCCAAAAGTCCCTTCATCCCAATCGACGCGAAGTTGGAATTTGCGGCTTGCGCTTGCCGCCAAGCTGTGGCAATAGCCCCCCGTCCTCGCGATTGAGCCACACGGCTCGCACGGGTACTGGTCCTGCTGCCGTAGCTCAGTGGTAGAGCACACCCTTGGTAAGGGTGAGGTCGGTGGTTCAATCCCACTCGGCAGCACCAGTTTTCATCAGCAAAATCATCAGGATACGGAAGGGCAGTCGCCCTCACCCGCTGCACAATTCAGCACGAAAACGCAGAACAGAACGCGAATTGCTCGGAAAATCCGTGCAAAATCCGTGCAGTGTGTTCCCTTGTCGTTCTAGACGGCTCAAAATGGTAACGCGAAGAATCGCCATTTGATGTCCTGCCGAACGATAATTCGTGGATGGGGCCGTGGAGGCTTCTTTTTCCCAGAGATGAGGCATCAGGAAATGGATATGCTGATTCAAAACGCTGCGGTCACCACCTCGCCTCGCCCGCGTCTTCGTCGCAAGGACGTTCCGGCGTACCTCGCGTCATCTTATGGAATCGACATCGCGGTTTCAACACTCGCCAATTTGGCAACAATTGGTGGCGGCCCTGCCATGCAATACAACGGTCGGATACCGCTCTACAACGTCGCCGACTTGGATGAGTGGGCAAATTCCCGACTTTCTAAGAGAGTGCTGTCTACGTCAGAGGCTCGCTAACATTATAGAGATGACCACTCAAAATTCCCCAGCTACCCCACTGTCTCGCCCGCGCCTTCGTCGAAGTGATGTCCCCGCATACCTCGCTTCAGCTCATGGCATTGATGTCGCGATCTCAACGCTTGCAAAATGGGCGACAGTTGGCGGCGGTCCAGCCATGCAGTACAGCGGTCGCATTCCCCTGTACAATATTTCCGACCTCGACGAATGGGCGAATGACCGGCTTTCGAAGCGAGTTTTTTCTACGTCTGAAGCTCGTTAGTCTCAAACTGCCCCACACCATGACCTTTAAGGACCGGTTGGACGAGCCCATCTCAGCAAAACGCATTGAATGGGCGCTTGATAGACTCGCTGAGATCATGGTTCGGCTTTGCGAAGAAGGTCAAAAGTGTCTGCCGATCTATAAGCGCCTTGAGGCCGAACTCGCCACATATCGCGCGCAGGAAAGGGACATGGTCACCGTTGGCGAGCGGGCAAAGAGGTTGAAGACGCAGCGAGCGCATTCGCTTAGGACGCGCGGATAGGCGGTCGTGCACTGCCGCCCGCGATACCAGAGAGCGATGGCGGTCTCGAAGGTGGTGGCTGTCGACCTGGGCTTGATCGGTGGATGCGGGGGTTGCAGCAAGTGTATTACGGGATATGATTGAGCCGCCTACAGAACAGCGGAGTGCGTCCGTATGTCATACTTGCTCATTCTGGAAGACAAGATCAACACATCCTTCAGCGAGACGGGCGGCGGCAGGCGTAAGTCCAACGCGCTCACCGGTGAGAAGAGTGCTCGAAACGATGATCTGCTCAGGCAACTCAATAACGCGGCGATTCAAATTGGTGGCAGTGTGACCACCGACCGCCGCTCTAAAATCGAAAGCATTTCGACCCGCGACACAGGCCCCAAATATCAGCCGGTCGAAATTCGCGACGTCGTCGAAATCGTAACTTACGTTTTCGGTTCGGCTACTGCTCTAGCAATTTTCTTGCGCAACGTCGTTGGGATCGTCGTTGATTATCAAAAGCTGAAGGATCAACGCTCAACGATAGTCAAGTTGGGAGACGAAGAGTTCGCTGTGAAGCCTGGCGAGGATATCCTAAAGAAAGTCATCGAGCGGTATCCTGCAATAAAAGACGCGATCGAACACCCCGATAAAAGGGAGTGAACGAAAGTGCATTCGCTGATGACCTCGCCCGACACTGCCATATTGCTGGAAGACGCCGCCGACCGGATCGCTGATATCTCTCGAGCGGATCTTCAGATTATGCTTCGTCGGGCCGCGCTGCGGCTACGCAACGCTGGCGCCGTCTCGATGGAGCATGACGTTGAGGACGCCTTGCGCGACCTGTCCGGCGAGCTTGGCATGACGCGTAACGACATAATCAGGTTTATCATCCGGGAGTGGATGGAGAAGAACACCTATCTGCCGGTACACGCCCTTGACGAGGACGGCGATGTTGATGGGACGGCTTGAGCGTATGCGCCGCGGGGCCCCATCGATCTCATAGATCGTGGGTATTGCCCGGCACCGGCGTACGCAGTTTTGAAAGCTTGACCACCCAGAGAAATCAAAAGCGCTTCTCTAAGCCCCCGCGCCGGTATCACCTGCGAACATAATTTAACCTTGTCGGTTAAAAAAACGCCGGCCCCAGGTTGATTTTCGTTGCCATTAACCTTATCTTAACTTCGTTGGCGAGCGTGCCACGCGCCTAAAAGGAGAAAGCAATGTTAACCGAGATCGGAAAGGAACTTCGAAAACTCAGGATAGATAGAAATGAAAAGATGATTGAGATGGCTAAGAAGCTCGACAAGTCGCCAGCGTTCATCTCGGCAGTCGAGACTGGAAAGAAGACGCCGCCGCCGGGCATCGAAGATATCGTGATACGACTCTACGGGCTTGTCGGCGAAGCTGCACATCGCGTCAGAATGGCTGCCGATCGATCGAGGAATGCGTTTGTCCTGCATCCTAGCAATATGCTTGGAAGAGATACTGCCGGCCTTATGGCCAGGAGAATGAACAGTCTGTCGAGCGCGGATTTGGAGGAAATCCGGCAAATATTAGCCAGAGGAGCTAAGCCGAATGAATAGCCAAGACTTTGTCGTACCTGCGAGATCATGGGACAACATCCATTCGGTGGCGGAAACCATCCGGAACGCGATTGGATTGAGTAACGTGCCGTACGTTCCAATTGTGGACGTGCTTGAGAAAATTATGGACCATCAGTTGAATATGGTCCGTTTTGAGGTGGGTGACCATACTGAGATGGGCGGAGCCGAGGGCCTGGCAGACCCGAACGGCGAATTCATTATCATTCGGGAGGATGTGTACGAGAAAGCCGTCGGTGGCGACGGGCGGGCTCGCTTCACTATCGCCCACGAGCTTGGTCATTTTTTTCTACACACGGGAATTCCTCTGGCTCGCAGCGTCACCGGAGACGGCGTGAAACCTTTTTGCAAGAGCGAGCCGCAAGCAAACCAGTTTGCCGCGGAGTTTCTTATGCCGAGGAGCTTGATCACGCCGTCGATGAACCGCTTTAACATTGCGATTAATCACGGTGTCTCAGACGAGGCCGCCAACCTTCGTTTCAAGTATCTCTCGAACCTGAGAGCAAAATAAAAAGGAGACCTGGCAGCACCAAATCTCCTTTTCTAAATTTCCGTCTCGGGCTTGCAAAGGGGCTGGCCGAACGGGAGCCCACAAGCTTCGCTACGGGATGTCGCAATTCCAAATAATAGTGACTCAAGCTTGTGTCAAGGTGAACAGCGCCCCTTAAGGAGCATGCGATGGCGAAATCCGTCCTTCCTCCGCCTCCACCGGGTCTGAAGTATATCTTCCGCCCGTGGCGCACGTGCCCTAAGACCGGCAAGGTTTTGTGGGCGCGCAGCTTTGGTCTCAAAGCCTGGCCCATCTTGGTCATGGCCTAAAGGCTCTCGGATAGGTGGGCGACCACCTATCCATTTTTGTGAGTCGAACTCAAGGAGAAGTCATGACCACTTTTTATCAGATTATTGCGTCAAACCTCGTCAGCGTTACGCTGGCTATAACCGCCGGCGTTCTCTGCTTGAAGCAGCGAGAGGGCTGGGGTTGGTTTCTTTTTGGAGCGCTAGCAACTTTCGCAGGGCATGCTGCTATTACGGGAGGGGCTGCGATCTAGCCAAGGATGGCGGAGAAGGACTTCATCCCTAGATTCTGCCGGGTAAACCCGCTTCCCGTCAATCTGGACGAGATCCCGCCGCCGTGCATAATGCAGCCGGTGGTGGGGACTCATATGAACATCAAACGCGGGCTTTTCCGGCTTTGGCTGGTGCTTTCCATTATTTACATGGCTGCGGCATATTTTATCACTTGGCCAGGCATCCGCGCTGAGTTCGAGAAAGCCGAGTTTAAGGCAGCAACAGCAGGGGACCCGATCCTAGTGCCGACGCTTTGTGCGAACGCTCGCGGGACAGAAAAGGATTTCTCAAGGGAGAAATTCCCAACCGAGCAAAATCCGTTCGACACCTGCTGGTATGAAATGCCGAAGTTCCGGGCGCTCTATCCGGAATATAAGGACCTGTCAGACGATGCATTGTCCGACAAGCTCTATACGAAGATGAGCCTGCCGTTTAAGCATGAGCCAGAGCCTCGGCCATGGGAGTATTTGGGGAATATCTCGGCGTTCGCCTTCGGCATCCCTATGCTATGCCTCGCTATCGGTTCGGCCTTCGTATGGGCCTTTTCAGGGTTCTCCCGTCGTCCTGCCGCTTGATCCTTTACTCCAGCGATTCCAATTGAGCGCCTTCCCTCGCTCCTTCGGGTCAAACCACTCCCCACCGTAACCTGTCGAGGAAAGCCCGCGCCCGCTTTGGTGGCAAAGCAATGGACGTGGTAATGGCGGTCATCATGGAAGACCGAATGCCCGCGCATGCATCGCATGAGCTTGTTTTTCTCGCAGAATTCCATCTTCTCGGCATAGAGCTTGCCGGAGGACATCCCCTGCGGCAGTGCGACTTGGAAGGGTCGTCCGCGATCGATGGCCGAGGGAATGAGTTCACCTTTGCGCCTGTTCATGGGCGCCTATGTTCTTTATCTGTTCTGCCGAGCCAACGCCTCAGCATGAGCCCCTATTGGCTTGAGGCGCAAATCGAGCTTTTTGATACGTTCCGCAAGCAACTCCAGCTGAGCGATCAATAAAGACATCGTACGGCGCACCTTATCGAATCTAGGCTCGGCATTAACATCAACGTAGCCTTCCGCTTCGCTTAGGTCGGCGATGTGTCCCTTGATGGTGGGAGTTTCAAAAGACACGCCTGCCCAATCATGCGCGAATCCATTCCGAATTTGCCGCAAGTGCTCAAGATCTGAAAACTGCCTGTCACTAATGAGCCCCAGAGCGTAAGCCGTCGCGATGCGGGATGAGAACGTCCCGAGTGGCGCACCAAACTCGTCTATGAGCTTTCCTGCTGATTTCACGTCACGCATGTAAGCCAGGATCAGCCTACGCAAGCTTTCCTCAGCAAACGAAGCCACAGACAGTATTAGTCCTCGCTCATCCTGCTGTTGCAAGAGACCCAGAAGTTGGGCGAGTTTCTGGAAGGGAAAGTCCTGCACTTCGTTCTTCTTCGGCATCTTCACTCCGCTGGAATCATCGAGAACTTGCATCAAGTCATTTGGACGTAGCAATCTCCTATTGCTTTGACCATGCTGCAAAAGCGTTTCCTTTCCTGCACCTTCTCTCCCATCGCAAGTTTCACATCCGCAATGAAGGATGCCAGAGAAGGCATCTTGCCCTCACCCCTCACCGCCACCGGTAGGCCTTCCGGGCAGCAAATAACGGAAACTCGCCCAACTGGACGTAACGAAGAGGCTCTCCGCAAATGCAGGCCAATTGGTAAAGGTTGTCACTTTTCATCTCAACGGGAAGGACTACAAATACACCATGCCGCCCGAAATTGCTGGCCTTGTACACGACAACCCGGCGTGCAGGCTCCATTGACGAGGCGGCGCTTTCATCGCCAACCAATTTCTTTTTGGATGGAACTGGCAAAAGCGAGGTTCTTGATTCCCACCTTTAGTTGGGATGAAACTTCGCCTTCTCAGCCTGCGGGATACGGCTCACCGTCCTGAGAATCCCGTGCAGCGTCGGATGAACATAGGAGCTAACATCAAGGTTCATGCCATGCGCCAGAAGGGTGGCATTGTCTTGGACGATGGTTGCGAAGATTCCATCACCCGTGACCTTGTAATCCGCGGTTCCATCGCCGTTATCGGTCCGGCTCATAAGCAAGCGGCTGGTCCACTGCCCCGGTTGATACTCAAACATGACGCGCGACCCGATCAGCACCGACGAGGGCAGCTTTATCGTGTCCCACGTGGTCACGCCGTCCTGGTTGCCCGGATGGCCGATGACATTCCCCAGTGGGAACAGTTCGGCGGCCGGACCCTTGATCGGGTCGCTGTCGGACATGAAAGCCGGCACCATGTCGATGACCCCAGCATAACGGCTGGATGCCTTAATGCTGTCGTTGACGGTCTTCAGAGTGCCCGTCACTGGGTTCCACAATGCGGCGACGGCAAAACCTGCCACGGTCCTGCCCGCATCGCTAGACGTGAATGTCGGCATGAGGGTGATGCCGACGACGTGGATACCCGCCCCGTAACGACTTTTCGCGCGATCGACCAGACCGAACTTGGCGTTAGACCAAGTGCTTGCAGTGGCGCTGTTGTCGTTTCGGCCCGACTGATCGAGAACGAAAGTCCAGATGTTCTTGCCGCTATTATAGGTCGTCTTGATGGTGTCTATGAGATCCCACCGTTTGGTAGCCGAGGCGGCAAGTTCCTGAACGGATTTCGAGCCTGGCACGCCCATGACAAGCGGAATGTAACTCCCCCAAATCGAATCCCTCTGGTCCAGCCACCGCCGCCAAATCCCCATGTTCCCTCTGTCATCCGCCGACGCGGCAATTTCTTGCCGCTCCACGAGGGAATCCGCAAGCACGAGAGGGACCGGCCGACCATCCCACCCTTTTGCCAGTACTAGAGCCGGACCATAAGCGAGCTGCTGTGAGTTGGTCGCAGTGCCGACGAGGTTATACCAATTGTCAGGATCCATCGCCGCAGTGCTTTGCCCATTGGCGGCAGCGAGTGCACGCACCGAGGCAATGTCACCGGCAGCCCAAAGCTTCTCCCCGCGATGGCGCTGGCATCGATAGGCACCAATGTAAGTGTTGCCCACGGTGCCGTGATAGACCGTGCGGATGCCGAAGATCGACCAAGCAGGAAGATCAGTCGGCAGGGTCACCTGCCCGTAAACTATCCCCGTAGCAGCCGTTGCGGTTGCCGCAGCGCTACCGCCGAAGAGGATTGGATATTCGGTGCCACTCGGATGAACGAAGAACGCCTCGTCGATCAACATATCAGCATTCGGGTTGATCGTTTCCTGCGGAGCGCTGCCGCCCTCGGTCAAGCCGAAGCCGACAAAGGGGATCAGGAAATCATTGGTAGGGTAATCAGGAGAGCCAAAGAACAGCTTCGAGCATTGGTAGTTCAGGCCGGAGGCATAGGTCATGGTGAAGCCGGCCGGCCAGTGCGTACGCGTAGCAGCCGGCATATAGCGGTTGGGATCCGCAATCCATTCCGGGCGATTCCCACCGCCGCGCCGGCTTTCATTGCGGCGGCCGGCCTCATTGATGCCTACCCCAATCCTGCTGATACCTATTGGCGTCATGATTACAGTCCTCAATCAGTTCGAACTCGTCGCGCTCTTCGGCTTGAAGCCGGCGTCTTCTAGCGCCTGCTCGATCTTCGCCATTGTCCGGCCGTTCGAGTGGGACAGGCCTGCGAGACCATTTCCATCTGTCACCAGTGAAGGGTGCATGCCCGGCTTAACCGCAGACTTGTCAGCAACCGTGCCGTACGAGGAGCGCGGCGGGTACCCTGCATCTCGGAGTGCTTGCTCGGCCCTCGAGAGTGGTTGCGCTCGCACAATCGGCACGGGCGATTGCAGCGCCATGGAATTTTTCGTGGTCATGGAGTCTTCCTTTGGACTGGATAGATACGATGCAAAATCTGCAACGGCGCCGTCGAGCACGCCGACCTTGTCAGCCAACCCGATCGATACCGCCTCACCAGCGCCAAAGGTGAGGGCTTCGGTGTCCCGGACCGCCTGAGGGTCCATCGCTCTGTTCCGCGCCACGGTGGACACGAAGAGCTCGCCTAAATTGTCGATACGAGCCTGGATTCTGTCTTTGACGTCTTTCGGCAGAGCCTCGTAGGCGTTGCCGTCTACCTTGTGCTTGCCGTAATGGATGAAGGTCGCCTTCAGCCCTGCGCCATCCATCGCTTTGCTCGCGTCCAAATGGACGGTCACGACGCCGATGGAGCCGACTCCTCCCGTCCTGGCAACAGTCACGGTCTTGCATGCCGAAGCGATGGAGTAGGCAGCCGAATAGGCGTTCTCAGCCGCAAAAGCATGGACGGGCTTTTGACCACGAGCCTTGAAAATCTTGTCAGCCAGGTCGAAGTTGCCGGCAACATGCCCGCCAGGCGAGTCGATGATGAAGGCAATCCCTTTAACCTGAGGATCGGCCAGGCCGCGCTCGAGCGCCTTCGTAAGGTAGACATAGCCGGTCGCGTAGTCGCCGATCGCGTAACCGACGCCGAACAGAAGCACGCCTTTAACGGGGATCATCAGGATCCCGTTCTTGACGATGTAAGGACGATAGGCGGCCAGCCAGCTATCGGGCGCCGGCCAAAAGTCATCTTGCATGACAACGTTGCTGGTTGGCGCCTCGATACGGGTGAGCGAGACTTGTGCGGAGCGTAGAAACGCTTCGAACCGATTCTGCATGCCAGGATGCAGCATTGCCGGCGCGTCATGGAAGGTGGAAAGGAGCGCGTTCATTTCCATCTTCAGGCGGCCTTCTTTTCCTGGTTCGTGGAGTCTGTGGGGTTCTGAAGGATCTTGTAGAAATCCTTCCATTCCATCTCGCGCTTCATCTGCCGCATGCGCTTGCGCCAGTCGGAGCCGAGGCGGGCGTTCTCAGTTTCGAGATCGGAAAGACCGTTGTTGATGCGCAGGATCGCGGCCTGCGTTTCCTTGAGCTCGTCGACCTGGCCGCGACTGGCACCAACCCAATCGCAAGTGGTATAGGCGTCCTTGAACTGCTTCTCGTAGAAGCTCGGCATATTGCGACGAACGGAGGTGATCTCACCCCTGTTGATCGCCTCTTCCAGCCAGGCCGAATAGATGCTCGAGGCGAAGCGATCGGCAACCATTCGCTTGATCGACAGCATGGCCTTATAGGTTTCTGTCATCGCTGCGCGGGCCGAGGAGTAGTTGGTCTTCGAATAGTCGCGCGAAAGCTGCTCGTAAGAGACGCCGAGCGCTGCTGCGATATGACGAAGAAGGGATTGCTCGAAGTCGCTGCCGAGCGCACCACCCGTCGCAGCTGGCGCCTGCATCTTGAATTTCGTGCCGGGCGGCAGGTGTGGGATCTTCAGGCCGTTGACGTGCAAGTTCTTCGCACCGGCCATAAACTCTTCGAGGGTCGCGTAATGACCGCTCATATAACCGGACAACGCTGCCTGAATGCTCTCGGGCGTCATCGACTCGCCGCCGAGCTGCGCGAAGATTGCTTCCGTCGGCAGTTCGGACTCGATTGTCGCCGCGTAGCTGGCGTACATGACAGCCTGCTGAAGAACCATCTGGCGGAAGTTCTTCGTCATCTTCATTTCGGAGAGTGCGGCCACCATCAGCGAGATGCCGCGGCTCTGGTCCGGACGAAGCTGCTCGAAGATGTGGATCATCTGCAGCCGGTTCCACGGCTTGCGAATGTCGATCGGCTTCCACTTGTAGGAGTCTGGTGTCATCCAGTCGCTCGGATGGGCCATGCGGACATAGTAGGTCTGCGGCGCACCGTACTGGTTGCGGCGAATGCCACCGCGCACCATCGAGTCGCCGGCATATTCGGGAGGCGTGGATAGACGATCAGTGTCGATCATCTGGATCGCCGTCGAGAACATGCGCGGCTGATCGCGCAACCATTCGACGGATGCGAGCACTTCGTCATAGACTGTATGTGTATCGATGGCCATGCGAACTAGACCGGTCAACGTGTTCTGGCGCGCGGCATCCGGCCAATTGTCGAGCGACTCAGCCCACAAGCCGAATTTCTCCTCAACCTCTTCCTGCCAGTCGCTTTCCCACTTGTCGTCCTCCTTGCCGAACAACACCGTGCTCACCGGCTTGACGTTCGGCATGTAGTAGCTGCCGACGATGTTGTCCTTGCGGAGAGTCGCGCCGCCCTGGACATAGGCGTCGTTCCGGACGGTATCGCGCGTGCGCGCATCGGCCATCGACTTCGCGGGCAGCAGATCGGCGTCGGCCGAGCGGATCATCGGGCTGTAGCTGGCGAGCTCTTTGCTAAAGCGGGACGCGCCTTCGTAGGCTTCGCCTACGATAGCGCTGGCCTTCAGGCCAAGAAGTTCGATGGTTTCGGTGTCGTGGAACGTCATTGGGACTCGGCTGCTGGTGAGCCGCCATTATGACACGCCGAGGGCCGATGACAATCCTATGTTGAATTGACACATTTCATTCAACTTTTTGTTGAATGCGCGCTGATATTATGTCACACCCAAAATAGATTTAACGAAAAAGCCATCCCCATGTTGCGCCCGACTCCTGAACGGCTAGAACGAAAGGGAGAGTGGGGCAAATCAAGCGTGCAAGCGAAAGTCGAAGCGTTCATCTCCCGATGGCAAGGGCAGGAAGGTGGACAGGAAAGAGCGAACTATGCGCTCTTCCTGACAGAGCTGTGCGATCTCCTTGGCCTGCCTCACGCAGATCCGGCGACCTCTTCCACAGAGGCAAACGATTACGTTTTCGAACGTGTGGTCAGGGAAAAAAGCCGGGACGGCTCAATTTCAAACAAGCGTATCGATCTTTACCGCCGCGACTGCTTTGTCCTGGAAGCCAAGCAGAGCCGCTTTCTCGGCGAGAAGAAGTTGGCGGACGCGCCACAACTCCCTGGACTTAATTTGCCCGTACGCGGCCGGCGCTCGGAGGCGAACCGCGCTTGGGACGTCCTAATGATGAATGCGCGCGTTCAGGCTGAGAACTATGTCCGCCTCTTGCCGGCAGCTCACGAACCACCACCCTTTGTTCTCGTCTGCGATGTCGGACACTGCATCGAGGTCTATGCGAATTTTCGGCGTGACGGAAAAGCATATGACCAGTTTCCCGACCGCCGATCATTCCGCGTTTATTTGGAAGACCTGCGTCAGGAAGAGGTCAGAGACAGGCTGGTCGCGATCTGGTCTGATCCGATATCGCTGGATCCCTCTAGATATGCCGCGAAGGTAACTCGAGAGATCGCCGGACGAATTGCTAAAGTTTCTCAAGCCTTGGAGAAATCTGGCTATGCGACTGAAGAGGTCGCAATGTTTCTCATGCGCATGCTGTTTACGATGTTCGCGGAAGACGTCGCTCTCCTTCCAAAGGACTCTTTTAAGACGCTACTGAAGGAGTGCGTCGAGGAGCCGGAGATTTTCCCAGCTATGATGGAGGATCTTTGGAAGGCAATGGATGAAGGAGGTTTCACCGCAACGATCCGGCAGAAAGTGAAGCGCTTTAACGGTGAGTTTTTCAAAAATCGAAAAGCCTTGAAGCTGGCGAGGGAAGAAATTGGCGAATTGGCGGCAGCGGCGAGGTATGATTGGAAAGACGTTGAACCTGCGATTTTCGGCACGTTCCTAGAGCAGGCGTTGGATCCGCTCGATCGTCGCCGGCTCGGCGCCCACTATACACCACGTGCGTATGTTGAGCGGCTTGTCATCGCGACCGTCATCGATCCGCTACGAGCCGAATGGGCAAAGGTTCTCTCGACGGCGGAGCGCCAGAAGGCTGAAGGCCGGAATTTGGCCGCTATAAACTCGGTGCAGACTTTTCACGAAAAGCTCTGTGAGACACGCGTCCTCGATCCAGCATGCGGCACAGGAAACTTCCTCTACGTTTCGTTAGAATTGATGAAGCGTCTCGAGGGTGAGGTGCTGGAAGCCTTGGTCGATCTCGGCGGCCAGGAAGCATTAGGTTTGGAAAGCCATTCTGTTGATCCTCACCAATTCCTCGGCATGGAACTCAATCCCCGCGCCGCTGCGATTGCTGAACTTGTGCTGTGGATTGGACACCTGCAGTGGCACTTCCGGAACCGCGGGGTTGCGCCCTCAGAGCCCATCTTGCGCGCATTCAAGAACATTCAATGCATGGATGCAGTGCTGACTTGGGATGGCTATCCTCAATCGAGCGTCGTCGACGGAGTCGAAACATATCCCAATGCCAAGCGACCGGAATGGCCGGTAGCCGATTACATCGTCGGTAATCCGCCGTTTGTCGGCGGCAAGGACATTCGTGCGCGCATGAAATCCGGTTATGCTGAGGCATTGTGGAAAGCCCACCGGCATATGAATGAGAGCGCCGATTTCGTCATGTACTGGTGGGATCGATCGGCCGAGGTCCTGTTGAAGCCCAAGACGAGACTAAAGCGATTTGGGTTCGTAACGACGAACTCCATCAGTCAGATTTTTCAACGGCGGGTGATGGAATCGCATCTCAATGCAAAGAAGCCACTCTCGCTAATTATGGCAATTCCGGACCACCCGTGGACAAAGGTCACCAAGGATAGCGCAGCGGTGCGCATCGCTATGACCGTTGTGCAAGCCGGTAGTCATGACGGCCTGATCATGAATACAACTAGCGAACAGGCCGTTGAGACGGACAGTCCAGTTATTCTGTTTGCCGAAGAGCGTGGCAAGATAAATTCGGACTTGACCATTGGCGTGGATGTTACGCAGCCGGTTCCGTTGTTGGCAAACGCAAGGCTAAGCTTGCGCGGCATGACTTATATGGGAGCCGGGTTCATTCTTGAGGATGCTGAGGCCAATTATTTTAAATCGCTTGGCCCTGCTTACAAATCTGCGATCAAACCGTATCTGAGCGGGCGCGATTTGGTTTCTCGCCCGAGAGGTGTGTCGGCGATCGACCTTTTTGGACGCCCGGTCGAGGCCGTGAGAAGCCAGACGCCTGCCCTCTATCAACATTTGTTGATGACCGTAAAACCTGTCAGAGAGCGCGACAACCGGGCCTCGTATCGTGAAAAATGGTGGATCTTTGCCGAACCCCGCCAGGAGCTACGGCATTCTGTCGAACGACTTCCGAGGTTTATTGCGACCAGCCAAACCGCGAAACATAGGATATTTCAGTTTCTAGACGCCTCCTGGCTTCCGGATCAAACCCTGGTGATTATCGCCAGTGACTCACCCTTTGTTCTAGGCGTGATTTCATCATCGGTTCACGTCGCTTGGGCATTCCGTTCGGGCGGGTGGCTAGGTGTAGGCAATGACCATAGATATTCGAATTCGCGAACATTTGACCCCTTTCCGTTTCCTGCAGCCACTGAAGAACAAAAGCGCGAAATCGGCGACATAGCCGAAGAGCTCGATGCACAACGCAAAAGCGTGCTGAATCAGCATCCTCACCTGACGCTGACCGGACTCTACAATGTGCTTGGCCATCTGAAGGCAGGTAAGAAAATAGTCGAACTGGACGATAAGGAACGAGCAATCTTCGACAATGGCCTAGTTCTCATATTGCAGGAGCTTCATTCAAAGCTTGATGATGCCGTCGCTCACGCTTATGGCTGGCCGAGCCAATTAGCCGAAGAGGACACGTTGGCTAGAATCGTTGCGCTCAACAAAGAGCGATCCATCGAAGAAAAGCGGGGCCTCGTGCGCTGGCTACGGCCCGACTATCAAATCGCTCGGTTCGGCTCCGAAAAAGAGAAGGCAAAACAGCTCGAGGCCGATCTCGACGGATCGGTTGTGCAGCTTCAACCGAAGGCAAAACCAACGTTCCCGGCGAGTGACGCAGAGCAGACAGCTTTCGTGATCGATGCTTTGATCGAGAGTGGCGGAGTTGCAGACGCATCTGCCCTGGCAAGTCGCTTCAAGCAGGGGCAGAAAACTCGACAAGCAATCGCGTCCGTTCTTACATCGCTCTATAGACTCGGCCTGGTTTCCACGAGTGATGGAAAATCCTTCTCTTGGCGCCGCGCTGCCTGACCTGACTAGCGCTCCAGATCGGCAAGCTCCGTCCCAAATGAATCGAGCATCATGGCCTATCGGTCAGCGACGTCATTCGAATGAGGCCGATAGTCTTCTCCTCCTGCCATATCCTCTGGTCTGCAGGCCACCCCAATGAAGACAAATGACAGAGAGAATTGAGCCATGAAAACGAACATCTTCGTCGCCTGATCTCCATACCAGTTGTAGAAGAACTGATCGCCGATATCGGTGTTCTGCCGGTTGGTCTTGATTCCGTTTGGAAGCATGGGCACCACTGCGCGGATGAGATCATCTGAGCTCTTTTGGATCGCCTGCAGTCGGTGCGTTCTGATCATATGTGTGATCGGCATAACCTCCCCCATATGCCGGTAATAAAGCGCGCATGTCAGACGACGTTCGAAGGCTTCGAAGGCAGTTCGATTTTTGTCGGGCAACTCGGCGATTGGAGCCTTTGCGATCGGTTGGTCCGCAGGGAATGGGAAGTTGTATAGCGGCAGTGCTCGTTTCTTGGCGTTTGCGGACATATTCAGCTTGGGTAGAAATTCGGGTGTGTTGTTTCGAACGCCAGCCACCAACTTCTCAAACTGAGAGGTCGGCCGCTTCCCGTCATGATTGCCCATTAGGAGATAGAGCGCAGCAACCTGCTCGAGCGGGCCGGCACCATTGTTGCAGGCTGCGCAAGCCGGAAACTCGTAACCCTCAGGCCATACGCGATCCCTGAAGCATTCTCTGGACGGAACGTGATCGATCGTTGTCGACTGCTCCCCACAGAAAAAGCATAGAGGATTGTCGTCGAGGAATCGCTGCTTCCGCTTCTTGCCGGCGCCCATAGGCTTATCCGATTATCCTCGCATCCAAACGGCCGAAGGTTGCTAAAGCTGTGACCTCAGCAGCGCCACGCTACCATTTTCATCCTGACCAATTCGCTCGATCACGAATTCTTTGCCTGGCACCCAGAACAAGGCACAGGCTCGCTCCATATCGCAGCTTTGATAATTACTCTTGCCCGGGCGACGAATTTCCATGCCTAGCATTGTTCTTGATTGGACCGAAATCGTCGCCAAAAGCCGGCCCGCTGCATCACAGATTTCCGTCTTGTCATGTAATTCTATCGCTTCAAGCCCCTGGAATGAGGAGTCGATAGCGCACTTCGTATTGCTGAAGGCACCTCCCTTCACAGGGGACGGCACGCCAGCGGTTTGATTGGGTGGCGCTGGTATAGCGCTGATTGCCGCATCAACGATTTTCTTCACTTCGATCTTAGCGGAGTCTGACAAATCGAGAGACGCTACAGAAGGTTCGCCCGCAGGCCCACGCGGGCCGGCTGGACCTACATCGCCTGGATCACCTTTATCCCCCTTTGGCCCGCGTGCCCCGCCCGTCTGTGTCTTCTGAAGGATATCCTGGAGTTGGACGACCTGCCCCTTAAGGCGCTCAACCTCTGTCTTCGACTGTTCCATGTCGTGGCGCAGATCACTAACGTACTGCCCAACCACGAACGTTGGGACTCCGACAGCAAGTATCGCGCCGAACCCGATAATGAACTTCATGGCTGTAGAGGTTTCAGTCATAGAGTTTCCCTAAATCTTATTGCTGAAACCAAGTTGCAATAGCGCGCCCAAATAGTCGAGTTGCAAACCCGCAACTTCACTACTGAATTCTATCTGATGCAAAGCACAAGGGACAACTGCACAACGGACAAAGCACAATGGACAGCACAACGACTTTGCTGTTGGGGTGGCTGCACAATGGACAGCCAGAGGTCGCTACGGGTCCCATCTAGCGTTACAATGCACTGCGAGGGGCGCTGAGCCGCGGCTCATGAAAATTTTTTGCCGGAATTTTTCTCGAAATGTCCCATTGTGCATTCAACCTTTTCCGAAAATCTATGGCAACCGTGGCAATTCAAAAGCCATCTGTGTCACTCTTTTCTCTTTATTTTCAATAGATTGACATAGATGCCATAGTTGCCACAGTGAATTCAAACTGATTGTAAAATCGTCGGTAACTGCACAATAGGACACTGTGATTATTCAACAAGCTCGAATCCGCTATTTCCTATGCATATAAAGGAGTAGCGGTTTTCACTGTGGCAACTGTGGCGACGGTGGCAAACCATTGAAACATAACAGAAAATAAGGAAGGTGGATTCCAACCCATCTATGGCGCTGCCACAGATGATCTGTGGCAGGTTGAATGGAGGCACTGGCTGCGCTAGCACCGAATGCTTAGCCGCGCAGACGAACTCCGCGACCGCCAGCCGCGCTTTCACCCTCGCTCAGGAAGATGACCCCTGCCTCTTCCAGAGCCCCTTGGATGGCCTTCAGCGTGGACGCTTTCGGATCGGCCGTTCCACGTTCGATATTGTTGAGGCCGGTCGTCGACAAGCCAGCAGCTTTCGCAAGATCGGACTGAGTGAGCCCAAGCATTGACCGGGCTGCGCGGATTTGGTCAGGTTCTATCATGCACCCTTTCTACCTCGCTCTTGAATTTTCATCAAGTGCAGTTGACTTATTTTCCAGTTGTGGTTAATTCAACTCAACTTGATATTTTTTCAAGTCAACCGGAGGATCAACTCATGACCAAACTGAACAGCACTCTCTCTTTCTCTAGCCAAACCGGATCCGAAATCGATCTTTGGACGCCGGCTGAAACCGGCGACTGGGCTGCCGATAACGCCACCGGCCGCGCCTATGCTTTAGAGTTGATCGGCGTGATGAAAGCCAACGAGTCGCCGATTCTGCTTGGCCACGTGGCAAAGGCGATCGGCGCCCGTGGACAGCATGGTGGTGTTGAGGTTGGCTTTTTCCAACAGATCGCGGAAAAGCTTTTGGTTGCGTAGCATAACGCAGTGGCTCTTCCTCGTGGCAGCGTGTCACGAGGAAACCGGGATCCGATATAATGAGACAGACCGAACTAACACCTGTTCAAAAAGCCACCGCCTATCGCCTGTTCAACGCCAATCAAGTGCTGCTTAAGCAATTGATCAGCAATGAACGTGCGATCTACGGTGGCCTTTTCGACACGCCAGCCATTCTGAATACTGCAGCAATCATGTTCGAAGGTCTTGCCGACGAGGTGACGATCAACATGATGGTTCGAAACTCCGTGCTTTCACTGAATCAAAAGCTTGAGAAAGAGTTGCAGAAGAAAAAGCCGGGAAGGCCAACTAAGGAGTGGTGGAAAGAGAACGAGCGCGAGACGATCCTGATGAAATTAGCAAGTGGAGGAACGCAGGATTCCGCAGTCGAAGACTTCAAAGCCCGATTTCGAGAGGACATCCTGCATTTTCCGGTCCACTTCAATAAAGATCGCCGAGCGACGACGTTAGCTGAGCAACTACACATCTCCGACAAGCGTGAATCTGAGAACAGACGTAAGAAGAGGCTCAAGGCTTTCGGTGACGCGATGAACGAGTCAATTCGCAAGCACATCGTAACGTTGAACAAGAAGCGTAGACAGAGCCTACAGCAAATCGAGGAAGACCGGCTCCTCGACGATTTTGACGAACAATGATAATTGTTGATATTTTTCAGCTGGTTACAAAGGCGATAATTCGCCCAATGAGTTCCTGACGGCATATCCTTTGACCTTCTGCCCGATCACTGGCTCCCTATGAGCAACACTCACAGGAAACTTCCGCGATGCCAGTCACCACGACCATCATTTCTGCCGATGGCCTGACAGAAGCCGAGCGCATGAACCGCGCACAGCGCGATATGAGCCGCGCTATGGTGCGTTCCGCACCTCCAATTAATGAACGCGCGACGGAAATTGAGCGAAGGCCGTTAAAAAGCAGTCGGCCAGCCGCGGCGCTCGTCAAGCAGGTTCGAACTTCACTGGCTAATGCGCTCGCAAAAGAAGCCAGTCTGAAGGAGAAGCAGGCCTGCCTCGGCGCCGACACGGACCGGCATTCCTTGCTTGTGATAAGGCACGCCAAGCTAGCCGCCCGTATTCAGAATGAGGAAGCAAAAGCCATCCTCGATGGGACTTCCGCTGACCTGTCCGAACTGCGGGCTAAGCTTGAAGCGGTCGCCGATGAACTCGCGGGCTTCGGGAACATCGATGCTATCGGACGCGCGAAGGCGATGGTGGACTCGGAAGTTCAAACAACGGCCGCGCAGATCACCAAGCTCAGAAAAGAGCTCGATTTGGCCGAACAGGCGTGGGTCGTGTTGCGTCACGCTCAATTGACCGAAGATTTTCGTCATGATTTGCACGGCCTTCACCGCAAGCTTGCTGTGATCCTCGCCCTGGAAGAGTCGTCGGGCTTCCCGTCGCATAAGGCGAACGCATGGAAATTCATCGAAGGCGTCAGAATCGGTGTCCCATATGTGAACGCGCTATTTCCCGACTGGGCGAGCAGTGTGGAACGCAAAGCCTTTCCTCGATTTGCAGACGCCAAAGCGCAGATTCGAGCAAAGCTGGACACCCTGGACGGTGACGAATGACCAAGCTCTCCCGCGACTTCGAGCAATGGCGTCGTGCCCGGCGCCGCGAGCTTATAGGCTTAGGTCTGGACGCGCGAGAGGCGTACCTTGGAGCCAAGCGTGAAGCACTTGCCCGGCAAGGCATGGTGCCCGTTGTCGGCAAAGACGCCGCGTTGACATCGGGAACCGTTACCCAACTTCGGCCGGATGGCACGTATGGTGTTTTTCTGATGGCTCCTGAAAGTAAAATTCCGCCTGAGCTTCGCAGTCGAGCGGAAGCGTGGGCGGAATCGCCACCTCGGCCCCAAGTCGGTTCACCGAGCAACTAACTCCCAACCCTTGAAAATCGTAAGTCGTTAGCGCCCTCGCGGTGCCACGGCCAAGCTCGTCCTCTTGGTCAACCAAATGTGGAATAGCTGCAATGCCGAATGCATCATCCCTTCCGAAACTACGGCGTCTGCTGAGAAGCGGATTTGCCCTCCATTCGTTGCACTCAAGATCGAAACGACCCGTCGGAAACGATTGGGCTTCGAAACCGGTTCTGACCGAGGAGGAATTCGAGCAACAACTTCTGCCAACTCATAACGTTGGTGTTCGTCTCGGAAAATGGTCGGTCGTCGCCGGCCTTTATCTTCACGTCATCGATCTGGATATCCGTGTCGATGCCGAAGCCGGCGCCGCCAGAGCGCGCCTGACCGAACTCTTTCCGGACTGGAACGCCTACCCCGTCGTGCAGTCAGGGTCGATGGGCGAGAGCCGCCACTTTTATATCCTCTCAGACAAGCCGTTTCCGTCGAAGAAACTCGCCCACAGCAGCACGAAGATGCTCGACGAAGAGGGGAAAGAGCACTGGACCTGGGAGATCGAGCTATTCGGCACCGGCAAGCAGGTCGCCATTCCGTATTCCATCCACCCCGTCACCGGAAAGCCTTATCGCTGGCTCCGCGAGATCGATTTCGATCTGCTTGACATGGGTATCGGCCCGATCGTGCCGTCGGCGTACCTCACGGAAATCACCGAGGCGCGCGACGAGGAAGAGGACGAATCAGGCTCGGAACGCCAGCAGCCGCTTGGGCTGGACGAAGACGAGATCATAGGGGTCCTTGACGACCTGCCGGCCGCAGACTGGTTTGAAGATCGCGATCAATGGATGCGAGTCGGCATGGCTCTGCACCACGAGACCGACGGCTCCGATTTCGGTTTTGAGACGTGGTGCAAATATTCCAAGATCAGCGAGAAGTTCGACCCGAAAGACCAGAAGCGCGTCTGGAAGTCATTCAAGAATCGCGCGGCAGCACCATTCCGCATGGCGAGCCTCGTTGCAGTCGCCCGCGAGGTGCGCGCCGAACGCCAGCTGGACTCGATCGAGGATGATTTCGATGAGATCGAAGAGGTCGACGACAGCAGAACCGACATGTTCGACGATCTGCTCGGCGCCGGTAACGGTCCCGAGAAGACGAAGCTGTCGAAATCGCAACTGAAACTCAAGAAAGCGGAAGTCGAGTTCGAACTCGGCCGCGGCGCGCCGCCCAAGATAGCCAGAATGAACAGAAGGTTCGCTGTCGCCCGCGTGAGCAGCAAGACGGTGGTCCTGGACTTCCACAAGGACGGCTCGGTCACCTACGGATCCGTCAACGACCTACATAACTATCATGAAAACGATAGGGTGCCGAAGGACAGCACCACCGAGCCCGTATCCAAGCAGTGGATGCGCTCGAAACATCGTCGATCGTATCCCAACGGCATCGTTTTCGCGCCGAATCGTGAAATGGAAGGCACATACAATCATTGGAGAGGGTTTTCGGTCGAGCCGGACGACTCCAAGTCCTGCGCGCTCTTCATGGACCACCTATTGCGGATCTTCTGCAACGGCAATGAGGATCACTTCTGGTATCTGATCGGCTGGCTCGCCCATATGGTCCAGAAGCCGGAGGAAAAGCCGGGTGTCGCCGTCATCGCCATAGGGAAGAAGGGCGCTGGCAAAGACGCAGTTGCAGACTACGTCGGCAGCCTATTTCGGAATCATTACATCACGATCGGCAACCAGGAGCAGATGACGGGCAAGTTCAACGCCCACCAGGAACGCTGTCTTTTACTCAGTGTCCAGGAAGGCTTCTGGGCCGGCGACAAAAAGGCCGAAGGCCAGTTGAAATACCTGATCACGTCAAACGACGTGATGATCGAGCCCAAGGGCATGAACGCATTCCCGATCAAGTCGGTCTTGCGCCTCTTCATCTCCTCGAATGAGCGTTGGGTCGTGCCGGCCACGCAGGACGAACGGCGCTTTTTCGTGCTGAATGTATCATCCGCACGTTGCAACGATCACAAATATTTCGACGCTCTGCGCCATGAGATGAACAACGGCGGGCGCGAGGCGCTGCTGCACTATCTCCTGACCCACGACATCTCCAATTTCCAGGTCCGCGCCGTGCCGGACACAACAGGCTTGGCCGAACAGAAGGTCGAGGGGCTTAAGAACCTTGATCGCTTTTGGTTTCAGGCGCTGGAATCGGGCTCGATCGACGGCCAAGGAAGCCAGCGAGATGTGTGGCCGCAAGAACCGATCGAGGTTGAGAAATCCGGCTTTCGCGACAGCTATTCCCGATGGCTGCAAAACCGCCGTTACGACGGCGTTGAGCTTAGCGAAATCGCTATCACGAAGCGCTTAAAGACGCTCCTTCCCCCGCTTGCGACCCGCCGATTGCGTTCGTCCGATAGAGCTGGACATTTCTATGTCTTCCCCGAGCTCGATAGTTGTCGGACCGAATTTGATCACTGGATAGGTGCCGAGATCGATTGGCCAGAGAGCGCCATTGATCTTCCGATGGATTCCCGCAATACTTTCGTTGACGACGATCTATTCAACTAAATGTTGAATAGACTTGGAAAGGTGACCGAGATGCTTAATTTTCTTACCGCATTCCTTGCGCCAAGTGTCAGACCTCTGACGGAAGCGGAAATCGATAGCGTCATTGATGAATTTGGCCCTGCCGAGATTGCGGACATCGTTGATGCGTATGCCGCTCAGGCTGTCGCTACTGGCCTCGATCCGATCGCCGAGGATGTCACAGACTCAGTGTTTCAACGGTGCGGTCCAGTCATCGATGCAATTGCTGCAATTGGCGCCGGCGTCCCTCGTGAGAAAATTGCGGTATCCGGTTCCTTGTTTCGGATGGCAACCGCACACCAAGTGATGATCGCCACTTTCCCTGGCCGCTCGCTCGAAGAAATCCTCGCACACGTCGTCAACTTGGCGGTCTCAAAGGCACGCGAAACCGCCGTGTTTTCGAGCGGCAACCTTCAGAGGCACTGACGATGGCCGGTAAAGATATCGATCTCGTCATCAGGGCGCGGGACAAGGCTTCCAACGAGATCGACAAGATCTCGAAGGCGCTCAAGCAAAACGTTGAAGATCAGCAGAGCCTTGCCAAGGGTGCTTCGAAAACCTCGGACGCCCTTGGCAAACTCGCTGTTGATGCCGCGAAATTTCAGAACGAACTATCGAAGCTGCAGTCGGCCGGCAAAGTCGCCGCAGAGCTCGACAAGGCCACAGCTGCCGTCGGTCGCATGGAAGGCTCGCTGCGCAGCAACGCGGCTGAGCTTGCCAAGCTGGCGCGCGACAGTGACGCAGCTGCTCAGGCTGCAACACGCCTCAAGGCGCAACTGGCTGCCGAGGAGAATGCACTCAGCGGTAACAAGATGGCGCTTGCCGCCAGCCGCAAGGAACTGACCGAGGTCAATAAGCTCGTCAAGCAGGCCGAGCAAAACCAGATCAAATACAACAAGTCACTCGGCACGACGCCGGATCACTTCGTCCGACCAGCTGCCAAGTCGGCCGGTGCTTTTATTGCTGCCGATCTGCCGGCGCAGAAAGCTGCTCAGGCTCAGATCAATCAGCAGATTCGCGAATACGAAAACGCGGTCAAACAGTCCGCCGATGCCATCAAGGGTTTGCGCCCGCAGATCTCGTCGGCATCGTCGCTGCAAAACCAACTTGGCAATGAGGTCTCGCGCACCGGCGCGGCGCTGACGAGCGAGCGTGAAGTGCTCGGCAAGGCGCGTACCGAACTTGCATCGATCCGTGGCGTGTCGGCGCAGGCAGGTGAAGCCCTCGGTAACGTGGCGATCACTCAAGACGCCGTCAGCGCCGCCGCACAGCGCATGAGCGCAAACCTGGCAGCAGCCCAGGCTCGGATTGAAGGGCTGTCGAACGTCAAGATGGCCGCTCCCTCGACGACTCCGGTCGCCGCGGGCGGTGTCGACGTTCAGGCTCTCGCTACACAACGCCGGGCAGTGCTCGAGGCGCGTCGTGAATGGGTTGCGGCACAGAGTGATGTGAAGTCGCTGGCACAGCAGATGCGTGCGGCCGAGGCTCCGACCGAGGCGTTGGGTGCAGCGTTCGGCGCTGCTCAGGCCAAGGCGAATCTCGCCAAGACGGCTTACCAGGAGCAGCGCGACACGCTTGCCAAACTAGGCGGCTCGGCTCGGTCCAGTTTCCGTGACCTTGGCCGTATCGCGCCGGCCGTTCAGCAGACGAGTACGTCGATGGCGAGCGCGTCCGTCCAGACGTCCGCTTTCAGCCGAGCCCTCGCAGGGATCGGCAAAGAGAACACCCGAACGGTGTCAACCCTGCAATCCCTACGCGGTGAGATTCTATCTCTTACAGCGAGCTACATCGGATTTCAGGCAGCGATCGGCCAGATCGGGGGCGCAGTCGATTCCTATAAGCAGCTCGAGGCTGTCCAGAGCCGCCTCGGTTCCGTGTTCAATCAGGATACAGGCAGGGTCGCGACTGAAATTGGTTTCCTTCGCGAGCAGGCCGATAGGCTCGGTATCGCCTTCGGCACGTTGGCTGGCGACTACGGCAAATTCGCAGTTGCCGCGCGCACGGCCAACTTCACGTTTGCGGACACTCGAAAGATTTTCGTTTCCGTTGCCGAGGCAGCGCGCGTAAATCAGCTCTCAGTCGAGGAGACTTCAGGCGTCTTCCTTGCGCTGACGCAGATGATTTCGAAGGGAAAGATTTCCGCTGAAGAGCTGACGGGGCAGCTCTCTGAAAGGCTCCCCGGCGCGTTTTCGATATTTGCAACTGCGATTGGGAAATCCACCGCCGAACTCAGCAAGATGATGCAGGCCGGCGACGTCCTTGCCGATCGCTCGACGCTGCTGAGATTTGCGGATGAGCTGACACGCCGCTTCGGTCCACAGCTTGGCGCCTCTCTTGAAAGCCTAACCACTGACCTCGGTCGATTCAGCAATGACGTCCAGACCTCACAGACAGCCGTTGCGAATGGTTTCGTGCCCGCACTCCGATCGGCAATGGAAAGCTTTCACGATTTCGCCAAGAGCAGCGCAGGCCAGGAAACATTCACCGCGATCGGTAAAGCGGTCGGTGAAGTTATCAAGATTTTGGCCGAGCTTCCGAAGTATTTCGATGTCATCACCAGCGCCGCCAAGCTGTTTATCGCCGTCAAGATTGCCGACTTCTTCGGCGGCGCGGCCGGCAAGGCTCTGCAGGTCGCGCAGTCTCTGCGGACGTTCAGCGCCGAGCTGACTCTTATCGGCCCGCGCACGCAAGCCGCGGCGAACGCGCAGACGGTCTTCGGCCGCGCCCTGGCGCAATCCGTAAGCACGCTCGGCAGCTTCCGACAAAGCCTGCTTGCCACGACCAGCCAGAGCGCCCTCGCCCGTGCCGGCGTCGTCGGCTTGGCTGGTGCGGTTGGCGGCTTGCAGACGACCGTTGTTGTCACGGCCGGCGCATTTCGCACTCTCCTGGCTGCCTTCGGTGGCCCGATCGGAATCGCTCTCACTGCCGTCACGTATGCCGTTGGCACCTGGCTAACCAGCATTGACAACGCGACCTCTGCACTTGCCGAGCACAAAAGACAAGTTGATCTCGTCGTTGCTGGATACGACAACGCCAAGGACAAGGCTTCCGATTGGGCGAAGTCCATCCCCGGTGCAACGCCCGCCGAACTCATCAACAATCGCGATCAACTCAAAAAGCAGTTCGGCGACATTGTCGGCGATGCTGAAGAGCTCAGCCGAGTCCTGAAATACGCGTTCCAGGATTTCGCGCCGGATAGTTCGGAGATCAGGCAGCTGAATCAGTTGACGGATGCCCTGAAAGGCGTTCGCGATGGTTCCGTTTCTGTCCAACAGCTGGCGGGGATCCTCAGTGACATTTCGCTCAAGCCCGCGGCTGATGGCTTCAAGGAAATCGCCGATCAGATCCTTGCATTGCTGCACTCGGCCGAGGATGGAAAACCCGGTCTCGACGAGCTCAGTGATGCAATCGCCAAGGCTGAGGCACTCATTAGGGTGCAGGCCAATACGGCGACCGATGCCGACAAGGCTCTCCTTGGTCTCGGAAAAACGGCACAGGATACCGCGCAGAACCTCGACTACCAGGGCAAGACGACCGCTTTCAATAAACTCCTTGTCGAGATCAAAGAGAACATTCCCGGCCTCGGCGATGAGTTGAAAAAGCTCGAAGCCCTCAAGGGCCTGGAAAAACAGTACAAGGATGCGCTGAACCTCGCGACCACCATGGGGCAGGTTCTGGACGCGACGAAGTCCTATTCGGACGCGGTCGCCGGCATCAACACCACGTTCATGCAGAAGCAGTTCGACTCGCTGCCGGACACGCGCAAGACCCTCGTCGATCGCATCATCTTCAAAGAGGGTGGTCAGGATGGCACGGGGCCGTCGACATCTAGCGCCCGTGGTATCGGACAGTTCACCGAAGGCACCTGGCTGCCGATCTTTGACGAGCTATTCCCGGCTCTGAAACAATTGTCGGATTCGGCCAAGCTTCAGTATCGGGCGAACGAAGCTTTCGCCCGACCGGTGCTCGAGGAGTTCACCAAGCGCAACCAGATGCAGCTCGCCAACGCTGGCGTGGCTCCGAGCGACGGAAACACCTACCTCGCTCACTTCCTCGGTGCCGGCGATGCCATCAAGGTCGTGCTCGCCAATCCGGACGAACTCGCCAAGAACCTCGTCAGCCCCGCCTCAGTGGCAGCTAACCCGACCGTCATCAAGGACGATACGACGGCGCGCGATCTTATTTCCTGGGCTGCTCAGAAGATGGGCGGTGGCTCGCCGATTATGGCTGGCGGCCAGACAAAACAGGAGTCGTTCGACGAGAATATTTCCGGCCGCGTGAAGGCGCTGAAGGAAGAGGCGGACGCCCGCAAGGAATCGAACAGAGAAGCGGTCATTGCGCGCGAATTGGTGCAGGCTGAGAATGAAGCGACCAAGCAGGGCGTGACGCTCACTCAGGCACAGCGAGACGCGATCCGTGAGGCTGCCGGGGCAAAGTACGATTCCGCGCACGCCGACGAGCAGCTGAAAGCCAACCAGCAAGAAGCCCGCGAGCAGCTGAACGACATCATCGGTCTCGACCAGCAGCGCAAGACCCTGTTGCAAGAAATCAATATGGCGCAGAACGCTGGCGACAGCGGGAAGACGCAGGAACTTGTCACGCAGCTGCAGGGTGTCAACGAGCAGCTCACTGCCGCCATCCCGAAGGCCTTGGAACTTGCTCGTGCGCTCGGCGACGAGAAGATGGTCGCTCAGCTTCAGAGGGTGCAGCTGAACACGGCCAAGGTTGGAAGCGGTCTGACGGCGTTCGGCCTGTCCGCATCCAATGTTCAGAACTTGGTTGGATCGTTCGCTGATGGCTTGGTCGGCGCCTTCGACAATTTCGCTCAGGCTGTCGCCAATGGCGCGAACGCCTTCCAAGCGCTCGGTCAAGCTTTCCTGCAATTCGCGGCTGACTTCCTTCGTGAAATCGCGACGATGATCCTGCGCCAGATGATACTCAACGCCTTGGCCGGTATCGGCGGACCGATTGGTTCAGCCGCTCAGGGCCTTGGCGGTCTTGGTAAAGCCGTTACGGCTCATACCGGCGGCCTGGTCGGATCCGTGGCGACTGGTGGCGGCAACACATCACGCCAGGTCGCTCCAATGTGGTTCGCGAACGCTATCCGCTATCACTCTGGCGGCATAGCCGGCCTGCGTCCGGATGAGGTGCCAACCATCCTGAAAAGGAACGAAGAGGTGCTGACTGAGCAGGATCCGAATCATCGTTTCAACCGCGGAAAAGATAAGTCGTCTGAAGCCGGAGGCGGCCAGCCCATCAAGCAGGTCCTGGTCCTCGACCAGAGGGACTTGTCGAACGCTGTTGCGAGCTCGCACGGTGAGAAAGTCGTCATCACCCACATCAAGAACAACGCTCCGACTATCCGCAAAATGTTGGGCGTGTAATGACGATCGAGGGAGCCAGAAGCCCGGTCGGCGACATCTACACGCTTCAGGAAGCGGCCGAGCGCTTGCGCATGACGACACGGGCTGTCGCCAAGGTTGCCAGGAGCAACGGATTATGCACCATTGTAGGTCGAGATTTCCTTTTTTCTGAGACCGACATCCTCGCCATTTGGAATGTTCTGCGATGCCCCTCAAACTTATCCAGCGTCAAGGCTCCGAAAACTTCTACATCCGTGGCACGGTCAGAGGACAGAGCGTTTTCGAATCTACTGGCACTTGCGACAGAAAAGTCGCTGAAGAGATCCGGATCCAGGCAGAAGCGCGTCTGCTAAAAGAAAGCGTGCACGGCAAGAAGGCCCTTATCAGCTTCACCGAGGGGGCAGAGAGCTATGTGGCTTCTGGCGGGTCGCCGAAGTACCTGATCAAGAAAAATAAGAAAACAGGCAAAGTCACGGGCGTAGTGACTCAACTCCGTGGCAAACTGTTGAAAGACATCACGCAGAGCGATCTAGATCAAGGTGCTGCGGCTTTGTACCCGACCGCCAACACCGACACAAAAAACCGCCAATTTTTCACGCCCTTCATTGCTGTCTGGAATCATTGCGTCCTGAATCAATGGGCCGAGCCGCGGCAATGGCGTCGGCCGCGCAAGCCCAAAGGCACAACTATCACGGTCCTGAAACGTAAGCGCGCCGGCACTACTCCGACGAGTTACGATCGCGCCGCCACGTTCGTCGCGGAAATGTCGCCGGCCGCCGCGCAAATCATGACGGCGCTCTTTTACACCGGGATGCGCCCAATCGAGATGTTCACTCTAGAGGCTCCGCAGATCGATATCCCCGGCCGCTGGATTATCCTCGACAAATCCAAAATCGGCGAACCGCGTGGCGTACCGATGCATGAATTCCTGGTCCCTCTCTTCACGTCGCTTCTGGCCAAGCGCAAGGGCATAGTTTTTCTATCCCACAAAGGCGAGCCCTACCCTGCTTCTGACGACTTTGGCGGTCAAATTTCGGGAGCAATCGAGGGCGCGCGCAAACGGCTTGCGAAACGAAAGGTCGAGATTGTCGATATCGCCGCATACACCGGGCGCCACAGCGCGTCGACGCAGCTCGTGGTCAATGGCGTCCACCCCTACATTAAGGATCAGATCCTTGGTCACGCGGTCGACGATATGAGCCGGCATTACACCAATGTGCCGCAGCCGTCGCTGCTCGAAGCAATAAATACGCTGCCAGTGCCCCAGGCTTGGCGTGATCTGTGGTGGTGGGAAGATCCGACCTATTGGTCTCGGCGCCTCATTTCGGCGAAGAAAAAGACCGAGCAGGTCACGAAGTCGGCATAACCCAATCGGTGCAAAATCCGTGCAGTGCAGTTTTTAAATGACGGAAAACTGAATATTTCCAGTCGTATGCAGATACTCGCGTGAACCCTTGGTAAGGGTGAGGTCGGTGGTTCAATCCCACTCGGCAGCACCAGTTTTCCGGTAAGAATATGACCTCCATTTGCGCCCCTCGGCAAAGCTAGTGACAGCTGGGAAGCAGCACGCTGTTGTTTGCGCAGTCGGGAATCTCGGTTACCTCGAGATAGTAAGATATAAACGGCGAAAACTGCCACAGTTCAATCAGTTCTCTGGTGACCAGCACTTCGTCCTTAATTGGCGCGTGAAGCCACGAAAAAGCTCCATCGAATATACCTTCGACATACCACCGATCAAAAGTCTTAGACAAAACATAGGCAGCAACATCTATCGCCGTGCCTTCATCCTGGGGCGTGAGGGTCGCCCGCAAATATTCCCGCTGGAGTCGTGGCACGGTTTCGATGGAGAGACGCGTCAGCAGAGCGTCTTCAGCAGACACCTCTGCCCCGCGGGCGAGGACCGGCATTGCCAAGGCCCCACAGAGAAAAGCAGCCTGGATCAGATTTCGACCTAAACCCATGTGGAGCCATCAGCTTCGAGAGCATGGTAGCGATGATGCCGCGCCCACGCCATCGGATTTGGTTGCACCCTCCAAAAATTCCCCTCGCATTGGGGCGTCATGATTACAAATTCCAACGAAATTCCTGGCCCGCGAAAGCCGGTCGCTTGGTGAATCTCATCAAGAGGACATTTCGCCTCATCAGCCGCAATGCATTCCACCATTGCTGACGGCAAAAATCACGCTAGAGTATTAACTATCGCAAAGTCTCCCCGGAGGAACTGGGAGATGCTGCGCTTCGTTTCTGTCGAAAATCGTGGAGGAGCGTCGATGGCAACTGAAAGATGGAACAGCCCGGTCAAGGTCGGTTTCGAAGGTGCCGATGCGCGAACGGTCAATGGGCCGTTCGATGCGCTGAAGTGCCTGGCGGATCTGTGGCCGAGTATGCGCGGGCTTCGTTATATCAAGGCCCGCAGCGCCTGCCGGGCGGCGCTCGACGGACGCAAGAGCGTGGAAGAAGCAAGAGCCGAGTTCCTGGCGGCCGCCGAAGAGGCGAAGCTGAAGCTGCATTAGCACTTCAGCAAGGAATTTCGGGCGATTTTCGCCTTCTGGGCGCGCAAGCGTGCCGGAACGGGACAATGCTTTAATTTTGGGCTTTAATTTTGGTTTAACCCTGCAACAAGTGCGTGCCGGGTTTTGGTGCAAAGGGCGTTGCGCCCGATACAGGTGCATCAATAGAAGATGACCAGCCATCATGATGATGGTTAGAGGCTCGTACCCTCTGCGGAAACGCAGGCGAGCCTCGTCCGAGCAGGACCGCCTTTTTTCAGCAATCCGCGCCGCTCTCATTCTCGATCTCGACATAACCGACACCGATGATGGTGCCATCTGCCGCGCGGATGAAGGAGGGGAGATAGTGAGGCTCTACCGGCTGGCAGGCGACGGTCCCGGTATATTCGTTGAGGGCGATCTGGTCCTTCGGCAAAGCGGAATAATTCGTGCCGGTTTCCAGCGAGGCATGGGCGGAGCCGGCAAAGACACCGCAACCCACGATCAAGGTGGTTGCCCAGAGGCGAGGAAGCAACTGCATGAGAGTCTCCAGCGTTTAGGTCCGGCCTTTCAACACGCGAGAGAGCATTTTGGTTCCCTTCATGCATCGCAAAGAGATGAGCGCGAGCCGGCTAGCGTCGCAGCAAGCGAGCACGCACATAGCCCCGGCCGACGACGCCCTCGGCGATCTCGATCGCCCGCTCGACATCGCCCCGCCGGCGCACGAAACCTTCCAGGATGACATAGGAGCCCGATATGCTGACGGTGATTTCGCCGGCTTCGAAATCGGCGGCCGCATGAAGGGCGCTTTCCACCGAGGCGCGCGTCGCGGCATCGCTGTGGCCCTGGCGGCCGGGCTCGCCATGCCCCGTGAATGCTGGAAAGCCGAGCACCGTGAACGTTTCCTAATGTTGGTTGATGTCTGTTAACGCCGCAGGGACGCATTTCGTTGCGTCCCCCGGAAAAGAAGAGCCTGTTCGACAGTGATACCTGTGCGGTGGCATGGACGACCCTTGGCGAAAGGCGCTGCGGCTTCCATATCTGGCGGCAGTCGAAAGAGGGATGATGACGATGAAAGCGCTTCTGCCCGCCTTGTTTGCCGGGGCAATGCTTGCCGGCTGCTCCTCGGCCGATACGCGGGCGCTGGAACCCATTCCCGGCAGCATTACCTATGGCGGCCAGCCGCGAACGAAGCTTGCCAAGTCGCCGGTCGGCAGCGCCGTCTACAACCAGTTCTACAACGGGACGGGCCAGCGCGTGGAGGAAACCTATATTCTTCAGCCGGACCGTAGCCTGAAGCTGGTGCGGCGCGAGATCGGTCCGGATTTCCCCGACTGAGATGTTGCTCGCGCGCCGCAGCGCTTGACAGAGGCCGCAATCGCGAACATTCAAGGAACATCTAATCTTTCCGCAGTGATTCTGCGGGAGCCCGACCGGACGGCTGGATGTATCTCGAAAAGCTCAATCCGCAGCAGCGCATGGCCGTCGAGCACGGCACGCTCATCGACGGCAGCCATATTGCCGGGCCGCTGCTGGTCATTGCCGGCGCCGGCTCCGGCAAGACGAATACCTTGGCGCATCGGGTCGCCCATCTGATCGTCAAGGGCGCCGATCCCCGCCGCATCCTGCTGATGACCTTCTCGCGCCGGGCAGCCGCCGAGATGGCGCGGCGTGTCGAGCGCATCTGCCGCGATGTGCTTGGTGCGAATGCTGGCGTGATGGCGGATGCGCTTTCCTGGTCCGGCACCTTCCACGGCATCGGCGCGCGGCTGTTGCGCGATTATGCGGAGCAGATCGGTCTCGATCCTGGGTTTACCATCCACGACCGCGAAGACAGTGCCGATCTGATGAACCTGATCCGGCACGACCTCGGCTTCTCGAAGACGGAAAGCCGCTTTCCCACAAAGGGCACCTGCCTTGCCATCTATTCCAGGGCGGTGAATTCGGAAACCGCGCTCGACCTCGTGCTGCGCGACGTCTTTCCCTGGTGCGCGACGTGGGAGAAACAGCTGCGCGAACTTTTCGCCAGTTATGTCGAGGCCAAGCAGAGCCAGAACGTGCTCGATTACGACGATCTGCTGCTCTACTGGGCGCAGATGGTCGGCGAAGCGATGATTGCCGAGGATATCGGCAGCCGCTTCGACCATGTGCTGGTCGACGAATATCAGGATACCAACCGGTTGCAGGCCTCGATCCTGCTCGCATTGAAACCCCAAGGCCAAGGGCTGACCGTCGTCGGCGACGATGCGCAGTCGATCTATTCCTTCCGTGCCGCGACGGTGCGCAACATCCTCGATTTTCCCGCCGCCTTCAGCCCGGCGGCCAATATCGTCACGCTCGACCGCAACTACCGCTCGACGCAGCCGATCCTCGCCGCCGCCAACGCCGTCATCGATCTCGCCTCGGAGCGCTTCACCAAGAACCTCTGGACCGAGCGGCAATCGTCCGAGCGGCCGCGCCTGGTCACTGTGCGCGACGAGGCCGAGCAGGCGCGGTATATCACCGACATGGTGCTCGATAACCGCGAGGAAGGCCTCACGCTCAAGCAGCAGGCCGTGCTCTTTCGCGCCTCGCATCACAGCGGGCCGCTGGAGGTCGAGCTGACCCGGCGCAACATTCCTTTCGTCAAGTTCGGCGGGCTGAAGTTTCTCGACAGCGCGCATGTGAAGGACATGCTGGCCGCCCTTCGCTTCGCGCAGAACCCGCGCGACCGGGTGGCGGGCTTCCGGCTGATGCAGATCCTGCCGGGCGTCGGCCCGTCGACGGCACAGAAGACGCTCGACCTGATGGCCGAGGATGCCAGCCCGATTACTGCTCTTGGCGCCATGCCGGCACCGCCGCGCTCCGGCGAGGACTGGACAATGTTCGTTGCGATGCTGCAGGAGCTGAAGACCGGCAAGGCCGGCTGGCCGGCAGAGATCGGCCTGGCACGGCAATGGTACGCGCCGCATCTGGAACGGCTGCACGAGGACGCAGCAACGCGGCAGGCCGACCTGCTGCAGCTCGAGCAGATCGCTAGCGGTTATGCCTCGCGCGAGCGCTTTCTCACCGAGCTCACCCTCGATCCGCCGGATGCGACCAGCGACCAGGCGGGTGTGCCGCTTCTCGACGAAGACTATCTCATCCTGTCGACCATCCATTCCGCCAAGGGCCAGGAATGGACGAAGGTCTTCATGCTGAACGTCGTCGACGGATGCATACCGAGCGATCTCGCCGTCGGCACAACCGCCGAAATCGAAGAGGAACGCCGGCTGCTCTATGTCGCGATGACGCGCGCCCGGGATGGTCTCGACCTCGTCGTTCCGCAACGCTTCTTCACCTATGGGCAGAACTCGCAGGGCGACCGGCATGTCTATGCCTCACGCAGCCGCTTCATTCCGGCAACGCTGCTGCAGTTCTTCGAGGCCTGCAGCTGGCCGCAGGTGAAATCGGAGGCCGCGCAAGCCCACGCGCGGCAAGTGCGCATCGATGTCGGCGCCCGCATGCGCGGCATGTGGCGATAGCCGGATAGCGTTCAGAGCGAAAGCGGCGGTTCGGCCGGTTTCAGGAAATGCTCGACCCTTGCCACTTCCACAGCCTCGACTGATGCGGGCGACCATTTCGGATTGCGGTCCTTGTCGATGACGGCGGCGCGAATACCCTCGAAGAAATCGGGATTATCAAGCATCCGCAGGCAGGCGCCGAGTTCGCGGCCGAGGCATTCGGCAAGCGAGGCGCTGCTGCGGCCGGCTCTGAGCAGCCGCAAAGCGAGCTTCAGACTGGTCGGTGAACGCGTCAGCAGCACCCGGCGCGTCTCGGCGGCGAATTCGCCTTCCTCCTCGGCAAGCGTTGCCAGGATCTCCTCCACGTTGTCGAAACAAAATGCGCGATCGATCATCGCCGCGTTCTGCCTGAGCCGGCTTTCTCCCTGAGGCTCCGGAAGCGCCTGCAGCACGGCATCGACATCGCCGGATGAGCTGGCGCGCGGCAGGGCGGAGAGAGCATCGATCGCTTCGCCGAGCCGCGACGAGGCGATCTGAAGGTCGGCAAGGCGGGCGTGGATCGCATCGGCAGCCCCGATATCAAGCCCTGTCAGACCGAGCCATGTTCCGGCCTCGCCGGGGCCACGCGGCAGCAGCCAGGTGGCGCCGACATCCGGGACATAGCCGATGCCGGTTTCGGGCATGGCAAGGCGGGTGCGCTCGGTGACGATGCGGTGGCGACCATGCGAGGACAGGCCGACGCCGCCGCCCATGGTGATGCCGTCCATCAGCGCGACATAGGGCTTGGGATAGGAGGCAATCATATGGTTGAGGCGGAACTCCTCGCGCCAGAAGCTTGCCGCCAGGCCATCGCCGGCGCGGGCGCTCTCATGCAGGGCGCGGATATCGCCGCCGGCGCAGAAGCCGCGTTCGCCCTCTCCCGTCGCCACGACGCTCGCCACCTCGGGATCACCGGCAAAGTCGTGAAGGGCCGCGGTGATCGTGCGGATCATCGGCAACGTCAGGCTGTTCAGTGCTCGCGGCCGGTTGAGCCGGATGACGCCTGCGGTACCCCGCCGTTCAATGATGACTTCGCCGTCCTGCATGGTTCACCTCATCTGTTGCGACCATGAATAGACGACCCCGCGGCATCGCTCCAGTCGATTTGCGGCGGATCGAGATCGATCGGTCAGGCAGACAGCGAATTGCGGGCGGAGGCTGCGGCCTCGCACCTGGCGGCGTAGTCGATGGCAAGTTCGAGCGGCAGCGGCCGCGAGAAATGATAGCCCTGCGCCAGACGAACGCCCATCGCCTTCAATCCCTCGGCAATCTCTTCGCTTTCGACGCCTTCGGCGACGGAGGCGATGCCGAGGTTCTGGCAGAGATTGGCGACCGAGCGGGTGATGTTCATGCAGCGGGCGTCTCGATCGAAATTCATCACGAACGACTTGTCGATCTTCAGCTTGTCGAAGCCGAGACGATGAATATGGCTGAGGCTCGAATAGCCGGTGCCGAAATCGTCGAGCGCAATCGAGATGCCGGCAGCGCGCAGCATGGATATCACCTGATCGGCGGTGTCGAAATCGGAGAGCAATGCGGTCTCGGTAATCTCGAATTCGATGCGCTTCGGATCGATGCCGGAACGGGTGATCATGGCGAGCAGCGCCATCGAGGTCTCGTGGTCGCAGATATCGCGCGCCGAGAGATTGAAGGACAGCCTGAGATGCCGTGGAATGATCGCCAGCGCTTCGAGCGCCTTGGCGAAGAGGATGCGGGTTATGCGACCGATGACCGCCGTGCGCTCGGCAGCGGGAATGAAGGCGTCTGGGCTGATACGGCCGAAGCGGGCGCTGTCCCAGCGGGCGAGCGCCTCGTAGGCGACGACGCGGCCGCTCCTCAATTCGACGATCGGCTGATAGTCGAGTTTCAATTCCTTGGCGAAATCGTTTGCCTGCAGTTCGAGTTCGATCAGGTGGCGCTGCGTCAGGATCTTCTCGTGCTCGGCCGAGAAGAATTCGACGCCGCTGCTGCGCTTGCTCTTGACCTGGTAGAGGGCAAAATCGGCTTTCTCGTAAAGATCCTCGGCGGTGTATGTGCCAATATCAGGATAGACGATGCCGCAGGAGCCGAAGACGCGGACCGAGCCGTCGGGGATTTCGAAAGGATCGCGGACGGCAGCACAGAGCGCCTGGCCGAGATCGGCGATCGCCTGGCGCGTCATCAAGGAGGGAAAGATGATACCGAACTCATCGCCGCCGAGACGGGAGACGATGCCCTCTTCGCCGACCAGCGCGACGAAGCGGCGGGCCGTCTCCTTCAGCACGAGATCGCCGGCGGCATGGCCGAAGACGTCGTTGACCGGCTTGAAGCCGTCGAGATCGAGAATGCCGAGGACGGGCGGCGTCGACGAATCCTTCTGCAGCCGTTTTTCCAACGAGAGAAAGAAGCTGCGGCGATTGGCAAGGCCGGTCAGCTGGTCATGCAGCGCATTGCGGCTGTTGACGAGGTTCAGCTCTTCGGCTTCCGCCTGCTTCTGCTTCAGCTCTTCGGTCAGTTGCACGAGACCGACGAAATTCTGGAAATAGCTGTTGATCACCCTGAGGAAGGGCAGGATCAGGAAGAGGCCGCTAATGGCCGTCGCGACGAAAACGGGATTGCCCGAGAACAAGAAGGTCGCGACCATGGCCGAGAAGGTGATGACCGTGGTCAGCGCTGCCGCCATCGGCAGGTGCATCAGGCAAAAGATGCAGGATATCCCGGTCACGACGAGGAAATAGGCGATCTGACCCTGCTGGGAAGCATCGCCATATTGGTAGAGCGCGATCGCCCAGCTGCCGAAAGCGACGGCCAGGATGCCGGCCCCTGATATCGTGAGCTTCATCAGCCTGTAGGCCCGCTCGGCGGTGACGTTTTCCTTGCCGCGGATCTCCCACCAGCAGAGACGGAAGACACAGACGACGCTCAAGGCCACGGGAATGTAGAGCGAGAGCCAAAGGGGGGCGGATTTGAGGTGGGTGATCGCCACCGCAAGGGCGTTGATGACCAGAAGGACATAGAGAATGGGAATCTGCGACGACAGGGCCCGGAACTGCGCCAGCAGAAGCGTCGGATTGTCTTTTTGCAGCTGCAATGAGGCCAGAAAGTTCTTCATCTTCTCTTTTCCGTTGGCCCGAGCCAGCCAGAGAAAGCTTGTTTTTTCCTTATTCACGTGACGGCATGCGCCCCCGCAGGCGCGGGGATGGTAAACGGGTTCCCCGATCAGAAGGAAGCGGCGGCCAATGCCCGGTGGATGCTGTGCAGGTCGTCGACGTTCTTGTTCGACAGGAACAGTTCCCAATCGAGCGAACTCTGGACGATGGTTTCCAGCGAATCGTATCTGGGTTTCCAGTCGAGCACCTGCCTTGCGAGCGAAGCGTCTGCGACGACGCTCGCCGAATCGCCGGCGCGGCGCGGCGCCATGTGGATCTTGAAGGAATGTCCGTGCAGGCGGGTGACCATGTTCAGCACATCGAGCACGGAATAGCCGCTGCCGTAACCGCAATTGGCAACGAGCGAGCCCTTGCTTCTGCGCAGATGCTGCAGCGCCTTCAGATGTGCATCCGTGAGATCGCTGACATGGATGTAGTCGCGCACGCCGGTGCCGTCATGGGTGGGATAGTCGACGCCGTAGACATTGACGCTGTCGCGCCTGCCGAGTGCTGCCTCGCAGGCGACCTTGATCAGGTGTGTGGCGCCTGAGGTCGACTGGCCGGCACGGTGGTGCGGGTCGGCGCCGGCGACGTTGAAGTAACGAAGCGCGACATAGTTGAAATCATAGGCGGCGGCGGCATCGCGCAGCATGAATTCGGTCATCAGCTTCGACTGGCCGTAAGGATTTTCCGGATTGAGCGGAGCCGTCTCCTTCACAGGCAGGTCGGTCTTTTGCTGGCCGTAGACAGCCGCCGTCGAAGAGAAGACGAAGTTGCGGATACCGGCCTTGACCGAAGCACTCAACAGCGCCCGGGTCTTGCCGGAATTGTTGTCGTAATAGGAGAGCGGGTCGGCGACCGAGACCGGGACGACGGCGGAGCCGGCGAAATGGATGATCGCCTCGATGTCGTTTTCGATGAAGACCTTTTTCAATATGTCGGGATCGGCAACGTCGCCGAGATAGAAACGCGCCGCCGGCGCCACGGCCCAGCGAAAGCCTGTGGAGAGGCGGTCGAGCACGACCACATCCTCGCCCGCATCGAGCAGCGCCCAAACCATGTGACTGCCGATATATCCGGCGCCGCCCGTCACCAAAACCGCCATGTCCCGCATCCCTGCTTTCGTTTTTTATAAGCAGGGGCATCAGGCGCCGGTTTTTCTTTCCAATTTTCTTATCGAACGGCGTTTGGAAGGCCTTTGAACGGGTATGTTTGGAGTCGTGGTTAGAGGCCGATTTCGGGCTTTGCTAGAGTTTTATCGATCCGGCGATTTCGGCACAAATCGACGCCTCGGTCGCCACGACGCGTCTTGCGGCCAGTGCTTCTCAGAGCTTGAGGATATAGTCGCAGAGGCGCTCGGCGGCGATCGCCACCTGTGTGGGATCGCGCAGGAAACAGGCGCGCAGGAAGAGTTCGCCGCCCGATCCGAAAGCGGTGCCGGGAGCAAGGCCGACGCCTGTCTTGTCGACGATGTCGAGCGCTGCCGTGCGGCTGTCGGCGACGCCGTCGATCTTCAGGAAAGCATAGATCGCGCCATCCGGTTTCAGTGTCTCGACGCGGTTGGTGGCGACAAGCGCATCGCAGAGAGTATCGCGGGAGCGGGCCGCCTTGGCGATATTGGCAGCGACGAAATCGTCGCCTTGATCAAGGGCTGCGACAGCGCCCTTCTGCATGAACTGCGCCACCCCCGATGTCGAATACTGGATGAGGTTTTCGAGCACCTGGCCCATTTCAGGCGGGGCGACGATCCAGCCGACGCGCCAGCCGGTCATCGACCAGTTCTTCGAAAAGGAATTGACGAAGATGATCTTGTCGTCCGGTTCCATCACATCGAGGAAAGAGGGGGCGCGGCCGCCGGCAAAATAGTAGCGGGCGTAGATTTCGTCCGCCATGATCCAGAGGTCGTGCTTGCGGGCAAGCGCCAGGAGATCGCCAAGGTCCTGTTTCGTTGCCGTCCAGCCTGTCGGGTTCGACGGCGTGTTGATGAAGATGCCCTTGGTCTTCGGGGTGATCGCGGTTTCGATGCGGTCAAGATCGACCGCCCATTTGCCGCCTTCGAACTGCAGCTCGACACTGAGCGAGCGCGCACCTGCTATCTCGAGAGCGGCGGCAATGTTCGGCCAGGAAGGTGACAAGTAAACCAGTTCGTCGCCCGGCGAGGTCAGCGCCTGCACGGCGATCTGGATCGCCTGCATGCCGGAACCGGTGACGTAGAAATGCTCGACCGGAAGCCGGATTCCGAAATGTCTGTCGTAATAATCCGAAAGCGCCTGGCGAAGCTCCGGAATGCCGCGCTGCCATGTGTAGAAGGTCTCGCCGCTAGCAAGCGCGTCCATCGCCGCCCTGCTGATGAAATCAGGCGTCGGCAGGTCGCCCTCACCCACCCAGAGCGGCAGCAGGCCTTCGCGGCCACGGGCATAGTTGACGAGTTCGACGATCCCGCTTTCGGGCGCCGCCAGTGCGCGCGGGCTGAGGCTGCTAACGATCGACATGCAAATCTCCGGTTTCCGCCTTCATAGCGGATTTGCGCCGGCAAATCCCATGACATCCAGTGATGGCATATCGATTTTGGTGATGAATGAGCCCGACCGAAGCGGACGGGCTCCAGCCCGGATCAAGCCGTCGGGCGCGTGGCGAGAAGATCGCGAATTTCCGTCAGCAGCTGAACGTCTGCCGGCGGCGCTGGCAGCTCTTCCGGTGCCACCTTTTCCTGGCGCTCGACTTGGGCACGCAGGGTGTTCACGCCCTTGACCATCAGAAAGATGATCCAGGCGAGAATGAGGAAGTTGATGAGCACGGTGAGGAAACTGCCATAGGCAAACACCGCTCCCTGCTCGCGGGCGGCGGCGAGCGACTGTGCGTTGACGGCCGACGACAGTGGGAGGAAGTAATTCGAAAAATCGAAACCGCCGAAAATGGCGCCGACGATCGGCATAATAAGGTCATCCACCAAAGATTTGACGATGCCACCGAAGGCGCCGCCGATGATGACGCCGACTGCAAGATCCATGACATTGCCGCGGGCGATAAAGGCCTTGAACTCATTGAGCATCGGATCCGTCTCCCTTTGATCCATTTCAAAGATATGCGATTGTTTTTATTAGCTACATCTTCATTGCAATTAATCAATCGGCAATCGCAATTATTCGGCGATACCTCCCGGCGGTCTTTGACTTAAGGCCTAGACGGCCAGGAATTTTCAAAGCGTCTGAAATGACTTAAGCTGACCCATGTTGCGGGAGGTCCCGGCGGGTTTTCCGCCGGCGGAGGGTCAATGCTTCCAGGCTGGGTCATATTCGCGTCTGCCTTCGGCTATCTGCTCCTGCTTTTCGCCGTGGCAAGCTATGGCGACCGCAAGAACCGCAGCCCGGGTACGCTCGACCGCGGCCGGGGCACGCTGGAAGGCGGATGGCCGGTGGTCTATGCGCTGAGCCTTGCGATCTATTGTACCTCCTGGACCTATTTCGGCAGCGTCGGGCTTGCGGCGCAGCGCGGCCTGGAATTTGCCGGCATCTATATCGGCCCTATCCTGGTCTTCACGCTCGGCATGCCGCTGCTTCGCCGCATCATCGAGCTTGCCAAGGCGGAGAAGCTCACCTCGGTTGCCGATTTCGTCGCCGCCCGTTACGGCAAGAACCCGACGGTCGCAACGATCGTCGCCCTGATCTCGCTGATCGGCGCCATTCCCTATATCGCGCTGCAGCTCAAGGCGATCTCGAGCACCGTCAGCGCCATGGTCAATCCGTCCGATTACGGCATCGGCAGCGGCAATCTCTATTTTCTCGACCTGCCGCTCGTCGCAACGCTGGTGCTTGCCTGTTTCGCCATCATGTTCGGCACACGGCATACGGATGCGACAGAGCATCAGGATGGCCTCATCCTCGCCGTCTCGATGGAATCCGTCGTCAAGCTCGTCGCTTTCCTGACGGCCGGCGTCTGCGTCATCTGGTTTCTGTTCGACGGTCCGACCGATCTCTGGCGCAGGACCGTCGACAATGAGCTGGTCATGTCGGCGCTCAACTACCATACGCCGATCAGCCGCTGGATCACCCTGATCATCTTGTCGGCCTTTGCGATCATCCTGCTGCCGCGGCAATTCCACGTGACGGTTGTCGAAAACCGAACCCCGAAACAGCTGAAACTCGCAGGCATCCTGTTTCCCAGCTATCTCATCGCCATCAATCTCTTCGTGCTGCCGGTGGCGATCGGCGGGCTGCTGACCTTCGGCGGCAGCGGCAATGCCGATTTCTACATGCTGTCGCTGCCGCTTGCCGGCCAGATGCCCGTCATTTCGCTGATCATCTTCATCGGCGGGTTCTCCGCCGCGACGGCGATGGTCATCGTCGATTCCGTCGCACTGTCGATCATGGTGTCAAACGACATCATCATGCCGATCTTCCTCAGGCGCAAACTCGCCGGCCGCGCCAGCCTGCGCGACAATTTCGCCAAGACGTTGCTCAACATCCGCCGCAGCGCCATTTTCGCCGTGCTGCTGTTCGGCTATGCCTATTACCGTTCGACCGACAGCACGGCAGGCCTTGCCTCGATCGGCCTTCTTTCCTTTGCCGCGATCGCGCAAATCGCCCCAGCACTGTTCGGCGGGCTGATCTGGCGGCGGGCGAACGCGCGCGGCGCAATCCTCGGGCTTTCCTCCGGCTTCATCATCTGGATCTACCTGCTGTTCCTGCCCTCGCTCGGCGGCCCCGACTATTCCTATGTGGCGAGCGCCGTGCTCGGCTTCATCTTTCCCGGGACGACGTTGTTCACCGCGCCCGACGCCGATCCGCTGGTCAATGCGACGGCAATGAGCCTGCTCGTCAACACCGCTTTCTTCGTCGTCGGGTCGCTCACCCGCAACGCCAAGCCGCTGGAGCGCATCCAGGCCGGTATCTTCGTCAAACGGCATTCGCGCTCGCAATTTGCCACGCGCGGCTGGAAGACCCGCATTAGCGTCGGCGATCTCAAGGCGGCGATCTCGCGCTATCTCGGCGAAGAGCGCATGCAGCGCTCGTTGACGACCTACGAACAAAGCTCCGGCCGCAAGCTGGAAGACGAGCAGCCGGCCGACATGGCGCTCATCCATTTTAGCGAACAGCTGCTCGGCAGCGCCATCGGCTCGTCCTCGGCCAGGCTGGTGCTGTCATTGATCCTGCAGAAGATCGAGGATGCCTCTTCCGATACCGCCTGGCTGCTCGACCAGGCGAGCGAGGCGCTGCAATATAACCAGGACATGCTGCAGACGGCGCTTTCGCAGATGGACCAGGGCATTGCGGTCTTCGACAGTTCCAATCGGCTGACGATCTGGAACCGGCGTTTCCGGCAATTGCTGGATCTTCCGGAAAGTGCCGGCCAGGTCGGTTTTCCCTTGTCTGATATCGTCACCACGCTTATCCAGCGCGGCGATATCGCGCCCGGCGATCTCAGCCAGACGGTGCGGCATTTCCTGACGCTCGACAAGCCCTTTTCGCTGGTGCTCGGCGGCGGCGAGCGGATCATCGAGGTGCGCTCCAACGCCATGCCCGACAAGGGCATCGTTGCCACCTTCACCGACATCACCCAGCGCGTCAGCGCCGACCAGGCACTGAAACAGGCGAATGAAACGCTGGAGCAGCGCGTCGCCGAACGCACGGCCGAGCTTACCCGGGTCAACCGCGAACTCGGCGAGGCGCGCGCCGCCGCCGATGAGGCGAATATCGGCAAGACACGCTTTTTCGCCGCCGCCGGCCACGATATCCTGCAGCCGCTCAATGCCGCCAGGCTCTATTCCTCGGCATTGGTCGAGCGCATGGCGCAATCCGAGAACAGCCTGATCGTGCGCAACATCGATTCCGCGCTGGAATCGGTCGAGACCATTCTCGGGGCGGTGCTCGATATATCCAGGCTCGATACCGGCGCCATGCGGCCGCGGCTCGCCTCCGTCGCGCTCTCCGACCTGCTGGAGCGTATCCAGACCGATTTCGCGCCGATCGCCCGTGAAAAACAGCTGAAGCTGGTGATCATGCCGACCTCATTGCGGGTCCGCTCCGACCCCAACCTGCTGCGCCGGCTGGTGCAGAACCTTGTCTCCAACGCCATCAAATACACGATTTCAGGCAAGGTGCTGGTGGGCGCGCGACGGCGCGGCAACCAGGTGATCATCCAGGTCATCGATTCCGGCATCGGCATTCCGCCGTCGAAATTCCGCACCGTGTTCAAGGAATTCGCGCGGCTGGACGAAGGCGCGAAAACCGCCTCCGGCCTCGGGCTCGGCCTGTCGATCGTTGACCGTATCGCCCGCGTGCTCAACCATCCGGTCGAGCTGCAGTCGACGCATGGCAAGGGCACGGAATTCCGTATCGCCATGCCGCTCGACGTCTCGCGCCCGGCCGCGGCCACGGCGGCAATCACGCCTGCCGACCGTCCCGGCCAGCCGCTGAGCGGGTTGAAGATCCTCTGCATCGACAACGAGCCGAAGATCCTCGAAGGCATGCGGCTCTTGATCAGCGGCTGGGGCTGCGAGGTGGAGGCGCTGGATTGCCTCGCCGACGTCATCGCCCTCGACGGCCAGGAGGGACCACCTGATATCGTCATCGCCGATTATCATCTCGGCGACGGCACCGGCATTGCCGCCATCCTGCATCTGCGCCGGCAGTTCGGCGCCGATATCCCCGCTTTGCTGATCACGGCCGACCGCACGCCGGAGGTGCGCAGCGAGGCCGAGCGAGATGGTATCGCCGTCCAGCACAAGCCGGTGCGGCCGGCGGCGCTACGCGCCTATATCACCCAGATTTCCGGCCTCAAGCGCGCCGCCGCGGAGTAACAGAAAACTCAGAGCATTTCCGTTTTTCTCCGAATCACGGAGATGCTCTATCTCTTTGTTTTCACGCAATTCCGGACGCAAAACCGCTACACACTTTTGCTGGAATTGCTCTTAGTCCGTCGCGCTCATGACACGCGCAACCAGATCGCGCACACGCGCTGTCGCCGGCACATCGCCGAACAGGATGCGGTACATGATCGGCGCCACGACCTGGTCCATGACGCGGTCGACATCCGGAAAGGCCTCGCCGCGAGCCTTGGCCCTCTCGGCGATGACGTCGACCTGTTGGCGGGTAAATTCAGCGCATTTACAGGCATTCGCGCCCGCCTGCGCCGCCAGCACGTCGCGGATCATTTCGCGGCCGGGGCCGGAGGACATTTCCTCGGCATATTGCTCGGCCCAGGTTTCGAGATCGGCCTTGCCGCTGCCGGCATCGATCGGCTGCATATCCGGCCGCAGCCGATCGACGGCGACATCGGCGAGAAGCTCCTGCAGGTCGCCCCAGCGGCGATAGATGGTCGACGGCGTTACCCCCGCCTTGCCGGCAATCAGCGGGATCGTCACCTCGGCGCGGCTCATCTCGGCCATCAGCTCACGGACCGCTTTGTGCACCGATGCCTGAACCCGGGCGCTTCTGCCGCCCGGACGGAGGTTCTCTTTTACTGTCATGCGTGCAACCCGACCTTCGCCCTTTGACACCGTTGGTTCAAAATCTTTGATAGAACTATTAACGCAAATAAATTGCTTTTACGAAGTCCCCGCTCTACTTAGGCTAACGCAACAGTTTAGCTTTAAGGGGCTTATATATGTTCGCCGCAGCCAAATCCACCGAGAATTCGCCGCGTCCCTCGATCGGCTTTCATGCGCTGACGCTCGCCACCTTCTTCGGCGCCTCCGCGGCGCCGACGCCGCTCTACCGGATCTATCAGGAAAGTTTTTCCGTCTCGCCGGTGCTGATCACGGTGATCTTCGCGGTCTACGCCTTCGCGCTGCTGGCGGCGCTGCTGATCGCCGGTTCGATCTCGGATCATCTCGGCCGCAAGCCGGTGATCTTTTTCGCCCTCGTGCTCGAAATCGCCGCGATGGGCCTCTTCGTCGTCGCGAGCGGTCCCGCCTGGCTGATCGCGGCGCGGATCGTGCAGGGGCTGGCAACGGGGATCGCCGGCGCCTCGATCGGAGCGGCGCTCGTCGATGTCGACCGGGCAAAGGGACAGATCGTCAATTCGATCGCGCCGCTTTGCGGCATGGCAGTGGGGGCAGTGGGCACCAGCGCCCTGATCCAATACGGGCCCTTCCCGATGCATCTGGTCTATGCGCTGCTGCTCGTCGCCTTCACGCTGCAGGCGGCTGCCATCTGGCTGACAGGCGAGACCGGCGGCACGCGGCCGGGGGCTCTCGGCTCGCTGATACCGCGGGTCACCATTCCCCAGCAGGTGAAGCGGCCGCTCTCACTGGTGACGCCGATCAACATTGCCAATTGGACGCTTGCCGGCTTCTATCTCTCGCTGGTCCCGTCCTTGGTCGCCAGCACGACCGGCAGCCGGGCGCCGCTGACGGGCGGGGCCGTCGTCACCGCGCTGATGGTGAGCGGAGCAATCGCCGTCTATCTCAGGCGCAGCAAGACGGCATCGGCCAATCTGGTTTTTGGCGTGTCGGCCAAGACGCTCGGCATCCTGACCGTCGTTGCCGGCGTGCATCTTGCCAATGTGCCGCTGCTGCTCGTCGGCACGATTTTCACCGGCGTCGGTTTCGGCACCAATTTCCTCGGTTCGATCGGCACCATCATGCCGCTTGCTAAACCGGACGAGCGGGCCGGGCTGCTATCGGCCTTCTACGTCCAGAGCTACCTCGCCTTCAGCCTGCCGGCGATCCTGGCCGGGTTCCTCGCGAAATCGGCCGGCTACGCATTGACGACGGATATCTATGCGACGGCGATCCTGCTTTTGATGGGCGTCGGAATGGTGAGCATTCGCGCCGACCGGCGCAGGGTGGCGGAGAGCGCGGCCTGAGAAAGCAGTTCACGGCTTGAGATCGAGCAGTGCCCGGCCGCTGCCGTCCATGGCGAAGGGCACCGAGGCGTGCTGGTGGGCAACCAGCCAGCGGCCATCCTGCTTGACGAGACCGAGGGTCTGGCGGAACCAGAGATCGACGGCGGTGCCGTCGGTCTTGGTCCCGCTCATGCGCGTGAGGCCGCTCCAGAAAGCGACATCCTCGCCAACGGTCAGTCTGGCATCGCGCACCTCGCCGCCGATCGGGCCTTCCCAGGTATCGAACCAGGCCTGCAGACCCGCTTCGTCCTGGCCGTGGTAGACGAGCGGCGGCGCCAGCGAAAATTCGACGGAATCCTCGGCCTCATAGGAAAGCGCGTCGCTGGCGTTCTTCTCACCCAGCGCCTTGGCGCGCATCATCAGCATGGCGATGATCGCCTCTTCCTCGATCCTGGCATTCGCTTCGTCTTTCACGGTCGTTCTCCTTCTCCGTTATGGACAGAGGACGAAGGGGAGGACGACGATCCGACATCAGCGATAGAACCACTGCGCACTTTTGGAATTGCGTCAGAGATAACTCGTCACCGCCGGTTCGTTCCACCAGGCATCGTGCCTGCCATCGGCATAACGGACAGGCAGTGCTGCCAGTTCCTCAGGGGTGATATCGTCAAGGCAGGCGATGTTGATCGAGACATAGGCGCCGCCGATTTGTTCGACATAACCGTCGCCATAGGCCGGCACACCGCAGGTGCGGCAGAAGCGGTGATGACCGCTCATGGTGTTGAACTGATAGTCGGACGTTTCCGCCTGGTCGCACATCAGCCGGAAATCCTCCGGCTTGACGTTGGCGCCCCAATAGCGCCGCTTGGCGCAGATCGAACAATTGCAGCGGCCGGTGCCCTCCTCGAGGTCCATGTCCACCTGGTAGTGCACTTTGCCGCAATGGCAGCTTCCTCTGTAGGTTTTCTTCATGGCGCTCTCCTGCTTCGGCGTTGCCTTCAGTCTCCAAATATGACAATGTGTTGTCATTATGAATCAGATACAAAATCGACAACATGTTGTCAAACAAAATCGACCGGAGCGGACGATGGAGGGGGATGCCTTTTCCGCTTTTGCGATCACCGCCCTTCGCCTCGCCGGCCATCTGACGGCGGCGGGCGACCAGTTGGCAAAGCCGGCAGGACAAACCAGCGCGCGCTGGCAAGTGCTGGCGGCGGCACGACGCGGCGGCATGTCGGTGGCGCAGATCGCCCGTGCGCTCGGCGTCGCCCGCCAGGGCGTGCAGCGGCTTGCCGATGTGCTGGAGAATGAAGGGCTGATCGCCTATGCCGACAACCCGCAGCACCAGCGCGCCAAGCTGGTACGATTGACGGAAGAAGGGGCGGCGCGGCTCGGCGTCATCGAGATCGCGCAAGCCGGATGGGCCGACGGGCTGGGCGCTGCTTTCACGTCAGCGGAACTCGATGCGGCACGGGTGGTGATGGCGCGGGTTATGGAGATGCTGGAAGGTGGCGAGGCGTAAGGCGGCTAAGGGGAGATGCCCGGCAGGGCAGAGGGGGGTGTCGCGGACGCAATTCTTGGGAAAGGGCACAACATCAACCGGCCGGAAACGAAAAAAGGCCGGGTGAACCCGACCTTCCCTGCTATCTCAACGAACCGCGCCAGTACATCCGTGGTCACGATCCGGAGATGATATTTAGAGCCTTGAAGGCTCAGGCCGCCTGGAGGCGGTCTGCCGACATCTTGCCGGACTTGTTGTCGCGGACGAGCTCGTAAGACAGCTTCTGGCCATCCTTGAGATCGCGCATGCCAGCGCGTTCAACGGCAGAGATGTGGACGAAAACGTCGGCTGCGCCGTCATCCGGCTGAATGAAGCCGAAGCCCTTGGTTGCGTTGAACCACTTTACGGTACCTGTGCTCATGACGATATCCTTTTCGAATCGTTCATAGAAGAATGCAGCCCGGATAAATGCCGAACGGCGATGAAAACCGATTTTGGAGGAAGTTCGCCAGGAACGACACGAGGCCGTTTCAAAGTTCATCTAGCAAGATCGATGCGCGGATATGTAATCGGAAATTGTGTCCGTGACAAGGCCGCAGCCAGGGAAATCGGTGACGTTTCAGACACCGCGGACAGGTCTTTGCCTGCCGCGCGGCGCGGAAAACCGAGGGCGAGATTTTTTTGCAGAAGCTGAAATACCGCCTATTCGGCCTGCGCCAACCTGGTGATCGCCTTGCCGAGGCGGGCAACCCGGACTTCCGGGGTGGTAGCCTTCAGGAGCGGCAGGACGATTGCATATTGGCCGGTCTTGTCGAGCCGCGCAAAGGCAGCATCGGCGGCAGCGTTCTCAGCGAGCGCCGCCGCCAGATCGTCCGGCAGGCCGGCATCGCGCTGCGGAGCGTAGGCGACAGCCCAGCGTCCGTCGGCTTTGGCGGCAGCGACTTCGGCAAGGCCCGCGGGCCGCATGCGCCCGGTTTCTGCGAGTGCTGCGACCCGATCGACATTGAGCTTCGACCACGAACTTTTGGCGCGGCGGGGCGAATAACGCTGCAGGTAGGAATGCGCGTCAAACCCCTTGCGCTGGCTGTCAATCCAGCCGTAACAGAGCGCCACATCCAGCGCCTCGTCGATGGTGATGAGAGTTCGTTTCGGATTTTTCTTACCGATCTTCAGCCAGGCGCCGGTCGATGCCGCGTGATGCAGGCAGAGCCAGGATTCCCACTCCATCGGATCGGCGAAGGCGAGGATGTCGGTTGACGGTTGCATGGGCGGTCCGATCCGGGTGACAGCGAGGCGCGGGTTGCTTACGGTTCAGATTGCCATCGCCACCTGCCCCATTCAACGTTTGAAACCCGACAAGAGCTGCACGACTCAAAGACGGCCTAAGCCGCCTTCCCCACCTTCGCATAGGGGTCGAACCGACCGTAAAACGTCTCGCCCTTGGCGGCCATGTCCTTCAGCAGCGGCGTCGGCTTGAAGTGTTTTCCGTAAGTACCTGCTAACTTTTCCGCCAATTCCACGAAAGCCTTCGCACCCATCCCGTCGATATAGCTCAGCGCCCCGCCGGTATAGGGCGCGAAGCCAAAGCCCAGGATCGAGCCGACATCCGCCTCGCGCGGATCGGTGACGATGCCTTCCTCGACTGTGCGGGCAGCTTCCAGCGCGATGGTGACGAGGAAACGCTGTTTGAGGACGTTGACATCAACCTCATCTGCCTGCTTCTGCGGATAGAAGGACTTGAGGTCGGGCCAGAGGGACTTCTTCGCCGGTTTCGGCGGGTAGTCGTAGAAGCCCTTGGAATTCTTGCGGCCGAAACGACCCTCCTTTTCCACCATACTGGAGATGAGATCCATATGCCTGGGGTCGATGGCTTTTTCGCCGAGATCGGCGACCGTCGCCTTGAGGATCTTCAGCGAGAGGTCGATGGCGACCTCGTCGTTCAGCGCCAAGGGACCGACCGGCATGCCGGCCATCTTGGCGGCGTTCTCGATCATGACAGGCGGCACGCCCTCGATCAGCATATCGTAGCTTTCCGACATGTAACGCAGCACGCAGCGATTGACGAAGAAGCCGCGGGTGTCGTTGACGACGATCGGCGTCTTCCTGATGGCTGCAACATAATCGAGAGCGACGGCCAGCGCTTTGTCGCCGGTGTCGCTTCCGAGGATGACCTCGGTCAGCATCATCTTCTCGACAGGGGAGAAGAAGTGGATGCCGATGAAATCGGCCGGGCGTTTCGAATTCTTGGCGAGACCTGAGATCGGCAGGGTCGAGGTATTGGAGGCGAAGATCGCGCCTTCCGGCAGCACGGCTTCGACCGCCTCGATGACCGCTTTCTTCACCTCGCGATCCTCGAACACCGCCTCGATGACGAGATCGGCATTGGCGAGGTCGGCATAATCTGCCGAGGGGGTGATGCGGGAGAGCAATGCGGCTGCCTCATCTTGCGTAAGACGCCCCTTACCGATAGAATCCTTGACCAGGCCTTCGGAGACGGTCTTGCCCTTGGTCGCCGCTTCGATGTCGCGGTCGATCAACGTCACCGGAATGCCGGCGGCGGCGGTGACATAAGCGATCGAGGCGCCCATGAAGCCGGCGCCGACGACGCCGACATGTTTCAGCTCGGTCTTCGCATGACCCGCCGGGCGGCGGGCGCCTTTTCCGAGCTCCTGCATGGAGATGAACAGCGAACGGATCATCGAGAAGGCTTCGCGGGTCTGCAGCACCTCGGTGAAATAACGCTGCTCGATCTTCAGGCCGGTGTCGAAAGGCACCTGCAGACCTTCATAGACGCATTTCAAAATGGCGAGTGCCGCCGGATAATTGCCCGATGTTTCCCGGCGCAGGATTGCCGGAGCTGCCGGCCAGAGCTGGGCGGAAGCCGGCGTCCAGATGCCGCCGCCGGGCGCCTTGAAGCCCTTCTCGTCCCAGGGGGCGACCGGCTTCAGGCCATCCTTGATCATCTGCTTGGCGGCGGGGATGAGCTGATCCGGCTCGACCACCTGGTGCACGAGGTTCATCGCCTTGGCGCGGGAGCCGGTCAGCGACTGGCCGGTCGTCATCATCTGCAGCGCATCCTGGGCGTTCGCCAGCCGCGGCACACGCTGCGTGCCGCCGGCGCCGGGGAAGATACCGACCTTCACTTCGGGCAGCGCGATCTTGACGCTCTTGGCATTGGAGGCGACGCGGCCGTGGCAGGCGAGCGACAGTTCGAAAGCGCCGCCCATGCAGGTGCCGTTGATGGCGGACACCCAGGGCTTGCCCGATATTTCGAGCTTGCGGAACAGGCCACTCATGCGGCCGACCAGACCGAAGAGGTTCTGCACCGCCGTCTCGGGGCTCTTTGCCTTCTCCTCCTGATAAGAACTGAACATCGACTTGATCATCGACAGATCGGCGCCGCCGGAGAAGGAGGACTTGCCCGAAGTGAAGACGACACCCTTGACGGCGGCATCGGCGGTCGTAGCGTCGATGATGGCGTCGAGTTCGGCCATCACCTCGGCGGTGAAGACGTTCATCGATTTGCCAGGCATGTCCCAGGTGACGAGAGCGATGCCATCGGCGTCGGTTTCGAGCGTGAAATTGGTGTAGGTCATTGGGTTTCCTCCCCGATCAGGCCGGCAAATGGCTGCGCTGCGCGTCTAAGGTCTTCGTCTTTTCGGTGACGACATCGCCGGTGTGCTTGGTCAGCGACGGCTCGAAAAGCACGATCCAGCATTCCTCCTCAGCAACAGGATTATGCTCGACACCCCTTGGCACGACATGAAAATCGCCACTCTTGAGATGCACATGCGGGCGGTCGCGATATTCGATGGTCAGCGCTCCCTTCCAGATGAGGAAAAGCTCGTCTTCGTCGCGGTGGGAATGCCAGGCGAGCTGGCCCCTAACCTTGGCGAGCTTGACGCTCTGGCCGTTGAGATCGGCGATGACGCGGGGCGACCAGTGCTCGCTGACCTCGGCATATTCGGTTTCGATCGTGCCGGTGTTGAAGCCCATCGTCAGACCCTCTCGATAACCGTTGCCGTGCCCATGCCGGCGCCGATGCAGAGCGTCACCAACGCGGTGTTGAGGTCGCGGCGTTCAAGCTCGTCCAGCACCGTGCCGAGGATCATCGCGCCGGTGGCGCCGAGCGGATGGCCCATGGCGATGGCGCCGCCATTGACGTTGATCCTGTCATGGTCGATGTCGAATGCCTGCATGTAGCGCAGCACCACGGCAGCGAAGGCCTCGTTCAGTTCGAAGAGGTCGATGTCGGAAAGGCTCATGCCTGATCGTTTCAACAGCTTCTCTGTGACGTCGACGGGCCCGGTCAGCATCAGGGCCGGATCGGAGCCGATGTTGGCGAAAGCCTTGATGCGGGCGCGCGGCTTCTTGCCCATGCTCTGACCGCCGGCTTTGGAGCCGAGCAGGACGACACTGGCGCCATCGACGATGCCGGAGGAATTGCCGGCATGGTGGACATAGTTGATGCGCTCGATCTCCGGATGGGCCTGGATGCCGACGGCCTCGAAGCCGCCCATCTCGCCGGGCATCTGGAAGGACGGATTGAGGGAGGCGAGCGCCTGCATATCGGTGCCGGGACGCATATGCTCATCCTTTGCCAGGATCGTCAGGCCGTTCTGGTCCTTGACCGGGATGACCGACTTGTCGAACCAGCCCTTTTCCCAGGCATGGGCGGCACGCTTCTGGCTCTCGACCGCATAAGCGTCGACATCGGTTCTGCTGAAGCCGTATTTGGTGGCGATCAGATCGGCCGAGACACCTTGCGGCATGAAATAGGCCGGAAAATTCACAGAAGGGTCCATGAACCAGGCGCCGCCGGACATGCCGAGGCCGACGCGGGACATGCTTTCGACGCCGCCGGCAATGACAATATCGTCGGCGCCTTGGGCGATCTTGCCGGCGCCGAAATTGACGGCATCGAGGCCGGAGGCGCAGAAGCGGGAGATCTGCATGCCGGGTGCCTTGGTGGAGTAACCGGCTTCGAAGGCGGCGGCCTTGGGGATGACGGCGCCGGCATCCATGACCGGATCGACGCAGCCCATGATGATGTCGTCGACCGTGGCCGTGTCGAGCCCGTTGCGGTCGCGGATCGCTTCCAGCGTCTTTGCCGCGAGGCGAACGGAGGGCACCTCATGCAGGGCGCCGTCCTTCTTGCCGCGGCCGCGCGGCGTACGCACGTGGTCGTAAATGAAAACCTCGGTCATTGTCTCATCTCCCTGACGGCGCGGCGGCGCCGGTGAATTTCGTTCTTCCCTCTTCTCCCCAGCGGGCCACCTCTGCCTGGGTCGAGCCACCGGTCTCGACCCGTCCTTCGGACCCCCGCTGGGGAGAAGAGGGACACAATCAAAACGCTTCGGCGGCCAGTTCCATCATCGTGTCGGCGCCGGCTTCGATGCGGGCCTTGCGAAGCGCGGTTTCCGGCATCAGGCGTTCCATGAAGAAGCGGGCGGTGACCAGCTTGTTCTTCAGGTACTCCTCGCGGGCGGCATCGCCGGATGCAAGGCCGTCCTCGGCGGCCTTGGCCATCTTCGCCCACATATAGCCGAGAATGACGAGGCCGAAGAGGTGCATGTAGTCGGTCGAGCCGGCGCCGGCATTGTCGGGTTTGGCCATGGCATTCTGCATGAACCACATGGTCGCGCCCTGGGCATCGTTCAAGCCCTTCTTCAGATGCTTGGTGAAGAAGGAGAGCTTTTCGTTGCCGCGGTTCTCCTCGCAGAAATCGCCGATCTCCTTGAAGAGGGCCATCGCGGCGCGGCCGCCGTTCAGCGCCAGCTTGCGGCCGACAAGATCGAGCGCCTGAATGCCGTTGGCGCCCTCATAGATCATGGCGATGCGGGCATCGCGCACATACTGGCTCATGCCGTGCTCTTCGATATAGCCGTGGCCGCCGAAGACCTGCTGGGCCATGACGGCATGATCGAAGCCCTTGTCGGTCATCACGCCCTTAAGGATCGGGGTGACGAGGCCGAGAATATCGTCGGCCGTCTGGCGCTCCTTCTCGTCGCTGGCGCGGTGAGCGATATCGGACTTCAGCGCGGTCCAGAGCAGGAAGGCGCGGCCGGCCTCGTTGAAGGCGCGGATGGTCATCAGTGTGCGGCGAATGTCCGGATGGACGATGATTGGATCGGCCTTCTTGTCGGGCGCCTTGGGGCCGGACAGCGAGCGGCCCTGGATGCGGTCGCGGGCGTAGCTGGCGGCGTTCTGATAGGCGATCTCGGAAATGGCGATGCCCTGCAGGCCGACCATCAGGCGGGCCTCGTTCATCATCACGAACATGGCGTTGAGGCCGCGGTTTTCGGCGCCGATCAGGAAGCCGGTCGCCTCGTCGTAATTCATCACGCAGGTGGCGTTGGCGTGGATGCCCATCTTGTGCTCGATGGCGCCGCAGGAGACAGCGTTGCGGGCGCCCGGTGCGCCGTCCTTGCCGACGAGAAATTTCGGAACGATGAAGAGCGAAATGCCCTTGGTGCCCTCGGGCGCACCCTCGATGCGGGCCAGCACCAGATGAATGATATTGCCGGTCAGGTCGTGCTCGCCGGCGGAGATGAAGATCTTCTGGCCGGAGATCTTGTAACTGCCGTCAGCCTGCGGCACCGCCTTGGTGCGCAGCATGCCGAGATCGGTGCCGCAATGCGGCTCGGTGAGGTTCATGGTGCCGGACCACGTGCCGTCCACCATCTTCGGCAGATAGGTGGCCTTCTGCTCGTCGGAGCCGTGGACGAGGAGTGCGGCGATCGCGCCCTGTGTCAGGCCTGGATACATCATCAGCGACATGTTGGCGGCGGAGGTATATTCGCCGACGGCGGTATGCAGCGTATAGGGAAGCCCCTGCCCGCCGAATTCCTCCGGCACCGCAAGGCCGATCCAGCCGCCTTCGCGATAGGCTTTATAAGCCTCTTTGAAGCCCTTCGGCGTCGAGACGCTGGCATCGTCGTGGCGCGTGCAGCCTTCCTGATCGCCGGAATAGTTCAACGGAAAGAGAGCTTCCTCGGCAACCCTTCCGGCCTCACCGAGGATTGCTTCGATCATATCGGGGGTCGCATCGGCAAAACCCGGCAGATTGTTGTAGCGTTCGAGACCCAGCACGTCGTTCAAGACGAAGAGCGTATCGTTCACCGGGGCCTTGTAGACTGGCATCTCTCAAATTCCTCCCATTCGACTGACCGGATCGCGCCGGCCTTGGGCACTGTCTTACAAAATATTGACGTTTGCGTAAACGTCAAAGTCCGCACTTGTGCCGTCTTTTCTTGAAAAAATTCGAGAGCATGAATCCGCGGGCCATAAAGCGCCGAAAGGAGCAAACGCCATCTCATCTTGCTTGTCCATCGCAACGGAGTCACCGCCGGGCAGTAGCGCAAGTCGTTCGGACTTCCTAAGTCTTTCGGACGATTCATCGAGGAAGACATCATGACCGACTTTCCCTATGAGAGTGCGCTGATCGTCGGCGCGGGCTCCGGCATCAGCGCATCGCTTGCCCGGCAATTGTCGGCGCAGGGCGTCAAGGTCGGGCTCGCCGCCCGCAATATCGAGAAACTGCAAGGGCTCATCGAAGAGACCGGCGCCAGCGCCTTTACAACAGATGTCTCGCAACCTGCGAGCGTCGCAGCACTCTTCGAAGAGGCTGCCGCCGCAATCGGCGGGCCTGACGTGGTGATCTTCAATGCCAGCGCTCGTCAGCGCGGCCCGCTCGCAGAACTCGATCCCGCCGATGTCGAGAAGGCGATTGCGACCTCCGCTTTCGGCGGTTTCCTGGTGGTGCAGCAGGCAGCGCGGCGGATGATCCCGCGCGGCCGCGGCGCCATTCTGATCACCGGCGCGTCGGCAAGCGTGAAGGGCTTTGCGCAATCAGCCCCCTTCGCGATGGGCAAGTTCGCGTTGCGCGGCCTTGCCCAGAGTGCAGCCCGCGAACTCGGGCCGATGGGCATCCATGTCGCGCATTTCGTCATCGACGGCGCGGTGCGCTCGCAGATCCGGCCGGACCGGGTGGAGAAGCCGGATGGCACGCTGCTGCCGGAGGCCATCGCCCAGACCTATATCGACGTGCTTCGCCAGCACCGCAGCGCATGGTCGCTGGAGGTGGAAGTCCGGCCCTGGACGGAGAGCTTCTGAGCTCTTGCTATAGACGGATACAGCAACTTTCGCGGCGGCTTCAAACAGGCTAGACTTTGCCGTCAATGCTGGCTGGGAGGACACCAATGCCGCGCCTCGACCACGTCACCATCGAAACCCGTGATGCCCCCGTCATGATCGGTTTTCTGGAAACCTTGCTCGGCGTCAGGGAAGGCTATCGGCCACCCTTCGCCTCGCCCGGCCATTGGCTCTATCTCGACGAGTGCCCGGTCATTCATCTCAGCCTGACATCACGCAGCACCGATTTTCCGCCCGGCATCTTCAACCACGTCGCCTTCAGCCTTTACGAATTCGAGCCGGCGCTGGAACGCATCAAGGCGACCGGCTATCGCTACGAATATTACGATATTCCCGACACCGATCTCGGCCAGGTCTTCGTCTATGGCCCCGAAGGCGTGAAAATCGAGCTGCAATATCCCAGGCCCGCCTGAGCGCAGCGTCGCCATTCGATGTGACGCGTCCGGGGGCAATTGCCGCCAAAAACGGCGTTTTGAACACAAACGTTAAAAAATTCCCATCGACATTAACGGCTTGTTTACCACGTTTCGTGAAAGGTGCGGATTGAGCAGTAGCGATCCGCATTCCTTTTCCCAGTCTCGCGTTCCCTTAGGATGCCGCTACATCGTTCAGCTTGAGGAAAGTCTAATTGACTATCGTCTTATGAATGGTGCGCTCAGGTCCGCGTAAAGCGGGCAGCAGACGAAAAGCCAAAGATCGAGCTCTGACGAGGGGTCGAGCAGTCGAAGCGAGCAAGAAGATGAACGGATCGCGATCAAATCCTTCCCGACAGTCCGACAGGACCTCGCTCGATGCGCTGAACCGCACGATCGAAGGGCTGGAGGCGCGCATCGAAGGGCTGATGGGCAGCGGGCGCGAACAGCGGCCGCGCACGGCAGCGGCCGAGCGCGATCCTTATGCCGCTTCCCATGCTCCCCGGCCCGCAAAGGCCCCGCCCGAGCCGCGGCCGGATCCGCTCGCCGAAATCCGTCAACGCCAGCGCGCGCTTGAAGCTAGCCGCGAGCGGCCTTATGCACGCGAACAGGCCCCGCAGCTTCGTGAACCTGCGCCTCGCGCCGCTGCCCCAGTGCCGGCGCCGGCCTTGCGCGCCGGCAACGACACGATGACGGAGATCGCCCAGGCGCTCGTCAACCTGCGGCAGGACCTGAAGCGCGACATTTCCGAGGGCGTCACCCGCGAGATGAACGCGTTGCGCGCCGAGCTGCGCGAAATCAAAACAAATGCCGGAGACGGCCGTTTCGCCGACGACATGCGCGCCGATATGGGCCGCCTTGCCCAGAGCATCACCCAACTGACCGGCCGCTCCGTCGCACCGGAGGCCACCGGCCTTCGCGAGGATTTCGAAGAGCTGCGCTCGCTGATGGACGGGCTGGCGCGCGAGGATTCGCTGCGCCATATGGAAAACCGCTGGGACGGTTTCGAAAACCGGCTTGCGGCGCTCGATACCGAGGGGCTGCAGGAAGAGCTCGTTTCGCTCGCCTATCGGCTCGACGACATCAAGCGCCATATCGGCGGCATGGGCGAGAGCCCGGCCGTTCGGGCGCTGGAAGACAAGCTGATCTCGATCGCCACGGCGATGGAGCATTTCGGCAATATGATCCAGCCGCACGACCGGGTGATGTCCGAACAGTTCGCCGCCATGGATATGCGGCTCGACGAGATCAGCCGGGCAATCGCGGCAAGCGGGCGCACGGCCACCACGAATGATCCGGGCCTGATGCAGCGGCTGGAAAATCGGCTGGAGGCGCTGGCCGATCAGATCGACCTGATGAGCCATGATGCGGCCAGCCGCGTGAACCCGGCCGACGAGCTGGCGATGCGGCTGGAGGCGCTGACGGGACGCGTCGAGGAGATGACGAAGGCGGAAGCGACGTCGCGGCTCGACGAACGGCTGGAACATCTCTCCTATCTGCTGGAGCGCACGCAGGAGACGGCGCCGCAGGCCGACCTCACCGGCACGCTTTCCGACATTTCCCGCAAGATCGACGCGCTTGAGAACGGCGCCGTCAACGACGTGCTGGCGCAGCGGCTCGACCATCTTGCCCGGCGTATCGACGAGATGGCCCATCAGCAGCAGGCGCCGGCGCCTGCTGCTGTAGCCGACGACAGCGCCTTCCTGCGTCTCGAAGGACGGCTGAGCGACATTGCCGCCCGCCTGGAGGAAAGCACATCGGCAGCGCCGACCGATCCGCGGGCGCTGAAGAACCTCGAAGACCAGATCGCCAATCTGTCGGCGCTGATGAGCGCGCCGCGCGAGAGCGCTGTAATACCCCCCGAATTCGACCAGCGCATGGGCGCGATCGAAGACTATATGGCGACGAGCGACGAATATATCATCGAGGCCGCACGCCAGGCGGCAGAGGCCGTGGTCGAAGCCTATTCGCGTCATGGCGGCCCGCAGGGTGTCATGCCGGCCGCCGACATGTCGGCGCTGACGGCGCTGGCCGAGGATCTGCGCCACCTCGAGGATCTCAGCCGCGACAGCGAGGAACGCACGCACAAGACTTTCCAGGCGCTGCACGAGACGCTGGTGCATATCGCCGATCGGCTCGACGGCATGGAAGATCGCGGCCGGCCGCTCGCCCAGATGCCGGTCGCCGACGTCGATTTCGATGTCGATCCCTATGCCCTGATGGTGGCCGAAGCCGAGCTGAACAGGACGCCGGCCACTGCCCAGACAGCGAAGGCTTCTCCTGTTATTCGCACGGCCGAGGTCGCCGCCGAACCTGCCGCCCCGGCGCAAGCCACCGCCATGAGCGGAACGAGCGCGATCGCCATCGAAGCCGCGACCAGGACGACGGAAGTTGCGACAGCCGCACGGGCACAGGCCCCGGCGAAGGCCAGCCTGCTCGCCAGCCTCGGCAAGCGGCTGCTGCCCGGCAAGAAAGCCGAGAGCAGGGCGACCGAGCGTCCGATGATCGACCCCGCGCCGTCGATCGATCCCACCGACGTGGTGCCGACGGATGCGGCAAACGAACTGCTCGAGCCGGGCTCGGGCGCGCCTGACGTGAAGAAGATCCTTGAACGGGTTCGCGCCAGCCAGAGTGCGGCACGCGGCAAGCCTGCCGGCGAAACCGATCGCGCCGATTACATCGCTGCTGCGCGCCGTGCGGCACAGGCGGCTGCGATGGAGGTGGATGCCAATCCGAAGCAGGCAGCCGTTAAGGCCGAGAAAAAGGGCGCGAACGCCGACAAGGCCGGCAAGACTTCCGACAAGACGGGCAAGACCAGCGCCTTTTCGCGCTACCGGCGGCCGATCCTGCTGGCCGTCGGCGCCGTGCTGCTCGCCATCATGGCCTTTCCGCTCGCCCGAACGCTGACGAGCGGCGAGCGCGCGCCGCAGCCGCCAGCCGAAGTCTCGGCGCTGACGGGTGCTGCGGAAAACCCGGCGCCGCCCTTGCCTGAAGCGACACCTGCCCAGCCGGATGCCGCCGCTCTCGGAACGACCGCTCCGGCAGCGGAAGCTGTACCGCCCGCCGCCGAACAGGCTCAGCCGGAAGCAACCCCACCTGACGCCGGCGAGCATCTGACCGACGTGGCGCCGCTTGACGGCGAAGGGGCTGCGACCCTTGCCCCTCCCGGTCCGTCGGGCGCGGCACAGGAGACATCGGGCTTCGTTCCGAACGCCCCGGCTGCGGCGGCACCCGCACCGGCCATCACCATTCCCGACACCGTCCAGCCGAAATCGCTTGCCGATGCGGCGAGCAGCGGCGATACGCTGGCGCTGTTCGAGATCGGCGCGCGTTATTCGGACGGCCGCAACGGCATGACGGTCGATCAGAAGCAGGCGGCGAGCTGGTACCAGCTTGCGGCGGATAAGGGCTTTGCGCCCGCGCAATACCGGCTCGGCAGCATGTACGAGAAGGGCAACGGCGTCGAACGCGACATCACCAAGGCGAAGGGCTTCTACGAACAGGCGGCCAACCAGGGCAATGCCAGCGCCATGCACAATCTCGCCGTGCTCTACGCCTCCGGCGCGCTTGGCCAGCAGGATTATGCGACGGCCGCCTCGTGGTTCACCAAGGCAGCGAACCTCGGCATCACCGACAGCCAGTTCAACCTGGCCATCCTCTGCGCCCGCGGCAACGGGGTCCCGGCGGATCTCGAAGAGTCCTACAAGTGGTTTGCGATCGCCGCCAAGGGCGGCGACAAGGATGCGGCGCAGAAGCGCGACGAAGTGGCCAAAGCCATGAAACCCGACCAGCTCGAACGGGCGCGCGCCAAGGCCGATCTCTGGAAACCGGAGCCGGTCGACCACCGCACGAACGCCATCGACATCCCCGACGAATGGGCCGGCACCGGCGCGAAGACGGCGAGCGTCGACATGAAGAAGGCGGTCCGCAACATCCAGGCGATCCTCAACAATAACGGCTTCGACGCCGGCGTGCCGGACGGCGAAATGGGCGCGAAGACCGTGACCGCGATCAAGAACTTCCAGAAGTCGGTCGGCCAGGAGCCGGACGGCAAGGTGACCGATGCGACCGTGAAGGCGCTGCTCGAACGCAACAAGCAGGCCGGCAAAGCGATCTGAGGCGCGTCGCATCGACGCGGGATCGTCTCGACCCTTTCTTCCGGGCAATGAAAAACGCCTGGCGGCACTATGCCGCAAGGCTTTTTCCAATTTTGCCGTCGCCTGTCACAAAACCTGAAAAAAGCCGGATTATGCCGGACATATCGATCCGCGCATTCGGCGAATCCTCTGCCACCGATCTCTCCGCCAATCTCTATGGCTAATCATGGGGCCGATCGAAAGCCTCTGGCAACGATTTCACAGTATGGTGCGCATTCGAACGGGGACGTGACAAGAAACCGCCCGGCAGGAGCGGTCATCATTCGGGGTCGGCTGTGACAATCTATCTGCCCATCGCAGAATTGTCGGTGAACATTTTCATCATTCTCGGCATGGGGGCGGCCGTCGGATTCCTGTCTGGAATGTTCGGCGTCGGCGGCGGCTTTCTGATCACGCCGCTATTGATCTTCTACAACATTCCCCCGGTCGTCGCGGTCGCGACCGGCGCCAACCAGGTTGTGGCGTCGTCGATATCGGGCGCGATCACGCATTTCCGGCGCGGCTCGCTCGACGTCAAGCTCGGCACGGTGCTGCTGGTCGGCGGCCTTACGGGTGCTACGGTCGGCATCTGGATCTTCTCGCTGCTGCGCGCCATCGGCCAGCTCGATCTGATCATCTCGCTGATGTATGTCGTCTTCCTCGGCACAGTCGGCGGACTGATGCTGCTCGAAAGCATCAATGCCATGCGGCGAGCAGCGCGCAACGAGCCACCCGCACCGCGCAAGCCCGGCCACCAGCACTGGGTGCACAAGCTGCCGCTGAAGGTGCGTTTCAAGAAATCGAAGATCTATCTCAGCGTCATTCCGATCGTCGCACTCGGCTTTGCAATCGGCATCCTCACCTCGATCATGGGTGTCGGCGGCGGCTTCATCATGGTGCCGGCGATGATCTACCTGCTGCGCATCCCGACCAATGTGGTCGTCGGCACCTCGCTGTTCCAGATCATCTTCGTGACCGCCTATACGACGATCGTGCAGGCGGCGACGAACTTCTCCGTCGACATCGTGCTTGCCTTCATCCTGATGGTAGCGGGTGTCATCGGGGCACAATACGGCGTGCGCGTCGGCCAAAAACTGCGCGGCGAACAGCTGCGCGCGCTGCTCGGCCTGCTGGTGCTCGCCGTCGGCGTGCGTCTTGCGATCGCGCTGGTGGTGACGCCGGCCGATGTCTATTCGGTGGTGATGGGAGCGGGCAACTGATGCGCCTGCTTGTTTTCGTCATCGCGTTGCTTTGTCTGCTACCGGCGGTGGCCGGAGCGCAGTGGCTGCCGGGGCAGGCAACGGAGGCGGTGCGTGAAGGGCTGGAAATCGGCACGTCGACCAGCGAAATCGCCATCACCTCGGATTTCCACGGCGCGGATTTGACCATCTTCGGAGCGCTCTCGAACACCGACCAGCTACTGCTCGCCGTCGGCCAGTATGATGTGGTCGTGGTGCTGGAAGGCCCGCGCGAGGATGCGACGGTGCGCAAGAAGGAACGCGTCTTCGGCATCTGGGTGAACACCCGCTCGATGACCTTCGAAGCGGTACCGCATTCCTATTCGATGTCGAGCTCGCGCATGATCGACGACATCGTGACGCCGCTTGACCTGACCGATCAGGGGATCGGCATCGACCACATTCCGCTTACGCCGGTCGGCTTCGTCGGCGACGGCAGCAATCTCGGCGAGTTCCGCGAGGCCTTCCGGCGGCTGCAGCAGGGCGGCGGGCTTTATGACCGCAACCCGAGCGGCGTGCGGTTCGTTTCCTCCAACCTCTTCAAGGCGAGCCTGCGCCTGCCGGCAAACATTCCGAACGGGGTGCACAGTGTGCGCGCCTATCTGTTCAAGAGCGGCCTTTTCGTGACCGAGAAATCGCTGCCGCTGCGGGTCATCAAGACCGGCATCGAGCAGACGATCACCGATGCGGCGCATGATCAGCCGATCCTCTACGGCTTTGCGGCCGTGCTGCTCGCCGTGATCACCGGCTGGGGTGCCAGCCTGATCTTCCGCAAGGACTGATCCACAGCCAAGGCGCTCAGGATTTCTTCCCGAAACTAGGCTCGGCAAGACGCTGAGCGCGAAGGCCCGCGGCAGCAGCTGCTTGCCCGAATGTTCTGCTTCAAAAAAACCGCTTGCATTTCGCTATCAGTCGACTTAAATTTCAACCAGTTGTTAAACGCAACCAGTTTTAATGGACGGCAATTCAGAAGGAGGATGGAAATGAGAAAGCTTATCGTCTGGAACCTGATGACGCTCGATGGTTATTTCGAAGGCACGAAGCCGTGGGATATCGACTTCCACAATCTCGCCTGGGGGCCCGAATTGCAGCGCTATGCCGAACAGTTCGGTAGGGAAAGCGATCTGCTGGTCTTCGGCCGCAAGACCTATGAGGGCATGGCCTCCTACTGGCCGACCGCCGAGGGCGAAGGTGAGATCAAAACCTATATGAACGGCATCGCCAAGATCGCCGTGTCGCGGACGATGAGCGAGCCCGGCTGGAACAATGCCCGCGTCGTCAGCGATCCGATCCCCGAATTGACCAGGCTGAAGCAGGAGGATGGCAAGACGATCTTGATCTTCGGCAGCGCCGAGCTTGCCGATAGCCTGCTGAAAGCGGGGCTTATCGACGAAGTCAGGGTTTGCCTGGTGCCGGTGATCCTCGGCGGCGGCAATCCGCTTTTCAAACAGGCAGAGGGCCAGCTGCCGCTGAAGCTCATCGAATCCTCGACAACGGAGGGCGGCGCGGTGATCCTGCGCTACGAGCCCGTCAAGGCGTAGGGATTTTGATGCGATGCCGGCCCGGTGGTCAGGCCAGGGTATCCATCCCTGGCCACACAAGGAGGCAGCCGCGGAAGTTCGCATTCGACTAAAAACCGGTTTTTAACATTTACGAGTTAGTAATCTCTCGGAAACGAGAGGTTTTGTCATGCGTACTCGTATCGTTCTGACGGCCGTGGGTCTCGCGCTGCTTGCCGGCTGCGCGACGGCGCCGAAGCAGACGAGGAACATCTGTGCCGTCTTCGACGAGCGCGACGGGCTTTTCTCCAGCTGGCAGAGTGCCGCCGAGCGGACGGAGAAGAAATACGGCGTGCCCGTGCCGATCCTGATGGCGACGATGTATACCGAATCCGGCTTCCAGCCCTATGCGCGGCCACCGCGCACCAAGCTGTTCGGCTTCATTCCCTGGACCCGGCCTTCGACCGCCTACGGTTATTCTCAGGCGCTCGACGGGACTTGGGATCACTATCAGTCGCAGACCGGCAACTGGACCGCGCGGCGGGCGAACTTCGCCGACGCGATCGATTTCATTGGCTGGTATCACTATCAGAACAGCGTGGAGACTGGCATTCCGCTGAACGATGCCTATAATCTCTATCTCGCCTATTATTCCGGGCCGACGGGATACAAACGCGGCGACTGGCGCTCGAACGGGCAGTTGCAGCAGACGGCGCAGAAGTTTGCGCGGATGGCAGGGACGTATCAGCGGCAGCTGCAGGAGTGCGATTGAGTTTAGGTGGTGCCGTCCAAATATGGAGGGCACTACCCCCTCAAGTTCCCATATCTGACCGAATAAATCCGATCCCGCCCCAGCAGATGCGCCACCAGCAAAGCCTTGTCGAACAGGCCCTTCATCGCCTGATGGCCGAGATCCAGACCGCCGCTCATGAGGCCGAAGGCCGGCATCAGCAGGCGGGCGCCGTCGGTGGCAAAGCACGGGCGGCGGACGGATTTCTCGCGGCGGCGGACCGTCGCCGACGGGTGCAGGTGGCCGGCGATCTCGCCGCTTTGCAAGCCGTTCTTCGGCTCGTGCCGAAAGGTCAGGCCGGCATAATACATCTCGTCGGCAGATGTGCCCGGCAGGTCGACGATGCCATCCGGATCATGGTTGCCATTGATCCAGATCCATTCGCGGCCGCGCGCCATCTCGACGATCAGAACGCGAAAATTCTCCGGCAGGTGCTTGGAACCGATGCGGTCGTGGAAATTGTCGCCGAGCGAGATGACGAGCTTCGGATCATAACGCGAGATGACGGCGGCAAGGACGGTCAGCGTTGCCAGCGTATCGTAAGGCGGCAGCATCATGCCGCGGCGGGCGAAGGCTGCGCCCTTTTCCAGATGCAGGTCGGAGACGACGAGCAGGCCGGCATCGGGCAGATAGAGGGCGCCGAGCGGATCGCAGACGGCGGCAATGCCATGGACCGATGTCTCGATGCCTGGTATCGCGGCCAGTCCTGAAATGTCGCGCGCGAGCGCCAGGCGGTTCATCACTTCTCCTATTCCCAAATACGTCAGTCAGGCCCAATTCTCGTCAAGCGAGCGCTTCGGCGATCAGATCGTCCGCCGCTTCGGCGAGCAGTGTATCATGGGCCTCGCCCGGCACCGCCTCGCGTCCGATTTCCAGCATCACCGGCACGGCGAGCGGGGAAATATGGTCGAGGGCGCGGTGGGTGATGTGGCCCCTGATTCGTCTCAGCATATCGCCAAGACGGCCAATATCCAAAAGTCCCGTCGCCGCATCCTGCCGCGTCGCCTGCAGGAGGATGTGATCCGGTTCGTGGCTGCGCAACACGTCGTAGATCAGATCGGCCGAGACGGTGATCTGGCGGCCGCTCTTTTCCTTGCCCGGATGGCGGCGCTCGATCAAGCCTGCAATCACGGCGCAATTGCGGAAGGTGCGCTTCAACAGGAAGGATTCGTCCAGCCAGGCTTCGAGATCGTCGCCGAGCATGTCCTCGTCGAAGAGGTCGGAGAGGTTGAGCCGGCCATTGCGGATCATCAGGCCCATATCCTCGAGGCCCCAGACGGCAAGGGAATAATCGGTGGCGACGAAACCGAGGGGCTTGGCGCCTATCCGCTCCAGCCGGCGGGTGAGCAGCATGCCGAGCGTCTGGTGGGCGAGACGGCCTTCGAAGGGATAGACGACCATATAGCCGCGGCTGCCGCGCGGGAAGGTTTCGATCAGGAACTCGTCGCGCTTCGGCAGCATCGACTTGTCGTTCTGCAGCGACAGCCAGTCGCGCACCTGATCCGGCAAGCGGCGCCAGCGGTCGGGATCGGCGATCATCGCCCGCACCTGCTCGGCGAGATAGGTCGACAGCGGAAATTTGCCGCCATTATAGGAGGGGATCTTCGGATCGAGCGAAAAGGCCTGCGACGCCAAGCACTCATTTTCGCGAATACCCTCGAAGCGCAGCACCTTGCCGGAGAAGACGAAGGTATCGCCCGGCGACATCTGCTCGAGGAAATATTCCTCGACCTTCCCCAGTGTCGCGCCGCCGCGGCCGATCCTGCCGCCCTCGCCGCGCTTGACCATGCGGATATTCAGCATCGGGCTTTCGACGATGGTGCCGAGGTTGAGGCGATATTGCTGGGCGACTGCAGGGTTGGAGACGCGCCAGCGGCCCTCCGCAGTCTTGCGGATACGGGCGTAGCGCTCATAGGTGCGGAGCGCATAACCGCCGGTCGCAACGAAATCGACGATACGCTCGAAGGTCTCCCAGCTCAGATCGGCATAGGGCGAGGCGCTGATGATTTCATCGTAGAGTTCCAGCATGTCGAAAGGTTCGGCGCAGGCCATGCCGAGCACATGCTGGGCGAGCACGTCGAGCGCGCCGCGCCCGACCGGCGGGGTGTCCTGTGCGCCGATATAATTGGCGTCGAGGGCTGCCTGACACTCCATGACCTCGAAACGGTTGGCCGGCACGAGGATCGCCTTCGAGGGCTCGTCCATGCGGTGATTGGCGCGGCCGATGCGCTGGGCAAGACGCGAGGCGCCCTTCGGCGCGCCGACATGGATGACTAGATCGACATCGCCCCAGTCGATGCCGAGATCGAGGGTGGAGGTGGCGACGACGGCGCGCAGCCGGTTTTCGGCCATCGCCGCCTCGACCTTGCGGCGCTGGGCGACATCGAGCGAACCGTGATGGAGCGCGATCGGCAGGTTGTCGTCATTGATCGTCCAGAGCGCCTGGAAAAGCATTTCGGCCTGGCTGCGGGTGTTGACGAAAAGCAGCGTCGTGCGATGTTCGACGAGCTTGTTGTAGACATCGGGAATGGCATATCGGGCGGAATGGCCGGCCCAGGGAATGCGTTCTTCGGTCGACAGGATCGAGATATCGGGTTTGGCGCCGCCTTCGACGACGACGAGGCCGGCATGATGTTCGCCACCCTCTTCCTGGCCGACCAGCCATTTCTGCAGGTCCATCGGCTCGGCGACGGTGGCCGACAGGCCGATGGTCTTGAGGCCGGGGGCAAGGCGGCGGAGACGCGCTAGGCCGAGCGAAAGCATATGGCCGCGCTTGGAGGTGACCAGCGAATGCAGCTCGTCGAGGACGATATATTTCAGGTCCTTGAAGAACCGCTCGGCCTCCCGGTTTGCCAGAAGCAGGGCGACCTGTTCCGGCGTCGTCAGCAGAATATCCGGCGGGTTGAGCTTCTGGCGCTGGCGCTTGGCGTTCGGCGTGTCGCCGGTGCGGTTTTCGACGGTGACAGGCAGGCCCATCTCCTCGACCGGCTTCATCAGGTTGCGTTCGATATCGATGGCAAGCGCCTTTAGCGGCGAGACATAGAGCGTGTGGATGCCGGTGAAGGCCGAGCCCGGCGGGATCTTGCCGCGGCGGGTGAGATCGGTGAGCGAGGGCAGGAAACCGGCGAGCGTCTTGCCGGCGCCGGTCGGGGCAATCAGCAGCGTGCTTTCGCCGGCCTCGGCGCGGGCGAGCAGTTCCAGCTGATGGGCGCGCGGGCGCCAGCCCTTTTCCGCAAACCAGCGGGTAAAGGCGGCAGGAAGCAGGGTACGGGCTTCGGAATCGATCTGGTCCACGCCCTGAAAGTAGTGAAACGCCGGGGAAAGAGAAGAGCGGCCAAAGCATGTCGCGCAAAAGTGTGCAGCGGTTTTGCGATAACGACATGCGTAAAAATAAAGAGCTAAAGCGCGAGGAGCGAATCTGAAAGATCGCGACGCGCTTTAGCAATTCACATGGCGATATAGCGGTCCTTGCGGTGGTTGATGGCAATCGTCAGGTTGAGAACAATCGCGCCAAGCACCGAGCAGGCGATGATGAAGGGGCTAGCGACGAAGAAGGAGAGCGCCAGGATGATACCGTCGAAGCCGAGTTGGACGAAGCCGGCGCGCCAGCCGAAGCGATCCTGGATATAGAGGGCGAGAATGCCGATGCCGCCGAGGCTGGCGCGGTGGCGGAAGAGTGCCAGCATGCCGGCGCCGATGACGAGGCCGCCGAAGAGCGCGCCGGCGATGGGATCGACATGCGCCATGCTGACAAAGCCCGAGATGAATTCCGACAGGACCGAGGTCAGCGCGATGGCCGCGAAGGTCTTGATGGTGAAGGCGAGGCCCAAGCGGCGGAAGGCGAGATAATAGAAGGGCAAGTTCACGACAAAGAAGCAGAGGCCGAAGCTGAAGCCCGTCGCATAATGGGCGAGGAAGGCAAGGCCCGCCGTGCCGCCGGCAAGCAGCCCGGCGCTGGAGAGAAGCGTTACGCCGAGCACGGCGAGCATGCTGCCGGCAACGATGCCCTGGGCGTCGTCGAAGAGCGAATGACGGTCGGCGCTGGAATTCAGAATGCCTGCGAAAGCGTTGGATGCCATGTTGTTCCCCTGTCGGCGTTTCCGTCTTCTATCCGCGGTCAGGATATAGGCAAGTGGCAGCAGAGAGGACACCTCTTGACAGCTGACATAATCATGGATATTTTTTATCCACGAATTGAGGAGGCCATGTGCATGAAGATGGGCGATGGGGTCGAGCAGGCCATTCACAGCGTTGCGATGCTTTCCGGCCTCTCCGAAGGCGGCGTGCTTTCGGCCGCCGCGCTGGCGGAATTCCACGGCGTCTCGACGAGCTATCTGCTGAAGCATCTGCAGGCGCTGTCGGGCGCCGGCATCCTCGATACCGTACCGGGGCCGAAGGGCGGATATCGGCTGGCAAAAGCGCCGAAGGAGATTTCGCTGCTCGACATCGTGCTCGCGGTCGAGGGGTCTGCGCCGGCGTTCCGCTGTGCCGAAATCCGCCAGCGCGGACCGAACCCGGTCTCCGATCGCTTGTTCGCCCAGCCCTGCACCATCAACGCGGCGATGCTGAAAGCCGAACGGGTCTATCGCGCCGAACTCGCCAAGACGAGCCTGGCGGATATCGGCATCGAACTTGCCGCCGTCGACGACGGATCGATCGCAGCTAGGGGCTGCGCCTTCCTTGAAATCCATGAACGCAAGACGGCTCGTTGAGCCATAACAAAGGAGAAAGAGCATGCAACCACGTTTCAATTTCGCCAAAGCCGCTCCCGATGCCTACAAGGCAGTCGCCGCGCTCGAGCAATATGTCCAGTCCTCCGGGCTGGAGCGCCGCTTCATCCACCTGATCAAGCTGCGCGCCTCGCAGATCAACGGCTGTGCCTATTGCGTCGACATGCATGTGAAAGAAGCCCGCCATGATGGACTCTCCGAACAATGGATCAACCTGATGTGCGTCTGGCGGGAATCGCCTGTCTATGACGCCCGCGAACGGGCGCTGCTCGGCTGGGTGGATTCAGTGACCAATATCGCCAAAACAGGGGCGCCCGATGCCGACTACGAGACGCTGAAGGCGCATTTCTCCGAAGAAGAAATGATGAAGATCACGGTGGCGATCGGCGCGATCAACATCTGGAACCGGCTTGCCGTCGGCTTCCGCTCGCAGCATCCGATTGATGCAGCAGCGAAGGCCGCCTGAGATATCTGCTGAGAGGAAATCATCCTTGCAACCGACCCGAAAATCTCGGGTCGGTCGAATATCGGGTCACTCGTGATCCCTGGTGGCCCGTACGGCAACGGCGTCAAACCGATTGCCAGAGAGGTCGACGCTATTGAATAGGTCTCGGACGACTTTCGCAATTTCTTCTGCGGAAGCGCCCTTGGCGTATTCTTCCTGCATACGGCGTCTGACAAGTTTTTCCAAATCTGACATAACTCACCTCATCAAATCCGGCGCGAGATGAGTTTCGCGCCAAGACCGATGACAGGCAAGTTACGTTTTATTTAGAATGGCTTACCGATTGGTAATGTTAGAGCATGTCGCGCAAAAGTGTGCGGCGATTTTGCTACAACGACAGGCGTAAAACTAAAGCGCGATGTAGCGATCAGCGCGGTGATTGATGGCGACGAAGAGGTTGAGGACGACGGCGCCGAGAACCGAATAAAAGACGACAGGCGGCGTGGTGACGAAGAAGGCGGCGGCGAGCACGCACATATCGATGGCGAGCTGGACGAGGCCGGCGCGGATGCCGAACCGCTCCTGCAGGTAGATACCGAGAATGCCGACACCGCCGAGGCTGGCGCGGTGGCGATAGAGCGCCAGCAGGCCGAAGCCGAGCAGCAGGCCGCCGAGAAGGGCCGCCCAGGCTGGATGGATGCTCGAAATGGACAGGAAGCGCGACTGCACGTCGGCAATCACCGAGGTCAGGCCGATGGCGATGAAGGTCTTGATGGTGAAGGCCATGCCGAGGCGCTTCCAGGAGAGATAGAAGAACGGCAGGTTGAGCAGGAAGAAGGCAAGCCCGAAATTGACGCCGAAGGCATAATGCAGGAGGAAAGCGACGCCGGCCGTGCTGCCAGTGAGAAGGCCGGCGCTGGCGAGCACGTAGAGGCCGAGAGCGGCAACGAGGCTGCCGGAGAATATGCCCTGCACGTCTTCGATCGGCGTGTGGCGCGTCGCAGTCGTATTCCAGAAGCCAAGGGCATTGATGAGCTGTGTCATGTCGCCAGTCTCCACGGCAGACGAGTTCAAGAACGCGCTTGGGAAAACCCGGGCGCGACGGAATTTTGGATCATGAAAGGAGCACGAGCGCCTCGGCGTAATATTGCCGGGCTCTCTGCCGATGCGGTGCAGTATCGGGTTTTTCGGTCTTCCGATCAAGCGAAATAGGTAAGCAATGCTGACCTATTAAAAAATCGCAAGAAATGTTCGCTCACGCCGGCTTCTGCGTAAGGAACAGAATGCCGGAAACCGGTTTTCCGCCATCTTTGCGAATGACCGACTTCACGGTCTTGAGGATTTGGAAGCCGTGACGGGCAAGCAACATCCTGACATAGCTTTCCGAATGGGCGTAGCGCAGAGAGGGAGCGAGGTGAAAGCCGTCGCCCTCACCTGCATCCTCGACGGAAAAGGCGATGTCGGCGCCTGATGCAGCGAGTTCTCCGACGATGGCAAAGACGCTCTCGAGATTGCCGAGATACATCAGCACATCGGCTGCCGTCACCAGGTCGGCGCGATGGCGCGCGGCATCGGCAAAGACGCCGGAGAGATCGGGGGCGAGCGAAAGATCGGCCTGGGCGAGACTGTCATAGACATGTTTCTCGGCGGCCTTCGCCAGCATGTTCTGCGAGAGATCGAAGCCTTCGAGGCGGTCGACATTGGCCCGGATCTCCGGGCCGAGCAGGCCGGTGCCGCAGCCGAGATCGACGGCGCGTTCGTAGCGCCTGCCGGTGGAGGCGATAAGCGCGGCCAGTTTCTGCGGGACGCTGTAGTCGAGCTTTTCGACAAGTGCTGATTCGAAACGGTCGGCATAGTCGTCGAAGAGGCGCTCGACATAGCGGCTCGGCGGCCGGTCAGGCACGGCGCCATCACCGAGAAGGGCGAGCTTGAGGGCGGCGCCGAAAATGTCATCGGGACCGAGAGCAAGCGTCCTGCGATAGGCCTCGATCGCGGCTTCACCCCTGCCCGCCTTTTCCAGGTAGGTGGCGAGGCGATACCAGCCGGCGGCCCAGGCAGGCACGAGCTCGAGGGCCTGCTCCATCAGCTCGGCGGCCGCTTCCGGCTCGCCGCCTTCTTCGAGCATCCGGGCATAATCGGCGCGGCGGTCGGCGATGACATCGCCTGAGGAAAGCTGGTGGGGCTGCATCAATGGGCCTGTAGCTCTTTGTTTTATGCATGTCGTTTTCCCGGAACCGCTGCACACTTCCGGGCGACATCCATTGGCCCGCATTTGGCGGCGGCCACAAAAAAACTCAAGTCCTATTTCAGAGGCGAAGCGGCCAATTCCGGAAAGGGCTTGCGGGCGCCGCGCCGCGACCTTATTCCAAGGGCAAACAGGAGATGGCTTATGTCCGATCAGGCGAACAGGTTCCTCGGTGATTCGATCGGCCGTACATTGATAAAGCTTATCGTGGTGTCGCTGATCGTCGGTTTCGTCATGACCGTCTTCGGCCTGACGCCGTGGGGCATCATCTACGGCATACGCGATTTCATCCTGGAGATCTGGTACCGCGGCTTCTCGGCGCTTGGGCGCGTCGGCGACTATCTCCTCCTCGGAGCAACGATCGTCATCCCGCTCTTCATCATCCTTCGTCTTTTCAGCTACCGCCGGTAACATGACATCCATCGATCTTTCCAGGCGCGGCCTGCTGCGCCTTTCCGGACTTGCGCTTGCCGCCGGCATCGCCGGCTGCACCACGACCCCGCGGATGGCCGGCACGCCGTCGGACGGCGAGGACGAGACGGCGAGCGTGCTGCCGCTTGTCAACCGGCTCAGGGCCAAAAACGGCCTGCCGCCACTTACCATCGATCCGGCGGCGAGTACTGCCGCCTTGTTCCAGGCAAAACGCATGGCGAGTGTGGGCAAAATGGCGCATCTCATGGGTATGACCGACAGTTTCGGCGCGCGCGTCAAGGCGAGCGGCGTGCGGTTGCCGGCGGCCGAAAACATCGCGTCGGGCCAACAGAGCGTCGATGCCGTGGTGACGGCCTGGATCAACTCGCCGCATCACCTGGAAAACATGCTCGGACGTTATGGCGGCCTTGGCGTCGCCGTCGCCCACAATACATCTTCCAGGAACCTGCCCTATTGGGCCATGGTGCTTTCCAGCTGAGGTGATTCCGCCGGCAGCAGTTCAAGTGATGCAGCGTCGGTTGCGCGTCTGAAACGACGCGTCGTGCCGTCGCGACGAGGCCGGCATGGATACACGCAGCAATCGCAACGCGCTCGCATTCGACGTGACGCACCGGATGGTGCTGTCGATCGCCCTTCCGATGACGCTCGGCTTCATGACGACGCCGCTGCTCGGGCTGACGAACACCGCCGTCGTTGGCCGCATGGGCAATGCGGAAGCGCTGGCCGGGCTGGCGATCGGCGCGATGCTCTTCGATCTGATCCTCGGCAGCTTCAACTTCCTGCGCGCCTCGACGACCGGGCTGACGGCGCAGGCCTATGGCCGTCATGACCAGCACGAGCAGCAGGCGGTCTTTTCCCGGGCGATGATTTCGGCGCTCGGCTGCGGACTGGCGCTGCTCTGTCTTTCACCGCTGCTAATCACCGGCGGGCTGAGGCTGATGGGGGCGGAAGGAGCGATCGCCGAGGCAACCAGCACCTACTTTTCGATCCGCATGCTGGCAGCACCCGCGGCACTGGCGAATTATGCCATCCTCGGCTTCGTGCTCGGGCGCGGACAGGGCAAGATCGGGCTGCTGCTGCAGGCGATCATCAACGGCATCAACATCCTGCTTTCCATCTATCTCGGCCTGACGCTCGATTGGGGCGTGGCGGGGGTCGCCTGGGGGACCATGGCCGGCGAAAGCGTCGGCGCGCTCGCCGGGCTTTTCATCGTGCTCAGCGGCTTCGGCAAGGCAGCGCGACCGGCATGGTCCGAGGTCTTTTCCCGCCACCGGCTGGCCGAGCTTTTCGCGCTCAACCGCGACATCCTGATCCGCACTTTCGTGCTGATCGGCGCCTTCACCATCATGACGCGGATCGGCACCAGCTTCGGCGCGGTGACGCTAGCCGCCAATGCCGTGGTGATGAATTTTTTCCTACTATCAGGCTATTACCTCGACGGGCTTGCCAATGCCGCCGAACAGATCATCGGCCGGGCGATCGGCGCGCATTACCGGCTGGCCTTCGACCGGGGGCTGAAGCTCACGACCTTGTGGTCCTTCGGGCTGGCGGCGCTCGGCTCCGCCTTCTTCTTCCTCGCCGGCCCCTGGCTGATCTCGGTGCTGACGACCTCACCCGATGTGCGGCAGGCGGCCGAAACCTATCTGCCCTGGGCGGCGGTCACCGGACTGACCGGCGCGCTCGCCTTCGTGATGGACGGGGTCTTCATCGGCGCCACGTGGTCGGCCGACATGCGCAACCGCATGCTGATCTCTTTTGCCGGTTATCTCTTGATGCTCGCGATCTTTGTGCCGCTCTTCGGCAATCATGGCCTGTGGCTGGCGATGAACGCCTTCCTGCTCTTCCGCGGCTTCTTCCTGGCGATGCTCGTCAAGCGACGGGCCGATCAGACCTTTCGCCCTGCCCAGTAATCGACCCTGCTATCGCGCAGCTCGCGGATCGAGGCGGCCTTTTCGCGGTCCAGGAGTTTCGACAGGCCGCGGACGATATCGCCGGCCAAACCGGGGCCCTCATAGACCATGCAGGAATAGAGCTGGACGAGATCGGCGCCCGCCCTGATCTTTTCCAGCGCGGTCTCGGCCGAGGAGACGCCGCCGACGCCGATGATCGGCAGATCAGGGCCGACGCGCTTGCGCATCCTGGCGAGCACCGCCGTCGACTTTTCGAAAAGCGGCACACCGGAGAGGCCACCCGCCTCCTTCGCCTGGCGCTGATCCCTAAGGCCGTCGCGCGACAGCGTGGTGTTGGAGACGATCAGGCCATCGAGCGCATGCGAAAGCGCCTCGGCGGCGATATCGTCCATGCCTTCCTCGGTCAGATCAGGCGCGATCTTCAGAAAGACCGGGATCTTCCGGCCGGATGTCGCCGCCATCTCGTCACGCGCCGCAAGCACTGATGACAACAGCACCGCAAGGCTTTCGCGCCCCTGCAGGTCGCGCAGGCCAGGCGTGTTCGGGGAGGAGATGTTGGCGGTGAAATAGCGCGCGACGGAATAAAAGCGGCGGATGCCGGCGACATAATCGGCGATGCGATCCTCGCTGTCCTTGTTGGCGCCGATATTGACGCCGATCATGCCCCCGCCCGTTAGCGCGGCGAGGCGCCCGAAAGCAGCATCATGGCCTTCATTGTTGAAGCCGAGGCGGTTGATGACGGCTTCATCCTCGACCAGGCGAAAGATGCGCGGGCGCGGATTGCCGGATTGCGGCTTCGGCGTCACCGTGCCGATCTCGGTAAAGCCGAAACCGAGCTTCAACAGCGCCTCCGGCACCTCGGCATTCTTGTCGTAGCCGGCGGCCATGCCGAGCGGATTTTCGAAGGTAAGGCCGGCAACGGTCTGGCGCAGGCGCGGATCGGGGGTGATCTGGCAGGCGGGCACGAGACCGGATTTCAAGGCGGCGATCGACATGCCGTGCGCCGTTTCCGGATCGAACAGGAAGAGACCCTTGCGGGCGAGACGCTTGAAGGGATCGATCATGGCTGCAGCTCCGGAAAGACATGGGCGCCGGCTTCGTCGAGCGGCAGCGGCGCCTCCCAGAGCACGGCGGCAAGCGGCAGATCGGCGTAGAGGTGCGGGAAGAGATCGCCGCCGCGCGAGGGCTCGAAGACCAGCTTGTCACTGAAGCCGCCACCATCGACGGCAATCAGCAGCAGGCCGGACTGGCCGGCAAAATGCAGGGCGGCGGTCTGCTTTACCTGGTCTGCCGTCGAGAAATGGATGAAGCCGTCCTGGAGATCGATGCCGGCGCCATGAAAAGTGCCGGTTTGTCTGGCTTGCTGCCAGAGCGTTTCCGTCACGATCTTGTAAAGGGTCGGTGTCAGGGTCATCATGGCCTCACGATGGGCTGTTCCTTGGTCACCAGGGCTTTGCCGGAAAGAGGCGGCGATGTCCACGCCCCGGCGCCGAAAAACGGGACAGCTGGAACAGAATTAGAGCATGATGTCGTCCGAAAACCGCGCACACTTTTCGGCATCCTGCTCCAGAAAATCCGGAGGATGAGACGATGAAGGCATTCGTTATCACGCTTGGCGTTTTTCTCATGCCGTTGGCGGCCGCGGCGGCCGAAGCCGATGCCGGCCGCTTCCAGCTGGAGAAGAGCGGCGATCATTTCGTCCGGCTCGACCGGCAGACCGGGGCAATGTCGATCTGCCAGGACAAGGACGGCGCCCTCGTCTGCCGGATGGCAGCCGACGAGCGGGCGGCCTATGAGGACGAACTCGACCGGTTGGCAAAGCGGGTGACGGCGCTCGAACAGGGCAATGTCGCCCAGCGCGCGCTGCCGAGCGACGCCGAGGTCGACCGTTCGATCAGCATCATGGAGCGGATGATGAAGAGTTTCATGGGGATGGTGAAGGAGTTCCAGGCCGAGGAAAACACCAATCCCCTTCCGCAGAAGACCTGATCTGATATAGTCGATATGAGCAAGCCGGCATGCAACGCGGAGGGATGGCGTCGCATGCAAGGCATGATCGGGCTCTTGGGAGGGAGTTTTCGATGCACGAACAGACCATCATCATTGCGGACGATCATCCGCTTTTCCGTGACGCACTGCGCCAGGCGGTGATCGGCATGGAAGGCCGGCAATCGATCGTCGAGGCCGGCGATTTCGCTGCCGCGCGCCGGGCCGCCGGCGCCCATGCGGATGCCGATCTGATGCTGCTCGATCTCGCCATGCCCGGCGTCAGCGGCTTTTCCGGCCTGATGGCATTGCGCTCCGAATTTGCCAGCCTGCCGATCGTCATCGTCTCGGCAACCGACGACGCGACGACCATCCGCCGGGCGCTGGAGCTCGGCGCTTCCGGTTTCATTTCGAAATCCTCCGGTATCGACGACATTCGCCGCGGCATCCAGACGGTGCTTGCCGGCGACATCGCCACGCCGGAAAGCTATCGCGACGGGCAGGAGCAGGATCCCGATGTCGCCGACCTGATCCACCGCCTGCATACGCTGACGCCGCAGCAGAGCCGGGTGCTGACCATGCTTGGCGAAGGGCTGCTGAACAAGCAGATCGCCTACGAACTCGGCGTCTCCGAAGCGACGATCAAGGCGCATGTCTCGGCGATCCTGTTGAAACTGGACGTCGACAGCCGGACGCAGGCCGTCATCCAGCTCGGCAAGATCAATATGGCGATGGTCGCCTGAACGATACATTTCCCTTTGGAAACAGGATTTTATTCCTCTTTCATCTTTACTCAGACGGCACGGTCGATTAATATTCGACATGGTTGAAGCGCGGCGTTGAATGCCGCGACGGAATCGCGCGCATGCTGTCACACAACCAGATCTGGGAAGCGCTCGACAGGCTTGCCGAACGGCACGAGCTGACGCCATCCGGACTTGCGCGCCGCGCCGGCCTCGACCCGACCTCCTTCAACAAATCGAAACGGCTTTCCGCCGATGGGCGGCTGCGCTGGCCTTCGACGGAATCGATCGCCAAGGTGCTCGACGCCACAGGGGCGAGCATGGAACAGTTTATGGCTTTCATGCGGCCGGACGCCGGTCTTTCCAAGCAGCCGGCCGGGCAGCAGGAAAACGCGTTTCCGCCGCAAGGCGGCTCCATTCCGCTGCTCGGCTTCGCCCAGGCGGGCGCCGGCGGTTTCTTCGACGATGGCGGCTTTCCGGCCGGCCAGGGCTGGGACGTGGTGGAATTTCCGGCCGCCCCGTCGCAAAAGGCCGGCGTCTATGCGCTGGAGGTGCAGGGCGAGAGCATGATGCCGTTTTATCGCGACGGCGACGTGCTGATCGTCGAGCCGGGGGCGCAGGTGCGCCGCAACGACCGCGTCGTCGTGCGCACAAATGAGGGCGAGGTGATGGCCAAGGTGCTGCTGCGCCAGAGCCCGCGGTCGATCGAGCTGCTGTCTCTCAATCCCGAACATCCCAACCGCACCCTCGAGCTTTCCGACGTCGACTGGATCGCCCGCATCATCTGGGCCAGCCAATAGGAAGATATTCCATGCGCCCTGCCGCCTTCATCACAGGTATCACGGGGATGGTCGTGGTGACCGGCCTGCTGCTGGCAGGCGAAGCAAGGCTTGGCGGCGGCACGGCTGGCGAAGAGACGGCGTCCGCGGAGGAGACGGCAACCGCAGCGGTGGATGCTGCCTCCGACGCCGACGAAGGTGCGGCGATCTCGGACGACCGTGCCGAAATGATCGCTCGCTCAACGGAACCGGCGGCTTCGCCCTCTCCGGCGCCAGGCGACGGGGTGACATCCAGACCGGCCGATCTACCGCAACAAGCCGACACGGCGGCCGGGCAAACAGCGAGTCCGAGCGCGAAAAAGGCGGTGGAGCTGGCGCGGCCGATGGTCGACAATGCCGGCATGCTTTCCTTTGGCGAGCGTCGGCTTCAGCTTGCCGGGATCGTGCCGACGCCGGTCGACAGGATATGCGGGCCGGCGGGCCGGCAATGGCCCTGCGGCATGATGGCGAAGACGGCGCTGCGCCTGTTGTTGCGCAACCGCAGCGTCAGCTGCGATCTCGAGACGGTGGAATGGAAGGACACAGTAACGACTGCCTGCCGGCTCGGCACAGAGGATCTCGGCGCATGGCTCGCCGAAAACGGCTGGGCGGAAGCAGCAGTGGGTTCGCCGCTTACGGCGGCCGCCGAAAAGGCCAGGCAAGCAGGAAAAGGCCTTTACGGCGACGACCCGCGCCGCCATTAAACCGGCAGTCATGACAGCGATCGGACAGTCCCGGATCGGGCCGATCCCTTGTAATGGCTGCCGCCAATTCCTAATCTCGGCTGATCGAAAAAGGAATCAGAGATGAACAAGCCGCTTTCCGCCCATGATGCGCTGATCTACGTGATGGTGATGGCATCCGCCGTCGACAGCACGATGAACGACAGGGAAATGGAAAGGATCGGCCAGTTGATCGGATTCCTGCCAGTTTTCCGGGATTTCGATGACGACAAACTGATTGCGGTGGCGCGCGACTGCGCCTCGCTGCTTGCAGGTCCGGAAGGTCTCGACGTCGTTCTCGAAACCGTGCGCGACACCCTCCCCGCAAAGCTCTACGACACGGCCTATGCGCTGGCCGTCGAGGTGGCATCCGCCGATCTCTCGGTCAAGGCGGAGGAGTTGCGGCTGCTCAGCCTGCTGCGGGACCGGCTCGGCCTCGACAAGCTCACCTGTGCGGCGATCGAGCGCAGCGCGATTGCCCGGTTCCGCAAGGGCTAAAAGCTAAAACGCGTCCCGTGCTTTTAGCGGCTTCAATAAAGCCCGTAGGGAAAGTAGCGCAGATAGATTTCCTGGAGGCGGCCGTTGCGCGACAGCGTGGCGAGTGCGTGGTCGATGGCTGACGTCAGCACGCTGTCCTTCTGCCGCAGCATGATCGTCATGCCCTCGCCGAGGAAATGCTCGGAAAGATAGGGGCCGTCGAACAGCGCGCAGCATTTGGCTGACGCCGGCGAAGAAACCCAGAAGGAAAGCTGCAGCGCATCGGCGAAGGCGGCATCGACCTTGCGGTCTCTGAGCGCCGCCAGCAGGGCGTCCTTTGTGTCGAACGGCTCGGCCTTGAGCGTGGGGAAAAAGGCGGCCAGCATCGCCTCGTGCACCGTCCCCCTGACGACACCGACCGGGTGGCTGGAAAGGGCGGAAGCCGTCTTTCCGTCGAGCGGCACGGCGAGATTGCGCACGAAGCGCGCCGGCAGCATCAGATAGGGTCTGGAGAAGACGAATTGCCGGCGGAGTTCCGGCGTCACAGCAAAACCGGCGATGACGGCATCGCCCTGCGAGGCGGCGAGCGCATCCCTGAGGTCGGCGAAGGGGATCGCCTGGATCTGGCACTTGTCCGATATTTCCAGCTCGCTGCAGATTTCGCGGGCGAGATCGACATTGAAACCGGAGAGCTTGCCGTTCTGATCGGTGAAATTGAAGGGCGGAAAATCGACCGACGTCAGGAAGCGCAATCGCACCAGCGAGGAGAGATCGGGCCTGGCAAGACGTTCGCGCGCATCGAAGAGCAACGGCAGCGAGGGGGACACCTGCTGGGCCGATGCGGCCAAACTTGAGAAAAGCACACCGAAAAACAGGCCGAACGCGAGAAAACCCTTCAGAGTCAGGGATGCCAGCTTGGATTGCATCATCGTGATTGTGATCTCTGGGTTAAGCGCGAAGCATTGCGGCGTTGGCGAGATGTATCAGAGTCATGCTTGGTGGGGAATATGTGTGGGAGTGAGGGGAGCGGATGACGGTCACGAACTCATCGGCCTCGTAACAGCGCGCCACCCTCTGACGTCCCTCATCCTGAGGCGCGGAGGCCAAAGGCCGGAGCCTCGAAGGACACGCCGCAACGCTGCTCCTTGCATTGTCCGACGCGGAATGCCCGCCTCGCCCTTCGAGGCCCCTGCGGGGCACCTCAGGATGAGGCTCTCTTGAATGGCGGCGCTCCGAGGCTTGATCTCGGTGCCCGTCATACGCGCTAGGTGACTGCAACCTCTCAGCCCCAAAAAATCACAGCCATCCCCCGCCTCGTGTTAGCGCGGAATTAAAGAATATCGCCTCTTATTTGTTGCGACGACATCGGACCCCGCCAGCCGATCGCATGATGCAAGCGTCAGCCCAAACGTAATCCCTAAACCGCGATATTGAAGCCGCGTTTTCTGCAACAATTGATTTCAAAAGCACCGGGCGCGACACGCCCCGTCAATCGGGTGACATTTCCATGCTGAAACATCTGAAAATCCGCACAAAAATCATATCGGTCGTGGCGCTCATGGGGCTGATCACGATGGCCGGGCTGATCTATGTCATCTCCGAATTCCGCCGTGCGGATGCGGCCTACAGCGCCTTCATCGATCATGAAGCGCAGGCCTCGATGCTGAGCGCGCGCGCCAGCGCATCGGCGGTGGCCTCGGTGCTGCAGGTCACCCTGATTGCCGACATGAAGCCCGATACGCCGGCATTCCAGACGGCGCTCGCCACACCGAGCAAGCTGCCGCAGGCGCGTGACCGCATGAAGCAGGCGCTGGCGCTGGTGCCCAGCCGCAAGCCGGCGATCGATGAGATTCAGGCCGGCATCGATGAGATCGAAACCCTGGCAAACAAGATCATCGAACAGAGCAAGGCCAAGGACAGCGCCGGCGCGCTTTCGAATGTTGCCCTGATCAATGCCAAGCTCGATGCGCTGACGCCGAAGATGATCGCCAACAATGATGCGATGATGGCAATGCTCAACGATGGCGGCGACGCACTCTCGGCTTCCGTCAACGGACGGATCGTCTTCTGTTTCGTGCTGATCGGCATCGCCGTTCTCGCCGCCGTCGGCTTCAGCGTGGTCGTCGCCCAGAAGGGCATCGCCGGCCCGATGACGCAGCTGCGCCTGCGCATGACCCGGCTTGCCGAGGGCGATACGACAAGCGATGTCAGCGGCCTCGACCGCGGCGATGAAGTCGGCCAGATGGCAAAGGCGGTTTCGGTCTTCCGCGACAATGCGATCGAGCGTGCCCGGATCGAGGCGCGCGCCGAAACAGACCGCGACGTCAGCGACAGCGAGCGCCGCGACCGCGAGGCGCAGAAGGCCCGCGAAGCATCGGAACTCGACCGCGCCGTCACCGCACTCGGCGACGGCCTGCGCCGCCTCGCCGCCGGCGATCTCGCCTCGCATATCGCGGAGCCCTTCGTCGCGCATCTCGATGCGCTGCGTGAGGATTTCAACAACTCGGTCGAGAAGCTCAACGAAACCCTGCATACGGTCGGCGCCAATGCCCGGGCGATCGGCGCTGGCGCCAACGAGATTCGTTCCTCCGCGGACCAGCTTTCCCAGCGGACGGAACAGCAGTCAGCCTCCGTCGAAGAAACGGCAGCAGCGCTGGAGGAGATCACCACGACGGTGCGCGACGCCGCCAAGCGGGCCGAGGAAGCAAGCCAACTCGTCGCCCGCACCCGCCTCGGCGCCGAGAAATCCGGCGAGGTCGTCCGCAAGGCCGTCTCCGCCATGCAGCAGATCGAGAAGTCCTCGGGCGAAATCTCCAACATCATCGGCGTCATCGACGACATCGCCTTCCAGACCAACCTTTTGGCTCTGAACGCCGGCGTCGAAGCCGCCCGCGCCGGCGATGCCGGCAAGGGTTTTGCGGTCGTCGCCCAGGAAGTGCGCGAGCTCGCCCAGCGCTCGGCCAAGGCCGCCAAGGAGATCAAGGCGCTGATCAGCACCTCCGGCTCGCATGTGCAGACCGGCGTCTCGCTGGTCGGCGAAACCGGCAAGGCGCTCGATTCGATCGTCCAAGAGGTGCAGGAGATCAACCAGCACGTCCACGCGATCGCCGAAGCCTCCCGCGAACAATCGATCGGGCTGCAAGAGATCAACACCGCCGTCAACACCATGGACCAGGGCACGCAGCAGAATGCGGCGATGGTCGAGGAATCGACAGCCGCCAGCCATAACTTGGCTACGGAAGCGTCAGCGCTCAACAATCTGCTCGGCCAATTCAGGCTGACCGGCACCGGCGGCTTCACCACGAGCGCGCCAATCGCCGCAGCACCTCGCGCTGCCGCCCGCCCGGCAGCCAGGGCAGCCCCGATCCGCGTCGCCCGCGAAGGCACCGCCCGCCCGGCCGCCTCGCCGGCCCGAGCGCTGGGCCAGAAGATCGCCAACGCCTTCGGCGCCGGCAGCAGCACATCGCCGAGCCAGGATCCCGACTGGACGGAATTCTGAGCTGACCTCGGCACGAGGCGCGGCTGTCCGGTTCGCGCCGCGGCTGCCCCTCACCCTAACCCTCATATGCGCTAGGTTAAGCGAGCGTGTAGATCGTCGCATTGTTTTCGGCGTCGTCGCGGCGGCTCACAGAGGTGGCGACGACTTCGCGTGACGAGATTACAGACGGCCTGCCACAGAAGTGGTCCGCGGATGGCGGCGCAAATGGTGGCCAGGGCGATCTTCATGAGACGCCAGCGCGATGGGCTTGCCAATGGGGGGCTAGCCAGTGGGGTTGCCACATCCAGAGGGGGGAGAGTCCGGGACTTGCCCGGCAATCTGTTCGGCGATGATGGCGACGATCAGTCTGGCGTAGAGCCATGCCCGGGCCAGTTCCGGCTTCTTGGCCGGCAAGCTGTCGAGGCCGGCCAGGCTCTTGAACCGTTTGAACGCCAGCTCGATTTGCCAGCGGAAGCGATAGAGGGTGAGGATATCGGCCGGCGGGAAGGTGGTGGCCGGCAGCGAGGTCAGCAGCAGAATGTACTTCGCCGCCTCGAGACTGCGCGGATCGGGTTTTTTGCCGTGCTTGCGGGCGGCTTTGAGCAGACGCTCCTGCTCGGCTTGGGCCTGTTGCGGATCCTTGCGTCGGACAATGAGGCGCAGGGCCAGCGGCGGTGGTGGCGGCGTCCCCGTCATGCCTTCGTGGACACGAACCTGCACCTCGCCTTCCTGCTCTTGCTGAGCGGCGAGTGCGGCAAACAGATCAAAGGGCTCGCCATTCGTCTGCAACAGGCGCAACGAGTTCCAGCCGGTCCGCACGATGAAGTCTGCACCGGCGTCGATCACCGGCCGCAGGTCGCGCGGTCTTGCATAGTAGCGATCGGCCAGCACGATATCGCCGGGTGCGTAGGTAAGGCGCTGAAGGTTCTCGGCACCATGGATGTCGGTCAACTCAAGCTGATCGACCTGAGCCGTTGCCAAGTTGTAGCCGACATGTAACCGCCATGTCGTGCGGTCAGCGCCTGGATGGCAAATCGACGTTCCATCGAGCACACGCAAGCGATATCCCGCAAAGCGCCCCGTCGGCACTTTGGCCTGTTCGGCAATCAGCGCGGCCACGATGTCGCCAAGCCAAGGCGCCGCTTTGCACAGCCGCTCAAGCAGCGATGGGTCTGACAAACGGGCGATCCCGCCCGCTTCGGCCCATGCACAGGTCTCGCGTAGCGACATGCCAAGGCCGCCATAGGCAAGTGCCAGCCGCAACAGCGTCTCGGCATTCTTGATTTCCCGCACCCGCGTAAAAGCACCGCGCAACCGCGCCGTTGCTTCCAAGTCAAAACCCGCCGGAAGCCGCTCGCGCACTTCCGGCCAATGATCCAAAACCTCAGGACGAATCTTCATCCAAAGCTTGAATCACAACCAGATTCCTTATGTCCAGGGCTAAACCTAGCGCATATGACCCTAGCCCTCTCCCCGTAAAAACGGGGAGAGGGGACGTGCCATGCAAGAGGCCAATGGGGAACGGAAAGGTCGCGGCATACCCCCCTTCGCCCCGTTTACGGGGAGAAGGTGGCGGCAGCCGGATGAGGGGCGGACGGCGGCGGCCGCCCTTTCCTTTTGGGTATCGTCTAACCCGGCCGCCAGCCGATCTCGACGAGAATGTTTCCGGGAGCCGTGCAATAAAACAGCCAGCCGCCGCGCATGGCGGCCGGCCGACCGGACAGCGCAGCACCGGCAGCAGCAAGCCCGGCATGGACCGCATCGACATCCGCCCTCTCGGGCAGAATGAAGCCGATGTGATAGGTCTGGCGTCCCATCTCCACCTGATCGGCGGTGCCGAATTTTGCGATTGCGTGGCTGAGGACGATTTCGAGGCCGGTATCGTCTTCGAGGATCGCCAGGCCGTTCTGGCCGCGCATATCCTTAAGCCTCAGACCGAAATGGCGGATGAAGAAATCCGCCGTGGCAGCGATATCGGGAACGTGGAAATCGAGATGGTTCAAGCGCATGACAGTCTCCGTTCGAAAAAATCCCGGGACTGCCTATTTGCCGTCTCCGCACGCCGCCGGGATCCCGCATCTTCATGCGGATCACGTCGCGGGTTCTCGTGCCATGGCACGGAGCAGAGCTTCCGTGAGAGCGCGCTTGACGCTCGAACGGAAGGGACCGGGCTTACCTCAACCGATCCTGCCTTTTTCGACGATGCCGATCTAGCAGACGACACCGGTTTCGGCAATGGAGGGGTCATCGCGCCTGGAGGATCGGGATTTTCACCCTAACATCCATAGGTGGATGTCGTCCCGCCGGCGCTCGATCACGGCGTCCCCGGCGACGCTTCCCGAAGGATTGAAGCGCGGCATGAGCATTCGTGTCGTGAGCCCTATCCGACGAGGTGTAGAGTGATATTATTCAACGCATTGGGAGGGATGGACATGAAACCTGCAATCATCGGCCTCGTCGGCACGCTCGTTCTGGCGGGATGCAACACCGTCAGCTACAGCGGACCGGGCCTCGAACCCATCCCCGGCAGCATCACCTATAGTGGCCAGCCGCGCAGCAAGCTCACCAAATCACCCCCCGGCTCCGCCTTCCCGCATGACTTCATCGACCAGTACGGCCGGGAGGTGGAAGAAACCTACATCATCCAGCCCGACCGGAGCCTGATCATCGCGCATCGGCAATACAAGCCGATCCGGTTTTTCGGGGATTAGAGCCTTTCCTGGTCAGAGATGAAAAGGAGCGGAGCAGGCATCATAGACCGCAACAGGCGGTTTAGAGGCCATGGGTCTGGATCAAGTCCGCTGTGTCTTCGGCAAAAGCGTCGACCGCCGCTTAACGGACTTCGAGTCCGGATTTCAGCCCGAGCCGGATCAACCCGTCAGGGCCAGCCAATCACCGATCGTTTTTCCGTAACGCTGCGTGGAGCGGATGGCCGGAGCCGGCCGCTGCTGGGTTGCCACCGTCCTTCGGATTTCACGCGGGCTCAGCCCGAATTCGTGGATGAAGGCGCGCGTAAAATTGGCGGCGACCTCGAAACCGGCGGCTTCTGCGATTTCTGAAATCGGCCTGTGGTCGGCCGAATTGCTGAGATCCGCATAGGCCTGCAGCAATCGCCGCTTGCGAATATAATTGAGCACGCCTCCGCTCGCCTCAAACAGTTGATAAAGCCGCGTACGCGAAATCCCCAACGCGCGGCACATCACGTCCGGTGTCAGGTTTTCCGAATGGAGATTGACGTGAATGTAGCGGTGCGCCCGCTCCATCAGTCCCATGTTGGCCTGGTTTTGACCGGTATCAGTCCTTGTGGACGATGCGGCGCCCGCAACGACCATATCGCCGATGGTTTGGATGATCCGGGGCACTTCCTCTATCGTCAGATTGCCGAGGTTCGTTTCGAGGCCCGTGAGATAGCCCGTGAGCAACTCGGCGTGGCTGCCCGAAAGAACCGTGTTGCCGGCGCTCTGGAGAAGGCTCGCATCGCGAGCCAGCATCTCATACGGCAGGAACACGAGCAAAGCTTCGGTATCGGTCGTCCGTCCGCGATAGGGGCTGCCGAGCGACATGAAAAATATCTCGCCGGCACCGGTCTCGGTGACACGACGGTTGACCTCGGTCCAGGCCTGGCCGCTGCGCTGCAGGCCGACGTTCCAATGGTCGATAGGGCTCGATCGAAGCATGGCCTGATCGCGGACATATCTGTGGGCATGCGCGCGCTGCTGGACGATCAGGATATCGCCGAGATGCCAGCCGATCTGCTCCGCGAGGAACCCGTCTTCCGGTGATTTTCCCTCCGGCAGATGAACATCCACGAGCGGCGCCATATGTGCCCGCCAGGCCTGGAATTGTTCTGCCGGTGGTAGGTCCTGCGTCGAGAATCGCAGCGGCACGAGTGCAGGGGAGGCATGGGGCGGGCGTTCCTTGCGCATGGCCGGTTCACGCGGCCAGCGCCGCCGCTCCATATGCGCCGGCCGTTCCTGTTCCGCGGCAGGATCATCGTCGGATTCAGACCCTGTAGCCATCCAATGCCTCCAGCGCATAACCCGACCCGAGCCATGGAAATTGAGAAAAGCAATTGTTTTTGCGGCGGAAATCTCCGCAGAACTCCGTTTGGAAAAACGGAAGTGCCCGAAGAGTCTCCTCCATAAGTTGTTTATCATATTCCTTTTCGCTCTGAAATGTACGGAGCGATAATTTCCAGGACGTGAGGATAACGACAATTGCCTTTCTTAGCTGTATCTAAATAAGCATCGGTTCATTCCAAAAGAAAAACCGGACGAATAAAACATTCGCATGATCGAACGACTTGGTTTCGCGATATGTCGAAGTAAATATCGAATATCCCATAGCAAAATCTGAAAACACGGGAGGTAGTCGTGAACTATCTTGGTAAGATTCGTGCGCGCTCTGTACAAGTTTCTGCTCGTGATGCAAATTGTCCTTCCGGAATACATCGCGCTCCCAAGAGAGTTCTTGTCACCGGCGGTGCAGGTTTCCTCGGATCGCATCTCTGCGAGACGCTTTTGGCCGCCGGACACCAGGTGATCTGCCTCGACAACTTTTCCACCGGCATGCGGCGCAATATCGTCCATCTGAAGCGAGTCGATCGCTTCAATGTCGTCGCCCACGATATCGTCCACCCGCTCGATCTGGAAGTCGACGAGATCTATAACCTCGCCTGCCCGGCATCGCCCCCGCATTATCAGGCCGATCCGATCCATACGACAAAGACCTGCGTGCTGGGCTCCCTCAACCTTCTGGAGCTGGCCGCGCGCACCGGCGCACGTATCCTTCAGGCATCCACCTCCGAAGTCTACGGCGACCCGAACGTCCACCCGCAGGTCGAAAGCTACTGGGGCAACGTCAATTCGTTCGGGCCGCGCTCCTGCTATGACGAGGGCAAGCGCTGCGCCGAGACGCTGTTCTTCGACTTCCACAACACGCACGGCGTCGAGATCAAGATCATCCGCATCTTCAACACCTACGGCCCGCGGATGCGTCCGGACGACGGCCGCGTCGTCTCGAATTTCATCGTCCAGGCCCTGACGGGGCAAGACATCACGATATATGGCGACGGTTCGCAGACCCGCTCGTTCTGTTTCGTCGATGATCTCATCGGCGGCATGGTCCGCATGATGGCCTCACCGTCGTCGCTGACGGGGCCTGTCAATCTCGGCAATCCGGGCGAATTCACGATCCGGGAACTGGCCGAGCAGGTGATCGGATTGACCGGTTCCCGGTCGCAAATCATCCATCGCGCTCTGCCGGTTGACGATCCCCGTCAGCGTCGCCCCGATATTTCGCTTGCCATGCAGGAACTCGACTGGCGGCCGAAGATCGACTTGTCGAGCGGCCTGCGTCAGACGATCGACTATTTCGATGGCGTTCTCACCCGTCCGGCACGCGAGCTGGAGGCGGTCTGATGGATGCGCCCCGGGTCCTGGTCACGGGCGGTGCCGGCTATATCGGCAGCCACACCGCCAAGCTCCTCCGCTCGGAGGGGATTGAGCCTGTCGTCTACGACAATCTCACGACCGGAAACCGTTCGTCCGTGCGCTGGGGGCCTTTCGTCGAAGGTGACGTCCTCGACACGTCATGCCTGATCGAGGTCATCGAGAAATATGCTCCCGATGCCGTCATCCACTTTGCCGCCTCGGCCTACGTCGGCGAGTCCGTGGAAAACCCGGCGAAATATTACAACAACAATGTCTGCGGTGCATTGTCGCTTATCGATGCCTGCCGGCAGACGGGGCTTCAAAACGTCATCTTCTCATCGAGTTGTGCCGTCTACGGCGTCCCGTCCGTGCTGCCGATCGATGAGACGTTGCCGAAGGCTCCGATCAATCCCTACGGCAAGACCAAGCTGATCTTCGAGCATATGCTCGCCGATTATGCGGCGGCCTACGGCCTGCGGTATGTTGCCCTGCGTTATTTCAATGCCTGTGGCGCCGATCCGGACGGCGAGCTTGGCGAATGGCACGTTCCGGAAACCCATCTCATTCCGCGGGCGCTGCTGGCCGCGGCCGGCCGGATTCCGCACCTGGAGATATTCGGCGATGATTACGATACCCCTGACGGGACCTGCATAAGGGACTATATTCACGTCGCAGATCTCGCGCGCGCCCATGTTCAGGCCTTCACCCATCTCGCCAAAGGCGGAGCAAACCTCGCTGTCAACCTCGGCACCGGGCGGGGTTATTCCATCAGGGAAGTCCTGCGCGTGATCCAGGAAACGACCGGCTGCGAAGTCCCGGTCGTCATCCATCCACGCCGTCCGGGCGATCCGCCCAGCCTCTACGCCGACGCCAGCCTGGCCCGCGAGACGCTCTGCTTCCAGCCTCGATATTCCGACCTCGAAACCATCGTGCGGACGGCGGCTCCGTTCTTCGGACTGGAGGTGCGCGCGTGACCGAACTTGCGATTATCCAAGCGACGCACGCTCCGGAACCCTCCCACGAGCCGCTTCTTGTCCCGGTTCTGACCGGACATCGGCGGACCGAATATCTGTTCTCGGCGGCCGTATGGGCCTGCGCCTTCGCCTATTTCTGGATCTGGTGGCTGGAGCCGCGCCATCACGTCGATGCTTTCGGCACAATTACGGTGAGCCTCGTTCTTGCCTGGGTTACCGCGCTGCCGGCCTATTTCATCGTCGTCTTCTATCGGGCGGCAAGACCGAACGGTCCCTTGCGCCTGCCGGCGGGCAGTCGAGTGGCCATGGTCGTGACCAAGGCGCCGGCCGAACCCTTCTCGGTCGTCAGTGAAACCCTGCTGGCAATGCTTGCCCAGGAGGTGGAACACGACACCTGGCTTGCCGACGAAGACCCTTCCCCCGAGACTCTCGACTGGTGCTCCCGTCACGGGGTCCTCGTCTCGACCCGCAAGGGGCGATCCGATTATCATCGGACGTCGTGGCCCCGACGCACGCGGTGCAAGGAAGGCAACCTCGCCTTCTTCTACGACCACTACGGCTACAGCCGCTACGATTTCGTGGCGCAACTCGATGCGGATCATGTTCCCGCGCCCGACTATCTCTTCCACATGCTGCGTCCGTTCGGCGATCCAAAGGTCGGCTATGTCTCGGCCCCCAGCATTTGCGACAAGAACGCTTCCGAAAGCTGGTCGGCACGTGGAAGGCTCTATGCCGAGGCCAGCATGCATGGTTCGCTCCAAGCCGGTTACAATGGCGGCCTGGCGCCGATGTGCATAGGGTCGCATTACGCGGTACGTACCGTCGCCCTCAAACAGATCGGCGGCCTCGGTCCGGAGTTGGCTGAAGACCATTCGACGACATTGATGATGAATGCCGGCGGCTGGCGAGGTGTGCATGCGCTGGATGCCATCGCCCATGGTGACGGCCCCAGAACCTTCAGCGATCTCGTGACGCAGGAATTCCAGTGGTCGCGCAGCCTGGTCATGGTGCTGTTGCGGTACTCGCCGAGCCTCCTCGGCCGGCTGCCGGCCCGGCTCAAGTTCCAGTTCCTCTTTTCGCAACTCTGGTATCCGCTTTTTGCGTTCTTTATGTTGCTCATGTTTGCTTTGCCGATCATCGCGCTCGTGCGCGGCCAGAATTTCGTGACCGTGACCTATCCCGATTTCCTGGCGCATTTCGCACCGCTTTCTATCGCTCTCGTGGTGATGGCTTATCGCTGGCGCGCCAGCAGCTCGTTCCGCCCCTACGACGCCAAGATCCTGAGCTGGGAATGCATGCTCTTTCTCTTCGCCCGCTGGCCCTGGGCGCTCGCCGGCACGCTGGCTGCGGTGCACGATTTTGTGACAGGCTCCTTCGTCGATTTCCGCGTCACGCCGAAAGGCCGGTCCGAAGTCGATCTGCTGCCGGTGCGTGTCCTGGCGCCCTACGCTGTGCTGGCGCTCATGGCGGTATTGCCTGCCCTGGCAATCGGCGATGCCGGCGCCTCCAAGGGCGGTTACTTCTTTACCATCCTGAACGCCGCAATCTACTGCGCGCTGCTGTTGGTCATCGTCGGGCGTCATTCGAAGGAGAATACTGTTGCGGCGGCCCCGCGTTTCTACCGTCCGGCGATGGCGACCGTGCTTCTGGCGCTCGTCGCGTTGCCGGGGGCTGCAACCATCATGCGCGGAAAGGATGCGACCGAGGCACTCGCCTGGGGCAGCGGCCGCCTTCAGCTGTTCGAAGAGCGCTACGCCGCCTCCGGTGCAGGCCGGGGCGGGACCGCCCTGCGCACGATCTTCTTCAAACCACGATGGATTTCCGATCCGGAGGAAATCCAACTGAGAACGGATGCCGCTCACCCGGATGTGCGGCCGAGCGTGGAGGAAGTACACAATGCATAGCCCATCCAAAATAGCCCTGTTGTCGTTAACCGGCCTGTTGCTGTCGGGAGTCGCGGTCCTGCCGACCGCTCTGGGCAGTTCTGCCGAAGGGCAGCCGCTTGCAATGACGACATCGTCCATTGCGCCGCCGACCAAAATGCCGGTCGTCACGAAGGAGTCGATCACGTTCGGCGCCTATGATCCGCACGGAGATTTAGGCGCCTCGCCCGATTCGAAGATCGAACACCTCTTCCTGCCCTGGGAAGATGTCGATCTGCGCACGCTCGCCCTCGCCGACGATTATGCGCAAGCGCGTGGCCGCACCCTGCTGATCTCGGTCGAGCCCTGGACCTGGTCGACCGGTTCGCGCCAAACCTCGCAGGAACTGCTGCACAGCATCCTCAACGGTTCGCGCGATGCGAACATGGCCGCCGTCTGCTCGACTGCTGCCAAGCTGAAAAGTCCGGTCATCATTCGCTGGGGACAGGAAATGGACGAAACCGACAGCCAGTTCTCCTGGTCGCATTGGCAGGGCGACGATTATGCCAAGGCCTATCGCCGGATGGTGGAGGTCTGCAAGGTCCACCTGAAGACGGCCAAATACATGTGGTCACCGAAGGGCAATGAGGGGCTTCAAGCCTTTTATCCCGGCAACGATGTCGTCGATCTCATCGGGCTCTCGGTCTTTGGCCTGGAGCAATACGACAGGGACAAGACTGGCCGCGACCAGACGTTTGCCGAGCACCTTGCGCCCGGATACGCCCGTGTCGCCGGTTACGGCAAGCCCATCATGGTTGCCGAACTCGGATACGAAGGCGGCGATTCCTTCGTGCGAAACTGGGCTGAGAGCGTAACGAAACGCTATCCCCAGTTCCCGGCGCTGAGCGCCGTTGTCTACTTCAACGACCGTGAAGTCTATCCGTGGCCGGACGGCTATGGCCGCCCCGACTGGCGGATCGTCCGCGAAAGCATCAATTGAACAAGAAGGAACCTGAACATGTCCATGCTTCAAAAAATGTTCCTGGCCGTGGTCCTGACCGGCGGTATCGCCACGGCCGCGTCCGCTGCCGGAACCAATGAGCCTGCGGGGATCGAGACCGCAAAACCGATGAGCAGCGCGGAAATCTATCGGCTCTACAACCAGAATTCCTGGATGTGGAAAGCCGGCGCCGGCTACTTCTCCGCAAAGGCGCGTCGCTTTACCGCCTGGTCGCGGGAAAATGGCTCGCCGTCCTTCGGCACGGGCCGCTGGTTCATCACGGAAACGGGTAAACTCTGCTTCAACGCCGACTGGCACGCCAAGACCGGAACGGCGACGGCAATCACCTGCTTCAGCCACCGCAAGAAGGGCGGCCTGATCTATCAGAAACGCGAACCGGACGGTGAATGGTACGTTTTCAAGAGCGCACCGGCACAAGCCACCGACGAATTCGCAAAGCTTCGCCGCGGCGACTACGTGAGGTCTCAATTGGGGGGAATTGAGATGAGCGTCAGTAAGACCAGATAAAGGCGAAGCTAGGGGTTGCGCGCGGCCGAGGCGCCATCTGTGTCCTTGTAGGAGCCGATGCCTGCGCGCAACCCTTTTCATAAAAGATCACGAAGCGCCTTCAAAAGGCGGCGAACGGCCTGAGGGTGAATGGAGCGGGTGAAGGGAATCGAACCCTCGTATTCAGCTTGGGAAGCTGCTGCTCTACCATTGAGCTACACCCGCGATGAAGCGAGATTTCCAACAGATAGGGGCCGCTGTCAAGTCGCGGCCGCCGGGAAGCCTCAGATGCGGAAGTGCTTCGAGAGCTTCAGGCCCTGGGCCTGGTAATTGGAGCCTAGGCCGGAGCCGTAGAGGCTGGCGGGCTTTTCCTGCATGTGTTCGTAGACGAGGCGGCCGACGATCTGGCCGTCTTCGAGGATGAAGGGCACCTCGTGGCTGCGCACTTCGAGCACCGCGCGGCTGCCGCGCCCGCCGGCAGGCGCATGGCCGAAGCCCGGATCGAAGAAGCCGGCATAATGGACGCGGAATTCGCCGACCAGCGGATCGAAGGGGGTCATTTCGGCTGCGTAATCCGGCGGCACGTGCACCGCCTCGCGCGAGACGAGGATATAGAATTCATCGGGATCGAGGATCAGCTCGTTGCGGCCGCGGCTGTGGAGCGGCTCCCAGAAATCGAAGAGGTCGTGCTCGGCCTTCTTGTCGACGTCGACGACGGCGGTGTGATGTTTGCCGCGATAACCGATCAGGCCGTCCTTGTCTCCGGCGAGGTCGATCGACAGGGCGATGCCGCCGCCGGAAACGTTCGGCAGCTTGCTGGCGACCAGCGTCTCGCTCTCATGCAGCTTCAACAGTTCCGGCTCGCCGAGCAGCGCCTGGCCGACGCGGAACCGGATCTGCGACAGCCGCGAGCCGCGGCGCACAACGATCGGGAAGGTGCGCGGGCTGATTTCGAGATAGAGCGGGCCGGAATAGCCTGATGGGATCTTGTCGAATTCCTGGGCGTAGTCGGTAATGACGCGGGTGAAGATATCGAGGCGCCCGGTCGAGCTCTTCGGATTGGCCGAGGCCGACATCTCGGCCGGCAGCGCCAGGCTCTCCATCAGCGGCACGATATAGACGCAGCCCGTTTCGAGCACCGCGCCTTCGGAGAGGTCGATCACGTGCAGGCTCAGCCGGTCAAGCTTGTCGGACACCAGATGCGAGGGGCCTGGCATGAAGCTGGCACGCACCCGAAAAGCCTTGCCGCCCAAGCGCAGGTCGAGGCTTGCCGGCTGGATCTGGTCGCGGTCCAGCTCCCGCTCGGAGATCAGACGCCCCGTTTCGAACAGCGCGGAGATCGCGCGATCCGCCAGAATTCCCGTTTCGCGAGCCATCATGCCTCATCCATCATTTGCCGCCGACAAAACCAAACTCGGGGAATTGACGCAAGCAGCTAACAGCAGTATTGCAGAATTATCCCGTGGTGATTTGGCCGGTCGGCTTGCAGCCACGTTAAACAAGTGGCTAAAAAGACCGGGTTGAAACCGGTCTGCTTTTGCGACCGGTTTTTTTGTTATGTGAAGGTGATGGCATGAGCAAGACCTGGCGCCCGGCAACCCAACTCGTCCACGGTGGCACGCTGCGTTCGCAATATGGCGAGACGTCCGAGGCAATCTATCTCACCCAAGGCTTCGTCTACGAAACGTCCGAGGCGGCCGAAGCCCGCTTCAAGGGCGAGACGGAGGGCTTCATCTACGCCCGCTACGGCAGCCCCACCAACGACATGTTCGAAAAGCGCATGTGCATGCTCGAAGGCGCCGAAGACGCCCGCGCCACCGCTTCCGGCATGGCCGCCGTCACCGCGGCGATCCTCTGCCAGCTGAAATCAGGCGATCATATCGTCGCCGCGCGCGCCCTGTTCGGTTCCTGCCGCTGGGTCGTCGAGACGCTGGCGCCGAAATACGGCATCGACTGCACGCTGATCGACGGCCGGGATCTGGCGAACTGGGAAAAGGCGATCACGCCGAAGACCAAGGTGTTCTTCCTGGAAAGCCCGACCAACCCGACGCTCGAAGTGATCGATATCGCTGGCGTCGCCAAGCTCGCCAACCAGGTCGGCGCCAAGGTCGTCGTCGACAATGTCTTTGCCACGCCACTTTTCCAGAAGCCCCTGGAGCTCGGCGCCCATATCGTCGTTTATTCCGCCACCAAGCATATTGACGGCCAGGGCCGCTGCCTCGGCGGTGTCGTTCTTTCCGACAAGGAATGGATCGACGAGAACCTGCACGACTACTTCCGCCATACTGGGCCGGCCATGTCGCCGTTCAATGCCTGGACACTGTTGAAAGGCATCGAGACGCTGCCGCTGCGCGTGCGCCAGCAGACCGAGAATGCGGCAAAGATCGCCGATTTCCTGGCCGAGCAGGGCAAGGTCGCCAAGGTGATCTATCCCGGCCGCAAGGACCATCCGCAGGCCGATATCATCGCCAAGCAGATGACCGGCGGCTCGACGCTGGTCGCCTTCGAGCTGAAGGGCGGCAAGGATGCGGCCTTTGCGCTGCAGAACGCGCTCGATATCGTCAAGATCTCCAACAATCTCGGCGACAGCAAGAGCCTGATCACCCATCCGGCGACGACGACGCACAAGAACCTGACGGATGAGGCGCGCGCCGAACTCGGCATTTCCCCGGGCACGGTCCGCCTTTCGGCCGGCATCGAGGATACCGACGACCTGATCGAAGATTTCGCCAAGGCGCTTGACAAGGTCTTGGCCTGATCGACAGCCAGAGCGGCCGGACCCCACCCGGGTTCGGCCGGATCTCACTAAAGCGCGTCGCGATCTTTCAGATTCGCTCCTCGCGCTTTAGTTTTTGTTTTTACGCATGTCGTTATCGCAAAACCGCTGCACACTTTTGCGCGACATGCTTGGGGTTCGGCCGTGCCGGACCTCACTGGGTGAGACCGAGGGGGGGGGGGGAACAAGTTTGCCCGCCGCGGCGTTCCGAAACTGAATTAACACTGACAATTAGGCTTAACGATCGAAAACCCTTCGGATCACAGCCATTTCAGCGATGATAATTGTTCCGTTTCTTGACGGACAGGGCCTCTTATAAGATACGGGTAAGATATCTTGACTAAGGTGCAAGGCATGTATCGCGCCCTCACAAGAGAGATCGAAGTTGTCGTCGAGCCGTTCTATCTGGAGGAGCAATCCGATCCGGACGACGACCGCTATGTCTGGGGTTACCGGATTGTCATCAGCAACAATTCCGGCATAGCCGTTCGACTGGTCAATCGTTACTGGAACATCACCGACCAGAACGGCCAGGTGGACGAGGTGACCGGTCCCGGCGTCGTCGGCGAGCAGCCGCGGCTCAGCCCCGGCGACACCTACGAATATTCCTCCGGCTGTCCGCTCGACACGCCCTCAGGGCTGATGTTCGGCCATTACCAGATGGAAACGGACGACGGCGAGATGTTCGATGTCGACATCCCCGCCTTCTCGCTGGATTCACCTGGGCTGCTGCGCGTGCTTAATTGAGAGCGTAGGTTCGCGGTCGTTTCGTCGGTGCAAGCACGGCGCGTGGATCCGGCCGGCTACAGCCTTCCAGTCAGTACCAGCATGGACGCCGTACCCTCGGTCGTAGATCCTCGGGCTTGCCCAGTCATCAATCTACTAAAGGTCAAAAGGATCCGAGGCCTGGGTGCCTGGCTTTGCTTCGAACGGATCTTTTGATTGTGGCGGCGCCGGATGTTTTGCGACCGCATCGTTTACCGCCTTTTGGCAGGCGAGCAACTCATCCGCTGCACTGGCGGAATCTTTCAAACCGAGAGCCACAATCTGCTTTCCTCCAAAGCTGGCGCGGAAACTCAGTTTACCAGCGAACTCCTCAATCAAGTCGGGATCCTCGAAATCAATCCATAATGATTTGAGGCCATCGAGATCCAGACCTCTCCCATCAGCCGTCCGTTTAGACTGGTCGAACGAGAGTTCGATGGGATAATGCTTACCTTTCTCCAAGGATTTCCAGTTTGGGTTTCCGAGCAGAATGTAAAGAGGGTTGTCCTTTTTGCGGAAATTGAAGCCAAGACGAAAAATGGTGTCGTCATCAAAGGAAGTCAGAACAAAACAGCCATTGTCTAAAGTCGGGTCGACAGCCACGCTCCAGCCCCCGACCTCTTTCCATGGGACTGTCTGGTCATCAGCCAAGCTCACTGGTGGCATCGCAGCTATGAGCGCGAGTACAAAAAACAAAAGTCTCATCAACGCCCCATCCGCTTTCTTAGGCCAGAACCAATGAAACAGAATAGGTGCACAGTGACTACGCGAAGTCGAGTCACCGTGCTGCATCATCGCTAATCTTTTATTGTTCGCTGTGCGTGTCCTTAACCGCGCCTATTCCGCCGGCTGAAGTTCGGCCGGCTCGAAGCGGTAGGTGGTCGAGCAGAATTCGCAGGTCACGGCGATTTCGCCATCTTCCTGGCTGGCCTCGATCTCCTCGGCCGAAAAGCCCTTCAGCACGCCCTTGATCTTGTCGCGCGAGCAGCTGCAGCGGTCGAAAACCGCGCGCGGTTCGTAGACGCGCACGCCGCGCTCGTGGAACAGGCGGAACAGCAGCCGCTCGGTTCCGACCAGCGGATCGGTGAGTTCATCGGCGTCGATGGTCTCGACCAGCGAACGCGCTTCGAGCCAGGCATCGTCCTCGCCGTGCGGGCGGCTGCCGGTGTCGCCGTCGCCGCCGTGGAGATCCGGCTGGCGCATGCGCTCCGGCGCTTCCGGAAGGAACTGGGCGACGAGGCCGCCTGCCCGCCAGCGATGGCGCGGCTTGCCCGCATCGTCACGGTCGAAGAGTTCGGCCGCGGCAAGACGGACGCGCGTCGGGATCTGCTCCGACTGGCGGAAATAGACGCCGGCAATATCTTCCAGCGTGGTGCCGTCGAGCGGAACGATGCCCTGGTAGGGCTGGCTGAACTTGCCCTGGTCAATGGTGAAGGCGAGCACGCCCTTGCCGAGCAGTTGCTCCGGCTCGGTTTCACCTGACTCGATCGCCTTGTTGAGCAGCGCCTGATCGAAACGGGCGTAGGCGCGGACATTTTCCGGCGTCGAGAAATCGGCGACGAGAAGATCGACCGGGCCGTCGCCCTTGGTCTGCACCGTGAACTTGCCGTCGAACTTCAGCGAGGTGCCGAGCAGCACCGTCAGCACGACGACTTCGGCAAGCAGCCGGGCAACGGGTGCGGGATAATGATGACGCTCGAGGATGGCGTCGAGCATCGGGCCGAGCTGGACGGCGCGGCCGCGCACATCCAGCCCTTCCACCTGGAAGGGGACGACATGGTCATCGCCGGCGAAATCAAACTGGCCGAGGGCGGCTGCAGCTTCTGCCATGGCTTTTAACTCCTAGTTTCAGAGCGATGGGCCAGCGTGCCCTTCGCTCACGCGGTCGCGAGTCTGTCTCTCGCGACGTCCGATTATGGTTCAGATCGCGCCCAGGCACCAAGCAAGAATCGACTTCTGCGCATGAAGACGGTTTTCCGCCTCATCGAAGACCACGGATTGCGGACCGTCGATCACTTCGTCCGTCACTTCCTCACCGCGATGAGCGGGCAGGCAATGCATGAACAATGCATCATTGCCGGCTTTCGCCATCAAGGCCGCGTTGACCTGATAAGGCTGGAAGACATTGTGACCCCGGGCCCGATGTTCCTGATTCATGGAGACCCAGGTATCGGTCACCACGCAATCGACGCCGGCGACCGCACGGTCGGCATCATGGCAAAGCATGATTTCGGCGCCCTCATTGCGGGCCCAGTTCAGATAGTGATCCTTGGGCTCCGAGCCAAGGGGCACGGCCATGTTCATGCGGTAGCCGAAGCGGGCGGCACCCTCGACCAGCGAATGCAGCACATTGTTGCCGTCGCCGGTCCAGGCGATGGTCTTGCCCTTGATCGGGCCGCGGTGCTCTTCGAAGGTCATGATATCGGCCATAATCTGGCAGGGATGGGTGTCATCCGTCAGCGCATTGATGACAGGCACGGTCGCATGCTGGGCCAGCTCGACCAGCCGCGAATGCTCGGTGGTGCGGATCATGATCGCATCGACATAACGCGACAGCACCTTGGCGGTGTCGCCGATCGTCTCGGCGCGGCCGAGCTGCATCTCGGTGCCGGACAGGAACAGCGTTTCGCCGCCGAGCTGGCGCATGCCGACGTCGAAGGAGACGCGGGTGCGCGTCGACGGCTTCTCGAAGATCATCGCCAGCATCTTGCCGGCGAGCGGCTTGTCGCCCTGGCCCGCCTTGAAGGCCTGCTTGCGGGCGAGCGCATCGTTCATGATCGTTCTGAGATCGGCTGATGTGACCGCCGAAAGATCGAGGAAGTGTTTAGGGCTCATATCGTCTTCTTACCTGTGCTGCGCCCGAAGGCGGCAATTTCTTCAAGCCGTCTTCTTGACCTTGGAGGCGCGAATGCTCTCGGCGGCGCGCTCGACGCGGGAAAGGCCCTCGCGGGCTTCCTCGGCGGTGACCACGAGCGGCGGAAGAAGGCGGATGACATTGTCGCCGGCAGGCACGCCGAGCAGATGGGCGGCGCGGATCGCCTGCAGCAGTTCGGCTGAGGGAACGGCAGCCTTGATGCCGAGCAAAAGCCCTTCGCCGCGCACGTCCTCGATCACATCGGGATAACGATCCTTCAGCGAGGCGAGGCCCTGGCGGAAGACAAGTGCTACGTCGCGCACCTGCTGGAGGAAGCCATCGGCAAGGATGATGTCGAGCACGGCGCTGCCGACGGCCATGGCAAGCGGATTGCCGCCATAGGTCGAGCCATGCGTACCGGCCTTCATGCCGGAGGCGGCCTCTGATGTGGCAAGGCAGGCGCCGAGCGGGAAACCGCCGCCGATGCCCTTGGCGACAGCCATGATGTCGGGGGTGACGCCCGACCATTCATGGGCGAAGAGCTTGCCGGTGCGGCCGACGCCGGTCTGGACTTCGTCGAGGATCAACAGCAGGCCGTTCTCGTCGCAGAGCTGGCGAAGCGCCTTCATGAACTCAGGCGTGGCAGGACGGACGCCGCCCTCGCCCTGCACCGGCTCGATGAGGATGCCAGCCGTGGCATCGGTGATCGCGGCGCGGACCGCTTCGATGTCGCCGAAAGCCACCTGATCGAAACCCGGCGCCTTGGGGCCGAAACCTTCGAGATATTTTTCCTGGCCACCGGCGGCGATCGTCGCCAGCGTCCGTCCGTGGAAGGCGCCTTCGAAGGTGATGATATGGAAGCGCTCGGGATGGCCCTTGGAAAACTGGTAGCGGCGCGCCGTCTTGATCGCGCATTCGAGCGCCTCGGCGCCCGAATTGGTGAAGAACACCTTGTCGGCGAAGGTAGCGTCCGTCAGCCGTTTTGCCAGACGCTCCTGGCCGGGGATCTCATAGATGTTCGACAGGTGCCAGACCTTGTCTGCCTGCTCCTTCAGTGCGCCGACCACATGCGGATTGCTGTGGCCGACGGAGGTGACGGCGACGCCGGCGCCGAAATCGAGATATCGCTCGCCAGTTTCGGTGATCAGCCATACGCCCTCGCCTCGCTCGAACCGCAGCGGGGCACGAGAATAGGTGTCATAAAGCGGCGCGGCTTCAGCCATGGCGCGATCTCCATCAAAGTTGCCGGGCAATGACTCCGGCTAAGGAAACCAGGCCCGAAAAATCAAAAATGCCGCCTTGCGGCGGCGAGTGGCACTATTTCCTTTTCGCGCTGCAATGTCAACAAAACGGCGCCCTTAGCGTATGCAGCACAGGTGTACAGCGGCATTTTCAGTCTTCAACAGGCATTATTGCAGAAATGCCACGCAGGGACAGCAAGTTGGGGAAAACTACGAATTCGATTCATCCGGATTCATGCGACTCTTGTCACGGAGTCAGGCTCACACTAGGTTAAAGATCAATTACTAGACTGCATGCGGCGGAACTAGTCACCAAAATTGATCAAGCGTTTCTTGTTTCGGAGCTCCCGGGACAACGGTGAGGGATTCTGCCATCACCAACGCAAAAGGTGGAGACAGGGCATGAACTGGACAGACGAGCGGGTCGAGAAACTCAAGAAGCTTTGGGCCGAAGGACTGAGCGCGAGCCAGATCGCGGCACAACTTGGCGGTGTCAGCCGAAACGCGGTCATCGGTAAAGTGCACCGGCTGTGCCTTCCCGGCCGTGCCAAGGCCGGCGGCACCAACACCGCGGCGCGAACGCCGAAGCGCAATACATCGGCGCCGCGCGCGCCGAACTTCGCCTCTCGCATCACCACCCGCACCGTCACCCGCCAGCAGGGCGCGACGATGCTGAAGGAAGAGATCGAGATCGAAACGATCGAGGAAATGGAATACGTGCCGAGAGGCAATGTGGTGGTGCCGATTTCCCGCCGCCTCGGCCTGACGGAACTGACCGAACGCACCTGCAAGTGGCCGGTCGGCGATCCGCTGAAGGATGACTTCCATTTCTGCGGCTGCGAGTCCCCCGACAATTCGCCCTATTGCGGTTATCACCAGAAGCTTGCCTACCAGCCGGTGAATGAACGCCGCCGGGCAGCGGCGCGGGCCAGCTGAACGGGCTGACCATCGTTAGAATGCAGAAAACGGGCCGAGTGGCCCGTTTTTTTATGCGCGGATGGAAGCTCAGGTTTCCCTCCGTCATGCTCGGCCTTGTGCCGAGCATCTGATCACCTCAACTACTTGAGGGAAAAAACTTTATTTTCAAATACTTCATTTGGCGTGCGCAGATCCTCGGCACAAGGCCGAGGATGACGTCGCGGGTTTTGCCAGGGCTCAGCAGGCTCAGATGAAAGCCCTCAGGCTTCCATCGAATAACCGGCGCCGCGGACGGTGCGGATGACGTCCTGCATGTTGGAGAAATTCAGCGCCTTGCGCAGGCGGCCGACATGGACGTCGACGGTGCGCTCGTCGACATAGATATCGTGGCCCCAGACACCATCCAACAGCTGTGAGCGGGAGAAGACCCGGCCCGGCGACGACATCAGGAATTCCAGCAGGCGGAATTCGGTGGGGCCGAGGCGGACTTCGCGGGTCTTGCGATGGACGCGATGGGTCTCACGGTCGAGCTCGATGTCACCGCATTTCAGCACCGTCGACAGCACCTCGGGACGGGCGCGACGCAGCATCGCCTTGACGCGGGCAACGAGTTCGGGGGTCGAAAAGGGCTTGACGACATAATCGTCGGCGCCCGTCGACAATCCGCGGACACGCTCGCTCTCTTCGCCGCGCGCCGTCAGCATGATGATCGGCAGACGCTCGGTCTCCGGCCGCATGCGCAGGCGCCGGCAGAGCTCGATGCCGGAGACGCCGGGCAGCATCCAATCAAGGATGAGAAGATCGGGCGTGCGCTCCTGAAGCCGCATTTCGGCTTCGTCGCCACGAAGGATGGTATCGACCTCGAAGCCTTCCGCTTCGAGATTGTAGCGAAGAAGCACGCTGAGGGCTTCCTCGTCTTCAACAACTGCAACTCTCGGGATCATGCGTGTCGGTCTCCTCGCGCATGATCCTTAAACCAGGGTGATTTAAGCAATGCATCCTGCGCAAATTTAAAAATTGGCTGCGACCTCTTTGCGCGCCCGGACGGGCGCGCACGCAAGCGGCGGGGTGTGGGCAGTTATTCGGTGACCGCGCCGACGGTGTTGGCGCTGTCGTCCTTCGGCCGATCGCCTTCCGGCTGCGCGCCTGTCGTCATGTAATAGATCGTCTCGGCGATGTTGGTGGCGTGGTCGCCGATGCGCTCGATGTTCTTGGCGCAGAAGAGAAGATGCGTGCAGCTGGTGATGTTGCGCGGATCTTCCATCATGTAGGTCAGGAGCTCGCGGAACAGCGAGGTGTACATCGCGTCGATCTCGTTGTCGCGTTCGCGGATCGCATTCGCCTTGTCGGCGGAACGATTGGTGTAGACGTCGAGCACTTCCTTGAGCTGGACGAGCGCCAGCTCGGACAGATGCTCGAGGCCGCGGGCGAGCTTGCGGGGAACGCCGGTGCTTTGGACGGCGATGACGCGCTTGGCAGTGTTCTTGCCGAGGTCGCCGACGCGTTCGAGATCGGCGGCGATGCGGATCGAACCCATGATTTCGCGCAGGTCCGCGGCCATCGGCTGGCGGCGGGCGATGGTGACGATCGCCTTGTCGCCGATTTCGCGTTCGGCGTGATCGAGGATCACATCGTCGGAGATGACCTTCTGCGCCAGCGCGGTATCGCCGTTGACGAGCGCCCGTACGGCTTCGGCGACCATCTGCTCGGCCAGGCCGCCCATTTCGGAAATCCGCCTGGACAGGAACTTCAGATCATCATCATAGGCAGAATAAATATGTGTCGATGCCATGGGGCTTTATCCTCGAATAACGGAAAGGCTTGGTGACGCCAAAATCAGCCGAAGCGACCCATGATATAGTCCTGGGTGCGCGGATCGTCGGGATTGGTGAACATCTTGTCGGTGTCGTTCTCCTCGACGAGATTGCCGAGGTGGAACATGGCGGTGCGCTGCGAAACACGCGCGGCCTGCTGCATGGAATGGGTGACGATGACGATCGTGTAGTTCTCGCGCAGCTCGTGGATCAGCTCCTCGACCTTGGCGGTGGCGATCGGGTCGAGCGCCGAGCAGGGCTCGTCCATCAGGATGACTTCCGGGCTGACGGCGACGGCACGGGCAATGCAGAGGCGCTGCTGCTGACCGCCCGACAGGCCGGTGCCGGATTCGTGCACGCGGTCCTTGACCTCGTTCCAGAGACCGGCGCGCTGCAGGCTGGTCTCGACGATCTGGTCGAGATCGGCCTTCGACTTGGCAAGGCCATGGATGCGCGGGCCATAGGAGACGTTTTCATAGATCGTCTTCGGGAACGGGTTCGGCTTCTGGAAGACCATGCCGACGCGGGCACGAAGTTCGACGACGTCGATATCGGGATCATAGATATCGTCGGTATCCAGCGTGATCTTGCCGGTGACGCGGCAGCCGTCGATCGTGTCGTTCATGCGGTTGAGGCTACGCAGGAAGGTCGACTTGCCGCAGCCGGACGGGCCGATCAGGGCGGTTACGGTGTTTTCGCGGATGTTCAGGTTCACATCGAATAGCGCGCGCTTTTCGCCGTAGTAAACCGAGACATCCTTTCCGATCATCTTATACGGGACGTTGCTCATCTTGTGATCCAGCGCCTTTTCAACTGCAGCTTCCGTCAACATGTTCATGATCTTGTAACTCCGTTTACCAGCGGCGCTCGAAGCGACGACGCAAGAGGATGGCGCCCATGTTCATGACGATCAGGAACAGGAGCAGGACGATGATGGCACCCGAAGTACGCTCAACGAAGGCACGTTCGGCCTCGTTGGCCCACATATAGACCTGTACGGGCAGAGCCGTCGAGGGATCGAGCGGTGTCGTCGGCGCGTTGGCGACGAAGGCGACCATGCCGATCAGAAGCAGCGGCGCGGTTTCGCCGAGCGCATGCGCCAGGCCGATGATCGTGCCGGTGAGGATGCCGGGCATGGCGAGCGGCAGAACATGGTGGAACACCATCTGCATCTTCGAAGCGCCGAGGCCGAGGGCCGCGGCGCGGATCGACGGCGGCACGGCGCGAAGGGCGGCGCGCGTCGCGATGATGATCGTCGGCAGGGTCATCAGCGTCAGCACCAGGCCGCCGACCAGCGAGGCCGAGCGCGGCAGGCCGATGAAGTTGATGAAGACGGAAAGACCGAGCAGACCGTAGACGATCGAGGGGACCGCAGCGAGGTTGTTGATGTTGACCTCGATCAGGTCCGTCAGCTTGTTCTTCGGTGCGAACTCCTCGAGATAGATCGAGGCGGCGACGCCGATCGGCAGAGCAAGCACGAGGACGATCAGCATCAGGTAGAGCGAGCCGATCAGGGCGACGCCCAGGCCCGCGGCCTCCGGACGGCTGGAATTGCCGTTGACGAAGAGGCCGGTATTGAACTGCTTGTGGAGAGCGCCGCTCGCCTTCAACTCGTTCATCCAGCCGACCTGCTTGTCGTTGACCTTGCGGTTCTTCTCATCGACCGACAGATCGATCTGGCCCTTGTTGGCGCTGTCGACATTGGCGTCGGCAAGCACCGTGACATTGACCGTCTTGCCGATGATGGACGGATCGGCGACGACCATGTCGCGCAGCTGGACCGGCGCACCCTTGGAGAGCATGGCGGATGCATCGCGCACATCGGGACGGCTCGCGGCATTGACGTTCAGCTGCTTGACGATCGCGTCGCGCAGGAGAACCGGATAATTGGCGGCGATCAACACCGAAGGGTCGGTCGCACGCTTGTTGTTCGGGTCGATCGTCTTCTCGGAGAATTCGATCGGCAGGGTGATCGCCGTCTGCTGGAAGGCGGTATAGCCCTTGCCGATCACCGTCCACAGCAGGATGAACAGGAAGACGAGACCGAAGGTGATGGCGGCGATGCCATAGGCCTGGAACCGGCGCTCGGCGGCATAGCGGCGCTTGATGCCGATATCGCGGCGCACCGGCGCCTTGGAAACGGTGACGCCTGATGTGGGAGAAACAATATCCGTCATTCGTACTGCTCCCGGTATTTGCGCACGATGTAGAGCGCATAGATATTGAGGCAAAGCGTGATGCAGAACAGGGTGATGCCAAGGGCGAAGGCAACCAGCGTCTGCGGCGAGGTGAACTCAAGGTCGCCGGTCAGCTGGTTGACGATCTTGACGGTCACCGTCGTCATCGGCTCGAAGGGGTTGATCTGGATGCGGGCGGCGACACCGGCGGCCAGCACGACGATCATGGTTTCGCCGATGGCGCGCGAGGCGGTCATCAGCAAGGCGCCGACAATGCCGGGAAGAGCGGCCGGCAAAACCACTTTCTTGATGGTTTCGGAGCGTGTGGCACCAAGACCGAGCGAACCGTCACGCAAGGTCCGCGGCACGGCGGTGATGATGTCGTCCGACAGCGAGGAGACGTAAGGGATCAGCATGATGCCCATGACGATGCCGGCCGTCAGAACGCTCTGCGCCTGGATGAAGTTGCTGTAGTTGCCGGACAGAAGGCCGCTGATCTGGGCAGAGAAATCGCGCAGGAACGGGCCGACGGTGACGAGCGCGAAGAAGCCGTAGACGATCGTCGGAATGCCGGCGAGCACTTCGAGGAGCGGTTTGGCGACGCCGCGCAGCTTCGGCGAGGCGTATTCGGCCATGTAGATGGCGGCAAAGAGGCCGACCGGCACGGCGACCAGCATGGCGACCAGACCGATATAGATCGTGCCGAGCAGCAGCGGGATCAAGCCGAACTGGCCGAAGGACGAGCTGCCGGCGCCGGCAAAGCGTGGATCCCAGACGGTGCCGAAGAAGAAGTCCATGGCGGGAACGGCCGCAAAGAAGCGGGCGGCTTCCGACAGCATGGAGAAGACGATGCCGATCGTCGTCAGGATGGCGATCGAGGAGGCAAGCAGCAGGCCCCAGAGCATGACGCGCTCGACCCGGTTGCGGGCGCGGAAGCGCGGAGCGATGGAACGCAGCGCATAGAAGGCGCCGGCAACGGCGAGAGCGAAGACGATCGCCGTCATGGCGATGCGGCTCGTCATGCTCATCGCGTTGAGCTTTTTGGCGGCGTCGAGCATGTAAGGCAGCGGCTGGCTGGCAAGCGGCACGCCCTTTTCGAGGAGCTTGGCCTGCAGGGCAGCCGGATCGTTGGCGACCGCGGCAGTTTCATCCGAGGTCAGCATCGTCATGCCGCGGGCAACCGTCGCCACCGTCGAATAGCCGAGATCCTGCTCGACTGCGGCTTGCGCTTTGATGTCGTCGGGGAAAGCACCGCGAACCGAGGACTGGATGATGCCGGGGCTGATGGAGAGCCAGAGGCAGAGGACGAGCAGGGCGGGAAGAACTGCCCAGATCGCCGCATAGGCGCCGTAATAGACCGGCCGTGAATGCAATGCGGAGGATCGGCCTCCGGCAAGCGCCGTGGCACGACTGCGCGCGACCAGATAGGCGGCGGCACCGATCACCACAAGGCACAAAAGTATGATGGATGTGCTCATTCGTTACGTCCCCAGGCCCATAGCCCCCAAAAAGCCCGGCAGCTTCATCAGCCTGCCTTCAGCTTCCAATCATGGAGAAGGAATTCCAACCCTGCAGCTCCAGAACCGCTGGCGCGCAGGGACATAAGCAACGCCGGCGCGGGCCAAGAAGGACCGCGCCGGCAAAATGATTACATGGACTTGCCTGCTTCGACGTCCTTGCGGATTGCGTCGCGCTCTGCGTCCGGAGCGGCAACGAGGCCGTATTCGACGAGCGGGCTGTCAGGGCCGATCATCTGGTCGGATACGAAGAAGTTGACGTATTCCTTCAGGCCCGGAACAGCGCCGAGATGTGCCTTCTTGACGTAGAAGAACAGCGGGCGGGAAACCGGGTAGGTGCCGTTGGCGATCGTTTCGGTGGACGGAACGATACCGCTCATGCTCGCAACTTTGAGCTTGTCGGCATTGTTTTCATAGAAGGAAAGGCCGAATACGCCGACGCCGGTCTTATTGGCGGCGATGCGTGCGAGGGTTTCCGGATAGTCGCCGTCGATGTCAACGGCAACGCCGTCCTTGCGGACTGCGACGCAGGCCTTGCCCTGGGCAGCCTTGTCGGCGATTTCCTTGGCGATGACGTCAGTTGCGCCCGAAGCCTTGCAGCCGGCGGCGAGAACGTTCTGTTCGAAAACTTCGCGGGTGCCGTGCTTTTCGCCCGGGATGTAGGCAGCGATATCAACAGCCGGAAGCTTCGGGTTGACTTCCGACCACTTCTTGTAAGGGTTGGCGACGAGCTTGCCGTCGACGACGACCTGGGCTGCGAGGGCCTTGTAGATGTCGGCAGGAACGTAGGCGACGTCAGGGTTGGAAGCGTCGGTTGCGAAGACGATGCCGTCGTAGCCGATCTTGACTTCCTGGATGTCGGTTACGCCGGCAGCCTTGCAGGCTTCGGCTTCGTTCTTGTTGATCGGACGCGAAGCGTTGGCAATGTCGATGGTGTCTTCGCCAACGCCCTTGCAGAATTCCTTCAGACCAGCGCCCGTGCCGCCGGATTCAACGACCGGCGTCTTGAAGTTGGTGAAGGTTTCGCCGAAGGACTCGGCAACGATCTTTGCGTAAGGCAGGACGGTGGACGAACCAGCAACCTGAATCTGGTCGCGGGCGACGGCAGCGCCAGCGAAAGCAGCAGTTGCGGCGAGCGCGGCAACGGTGAGCTTAAAGGTGTTCATGTAAATCTCCCGGCATTTGGGCTTGTGTGAGTGCGGCCTTAGAGAGGCCCTCGCATTGCCTTTTTTCATCGGCGAGACTCTCTTAGCGCTGTAAGCACCGTCCTTTTATGTCAAAGCCGTGAAACATTTGTGACAGGTTACGTTATTGATTTATAATGATTTATTTTAAATAGGCCAAACGATCGTGCCGGGCGGCCGGCAATGTTTGCCGGTCAATCCACCTCGCGTTGTAAAAATGGCTGCAGATAGGCGAGCGGTTGCGGTCACTTCCCGCTTGCGGCCGCCACCTTCTGCCCGCTCGCGGGGCTAAGGGACATGCCGCAGCGTCTCGACTCCCTCTTCTCCCCTCGGGGAGAAGGTGCCCGTAGGGCGGATGAGGGGGCCAGCGAAGCCGGTCTTTCCTATGACCCGGGCAACGGTGCAGGCGTCGTCTCGACCATCGTCAAGGCCCTTGCGCAGGCATCGCGGAATAGGTTTTACGTGAGGTTTTGCCGTGCGGCCCCCTCATCCGCCTGCCGGCACCTTCTCCCCGAGGGGAGAAGAGATTTGCGGCAGCCTCTCCGTTCCTCACGCGACACATACGTCAGAAACGGACGGTAAAATCAGTGCCCTTGCCGACTTCCGACTTGACGATCAGCCGCGCGCGGTGGCGGGTGAGGATGTGCTTGACGATGGCAAGGCCGAGGCCGGTGCCCTTTTTCGAGCGGCTGTCCTCGATGCTGACTCGGTAGAAGCGTTCGGTCAGGCGCGGTACATGCTCGGCCGGAATGCCCGGCCCCTTGTCGACGATGCTGACCTCGACCGGCTGGCCGGTGCCGTTCTTCAGCCAGACATCGACGATCTCGCCCTCCTGGCCGTATTTACAGGCATTTTCCATCAGGTTCTCGAAGACCTGGACAAGTTCGTCGCGGTCGCCCAGCACCTCGACCTTGCCTTCCGGCAAATGCAGGTTGATGTCGACGCCGACATCCTTTGCCAGCGGCACCAGTGAATCCCGGACATGGCCGAGCAGCGGCACCAGATCGATCTTCTCATCAGGCGCGATGTGCGATTTCAGCTCCAGACGGGAGAGCGACAGCAGGTCGTCGACCAGCCTGCTCATGCGCGTCGCCTGATCGAGCATGATATTGAGGAAACGCGTCTGCGCCTTCAGATCGTTCTTCGCCGGCCCCTGGATGGTCTCGATGAAGCCGCGCAGCGAGGCAAGCGGCGTGCGCAGCTCATGGCTGGCATTGGCGACGAAATCCGAGCGCATGCGGTCGATGCGGCGGACCTCCGATATATCGCGGAAGGAGAGGATGAAATAGCGCTCACGTGGACCGTCCTCAGCGGCGAATTCAATGGGGGCGCTGCGCACGATATAAACGCGCTCGGAGGGCAGCCGCTCGGAATGCTCGATCTGGTTCGGCGCGTTGGTGGCGATGGTTTCGCGCACCATGTCGAGCACGCCGGGCGAACGCATACGGGCCGATATATGGGCGCCGAGCGCCACCTCGCCGAAGGCCTTTTCGGCAGCGCGGTTCTGGAAGAGCACCGAGGCGTCTTCCGACAGCAGCATGACGGGGATATCGAGGCCCGAAAGTGTGGCGGAAACTTCCGGCAGGCGGCTTGGCGGCGCCTCCGGCTTGATTTCCACCGGCAGGGCGGGTTCTGCCTCGATGACGGGCGCCTCATTGAACAGCGCGGTGAGGATCATCACAAGCAGCAGGGCGAGCACAACCCACTTGTTCATGCCGGCGGCAAGCGCCGCGAGCGCGCTGAGGATCGCCGCAAGCAGCACCGGCCGTTCGCGCCTTATGCGCGCCAACAGGCTTTTTCTCCATGGAGTTTCGTCTGGCAAGTGCCCTCGCGGCGTCGATTCGTTTTTCGTTATATTGAACTCTGCCTGATAGCGGCAATTCATGACAGAAGTTTTCGGGTTGCCGCGTCCCAAGCGAAAGGCAGCAGCCGAAACCCATGAAAAATGGCCGGCCGGCCGCGAGAGATTTGATTTTCAACGGTAAATATGTTCGCTTGGAGGACGAGAAGCGATCGGGCTGAGGAGGCTGATATGGACGAGGACATCGAAAACAGGGCCGTGGAGCTGGAGATCCGCGGAAAGAAACGCACCTTCGATGTCGACGACCCCGCCCTGCCGAACTGGGTGGACGAGCACGCGCTGGAATCCGGCGACTTCCCTTACAAGAAGAAGCTCAAGGAAGAGGACTATCTGGAGGAGCTGGAGAAGCTGCAGATCGAACTAGTCAAGGTGCAGTTCTGGCTGCAGGCGACCGGCAAGCGGGTGATGGCGCTGTTCGAGGGCCGCGATGCGGCCGGCAAGGGCGGCGCGATCTCGGCCTCCTCGGCGCATATGAACCCACGCCTTGCGCGCGTCGTGGCGCTGACAAAGCCGACCGAGCGCGAACAGGGGCAATGGTATTTTCAGCGTTATGTGGCGCAGTTTCCGACCGCTGGCGAATTCGTGCTGTTCGATCGCTCCTGGTACAACCGCGCCGGCGTCGAGCCGGTCATGGGTTTCTGCACGCCGCAGCAATATGAGGATTTCCTCAAGCAGACGCCGCAGCTCGAAAAGATCATCGCCCATGAGGGCATCTTCTTCTTCAAATTCTATCTCGATATCGGCCGCGAGATGCAGCTCAAACGTTTCCACGACCGTAGGCACGATCCGCTGAAAGTCTGGAAACTGTCGTCGATGGATATCGCGGCGCTGACCAAATGGGGCGACTACAGCGAAAAGCGCGACCGGATGCTGAAGGAAACCCATACGGATTTCGCGCCCTGGACGGTGATCCGCGCCAATGACAAGCGGCGGGCGCGCCTCGAACTCATCCGCCACATGCTGAACAAGATGGATTATGACGGCAAGGACAAAAAGGCGCTCGGCACGGTCGACGAGGAGATCATCGGCTCAGGGCTAGGCTTCCTGAAATAGGGCTTTCCGAACAGGCTGGCCCGCAATCGTCACCGGCTCCGCCGGGACCGGCCTTACTGCCCCGGCAGGATGCGTATGGCGAAGAGGTTGATGCCGCGCGCCTTGCCGTCGAGATCGCTGTTGATCGTCAGCGTGCCCGGCGAATTCGGCGCCAGCGAGCGGTCGAACTTCACCTGCAGCAGCGCATCCGACTTTTCCCGGGTGACGGTAAAGCGGTGACGGGCGCAATTGCCGAGCGTCTGGAAATTGCATTCGACGGTGATCTGCGTCGGCTCGTCGGTGGTGGACTGCAGCGTCAGCGCGATCGTCGAGGATTTTCCGGCCAGCTGCTGCAGCACCGATGGCGGCACGCTGATCGAGACATTGCCATCGGCCGCACCGCTTTCGGAAATCAGCCGTACGGCAGGACCGTCATTCTCGGCGATTTTTTCGGTGCGCGCCCGCGGGCCGCTCTGGATCTTGTCGGCGTCCTCAGGCTTGAACAGCGGGATCCAATCGGCCGAGAAACTGTTCTGCGGATCGATGGTCACCGGCTCATCGGTGTGAGAAGCGGCATTGCCGGCGCTGTCGTCATTGCCGGTAAAATCCTCCGGTTGCGTGCTTGCCGGCGGATTGGCGACGCTGGTGTCGCGCTCGGCCGCCGTCATCAATAGGCCTGACGTATGCGCCCACCAGGCGCCGATGCCGATGAAGGCCAGCAGGACGCACCAGACGAGCAGCCTCGAAAAGAATTTGCGTGGCTTGCGCCGGCCTGCCGCCCGCTCCGGGCGGAAATCCATATTGGTGGCGCGCTGACCACGGGCAAGGCGCTCCTCGCCGACGGGGGCGGCAGCCAGATGATCTGTATTGCCGGCATGCACGTCGTCGAGGCTGGACTCGTCGCCGCGGTGCATAACCTCAGGCGCGCGGGTCTCGCCTGACACCATCGGGCCGTCGAACTCATCGGCTTCGGCCTGGTGAACCGGCGGCGCCGGCATTTCCACGACCGGCGGCACGGGCACTTCAGGCGGTCTCTGGCGGGGATGAAGGCGGTCGCGCTCCTCGCCTTCGATGGCGTGGATGGTGCTTTCCAGGCGGTGGCGGTGATGGGCGACGACCTCGGTGTCGGTGATATCCTGCTTGCGCAGCCCGGCTTCCAGCGCCTGGCGGGCCGACTGATAGATCCTCGCTCGAACCTCTGGATTATCGCGATCGGAATTCTCGAGCGCCGTTCTGATGGCCGTTTCTAATCCGCTCACATTCAGTCCTTCACCTTGAATTCGGCATCGGACTGCAATCCCCGCCGTTCTCCATCAAAATTCGGTAACGGCAAGTGCGGCAAACCGCAAGCCTTGCAGGCCCGGCCGCCATCGATCGGCGGGGATATCGGCAGGTTTCACCGCTTGTGGGCCTTATTCTATTAGCTTTCTCGGACGTATATATTCGGGCTGAAATCGACGAAGGCATGGCAGCCGCTCTTTTATCGCCTTTTCATCTCTGTTATGAGATTGACGTTTTCGTAAACGTCAATGGAAGCGACGAACCATGGCCCTGCCCCCGATCCTCAAGGACAGATTGAGACTGCCGGTCATCGGTTCGCCGCTGTTCATCATTTCGCATCCAGCGCTGACGCTGGCGCAATGCAAGGCCGGCATCGTCGGAGCGTTTCCGGCGCTGAACGTCCGGCCGGAAAGCCAGCTCGACGAATGGCTGGCGGAGATTACCGAGGAGCTCGCCCGCCACGACGCCGCCCATCCGGAGCGGCCGGCCGCCCCCTTTGCCGTCAACCAGATCGTCCACATGTCGAACAAGCGGCTGGAGCACGACCTCTCGCTCTGCGTCAAATACAAGGTGCCGATCGTCATCTCCTCGCTCGGCGCCGTGCCCGAAGTCAACGCCGCCGTGCACTCCTATGGCGGCATCGTGCTGCACGACATTATCAATAACCGCCACGCCCATTCGGCGATCCGCAAGGGTGCGGACGGGCTGATCGCGGTGGCGGCCGGCGCCGGCGGCCATGCCGGGACGTTGTCGCCCTTTGCGCTCGTCCAGGAAATCCGTGAATGGTTCGACGGGCCGCTGCTGCTGGCAGGCGCCATCGCCACCGGCGGCGCTATTCTCGCCGCAGAAGCGATGGGCGCCGACATGGCCTATATCGGCTCGCCCTTCATCGCCACCGAGGAAGCCCGCGCCGCAGCCGCCTACAAGCAGGCGATCGTCGAAGGGGCCGCCAGCGATATCGTCTATTCCAACTATTTCACCGGCGTGCACGGCAACTATCTCAAGCCCTCGATCCTCGCCGCCGGCATGGACCCCGACAACCTGCCGCTTGCCGATGTCTCGAAGATGGATTTCGAGCAGGCTGTCGGCGGCGCCAAGGCCTGGAAGGACATATGGGGCAGCGGCCAGGGCATTAGCGCCGTCAAGGCCGTCGAGCCGGTGGCAAAACTCGTCGACCGGTTGGAGGCCGAATACAGGGCGGCGCGCACCCGGCTGGCGCTCTGAGCGCGCCTTCTTGGTCCCTCCCCTCTTTTTTGCCAAAGCCATGACAGGGTGCTTGAAATCTTCCAACAATGGCTGTATCAGCGCCATGCAAATCGCAGGCCGCATGCTTGGGCCGTGAAATGCCGCTTTAGCTCAGGTGGTAGAGCACATCATTCGTAATGATGGGGTCGCAGGTTCGAGTCCTGCAAGCGGCACCATTTCTTTATAAGCCTCTTTTAAAATCCTTCGTTTACCTTTAGCTGCCTTTGGCCACTCGGCAGCGAAAATTTCAGTAATTAGAGCCTCTTCACTCATAGCGGCTGGGCTGCCCTTCATCTACATATGCGCGACCGATATCGATCGAACGAGAGCAGGTTTGCGATTAGGAGGTTCTATGAGGACATCGCTTTTAAGTATCGCGCTTTTCACATTTAGCTTGTCCGCTGCGCAGGCAGCAGACTTCCCTCTCGCCTCATGTGCTGGATGGAACGGAACGCTTGTCAGCAGGACCGGCACCGATTCAAGCACCGCAATTATGAAAGGAAAGGTCACTCAAGCCGATTTCCGGGAATACTGCGAGCGAGACCCAGGAGGTGAGACAACAGCACATGGCGGCAAACTTACTGTAAAGCAGTGCGTGGCAACGTATACAAAAGCGAATGGGAAAGACACCTATCGCTCCACCGCCAATTGCATCGAAGGCACCCTGTCCTTCGTTCCTCCTCGTGGAGAACCGCTGCGTGTCACTTTCCCATTACCAGAGGACGCAGATGTGTCGTGCGCCTCAGGCATGCCGCCGCTGATCGAGCAGTTCAAGCTCCTCTGCCCTCAGGCGGCGCGGGAGTTTCATTTGATGGATGACGAATGACAGGAGGGCCGTCTCAGCACTCCGGTCAACAAAAAGTTGACTACTCGCGGGAGGGTGTTAATTATAGTTCACGGAAATACACGGTTCTCCAGACAGCCGAATTCCAGAAATGGCTGCGCAAGCTGAAGGATCGGAATGCAAGAGACCGAATTGTCACGCGCATCGTTCGTGCGGAGGCTGGCAATTTGGGCGACCACAAATTCTTCGATGGCATCGGGGAATTGAGGCTCGACTACGGTCCTGGGTATCGTTTGTATTTTGCAATGCAGGGCAGCGTTGTCGTTATTCTCCTGTGCGGGGGCGACAAGGGCAGCCAGGAGCGGGACATCAAGCGAGCAATCGAAATGTCCAAGGAGATATGAGATGGCGCTTGAAATCATCCCTTTTGACGCAACCGAGTTTCTGGACACCGAAGAATCTCAGGCCCATCTCATTGAAGACGCGTTTGAAAGCGGTGATGCAGGTTATATCGCGCACGCATTGGGCGTTGTTGCGAAAGCTCGTGGCATGTCACAAGTCGCCCGGGATGCCGGCGTTACTCGCGAGGCTCTGTACAAATCGCTCAGTGAAAAAGGCGACCCAAAACTCTCGACGCTCATCGGCGTAGCTGCAGCTCTCGGATACAAGCTGACAGCGACGCGTGTGGGTGATTCAGATACGCGCGAGGACGAGCGCCGATCTGCTTAGCAGGCACGATCCAAACAATTCGGACGCTGCGGCCGATTTGGCTTCAAACAAAATTTCGAGCCTCGACAGCCGCTTTCTCTGCCCCTCACGGAGATACAGGTCCAGTAGTCGCCCAAGCCGTTATCTGTCCCAATCAAACGACCGTGAAATCCGCAACTACGACAGGAACAATGCCCCCACCAAGCTGGTTTTCTCCCGTGAGACAACAAGCATGGAGAAAATCATGCCCTGCAAGTTCATCGCAATATCGCTGCTTTCGATCGGTCTGGCCGGCCCGGCGCTGGCGCAGACGGCCGGGGGTGCGGATGCCAATGGGCGGCTTTCGGTGGCACCGATTATAGGCGGATCGGGGAGTTCGGGCGCCGGTTCGGCCGGCGCGGGGTCGGCGGGCACTGGTTCTGTCGGCGGCGGTGCAACGGGCACCGGGTCGGTGGGGACTGGGTCTGTCGGAACCGATTCCGGCACCACCGGCAGCACGACTGGCAATGGCGGCGTCAATCTCAACAGCGGCCGCAGCACGATCAATCCCGGCGGGGTCAATCCCAACCTGCAGCAGACGCCGGGTTGCACCAGCGGCAGCGCGGACACCGGCTCGCGGGGCGAGGCATGCCCGCAATGAGGATGAGGTGGCGGTTCGCCTTCCCTTCTGACAAAACGGAGGCCCGGAGCGGAATGGCGCCGGGCCGTTGCTTTCGGCCGCCGCTTCCCTGACATCACGCGAAAACAACCGGTGCTGTCAGAAACCGGTCGCGGCCTGCTTTACCGGCCGGGCTTGAGGTCGTAAAAGGACGGCATCACTCCGCAAGCGGCGCATCGCCCCACATCTCGCCAGCCTGCCGATATTTCCGGCATCTGCGGAGCACCCGAAGAGGATCGTCATGTCGAATGCAGCGCAACGCTCGAACCGCGTGCTTATCGTCGCCACCATCATGCTCGCGACCTTCATGGTGGCGATCGAGGCGACGATCGTAGCGACCGCGATGCCGCGCATCGTCGGGGAGCTCGGCGGCTTTTCCTATTATAGCTGGGTGTTTTCGGCCTTCCTGCTGGCGCAGTCGACGACGACTGTTATCTACGGCAAGCTTTCCGACATTTTCGGGCGCAAGCCGGTGCTGATCGGCGGCATCCTGATCTTCCTGGTCGGCTCTTTGCTCTGCGGGCTTGCCTGGTCGATGATGTCGCTGGTGCTGTTCCGGCTGCTGCAGGGGCTGGGCGCCGGCGCCATCCAGCCGGTGACGACGACGATCATCGGCGATCTCTTCAAGCTCGAGGAGCGCGGCCGCGTGCAGGGCTTCATGGCGACCGTCTGGGCGACGTCGGCTGTCGTCGGGCCGCTGGCCGGCGGCATCATCGTCGACAACATCTCCTGGGCCTGGATCTTCTGGATCAACCTGCCGATCGGCGTCATCTCGATCATCGCCTTCATGGTCTTCCTCAAGGAGGACGTGGCGCACAAGCAGGCAAAGATCGATTACCTCGGATCAGTGCTGTTTTCGATCTCGATCGTCGCACTTCTCGTCATGCTGACGGAAACCGATGCCAGCGCCTGGATCCTGATTTCGCTTTTCGCCGTCTTCGTGATCGCGGGCATCCTCTTTCTCGCCCAGGAGAAGCGGGCGCCGGAGCCGATCATCTCGATCCCGCTCTGGAGCCGCAGGCTGATTGCGACCAGCAATGCGGCGACGCTGCTGGCCGGCATGGCGCTGATCGGGCTTTCGACGATCCTGCCGCTCTACGTGCAGGGCGTACTTGGCCGCTCGCCTCTTGTCGCGGGGTTCACGCTCACCATGCTCGTTGTCGGCTGGCCCTTGGCGGTGATGCTCTCCGGCCGTTTCTACAGGGCCTTCGGCATCCAGCGTACCTTGCGCGTCGGCAGCCTGATGTTTCCCTTCGGCGCCTGTTTCCTGTTGTTCCTGACACAGGAAAGCTCGCCGATCGTTGCCGGCGCCGGCTCCTTCTTCATGGGCTTCGGCATGGGTCTCATCAGCCTCACCAGCATCGTGCTGGTGCAGGACAGCGTCGAATGGTCGATGCGCGGCAGCGCCACGGCCTCGATCATCTTTTCCCGCAGCCTCGGCAATACGCTCGGCGCCACCGTGCTCGGCGCCATCCTCAATGCCGGCATCAACCATTATGCGAGCGGCGAGGCGGCGGCCGGCCTGCACGAGGCGCTGAACCAGCCGACCGGGCTCTCGGCCCTCGCCGCCGATCCGGCCATCCGCTCGATCTTCAATGCGGCGCTGCACTGGAGCTTCTGGGGCGTGGTCGTCGTCGCGGTGCTGACCTTCTTCACCACCTGGCTGATCCCGGTCGGGCCGAGCCAGAAACGCGAGGGGACGGCTGTCGCCAGCGAGGCGGCATCGCATTAAGCGGTTCAGCTCGTGGAAGCGCAGAAATGCTGTGTTTTCACACCGATGGATTGTGTTGGGAGAGTTGTCGAACGATGAGTGTTTTCGTGTTGCTCTTGGGGTTTCCGGGCGTCGGCAAGCTGACAATCGCCAAAGAACTCGGCTCGCTTATATCAGCAAAGGTCGTCGATAATCACTGGTTCAACAACCCGATCTTGCGCCTCCTCGACGAGGAGGGGACCGCTCCGCTGCCGAAGGGCATATGGGAGTACACCGGCAGGGTCCGGCAGGCCGTCCTGGATGCGATCACCGCCTATAGCGGCCCGTCGGCGAATTTCATTTTCACCCATGCCGGTGTCGAAGGCGATGAGCGGAGCACACGGACCTACGAGCAGTTCGTCGAAGCCGCCAGACAGCGCGCCGCGGTCTTCGTTCCGGTGAGATTGCTGTGTGCCGAAGAAGAATTGGCGCGTCGCGTTTCGGCTCCCGCACGGCGCGACCACTTGAAAACGACCGACGTCGAGACGTCGAGGAGCCGAAGCCAACAGGCCGTGGTTCTCAATATCCCGCACCAACACGCGCTGACGTTGGATGTGACGCTCACGTCGCCCTTGGAAAGTGCTGCGGCATTACGGGATCATGTTGTGACATGCCTGCCGAACGGGCGCTGATTGTGTAATTGCATGCAACGAAAGAGGATATTCCGAAGTGTGGTGTCGTCATCGACGTCACTCTCCCGCTCACGGTCGTCGTCGATGAGATTCTCTTGAAATGCGGAGAGGTGGACCAAGGGGCAAATTAGACTCGGCGTCGCGCGACAAATCGCTACGATTCCGATTCAAGGAATTCTGCAGTTTGGCTATCGCGTGCCTGTGATCACAGTTGCCGTTGAGCGAAGGTAAACCTTGCCATCGCTGACGGATTGTAGCGCCAGTTCCAGAACCTCGCCGCGGATTTTCTCCCGTGTCGCCGCATCTGCCCTGGATAGTCCAGCGACGACAGGCGCGGCGACCTCAGTCATGAAGTCCCAGTAGCGCGCCGGGGTATCGTGCACCATCATCGCCGACACCTCCTCCTCGGCGACATCGAGAAGGCCCGCCTCTTTGAAGGTCTCGACCATCATGCCTTCCCCGGCACAGCGGAACAGGCCCGGAGAGCCGGGTGGTGGCGCTGATATGTCCACGTGGCGGGCGATCGTGCCCATGATCGTGGTCGCCCATGGATTTTTGGCAGGCGCGCTCCAGACGGCTGCGCTGACACGCGCACCGGGTTCTGCCACGCGTGCCATCTCCTTGGCGGCGGCAGCGATGTCAGGGAAGAACATAAACCCAAACCGGCACAGGACGGCGTCGAAACTGGCATCGGCAAAAGGCAACGTTCCCGCATCGCATAGGCGAGTTTCGAAGTTTTTGAGGCCACGTCTGGCCGCATTTTCGGCGGCAGCAGTCAGCATATTTTCCGAGAGATCGGTGACGACGACATGACCCTCGGGGATTGCCGCCGCCGCCGTCAGGCCGGGTTCGCCAGTGCCAGCTGCTATGTCGAGCACGTTAAAGCCGTTGGAGAGATTTGCGCGCCGGAGCATGGCGTCACCAAACGGGGCGAGCCAGCTGAGAACCAGGCTGTCCCATTTCTTCCAGCCGGCAGAAAACTTGTCCCAGGTCTCACGTTGATGGTTACGGATATCGTCGAGATTTGCTGACATGCACCGGCTCCCCCTACGTTCAACCGGCAAAGCCGGGAACGTCGGTACTATGCGCCGCTGATGTCGGGATTCAATGGAAATAAGCGCAATCGGGCCAACCGCCAGGCATGACCAAACCTGTTGGGACAGAGTGATGAATTGACCAAGACTATCGGAGCTTTTATACAATAGCTTTTGCGAAACTCCGGATTGGCCAAAATTAATCCTTTTAAATCAATAGGCTTCTCCTGGATGGTGCAAATCAAGAATGCGGAACCAGCGGATTGCTGAAGCGATGCAGTCCAGCTGTATGCATCAGCCATGGAGAAAGAAAATTATAAAGATCATGGTCTTGCTGCACAGCGCCGATGGCATGGCTTGGCAGTCTCCCCCCAAAGGCACCAGCCTGAAGACACTGAGCGAAGCCGAGGAGCAAGGCTTCATCTTGATCCGCGGGGAATTTCAGAAACGCCAATTCCGTCTGACAGAGCTGGGCTCCAACTATGTCGAGCGCGACAAGCGGCGTCTGGAAGCGCGCAGGCTCTGAACCGATAGTGCCGGCTAAGCGCGAATTGAACGCATAAGCCAGGCTTCCGACGGCCGAAAGGCCAGTCTGACAATCGCGCTTCGCAACAGGAGCGGTCATCCCCGCATGGGAAGTACCAGCTTACAGAGCATGCTGGGCTTACAGCGCATCCCGGATATCGAAGCGAACAATTTTATCGCCCTGCATGCGGAAGATGTGCGTCACGGTCTTGTCCTTCAGGCCATGAGCCCGCCCTTCCAGCGGCCGGCCATCGAGGTCGAAGACCGACTGGATCACCTCGACAGCGATAGCGCCGTCTGGCGTTTCCTCAAAGGCCACCGGCTCGACGTGTGGACTGATGACGGCCCATTGGCGTGTCCAATAATCGCGTACAGCCTCACGACCATGAACATGGCCACCATCCATGCCGTTGGCCCAGGCGACATCATCGGAAAGCACGGCAAGCACAGCGTCGATGTCTCTGGCGTTGAAGCTGGCATAGATGCGCTTGATCATTTCGACGTCATTTTGAGACATATCGTTTCCTCAGTGGAGATTGAAACATTCGCTGTGCGGCATCGAAACGCCATTGCCTCGTGCCGCGCATCAAGTTACATACGTACATATATATCTTACGGTCAAGCGCAGGCAAGGGGTAAGCCGAATGGACGACGACGTGCTTTCAACGCCGGGGCATCTCGTCAGTCTTGCGGCGCGGGGCTTTGCCCGTCTCAGCGAGTCACGCCTTAAACCGCTCGGCTTCGGTGTCGGCCAGTTGCCGGTGCTGGTCGCGCTGCAAGATGGCAAAGCCAGCACTCAACGCGACCTCGCCCGCTTTGCCAGGATCGAGCAACCGCCGATGGCGCAGATGCTCGCACGCATGGAGAGGGATGGCTTGATCAAGCGGACACGCGACCCGGCTGACCGCCGCAGCAGCCGTATCGTGCTGACGAAAACTGCACAGGAACGTATGCCGAAGGCAATTGCGGCCCTATTCCAAGGGAATCGTGAGGCACTGGCCGGGTTCACGGATGCGGAAGCGGGACAACTTGCAGATCTGCTGACGCGGCTGATCGACAATCTGGATCAAATTGCGAGCGCAGAGCCTTCGTCAGGTGTTTGATGGTTTTGTGGCCAAACGGACAGTGTCTATTCGGGGACTGTGCCGCCTTCATTCGCGGTCGTACTGCCTTTCGGCGGGGAGCGCCGCTTCTCCAAAACGCGTGACAGCAAGTTCCGTTTTCTCTTGCGCTTGATCAGGTCGATATCGCTGACAAGCTTTGCGCCGCCCTCGCGCCGCTCGAGCGTGATCTTGCGGCTATGGAAGACTTCCAGCTCAGCGCGATGCGCGACGCTCAGGATGGTGACTTCAGGCAATTCATCGATCACCATCTGCATCATCTTATCCTGGCTCTTCTCATCGAGTGCTGCCGTTGCTTCATCCAGCACGATGATATCGGGTTGGTGCAGCAGCAGACGCGCAAAGGCGAGCCGCTGCTTTTCGCCACCCGACAAGGTCTGGTCCCAGGGCGCATCTTCCTCGATCTTGTCGTTCAGATAATCCAGTCCCACCTTGTCGAGAGCCGCCTTGATCTCGTCCAGCGGCCAGCTATCGGCGGCGCCCGGATAGGCGACCGCACGGCGAAGCGTGCCCGAAGGGATATAGGGCCGTTGCGGCAACATGAATAATCGCCGGTCGGCATGGAAATTGACGCTGCCGCCGCCCCACGGCCAAAGACCCGCGATGGCCCGCACCAGCGTGCTCTTGCCCGACCCGGATTCACCGGACACAAGCACCCGCTCGCCGGGCTCGATTTCGACCCGGGTTTCCGTCACCACGGCGGTGCCATCGTCAAGCGACACGGAGAGATCGTTGAGGCTGAGCATCGCCTCGCCTTCGGTTTCACCATGCTTGATGCGCCCGAGCGAGTCGCTCTGTTCGGCGCGCTCCAGCCCGTCGAGCGACATCATCAGCGAGGCGATGCGCCGTGCACAGGCATTCCAATCGGCAAGACGGGGATAGTTGTCGACCAGCCAGCCGAACGCGCCCTGAACGATGGCAAAAGCAGAGGCGGCCTGCATGACCTGTCCGAGGCTCATGCTGCCTTCGAGAAATTTTGGTGCGCAAAGCAGGACCGGGACGACTGGCGCAATCAGCATCGACCCATGCGACACAAGCGTTGTGCGCATGTGCTGGCGGGCAAGCAGCGCCCATTGCCTTAGCACATTGGCGAAGGTCTTATCGAGGTCGTTACGCTCCTCCTCTTCGCCGCCGAGAAGCGCGATGCTCTCGCCGTTTTCCCTGACATGCGTCAGCGTGTAGCGAAACTCGGCTTCTGCTTGATTTTTGGCCTCGGAGACGTGGACGAAATAGCGGCCGATGACCGCCATCGAAGTAGAGGTGATCGCGGCGTAGAGGACCGCAGTGACGACGAGAAAGCCGGGAATGGTAACGGGGAAACCTGCGATCGGCAGAGTGAGAGCCCCGCCGATCGTCCAGAGCACCACGATGAAGGTCGAGGCCGCCAGAAATGCGGAAATGACACCGGCGATGAAATCGACGGGTGCTTCGGTGGCAATCCGCAAATCCTCGGAAATGCGCGCTTCCGGGTTCTTGTGGTCGCCGCCGATGAGATTCAACTGATAGTAACGGCCGTTTGCAAGCCAGCGCGCGATGACTGATGTTGTCAGCCAGGAACGCCAGCGACGTTGGATCATCATGCGAACGGCGACCTGTATCGTGACAATGGCGACGGTTCCGAGCACAAGCGGCACGAATACGGCGCTCAGGAAATAGACGGTGCCGGCATCGTGTCGCTCTATGGCGTCGAAGATCCCGCGGTTCCACAGATTGATTCCGTACTGGAAGCCGACATTCATGCCGATCAGGGCCAATAGCCCGATCGAGAAGGGCCAAGCGAACTTGTCGCCACCGCGACCCCAGTAACGGCGCGCGCTGATCCAGAAACGTTTGAGCAGATACCGCTTGCGCGCCTGCTCGGCCTCTTCAGGTGTCAACTCCGGATCGGGCTCGATGGCATCTGGTGGCGGCATGACCTCGACAGTCGATGCCGTCTCCTGGGGCGAGTTCCCGGCACCGTGCGGTTCGGTGCCGTCGACCGATTTCGGTTTAAGTTTAGCGTCGGCCATAAGCGCGATAACGGCTTACACATCGAAATGTTTCATGATGGCTGCCATCCGCAGTATCGAAAACATCTGCCCCTCACCCTAACCCTCATATGCGCTAGGTTAAGCGAGCGTGTAGATCGTCGCATTGTTTTCGGCGTCGTCGCGGCGGCTCACAGAGGTGGCGACGACTTCGCGTGACGAGATTACAGACGGCCTGCCACAGAAGTGGTCCGCGGATGGCGGCGCAAATGGTGGCCAGGGCGATCTTCATGAGACGCCAGCGCGATGGGCTTGCCAATGGGGGGCTAGCCAGTGGGGTTGCCACATCCAGAGGGGGGAGAGTCCGGGACTTGCCCGGCAATCTGTTCGGCGATGATGGCGACGATCAGTCTGGCGTAGAGCCATGCCCGGGCCAGTTCCGGCTTCTTGGCCGGCAAGCTGTCGAGGCCGGCCAGGCTCTTGAACCGTTTGAACGCCAGCTCGATTTGCCAGCGGAAGCGATAGAGGGTGAGGATATCGGCCGGCGGGAAGGTGGCGGTCGGCAGCGAGGTCAGCAGCAGAATGTACTTCGCCGCCTCGAGACTGCGCGGATCGGGTTTTTTGCCGTGCTTGCGGGCGGCTTTGAGCAGACGCTCCTGCTCGGCTTGGGCCTGTTGCGGATCCTTGCGCCGGACAATGAGGCGCAGGACCAGCGGCGGTGGTGGCGGCGTCCCCGTCATGCCTTCGTGGACACGAACCTGCACCTCGCCTTCCTGCTCTTGCTGAGCGGCGAGTGCGGCAAACAGATCAAAGGGCTCGCCATTCGTCTGCAACAGGCGCAACGAGTTCCAGCCGGTCCGCACGATGAAGTCTGCACCGGCATCGATCACCGGCCGCAGGTCGCGCGGTCTTGCATAGTAGCGATCGGCCAGCACGATATCGCCGGGTGCGTAGGTAAGGCGCTGAAGGTTCTCGGCACCATGGATGTCGGTCAACTCAAGCTGATCGACCTGAGCCGTTGCCAGATCGTAGCCGACATGCAACCGCCATGTCGTGCGGTCAGCGCCCGGATGGCAGATCGACGTTCCATCGAGCACACGCAAGCGATATCCCGCAAAGCGCCCCGTCGGCACTTTGGCCTGTTCGGCAATCAGCGCGGCCACGATGTCGCCAAGCCAAGGCGCCGCTTTGCACAGCCGCTCGAGCAGCGATGGGTCTGACAAACGGGCGATCCCGCCCGCTTCGGCCCATGCACAGGTCTCGCGTAGCGACATGCCAAGGCCGCCATAGGCAAGTGCCAGCCGCAACAGCGTCTCGGCATTCTTGATTTCCCGCACCCGCGTAAAAGCACCGCGCAACCGCGCCGTTGCTTCCAAGTCAAAACCCGCCGGAAGCCGCTCGCGCACTTCCGGCCAATGATCCAAAACCTCAGGACGAATCTTCATCCAAAGCTTGAATCACAACCAGATTCCTTATGTCCAGGGCTAAACCTAGCGCATATGACCCTAACCCTCTCCCCGTTCTGACGGGGAGAGGGGACGTGCCATACGAGACGCGATAGAGGGACGGAGAGGTCGCGGCATATCCCCTTCGCCCCGCAAACGGGGGTCCGAAGGACGCGTCGAGACCCGTGGCTCGACCCCGGTTGGTGCCGGCAGGCGGATGAGGGGGCTGGCATCGGCGATCTCTGGGCCGAGATGTCCCCCGCTCAGGCGTTCTCTGTGGCGACTTGCGGCAGGGATTGCAGCAGGGTCTGGCGGGCGGAGTGCAGATGGGCGCGGCAGGCGGTTTCGATTGCTGGTTGGTCGCCGGATTCCAGCGCTGCGATATAATCCAGATGTTCGTGGATGGCGCGCTCGTTGCGCTGGCGGGCGGCGGCCTTGTTCCACTGGTAGTGATAGTGGAAGACGATGGCGATCGCGTCGTAGAAATCGGCGATGAAGCGGTTCTTCGAGGCGCGGTGGATCAGCAAGTGGAAGCGTTCGTCGAGGACGGAGAAATCCTTGAAGCGCTGGTTGATGTCGGCAAGCATGGCGTGATGTTCGTCGCGCATAGCGGCAAGATCGGCCCAGCTTTGATTATCCCTGGGAAGCCGGCCGAATTCGGCGGCGGAATGCAGCTCGAACATTTCGCGCACATCGGCAAGCTCGAGGGCGAATTCGCGGGTGAACCCTTTGAGCGTCCAGTGGCTGTTCGGCCGTTTCTCAATGAGGCCGAAGCGGGAGAAGCGGATCAGGAATTCGCGCACGCTGGTGGTGCCGGTGCCGATCTCGCGGGCAAGCTCCAACTCGTTGATCTGCATACCGGGTGCTGCATCATCGGCAAGGATGCGCTGCATGAAGCTGCGCTCGATGATATCATGCAGGGAGTCGGTTTCTTCGGAGGGAAAGAGATCATGGTCAGTCGGCTGGCGCAGCACGATCTTCTGGCGTTTGTTCCAGCGGATGATGCCTTCTTCGCTGAGCCGTGTGAGGATGGCGCGCGCCGTCGAGCGGCTGACGCCGAGTTGGGCGGCGATCTCCGGTTCCGACGGCAGCGCCGTATCCGTGCGCAGGGCTACGGCATACCTGTTATAGGCTTCCTTGAAGACCGTATTCTGCCTTGCCACCAGACCCCGCTTTCCGCCCTCGTATCCACCGCCCGCTCTCCAGCAGGGCAGAAAAATCGGGGCTTGTTCAAACGACCTTTAGCTTATTTCCGGTCGCCTGCGGCTCATTGCCTCCCTCGTCCACAGGATCAATATTCCCGTTGACTTGAAAATGTTTATTGTAGATAAAAAACAAAATCAATGCGCTTTCGCCGATGCAGCGAGCCTTTCCCAGGGAGAATAAATTGGACAAACTGCCTTGGATCATCCTTTCGGCCGGCGACAATGTCGCGGTCGCAACGGCGGCAATCGCGCCGGGTTCGACGGTTGCCGGCATTCAGACCCGTGAGAAGATCGACCCCGGCCACAAGGTGGCGATAGCGGATATTCCGCTCGGGGGACCCGTGGTCAAATACGGACAGGCGATCGGCCGCACGACGGCCGAGGTCAAGGCCGGCGACCATGTGCACAGCCACAACCTGCATTTCGAAAACGACCGGCTGGCGGCAACCGCCAATTCGGCGCCGGAAGCGGCGACAGCCGACGACGTCGGGCGCACCTTCATGGGCTATCGCCGCGCCGACGGGCGGGCGGCAACGCGCAACTATATCGGCATCATCGCCAGCGTGAACTGTTCCACCACGGTCTGCCGGGCAATCGCCGACGAGGCGAACCGGACGATCCTGCCGCATTATGAAGGCATCGACGGTTTTGTGCCGATCGTGCACGACCAGGGCTGCGGCATGAGCTCGACCGGCGACGGCATGAACGTGCTGCACCGGACGCTCGCCGGCTATACAAGGCACGTGAATTTCGGCGGCGTGTTGATGATCGGCCTCGGCTGCGAGGTCAACCAGCTGACGCTCTACGGCCAGAGTGGTGCCGGCGCCTCGAAGCGGCATTTCAACATCCAGGATGCCGGCGGGTCGCGCCGCGCGGTCGAGCGCGCCATGGGCATGCTGCGCGAAATCGCCGCCGATGTCGGCAAAGAAAAGCGCGTGCCGATGTCGATCGGCGAGATCATCATCGGCCTCCAATGCGGCGGCTCGGATGGCTTTTCCGGCATCACCGCCAATCCGGCGCTCGGTGTCGCGGCCGATCTGCTGGCAGCGGCCGGCGGCACGGCGATCCTGTCGGAAACCTCGGAAATCTATGGTGCCGAACATCTGCTGCGCAGCCGCGCCGTCAGCGACGAGGTGGCAAAGAAGCTCGACGACAAGATCGCCTGGTGGGAAGATTACGTCGCCCTGCACGGCGCCTCGCTCGACAACAACCCCTCGCCCGGCAACAAGCGCGGTGGCCTCACAACCATCCTCGAAAAGTCGCTCGGCGCGGTTGCCAAAGGCGGGCGTTCGCCGCTGACGGCGGTCTATGGTTATGCCGAGCGGGTCACGGCCCCCGGCCTCGTCTTCATGGACACGCCCGGCTACGACCCGGTCTCGGCGACCGGCCAGGTGGCCGGCGGGGCGAACATGATCGCCTTTACCACTGGCCGCGGGAGCTGCTTCGGTTGCCGGCCGGCGCCGTCGCTGAAGCTTTCCAGCAATTCGGCGCTCTATGCCTCGATGGAAGAGGATATGGACATCGATTGCGGCACGATCGCCACCGGCGATGCGACGATCAGCGGCAAGGGCCGCGAGATCTTCGACCTCATCGTCGATACGGCATCGGGGAAGAAGACCAAGAGCGAGCTCTTCGGCTACGGCGACAATGAATTCGTGCCCTGGCATCTCGGTGCGACGCTCTGACCTTTTTGTTTTACGCGATCCCGGACGGAAAACCGCTTCACACTTTTCCTGGGATTGCTCCCTAGACCAAGCTCAAGTTCTTCGCGAGGAGGCATGATGAAGACGAGACGGATCGGCAAGACCAAGCTGGAGGTGACCGAAATCAGTTTCGGCGCAGCCGCTCTCGGCGGTCTCTACCGCGCCTGCCCGCGCGAGCAGGCAATGGACACGCTGCAGGCGGCCTGGGATAGCGGCATCCGCTATTTCGACGTGGCGCCCTGGTATGGGCTCGGCCTTGCCGAACGGCGGGTCGGCGATTTCCTGCGCGACCAGCCGGACGGCTCTTACGTGCTGTCCACCAAGGTCGGCCGGCTGCTTCGGCCGGTGCCGACCGACACCGTGCCCGACTACAGCTATGTCGATCCTCTCTCCTTCGATGCCGATTACGACTATTCCTATGACGGCATCATGCGTTCGGTCGAGTTCAGCTATGCGCGCCTCGGCCTCAATCGCATCGATATTCTCTATGTGCACGATCTCGGTGTCTATACACATGGCGCGGCGAAGAATGCGGTCCACCAGAAGCAGTTTCTCGATTCCGGCGTGAAGGCGCTGGAGGAACTGAAGTCGTCTGGCGCGATCTCCGCCTTCGGCCTCGGCGTCAACGAGGTGCCCGTCTGCCTCGACGTCATGCGCCATTCCGATCTCGACTGCATCCTGATGGCCGGCCGCTACACGCTGCTCGACCGCTCGGCCGTCGCTGAACTGCTGCCGCTCTGCCGGCAGAAGGGCACCTCGCTCGTCGTCGGCGGCGTCTTCAACTCCGGCATTCTCGCCACCGGCCCGGTGCCGGGTTCGCATTTCGACTATATGCCGGCTGATGACGATGTGCTTGCCAAGGTCGGCGCCATGGAGGCGATCGCCAAACGCCACGGTGTGCCGCTGGCGGCGCCCGCCCTGCAGTTTCCGTTGCGCGAACCGATCGTCGCATCGGTGCTGATCGGCACGGCCAAGCCGTCGAGCCTGACGCGCAACATGGAGATCGTCGAGCCGCGGCTTGCCGACGAGATCTATGCCGAATTCGAACCCTATACGCTGGTCGCGCCGCCGCTCGGCGCCGAAGCGGTCCGAGTCTGAGGAGAGATTATGCTCAAGGGTATTCATCCGCTGCTTGGCCCCGACCTGCTCCATGCGCTGAAGACCATGGGACATGGCGACGATATCGTCATATCGGACGCCAATTTTCCCTCGGGCTCGATGGGCCCGCCGGTCATTCGCGCCGACGGCGTCAGCGCCACTGACATGGCCGAGGCCATCCTGACGCATATGCCGCTCGACACCTTCGTGCCGGAAGCGGCGTGGCGGATGGAGGTGGTCGGCGATCCCGATGCGGTGCCGGAGGTCTGCACCGAATTCCAGCAGATCGTTGCCAAGTGCGCCGGCGATTTCCGCATCGTGCCGGTGGAGCGTTTTGCTTTCTACGCGATGGCCCGCAAGGCGACCTACATCGTCGCGACGACGGAATTCCGGCTGTACGGCAACCTGATTTTGAAAAAGGGCGTCGTCCATCCGCACGAGATCAACAAGGCCTGATCCCTATTTTAGGGCAGCGTGGTATTGGAATAAAATCAGTTGCTTGGCAGGAGTTTAGCAAAGCAAAAAAGCCGGTTTGACGCTCTTGCAATTTGATTGCGCCTCGGCTAGCTTCACCTGGCAAATGTTTTTTATCGATAAAAATCGTCCGCCTGCGTTCTGCGGCCGATTTATTTGGAGGAGAACGCACCCTGAGAGGAGAACCCTTATGAGTATCGTGAAATCCCTTCTATCCCGCCGCGCCTTTACCGCGCTTGCAGGTGCCGCAGTCATCGCCTCGGCAATGCCGGCACCATCGTTTGCCGCCGACGTGACGATCCCGATCATCGTCAAGGACACGACGTCCTTCTATTGGCAGATCGTTCTGGCCGGCGCCCGCAAGGCCGGCAAGGATCTCGGCGTCAACGTGCCGGAACTCGGCGCACAGGCCGAATCCGACGTCAACGGCCAGATCAGCATTCTGGAGAACGCCGTTGCCGGCAAGCCGGCCGCTGTCGTCATTTCGCCGACCGAATTCAAGGCGCTCGGCAAGCCGATCGATGAAGCGGCCAAGTCGGTTCCGATCATCGGCATCGACTCGGGCGCCGACTCCAAGGCGTTCAAGTCGTTCCTGACGACCGACAACGTTCAGGGCGGCCGCATCGCCGCCGATGGTCTGGCTGCCGCCATCAAGGGAATGTCGGGTAAGGAAGAGGGCGAAATCGTCATCCTCACCAACCTTCCGGGCGTCGGCTCGCTGGAACAGCGCCGCGAAGGCTTCCTGGATCAGGTGAAGACCAAATATCCGGGTCTTAAGGTCATCGCCGACAAGTACGGCGACGGCCAGGCAACGACCGGCCTCAACATGATGACCGACCTGATCACGGCAAACCCGAACCTCGTCGGTGTCTTCGCCTCGAACCTGATCCTGGCGCAGGGCGTTGGCCAGGCGATCGCCGAAAACAAGCTCGGCGACAAGATCAAGGTCATCGGCTTCGACAGCGACGACAAGACGGTCGGCTTCCTCAAGGACGGTGCGATCGCCGGCCTCGTCGTTCAGGACCCCTACCGCATGGGTTATGACGGCGTGAAGACCGCGCTTGCCGTCTCCAAGGGCGAGAAGGTCGAGGAGAATGTCGACACCGGCGCAAACCTCGTCACCAAGGCGAATATGGCTGATCCGAAGATCGACGCGCTGCTGAACCCGAAGATCAAGTAACAACGACAGACAGGCCGCGCCGGCTTCAAAAACCGGCGCGGCCTTTTCTATCCATGGTATGGTCACCAGGGGTGGAGAGCAGAGGCGATACAAGGAGGAGAGGTCCATGATCGGACTGGAAGAGGTCAGTCATCGCCATGATGACAGTGCGACGCTGAAAGAAGCCAATCGAATTCCCGCCGGATCGCCTATCCTCGAACTCAAGGGCCTGCAGAAGAATTACGGTCATGTGCAGGCGCTGAAGCCAGCGACGCTGACCTTTCTTGCCGGCGAAATCCACGCCATCGTCGGCGAAAACGGCGCCGGCAAATCCACCCTCATCAAATTGCTGACCGGCGTCATCACCCGCACCGCCGGCGAAGTGCTGTGGTGCGGCCAGCCGGTGGGGCTGGCGACGCCGAACGAGGCGATCGCCCGCGGCATCAATGCCGTGCACCAGGAAGTCGTGCTCTGCCGGCACCTGACGGTCGCCGCCAATCTCTTCCTCGGCGACGAGGTCAACCGCTTCGGCCTGATGCGCAAGAAGCAGATGGAGAAGATGGCGCAGGCAGTGCTCGACGATCTCGGCTTCGGCCTGCCGGCCGGTGCGCTGTTGAGCTCACTGACGATCGGCCAGCAGCAGTTGGTGGCGACGGCGCGCGCGGCGATGCGCGGCACGCAGTTCCTGATCTTCGACGAACCCACGGCCTATCTGACGCGCCAGGAATCGGCGCAGCTCTTCAAGCTGATCCGCCGGCTGCAGGGCGAAGGCGTCACCATCGTCTATATCAGCCACCGCATGGAGGAAGTGTTCGAGCTTGCCGACCGTGTCTCGGTGCTGCGCGACGGCACGCATGTCGGTACGCGCCTGATCGGCGAGACCAACGACGCCGAGCTGATCGCGCTGATGATCAACCGCTCGATCGAACAGATCTACCACAAGGAAGAGATTGCGATCGGCGAGACGATCCTCACGGTCAACGGCCTCTCCGGCCCGGGCTTCGAAGATGTGTCGCTGAGCGTCAAATCAGGACAGATCGTCGGCCTCTATGGCCTGATCGGCGCCGGGCGCAGCGAATTCGCGCTCGGGCTCTACGGCCGCCAGCCGACGACAGCAGGCGATGTCCAATGGATGGGCAAGCCTGTCGATATCCGCAACGAACGCACCGCCATGGAGCTCGGCATTGCGCTGGCGCCGGAAAGCCGGCGCGACCAGGGGCTTTGCCTCAACCTGCCGATCGGCCTCAACATCAACCTGCCGGTGTACGGGCGGCTGAGCCACGGGCCGGTGATCAACCACGCGCGCGAATCGGCCAATGCCGACCAGCAGATCCGCAATCTCAGCATCAAGACGCCGAGCCGGCGCGTTCCGGCCTCCAGCATGTCGGGCGGCAACCAGCAGAAGATCGTCATCGGCAAGTGGCTGAGCCATGGTGCCCGGCTTTTCATCTTCGACGAGCCGACCGTCGGCGTCGACGTCGGCACCAAGGCGGAAATCTACCGGCTGTTCGCCAAGCTTCTGAAGGAGGGCGCCGGCATCATCCTGATCTCCTCCTATCTGCCCGAGGTCTACGAACTGGCCGACCGGCTGCACGTCTTTCGCGCCGGCAAAATCGTCGCGAGCCATGATTACCACGCGGCGACGCATGAAGAAGTGCTCAGCGAAGCGATCGGCGTCTGAGCCAAAAGAATAAGAGGGAGAAAATTCATGACTGCCACCCCCACCGAAATCGTCGCGCCGCCGCCGCGCCGGAAAATGAACATCCTGTTCGGCCTGACGCTGATCGGCCTGCTGATCTTCCTCTGGATCGTGCTCGGCGTTGTCACTCCGAGCTTCTGGACGCCGCTCAATATCTCCAACCTGCTGCGTCAGGGTGCGATGACGGCGATCCTGGCGCTCGGCCAGACCTTCGTCATCATCACCGCCGGCATCGATCTTTCGGTCGGCGCCATCGTCGGCTTCTGCACCGTCATCATCGCCTGGCTGCTGCAGGCGGGCGTGCCGGTCTGGGGTGCGATCGCGCTGACGCTGCTCATGGGTGTGGCGATCGGCGCCTTCCATGGCTTCGGCATCGTGCATATGGGCCTGCCGCCGTTCATCATCACGCTGGCAACCCTGACATCACTGCGCGGCATCGGCCTGCTGATCACCAACGGCTCGACGATCAACATCACCAATGAGGGCTTCAGCAATTTCGCCCGCGCCGATCTGCTCAGTATTCCGAGCCTGTTCTGGATGGTCATCCTGGTGGCGGTCCCATCCTTCATCTTCCTGCATCTGAGCCGCTGGGGCCGGTATCTCTTCGCGGTCGGTTCGAACGCCGAGGCGGCGCGCCTTTCCGGCGTCAACGTCAAGGGCATGATCTACCTCGCCTATATCCTGTCTGCCTCCTTCGCCGCCTTCGTCGGCGTGCTGCTCGCCTCGCGCATCGCGATCGGCAATGCGACGCAGGCCGACGGCTGGGAACTGCAGGCGATCGCCTCCTCCGTCATCGGCGGCACCAGCCTGTTCGGCGCGGTCGGCTCGGTGCACGGCCCACTGATCGGCGCCTTCATTCTCGCCACCATCAACAACGGCGCGAACCTTCTGAACGTCAACTCCTTCTGGCAGCGCATCATCACCGGTCTGCTGATCATCGTGATCGTGTTCTTCGACCAGCTGCGCCGCCGCCGAAGCAATTGAGAGGCGAGCAAGAGATCGCTGCCTGCCCCTCATCCGCCTGCCGGCACCTTCTCCCCGTTTTGACGGGGAGAAGGGGATATGCCGCAAACCTCTCCGTCCCTCGCCAGCATCCCGTTTGGCACGTCCCCTCTCCCCGTTTTTTACGGGGAGAGGGTTAGGGTGAGGGGCAGATGTTTTCGATACGGCGCCACATCGGCGCGAGCCGGCCTGACAAACCGGCTTCCTCCTTTCGAAGAATGTGAGACCCGTCATGAAAGCAGTTCTTTGCCGGGAGCCCGGCGTGCTCGATATCGTCGAGCGTCCTTCGCCTACGGCTCCCGCCGCCGGCTGGGTGCGGCTTGCCGTCAGCCATGTCGGCATTTGCGGCACCGACTACCACATCTTCGAGGGCAAACATCCCTTCCTCGAATATCCCAGGGTGATGGGGCACGAGATCTCGGCGACGGTGCTGGAAGCGGGCGACGGCGTCACTATCGCAGTCGGCACGCCCGTCATCGTCAATCCCTATCTCTCCTGCGGGCAGTGTGTCGCTTGCCGCCAGGGTAAGCCGAATTGCTGCACCAACATCAAGGTGCTCGGCGTCCATACGGATGGCGCCTTCTGCGAGGAGATTTCGGTTCCGGCCGAGAACCTCTATGCCGCCAAAGGTGTAAGCCTCGAGGCGGCGGCAACCACCGAGTTCCTGGCGATCGGCGCCCATGCGGTGCGCCGTTCGATGACCGGCGCCGGAGCGCGGGCACTCGTCATCGGCGCCGGGCCTATCGGGCTCGGGGCGGCGATCTTCTCGCGCATTGCCGGCCATGAGGTGACGCTGCTCGATACCAGCACCGAGCGGCTGCAGATGGCGTCGGAACGCTTCGGCTTCACCTCCGGCATCGTTGCCAACGAGGCGACAGCGGAGACCGTCCGGGAAAAGACCAACGGCGACGGTTTCGACGTGGTCTTCGATGCGACGGGTTACGGCCCTTCGATGGAGAAGGCCTTCTCCTTCGTCGCCCATGGCGGCGCGCTGGTGCTGGTCAGCGTCGTCAAGGACGATATCCGCTTCTCCGATCCCGAATTCCACAAGCGCGAGATGATGGTAATCGGCAGCCGCAACGCCACCCGCGTCGATTTCGAGCATGTGGCGGATTCGATCGCCAAAGGGCTGGTGCCGGTGGACAAGCTCATCACCCACCGCACGACGCTTGCCGATGCGCCGCGCGATCTCGCGCGCTGGGCGCATGAGAAGAATGGGCTGATCAAGGCGGTGATCAGTATTGGTGCTTAGGGCGTTTCCAGCGAAAGCGTGACGTGATTTCCGTGCGCTTCGCGCCGGCGGCTGCCCCTCACCCTAACCCTCATATGCGCTAGGTTAAGCGAGCGTGTAGATCGTCGCATTGTTTTCGGCGTCGTCGCGGCGGCTCACAGAGGTGGCGACGACTTCGCGTGACGAGATTACAGACGGCCTGCCACAGAAGTGGTCCGCGGATGGCGGCGCAAATGGTGGCCAGGGCGATCTTCATGAGACGCCAGCGCGATGGGCTTGCCAATGGGGGGCTAGCCAGTGGGGTTGCCACATCCAGAGGGGGGAGAGTCCGGGACTTGCCCGGCAATCTGTTCGGCGATGATGGCGACGATCAGTCTGGCGTAGAGCCATGCCCGGGCCAGTTCCGGCTTCTTGGCCGGCAAGCTGTCGAGGCCGGCCAGGCTCTTGAACCGTTTGAACGCCAGCTCGATTTGCCAGCGGAAGCGATAGAGGGTGAGGATATCGGCCGGCGGGAAGGTGGTGGCCGGCAGCGAGGTCAGCAGCAGAATGTACTTCGCCGCCTCGAGACTGCGCGGATCGGGTTTTTTGCCGTGCTTGCGGGCGGCTTTGAGCAGACGCTCCTGCTCGGCTTGGGCCTGTTGCGGATCCTTGCGTCGGACAATGAGGCGCAGGGCCAGCGGCGGTGGTGGCGGCGTCCCCGTCATGCCTTCGTGGACACGAACCTGCACCTCGCCTTCCTGCTCTTGCTGAGCGGCGAGTGCGGCAAACAGATCAAAGGGCTCGCCATTCGTCTGCAACAGGCGCAACGAGTTCCAGCCGGTCCGCACGATGAAGTCTGCACCGGCGTCGATCACCGGCCGCAGGTCGCGCGGTCTTGCATAGTAGCGATCGGCCAGCACGATATCGCCGGGTGCGTAGGTAAGGCGCTGAAGGTTCTCGGCACCATGGATGTCGGTCAACTCAAGCTGATCGACCTGAGCCGTTGCCAAGTTGTAGCCGACATGTAACCGCCATGTCGTGCGGTCAGCGCCTGGATGGCAAATCGACGTTCCATCGAGCACACGCAAGCGATATCCCGCAAAGCGCCCCGTCGGCACTTTGGCCTGTTCGGCAATCAGCGCGGCCACGATGTCGCCAAGCCAAGGCGCCGCTTTGCACAGCCGCTCAAGCAGCGATGGGTCTGACAAACGGGCGATCCCGCCCGCTTCGGCCCATGCACAGGTCTCGCGTAGCGACATGCCAAGGCCGCCATAGGCAAGTGCCAGCCGCAACAGCGTCTCGGCATTCTTGATTTCCCGCACCCGCGTAAAAGCACCGCGCAACCGCGCCGTTGCTTCCAAGTCAAAACCCGCCGGAAGCCGCTCGCGCACTTCCGGCCAATGATCCAAAACCTCAGGACGAATCTTCATCCAAAGCTTGAATCACAACCAGATTCCTTATGTCCAGGGCTAAACCTAGCGCATATGACCCTAACCCTCTCCCCGTAAAACGGGGCGAGGGGACGTGCCCTGCGAGAGCTGGGCGGGGGACGGAGAGGTCGCGACATATCCCCTTCGCCCCGCGAGCGGGGAGAAGGTGGCGGCAGCCGGATGAGGGGCAAGCCGCGGTCGCTAACTCACCGCCTCGATCGCCCTGCGCATCTGCCTGACAACGGCGACATCCGTCTTGTTCGTGCTTCTCGCCTCGAAACCAAAAGCGACCGCGCGTGGATCGGCGCTTTCGACCGGAGAACTGCAGGAGCCGTGGACCTCGCGGGCGCCGGTCGCCTTCAATATCTCTCCGACATTGGCCGGGCGGATGCCGCTGCCGGGCATGATGGCGATCCGGCCGGTGGCCTTTGCCGAAATGCGCTTCAGCGTTTCGAGACCGTCGGTGGCCTTCAGCGCGCAGCCTGATGTCAGGATGCGTTCGCAGCCGAGCTCGACTGCCTGCTCCAGCGCCTGGTCGGCATCCGGCACCAGATCGAAACCGCGATGCAGCGTCGAGCCGAGGCCTGCGGCATGCGCCTTCAAACGGTGGATCAACGGCATGTCGAGCGTACCATCCGGCCGGTTGGCGCCGATGACGACGCCGGCAAGGCCTGATGTGCGTACGGCATCGATATCGATCATCATCGCCTCCTCGTCCGCCCCGTCGAAGATGAAGGGCCCGGCGTGAGGGCGGATCATCGCGTAGACCGGAATGGAGGCCCTGGCGGCGATCCGCATCAGGCTCGGCAGCGGCGTCAGGCCGCCGAGCTCCAGCGCCGAGCAGAGCTCGATGCGCCCGGCCCCACCTTCGATCGCGGCGGCGAGGCCCTCGGCGCTGTCCACGCATACCTCAAGCAAGATCGTCACGCTGCAGTCTCCCTGGCTCCGGCATCCACCGGCCTTATGGCTCGTACGACGGATTCCGACGTAATTCTCGCCGCCGCCTCGATGATGACAGTGCAGGCATCGGCGGCGGCTTTGCGATGGTTGAAGGCGACGTGATAGGACATCGGCAGATGCTCGTCGAGATCGACGATGCGCACCTTGTCGGCAATCGGCATGGCGCTGACGCGGCCGAGGAAGGAGACGTAACCGTGATTGGCGACGAGGTCGACGATCACGGGCAGCGAATCCGCCGCGGTGATATCCTGGCCGCGCCGGCGCCGGTTGGGCGCCCGTTCGTAGCTGAAGGCCATGGCCGCATGGCCCAGGCCGGTGCGTGGGCTCGGCATGCAGATCGCATGGCCGGCAACGAGATCGGTGACATTGGTCTCGGTACTGTCAGGCGGCGCGATCACTACCATATCGGTCTGCAGCAATTCGCGATGCCGAAAGCTTTCGAGACCGAAGACCGAATCCAGGATTGCGACATCGATGCGGCCGTTCTTCAGCGCCTCGCGCAGATCGTCGGCGGTCATCGACACCAGCGAGATCTCATTGTTGTTGCGGCGCGCATTCCATTCCGAGACCAGCGATCCCAGGCAGCGCGCCACCCAGCTTTCCGATCCGGTCGGAATGATCGAGCCGATACGCAGCGACCGGGCGGTGCGCCGATAACGCTCGTCGGCCGACGACTTGAGATCGTTCCACGCCTGGCTGATCGCCATGAAGATCTGGTAGGCGCGCCTGCCCTCCTCCGTCAGCACTGAGCCCTGTGCCTGGCGCTCGAACAGGCGATGATTGAGAAATTTCTCAAGATTGGCAAGCTGAAGCGAAAGCTGCGGCTGACCGAGGCGAAGGCGGCGGGCGGCCCGGTTGATGCTGCCCTGGTCGGCGACTTCGAGAAAGCGCTCCATCGTGACGATCTTGACGGGAATGCGGGATGTCCAGGACTCGTCGATCTCGGCGCTGGCGCCGTCGTGACCGGCCCATTGGCCAAGCTCACCGATCGCAGCCATGATCGGCTTCAGGCCTTCCAGCACCCTGCCGCTCGCAATTAGCATCGCCAGCTCGCCGGAGGCGCGTTCCGTCAGCGTCATCGCCAGTTCGGTCTCGAGATTATGGATTGCCGTCGAGACGGTGGAGGGCGACAGCTGGAAGCGCCGCGCGGTCTCGCGGACCGAACCGGAGGTCAGGACATGGCTGGCGATGAACAGGGCACCAAGATGCAAACGGCCACCTCCGGAAAGTGCTGGAAAAACCGGACGATATGATGTGTTCAGGAAAAAAGATATCCCTGCCTCCGGAGAGCCGGGCTATCGTTCGATCATAGAAAAATCCGGGCGGCAGGAATCCGCAACAGAGCCTGGGAATATCGTGGAAACACGCAAGGGGACAAAAACAAATCGCGCCGGCCTTGGAAAAGGGAATGCGTTTCCGCGCGCGGACGTGCATTCGCCGCCATAATCGTGCCGCGACCGCAAATACTGGAGGGGGCTTGCATCGATTTTTCGGGCATGCACGCTATTTCCATCACGCACGCAATTCCGGCATGATGGCGGCCTCACCGCCTTCGCCGGCGGATTTCCTATGCGCAGGCCTCCCGCCCGGGGCTTGGGCCACTGCATAATTCCTTAAATCGGTATCGATTTAAGATAAAATTATGCAGCAATTCAAAGTGCTACAACGTCCTGGCACGTCTGAAAGACATGCGGCGCTGTAGGTCAACGGTTTTTGAAAAAGGGGACTTTCCATGCTGAAGAAACTCGCACTTGCCGTTTCGCTCTCCGCCTTCGCAGCGGGTGCGGCCCATGCCGCCGACATCGTCGTCTCGTCGAAGATCGACACGGAAGGCACGCTGCTCGGCAACGTCATCGCGCTCGCTCTCGAAGCGAACGGCATCAAGACGCAGGACCGCATCGCGCTTGGCGCGACACCCGTCGTGCGCAAGGCGATCACCGCCGGCGAAATCGACATCTATCCCGAATATACTGGCAATGCCGGCTTCTTCTTCAACAAGGCCGATGACGCCGCCTGGAAGAACATCGACCAGGGCTATGAGCTGGCGAAGAAGCTCGATTACGACGCCAACAAGATCGTCTGGCTGACGCCGTCGCCTGCTAATAACACTTGGGCGCTCGCCGTGCGCAGCGACGTTGCCGGCCCGAACAAGTTGAAGAGCCTCACCGACTTCGGCAAATGGGTTGCCGGCGGCGGTGCCGCCAAACTTGCCGCCTCCGCCGAATTCGTCAATTCGGCCGGCGCGCTTCCCGCCTTCCAGACGACCTACGGCTTCCAGCTGAAGCCCGACCAGATGGTCGTTCTTTCCGGCGGCGACACGGCGGCAACGATCAAGGCGGCCGCCGACCAGACGAACGGCGTCAACACCGCCATGGTCTACGGCACCGACGGCGCCATCGAAGCGGCCGAACTGACCGTTCTCGAAGACGACAAAAACGTGCAGCAGGTCTATGCCCCGACGCCGATCATCCGCGAAGAGGTGTTGAAGGCCAATCCGAAGATCGAGGAAGTGCTCTCGCCGATCTTCAAGAGCCTGACTGCCGACGAATTGCGCAAGCTCAACGCCAAGATCCAAGTCGACGGCGAGCCGGCAAAGTCGGTCGCCGAAGCCTATCTCAAGGAAAAAGGCTTCCTGAAGTAGTCATTGCCCGCTCCGCCCGATTACGGGCGGAGCTTTCTTTCCTGACAGGATTGGCTTTCCTGACAGGGTTGGCCAGACAGGATTGGGATTCATGGCAGAAACCTTAGCGGTCCGCAGGCTGGACCGGCTTGGCGTGGTTCTGGTGGCCGGCGGCATCGCGGCAACGGCACTGATGCCCTTCATCTACGTGAAGGCAAACCGCATCGCCGCCGGCAAGCCGATGCTGCTGATGCAGCTTCTTCCCCAGCCTTCCGTCATCATCCTGACCGTGCTTCTCCTTCTCACCGCCTTCGCCACGCTGTTCCTACGCCATGCGATCGCGCGGCTTGCGATTGCGACACTCTGTCTTGCGGCGCTGATCGTTGCGATCGGCCTCGTCTCGGCCGCGGCAACGCCGCCCGGCAGCACGGTGGCGCGCATGACGCCCGGCGGCGGCTTCTGGGTGCTGTTTGCGGTGATCGGGCTCGTCATATCCGATGCGCTGGTGAAGATCCGCCTTGCGCCCTGGATGCGGATCGCAGCCCTTGCAGCCTATACGGCGCTGCTCTTCATCTCGCTCTCCTCCGGCCTGCTCGACAGCCTTTCGATCATGAAGGAATTTTCGACGCGGGCTCCGCAGTTCGAGACGGAGGCGATCTCGCATCTGCTCTTGGCGTTCGGCTCGCTTGCGATCGCCATTATTCTCGGCCTGCCGCTCGGCATCCTCTGCTTCTGGGTACCGAAGCTACGCGCCATCGTGCTGCAGGGCCTCAGCCTCATCCAGACGATCCCGAGTCTGGCGCTCTTCGGCCTGTTGATGCTGCCGCTCGGTTACCTCGCCACCCATGTGCCGCTCGCCGCCGCAATCGGCATCCGCGGCATCGGCACGGCGCCTGCCTTGATCGCGCTGGTGCTCTATTCGCTGCTGCCGATCGTCGCCAACACCGTCGTCGGCCTGCAGGGCGTCGATCCCTCGGTGCGGGACGCCGCGGCCGGCATGGGGCTGACGCGGTGGCAGATTCTGACCGGCATCGACATGCCGCTCGCCTTTCCCGTCATCCTCACCGGCATCCGCATCGTGCTGGTGCAGGCGATCGGCATGGTGACGATCGCCGCACTGATCGGTGGTGGCGGCTTCGGTATCTTCATTTTCCAGGGGCTCGGCCAGACGGCCATGGACCTCGTCCTACTCGGCGCCGTGCCGACCGTCTTCTTCGCCTTCTCATCGGCCGTCATCCTCGATGCGGTCATCGAAAGCATCCGGGGATCTGCCGCATGACCATGATCGAGATCAGGAACGTCACCAAGCGCTACGGCACGGCTACTGTCGTCGACAACGTCTCGATGAGCGTCGAGAAGGGCGAGATCACCGTCATCGTCGGCACATCTGGCTCCGGCAAATCGACGCTGATGCGGATGATCAACCGGCTGGTGCCGATCACCGAAGGCGAGATCTTCGTCGGCGGACAGAATGTGATGGACGTTCCGGTGACCGAGCTTCGCCGCAAGATCGGCTATGCGATCCAGGGGCACGGCCTCTTTCCGCACCGGACCGTGGCGCAGAATATCGCCACCGTGCCGCAGCTTCTCGATTGGGATTCCGCCCGCATCGCCAAACGCGTCGAGGAACTGCTTGGGCTCTTCAACCTCGATCCGGCAACCTTTGCCGACAAATATCCTCACCAGCTCTCCGGCGGCCAGCAGCAGCGCGTCGGTGTCGCCCGGGCGCTGGCCGCCGAACCGGAGCTGCTGTTGATGGACGAGCCCTTCGGCGCGCTCGATCCCGTCATCCGCGGCAAGGCGCAGGACGACCTGCTGGCGATCCAGAAACAGTTCGGCACGACTGTCATCCTCGTCACCCACGACATGGACGAGGCCTTCCATCTCGGCAACCAGATCGCGGTGATGAGCGAGGGTAGATTGCTGCAATGCTCGACGCCGGAAAAGATCCTCACCGAACCCGCCGATCCCTTCGTGCAGCAATTGACCGGCACCTCCGACCGGGCGCTGAAGCTGATGTCGCTGCTGCCGCTGAAGGAAAGCATGGAGCCGGCCAAGAAAGGTCTCGCCTATGCCCTGCCGCAATCGCTCAGCCTGCGTGACGCATTGGCCGAAATGATCTGGCAGGGGGTCGACGAGGCGGCGGTTCAGGATGCGCAAAAGGCGCCGGTGGGATCGATCTCGATGACGCGGCTGCTCGAACTGGGCCGCAAGGCATGAAGCTCGTCGTCGCCAATCTCTTCCGCCTGGCGGCGCTGGCTTTGCTGCTCATCCTGCTGTTCAGGACGGAGTGGCTTTCCTTCATGCTGGTGCCGCTGACCAGCAACAATGCGCCTGCCGTCTATACGCAGAACAGCCTTGCTTCACTGGCCGCCGGCCATCTGCAGCTGGTGATCGGCTCGATCGTCTGCAGCGCCGTGCTCGCCGTTATCGGCGGCATCTTCGTGACGCGGGAAAGCGGGGCTGACTTCCTGCCGCTGTCGCGCGCCATCGCCAATGCGGGGCAGACCTTTCCACCCGTCGCGGTGCTGGCGCTCGCCGTTCCCGCCACCGGCTTCGGCGCCATGCCGACGCTGATCGCGCTCTTTCTCTACGGCCTGCTGCCGATCTTCGAAAACACCGTCGCCGGGCTGAAGCAGGTTTCGCCACAAGTGCTCGATGCCGCCGACGGCATGGGTATGAACGGCACGCAGCGGCTGTTTCGCGTCGAGCTGCCGCTTGCCCTGCCGCTGATCCTCGAGGGGCTGAAGGTTGCGACCGTCATCAATATCGGCACGGCGACGATCGGCTCGACGGTTGCGGCCAAGGGTCTCGGCGAGGTCATCATCGCCGGGCTGATCTCCGACAATACCGCCTTCATCCTGCAGGGCGGCCTGATCGTCGGCCTGATGGCGGTGCTGATCTATGATGCCATGGGCCTCGTCGAAGCGGCGATCACCCGAAGAATCGGCTTGCGCCCGGCGTAAGAGGACGGGTACCAAGATCGCAGTGATCGGCACATTGGGAGGCAGACTTGGCGAAGATGATCCACTCCATGATCCGCGTTCTCGATGAGGCGCGCTCCGTCGAATTCTACGAGAGGGCATTCGGCCTTTCGGTCGCCGACCGCGTCGATTTCGAAACCTTCACGCTGATCTATATGAGCAATGCCGAGACCGGCTTCGAGCTGGAACTGACCGTCAACAAGGGCCGAACCGCGCCCTATGACCTCGGCAATGCCTACGGCCATCTCGCCGTCTCCGTCGAAGAGGTGGCGGTCGAGCGCGAGCGGCTGTCGAAGCTCGGGCTCAAGCCCGGTGAACTGGTGGAGCTCAACCGCGACGGCAAGCTCTTCGGCCTGTTCTTCTTCATCAGCGATCCCGACGGCTACAAGATCGAGGTGCTGCAGCGCCACGGCCGGTTTCTCTGAGGCATCTGACGCCGAACCACCGATACGTTCCAAACCACAGATAATCCCACAGCTTCAAGCGGCATGCATCAGGAGCCCGCCATGATCGAAAAGACTGCGCTCAATTCCGGCTGGACGCTCTACTGCAACGATACAGCCAGGCCCGGTCTGCCGGCTGCAATACCCGCGACGGTGCCGGGCTGCGTGCATCTCGACCTTCTCGCCAACCGGCTGATCCCCGATCCCTATATCGACGTCAACGAAATCACCAATGACTGGATCGGCAAGACCGACTGGACCTATCGCTGCAGCTTCGAGGCGATGCCCGACGATGCCAGGGTGCATGAACTCGTCTTCGACGGGCTCGATACGGTCGCGGTGATATCGCTCAACGGCGAAAAGATCGGCCGCACCTTCAACATGCACCGCACCTATCGTTTCGATGTTTCCCGGCTTCTGAAGGCTGGCCAGAACGAACTCACGGTCACCTTCCGCTCCGCCTACGCCTATGGAGCGGAGATGGAAAAACATTACGGCTACCGTCCCAACAACTACCCGGGACCGGGCAATCTGATGCGCAAGATGGCCTGTAATTTCGGCTGGGACTGGGGGCCGACGCTGGTGACGGCAGGTCTCTGGAAGCCTGTACGGCTGGAAAGCTGGGACCGGGCGCGGCTTGCCGAGACACGGGTATCGGCAACACTTGCCGGCGGCGACGGCCTGGTGAAGGTCCATGCCCGGCTGGCGCGGCATGGAGATAAGACGCCGTTGAGGCTCGTTGCCGAAATCGGCGGCGTGAGCAAGACGGTGGCGATTGGGCCGGACGAAGATGCGGTTTCCTTCGAGCTTGCCCTCCCCTCGCCGCAGCTCTGGTGGCCGCACCATCTTGGCGCACAGCCGCTCTATCCAATGACGCTGAGGCTGATCGACGACGCCAGCGACGGTCTGCTCGACAGCTATCAGCGCGAACTCGGTTTTCGCTCGCTGCGGCTCGATACTTCGGCCGACGAACACGGCTCGGCCTTTACCTTCGTCATCAACGACGTGCCGCTCTTCATCTGCGGGGCGAACTGGATTCCGGACGATTGTTTTCCTCCGCGGGTGACGGCCGAGCGTTATGCCGCGCGGATCGAGGAGGCAAAGGCCGCCAATATTCATATGCTGCGCGTCTGGGGCGGCGGCATCTTCGAGGCCGACGAGTTCTATGAGGCCTGTGACCGCAAGGGCATGCTGGTCTGGCAGGATTTCCTCTTTGCCTGCGCCGCCTATCCGGAGGAAGAGCCGCTCAGAGGCGAGGTCGAGGCGGAGGTGCGTGACAACGTCGTGCGGCTGATGCCGCATGCCTCGCTGGTCCTCTGGAACGGCAATAACGAGAACATCTGGGGCTTCGACGAATGGGGCTGGCGGCCGATCATCAAGGCGAGCGAAAGCTGGGGGCTCGGCTACTATCTCGACCTGCTGCCGAAACTCTGCACCGAACTTGATCCGGACCGGCCCTATTATCCCGGCAGTCCCTATTCCGGCTCAATGGAGATCGAACCGAATGCCGACGGCCATGGCTGCAAACATATCTGGGACGTGTGGAACGATGTCGGCTACGAGGTCTACCGCAATTATATCCCGCGCTTCTGCTCCGAATTCGGTTGGCAGGCGCCGGCCGCCTGGGCAACGATCGAAGAGAGCGTGCACGACGCGCCGCTGACGCCGCAATCGAACGGCGTCTTCCACCATCAGAAGGCAACGGAGGGCAATGACAAGCTGATCCGCGGCCTCTCCGGCCATCTGCCGGAGCCTCGGACAATGGATGACTGGCATTTCGCCACCCAGCTCAACCAGGCGCGTGCCATCCGTTTCGGCGTCGAGCACATGCGCTCGCATCGCAATATCTGCAAGGGTGCGGTGGTCTGGCAGTTCAACGATTGCTGGCCGGTGACCTCGTGGGCAGCACTCGATTCCGCCGGACGCCGCAAGCCGCTTTGGTATGCGCTGAAGGCGGCCTATGATCCGCGCCTGCTGACGATCCAGCCGCGCGGCGGCGGACTTGCGGCGGTCGCCGTCAATGAACGAACCCTGTTCTGGCGGGCGAAGATCAGCGGCAAACGCCTGAAGCTCGACGGCACGGTGCTTGCCGAATTCGAATTCTGGCGCTTGCTCTGCGACCGTTTCGAGGCAAAGGAATTTCCGCTGCCCGAGGAGATCGTCACTCCCGACTTACCGAAGGACGAGCTCATCGTCGTGCAGATGCTGGACCGGCGGGCCTTCCACTATTTCGTCGAGGATATCGAGCTTGCCCTGCCGGCACCGCGGCTGACTGTCGATGTCGTCGGGATCGACGGCGGGTATCAGGTCAAGGTGACGGCGCAAAACTTCCTCAAGGATCTTTGCCTGATGGCCGACCGGCTGGATCCGGATGCCGTCGTCGACACGATGCTGGTGACGCTGCTGCCGGGCGAGAGCCATGTGTTTGCGGTGAAGACGGCAAGGACGATCGTGGCAGCCGACATTGTCGTCGGCACCGTATTGCGCTCGGCCAATGATCTTGTTGTCGGTTCGCGCTAGTGGCTGCCCCTCACCCTAACCCTCTCCCCGTAAAAACGGGGAGAGGGGAGGTGCCCTGCGAGAGGCTGAGGGAACGGAGAGGCCGCGGCACACCTCCCCTTCGCCCCGCGAGCGGGGAGAGCGACTGTCTTGTTTGTCAAGCGGTTTGCCATGGTCGTCCGTCCCTGATGATGGCGTTGAGGATGGTGAGTAGCTTGCGCATGGTTGCGACGATGGCGACGATCTTGGGCTTGCCGGCCGCGACCAGCCGGTCGCGGAAGGCCTTGAGGTCGGGGTTGTATCGGCTGGCGACGAGGGCGGCCATGAATAGGACGGCGCGCACTTTGCCTCTGCCGCCACCGATGAAGCTCTTGCCTTTCCATTTTCCCGACTGCCGCGTCCATGGGGCAAGACCAGCCAGCGATGCGATCTGGCGCCGGTCGAGGCTGCCGAGCTCCGGCAGTTCGGCCAGCAGCGTGCGCGCTGTCGTCGCTCCGACACCCGGCACCGAGGTCAACAGCGCCTCGCGCACCCGCCAGACCGGCGACTTGCGGATATGGCTGTCGAGATCGGCATCGAGGCTTTCGAGCTCGCGCCGCAAGGCTTTCAGCAAGCGCTTGATGCTTTTCTGCGCCTGCTTTGCCAGCGCCATGCGCAACCGGTTCTCCTCGGCCACGATCATCTGCACGATCTGGCGCCTGCGGGCCACAAGCTCGGAAAGAGCCTGCGTCTCGGCATCGCGCAACGGCCGGATCTCGGGCTTCGTCGCCAGAACGAAGGCGGCGATGACGGCGGCATCGATCGGATCGGTCTTGGCCTTGCGGCCGATCGCATGGGCATAGGCGCGCACTTGCGCCGGATTGACGACAAGGACCGTCAATCCTGCCGATGACAACCCGGCCACCGCCAGCGTCTCGTAGCCACCCGTCGCCTCAAGCGCGATCGCATCGGCGCCGATGGTTTTCAACCGATCAATCAGTTCATCGATGCCGGCATGGTCATTGCTAACGGCAAAGGCTTCCGCTTGCGGTAGGACCGCCACGTCGAGCCGATCCTTCGAAACATCGATGCCAACGATCTTTTCCATCTGATCCCATCCTTGCCTAATCGGGCTTTGCCTTCGCAAGCGGCCCTGGCGACTGTTCGGGTTCAATGGAACAGCGGATGGAGACCCACGCTCTCCCACGGGCTTGGTGTCCCAAAGGTGCATCGGTCTTCCATCCGCCACCGCAACAGGCATTACAGCGCCAAGAGCGGGTAAAGGGAAGTTACAAAGGTGGCGGCAGCCGGATGAGGGGCAACCATTGGCGCGAACCAACAATAGGCAGCCATCGGCACGAACCAAACACCAAAAAGGCCCCGCATCCGCGGGGCCCTTCCAGCTCGGCCTATCGGACGACGTTACATCCAGTAGGGCGGCACGCCGTAGTAATCATAGACCCGGCGGCCATTGTCGTTGTACCAGGTGTCGTCATCGTCCGAATAGCTCGGGGCGCCTTCGATCTGCTCCTTGGTCAGGTCGATGCGATAGCCATCCAGCTGGGTGTCGTAGTTCAGCTTTTCCCAGGGAAGCGGATAGTGATCGTGGCCGATGCCCAGGAAGCCGCCGAAGCTCAGCACCGCATAGGCAACACGGCCGTCGAGCTTTCCGATGATCAGGCGTTCGATCGAGCCGATATGCTTGCCATCGGCCCCATAGACACGGGTGCCTTCGACGCGGTCGCTGGCGATCAGCGAGTGGGTGCTCTTGACATTCGGGTCACGGCGGGTGGCGTCAGTATCCTGGTTCAACATTGTGCACCTCCTTTTGGTGTTCCTCGTGATGAGTATGCGAGATCAACGTCATGGCGGACTCAAAGTTCCCGATCCTTCCACCGATCGCGCAGCGAGCGAATGTTGACGTTTACGTTAAGGTTAGTATAGCTTCATTCGGCTTGAACCGTTCAGGTAATGGCATAAGCTGCCGGACTGGAAGATGGAGGACTCTTCCAGTCAATTGCGGGCCAGTCGCTTGCCGGCTCGGCGCCGGCGGTGGCAGCAAGGGAGAGAGGACAAAGATGAACAGCATTTCCGTCCATCCGAACGGAGCCAAGCCTGACAAACCCTGGCTTGCCGCCTATCCCGATATCGTTCCGGCAGAGATTCCGCCGCTGGAATATGCCTCGCTCGCCGAACTGCTCGAAAAATCTTGCGCCCGTTACGCCGACCGGACCGCCTTTTCCAGCATGGGCAAGGCGATGCGCTACCGCGAGCTGGAGAGCCAGACGCGCAAACTCGCCGCCTGGCTGCAAAGCACCGGCCTTCAGAAGGGCGACCGCGTCGCCGTGATGATGCCGAACGTGCTGCAGAACCCGATCGCGACCTATGCCATCCTGCGCGCCGGCCTCGTCGTCGTGAACGTCAACCCGCTCTATACGCCGCGCGAGCTCGAACATCAGTTGAAGGATTCCGGCGCCAAGGCGATCTTCGTGCTGGAGAATTTCGCACGCACGGTGGAGCAGGTCCTCAACAAGACGGACCTTCGCCATGTCGTCGTCACCTCGCTCGGGGAAATGCTGGGGCCGAAGGGACTGATCGTCAATTTCGTCGTGCGCAAGGTGAAGAAGCTCGTTCCCTCCTGGTCGATCCCTCAGCACAAGAGCTTCGGCCAGGTGCTGCGCGAAGGTGCGGGAAAAAAGCTCCAGCCGGTGACGCTGACGGGCAGCGATATCGCCTTCCTGCAATACACCGGCGGCACGACGGGCGTTGCCAAGGGCGCGGTGCTGACGCATCAGAACCTGCTTGCCAACAAGGCGCAGCTGTCGCTCTGGCTTCGATCGGCCTTCGAGCGCAAGAAAGAGCCGGAGGTGCTGAATTTCCTCTGCGCCCTGCCGCTCTACCACATCTTCGCGCTGACGGTGAATTCGCTGATGGGCATGTCGCTCGGCGCCCACAATATCCTGATCGCCAATCCGCGCGACATTCCCGGTCTCGTCAAGGAATTCGAAAAGTCGAAGGTGCATATCTTCCCCGGCCTCAACACGCTGTTCAATGCGCTGATGAACAATGCCGATTTCGCCAAGCTCGACTTCTCCTCGCTGATCATGTCGCTCGGCGGCGGCATGGCCGTGCAGCGCCCGGTCGCCGACCGCTGGCTGAAGATGACGGGCACGGCGGTGACGGAAGGCTACGGCCTTTCCGAGACATCGCCCGTTGCCACCGCCAACCGCTTCGATTCGCCTGAGTTCACCGGCACGATCGGTCTGCCGCTTCCCTCCACCGAACTCGACATCCGCGACGAAGCTGGCAATTCGCTACCGCTCGGCGACGTCGGCGAGATCTGCATCCGCGGGCCGCAGGTGATGGCCGGCTACTGGCAGAAGCCGGAGGAGACGGCGCGGGTGATGACCGATGACGGCTATTTCCGCTCGGGCGACATGGGCTTCATGGACGACCGCGGCTATACCAAGATTGTCGACCGCAAGAAGGACATGATCCTGGTCTCCGGCTTCAACGTCTATCCGAACGAGATCGAGGAAGTCGCCGCCATGCATGCCGGCATCCTCGAGGCCGCAGCCATCGGCGTGCCGGACGGACATTCGGGCGAGGCGGTAAAACTCTTCGTCGTCAGGAAGGATCCGAACCTGACGGAAGCCGAGGTGAAAGCCCATTGCATCGCCAACCTCACCAACTACAAACGCCCGCGCTTTATCGAATTCCGCACCGAGCTGCCGAAGTCGCCGGTCGGCAAGATCCTGCGCAAGGACCTGCGCGGCTGAATTTGACGATTTGATGAATTAGAGGCTTTCCTCAAGGGGCCATCCGCTTGCCGCGGGTGGCTTTTTTCCATTTCGACAGGTGGCTGAACTTGATTTGCGGGTGAGAAAGCGAATAGTTTCCGCAACCTTTCCGCCTCCAAAGGAGCCTCCCATGAACGCCATCGTCGAACAGCTGAAAAGCACCGCTGATGCCACCAAGGCAACCGATATCCGTGCCGCCTTCGCCACCGATTCGCAGCGCTTTTCGCGCTTTTCCGTCGCGCTTGACGACCTGCTGATGGATTTTTCCAAGACGGCGGTGAATGACGACATCCTCAAGCTCTTGGTGAAGCTCGCCGAAGACGGCGGCGTCGAGACGAAGCGCGAGGAAATGTTCTCCGGCAAGGCGATCAATTTCACCGAGGATCGCGCCGTTCTGCACACCGCGCTGCGCAACCGCTCCAACACGCCGGTTCTAGTCGACGGCAAGGATGTCATGCCCGACGTCAATGCGGTGCTTGCCGCCATGGGCAAGTTTGCCGACGACGTCCGCTCCGGCACGCTGAAGGGTGCGACCGGCAAGGCGATCACCGATGTCGTCAATATCGGCATCGGCGGCTCGGATCTCGGCCCTGTGATGGCGACGCTGGCGCTTGCCCCCTTCCATGACGGTCCGCGCGCGCATTTCGTCTCCAATATCGACGGCGCCCATATCGCCGATATCCTGAAGCTGGTGCAGCCGGAAACGACGCTGTTCATCGTCGCCTCGAAGACCTTCACCACCGTCGAGACGATGACCAATGCGCAGACGGCGCGCAATTTCATCGCCAAGGCGCTCGGCGAAGCGGCCGTGCAGCACCACTTCGCCGCCGTCTCGACGGCGCTCGACAAGGTCGCCGCCTTCGGCATCGACAGCGCCCGCGTCTTCGGCTTCTGGGACTGGGTCGGCGGCCGTTACTCGATCTGGTCGGCGATCGGCCTGCCGCTGATGATCGCAGTCGGCCCTGAGAATTTCGGCAAGTTCCTCGACGGAGCCCACGCCGTCGACAATCATTTCCGTAAGGCGCCGATTACCGAAAACCTGCCTGTGCTGCTCGGCCTGATCGGCTTCTACCATCGCAATGTGCTGGGCTACCCCACCCGCGCCATCCTGCCCTACGACCAGCGCCTGTCGCGTTTCCCGGCCTATCTGCAGCAGCTCGACATGGAATCGAACGGCAAGGGCGTCACCATCGACGGCACGCCGGTCGAAGGCAATTCCGGCCCCGTCGTCTGGGGCGAGCCCGGCACCAACGGCCAGCACGCCTTCTACCAGCTCATCCATCAGGGCACGAGCATCATCCCCGCGGAGTTCATGATCGCTGCCAACGCCTTCGAGCCGGAGCTGCGCCACCAGCACCAGCTGCTGATCTCCAACGTTCTCGCCCAGTCGGAAGCCCTGATGAAGGGGCGCACCTTCGCAGAAGCCAAGAAGCAGCTGACCGACAAGGGCATGGACGACAAAAAGGCCGATTTCATCGCGCCGCACCGCGTCTTTAACGGCAACCGGCCGTCGATCACCTTCGTCTACGACAAGCTGACCCCTTATGCGCTCGGCCGGCTGATCGCGCTTTACGAACACCGCGTCTTCGTCGAAGGCGTGCTCTTCCGCATCAACTCCTTCGACCAGTGGGGCGTCGAGCTCGGCAAGGAACTGGCAACGGGTCTGCTGCCTGTCGTCGAAGGCAAGGAAAGTGCGGCCGCGCATGACTCTTCGACGCAGGGCCTGGTTGCGGCACTGGCGAAGCTTGCAAAGTAAGCGATCGAGATTGCCCCTCACCCTAACCTTGCCGGGGTCAAGCCACTCGTCTCGACCCGTCCTCCGGACCCCCGTTCTGACGGGGAGAGGGACATGCCCTGCGAAAGGCGAGTGAGGAACGGAGAGGTCACGGCAAATTTCCTTCTCCCCGTCAGAACGGGGAGAGGGTGCCGGCAGGCGCGCTGACGCTGGCTCCAACCTTACAAATCAATCTCACGCGCCGGGGCGGATTGGCGCCAACATCGACATTGCCGCCGCAATGGTGAACTGATAGCGGTCGGCCTGGCACATCCCTTTTGATGGGGCCCACGGTGCGAAACCGGATGAACGTTCTCCTAATCAAAAAATTATAGAATGAATTCTTTCAATTCGTTGGAATCGCCCTAGATTCAAGCAAAATCTGTGCGGAAAATGCTCCGTTCGTTGTTCTTGTTGGCATCTGCACCGGACCGCTCGCGTCCGGGTCGGCTCTGTCGATGTCGGCGCCTTCACCGCATGGTCCCTGCCCAAGTTCAGGAGATGCCTCAAGACGCTCGTCACACAGCGTTTTCATGGCCCATCTTCACCAAAGGAAGCTCATGAGCCGTCTTGTCGTCGTTTCCAATCGTGTTCCCATGCCAGCCAAGGATGGGAGCGCCGCTGCCGGCGGCCTGGCCGTGGCGCTACAGGCAGCCCTGCAGGAGCGGGGCGGCATCTGGATGGGATGGTCGGGAGAATCGAGCGGGGACAGGGAACCTGGCCCGCTGTCGCAGCTGCAGAAAGGCAACATCACCTATGCGCTGACCGATCTCACCGACACCGATGTCGAGGAGTATTATCGCGGTTTTGCAAACCGCGTTCTCTGGCCCATCTGCCATTACCGCCTGGACCTCGCCGAATATGGCCGGAAGGAAATGGCCGGCTATTTCCGCGTCAACCGCTTCTTCGCACATAGGTTGGCGCCGATGATCGAGCCGGACGACATCATCTGGGTTCATGATTACCACCTCATCCCGCTGGCGGCCGAACTGCGCCAAATGGGGCTGAAGAACCGGATCGGCTTCTTCCTGCACATTCCCTGGCCGCCGGCCGACATTCTCGTCACGATGCCCGTCCATGAGGAAATCATGCGCGGGCTCTCGCATTACGATGTCGTCGGCTTCCAGACCGACTACGACCTCCAGAACTTTGCCGGGTATCTCAGAAGGGAGGGAATTGGCGACGACCTCGGAAATGGATTGTTCGATTCCCATGGGCGGATATTCAAGGCCGGCGCCTATCCGATCGGGATCGAAACTGCTGCCTTCGCCGAGTTCGCCGAGAGAGCCGCAAACAATATCATGGTACAGAAGACCCGGCGCAGCGTTGAAGGCCGGGACATGATCATCGGGGTCGACCGCCTCGATTATTCGAAGGGCATCATTCAGCGGCTGGAAGCGTTCGAAACCTTCCTCACCAGCAATCCTGCCTACCAGAACAAGGTCACCTATCTGCAGGTCACGCCAAAATCGCGATCGGAAGTTCCCGAATACGAGCATATGCAGAAGATGGTCGCCGAACAGGCAGGCCGCGTGAACGGCGCCATCGGGACGGTCGACTGGGTGCCGATCCGCTATGTCAACCGATCGATCAGCCGCAACGTGCTCGCAGGCATCTACCGGCTGGCGACGATCGGGCTGGTCACGCCGTTGCGCGATGGTATGAACCTCGTCGCCAAGGAATATGTCGCCGCCCAGGACCCGGATCGGCCGGGCGTATTGGTGTTATCGCGCTTCGCCGGCGCGGCTCGAGAGTTGAAGGGCGCACTGCTGGTCAATCCTTACGATGTCGAAGGCACTGCCAATGCCATCGCCAAGGGCCTTTCCATGTCGCTGGAGGAGCGCCGCGACCGCTGGAGCATGATGATGGAGCATCTGCTGTCTCACGACGTCTCACTTTGGTGCGAAAACTTCTTGGGGGATCTGGTGCTTGCTCCCGAGCTTCGCCCGGAGCGTGACCCCGGATAGTTTCCTGATCGATCGTCGTCGACCCGTCCTCGCGCATCTGACCCCTCGGGCAACCCCTCCTTCGGATTCCCGAGGAGAGAAGAGGGAATCGAGAGGCCGCGGCATATCCCTTCGCCCCGCAAGCGGGGAGAAGGTGCCGGCAGGCGGATGAGGGGCGGAGGCTTGCTCGAGCCTTAAAGCCCGATCTCGCGCGCCCAGGGCGGATTGGCGCCGGCGCGGGAGACGGTGACGGCGGCGGCTTTGGCGCCGAGGGTCAGGGCGTTGCGCAGCGCCTTTTCGTCGAGCAAGGCGACTTGCGCCTTGGTCAGCAGATTATCCATCTTCAGCGACGCCAGGATGCCGGCATCGAAGGTATCGCCGGCGCCGACCGTATCGACGACGGTGACCCGTTCGCTCGGTACCGTCACCTTGCGCTCCTTGGTATAACCGGAGGCGCCTTCTGCGCCCTTGGTGATGACGACGAGCTTGGCGCCGTGGTTCAGCCAGTGGGCGGCGAGCGCATCATGGTCGCCTTGCAGGCCGAACCATTCGAGATCCTCGTCGGAGAATTTCACGATGTCGGATTTGCCGGCCATGCGCTTGATGCGGGCCATGTGCGACGGCTTGTCCTTGATGAAACCGGGACGGATATTCGGATCGAGCGAGATGACGCGGCGTGCGGCTTCGCGGTCGAGCAGGGCTTCGTAGGTTTCGCCGCAGGGGCTGGGGATCAGGCTGATCGCGCCGAAATGCAGCGCCTCGCAATCATCGCCGAGATCCGGCAGGTCGGCCGTGGTGATCATCCGGCCGGCCGTGCCCTCGTCGTAGAAGGCATAGGTCGCCTGGCCGTTGACCAGCTTGACGAAGGCGATGGTCGAGGGACGCGGCGTGATGGCGCATGGGCTGTAATCGACATTGCTCGCCTTCAGCGTCTCGAGCAGGATTTCGCCCATCATGTCATCGGCAATGCCGGTGAAGAAGGCCGTGGGGATGCCGAGGCGACCGAGCGCGATTGCGGTGTTGAAGATCGCGCCGCCGGCATAGGGCGCAAAGCCCTTTTCGCCCAGCGTCGTGTCCCTCGGCAGCATGTCGATCAAGGCTTCGCCGCAGCACAAAATCATCGTATTCCTCCAACAGCACTTATGTGTTCATCAACCGATTAAGCGAGCTTTTGTCAACTAGCTAGAGCGAAAGCTCACTCACCCCGCCATTCCTTCCCGACCAGGCGAGCGGCGCATCGAGGAAGGCCTCGACTTCCGACAGCGTCTTGTCGTCGAAGAGCTTCTGCTCCCTGGCAACGGCCAGAACATTACGCCAGGTGGCGATGTGATGCAGCCTGACCTTGCCATCGGCAAAGCGCTGTTCGCCGAAGATGCCATAGAAGAACAGCGCGATGCCGTGATCGACGATACCGCCGGCGGAACGGACGGCATCGATGAACTTGAACATGCTGCCGCCTGCTGTCGTCAGGTCTTCGATAACAAGCACGCGCGACCCTTCCGGCATGTTGCCTTCGATCTGGGCATTGCGACCGTGGCCCTTCGGCTGCTTGCGGACATAGATCATCGGCAGGCCGAGACGATCGGCCAGCAGGGCGGCGAAGGGGATGCCGGCGGTCTCGCCACCGGCGATGCAATCGAACTGCTCGAAGCCGGCATCGCGCAGCAGGGTGCTGGCGGCGAAATCCATCACCGTCGAGCGGATGCGTGGGAAGGAGAGCAGCTTGCGGCAATCGATATAAACAGGGCTCGCCATGCCGGAGGAGAGTTTGTAGGGCTGGGCGGCATTGAAATGCACCGCCTTGATTTCCCAGAGCATCTTGGCCAGCAATTCAGCCATCACGGCGCGGTCGGGAAATGTGGTCTGGATCATGCGGCTCTCCTTCGGCTTGGATCCTTGCGGGAATAGCAGCAAGAGCCCGCCGTTTCCAGACGAAAGGCGGGCTATTGCTGCAGCAGGCGGCCGATATCAACGATCTGCATCTTCTTGAAGAGGGCGATCGCCTGGGCGCCCTCTTCCGCATCCAGCGACACCGCATAACGCACGGCGGCGGCAAGCAGCTGCATCGTCAGCCGGGCGATCGCGAGCAGTTCCCTGCGGTCGCGATCCGGCCACAGGCGGACCAGCACGGCGAGAAATGCCTGGGCATGGAATTCCATGTCCTCGGCATCGACCTGCTGCAGCAGCTTGTCGGTATGGGTCGCATGCCAGATATCGCGCATGACGGGCTCGCGGCGGAAGAAGGCGTAATATTCGTCGACAATATTCGCGAGCGCGCCCTGGAGGGCCGCAGCGTCGGTGACCTTCGCCAGCTCCTCTTCGACGCACCGCCTGCCCTCTTCGTTGAAGCGCTCGGCCAATGTGCGGATGATCGAGGTCTTGTCGGGGAAATATTGGTATAGGGCGCCGAAGGAAAGGCCGGCCTTTTCGACGATCTCGCTCATCTTCAAGCCGTCGCTGCCGTGGCTTTCGATCAGCTCGGCGGCCACGGTGAGGATCTTTTCGAAGCGCTCGCGGCCGCGCTGCTGGCTGGGAATGCGGCGCAGCTGACCGGTAGACTCCTGCTGGCGCCTGCGCGTTGCGACCGGCTGTTTCGACATGCTCTCTCCTTTTCCACGTTGACAAACAAAATAAGAGAGTTTATCTCATTTTGCAAATGAGAGAGTTTCTCTTGTTTGCAAAGTTTGGGAGGAGTTTTGACATGCAGACTTCCGAAATCGTCCTCGTCGGCGGATCGGGAAAGACCGGCAGCCGCATCATCAAGCGTCTGGAAGCGCGCGGCCTCACCGTTCGCGCGGCATCACGCTCCAGCGCACGGCCCTTCGACTGGGCAGACAGGTTGACCTGGCGCGGCGCGCTTGACGGCGCATCGAGCGCCTATGTCGCCTTCCAGCCGGACCTGTCCGTCGCCTGGGCGGCGGAAGCGATCGAAGCGCTCGCCAAGGTCGCGGTGGAATGCGGCCTTGAGCATATCGTGCTGCTCTCCGGCCGCGGCGAAGAGGGCGCGCAGCGAAGCGAAGCGGCGCTGAAGGCTTCCGGCATAAACACCACCATCCTGCGCGCCTCCTGGTTCTGCCAGAATTTCAGCGAGGGCGCCTTTATCGAGCAGATTCTGGGCGGCCGGCTGCAATTGCCGGCGGGCGAGATCAGCGAACCTTTCATCGATGCCGACGACATCGCCGATGCCGCCGTCGCCGCCTTGACCGATCCGCGCCATCGCAACAAGACCTACGAACTGACCGGCCCGCGGGCGCTGACCTTCCGCCAGGCGGTTGCCGAAATCGCTCAGGCCACCGGGCGGCCGATCGAATATGAGCAGGTGTCGATGGCGGATTTCACCGGCGGACTTGCGGCGGCCGGCCTGCCCCAGGGCCTGATCGATCTTCTGGAGGAGCTTTTCGGCCAGGTGCTCGATGGCCGCAATTCCAGCGTGATGGGCGGTGTCGCCGAAATTCTTGGCCGCGCCGCCACCGATTTCAGCGAATATGCCCGCCGGACCGCGGCAACCGGAATATGGAGCGCCTGACCATGCAGATCGTTCTCACCCTCTCCCTCGTGGCCGCGGCGATCGGCAGCGGCCTCGTCGCCGGCATCTTCTTCGCCTTCTCGACCTTCATCATGACCGCCTTCTCGCGGATCCCGGCGGAGCAAGGCATTGCGGCGATGAACTCGATCAACGTGACGATCGTCCGCTCGCCCTTCATGGGCCTCTTCGTGCCGACGGCGATCCTCTGCCTCGTCATCGCCGTGCTCGCCCTGATCGACTGGCGCGGCGGGGCATCCTTTCTGATGCTGGCGGGTGCAGCCCTCTACATTTTCGCCTCCTTCCTCTCGACCATCATCTTCAACGTGCCGATGAACGATGCGCTGGCAAAGGTCGGCGGCAATGGGACGGAAGCGGTTCAGCTCTGGGCCACCTATGTCAGGGACTGGACGTGGTGGAACCATGTGCGGACCATCGCCTCGCTACTCGCCTCGGTCGCCTTCGTGCGGGCGTTGATGATCGTCTGAATGGTTGCTTCCCGGCGATCCAACGCGCCTTTCAGGAATCGGGTGGTTGGCCCCGGGCGGGCATGCGATGTTGGGCAATCGCCGCGAAAGGACCGTCATGTTTACGCTTCACGATTATCTGCCGTCGCAAAATGGCTGGAAGGTCCGGGTTTTGCTCGGCCTGCTCGACATGCCCTATCACAGCCGTATCGTCTCGATCTTCGAGGGCGAGAACCGCACCGAGACGTTCCTGGAACTCAATCCGGTGGGCGCCATCCCGGTTCTCGAACTCGACGATGGTCGTGCGATCGCCGAATCCAATGCGATCCTCACTTTTCTTGCCGAGGGCACGCGCTTCTTGCCGTCAGATCACTATCTGCGCGCCAAGGTCATGCAATGGCTGTTCTTCGAACAGTATCATGTCGAGCCGGTCATCGGCTCGCTGCGCTTCTGGACGTTGACGGGACGGCTGGAGCGTAACCAGAGCATGGTCGCGGGCAAGCGCGAAGCCGCAGCCCGCGCGCTTGCCGCCATCGATCGCAGGCTGACCGACAGCCTGTTTCTTGTCGGCCAGCAGCTGACGATCGCGGATATCGCGGTTTACGCCTATAGCCACCGGGCCGAGGATTGCGGCTTTTCTCTCGCAGCCTATCCTACGTTTTCTGCCTGGTCCGGCCGCGTTCGGGATGCCATCGGCGCCGATCATCCGGTCTATCCCTATAGTATGGACCCACATTCGGCCGGCTAAGACAAAGTCCTACTCGTTCCGGCTATTTGCCAGCATCCCGGGTGCGGAACGCGCGCCAGGCTGAGATCACAGCGAGCAACAAGAACAGCCCTGCCAAACCAGCCCACAGAGAGCCGCCTTGCGTTAGATTGTCACCGTCGGGAGTGAGGCAACTGGATAGGGCTTGCGATATGCAACCTCGGAACTTCCAGTACCTTTCATAGAATAACCATCCGAAAAAAATCGACAGAAACGTTAGGACGAAGACTGGAAGGTATTCATTTTGCTCCTCTCGGCAGGCATGCCCGCGACCCACGGCGCCGTCCCGCGCCAGCGCCCCGGAGCGCCGGCATTCAAGAGAGCCTCATCCTTGTACGTTGCCGTTGCTGTATAAAGGGGCTGTGCGGCGGGGATGCGTGTCATCCTTGGGTCTTGAACTCGTACCTCAGCAAGCATCTCCGTCGCCATGTCTTCGCTCGAACGGTTGGTTGGGCTTCGAGCCCGCGTTGCAAGGAGGAGCAGTCATGCATATCCAGCAATCTTTCATGGTCGGTATCGATGTCTCGAAGGCCCATCTCGACGTTGCCGTTGAGGGCAAACGCGCCGTTGTCCGCTTCGACAACAATGCGCCAGGCTGTGCCGCACTCACTGCGGCAGTGGCCGGCGCAGAGCTTGTCGTCGTCGAGGCGACCGGCGGTTACGAGATGGCAATCGTCAGAACGCTTATGGCCGCCGGTATTGCCGTCGCCGTCGTCAATCCCCGCCAGGTGCGCGACTTCGCCAGGGCCAGCGGTCGTTTGGCCAAGACCGATCAGGTCGACGCCCGCGTCACGCTCCACTTCGCCAGAGCGATGCGGCCGGCACAGATCCCCCATATCGACGACGGCCGCATCGCGCTTGCTGCGCTTGTCACCCGCCGTCGCCAACTCATCGACATGGCGGTCGCCGAGAAGAACCGCCTCGAGCATGCGCCTGAGGCCGTCGCAGCGCTGATTGGCGAGACCCTCGCCGCCCTCAGGGCTCAGCTCGCCCGCGTCGATGCCGCCATCGCGCTCGCCATCGAGGCCGAGCCCGACATGGCCGCACGCCGCAATCTGCTGCTGACCGTGCCGGGCATTGGCGAGGTCAGTGCCGCCGTGCTCATCGCCGAACTGCCCGAACTCGGCGCCATCGACGACAAGAAGCTCGCAGCCCTCGTCGGCGTCGCCCCCATCGCTCACGACAGCGGCACATGGCGTGGACAACGCCATATCGCCGGCGGCCGCGCCACCGTCCGATGCGCCCTCTATATGGCTACGCTCTCGGCCATCCGTTGCAACCCGGCCATCAAGACCTTCCACAAAAGGCTGCGCGACGCGGGCAAACCGCCCAAGGTCGCCATCGTCGCCGCCATGCGAAAGCTCATCATCATGATCAACACTATTCTTAAAAGACGAACCCCATGGAACCAGCCCCAACAACACGGTTGCTGAGGTGCCCCGCAAGGGGCCTCGAAGGACGAGGCGGGCGTTCCGGCGTCGGATCTATGCAGGAAGCAGTGTTGCCGCATATCCTTCGAGGCTTCGCCCTGCGGGCTGCGCACCTCAGGATGAGGTACGTTGGAGGGTACCGCGGCTCCCTCTTCTCCCCGCCGGGGAGAAGAGACATGTGGCAGCGCCTTGCGTCTCTCCTTAGCCGGAGCGTGACTAAAGACGAGTTGGCCGGCTACTTCTGCTCGCAAAAGGCGATGCGGTTGCTGAAGGGGTCGATGACGGTCATCTCGAGCCCCCACGGCGCTTGCTCGACGCCGGGCTTCATGTAGCGGTAGTCCTTGCCTGAGAGCTCGGCGTGATAGGCCCTGATATTGGCGACGCGGACGAAGGCCTTGGCGCCGGGGCTGGCGTCGCCGGAATGTTCGCTGAGGTGCAGCGCCATGCCGTCGCGCGAGACCTGGCAATAGAGTGGGAAGTTTTCGCCGAAACGGTGCTCCCAATCGAGATGGAAGCCGAGAAAGCCGCAATAGAACTCCATGGCCTTTTCGACAGAGAAGATGCGGAAGATCGGCATCGGCGGCTCGATGCCGATGGCAGAGGGGTTAGCCCCCGCCGCATCGATCTTTGCCGAGAGGATATTCCACTGATCGAGCCCGAACTGCCGGGCGACGATTTCGAGCGTCTCGCTGTGGGTGAGCGAAATGTCGCGGTCGGCAAGGGCCTGCCGCAATGTCTTTGCCATGAGCTTGGCATCGCGAAAATCGCGCATGATGTCATCCTTCCGTTGGCGGCAAACAGGAAGATCAGTGCCCGCGTCTGCTGACCCGTTCGCCATCGATCGCCAAACGGCAAGGGATGTGAAGGATGTTGTCTGGATACATTCACCTTAACGCAGAAGCGTCGCGGGGCGGCTGGCCGCATCCGGCCGAGGGCGATAATATGAGAGGGTCGGTCAGGAATCAAGACGCGGTGCGTGTTGCCTCGACGGGAACCGCCTTGAGGTAGCTGGCAAGCTCGACCCGGTTGCGGCCGGCGCGCTTGGCGACATAGAGCGCCTTGTCGGCGGCACTCAGCATGGTGTCGAAATCCAAGCTCTTCGAACGGCCGGGGGCGACGCCGACGCTGACCGTGCATGTCAGCACCTCGTCGTCGATATGGATCTCGCGCGCCTCGAACGCCCGGCGGATGCGCTCGGCCGTCAGTTCCGCCCGGCCGGGCATGATCTCCTTCAGCACCAGCACGAATTCCTCGCCGCCGAGCCGGGCAGCGGTGTCGCCGGTGCGGCAATGCGCCGAAAGTTCGCCGGAAAAGACATTGAGCACGCGGTCGCCGGCGGCATGGCCGAAGCGATCGTTGACGGATTTGAAATGGTCGATATCGAAGACGATGACGGCCGTCGTCGTTCCCATCGGGCGCGTGCCGTATTGGTCGAAGAGGGCGCGGCGGTTGAGCAGGCCGGTCAGCGGATCGGTGATCGCATCGAGGCGATGGCGGGCAGCGAGCCGCCATTGATGCAGCGCCAGCGACAGCGCGCCGATCCCGGTCATGCCGGCGATGCAGACGGCAAGGCTCAGATCTTCGGCCCAGTTGCTGGGGGCTTTGCCGAGCACCAGCTTGCCGTCTGAAATCAGCACCGCGGCGCAGAGAACGAAGGAGATCGCCGTCAACGTATAGAGCACCGTGATGCCGAGGAGCGGCGCCGGTGCTTCGGCACGGGCGAGCCAGTATTGCCGGGCGGTGGCAAAGAGCAAAAGGGCGATGGCAAGATTGTCGGCGATGAAGGCCAGGCCGTCATAGCCTGACAGCATCGGCACGACGGAGAAGACCATCGCCGCAAGCGCGCGGATCGCGATGGCGGGGAGAGACACCCGGCCGGTGAGGAATTGTTTGCCGGCCCCCCAGATGGTGGCAAAACCGGCATGAAACAGCACGAAATTGGCGACGCCGAGCCATGTCTCCGGCGTATCGACATAGGCGCTATAGACGAAAATGCCGCTGACGACGAGGACAAGGCCGACGGTGGCGGTGAGCAGCACGGTTTCCGAGCGACGGACAAGCCAGCTGCCCATCAGCGTCACCGCAAGGCAGGCCGCGGAGACGCCGAGCGCCAACAGGAGGGAGTTATAGTCAAGCATCATGCTTTTCAGTCTCCGCAGCTATTGTCGCTTCGAATGGCAGCTTATGGGTCCGCGAGGAGGAATGTCTTATGCATCCGTTAACAAATGATGCACCGCACAATACAAATGTTACGCGTTTAACGTCGCGCCGAAGTTTAAGATGAATATTCTATTTAAAATTGAAATCTGAAAGCTTACGCCTGCTGTACCACCTGCCAATGCAGGGGAAACATCGGATCGAACACCGTCACGGGACCGGCGCCGGTTTCAATCCTCGCGGGAAAGACGACCGGGTCGGCCTGCCTCGCCAGGGTGATGCGCTCCTCGTTCGGCTGAAGCCCGTACCAGGCCGGCCCGTTCAGCGACACGAAGGCTTCGAGCCGCTCCAGAGCGCCCTCCTGCTCGAAGACATGGGCGAGGCAGCTCATCGTATTGACCGAGGTATAGATGCCGGCGCAGCCGCAGGCGCATTCCTTCAGCGGATCGACATGCGGGGCGGAATCCGTGCCGAGGAAGAAGCGGGCATCACCGCTGACGGCCGCCGCACGCAAGGCCAGCCGGTGGTTTTCGCGCTTGGCGACGGGCAGGCAGTAATAGTGCGGGCGGATGCCGCCGACGAGGATGGCGTTGCGGTTGATGATCAGATGGTGGGTGGTGATCGAACCGGCGAGATTGCCCTTGGCCGTCTTGATGTAATCGACGCCATCGGATGTCGTCACATGCTCCATCGTCACCTTCAGCTCCGGCAGGCGCTGGCGCAGCGGATCGAGCACGGTTTCGATGAAGACGGCCTCGCGATCGAAGATATCGACCTCCGGCGTCGTCACCTCGCCATGGACGCAGAGCGGCAGGCCGATCTTTGCCATGCGCTCCAACACCGGCATCGCCTTTTCCATATCGCGGACGCCGCCATGCGAATTGGTCGTGGCGCCGGCGGGATAAAGCTTGACGGCGGTGATGAGGCCGCTGTTCTTCCCCTCCTCGACGTCATCGGGGCTGGTATGTTCGGTCAGATAAAGCGTCATCAGCGGCTGGAAGCGATGGCCATCAGGCAAGGCCTTGAGGATACGTTCGCGATAGGCCTTGGCGTCAGCTGACGTGACGACCGGCGGCACGAGATTGGGCATGATGATGGCGCGGGCGAAGGTGCGGCTCGTATCGGCGATCACGCCCTCCAGCATGGCGCCGTCGCGCAGATGCAGGTGCCAGTCATCAGGACGGCGGATGGTGATCGATTGCATGGCAGGCCTCCGAAGCGATGCGTCTGCCGTCTCGATAACACTAAAGCGCGCCGCATTGAAATTGAATCATGCGACGCGCTTTAGCTCTTTTTTCCTGCGTGTCGCGCGGTATTACGCCAGCGCGATCTCCAGCGTCACATCGGCCGGGCGGCGGTTTTCGAGGATCAGCCGGCCGTTCGGCAGGTCGTTGCCGTAGACCTTGGCGTTGGCGGCCTCCTCGGTGAGGTTGTAACCGCGCCAGCGCGCCCAGAGCCGCTCCTCGAGCACCTCGATCGGCGGCGCCAGCATGATCGAAAAGTCGAAGACGCCTTCGAGTTCGGCCCATTTGCCCAGCGAAAAGAGCAGATAATTGCCCTCGACGATGATGAAGCGGTGATCCGGGGAAACGGGGCGAGCCGACGCAATGGCGAGTTCACGCGAGCGGTCGAAGACCGGCACCAGAACCTCCTGATCGGCCAGCCTGACGGCGCGGATGATATCGAGGAAACCGCGGACATCGAAGGTCTCGGGAATCCCCTTGCGCGCCAGCAGGCCGCGTTCGATCAGGATGGCGTTGTCCATGTGGAAGCCATCCATCGGCAGGACTTCGGCACTTTCGCCCTTGGCCTTCAGCGCTTCCGCCAGATTGTCGGCCATGGTCGATTTGCCGGCACCCGGCGGTCCGGCGATGGCGACCAGGAAACGCTTGGAATGGCCGGCGCGGTCAAGCACCTCGCCGGCGATTTCATCGATGCGTGCATTCATGCGGCGACGGGCTCCGTCGGCACCGCCTTGGCGCCGGTCATGAAGGCGACGGCGTCGGACATGGTGTATTCCTTCGGATCGATCACCGTCAGCCGCCGGCCGAGACGGTGGATATGGATCCGGTCGGCCACCTCGAAGACATGCGGCATGTTGTGGGAGATCAGCACGATCGGCAGGCCGCGGGCGCGCACGTCGAGGATCAGCTCCAGCACGCGGCGGCTTTCCTTGACGCCAAGCGCGGCCGTCGGTTCATCCATGATGATGACCTTCGAGCCGAAGGCGGCGGCACGGGCGACCGCAACACCCTGGCGCTGACCGCCGGAGAGCGTTTCCACTGCCTGGTTGATGTTCTGGATGGTCATCAGGCCGAGTTCGGACAGCTTGTTGCGCGCCAGCTTTTCCATGGCCGGCCGGTCGAGCATGCGGAACATCGAGCCGAGCACGCCCGGTTTGCGGATCTCGCGGCCGAGGAACATGTTGTCGGCGATCGACAGCGCCGGCGACAAAGCAAGATTCTGATAGACGGTCTCGATGCCGGCGTCGCGCGCCTCCATCGGCGAGCGGAACTGCACCTGCCGGCCTTCGAGGGTAATCACCCCCTCGTCCGGGGTAACCGCGCCCGATATTGCCTTGATGAGCGAGGATTTGCCGGCGCCGTTATCGCCGATGACGGCGAGGATTTCACCCGGATAGAGGTCGAAATCGGCATTGTCGAGCGCGGTCACGCGTCCATAACGCTTGACGAGACCGCGGGCGGTGAGAAGGGGTTCGCGAGCCATGATTACACCGAAACCTTTCTGATCCACTGATCGATGGCGACGGCGGCGATGATCAGCACGCCTGTCAAAAGGACTTTCCATTGCGGGTCGGCGCCGAGCATGTTGAGGCCCATCGACACGACGCCGACGATCATCGCACCGAAGAGCGTGCCGAGAATGGAGCCGCGGCCGCCGAACAGCGAGATGCCGCCGATCACCGTCGCGGTGATCGCCTGGAGGTTAAAATCGGTGACGGCCGACGACGGCGAGATCGAGCCGTTGCGGCCGATCGAGACCCAGGCGGCCAAGCCGGCAATGACACCCGAGATGGCGTAAACGGTCAGCAGCACCTTCTTGGTCTGAATGCCCGAGAGCTTGGCTGCCTCCGGATCGTCGCCGACGGCATAGACATGCCGGCCCCAGGCGGTGTGATTGAGGACATACCAGAGCACCAGGACGAGCAGCACCATGGCGATGACGCCGAGGGTCAGCACGGCGCTGCCGAGCTTGAAGCTCACGGCGAAAAGATGCAGCAGCGGCGCCTTTTCGTCGACGTCGGTATCGCGGATCGTCTCATTGGCGGAATAGATGAAATTCGTCGCCATGACGATGTTCCAGGTGCCGAGCGTGACGATGAAGGGCGGCAGCTTCATGTAGGCGACGAGGAAGCCGTTCAGCAATCCGCAAAGGCCGCCGACAAGCATGCCGGCTGCGACCGCGATCGGCGTCGGTATGCCGTAGGTGATGGCGACATTGCCCATGATGACCGCCGAGATCACCATGATGACGCCGATCGAAAGATCGATGCCGGCGGTCAGGATGACCAGCGTCTGGGCGGCGCCGAGAATACCGACGATGGCGATCTGCTGCAGGATGAGCGTCAGCGTATAGGACGAGAAGAACCGTCCGCCGATGGTGATCCCGAAGATGACGATCGCCAGCACCAGCACGATCAGCGGCACGGCGGCCGGCGTCGAGTGCAGAAAATGCTGCGCGCGCTTGATCAGCGAGACTTTCTCGTGCTCGAAGGAGGCAACGCTCTTGTCGCTGCCGTCGAGGACACGTTCGAATTCCTGTGTTCCGGTCATGGTTCCTCCTCCGCATCCGCGCGCCGAACTCGCGCGGGGGCCGTCACCGATATCCATCCGGTCTTTGATTAGCCGGTTCGTGAGGCGACGGCACATCGTCCGTCGAAAACGGCCGGGGATCAAGCCCCGGCCGGTCTGCTTTCAACAATCAGGGCTCAGCCCCAGCACTTGTCCGTGCCTTCCTTGGTGTCGATCGACTTGACGCCGGAAACCGGCTTGTCGGTGACGAGCGAGACGCCGGTGTCGTAGAAGGACTTGCCTTCGGTCGGCTTCGGCTTTTCACCGCTGTCGGCGAACTTCTTGATCGCTTCGACGCCAAGGGCTGCCATCATCAGCGGATATTGCTGCGAGGTAGCGCCGATGACGCCTTCCTTGACCGACTTCACGCCCGGGCAACCGCCGTCGACCGAGACGATCAGCACGTTCTTTTCCATGCCGACGGCCTTCAGCGCCTGATAGGCGCCGACAGCGGCCGGCTCGTTAATCGTGTGGATGACGTTGATGCTCGGATCCTTCTGCAGAAGGTTTTCCATGGCCTTGCGGCCGCCTTCTTCATTGCCGTTGGTCACGTCATGACCGACGATACGAGCATCGTCCTCGTCGCCGATCTTGTTCGGGTCCTTCGGATCGATGCCGAAGCCCATCATGAAGCCCTGGTCGCGCAGAACGTCGACCGTCGGCTGTGACGGCGTCAGGTCGAGGAAGCCGACCTTGGCATCCTTGGCCTTGTCGCCCATCGTTTCTTTGGCCCACTGGCCGATCAGCTTGCCGGCGAGCAGGTTGTCGGTGGCGAAGGTGGCGTCGGCGGCATCGGCCGGCTCGAGCGGCGTGTCGAGCGCGATGACCAGCAGGCCGGCATCACGGGCCTTCTTGACCGAAGACACGATGCCCTTGGTGTCGGAAGCAGCAATCAGGATGCCCTTTGCGCCGTCGGCAATGCAGCTTTCGATCGCGGCCACCTGGCTTTCGCTGTCACCGTCGACCTTGCCGGCATAGGACTTCAGCGAGACGCCGAGTTCCTTGGCCTTGGCCGTCGCACCTTCCTTCATCTTGACGAAGAAGGGGTTGGTGTCGGTCTTGGTGATGAGGCAGGCAGCAACGTCAGCCGCCATAACAGGAGCGGAAAAGGTGACACCAAGCGCGAGCGCGCCGAAAGCGAGAACAGATTTCTTCATGGAACTCCTCCCAGAGTTTGCCGGCGCCGCCCCTGCGGGGCCGGAAGCTTAAGATATGACACTTCGCCGTGGATCGCTAATGCCTCCCAGCGGTCCCGTGCCCTTGACGACGGCAATTAAGAGCGAAAAGAAATCGGCTTGTCAATAAATAAATCCAATTGAATTATTAATTCGATGTGGCATGCTCCATCGAATTCGGGCATAGGCCAACGATCGGGAGGAGCGGCCATGTCGACCTTGGATGGACCGGAACACACGCCGGTCCCGCCACCAATTCTGAATCCGGCCGGAGGTGCGAACCAGGTCAGGGTGCGAGCCTATAACGAACGGCTCGTGCTGTCGCTGGTGCGTCTCTACGGCACGCTGTCGAAGGCCGATATCGCGCGTCGCAGCGGACTGTCGGCGCAGACCGTCTCCGTCATCATGCGGGTGCTGGAAAAGGAAGGGCTGCTGTCGCGCGGGGAACCGGTGCGCGGCCGTGTCGGCCAGCCGTCGATCCCGATGCATATCAATCCCGATGCCGTCTATTCCTTCGGCCTGAAGATGGGCCGGCGCAGCGCCGATCTGGTGCTGATGGATTTCGTCGGCCGCATCCGCATGCAGCTGCACCGGACCTATGCCTATCCGCTGCCGGATGAAATCCTCGCCTTCGTCACCTCGGGCATCCGGGAGCTGGAAGACCGGCTCGACGACAAGCAACGTAGCCGCATCGCCGGCCTCGGCATCGCCGCCCCTTTCGAGCTCTGGAACTGGGCCGAAGAGGTGGGCGCCCCGCCGGGCGCCATGGAGGTCTGGCGCGACGTCGACCTGCAGGCCGACATCGCCGCCCGCGTCTCCCATCCGGTCTTCATGCAGAACGATGCGACCAGCGCCTGCGGCGCCGAACTGGTCTTCGGCGTCGGACCGTCCTACCCAGATTTCGTCTATTTCTTCATCGGCTCCTTCATCGGCGGCGGCATCGTGCTCAATTCGGCGATCTTTTCCGGCCGCACCGGCACGGCGGGCGCGATCGGGCCGCTGCCGGTGCGCGGCAAGAACGGCGAGACGATGCAGCTGCTCGAAATCGCCTCGATCTTCGTGCTCGAAAACATGCTGCGCGAGCGCGGCATCGATCCCGAGCCGCTCTGGTATTCGGCCGACGGCTGGGTGGATTTCGGCGAGCCGATGGAAGCCTGGATCCAGGACAGCGCCAAGGCGCTGGCGCAGGCGATCGTTGCCGCCGCCTCGATCGTCGATTTCAGCGCGGCTGTGATCGACGGCGGCTTTCCCGATTGGGTGCGCAGCCGGGTGGTGCAGGCCACGATCGACGAAGCCGCCAAGCTCGACCTGCAGGGCGTCGTCATGCCCGAAATCATCGAGGGCGCGGTCGGCGCGCAGGCGCGCGCCATCGGCGGCGCCAGCCTGCCGATCTTTGCGCGTTACCTCACCGACCAGAACGTACTCTTCAAGGAGGTAGACCATGCTGAAAGGACTTGACCCGCTGCTGAGCCCGGAGCTGCTTTTGACGCTTCGCGCCATGGGTCACGGCGACGAGATCGCCATCGTCGACGGCAATTATCCGGGCGTCGAACATGCCCGCCGGCTGATCCGGCTCGACGGCCACCACCTCATCCCGGTCCTCAATGCCGTGCTCAGCGTGCTGCCGATCGACGACTTCGTGGCGGAAGCGATCTTCCGCTCGACCGTCAAGGCCGAGCGCGACAAGCTCGACCCGGTGCATGAGGAGATGATCGACTGCTGCGCCCGCCACGAGCCGCACCGGCAGGTGGTGCCGCTGATCGGCCAGGATTTCTACGGAAGGGTGAAGACCGCCCATGCGTTGATCCAGACTGGCGAGCCCAGGCTCTATGCGAACATCATCCTGCGCAAGGGCGTGATCTATCCGAAAGAGCCGGGCACCCATGCCGCGGCCGGAGTCGATCCGTTCGTCTATTAGAATAATTCCGGCAAAAGTGCACAGCGGTTTGGTCGTCGGTAAGCTTTGGCTTTCGGTCCTGCTGAAGGTCAGTCTTTCGCCATTCGTTCGATGGATGTTATGGTGCGGCGGTTGCGTTGGTCCGCCGCGCCGGCAAACCGCTCGGCAAGCCAAATGCTGCGAACGGCGCCTCACCACCAGGAGCGGACGTCGCGCGGCTCTATGGACACGTGCGGGATCAGGCCGGTGAAGCGATGAGGAGACGGGTCTCACATGGCACCAGACATGAGCACGGTCCCTCGTCGCAGCACCACTGGTCTGCGCAAGTTTCTGGATCCTGAGCAGCAGCGCGATTGGGTAGAAGGCGAGGCGGATTTGATCGACGCCGAAGAGCGCTCGGAGTCCCTGGAACAGCGGTTCAAATACGTCGCCCGGTACGAGAAGCTGCTTCGTCGCCCGCAGGCGCAAGACGTTCTGGAAATTCTCAGGGTATATGGGCAAACCTGCATCCCCATCCCTCGCAAGACCGAGCGTCACTACTGGTCGGTTTCTTGTCTGCCCTCGACCTCAGACAAGCCGCTCATCCGCGTCAATGCGAGCTGGATGGAGCTTTTCACGCTCTATGCCGACGGCGAGGGCCTGCGTGCACGATTCCTCGTGCATCTTTCGCATTTCACTACGGACCATTCACCCGCGCAGGGCGATGTCGACGAGCCTTTTCTCGAGGACTGCGTCACGACGCCCGAAGACGTCGGTTATTTTTTTCCGCGCGGCGAGGACATTTTCGGCATCACTGTGCGGGGCTCGGCCTCGATCCGCAAATTCCTCGCGGAGCGCCGCATCTTGCGCGCCATTCGGACTTTCAATGTGACGCACATGAACCGAGGTCGGAACGCCTATCAGGCGAGCCACTGCTACAGCCTGGCGGATACCATGCTGGCAGATTGATCGCTCCGGGATGCGCCCGGCACCCATCCGGGGTCTGACGGCGGTCGGTTCGATGCCGATCCTCCGGCGGATTCTTCAGCCGATCGAAAGAATGGCTGTGTGCAGCGACCGATGGACCGGAACCGAATCCTCATCCAATTTGCGGCAAAGATATCCATTGTGCGCAGCGAAACTCCCGTGCCTTCGCAAAGGCAATCCACCATTAACCTACCAGGCGCATAGACGATCTTTGGGATTTGTCGGTGCTGCGCGGCTTCATCAGCCACTGCGATACCGGCCCTCTTAATTCCGCCCGAATGAATTGAGGCGGTCTTCGATCACGGCGTAGGACCGCCGATGCCGTGAAGTTGCGCCATCCGTCATCGGCATTCGGTGATACGAGCGTACCAAACTGGCCATGACGGCTCTTCACACAACAGGAGCCTGTTCATATGCCTCGCAGCCAACCAACCAGACCGCAGATCGAGATCGTTGCCTGGCTCGCGATCTTCCTGCTTCTCTTCTGCCTATCTTGGCTCTTCCAATGGCATGAAGGGCTGGATGAGTTTATCGAGAAGCATCATGACTATCCGCTGGACCACGCGCTCCTCGCCCTGAATATCTCCGGGTTTCTCGGGCTCATCTATTCCGCGCTGAGGATCCGGGATCTTTCGAGGGAGGTTCATCGCAGGCTGCAGGCCGAAAAGAACGTAGACTGGATTGCCTGTCACGACACGCTGACCGAACTGCCTAACCGCAGATTTCTGGATTCTATATGCGCGCAGGCGATGAGCGATCAGAGGGCACAAGAGACCTATGCCGTGTTCAGCATCGATCTCGACGGCTTCAAGAAGGTCAATGATCTCCTGGGGCATGATCACGGTGATGCGGTGCTGAAGACTGTTGCTCAGCGGCTCTCTTCCCTCTTTCCCCGTGAGCGCGTTTTCCGCCTTGGGGGAGACGAGTTCGTTGTTCTGGCGCGGCGCACTGGAAATCCCGATCTTGTTGCGTTGGGGAACCGCATCGTGACCGTGATCGGCAAGCCGTTCACATTCAATGGTGTCGCCGTCGACCTCGGCGCCAGTGTCGGCTTCGCGCTTTTTCCGGAGAACGGCGATGACCTCGGTCAGGTCATTCGACATTCCGACTGTGCGATGTATGTCGCCAAAAAGCAGGGGCGCAATCTGGTGAAGCCCTTCGTGCCTTCGATGCAGGACGAGTTGGCGAAGCGGGTCCGGCTGGAAGCTGATCTGAGAGCAGCCATCAAGAAGGCAGAGATCGTTCCCTACTATCAGCCGCTCGTGGACCTGAAAACGAATAGGATTATCGGCTTCGAGGCCTTGGCACGCTGGAAGACGGCCTCCGGCGAATTCATCCCACCGAACGAATTCATTCCGGTGGCAGAGGAAGCCGGTCTGATCGTCGAATTGACAGACCAGCTGCTTCGCCACGCCTGCGCCGATGCGCTTTCCTGGCCAAATGAGCTCGTCCTGTCATTCAACCTTTCTCCGATCCAACTAAGCGACCGACTGCTGGGGCTTAGAATTCTCAAGATATTGGGCGATGTCGGTCTGCCGGCGCACAGGGTCGAGCTTGAGGTGACGGAGAGCGCCATCATCCAAGACGCCGTCACTGCGCGAATCGTCCTCGACGATCTGGTGAACGCCGGCGTCAGGATTGCTCTCGACGACTTTGGAACAGGTTATTCCAGCCTCTCACAACTATCCAACTACCGGTTCGATAAGATCAAGATCGACAGGAGTTTCGTCTCTTCATTCGAAACCAATGATAAGCAGGACAAGGTGATCAAGGCCATCATCGCTCTCGGTGCGGGACTTGGCGTGACGATAACCGCCGAGGGTATCGAAGAAGAGAGCCAGCTTCAGCGGCTTCAGGATCTGGGTTGCGACATCGGCCAAGGATATCTGCTTGGTAGGCCAGCCCCGGCCGCGGAGCTTGCCACAGATCACGTCAGCACTAGAATTTTGCAACGCGGTTGATGGGCCGCGGCGTGTCGGATTCAGCCGCGAGATGCTCGAGGCTGTCGTCGAACAAGCGCTGTCCACCTGGCCGACCGGCCGTCCATGCTCTCCGAAACATCATCTTAAAGCTTAAGAGAGAAGCACGCCGGCCGTCGTCGCCTCCGTGACATCCTCGGGTCAAGCGGCGCATCCAACGAAGCATCGTGCGGACGCTGACACCTCGCCAGCGCCCGGAGCGGCGGCGTTTAAGAGAGCCTCATCCTGAGGTGCCCCGCAGGGGCCTCGAAGGACGAGGCGGGTATTGCGGCGCCGGATCATGCAAGGAGCGGCGTTGCGGCGTGTCCTTCGAGGCGATCCTGCGGATCGCACCTCAGGATGAGGTATATTGGAGGGTGCCGCGGCTTAGCTCTCTCTTCTCCTCAACGGGGTCCGGGTTGGAGTGAGGGGGTCATCGGGACGAAAAGAGGGACCAACATCTGTCGACCCCCCGTTTTTGCCGACGCAGGCAACAGATCCCGATTCAGGTGTTCAAGCCGCCATCCACTGTGAGGATGGTGCCGGTGATGTGCCTTGCAGCAGGGCTTGCGAGGAAAGCCACAGCAGCCGCCACATCTTCCGGCTCGCCATAACGGCCAAGTGGGATCAGGGCACGCTGGAAATCGGCGAAGTCGCCATCGGCGGGATTCATATCGGTGTCGGTCGAACCCGGCTGAACGAGGTTTACGGTGATATCGCGAGATCCGAGTTCCCGCGCGAGGCCGCGGGTAAACGAGTGGAGCGCGGATTTTGTCATGTAATAGACCGTGCCGGTGTCGCCGACGATGCGTTCGGCGCCGACCGAGCCGATGGTGATGACGCGGCCTCCCGCCTGCAGATAGGGAATGGCGGCCTGCGAAGCGAGCAGAGGCGACCGCACATTGACATCCAGCAGCGCATCGATCTGCTCGACGCTGACGTCGGCGATCGCACCGTAAAGCGCGATTGCGGCATTGTTGACGAGAATGTCGAGACCGCCAAGTGCCTGGGCGGCCTCGTCGACCGAGCGCTTCACGGCCGCCGGATCGGCGCTGTCGGCCTGGATGGCAAGCGCTTTGCGGCCCTTGCCCTCGATCGCTCGGACGACTTCGGCGGCGCGATCGGCCGAACGCTCATAGGTTATGGCGACATCCGCGCCTTTGTCGGCAAGCGCCAATGCGATGGCGGCACCGATGCCACGCGAGCCACCTGTGACCAGGGCACGCTTTCCAGCCAGTTCTGTCATGATCTTCTCTTTCTGTAGTGATCGACACATAAATAGCTAGGCACGTTGCGATGGGGTGTCAATGGGTTTATATAATGATCGATGCAAAAATCGGATGAGACCTCGAACGTCGATGAAACCCCGACCCGCGGGCGCGGACGGCCGCGGGCGTTCGATCGGGAAGCAGCCTTGGCGCAGGCGACCCGCCTGTTCTGGATCAAGGGCTTCGAGGCGACCTCGATCGCCGACCTCACCGAGGCGATGGGGATCGGATCGCCGAGCCTTTACGCGGCATTCGGCTCGAAAGAGGCGCTCTATGCCGAGGCGCTGCGCCACTATCGCGACAACAACGAGGCGCTCGTCTGGGGAGGCTTCTTTTCCGCGGGCACGGCCCGTGAGGCGGTGAGGTCGTTTCTGATGGATTCGGCCGCTGCCCTGACCGGCTGTGTCGTGGATATTCCCCGCGGCTGCATGGTGGCGCTCTCTTCGGTCGGCAGCGAGGGCCATGTGGAACTCGGCGAACTCGTGCGAGCCGCCCGCGCCGTCACGCTCGACCGCCTGAAGCTGCGCCTGAACCAGGCGATATCAGAGGGCGAAATTCCCGTCTCGACCGACGTCCATGCACTCGCCCGTTTCGTCCAGACCGTTCAGAACGGCATGTCGATCCTGGCCCGCGACGGCGCGACCCGCGGCGAACTGGAGGCAGTCGCCGAGTTGGCCATGCTGGGTTGGGACACTCGAACCGGGGATTCTGAGCGCAGGCAGACTTACGCCGATCATGCGTAACCTTTAGGCAGTCGGTCGCGGAAGCTCCGTAGGATCGTTGGAGCGTGCCGCTGCCCCTCATCCGGCTGCCGCCACCTTTGTAACTTCCCTTTACCCGCTCTTGGCGCTGTAATGCCTGTTGCGGTGGCGGATGGAAGACCGATGCACCTTTGGGACACCAAGCCCGTGGGAGAGCGTGGGTCTCCATCCGCTGTTCCATTGAACCCGAACAGTCGCCAGGGCCGCTTGCGAAGGCAAAGCCCGATTAGGCAAGGATGGGATCAGATGGAAAAGATCGTTGGCATCGATGTTTCGAAGGATCGGCTCGACGTGGCGGTCCTACCGCAAGCGGAAGCCTTTGCCGTTAGCAATGACCATGCCGGCATCGATGAACTGATTGATCGGTTGAAAACCATCGGCGCCGATGCGATCGCGCTTGAGGCGACGGGTGGCTACGAGACGCTGGCGGTGGCCGGGTTGTCATCGGCAGGATTGACGGTCCTTGTCGTCAATCCGGCGCAAGTGCGCGCCTATGCCCATGCGATCGGCCGCAAGGCCAAGACCGATCCGATCGATGCCGCCGTCATCGCCGCCTTCGTTCTGGCGACGAAGCCCGAGATCCGGCCGTTGCGCGATGCCGAGACGCAGGCTCTTTCCGAGCTTGTGGCCCGCAGGCGCCAGATCGTGCAGATGATCGTGGCCGAGGAGAACCGGTTGCGCATGGCGCTGGCAAAGCAGGCGCAGAAAAGCATCAAGCGCTTGCTGAAAGCCTTGCGGCGCGAGCTCGAAAGCCTCGATGCCGATCTCGACAGCCATATCCGCAAGTCGCCGGTCTGGCGGGTGCGCGAGGCGCTGTTGACCTCGGTGCCGGGTGTCGGAGCGACGACAGCGCGCACGCTGCTGGCCGAACTGCCGGAGCTCGGCAGCCTCGACCGGCGCCAGATCGCATCGCTGGCTGGTCTTGCCCCATGGACGCGGCAGTCGGGAAAATGGAAAGGCAAGAGCTTCATCGGTGGCGGCAGAGGCAAAGTGCGCGCCGTCCTATTCATGGCCGCCCTCGTCGCCAGCCGATACAACCCCGACCTCAAGGCCTTCCGCGACCGGCTGGTCGCGGCCGGCAAGCCCAAGATCGTCGCCATCGTCGCAACCATGCGCAAGCTACTCACCATCCTCAACGCCATCATCAGGGACGGACGACCATGGCAAACCGCTTGACAAACAAGACAGTCGCTCTCCCCGCCTGCGGGGAGAAGGGCATATGCCGCGACCTTTCCGTTCCCCATTGGCCTCTTGCATGGCACGTCCCCTCTCCCCGTTTTTACGGGGAGAGGGTTAGGGTCATATGCGCTAGGTTAAGCGAGCGTGTAGATCGTCGCATTGTTTTCGGCGTCGTCGCGGCGGCTCACAGAGGTGGCGACGACTTCGCGTGACGAGATTACAGACGGCCTGCCACAGAAGTGGTCCGCGGATGGCGGCGCAAATGGTGGCCAGGGCGATCTTCATGAGACGCCAGCGCGATGGGCTTGCCAATGGGGGGCTAGCCAGTGGGGTTGCCACATCCAGAGGGGGGAGAGTCCGGGACTTGCCCGGCAATCTGTTCGGCGATGATGGCGACGATCAGTCTGGCGTAGAGCCATGCCCGGGCCAGTTCCGGCTTCTTGGCCGGCAAGCTGTCGAGGCCGGCCAGGCTCTTGAACCGTTTGAACGCCAGCTCGATTTGCCAGCGGAAGCGATAGAGGGTGAGGATATCGGCCGGCGGGAAGGTGGTGGCCGGCAGCGAGGTCAGCAGCAGAATGTACTTCGCCGCCTCGAGACTGCGCGGATCGGGTTTTTTGCCGTGCTTGCGGGCGGCTTTGAGCAGACGCTCCTGCTCGGCTTGGGCCTGTTGCGGATCCTTGCGTCGGACAATGAGGCGCAGGGCCAGCGGCGGTGGTGGCGGCGTCCCCGTCATGCCTTCGTGGACACGAACCTGCACCTCGCCTTCCTGCTCTTGCTGAGCGGCGAGTGCGGCAAACAGATCAAAGGGCTCGCCATTCGTCTGCAACAGGCGCAACGAGTTCCAGCCGGTCCGCACGATGAAGTCTGCACCGGCGTCGATCACCGGCCGCAGGTCGCGCGGTCTTGCATAGTAGCGATCGGCCAGCACGATATCGCCGGGTGCGTAGGTAAGGCGCTGAAGGTTCTCGGCACCATGGATGTCGGTCAACTCAAGCTGATCGACCTGAGCCGTTGCCAAGTTGTAGCCGACATGTAACCGCCATGTCGTGCGGTCAGCGCCTGGATGGCAAATCGACGTTCCATCGAGCACACGCAAGCGATATCCCGCAAAGCGCCCCGTCGGCACTTTGGCCTGTTCGGCAATCAGCGCGGCCACGATGTCGCCAAGCCAAGGCGCCGCTTTGCACAGCCGCTCAAGCAGCGATGGGTCTGACAAACGGGCGATCCCGCCCGCTTCGGCCCATGCACAGGTCTCGCGTAGCGACATGCCAAGGCCGCCATAGGCAAGTGCCAGCCGCAACAGCGTCTCGGCATTCTTGATTTCCCGCACCCGCGTAAAAGCACCGCGCAACCGCGCCGTTGCTTCCAAGTCAAAACCCGCCGGAAGCCGCTCGCGCACTTCCGGCCAATGATCCAAAACCTCAGGACGAATCTTCATCCAAAGCTTGAATCACAACCAGATTCCTTATGTCCAGGGCTAAACCTAGCGCATATGAGGGTTAGGGTGAGGGGCAACCATCGGCGCGAACCATGCTCCTCGCAGTCAAATCTCCCCAGCCGATGGCCCCCACACATCCGTCAGCGCAAAACCGTTCGGATGCGGGTCAAAGGGGTCGAGTGCTACCTGGGTCAGGCCGAAGGTGAAGCCGCGGCCGGTGATGGTGGGGATGACGGCGGGGCGGCCGGCCACCTCGGTCACCGCCTGGAGGCCGACTTCGAATTCGGAGCCGATGATCGACTTCGAGGTGAAGGTGTCGCCGACCTTGGCCTTGCCGCGGGCATAAAGGGTGGCGAGATTGGCGGAATTGCCGGTGCCGCAGGGCGAGCGGTCGGCCCGGCCCGGCCACATGGTGGTGCAGGTGCGCACCGTGCCATCGGCTTCCGTGTCGCGGAACATCACATAGGCGACGCCCGAGATCGCCGGGATCTCGGGATGGACGACCTTGATGTCGCGGTTGATCAGCTCCTTGAGGATCATGCCGGCCTGGACGAGGCCGGCGGCATTGGCCTTCTCGATCGTCAGACCGATCTGGCCGACATCGACGAGCGCATAAAAGATGCCGCCATAGCTGATATCGGCCTTGATCCTTCCCCAATGCGGCGTGTCGATCGCGACATCGAGCTCATGCACGAAGGAGGGCACCATGGTGAGCTTGACCTTCTCGCAGCGCCCGTCTCGGCAGGTTGCCGTCGCCTTGACGAGGCCGGCGGCGGTTTCGAGCGTCACGATCGTCTCCGGCTCCTTCATCTCGACGATGCCGGATTCGAGCAGTGCCGTGGTGACGCAGATCGAGTTCGAGCCGGAGCTCGCATGCGCCTGATCGGGCTGCAGGATGATGAAGGCGGCGTCGGCCTCCGGGTGCCGTGCCGGCAGCAGCAGGTTGACCGAGCCGATCGGCGCGCCGCGCGGCTCCAGGCAAAGGAAGCGGCGCAGTTCGTCGCCCTTCGGATCGGTGTTCAGCCAATGCAGTTGGGCGGCGATGGTCTCGCCGGGGATCTTCGGCACGCCGCCGATCGCGACGCGGCCGATCTCACCTTCGGCGTGGACATCCAGCAGCTGGATCGTGCGCTTCCATCTCATATCGAAAACTCCAGATCAGACGTGACGGGTGACGCCGCCATCGACGCGGATATTCTGGCCGGTGATATAACCCGCGCCGTCGGAGAGCAGGAAGGCCGCGGTCTTGGCGATCTCCTCCACATGGCCGATGCGCTTCATCGGCACCTTCTCGGCGGTCTCGGGCTTGTGGTTGAGACTATCGATATAACCCGGCAGGATGCAGTTCATGCGGATATTATCGGCCGCATAACGATCGGAATAGAGCTTGGTGAAGGCGCCGGCAGCGGCGCGGTAGGTGCAGGAAACCGGGAAGACCAGCGTCGGCTCGTAGGCGGCGAAGGTGGTGATGTTGACGAAGGCGCCCTTGCCCTGTTTCAGCATAACCGGTGTGACCAGGCGGGCCATGCGCACCAGCGACAGGATCATCATGTCGGAACCGAGCGTCCAGTTCTCGTCTGAAATATCGAGCAGGTCGCCCTTCGGCGGATGGCCGCTCAGGTTGACGACGGCATCGATGCGGCCATAGGTCTTCATCGTCAGGTCGAAGATCGCCTTGAGATCCTCGGCCTTTTCGGCCACGCCGCGCGAAGCGACGCCGCCAAGTTCAGCCGCCAGCTTCTCGCAGCTTTCCGAAGGCGACATCAGCGCCAGCCGATAGCCCTGGGCCGAGAGCTCGCGGGCGATCGCCTCGCCCATGCCGCGGCCGCCGCCGGTGATCAGCGCTACGGGTTTGGTGGTATCGGACATCGGGGCCTCCTAATAACGGTCTATGCGGAACGGGGTCATATCGAGGGATGGTTTGAGCCCGGTCACCATATCGGCGATCACCAGCGCTGTCGTTGCCGAAAAGGTCAGGCCGAGATGGCCGTGGCCGGTCGCATAAAAAACGCCGGGCAGTTTCGACGACGGCGAAATGATCGGGATCGTATCGGGCAGCGCCGGACGGTGCCCCATCCATTCCGTCGTCTCCTCGACCTTCAGGCCGGGCAGCGCGCGCTGGGCATGGCGCACCAGCACCCGCGGACGGCGGAAATCGGGCGCGGCATCGAGGCCGGCGAGCTCGACATTGCCGCCAACCCGGATGCCGCCCGCCGTCGGCGTCACCATGAAGGCGCGATGCGGCCAGATCACCGAATAACGCATCGCGATGCCGGGCTTCATGATCTGCGTGTGATAGCCGCGCTCAGTTTCGAGCGGGATCGGCTCGCCGAGCTTTTCGGCGAGGAAACGGGTGTGGACGCCGGCGGCAAGCACGACCGAACCGGCCTCGATCCGCCTGCCATCCTCGAGGAGAACGACGGCCGTGCCATCGCCCCTGCGCTCGATATTCCTGACAGTGCCGGAGACGAAGGTCGTGCCCGCAGCCTTTGCGGCATCGGCGAGTTTGACCACCAGCTTGTAGGGGTCGCGGATCGACTTGTTGTCGGGGAGCAGTACGGCTTTGGCGATCGCCGGTGACAAAGTGGGTTCGTAATGTTGGATGGCGCCGTTGCTCAAAACCTCGAATTCGAGGCCGTAGCGCTGCATCATGGCGAGATGGCCACGGTCGGCGGCAAATTCCGCCTCGGTCTCGTAGATCGCGAGACAACCCTCCTCGGTCATCAACTCGGGTGCGCCAATCGCCTGGAGCATCTGCCTGAAATCGCCGAGCGCCCGGTTCGACAGGCGCATGCCGGCATCCTCGATCTCTCGGAGGCGCGAGGGCCGGCCGGCAGCGAGGAAGCGCAGGAACCAGGGCAGCATCCTGGCGGCATAGGAGGGCCGCAGCCAGACGGGACCTTCCGGATCGAGCAGCCAGCCGGGGATCTTCTTCCAGGTCGAAGGGCCGGAACCGGCGGCAAAATCGAGCGCGATGCTTGCCATATTGCCGAAAGAGGTGCCGCGACCCGGCTCGCCCTTGTCGATCAGCGTCACATCAAACCCGCGCCGCTGCAGCTCGAAAGCGATCGAGGCGCCGATCACGCCTGCGCCGACGACCGCTACCGTCTTCTTCGTCTCATCCGCCATGCCATCAACCCATCGCACGGCAGACAAAATTGCCGTCGTGAATCTGATATATCACATCAAGATGCGATGCCTAGAGAATTTCCGTTTTTTCCGAATCACGGAAATTCTCTATTTCTTTGTTTTTTTCGCAATTCCGAAACGCAAAACCGCTGTGCACTTTTGCTGGAATTGCTCTGTGGAATTTTTACTGGCTTGCCGGCAGGCCGGCGCCGACGCTGTCGCCGACCGAACCGACGGTATTGTTCATCGACTGGCCGAGACGTTTCAGCTGGGCATCGTAGTTGCGCCGGGTGCGCGGATCGAAGATCGCAATCGGCGTGCTGACGGCGACGCTGACGGCACTTCCGGCGGTCTGGGCAGCGCCCATCGCCACGGCGCCGACGGCCTCGCCGAGGCCGACATTGGAATCGGTGATCGTCTGGCCGGCAATCAGCCGGTCGCCGATCAGCTTCACCACTTCGGGGCTTTCGGCGAATTTGCCGTGGTTCAGCCGGTCGCCGCCCTTGAGCTTGGTGAGGTCGAGCACGGTGATGCCGGCCGCTTCGAGCTTGCTGCGATAGGGTTCGACGGAAGGATCGATCTGGCCGAGCCGGTCGACATTGCCGGAGATGCGCCGCGACAGCGCCAAAGCGCGATCGTCCTGCGAGACGAAGATGGTGAAGTGCGGCCTTTCCTTGCCGAGGCTGGCGAACTGGCGGCCGAAAACGTCGACATCGAGATCCGGCGAAGCGAGGATGACATTGTTGATCTTCGAGGCGACATGACCGTTGCGGATCGCCATCTGCCGCAGCGCTTCGACGGTGAGCCAGGTGCCCATCGAATGGGCCATGATGGTGACGTCGCTAACGGCGGGATTGGCGGCGGTGCGGGTCAACAATTCCTCCAGCGCGTCGCGGGAATAGTTGGTGCTTTCCTTGTCGTAATTATAATCGAAGATGCTGCCGCGCGAAGGCCAGGTGAAGACGACGGGCGCAACGTCGGCATGCGAATCGTGGACGATCTGCGCGAAGCGGTAGACGGCATCCTCATAACGATTGTTGAAGCCGTGGACGAAGACCAGTACGCGGCGGCTCTTCGGCATATGGGACTTCAGCCACGTCTCGCCGGCCCGCTCGCCTTCCAGCGGATCGACAGAAACTGTGACGAAATCGCGCAGCGGATCGGCCGGCAGGCGGCTTGGCCATTGCACCTGGCCGACCTTGCGATTGGCTTCCGGCGGAATGGAGACGTCGACGGCATTGACGGCAAGCCCGGTGCCGCGTTCGCCGGAGAAAAGCACGGCGGGATTGTCGTCGGCAGCGCGCGTCGTCGCGACGAGCAGGTCGACCTTGGAGGTGCCGGGGGCCGCGGTGCCGGCCGCCTGCATGACACCGACCGGCCTGCCGCCGCAGCCGGCGAGCGCCATCGTTGCAATCAGAAGACCTGTCAGAGCCGCGGGCAAGCCGCCTCTTTTGCCGATCATGACCAAACTCCAATCGGTTCACGCACCGGACAGGCGGCGCCCGTTCAAATAGTCCGACGAGGCTTGCCGAGTCAAACCGCGGGCGGTGGAAGCCTTTGTTTTGCGCAATCCCTCGTGAAAACGCAGGACTGGCGTTGCGCGGATCGGCAACCGATCGATTTCGATTTAGGGCGGAAGATTTGGGGGGGAAAAGAAAAAAGCCCGACGCGGGAGGAGGTGCGCCGGGCTCTTGATCCTGACTGACAACTGGGAGGAGGAGTGTTGTCAGTCCGATGTAAGAGCGCTGGGAGGAGGAGTGCGCTGCTTACGAAGATAGTAATAGCCAATTCTTTTGATTCGGAATAGCGAAAATACCGCAATGCAGCAATGCGCTAGATGCAAGGCTTGCCCTCAAAATAACAGGTATCCGCCTCATTTTGCAGCATGTTTGACCAGATGGTCAAAATTATGCCGAAAATTGTGGCCCTCTCGGATCGCCGATAGACTCGCCCCTCATCCGCCTGCCGGCACCTTCTCCCCGCTCGCGGGGCGAAGGGGATATGCCGCACCCTCTCCGTTCCCCACCACCCATCGCACCATCGCAGGGCACGTCCCCTCGCCCCGTTTTTACGGGGAGAGGGTGAGGGTCATATGCGCTAGGTTTAGCCCTGGACATAAGGAATCTGGTTGTGATTCAAGCTTTGGATGAAGATTCGTCCTGAGGTTTTGGATCATTGGCCGGAAGTGCGCGAGCGGCTTCCGGCGGGTTTTGACTTGGAAGCAACGGCGCGGTTGCGCGGTGCTTTTACGCGGGTGCGGGAAATCAAGAATGCCGAGACGCTGTTGCGGCTGGCACTTGCCTATGGCGGCCTTGGCATGTCGCTACGCGAGACCTGTGCATGGGCCGAAGCGGGCGGGATCGCCCGTTTGTCAGACCCATCGCTGCTTGAGCGGCTGTGCAAAGCGGCGCCTTGGCTTGGCGACATCGTGGCCGCGCTGATTGCCGAACAGGCCAAAGTGCCGACGGGGCGCTTTGCGGGATATCGCTTGCGTGTGCTCGATGGAACGTCGATTTGCCATCCAGGCGCTGACCGCACGACATGGCGGTTACATGTCGGCTACAACTTGGCAACGGCTCAGGTCGATCAGCTTGAGTTGACCGACATCCATGGTGCCGAGAACCTTCAGCGCCTTACCTACGCACCCGGCGATATCGTGCTGGCCGATCGCTACTATGCAAGACCGCGCGACCTGCGGCCGGTGATCGACGCCGGTGCAGACTTCATCGTGCGGACCGGCTGGAACTCGTTGCGCCTGTTGCAGACGAATGGCGAGCCCTTTGATCTGTTTGCCGCACTCGCCGCTCAGCAAGAGCAGGAAGGCGAGGTGCAGGTTCGTGTCCACGAAGGCATGACGGGGACGCCGCCACCACCGCCGCTGGCCCTGCGCCTCATTGTCCGACGCAAGGATCCGCAACAGGCCCAAGCCGAGCAGGAGCGTCTGCTCAAAGCCGCCCGCAAGCACGGCAAAAAACCCGATCCGCGCAGTCTCGAGGCGGCGAAGTACATTCTGCTGCTGACCTCGCTGCCGGCCACCACCTTCCCGCCGGCCGATATCCTCACCCTCTATCGCTTCCGCTGGCAAATCGAGCTGGCGTTCAAACGGTTCAAGAGCCTGGCCGGCCTCGACAGCTTGCCGGCCAAGAAGCCGGAACTGGCCCGGGCATGGCTCTACGCCAGACTGATCGTCGCCATCATCGCCGAACAGATTGCCGGGCAAGTCCCGGACTCTCCCCCCTCTGGATGTGGCAACCCCACTGGCTAGCCCCCCATTGGCAAGCCCATCGCGCTGGCGTCTCATGAAGATCGCCCTGGCCACCATTTGCGCCGCCATCCGCGGACCACTTCTGTGGCAGGCCGTCTGTAATCTCGTCACGCGAAGTCGTCGCCACCTCTGTGAGCCGCCGCGACGACGCCGAAAACAATGCGACGATCTACACGCTCGCTTAACCTAGCGCATATGAGGGTGAGGGTGAGGGGCTGCCATAGGCACAGACATCTTTCGCCGGTTTGCCCGTCAAGCAGCCTTGAAGACTTTGCTGCCCTCGGCGTCGAGGGCGGAGAATTCCTCGTCTGACAGCGCGATATCAACCGCCGCCACGTTTTCCTCAAGATGCTTGACCTTGGAGGTGCCGGGGATCGGCAGCATGACCGGGCTGCGCTTCAGCACCCAGGCGAGCGCGATCTGGCTGGGTGCGGCATTGTGCTTTTTGGCGATCGTATCGAGCAGCGAGCCGGGCTTGGCGAGATCGCCGGCGGCGAGCGGGTACCAGGGGATGAAGCCGATATTGTGCTTGGTGCAATAATCGAGGACGTCCTCGCTGGTGCGATCGACGAGATTGTAGCGGTTCTGGACGGTCGCGACCTTGAAGTGCTTCGAGGCGGCCTCGATGTCGGCAACGGACACTTCGCTGAGACCCGCATGGCGGATGAGGCCGGTATCGAGCAGCGATTTGATCGCATCGAACTGTTCCTTGGCCGGCACCTTCTGATCGATCCTGTGCAGCTGCCAGAGATCGATCTGCTCGACGCCGAGATTGCGCAGGCTCTTATGCGCCTGCTGGATCAGGTATTCCGGACGTCCCACAGGCAGCCAGATATCGGGTCCGTGGCGGGTCAGGCCGCCCTTGGTGGCGATGACCGACTTGCCGCCATAGGGATGCAGCGCTTCCTTGATCAGCCATTCGGAGACATCGGGGCCGTAGGAATCGGCCGTATCGATAAAGTTCACGCCGAGTTCCGGCAGGCGCTTCAGCGTACGGATGGATTCGGCATGATCGGAAGGCTCGCCCCAGATGCCCTTGCCGGTGACGCGCATGGCACCGAAACCGAGACGATTGATCTCGATATTGCCGCCGATCTTGAAGGTGCCTGACTTCGCTGCGTTGTATTGGGCTGCGTTGTAACTGGACATGGTCTTTCCTCTCTTATCAATCAATCATTGAAATTCGGTGGAACGGTCGGAGGCGGTTAAACAGCGGCGGCACGAATGCCGAGGCTTTCGGAGATGCCTTCGAGCGCGAATGTCTGCCCTGATCGAAAGCGATGCCCGGCATGGTGATGATCCGCCTATCGCGGGATCAGCAGAATGTGGCCGCTACGACGCTTGCAGATATAGGACGGCCCAGTCCCGATAACAGGGCCCGATGACAGGGATGAGTGGAAACATCGACATCGAACCGACGCATCGGGCGAGCGCAGTGATCCTCAGGCGGGCTGGGTCAAAGCCTGGTCTTCGCCTCGTCGCCGAATTCCGCCAGCATCTTCCAGAGGTCGGCGAAGATCTCCCGGGCGAAATCCTCAAGCGAGGCGCCCGGCGGGCGCTGCTGCCAGAGTTCCGCCCCGACGCGCAGCGCACCGATGACGACAGCCGCAAGGACGCGCATGCGGGGCCGCTCAAGCGGATCACCTCCCTTGCGCAGCAGCAGCGCCTCGGCGAGCTTCTGTTCGAGCCTGGCGTATTTCAGCTGGTCGCGGGCCTTCAGCGCCGGCGTGCGATGGATGAGTTCGCCAAGCGCCAGGCCAGGCTCGTCGACGGCAGCGATGACGGTTGCCGTGATCGCCGCCTCGACGGCGGCGACCGAGGATTCTGCCGCCGGCCTTGCGGCGACCGCCGCCATCAAGCGATCGGCGAAGGCATCCTGCCAGGCGAAAACCACCTCTTCCTTGGAGGGGAAATAATCGAAGAAACTGCGCTTGGAGACATCGGCCGCCTCGGTGATGTCCTCGATCGTCGTGCCCTCAAAGCCGCGCTGCAGAAAGAGGGACATCGCCGCATGCTCAATGCGCTCGCGCGTCTGCCGCCGCTTGCGTTCCCGCCTGCCTTCGGTTGTCTCCGTCCGCTTGTTCTCAGCCATTCCGGCCCGGCATCATCGTTCAGCCGCCGGTTTCGTTGGAAAAGGCGGCGACGTCGTCGATTTCAGTCTCGCTCTGGCGATAGCTGATGCGCTCGCGCGACAGTTCCAGCGGCTTGCGGCGTGAAATCCTGTAGACGGAGGCCGGCGGCAGGTTGCGCACCGTGCCGCCGATGCGCACCGCCTTCAGGCCGAGACGATCGAGGATCGGCCGCGGCACCGGGCAGCGCGGACCATAGGTAAACTGATAAATGGCTCCGCCCGGGCGCATATAGGCGAAGGCGCCGGCCATGATCGAGGCGATCTTGCGGGGCGACATGGAGAGCAGAGGCAGGCCGCTGACGACTGCGCCGACCGGTTCGCCCTCGAAAATATCGGCATGGGCGAGATGGGCGGCATCCATCTGCAACACGCGCGCCGTCGGGAACCGTGCCTGCAGCGAGGTGATGAACTCCGGGCCGTACTCGATCAGGGTCAGATCCGCTTCGCTGACGCCGCGCGCCAGCAGCGCCCGGGTGAAGACGCCGGTTCCCGGGCCGAGTTCGATGATCGGACCGTCGAGTGCGGCAATTTCACTGGTCATGATCCTGGCAAGCGAATCCCCCGACGGCGCGATGGCCGCGACCCGAAGCGGGTTGCTGATCCAGGAGCGGAAAAAATGCAGGAAATCGGAGCATGCGGCCTTTGCAGTCATGACTATCCCACCTGTCTGAAATTCGATTGATTATAAAATGCGACCATCGCGGCGAGCATGGCAATTCCAAGGCAGACGCGTCAATCGCTCTTGGCTGCGGCTTTTCGCAACACCCACTGTCACCAGTTTGCATGATTCTGTACTTATTGCATTTTTGCATTCGATGCAACATTTTCCAAACGGGCGACAATGGACCCAGCGCAACCAGTCACCCCGCATGCGAAAGGGCGACCCTGAGGCCGCCCCTTCAGCCCATTGCGGGCCGCTCACGATCGCGAAAACGCCGAAGCGCCTTGTCAGTAGTTGCAGCTAGAGCTGCTCGTCGGGTTGAAGCCGAGCTTGCAATCCTGGTTGAGCGGCTTCTTCGGGTTCATCATATAATGTGTCGAGCCCGTGGTTTCCGAGGCGCGCTCGCCGATCGAACCGGTGGTGCGCCTGTCGTGCTCAACCTTGGTTTCCTGTTGGGCAACCGGACGCGTCGTCGCACCCTGCTCCGTCGCGCTCGACTGAAGGGGAGCTGCCGTTGCCGAGAAGGCCGAGAGGCCGAGAATTGTGCCGAAGGCAGCGGCCATCAGGCCGTTCTTGAAAGTCGTGGTCATCATCGTCTCCTTGGGAGGATTCGGGGAATTTACGCCCCGGAGTTAGGAAGGCGATCTGTCACATACTACGGTGCCAAAGCAGAGGTCACGGACATGTGAGCGGCGGCCCGATCGAGAAAAAGGCGGCTCATCGCCGCCTTTTTCATTTGCCGGCTCAATAGCCGTTATCGCAAGGCATGCTACCGGGACCGATCGATCCAGAAAACGTAGGGTTGCACATTTCCGGAGCTGCCGGCCTGTTCACCGGCGGGCGGACGATGGAGCCTGTGGTGCCGGCCTCGACGCCGAAAGCAGCAAGCGGATACCAGTAGCCATCGGAATGGCGGCGGGTGCCGGGGCGCTCGGTGCGGAAACCTTGATAGCCATGCCAGGACCCGGGATGTGGTTTATATTGCACCATTTTCACGCCCGAGACAGCAGGCGGCCGAACCGCCTGGGCGGGCGCCGCCTGCGCGGGGATGATCGATGTGAGGGCGAGAAGGGCGCTAAGCGCGACGGTGGAAGGGGCAAGTCTGAGCATTTTCATGATAAACCCTCCTTACTGGATTTATCTCGAGAGAATGCCTTTCCCGCGTGCGGAGTTCCGCCGTTGCCTGCAACTTCCAAAACTCGTGATTGCAGGCGATCCGGCGTGACTAAATCGCCGAAAAACGTGAAAAGTCGCGATCAGGAAGAGGGCTCAAACGGCGCTGGTGAGGAAAGCTGAATTCTCTGTTCTCAATTCGCGTATAATGTCCGGTAGCCCTGGCCGGAGAGGCAGGCGACATATTGGCGATGGGCGGCGGCGCGCGCTATCGTTTCGGCCTCCAGCTCATCGGCCCCGGCATATCCGGTCAGTTGGGCGCGCAGCTGATACTGCTTCCTTGCCTCGTCATACATGGCGTTGCCGTCGGTCATGCAAATGCCGTGCGCAACAACAGGCGGATTGACCGGCACGCCGACCGCCAGGAGTACGGGATCATTGGCATGGTCGATGCAGCCGCCAAGGGCCGTCATCATCGCCAGGGCAGCCAGAGCCCGAAAAATTCCCACCGTCATGCATTCCTCCGGCTGAAGCGCCTCAAAGATCATCAAACCTGCGGATACATCAGGAAGGTTGCGCGAAACTAGGCTGACGGCTTGCCTCAATTCCGGCCGGACGGCGCCGCCCGTCCCAGAGATGTTTAAAATATTTCTAAAATAGTATATTAATGCTTGCTTATAGTCGTAGACGTTAATCTTTCAGGAGGGAAGGATTATGGCTTCGCCGTGGGTAAACGACGCGCTGTCGCACGCACAATCTGCGTTTTCCGGCAACAACAACACAGATATCCTTGAGGTTGGAGGCGGCTCCCGCACGCATATCCCCTTGAAAGGTGCGAGATATACCGTCGTTGATATCTCCAAGGAGCAGCTGGAGAAGAACAGGGACGCGGCCGAGCGGATCCTCGGCGATGCTCAAACCATCGACTATGGAGATCGTCACTTCGACGCCTGCGTCTTCTGGGACGTTCTCGAGCATTTGGAAAGCCCGCGCTCTGCCTTGTTGAGGGCCCATGACACCCTGTCTCCCGGTGGCCTGGTGTTCGTCAAGGGTCCGATCCTGAACTCAGCCAAGGGGATCTTCACCGATCTGACGCCCTGGTGGACCCACGTCTTGTTCTATCGCTATGTTCTCAGGCAGAAAAACGCCGGAAAGCCGGGCTATGCCCCCTTTCGCGTCGAGCACGCCGCGGAGGCATCCCATTCGGAGATTGAAGGGACATTGAAGGAACTCGGCATGGATGTGGTCTTCGTCGGCGAATATGTGTCGACGCAGGTGCACGCGCTCAAGGACCGAATTCCCCCACTTTATTGGCTCTATGAAGCTTTCGGCCTTCTGCTTCGCACGACTTCGGCTGGGAAGATCGGGGGGCGGGAGACGGAGTTCCTGATCGTGGCAAAGTGCCTTCGTTAGGGACAGCCCCACCAAGATCTATATAGCACTTCGGAATCCCGAAATTGGTTGCGGCATTGAAATCATTGCCTGTTTCTTCACCTGCGCAGCTCACGAAGCGCGGCGAATTTCGGAATCCCGAAGCGGGGGGATTTCGGGATTCCGAAGTGGGGTTTTTTTCTTCCTGCCGACGCGTCCGCGTTTGTCGGCGGCAATCTTGCGGTCGGTCTCGGACCATTTCCGGCACCTTTCCGCCGTGCATCGCTTCCACTCGTCGGTGGGCGGCGCACCTTCATGGTCACCGACAAAAGTCAGCGTGAACCGGTTGGGATGCGCGACACCGCTGCCCGCCCGGCCGCGGCGAACTTTTATCAACCCCTTATATTCGAGCTCATCGATCGCATCGGCCACATATTCGCCGGTCACGCCGTAAGACACGAACTGAGGATGGGTCACGACAAGCTTGCCGTTTTCCAAGGCGGCGTGCGACGTGTGCTCGATGACGATGCGGAAGAAGGCGCGGCAGGCATTCGCACTCAATGTCGTGAAGGCCGCAGATTCCAGCAACTGAATGGTGAACCATTGCCAGCGAAGACTGCCGTCATCCATGCCGCTCGGCGGAGCGGTATGCCTGCGCACCATCGCCCGCGTCTTTCCTTGACTGGTTCGGCTTTTGTCGCGAGGGTTGAATTCCGCCATCAGCCCCTCGCCCGTGTTGTCGATCGGTATCCGCCCGCCCTCCGGAGCCTGTTGCGGGAACTCCGTTCATGCCGCGCGTGACGGCCAAAGCTCGTCCACACCATCACCTGACCTCGGAGAAAAAATTTGCTCAACATCTAACAGTCCGTGGTTGCATTTGCGGCAAACCTAGCGCAAGAACGATCCGTGAACTAGGAAAATATTCTTAGTTATGATCTTCTATTATCCAGTCCCTTCTGATAGGATCCCTGCAATGAATCTCGGGGGTAGAAGCGCGATGCGAATAAGCTGTATGGGGGAGAAGAGCGTGGCCGTTTGCGTCCGGCGATTGTTGGCATTGATTTCGATCGTGCTGGGAAGCGCCGTCCAGGCTTTTTCCTGCGATCAGCCGATTGTCATATCCAATTGGTCGTTCTGTGCGCTCGCCAACGTGAGCGAAGAGGGCGGCGACGCTGATTGGAAAGTCGTTCCTGCCTGGACTCGCGAGAAAGCCATAAGCGCGTATTTCGGAAACGATCCGCGGCTCCTAGCAAACCACGGACTTTGCAACGCCAAATTCCATCACGTCGTACTCTGCCAGCCGGGATGGCAAACGGGCAACCCGGATGAGTGCTCATATCTGGTTTGCAGCGGCTATTACTCATCTTTGGTCGGGAAGGAAGAAAGGGAAGACTATTTGAGAGACCACCCGACCGCTCAATAGTTTTTCCCTTCGCTGCCTTGGTGAGACTGGAGCGGCCGACGAGAAGTGCTTATCGTTGATCTCCCGATCTCCATCTTGAAAACCTGAAGCAGTTTCGCGCAAAACGATTATCACAGTGTCGGCACTACCCATCCTCTTCGTCAGCCAATCAGCTCGCGGCCGGCAGCCGGAAGGCGCCGCTGGCGGAACAGTTGAGAGTTCCCGGGGCGAAGATTCTCGTCCGGTTACGCCCATGAGGGCGCCAGCTGTGTAAAGGCGGGCTTCAATCTTTCACTTCAGAAATCAGACGTATCAGAGTTCCATCATTCGCCGCAGCGCTAATTGCCGTTGCGATCTGCCGGAGCGGTCCACGCGCGACGAGCATCTCTGGCGGAGGAGGTTTTCCGGGACCCGGATCGATAAAGGCCGAACACAGGTGATCCGAGTCGCGCATCGCCATGAATGATGTGGCGACAATCGCTTCGCCGCAGGCGGCGCATCGGAGAATGTAGGAACCGCGGTGGACGATCGATTCTGTTTTGTCCAATCCGCAGGACGGGCAGGCCAACATATCGGTCATTGCTTCACCCCAGCCTGAGCACGCAGCTTATGAGGCAGCCGCCAGAACCACTGCGATCGCGAGCAGCAAGGGACCCATCCACTTGAAATGGCGAATCAACGGTGGCCGGCTGGCCGGCTTGCCTGGATATGGCAGATAACCAAAGCCGACTGATGTCATCCACAGGCCGGCGCAAAACATGATGATTTCATCAATATAGGCTGCGATCATGACTTTCCTGCCTTCGGAAGGGCTCGACGATATCTCCGTCTCCGCGCCCGATGCCACTCATCCTACCCATCAGCACGGCCAGACGGAAGAGAAGAGTGGAGCTGAGAGATTAAACTTGGGGTAGCATAATTACTTCGAATCCCCTAGGCATTCGAAACTCGCAACGCGCCAATCCGCGACAGCCACTCTCTCGGGAAAATATTCCGTGCACAACGCCAAATTCATTCGCCACGCTGCCGTCTCCGCATGCGTCGCTTTTGCGGCATTTCAGGCCGGGCAGGTTCTGGCCGATTCGGCCAATGACAAATTCTTTGACGCAGCCCTTTGCAAACCACCCTATACGATGACATCGGCAATGAAGGTCTATGATGTCGTGGAAGCTTTGGCCAAGCCGGACACGTCATCCTTGGGCGCGGCGATCTACAAACTCCCGAACCAGATAGGCCGCGACGGCTTTAAATCGACCGAGGTTTTCTTTGCAAGCAACGCGGTCGGAATTTTGGTCGAGGGCGAACGCGCCGACGATCTGGCCGCAAAATACGGTTTGAAGCCGGAGACCTCGGATCTACTGGGCACATCCACCAAGGGCTATTCGCGCGAGCTGCCGGCAGATCTGCAGCCGGAACCAGGAATGGCCGGGCCTGGAAAGGTCTCCATCGTTGCCCGCCAAGGCAACGCCTTGCCAGGAAAGACATTGCTGGCGTGTGAATTCGTTCAGGAGTTCTAGGCGTCGCATGCAAATGCGCGGTTATATTCGACTGCGGGTTTCATTGCTTCGAGGGCTCACACAGAGACTGTCGTGGGGGCGGCCATGAGTTTCCGGGCAAGACATGGGTCCTATAAGGCGGGCGACGATGTCCTCGCTGCTGGAGAAACTATCTCGTTCACCCGCTCACCTCGCCACGCTGGATGAACCGCGCTATGTGAGCAGCCTATAGAGAGCACGCAGCGGAGGTGCTGAGATCATGCAAACCATTTGGAAGAAGCCGGTGACGCTTGCCCTTGAAGGGCCGGATCAGTGGGTGGTGATCCAGACGACCCAGGCCGCGACATGGGCGCTGGTCGAAGACTGGCCGACCGAAGAGGGTCCTGCCCTGGATAGAGCCTGTGCGGTTTGCGCCGATGTGATGTCGGGCAAACGAAACCGGGAAGAGGCGCGGCAGGCGTTCATCGACGCTGCGATCGAAGCCGGAATCCCGATTAAGGAATGAGGCCACGACCCGTGCGGCGCCTATCTGGCGCTGGAAGGCGAGCGATCATCTCGGCCCGCCATCCAGCGTGATGATGCAGAGATTATGCGCGATCAGCCATCATAATGGCCCGACAATGCCGCGTCCGCAGACTTGACCACCACGGCCAGATTGACGCCCTTTGTCACGATTGCCCCGGTTGCTCGAAGGTCGGTTACCGCTTTCAGCCCGCCCGACTTGGGAGACGGAAGAGGCACCACCGTGCCGGCGTCCAGATCAGCGACCCAGAGATCATCGTCGCCTTCAACACTAATAACAACAACTCTAGCCATGCTTTTTCCCTCTTCTAATGATTGGTGTTTAAAATCCAGCTTTCTTCAGGCCTTCTCGGTAAAGATCCTTATGCCATTGCTCCTTACTCGGAACCGCAGACAGCCATTTGTCCACGTCGAAGTCCGGATTGACTTCGCGAAACCTCCTGACGAAGATCCGCGCCTTGTCCTGATGGCCCAACATGGCCCAGCTTGCGGCCGCTAGCCTGTCGGCCAAACTGGCATCGGCCATCTGCCCAATGTAATCCAGCGAAGCTTCGAATTCGCCAAGGGCATAATTTGCGCCGGCAGCGGTCCAGAAATAGGTGTCGGGGCTGAGCGGGTTCAGCTCGATTGCCCGCTCGATCTTTCGCAAGGCGATGGCAGGGAGCGAACAATGAACCAAAGTGTCGGCGTAGTCGGCAATAACATCCGCATAGTGCGGGGCGAGGCTCTCCGCCACTTCCATTGCCTCGGCGCTTTCGTCAAATGCACCCTGCAACAATTTCGCCACGCCGAACTCGCGATATCCATCGGCAAAATCCGGACGCGTTTCGGTGGCCTGCTTTGCCAAGGTCTCTGCCGTTTTCAACAGATCGATATCACCCCGCGCGGTCAACAGCCATTCCTTGGAGTAAGTCCGCGCCATTGAACTCAGCGCCGGTGCGAAATCGGGGCTGAGGCTGAGCGCGGCTTTCATCTCCTTGCGCGCACGCCGTAGATTCGGAAGCGTCAGCCGCGCCAGATGCCGCCTGCCAACGAGATATCGATGGTAAGCCGCCGGGTTCAAATCCTCGCGCAACGCCTCATGGCGCTCGATTTCGCTGGATATGGAAAGAGCAATCCGTCGAGAGACAGTCCTCCTGTCTTTGACAAGATCCCGATGATCAAGGCTGAACCTCTCTGCCCAGACAATTTGATTCTGGTCAAAAAAGATCAGTTGGGCGAACAGGGTGACGTCATCGCCCGCATTGCTGATCCGAGTGTCGAGAATGTAATTGACGTGATGTCGTTCAAAGAAGGCCTTCTGGGTCTCCATGTGGTGGCCAATTTGCACCGCCGAATATGGGGCTATGACCTGCAGGCTGTTGAAGGCGCAAAATCCAATCGTGATATCCTCCACCAAAGACGCAGCTAAAAAACCGGCTTGGGGATGAATGGATTGATTTCTGGGTGGAAGCAGCACCAGGCGAGGAATTGCAATGCTGACGTCCTCGGGCTCAAGGGAAGCAGCGGTTACGTGTTTTTCCCTTGACGGCACTAACGCCGGGCGAACGGGTTTTGTGTCAGCACCGTCGGATGCGCCGCGTACCGCGATCCCTCGCGAAATCGAATTGCGCCGCTGTTCGAAATAGGTCCGAAGCGATTCAACCTCTTCCTCCGCCTTGAATATCTCTATCAGCAACTGCAGCGTATCCGGATCCTTCGGTTCCGTCCGAAACAGGATAATGGCGGCCTTTCGCAGGAGTTCTGATTCCGCTCTCGACTGCGCTCGTCGCGATACCGTTTTCAATGTATTTGCGAGAAGGTCGATATGGCATTTTTCGCGCTCGGCAAGCCACTGTTGAAACTCGCGGCTGTGGCAGTGAACCGGCCCCAGAAAGGGTTGGTTCAGCAGCTTCACAAGATGTTTAAGCAGAGAGAACGACGCGACCGCTTCGTCGGTCTCGGATAGCAGGAGGTCGGAAGACAAGAACTTTCGGTCGAGAGAGACCATGTTGCCCTGGGATGAGAGAATGTTTATTCCGAGTTCGGCTTGACGGGCCTTCACTCTCGAAATCAGCTTACGCAACGTCGAAAGCGCAACGTCCCTATCGGCATCGCCCCACAGAAAACGCGCCAAGGTCGTTCGATCCGCCGAACTTTCACCGGTCGTCAACAAATAGACGAGAAGCAGCAAACCTTTCTCGGGAAAGGCGACGAGGCTCCCCTCCCCGTCAACGAGCTGCAACCTACCAAAGGTGTTTAGAACAAAAGCCATTTTGCCTTTACGTCACCACGTACCCGGGTATTCACATGAAAAGTGAAATGCACGCACTGCAATAATAAAGTCGCGAATTCGTTATGCGGCGGGCACCTTGTCCCAATGTCCTACGAAATTCAATATGCGCGAGAGACGCAAAGGTTGCGTTATGCTTGAGATCCTCGCCATTGCGAATAGATTTTTCGCAAACCAGCTTATTGCCGGTTAGCTTTAGAATAATTCTATATGTAATATCGTTTTCCGAAACACCTGCGATAGCGGTGTTTAGGCATTTTCCGCGGGGTTGAAGATATCCTTAGGCAAATTACTGCAAAGCCAAAAACCCAAATCAATCAATCGAGCAGCGCTGCTCGCTCTGTTGCTAATGAAACTTCCACCTGATCGCCCGAACGAAGGATAGCGTCGGCAAAGCACCTGGAACGGCAAATTTCTTCCCGCGGTTCAACAGGTCGTGGCAGACTTTCGATGAAAAGAGAAATGGCGCACCCGAAGAGATTCGAACTCCTGACCCCCAGATTCGTAGTCTGGTGCTCTATCCAGCTGAGCTACGGGTGCGTGCAAAATGCGGCGGAGCCGCTTGCGTGGCGATCCTCTAAAACGTCCTTCGGGACAATGCAAGAGCATTTCTGAAAAAATCGCGTCTTTGTCTGCCAGCAGCCGCACCTTGCGAAACCCCGTCACTTTTCAATGTGCGCCCGGCTGCGGTAATCCTCCAGCGAAACCGGGCGATCGGGGATCTCGATGCGGAACTGCGTGCCGACCGTCGGTTTTTCCACCAGCGCGATCGTGCCGCCATGGGCGAGCACCAGCTCGCGGGCGATGGTGAGGCCGAGGCCGGTGCCGCCGGAGCGGGCCGAGCCGCGGAAGGCGGCAAAGAGGTTCTGGCGCGCCTTCAGCGGCATGCCGGGACCGGTATCATCCACGGTGATGCTGACGACGCTGCCGACGCGCTGGGCGGAGACGGTGATGCGCCTGACGGAGCCCGGGCCGCCCTCGCCCGGCGAGGTCAGCGCCTGCAGCGCGTTGCGGCAGAGATTGTGGATGACGCGGAAAAGCTGTTCGCCATCGGCATCAACCTCAAGCTCGGCGCCGATCTGCTCTGCGAATTCGATGCCGCTTTGCGGATCGATCGCCAGCATGTCCTTGACGTCCTGGGTCAGTTCCAACAGGCGGATATGGCGGCGGCGCGGTGCGGATTCGCTCGCCTTGCCGTAGGACAGCACCTCGGTGGTGTAGCCGACGGCGCGGTCGATGGTGCGCAGCAGCTTCGGGGCGAAGCTTTTCACCATCGGATCATCGACATCGACCAGCCGATCGGACATCAACTGCGCAGACGCCAGGATATTGCGCATGTCGTGATTGATCTTGGAAACGGCGAGGCCGAGCGCTGCCAGGTTCTTCTGCTGCTTCAGCGTCTTCTGCAGCTCCATCTGCATCGAGGTGAGGTTGCGGCCGGCGACCGCCAGTTCGTCGCGGCCGCCGTCGCCGATATAGATATGGGCCGGGTTGTCAGGATCGGAGGAGAATTGCTGCATGCTGCCGGTCAGCCGGCGGATCGGGCCGATGAGGATGCGGTTAATCGCAAAGAAGATCAGCGTCGCCGTGAACAACGAGATCAGCACCGACAGCAACAGGACATTGCGGGAATAGACGAACATCGCCCTACGCAGCGGCCTGTCCTTCATCACCACCTCGACGCCGGTATTGGTGTCGCCGACGGGACCATAGACGCGGATCATCCTGCCGCCGCCGAAAACCAGCGTGTCGAGCGCATCGCGGATTGCCGTTACCGGCGGCACATCGGTGAGATCGTAGGCCTCATCGACGGAGGTCGGCATATCGGTCGTCGCCAGCAGCCGCGAGGTGCCGTCCTTGCGCAGTACGATCGCCTTGGTGCCGGTCGCCTCCAGCGTCTCTTTCTGCAGCGCGCGCGGCAGCTCGACCGGCTGCAGGCCATCGATGACGATGGCGGCGGCAGCGGCCGTATTCAGCCTGTCCTGCAGCCAGCGCACGCGCATGCTGGCGACCGAGGGAAAGAAGATCAGGATTTCGGCGAGCATGATGAAGAAGACGGTGAGCCAGAGCAGCTTGCCGGAAAGGCCGCCGAACAGGCCGGCAGACGGGCACGGCGCCCTTGCAGCCTCGCCGGCCGCCGGGCTTTCCGCCGAAGGATTATCGCCCTGATCTTGAATCGGCATTCTGGTCTCGCCCGATCGGCAGCACCCAGGCCGCCCTTACCGTTGAGCTCTATATTAGACCAAGATGCTCCGCTTTCAAATCTTTGCGAGCAGCGTCATGTCGCCACAAGAAAACGCCGCCCGGAGGCGGCGTTTGAAGGCACGTGATCAGGAAAGATCAGAACTCTTCCCAGCTCTGTTCGGCTGCGGCGGCATTGCCGCCGAAGGCGCGTGCGACCTTGGCGATTGCGCGGCGGGCGGGCGAGGCGACCGGCCGATGCGGCTCGTTGCGGACGAGCGCCGCGGGTGCCGGCGCATCATCCGACAGTTTGAAGCGGGCAATGAGGCGCACCAGGCCACCGGCTTCGGCCGAAAGCCTGTGCGTGGCGGCGGAGGTCTCTTCCACCATCGCAGCGTTCTGCTGTGTCACCTGGTCCATCTGGTTGACGGCGGTATTGACTTCCTTGAGGCCGGTCGACTGTTCGGTCGCAGCCGTCGCGATCGAATGGATATGGTCGTTGATGGCGATGACGCGGGTGCCGATTTCAGCCAGCGCCTCGCCAGTCGCCTGGACCAGCTTGACGCCGACCTGCACCTCGTTGCCCGATTTGGTGATCAGCGCCTTGATGTCCTTGGCAGCCGTTGCCGAACGCTGGGCGAGTTCGCGCACTTCCTGCGCCACCACCGCAAAACCCTTTCCGGCATCGCCGGCGCGTGCCGCCTCGACACCGGCATTCAGCGCCAGCAAGTTGGTCTGGAAGGCGATCTCATCGATGACGTTGATGATCTGGCTGATTTCGCGCGAGGCCTGCTCGATCCGGCCCATGGCCTCGACGGCATTGCGCACGACGACGCCGGAGCGGCCGGCATTCTCCTTGGCTTCGGACACCATGATGGTGGCTTCATGCGCCCGCTCGGTGGAATTCTGGACGACGGCGGTGATCTCGTCGAGGGCCGCCGAGGTCTCCTCGAGGGCGGCTGCCTGCTGCTCGGTGCGCTTCGACAGGTCATCGCTGGCATTGCGCAGCTCGGCGGTGTTGCCGTTCATCGCTTCCGTCGTCTCGCGCACTTCGCGCATCGTCGCCTGCAGGGTAACGAAGGTATTGTTGACGTTCTGCTGCAGCTCGGCGAAGGCGCCCTGGAAGTTGCCGCTCATCGTCTGGGTGAGGTCGCCTTCGGCAAGGCTTGCGATGACGCGGCGGGTCTCACCGATGCCGGCATCGACGCTCGACAGCAGCATGTTGATGTTGCCGGCGAACTGATTGAGGTTATCGTCCTCGTAATCCTTGCTGATGCGGTGGCCGAAATCGCCGGCTGCTGCCGCTGCCACGACGACAGACATGCTCGACTGCAGGTCGTCGCTCTTGGCGCGCATCGCCGCCTCCTGGGCGTTCAGGCGCTTGATGGCCAGGCCGTTCGCCTTGAAGACCGCAACCGCTGCGGCCATCTCGCCGATTTCATCCGGACGGCCGGCAAAGGGGACCTCGGCGTCGAAATTGCCGTCGGCAACTTCCTTGATCGCATGGGTGACGCGCTTGATCGGGCGGCTGAGATGGCTGGTGCCGATATAGAAGCCCATGCCGACGCCGACCGCGATGCCGATGCCGGTGATGCTGAGTACAAGCATCAGCACCCAGGAGCGGAAGCTCTCGATCTCGGCGTTGACGGTCTCCAGCGCTGCCTTGTCGGTGGCGACGACCGCATCGATTTCCGCCTGGAACGCCTTGCGGTTGGCGCGGTTGGCGTCATTGTTGCCCTGTTGGCCAGCGGCTTCGGGGCCGACTTCCGTGCCGAGACGGACCGTTTCCGTGCGGAAGGTGCGGAATTCCGCGGCGCGGGCGACGAGCTTGGCAAAGTCGGCCTTCTGGCTCTCGGGAACGAGCGGCGCCCAGCCCGAGATGACCTTGTCGATCTCGTCGAGATCGGCCATCAGGCCCTTGGCGAAGTTCGGCGTATCCTTGATCGTTTTGGCGGCATAGATGCCGCGCGCTTCCATGACCACCGCCGTGACGAAACGGTTGAGGCGTTCGCCTGCATAGGCACGGGCTGCGGCATGCTCGTAAGCCGTCAGGTTGCGACTGTATTCGTGCATGGCGGACAACGCCGTTGCGCCGATCAAAAGCGCCACCGCGCCCATCACGCAAACCAGCAGATTAATTTTGCCCCGGATCTTCAATGCAATGCCTCCTAGCTACGCTACTGCCTGGAAAGCAAATTCCCAGTCGATGCGTTGAATATCGGCGAAATTTATTAAAGTTCGATTTCTAATATTTACGATTGTGGCTTCGGAAATGATCCATGCCGAATACGGTTGTCCGACCTAAGCGCCTGAAAACAGGGGCAATCGATCTGCCACGACGAAAACTACAACCACTCGGGGCATGCCTCATTTCTTAACACCAGAGTGCGAAATTACTTTAGGGGCCGGCAGCGCAGAGCGAAATTATCCGGCATAATTGACTTTTACAGGCTTCATCCTTATAAGCCCGCGCACGTTCGGTCACTTAAGCCTTTCATGGCCCGCCCGTTCGAAAAACAACGCTCCTTGCACTATGCAAATTCAAGAAGGGCCGCACTCCGCGGTGTTTAAAATAAATGAAGCGTACCTACCAACCATCCAAGCTTGTTCGCAAGCGTCGCCACGGTTTCCGTGCGCGCATGTCCACGAAGGGTGGCCGCAAGGTCATCGCAGCCCGCCGCGCGCAGGGCCGCAATCGTCTGTCGGCGTAAGCCGGGCTGCCCGGTAAGAGATGGCGGGCGAATTGACGATCAGTGAGAAAAAACACACTGTCGGGCGGCTGAAGAGCCGCCCGCAGTTTCTTGCCGCGCGCGAGGGCGAAAAACGCCGGGGCGGCCTCTTCCTTCTCGAAGTCCTCGACCGGAAGGAACCCGACAGCCAGGCACGCGTCGGTTTTACAGTCACCAAAAAACATGGCAACGCGGTCGAACGGAACCGCATGCGCCGCCGCCTGAAAGAGGCGGTGCGGCTTCATGCGGGGTTTGCAATGCAGCCCGGACACGACTATGTGGTTGTCGCGCGCAGGGACGTGCTTGACGCGTCCTTCCAGGAATTGGCCGCGGAACTGAAATCCCGCGTGGAAACCAGGCCGAAACATCGGCGCTCCGGAGACGGACGCCCCAGGAACGTATGATGGAAAACAACCGCAATTACTTCATTGCGATCGCTCTCTCGGTGCTGATCGTCCTCGGCTGGCAATTTCTCTATATGAATCCACGCATCGAGGCCCAGCGCAAGGTGCAGGAAGCCCAGAAGGCGCAGCAGCAGACCGAGCAGGTGCAGCAGCCGGCAGCAGGCGGTCAGACGCCGGCCCAGCCGAGCGGTGCGGCACCTACCAGCCAGGCGGCCGCAACGGCGACGCTCGAGCAGGCGCTGGCAAAGAGCCCGCGCGTCGTCATCGACACTGCTGCCCTCTCCGGCTCGATCAATCTTGCCGGCGCCCGCCTCGACGACCTGAAGCTCAAGGGCTACCACGAGACCGTCGACGACTCGAGCCCGATCATCACGCTGTTCAGCCCGGCCGAAACCAAGGACGGTTACTTCACCGAGCTCGGCTATATCGGTAGTGACGCGACAGGCAGCGTTCCCGGTCCCTCGACGCTCTGGACGGCTCCGGAGGGCGCCAAGCTCACCGAAAAGACGCCGGTGACGCTTTCCTACACCAATGACAAGGGTCTGACCTTCACCCGCACCATCTCCGTCGACGAACGCTACATGTTCACCGTCGCCGACAAGATCGAGAATGCCGGCCAGGCTCCCGCCTCGCTCAATTCTTACGGCCGTGTCACGCGTTACAACAAGCCGACGACGCCCTCGGTCTACGTGCTGCATGAAGGCTTCATCGGCGTCATCGGCGACGACGGCCTCGTCGAAACCAAATATACCGCCGCCGAAAAGGAAGCCGTCAAGCCGGCCAAATCCACCGGTGGCTGGCTCGGCATCACCGACAAATACTGGGCCGCGACGATCGTTCCACCGCAGAGCGCTCCCTATGAGGCAAGCTTCTCGCATTTTGCCGACGGTCAGCCGCGCTATCAGGCCGACTACAAGGAAGATGCCTTCACCGTTGCGCCTGGCCAATCGATCGAGCTGAAGAACCTCGTCTTCGCCGGCGCCAAGGAAGTGCCCGTCATCGACGGTTATGAGGCCAGCTACTCGATCCCGAAGTTCGACCGGCTGATCGACTGGGGCTGGTTTTATTTCATCACCAAGCCGATGTTCAAGCTGATGGACTTCTTCTTCCGCTACTTCGGCAATTTCGGCGTGGCGATCCTGTGCACCACCATCGTCGTCAAGCTCCTGTTCTTCCCGCTCGCCAGCAAGCAGTACGCTTCGATGGCGAACATGAAGCGCATGCAGCCGAAGATGGAGGAACTGAAGGCGAAATTCGCAGACGACCGCATGGGGCTGCAGCAAGCGACGATGCAACTCTACAAGGAAGAGAAGATCAATCCGATCGCCGGCTGCTGGCCGGTGGCGCTGCAGATCCCGATCTTCTTCTCGCTCTATAAGGTGATCTACATCACCATCGAGATGCGGCATGCGCCGTTCTTCGGCTGGATCAAGGACCTTTCGGCGCCCGATCCGACGACGATCGTCAATCTGTTCGGCCTGCTGCCCTTCGAGGCGCCGACCATTCTGCATCTCGGCGTCTGGCCGCTGATCATGGGCGTCACGATGTTCCTGCAGATGCGCATGAACCCGACGCCGCCCGATCCGACGCAGGCGATGATCTTCACTTGGATGCCGCTGGTGTTCATGTTCATGCTGGCAAGCTTCCCGGCCGGCCTGGTCATCTACTGGGCCTGGAACAACACGCTCTCGGTGGCGCAGCAGTCGGTGATCATGAAGCGCCACGGCGTCAAGGTCGAACTCTTCGACAATCTGAAGGGTCTGTTCCGACGAAAAACGGCACCGTCGAAATGATGCCTGCCAAGCCCCGCTCCGGCGGGGCTTTTCTTTTGCGGCAGCGGAAGAAGGAGGCAAAGCCATAGCCTGCAAACGGCCTCGAAGCTTGACATCCGCCTGCAAAACCACGAAGCCCGGTAAAAGACCCAACCCAGAGATTGCAGAGCCCGCATGCCCGAAACCGAAAAGCCGCTCTTCGGCCACCCGTGGATCTTCATCCGCGGCGTACCGTCCCTGAACTTCCTGCCGCCGGAAGGGCCGTTGGAAGTGGCCTTTGCCGGTCGCTCGAATGTCGGCAAATCCTCGCTGATCAATGCGCTGGTCGGTCAGAAGGGCCTGGCGCGCACCTCGAACACGCCGGGACGCACGCAGGAACTGAACTATTTCGTTCCGGACGGTTATTCCGGCGAAGGCCAAGACCTGCCGCCGACGGCGATCGTCGACATGCCGGGCTATGGTTATGCGCAGGCGCCGAAAGAGCAGGTCGACAAGTGGACCAAGCTCGTCTTCGATTACCTGCGCGGCCGCGCGACGCTGAAGCGCGTCTATGTGCTGATCGACAGCCGCCACGGCATCAAGAAGAACGACGACGACGTGCTCGATCTGCTCGACAAGGCCGCCGTCTCCTACCAGATCGTGCTGACCAAGACCGACAAGATCAAGGCGGCTGGCGTGCCGAAGCTGCTTGCCGAAACGGCAGAAAAGATCCGCAAGCGCCCGGCCGCCTATCCCGGCGTGCTGTCCACCTCCTCGGAAAAGGGCGATGGACTGGACGAACTGCGCCAGGCGATCGCCGAAACCGTCGGTATCGCCCGCTGGAAGTAGAGGGCATACGCGCGCCGGACGCGGCGACTTGTCTGGTGTAAAGGCCTCAGCGACATCCAACAGTTGAATCTGCTTACAGTTGAAAACTAAAGGTTGACGAAGCAGCTTTGATGAGCTAGATAGCGAGCATCGAATTTTGCTTGCTGGCTTGGTTATCGCGCGATTGGCACCGCGCTCTGAACGAACTTCCTTTCAAAAATCGCTATCACCATCCGCATCGCCTTGGCGTTGCGGTTCTTCAATATTGCTATGAAAGGGTTCATCATCATGGCCACTGGCACAGTTAAATGGTTCAATTCCACCAAAGGCTTCGGCTTCATTCAGCCTGATAATGGCGGCGACGACGCCTTCGTTCACATCTCCGCCGTCGAGCGCGCCGGAATGCGCGAACTCGTCGAAGGCCAGAAGATCGGCTTCGACCTCGAGCGCGACAACAAGTCGGGCAAGATGTCCGCTTGCAATCTCCAGAACGCTTAAATCGGTATCTGCTTCCCTTTGACCACGGATGTACTGGCACTGCCGGAAGCACGTTATCAATCCAAGGCCAGGCGATTTGCCTGGCCTTTTTTGTTTTCGCTCGCGCGTCGAGCCCACCCGTATCGGAGCCAACATGACAGAGACATACAGCAAATCTCGACAGCGGGCGGAGATTGCCTTCGGCAACGTCCAGACCCAGTTCTTCGCGAAGAACCAGGCGGCCGAAGAGCTCGAATCCGACGCCCAGTCGCAACAGGCAAAGACGTTGCGGCTTCGGGAGGCCCGGCTTGCCAGGGAACAGAGTGACCGGGTGTCGGCAACCTCTGCCCTCATTGCAAAACGCGCCAGGGCCCGCTGAGATCACAACCCGATCGCCAAGGCTCGAGACTTAAAACGCGTCTGAAATGACGGGCTTACAGATCGCGCGCTGCACACGACCCAAAGCGTGCTGATATTCACTCGCATCAAGGAAGCATCAATGGCAGAGACTCCGCAGGAACTTCAGTCGATCAATACGGCCTGGCAGATCGCCATTCAGGAAATTCTGCGCATGGTGATCAGAGACATGTATCACGGCGGCGGCGAGGCTTCGTTCAAGACGCATATCAAGCGTATCGAAGAAGCGGCCGTCGACAGTATTTACACGGATTTGCGGCTGCGCGGGACTGATGAATGGACGGAAGTGCTGGTCAAGGAAAGGGCGAGCAATTTCGTCACGACCCTGCTGACGTCATTTACCTATGACCGGGCTTAAATCACCCTGTGGCCGGAAATCGATGGACGCGCCGCCGATCAACGCTTGCGTCCCAGCAGTTTTTAAAGCAACCCTAGTTCTCCTGCTGTGCGGGAAAAGCCGCGTCCAAGAGTAATATTTGATGACCGATAGCAAAGACCAGCCGATTTCGCCCGAAGGCGTCGGCAACTTGCCCCACCTTGCCGAAGCCCTTGACGATGACCGGTTTCGACACTTTCTCGATCATGTGCCATTCGCGGTGGCTGTCTCCGAACTCGGTGGGAACGAGCCGCTGATTTACGTCAACCTCGAATTCGAACGGCTGACGGCGCTTGGGGCAACCGAGGTCCAGGGGAAACCCTGGCCGGACATTGAATTGAATTCCACCGCCGTCTCCGGAGAGGTGCCGCTCACGGCAGCTGTGACCTCTGCTGAGGAATATATTGGTGCCTTCTCGCTGGTGGCCGAACCCGAGAGCACCGTCATTATCGATGTCTGGTCGAATACGATCGTCGACGATGATGACACGCCGCTTTTCCGATTGGTGGCCTTTGCTGCCCGCAGTGAGGCGACAGCCGCCGAGAGCTTCAGCGAACTGCTGACGGAGAAAGATGTCCTTCTGCGGGAACTACAGCATCGCGTGAAGAACAATCTCCAGATGATCACGGCGCTCATCCGAATGGAGGCGCGCAATGCTCAACAGAATGAGGAAAGCGAAAGATTTGCACGGCTTGCCGGGCGGATTGAAGCCTTGGCCCTGCTCTATCGCTCGCTGTCAGACGAAGAGAAAGGCGCCACTGTCGATCTTGGCACCTATGTCAGCCAGATTGCCGCCTCGGTGATGGCGGCCCATGCCGTGGAAGGGATCCGGCTGGACATGAAGGTCGATACCTGGCCGGTTTCGGTCGATGTCGCCATGCCGGCCGGCCTCGTCATCAACGAACTCCTCACCAATACGCTGAAGCATGCCTTCGTGGGGCGTGATGGCGGCGAAATCACACTCCGCTGTGTCGTCAGCGAAACCGGCTGCAGGATCACCGTTGCTGATAACGGGGTCGGTCTTCCCCAGGATGTGACCTGGCCGCAGCCGGGAAAGCTGAGCGCGATGATCGTACAGTCACTGAAACAGAATGCCCGCGCCGAGGTTGAAGTCAGCTCATCCCCTGACACCGGCATGAGTGTCTCCCTCGTCTTCCCGAGAGCTGAAGCGGCCCAATAGAGCGCCGCGCGCCTTTTCAGACGCACTAGGGACGCTCTATCATTTTGAATCTGCGCGTAATCCTTTCCGAAAATCGATTCCGATTTTCGGGGTTATGCGATAGCCACCTCATCAATTTGTGTTTGGGGCGCCCTTAGAGCGTTCAGCTTTTTATGGAAGCGCAGAACCGCTCTAACCTTTTGTTTTTGCGCAATTCCGGACGGAAACCCGCTCTGCACTTTTCCTGGAATTGCTCTAGGAGCGCCCCAATGCGTCTGGCGATACGAGCGGGCTTACATCTTCGGCAGCAGCACCTTGTCGACGACATGGATGACGCCGTTCGACTGTTTGACGTCGGCGATCGTCACATGGGAGACACCGCCGTTTTCATCGGTCAGGGTGATCTTGCCCATGTTTTCCTTGGCTTTCAGCACGCAGCCGCCGACGGTCTTGATGTCGTGCTCGCCGCCGTCATCCTTGATCATCTTGGCAACGGTCTTGGCCATCGCATCGGCGGCAACGACGTGGCAGGTCAGAACCTTGGTCAGCGTCGCCTTGTTTTCCGGCTTCAGAAGCGTATCGACGGTGCCCTTCGGCAGCGCGGCAAAAGCTTCGTTGGTCGGCGCAAAGACGGTGAAGGGGCCCTTGCCTTCGAGCGTGCCGACCAGGCCTGCCGCCTTGACGGCTGCGACCAGCGTCGTGTGATCTTTGGAATTCACGGCGTTCTCGATGATGTTCTTGCTATCGAACATCGCAGCGCCGCCGACCACTGGATTCTTGGCGGCGGCAAAGGCGACGGCGGACATGGCTGTGGCGAGCGCGACGCCGCGCAATACGGACTTGATCATGATTTTCTCCTCACCGGATACAGTCCGCCGGCTTTATGCCTGAGCGTCGTCCGGACATTTCGAACTACGGAGGGCCGCGCCGAAGAGTTTCAGACAGGAGAAATTTGATCGACGGCCAGCACGATCATGGCCGGCGATCATGGCCGGTGCAGGGGGCCGCTTGCGATCACCGGGCCGGTTGCCTGGCCGGTCGGCGAGCCGCCGAAGGGTTCGAGGCTGACGGCAAGCGTTGCGCCATCGGCGACCTGGCTACGCAGATCGGCGGGAATGACAAGTTCACCGCTTTCGCCCGGCTTGAAGACGCCGAGCGATCTCGTCATGCCGCTGCCCGGTACCAGCCAGAGTTCCAGCGACTTCTCCTCCGGCTTGCCGGCGGCGACCGGCACGATCTTCAGCCGGCCGCTCTGCAGCTCATAGGAGGCGAGAAGATTGATGGTGCTGTTCTGGCCCGAAAGCGAGGCTACCAGTGGTGCCGGCCCCTGCGGCTCCGGCACCACGCCGGAGGCGAAGATGACAGCGCTGACGGCGACGACGATGCAGGCGAAGCTCAGCGAGCGCCAGAAAACGGCGGAATTCCAGAGCCCCTGCGAAAAGGATGGGGGCTGGCCATCGCCGAACAGCCGTGCCTCGATCTGCTTGAAGGTTTCCCGGTTCGGAGCAACGCCTTCATACTCGTCGTTGAAGGCGGAGAGGTTGGTTTCCCAGCGGCTGACGATCGCAGCGAAGGGCCGGTCGTGGCGCATGCGCTCTTCCACCACCCGGCGATCCTGCAACGACAGGACGCCAAGCACATATTCGCCGGCGAGAACCTCGTCGCGGGAGCGGTCTCCCTTGCTTTTATCGGGCGATGTCATCGTTCCATGCACTCTCTCAGTTTCAAGAGGCTGCGCCTGAGCCAGGTCCGCATCGTGTTCAGCGGAATACCAAACTGATCGGCCAGTTCCTGATAGCTCAGCCCTTCGACATAAGCCCGTTTCACCGCGACCGCACGATCAGCTTCCAACTCTTCCATGCAGGTGTCAATCCGCCTTCCTTCATCCTTGGTCACCGTCTGCATTTCCGGGTCGGCTCCGGCATCGGCCAGATCATAGACCGTGTCCAATTCGTCGGCGACGGGCTTGCGCGCCCTCAACGCATCGATCGACCGGTTGCGGGCAATTGCCGCCAGCCATGCCGAGGACGAACCCGAGGCGACGGAGAAGCTGCGAGCGCGTTGCCAGATGCTGATATAGGCTTCCTGCAGGGCCTCTTCGGCTTCCGTGCGATCCTTCAAGATACGCAGGCAGATCGAGAAAAGTTTCGGTCCGGTCTGATTGTAGAGGGCCACGAAAGCCCTGCGGTCGCCGAGTGCGACGCGGCCGATCAGGTCTGCGATGTCATCGCCTTGCATGCCGTTCCTCATCTCAAGCTTGCGTGCGCCAGACCGTAACGGCGTCCGGCTACGCGCCAGATACGAAAAACTATTGCCCTCTGGATTATTCCCTCGGTCAGAAACTTGCGATAAAAGGCCGCGAACAATTCTGCGGGGTTCCCATGAACGAAACCGAAAGCGAAATGCAGGCACGGCTTCTGGCCAAAGCTCTGCCCTTCATGCAGCGTTACGAGAACAAAACGATTGTCGTGAAATATGGCGGTCACGCCATGGGCAATGCCGAGCTCGGCAAGGCCTTTGCCAGCGACATCGCGCTGTTGAAGCAATCGGGCGTCAACCCGATCGTCGTTCACGGCGGCGGCCCGCAGATCGGCGCCATGCTGAGCAAGATGGGCATCGAATCGAAATTCGAGGGCGGCCTTCGCGTCACCGACCAGAAAACGGTCGAGATCGTCGAAATGGTGCTCGCCGGCTCGATCAACAAGGAAATCGTCGCGCTCATCAATCAGACCGGCGAATGGGCGATCGGCCTTTGCGGCAAGGACGGCAACATGGTCTTCGCCGAAAAGGCGCGCAAGACCATCAAAGATCCGGATTCGAACATCGAGCGCGTGCTCGATCTCGGTTTCGTCGGCGAAGTGGTCGAGGTCGACCGGACGCTGCTCGATCTGCTTGCCCGCTCCGAGATGATCCCGGTCATCGCCCCCGTGGCGCCTGGCCGCGACGGCGCCACCTACAATATCAATGCAGATACCTTCGCCGGCGCCATTGCCGGTGCGCTGAACGCCACCCGGCTGCTGTTCCTGACCGATGTGCCGGGCGTGCTCGACAAGAACGGCCAGCTCATCAAGGAGCTTTCTGTCGCCGAAGCACATGCGCTGATCGCCGATGGCACGATTTCGGGTGGCATGATCCCCAAGGTCGAGACCTGCATCGATGCGATCAAGGCCGGCGTGCAGGGCGTCGTCATCCTGAACGGCAAGACCGCCCATTCCGTGCTGCTCGAGATCTTCACCGAGCACGGCGTCGGAACGCTGATCGTTCCCTGAACCAGGCTGCGCCCTTCACTTGCGAAGGGCGGATCTTCCTGACGCGGAAACAGGGTATCGAGGAAACAAATGCGCCTGACAGACTGCTATAATTTTCACGATTTCCGGCGCATGGCCAAACGGCGTCTTCCCGGACCGATATTCGACTATATTGACGGCGGTGCCGACGACGAGGTGACGTACCGGCGCAATACCGCGGCCTTCGAGGCCTGCGATCTGGTGCCCGACGTTTTGCGCGGTGTGGCCGATGTCGACATGTCGGTAACTGTCATGGGCCAGAAGCTCGCAATGCCGGTCTATTGCTCGCCGACGGCGTTGCAGCGGCTTTTTCACCACCAGGGGGAGCGGGCGGTCGCGGCGGCGGCGGCAAAACATGGCACGATGTTCGGCGTCTCCTCGCTCGGCACGATCAGCCTGGAGGAAGCCAGACAGATCAGCAACGGGCCGCAGGTCTATCAGTTCTATTTCCACAAGGACCGTGGCCTCAACCGCGAGATGATGGCGCGAGCGAAAAATGCCGGCGTGCAGGCGATGATGCTGACGGTCGACAGCATCACCGGCGGCAACCGCGAGCGCGACAAGCGCACGGGCTTTGCCATTCCCTTCAAGCTCAATCTTGCCGGCATGACCCAGTTCGCGATCAAGCCTTCCTGGGCGATCGACTGGCTGACGCATGAGCGCTTCCGGCTGCCGCAGCTCGAAAACCACGTCAAGATGGATGGCGGCGCGCTGTCGATCAGCCGATACTTCACCGAGATGCTGGACCCCTCGATGTCGTGGGACGACGTGGCGGAGATGGTGCGCGAATGGGGAGGGCCATTCTGCCTGAAGGGCATCATGTCGGTCGAAGACGCCAAGCGCGCGGCCGAGATCGGCTGCAGCGGCATCGTGCTTTCCAATCATGGCGGGCGCCAGCTCGACGGCTCGCGCAGCGCTTTCGACCAGTTGGCCGAGATCGTCGACGCCGTGGGCGACCGGGTCGACGTGATGATGGATGGCGGCGTGCAGCGGGGAACGCATGTTCTTAAAGCGCTGTCGCTGGGGGCGAAGGCCGTCGGGCTCGGGCGCTACTATCTCTTCCCGCTTGCCGCGGCCGGACAGCCCGGTGTCGAACGGGCGCTGGAGACGATGCGCACCGAGATCGAGCGCGGCATGAAGCTGATGGGCTGCACCTCGGTCAGCCAGCTCAGCCGGCGGAATCTGCGCTTCCGTTCCTGAGCGGAACGGGATTTCATTGCGGGCCGCAGCCTTTCGTACTAAAGCGCGTCGCGATCTTTCGGATTCGCTCGTCGCGCTTTAGCTTTTTGTTTTTACGCATGCCGTTGTCGCAAAACCGCCGCACACTTTTGCGCGACATGCTTTAGATCTGCGGCCCTCGGGCATTCGACGTCAGAGCAGGCTATAAATCGCCGCCGCCTCCTGTTTCAACTTTTCCATCATCGATCGGTAAGGCCCCGGACCATAACTGATGCGGCCAACGCCGAGCTTGGCGAGCGTCTTCACGTCAGGGGCGCCTGTCCGCATCATGATGTTGACCGGCAGCGGCGATGCGGCGCAGATCTTCTCGATCAAGGCGGGATCCATCAAGCCAGGAACGAAGAAGCCGCTGCCGCCGGCGGCCGCATAGGCCTTGCCCCGCTCGATCGCCTCTTCCACCAGACCGGCATGTTTGGAAAGATCGCTCTCCGCCAGGAAGAGATCGGTGCGAGCGTTGATGAAGAAGGGAATGCCCTTGCCTTGCGCCATGGCGCGAATGGCGCGGATGCGGGCCGCCTGCCTCTCGGCCGGATAAAGCCCGCCACCGCCGACCACCTGATCCTCGAAATTGATGCCGATAGCGCCGACCTCCACCAGCTTGGCGACGTTGGCGGCGGCACCCTCAGGCTCAGCCGAATAAGCGCCTTCGAAATCGACCGAAAGCGGCAGATCGACGACAGCGGTGATGGATTTTGCCGTCTCGACCAGCACCGACATCGGCAGCTTCTCACCGTCGGCATAACCATGGGCAGCGGCGACCGACCAGCTTCCTGTTGCAAGCGCCTTGGCGCCGGCATCGGTCACCGCCTTGGCCGTGCCGGCATCCCAGATATTGTAAAGAACAACCGGGTCGCCCTTGCGGTGCAATGCTCCGAATGCCTTGGCCTTTTCACTCTGGTTCATGCCGTCTCCTCCACGTTAGGTGCTTGTGCTCTGATCTTCTCTTCATGCCGCAACAGCCATTGCTTGCGCCAGAGCCCGCCGCCATAGCCGGTCAGCGAACCATCCGCGCCGAGGATGCGATGGCAGGGCACGATGATGGCAAGCTGGTTGGCGCCATTGGCGCGGCCGACGGCACGCACGACCTCCGGCCTTTCCATCTCCCTTGCAAGATCGCCATAGGCGCGCGTCTGGCCGGCAGGGATGTCCATGAGCTTTGCCCAGACATGTTTTTCGAAGGGCGTGCCGCCAAGCGCCAATGGCGTCTTGAAGACGGTGAGCCGCCCTTCGAAATAATCCCGGATTTCTGCCTCGATCTGGTCGATCGCCGGCGTGCGGCCGATTGCGACCGAAGAGCGGACACGCTTCTGCAGTGCCTCGAGTTCGGTGGGCAGCGCTTTGCGGTCGTGGAATTCGAGAAGGTGCAGATGCGTCCGGTCGGCAACGGCCACCATCGGTCCGAGCGGCGTCTCGAACCAGTCGGCAAACAGAAGTTCACGGTTTTGCGACAGCGCCGGCGCCTTGCCGACGAGCCGCTGAAAAGCCGTCCGGAAACCACTTGGGGAGTCATATCCGGCCTCAAGCTGAGCATCGATAACGCGCGCGCCATCGGCCAGTTGCCGGGCCGCCTCGCCCAGTCGGCGATAGCGGACGATATCGTGGAAGGTCATGCCGAGCCCGCGTTTGAAGGCGCGGCGCACGGTCGAGGGATCGTGGCCCCGGCGCACAAGCTCATCCTCGCTCCAGCGCAACTGCGGCTCGCGGTCGACCGCGGCAAGCAGCTCGTCGACGATCGGCTCCCTGCCCGGCTGCTCCAGCGGCCTGCAGCGCTGGCACGGGCGGAAGCCGGAGTGCATGCAGGCGGCGATCGTATCGAAAAAGAGCGTGTTTTCCCGCTTCGGCTTGCGCGCCGGGCAGGTCATGCGGCAGAAGATGCCTGTCGTCTTGACGCAGACATAGGCCTGGCCCTCATAATCGGCGCTGCGCGCGATCAGGGCATCATAGAGCGTATCGTCATTGGGGCGTTCGAAAAGCATGAGCGCTTTCTAGCATTCCGTGCCTGCGCCGTCCGCCGAAAATCGGGCGTCTATTCTTTCTTGCCGATTTCCTTGGCGGATAAGCCGTGCCATAAGACCGCCATGACCAAGATCGACCGCACGCCTGATAAAGCCGATTTCGAGCACGTTACAGATTGGGTCTTCGACCTCGACAACACGCTCTATCCGCATCATGTCAATCTCTTCGCGCAGATCGACAAGAACATGACTGCCTATGTCGCGGCACTCTTGCAGATGGAGCGGGAAGAGGCGCGCAAGCTGCAGAAGCAATATTATCTCGAGCATGGCACGACATTGCAGGGCCTGATGATCCATCACGGCATCGACCCGAACGACTTTCTCGAAAAGGCGCATGCGATCGACTACACGGCGCTGACGCCGCAGCCGGAACTCGGCGAGGCGATCAAGGCGCTGCCGGGGCGCAAGTTCATCTTCACCAATGGCAGCGTCAAACATGCAGAGATGACGGCGGAGGCGCTCGGCATTCTCGAGCATTTCGACGACATTTTCGATATCGTCGCCGCCGACTACGTGCCGAAGCCGGCGCAGGCGACCTACGACAAGTTCATGGCGCTGAAGCGGGTCGAAACCACCAAGGCCGCCATGTTCGAAGATCTACCGCGCAACCTGACTGTGCCGAAGGCGCTCGGCATGCAGACTGTGCTGCTGGTGCCGCGCAATCTGGAAGAGACGGTCGTCGAATGGTGGGAAAAGACCAGCGGCGATGAGGATCACATCGATTTTGTCACCGACGACCTTGCCGCTTTTCTCGGCAAGATTACCGGCTGAAGCATTACCAAGTTTTCACTTAGCTTACCGATGTTTAACTGGGTCTTGCGGGCCTGCTGCCATAGCTTCTTTCGTGAGGGGACACCTTACGAAAGGCAAACACGATGTACCGCAACAAGCTGATACTGGCAGCGCTTTCCTCCACCCTCATCTTCGGCGCAGCCGCCGGAGCCGGCTATGCAGCGCCCGGTGACGGGCCGCGTCAGCACCCCGGCAGGCACGGTCCCATGCACGGTCCGGGGCCTGCCGCCTTCCGCGAAATCACCTATGTACGCATGCTCAAGCAGTTCGACACCAACAAGGACGGACAGATCTCCAAGGACGAGGCGACCGCAGGCATCGACAAGATCTTCGCTGCGATCGACACCAACAAGGACGGCTCGCTGACCCCAGGCGAAATCGGCGCATACCAGAAAGCGCAGATGCAGGCGATGAGAGATCAGCGCAAGCAGGATGCCAGCAATAACAAGGATGCGAAGACCGCAGACGCGACGCCTGATAATAACGACCAGGGCCGGCCGCCTCAGGGTGGTCACGAGGGTCGTGACGGACATCGCTGGATGCGCCATGGCGGCAACATCATGCGTGCCTCGATCATGATGCACCGGGTCGACACCGACCAGAACGGCCAGATTTCCAAACAGGAAGCCGAAGCCGGCATGGACAAGCTGTTCACTCGGATGGACCGCAACAAGGACGGCGTCATCTCGATCGATGACATGCCGGACCGGCCGCTTCTGTAAGGCCGGACGAGCCGATGTATCTCCACTCTTTCCCTGCTACGGCGGGGAAAGAGTGGGAGATTCGTCGAAACGCCGCGTTCTGGCTCCTATTCGCGGTGTTCGTAGAAGTCCTGGACGATCTTCCAAGCAGCTTCAGCCGTATCGACGAAGCTGATCAGCTTGACGTCGTCGGGCGCGATCGTGCCGAATTCGGCCAATGCCTCGAAATTGATAATGCTCCTCCAGAAGGTCTCGCCGAAAAGGATCAGCGGCAGGCGCTCCATGCGGCCGGTCTGGATCAGCGTCAGGCATTCGAAGAATTCGTCGAGCGTGCCGAAGCCGCCGGGAAAGACCGCGATCGCCTTGGCGCGCACCATGAAATGCATCTTGCGGATGGCGAAATAGTGGAAGTTGAAGCTGAGCTCCGGCGTCACATAGGCGTTCGGCGCCTGCTCATGCGGCAGCACGATGTTGAGGCCGATCGAAGGGGCGCCCTCGTCGGCCGCGCCGCGATTGCCGGCCTCCATCACGCCCGGCCCGCCGCCGGTGACGATGACATATTCGTGGAAATTGAAGGTGGCTGAATATTTCGAGCAGAGCCGGGCAAATTTGCGCGCCTCGTCATAATAGACCGAGGCCGCCTCCAGGTTGACGCGCTGGATATCGTTGCGGGCTGCCCAGGCGCTCTGGCCGGGGGCGGGAATGCGGGCGCCGCCGAACATGACGACGGTCGACTTGATGCCGCGTTCGGTCAGCATCATTTCCGTCTTCAACAGCTCCAGCTGCAGACGGATCGGCCGCAACTCCTCGCGGCAGAGGAAATCCTGGTCGACATAGGCCAGGCGGTAGGCAGGCGACATCGTCTGCGGCGTCTTCGGCACGGCTTCGGCGCGCTGCTTGTCGGTCGAACTGCTCTTCAGCGGGTCCCATACGCCATCCTTGCGCCTCGAACCGCCGTTTCGTCCCTTCGCCATGTCTAAATGCCTTTCGGTATTGCCGGCTACGAAGCCGGATATGTCGCTATAACGCCTTGAATCCAGGTATGATCTTGTCGGAAAAATCATTCCGTTCTACGGCTTCATGCTGTAGAGCAGGGTAAACCCCGCCAACCGCAATTCCGGAGACACCCCGTCTCCACGATAAAGATCGAAGTTTAAGGAATTCTCATGAGCGCCACCGACCTCGCATCCCTCGAAAAGATCATCGAATCCGCCTTCGACAATCGCGACAATGTGAACACGTCGACGAAGGGCGAGGTTCGCGATGCGGTCGAAGCAGCGCTCGATCTGCTCGATGCCGGCAAGGCCCGTGTCGCCGAACGCTCCGCCGACGGCGCCTGGACGGTCAATCAGTGGCTGAAGAAGGCCGTGCTCTTGTCCTTCCGCCTCAACGACATGGACGTGGTGGAGGGCGGCTCGGGCAACTCGACCTGGTGGGACAAGGTTCCCTCGAAGTTCGAAAACTGGGGCGAGAACCATTTCCGCGCCGCCGGCTTCCGCGCCGTGCCGAACTGCGTCGTGCGCCGCTCGGCCTATATCGCCCCGAACGCCATCCTGATGCCCTCCTTCGTCAATCTCGGCGCCTATGTCGGCGAAGGCACGATGGTCGATACCTGGGCGACGGTCGGCTCCTGTGCGCAGATCGGCAAACATGTGCATCTCTCCGGCGGTGTCGGCATCGGCGGCGTGTTGGAACCGATGCAGGCGGGCCCGACGATCATCGAGGACAATTGCTTCATCGGCGCCCGTTCCGAGGTGGTCGAAGGCTGCATCATCCGCGAAGGCTCGGTGCTCGGCATGGGCGTCTTTATCGGCAAGTCGACCAAGATCGTCGACCGCGCCACCGGCGAGGTGAGCTACGGCGAAGTGCCGCCCTATTCCGTCGTCGTCGCCGGCTCGATGCCGTCGGGTAATGCGACGATGGGCAACGGCCAGCCGGCGCCGCATCTCTACTGCGCCGTCATCGTCAAGCGCGTCGATGAAAAGACCCGCTCGAAGACCGGCATCAACGAGCTGCTCAGAGATTGATGACACCGGGACATTGATCCGGTAAACAGACGGCGTCTTTTTACGCGAGGCGGCCCCGCCTTGCCATGTCTTTGCCATTCCCGCCGGATAGTTCGACCGCCATGACCGCTACCGACCCCGTCGCCAATCTCCAGACGCTGATTCGCTGCCCGTCCGTGACGCCCGCCGAAGGCGGCGCGCTCACGGCGCTGGAGGCGATGCTTGCGCCGCTCGGCTTTGCGCTCGACAGGGTGAAGGCGAGCGAAGAGGGAACACCCGAGATCGAAAACCTCTATGCCCGCCTCGGCAAGGACGGCCCGCATCTGATGTTTGCCGGCCATACCGATGTCGTGCCGGTCGGCGACGAAGCTGCCTGGACGCATCCACCGTTTGAGGCCCAGATTTCGAAGGGCGAGCTTTTCGGCCGCGGCGCCGTCGACATGAAGGGCGGCATCGCCTGTTTCGTCGCCGCCGTCGCCCGCCATATCGAGAAAAACGGGCCGCCCAACGGCTCGATTTCCTTTTTGATCACCGGCGACGAAGAGGGCCCGGCGATCAACGGCACGATCAAGCTGCTGCAATGGGCGGCCGAGCGCGGCGAGCGCTGGGATGCCTGCCTTGTCGGCGAGCCGACCAATCCGGACAGGCTCGGCGACATGATCAAGATCGGCCGGCGCGGCTCGCTGTCGGGTAAAATCACCGTGCACGGCGTGCAGGGCCATGCCGCCTATCCGCATCTTGCCGACAATCCGGTGCGCGGCATGCTGCAGCTGACGCAGGCGCTGATGGACCCGCCGTTTGACGCCGGCACCGGCGATTTCCAGCCTTCGAACCTCGAAGTGACCACGGTCGACGTCGGCAACCCGGCGACCAACGTCATTCCGGCCAAGGCATCGGCAAGCTTCAACATCCGCTTCAACGATAGCTGGACCGTCGAAACGCTGCGGGCCGAAATCCTGCGCCGTCTGGAAGCCGCCGCCGGCAACGGCGCATTGCGGCCGGGCCGCGATCCGGTGGCCTATGATATCGTCTGGGCCGACCGGCCGAGCCATGTCTTCCTGACGCGCAACAATGCGCTGATCGCCTCACTGTCTTCAGCCGTCGAAAGTGTTGCCGGCCAGTCGCCGCGGCTTTCGACCACCGGCGGCACATCGGATGCGCGCTTCATCAAGGATTATTGCCCGGTCGTCGAGTTCGGCCTCGTTGGCCAGACCATGCACATGGTCGACGAGCGCGTCGCTGTCGCTGATCTGGAGACGCTGACGGCAATCTACGAAACTTTCATCGCCCGCTGGTTCGCCAATGCCGGGCTTTAGGGAGGTTCAATATTACCTGGCCGGCCTCTGGCTGCTGATCCGGCTGGATCCGCGCGGCTTCCGCTACCTCGATATGTCCGAGCGCGGCGTCAATCGCTCGTTCTGGGCGATGCTCTGGTGCCTGCCGCCGATGGGTATTTCCTGGCTCTGGTGGCGGCAGGCCTTCCTGCGGTCGATGCCGCCGGAAGCCGATGTCGATTTTCCCTTCTATATCAGGCTCGGCCTCGTCGAGGTCGCCAACTGGTTCGTGCCGCTGGTCTTTGCAGGGGTTCTGCTGCTTGCCTTCCGGATGGGCGAGCGTTTCGCGCCCGTCGTCGTCAGCGTCAACTGGCTCGGCGTGCCGCTCTCCTATATCAACGGGCTGCTGCTGGCGCTGGTGTTCTTCCTGCCTGGATCCATCGGCCTCGTCTCGCTGCTGCTGCTCGCCTTCATGCTGGCGCAGGTCTTCGTGCTGGCCCGCATTATCCGGATGATCTGCCACGGTCACGCGCTGATGACCGGGGCGCTGACACTGGTGCTGCTCGTGCCATCGATGATCCTTTCGGAATATCTGCAGCACTTCCTCGGCATCTATCCCGTCTGACCAAGTTTACGAGGGATCGTCAGCATCCCCGTCATTGGCATCGGTATCGGTGACCGGCCTTCGGCGATCGGGGATCACGTCGGGATAATCCACCTGCATGAAATAGAGCCCGTCCGGCGGCGCCACTGGGCCGCAGGCCTTGCGGTCGCGCGCTTCAAGCGCCGCCTCGACATCATCAGGCGTCCATTTGCCTTCGCCGGCGAGCTTCAGCGTGCCGGCGAAGGAGCGGATCTGGTTGTGAAGAAAACTCTGCGCCGTGGCACGGATCTCGATCAGTTCGCCGTTGCGCGTCACATCCAGCCGGTCGAGGGTGCGCACCGGGCTGTTTGCCTGGCAATGGGCGGCGCGGAAGGTGGAGAAATCGTGCTTGCCGACCAGCCTCTGGGCGGCGGCATGCATGACCTCGTGGTCGAGCACCTTCGGCACCCACCAGGCCTTGCCGGCTTCGAGCGCCAGCGGCGCCCGGCGGCTGACGATGCGATAGAGGTAATGGCGCCGCAGCGCCGAAAAACGGGCGTCGAAGAACTCGGGAGCCGCCTCGACCTCGAGAATGGAGACCCGCTCGCCGGCGAGCCTCAGATGCGCGTTCAAGGCATTCTGCAACTGGTAGGGCGACCACTCCTTCGAAAGATCGGCATGGATCACCTGCCCCATGGCGTGGACGCCGGAATCGGTACGGCCCGCGCCGCGCACCAAGACCGTCTCACCGGTCAGCGACAGCACCGCCGCCTCGATCGCGCCCTGCACCGAGTGGCCGTTTTCCTGCCGCTGCCAGCCGACATAGGGGCCGCCGTCATATTCGACGGTCATGCGGAAACGCGGCATCAGGTGAGCCTCGTGCCCGCCGCAAGCGGCGTGCCCCTGAGGAAATCGGCCGCCGCCAGCGGCTTGCCGCCGGCCTTCTGCAGCCTGGTCAGCCGCAGCGCGCCCGAGCCGCAGGCGATCACGAGATCGTCCGTCAGCAATAGCCCGGCAGCACCCTGCCCTTCAGCCAGCTCGGACGCCAGCACCTTGACCCGCTCCGGCTTGCCGCCGATTTCGAGCTCGAACCAGGCACCCGGAAACGGCGCCAGGCCGCGAATGTGATTGTGCACGTCGCCGGCGTTCCTGGAAAAATCGATGCGCGTCTCGGCCTTGTCGATCTTGGCGGCATAGAGCACGCCGTCTTCCGGCTGCGGCGTCAGCGGAAGGTCGTTCATTTCGAGTTTCACCATGGCTTCCGCCATCGCCTTGGCGCCGACCAGCATCAGCCGGTCGTGCAACTCGCCAGCCGTCATGTTCGGGCCGATCTCGACCTCGCGGGTGAGTGCCACGGCGCCGGTATCCAGACCCTTGTCCATCTTCATCACCATCATGCCGGTCTTTGCGTCGCCGGCCATGATCGCCCGCTGGATGGGTGCCGCACCGCGCCAGCGCGGTAGCAGCGAGGCATGACCGTTGTAGCAGCCATCGCGGGTGCCGTTCAAAATCGCCTCCGGCAGCAGCAACCCGTAGGCAACGACGACGCCGACATCGGCATTCAAGCCACGAAACCTCTCGCGCTCCTCGGGGTCCTTAAAATTGACCGGGGTGAAGACCGGCAGGCCGAGCAGTTCGGCGGCCTGATGCACCGGCGATTTCTGCAGATCGAGGCCGCGCCGCCCGCCCGGCCGCGGCGGCTGCGTATAGACCGCAACGATCCTGTGGCCGGCATCGACGAGCAGGCGCAGGGTCGGAACCGAGAACTCCGGCGTTCCCATGAAGATGATGCGAAGAGACATTTTATCTCGCCAATTGAGGATCAACCGTCTTCAAACGGGTTTACGAGCTTGAGATCAAGCCCTTCGAAATCTCTGGTGTTGCGGGTCGCAAGCGTCGCGCCGTTTGCAAGGCAGATGGCGGCAATCATGGCATCCTTGGTTTCCATCGGTCGTCCCGCCTTTCTACGCTCGGCCGCCAGCAGGCCGTAGCGATGCGCTGCACTGAGGGCAAAACCGAGTATGCGGCCGGCAAATTCAGACTCGATCCGGTTGAAGTCGGACACCAGTGCTGTCTTTCGCCTGCCATCATCAAGGAGTTCAAGACCGTAACGCATTTCCGCGACGGCAATCGTCGTCAGGAAAAGCGTCTCGACGTCATAGGCGTCCAGCCAGTTCAATATCCGATCGCTGTGGATCCTCCCCTGCATTTCTGAAATCACATTCGTATCGAGAACGATCATGTGTCGAAACGCGGCGGTTCACGGTCCCGTTCATGGCGGGATGCGGCAATGGCCTCCACCTCATCTTCGCTCAATCTTTCCTCACTCATCAGGGAACGCAGGCGCTGCCCGGCGGAATCCCTCGAGCGCTCCACCGCAATCTGTCGGCGCATGATTTCAATCGCCTCTTCCGAAAGGCTGCGGCCGTTGCGTTGTGCGCTTTCCTGAAGCTGCCGCTTCATCGCATCCGGAACGTCTCGAATAAGCAAGTCGCCCAATTCGGCACCTCCATCATGATATCAGTGATATCATAGTGCGTCGCCGCTGGATTTTCAACGCAGTGTCAGAGCGCCTTCGACTTCGCCGCCTTGGTGAATTTCTTGATCACCATCTCCCGCTTCAGCCGCGAGATGTAATCGATGAACAGCACGCCGTTCAGGTGGTCGATCTCGTGCTGCAGGCAGGTGGCGAGCAGGCCGTCGGCTTCCACGGTCTGTTCCTTGCCGTTCCGGTCGAGATACTTGACCGAGACGACAGCCGGGCGCTCCACCTCGGCATAATAATCCGGAATCGAAAGACAGCCTTCCTCATAGACGGAGCGCTCGTCGGAGGATTTGACGACCTCCGGGTTGATGAAGACCTGCGGCTGCTTTTCCTCGCCCTCGCGAGCGATGTCGATGACGAGCATGCGGCGCGGCACGCCGATCTGGATGGCAGCGAGGCCGATGCCCGGCGCGTCATACATGGTTTCCAGCATATCGTCGGCAAGACGCTGCAGGTCGGAATCCACCCGCTCGATCGGCTTCGACAGCTGGCGGAGAACGGGATCGGGAAGAATGATGAGTGGCTTGATGGTCATGGCGTTCCCATAACCCATCTTTTCCGACTATGGAATTATCCGGCAGCCGGGGAATACGCTTTTTTGCATCCCCGCCTGGAATTTCGCCATATTCGCCTCAGGCCGCCCGGCGGGCAGCACCCGCGGAACGGCCCTCCGGCCGGGCGCGGAAGCGCCGCAGCAGCTCGATCAGGGTCTCCACCTCGTCCTTCAGGCGGCGGGTTTCCGCCGAAGAGTGCTCGACCATGTCCGAATTCTGCTGGGTGATCGCACCCATGTTGCGGACGGCGAGGCTGACCTCGTTGACGCCGGTCGCCTGATCACGGGCGGCGGCGGCGATATCGGCGACGAAACGGTTGATGATGTCGATGCGGCTGATCATGTCGTTCAGCGCCTCGCCGGTGCTGGAAACGATGCCGACACCCTGATTGACCTGGGTCGAGCTCTGCGAGATCAGGTTCTTGATCTCCTTGGCTGCTTCCACGGTACGCTGGGCGAGCTGGCGGACTTCCTGGGCGACGACGGCAAAACCCTTGCCGGCATCGCCGGCACGGGCCGCCTCGACACCGGCGTTTAGCGCCAGCAGATTGGTCTGGAAGGCGATCTCATCGATGACGCCGATGATCTTGGAGATCCCGGTCGAGGATTTCTCGATGCCGGCCATCGCCGAGACGGCGCTGGTGACGAGCTCGCCGGAGTTCTTCGCCTTCTGCTGTGTCTCGCGCACGGCCTCCGACGCCTTCTCGGCATTGGCGGCCGTCTGGCCGACGCTGACGGACAGCTGCTGCAGCGCGGCCGAGCTCTCCTCGACGCCTGCCGGCTGCTGGGCGGTGCGCAGTGCCAGATCGTTGGTCGCGTTGGAAATGACGTCGGCGCCGGTCTTGATATGGCCGGAGGTCTCGCGCACGGAGGCGAAGGATTGGCGAAGGGCGCTGACGGCGCGATTGTAGTCCTCGGCCATCTGCCAGAAATTGCCCGGCAGGTCGGACGGCAAAGTAGCTTCGAGATCGCCGTTCGACAACGCTTCCAGACCGCGGCGCAGCTGCTCCAGCGCGATCGCCTGGTCGGATTGGGCCTCAGCGCGCTGCTCTTCCAAGGCGCGGTGCTTTGCTTCAAGCACCTCGAGATAGACCGAGATGGAATAATCCATGTCGAGCATGCCTGATTTGACGACCGCCGACAGCTTCTCGGCCAGCAGCTTGCCTTGCTGGCGCGCGAAGAACGAAGGCCACTGCTTTTCCACGATGCCCTTGACGAGTTCGGACATGACGATGGCGTAACCGCCGATAGACCAGCGCGGTTCCAGCCCCATGCGCTCATGCATGCGGCCGACGGTGGTCACGCCGTCGACATAGCTCTCGTCGAACGTGCCGCCAGTAAGATTGACCCAATGATCCTGCTGACGCTTTTTGGCATGGCCCAGTTGGGACTTGTCGGCGACAGCGGGGGTCTTGGCCATCTTGGCGTAGAATTTATCGAGGGCGCCGCCGATCAGCTCTGAGATGACAGGGCGCAGATCCCGCATCGACTTGCGCGCCGTTTCATCCAGCTCGATGAAATCGAGGCGCTGCCTGAGGGCATTGTCGGTCTGCTGGGCGGTCATGGGGATCTCTGTACTTGGCGCGACGCGCGCGGGAGGGGATTTCAGCGCCGCAGGTTTTGGCCAATATGGTTGAGCAATCGTTAAGCCGCGGCGACATTTCTTTTCGGTGGACGCGGAAGAGCAACGGCTTGCGAAGATATTGAGGATCGTCCACTCTGTTCACGTTTTGATCTATAAATCGGCGCTTCTTCTGTTATGCTTGCGGCATGACCGTCCATTCCGAATCGCTCGCCCTTTCCCTTGCCTCGATCAGCCCGGCCATGCTGGCGCTTGTCGGCGGGGGTCTCGCCGTCCTCGTCCTGCTGGTGATCGTGCTTCTGCTGCGCGGCTCCGGCCTTCGCCGCGAGCAGGCGGAGGAAGCGAACTTTCGCGCTGAGGAAAACGAAGCGCGCATGGGCGAGCTTTTGAAGATTCAGGCAGAGATGCAGGGCCGCATCGCGGCGATGACCGAGGTCTTCGGCGCGCGGCAGAGCGAACTCAACCAGACGATCAGCCAACGCCTCGACGGCATGTCGCAGCGAGTCAGCTCGACGATCACCGAGCAGACCAAATCGACGCATGAGAACCTGCAGCGGCTGCAGGAGCGGCTGGCGGTCATCGATGCCGCGCAGAACAATATCCAGACGCTCGCCAAGGATGTCGTCGGGCTGCAGGCCATTCTGTCCAACAAGCAGACGCGCGGCGCCTTCGGCCAGTCGAGAATGGAAACGATCGTCGCCGACGGTCTGCCGATGGGCGCCTACGCCTTCCAGCAGACGCTGTCCAACGGTTCGCGGCCGGACTGCACGATCCGCATGCCGAACGGCGCGCCGCCGCTGGTGATCGACGCAAAATTTCCGCTCGAAGCCTGGAACGCTATCCGAGACGCCGGCAGCCCCGAGGCCGGCAAGATCGCCGGCCAGCAATTCCGCCGCGACATGGAGGTCCATATAAGGGATATTTCCGAGAAATATCTGATCCAGGGGGAAACCCAGGATACGGCCTTTCTCTTCGTGCCGTCCGAATCGATCTTCGCCGAGATCCATGAGCACTTCGAGCCGGTGGTGCAGAAGGCGCACCGTGCGCGCATCGTCATCGTCTCACCGTCGCTGCTGATGCTGTCGATCCAGGTCATCCAGGCCGTGCTCAAGGATCAGCGCATGCGGGCGCAGGCGCATCTGATCCAGGGCGAAGTGGCGATCCTGATGGACGATCTCAGCCGCCTCGACGAGCGGGTGCGCAAGCTGCAGGGCCATTTCGCCATGGCGCAGAAGGATATCGACATGGTGGTCACATCAGCCGACAAGCTCACCAGGCGCGGCGCCAGGATCGAAGCGCTGGAATTCGAGGCCGGCGGCGATGCCAAGCCTGCCCGCGACAGCGAAGCCGCAGCCAAATCGGTGGAGAGCCGCACTGGTCTTCTGAAGCTGCGGGTGGTTGACGAGGAGTGACCGCTTCGGGCAGTGTCGCGCCCGCATGAAACAGTAGGAGCATGATGTCGTCAGCATGCTCCAGAAGACGGGACACATTCATGATCACAGTTTTCGGGTCCATCAACATGGATCTCATCGCCACGACCGAGCGCCTGCCGAAGCCCGGCGAGACGGTGGCCGGCAACGGCTTTGCCACGGCCGCCGGCGGCAAGGGCGCCAACCAGGCGCTGGCAGCGCGCCGCGCCGGCCGGTACGTGCATATGGCCGGCGCCGTCGGCAAGGATGCTTTTGCTGCGGAAGCGCTGGCCCTGCTCGATGATGCAGGCACCGACCTTTCTCTGATCAAACATGTCGACGGTCCAACAGGCACGGCGCTGATCCTCGTCGGCGGCGACGGAGAAAACATGATCGCCGTCGTTCCCGGCGCCAATGGCCAGGTCACGCCTGCCGATGCCGAGACCGCGATCGGCCGCATGGACGAAGGCGATGTCCTGATGCTGCAACTCGAAGTGCCGGCTGCTGCCGTCGAAGGCGCGCTGTCGGCCGCCCGCGCCAAGGGCGTCACCAGCATCCTCAACCTTGCGCCGCTGATCCCCGATGCCCCGCGTCTCGGCCGGCTCGCCGATATCGTCATTGCCAACGAGACCGAGTTCGAGCGGCTCGCCGGACAAGAGGGCATGGACGCCCAAGCGCGGGAGGCAGCCCTTGTGCGTCTGCATGCGGAGACGGGGCAGACGCTGATCGTGACGCTCGGCGCCGACGGTGTCATCGCCATTCGCGACGGGTCGATTTCGAGGGCGCAGGGTCTCAAAATCCAACCTGTCGATACGGTCGGTGCGGGAGACACTTTCTGCGGCTATTTCGCCGCCAGCCTCGACGACGGCCTCGATTTTGTCTCGGCGTTGCGCCGTGCGGCAGTCGCCGGTTCGCTCGCCTGCCTCAAGGCCGGAGCGCAACCGTCGATCCCCTTGAGCGAGGAAGTCGCAGACAGGATATAAATCTTGAAGGATAGACGGCGGCAGCCCCCTCATACGCCTGCCGGCACCGTCTTCTCGAGGGGAGAAGAGATTTGCGGCAACGTCTCGATTCCCCCTTCTCCCCAGCGGGGAGACGGTGGCCCGAAGGGTCGATGAGTGGACTTCCAGCACCGAGTTTGCTCAACAAGTTCCGCTCAGGCTCTTCATCGTCGTTGGCTTGAAGAAAATCAACCAGGCCATGATGCAGATGGGCCAGGGGGCACAGCAGAATGCGGCGATGGTGGAGGAAGCGACCGCTGCGAGCGTCGCACTCAACGACGAGGCACAAACGCTGAAGGCGCTGGCCACGCGTTTCAGCGTCTCGGGTTCGGGCAACGCCGTAGTCCTCGCCTCTGTCGCCCGAAAGATGCGGGCACCGGCGACTTCAGCCCCTTCGCCTCGATCTTTCCGCCCCTCATAATGCAGAAGGCGCCTGGGAGATCAGGCGCCTTTTTGCATTTCGGGAAGGAATTAATGCCGCTCAGGCAGCGTTCGACGTCTGCTCTTCGTTGAGGAAGGCGTAGATCGCCGAGGCGGAATCGGTGGCGCGCAGCTTGGCGACCAGATCGTGATCGCGTAGCACGCGGGCGATACGCGACAGAGCCTTGAGATGATCGGCGCCCGCGCCCTCCGGCGCAAGCAGCAGGAACACGAGATCAACAGGCTGGTCGTCCAGCGCCTCGAAATCGACCGGCTGCTCCAGCCGGGCGAAGATGCCGACGATCGAATGGATGTTTCCCAGCTTGCCGTGGGGAATGGCTATGCCGTTGCCGACTCCGGTCGAGCCCAGGCGTTCGCGCTGCAGGATGACGTCGAAGACCTCCCGTTCGGAAAGCCCGGTGATCCTGGAGGCTCTTGCAGCCAATTCCTGAAGCAACTGTTTCTTGGAATTTACTCTGAGGGCGGGAATGATCGCATCCTGATGGAGCAAATCTGCCAATGCCATTTCTTTTTCCTTCTGTCGCCGGGATCAAATGCAAGGAGCGGCGGCAATACCGCCGCTCACCACCCTGATCTCAGCCTTTGATACTGGCTGAATCGATCCAGCCAATATTTCCGTCGTGCCGACGGTAAACGATGTTCAGATGTTCCTTGCCGGGGCTGCGGAACAGGAGAAGCGGCTCGTCGGTCATGTCGAGCGCCATCACTGCGGTGGCGACCGACATGGTCTTCAGCTGCTTCGTGCTTTCAGCGACGATCGCCGGAGCGAAATCGTCAGCGATTTCATCATCGTGATCAGGAACGGAATCCATAACCGTGTAGGAGACCTCTGCAAAACCATTCAGATGGTTTCCGGCGTGATGGTCCTTCAGCTTGCGCTTGTAACGCCGCAGCCGTTTTTCGATCCGCTGGGAGGCGGCGTCGAAAGCCAATTGCGGGTCGGTCGCCTCGCCGGCCGCATGCAGCACCACCCCGCTGTCGAGATGAAGCTTGCAATCCGCCGAGTAACGAGAACTCGCCTTTTCCACGGTCACCTGGCCGGAATATCCCCCGTCGAAGTATTTCGTGATGGCCATACCAATTTGGTCCTCGATCCTTTGACGGAAAGATTCACCAATTTCCATATGTTTCCCGGATACACGCACACTCATGGAGTTTCCCTTCTTATGGTCGTTTGCGGGTATCAGTTTACGCCAAGCCTCAGGTTCATCCAAGCACTTCGCACAATCTCAAGCAAGATCGGCTTAGGCCTGCGGGTCCTTAGTGCCCTTCTGATGCTGGGGATAACTCCAGACGCCGTTCACGGCATCGATTGCGGCGGGCTTCTAGCCAGAGCTTGCCGAAAAGTCAATAGGGCGCCGAATCACCGTCGGCGGCACTCGGTCAACGTGTGGCGGATACCCAGTCGGGCAAGGCATGCCGCCGATCGCCACCCCATACAGTTTAGGCGTTTCGTGCCTGCGTTGTGCCCCTCCTTGCAGGGATCGTCATGGCGGCGACACCTGCTATGACGCAGACGAGCCCGATCCAGGCCGTCGGGCTCAGCCTTTCGCCGAGAAAAACGATGCCGATCGCAACCCCGATCGGCACTCTGAGATAGGCTTGCGCGGTGGTTCCGACCGAACCCAGCGTCTGGACGAGACGGAAATAGATCACAAAGGCGAGCGCCGTCGAAAAGGCGGAGAGGGCCAGCAGCGCCAGCATCGATGCCGGCGAAGGATCGATTTCCCACGGCCGATCGACGACGAGGCTCATCGGCAAGAGAACAACCGCGCCTGAGATCAACGAGCCGGCCGCCGGCACCGCGGGGTCGAGCCCCTTGAAGTTCTTGCTGAAAATCGCGGCACCTGCATAGCAGATGGTCGCCAGGATGATGGCAAGCTGCGCCATCAGGCTTTCGCCGAGACCGCCGAGCGCTTCGACGCCGATGACGAGGCAGATGCCGGCAAGCCCGGCCATGACGCCAAAAAGCCTTCGCAACGTCACCTGCTCATGGCGGGTGATCAGCACGGTCAGCAGGAAGGTGAAGATCGGCGTTGCCGAATTCAGGATCACCGCCAGTCCGGCATCGACGGACTGTTCCGCCCAGGCGATCAGAGTGAAGGGGACGACGCTGTTCAGACAGGCCTGAACGAAAAACCGCCGCCAGGTGGCGAGATCGCGCGGCAGGCGGACACGCCGGTGGCGCAGGACGGCCAGCAGAATGCCGCCGGCAATCAGCGTGCGAGCGGCGATCAACGTTATCGGCGGGATCGTCTCGACGCCGATCTTGATGAAGCTATAGGAGGAACCCCAAAGGGTCGCCAGCACCAGCAGCAGGAAAAGCTCCCTGGCAAGGTTGGAATTTTGCGGCATCATGGTCGGCATTTCGATATTCGTTGAAGACAATTCACAGGGTTTCGGCGCCGTTTGCATGTCTAAGACGCAGGGCGCTGGAGAGGAATAACGGGATTTGCGGGCCGGATGCTTCGATCGAGGCCGAAGCGTTGCCGCGTTAGAAACCGGCGACCTTGGCGAGCGCCCGCTTCTCGCGGCGGCGCTGGACCGAAGAGGCAATGTTCATCGCCTCCCTGTATTTCGCAACGGTGCGGCGGGCGAGATCGACCCCGCCCTTCTTCAGCATGTCGACGATATCGTCGTCGGAAAGCACCGCCTCCGGGCTCTCCTGCAGGATCAGCGCGCGGATCTTGTGACGCACGGCTTCGGCCGAATGGCTGTCGCCGCCTGCGACGGCGCTGATCGAGACGGTGAAGAAATATTTGAGTTCGAAGAGGCCGCGCGGCGTCAGCATATATTTGTTCGACGTGACCCGGCTGACGGTGGATTCATGCATCTTGATCGCTTCGGCGACCGTCTTCAGGTTCAGCGGGCGCAGATAGTCGACGCCGTGCAGCAGGAAGGCGTCCTGCTGGCGGACGATTTCGCTTGCCACCTTCATGATGGTTTTAGCCCGCTGATCGAGGCTGCGCGTCAGCCAGTTGGCGGTCTGCAGGCAATCGGAGAGGAAGGCGTGATCCTCGCCGTTCTTTGTCACCCGGGAAAAATAAGACTGGTTGACCAGCACTCGCGGCAGCGTATCCGGATTGAGCTCGACCAGCCAGCCGCCATCCGAGGAGGCTCTGACGACCACATCGGGCATGATCGCTTCGGAAATACCCGCCTCGAAACCGCTGCCGGGCTTCGGATTGAGCTGGCGGATCTCGCCGAGCATGTCGAGAAGATCTTCCTCGTCGACGCCGCAAAGCCGCTTCAGCGTGGCAAAATCGCGCCGGGCAAGCAGTTCGAGATTTTCGACCAGAGCCTGCATGGCCGGGTCATATCGGTCCTTCTGCTTCAGCTGGATCGCCAGGCATTCGGCGAGGCTGCGGGCGAAAACACCCGGCGGATCGAGGCTCTGGAGGGTGGCGAGCACGCGCTCTGCCTGTGCGAGGCTCGTGCCCAGCCTCTCGCCCGCCTCGACGATATCGGCCTGCAGATAACCGCAGTCGTCGAGCTGGTCGACGAAATTCTGCGCGATCAGCCGGTCGGCCATGTCGGGCAGGACGAAGGGGATCTGCTGGGCGAGATGATCGCGCAGCGACACCTGGCCGGCGACGAAATCGTCGAGATCGTAGTCGGCGCCCTCGCCGCTGCCCGGCATCGACTTCCACTGGCTGACGAGCTCCGGCGCATCGAGGCGCTGCGGGGCACCGTCGTCAGGAAAGACATTGGTGTAATTGGCGTCGAGCTCGTCGTTCAGCCGGCTGGTGCTGGCGCTGCCGCCATTGTCATACCAGTCGCTGGAGAGCGCCTCGGTGCGGTTATCGTAACCGTCGTCCGACCCGGCATCCTCCGGCTGATGAGCATACTCTCCATCTTCGGCTTCGCCGCGTTCGCCGCCCGCCTCGCCGTCATTCGACGGAAATTCGAGCAGCGGGTTCTTCTCCACTTCCAGGGCGATGAACTGGTTGAGTTCGAAATGCGTCATCTGCAGCAACTGGATGGATTGCATCAGTTGCGGCGTCATCACCAAAGACTGAGTCTGGCGCAGGAAAAGATTGGCGGACAGTGCCATGACGGACGCAAAACTCCCCTCGATTCCTCCGGGAAACCGCGTCCGATCAAGGCTTCAGGCCACGGAAATCCAAGTTGGCCCAAAAATTGCTTTTTTATTGTATTTGGTCAAGCGGAACTATGCCGGCATAGTGAATTTCTGCCGATCCGGCCTAAAATCATCCGGATCTGACGTCAGAGGCTGAAATTGTCGCCGAGGTAGAGCCGGCGCACTTCCGGATTGTTGACGATGTCGTTCGCCCGGCCATGGGTCAGTACCTCACCGGCATGGATGATGTAGGCGCGGTCGATGAGACCCAGCGTCTCGCGGACATTGTGGTCGGTGATGAGAACGCCGATGCCGCGTGCCGTCAGGTGGTGAACGAGATTCTGGATGTCGGCGACCGAGATCGGGTCGACGCCGGCGAAGGGTTCGTCGAGCAGCATGAAGGTCGGGTCGGTCGCAAGCGCACGGGCGATTTCGAGGCGGCGGCGCTCACCGCCGGAAAGGGCGACGGCGGCACTCTTGCGCAGCTTCTGGATATGGAATTCCTCCAGCAGCTCGTTCAGCTTCTGCTCGCGCTCGGCCTTGTCCTTGACATGCACTTCGAGGACGGCGCGGATATTCTCTTCCACCGTCAACCCTCGGAAGATCGAGGCTTCCTGCGGCAGGTAACCGACGCCGAGGCGCGATCGGCGGTACATCGGCATGGTCGTGACGTCGTTGCCGTCGATCTCGATCGTGCCTTCATCGACCGGCACCAGGCCGGTGATCATGTAAAAACAGGTGGTCTTGCCGGCGCCGTTCGGGCCGAGCAGGCCGACGGCCTCGCCGCGGCGCACCACCAGCGAGACGCCGTTGACGACGCGCCGCGTCGCATAGGTCTTCGTCAGACCGCGTGCGATCAGCGTTCCCTGATAGCGGCTCTTGTCGGCGGCGCCCGCAGCTTGTGGCCCGGGCTTGCCGAACATGGTGGATAGCGATGTTAATTTCACGTGGGAGGCCGGCTTCTCAGTTCTGCTTCTGCTGCGGTGTATTCGGCTTCGACTTCGGATCGAGCTGAATCTGGACACGCCCGCCGCAGCTTTCAAGCTCCGCCTGGCCGGTCTGCATGTGAACCGTCAGCTTGCAGCCGGTAAAAACATTCGGCCCGTCCGACAGAATAACTTTTTTTCCCTCATCCGCGGTGAGGATGAATGTCTGCGAGGCCATGTCGAAATTGCCGTCATCGGCGGTCGCCGTCTGCGTGCCCGAGGTCAAAAAGACCTTGTCCGTCACCAGGATCTTGTCGATATCGGCACTCCCCGATGCAAGCGAGGCAGACTGCTGCGGCTGCGCTGCGGGTTGGGCCGCCGGTTGCGTCCCGTCAGTGGCCGGCTTTGCCGCCTTGTCCTTGTAATAGACGGTCATCTTGCCGGACTGCATCGTCGTCGCCCCCTGGACGACCTTGACGTTGCCGGTAAAGAGAGCGGTGTGTTCCTGGTCGTGGATCTCCAGCTTGTCGCTTTCGATCTGGATCGGCTGGTCGTTGGACAGCTTCATGCCCGGCATCGTGGCCGTCGCCTGCTGCGCGCCCGCGCCCGAGGCCGTCAGAATAAGGGCAAATGCGCCGGCAATGAATGCCATGCCTGTCTTGCAAGTGGAAAAGCGACAATCTTTTGTCATGGATGACCCGGCTGGTTAAGTGCCCTGTTTATGGATGGTGGATGGATCGACATTCATGCGAACATTCCCCTCGAATGTGATCACCCGCCCCTTATCGGTTATCTGAAGCGTCTTCGCAACAATGGAGGCATTGTCCTTGGTGATGGTGACGGGGTCGTCGCTCCGCATGTTTCCGCCCTTGATGTCGAGCTGTGCCGACTGGAAATTCGCATTGAGGCCGCTGCTCAGCACCAGGGTGAAGGGGGCCGTCATATGCAGATTGTCGGTGGCACGATTGTAATCGGCGGTCGAGGCGACGACACGGGCGATCAGGCCGTCATTCATCGGCACGGCGGCCTTGATGGTCTCGAGCGTGATGAGATCGGGATTGCGGATATCCTGCAGCGCCCTTTCGGCCAGCATCGAATAATTGATGCCGTCGGAATTGCGACCTGATATCGCCGGCTTTTCCATCACGACCTTGCCGTTCTCGATCTTGGCGCCTTCCATCTTGATGTTTTCGGGCAGATAGATGCTGACTAACGCCACCGCGGTGAGGCTCGCCGCGACGATGAGGGCCGCCACCGGCAGCAATATCTTCAGCCGCCGCACGCGGGCGGAATGGAACAACGCATCGCCATAGGCATTCTTGCCGGACCCTGAATAGGCGGCATGTCCGTTGTTCTTCAGGGTATCGAGCATAGGCCTCGTCCATGTGCGGTGATCGCCGCGCCTTCATAACAAAGCCGGCCGCCAATCACAGTTCGTTTCGCATTATTACATTGGCTTGCCAATATGGAATTTTTTCTGCAACAAGCAACAAAACGGAAAAACATTCAAAAGTGGCATTCGTACGGGCCGCTGCCACCCTATTTCACCGGATCGATCGGCGGCATGCCGAAGCTGGTGCCAGCGCTGGAGGTTTCTATGGACAGTTCGATCATCGCCGATCGCCGGCGGCTGCGTCGTAAGCTCGGCTTCTGGCGCGTCATCGCGGTGGCCCTCATCGTGGCACTTGGTTTCGCCTTCTACCGCTTTGCCCTCGGCGATGCCGGGACGGAGCGCCCGCACATCGCCCATGTGACGATATCCGGGCTGATCGTCGATGACGACGAGCTTCTGGAGCGGCTGAAGAAGGTCGAGATCAGCGATCAGGTGAAGGCAGTGGTGATTTCGATCTCCTCGCCCGGCGGCACGACCTATGGCGGCGAAAAAATCTTCAAGGCGATCCGTGCAATCTCTGCCAAGAAGCCTGTCGTCTCCGACGTGCGCACGCTTGCCGCCTCCGCCGGCTACATGATCGCCACCGCCGGCGATACGATCATTGCCGGCGACAGCTCGATCACCGGCTCGATCGGCGTCATCTTCCAGTATCCGCAGATCCAGCCGCTGCTCGACAAGATCGGCGTCTCGCTGCAGGAAATCAAGTCCTCGCCGCTGAAGGCCGAGCCCTCGCCCTTCCACGAGGCAAGCGAGGAAGCCAAGGCGATGATCCGCAACATGGTGGTCGACAGCTATAACTGGTTCGTCGACCTGGTCGCCGACCGGCGCAAGCTGCCGCGCGACGAGGTGCTGAAACTGGCCGACGGCACGATCTATACCGGCCGCCAGGCGCTGAAGGTGAAACTTGTCGATGCAATCGGCGGCGAGGCTGAGATCCGCGCCTATCTGACGTCACGCGGCGTCGACAGTGATCTGCCCATGGTGGACTGGGACAAGAAGAGCAATACGCCCTTTCTGCTCGCTGGGGCTGTTTCTCGGTTGATTACGATCTTCGGTTATGATGATCTCATGAAAACCCAGGATATCAATGGAATCCTGCCCCCAAAGTTGCTTCTTGACGGGCTGCTTTCAGTTTGGCAGGTTGGCCACGATTGATAAGAAATCAATAATTTAAGGGGGCGAAAGTGATCAAGTCTGAATTGGTGCAGATTGTTGCGGCACGCAACCCGCATCTCTATCATCGCGACGTCGAGAATATCGTCAACGCGGTTCTCGACGAGATCACGGATGCACTGGCTGCGGGTAACCGAGTCGAATTGCGCGGGTTTGGCGCCTTTTCGGTCAAGAACCGCCCGTCGCGCTCCGGCCGCAACCCGCGGACCGGCGATACCGTCTTCGTCGAGGAGAAGTGGGTTCCCTTCTTCAAGACCGGCAAGGAGCTGCGCGAGCGGCTCAATCCCGGCCAGGCCGACGAAGAGGATTGAACCGTCGCTGCCTGCGGCGAAACCGCACTTGAACTCGAGGGCCGTTTTCCTATTCTGGTAACGCATCGTGCTTTGCGTGTCCTATCAAGGACACATAGCGCTGCAAGCATGAAACGCGCCCCTCAAAAAGACCGGCGCAATCTGCCGCGTGGAGACCTCAAATGGCCAAGAAGATCGTCAACCTGTTGATTCTGCTGCCGCTCGGCGTCATCCTCATCGTCTTCTGCGTCGCCAACCGGCAGAGCGTCACGCTCGCCTTCAATCCGTTCCGGCCTGATGATCAGGTGCTGGCGGTTTCTGCGCCCTTCTTCGTCTTCCTGGTCGTCGTGCTGATCGCCGGCATGCTGATCGGGGCGGCCGCGACCTGGTTCAGCCAGGGCAAACACCGCAGGCGCGCCCGCACCGAGGCCAAGGAAGCCATCCGCTGGCAAAGCGAGGCCGACCGCCACAAGAACCGCGCCGAGGAAATCGCCGGGCAGCTGCCGGCGCGGTAAAACCGGTCAATATTCGATTGGCTCGGATTCGGCGGCCGGCTTTCGGCGGCTGTCAAGCCGGAAAAAAGCTCAGTTCCTCGTAGTCGCCCTCCGGCGAGGTGCCGTTGCCGGTCACGTGGAAACCGTGGGAAAGGTAGAACGCCTTTGCCCGCCGGTTCTTCACCAGGCATTTCAGCCGGTACCGGTGTTGCGGCCATTCCGGCAGCGCCTGCAGCAGCGCCTTACCGGCACCCTGGCCCTGAAATTCAGGGCTGATATAGAGCATGTGGATGAAATCATCGGCTGGCCAGAGCGACAGGAAGCCGGCAACGCGGCCGTTTTCATGCGCGCAGACGAAGACCGTCTCGCCATTGGTATGGGCAGCGAAATCCTCGCGATGGAATTTGCCGGGATCGACCCAGACGAATGTTTCGCGGCGTACGGAAAGATAAATCTCCGCGAGTATTTCCTGGTCTTCCGCCCGCGGCGGCCTGATGGTCCACGTCATCATGCCGATTTAAACAAACCCTGCGCCCGCGCCAAGCCTAACCCGCTGCCATCTTCGCGACGACCGCGGCATTGAAATCCGAAAAGAACCCTTCGGCGAGCTTTTGCGAGGTCGAATCGAGCAGGCGGGCACCCAGCTGGGCGAGCCTGCCGCCGAGTTCGGCCTTCGACCGGTAGTGCAGGATGGTCTCGGCACCCCTTTCCTCAAGCACGATATCGGCGCTGCCCCTGGCGAAGCCGGCAAGGCCGCCCTTGCCTTCGGCCGACAGCGTATAGCTCTTCGGCGCATCGACGTTGGAAAGCGTCAGCAGCCCGTGGAAGGTGGCGGACAACAGGCTGAACTTGACCTTGATCGTCGCCTCGAAGACATCAGGCGACAGCCGCTCGATGCTCTGGCAACCCGGAATGCAGCCGCGCATGATCTCGGGATCGTTGAGTGCTGCCCAGACGATGTCCCGCGGCGCGGCGATGCGTTCTTCGCCGGTGAAATCCATTCGATGGCCCCATCTTCGATTCGCTCATCTTATCCCAGCGCGAAAGCGCTTTGCCAAGGCAGGACGGAATGTTATCTGCCGGGTTCCGATCTGACACACATCTGACACACAAGGGATGGGCCGATGAACGACGAACTGAAGCCCTGGAGCGTGACGGCAAGCCGGATCACCTATGAGGATCGCTGGATCCGGGTCCGGAGCGACGATTGCGTCACCGCCGATGGAACCGTCGTCGCGCCATTCCATGTGCTCGATTATCCCGACTGGATCAACGTCATCCCTGTGATGCCTGACGGGCGCGTGCTGTTGACGCGGGAATACCGGCACGGCCGCGGCGAGATTGTGCTCGGTCTGGTCGCCGGCAGCCTCGAACCCGGCGACAGCGAGACCGGCGATGCGGCGATGGCGGCGGCCCGGCGCGAGCTCCGGGAGGAGACCGGCTATGAAGCTTCGACCTTCGTCAAGCTGCTCACCTCCTACCCAAATGCCGCCAGCCACAGCAACGTGGTGACGAGCTGGCTGGCGCTGGGTCTCAGCCGGGCCGGCGAACCATCTTTCGACCCCGGAGAGAAGGTCGAGCTGCTGTTTACGGATCTAGCTGCCATCCTTGGCGACCTGCAGTCCGGCGCCGTCATCATGCAGTCGATGCATGTCGCGGCCCTCTATGCGGTGGAAAGCTGGCTTCGCACACAGGCCTCCGAAGGCGTAAAATAGGCGCCGCGCCGGGAGAACCCTCTCCGCTTGCCCGGGCTTGGCCGGCAGCGCAGTTGATCCGCCCGGCTTTTCTGGGCTACTGCATATTCAAAGTGCCGCAATGTGCTTTGCGCGTTTCAAAAGACGCGCGGCGCTGCAGCGGACAAAGCCGATACCACACCCCGACAGAGACGCGGAAGAGCACGTTGAAACAGAGAGAAGGCCGGCCGGGCCAGAAGAAAACATCAGGTCCTTCCGGTGAAAATCGCAGGGACGATCGGGCAGGCCGGCCGCCGAAGCCGGTCGCGCAGCCCGCGGCAACCCGCGAGGCGGTGCGCGAGGCTGCTGTGCCTGCCGCCGTCGTGCGTCCTCTGATGACACGCAGCGGCGAGCGGCCGACTGAGCGCGTGCCCGTCATTCTCGAATCGCTCGGGGCCGGCGACTTCCACCTGATCGACAGCGGCAACGGCGAAAAGCTCGAGCAATACGGCCCCTATCGCATCATCCGTCCGGAAGCCCAGGCGCTGTGGCGGCCTTCGCTGGCGCCCCAAGTCTGGGAAAAGGTCGATGCCGCCTTCACCGGCGATACCGACGAGGAAGGCGCCGGCCGCTGGCGCTTTCCGAAGGAGGCGCTCGGCGAGACCTGGCCGCTCAATCTGCTCGGTGTCGATTTTCTCGGCCGCTTCACCTCCTTCCGTCATGTCGGCGTCTTCCCGGAGCAGATCGTCCACTGGAGCTGGATGAAAGAGCAGGTCGAAAAGGCCGGCCGGCCGCTGAAGGTGCTGAACCTCTTCGGTTATACCGGCGTCGCCTCGCTGGTTGCCGCCGCAGCTGGCGCCGAGGTCACCCATGTCGACGCCTCGAAGAAGGCGATCGGCTGGGCAAGGGAAAACCAGGCGCTCGGGCGCATGGAGAAGTTGCCGATCCGCTGGATCTGCGAGGATGCGATGAAATTCATCCTGCGCGAGGAACGCCGCGGCAGCCAATACGATATCATCCTCACCGATCCGCCGAAATTCGGCCGCGGCCCCAATGGCGAAGTCTGGCATCTCTTCGAGCATCTGCCTCTGATGCTCGACGTCTGCCGCGAGATCCTGTCGCCGAAGGCCGTGGGCCTGGTGCTGACGGCCTATTCGATCCGCGCCAGCTTCTATTCGATCCATGAGCTGATGCGCGAGACGATGCGTGGCGCCGGCGGCGTGGTCGAATCCGGCGAGTTGGTGATCCGCGAGGCCGGCACCGACGGCAAGACGCAGGGCCGCGCGCTCTCCACCTCCCTCTTTTCCCGCTGGGTGCCGAAATGAGCAAGGACTTCCACGATCAGGGACCGCGCAGGGTCGGGCAGGTGAAGGAAGTCACTTCGCTCGCCAATCCGATCATCAAGGACATCAAGGCGCTGACGAACAAGAAGTCGCGCGAGGAAAGCGGTACTTTCCTGGCCGAAGGACTGAAACTCATCATCGATGCGATCGAACTCGGCTGGGCGATCCGCACGCTGGTCTATGCCAAGGCCGCCAAGGGCAAGCCGCTGGTCGAGCAGATGGCGGCAAAGACCGTCGCGTCGGGCGGGCTGGTGCTTGAGGTCAGCGAAAAGGTGATCGCCTCGATCACCCGCCGCGACAACCCGCAGATGGTGGTCGGCATCTTCGAGCAGCGCTGGACGCCGCTCAAAGGTATCCGACTGAGCGACGGCGAGACATGGGTGGCGCTCGACCGGGTGCGCGACCCCGGCAATCTCGGCACCATCATCCGCACGGCCGATGCGGCGGGGGCTTCCGGCATCATACTTCTCGGAGAAACGACTGATCCTTTCTCGCTCGAAACCGTGCGGGCCACCATGGGCTCGGTCTTTGCCGTTCCGGTCGCGCGGGCGACGCCCGAGGAATTCATCGCCTGGCGGAAATCGGCCGGCGTTTCCGTCGTCGCGACGCATCTTGCCGGCGCGGTCGATTACCGGACGATCGACTACCGGAAAAAGCCCGTCGTGCTCCTGATGGGCAACGAACAATCCGGCCTGCCGGAGCAGCTGGCCAGGGAGGCCGACGCGCTTGCCCGCATTCCGCAGCAGGGCCGCGCCGATTCGCTGAACCTCGCCGTCGCCACCGCCGTCATGCTTTTCGAGGCACGCCGCCATCTCCTCTCACTTGCCGAGGGCAAATGACCGAACAGACGCATGCACGCCCGGCGCTGTTTTCGCGCCCGGCGCCGATCCTCTTCTTCATCGTCGTCGCCGTTCTCATCGACCAGGCCGTCAAGATCGCCGTTGATCATTACCTGCCGCTACAGGAGGCCGTACCCGTCGTTCCGATGCTGGCGCTCTACCGCACCTACAATCTCGGCGTCGCCTTTTCGATGCTGTCGGGCATGGACGGCTGGTTCATCGTCGGCATGCGGCTCATCATCGTCGCCTTCGTCATCTGGCTGTGGTACCGCACGGCGAAGGATCGCTGGATCGCCCATCTCGGTTATGCGCTGATCATCGCCGGCGCGATCGGCAATCTCGTCGACCGCTTCGCTTATGGGCATGTGATCGATTACATTCTATTCTACACCGAGAGCTGGTCCTTCGCGGTCTTCAATCTCGCCGACAGTTTCATCACCATCGGGGCCGGCTGCGTCATTCTCGACGAGCTGCTGCTGCCGAAAAAGGCCAGCCGCTAAAATCTTATCGAAATCCTGAAGGCATTCGGAACGGGCCTCATGTTATCCAGATAGCATGCAGAACCTGGGACAGTTGCAGGAAAGATTGTCCGCCGCCTTCGGTGGACCCGCCGCCAAGCCGCATGAGAAGCGGATGGAGGCGGTCTTCGCACGACCGAACGCACCGGCACCCCGGGGCGCCGATGACCGCCAGGACGGACCTGCACCGACACGGCGCCTGCTGTTCTACTGGCTCGGCGGCGCCGGCCTTCTTGCCGCAACGATCCTGATGCTGCTTGCCCATGCCGGCGATCCGCTGCTGCTTTCGGGCGGTCTCGTCGTCCTTGGCCTGGCCGTCATCGCCAGTTATGCCCTGCTGATGGTTCGCTCGCGCAAGGCCGGGCAGCGCCCCGGTCAATCCATGCCGGATGAGAATGGCGGCGCAAAGCTGTTTGCCGACGTGCACGACGTGCTCGGCGACATCACGGTCAGCCGCACCATGGACCGGCGCATCATCTCCGCCAATGACACGTTTCGCCGCCTGACCGGGCGGCTGCGTCCGGAAGGAAAAACCTGCGAGGAGATCGGCCTTGCCTTCCGCCCCGGTTCGATACCGCATTGCTACGATGTCGAGATCTCGACGCCGGAAGGCCAGCGCATCTTCCTCTGGCGTGACGTCGTTACCCGCGACCCGGCGAACGGCCGCCTGCTGCTGCAAAGCGTTGCCCGCGACGTGACCGACGAGCGGCTGATCGCGCAGGGCCGCGAGGAAGCCCGCCAGAAGGCCGAATATAACAGCGCCGCGAAATCGAGGCTGCTTGCCACCGTCAGCCACGAGGTGCGCACGCCGCTTTCGGGCATCCTCGGCATGACGCATCTGATCGCGGAGACGCGGTTGACGCAGGAGCAGCAGAACTATCTCGCGAACATCCGCCAGTCCGGCCATGCATTGACGCAGCTCGTCGAGGATCTGCTCGATTTCTCCACCATCGAAGTCGGCCGCTTCGCGCTGCACCCGCGCTCGGAATCGCTGCGCAAGCTTCTGGAAAGCGTCGTCGAGATGCTCGCCCACCGGGCGCATGAAAAGGGTATCGAGATCGGCGCCACCGTGTCCTCCGACGTGCCCGAAAATATGAGCTTCGACCCGGCGCGGCTGCGCCAGGTTCTGTTCAACGTCATCGGCAATGCCGTGAAGTTCACCCAGGTTGGCGGCGTCTTCATCCGCGTGTCGCTCGACGACGACGACCTCTCGATCACCGTGACCGATAGCGGTCCCGGCATGACGACGGAGGAGCAGGCGCGCGTCTTCGGCGAGTTCGAGCAGGGCGGGAGCGTTGTCGACAAGAGCAGCGGGACCGGCCTCGGCCTTGCCATCTCCGCCCGCATCATGCGCGAATTCAACGGCGCGCTGACGGTTGCCAGCGAAAAGGGCCGAGGCAGCGAATTCACCATCTGCTTCCCTGTCGATATCGACAGCGAGCGCCCCGACCGGCGAAACACGCTGCTTTCAGGCAACAGCGTCGTGCTACTGGCGCCGGCAGGTGCGGCGCGCACCGCCATCGCCGAAACGATCACCACGCTCGGCGGCCTCTGCCATCTCGTCGGCGACGGCGAGACGGCGCGGGCAACGCTGCTCGAGCTGGCAAAGGGCGGGCGGCGGCCGACCGATATCATCATCGACCATCGGATGTCGGCGGAATTTTCCGCCCATCTTGCCGATCGCGCCGAAATCGCCGCCCTTGGCCTGCGCAAGGTCCTGCTCGTCAATCCGGAAGAGCGCAGCGCCCATCCGCTCGACCTCTTCGATGCCTGGCTGATCCGGCCGCTGCGCGAACAGTCGCTGATCGACGTGCTGCGCGGGCGCATGCGCGGCATGGAGAAGCGCGACGCGCTGAACGACAACCAGCCGGGCTTCGGCCTTTCGGTAGCGGAGACGCTGGTTGCCGCCAGCGGGCTCAGCATCCTGCTCGGCGAGGACGATCCGATCAATGCCATGCTGGTGCGCGTCGTCCTGGAAAAGGGCGGGCATAAGGTGCGCCATGTCGAGGATTTCGAGACCCTGCTCGACTACGCGCTCTGCGAGGCCAATGCCCGGCCCGATATCATTATCAGCGACCTCTCGATGCCTGGCGGCAACGGCATCGACATGCTGGGACGCCTGCGCGGCCATGAGCGGCGGCTCGATCTCGCCTCGGTGCCGGTGATCGTGCTGACGGCCGACAAGAGCGACGAATCGCGCCGCCAGGTCTTGCTCAACGGCGCCAACCGCGTCATGGTAAAGCCGGTCGATCCGGTGCGGCTGCTGACCGAAGTTCAAGCGGTTGCCGCCCTTTCCGCCCGCCGGGCAGAGGCGCGGTGAGCGCCTCGGGAACCGGCATGTTTCTTGCGCCTGGAAATTCAGAATGTCACTTTCCTGTCGTAGAGAAGTGTTTTATGGCGTCGATAAGCCGGCAACGGGAGAATCGTCATGTCCGCCATCGACATCCTGAATCGTGACACCACCGCGGAGGCTGCACCGCCCTCGACGGCTGTGCAGAAGGACGGCGATATCCTCGGCCGCATCGGCAATCTGGAGACCCGCCTTGCCCGCACGGCACGCGAGATCGATGCCGCCCAGGCCGTGCGCTACCGCGTCTTCGTCGACGAAATGAAGGCGCAGCTGCCGCTGGATGCGATGCGCCGACAGCGCGACGTCGACGCCTATGACGCTGTCTGCGACCATCTTCTGGTTCTCGACCGCTCGATCGAGGGCGACCCGGAAGACCAGATCGTCGGCACCTACAGGCTGTTGCGTCAAGATGTCGCCATCGCCAATGGCGGTTTTTACTCGGCTTCCGAATTCGAAATCGAGGGCCTCATCGCCAAACACCCGGACAAGCGCTTCATGGAACTCGGCCGCTCCTGCGTGCTGCCGGAATACCGCACCAAGCGCACCGTCGAGCTCCTGTGGCAGGGCAACTGGGCCTATGCGCTGAAACACGGCGTCAGCGCCATGTTCGGCTGCGCCTCGTTCCCCGGCGTCTATCTCGAAAGCCACGCGCTGGCACTGTCCTTCCTCTACCACAATGTGCTGGCGAAGAACGAATGGGCCATCGGGGCGCTGCCGCATCTGGCCCGCAACATGGACCTGATGCCGGTCGAAGCCATCAACCCGAAGCGGGCGCTGATGGCTCTGCCGCCGCTGATCAAGGGCTATCTCCGCCTCGGCGCGATGGTCGGCTCCAGCGCGGTCATCGATCATGCCTTCAACACGACCGACGTGCTGATCGTGCTGCCGATCTCCAGCATCTCGGACCGTTACCTGAATTATTACGGCGCCGATGCCGGCCGCTTCGCGAGCTAATTTAATTTGCGCAGACGATCATCTGCCTGTGAAAAGCCAATTCCAGCCTCTCCGATGGCGTGCCCTTAGAGCCTTTCCTGGTCAGATTGCAGCATTCTGCCGGAGCAGGTTTTCGTCAGGGCAGAGGCGATTGGCGAAGGGCATACCTCTTGGTACGTCCGAGCCGATCGCCTCTGATCCTGGCGGAAAGATGCCCGGCCCTTCGGGTTGGCTGAAACGGGCCGGCTGATCGACCGGCCGGCTTGGCCGTAGAGCTTGGCTACGACGCGCGCCGGCCGGTCGACCATCCGACTCCGTTTGAGCCAACAGAATGCTTCAATCTAACCCGGAAAGGCTCTAGTGATCGGATCGCCTTCTGGTGTCCGACGGGTTCTCTCCATACGCCGCCCGATAGGTTGCCGCAAAGCGGCCAAAGTGAAAGAATCCCCACTTCAAGCAGATGTCCCGCAACGGCTGCCGGTTTGAAGGATCGCGCAGATCCTCCCGGACCGCTTGCAAGCGGATCGTCCTGAGGTAGGCAGCCGGTGTGGTTCCCTTGAAGGCACGAAAACCGCTTTCAAGAGCGCGAATGGAAATGCCTGCCGCCTCCGCGACACTCTGCATCGTCAACGGCTCTGCGATGTTTGCATGCATGAATTCAATTGCCCGACGGACATGCCGGGGTGCGATCAGATGGATTTTCCTGTCGAGAAGATGCGAGAGCCGATGAGGAACCGAGCGCACCAGCAGATCGGCAAACGCCTGGGTCAGGTTCAACATGGCGATTGGCGAGGCAAGGAGCGGCCCGTTGTTGCGCATGCCGATGATGATCGTTTGGGCGAGACTGCCGATCAACCGGCCCGCCGCCGTGGAAAGATCAATGACCGGTGCCAAGTCCATTGCCCCGATCAGGGGGGTCTCCAATACGGAGGCAACGGTCTGAGCGATGATTGTCCAGCTCAGACTCAGTGTGTCTGACCGGTGCGGCGCTGCCCGCACGGAAATCCGTTCCGGCTCAAGATTGTTCGCCAACAGCAGCCGCCCAGGTGTCCCTTCGATCACAGACCGACCAAGCGTTACATCGAGAGCACCAGTGCGTGGAACGATGATTGCCAGAGTTTCCGGCGTTCCATGGGCCGTTCTTGCACCCCAGCCGCCGGAATCCTGGTTGCTGACCAGCGACAAGCTTTCATCACCCCAAAACCCGACCTTCCAGTCGAGCGGTTTGTCTCGACCATCGCGCCATGCGTCGAACGAACCAAACCCCTTGGTCAGAGCCCCGACCATATCGTCGAAAGTTGCCCCCTGAAATCGGGGGGTGAAATTGGCGGATGCATTTTCTGGCATGGGGAACCAACCGGCTGATATTAAACAACTGAGCTGCGAAACCGCATCGATTGCCCGCAGTTTTTTCAATGTCCCTGCGGGCAAATTTATGCCGCCCTATAGGCCTATTGTATCAAAAGTATGACTTATCGGAAGAGCAGCCTTCATCGCGACGGCGCACGAAAACTTATGCCCGGCCGACGGGCAGTCGGCCGGGCACGGAATGCCGTCTCATAATGTGGGCCGGAGGAGTTTACGAACCCGCCCCGTAGGCGGCGATCGCCGCCATGTTGACGATGTCGCTGTCCTTGGCGCCCATCGAGGTGATTTGCACCGGCTTGTCGAGGCCGACGAGGATCGGGCCGATCACCGTGGAGCCGCCGAGCTCCTGCAGCATCTTGGTCGAGATCGAGGCCGAGTGGAAGGCCGGCATGACGAGGACGTTGGCCGGGCCGGAGAGGCGGCAAAAGGGATATTGCTCCATCACCTTGCGGTTCAGGGCGACATCGGCCGCCATCTCGCCGTCATATTCGAAATCGACGCGGCGCTTGTCGAGGATCTTCACCGCCTCGCGCACCCGCTCGGAGCGTTCGCCCGAGGGATGGCCGAAGGTGGAATAAGCCAGCAAGGCGACACGCGGCGGATAACCCATGCGCCGCGCCAGACCCGCGGCCTCTTCGGCGATATCGGCAAGCTCTTCGGCCGTCGGCATGTCGTGCACCGCCGTATCGGCAACGAAGACCGTGCGGCCGCGGCAGAGCGCCAGCGACACGCCGATGACGCGGTGGCCCGGCTTCTCGTCGATGCAGCGGCGCACATCTTCGAGCGCCGTCGAATAGTTTCGGGTAATGCCCGTCACCATGCCGTCGGCATCGCCGAGCGCCACCATGGTGGCGGCGAAGTGGTTGCGGTCGTTATGGATCAGCCGCTGGGCGTCGCGGTGGAGATAACCGTGCCGCTGCAGCCGGGCATAGAGATAGTCGATATAGGCCTCGACCCGGGTCGAAAGCCGGGCATTGACGATTTCGAGGCCCGGCCGGTTGAGATCGATGCCGGCGCGTTCGGCCGTAGCCCGGATCAGGTCCTCGCGGCCGAGCAGGATGGCGGTGCCGAGCTGCTGGTTGGCGTAGGACATCGCCGCACGCAGGACCTGTTCTTCCTCGGCCTCGGCAAAGACGATGCGCTTCGGACGGCGGCGGACGCGCTCATAGAGGCTGGCGAGCGTCGAGGCGATCGGATCGCGGCGCGCCGAAAGCTCGCGGGCATAACCGGCCATGTCGGTGATGACCTTGCGGGCGACGCCGCTTTCGATCGCGGCTTGCGCCACCGCGACCGGGATCGCCGAGATCAGGCGCGGATCGAAGAAGGGAACGGGGATGATGTATTGCGAGCCGAAACGCGGCCGGTTGCCCTGATAGGCGGCAACCACGTCATCGGGCACGTCCTCGCGGGCAAGGTTTGCCAGCGCATTGACGGCGGCGATCTTCATCGCATCGTTGATGGTCGAGGCACGGACGTCGAGAGCGCCGCGGAAGATATAGGGAAAGCCGAGGACGTTGTTGACCTGGTTCGGATAGTCCGAACGGCCCGTCGCCATGATGGCGTCGTCGCGGATGCGAGCCACCTCTTCCGGCGTGATCTCGGGATCGGGATTGGCCATGGCGAAGATGATCGGCCGCTCCGCCATCGAGCGGATCATCTTGGCCGAAAACGCGCCCTGCTGCGACAAGCCGAAAACGACGTCCGCGCCTTTCATCGCCTCTTCCAGCGTGCGCGTGTCGGTCTTTGCCGCATGCGCCGATTTCCATTGGTTCATGCCCTCGGTGCGGCCCTGGTAGATGACACCCTTGGTATCGCAGAGGATGACGTTCTCGGGCGCAAAACCCATCGCCTTGATGAGTTCGACGCAGGCGATCGCCGCAGCACCCGCGCCGTTGCAGACGAGCTTCGTCGTCTTCAGGTCGCGGCCGGTCAGCTCCAGCGCGTTGATCAGGCCGGCGGCGGCGATGATCGCCGTTCCATGCTGGTCGTCATGGAACACCGGAATGTCCATCAGCTCGCGCAGCCGGCTTTCGATGACGAAACAATCCGGTGCCTTGATATCCTCGAGGTTGATGCCGCCGAAGGAAGGACCGAGGAAGCGCACGCAGTTGATGAACTCGTCGACATTTTCGGTATCGATCTCGAGGTCGATGGAATCGACATCGGCGAAGCGCTTGAACAGCACCGCCTTGCCCTCCATGACGGGCTTGGACGCCAGCGCGCCGAGATTGCCGAGGCCGAGGATTGCCGTGCCGTTGGAAATGACGGCGACCATATTGCCGCGCGCCGTGTAATCATAGGCGGTCTGCGGATCGGCGGCGATCGCCTTCACGGGCACGGCAACGCCCGGCGAATAGGCAAGCGAGAGGTCACGCTGCGTCGCCATCGGCTTGGTCGGGTTGATCTCCAGCTTGCCGGGCCGGCCCATTGCGTGAAAATCGAGCGCCTCCTGGTCGGTAACCGAGGTCACCGGCCGGTCCTTCTTATCGATATCGGGCATAAATCCTCCAACGTCCTGTGGGCGACGCTTTGCTCTTCCTCAAATGCTGTTGTCATCTATAGCGGCGCGCGGATAGGGTTGGCACCTGTTTTTTTGGGAAAAACTCCACCTCCGTGAACGCTCGAATAGACACAGGGAATGAAGCCTTTTCGGCTGCCGAGCTCGCCACGGCGGAAAGCCGTGCCTCGGCGACGCCGATGATGGAGCAATTTATCGAGATCAAGGCGAACAATCCGGGTTCGCTGCTGTTCTATCGCATGGGCGATTTCTACGAGCTGTTCTTCGAGGATGCGCTGGAAGCTTCACGCGCGCTCGGTATCACGCTGACGAAGCGCGGCCAGCACATGGGCCAGGATATCCCGATGTGCGGGGTTCCGGTGCATGCGGCCGACGATTATCTGCAGAAGCTGATTTCGCTCGGCTTCCGCGTCGCCGTCTGCGAGCAGATCGAAGATCCGGCCGAAGCAAAAAAACGCGGCGCGAAATCCGTCGTCAAGCGTGACGTCGTCCGCCTCGTCACTCCAGGCACGATCACCGAGGAAAAGCTGCTTTCGCCCTCGGAATCCAACTATCTGATGGCGCTGACCCGCATTCGCGCCAGCGGCGAGGCTTTGCTGGCGCTTGCCTGGATCGATATTTCCACCGGCGTCTTCCGGCTTGCCGAGACCGAAGCCTCGCGCCTGCTTGCCGATATCCTGCGCATCGATCCGCGTGAGCTCATCCTTCCCGACACGATCTTCCACGATCCCGAACTCAAACCGGTCTTCGACGTGCTCGGCCGGACAGCCGTGCCGCAGCCTTCCGTGCTCTTCGACAGCGCCAGCGCCCGACGCCGAAGGCCGGATCGCGCGGTATTTCGGCGTCGCGACGCTCGACGGCTTCGGCACCTTCTCACGCGCCGAGCTGGCAGCGGCCGCGGCCGCCGTCGCCTATGTCGAGAAGACGCAGATTGCCGAGCGGCCGCCGCTTGGAAAACCGGAACGGGAAAGTGCAGCCTCGACGCTGTTCATCGATCCCGCCACCCGCGCCAATCTGGAGCTTGCCCGCACGCTTTCCGGCGATCGCAACGGTTCGCTGTTGAAGGCAATCGACCGCACCGTCACCGGCGGCGGCGCCAGGCTTCTTGCCGAACGGCTGATGTCGCCGCTGACCGACCCGGCCCGCATCAATGCGCGGCTCGATTCGATCGGTTTCCTGATCGACGAACCCCTGCTTTGCGGCAATCTGCGCGACACGCTGAAACATGTTCCCGACATGCCGCGCGCTCTGTCGCGCCTGGCGCTCGACCGCGGCGGCCCGCGCGATCTCTGGGCGATCCGCCAGGGCCTCGAAGCGGCGGGCGGAATTGCGGCGATGCTCGGCAAGGCGATGCTGCCCGAAGAACTCGGCCAGGCGCTATCCGGGCTGCAGGCCCTTCCCGCGGCAGTGGAAAAGCTGCTTGCCGAAACGCTCGCCGACGAATTGCCGCTGTTGAAACGCGATGGCGGCTTCCTTCGCGACGGCGCCAGCGCCGAGCTCGACGAGGTCCGGGCACTGCGCGACCAGTCCCGTCGCGTCATCGCCGGCCTGCAATTGCAATATGCCGAGGAGACCGGCATCCGGTCGCTGAAGATCAAGCACAACAACGTCCTCGGTTATTTCATCGAAGTCACCGCCGGCAATGCCTCGCCGATGACGGAGACGGCGGAGGCGAAGGCCCGCTTCATCCACCGCCAGACGATGGCGAACGCCATGCGCTTCACCACGACCGAACTTGCCGATCTCGAAAGCCGCATCGCCAATGCCGCCGACCAGGCGCTGACGATCGAACTCGAAGCCTTCGACAGGATGACGGCGGCCGTCGTTGCGGAAGCCGAGGCGATCAAGTCGGGCGCCCGGGCGCTTGCCGTCATCGACGTCGCCGCAGGCTTGGCGCTTCTCGCCGAGGAGCAGGCCTATTGCCGCCCGCAGGTCGACGGCTCGAAGATGTTTGCCATCGAGGGCGGGCGCCATCCGGTCGTCGAGCAGGCGCTGCGGCGGCAAGCGGGCGGCCCCTTCGTCGCCAATCATTGCGATCTGTCGCCGAGGACCGGCGACCGGGACGGGGCGATCTGGCTGCTGACCGGCCCGAACATGGGCGGCAAGTCGACCTTCCTGCGCCAGAACGCGCTGATATCAATCCTGGCGCAGATGGGCTCCTTCGTGCCGGCGACATCGGCCCATATCGGCATCGTCGACCGGCTTTTCTCGCGCGTCGGCGCCTCCGACGATCTGGCGCGTGGGCGCTCGACCTTCATGGTCGAGATGGTCGAAACGGCGGCGATCCTCAACCAGGCGAGCGACCGTTCCCTCGTCATCCTCGACGAGATCGGCCGCGGCACCGCCACGTTCGACGGTCTTTCGATCGCCTGGGCCGCCGTCGAGCACCTGCATGAGGCCAATCGCTGCCGCGGCCTCTTCGCCACGCATTTCCACGAACTGACCGTGCTTTCGGAAAAGCTTGGCCGGCTGTCGAACGCGACGATGCGCGTCAAAGAATGGGACGGCGACGTCATCTTCCTGCACGAGGTCGGGCCGGGTGCGGCGGACCGCTCCTACGGCATCCAGGTCGCGCGCCTTGCCGGGCTTCCGGCCTCGGTCGTGGCGCGCGCCCGCGACGTGCTCACCCGGCTGGAAGATGCCGATCGCAAGAACCCGGCGAGCCAGTTGATCGACGACCTGCCGCTCTTCCAGGTGGCGGTGCGCCGCGAGGAAACGGCCCGCGGGACCTCCAAGGTCGAGGAGGCACTGAAGGCGATGAGCCTTGACGACATGACACCGCGCGAGGCAATGGATGCGCTTTACGACCTCAAGAAGAAGTTGAAATAGGAGTAGCGCGCCATGTTCATGGAAAAACTGGTTCGCGAAACCGAGCGCCTCTCGCTCATCTGCTCCATGCTCGATACGATGCGGCGCGCCGATAAGGACCGCAACGCCCGCGGCTGGACGTCGCCGATCGGCATGCTGAAAATCACCCGCTGCTGCGCTGTGATCTCGGAGCTCGGCACCTCGATTGCCAAGGCCGGCTATCGCGAATGCGACAGGCAGGCGCTCGAGGAGATCATGCGCGAGACACGGCAGGTGCTGCATTTGCTGAATGCGCGGGCCGCCGGCTGACGATTCCGGGAAAGCCTGAGGATTCCGGGAAAGCCCGCGCCCTTGCGTCAAAGCGCCGTCGCCTCTTGCGGCGAACCAACACCATTTCGCCAAATTTAAACGTTCTTGCAGTATGAAGGCCCGTGTCAATCGCCGGGCAAAGGGGCTATAGCGCATGCAGACGAAACAAGCGGCAGGCCGTGAACCGGCAGTCCGGCATGAACAGGAAACCGCCCCGGCGATAGCGATGCGCGACCTCGATTTCTCCAATATCCTCGACGTCGAGCTCTTGCAGAAGCAGTGTGACGCCGTTGCCGAGGCCAACCGCAACCGGCCCGACGTCCTGCGCGCCGATCTTCTGGCGGTGCTGAAGAAGGCGAGCACCGAAGGCCGGCAGAAGGCGCGCGAGGCACTGATGGCCGACGGCGGCGGGCTCAATTGCGCCTACCGGATTTCCTGGCTGCAGGACCAGATCACCACCGTCCTCTACAATTTCGCCACCGCCCATATCTTTCCGCAGCAGAAGGACAAGTTCGCGGTCACCGCCGTCGGCGGCTACGGCCGCGACACGCTGGCGCCGGGCTCCGATATCGACCTGCTGTTTCTCTTTCTGCCGAGGCCGGCGGAAGAGACGCACAAAGCGGTCGAATTCATGCTCTACGTGCTCTGGGACATGGGCTTCAAGGTCGGTCACGCCACCCGCACGGTGGAGGAATGCATTGCGCTTTCCAAGTCCGACATGACGATCCGCACCGCCATCCTGGAGATGCGCTACATCTGCGGCCTGCAGCGGCTGGAAACCGAGCTCGAGTCCCGCTTCGACAAGGAGATCGTCACCGGCACCGGGCCGGAATTCATCGCCGCCAAGCTTGCCGAGCGCGACGAGCGCCACCGCAAGGCGGGCGACACGCGTTATCTCGTCGAGCCGAACGTCAAGGAAGGCAAAGGCGGGCTCCGCGACCTGCACACGCTGTTCTGGATCTCGAAATATTATTATCACGTGCGCGACCAGGCGGAACTGATCAAGCTCGGCGTGCTGTCCAAGCACGAGTACCGCCTGCTTGAGAAAGCCGACGACTTTCTCTGGGCGGTGCGCTGCCATATGCATTTCCTGACCGGCAAGGCCGAGGAACGTCTGTCGTTCGATATCCAACGCGAGATCGCCGAAGCCTTCGGCTATCACACCCGCCCGGGCCTTTCGGCCGTCGAGCGCTTCATGAAACACTATTTCCTCGTCGCCAAGGATGTCGGCGATCTCACGCGCATCCTTTGCGCCGCGCTTGAAGACCAGCAGGCGAAGTCGATCCCGGGCCTCACCGGCGTCATCAGCCGCTTCACCCATCGCAACCGCAAGATCGCCGGCAGCGTCGAATTCGTCGAAGACCGCGGCCGCATTGCGCTCGCCGACCCCGAGGTCTTCAAGCGCGATCCGGTCAACATCATCCGGCTCTTCCACGTCGCCGACATCAATGGGCTGGAATTCCATCCGGACGCGCTGAAACGCGTTACCCGCTCACTCGCCCTGATCGACACCAGCCTGCGGGAAAACGACGAGGCCAACCGGCTGTTCATGTCGATCCTGACGTCGAAGCGTGATCCGGCGCTCATCCTGCGCCGGATGAACGAGGCCGGCGTGCTCGGCCGCTTCATCCCCGAATTCGGCAAGATCGTCGCGATGATGCAGTTCAACATGTATCATCACTATACGGTCGACGAACATCTGATCCGCACTGTCGACATTCTCTCCGAGATCGACAAGGGGCGCGCCGAGGATCTGCATCCGCTCGCCAACAAGCTGATGCCCGGCATCGAGGACCGCGAGGCGCTCTATGTCGCCGTTCTCCTCCACGACATCGCCAAGGGCCGCCAGGAGGATCATTCGATTGCCGGCGCCCGCGTCGCCCGCAAGCTCTGCGCCCGCTTCGGCCTGTCGCAGAAGCAGACGGAAATCGTCGTCTGGCTGATCGAAGAACATCTGACCATGTCGATGGTGGCGCAGACCCGCGACCTCACCGACCGCAAGACCATCACCGATTTCGCCGACCGCGTGCAGTCGCTCGACCGGCTGAAGATGCTGTTGATCCTGACGATCTGCGATATCCGCGCCGTCGGTCCCGGTGTGTGGAACGGCTGGAAAGGCCAGCTTCTGCGCACGCTCTATTATGAAACCGAGCTGCTGCTCGCCGGCGGCTTTTCGGAGGTCTCCCGCAAGGAACGCGCCAATGCTGCTGCCGAGGCGCTGCATTCGGCACTCGCCGACTGGAGCCAGAAGGATCGCAATACCTATACCAAGCTGCACTACCAGCCCTATTTGCTCTCCGTGCCGCTGGAAGACCAGATCCGTCACGCCCATTTCATCCGCCAGTCTGATAAAGCGGGTCAGGCGCTCGCCACCACGGTGCGCACCGACAGTTTCCACGCGATCACCGAGATCACCGTACTGTCGCCCGACCATCCGCGACTGCTCGCCGTCATTGCCGGCGCTTGTGCTGCGGCCGGGGCCAACATCGTCGATGCGCAGATCTTCACGACATCGGACGGGCGGGCGCTCGACACGATCCATGTCAGCCGCGAATTTACCGACGATGCCGACGAACTGCGCCGGGCCGCGACGATCGGCCGGATGATCGAAGACGTGCTGTCCGGGCGCAAGCGGCTGCCCGAGGTCATCGCCACACGCGCGCGCAATCGCAAGAAGAGCAAGGCTTTCGTCATCCCGCCGTCGGTCAACATCACCAACAGCCTGTCGAACAAGTTCACGGTCATCGAGGTCGAATGCCTCGACCGGCCGGGACTGCTGTCGGAGATCACCGCCGTGCTGTCCGACCTGTCGCTCGACATCCAGTCGGCCCGCATCACCACCTTCGGCGAGAAAGTGATCGACACCTTCTACGTCACCGATCTGGTCGGCCAGAAAATATCCGGCGACAGCAAGCGCGCCAACATCACCGCCCGGATGAAGGCCGTCATGGCCGAGGAAGAAGACGAGCTGCGCGAGCGCATGCCCTCCGGCATCATCGCACCCGCCGCCACCGCCCGGACCCCGCCCGCCGCCGAAAAGAAGGCCGGTTCCCCCATATGAGCCTGAACGCATGAGCCCCCACGCATGAGCCCCAACGCATGAGCCTCGTCAAGAAATTCGCGACCGTCGGCGGCGCCACCCTCGGCAGCCGCATTTTCGGCTTCGCCCGTGAAACGTTGATGGCTGCGGCCCTCGGCACCGGACCGATGGCCGACGTCTTCTACGCCGCCTTCCGCTTTCCGAATCTCTTCCGCCGGCTGTTTGCCGAGGGCGCCTTTAACGCCGCCTTCGTGCCGCTCTTTGCCAAGGAGATCGAGGCGAACGGCACGGATGGCGCCAAGCGCTTTTCGGAAGAGGTCTTCGGCGTGCTATTTTCGGTGCTGCTCCTCATCACCATCGTGATGGAGCTTGCCATGCCGCTCTTGGTGCGCTTCGTCATCGCGCCGGGCTTTGCCGACGATCCCGAAAAATTCTCGATCACGATCCGCATGGCGGCGGTGATGTTTCCCTATCTGATGTGCATGTCGCTAACGGCAATGATGAGCGGCATGCTGAATTCGCTGCATCATTTCTTCGCCGCCGCCATCGCGCCCGTCTTCCTCAACGTGGTGATGATCGGGGCGCTGTTTTATGCGCTCTATACCGGCGCCGATCCGCTGGCGACCGCCTGGTATCTCTCCTGGGGCGTTCTTGCCGCCGGCGTGCTGCAGCTTGCCGTCGTCTATGTCGGCGTACTTGCGGCCGGTATGAGCATCGGCTTCCGCTTCCCGAAGATGACGCCCAATGTCAAGCGGCTGCTGATCCTGGCGGTGCCGGCTGCGGTGACCGGCGGCATCACCCAGATCAATCAGCTGATCGGCCAGGCGATTGCGTCGTCCCGCGACGGCGCGATCGCAGCACTGCAATATGCCGACCGTATCTATCAGCTGCCCCTCGGGGTCGTCGGCGTCGCCGTCGGCGTGGTGCTTCTGCCGGAACTGGCCCGGGCGCTGAAGGGCGGCAACCTGCGCGAGGCCGGGAACCTGCAGAACCGCTCGATCGAATTCGTGCTGTTCCTGACGATCCCTGCCGCCTTCGCGCTCTGGATCCTCTCCGACGAGATCATCCGCGTGCTCTACGAGCGCGGCGCCTTCCATCAGGAAAACACCGCGGTCGTCGGCTCGATCCTGGCGATTTACGGCATCGGCCTGCCGGCCTTCGTGCTGATCAAGGCGCTGCAGCCCGGTTTCTATGCCCGCGAGGACACCAAGACGCCGATGCGTTTTTCGGCCATCGCGGTTGCGACCAACTGCGCCACGGCGCTCACCCTCTTTCCCTATATGGGCGCGCCCGGCATCGCGGTTGCCGAAGCCACCGCCGGCTGGATCAGCACCGTGCTGCTGTTCGCCACACTTTTGCGCCGCGGCCACCTGACATGGGAATGGGCGCTGGCAAAGCGCACGGCCCTGCTGATCGTCGCCGCGGCCGTGATGGGCGCGGCCATCGTCTTCCTCAAGCAATATTGGGCGCCATCGCTTGCTTCCGGCGCGCCGCTTCTCACCAAGATCGGCACCCTTGGGCTGCTGATTGCGATCGCCATGCTGATCTATTTCGCCGCCGCCTTCCTGGTTGGCGGGGCAAATCTCGGCATGATCCGACGCAATCTGAACCGCAAGCCGGCGCCGGCAAAGGACGGTTGAGGCCAGTCGTAACTACCGTGACTCTGGCTAGTTGATGGCTGTGGCTTGGGACCAGACCACCATCCATCGTCCGTCATGCCGCTCATAAGTGTCAGTGTGCCAGTAGTCGTTGAGGGCGACTTTGTGGCCGCCGAAGACAACCTCCAGCTGAGCACGATACCGAAGAACAGCGACTCCGTCATAAAGCCGCACGGCAATGTCAGCGGGCTCCCAGATCAAGTAGTTGATCTGCCCGGAGGCGATCGCACCTAGATATTCTTCCTTGGAAAGCGTGGCACCGATCGGCGTTATCAACTGGAAGTCCGGAGCGTGAAGCTGTTGTGCCCGAACAATATCGGCGTTGATCAGGGCACGCAGCCTCGCGTGCTCCGTCTCGCGAAGAAGGTTGGCCTCATTGGCCGGCGAGAATGCGTCGACGGTCGGGATTGTCATGTCCGTTCTCCAATTGAAAGCAAAAGCTATTTGAATCTACGCATCGTGCTAGGCCGGCACCAATCCCAAGTCGATGAGGCTTTGGGCGCTGGCGCGGATGCATTGCTCTTCTGGACGTGAGCGCCACCCGAGGACGCGGTGGGCTTTTGCCGCACTGACACTGAGGTCGCGATTGAGCTCATGAACAATGGTTCGTGCATCGGGGTCGGATTGCGCCATGACCCTGACGATCTCGTCAGAGACTTCGCCGGACGGCAGGCGGGAGGCATGGTCGGGAAAGGAATGGGCAAGAATGGCCACAAGGTCCTTGAGCCAGAAAAACCGTCCACCGATGATGAACCGTTGGCCGCCGGCAGCAGGATCGGTCATCGCTCGAATGTGGGCATCGGCGGTATCACGCACATCCACGACGGAGAAGCCAAAGCGCGGGATACCGTTGAATCGTCCCGTCATCAAATGGTGGATCAATCCAACAGACGTCCCGAAATTCGGCCCGAGCAACGGCCCGAGGATGACGCTTGGATTGATCACGGCCAGATCGAGCGTCTTAGATTTGTAATAGGGCGTCGCCCGCGGGCTTTCCGGGTCGGTCCAATTCTCTTCGGTAAAGGGCGCCCGCCCGTCGCCATGGTTGGTGGCAGCTATGGAGGATGTCAGAACAACACGTTTGACCCGTGCCCGATGCGCCTCGCGAAGCACGCGCAACGCACCATCGCGGGCTGTCTGGATCAGTGCATTCTCATTTTCGGGATATCCCGGAGGGAACGGCGATGCGGTGTGAATGACATAGTCGCATCCTTCGACAGCCGCAGCCCAACCGCTATCGCTGTCAAGATCGGCCTGCACCAAACCGAGATTTTGCAGTTGCCCGTCGGTGTGCGCTCCAAGCTGACCGACCGTCGCAGCGCTTGTACCGATGCTGCGCAGGCTTCCTCTGACCCGATACCCCTGCTTGAGCAACTGCAAGGCAATGTGGCCTGCGAGAAATCCGCCAATGCCGGTCACCAGTACGGTGGCGCCATTAGAATTATCTGACGTGATACTCATGGTTATCTCCTGACCGCGCGCCAATGCGCCTTCATCGATTTAGACAGATATACATTATTTGTCTACTCGTCTTTTGACAGAATGGTCACGAAATGCCAGTCTGTCCAAATGACGCAGAATGATCGAAAAATCGCTCAAATCCTGGATGCTGCCCTGCCTGTGTTCGTGCGCTTCGGCTTTCGCAAGACTTCCATGGCCGACATTGCGCGCGCCGCAGGAATTTCGCGAGCATCGCTCTATCTGAGCTTCAACAGCAAGGAAGAGCTTTTCCGAGCCGGCTCCATGCGAGCGCATACTCTCGCATTGGATGAGGTGGGAGCGGCCCTGGCAGGACAGGGGAACGCGCTTGACCGCATGGAAATGGCCATAGCAGTGTTTCAGCGGGAGTTAATCGCCCCTTTTGGCGGCAGTTCCGATGCAGAAGAACTGTTTGCCGCCAATATGGCCTTGGCTGCGGATATCACGCTCGACGCGCGGACACGGCTATCGACTATGCTGACACAGACGCTGAATGCAGCTGCGGAAACCAAGGAAATCGATCTCGGACCACTGCAGGCCTCGCCTCTTCAACTGGCCAATATCATGATGGCTGCAATGGATGGGATCAAACACGCGCAATGGAATGGTTCCAGCCTCGATGACGATACAAAACTATTCATGCGCCTCTTGCGGGTGGCGGTGACGCCGCGGAGCGGCCAATAGAGGCGGTCGCGGCACGTCCTTTCGCCGCCACTGAATCGGCAATCCTTAAACCAGAATGGGAAAAGGTGGAGCGCATGATTCCTCAGCAATCCACCCATCGTCGCTGCGGTCCGACGTCGACATGAATGATGCCGTTGCAATAGCTGCCGATGCCGCCGATGCCCGGCGCGCTTCTTGCAGCAGCAATGATCGTGCGCTCCGACAGGCCGGGCATCCTGAAATCGGCCGCCAGACATTTTCCGTGCAGGGAGCCATGGCGGCGGGGATGCGGCCTGTGGCCCGAGGTTATCACCGGGCGTCGGCCGGTCTTTGCAGCAATATGCGACAGGACCGCTCGCAGGCGCCCTGGAAAGCAGCCGGCACGAACGCTGACGGTCTGGACCGTGTAGGCGAGACGTGCCTGATGTTTTGCAAGATGAACGGCATGCCTTTTCATATCTTGACCGACGGCACCCGTTGCTGATTGAAAGGCGAAAAGGCCTGCTATGGCGAGCAAAATTGCGTTCTGCATGGTCTCTCCGATCGGCGACCGCGGCAGCCCCATCGGCGCCGGCACCAGGCGCAGGATTTTCGGTTCAAAAAAAGCTTTTTTGTGAAATTTTATACTCAATTATGAGTAAGACAGTTGATCAATTCGGCTTAAAATCCGGGGAATTGCCGCTCACAACTGGAATAAACATCTCAAACGCGAGGCAACCCATGACGATCCAGTCTCTTTTCCTCGTCACTCTCGTGGTCGACGATTACGACCGCGCCAAGGCTTTTTATTGCGATGGCCTCGGTTTCGATTGCCTTCAGGACGAGCTGCAGCCGAAGGGCAAGCGCTGGGTGGTGGTGAAGCCGAGGGGTGGGGATGGAGCCGCCTTTCTGCTGGCGCAGGCGGCAGACGAGACGCAGCGCGCGGCCATCGGCAATCAGACCGGCGGACGTGTCGGCTTCTTTCTGAAGACCGACGATTTCGCCCGCGACCATGCCGCGATGCAGGCAGTCGGCGTTCGCTTTCTGGAAGAGCCGCGTCACGAGGTTTACGGCACGGTGGCGGTTTTTGCGGATCCCTACGGCAACACTTTCGATTTGATCCAGCACACGGCTGCCTGAACCCCTTGATTGCGACCGGTTGCCCGTGCATAAGCCGCGGCGTTAGCAACATGGGCGCAAAGCCCTGCTGCATTCTGCAGCAATTTAAACTGTGACAGCGTGGGCCCTCCACCAGCCTATTGAGGACGACATGAGCGAATTCAAGAAACTCGTATTCTCCGGCGTGCAGCCGACCGGCAATCTGCATCTCGGCAATTATCTCGGCGCGATCCGCCGGTTCGTGGCGCTGCAGGAAGGCAATGACTGCATCTACTGCGTCGTCGACATGCATGCGCTCACCGCCCAGCTCGTGCATGAGGACATGCCGAGCCAGACGCGCTCGATCGCCGCCGCCTTCATCGCTGCCGGCATCGATCCGGAAAAGCATATCGTCTTCAATCAGTCGGCCGTGCCGCAGCATGCCGAACTCGCCTGGATCTTCAACTGCGTCGCCCGCATCGGCTGGATGAACCGGATGACGCAGTTCAAGGACAAGGCCGGCAAGGACCGCGAGCAGGCCTCGCTCGGGCTCTACGCCTATCCGAGCCTGATGGCCGCCGACATTCTCGTCTATCGCGCCACCCATGTGCCTGTTGGTGAGGACCAGAAGCAGCATCTGGAGCTTGCCCGCGACATCGCGATGAAGTTCAACCTCGACTATGCCGAGCATATCAGCAGGACCGGTTACGGCGTCGACATCACCGTCGGCAACGAGCCGGTGCATGCCTATTTCCCGATGGTCGAGCCGTTGATCGGCGGGCCGGCGCCGCGCGTCATGTCGCTGCGCGACGGCACCAAGAAAATGTCGAAGTCGGACCCTTCCGATCTCTCGCGCATCAACCTGATGGACGACGAGGACGCTATCTCGAAGAAGATCCGCAAGGCCAAGACCGATCCTGACGGCTTGCCGAGCGAGATCGACGGGCTGCAGGGCCGTCCGGAAGCCGACAATCTGGTGGCGATCTATGCCGCACTCGCCGACAAGTCGAAGGCGGACGTGCTTGCCGAATTCGGCGGCCAGCAATTCTCCGTCTTCAAGCCGGCGCTGGTCGACCTGGCGATCAACGTGCTCGCACCGATCACCGGCGAAATGCGCCGGCTGATGGATGATACCAGCCATATCGACGCGATCCTGCGCAAGGGCGGCGAGCGCGCAAGGGCGCGCGCAGAGGTGACGATGCGCCAAGTGCGCGACGTCATCGGCTTCCTGTATTGAGATAGATCTCCTCTTCTCTCCACCGTGGGAGAAGGGGACCTTCCCCTGGGGAGAAGGGGATTTCTTCTCGGGCATCAGGGCAAAAACTGGACTTGCAAATTTTCCGCTTCGGGTGTCAGAGTCCGCGCCATGGTATCGAAGCGACTCTCACGGCTCGAAGGTCACCGCCGCAAATTCATGGCAGTGATCGACGGCACACCCGAATGCCAACGCGCCGTTCATTATGCCGGCCGGCGCGCGAAGAATTCCAATGGCGGGCTAGTGCTGCTCTACGTGATCCCCGATGGGGATTTCCAGCAATGGCTCGGCGTCGAAGAGATCATGCGGGCCGAAGCGCGCGAGGAAGCCGAGGCGGTGGTTGCCAAGATCGCCCAGATCGTGCGCGAGACCATCGGCATCGAGCCTGAAGTCGTCATCCGCGAGGGCGGTGCTGCCGAACAGATCAATGCCGTGATCGAGGAAGACCGCGATGTAGCGATCCTGGTTCTGGCCGCCGGTTCGGCGAAGGAAGGTCCAGGGCCGCTGGTCTCCTCGGTTGCCGGCCGCGCCGCGGCGTTTCCGATCCCGGTTACCGTGCTGCCGGATACGCTGACCAACGAGGAAATCGACGCCCTCTGTTAGCGAAACGTGCGAGCGGTTTTCGGATGAGATCACGCTCTAACTCTTTAGATTAGAACAGGATTCTGATTTTAGACTGACCGCGCCTAAAAATCATCCTGTTCCAGCATTTCTTGAGTACAAGTCTCTTGATTAGAGGCGTCAATCGGCTTATCTTCTTTTGAAGAATTCTAAAGACGGCCGAGACCATGGGCCGGCCGCATGGAGAATCAGATGTTCATTCAGACCGAAGCCACGCCGAATCCCGCCACGCAGAAGTTCCTGCCGGGCAAGGTGGTGATGGAAAACGGCACGGCCGAGTTCCGCAGCACTGAGGAGGCTCAGGCCTCGCCGCTCGCTGCCCGCCTGTTCGAAATATCAGGCGTCACCGGCGTCTATTTCGGCTATGATTTCATTTCCGTCTCCAAGGATAATGCCGACTGGCAACATCTTAAGCCGGCTATATTAGGCTCGATCATGGAGCACTTCATGTCCGGCAAGCCGGTCATGGGCGATGCCTCCATCCTTTCCGAAGACGCCGATGCCGGCGACGAATTCTTTGACGAAGGCGATGAATCGATCGTGCTGACCATCAAGGAGCTACTGGAAACCCGCGTGCGCCCAGCCGTTGCCCAGGACGGCGGCGACATCACCTTCCGCGGCTTCAAGGACGGCAAGGTCTATCTGAACATGAAGGGTTCCTGCGCCGGCTGCCCGTCTTCGACGGCAACGCTGAAGCACGGCGTGCAGAACCTGCTGCGGCATTTCGTTCCGGAAGTGCAGGAAGTGATTGCCGCTTAAAAATCCTAAATTCGTCCGGCCGTTCATCTCGGGTTCGGCCGAACGGATTTATCGATAGGCGACACTGGTTTATTCGGAAATTGATGGCATGATCATTCTGGCGCTCGACACGGCGGGTGTGGACTGCGCTGCCGCCGTCTTTGACAGCGGTAGGAATACGGTGCTGGGGGAGGCATCGGACATGATCGGCAAGGGGCATGCTGAACATCTGATTGGTATCGTCGATCGCGCACTCGATCAGGCGGGACTGGCCCTTTCGGATGTCGACCGCCTTGCCGTCACCATCGGTCCCGGCTCCTTTACCGGGATCCGTGTCGGCGTTGCCGCAGCCCGCGGTTTTGCGCTCTCTCTGAATGTGCCGGCCGTTGGCATCACCACGCTTGAAGTCATGGCATCAGCCCAGCGCGACAAGACGCCTCATCGCGCCGTGCTGGCGGCGATGGATGCCAAGCGGGACGAAATCTACCTCCAGTCCTTCGCAGCCGACGGTTCGCCCCTCGACGCGCCACGGGCAGTCAGCGTTGCGCAAGCGCAGGCTTTTGCCGCCGGCTTCGACGGCGAGATTACCGGTTCGGCGACGCCCCTCCTCAAGGCCGACGCCGGCGGCGATCATACCAACAGATTCCCGATCTCCATCGTGGCGCGCCTGGGCGCTGCCGCCTCCCCCGATTCCGGAAAGCCGAAGCCCCTTTATCTGCGCGGACCCGATGCCAAGCCGCAGGCCGGGTACGCAATTGCGCGACGAGTATGACGATGCTGGAAGCCTATCTGACGCTGAAACCGGAATTCGAGATCATCGCCATGGAGCGCGAGGATTGCCGCGATGTTGCCATCCTGCACGGCGAGCGCTTCGCCCGCCCCTGGGGCGACGGTGAATTTCACGGCCTGCTGATGCAGGATACCGTGTTCGGCTTCGTCGCGCGCCAGACCAATGCCATCCTGAAAAAGCCGCTTCCGGGGTTCATCCTTGCCCGCCATGTCGCCGGCGAAGCGGAGATCCTGACGATTGCCGTGCAGGCGAAGGTCGCCCGTGCCGGGCTTGGCTGGCGGCTGATGCAGGCGGCGATGCGGGAAGCGCGGTCGCGCGGCGGCGAGAGCATGTTTCTCGAGGTCGATAACGGCAATACGGCAGCGCTTGGCCTCTACCGCAAGCTCGGCTTCGAAAAGGTCGGCGAACGTCAGGGTTATTACAAACAAGAAAACGGCGCCCTCTCCACGGCGCTTGTCATGAAGCGCGTTCTTCGGTAGTTCCCTGGCAGCGAGATAACATGCAGGCTGGCGCAAATGCCGTGCGGCGTTGTCGAAACACGAATATCTCTATAGGCCGGCGATGACTGATGTAGCCAAGACCCTTGAGGAGCTTTGCACCGAACGCGGCATGCGCATGACCGAGCAGCGCCGCGTGATCGCGCGCATCCTGGAAGACTCGGAAGACCATCCCGACGTCGAAGAACTCTACCGCCGCTCGGTGAAGGTCGATGCGAAGATCTCGATCTCGACCGTCTATCGCACCGTGAAACTGTTCGAGGATGCCGGCATCATCGCCCGCCACGACTTCCGCGACGGACGCTCGCGCTATGAAACGGTGCCGGAAGAACATCACGACCATCTTATCGACCTGAAGACCGGCACGGTCATCGAATTCCGCTCGCCGGAGATCGAAGCGCTGCAGGAGCGCATCGCCCGCGAGCACGGCTTCCGGCTGGTCGACCACCGCCTCGAGCTCTACGGCGTTCCGCTGAAGAAAGAAGATCTCTGAAGCAATGGCAGCCCGGGAGACCAGCATTTGATCGCCTGGCTGCGCATCGCCTTCGCCGCGGTCGTTATCCTCGCCGTCAGCATCGTGCTCATGCCGCTGCAGGTACTGGCGCTGCGGTTCGACTGGCGGCTGCGGCGCAGGCTTCCCGGCACCTGGCACCGGATCGTCTGCTATTGCCTCGGCATCCGCGTCCGCGTCACGGGCAAGCTGGAAGATCGCCGGCCGCTGATGCTCTGCTCCAACCATTCCTCCTGGCTGGATATCATGGTGATGTCGGCCGTTGCCGACGTCGTCTTCATCGCCAAGATCGAGGTGCGTGACTGGCCGATCTTCGGCACGCTCGCCAAGCTTCAGAAGAGCGTCTTCGTCGTGCGCGAGGAGCGGCGCAAGACCGGCCATCAGGCAACCGAGATCGCCGGGCGCATGGCCGACGGTGAGATCGTCGTGCTCTTCCCCGAAGGCACGACCTCGGACGGCAACCGGCTGCTGGAGGTCAAGTCCTCGCTGTTTGGCGCCGCCGCGATGGCGGTGCCCACGTCACCGACGGGAACGGTCGTGGTGCAGCCGGTGGCGGTTGCCTATACCAGGGTGCATGGCATCGCCATGGGGCGTTATCACCGGCGGCTCGCCGCCTGGCCGGGGGATCTCGACCTATTGCCGCATCTCATCGACATCGTACGCTGCGGCGCCATCGACGCCGAAGTTTCCTTCGGCGAGGCGGTGGACTACCGCGCCGAGACCAGCCGCAAGGAGGTGAGCGCGACGATCGCCTTGCGCATCCGCAACCTCCTGAACAGCCGCCTGCGCGGGCGGGAAATCTCTTAGAGCCTTTCCTGGTCAGATTGCAGCATTCTGCCGGAGCAGGTTTTCGTCAGGGCAGAGGCGATTGGCGAAGGGCATACCTCTTGGTACGACCAAGCCGATCGCCTCTGATCCTGGCGGAAAGATGCCCGGCCCTTCGGGTTGGCTGAAACGGGCCGCCTGCTCGATCGGCGGGCTTGGCCGTAGAGCTTGGCTACGACGCGCGCCGGCCGGTCGAGCATTCGACTCCGTTTCAGCCAACAGAATGCTGCAATCTGACCAGGAAAGGCTCTAGAAGAAGATTTCGATTTTCTCTGGCGGCAAAAACCACTAAATAGCGCGCCATGACACAGGATAGCGCCCTTCTCCAGGCCCCCGAGGCAATTCCCAGCGACAGCCTCCACGACGGCAGCAACAGCCGCAAGGTCTTCATCAAGACCTATGGCTGTCAGATGAACGTCTACGATTCCATGCGCATGAGCGATGCGCTCGCCCGCGACGGCTACGAGCCGACGGACGATATGGAAGAGGCGGACCTCGTTCTGCTCAACACCTGCCATATCCGCGAGAAGGCGGCCGAGAAGGTCTATTCGGCGCTCGGACGGCTCCGCGATATGAAAAAGAAGAAGGCGGCGGACGGACGGGAGATGATGATCGGCGTTGCCGGCTGCGTCGCCCAGGCCGAAGGCGAGGAGATCCTGCGCCGCGCACCCGCCGTCGACGTCGTCATCGGCCCGCAGACCTACCACCGCCTGCCGGAAGCGCTACGCCTGGCCAAACAGGGCCAGCGCGTCGTCGATACCGAATATGCGATCGAGGACAAGTTCGAGCATCTGCCGATCGCCGAGAGCCGAAGGATCCGCGCCCGCGGCGTCACCGCCTTCCTGACGGTGCAGGAGGGCTGCGACAAATTCTGCACCTTCTGTGTCGTGCCCTATACACGCGGCTCGGAAGTGTCGCGGCCGGTTTCGCAGATCGTCGAGGAGGCCGAAAAGCTCGCCGACAGCGGGGTGCGCGAGATCACCCTGCTCGGGCAGAACGTCAACGCCTGGCACGGCGCCGGGCCGCAAGGTGAGGCATGGAGCCTCGGCGACCTGCTCTACCGGCTGGCCGAGATCCCCGGCCTTGCGCGGCTGCGTTATACCACAAGCCATCCGCGCGACATGGACGACCGGCTGATCAATGCCCATCGCGACCTGAGCGCACTGATGCCCTATCTGCACCTGCCGGTGCAATCGGGCTCGGACCGCATCCTGAAAGCGATGAACCGGCGCCATACGGCCGCCGAATATCTCACGCTGATCGAGCGCATCCGCACGGTGCGGCCCGACATCGCGCTGTCGGGCGATTTCATCACCGGCTTTCCGGGGGAGACAGATGAGGATTTTAAGGATACATTGAGACTTGTGGAGGAGGTCCGTTATGCACAGGCCTTCTCGTTCAAATACTCGACGCGGCCGGGCACGCCCGGCGCGGAGCTGAAGGACCAGGTGCCGGAAGAGATCAAGGCAGAACGGCTGGAACGCCTGCAAATGCTTCTCCTGAAGCAGCAGCAGGAATTTGCCGAATCCTGCATCGGCAAAGAGATCGACCTGTTGCTCGAAAAGCCCGGTCGCATGCCGGAACAACTAATCGGACGTTCTCCCTGGCTTCAATCCGTGAATGTTGATGCAAAAGCATCGCAAATCGGTGACATTATCAAAGTGCGAATCACAGGAACCGGAACAAACAGCCTGTTTGCGGAACGCGCAGAGGCTGCGGTTTAACCCAAGGAGCCCGACCGCTTGAACGGACAAGAATTGGTTTCTTCTTCACCGCGCCACCCCCGCACGCCGAGCGATACCAATCACTTCGTCCTGACGTTCGAGAACAACCGCTTCGCCAGCGAGCTCTTCGGTCAATTCGACCAGAACCTCAAGCTGCTCGAACAACGGCTGAACATCGATGCGCGGGCACGCGGCAATTCGGTCGTCATCACAGGCGATGTTGTGACCACCAACCAGGCGCGGCGCACGCTCGACTATCTCTATGAAAAACTTCAGAAAGGCGGCAGCGTGGAACAATCCGACGTCGAGGGCGCAATCCGCATGGCGGTCGCCGCCGACGATCAGCTCAGCCTGCCGACCATGGAGCGCAAAGCCAAGCTGACGATGGCGCAGGTTTCCACGCGCAAGAAGACGATCATCGCCCGCACGCCGACGCAGGACGCCTATATCAGGGCGCTGGAACGCGCCGAGCTCGTCTTCGGCGTCGGCCCGGCCGGCACTGGCAAGACCTATCTTGCCGTCGCCCATGCCGCCCAGCTCCTGGAGCGCGGCGCGGTCGAAAAGATCATCCTGTCGCGCCCGGCCGTCGAGGCCGGCGAACGCCTCGGCTTCCTGCCCGGGGACATGAAGGAAAAGGTCGACCCCTATCTTCGCCCGCTCTATGACGCACTCTACGACATGATCCCGGCCGACAAGGTCGACCGGGCGATCACTGCCGGCGTCATCGAAATCGCGCCGCTGGCCTTCATGCGCGGCCGCACGCTCGCCAACGCCGCCATCATCCTCGACGAAGCGCAGAACACGACGTCGATGCAGATGAAGATGTTCCTGACGCGTCTCGGCGAGAATGCGCGCATGATCGTCACCGGCGACCCGAGCCAGATCGACCTGCCGCGCGGCGTCAAATCCGGCCTCGTCGAGGCCTTGCAGCTTCTGAACGGCGTCGAGGGAATCTCGATCGTGCGCTTCACGGATACCGACGTCGTCCGCCACCCGCTGGTCGGGCGCATCGTCAGGGCCTATGATTTCCACGTATGCCGTCGCCGAAGACGTCAGCCGGCAGGGCTAATGGCCGAACTCGACATCCAGATCAGCGTCGAGGACATCGGCTGGCCCGGCGAGGAGACGCTGCTGTCGTTTTGCGAACGCGTGCTCGGCGCAGCAGTGGTCTATCTCAGCGACAGCGAGAAGCAGCCCTTCCCGACGTTGCCGCCCGAGGTTTCGCTTGTTTTCACCGACGATGCCTCGATCCAGGACATCAATGCGGAATGGCGCGGCAAGGACAAGGCGACCAACGTGCTCTCCTTTCCGGCCTTTCCGGTTCAGCCCGGCAAGATGCCCGGCCCGATGCTCGGCGACATCATCATCGCCCGGGAGACGCTGGAGCGGGAAGCGGCCGAGCTCGAAAAGAGTTTCGACGACCACCTGACCCATCTTCTGGTGCACGGTTTCTTGCATCTTCTCGGCTACGACCATATGAATAGTGCCGAAGCCGAAATTATGGAGGGGCTGGAGACTCGCATTTTGGCCCAGCTCGGCCTATCTGATCCCTACGAGGGTCAAGACCTTAAAATGGAACCATGAGCGACTTTACGACGAAGCCGGCGGCAGACGCCAAGGACTCCGAGCCATCCTCCTCTTCCGACGAGGCGGGCAGTAGTAGTCGGCCATCCGGCCGATCGCAATCCTTCTGGTCGCGCGCCGCGCGTATCCTTCGCCCGCAGCAGGGCTCGCGACTGCGTGAGGATCTCGCCGACGCGCTGATGACCGATGCGGCCGGCGACGACGCCTTTTCGCCCGACGAACGGGCGATGCTCAACAACATCCTGCGTTTTCGCGAGGTCCGCGTCGCCGACGTGATGGTGCCGCGCGCCGATATCGAGGCGGTCGACCAGAACATCACCATCGGCGAGCTGATGATCCTCTTCGAGGAATCCGGCCGCTCGCGCATGCCTGTCTATGCCGATACGCTCGACGATCCGCGCGGCATGGTGCACATTCGCGACCTGCTCTCCTATGTCGCCAAGCAGGCGCGCAACAAGCGCCGCGGCCCGGCGAAGCCGGCCGCTGCCGTGCCGGCGATCGAGGTCGCGCCCGAAAACATCCACAAGGCCACGCGTTCGGCCAAGCCGAATTTCGATCTCGCCCGTGTCGACCTGCAAAAGACGCTGGCCGAGGCCGGCATCGTCCGCAAGATCCTGTTCGTGCCGCCGTCGATGCTGGCGTCCGACCTGTTGCGCCGCATGCAGGTGAACCGCACGCAGATGGCGCTCGTCATCGACGAATATGGCGGCACCGACGGGCTGGCCTCACATGAAGATATCGTCGAAATGGTGGTCGGCGACATCGATGACGAACATGACGACGAAGAGGTGATGTTCAAGCGCGTCGCCGAGGACATGTTCATCGCCGACGCCCGCGTCGAGCTCGAAGAGATCGCCCAAGCGATCGGGCCGGATTTCGACATCAGCGAGCAGGTCGACGAGGTCGATACGCTGGGCGGCCTGATCTTCTCAGCACTTGGCCGCATCCCGGTGCGCGGCGAGGTCGTCCAGGCGCTGCCGGGCTTCGAATTCCACATCCTCGACGCCGATCCCCGCCGCATCAAGCGGCTGCGCATCACCCGCAAGCGCCACGCGATCCGCCGTCGCGCCAAGGCGGATGGTGACGCAGCTCCCGGCGACGACCGGCCGGCGGAATCGACCGCCAACTGACAGAAGGGCGCGATCCCGGATATCGGAAAAGCGCTGGGCCTGCCCGAGGACCTGATCAAGGCTTGTCCTCTGGTCTCTGGGCGTGGTTAGAATCCGGCGGCGAGAAGCCGGTCGAGAAATTGCACGCGGCCGCTTCAGGTCTGGCTTACGGTGAGCCTCAAGCGAAAAGCCCGACTAATTATCGAATATCGAAACCCGTCGGCATCACCGAGATCATCTTGGGGGAGCATTAGGAACGGCCTTGCGATCAGTCACAGACAATGCCGTGGATTTCCCGATATTGTTCCAACTGTTCTTTCGGACCGCCGAACGAGACCTTCTAAGAGCGCTGCGTCGCGATCACCTTGCCGCGGCTGCCCGATGGTGTCGGATCACTTCGTCGATCGTGAAGGTCAGAAATTTCTCGGCAAAGTCAGGGTCTAAACCCGATGTCGACGCGAGTGAGCGCAGTCTTTGGATCTGTGATTGTTCGCGCTCGGGATCAGAGGCGGGGAGTCCTTGCCTAGCCTTGAGCGCCCCAATCGCCTTTGTGCAACGGAAACGTTCTGCCAGCATATGCATCAACGCGGCGTCAATGTTGTCTATCGAGGCACGCAAGGCGAGGAGCTCGTGCGGAAAAGTCGATGTCATCGTGGGTACCCTTTAGTTGTGGTCACGTCTGTTTGTCGCGACACTGTCGCGCAAAATCCAAGACACATTTGGCCAATGGATGCGTTGGCAAAATCTGAACAACCGGCGAGGCTGCTTCAAGCTTTTCCAGAGAGCGTTGAGCGGAACGCCATCCCGATTCGATTCAGAGCGTTCATCAGGGCAATCGCATATGTCAGGTCCGCTAGTTCCTTGTTGTTGAATTCGACAGCAGCAGCCTCATAATCGCTATCAGGAACGCCGGTTTCGGCGACACGTGTTACGGTTTCCGCCCACGCCAGCGCGCTTCGTTCGCGGGCGTTGAATAGGTGACCAGCGTTTCGCCATATGGGCACTTGCCCGAGCTTCTCAACGGTCAGCCCTAACTCCAAGAGACTGCGGGAATGTACGTCGACGTAAAGCGCACTGCGATTCATTTGCGAAACTCGTAGATAAACCAGATCGAACAGTTGCTTGGGAAGGTCGCTCTTCTCAACAGCGGCGCGAACGCCCGCGAAGGCGTTGAAACCGTCAGGGGAAGCACTGGCACAATCAATGCGATCCGCCATGAAGAAATCCATGTTGCGACTGTAGGACGGATCATGTCCAATCTCGCACCAGTCGAGAAGGGCCATGAAGCAACTTGCGCACTGGGCCATGCAATCCTTGATGGACACTACCGGCAAAAGGCGATCGTTTCTTTTTGAAGGAGCTGCCCTTGGAACTGCCGCTGACGGCAAGATTGCGCCCTGCCGCACAAGTTCTGAAAATTCACTATTCACATGAGTTGCAATATCCGCTTTGCGAGGTGCTCCGCCACGCTTTGGCTGCCAATGTTCGTGAAGTTGACGAGCAGGGCCGCCGGCGCTTCCGAAAGCATCGTCCAATCGGCCAAGGCCTCCGCGTAAAGTCCGCTTTCCCGCATACGCGCTGAAAGCAAGCGGTCTGAGTGCTGGTTTTTCAGCTGGAGAATCAAGTGCATCCCACCCGGTTGGGAGGCAATGCTCATGTGCTTTCCAAGGACCGTCTCGAGGCCTATCGCCGTTGCTTTCCTGCGCTGAGCATAAAGTTTTCGCATCCGTTGGATATGACGCGCGAAGTGCCCCTCTTTGATGAACGCGGTGACGATGGCTTGTGTAAGCTCAGGACTCCCTCCCGCTAAAGTTTGGCTGATATGCTCAAACCGCTCGACCAGGTCTTCCGGGACGACAAGATAAGCTAGTCGAAGACCCGGAAAGAGAACCTTGCTGAAGGTGCCGGAATAGAGGACACGCCCATTGCGATCCAAGCTCTTTAGCGCGGGCAGCGGACGACTAACGTAGCGGTACTCGCCGTCATAGTCGTCCTCGATAATCCAAGACTTACTTTTCGCGGCCCAGTCCAGGAGCGCTAATCGCCGCGGCAAAATCAAAGACATGCCCAGTGGACTTTGGTGTGCGGGCGTCACAACGGCTGCAACAGCGCCATGGGCCGCCTTCAAGCCATCGGATATCACCATCCCGTCTTGATCCACTCGCACTGGGACGGTCGTGATTTGCATGTGTCTGAATATCTCTCGCGTTGGCGGATACCCCGGATCCTCAAGCCAGACGTGGTCTCCTGCCTTCAACAAAGTGTCGGCGATCAGTTCTATGGTGTGGCGATAACCTGATGTTATGAATACCTGAGAAGGTGAGCAGCCAATTCCTCGCGAAACCTGCAGGTAAGTTGCGATCTCCGTTCGCAGTGCGGGTAGGCCGTATATTGGAGGATGGACCATATCAGACGGCTGCATAGCGCGGACGCATCCCGCGCCCAGCCGCGCCCAGATCTTCCGAGGAAATGCATCGAGGGCTGGCAAGCCCATCTGAAACGGCAAAATGGAATCCGGACGAAAGCTAACCTCCGCTGCATTGCTTATTTGCTGCAGGGCTGGGACAGGCACAGGCGTGAGCGTACTGAGGCCCGGTGTTACAACGGTACCTGCTTGACCGTGTGATTCGATGTATCCCTCGGCTGCGAGCAAAGAATATGCCGATTCGATCGTACCTCTTGCCAAACCGAGTTCTTTTGTCAGCGCCCGCGCCGAGGGTATCCGGTCCCCGGGCTTCAAAAGGCCCGAGGCAATGGCGGCGCGGAACCGATCGTAGATTTGCCGATAGAAAGGCACGCCTGCGTTCGGATCTAGTGGCGGGAAGTCGTTGCTCTTCGCGACGGTCATGGGCCAGTCGTCATTTCAGCTTCGCTGCAAAGATCTGTACCATATCGTCCAGTGAACCGACAGCACGAAGGTCACCGATCTTGTGACGTGAGTGTCGTAAGCGCCGGTACCGGAAATCGCATTGATGGTCCAGATTCGTTTACCGTTCTTGGACCTTGGGTCTGCTTTGACCGGCCTGTACGCTCATTGATGCGGCCGGTGCTGCGCAAGATCAGGAGTGAATCCAATGAGAGTGCTTCATGTCAGCTGCAGTCCTCGCGGGGAAGCATCCGAGAGCTATCGACTCTCGCAACAGATCATCAGCCAGTTGCGGCAGAGCGATCCCGACACAACGGTAATCGACCGTGTGATTGGCCAAGGCGTCATCCCGCCGATCGACGAGGATTACGCGGTTTCCCAAGGCTCCTCCAAAGACGTGTCTCAACTCGGATCCATGGCCAAGTCTGAGGAGTTGATACTGGAGCTGGAAACTGCGGACGTCGTGGTCATTTCTACGCCAATGCATAATTTGACGCTCCCCGCGACCTTGAAGTTGTGGATCGATCATATCGTTCGAACGCGGAGGACCTTCAATATCAGCAAGTTTGGAAAGGTCGGGACGCTACAGGATCGCCCCGTCTTCGTCGCCATCTCCTCGGGCGGTCGATTCTCCGGTGAGCACCCGCAGCAACCCGACTTTCTCACGCCATACCTGACAGCAATCCTAGGCATGATCGGCCTACATAACGTAGCGATATTCTCGGTCCAAGGAACAGGCTCGCACGTCAATGAGCTTGCTTCGATAAGACGCAACACGGATCAATTGGTCCGAGAACACTTTGCCTCTTTCCATCCCGATCTGATCGCGGTGCCAACTTACTGATCGAGAATGGTGGGTAGGCTTAAAGTCGCAGGGTCAACTTTCAGTGCTGTCGGCTTCGATCGTTATCGCGCCAAGCTTGCTAAATCTGACAACAACGCGTTCGTCAGCGACCTTCAGCAATCTACTTATTTTCAAGGTTGCGGCAGATTGCACTGCTCGGCAACCTGCGCAAAATGCGAACGTCCGTTTGCATGATCCCGATAAGATGTTCTTTGCCGATCCGGCCGGAGGCCAACGCCCAACTTGAACCGCAGCGGTGGCGGCCCATGAGAGGCAATGTCTTCATTTAGAACGACTATCTGAGCCTTCCGCAGCCAGCAGGTGGGTTACGGGACATGCCCTAGCCTGCCGAGGCTGCGTGCGAAAGAGTGCGTGATGGCCCTAGTGTGACGCAACGCACTCATGGACTAATAATGAAGTCTAATCATGGTCCTTCTATCGAAATCTCGATTTCAATAAAACAGAAGCAGATCGTCGCTGCATATGCGGCACGCTCTTTTCGCCAATATGTCAAAGCATCGACGAACCTATCGCGAAATAGACCTCGAATTCGCGGGGATATATTTTTGCGTGTTGCGTTCCTCGTCTCCAAAATGGAAGGAAATTGCCATGAACAGCCGTATCGACTATCGAAAGACTTCAGCTGCGGTTTCCAGAAATTTCAACGGGTTTCAGGAGCCCTTGCAAAAGATCAGCAAGTGGGCTGCGGTTCCTCGCATCCCAGCACACTGCGTAAGGTCAAAATTTGCATGTGCTGCACCTGCAGTTGCGATGTTCCTTGTTGGAAGCGGTGCCTTCGCCGATACCAGTGACGTCAAGGGGCCAAGGCCAGTGATCGTCGCGAAGTCGGGCGAACATTGCAAGGATGATCCAAACTGCTTTAACCGAGTTCACTATGCGGTTAAGCCAGTTGCGCGTGTGAAGCCTGGCCAGAAATTCATTCTCGAGACCCGTGATGGGCTGGATTCCGACCTTGATTTTTCGTCGACCGCGGAGGACGTCGCGGCCGTCGACCTGAACCGCTGCCACCCCCTGACGGGCCCCGTCTATATTGAAGGGGCCAAGAAGGGCGATTCTATTGCCGTGACAGTGGTGGACATCGAGCCTGACGAATTCGGGACGACCACGGTCGTTCCGGGATTCGGTTTCCTGAGAGATCTGTTCACCGATCCATACATTGTTCACTGGGATCTGAACCGCCTGGAAGCACGCTCCAAAGACATGCCCGGCATCTCGGTGCCAAACAACTCCTTCATGGGTACCATTGGTGTGCTTCCAGACAAGGAAGAACTTCAAAAATGGCTTAAGCGCGAGCAGGAGCTTGCCGATGCAGGCGGTGCAGTGCTGACGCCGCAGCCAGTTGAAGCGCTACCAGCAGATCTCTGTGGCGTCGATGGCACAGCAAAGTCCGAATGCCTACGCACCGTTCCGCCGCGTGAGAACGGAGGGAACGTTGACGCCAGGGAAACAATTGTCGGTACGACGATATTGTTGCCATGCTTCATCGACGGTTGTGGTCTGTTTGCCGGTGACGTCCACTTTGCCATGGGCGGCGGCGAGGTGGCCGGAACCGCCATCGAGACGGGTGGTAGGGTGACACTCGAGGCCCAGGTCAGACCTGGTGGTGCCAAGCTTCAGACTACAATGCATTTCGAAGGCGGTTCACAGCTCAAGCAGCTTGCGCCATCGAGTTTCTACGCGATCTCAGGTCTCCCGGTTAAGAGTGAAGGCGAACTGCCTGTTTTTGAGACCTACCTTGGTGGTGAGAAGATTGCTCCGCTCGCAAACCTCTCGGAGGATCTCACGCTAGCAGCGCGAAACGCCACGCTCAACATGATCGATTTTCTGGTCAAGACCAAGGGACTCACCCGCGAGCAGGCTTACGTTCTGACCAGTGTCGCTGTCGACCTCAACATAGCGCAGGTCGTCGACTACCCCAATGTGGGGGTTACGGCGATCTTGAATCGCGACGTGTTCAAGGAGCAATGATCATGCAACGCCGCACCCTATTGACCTTAGGCACAGGCTTAGCCGTTTCAGTGCTTACGGGGTTCCGCCCGGCGGCTACGACCACCGAGACACACCACAGGCCCGCCGGACTTTGGTTCGCCGATATGGAACCCGACGGCTTGACGCGGACCTACCGCCGGTACCGCCTTCTGCTCGTCGGTCAGAGAGACGATGCAGTCGCGAGTGACCTGTCGGAATCGGCAGTAGAGGTGCTGGAACGTTTTCTGCCTGCTTCGCGCGCAAGACTGATCCGCGCCGCTGACACACGGCGCGTCGGGGTCCTCATCGGCACACGCCAGCAGGATATCGCCATCATGACGAGGGAGAGCGCCGAGGCGCTCTTCGCCGCCGGACCGCCCTTCGCCGATATTCGCAATCTGCCATTAAGGCTCATCGTGTCGTTCTACAGCCACGTGCTGGTGAGCCGAACGGATTTTCCGGACAGTCATGCCTATGCCGTCGCGCAAACACTGACCGAGCACAAAAACCTACTGCCGAGACCTGCCGTCGCACCCGATGGGCTGATCCCCGTGCACCGAGGAGCTCACGCTTATTTTACGGGCGAAACCATCTGACAATCGTGACGACGTGAGCATCACACCTCGTGTGACCAGCAATCAGAATTGAGGTTGACAATGACAATCGTAAAGGCCGCCGCGGTCCAGATCAGTCCCTCGCTTTACAGCCGTGAAGAAACGGTCGACAAAGTCGTCACCAAGATCGCCGACCTTGGTGACAAGGGGGTCCAGTTCGCGACCTTTCCCGAAACGGTCGTCCCATATTACCCGTATTTCTCCTTCGTCCAGTCCGCCTATGACTTGCGGACAGGAAAAGAGCATCTGCGATTGCTGGATCAATCGGTCACCATCCCATCTGACACCACACGCACCATCGCTGAAGCCTGTAAGCGAGCGAGGGTGGTCGTTTCCATAGGGGTCAATGAACGCGACGGGGGCACGATCTACAATACCCAGTTGCTGTTTGATGCCGATGGTACTTTGTTGCAGCGACGCCGCAAGATTTCACCGACCTTCCATGAAAGGATGATCTGGGGATATGGAGACGGGTCTGGCCTTCGGGCTGTCGACAGCGCGGTGGGACGTATCGGCCAACTCGCATGCTGGGAGCATTACAATCCGCTTGCGCGCTTCGCGCTCATGGCTGATGGCGAGCAAATTCACTCGGCAATGTATCCCGGCTCGTTTGGGGGGGATCTGTTTTCCGAACAGATGGCTGTCAACATCCGGCAGCACGCGCTGGAATCCGGTTGTTTCGTGGTCAATGCAACAGCCTGGCTCGACCCGCAGCAACAGGCCCAGGTCATGGAAGACACCGGCTGTAGTATCGGTCCGATTTCCAGCGGCTGCTTTACCGCGATTGTCGCACCGGACGGCAGCTTGATCGAGGAACCATTGCGCTCAGGCGAAGGCGTCGTGATTGCTGATCTCGACTTCACCCTGATCGACAAACGCAAACAGCTGATGGATTCACGCGGACACTATAGCCGGCCCGAACTGCTCAGTCTGTTGATCGATCGTACGCCGACAATTCACGTGCATGAGCGCATCACGCCGTCCGTGCCGACGAATACTGCCGAGGTCACTGAAGGAGGTCCTGCGTTGGTCTGATTACCGCATCAGCTTCGCCCTCCGGAACTTGATCGTTGAACTCTCACCGTCGGCTTTTGAAAGGATACAACGATGACCGACAGCAACGGAATAAGCGTGGTTCGCACCCCGGTCTGGATCGAGCATATTCGCATCGTATCCAAAAGATCATTCGACCAGGTCAAGACGAAGATCGAAAAGCTGCCTCACTTTGACAATGGGATCCGGAAAATACTTCGGGATGGCGACTTCGTCAGGGTCAAGAAGGAGTTGGAAAGATTACAGGGCAGCGCCGGGCTGATCATATTTTCCGTGGCAACGCACGGGGACTGGCTGGCGATTCGTGGCGGAAGCCGCCACGCGCTTCAATACGTTATCGGCAATGTGCTGATTTCTAGCGAAATGACGAAGCACCAGCTGCCAGCAGGATTGTACGCGCCATTGAGGATCATGCTCTATGAAAATGAAGAAGGGACTGCGACCTTGGAATACGATCGACCGTCGGATCTATTTGGGCAGTTCAACGATGATAGAGTGACAAGCGTCGCGGAGCATCTCGATCAACAAATCTATGATTGCCTGGTTGCGGCAGCGGCCTGATATCCTCGAGCAATTCCCGCGAGGCAGACAAGCGATCTTACATCCGCTGCCTTTAGGTGAAGTGCGAACCTAGCAGGCAGTCATGCATGCCCTGGAGCTGGGCGATAATGGCGGTCATTGCGCCGATACGAGTTTGAGACCAATCACTCCCGATAAGATCGCCATGATGCAAACGAACCTCATGGGTGTTGGCGGGTCACCAAGAAACATCATCCCGAAAATGGCCGTTCCCGCCGCGCCGATGCCCGTCCAGACGGCGTATCCGGTTCCGACTGGGAGTGTGCGCAGGGAAAGTGAAAGGAGAAATACGCTCGATAATCCAGCCGCGATTGTAATCAGCGTCGGTATTAGCCGCGTGAAACCTTCGGACATCTTCATGCACAAGGCAAATGCGATTTCGAGGATGCCGGCAATACTCAATAATGCCCATGCCATCGGTTAATCCATTCTTTGTTTGCCGGGCTTACCGCCCGCCATGGTGGTCGGTGCCTGTTTTACGAGTTAGGAATTCCTCTTGTGTCTGGGAGCGATGGTTGCGGAGAAAGCACCTTGTTCAGAGGCACATCGGCATTCCAATACGGTGGACGACGATCCGGCTGGGCTGGTTGAAAAGTGACCCTCGGGTCGACGTTCCGAAGTGGCTTCGAATGGGTCACGCCCAATCCCCACATCGCAAGGATTGGAACATGCCTATGCCGTTTAAGAGCAAGCTTGTTTGGATATGCTTCCGGAATGAGGCACGTCGATCGTCAGCTTGCGATCCAACTCTGGGCCTTGAAAGAGCTCAACGGGTCTTTCGAAACCCTTCAATTGGCGATGCCCGATGGGAAGGCGCTCACAACCAATGTGTGCTTCCACAAATGAACGCGACATCAGCAGTTGGCGACTTTCCTCGCTGCAAACATGTTGTATCCGGTTCACCAGATTGACGTCTGGTCCGATCAACGTGAAATCAAGACGGCCGCCGGAGCCGATGTTTCCATAGTTGACGATGCCATAGTGCAGCGCGATGCCAACATCCATCTTGATACCGGTGGCTTCTGCCGTTCGGGTCGAGATTTCTATCGCGGCGTTATAAGCGGAGGCTGCCGCCCATTCGGCACTATACGCCGGGAAGAAAGCCAAAACGGCATCTCCCATGAACTTGGCGACTTCACCACCGTTGCCTGTAATCGAAGGTACGACCTTATCGTAGTAACAATTGACGAATTGCATGACCTCCTGGGGTGGCAGGCGGTTGGAAAGTTTGGTGAAACCCCGCAGGTCGCAAAGCAGCAACGCCGCGTCGATGGACTCAACCTCGCCTTGCCGTATGTGGCCAGCCCGAACACGTTGCGCCGTGTAGGGGCCGATGTACGTATCAAGCATGGTGTTCCCCACTTTTCGAAGCGTCAGTAGTTCACAGACGTTACGAAGCGCGGGCGAAACGCGCTGAATGATTTGGCGCTCAATGTCGGTAAAGCCGGTCGGTTTTCGCGTCGCAAAAGAGGCGGTGCTAACCGGGCCGTCAGAATTGCAGAGAGGTGAGACGATCAATTGCTCGAGGTTGCGATCCGCGAAGGTCCTCAGACACTGCCAGCTTGCTCCGACGCCGCTACGGCCAACCACGACTGTTCTTCTCGTCCGCATTGCGTGAGATATTGCGCTATCCATGAACGCCAGGCTAATGGTCCCGTGTTGGCGGTCCTCGATATCGACGGGTTCTTCCTCCGTCCAGGCAATGCTCCTACCGAAATATTCTGGATGCAGCGTTATAAGGTAGAGTGCCAATCGATCGACTGGTACTCCAATTGCTCGAAGTCGGCGGCCCAGTCCTGAAATGACCCCTGCCTCATCCAGTGCATGGCATTCGTCTCCGGCCAGCCAATCGATAATCGGCGAAGCCGAGGCGACCTCGGCGCCATGCACCAGTTTGTCCGTGCCCCGAGCAGCAACGGTATTATTCTCCACGGGTAGAAGCATGTTACGGTCCTTGTTGTGAAACTGACAGCCTACCGTGCTGCAACTGGCCACAAGCAGAAAGAGCCAAGAACCTTGTCTTCGGTTAGGGCATAAAGGGGCTCTTGCCGGGACTCTCGCCGACGATGCCTCGGCAACGCCTTGGCTCTGGCTCGACAGGTCGGTACCTGAGGAAGAAATCCTGCGGCCCCTCCCGCGGGACGGGCGGCAGAGCGCTCCCTTGCAGCCAATGCTTCTAAAGCGCTTGCGCCAAACGCTTTCGCCAACAGCCTGCGCTCATGCGCGCAATGGCGACCCAACTGACGGGACAAAGAGCCGCTTTTTTGAAAGACTGCGGATGGGTTGATTCGCGGTTTGATGGGAGTGCGCATGGAGCGGCTTGCGGACAGGGTTATCCTCGTCTGGGGTTTCAAACGGTCGCTGCTGGCCATCGCCGCCGGGGCCTTCGCGGTGCTGGCGCTGCCGCCCATCGGCTTTTTCGCGGCGATGTTCGTTTCCTTCACGCTGCTCGTCTGGCTGATCGACGGGGCGGCGGCTTCGCCTGAAAGCGGCCTGATCGGCAGGCTGTGGCCGGCGTTTGCCACCGGCTGGCTGTTCGGTTTCGGCTATTTCGTCGCCGGCCTCTGGTGGGTTGGCCATGCGCTGCTGGTCGATCAGGAAGAATTCGCCTGGGCGCTGCCGCTGGCAATCCTCGGGCTGCCGGCCTGTCTTGCGATCTTCTACGGGCTGGCGGCCGCCCTTGCCCGCATCTTCTGGTCTGATGGCATGGGGCGGATCGCCGCGCTTGCGGCAGGCTTCGGGCTGATGGAATGGCTTCGAAGCGTGATCCTCACCGGCTTTCCCTGGAACGCCATCGGCTACGGCATGATGCCGGTTCCGCTGATGATGCAGTCGGCGCATCTGATCGGGGCGATGGGCGTGACGGCCCTTGCCGTCTTCGTCTTTTCCGCGCCTGCCCTTGCCGGGACGCGGCAAGGGGCGCGGCCGGGCATCGCGCTCGCCGTCCTGCTCTTTGCCGCCCATCTGGGTTATGGCGCTTACGCTCTCCATCTCGCGCCGCGGCCGGACATATTGCCTGAGGACAAGCGGCCGGTGGTGCGGCTGGTGCAGCCGGCGATCGACCAGACAGAGAAAATGGATAACGACGTCGACCGCGCCACGATCTTCGAGACGCATCTGAAGCTCTCGGCCGAAGCGCCGAAGAATGGCGGGCGCAAACCCGACATCATCGTCTGGCCGGAAACCTCGATCCCCTTCATCCTGACCGACAACCAGGATGCGCTGACGCGGATTGCCGATACGCTCGACGACAATCAGATCCTGATTGCCGGCGCCGTACGCGCCGAGGAGATGGGACCGGGTACGCCGCCGCGCTACTATAATTCCATCTACGTGATCGACGGCCGCGGACAGATCATCGCCGCCTCCGACAAGGTGCATCTGGTGCCCTTCGGCGAGTATCTGCCCTTCGAGGACGTGCTCACCGAATTCGGCATCCAGAACGTCGTCGAGGTTCCGGGCGGCTTTTCGGCCGCGGCAAGCCGGCACCTGCTGGCGCTGCCCGGCGGGCTCAATCTCTATCCGCTGATCTGCTACGAGATCATTTTTCCCGGCGAAATGACCGGTGACATTAAAGACGCCAACGCAATCCTCAATATCACCAATGATGCCTGGTTCGGCTTGACGCCCGGCCCCTACCAGCATTTCCAGCAGGCGCGCGTGCGGGCTGTCGAAACCGGCCTGCCGTTGATTCGCGACGCCAATAACGGCATTTCAGCGCTGGTGAATGCCCATGGGGAAATTATTGCGGGCCTCGATCTTGGAGAAACCGGCTTCGTCGATGCAACGCTCGATAGCATCGGTGCGGGACTTGGAACGACAATCCCCCGGCAAACATACTTCTGGTTGACCGAGGCACTGCTGATTTTGATTGCGCTAATTTCTCGCAGAGGTTTTATTTCCGGGTTGAATTGACCAAAAACCCCTAAAATTGCATAGTGATGACAATCGGCGTTCTTAACGTATGTTCGAAGGTGGGTTCCCCACCGCTTGCAACGTGGCGTTTTGGGATGGATCAGGGGCATGCCGGTTAGAAACAGTTGAAATTCTTAGCTAGGGCACGACCATGATTGAAAACAAGAAGAAGCCGAATCCGATCGACATCCATGTTGGCAGCCGTATTCGTCTCCGCCGTACGATGCTGGGCATGAGCCAGGAAAAGCTTGGCGAAAGCCTTGGCATCACCTTCCAGCAGATCCAGAAATACGAAAAGGGCACCAACCGCGTCGGCGCAAGCCGTCTGCAGAACATCTCGAACATCCTCAATGTTCCGGTGTCGTTTTTCTTCGAGGACGCGCCCGGCGAACATTCCAATGCCGGCGGCGGCATGGAAACCTCCAGCTCGAACTACGTCGTCGATTTCCTGTCTTCCTCGGAGGGCCTGCAGCTCAACCGCGCCTTCGTCAAGATTTCCGATCCCAAGGTTCGCCGCAAGGTCGTGGAGCTGGTGAAAGCCTTGGCCGCTGAAGCCGACGCCGACTGAACCAAGACCGGCGCAGAATTCGAAAGGCGGTCGAAAGGCCGCCTTTTTTGCGTTTTTGGGGCAAAATTTGTCACTTTGCCGCAGATATAAAGATATATTTATGTCCTTCTGCGCTTGTCATCAGGCCTCGAACTGAGTACCTACTAGCTGGCTTTTGTTCTTTGAGGGGAATCCCGAAATGCGCGCGAATTATCTCTTTACCAGCGAATCTGTTGCCGAAGGTCATCCGGACAAGGTCTGTGACCGTATCTCCGACGAGATCGTCGATCTGGTCTACCGCGAAGCGGCCAAGACCGGCGTCAACCCATGGGGCGTGCGCATTGCCTGCGAGACGCTGGCGACGACCAACCGCGTCGTCATCGCCGGTGAGGTCCGCCTGCCGCCGAGCCTGATGAAGAAGGACAAGGATGGCAAGGACGTCATCAATCCTTCGAAGTTCAAGGCCGCCGCCCGCCGCGCCATCAAGGATATCGGCTACGAGCAGGACGGCTTCCACTGGAAGAAGGCGAAGATCGACGTGCTCCTGCACTCGCAGTCGGCCGACATCGCGCAGGGCGTCGATAGCGCCGCCGACCAGCAGGGCGACGAGGGCGCCGGCGACCAGGGCATCATGTTCGGTTACGCCTGCCGCGAAACGCCGGACCTGATGCCAGCCCCGATCTATTATTCCCACAAGATCCTGCAGCTGCTCGCAGTTGCCCGCAAGAAGGGCGACGGCGAAGTCGCCAAGCTCGGCCCCGACGCCAAGAGCCAGGTGACCGTGCGTTACGTCGACGGCAAGCCGTCGGAAGCAACCTCGATCGTGCTTTCGACCCAGCATCTCGACGAGAGCTGGGATTCGAAGAAGGTTCGCGCCGTTGTTGAGCCCTATATCCGCGAAGCGCTCGGCGGACTGAAGATCGCCGACGATTGCAAGTGGTATATCAACCCGACCGGCAAGTTCGTTATCGGCGGACCGGACGGCGATGCGGGCCTCACCGGCCGCAAGATCATCGTCGACACCTACGGCGGTGCCGCTCCGCATGGCGGCGGCGCATTCTCCGGCAAGGACACGACGAAGGTCGACCGTTCGGCCGCCTATGCCGCCCGCTACCTTGCCAAGAACGTCGTCGCCGCCGGCCTTGCCGACCGTTGCACGATCCAGATTTCCTACGCGATCGGCGTCGCCCAGCCGCTGTCGATCTATGTCGACCTGCACGGCACCGGCAAGGTCACCGAGGATCAGATCGAAGCGGCTATCCGCAAGAACATGGACCTTTCGCCGACCGGTATCCGCCGCCATCTCGACCTCAACAAGCCGATCTATGCCAAGACCTCCGCCTATGGCCATTTCGGCCGCAAGGCCGGCCGCGACGGCTCGTTCTCCTGGGAGCGCACCGACCTCGTGAAGGCGCTCAAGGAAAGCGTGAAGACCTGAGATAAAGCATGACGGATATGGAACGCCGCGGCCGGGCGACCGAAGCCTTCTTCGGTCGTCGCAAGGGCAAGGCCCTGCGCGAACAGCAGGCCGAGACGCTAAACAGTCTCCTGCCGGCATTCCTGATCGATCTTACAGCGGCTCCCCCGGAGCCGCTGACATCCCTCTTTCCGGTTCCGGTCGAAAGATTGCGGCTGGAAATCGGTTTCGGCGGCGGCGAGCACCTGATCCACCGCGCGCTGAACACGCCTTCGACCGGCTTCATCGGTGTCGAACCCTTCGTCAATTCCATGCAGAAGCTGCTGTCGCGCATCGGCGAGACCGGTGCCTCCAATATCCGCGTTTATAATGACGACGCGACGCAGCTGCTCGATTGGCTGCCGGACGGCTCACTCGATCAGGTCGATCTGCTCTATCCTGATCCCTGGCCGAAGCGGAAGCACTGGAAGCGACGTTTCGTCTCGAAAACCAATCTCGACCGCTTTCATCGCGTGCTGAAGCCCGGCGGCCTGTTCTGCTTCGCCTCCGACATCGATACCTATGTGAACTGGACGCTAATCAAATGCCGCGACCATGGCGGTTTCGACTGGATGGCCGACAATGCAGCCGATTGGCTGACCCCCTATGAGGGCTGGCCGAGCACACGTTACGAGGCCAAGGCGCGGCGCGAGGGGCGGTCCTCGGCCTATCTGACCTTCAGGAAGATCTGAGGCAGCCGGCAAGTCGGCGAACGCGCCATGATGTTCCTCGGCGCGCGGGACGCTGCCTGACGGATTTCCGTGCCGAAGGATGGGCTAAATCGCGTCGCGATCCTTCAGATTCGCTTGCCACGCTCTAGCTCCTTGGTTTCTCGCATGTCCGTTGCCGCAAAACCGCTGCACACTTTTGCGCGACATGCTCTACCCAATTTTAGCGGTGGTTAGCGCCGATGGGTCTACGGTCAGATAGCTGGTTGGAATGCGATCGCTGGCCACCCCTGGGCCTTCCATCTCTGCTGGGTCATAGAACAGACCGTTTTCCGCGTCGTAAAGCATGAAGTGATCCCGCTGAACGTGGACGATAGCGACCCCCTGGATATCGCTCCATCGACTGGTTTTGATCGGGGCTTCGATAGGCACTCCGATCTCCGCCAACACGCCGCAAAGATCGTTCCAGGTTGTATAATGCGCCGATTTATCGCCCCAATCGATCATGGCTGCCACCTCGTCATAGCTCATGCCGGTGAGCATCTGCAGGACTAACACCCCGCATCCATCGTCTCTCGGACGCTGTGTATGAAATAGAAATCGGTGCGATTGGTTCAATGCAAGCTCCTTTCGTCGCCGACCATGAACAAGCCAACGCGGAATACAGGCACTCGTCTGTAGCATGAAAAGGCACCAGTTTCGAACAGATGGCCGCTAGTGGCGGCGTAAACGAGCCATCACCCCACGGGCAGCTTCTGATGAAGAGGCGCATTCAGATTTCTGGTCGATTCGATCCGAAGTGATCCGGCTTTAAAGCCGACGACGACAACAAACCGAACTGAAGGCGCTGCGTCCTGCCTTGCGGCGCATAGAGTTCCGCCGTTGGACCGGTTGCCATTAACGCTCACGCGACTATTTTCTGTGCTGGCCACCCTCCTCTCAATGGAAGAGACAATGACCGGGAGCAAGTCATGTGCCGAAATATAAAACCCCTGTTCAATTTCGATCCGCCCGCGACGGATGAGGAGATCCACGATGCCGCGCTGCAGTTCGTGCGCAAAGTGAGCGGAGCGACCAAACCGTCGAAGCGCGATGAGCTCGCATTCGAGCACGCGGTCAGTTCGATCGCAGCATGCGCCCGCGAGCTGCTCGATTCGCTGGAAACGTCTCAACCTCCTCGTGATCGTGAGGAGGTAGCGGCAAAGGCGCGCGCGAGAACGGCGGTCCGCTTCGCGTAAGAGATCCTGTCACGCACAGGAGATCTCAATCAAGCGTCAACTGGCCTATCTGAAAGAAGGCGACGCGCACATGTCGCGACATCCGTCCCGACCGCAGCGAAATTCGAATAGAACGACCGCGCACCGCAAGCAGTGAAACGCGACAGACGGTCTTTGACGGTCAGTGCAGGCTGACCGTCTTCAATTCGTCCTCGGCAGCCTTGAAGAAGGTGCTCGAACGGTTGTCCGTCAAAAGGATCGGCGTACCGTCGGCGCCGAAGAGTGCCCAGAGATCGACGGTCGGATCGATATCCGGCGCCTCGGGAAAGCACTTGGCGACCTCATCGGTGCGCATTTTTCTGATATAGGCGACCTCGCCGTTGCCGATGTGGGCAAGCTCGGATTTGGTCAAGTGAGACGTGGCTTCTTTCATCAACATTCCTGTTCCTCCGGGAGAAGGGACCAACGGTTCGACAAACCGTTGTGCTACTGTGAGACCGAAATGTTAATTTTCTTGACCATGCGCGCGGGTTCCGGACGAATTAGATCGACGGAGAGCAGACCGTTCTTCAGGGCCGCACCCAGCACCTGCATGCCGTCGGCAAGAACGAAAGTACGCTGGAACTGACGGGCGGCGATACCGCGATAAAGATAATCCCGCTCGCCCTGTTCGACCTGGCGGCCGCGGATCAGAAGCTGGTTCTCCTCAATGGAGACATCGAGCTCCTCCTCGCTGAAACCGGCCACGGCAAGGGTGATGCGCAGGCGTTCCGGCGCGCCGCTGTCGGCGCCGATGCGTTCGATATTATAAGGCGGATATCCGTCGCTCGCCTTGGAAATGCGCTCCAACGTCTTTTCCATGGCATCGAAGCCCAGAAGCAGCGGGCTGGCGAAAGGGGTAATACGGCTCATCTCTTTTCAAGTCCTTGATGCAAGCGACCATCCCGGACCTTAACGGCAGCATCCGGATGCCGCTAATATGGGGAGAGGAGCCCGGCGCTGCAAGGCATGGGGCGCGACGTGTCGGCGCCACCTTCTCAATTTTAAGCTGACGTCAGGCTCTTTCCTTGACAAAGCGCCTGCTGCCTCGCATCAAAACATGCCCGCGCGGATTGTGCTGATTTGTGACGGGACGTGAAGAAATCGGTGCATGCCCGATATCACGCAGTGCGAGGATGGAACGATCGGAATGGCAAGCGCAAGAAAGATCATCATCGACACGGATCCCGGCCAGGACGACGCGGCCGCCATCATGCTGGCCTTCGGCAGTCCCGATGAGCTGGAGGTGCTGGGGATCACGACGGTCGCCGGCAACGTGCCGCTTTCGCTCACCAGCCGCAATGCGCGCATCGTCTGCGAGCTTTGCGAACGGACGGAGACGAAGGTTTTCGCCGGCGCCGACGCACCGATCGCCCGCAAGCTGGTGACGGCCGAACATGTGCACGGCAAGACCGGCCTCGACGGTCCGGAGCTGAACGAGCCGACGATGGCGCTGCAGCCTGGCCATGCCGTCGACTTCATCATCGAGACGTTGCGCCATGAGCCTGAAGGCACGGTGACGCTGTGCACGCTCGGGCCGCTCACCAATATCGGCATGGCCTTCCAGAAGGCGCCCGACATCATCCCCCGCATCCGCGAACTGGTGATGATGGGCGGCGGCTTCTTCGAGGGCGGCAACATCACGCCGGCGGCCGAATTCAACATCTATGTCGACCCCGAAGCCGCCGATATCGTCTTCCGCTCAGGCGTTCCGATCGTGATGATGCCGCTAGATGTGACGCATCAATTGCTGACCCGCAAGGACCGGGTGAAACGCATGGCCGAGATCGGCACGGCGCCGGCAAAGGCCATGGTCGAGATGCTCGAATTCTTCGAACGCTTCGACATCGAGAAATACGGTTCCGACGGCGGGCCGCTGCACGACCCGACCGTCGTCGCCTACCTGCTGAAGCCGGAGCTTTTCCAGGGCCGGGACTGCAATGTCGAGATCGAGGTCCAGTCCGAACTCACCGTCGGCATGACGGTCGTCGACTGGTGGCATGTGACCGAGCGCAAGCGCAACGCCAAGGTTATGCGCCATGTCGATGCGGATGGCTTTTTCGATCTGCTGATCGAACGCTTCGCCCGCATCTGACTCTTTCGTTCCCCTTCTCCGCCAGAGCGCCGCGCGTCCCATGGGACGCGCTAGGGAAGTGTTCTCAGGCGTCTTTCTCGTCGAAGACGGAGTTGGTTTCGGCTTCCGCCGGCTTCGGGCCGCCCTTGGCGACACCGACCATGGCCGGGCGCAGCACGCGCTCGCCGATGGAGAAGCCTGCCTGCACGACCTGGACGACCGTGTTGTTCGGCACGTCGGGGTTCGGTACCTCGAACATCGCCTGATGGAAATTCGGATCGAACTTCTGGCCAACCGGCTCCAGCTTGCGAACGCCGTGGCGCTCGAGAGCCGACAGCATGGCGCGCTCGGTCATCTCGACACCCTCGATCAGCGTGCTCAGGCCGGCATCGGCCGCAGCCCTGGTCTCCGGAGGGATGGCATCGAGCGCGCGGCGCAGATTGTCCGAGACGGCGAGCATGTCGCGTGCAAAGCCCGCGACGGAATAGGACTTGGCATCCTTCACCTCGCGCTCGGTGCGCCGGCGCAGATTGTCCATCTCGGCAGCAAGGCGCAGATAGCGGTCGCGCAGTTCGCCGTTTTCGGCTTTCAGAAGCTCAAGCGCGTCCGGCTGGGCGGCCTCTTCCTGCGCAGTTTCGTTCTCGACGTAGGCGGTAGCGTCGGCTGCGGCATCCGCCGCAGTTGCGTCAGGTCCGTTTTTCGTCGTGTCATCGGTCATGACGGTCTCCGGTTGGTGTCTTCAGATGCGCCCGATATCGAGGTTTGACCGAAAAAAATCAAGTCTGCGTGACAAAGAAGCGAAAATTCCGCGTGCTTGGCAGTTGCGGCGTCAAAGCTGGTTGCGCGAAAGGCGGGAGACGAGCTGGGCTGTATAGTCCACCATCGGCACGATGCGGGAATAATTGAGCCGCGTCGGGCCGATGACGCCGACAGCGCCGACGATGCGATCGTCATCGTCACGATAGGGCGCGACGATGAGCGACGAGCCGGACAGCGAGAAGAGCTTGTTTTCCGATCCGATGAAGATGCGGACGCCCGAACCGCTTTCGGCGAGATTGAGGATCTCGATCAGGCTGTCCTTCTTCTCGAGATCGTCGAACAGCAGGCGCAGCCGGTCGAGGTCCTCGGCGCCGGCGAGGCCTTCGAGCAGGTTGGCGCGGCCGCGGATGATCAGCTGCGTCGGTTTTCCCTCGTCCGGGCTGCCGGCCCAGACGGCAATGCCGCGCTCGACCAGATCGCGCGACAGGGCATCGAGCTCGTGACGGACGTCGTCCTTCAGCCGGCTTAATTGTTTGCGAAGCTCCGGCAGGGTCTGGCCGGACATATGGGCATTGAGGAAATTCGCCGCCTCGGTCAGCTGTGAGGAGGTGACGCCCGCCGGCAGCTCGATGATGCGGTTTTCCACCTGATCGTGATCGCCGACGAGCACGGCCAGCGCCTTTGTCGGTTCGAGCCGGATGAACTCGACATGTTTCAGCACCGGATCGCTTTTCGAGGTGATGACCAGGCCGGCGCCGCGCGAAATGCCCGACAACATGCGGCTTGCCTCGTTCATCATCGATTCGACGGGATTGCCGCCGCTTTCGGCCCGCACCTGGCGGTCGATGCTGGCGCGTTCCTCGGCCGAGAGGTCGCCGACCTGCATGAAGGCGTCGACGAAGAAGCGCAGGCCGATCTGGGTCGGTAACCGGCCGGCGCTGACATGCGGCGAATAGATCAGGCCGAGTTCTTCGAGATCGCTCATGACATTGCGCACCGAGGCCGGCGACAGCGACATCGGCAGGATACGGGACAGGTTGCGCGAACCGAGCGGCTCGCCGCTTTCCAGATAACCTTCGACGATGCGACGAAAAATTTCCCTGGAGCGCTCGTCCAGCGCAGCTACGGCATCCGAAACCGACGTCGACCTGATGCCCATGAAGCTTTCGAACCCGTGCTGATGATACTTCCCGAAAAGTAAGTCAAACTAAGACCCGTGGCAAAAGGGAATTTGCAAATGAGCGCCGCCAATCGTAGAAGCGGTCAAATAAACTCCAGGAGATAAGAATGCGGCCTTCAGGCAGAAAAATCGACCAGATGCGCAAGGTCTCGTTCGAGCGCAATTTTTCCAAGCATGCGGAAGGCTCCTGCCTGGTGAAGTTCGGCGACACGCATGTGCTCTGCACGGCGAGTCTCGAAGAAAAGACGCCGCCATGGCTGCGCAATACCGGCAAGGGCTGGGTCACGGCCGAATACGGCATGCTGCCGCGGGCAACCGGCGAACGCATGAAGCGCGAGGCTGCCGCCGGCAAGCAGGGCGGCCGCACCCAGGAAATCCAGCGGCTGATCGGCCGGTCGCTGCGCGCCGTCGTCGACCTGCAGGCGCTCGGCGAACGGCAGATCACGCTGGATTGCGACGTCATCCAGGCCGATGGCGGCACGCGGACCGCCTCGATCACCGGCGGCTGGATCGCGCTTTACGACTGCCTGAAATGGATGGAAAGCCGCAACATGATCAAGGTCGAACGGGTCCTGAAGGATCATGTCGCCGCCATCTCCTGCGGCATCTTCGCCAGCCAGCCGGTGATCGATCTCGATTACATCGAAGACTCCTCGGCCGAGACCGATGCGAACTTCGTCATGACGGGCACCGGCGGGATCGTCGAGATCCAGGGCACGGCCGAAGGCACGCCGTTCAGCGAGGGCGAATTCACCTCGCTGATGCAGCTTGCCAGAAACGGCATCGGCGAACTCGTGGCACTGCAGAAGCAAGCCGTCGAAGGATGAACCCCATGCTGGAAGGCATGTTGGAAACGGCGCTCTATGCGCGGGATCTCGACCAGGCCGAGACGTTCTACGAAGACGTTCTCGGACTTGAAAAGATCGCCCGCGCCGCCAACCGGCATGTCTTCTTCCGCTGTGGGCCTGGCGTTCTCCTGATCTTCAATCCCGAGGAAACGGTAAAACCGCCAGCGCCTGAAGCACTGCAGGTACCGCCGCACGGCACGACCGGCCAGGGCCACGCCTGTTTCCGGGTGTCCGGCCGCAATATCGATGCCATGGCCGAGCGGCTGACGGCGGCGGGTGTGGCGATCGAATCCGAAGTGCGCTGGCCGAAGGGCGGCCGCTCGATCTATTTCCGCGATCCGGCCGGTAACAGTCTGGAATGCGCGGAGGCTAAAATCTGGGGCATCGAACAGGACATCTGAATGCGCAAGCTTGAAACGAAGACCATCGTCGTTGCCAGCCACAATGCCGGCAAGATCCGCGAGATCCAGGAATTGATCGGGCCGCTCGGCTTCACCGCCAAATCGGCCGCCGAGCTGAATTTCGTCGAGCCGGATGAGACCGGCACGAGCTTCGAGGAGAATGCGACGATCAAGGCAGTCGCCTCGGCCAATGCCTCAGGCATGCCGGCGCTGTCGGACGATTCCGGGCTGGTGGTCGATGCACTCGGCGGCGATCCCGGTGTCTACACCGCCAATTGGGCGGAGAAGGCCGACGGCACGCGCGATTTCGACATGGCGATGGCCAAGGTGGAAAAGGCGCTGCAGGATGCGGGCGCGACAAAGCCGGAACAGCGCACGGCGCGTTTCATCAGCGTGCTCTGCCTTGCCTGGCCGGACGGGCATACAGAGCTGTTTCGCGGCGAGGTGGAAGGCAGTGTCGTCTGGCCGCCGCGCGGCACCCAGGGCTTCGGTTACGATCCGGTCTTCCAGCCCGAGGGCTACGACATCACCTTCGGCGAAATGAGCGGCGAGGAAAAACACGGCTGGAACGTCGGCAAGCCGCAAGCGCTGTCGCACCGTGCCCGCGCCTTCAAACTCTTTGTTGAAACCTGCCTGGAGGCATAAGGTCTGTTCGTGGACAATTTCGACACGCCAAGCACCTCGCGCGACGCGGCTCTGCTGCCCGATACCGGCGAGCCGGGCTTCGGCGTCTATGTGCACTGGCCCTTCTGCGCGGCGAAGTGTCCCTATTGCGACTTCAACAGCCATGTGCGCCACCAGCCGGTGGATCAGGAGCGCTTTACATCAGCCTTCCTGACGGAGATGGCGGCGGTCCGGGCGATGAGTGGGCCGAAGACGGTGACGAGCATCTTCCTCGGCGGCGGCACGCCCTCGCTGATGAAGCCGGAAGCGGTTTCCGCCATTCTCGACGGCATTGCGCGGCACTGGCATGTGCCAGATGGCATCGAGATCACCATGGAGGCCAATCCTTCGAGCGTCGAGGCCGAACGCTTCCGCGGCTACCGGGCAGCCGGCGTCAATCGCGTCTCGCTCGGCGTGCAGGCGCTGAACGACCGGGATCTGAAATTCCTCGGCCGGCTGCATGATGTCGCCGACGCGCTGAAGGCGATAAGGCTGGCGCGCGATATCTTTCCGCGCATGTCCTTCGACCTGATCTATGCCCGGCCCGACCAGACCGTCGAGGAATGGGAAAAGGAATTGAAGGAGGCGATCTCCTATGCGGTCGACCATCTTTCGCTTTATCAGCTGACCATCGAGGAAGGCACGCCCTTCTACGGCCTGCACAAGGCCGGCAAGCTGATCGTGCCGGATGGCGAGCAATCGGCAGTGCTCTACGAGGCGACGCAAGAGATCACCGCGCGCGAGGGCATGCCGGCCTATGAGGTTTCCAATCATGCCCGGCCGGGGGCTGAAAGCCGGCATAACCTGACCTACTGGCGTTATGGTGATTATGCCGGCATCGGCCCGGGCGCCCATGGCCGGCTGACGCGTGGCCCCGAGAAGCTCGCGACGGCGACCGAGCGCAAGCCGGAAACCTGGCTCGACATGGTCGAGCGTGACGGCCACGGCATTCTCGACGAGGAGCGGCTCGGCTTCGAGGAACAGTCCGACGAGCTGCTGCTGATGGGGCTGCGGCTCAGGGAAGGCGTCGATCTTGCCCGCTGGCAGCAACTTTCCGGCCGCGATCTCGACCCGAAACGCGAGGAATTCCTGCTCGAACACAAATTCATCGAGCGGATCGGCAATTCACGGCTGCGCTGCACGCCATCCGGCATGCTGATCCTCGATTCCGTCGTCGCCGATCTCGCTTGCTGACACCCATACGACGGATTGGTTTTCGGTGCGGCGGCATTGATATTGCCGCCGCACCGAAGGCTGCTTCTTAGCCGTGGCTGGTCGCACCCGCCTTGAAGAGGCTGCCGGTCGGCGTCTTCAAAAACATCTCCAGCGGAATATGCTCCTGGTGCAGGAAGCCGGTCGTCGGCAGCAGGCCGTCGCGGACCATCTCGATGACGGCGACGACGGAGGCTGACGTCGTCCAGGCGATCGCCGTGCGGCGCGCGCCGGCAATCTCGATCGGGTAATAGGCGCGCACGAATTCCTTGCGGCGCAGGCTGCCATTCTCGGTGCCTTCGGCGGCGACATGGACATAGACAACATCGTCTTCAACCGGCGGCTTGGCATTGGTCAGGATCTCGCCGGCGAGCTTGCGCTTGTCGCGCATCAACAGCTCGTGGAAGAAGAAATTCATCAGCTCCATATGGCCGGGATAACGCATGGTCTTGTAATCGAGATTGTCGATCTTGCCGAGCATGGTGTCACACATGGTGCCAAGGCCGCCGGACGTCGTGAAGGCTTCGAGCTTGACGCCGCCGACATAGACGGTCTCGTGCCATTCCATCGGCGAGACAAGCTTGCGCACACCGCCCTCGATGACCTCGCAGTCGTTCAGATATTCGTTGACGACGCCCTCGGGCGACCAGTTGAAGGCGTAGCCGAGCAGTCCGGTCGGATGCTGCGGCAGGGCGCCGACGCGCATGCGGATCGACCGGCAGCGATCGAAGCCGTCGGCCAGGCTTGCACCGATGATGCCGACGAAACCCGGCGCCAGGCCGCATTGCGGCGCCATCAGGCCGCGGGCTGTCTTCGACAGCTCGATGATGAAATTGGTGGTCGGAACGTCTTCGGTCAGATCGAAATAATGAATGCCGGCAAGATGGGCGGCGCGCGCCAGCTCGATATTCAAATGATAGGGCAGGCAGGACAGCACCGCCTCGACATTCGAGAGCAGTTCGCCGATCACTTGAGGATCGGAGATATCGCCGATGCGGCACTTGAAGGGGACGTCGCTCAGCGGCAATTGCGCATCGACGCCGATGACCTCGAAGCCGCCTTCATGCAACAGCGTCGCCGCCAGCCGTCCGACCTTGCCCAGGCCGAGAACGGCGATCTTTTCGAAACTCATTCATTCCTCCCACGCGCCGTTTTGGCGCTTCAGTCTTTGACATGCACGTGATGCGCGGGAGGTATAGAATAAAAAACTTATAAAGCAAAACGGCCGGAATCGCTTCCGGCCGTGGATTTTTCGGAAAAACCTATCGACTATTCGTTGATCAGGCGCTTCAGAAGCTCGACTTCGTGCGAAAGCTTGGTGTCTCCCGAAATTAGTTCCTCGATCTTGCGCACGGCGTGCAGCACGGTCGTGTGATCACGCCCGCCGAAACGGCGGCCGATCTCCGGGAAGGAGCGTGGCGTCAGCGTCTTCGACAGATACATGGCGATCTGGCGCGGCTTGACGATGACGCGGGTGCGGCGGTTCGACACCAGTTCCTGGCGCGAGACATTGTAGTGTCTTGCAACGATGCGCTGGATATCCTCGATGCGCACACGGCGGGGTTCGCCGGAGCCGACCAGATGGGCGAGCAGTTCGTCGACGCGTTCGATCGACAGGTTCGGCTCGAAGGAGCGGCGGAAGACCAGCTGGTTGAAAGCGCCTTCAAGTTCGCGGCCGCTGGCCGTGACGTTGCGAGCGACATGCTGGAGCAACTCGGCCGGAATTTCGAGCGACGGATCTTCGAGCCGGGCGACAGCAAGGCGACGCTTGAGGATTTCGAGACGCATCTCGTAATCCGGCGCGTCGAATTCGATCGCGACGCCGCCCTGGAGGCGCGAGCGAACGCGGGGGTCGAGCGACTCCAGCTCCCAGGGCGCACGGTCGGCGGCAACGACGACCTGCTTTGCGCTGTCGAGAAGCATGTTGAGGAGATGGCAGAATTCATGCTGGATCATCTTGCCCTGCAGGAACTGCATGTCGTCGATGATCAAGAGATCGATGTTGCGCAGCGAATCCTTCAGCGTCAGCGCATCATTGTCGCGGATCGCGGTGGCGAAACGCCACATGAAATATTCGGCCGTCAGATAGACGACGCGCAGAGCCCTGGGGTTCTGCACTGCCGCATTGGCGACAGCCTGCAGCAGGTGGGTCTTGCCGAGGCCGACGGTCGAATGGATGAAGAGCGGGTTGAAGCGCACGGCGCCCTGACCGGCTTCCGCGATCGTCTTTGCAGCCGCAAGTGCTACCCGGTTCGAGCTGCCTTCGACGAAGGTGTCGAAGGTAAAGCGGCTATCGAGCGGCGAACCGAAGAGCGGCGAGCCGAAGCTTGCGGGCCTTGCGGCGGCAACGGCCGAAACCGCCTGCTGGACGGCCTGACCGGCCGGCTGAGCGCTTGCCGGGCGGCGCATCTGCGTAGGGGCGGCTGGTTCCGGCGCGACCGCCTCATCGAGCGCCTTCGTGCCGTGGCGCGTCGCCGTACGCACCAGGACTTCGATTTTCAGAATTTCCGGATCTTCGGCCTGGAACAGACCGGTGATGAGATCGAGATAACGATTGTTGATCCACGACTTCAGGAAGGTCGTGGGGACCGAAAGGCGAACGACGCTCTTCGATACCGAATGCAGCTTCAGCCGGGCGAACCAGCTGGCGTAGACATCCTGACCGACCTGAGCCTTCAAGCGCGCGGTGACGCGCTCAAACAATACGTTCTGCTTCAT